>NZ_JBSWWQ010000003.1:0-642765 GCF_056160145.1 Photobacterium sp. ABD4_091 | reverse complement strand
ATGATAATATGGAAAATTCTGACCGCTGTAAACACTTGGCAAGACCAATTGACCAAGTTATCAACAATGCAGCCAAAGTGCAACCAAAAGCGATAAAATACAACCACTTAAGCGGTTGGTTTTCGACCTAACAATGGTTATAAAACGCTGAGATAAAGATGGAATTCGGCCAGGTTGAAAAAGTGATCTGAGCACAGACTTTTTACTGGAGGGGAACCATCAACAGTACCCCTCTTTGGATAAGGAGAAAAGCAAGTTTTCATAGATTTTGCACATTTTTGGGATGTGTCACAAACTGGATTTTAACGTCTTAACGTCAGCAAAATCGTTTGATAAAGATAAGTTGATTCCGACGCAGAGGTTATCTAGGAGGTTAATGTGTCTATCAATTCTATCGATCATAATGAAATGTCTGATGTGTCTTCAAAGTGGGATTACAAAGATGATACCGCTTCACACATCTCCCAGAACAAACGCCAGCAGGCAGAAGCCCGCCGCCGTATCGAAATGCTACGTGACATTCGTGCCAGTGGCCTAACTATCGAGGAAGCAAGAGAGCTCGGACTGATCCACTAAAGCATTTACTCATTGATTCATAATCTATAACGATAAAACGACCGTAGACTTAGAGGTAAACCTAATCGATAGAATATTTCTATCAATAGAATCTGTTAATCCTGCTTTGCTTATACTTGGGTAGTCGTTAAATTAGTAAGAAACAAGACTTACTGGAACCCGAATATGACTACAATGACTACCCGCTGTCCTCACTGCAAGGCAATGAACCGTATTCCTACGGAGCGAGTGAACGACATCGCAAACTGCGGTGCGTGTAAAGATCGCCTGCTTGATGGTATGCCTATCGAAGGTACGACTGATAACTTCCTTTCCCTTATCCAGGGCGACAACCCTGTCGTAGTAGACTTCTGGGCTCCTTGGTGTAACCCATGTGTGGGTTTTGCCCCTATCTTTGAAGATGTCGCCAAAGAAAGAAATGGTGATGTTCGCTTTGTCAAAATTGATACCGAAGCACAGCAAGCACTTGCCGCGCAGTACCGTATCCGCAGCATCCCAACCATTATGGTTTTCAAAAACGGCCAGATGGTCGATACCATCAACGGTGCTCTACCAAAAGGTCAGTTTGATCAATGGCTGAATCAAGCACTGACTAAATAAGCGGTCATTGACCCAATAAGGCGGCAGTTGCCGCCTTTAGGCTATGGCACAAACTCATCGGGGAAGCGCACGATATTTTCGACAAACTGCTCGGGAAAATAACGGCTATACGGCCGATATGCGGTTTCTACTACGCGGCGATTTTCTTCTTGTGTATAGGGCGTCAGGCTAAGTCTTCCCCCCTCACTTGGCAAGGCGATATACTCGCAACTCATCCGACCCAGCAATGAGCTGAAGTCGAAGTCTGCCAACGTCAACTCAAAACCTCTGTTGCTCGCGAAGTGATTAAATTTCATGGTTTTCGTTGCCGGGAAAAACAGCACCTGCCAGCAGGTTCTGAAACTGCCAACGCTTTGCAAAGCAGAAAACTTTGAATCGGATTCCAACCTTTTCCCGCCAATCGCGACGTCTTCGAGGCCTTGTAAAATATAGGACTCCGGATCCCCCCCTTGCTGATAGGACTGGCTGTAGTCATATAGCTGGAAAAAGCGGGACAAAGACGCATTTTCCGCAATTCTGTTAGCATCTCCCTGACGGCTCATGCACTTTGCCAAACTATGATTCGTCAAAACAAGAGGTTGAGCAGCATCGTACCTTGTCACTTCGGTACGTCCTGCCACAAACTCAATGACGGCCGCTTGCCCGGCACTGTCGGCAATCACGTAGTGGAGTGAAATGAAATGGGACTGCAGCTTCACATGTACAAGGCTCGCGACAACCTCGTCGACGTTCTTACTCATATCTAGCTGATATTGAATCCATTGCAACTCACTCAGTACTTGCTCAGATTTGTCCAGTGGCGGGTATACTGCGTCACGTTGTTCTAATAAATGGATACTCAGACCCATTTCATTCATGCCGCCAGAAGGAAGCTCACAGCCAAACTGAACCAAGGTCACCGAGCCATATAAGCTCTTCCAATAAAACCGCTCGCCAAGCGGCAGCTTGTCGCTCTTGTTAAGGTGCCGTGGGTTTAGTACCACCATGCCATGGTCGAATTGGAAGTCGTAGTTTACCCCTAACACGGTATTTTCAGGGTTCATTAACCCAAGCGCAGAACACATAATCACACCTCTTCTTTGAGGAAAACAACCTTAAAACGGTATCAGTTTTATCGTATTGGACACCAACGCATTGCGCACTTGCGTGCATATATTTGCGTTATTGGAAGTCATATCGCAAAAAAGAAAAAAGCTCTAACCTGAAGGCTAGAGCTTTATCGTTTGAAGACAGTGAGGAAAGGTAGTTTACACTTTAAACTGCTTGAGCTGATCACCCAATGTGGCCGCCGCCTCACTCAATGACTGGCTTTCCAACGCCAAGTGCTGCGCCGCCATGTTAATATCATCCGTTGCAGTATGGATAAGGTTAACGGTGTTGTTGACCTCTTCGGTTACCGTACCCTGCTGCTCTGCGGCAGTGGCCACCTGCATGATCATGTCATTGGCCTCAGTCACTAAGCCAGCAATACGTTTCAGTTCGTTTTGAACCTGCTCGGCATGCTCAACACTGTATTGCGTTTGCTCGGTGCTTTCCGCCATCGATTTAACGGTATTAATCGTACTTTCCGTCAGCTTATCAATGGTTTCTTGTATCTCAATGGTTGATTGCTGAGTACGGCTGGCAAGGTTGCGAACCTCGTCTGCGACTACAGCAAAGCCACGGCCTTGCTCACCGGCACGGGCAGCTTCAATGGCGGCATTGAGCGCCAACAGGTTTGTTTGCTCCGACACACCCTGAATAACCTGGGTGACATTACCTATCTCTTCCACACCGTGCTTGAGCTCTCCTACCCGCTGATCGGAGTTTGCAATGCCTTCTGATACATTGTGGATTGCGGCCATCGCCTGCAGCATCCGCTGGTTACTTGCCTCAACTTGGGAGTTAATGTTTGCGGTAGATGTCGATACCGTCTCGGCATTCTGGGCGACATCAGAAATAGTAGCGCTCATTTCTTCCATCGCAGTTGCCAGTTGGGCAAGTTGCTGGTTCTGCTCAGTAATAGACTGTGCACACTGTTCACTGGCCGCAGCGATGGTGCCTGCCATGCTGATAGACTGCTCAGCATTTTGGCTAGCGGCCTGTAATGTTGTCCGCATAGCAGAAGAAGCACGATGCAACGCATCGGCTATCTGGCCGATTTCATCCATGCGATCCATGGAGAAATTCTGTGTCAAATCCCCCCGCTCGAGTTTTCGAACACGATCAGTCAACTGCTGGAGCGGTTGGCTGATATCATTGCTGATCCAAAGCCCTAGCCCCACCAGCACCGCAATAACGCCAAAACTGACACCGACCTGGAAAACAACGCTGCTGTAGAAACGCTCTTCGATATCTAACAGGTGAACACCCGTCCCGACGACCCAGCCCCACTTTGCATAGTTCTCGACATAGGAGATTTTCTCAGAAACCTCACCGCTAGGTGCAATCCAGGCGTAATCCAAGAACCCCGCACCAGAACGGCGAGCGATGGTGGTCATCTCCAGCCAATGCTGTTTGCCAGAGGCATCTGTCACTGCCTGCATCGATTGACCTTCCTGCTGCTGGCGAAGCGGATGCATAACAAGCGAATTATCGGTAGCGATCACCCAAAAATAGTTGTCGCCATCAAACCGCATTGCAGACAGCGCCGACTTGGCTTCTTGCTGGGCCAAGTCGACATCAAGCGGGTATTTATCCGAATAATATTGCACCAAGGAAATGGCCGCTTTGACTTGCTCCTGCATTGATTCCTTGCGATCTGCAATATCACTCTGATAACTCTGATTAGCCTGAAATACTGTATTAAAAAGCATTAAAATGGCTGCAATGGCGATCAGTGCCAATAATTTGGCCCTTACCCCATAATGCCGAAGTAGGTTCATAGCTCCCTCTTTAGTTATATTTTAATTTTCCAGTTATTATGAACGACCAAACCATCTCATTTATTACAAATATTCATAACATTCATAATCTTATACAGCGATATTGTAAATAAGTATAAATTTACAAAGCAGAAATCAGAGGTAATAACAATTAAATGCTTAATAACTGTGGGACCATCAATAATGTGATGAATTAATTTTGCACCTTCACAAAAAACAATTTGGTAGAATGACGCTATCCGCACAAAAAATAACGACACAAGGATGATAACTGTGAGCCAATCAGCCAAAAATCCGGCGTTAAGCCAAATAAACGTTTTCCCTGTTAAATCGATTGCCGGTATTAGCCAATCCCATTCCTGGGTAGAGCAACAAGGTTTATGCTTTGACCGCCGCTTCATGGTTACCCGGCCTGATGGCAGCATGATCACAGCAAGGAAACACCCACAACTGGTCAAGGTGTCGGCTGCACTGTTAGCCAACGGCCTGGTGCTTAACTACCCAGAACAGCCCTCTTTGAAACTGCATTACAGCGACTTTGCGATGGCCAAGTCTGAAGCGACTGTCTGGAAAGACACCTTCAAGGCTTACCTCACTACCGAAGCAGCCAATAGCTGGTTCAGCCAGATCATTGGCGAGCCGGTACAGCTGTTATTTACCGGCGAGCAGTCTGAGCGGCACCGTGCAAAAATCAGCCAGAATGTCAGCTTTGCCGATGGCTACCCGATGCTGATCATCAGCGAAGCCTCACTGGATGCCCTCAACGCCCGAAGCCCACAGCATCACACCATGGATCAGTTCCGAACCAACCTTGTTGTTTCAGGCACCGAGGCATTTGCCGAAGATGGCTGGAAGCTCATCCGCATTGGCGAAGTAGAATTTGAAGCCGTGAAGCCTTGCTCACGCTGTATTCTAACCACGGTTGATCCTAAAACTGGCGAATTCAACCCGTTGAAAGAGCCACTCAATACGCTATCTTCATTCCGCTCAGACGGCAGTGGCGAGGTGTACTTCGGCCAGAACTTGGTTGCTCTCAACGAAGGCTTGATCAGGGCGGGTGATACCGTTGAAGTGCTCGAGACCAAGCCTAAAGAGATCTACCCTGAAAACGGGGCTCAATCCCTTACCTTGACCTGTGTCGAGCGAGAAGAGATCGCCCGTGACTTTTGCACATTCTGGCTGGAGCCAGCAAAACAACAGTCTTTGCCTGCTTACCAGCCAGGGCAACACCTGCCTATTCAGGTAGAAATCAACGGTGAATATGTTGCCCGTCGTTATACCCTTTCCTCCAGCCCGTCTCGCCCTGGCCGTTTTGGCATTTCGGTAAAACGGGTTGATGATGGCAGGATCTCAAACTGGCTCCACGACCATTTCCAAGTTGGCGATACGTTGGTGGCTCAGCAGCCTGATGGCAGTTTTCACTTAGGTCACCATACCGACAAGCTGTTGCTACTATCAGCAGGAAGCGGCGTGACACCTATGATTTCGATGCTGCGCTACCTGGCCGACCATAACCAAGTGCGCGATGTCATTTTCTACCACCAATGCCGTAGCCAAGCAGATATTCCTTACCTTGAGGAATTGAAAACGCTAGAAAAGCAGTTCCCCCAGCTAAAAGTAATGATCGCCCTCAGCCGACCAGACAAAGACTGGAAAGGGTTGTCAGGCCGTCTTGAAGCTAACCACTTAACTCAAATTCAAGATCTAGCCGAGCGACAAGTGTTCGTTTGCGGCCCACACAACTTCATGGAAAGTGCCAAAGGCCTTCTGCTTAAAGCAGGCCTTGATGCCACCCACTATCACCAGGAAGCGTTTGGCCCAGTCACACGCGAGAGCAATAAAACCCAAGAAGTGACTATCAGTATCAACGGCAATATGTTCAGTGGCGATAACCAAAAGACGTTGCTGGAACAGGCTGAAGCCGCTGGCCTCAATATCTCCAACAGCTGCCGAGCCGGTTTCTGCGGGGCATGCAAAATGACGTTGGAATCCGGTGAGGTGGATCAACCCGATGTACCCGCCTTACTTCCGGGTGAGAAGGAATCAGGCAAAGTACTCGCCTGTTGCTGCGTACCAAAAACAGATGTAGAGCTTGTCGACTAGACTTTCGATACGTACAAGATAAAACAGCCACCTTTCGGTGGCTGTTTTTTGTTCTTGTTACTGCTTACGCAACACGTAGTGGCTCGCCAAGTCGCCCTCTACCCGGTTGCCATCTTTGTCTAGACGGAACAACTGGTTTTCGCCGACAAAATACTGCACCGCATCATCACCAGCGCCCGGCAAGGCAATGGTATTACCTGCCGTATTCCAGTTAAAAGAACCTTCGTATTCAAAGGTATTGTCTTCCTTGCCTAGGTACACCTCGGTCAGGATAAACGTACCATCCTTTTTTACCACTAGCTCGGTTTTGATCCCTTCGCAATCAGCACAAGGCAGGATGCCGGTATAAGTACCATTCCAGTCCAGAGCATTGCGGGCGCTATGGGCAGAATCAGCGACTGGCTGTGCCACTTCAGGGAGCTGTGTAGGAACCGCATCCGCTTGCTCAACCTCTGGCAAAGTCACCGGTGTTTCTGTTGTTGTCGCGCCACCAGCTTCGGTTGGGTTTTCAACAACCACAGCAGCTTCAATCTCTGTTTGAGATGGGGATTCCGGTGTGGCTTTTTGATCACATCCCGCCAGTACGAAGCCAGCCACAACCAGTGCAAGTAAGGTCTTTTTCATCTTGATTTCCTTAATGAGCATTCTCATAAAACTTGGCTTTTATTCTAATGCGCGGATTGTGGGCGCAGCGTCATCGCTAGGTTAGAGATACGTCAAAACCACCGTAAGCCGATGGCTCACGGTGGTTATCTCAGCGATGTGACGTTTTAATCGCTAGTGCAGTTAGTCCGACACCGGCTTCAGCTTGGCGGTGAAGTGACGCAAAACGGGCGGCTCGTATTCGAACTCTAAGCCACGTATTTCACTTGCCCGTTGGTTTACTGCGATCAAGGCATCAGCCACATAATCCATGTGGTCGTTGGTATAGACACGCCTTGGGATAGTCAGCCTCATCAGCTCCAGTGCCGTGTCCTTTTGCTTGCCGGTTTGCGGATCCCGCCCCATCAGCAACGAACCAATCTCCACTGCCCGCACGCCAGATTCCAAATAAAGCTCATTGCACAGGGCATGGGCCGGAAACTGGTGGGGAGGGATATGGGGCAGCATCTTCTTGGCATCGACAAACACCGCATGCCCGCCAGTAGGATACTGGATGGGTACGCCTCCCTCGCGCAACCGCTCACCCAAGTATTTCACCTGGCTTATACGGTAATGGAGAAAGTCTTCATCAGCCGCTTCATAGAGCCCTCGCGCCAAGGCTTCCATATCCCGACCTGCCATACCGCCATAGGTGACAAAGCCTTCCATCGGCACGCAGCGGGTTCTTACTGCCTGGAACAAGTCCTCATGATCTTTAATACAGCAAAGCCCACCGATATTGACCATGGGATCTTTTTTCGCCGACATTGTCAGGATATCGCCGTATTGGTACATTTCGCGGATGATCTCCAGAATGGATTTATCTGCATAACCCGCTTCACGCTGCTTGATGAAATAGGCATTTTCACAATACCGGGCAGAATCAATCACCACGGGAATATCATTCTTCTGTGCCAGTTCATACACTGCCCGCATGTTTTCCATCGCGACCGGCTGCCCCCCCGAGCTATTGCACGTCACCGTGGTAATGATGGCAGCAATGTTTGTCGAGCCGTATTTATCAATCGCCGCTTCAAGCTTCTCGAGGTCAAAGTTACCTTTCCAGTTATCGTAGGTAGAGGTATGAAAAGCACTTTCGGTCAGCAGGTTGATGGCCTTGCCACCGCTCATTTCAATATGGCCGGCGGTGGTATCGAAGTGGAAGTTGGAAAGGAATATCGCTTCAGTCCCTCCCCTGACACTGCGCATCCGCTCTACCAAGCATGGAAACAGGATTTGCTCAGCTCCGCGTCCCTGGTGGGCAGGCACAGTTAGCTTATAGCGGAAGAAATGTTCAACTGCCTGGCAGAGGTTGTAGTAGTTGCGGCTGCCTGCGTACGCCTCATCCCCCATCATCAAACCAGCCCACTGGTTGTCACTCATAGCCCCGGTGCCCGAGTCAGTCAGCAGATCGATATAGACATCTTCGCTACGTAACATGAATGGGTTGTAACCTGCTGCGATTAAAGCCTGACGACGGTCTTCTTTATCCGTCATCCGAATACGCTCTACCATCTTGATACGGAATGGTTCTGGGATCCTTTTCATCTCTTTACTCCAATTGTGCCGCTTGCATTTGTCTGCTAGCGGCAAAATACAAATAACTCAACGGTGTGAAGGCCACACTGATGACATCGTTTATATGGATTGATTGGCCCGGAAAGCCCGAGCAAAGAGACTACACAGGGAAGTCGTTAGAGAGGCGGAAGTCTTGGTTAAACCATGCCGACATCATTAAGGTGATGTCAGGCGTCACCACAGCAGATTGGCAGGTCATATTTGCTTTCCTTCACAAATAAACGGGGGTAAGTATTGCCTATAACTTCACTTGATTATAGACAATACTCAGCATACCCAAACTCCTGCTAGTGATGCTGTGACAAGCGTAATAATTAAGGAGGAAATTAATAATCACTACCTAAAACCACGACCTTAAACAACTACGTATCAGTCAGCTATAACTTATCGGCTTCAATCAGTTTGATATTGGTCCAGTTGCTATCGGCACTGGCAATGTAACCTGCGGTATCTTCAAGCCAGCGTTTCTGCACCGATTTATCCAGGTTGAGATAAAGCTTGTTATCCACCACTTTCCAGGCTTCAGGGTCGGTATCAAACTTCTTGTTCATTGCCACACCGAAAGCACAATAGCCGCCATACTGAGGCACATACTCGGTAGGGTTAGCCTCGAAGCGCTCCTTGTTTTCTTTACTCGCAAAGTGATAAGTCGCCCCTTTGTAAGTGGCACTGTAGGCACTGATACCGAGCTTTGCCTGCTGGTCGGTAAAGTAAGCAACAGGATCATAGCCTTTGATTGCCAGATCTTTCTCATCGGCATTGATATCAATATCGGCCGCCAACACTGTCATCGATAAACCAAGCAGTGAAACAGCGGATAGATTTCGTATTGTTGCGGTGAAAGTAGCCATAGTGACTCTCCGTATAACTTAATGACGTAGAGTAAATTTAGCTGGCTCCTGCGACCTATAGGGATACATCAGCCCTATACTTGATACCGATAGTACGAAACTGGTGAATGAGCTTAACGAAGAATAAGGAATACTATGGCCATGGATCAAGATCATCTCTCCCAGCTGATGCAGCACTTCTCGGTAAAAGCCGGGGTATTCTATACCGGCACCCTCTGCGGTATTTCCCGCTTTGATGATCCTGCTATCTCTTCTGGCCACCTCCACCTTTTAAAGCGCGGAAGGCTTACAATCATTGACCACTGCAATACCCATCATCAGTTCGACAAGCCTAGTCTGATCTTTATTCCTCGACCATCTGCGCACTCTCTTTATCCGCAGAATATTCCTATGGGCTCCCAAGATGAAGCCAGTCCCGACAGAGCTAGCAGCACTGAGCTGGTGTGTGCCACCGTTGATTACGGAGCAGGGACGGACAACCTTTTTACCACCGCCTTGCCCCCATTAATGGCTGTCCCACTTGATCAAACCAGCCCCTTATCCGCGATTGTCGAACAGCTTTTTGCTGAAGCCTTTGCCCAAAGCCCCGGAAAAAAGCTCATTATCGATAGGCTGTGTGAAATCTTGCTGGTTTTGCTCATACGCCAAAGTATCGAGCAGCAAACCCTTGATGAAGGTATGCTCGCTGGCTTATCTCACCCCAAACTGGCCCGAGTGCTTGAAATGCTCCACAATACGCCAGACAAGACATATTCAATGGAACAGCTTGCTAGTGAAGCTGCGATGTCACGCACTGTCTTCATGGAGTCCTTTAAGTCCGTAGTGGGCACTACGCCAGGTGACTACCAAATGCGTTGGCGGATAGAATTGGCACAGAGCCTGCTCAAAAAAGGCAAAGCACTGGCCTATGTAGCTGACGCGGTGGGATATAGTAACCGCTCAGGGTTTGCCCGCGCCTTTCGCAAGGTAACAGGCATGTCGCCTACGCATTGGCTTGCCGAGCGTTAACCCCTATCACCACTAGGTTTTAGAATTGATATCACTAACTTCAGCGCGGTCGCCTACACTGTCGAAAGTAAAAGATAACGCTCCCCTTTCAGCTGTGATTATTTGTCGTCTATTTACTTATTACTTAGCGAGGATATATGGATATTGACGGTATTCGGCTATTTGTCCTCGCGGCCGATATGCTCAATATCAGTGCTGCTGGGCGCCAGCTAGGATTAGCTCCGGCTGTCGCATCGGCAAAGTTAGCCAAACTCGAACACCAAATTGGCGCCGATCTGTTGCACCGCTCTACCCGCAAAGTCTCCCTCTCTGCCGAAGGGGCGAAGTTCTTGCCGTTTGCCCGGGAAATTATCGCCCAAGAAGATGCGGCTCGTGCCATATTGAGCAACAGCACAAAAAAGGTATCAGGGACACTACGTTTTGCCGCCACCAGCACATTCAGTCAGCTTTACATCGCCCCAATATTACCTGAGTTTCTTGCCCGCTATCCCGGTATCAATCTTGAACTAAGGATGTCGGATACCAAGGTCAACCTGATCGAAGGAGGGTTCGATCTCGCCCTTCGCAACTACGCTATCGAAGACAGCAACCTCAAGGCTCGGAAGCTGGCTGACGACAGGCGGATACTGTGCGCTTCACCGAACTACCTCACTCAGTTTGGCACCCCTCAAACTCCCCAAGACTTAGCAAAGCACCAGCTATTGGTTTTCATGCGTGACAGTGCCAGGGATCTAACCTCTCAGGAAACATCAACCAATACTGAGCTACCTTCTTGTTCATTCCCACCCAAACACGCTAAGAGCCGGGTGGTTTGCGATGACGGTTCTACGATGCGGGTGGCAACAATGGCTGGCGTTGGCATTTCCATGAACGCCTACTGGAGTGTCCACAATGAGCTCAAAAGCGGACAATTAGTCCATGTCCTGCCTAATTTTGAAATCACGGACCAATCAGCTATTTGGTTGGTTTATCCAAAATCGAATGTGCTGCCTGCAAAAGTGCGGGTCTTTATTGACTATATTCTGGAAAAAATAGGTGATCCGCCTATTTGGGAAAGGTAACTATGTTTTAGAGAGCTAGGTTTTAGCAAAAGAGCTTTGTCGGTTATATTGCCGTTTTTACACAATACTGATTGTCTATCATCGTGCAGCATTATTGTATTACATATCAATAAATTATATGCTTTTTAGCTATTCTGAGACATCTTCGACACTATTTTTTTCCGTCTCGAACTATGCTGGGGATATACCCAATGACCTTGAAGTGACTTGGATATTTTATTCAGCAGGAGGGCGTCGTGATGAAATACAAACATATCCTAGTGGCACTGGAACTATCCGAAGAAACCAATGTGCTAATTGATAGAGCTGTTTTTCTAGCCAAGCTACTCAATGCAGAGGTCTCTTTTGTCCATATTGACGGTACGCACGGGGAGATCTATCCCGAGCTGATTGATATCAAGCAATCCCCGAACGAAACGCCTTTGGGTGAGCCTAAAATGGAACAACTCAGGGCCTTTGAAACCAATACCGATTATCCCATCAAGCACTTCTTGGTCGGTACCGGTGACTTGAGCAGTAAGCTACAAGATATTATCCCGGAAAAAGATGTGGATCTGATCATCTGCGGTCACCACCACGACTTCTGGAGTAAAATCATTTCCTACTCTAAGCACCTGATCAATAAATCCCCTGTTGATATCCTTGTCGTGCCAATCTAAAGCTGGCAACGGGATATCAACCACTACTAGCCGGATCAGTGTCCCCTGCTGATCCGGCTTTTTCATATCGAAAAGTTATCCCCCCAGGATTACCGGCGCTGACACGAAGTACAGCCTCGGCAGGCAGAGCGGGTATGCGGGTCCAACCGGCCACGCTGCACTTTGCAATAGGCATTTTTCAGTGCCCGGCGGGCAGAGAACCAGTCATCCGGTTTTGAAATCAACAGGTAACCATTAAATCGCTTAACTAGTTGGGTACGGTACTCATTGATAAACTTGCTATCAAAGTCAATGTCAAAGTACTCCAGTGCCTGTTCAATCGACGTAAAAGTGGCTATTTTTTGCAAGATATCGTTCTGGCTCATCAAATCTTCAGGGGTTAATGCACATAAACAGATGGCAGTTTACGGTAAGGCGCGCCGCTGGGTATTGATGTAACATGGTGTTTGCATTGCTTTTGCTTTATTCAACCCATGGCGATTATATGGAAAACCCATATTCTCTTTTCCATTATCTCTAATTTACCGACAGTCTCTCCTCTCCTAGTTTTTAAGGTGTGCAAAACACTTCTTTCAACTAATTTGTCTGCACGACTCTGATATTCATTCGATTCATATACTTACGCAATAGTGGATGCTGAGATGAGGAGTAACACGATGGAATATAAGAATTTCACGACGTTTACCGTCAACGTTGAGGAAGGTATCGCCTGGGTAACCATTGATTTTCCCCCAGTTAATGTACAGGGGCAAGAAATGCTTGCCGACCTTAACAGCCTGGCATTGCGGCTAGAGCGTGACCGCGAAGTCAAAGTCGTCGTGTTCCAATCTGCCAACCCTGAAATCTGGGTATGCCATTACGATACCAACCTGCTGCGCGATATGTCCAAAGATGCTGTCGCCCGTAACGAAGCCAAACTCCTCGATCTGCAAGCTGTTTTAGAACGCATCAGCAAACTGCCACAAGCGACAATCGCCAAACTTGAAGGCTACGCCCGTGGTGGCGGCCATGAGTTTGCACTGGCCTGTGACATGCGCTTTGCCGCACGCGGGAAATACAAATTTATGCAGATGGAGGTGGCAATGGGGATCTTACCTTGCGGTGGCGGTGCTTCGCGTATGGCACGCCAGGCAGGATTAGGTCGAGCACTGGAGATCATCCTCAGTGCCCGAGATTTTGATGCCGATGAAGCCGAAGCCTACGGCACAATTAACAAGGCACTCGAACCCGATGAAATCGGTGAGTACGTCGAGACACTCGCCAAACGCATCGCCAAGTTCCCAGCCGAATCCATCAACGCCTGCAAACAGACAGTCTATGAGTCTATCGACAGGCCAATCGATGACGCTCTTAAAGCCGAAGCTTACTGGCTGTACCAGGCCACCAGTAAAACGGCGGCTATCAAACGCTTTACCTGGGCTGATGAGCAAGGTGCCCAGTTTGATATTGAAAACCAAAGAAACTGGGAGCAACTGGTGATCAATATTCAGGATATCAACGAGGATTAAGCCTCAATTCCCAAGTTACCTAAACTCAGATGGCTGCCAGAAATTAATTTAACGCTGTGCAGCCATCGGTTGATCTGAGCACTAGCCAGGCCTACAACAAGCAATACCCAAATATGAATTTCTCTTAACCATGGTGAATCAGCTTTATTTTCCATACACTCCTCCTTAAACAGCCAACACCCCAAATAACCTCAATGAAAAATAAAACCGCAATATGGGTTTAATATCTCAGGTTCATAATTTCGCCCCAATATTATTGGGGATAATGAAGGAGTATCGACATGGTCAAGTTGCATTTAATCTTTGAGTCTCTTTTCTGGGCCTTGCTTATTATTACCATTTTCCGAGTCGACCTAAGTAGCTACCTATTAAATTTTCTCATTTCTTTCTAGCCTTTCTCAACCCACACTATCAACGCCAACCTCAAAGCCAAACTCAATACCTGCAAGAACGGCAAGAACTGCCACCGCACATAAACACCCAACCACCTCAGTTATTAAACCACCACAGTTATTAAGCCAATACGAAAACCAACAAACCATTGTTTATAATGAATTTACATATCAAAAGCATGCTCTGCCAAAAATGAATATCTCTTAAACGTAGTGTAATCACAGGCCACTCTTTACCATTAGCCCCATCAAAACAGTCGTATTTCAGACGCAACGGCTTAAAGCAAAAAACACACAATAATACAGTTTATTTCGGAGACAGCAGCAATGAAGTTAACACTTCCAACCTTGCCCAATTACAAACTATTGAAAGTCGCGATTAGCCTAACGCTATCCGTCGTCATTTTAACAGGTTGTAACGCAGAGCCAGAATCAGAAATAAAAGCTGTTGTTGTCCGTCCGGCTATGACGGAAATTGTCACCTTTTCCAATAACTCAGCATTGAGCCTGAGCGGTACTGTTCAAGCTGCACAGCGTGCCGATCTTTCTTTTCGCTCTTCAGGCCGCTTGGTCGAGATATTGGTCAAAGAAGGTGATGAAGTGAAGAAAGGCGATTTGCTGGCTAAACTGGACCCCAAAGACGCTGAAACCAACCTAAACTCAGCTCGCGTTGAAATGCGTAACACCCAAACCGAATACCAGCGTGCCAAGTCCATCTTTGAATCTAGCCAAGCCATCTCAAAGAGCCAACTGGAAGAAATAGAAGTTCGTTTCCGTTTAGCCAACCACCGCTTGGATGAGGCCAAGCGCCGGTTGGAAGAAACCCGGCTGCTAGCACCGTTCGACGGCATGATCAGCCGCAAACACCGCAACACCCATGTGCTGGTTCAGGCTAATGAAGCGGTTTTGTCTCTCCATAACCTCTCCGATATGGAGGTAGTTATCGATGTCCCAGAAAGGCTGATGCTTAAAGAAGAGCAACAGCAGCCAACAGTGATGGCACAAATTCCTGCGTTATCAGGCAAGCAGTTTGAACTGGCGTTGAGAACCTACTCAACCAAGCCTGATCCGGTTACCCAAACCTACGAGGTGACAATGGGTTTTGTTGACCTCAACAACACAACAGTTTTGCCGGGTATGACTGTTCGGGTTGTCCCGGGTGAAGACAATCAAACCGTATCGTCTTCTATTTCGGTTCCATTGTCGGCAGTGATCCCCGATAACCAAGGCCAACAGTACCTATGGCTAGTAAACAGTGATAACCAGCTAGAAAAACGCTTCATTACAACAGGTACGCTGAAAGGAAACCGAGTAGAAGTGACTGCCAACTTATACGTTGGCGAGCAAATCGTCGTGGCAGGCACGGCAAACCTCTCTGAAAACATGACGGTAAGACCCACTCTGATGGAGGCTAAATAATGAATATCGCTCGCTACACATTGGCGAAACGCACCAGCGTTTGGGTCTTGATAGCCCTGACCTTGATCGGAGGCTACCTTAGCTATCTCAAGCTTGGCCGTTTTGAAGACCCTGAGTTTGTGATCCGCCAAGCCGTCATCGTGACGCCGTATGCTGGCGCCACAGCACAAGAAGTCGCAGATGAGGTCACTGATGTTATCGAGGGAGCGGTACAGTCATTACAGGAATTGGATGAAGTCACCTCTGTCTCCAAGCAAGGCATGTCGGAAGTCACCGTTGAAATCAAACGCAGCTTTTCTAAAACCGATGCCGAGCTGCAGCAGGTTTGGGATAAGCTGCGCAGGAAAATCAATGATGCCCAGCGTATGCTGCCGCCGAGTGCCGGGCCATCTATCGTCAACGACGACTTTGCCGATGTTTTTGCCCAGTTCTATGCGGTAACGGGTGAAGGCTACACCGATAAGCAGCTACAAAACTATGTGGATGAGCTAAGGCGAGAGCTGGTACTGGTGCCGGGGGTTTCGAAAACCACCACCATGGCAGAAAAGCAGGAAGCGATTTTTGTCGAGATTGCCAGTGCCCGCCTGGAGCAGTTTGGCCTCTCTGCTGAGAAAGTCTATCAAGTACTGCAAAAGCAAAATATGGTCACCGTGGCAGGTACATTGGAAACCGAGTCCATGCGCGTTGCCGTCGTGCCGACCTCAAGCGTGCGTACCTTTGATGACCTGAAAAACCTACAGATCGGTATCGGTGAAAATAACACCATTATGCGCCTTGGTGATATCGCAACGGTTACCCGTGGCTACCAGGAGCCAACTTCCGTGCTGATGCGTTACAACGGTATGCGTGCGATTGGCCTTGGGATCTCAAATGTCGCTGGCGGTAATGTGGTCGAGATGGGTGATGCGGTCACTGCCCGTATTGCCGAGCTGGAAAGCCAGCGGCCTGTGGGTATTGAATTGCACGATGTGTCGATTCAGTCTGAATCGGTAAAAGCGTCGGTCGCTGATTTCATCAATAACTTGATTGCCGCGGTTGTCATTGTTTTTGTGGTCTTGCTGCTCTTTATGGGTGTGCGCACCGGTATCATCATCGGCTTCGTCCTAGTGCTAACTGTGGCTGGCACCCTGATTGTCATGCTGATTGACGACATCGCCATGCAGCGTATCTCTCTAGGCGCTTTGATCATTGCCTTGGGAATGCTGGTTGATAACGCCATCGTAGTGACTGACGGTATTCTGACCCGACTGCAGAAAAATCCACAAGCGAATCGCGAAGAAATTTCTGCTGAAATCGTCGATGAGACCAAGTGGCCGCTGCTGGGTGGTACCATCGTCGGGATCTGTGCCTTCAGTGCTATCGGCTTGTCACCATCAAACATGGGAGAATATGCCGGCTCACTGTTCTGGGTGATCCTCTACTCGATGTTCTTGAGCTGGGTATTAGCGATTACCGTTACCCCGTTACTGTGCCATGACTTTATTAAAATCAATGCGAAAAAGGCTAATGCCAAGCCAGGGCGAGTCAGCAAGCTTTACCACAAGGTATTAGTTAAAGTACTCAGCAACCAAAAAACCAGCATCATGGTGGTGATTGCGGTTTTCGTTATGGGTGTCAAAGCGTTCGGCTATGTGCCTCCAGGCTTTATGCCAGAGTCACAGCGGGCACAATTTGCGATTGATGTATTTCTGCCGCAAGGCTCAGATATCTCGCGCACTGAAAGCATCATGCTAGATATTGAGAAAGATGTAAGTGCAAAAGACGGCGTCACCAATACCATCAGCTTCATTGGCTCTGGCGGCCTGCGCTTTATGCTGACGTACTCAGCCGAGCCTCAGAATCCGAGCTATGGCCAACTATTGGTCGATGTCGACGACCACAATGCGATAGAAACACTGGTAGCCGAGCTACAGGTTGAACTGAGCGAGCGCTACCAAGATGCCTCGATCAATGTGTGGAAGTTCATGTTAGGCCCTGGCGGCGGTAAGAAAATAGAAGCGGCATTCAAAGGCCCTGACAGTACAGTACTTCGCCAACTGTCAGAGCAGGCAAAAGATTTGATGCACAACAACCCGAACCTGATTGCTGTACAAGATGACTGGCGACAGCAGGTGCCAGTGCTAAGCCCAGTATTTTCGGCAGAAAAAACGCAGCAGTTCGGCTTGACGACCCAAGAGCTGAACAGTGCAATAGAGCAGACCTTGTCGGGCAGGCAGGTCGGTGTCTACCGCGAAGGCAACGACTTGGTGCCAATTGTTGTGCGCGCACCTCATGATGAGCGCAACCATGAGCATGCAATTGAAAATACTCAGGTGTTTAGCTCAAAAGCAGGTAGCTTCATCCAATTAAACCAGCTGATCGAATCGAATGATTTGGTATGGCAAGATGCAATGCTAAGGCGCGTGGACCGTATTCCGACCATTATGGCGCAGGCTGATCCTGCCCCGGGAGTACTGACGTCAACAGCGTTCGAGTCAATCAAGGCAGAAATCGAAAGCATGCCACTGCCTGTGGGCTACCAGCTTGAGTGGCACGGTGAATACAAAGATGCCAAAGAGGCAGATGAAGGCCTGATGCTATCAGCACCTTACGGTTTCACAGCGATGGTGTTGGCAGTGGTATTCATGTTTAATGGTATCCGCCAGGCGCTGGTTATCTGGTTGACAGTCCCACTTGCGGTGGTTGGTGTCGCCATTGGCTTGATTATCTTCCAGACGCCGTTTGAGTTCATGGCGACATTGGGCTTCCTAAGCTTGATCGGGATGATGGTGAAGAATGCGATAGTACTGGTTGATCAGGCCGACAATGAAGTACGTGCAGGTAAGGCTCCTTACAATGCCATCATTGATGCAGCGATGAGCCGGGCAAGGCCAGTGATCTTAGGGGCAACCACAACCATCCTTGGTGTTGCGCCATTGCTGATTGACCCGTTCTTCAAGAGCATGGCGGTGACAATCATGTTTGGTCTGCTGTTTGCGACAGTTCTGACCTTGGTGGTTATTCCGCTGAACTATGCGCTGTTCTTTAAGATCAAGCCGATTAAAGCAGAATAAACTGTTTGGAGACTTCAACTAAATAATAAGCTTGGGCATTTACCCAGGCTTTTTTTATTTTTAAACACACCAACTTTCATTAACCCAGCAAGTTTATGATTTACTTGTATTTATATTTCGATGTCAATGTTGGAGACATGCTCAACAACCAATCGCTGTCGAACATGTGGCTAGGCTATAGCCTTTATATTCAATGGGACTTTTACTACTCATATATTGCGTTGCCAAGCTCCCTAATTGCTGATAAATTCCACACGTTTCTTATCTATTTAGCAAGGAGGTTTCCGATGATTTTTTCTCAACAAACTCAAATTAACAAGCGTCCTTACGTCATTTTAGGCTGATTAAGACACCTAAAGACCCTGTAAGGACGACAACCAATTTATTGTCGGAATTACAAAATGTTCAAAGAAATCAATGAAGCAACTGCAAAGCCTGTTGTTTGGTCTACATATACTGCCGATGTATTGTGGACAGATAGCCATATCGCCAAACAAATGCTGGCCTATCACCTCAATCCGGAGATCGAAGCGGCTTCCCGTTCATTCGATTTTATCGATGAGTCGGTAAACTGGCTGGTTTCAGAATTCAAGCTTGGCCAGTCATCGAAAACGATCGATTTTGGCTGCGGCCCGGGGTTGTATACCCAACGCCTAAAGAAGCAGGGAATAGGAACCGTCATAGGGCTCGATTTCTCGCAAAACTCGTTAGATTTCGCGACTGAGCAAGCCAAGTTTGCCAACTTAGATATCGAGTACCACCTAGGGAATTACCTTGACTACAGTGACTCACGCCAGTTTGATTTAATCTCCATGGTGATGTGCGATTTTTGTGCGCTAAACCCAGCGCAACGCTCTACCTTGCTGGGTAAATTCAAGTCGTTACTTGCGCCAAACGGGGTAATTGCACTAGACGTCTATACCGCGAAAAGGTTTGAACAACAAACTGAGTCGCTAACCCTAGCCAAGAACTCGATGAATGGTTTTTGGAGCGCTGAAGAGTACTGGTGTATCCAATCTTCCTTCACTTACGGTGATGATCTCGTCACACTGGACAAGTATGTCATCAGTGAAGCGCAAAGAGAGTGGACGGTCTACAACTGGCTGCAGCACTTTACACTGGACATGCTAAAAGCGGAGCTTGAGCCGCATGGGTTGCAAGTAAAGGCCACCTACAACGACTTGCGCGGTAAACCATTGACAGATGGTGACGAGATGGCTGTTATTGTCAGCCATCAATAATAAATACTCATCATCGAGTTGGGGCGATAAATCGCCCCTTTTTTATTGGTGCCAAGTTTCATTTATAGCTGGCATTCAACACGTTAATACTTACTTCTTTCGTTTGACACATCTCTGATTGTCCTCGTTCATGACTTGTGAAGAAACTAAGCTAGATTGCTTTGCAATAATGTATATTACAGACAGTTAGGTATGTGGTTAGAGAGACAAATAAGTGAAGCCCGTGAAGCCGGTTCGATTGATCCTCGGTGAACCTTGCAGGGCCATTGACGGCCCTATTGGACAGGAGGAACCATACACAGATCCTCATCGCCATGAGTATTGGGAGATCATATGGTGCTTGGATAGCTCAGGGACACAAAACATTGATTTTGTTGAGTACCAGAATAAAGTCGGGCGCTTTTTTACCGTCGCCCCTGGACAGGTACACCAGTCCTCACCCGAAGGAAGTAATGTTCGCTTGTTGGTGTTTGCTCATGGCTTTGTCGAAACCAACAAACGGAGCACACAGTTGGTCGATAGCGTGTTCGCAGTTCGCAGCAACCGCTCTCCTTACCTAGACTGTGTTGAGCAAGGCAACCAATATTTGCACCCTATCTTCACCTTGATCCAACAAGAATGCGAGCGATCAGATTGTGACTGGGCTTTAGTCGAATCACTGATTAACTGCTTTCTTCGCTATCTGCTGCGCTTTTCAACCAACAACGCATTGAAAGGGGAAGAGCGGGATCCACGTGTCGGCCAAGTTATCGAACTGATAGACCTGCACTACAAACAAGAAAAACACTGCCAGTTTTATGCTGATGCGTTGGCAATCACCAATAAGCGTATCAATGAAATTGTCAAAGCCGATCTCGGCAAGACAGTCACCCAACTGATCCACGACCGGGTAATGTTAGAAGCCAACCGAGATCTGGCCTTTTCAAACAAGACCATCAAGACAATTGCCTTTGAATTGGGCTTTGCCGATCCCGCCTATTTCAGCCGCTTCTACCGTAGCAATATGAAGGAGTCACCGGCGCAATTTAGGCTAAGATGTGTAGATAGTGCAACACTATAAGCAGATAATCCATTTATCCATTGTGCCAATGTACTGATAATACCGGCCACTTAATTCATCTAGCTGGTTATATTACATACAATGGATATCAATCTAAAAACTGATCCAATATCAAAATCTTTCTATCAATACCTATGGCCAGCCTTGACGGGAATGATCATTAAGTCTCTGTTTATTATCGGTGACGGTTGGTTTGTCGGTCAGGGTGTTGGGGCCGATGGGCTTGGAGCCCTATCCCTTGTGATTCCGCCATTTTCTATTTTTACCGCTATCGCAATGATGATAGGTATTGGTGGCGCGGCTAGAATGTCGATTGATCAGGGAAAGGGCAATACCAAGTCAGGTCAGATCTGGCTTAATCAATCTCTGCTGCTCGTCACTCTGCTTTCTAGCTTAGGTGTCGTGTTTGCACTGGTTTGGCTCGATGAACTCATCGCACTCATGGGGGCAAGTGGTTACATGGCTGAATTGGCCTATGACTTTCTCTCAGTACTAATGCCATTCTTTGTTATTTACTCAATTGGCTGGGTACTCTCTTGCTTTGTGCGCAACGATAGAAACCCAAAGTTGGCGACCTATGCAATGTCTATTGGAGCGATCACCAATTTAGTACTCGATTACATATTCATCATCGAGTTTGACATGGGTATGAAAGGCGCAGCTATTGCGACAGCAATTGCACAAGTTGTTATTTTTCTTATTCTGCTCAGCCACTTTGTGCGAAAGCAAGGTTCGTTAACACTGAATATAAAAGGGGTTCGCCTAAACAAAGCTCAAGATATAGTCACATTAGGCATGCCAACGTTCTTTATTGAAGTTACGTCGGCTTTAACTATATTGCTGTTTAATTATGTACTGTTAAGCCAATTTGGAGAAAGTCATATAATTGCCTATGGATTGACAACCAATATCGGTGTCTTTGCCCTTTTTGTCATGGTCGGCATTGCCCAGGCTTGTCAGCCAATCATGAGCTTCAACCATGGAGCAAGCCAAATACAGCGCATCGACCAAACACTTGCGTTGGGCTTGAAAACAGCAATTGGTAGCGGCATCGTATTTCTATTGGTTATTTGGTGGTCCGCACCTCAAATTGCAACTTGGTACTTCGGAGAAGCAGGGGATCTGATCGAACTTTCTGCAACGGCACTGAGCCTGTTTTTCCTTGGCATTCCCTTGATGGGATTAAATATGGTTATCGCTAACCTATTTCAAGCGATTGCCAAACCCAACCAAGCCACAGTCATTTCACTTGGCCGAGGGTTTATTTTCGTTGCACTTGGGGTATTACTGCTTCCTCAGCTATTTCCGGAGAATGGCATTTGGGCAAGCATTATGTTCGCAGAGTTGGTCACGGCCATCATCAGCTTGAGCATGCTGTTCACCTATCGACGTAAACGAAACCAGCAAGCCGATCAGGCTGAAGCTGTTGAATTGGCAGTATAAATAGTCAAAAAGGCCGAGCTTAGCTCGGCCTTTAATTCCTATCACATTGTATTTCGCAAGCGTATTATAGCTCCTGCATCAACTGGATATAGTTACCGCAGGTATCATCTAGCACCGCTATCATGATTAATAGTATTTATTCGACTGTAACAGTGACAGGCTCAATAGACTGCATGCCCGCAGCGATTGGGTAGACGATAGCGGTTCCTTTACCAATCGCAGTAATGGCCTGATTATCAGGTGTCGCACGAACAATACTCGGGTTATCAATCACCCAGCCATCAATTTCATTTATATCGACTAGGCTGCCTGAATTATGCATGCCGCGAATTGAAGGGATAAACTGAGAACCGACGGCCATAGTGGTACGGCTAGGGAAAGGCATTACCCACTCGAATTCAGACTCGCCTTCACTCACGTCAATGCGGATTTCTTGTGAACGAACACCGTCCGCACGGGCAATTAGCAAACCGTAGCCTTCTTCATGGGCAGTCACTAATCCACCTTCAGAAACAGTTAGCTCTTTTGAAGAATTAACGACTTGCCACTGAACAGAACTGGTGACATCTTGTTGCGATCCGTCAGAGTACGTCGCGTGTGCCTGTGCTTGCTGTGACTCACCAACAGCCATATTTCGGTGAGGGAATTCTACCGTAATTTCATCGATAACAGCCTCACCCACCTTGACGGTTGCAGGCTGACTCGAATTGACCCCTTTGTAAGTTGCAGATATCAGCGTCAAACCACTCTTCACACCAAAAACAACGCCATTTTCTGAAATAGGGGATACTTCAGGATTACTGCTGTGCCAAGTCACCCCTTGTGGATACATCTCGTAGCCATCATTGTAAAGAACGCGCACTGTCATTGGCTTTGAAACACCAGAATCGATGGTTACATTGTAAGGTGAGACGAAAACCTCAAGCACCTCTCGCTCTTCTGCAATACCCGGGGTGCTCAATGCACCAAAAATGCTGACTAAGAAAAGATTCTTCAACTTCCACATGACGAATAAAACTCCACTGAAAAAAACGGCTACCTCAACTAAAAACGGGTAACACTAAAAATAATGAGTAAACGCTCAAACACAGCGTTGGTCATTTAAAGCGACATGGAGAAGAAATAACTAATTTAAATAACCTTGAGTTAAATATGACTTAAGAAATTTAAAATTGTTATTTTGATACAATCAGGTTAACCTTAATTAACAAAAATGCCACATGGCGCGATATTTACTGCTACATCATGAAAATTATCTGAATCAGCATCTCAATATATTTGCCCAAATTACATTTAGGATAAGAACCCCATATCAAAACATTACGGTCAATCAATTAATTTGATGATTAATATTGAATAAACATCACGATTTTAATATCTTTGACATTAAAGGTTTATGATAAAGCCATTGATAATCACGAAAATAGCACCTGCAATTAAGCCCAATAAGGGCTCGAAACCAAATAATGACAGAATGCTCACACCGACAATATTCTGCAATCCGATATAAATTACCGCTAACAGCGTCAGTAAAAAAATTGACTTACCGACAGATAAAAGTGTTCTTATATTGGCAATTATTCCAATACCTGAAAAGAAATACAGTAATAAGGTATCCCTCGCCTCAAATAAAAATTAACTAACACATTGAATACTCATCTTTTAAATCAATCAGCATGTGCTATGTTAGTAACAGATTCGTATTGGAAACTGGCCATGGAGTAGACAGCGCTGATGAAAACCAACCTAGAGGATCTTGATCTTAATCTCCTAAAACTACTGCGCGTAGTGGTAGAAACTCGCAACACGTCGACTGCCGCAGAAAAGCTCGGTATTTCTCAAACCAGTGTCAGCCGAGGGTTGGCAAAACTGCGCGAAACATTTGGCGACCAGTTATTTATCCGCAAAGCCCATGGCGTCGAACCTTCAGAGCTGGCCGAGAGACTCGCAGAAGCGGCTGAAAACATGCTGACTCCTTTTGCCAATGTGCTTGACTCATACCAGAGCTTTAACCCGCTCGAATATAGTGGAAAAATTGTTATCGCCATCGAGTTAAGCCTTCTTGAAACGTTTGGCCAAGGTATATACCGGGTTCTCAATGACGCACTTCCTAATGCTTGTCTCGAGCTCATTTATTGGCAAGAAGGCTCGTTGCAAGACATTCTCGATCGTAAAATCGATTATATGATCCACTTTTCAGCTTACCCGCTGCCTCAAGACCTTTATGCTCACCACCTCAGCAGCCTAAAAGTAAGCTTGCTTGCAAGGAAGGACCACCCGATTTTGAGTCAAACCAGCGAACTGGAGTCTATCGCTCACCTTCCGGTAGTAAAGCTCGTTTCCGATGCAATAAACTTGAAACACGACCCCTTTGATGAACTCTATTTAGACAAAGGGCTCACGCCAAAAATTGCTCTCAGAACACACAGTATACCCATTGCTATTGAAAAACTTGAACGCTCAGATGCCATCAAGTTCAGTAGCAGTTACCTTATGAGCCTGAGCGACAAACTAGCCTGTTATCCTTTGCCTAAGATGCCAGCACATTTAACAGAGTTCAGTATTTCAGGAAGCTACCTTCAGTCCAAGCGGGGCTACCCGCTCAACCAGCACCTGCATCAAACCATGCAAACTTTCTTCGATAGCGTAATTCAGCCAAAGATATCCCAGTAACTGGTCATTTCAGGTAACCAGCGATAGCAACTGGTTACCTGAACTGTTGTCAGAGCCACTTTTATTAAAACTGATAGCTCATACCTACTGTCATCAAGTATTCGTCACTCTCATAAAAATCAATGTTCGAGGTGTTGAAATTGGCCCCGGCCAACGACACCAAACTCCAATTATCCCATCCGGCAAAGTCTGCATACTCATAAGCAACAAAAACTTTATATCGGTTATCTGAACGTTCTTTGTTGTCAAAAATTGGGTTTGCACCGTCATAACTTCTATGTGCATAAGAACCGGTGAGAGCTAAACTATGGCCGTTAGCGTGGGTGAAATAGGTCAGTTCGGCTTTATATTGATCGAATGTTTCCGCTTTGCCTTTCGCATCTCGGTGAGTATACGACACAGAAGACACTAGCCCAGAGCGCTGGCTTAGCATCGACTTATACGACCCCTTGATGAAATAGGTATCATGGTCACGACGCAATTCCGGATCAATGATTTGCTCGTCATCCACCTCTGCAGTGGCATAAGCCATATCGAGCGACATACCAGAGTTATTGATATTATTCAGCTTTACACGAAAGGCATGACCTTCAATATCTGTTTTTTGTCGATTACTCCCTGTTTGATAAGGATTAGCCCACACCTCACCCGAGACTACCGTTGGTAAGAAAGCCGCATCCAGTTGAGTACCATTGGCAAAGTCGTATTGGTAGCCGACCTCAAAGGCCAAGTCACCCACCGCTAGGTCATCCCTTGAGGTACCCAGATAAACTCGTTGATTGTTGTTATCGCCCAACCGATAGGTCAGGCTGCCTAAAGGAGCGGCAATAACATCATTGGTATGGGAACCTTTACTCGTTATGTCTTTTAAACGTGCATCGCCATTGGTACTCAAGTTTGAATTCGTAGACATATACCCCGAGGTCACTATGATTTCACCACTCAACCGAGAAGGCTCATTGGCAAAACTCATTGTCGAAAAACCGGTAAGAAAAGCTGCTGTATATAAAAGGTAATTCTTCATCGTTATCTCTGTCTGAATTAATATTGGCTTTCAAAAAAGGGCTGAACTTAAGTGAATGCAATATTAAGGTGTGAGTATAAAATTACCACGCATAACAGAAATTCATTTCTGGGCACTAGACAAAATAGCCATATGTGCAATGCCATTAACATCAAAACAATTTTGAATTTCTCTTATTCATAGCAGAAGGGTAAAAGTAGTGTTAGCTTTATTTCAATAACTTACAGTCAGTAGAGAATAAAAATGTCATTCTATGGTTCACTAGAAAAAGATAACAGCATTAATATTTATATCAACGACCGGCTTTACAATATTGATGATAAAGGCCAAGGTGAGTGTGAAATCATAATTATTGATAAATCCCATTCCAATATTAAAAAAAACAATAGTGGTATATCATCCAAAAGAATTATAACCATGGATATCACTCCTGCTTGGGGAAGTAATATAAATAATTTATCGATTTCCAGTTTATTTGAGCTTGCCAAAGATATACACCTCCTTGCCGATATTTATTGGATAGACAAACTCAAAATAAATGACTTGAGTAATAACATTCAATTGCGTGAAATTTTAGCGTCTATCTTTCACAACCGACTAAAAGATGAAGTAGTGCTTGATTACTACTAAGCACCCTGACATCTCCACTTCTCGTGGCTCTCTCCCCTTTAATGCCAACTTACCCTCATTGGTTAAGTTGGTATTATCGTAGTTACACCTTCCAAGAGCACGGCATCCTTACCTGCATAGTTCAAATATCAAGCAACTTTAGCTTCATAACTCAGAGATGTTCCTTTTCATCACCCCATTCAATCAAGCTTTAAAAAGCCCCTATTCTCTGGAGGATTATTTTATCTGCGAAAATGTAAAAAAATTTTTTCAAAGTTCGATATAATGGGTTCGATAATCTTGTAGAGATTTGGATAGTACGTTAATGAACCAAACCCAGCAGTTGCTAGATGTTAGTACCAACGCTTTATTGCTCCTCGAATTTCAGAAACTGGACAAGCACCTTACCTTAGCTGAAAGAAATAATATTTTAGTTAAGTATTTCAAACGTATAGCTAAATCCAATAGATACCGGGCAATCAAAAAAACAGCCAAACAGTGGATTAATATTGGCCGTCACCCTGAGGGTGATTTGGAAGCCACGCTGAGTAATGAAGTCGAGCAACTCACCCAGACTTGCTCCACCGACTTGTACCGCTTTGTCGGGCTGGTTGACGACATTGAGTCTGAGCTGAAAACCAAAGTGCAGTATTCCCAAGCGCACAAAATTGACCTAAATGCCCGTTACGGCAAGGTATTGGTCTGCGTGGTGGATGAAGATTTGAAAGCCAGCTTTGACGAAGAAGGCTTAATGACCAAGTCGACCCAAGTCTTGTTCATCGGTGCTACAGATGACAAAGACACCTTCTCGGCAGTGATCGATAAGTGTGATGATTTCCAATCGGTTATCGCTTACGAAGATGAAAATCACCTTCGCGTTGAGTTATTCAGGCTCTAGCTAATACGAAAAAAGGAGGCATTGCTGCCTCCTCGTTTATTGCCAAATCATCGCCAATGCGGTTAATCAATCAGCGTTAGCGAATCGAGGATCCCCTTACCACTATGGATCCCCCCTTCGTTTTCACTGGCTGGCTTACTGCGGATCAAATACCCTGCATAGCCATCAAGCTGTGTGACAGGCTCACCGTTGAAATAAGCCGTAAACAAGCCAATCTCGCTGACTAAATCCGCGACGAATGTCTGCTCGGCATCACGAACTGCAACAGTCGGTGTTTCTCGCTCGTGCGGATACAAACGTTGCATCAACGCCCAAGCATCGTACTCTTCAGGCTGTAACTGGCTAAGCCTTTCAGTGATATCTTCACCAAACACGCAATGGCCGCCCCCTTCACCTTGATTCTTCAATACCCACTCATGCTTAGCCGCTTGGGTATTGAACCATTCAATCGTAGCGCTATTGACTGGCTTCATCTCGGCCAGCACACTTTTGACTAGCTGTGCTTCTTCAAGGCTCAGCCCCCAGCGCGCATAGTCTTCTGCTGGCATCATGGTCAGCAGCATCTGCATCGATTTACTGGTCGCCAACTGTTGGCTGATTGTGGCATTAACCGCGACATGATGCTGTTCGATGAACAAACGAGTCTGGCTCAAAGTATGGCAGCAGATAGACTCGTTAAGCTCTGGTGCCCAGTAGTCTGAATACTGGTAGCCTGCCCGTAGGTAAACCACATCAATGGCACCAATCCCTTCCAGTATCAAACGCTGGCCATCGCCAGTCGAAAGCTGAGAGCTCAGCTGTTCGAACGTACGGCGAACAGTGCGCAAGCCCAGTTTCTGTAATGCAACTTCAAGCAAGTGCTGGTCATACACATTGTCTTCGTTCTTCTGCACCACCATCAAAAACGCGGGTTTGCCTTCTTCGTTGAAGTCCGCTCTGATTTTGTTCGCGGATGTGGCAATCGCATAGGCCAACTGTTCAAGCCCCTGGTTCGGCGCCGGTACCGCATTGCTGTCCTCTTGCCATTTCTGGTAAGCCTCCGGCCACTGACTTTGCATATAGGCATGGAACTCTGTTGCCCTTTGCCCAAAAGGCCCCATACCGGCAGCGATACCGTTGAACTCAATCACTTTCGCGCCATGTTGGCGGTCATCCATAAAATCGGTACGCATCAACAGCAAAGGCTGGCGGGCAGGAAAACGTCTGTCCCTGATATCGCCATGCGCCTGTTGATGGAGCGACATCAAGCGGCCAAAGAATGGATCGGCTTTCGCCATATCACCCAACGACGCCTGTAAGAAATCATGATCTTCAGAAACCTGGCTGATCAGCTTGGTGATCAGCGGCGTGACTTTCAGCAGGTGGTCATAGACATCATGCTCCATCGTCATCGGCGCAATGCTAAATGGGCAGTGCCTTGCAGTATTGTCAGCCTGCCTGAATGCCACACCATGCATGATTGCCCACTCGCAGGCATCTTCGATGATTTGCTGCGACAGCAGACTATTATTTGAGTTTGTCATACTTTGCTACTCTTACACTCAGCGATTGAGACACTGCAAAATCAGCCTCTCAATCTTCTATTTGTATTCTTAACTGCTAAATCTTTCAGCCTATCAAGCGGCCGATGCGTTAGTGGTTTGAGCTTGGGTCAAACCCAATGAACTATTCAGGTGCTCGCTCTCTTCCTGTGCTTTTTGGGCAAGGTACAAGTCGCGGTAATCACCCTCTTGGCCAATCAGCTCATCATGGGTACCGCTTTGCACCACGCGCCCTTTGTTCATCACCAGAATTTGGTCCGCATTTTGAATAGTCGACAAGCGGTGGGCAACGGTGATCACGGTTCGGCCATCCTGAATATTCTCCAGCGCTTCTTTGACCGCTTCTTCGGTATCACTGTCAATATTGGCCGTTGCTTCATCAAGCAAGAAAACCTTTGGGTCGTGTGAAATAGCCCTAGCCAGCGCCAGCAACTGTTTTTCCCCGACAGACAACGAGGCTCCGCCGTGCCCGGGTTCATGTTCATAGCCACCAGCGAGCTGCTTGATAAAGGAATGTGCCTGGACTTGCTTGGCGGCAAAGGTGGCTTTATCGATATCCAACTCATCGTGTGATAAGTCGATATTCTCCAACACTGAACCGCTGAAAATAGTAGGGTCTTGAGAAACCAAGCCAAACATCTGGCGAAGCTGTGCGTCTGGCAATGAGCCAATAGGCTGGCCACCAACCAGGATCTCTCCCTTCTGGTGCTTATAGAAACGCATCAACAGGTTAATCACCGAACTCTTGCCGCTGCCAGTGTGGCCAACAATGGCAGTAAACTTTCCGCCTTTGGCGGTAAAGCTCACACCGGACAGTACCGGATTCTCTTCCTCATAGCCGAAGTCGACATTGCGAAACTCGATATCATACGGCTCAGCGACTTCAGCAAATGATTTCGCATGGTGCTCACGCTCGGATTCATCATCCAGCAACTCAAACACACGCTTGGAGGCAACCGTTGCGACCTGCAATTTACGCAGCTCCATCGATAGCTGTCTGAATGGGTCGAAGAATCGCTCAATATAATTGAGGAATGCATACAGCGTCCCCACCTCCACTACAGTCGTCAGTGAACCATTGGCAAACCAGGCAACAATACCAGCCGCGGTCAGGGTGGAGACCAACCTTGTCAGCGGCAGCAGCATCAGGCTGTCGATAGCAATTGACTTGGTTCGGAACTGGAACCAACGCTGGTTTTCCTGCTCGAATTTCTCGGCAAACGCTTTTTCCTGCCGGAAAGCCTGTATCAAGGCCATCCCCTGCAGTGACTCGTTGATCTTGCCATTGATATTACTGACCTGGGTACGGATACCGTCAAATACCGGCATCGATACCTTGCGGTACAAGTGCATGGTCAACAGCAGCACCGGAATGAGAATCAGGCTAAGCAGCATCAAACGCCAATCCAGTATGGCGATGGCAATAAAGATGGCACTAATTCGCAAGCCGCCCTGAATAATGGTCGGAATGGTCGAAACAAACATATCGCGCATTGATTCGGTATCATTGGTAATATACGAAACCAACTTGCCCGCCGGTAGCTTGTCAAAGTTTCTAATTGGGAAATTCAGGACATGGCTAAACAGCTCTTTTCTGACATCTTTCACCACCAGCAAAGCACTGTGGCGGAATGTCACCGCTTGCAAATAAGTAAAAAGCGCTGAGATAACATAAAACAACATCACCAAGCCGGTTAACCAAACCAAGTGCTGCCATTCAAACTGCTGCGGAACGATGACATCATCGAGGATGATTTTCGCCAGCCATGGAATGGCCATTTCAGCACTGACCGCAACAGCCAGCATGGCAAATGCAGTTAGAAAACGGAGTTTATGAGGCAGTGAATACGCCAACAATCGCTTAAGCATGAACTTCTCCTACTGATTGGCCTTCGGCGGTTTCTGCCCTTTGCTGGTACTGGACTAGCTGACTCTGGCGTTGGTAGACCATGGAATACCAGCCTTGCTTTGCAACCAACTCATGGTGCGAACCCTGCTCTTCAATCTGGCCATCATTAAGAACCAACACATGATCCGCTTCTATCAGGTTGGTCAAACGCTGGGTAACCAATAACACGGTTTTGTGCCCGTAATGCGCCTTCAAATTCTGGCGAACGATCACTTCGGTTTTCATATCCAACGCACTGAAAGGATCATCAAGCAAAAGAATATCGGCATCGGACAGCAGGGCCCTAGCCAGAGTCAAGCGCTGGCGCTGGCCGCCTGAGAGGTTGGTTCCCCCCTCACGCAGTTCGGTATTGAACCCATCTGGCATCGCTTCAATTTCCGCTTTGATCCCTGCCATTTCGGCAGCAAATGCTATTTCAGCATCAGTGGCATCCGGTTTGGCCAATGCGATATTTTCGGCAATGGTGCCGGAGAACAAAAACGGCTTTTGTGGTACCCAAGCCACCTTGCCTCGCAATGACTCGAAGGTCAGGCTTTCAACTGGGAAACCATCAATGCTGATTGACGATAACGGCGATAACGGGAACTGCCTTAGCACCAATTGCAACAAGGTACTTTTTCCGCTGCCCGTCGGCCCAGTGATGCCAACCAACCCACCACTTGCCACATTGAACTGAATGTCTTGCAACGCGCGGCGATTGGCACCCTGATAAGAAAATGCGTTGATATTGATAGCTAAATTGGACTTGGCATCGCCAGGCAAGGCATTCTCTCCTTCAATGACATCTTCTTTTTCAGAGAACAACGCCTCCAAACGCTGCCATGACGTACTGCCACGCTGAAACACGTTGAACTGCCAGCCAAATTGCAAGAAGGGCCCCAACAATTGGCCCAAATACAAGGTAAAAGTGGTAAACAAGCCGACAGAAATAGTGCCTTGGTTAATCAACCATGCACCGTACCCCAGTGAAATCACAAACGACAAACCGTAAACAAGCTGGATAGTCGGCCCGAATGCCGCATCCACTTTGGCGACCGCTAGGTTGGCATCCAAGGTTTCATCAAGGGTCTGCCCAAAACGTTTCTCTTGGCGCTGGCCAATACCGTGGGAGCGCACAGCCCGAATACCCGATACGGTCTCGCGGGTTTCTTCGTTAAGATGCGAAAAAGCCGCCTGGGCTCGACCAAAGGCCTTGTGCAGCTTGGCGCCATACCGGCTGGTGACTAGAACCAACAGCGGAAATGGTAAGAGTGCCACCGCAGTTAATTCACCGCTGACGACAAAAATCATCCCGAAGATTACGGTGAAGCCGGCAATCAGAGAGTCCACCAAGGTCATGATCCCCATCCCCGTAGCTTCTTCTACGGCATTGAGGTCATTAGTAGCATGTGCCATCAAGTCACCGGTACTTCGCCGGGAATAAAATGAAGGCGACAATTTGGCAAATTTCTGGAATAAATCTCGGCGCAGCACCTTGGCTATCCCAATAGCGGCACCATAAAGCTGGCTCTGCCAGACATAACGCAGGCCGTACATGGCAACCGCGGCAGCGACAATACCGCCAAGGTGCACCAACAACACTGACAACGTCAGGTTTCCTACGCTGATATAATCAACAATACGGCCGATGAGCCATGAAGGCACCAAGTTCAGCAGTGCCACAACCTGCAGCACCACGATGGCAATCAAGTATTGGCGGGCAAACATTTTTATGTAGCCCCGCAACTTCCAAAGAATATTCATGTGTTTTTCACTAAGACCTCTAGCTTGCATTCAGACGCCTGTTAGCGGTTTTATTACCGCACGGCGTAATTTCTAATTATCCAGAAATATCGATCTAAAACAAATATTGCGTGCTGGGCGCAGAGACAAAACCCAATGCACTTATAGAAAGACGAATGTGAGAGAAAAAAGACGAAATAAAATGAAGAAAATGTGGGGCAGTACTAAGTCAGATTGGTAATAAACTTAATAAACAGTGGGATATAAGTGATTTTACGTTAGCTCAATTGCTAGCTAATTACGAAAGTCTTTTACGAAAGCCTTCTCAGCCAACAGACGATCAAGCTCTGCACTACCATGCCAATCATTCGCTTGAGTCGCGCCGTGCTTTACAGTGTGCAAGTCAGTATTGGCAAATACATAAACATTGTGATGAACACCGGGTTTTACCGTGATCACTTCATTCTCTATCACCTCTTTGATACGAGCTTTGCCATCCTGAAGCTCAGCGAAGAGGATTCTGCCCGATTGAACAATGTACGTCTCGTAAGTCGAGATATGATAGTGGCTGTTCTGCCAAGCACCTCCAGCATTAGGGTAACGAGTACGGATATAACCGGAGCCATCGCTGGCTTTCATTCTATGGCGCGTTTCACCGTTGGCCATCACTTCGCTATTGGTTTGTAGCGTATCGCAAGAAACTGAGAACGCGGAATGATTTTTCATATGGGGTGTATGAAGTGTTATGTACCGCGGTTAGAGAACCGCGGTACGGAAAAAGTAAGTAGTGAGAATAATGTTTGGTTGGGGCTAGATGTCTAGCCAGTCATTGAAGTCTACCCAAGATAAATCTCGGCTTTTCATCTGCTCGACGTAAAGTTCATACTCGGCACATTGCGCATCTCGTTCAGGATTGCGCCAGTTTTTGTCTTCTTTCAAACTCATAAATTCATCCTTGAATCTAAATGAAGGTCGAAACACCTACGGTCAATTCACACTATCACTAAAAACCCAGGTTGCAAACAAAAAACGTTTTTCGCCCAAAAAACCAGAGAATTGACGGCAAATCAGCCATTCAGCACAAAACTGCTAAATTTTTGCCGTTTTGCCGAACTCAGCATTGACCTGTCTACAGCTTCACAGTTTATGCTGCTGCCATCAGTTTTGAGGAGAGATAAAAATGTATTACGGCATCTATGAGAAAAGCCAATCCGAAACCATTATCGAGTTATTTACCCAAACTTTCTCAGATTCAGAAGGCCAAAATGAAGGCAAAGTGATTGGTCAGCTCGTCAGCGAGTTACTGGAATCGACAAAAAGCGAAGACATATTCACCTTTGTCGCCAAGGACGAAAACGAGATCGTGGGCAGTATACTGTTTACCCGCCTGACATTCGCATCAGACAAAACCGCTTTCTTGCTGGCACCAGTTGCTGTTAGCACACAAAGCCAGGGTAAAGGCATTGGCCAAGCGCTAATCAAAGCAGGCTTGGAAGCGCTTAAACAGCATTGCGTGGATCTTGTTTTTACCTACGGTGACCCAAGCTTCTACACCAAAATTGGCTTTGAGCGCATTACCGAACAAGAGTTTCAGGCACCACTACCATTGTCTTACCCGCACGGTTGGATGGCGCAATCACTGAACGAGCAACCACTTGCAGCGATAGCGGGTAATTCATCTTGTGTTGAGGCGTTTGACAAGCCGGAGCTTTGGTAACTAATACACACATAGCAATGGTTTTGGCTCATTCATTGAGCCAAAACACCTACATTTACTGATTATTTTACCTATAAAAACCGACACACCCCATCAAAGATCACATTATTTTGCAAATTAATGTATTTACTTCTGCATCGTTTAGCGTTAGTTTGATCCGGTCTGCTACTCAGACCGACAATGATTTTCGAAGTCACACCTCACTTCTCGCCAAAGTTAGATGCACCCCTAGAAGATTATTCCTATTACCATACCATTGCGTGCTAAGTTGCGAGCACTCTGCAGTGATGAGTCAGTGAGCTAGGTGACCTCCTGACGAATAAAGAATAGAAAAGGTCAATGAGTAAACCGGAACCGCACTTGCGGGTATCCGGCAGGACAAGCGCTGTCTTCAGCATTTGTACTCAATTTGATAGCCACAAACTCAACGCAAGTTCCCTTTTTATAGGTATATAGGCAAACGACGAAAGTGCCTGCCGGGACAGAATGCAGAGTTTGGGCAACAAGGAAAAATTATGATTTCACATACCGGAATTATCCGCAGCTACAACCCAGCCAACCGCACCGGCCTTATCACTTGTGATCTTGGCGGTGACATTCGCTTCTGTGGCGCTAACATTACTAGCCAAGGCCAACCGGCATCAGGTAGCCTCGTCCAGTTTGTCATGGACGATTCAAGCAAAAGCCTACAGGCCGTAAAAATTACTTTTATTTAATTTAGGCTACAGAACATACAGCGCCCTTTTAAGGGCGCTGTTTTAATAACCAACTCCCACCAACAAACCCGCTCACCCTTTAACCAATTGTAAACCACTATTTCTGCTGTTTTTCTTTCCCCCGAATGCATTGCGATGCATTATTAGCCAAAAGTATAAAACTGGCCGCATATACTCTGTCAGAGCAATGTTAAGAGTCACTTTTTTCTGCTTTCATCAAATCGAGCTAATCTAAGCCGTAAAAAATCAAACATACTTCACAAAACGAATATCTTTTACGCAAGAAAACTGATTTTTTTGGGATCAAGGAACCTTTTTAACACACGCATTGTCTCTTTATGGCAGACTAGCGCTTCTTTAGGGATGCATAGTTATAGTCATTCAAAAAATATTCATGGTTATGGGCCACACCAAAAGGCGACATAACCCGAGATAAAGAACCTTTATCAAGAAAAATCAGCAAAAAAAAACGACGAGTTCTTTTACCATGTCTACGCAAAACTCGACGCTTTCTCGAAAGTGGATGTCGACCAAATTACTGGGGATCGCTGGCTTCTCGCTACTGACGATTGCAGCGCTCCTGACACAAACCAGCACCAATCACCGCACGGTTCCGCTAGACCTTGCGATCTCATCAACCCCTTGGTCTCCAAGCGAACAAGCCGATCAGCCCGTCTATGAGCCGCCTCGCTACGCTTATACCATCCAAAAAGGTGATACGCTTAGCCAGATTTTCTCCCGACTAAATATTCCTTTGCGGTCGATTCAAGAGCTTCAGGAAGCTGATCTAAACCATTTGAAGATTGATACACTACAACCGGGCAATACTTTGCGTTTTTGGGTCAATTCGGCCGAAGGCAAGCTCAACCGCCTGGAATTGGAATTTAGTGTTGCTCAAAAAGTCGCCTACCATCGACTAGAAGACAACAGCTTTGAAGTCGAGGAAATTGCCATTCCTGGTAACTGGGATGACGTGGTTGCCAGCGGTGAGATCCACGGCAGTTTCTCAGTATCGGCTCAGAAAGCAGGGCTGAACTCTACCGAAATCTATGAGATCACCAGCCTGCTGCGTGAAAAGCTAAACTTCTCTCGTGACCTGCGCGCTGGCGATAAGTTCGAAGTGGTTGTTTCCCGCCAGTCGGTCGACGGCGAAATTACCGGCCAGCATGAACTGCGTGCCATCCGTATTCACAGCCGAGGCAGGGCAACCACCGCTTACCTGCATAGCGATGGTAACTTCTACGACTCCAAAGGCGAGAGCCTGCAGCGTGCATTCTTGCGCTACCCATACGAGCGTAACCGCACGTACCGCATCAGCTCTAGCTTCAACCCACGACGACTTCACCCGGTTACAGGACGTGTCTCGCCGCATAACGGGGTAGATTTTGCCACTCCAACCGGAACACCTGTCATTTCAACCGGTGACGGTGTCGTTACCCAGGTAGTTAATCACCCATACGCCGGTAAATATGTTGTTATCCAGCACGGTACCAACTACCGCACCCGCTATCTGCATAACAGCAGGATTCTTGTTCGCAAAGGCCAGAAGGTCTCACGAGGCCAGCGCATTGCCCTTGCAGGCGCAACAGGCCGAGTAACCGGTCCGCATATCCACTATGAATTCCATATTCGTAACCGCCCGGTGAACCCAATGACTGCCAATATCCCAATGGCTTCATCAGTACCAAGCAAAGAAAAAGGGCAGTTCAAGGAAACCGTGGCGCTGTATGACGAAATGATGGATAACCCAAACCGCTCGATGTTCAGTATGGCCGAATCAGAGCAAGAGCCTAAGGCTTAGTAAACGCTATATACTAAACAGACAAAGGGGGAAGCATGCTTCCCCCTTTGTTTTAATCACCATTAGTAGTCAGTACCTACTATCAATAGATAGCATCCACTTCATAGAACACCACCTTACCGCCAATATGCACTTCGGCCTCTTCGCCAAGCGTTAAACCCAGCAATGCTTCACCCAATGGCGATGACGGCGTGACAACAACTACCTCGTGATTTTCAACCTTCAGCTTGATGCCACCTGCTGCAGGCCCAAAGAATATCCATTTCTCATTGTCATCTTCATCAAGAAGATGGACCAGACACCCCAGCACGACTTCATCCAGTGCTTTCGGTAGTGACGTTTTCAGTTGATCGTAAGCGTTGATATCCGCTAAACACTCGGCGACGCGCTGTGACTGCCCATGTGCCAAGTAGGCCGCCTCAATCGCCAATGTATCGTATTGGGTTTCAGCAACACTCTGATCATCGGTTGCCGCACTGTGCGCCTGATCAGCCGCATGCATGGCTCCTTGGTAGGCTTGTTGTAAATCGTCGAGGATAAGATCAATGATCTGAGGTTTATGGCTGGAATTCATGGTGTCGGTGTTTTCATTGAAACGAGATGGAAATGAAATTGTACCGTGGATTACCCTTTATCCCCAAACAACTTCAAGGTGCAGGGGCGCGTATATCATTTCGGAATACCTTGGAAATCCAAAGTACTATCATGCTGAGCCAAGTTATTGCTCTTGCGGCTTAGCTTGCGAAACTCCGTAGGCGTCATTTTCATATAGCGCTGAAAGGTTTCATAGAAGCGGCTATTGGAATTAAAACCCACCGTCAGGGCGATATCGAGAATCGTCCGGTTAGTATCGGCTAACAATGCACGGGCATGGTTAATGCGCATGGAAGTGACATATTCCTTGATCGTCATTTTCATCACGCTCTGGAACAAGTTCATCGCATAGTTGGTATGCAAGCCGACATGTTCAGCGATGTTTTTCACTGTAAGCGGTGTGTCATGATTACAAGCGATATATTCCAAGATCTTCTGGACATGGAACTGTGAGTGCTTAGAGAGCCCTTTCATACTGCCTTTGCTTTCCATGGTATGGGTCAGCTTTTCCCACCCCGTCAAGCATACCCGTTTGAGCATCAAAGACATCTCATCAGCGGCCAATTGGCGAAAACCAATATCATTGCTTTTGCTCTCTTCCATCCAAAATGCAATCTGCTGCTCGGTCACCAAATTAGGCAGCGCAGACTGAACCACCGCGCCATGAGTGATCTGATTGAGCAGGTTTTCATCCAGCGGCCAGGCTAAAAAGTAATGGATAGGAATATTCAAGATCCCCATATTCGTCGACTGGCCTGGCTCGGTGAGCTGGTGCGGTGTGGTGGCCCAGAAGATCCCTATATGACCACTATTGATTGTGAACGGGTGGTCGTTAATGACATAGTCGACATCATCACCAAAGGGAATATTCACTTCAATTTGACCATGCCAATGATAGCAAGGCATATGGTGCGGCTTGCGCAGCTCAATATGAATAGATTCATACGAAGAGAAGAGACTCAGCGGCCCAATAGCATCGGCATCAGAGCTATCTTGCGGATTCTCATTCTGGGCAATTTGCTTAGCCATGGTTCCTCTGTATGCCGGTCGGTAAAACAGATGCGAATATACGACAACACAGACATCCCTGTTGGGAATTTTTCCACAAACTGTGAAGCCCAGCCCAAAGCCCGGCTTCACAAAATAGAGGTAAGCACTTATTCCACAATAAAAAAAGGCCATCAGAAGGTGCGATGGCCAAAAGTGCTAAAAAGATACGTTATACCCAGTTTACCTAGCGTGGTTGGGTAAATATGTCTTTGGAAGAACGCAGCTATTTATAACCTTGATCCACAACGAGGTAAAACAAGCTTTTTTTATCGTACTGAGAAAGACATTCACGCGTTATCACCACCTTTCACCGCGGCCAAAACGATAGACCAGCTGGCCCGAAAATAAGTCATCGTTGGTTGAGAGTTTCCCGCTGTAGAAATGCACCCAATCGGCCTGCAATGCCCAGTTACTGTTTAATTTATAGTGCAAGCCAAGCCCACCGTTCACTTGGAAAGTGGTGGTGTCTCGGTCTTTTTCCAATAGTGTTTCACCGATACCGGCATTAATATAAGGACGCAGATCATCATCACCAAAGAAATAATATTGGAAATCGAAGCTGTAATTTTCATAGGTGATGCTTTCACCCGTAGTCTTGCTGTCGGTATCTATACGGGTATATTGCAGGCGGGATGATAAAGATGGGGTGTAATACACACCCAGAGTGATCATCGGTGCCCAGCTATTATCGATCCCCCACTCGTCATCTAAATCCAGATAGCGGCCACCAACCGAAATACCGACGATGCCGTAGTCCACCGGATCATGGGTTGTGACGTTGCGTACACGGGTATAACTGCGCCGCATCGCAGGACTGGTATCGCCCTCACCGAACTGGAAGTTCATATTTATATTGAACTGGCTATCTGTCTGGCCGTTAGGGAGAGCAACATCTTGGAAGCCAATATACCCAGTACCGGCTTTCACTACATCACGCCCCATCAGGTGATTTACCCCGCGGCCTAAGGTGTCAACCGGGTCGAGCAGGAACAACGCCGTGTTACCCATCCATTCGGAATCCCACACTTTGCCTCCGCCCTGAATGATTTCACGTTCTTTATGGAAGGCCCACTCACCGTAGACCCAGCCAAGTACAGGGGTGACAACCAAGTCCTGAACAGCAGGCACTTCAGCAAACGCCTCAACACCATACTCCCAATAGAAAGTCGACATCATGAAGGAATAGACAAATGCGTCCCACTGGCGGTATCCCGACTTACGGGCGATTTGGTAATACACGCCGCCAAAATACGGATGGCCGATATAGTTGATGTACCAAACATCCCTATCCCATACCGGCCCATCCCTGACATTATCCCACCATTTTTCCAATAGGCGGTCATCACTGGTATCCCAGTTTGAGATGTCTTCCGGCAACAAGGCAATAAAACCAGCGACACCGACGCCATACCAGAAAATAGATTTGGTTTGTGACCAGAGGCGATCGATATCTTCGCCATTTTCACCGGAGAACAAAGCAACGTTATAGGGCGAGTCATAAACCGATACAGTACGCGGCACCTGCTCCCAGGTGGTATTGGTATAAGGAGATGTAGAGTACTTGGAATTATAGGCAGGCTGCTCGGGCGAGCTATCCGAGAGAAAAAGAGGCTGCTGTGGTTCATCTTGAGCTACAGCTATTGATGATGCCAACGCTAACCCCACTGCCATTGCTAACCGCATTCCAACCTCCTTTCAAAAACGGCCTTTGGCCTAAATATCGAAAACTAATGGCTATTAATTTCAGATACTTAAAAACCATACTTTTGAGTATAGTTAACACAATCAAAAGAAAATATTTGCTTGCAGTAGAATATCAATTCTCAGATCTGTCGCACAATTTTACAGCTATTGCTGCTTGATCCTCTTCCCCTCCCCAAAAAAAACCAGCACTAGCCGCCAATTTTCAATGCTATTTTTCATTTCCTGCTAGCCTTTAACGTGGAGTTTTCACTACAAAATGGAAGGAATGAATATGAACCTGATCGCCAAATCGGCTGTAGTCATTATTTCAGCCATTGCTTTAGCCTCCCCCTCTGTCATTGCGGCACAGCTCTCTGATGCTGATTTGCAAGCCGCGATGGAAGCCAAACTAACCGAACAATTAAAAGACGAGAAAGTGGCGGCACACACTGCTGAGTTCATCATGAACAACTTGCTCACCTGGCAGGGCGAACCGCTTCCGCTTGATCAAGCCGATAGCATTATCGCCTATGCCTTCGGTAACCGGATAGCCGAGAACGGCAACCAATCACCGGGGCCGATGAACAAAGCCTTGGCTGATACCGTCGTGGAGATCTACGAAAAAACCGGTAAACCCGTCTATGCACAATGGGAAATTGCCCAAGAGATAGGTGATCGCGTTGAAGCCAAAGATCTCACCGCGATTTACCCAAAAGTTGGTGCTGATGGCACCATCATTTACTTAAGCACCATTGGCGTTGCTGAAGAGATAGTGAAACTGGCAGGGGGAACCGAAAAACTCGGTAAAGCTGTTGTGGTCGGCTTCTATGAACACAGCATGCGTACCATCAACACAACCCAAAATGCAGGTATTGAAGCTTATGCCCCTGAAGGCATCGAACTGCCCCACGATTATGATGAGCAATCAGGCCAACCCTGGACGCGTGATGCACTTATTTTTGTCATGCATGAAATCCGCAACCGAGGCACCAACGAACGAACAAGGCTGATTGAACAGGCAAACAAAGAAAATTAAACAGTAGAATGTTGAATTAAATAGAACTCGGTGTGGCTATTTTCTGCCGCATCGAGTTTGTATCAATAAGATTATAACGATTCTTGCGCCACTGATTGATCCAAATAACGCAGAAGCTCGGTAGGTGAGCATTGACGTAAAGCAATACGGCGCAAAATATCAGCACTTACCTCATCGCCACCCAAGCAGCGTTGAATTGAGGCGTTCACATCATGCAATTCAACACCATCATGACACAGCGACTCTATCCACTGGTATTCGACGGAGTCTAAATCTAAGATGGTATCTCGCCCTATTGATAACTTAACCATTTGTTACACCTAATATATTCAGCGATAACACACTCCATTCTATGCACAAATATGCTGTTTGCCTACGATCCATATCACACTGGTATGATGAGTTTTATTTCTATACGCCTCTTTTATATGCCTCATTGTTCGGCAAGCAGGGTGTGTTGACGGCCCTCGAAAATCAATGATAGGTTACAGTGATGAAAATGATGATTTCCAAGCCTTCTATTACCCTTTCTTGGTGGCACTCTCTTCTTTAGAGCGGTGCTGAATAATCATATTTGTTCAAAGCCGCCGGATGGCAGGCTACGAACAAATTATCCCACTTGTCTCTGGCGTTTATCTATCAACTAGCCATTTACCGGAGATAACCAATGCTAGATACCCCAAACGCCCTAACTACAACAGCGGCTAAAGCCACAACGGCAACAATTGGCAGCAAAGCCATCACAAGCCAAAAGATCCTGACAGGCGATCGTGCCACAGGGCAACTTCATCTCGGCCATTATGTCGGTTCGCTAAAGCAACGGGTTGAGCTTCAGCACCACAACCAGCAAACCATACTTGTAGCCGATATGCAGGGGCTTACTGACAATGGCAATACTCCCAGCAAAGTTGCCGAAAATATCCTCAATGTGGTGGCTGACTATCTTGCCGTCGGTATTGACCCGGACAAAACCACTATTTGCTTACAGTCTGGCATTCCAGCCCTTGCCGAGCTGACCATGTATTACGCCAATCTGGTTTCTATCGCCCGACTCGAGCGCAACCCGACGGTAAAAAGTGAAATTAAAGGAAAGAATTTTGGCCGTGCTATTCCGGCGGGTTTTCTTACCTACCCGATCAGTCAGGCCGCGGATATAACAGCTTTTCAAGCCCAGTTAGTCCCTGTGGGTGATGACCAGCTACCGATGCTGGAACAAACCAATGAGATCGTCAGGAAGGTAAACACCCTAGCTAGCCGCGAAGTCCTAAGAGAATGCCAGCCATTACTGAGCAATATCAGCCGGCTGCCTAGTGCCGACGGCAAAAGCAAAATGTCTAAGTCTATGGGCAATGTGATCTCGCTGGACGCATCAGATAAAGCCATCAGCCAAGCAGTGAAAGCCATGTATACCGACCCGAACCACCTCACTGTCGACCAACCGGGGCAAATCGAAGGCAATGTGGTATTCACTTACCTGGATGCTTTCCACCCTGACGCTGACTATGTCGCACAATTAAAAGATCATTATCAGCGTGGTGGCTTGGGCGATGGCAAAACCAAGCAAATCCTCACCGACTGTCTGCAAACGCTTATCGCGCCAATTCGTGCTCGCCGTCAGGCTTTAATTGCGGATAAAGGGTATCTGATTGAGGTACTGAAAGAAGGGACAGAACAAGCGAGGGAGGCATCACAGCACACTCTCGATTCAGTGAAAGCCGCATTTGGGCTGAATCTGCTATGAAATAAGCATAGCCATACTCTGAATCTTTCAGAGTATGGCTAATAAGTTAATCCAGACTTCGATAATCAACTATCGAGGTACAGGAGCAACTCCTTAGGTTGGCATATTTTTAATGCAATTCTTCGCAGGTACTCGGCGGTAGTTTCATCACCACCAAGGCAGCGCTGAATTAATGCGAGAATAGACTCAACCTCTACACCATCATGGCTCAGCGATGCAATCCACTGATACTCAACGGCATTGATATCTGAGATTGTGTCCCTTCCAATAGATAATTTACCCATTATTCACCCTCAGACATAAGCATTTTCAAATCCAGTTCAAAGAAACCGGATAGTACGGTGAGTAAAATACCAAAAAAGCATGAACACAAGTTGTAAAATTACAAAAAATTACAATATTTCATAAGCTTATATAGCTGAATAATGCAACCAACCTCATCGGCTTGCTCATTACTGGGCGATATCCAGCATGTTGTTCTTTACGCCGTTGGTACGGAACCAGCCCGCAATACTAAAGCGCTCCATTTGGGTAGGCAGTACTTCATGGGGGAACTGCTCAGACAAAAATACGAACAATCGGCCTGACTTGGGCGCAAGCTTCATCAGCTCCTTATCTTCCAAATCGTAAACCACCAGCTCACCGCCATCTTGCTCTTCCCAACTGTCGTTCATGTAAAACACGGTGGTCAAGCGACGGTTTTCATTGCCTCGGAAGCAGTCGAGGTGTTTTTGGTAGAAGTCCCCTTTTTCGTATTTGGCAAAATGGGCTTCATACTCAAATAATCCGAGGAAGAAATATTGGTTAACTTCGCGGCGGATAACTTCCATTCGTTCAAGAAAATCTTGCACTGCAATGCCTTGATCCGCGGCTAACCATTGGATCTTGTCGCTGCGAATAGAGGACTCTCGTGCCACTTCATCGTTGCGGCCGATTCGCGCCTTGGTCCACTTTTCTGGCAAGCAAGATTTCAGCCCATCTACCTGCTCAGGTGATAGAAAGTCATCCCACACAAAGTAACCCTGGGTCGACAGCGCATCAATTAACTTCTGCATCGCGTTTTCACAAATTAAGAAAAGGATGCGGGTTATAACGTTGATAGCGCCTAGCGACAATTCAGGTTCTTCATGATGACGATAAGGAAATCTTCAGGCCGTTTGAGTGGGTTACTTACAGCCCGTCAATTCCTCCCCATTATTTCCAAGCTATTATTTACAAGCTCTTCTTTACAAGCTCTTATTTCCAGCCCATCAGCCAGCGGCTGCTATCCTTGAGCTCGCGCCAATCGAGCTCATACATCCGGTGATTGATCACTGCTTGGATCATGCAGAAAACTACCTTTTGGTTTTCATCGTACTCGACGTCAATCACCATAAAATGCTTCTCACGCCCTTCGACTTCCACTTTGGTCCACTTGCTACCATATAGCGACTTGGGGTGTACCCGGTTCATGGCAATCTCCTAGAAAGCGTTTTTATCTCAATACGTAATCTAAGGGAGTGCAGATTAATCATCAAGATTCTTGTTCCTGATCCTAGTTCCTAGAGACAGGAGGGGAGAAAGGAGCTTCTTTTCCCAGATGTATGGACTCCCTCTCCCTGAGGAGTTACGGTCTTAATCCGACGAAAGATTAGCCAAAAGGAGTCCATACATGAACGACCTTAATACATTGGCCATCGACTTAGCAAAGAATGTTTTCCAAGTTTGCAAGCGAAGCCCGCAAGGCAAAGTATTCTTCAATCGGGAAATGACCCGGGCAAAGCTCAAGGAGCTGCTTGCTAACGAGAAAGTGGCTTTAGTCGCAATGGAAGCCTGCAGTAGTTCCCATTATTGGGCAAGGTATGCTGCTGAGCTCGGGCATGAAGTAAAAGTCATCAATGCCCGAGCTGTTAAGGCTTTCCAAATCAAGCAGAAAACGGATAGGAATGATGCATTGGCAATAGCTGTTGCTGCTGCTCAAGAGCATATCCCTAGTGTCCGTGTCCAATCGGCCGATGAACAGGCACTGCAATCCTTAGAGCGAGCCCGCCAATTAGCAACGTCCCATCAAATTGCACAAAGTAATCAAATTAGAGGGCTATTAGCCGAGTTTGGTATCGTCGCTCCAAAAGGCCTCAAAAGCTTGAGAGAGAAAATACCCTATATTCTCGAAGATAGGGATAACCGGTTACCTGGTAGTTTTAGGGAAATGTTACACCGGTTATGGGATCACCTCCTTGCCCAGATTGAGCATACCGAATCCTTAGAAAAGCAGCTTGAAGCAGCGGTAAAGTCGAACGATGTTTGCCAGAAGTTGATGAAGCTGGAAGGCGTCGGACCGATAAGTGCGATAGGCTTGGCAGTAAAACTAGGACGAGGAGAGAACTTTGCAAACGGCAGACAGGCTTCTGCCAAGATAGGTCTCACCCCGAAGCAACATAGTTCTGGAGGCCAAGAACGGATAGGTAATATTTCAAAGTACAGTGCAGACAAGCGACTTCGTTCAACACTTTTTCAAGGAGCGCTTTCAGTCATTACTCAAATAATGAAACGCCCAGCAAGAACGCATAAAGAGCAATGGCTCCAAGCATTAGTCATGAGAAGGGGACAGAAGATAGCTGCTGTAGCCCTCGCCAATAAGACAGTGCGTACAGCATATGCGATATTAAAAAATGGCTCAGTGTACCAGCCTGTTGGATTGGCTTAGTACACTGGTCATAATCAACAAAGAGCGATGTAAAACAGGTAAGACCGACCAGTAAAAGCTAGATGGTTCCTGAGGTGCTTAGATACCGCTTTCTAGGGTTAGCTTACTGGTGCGACTACATTTTAGGGCGGGGTAGCTCCCCAAAGAAGCCCGTATATAAGTGCGCATCTATACCTTGTTTTGATTTTGTTCCTTTGTTGATTTCTCAAGGGAGTCCATATAAGGAACTAGGATCCGCTCTTCCCAGGATCTGCTTTTTTCCTTTGTGAGAAATTTGTGAGAATTTTTGGAGAGTCCTGCAAGATTTGCCCGCCATAGTGAAGGTAACTCACCAACACAGGGAAAGAACAATGAACAAGACACTTACGGCCCTCTCTCTAGCAGCAGTCTTCATGAGCGCAGACCAAGCCCAAGCAGCAGAAATTGATGTCACTATTACCAATGCGACCAAAAACATTTACTTCACCCCTTTATTGGTCGCGGCACACAGCAGTGACATCTTCTTGTTCCGCAGCGGCCAAGCTGCAGGTTCGGAAATCGAGCTGATGGCCGAAGGCGGAGATATCGGCCCATTGTCATCCCTTGCCAGTAATGCCGGAGCCGTGGTGGTTTCCAACCCCGCTGAAGGATTCCTTAACCCCGGCGATTCAGCCACAACCAGCATGGATACCGGCGATGCCGACAGCTTGACCATTACCGCAATGCTATTGCCAACCAATGACGCATTTGTTGGCTTGGATAGCTGGCCTATTCCATCAACGCCGGGGACTTATACCGTTCGCCTCAATGGTTATGATGCCGGTACCGAAGCCAACGATGAACTTGTCGGCAGCATGCCAACCCCACCATTAATCAACTTCGGCACTGGTGGTACCGGGGTAGAAACCACCGTCACTAATGACACCGTCCATATCCACCCGGGTAACCTTGGGGATAACGACCCTGCCGGTGGCCTCAGTGATATCAGCAGCACAGCCTACCGCTGGCTCAACCCGGTTGCTGTTGTTACCGTCACCGTGAAGTAAGGAGGCAGCATGAAGAATTATCGCTTACTCTTGCTCGCGGCCAGTGTTGCGTTTTTGGTCGGTTGCCCGACTGATTCGGACGACGATGATCCAGCGCCACCGGAAGAGACATTCGCGACATTCAATGTCGAGGTTAAAAACACCTCAGCCAACCAACCGCTGTCGCCACTAGCAGTGATCGGCCACAGTAGTGACTATCAATTATTCACTATTGGCGAGCCCGCATCGGAAGCGTTGGAGATGCTGGCTGAAAGCGGTGACAACAGTGCGCTGCTGAGCGAACAGGCTGATAGTATATCGGTACAAATGGCTGGTAGTGGTGTGATCCCGCCATCAGGGAATGACACCGTCACTGTGACTATGGATACCACAGCTTCGCCATACCTCTCAGTTGCCAGCATGCTGGTGAATACCAATGATGCCTTTGTCGCAGAAACAGCCATGGACTTGGCATCTTTGGCGGTAGGTGAAAGCGTTCGCATCGCGATGCCAGCGTGGGATTCAGGCACCGAAGCCAATGATGAAGCCGCAGAGACTATTCCTGGGCCAGCGGCTGGCGGAGAAGGCTTCAATAGCGCACGGGACGATAACGACCGAGTCTCTTTCCATGCTGGCGTGATCAGCAAAGACGACGGTTTGGATACCTCAGTGCTCGATGCCACCCATCGTTTCCAGAATCCAGCCGCCCAGTTGATCATCACTCGTACCGAGTAACAGCAGGTAAACCTGCCCTTCTCATTATTGAGTGAAAGATATTTGCCAAAGCCCGGTCATCTGAGGGAGCCAGCTCCTTCAGATGATTGGGTATGACAATGACCTTAGCTGAAAAACAGGTACCAGCCGCTATGATCCTCATCGTTGAAGATGACAACGACCTTGCCGATCTGATCAATATGCATTTGTCTTTTCAAGGGCATGATGTGGTTCGGGTCACTAGCCTAGAGCAGGCCAGGCAGGCGTTGGCCAAACAGTCTTTTGACCTGCTTGTGCTTGACCGAGGGCTGGAAGATGGCGATGGCTTGAGCCTATGCCAAGGGATCCGCCAGCAGCAGGTGGGCAGCCAACCATGGCTTCCCGTACTGGTACTTACCGCCAAAGATGCGGAAAAAGATAAAGTCGAAGGCTTGGAATCAGGCGCAGATGACTATCTGACCAAGCCTTTTAGCGTGCTGGAATTTCAGGCAAGGGTCAGGGCAATGCTGCGCCGCCAGCATTTCAGCAATGCGGCGGTTAATGACCCAGTTCTTACTCCAAATATTGCGGAAGACAGCCAAGACAATGTGTTAAGTTTTGGTGATTTAACCATCAACCCCGTGACCCATCGGGTTGAATTAAAACATAACGCTATTTCGCTCACCGCCACCGAATTTACCTTGCTGCACTTCTTGGCTAAGCGACCAGGCCGGGTATACAGCAAAGATGAACTGCTTGACGCAGTCTGGCAAACCCAATTTTCTGGCTACCACCACACGGTGTTTAGCACTATCAACCGTTTAAGAACCAAGCTCAACGCCAGCAACGACGATCACAAATACATCCACACCGTTTGGGGCGTGGGTTATAAATTCGAAGCCTGATTGCCAGGGCTATATCGGTACCAGAGTACATCAGGAGAGCGCAATGAATTACAAAACTCGGCTTGTCCTTCTCACCGGTTGCTGGTTTCTTCTGTCTATTTTGGTGATTGGCGGTTTGTTCAATGTCCAGCAAACTTATGTCGAGCAACGCACCCAGCAAAACCTACACCGTGAGCTCGCCGCCCATATGCGAGACGACAGTCCCCTAATGGAAGGCAGCGACTACAATCCCAAAGCCTTGAAATCTATCTTCCACACCCTAATGCTGCTCGGACCTGATTTTGAGATTTATTTCCTCGATAACGACGGCAATATCAAAAGCCACGCAGCGCCAGAGGGGAAGGTTTTGAGCCAGCAGGTCAGCCTTTCCCCAATCAACGCTTTCCTTGCGGGCAAGCCATTCCCTATTCTGGGTGATGACCCGCGCAATGCCTCGCGCCAGAAAGTATTTTCCGTCGCGCCAATAATGGAAGGCAACACGACCCTGGGCTATTTATATGTGGTGATAGGCAGTGAGCAACGCGCCTTGGCCGCCCAATTCAGTGACATCGATTCGTTGCTTCATTCGCCCATTGCCTGGGTGACTGCAGCCGCACTGTTGCTGGTACTTGGATTCAGCCTCAGTGTTTATCAGCTCACCAAAACGGCTTTGCTCACCCCGATAAAGAACGTTGCCCAAGACTTAAAGACGCAAGCCGAAAATGGATATCGCCTGAAACCCGAAGCCATGCTCAACGTGGCCGAGCTCAAACCTATCGCCAAGCAGATGTATCTCATGGCACGGACGATCTCCCAGCAATTCCTTCAACTCGAGCATCAAGAGCAAAAACGCCGAGAACTGCTGGTACAACTGAGCCATGATCTCAAAACGCCACTCGCCAGCGTGTTGGGTTATTTGGAAACATGGCAAATACAGGCCGAAAAACCAGACTCACTGATAAATACCGCCCAACGTAATGCGCAAAAGCTATCAGAAATGCTCGCGCAGCAAATTGATGTCGCCCGTAAGCAATCCGTGCTGACCGAGCCGAAATTTGAGGCCTTGAAACTCAGCAATATTCTTCAAGACGTTATCGATACTATGCAGCCGGTAGCTAACAAGAAGCAGGTTGAACTAACGCTAAATATCCCCAAGCAGGATGCCGTTTTTGGGGACAAACAATTATTACAACGGCTATTTACCAACTTGTTCGATAACGCCATCCGCCATGCTCCGGTATCAAGTAAGGTAAGGCTCACTATCAATCCTGAGCCTATTGGGCTGGGAATTTCTCTAGAAAATGACATCGCCCCTCAAGCGCCGCATGGCAGCATGGGGCTGGGCACCAAAATCATTCAATCCATCCTGATGCTGCACCAGAGCCAGTTGAGTACCCGACAGGAAGAACAGCATTTCGAGCAATCCTTCAGCCTTCCTCTTCCCACCTAGTCACCACTTCTCCTGAAGCGGAATGAGGAAGGCGCTTTTTATCTCAAGCTTTCGCTATGGCTTGAATGCTATGGTGAAAGCCTTTCACCCATTTCTCGGGCCATGGCATCATCAACCACGGGTTGCACCGTAATATCCATCTCACCGTTCCACTTCAATGCGTAGGCAGTAACCGCCTCTGCACTGTCGGACTCAACAATACAAACTCCCGTTCCGCTGACCAGATCATGCCAACGGCCTATCATCTTTATATCTGGCCCCATTAGAGCCTTATCTTGCTCTTCGGTAATTTTGGCGAAGTGGGCAAGAATAGGATGTAACCGGCCTTGATATACCTGCCAAGTGATCAGGAAAGTCATGGAATACCTCTTCAATCACGCATCAAACGTGTTGAGAGTATAGTCACAGATACCCACCCTATATCAGTTAGAATGGATATCTGTTTGAGTGGGGATCTGTTTTTGCAAAATAGGAATCAATTTAGGAGGAACTGCTGGGCTAGAAGAAAATAAAAGCAACATTTATATAAAAACAAAGCATTGGATATATTGGAAGAAGCGCGTACGTTTCATGCTGCGCACTTTGTCTAACGCCTCATCTTTTTTGAGCTGCTGGCTATCGCACATCGCATCGATATAAGAACGATCTGTCGAGCTCAGGCGGTAAATTTCACGCTCAATAATCGTCAGGCACTCTGACTTGGTATAGCCAAGGGCTTGAAGCTCGTGTACGGCTGGCATATCAATACTGGACAGTTTCATGGTGCTTCTCCTTAACAGAGAATGTTGGAATACACGATTAAAGACCAGCATAACGTGTGCCATAAATTGCCCCTGCGTTACCAACCTCTCATCCCCGCCTACGTCTGACAATCCAATGACAAAACATGCAGTGTGATTCTGTATTGTCAGCGAAAATTTTTGGCAGGGTTTACAATGAAAAGCAGTAATTTACCACTAGCTATTATATTGAGCACCGCACTCGTTGGCTGTGGCTCAGACAGCAGTGACAGCAACACACCAAGCGAGGCAAAGCTTAACTTCGGCGTCATTAATCAAATTGACTCCCCAGAGAGTGCGAGCAAAAGCCTCGAGGTAGCGAGTGATTACAGTGATTCAACGTGTAATCATGACAAATGCCTGAGTGACGTCGACGAAGCGGTTATCGCTTTCAATTATGTCTACCTGAAAAAAGTGGGCGGCAATGGCAACGACGCCACCTGCGACCAAACCGGTGAATGTGAGGCGTACCACATCACCTTCGAACAAGAAGCCAATGAGCTTCGCATGATTGATGTCATGAACGCTAACGGTGACAGCGCCTACCCGCTTTTCGAAGACTTAACCATGTCGCCAGGCGATTACCAGATGTGCCTGTACATCAATGGTAAATATGAAAAAGGAACACAAGTCGACACCGACTACGACTCTTATGTGCGTGACATCGACGGTAGCTACCTGTACCTGACCTCACCAAGCCAAGGCTCCTGTGCCGGTGCCAAACCACCGCAAAACGCCCGCCCTACAGGCCGCTTGGTCAGCCAACCTTTTACGGTAGAAGCAGGAGAAAACAACCTCGCTTTCTGGTTTAACTTGGAAGACACCCTGCAATACAATAAAAACCACGACTGGCGCTTTTTGAGCAGCAAAGATTTCGAGATCGTACATGTGGATGATATTGCGCCGCGACTCGGCCACATCCGTGGTACCGTTGACATCGATACAATCCAAAGTGTATGTCATGAGAACAATGCCGGTGCTGTGGATGCCGTTTATCTATACCGCAACGCAACCACTCAAGAGCAGATGCTGGGCTTCCATAGCTTGCGACAAGGCATCGAGGGTGAAAAACGCCCTAAAGAGTCAGCACCGCTTGCCGTTCCTCTGATTACCGAACCATCAGGTATGGAGGCAGTATTTAGCTTTAGTGACATTTATGCCGGCGAGTATGCGGTTGGCTACACCTGTACCGCACAACATGACGTTGAGGAAACCAATGGTTCTGGTTTTGAGATTTACGACTCTCGCAACAACATCATCGTTGAGCCAGGCCGCACAACGGGTGTCACCTTCTCACTTTAATTAGTAGCGTTAACCCAGAAACTAAAAAGGCCGCAATTGCGGCCTTTGTTCGTTGTGCTCAGGGCACCTTCTGGTCACCCAATATTGATTTCGCCATTTCTGACTTTTTTGCAAAACTGCGAGTAATCGTGGCTGTAGGCACAAAACGCCTGCGGTAGGGTCGAGCCCGTCAAGAATTCATCAAATGCCTGCCGGGTACCTTCTGGCAGAGCCGTGGGATCAACAACCTTGAAAGGCGTATCCGGTATCGAGAACTCTCTGAGGTTAGGAAGCAAGGAGTCAAAATCTGTAGCCATAGAATCGTCACCCTTAACAATTGTGCTCTCTGAGTATAGCCAAAGGGATCGCTCTACAATGACATTTCTAGCTTTGGCCCTATTTCGGTAAATCCGCACCGCTTATAGAAAGCCAATGTTTTGCCCCAAGTCGGTTGAGACGGGGCTCCAACCGCCAACACATTCCATCCCTTCGCTTTAGAAAAAGCTATTGCATGCCCAATTAAAGCGGCACCGATTCCCCCGCTGCGCATATGAGGCACAATATAGATCTCCATTATTTCGCCAAAGTGGCCCCCGGCAAAAATGGCCGATGTCTGGGCAATGGTTAACACGCCAATGACACCCTTGTTTTCATCCACCGCCTTGAAAACCCAGTATCTATTATCTTCAAGCAAAGCCGCACAGGTCTCTTTGAATGTTGTAAGGCAGAGACCGGCACTTTCATCTCCCCAGAGCTCACATTCCATTTGGTAAATCATGGCGCCAACCAAATCTGAGTCTGCCGTTGTGGCTAATTCAATGGTATACATTCAACGCCACGCTCATAAATGTATTACTTATTCGAGTGTATTTTTTCAATGAGATAGTCAATAAACACCCGTACCTTGGGTGAAACCATTTCACGCTTCAAATATATCGCATAGGTCGCTGTGGGTGTCGCTTGCGGGCTAAAGTGATAATCAGGCAAAACCTGTCGCAACCGTCCGTCTTGGAGTTCATTGGCAACCGCCCAATACGGAATAAGCGCAATACCGCAGTGGCTGAGCAGCAGCTGCTTTTGTCCGTTGACGGTATTCACTTCCAGCCCATTGCCGATGGCTAATTTTTCGAGTGACTTCCCCATCAAGTACCAATGCTGCCAACCCGCATAGCCATATCGGATGCACTGATGCTCAGCTAATGATGAGGGTGCACTCAACTCAAGTGACTTGTCCAGATACTCTTGGCTGGCACAGAGAATAAAATCATTGTCTTGAAGCTTTCTCGCCACCAGTGAAGAATCGGCCAACTCACCACTTCGAATTGCTACATCAATATTATCTTCAATCAGATCTTTGACTCGTTCACTCAGCTCTAAGCTGACATCAACCTCAGGGTAACGTTGACGAAATTCGTTAATCAGCGGCAGAATCACCGCTTCACCGTAACCTACGGTCGAACTGACCACCAATCTGCCTTTAGGAACATCCTGAAGATCGTTAATCGTTCTGCGCGCCTCATCAAGGCTGGATACAATATGCTGGGAGTAGCTGTAGAAAGTCTGCCCAGCTTCGGTAAGCGATACTGTTCGGGTATTTCGGTTTATCAACCTCACACCCAGCTCTTCTTCCAATGCTGCCAACTGACGGGATACTGAGGATGGCTGAACATCAAACACTCGGCTGGTTTCAGAAATACTGCCGGTTTCTACCACAGTATTAAAATATTGCAGTCGCTTAATCATCACTTACCTCTCAATACGGAGTGGTATTCTACCAAACCAACTTTTGCTTAAAAGGCAAAATACACTTGCCTTGAGATGCATGGATTGCGGTTGAAGCAATTAATATTATGGCCTCGCTTTAGTAAACGAGGGTAAAACAATGAAAGCGATGATTATTGATTCACTGGGCGACGCCAATGTATTCCAGCAGGTTGTACGTGAGAAACCGACTGCCAAGGCAGGCCATTTGGTAGTTGAAGTGAAGGCAACCAGTGTCAATCCGCTTGATACGATGCTGCGCTCTGCCGAAACACCATGGTCAGCCAACTTACCAGAGATCTTGCATGGTGATGTTGCTGGGGTAATCGTCGAGGTCGGTGAAGGCGTGGAACAGTTCAGTATCGGCGATGAAGTCTACGGTTGTGCTGGCGGTATTGCCGGTACTGATGGGGCACTGGCCGAATACATGCTGGTTGATGCCGATTTGATGGCTCACAAGCCTAAATCACTTTCCATGCGTGAAGCGGCTGCACTGCCATTGGTCTCCATCACAGCCTGGGAAGCCCTGGTTAGCAAAATGCATATCAAGCCAGGTGACAATGTTTTGATCCACGGTGCAAGCGGCGGTGTTGGTCATATTGCAGTTCAGCTGGCAAAAGTGCTGGGCGCAACCGTTGCTACTACTTCGCTTGAGAGAAACCTCGAGACGGCAAACACATTGGGTGCTGACCACGTGATCAACGCCGAGCAGCAATCAGTGGAAGAATACATCCAGCAGTTGACCGACGGGCTAGGCTTCGATGCCATCTTCGACACCATTGCCGGTGATCATATCCAGAACAGCTTTAAAGCTGCCCGCTACAACGGCAAAGTCGCAACGATTTTACCAATCAGCGATCCGCTGCAAGTTGCGTTAAAAGGGCTGAGCTTCCACAGTGTGCTGATGCCGATCCCATTGGTTTACGGTATTAATCGCAAAGCACACGGTGAAATCCTTACCCATATCGCCAAGCTAGCAGACGAGGGGCAGATTAAACCCCTTATTGACGATAGCCAATTCAGTATTTGGGATGTTGCTAAAGGCCACCAGCGCTTGGAGTCGAAACAAGCTGTCGGCAAGGTTGTTTTAACTGCCTGAAAAGGCTCAACAAGACCAAAACCACAAAAAGAAAAGCATTAATAATCAGGATGATGAAAATAAAATGCTATTTTTTTAGCCAGTAAACCACTGCAATTTAAGGCTTTTAACTTCAGCTCTACAGCTTTTACAAAAAGGATCGTTGAACACTTTTTGAGCAGCACGTATTATCCGTGCCGTTCACGTTCATTAGACATGTTTCCTTTTTATGTATTTAGTTTCTAGATTTGGTGCCCCTCACTGACCCTGTCAGCTGAGGGGATTTTTTTGCCTCAAGCTTGGCCCCACTACCGTGGACTCAACAAGTCTGCGATTTCACTTGCAGTTTTGGCCAATGCTGTAGCCAACTCTTTCCCTTGACCCGCTCGTTAAACAGTGAAAGTAGCCGCTTAGGATTAGGGGTAAGTTGCAACGCGAACAAAGACTCAAAACCAAAGGCAGCAATACATTCATACTCCCCTTGCCTATTAAGCCGAACACCTACTGCGGTTTCTTTCTCAGGCCAATAGCTCATAGCATCTAGCGTACTCGAATAAGGCTTGTCGCCATTGCGGTGATGCATTAAAGCCTGGTTTCTCACCTGCCAATCGAACTCTGGCATCATTTTCACTAACTGGCGTTCGTAAACTTGATATTGGTTGGGATCATCTTCATCGAGATCAAAGTACACCACATCCACATCATTGAGCGGCGTTGGTTTGCTGCAGCCATGAAGGTGATCCCAAACGAGATTGCGGACAAACCCCGCCGCCAAGTAGCATTGTGGTAGGTTCAATTTGCGGGCACATTGCAGCGCCCTATACCGGCCTTCGTCTTGATCCAGCCACTTGGCAATAAGTTCATTTGTCCGCATAAAATAGAGTAATCCCTATCAATAATCCCTATCAACAACCCCTGCCCCTGCCAACAATCCCAGCCCACAACCTAAGGCAAAAAGGCTTAAACGATTTTTACCCCGGCAGGCATCGCACGCTCAGGGGTTAGCAATACACTTTCCGACTCGTCATCAGTTTCAGCACAAAGCAACATACACTCAGACGTTTCACCGCGCATCTTGGCTTTGGCCAGATTGCACAATACCACCACCTGCTTACCCATCAATTCTTCCTCGGTATAGTAAGGCACCAAACTGGTCACTGTCTGGAGTGTTCTCTCACCTACATCGATTTGGACAATATACAGCTTGTCAGCATTTTGGTGGCGGGCCACCTCGATGATTTTACCGGTGCGGATCTCCAACTTGGCGAAATCTGAATAAGCGATGGTTTCCATTGTGCATTTCCTTTTAAAGTAAATTTTACTAAAACACTTTTAACTTACCAGAAGAATGAAAGATGGCAAGCGCCTCTGACCCTTTTATGTACGATGCGCACATATCAACATCAACATCTCCGTATACCTCTACAAGTTTATTCGAAATGATTTTAGTAAAACGTAGAACTCCCCCTTGGAGTATGTTTAAAATAGTAAAATTGATAGACCGCTCACGGTGAGTGAGCCTTGCCAATGGATACAAGTAAATGGCGACACTGAAAGACATCGCGACGGAAGCGGGCGTATCTCTGGCGACGGTATCACGGGTTCTCAACGATGACCCGACGCTAAGCGTCAAAGAAGAAACCAAGCATCGAATCCTCGAAATCGCTGAAAAGCTGGAATACAAAACCAGCAACGCCAAGGCCTTAGCGACCAGCAAAAAGCAACAACAGCACTTCATGGCTGTTTACAACTACAAGCAAGAAGCTGAAGTTAACGACCCCTATTACCTCTCTATTCGCTATGGTATCGAAACCCAGTGCAGCAAGTTAGGCGTTGAGCTAACCAACTGCTACAACGGCGAAATTGCCAATGAAAACAGTAAAGTTAGCGGCATTATCCTGGTCGGCCGCAATAGCTCGAAAGTCCTTGAGAAAGTAAAGAGCCTTTCAGACAATATTTGCTTTGTCGATTTCAGTGAGACCCACTCGCCATACGATTCTGTCGATATTGACTTGGCAAGGGTCAGCAAGGAAATCACCGACTTTTTCATTAAACAAGGTTACCAGCGTATAGGTTTTATTGGCGGCCAGGATTTACCGGATGTCGCTGATATACGTGAAGAAGCTTTTACGGAATACGGCCAGCTTAAAGGAGTGGTATCCAGCAATGATATCTACCGCGGCGAGTTCACAAGCTCTTCCGGCTATGATCTCGCCAAAGAGATGCTGGCAAACGGCGATTACCCGTCAGCCTTGTTTGTCGCTTCTGACTCTATCGCCATTGGTGTATTACGGGCGATCCACGAACATGGCCTGAAGATCCCTGAAGATATCGCCCTAATCAGTGTTAACGATATCCCAACCGCGAAGTTTACCTTCCCGTCATTATCTACGGTTCGTATTCACTCAGAAATGATGGGCATTCAAGGCGTTAACTTGCTGGTTGAGAAAATACGCGACGGCAGGACGCTACCGCTGCAAGTCTATGTACCAAGCCAGCTCAAGCTGCGAGATACCACGAAGTAACACTAGGCTTTCGCTTGACTGTCGATTGCAATATAAGGCGCTGATGTACAGCGCTTTTTTATTACCTTCCATCAGCACCATCACTCAAATCCCACCAAAAAGCACAGGCCACTACCTCGCCTCTTAACTCAATAAAAAATCCGCCCTGAATTTCTTAACCACCATCACACTATTGAGCGGCTCAATAGTTAAAACCGTGATCGAGTTAAAGCATCCAATTTTTACCGATTTCATTTAGTAAAATTTTTACTAAAATAATTCTCAAGTTACCTGACCAACGTCCTGGTCATGGCAAAAAAACATCGGTATTGAACCGGAGGCATTTCGTGAACAATTGGGAAAACTTCCTTCACCTACATGAGAACCGTCTTGCACCACGTGCATACTTCTTCTCGTACAACTCCCTAACCAGCGCACAGACTTTCCAGCGTGAGCTCAGCAGCAACTTCATGTTGCTCAGCGGACAGTGGCAGTTCCAATACTTCAACCATCCGCTATTGGTACCAGAAGAGTTTTACTCGCAGCCAATGGCGAACTGGGGCCAAATCACTGTCCCAAATATGTGGCAGATGGAAGGCCATGGCGACCTGCAATACACCGATGAGGGCTTCCCTTTCCCTATTGATGTCCCGTTCGTCCCAACCGACAACCCAACCGGTGCCTACCAGCGTACCTTTACGCTGGGTGCCAACTGGCAAGACAAGCAGACCATCATCAAGTTCGACGGTGTCGAGACCTACTTCGAAGTCTATGTTAACGGTGAGTACGTCGGCTTCAGCAAAGGCAGCCGCCTAACGGCCGAGTTCGACATCAGCCAGTACGTCCAGCAAGGCGACAACCTGCTTTCGGTACGTGTGATGCAATGGGCTGACTCCACCTACATTGAAGATCAGGATATGTGGTGGACAGCCGGTATCTTCCGCGATGTGTACCTTGTCGGTAAAGAGCAAGTACATGTTCAGGATTTCACGGTTCGCACAGACTTTGCTGATGACTACCAGCAAGCCACACTATCTTGCACCGTCGAGATTGAAAACCAGTCTGCAACCCAGGCATCGGGCTTTGCCCTGGAATACGCGCTTTATGATAAAGGGCAGATCATTGCCGAGGGTGCATGTTCTCACCTGGCTATCGATGCCAATTCACAGGAACAGACGCAGACACAATTTGCCATCGAGCTGGATAACCCGACCCACTGGACAGCGGAAAACCCTTACCTGTACCAGCTAGTCCTAACGCTTAAAGATAACTTGGGTAACACCCTGGAAATCATTCCACAGCGAGTCGGCTTCCGTGATATCAAAGTGCGCGACGGCCTGTTCTACATCAATAACCAATACGTCATGCTGCACGGCGTCAACCGCCACGACAACGACCACCTCAAAGGCCGTGCTGTAGGTATGGATCGGATCGAAAAAGATCTGATCCTGATGAAACAGCACAACATCAACTCGGTTCGGACCGCGCACTACCCTAATGATCCGCGCTTCTATGAGCTGTGTGATATCTACGGCCTGTTCGTCATGGCTGAGACTGATGTCGAAACCCATGGTTTTGCCAATGTCGGCGACCTGAGCCGCATCACCGACGATGCCGAGTGGGAAACGGTTTTCGTTGATCGTGCAGTACGCCATGTTCACGCCCAGAAGAACCACCCTTCGATCATCATGTGGTCACTCGGTAACGAATCTGGCTACGGCTGTAATATCCGCTCGATGTATGACGCTACCAAAGCGATTGATGACACCCGCTTGGTACACTACGAAGAAGACCGTGACGCAGAAGTGGTTGATGTCATCTCCACTATGTACTCCCGAGCCCAGTTGATGAACTACTTCGGCGAGCACCCGCACGATAAACCTCGCATCATTTGTGAATATGCCCACGCCATGGGCAACGGCCCGGGCGGCCTGACCGAATACCAGAACGTGTTCTACCAGCACGACCACATCCAGGGGCATTACGTCTGGGAATGGTGTGATCACGGCATTCTAGCCCGTGATGAAAACGGCACCGAATTCTACAAGTACGGCGGCGATTTCGGCGATTACCCGAACAACTACAACTTCTGTATGGATGGCCTGATCTACCCGGATCAAACTCCTGGGCCTGGCCTGAAAGAGTACAAACAAGTGATTGCACCGGTGAAGATCCGTGCTATCGACGAGCAAGCCGGTAAATTCTTGGTCGAGAACAAACTTTGGTTCACTGATTTAAACGATTACACCATCACTGCCGACGTTCGAGCCGAGGGGGAAACCCTTCGCACCGTTCAGTTCAAAGTTGAAGATCTCGCCGCTAACTCAAGCCGTGAAATCACAATCGCTATTCCTGAACTGGACCAACGTGAAGTGTTCATCAACTTCACGGTTCGCAAAGACAGCCGCACACTGTATAGCGCCACTAACCACAACATTGCGGTTTACCAGTACCAGCTTAAAGAAAACACAGCAAACGAAGTGCGCTTTACCAACCAAAATGCCACACCGCTGATGGTGGAAGAGAGCCGCCTGAGCACAGTAATTACCGGTCATAACTTCGCGCTGAGCTTCTCGAAAGTCAACGGTAAGCTGACGTCTTGGCTGGTTAACGGTAAGGAGCTGATCAAGTCCGCCCCGAAGTTGAACTTCTTCAAGCCGATGATCGACAACCACAAGCAAGAGCACGAGGGCCTGTGGGAACCTGCACACCTACAAATTATGCAGGAGCACTTCCGCACTATCGACGTGGTTAACAACAACGGCTCTGTTGAAATTACGACCACCAGCATCATTGCCCCGCCGGTGTTTGATTTCGGTATGCGCTGTGAATACCGCTACCAGATCACCGCACAAGGCCAGCTCAACATCGAACTGAGTGGCGAGCGCTACGGCGACTACCCGCATGTTATTCCGGTTATCGGTCTGGACTTGGGGATCAACGGCGATTTCGACCAAGTGAAATACTACGGCCGCGGCCCGGAAGAAAACTATCAGGACAGCAAGCAGGCGAACCTGATTGATATCTACCAGAGCTCTGTTGCCGATATGTTCGAGAACTACCCATTCCCGCAGAACAACGGAAACCGCCAGCATGTACGTTGGGCAGCACTGACCAACCGTCACGGTGCAGGCCTATTGGTTAAACCACAGCAGGAAATCAACTTGAGTGCGTGGTTCTACACCAACGAGAACCTGCATCAAGCCCAGCACACTATCGAGCTGGCTAAGAGCGGCTTCATCACCCTGAACCTTGACCATAAGGTGATGGGCCTAGGATCCAACTCCTGGGGTAGTGAAGTCCTCGATTCTTACCGTGTCTACATGGATGAGTTCCGCTACGGCCTAACCCTGATGCCGTTACAGGCGGGAAATTGCAACGCGCAAGCCATGGCTGGCCATGACTTCGGCAACAGCTTCTTCACCGCGACCTCAAACCTAAACCCAGACTCAAACAACCAGTAAACGAGGCGACAATCATGATCGTGCTAGAGAGCCTAGAGCAATTCAAAGTGGTGTACCGCGATGGCCGTAAATGGAACCGCTGCATAGAAGCGATTGAAAACATCGCCAATATCAAAGATGGCGTAATGCACTCCATCGGCGATTCACTGGTTTACATGATTGAAGACGGTGTTGCCCACAACACCGCTACCTTCGAAGGCAACCGCCGTTACTTCGATGTGCATTACTACTTGGAAGGGCGCGAAACCGTCGAGTTCGCTGACAAGTCAGCGCTTGAAGTGGTGGAAACCTACCGCGACGAAACCGACCGTGAATACCTGCAAGGCGAAGGCGACAGCCGTGAGCTATGCGAAGGCCAAGTGGCAGTATTCGACAACAACAAAGCGTATCGCTTCCACGGTGACAACCGAGTACGCAAGGTCGTGCTGAAAGTAACCATCGAAGATGGCTATTTCCTAAATAAGTAAACAAGACATTCAAAAAATAATAACGGAAGGGCCCGGCTTAGTTCGGCAGCCCTTCCAACACCCTAGATATAACGTGACTCTTCGGAGATAAAAATGTCTGATACAAAACGTAATACGATAGGCAAATTTGGCTTGCTCTCCCTGACATTTGCGGCAGTTTTCAGCTTCAACAATGTCATCAACAACAACATTGAGATTGGCTTGGCCTCCGCGCCGATGTTCTTCCTGGCCACGCTCTTTTACTTCATTCCGTTCTGTTTGATTATTGCTGAGTTCGTTTCGCTCAACAAAGACTCAGAGGCAGGGGTTTATGCCTGGGTGAAAAGCTCGCTCGGTGGCCGCTGGGCGTTCATCTCCGCCTATACCTACTGGTTCGTTAACCTGTTCTTCTTTACGTCGCTGCTACCAAGGGTTATTGCCTATGCGTCGTACGCCTTCCTCGGTTACGAATACATCCTGACGCCATTTACTACCACGGCGCTGAGTATGATCTTGTTTGCTTTCGCAACCTATGTCTCGACCAATGGTGCGAAGATGCTTGGCCCTATCACGTCAGTCACTTCCTCTCTGATGCTGCTACTGACCATGTCCTATATCTTGCTATCAGGCGCTGCGCTGATTGGTGGGGTTCAGCCGGCTGATCCAATCACAGTGGACGCAATGATCCCTGAATTCAGCTGGGCCTTCCTCGGTATTACCACCTGGATCTTCATGGCAGCCGGTGGTGCTGAATCGGTGGCTGTTTACGTTAACGACGTCAAAGGCGGCTCCAAGTCATTCGTCAAAGTCATCATCGTCGCGGGTATTGTTATCGGTGCGCTGTATTCCGTCGCTTCCGTCCTTATCAACGTCTTTGTATCGAGCGACGTACTGAAATACACCGGTGGTTCGGTACAGGTATTCGAAGGCATGGCTAGTTACTTCGGCCTGCCGGAAATTCTGATGAACCGCTTTGTCGGCCTGGTTTCCTTCACTGCGATGTTCGGTTCGCTACTGATGTGGACAGCGACGCCGGTAAAAATCTTCTTCTCTGAAATCCCAGAAGGCATCTTCGGCAAGAAGACCGTTGAGCTGAACGAAAACGGCGTCCCAGCCCGTGCGGCATGGGTGCAGTACGCCATTGTCTTCCCGCTGATGATTATCCCAACACAGGGCTCGGACACGGCGCAAGATTTAATGAATACCGTAATCAACATGACAGCTGCGGCTTCAATGCTACCACCGCTGTTCATCATGCTGGCCTACCTGAACCTGCGTCTGAAGCTCGACCACCTAGAACGTGACTTCAAGATGGGCTCACGCAAATTGGGGATCGCCGTGGTATCAGTCCTGATCGGTATTTTCTCGGTGGGTTTCCTGGCTTCGACCTTCCCGACCGGCGCCGACATCATGACCATCATCTTCTACAACGTGGGCGGCATCGTGATCTTCCTTGGCTTTGCATGGTGGAAGTACAGCCAGTACGAAAAGTCACTGGGTGAAGAGGAGCGCATCAAAGAAGCTGCGCCAACCCTAGCTACTGACTAATAGACCACTGAGTAACACATAAAAATGGCAGAGAAAGCCAATATCCAGCTTTCTCTGCCAGCACATCAGCAAAGCCAGACAGCACTTAGAAAACACGGCGCAGAACCGTAGCTCGGATAACACAACCAGAACGACCAAATAGACACAGCAGCCCAGTGCTGTTATACCCAAGTAACCTTCGGGCACCTCCAGGTTACTTAGGTATAACCACACAACATCAGGTCCTAACAGACACAATAACGGAGGACACAATGTCTGAATCCTTACGCGGCACGATTGGCAAGTTTGCGTTGCTATCGATGACCTTTGCGGCCGTATTCAACGTACGCAACATCGTGAACAACAACATCGAGCTGGGCTTGAGCTCCGCACCTATCTTCCTGCTGGCAACCGTGGTCTACTTTATCCCTTTCGTGTTCATTATTGCCGAATTCGTATCGGCCAATAAGAATTCCGAATCGGGTATGTACGACTGGCTGAAAAAACCGCTGGGCTCCAAAGCCGCTTACCTTGGCTCTTTCCTTTACTGGTTCGTTAATCTGTTCTGGTTCGTCTCGCTACTACCGAACGTTATCGCCTATGCGTCCTACGCGATGCTGGGTTACGAATACACCTTCTCGCCAATGGTCACCTCGCTGATCTCTATCGTGCTATTTGCTGCAGCCACCCACATCTCCACCAAAGGGGCGTCTTGGCTGGGTAAAATCTCCGAAATCGTTGCCTACGGTGTATTCGCACTGTTCGCCATCTATGTGCTTGGCGCCTTGATGGCCCTGAGCGGTGACTACACCCCTGCCCAACCAATTACCATGGAAGCGATGACGCCAACCATCAACTGGGCAACGCTGGGGATCATGTGCTGGATCTTCCAGGCAGCTGGCGGTGCAGAAACCGCAGCGGCCTACCTTAACGACGTCAAAGGCGGTCACAAGTCATTTATCAAGGTGATCATCGCCGCGGGTGTGGTAATCGGGGCTATGTACGCGATTGGTTCTCTACTAGTTAACGTCTTCGTGGCCCGAGAAGATTTGACCTATGCCGGTGGTATGGTCGAAATCTTTACCGGTATGGCAAACTACTTCGAGATCTCACAAGCACTGGTTGGTCGCTTTGTTGGTATTATCCTGTTTATCGCCATGTTCGGTTCGATGATGATGTGGACAGCCGCTCCAGTGAAAATCCACTTCTCTGAAATCCCTAAAGGCGTTTACGGTGAGAAGACTACCGAACTTAACGAGCACGGTGTACCGGTTCGTGCCGCATGGTGGCAGTTCGCCTTCGTCTTGGTGATGCTTATCGTTAACGGCTTCGGCTCTGAATCTGTCCAGGACATGATGAACCAGGCCATCAACCTTACAGCCGGTACCGCAATGCTACCGCCGATCTTCATCATGGCTGCCTACTTCGTGTTCCGCTGGAAATACGATGACACCCCGCGTGATTTCCGTATGGGCTCGCGCAATGTTGGTATGGCGATTGTATCGGTACTTATCGTTATCTTCGTTGTAAGCATGACCGCATCAGCCTTCCCAACTGGCGTTAACCTCGTCCGCGCGTTCTTCATCAACGTGTTCATGACCGCGGTATTCTCTGCCGTTGCATGGTGGTGGATCTCTCGCTTCGAAAAAAAGCAGGCTGGCAAAAGCGTTGAAGCTAAACAAGAAGTTGTGACTCAGTAAACAAAACCCAGTAAGTAAAACTACAGCGCCCGCGGTTCACACCGCGGGCTTTTTATTTTTTATGCATAACAGTGAGCCATTGGTTAATCTTTGCAGCTGTTTTCTCACTTGAGACTATATCAAGATGTTTAGTATTACCCAGTATATGAAACTCAATTTGTGGTGCGTATTCACTTAATATTGTCTGATATGCATCAGGATAAAAAGCCTCATCTAATTCGCCAATAAGTAATAACCCAGGCTTAGTATTGTTGCCTAAGTCAGTTTTATAGTGTGCAGGGGCAAATGATTCATTCAAACGGTAGCTATAACTAGCAACTTGCAAGTCATCATTTACATCTTCTGGACGGTTAAAAAACAATACAGGCAGCCCATTTAAAAATGTTATACCAATAATATTAAGCATCGCCAGACCTGCATACCTACGTTCATGTACCTGGACCCAACCACCAGAATTGGGCCGGACAGTTGGCGCTTTATAGCCAAGATATGGAGCCAGCAATATAGCGCCGTCAAACTTCGTAAGATGATTGCCACTGTATTTAACCGCAAGGCCACCACCTGAGGAATGCCCTCCTATCAGTACAGTTGTGATTTCACTAGTGCTTTTGAGATGGATGAGGAAATCTTCTACATCATGTTCAAACTGGCCGATATAGTTTACATCTCCCGGTTTCACACCTTTTGATAGACCATGCCCCCGCAAATCGGGAATGATCACCGTTGCATCAGATAACTTATTTATACGCTCTGCAAGCGTAGTTAAATATCGTCCTTCAGAGCCAGAACCATGGATTAATATGACACCAAGATCTGACGTCCCAGTTATCCGCCTATAAAATAACTGAGTCCCATCTCGAGCAATATAATTTTTCTCCTCTGTACTATCCATTGGCTTTTGGGAGGATTCCAATACTTCAAAATCCAACCCTTCCTGTGAGATATGCCTTTTAAACGGGAAATAGATAAGCGAGAGAGCTATCGCTAAATAGATCACTAGCGATATCGCAATAAATACCAATATTTTAAAGAGTATGGCTGTCATGGCCTATTCCTAAGGTTCGCTCCATAAGTCAAGACTAGTGGTAGATTCATAAGTTTGTTCAGGAATAGCAATCATCTTTTGAAAGTGAGAAGTGGGCTTTCTCTATGTGTCGAGCGTTTTGGGTATGGCGGATTTGATTCAAATCCCATTTCACTTAACTCTGCGCATACAAAAAAGCCTCGTCATATGACGAGGCTTTCGAATGTGGCGGAGAGATAGGGATTTGAACCCTAGATACGCTACAAACGTATGCCGGTTTTCAAGACCGGTGCTTTCAACCACTCAGCCATCTCTCCGTAAGTGCGGCGTATAATATAGAGCTATCTGGGTGTTGTAAACACCCAAAACAACTGACTGCTCGTAATACCACCAACTTTCCCGCTTTTGAGAAACATCTGTTCAACTAACCACAATAAAGTCGAATTCGCCCACGACTTCACCAGACAATTCTTTGGGATCAAACTGGAGATATTGACGTTCTCGACCGCCCCACCACTCATTGCCCGTTTGGCCTTTGAGGTAAAGTTGCGTGGTCAGCAGTTCCTTGTTACCGCGCCAGAGTTTGACATGAATATGCGGAGGGCGGCCGGTATACGGTACAGGGTTGATGGTACGGAACCGGTATTGGCCATTAGCGTCGCTTTCTACTGCCCCAAAGCCTGCAAAGTGCCGGTCGAAGTCTTGGTTATCGGGTTGCTGAGGGTGATCGTAGACCCCATTACCATCACATTGCCAAATTTCAACTTTCACCCCAGCAAGAGGCTTGCCGTCTGGGCTCAATACCCGACCGAGTAATTGAATGAGTTCACCGCTTAAACCTTGCTCCTGCAAAATCAGATTCGAGCGCAAAGGGATCGGCGTAACAGGATAAAATGGGCCCTCAGCCTGTGATGGTGTAACGGTATAAGCGCTCTTCGCCCAAAGCGGCTTCACAAATAACATCGACCATAGCGCTAAAAAATGCCTTCTCTTCATCATTCCCTCTCCCTTACCTGGCTTATTTACATTGTGGCAGCCAACGAAGAAATTGCAGTGCATTAACCGCCGGCCTGTGCCACGATAATAAAAAACAGTAGGAGCAAAAATGAGCCTTAATCAAGCAAGTTTAGTGATACCCGCACATATGTTACCGGGCGGAGTCGCCCCTATCGCCTCTGAGTTCGGCTTTGAGCAAGTCGACAAGCGACGCCTGGAAAACGGGGAAAGCGTTGTTTTAACCCAATATACCTTCCACTCGCCTTTGGGGACTGTCGATAAAACCTTGCTAGACAAAACTTTCGACAAAGCCACTGAGCATTTTATTTGGCACCTTGCCAAAGGCACACCCTACCAAATTAACAAATCATTCAGTGATGGCACTCAAAGCAGCAAAAGCTATGTATATCGCAACAACAGGCTCACAACCCAAACTTCCCCCCTAGCGGAGCTACTGGCCAATAGCCAATAGCCAATAGCCAATAGCCAATAGCCAATAAGCACATAGCATCACATTTTTGCTTAAGTATGAACCACATCCCATACACGAATGGCCTACGCTGTCTATAATTCAAACACGTGTTTAAAAGGATGTTCACTATGTTGCTCTACAAAACGGTGGTTGGAATCAATAAACAGCTCAACAAACTCATCTCGATTCCCTTCCCCCACTTGGAAATGGGTACCGACAGTATTACCCATGCTGGCTCTTTGATGGCAGCGCAAGGTGCAAAGAAAGTGCTTATTGTTACCGATGCCGTCCTCCACTCACTCGGCATGACCGATGCCTTATGTGATTCACTCGAAGGGCAAGGTATTAGTTATGTTATCTATGATGAAGTAAAACCCAACCCGACCATTGCCAACGTAGCAGTCGGTGCCGATGTATTCCGGGATCAAGGCTGCAATGCCATTATCGCTATCGGCGGCGGCTCACCCATCGACTGTGCCAAAGCCATTGGTGCCAAGGTAGTCAGAGATAGGCCAGTACGTAGATTGGCGGGCAAGTTGAAAATAAGAAAAAAGCTGCCTCCCTTTATGGCGATACCAACCACAGCGGGAACGGGTTCGGAAGCCACCGTTGCTGCAGTTGTCTCAGACCCGAGCGCACGGGAGAAGTTTGCTATTGTCGATCCAGTGATTATGCCAGACATTGCCCTGATCGACCCAAAACTCATGGTTGGCCTGCCCAAGCCCATAACAGCGGCTACGGGAATGGATGCACTCACCCACGCCATCGAATCATTTATCGGTACTTACCACACCCCGCTAACCGATAAATATGCCACCCAGGCGACCAAAAAGATCTTTGCCCATTTAACGACGGCTTTTGAAGATGGTAATAACCTTGAAGCCAGGGAGCAAATGGCCGTTGCTTCCTATGAAGCTGGCTGCGCCTTCACCCGTGCTTACGTCGGCTATGTCCATGCCTTTGCCCATCAACTCGGCGGCATGTACAACATCCCCCACGGACTAGCTAATGCCGTACTGTTGCCAGAAGTGCTAAATCTGTTAAAACCATACTGTGAAAAGCGGCTCGCGTTACTTGCCGAAGTCATTGGGTTAAATACCGCAGATGAGTTCATTGCTGCAGTAAGCGATCTCAACACCCAGCTGGCGATCCCAACAGCTTTCCCTGAACTCAAAGCAGAAGAAATTCCACTCATCACCCAACGCGCCCTTGCCGAAGCCCACGGTACTTACCCAGTTCCGGGTTACCTCAGCCAGCAGCAAGGCGAAGGGTTATTGAGGAAGTTTCTTGCCAAGGAATAGAGAGGAACGCAGCACTTTCGGGAGCATTAAATACGAAAAAAGCCTGACGCTTTCGCATCCGGCTTAAATCAGTGGCGGAGCGGCCGGGAGTCAACGCGCACGGCCAGTGCCGCGACCAAGAGGCCGAAGGACTCTCGTCGAGGGAATTTATATACAAAAAAGACCCAGTCTTTCGACTGAGCCTTCAGTGTAGTGGCGGAGCGGATGGACTCGATGGTCCGGCATCCCGGCCCGCAGACAAAAGTGCGCAGCACTTTCGGGAGCGGTAAATACGAAAAAGCCTGACGCTTTCGCATCAGGCTAATGTCGTTGGCGGAGCGGACGGGACTCGAACCCGCGACCCCCGGCGTGACAGGCCGGTATTCTAACCAACTGAACTACCGCTCCAATTCTTTGTAAAGCTCAACCTTGGTCAAACTTTTAGAATGTGGCGGAGAGATAGGGATTTGAACCCTAGATACGCTACAAACGTATGCCGGTTTTCAAGACCGGTGCTTTCAACCACTCAGCCATCTCTCCGTAAGTGCGGTGTATACTATATGGCTTTAGCAGGTATGTAAATCCCTTACAAACCAAGTGGTTGTTATTTCACCACAAACCAATAAAACAAAACAATGTTTACTCAACCTCTTTTGTCAGGTGCTCAGGACGCAACCGCTTGGGGTAGTCATAGTAGAACAAGGTACCCTGCTCTTCATCAACAGCCTGCCAGCAATCGACTTCAAAGCCGAATACAACAACCCCGCAGGTTGGCAAGTTCTCCTCCTTGAAGCCAAACATCTGGGCAAGCACCGTCATTGCTGGGTTATGCCCCACCAGCATCAGGCGCTCAACCACATCGCTGGTTTCGCGGATGATATCCATGAGTTCAAATGCTGACTCGGTATACACCCTTGGGTCTGATTCAAGCTTTGGCGAGCAGTCTAATCCCTCAGAAAAAGCATAAGCCGTCTGTGCCGCGCGCAGAGCCGAACTCGTTTTAATTAACTGCGGCCCCTGCTGCCAACCGTTCAGGCGGTGAACCATCTTCGGAACATTTTTCAGGCCTCGGTTATTGAGGGGGCGCTCATGATCGTCGAGCGAAGGGTTTCCCCAATCAGATTTTGCATGGCGCACTAAAAATAATAATTTCATTGCTCTTCCCCTATATAAAGCAGGCTAGAGACTTAGTCATTTCAGCTAAGGTATAGCCATAACCACACTTTTACTATCCGGGCTTTATCCGGATGTTTGGTATAAGTATATAAAAATTAAAGAGGAAGGCTGTTTCGATTACAAAAAAAGGGCTGCCTGTTGGGCAACCCTTTATGAAATTTTACCCAATAACAAAGCTCTACATGGCTGATTTCACAGCCCGTGCCAGCCTATCGACTGCCTGCTCCGGATCGGCAGTTTTCGCATTGAAGAAGTTACTGACCACATCGAAAATTGCCGCCTGCACGTAACTGGTCGTCGCCAAGCCTTGCGACACACTCGGCACCAGGCCACCGGAACGGCTGCTTTGCTTGAAGACGACCAGAGAATCTTTGGCGCACTGGTCAAACTCGGACAAATCCATATCCATCCGTACCGGAATTGAGCCCTTGCTAAGGTTAAACGAAGACTGGAACTCCTTATCCAAAATTGCCCTAGCCAAGTCTTTTTGCGCTTGGCTATTGGCGTCATCGGTCAACTTGAAGAAGGCAAAGCTATCTATATTGTAAGTAAACAGACCCTGTGTGCCTGGTGCTGCCATACACAGGTAATCTTTACCCGGTATTTTGCCATCGGCTTCGAATTCCCCTTTGGCCCAGTCGCCCATGATCTGCATCGCTGCTTCACCGCTACTCACCATGGCCGTTGCCGAACTCCAATCTCGCCCACGGTAGCTAGCCCCGACATATTCCCGCATCCGGCGGAACTGGGTAAAGACATCGACCATCTTATCTCCGCCAAGCACTGACATATCCAGCTCTACAAAGGCGCGCTGGTAGTCTGCCGGGCCGAGTACGGCAAGGGCTACCGCTTCAAACAAAGTGACGTTTTGCCATGGCTGGCCACCATGGGCCAAAGGAACGAACCCCGCTTGCTGAAGCTTTTCAGCAGCCACAAAAAACTCATCAAGTGATCTAGGCACCTCGACGCCCGCTTTGGCAAACACCTTAGGATTGGCCCACAGCCAGTTAACCCGGTGGATATTGACCGGCACCGCAACATAATCACCGCCATACATCATGATTTGACGGGCGACCGGAGGCAGGATTTTCGACCAGTTATCTTCAGCGGCAACATCATTAAGGTCGGTCAAAAAACCTAACCGCCCCCACTCCTGAATATCATGCCCTTTGATCTGCGCAGCTGAAGGCGGGTTCCCCGAGACCGCACGGGTTTTCAGTACCGTCATGGCGCTCTCGCCACCGCCTCCTGCAATGGCAAAGTCTTTCCAGTCATTCCCCTGTGCTTGGATTTTATTTTTCAGCAAAGAGACAGAACGGGCTTCCCCGCCGGATGTCCACCAGTGCAGTACTTCCACTTCCCCAGCAGAAGCCGAACCACCAGCGAACAACAACAAAGCCGATATCAAGGTGTGTTTCGTGTTCATTGACTCAATCTTCTTTCAACAGGCGGGGAATATACACTTTGACTTCCAAACCGCCATCTACCGCATTATGAATAGCCATATCTCCACCATGGGCATGGATAATATTTCGGGCGATACCCAACCCCAGGCCATGGCCTTCGTCATCCATCGCTACCCGTACATAAGGCTCGAACACCGCTTCGAGCTTATCTTTGGGGATACCCGGGCCTTTGTCTTTAATGATCAAAATCAGCGAGTCTTTCTCATCCACGATGATCAACCTCACTTCATCGCCGTATTTCACACCGTTATCAATCAAGTTGCTAAAGCAACGCTTGAGCGCCAAAGGCTTCCCCATCAAAGGGGCAATCTTCGTTGGCGGGATTGCCACCTTGACGTGATGCTGGTTATGCCGCTCAGCGATGCTAAATAGCAGCTCTTTCAAATCAACTTGAGCCAAGTTCTCATGCAAATCGGTATCTTTTACTGTCTGCAAAGCCCCTTTGACCATCATCTCAAGCTCATCGAGATCACGGTTGAATTTCTCCACCTTGGCATCATCATCGATCAGCTCAGCGCGGAGCCGCAAGCGAGTGATTGGTGTTTTCAGGTCATGGGAAATGGATGAAAACAAATGCTCGCGATCATCAATATAGCGCTGTACCCGCGACTGCATCCGGTTAAATGCCCGGGTCGCCGTTACCAACTCTGTCGCCCCTTCTTCTTTCAGGGGCGGCTGGTAAATATCAAAGCTCATGGCATTGGCAGCATAAGCCAAGCGTTTCAACGGTTTGGTCTGGCGACGGATCATCAAGAAAGTAAATACCAGCAACAATGCGGTCATGAACACCATGAATACCAGCTGCTGACCGGTAATGATCTCATCTTCCAGGGTGACATAAGGTGCCGGCAGCAGTGCCGCGATATACAGCCACTCGTTTTCAGCCAGCTCCAGCTGCACCACCAAAATCGGCGGGTTGAACGGCTCAAGGCTGAGGGTATAGTGCGCCCAGGAGCGAGGCAGATCGCTGAGCAAGATATCATTTTTCAGTACGTGCAATGTTTCAGGGCGTGAAAACTCAACCCTGATCACATCCAGCCGTGGCAGTTTTTCACTGAGGACTTCTTCAAAGGCCCCGACCGCGGTTCGCTTCATCAAGGAGTCAGCAATAGGGTCAATCAAAATCTCTTCTTGGTTGAAAGAGACAAAGAAGCGGGTGCCCCCCATATTGCGCAGCTGGTCGAGCACAATATGGCGGTATTCCAATGGTAAGGATTGGAAGAAGGTCACTGTCGAGGCAAACATATTAGCCATACTGGCAGAAGCCGACTGCAAGCCTTCCAAATCACGTTGCTTTGACTGCCCATACCAAATACTTGTTGCAATGACCTGGGCAAGAAATACGGCCAGGAGGGTAAACCACAGTGTGCGGGCCAGCAGAGATTTGGGCCACCACTTTCTTATATTCATAGATAAACCACCTGCTGTACGAGGGAAGTTATTCCTCGTAAGTTACCTCAGCATTGAACGAATAGCCGTTACCGCGGATTGTTTTGATAAGGCGCTGCTGGGTTCCCTTGTCTCCCAGACGCTGGCGCAAACGGCTCAGCTGAACATCAATACTGCGCGCAGATGGGGTTGCCTCACGACCACGGGTAGCAAATGAAATAGTGTCGCGATCCAGCACCTCGTTGGGGCGGGTCAAAAACAGCATCAGCAGGGCAAAATCACTGCCGCTAAGCTCATAGTCTTTTTCTTTGTCCAAATCGTACAGGCGCTGTGCCGCCGTATCCAAACGCCAATTTGCAAACCGGATAGCCTTCGGTGCCGACGGCATTTGCTGGGCTTCGGTTGGTTTTACCCGGCGCAGCAGAGCCTTGATACGCGCCATCAGCTGGCGTGGGCTGAATGGCTTGGCAATATAGTCATCGGCTCCCAGCTCAAGGCCAATGATCTGATCCATTTCATCCGATACAGCAGTCAGCATAATAATCGGCACATCAGAAGTTTTACGTATGTATTGGCACAGGGTAAAACCGTCATCACCCGGCATCATCACATCCAGCAAGATCAAATCAGGCGTACCCATCGCCAGCCAACGTTTCATTTCCTCCCCTTCAGCAGCGGTAATAACGGTAAACCCCGCTTTGGTGAGGAATTCGTCCAACAGCTCACGAATTTCCTGATCATCATCAACAACAAGAACCTTCTTGCTTGTGCTCATTATCTCTTCCTTCTGCCCTAGCATGGGCTTACCCAAGCTCGACTACACATTCTTCAGGGCAACATCATGCCAAAAAGCAATATATTAGCGCCAAATACATACCAGTGCGCTAACATATCAAACTGAATCAAAAAAGGCGCGTACCGCGCCTTATAATCATGATCTGAATAGATAAAAATGCCAAATCCAGCAAACGTTTGCTATCAGCCCTATACGGCTAACGCTTAAGCGACACCCATTTTGATCTTGTATTTAGACACCGCCTGCTCGAAGAACTCACGCTCGTCGTCATCACCGATGTTATTGGCAACTTCAGCAAAGACCTCGTAACCTTTCTTGCCGTTCTTTACCTGCCAAACGGAATAGGCTGCTTGCTTATCCAATTCCACCCGGTTTTTCTCTGATTCTGAAAGCAATGTCAAATTATGCATGGTATTAATCCTACCCCGATCATTTTGATGGCGATTTTATCCCAAACCCCAGTGATTCCCAAGGCACTCTTGCGGCAGGATGAACAAAAAAGCCCGTCGATTCCCCGATGAGCATCAAGGGAAACCACAGGCTGTTCAGGTAATGGGGCCGCGTCGCTTAAAAGCCGAGCAACCACTTAAAAGTAATAAAGAAACCAGCGACCACTACCATCGTCAGGGCGACACTGGCGACAGGGCTCAATGTCGCCGCACAGGGGTTATTTATTGCATCGGCCAGCGAGGGCTCGTTAAAGTCTGTTTTCTTTTGTGACTGGATCAGCTCGTTGACATAATGCTCAATGGTATCAATTGACTCTTCTACAGAATCAATAACCTGGGCACCGAGCCAACGTTCCTGGTCAATCAATTGCTGCGACTCAACATGGCGTACACCGGAAAAACGCCCGGTACGGCGATCGACAACTGATACTGCCATATACCCTTTATCTTCACTCCATACCCAGCAAGGAAGGTAATTGCCTTCAATGTTTACCTGGCTAGGGAATGGGAAGCGAGCATTGCTGACAATATCTAGCAGCTTGTCTTTGGCATCGCACAAGGTATGCAACTGCTGCAGGCACGTTTCCAGCCAATACGGGAAGTTATTTCTAAAGGCACTTTGGCGCAGCGGGGCAAGGCGGGCAGCCCCCCGAACAACAAACTCTGTGATTTGCTGGCTAACATCGCTCTGGTTAGGCCAACAACTCTCGGCAGAAACCATAGGCACCGTTAAGCGTTGGCAAATTGTGCCTTTCGGGGAGACCAGCTTCAACGCCTGCTGGTTGTCATCAACCGAGGGGAGGTACTCAATATGCCAAGGTTTGGCGACTTTTCGCATAACAGCCCGGTATACCTGCTCAACAGTCGATTGGTAATGTTCATGGTTGCTCATTGGTCACCTCCGGGCGGCTATCTGACTAACCTCATTTTACAATTAAACTGCATTCATATTGGTGATCAGAATCTTGTTTTAAAAAAGAGGTAAAAAACATCACAATGCGTTAGTATCAAACAAAATTTATTGATTACTCACCGATTATGCCGTCACTGACTTTTCAGAAAACACCCACCGATTCCGCACCAATGGCCTTGCTGCTAGAAGCCGATCCCAGCGAAAAGCAAGTACTGGCATACCTCAGTGGTAGCGATATTTATACGGCCTTATTCGAAGAGAAAACCATCGGGGTCTGTGTATTGCAACCCCGAACAGCGACCACGTTAGAGCTAATGAACATCGCTGTAGACCCAAACCACCAAGCACAAGGTATCGGCCGCCAGTTATTGCAATTCGTTATTGCGGAATCCAAAAAGCAACACGCCAAAGAACTCATCTTGGGAACCGGGACATTTGGTTATCAGTTAGCGTTCTACCAACGTGAAGGGTTTCGGGTAGTTGGCATCGACAAAGATTTCTTCTTGGACAATTACGATGAACCCATCTTTGAACACGGCATCCAGCACAAAGATATGCTGAGATTACAACTTATTCTTTAACTCCCACCACATTAGCCAACCAGCTATAGACCAATGTGGAGGGTATCCTTCCGGAAACGAAAAGGGCAAAATTAAAGACCAGCACTGATCCCGAACAAGATAGAGTTATTGGTCACATCGCCCATATCCCGGTACTCATAATTCAATGACAAATCGATAAATGGCAACATGGTGAAGACGACCCCGGCACCGCCGGCAAAACCCCAGCCATCATCACTCTGCCTTGGCTGCCCCGACTGATCAACATCATAGTCGTAATAGTTAGTCCCGAGCTTGCCGTACACACTGCCGATCACCAGTGGCAAATCCGCCCTTAACGTTAACGGGAACGACGTATAGTCAATTTCATTTTTGGCGATTTGGTTTGGCGCATCAACATCGGCACTTCCCTGTACCACACCAGCGTTGATGCTAAAAATATCATTGATATGGTAAGCACCATTAATCCCGTACTCTACCCCGGTATCATCATTGCCCCTATATTCCACCCGTGCACCACCGACTGTCGCGCCAACAGAAAACCCCAATAAATCCGCCGAAGCTGGCGCTGCACAAAATAACAATGTCGCCACTAACCCATTTTTTTTCATGCTTCTGTCCTTTGAATAAAATCTAACCGCCTCATTAATATGGGTAGTGCGGTTAGCAGCAAATTACCAATTCTATTGTTGTTTTCCGTGCAGCGGCTCAACCATGCCTATACTCAAAATGCTGGTTTTGATTTTGCCCTGTCTCATCGGAGGTTCACCCCAACTATGCCCATCAGTTTAAAATCAGCTCTAAAGCCTCTCCTGTTCTTTATTAGCGCACTCATAATGACGGCTTGCGACAGTACCGACGATACTCCAGATGCCGATACCATCTATTTCAACGGCAATATCCTCACGCTCGACAATCACTCAGAAAAAGTCACCGCAATCTCATTTAAGAACGGCAGGGTGCAAGCTATCGGAACACGTATTGGTGTCATGCGCCACCAAGGGGATCTCACCGAAATCATAGATTTGAACGGCAAAACAATGGTCCCTGGCTTCTTTGCCGGTAATAGCCACTTCTCCCAACTGCTCACGGACACAGGCGATATAGAACAAGTACAAACCCTATTTGCCAGCCAAGGCATCACGACACTGGCTGATGTTGGAATTAATCAAGAGGCGCTATCTACCTTGCAGAGCCATGCCAACGCCAATAAGCTGGTGTTGGATATTATTGCGATCCCCAATGTCAGCGAGATGGAAGCCATAGTAGACAGTGATCAAATCAACTTTGGTCAATATAGCAACCGACTCAAAGTACCTGGCTTTTATCTTGCCCTTGACGGTAAAGCTAGCGATTACTCCGCCTGGATGGCCTACCCCTATCAAGACAACCCTGCTTTACCAGAATCAAATTGGCGTAGTGAACCGCAGGTGCCGTTTAGTGCTTTCCAAAACACCTTTCAACTTGTGGTCGAAAATGAGCTCCAGCTATTTATCCATGCGATGGGCGATGCCGCTATTGATGCGATCATCCAAGCAGGCTATGACCTCAAACTTAATGCTGGGCAAGATCAACGCCATGTCGTAGTCATGTCCCGGTTCATGCGCAACAACCAACTGCAACAATATGCCAAACTGGGATTGGTCGCCTGCTTTGACACCAGCAATATTTATCAAGAAGGTGAAGATGATATTGAAAAACTCGGCCTTAGCCGGGCAAATGGGCAGAGTCCAATTAAGCAGGCTTTAGAGGACGACTTACCTGCTAGCAGTATTTGTTTTCCTGGCCCGACGCCTCCCGATACCATTTTCACGCTCTGGTCTTCAGTCAACCGGGTGACCGAAGATGAAGAGATCATGGGCAGTGGTTTAAGGCTGTCACCACTGCAAGCATTGGAAGCCATGAGCGAACAAGCTGCATTTCAGTTTTTCGAAGAAGACGCTAAAGGAGAATTGGTGCCTGGTAAACTGGCCGACGCAATCATCCTCTCTGATAATCCGATGTCAATTGCACCTGGTTTGATTCGGGATATCGAAATTATCGAGACTATAAAGCAAGGCAAGACTATCTATCGCCGTCCCTCCACCGCAACCTCAGAGGTTGATAAACCATAAGACTCATCATTAATAGAGTAAAAAACGCCAATAAGTCAGCACAGCACACCATTAAAAATGAGTGATTGTGAGCCCATCTAAGTTTCTCGCCGCAATGAAATCCATTACAAAGTCACATTTTTACTCATACGGTTTCAGTGTCTTTGCATCTCGGATGGACAAGTTCAAATCACCATAAAAATCGCAATAAATCAATATTTTAAACAATAATTTCTTTTGTTTTTTATATCTTTTACCAGCAATTTACGCAAACGATACCCCTCACTCTTTCAACAGATATAGTAATCAAGAATGTTTTTTTGATGAACAGCTCAGTAAAGTGTGATCAGGATCGCGAGATCCAAAGACCCCCTTGCTTACACTTTATCCATCAAAACGACAACGCAATCTAAGGCGCCAAACAGAGCTGCCATCCAGCGTCGTCATACACAATGAATATGAGGGTAAACACATGAGTGAGATTCTGCTCGCGACTTTTGCAGGATTAATCGTTGGTCTATTTTTCTCGGCCATCAAACTTCCACTGCCAGCGCCACCGGTACTACCTGGCATTATGGGAATCGTCGGTGTTTACCTTGGCGGCGTTGCCTACCAAAGCATCGTTGAACGTTTTTTCTCTTAAACACACATTTTTACTAAACGATACAGCGACAATATAACGTACAAACAACATACCTGGAGTGAATTATGGCTACCCCACATATCAATGCTGAACTTGGTGATTTTGCAGAAACAGTCCTGATGCCAGGCGATCCGCTGCGTGCAAAATTTATTGCTGAAAATTACCTAGAAGACGTTCAACTTGTTTGTGACGTTCGTAACATGTTCGGTTACACCGGCACTTACAAAGGCCAGCGTGTCTCTGTAATGGGCCATGGTATGGGTATTCCATCATGCTCTATCTACGTTCACGAGCTGATCAAAGAGTTCGGTGTGAAGAACATTATCCGCGTAGGTAGCTGTGGTGCGGTACATGACGACGTTAAACTGATGGATGTCATCATCGGTATGGGCGCGTCAACAGACTCGAAAGTCAACCGTATTCGCTTCAACAACCACGACTTCGCTGCAATCGCTGACTTCGGCCTGCTAGAGACAGCTGTAAACGAAGCGCGCGCCCAGAATGTTCCTGTACGAGTTGGTAATGTTTTCTCTGCTGATTTGTTCTACAGCCCAGAAGCTGACCTGTTCGATAAAATGGAAAAGCTAGGCATGCTAGGCGTAGATATGGAAGCAGCAGGTATCTACGGTGTTGCTGCTGAGCTGGGTGCAAAAGCACTGACTATCCTGACAGTTTCTGACCACATCAAGCGTGGTGAAAAACTAAGCTCAGAAGATCGCCAGAAATCATTCGCGCAAATGATGAATGTTGCTCTGGAAACAGCTATCAAGCTGTAACGAACCTACCTGTGGCCGGTGTAACCCCGATTCATCGGCCACGCCTTCATGCTCCACCTCGGTATGCATTCATACCAATACCATTTGTTTAGATGGTATCGGTATGACAGAGAGCGAGAATTATTAGTCTCTACAGCATCGTTTTGCCTTGCTATCACGCAGCTCAAAATTTTGTAAAATGTGGCGTCTTACACAATTTGAATGGCCCTCTTATTGAAGGCCGGCGCAGATAATAAGTCAAAAGCCCGTTGTAGACACTAATGGTACAGAGCAGGGAAACCTGCTCTGTACCACCCCTCTAAAGGGCTCCCCCTACCAGCAATTACACATAACGCGCTTGTTGCTTAAGCCCATGGATAAGGTTAGGCTGACATGATGAATACACGCCGCATCGACAACCACGCTTCGTTACTTCCGCAGTCTTGTAACGGCCATCAACTCAATCATTGCAAAACCGTCAGTTGCAATAATTTCGGTTCAACAGACACCCATAATTACGTTCTCCAGCGGAACAACCCAACCAAGCCGATGCTGGTTTGCAAAGAATGTGGCGCTTTCCCGCCTATCATCAATAACCATGATGTTGTGGAAGAAGCCCTACGATTAAAACAGCAGCAGAGCAGCGGGATGCCAGCGTGCAGCAACCCTGAGTGTGAAAACCTCGGGCGACCTGTGCTGACCCATCGCCACCTATATCACGCCTTTGGCTTCAGCGGCGATCGCCAGCGCTATCGCTGCAAATGCTGCCAAGCAACTTTTGTCGACCGCTGGTCGGGATTCAACGGCAAGAACCAAATACAGCAAAAGCTATTGGCGATGCTGTTTACAGGCTATCCCGTAAGGGATATCTGCCGTCGCCTGAGCATGAACCCGAAGTCGTTTTACGACCAGCTATCACATATTGCCAGTCGCTGCCGCCGGCAACTTGCCATGTTCGATGCCCGCCTGGTCAAGCATGCTCCGACCCTCGCACTGGCTTCCGATATCAGCAATTTACAACCCAATAGCGAAAACGGCGTATTGTGGGTGGCGAGTTGTGAGGCCGAGTCCGGTTATGTCCTGGCTCAAGATATCAACTACCAGCCTGACGAACATGAAGAACGCAGCGAATGGCATGACCCGTATACCAATGGTGCCCGGTTTATGGCCGCGCCTCCAGTCCGGCTTGTCGAAGCGCCATCATTGCAGCCCCAAGGCTTGCTTGCCCATATCGATGCCGTCTACCGGGAAATCATGGCGAGGCCGAACTTCGAAGACCCTTTATCAAGCAAGCCTCGATTGAATTACCCGTCCAAAGGCTGCCTGATCAGACCGCAATACACGGTTTATGCCCACTATATGCACCTGCAACAGATGCTCGCGCACAATGAAGAGCTGGCGATTTATATGCCGCAAGAAACCTTGCTCCGCTCTGCCTGCATATCTATCTTCTGCGATCGCATCAAAGACAAGACCATACATCCGATCTATGTAGAATCAGATCCTCAGTGGCAGCATGGCCAAGCCGCTGGCCGTATCGATATCGTGCTCATGGGTTGGTGGCGAGACCGCTGGGCCTTCACGCGCCATGATGACATCAGTAAAGGGATCTGCCATTTAGGCGGGCAGAAGGATAATGAAGGGAAGTGGCTTGAAATTGCCACCCATAAGGAAATCACCCGCTACCAGCAACGCTTCCAAGACCAGTTCAGCCAGTTTATCAACGAACCACGGCGTAAGCTGCGCCCTGGGGGTCTGCTGCCATTACTCGACATCTACCGTGCCTGGCACAACTTATGCCACCAAGACAAAGACGGCGTGACCCCTGCGCAGCGAATGGGGTTGGTTGCCAACCCGCTGACCCTAGAGCAGCTGCTTAGCTAATCGGGTTTCTCGCTTCTGTTCTGCAGAATCATACCTTCCAAGCCAATAATGATGGGGAGATCCAATTTCTCCCCTTCCTTTTCACATTGCGGTTGATAAGTTCGTGGAACATATATCACACTCCTAGTTACTAATGTCTTAAAGGCGTCACACCTTTCAAGCGCCTACTGCAACGAAATGGATGTTCACGGATGATACCCAACAGAATTAAGCCGATTTTACTCGGGAGCATGCTGTTTATCGGCATTGTACCGGCTTTTATATACAGCTGGCTCAGTAGCGACAAGCTAACGACAGTGGCGACAGAACAGATAGCCAAGGGCTTAAGCAGCCGGACAGAATTGGCAGCCCATAACCTTGATGACATCCTTGACCAGCGCCTGTTGAGCATCCGCAAGCTGGCCAGCTCACCGGTTTTCGACCTGCCAGTACAGGAGCATGGCATTGAGCACTCCGAGGGGCAACTCACCTTCATTAGCAACTACCTAAAAGAGCTGACAGAGGTTGACCCGAGTTTCAGCCAAATTGACCTAATCGAAACCCACCAGCAAAGATTCACGGTTGTCGCCAGCTCAGCCCAACGCCAGAATTCCGATTTAGCTATTACGCTCGAGCAGGCAGGCTTCACCAACATCATTGAGCAACTCGCGAGCTTAACCAGCGGGGATATCCGGCTGCTCATGTCCCCGCCGCAGTCTCATAACGATCTTGCGTACCTGTATATCATCAGCACAGTCACCCATCAGCACCATATCAATGATACCCACGAAACATTCTTGGTGATCAGGTACGAGCTCAACGAGCTCAACGCACAGCTGACCTTCCTAGGGGAGCGGATCAGCGACAGTGACTACATCATGCTGATCAACGACGAGGCGCAAGTCATCTTGTCCGGGCGCCACCAAGGCCAGCAGCTGGCGATATTTGATGACTTTCAAGCCTACTTCAACCAGCAGGATCATTTAGCGCAGTACGGAGCAGAAACTAACAACCCTAGTGACCTCCGCCGCTTTACTAACCGGCAAGGGCAGGCAATGGTCACCACCGTCGCCCCACTCACTGTCCAATTGGCTGGACAGGGCAACTGGTACCTGGCATCCATCTCGCCTGAGCATACTGTTACCGCGGTCATCGACTACCTACAGCAATATTTCATGCTAGCGCTGTTGCTTACTGCGGGCATTGTAGTCGTATTATCGCTCATGCTTACCCGGCACATCACTGCCCCTATCGCCGCGTTGACCCGGTTTGCCGCCCAGTTCAAACTCGGCAACTACAGCCGCAGCAACAATTTCAAAGGCCCCCATGAGCTAAATGTGCTGCATGATGCGCTAAACCAAGGGGCTGACAAGATAGCCTACGACACCCAGCGCCTTAACCAGGCTCTGCGCAAAGCAGAATCCGCAGACAGGGCTAAGTCGGCTTTCCTGGCTAACCTCTCCCATGAAATCCGTACCCCGATGAACGGCATGCTCGGATTGTCCCAGCTACTGCTCAAAACCGATCTCAACCAAGAGCAAGAACAACATTTACGTACCCTGCTTGAATCCGGTAAGCACATGATGACCCTGCTTAACGACATTTTGGATTTCTCCAAAATAGAGCAGGGCCAGCTGCAACTTGACCCCACCCATTTCTGTTTTACCGATCTGGTTGGGGCAATAGAAAGTACCTACCACTCACTGGCAAAAGAGAAAGGTATCCATTTTGTTATCCACTGTGATTTTGACCGTCGCCAATGGTTTTATGCAGATAAGGCGAGGATTCGGCAGATACTGTTCAACTTGATCAGCAATGCGCTCAAGTTTACCGAAAAGGGCAATGTCTCCGTTTCCCTTTCTTTAACCAACACGCAACCAAACGGTGAGCAGTATCTGCATATTGAAGTCGCCGATACCGGAATTGGGATCCCGGCAGATAGGATCAACACTATTTTCGACCCGTTTGCCCAAGCAGAGGCATCAACAAGCCGGCGCTACGGTGGCACAGGATTAGGGCTAAGTATCGTCAAGCAACTGGCGCAGCTAATGCAAGGGCAAGTTTCCGTATCCAGCGAACAAGGTGCAGGCTCGACTTTCCGTGTCAGTGTCGTGCTTCCCTCCGGGCAGTACACCGTCGAAGAAAGCAATGAAGCGGACTTCGACAGCCAGGCTTTTGCCAATCTCAAGGTGCTGATTGTTGAGGACAACCACCTAAACGTGTTGATTATAGATAGCTTCCTCAAACAACGGGGCTTTATTACATCGACGGCAGAAAATGGGGCAGAAGCTTTACAGGTGCTGGAAAGCCAGGCTTTTGATCTGATTTTAATGGATAACCATATGCCGGTTATGGATGGCATTGAAGCAACACAGCGGATCCGCAAACTGCCATCACCCGCTTGTGAAACACCTATCTTCGCCTGTACTGCCGATGTATTTGCCGAAACCCAGCGCAATATGCTTAAAGCTGGTGTCGAATGTATGATCACCAAGCCTTTGGACGAGCGTAAACTGGTTGACGCCCTGCAGCGTTTCAAGCACAAAATTACCCGCATGGCCGCCCTTCACGCCCAATACGATGTCCCTCGCAATGAAGGCAGCAAGCCCACAGCCGAAGAACAGCCGCCGGCTTTTGACAGTATCCATGTTGACCGGGATTGCTCGCCCGCCAGTTCTTCAGCCATTGAAATAGCGCAAAGCGAGCAGGGTGGTAACCAGCTAGATCCAGCGAACTTCCACTACATCGAACTGCCCCCATTGCTGGACATGATGGACAACGACCAAGCCATGGCCTCTCAGTTTCTACAAATGTTTGCCGCCGAACATGGCCGTGATGTCGAAAAACTAAAGACAGCGATTGAACAAGAGGATTTCGACCAGGCTATTCTGGTCAGCCATTCACTCAAAGGGGTTGCAGGAAGTGTCAGTGCGAACCGGGTACACCAATCAGCTATGGCAGTAGAAAAGCAATTGAAGAACAAGCAGCGGCCAAGTGCGGAAGATATTAACGATTTATATCAAACATTGGCGGCAACCATCGACGAAATACAGAACCAGCTAGGGCATGTCGAAGATATGGATGAGTTTTTGCTTTAGCGCAAATTTATAAAATCACAGCTACACTTTTTATCTAAGGCCATTCTTTGAATGGCCGTATTAAGGAGAGCGCTGAACATGTCCAGTCGATTCGCACTACCGATCCTTTTAATCCTATTGCTTCTTTGTTCTCAGCATACCCTTGCTGATCAGCAATTTACATTTGATCAGGCAACCGTTAGCTGGCGAAATGTCGACCAATACCGTGATATAAAAGCAGCAGATCAAAGTCAGGCCCGCTTCGAGGAAAGAGTCCTCAAAACATTATCGGATGCTTTCGCCAAGACCGCTGAGCAAAATCTCAGTGCAGGGCAAATGCTCAAAATTGAGGTCACCGATCTCGATTTGGCCGGTGAGGTACGGTTCCGCGCGCAACTTGGCAAAGAGCTACGCGTGCTAAACGATGTCACCCCACCTCGTATCACCTTTAGTTATCAAATCATGGAAGGTGACACCGTTATTCATCAAGGCGATGAAAAGCTCAGCAACCTTGGTTACCTCAGCAGTGTTATAGGTCCTGCCAAAGATCGCCCTTTCGCCTATGAAAAGAAACTCATCGAGCAGTGGGGGAAGAAAGCACTATAGGTTTACAGCCTTGCATCCATAGCGCTCACAGCCAACACAAATGATCATAATGCAGATCATATGCTCACTCCATAGACCATTGTAATCCGACTTAAAACCCGCAATACAAATTAGAATATCCACTCGAATATACTCTCCAGTGAAAATTTTGAGATCAACGCACACTTTGCGCGGTTTTTTGATTGACAAAATATGCCAAAACGCTAATTATCGAAGCATCAATTGTTCTTATGCGATCCATCTGCTCATAAGCCATGTTTTTGGCCTGAAACAGAAAGATTAAGAAAATGTAATTATACCTTTGCCAGCAGGATTTTTAGCTAGCATTGAAACAAGCCCAACGAGGATAAGGTCGGAAGATATGAGTACTAAACTGGAACAACTGCGCGCGCTAACAACTGTTGTTGCTGATACTGGTGATATTGAAGCTATTAGTAAGTACAAGCCTGAAGATGCGACCACTAACCCATCTCTGATCTTGAAAGCGGCTCAAATTGCAGAATACGCTCCTCTTATCGAGCAATCTATCGCTTACGCCAAAGCACAAAGTGACAATAAAGAACAACAAATCCAAGACACTTGTGACATGCTGGCAGTGAGCATCGGTAAAGAGATCCTTAATGTGGTTCCGGGCCGTATCTCAACGGAAGTTGACGCGCGTCTTTCTTACGACACCGAAGGCAGCATTGCCAAAGCGCGCCAGCTGATCAAAATGTACAACGATGCCGGCATTACAAATGACCGTATCCTGATCAAGCTCGCTTCTACTTGGGAAGGTATCCGTGCTGCCGAGGTACTAGAGAAAGAAGGCATCAACTGCAACCTGACGCTACTCTTCTCATTCGCTCAGGCCCGCGCTTGTGCCGAAGCGGGTGTTTACCTGATTTCTCCATTCGTTGGCCGCATCATGGACTGGTACAAGGCTAAAGAAGGCCGTGACTTCGAAGCTGCTGAAGATCCAGGTGTTATCTCTGTGACTAGCATCTACAACTACTACAAAGAGCACGGCTACAACACTGTTGTTATGGGCGCGAGCTTCCGTAACACAGGTGAAATCCTTGAACTTGCAGGCTGTGATCGCCTAACTATTAGCCCACAGCTACTTCAAGAGCTTGAAGATGCACAAGGCGAAGTGGTTCAGAAGCTGGTTGCTGCGACTGACATCAAAGAGCGCCCAGCGGCGATGACTCACGCAGAATTCCTGTGGGATCACAACCAAGATGCAATGGCCGTTGAGAAGCTGGCTGAAGGCATCCGTAACTTCGCTATCGATCAGGGCAAACTAGAAGCCATGATTGCAGAGCGTCTGTAATCCTACAGATATAATTTTAGAAAGCGGCCATTTGCCGCTTTCTTCCTTTTTCGATTAAGACAAATTCATAGTGGATACAAATATGGAACGTAAAGTGTTGGCAAATGCAATCCGTGCCCTGAGCATGGACGGTGTACAGCAGGCAAACTCTGGTCACCCAGGTGCACCTATGGGTATGGCTGATATTGCCGAGGTACTGTGGCGCGACCACATGAACCACAACCCACAAAACCCTGAGTGGGCTGACCGCGACCGCTTCGTGCTGTCTAACGGCCACGGTTCAATGCTGATTTACTCGCTGCTTCACCTAACAGGTTACGAGCTATCAATTGACGATCTGAAAAACTTCCGTCAGCTGCACTCAAAAACACCGGGTCACCCTGAGTATGGTTACGCACCGGGCATCGAAACGACAACGGGTCCACTAGGCCAGGGCATCACCAATGCTGTAGGTATGGCAATGGCTGAAAAAGCGATGGCTGCCCAGTTCAACCGTGACGGCCACGACATCGTAGACCACTACACTTACGCTTTCATGGGCGACGGCTGTCTGATGGAAGGTATCTCCCACGAAGCGTGTTCTCTAGCCGGTACTCTAGGCCTAGGCAAACTGATCGCATTCTGGGATGACAACGGCATCTCTATCGACGGCCACGTTGAAGGCTGGTTCTCAGATGATACGCCTAAGCGTTTCGAAGCTTACGGCTGGCACGTAATCCCAGCAGTAGACGGCCACGATGCAGACGCTATTAATGCTGCAATCGAAGCGGCTAAAGCGGATCCTCGTCCAACCCTTATCTGTACCAAGACTATCATCGGTTTCGGTTCGCCTAACAAGTCTGGCTCTCACGACTGTCACGGCGCACCACTAGGCCACGACGAAATCGCAGCAGCACGCGAGTTCCTAGGTTGGAACCACGGCCCATTCGAAATTCCTGCCGATGTAGCAGCGGAATGGGACGCGAAAGAAGCCGGCGCAGCCAAAGAAGCAGCTTGGAACGAGAAGTACGAAGCCTACGCAGCGGCTCACCCTGAGCTAGCGGCAGAGTTCAAGCGCCGTGTTAACGGTGAGCTACCAGCACAGTGGGAAGAGAAAGCAAACGCAATCATTGCTGATCTGCAAGCTAACCCAGCCAACATAGCCTCTCGTAAGGCATCTCAGAACGCACTAGAAGCGTTCGGCCAGATGCTTCCAGAGTTCATGGGCGGCTCTGCTGACCTTGCGCCTTCTAACCTGACCATGTGGTCTGGTTCTAAGTCGCTAGAAGCCAACGACTTCTCGGGCAACTACATCCACTACGGTGTACGTGAGTTCGGCATGACTGCAATCATGAACGGTATCGCGCTGCACGGTGGTTTCGTACCATACGGTGCGACTTTCCTCATGTTCATGGAATACGCACGTAACGCAATGCGTATGGCGGCACTGATGAAAGTGCAGAATATCCAGGTTTATACCCACGATTCTATCGGCCTGGGTGAAGATGGCCCGACTCACCAGCCGGTTGAGCAGATGGCATCTCTGCGCCTCACACCAAACATGAGCACATGGCGTCCATGTGACCAGGTTGAGTCTGCAGTAGCTTGGAAACTGGCTATCGAGCGCAAAGACGGCCCAACGTCTCTGATCTTCTCGCGCCAGAACCTAGCACAGCAGGAGCGCAGCGAAGCACAGGTTGCTGATATTGCAAAGGGTGCTTACATCCTGAAAGATTGCGAAGGCAAGCCAGAGCTTATCCTTATTGCAACTGGCTCTGAAGTTGAGCTAGCGGTAGAAGCGGCTGCACAGCTAACAGCAGAGGGCAAACAGGTACGCGTAGTATCTATGCCATCTACCGATGCATTCGACAAGCAGGATGCAGCATACCGTGAAGCGGTTCTGCCATCAGACGTAACTGCACGTATCGCTGTTGAAGCGGGTATTGCTGACTTCTGGTACAAGTACGTGGGCTTCGACGGCCGTATCATCGGTATGACATCTTTCGGTGAGTCTGCACCAGCAGGTGAGCTGTTCAAGATGTTCGGCTTCACCACCGAGAACGTAGTAAACACTGCTAAAGAACTACTAGGCTAATCAGCAGTATTGCCTTAACTGAGTAGCTTTAACTGATTAGATAGACGCCAAGTGAATCACTTGGCGTCTTTTTTATACCCAATTTTTCACCAACCTGGCCGCTTCCTTCAACATAACCGCTCCCCCAAGCTCGTAGCCCCCTTTCTGGCAGCGATAGCCTTCCCTCTGACATTCTTTTATGTGTGTCTTGCCCATCCCAGATATTTTACAGTACAATATACCAATAAAACATTATACTGATCCATTAAGCCATGAGCCCATTACAGCTCCCTATCACAAAGCAGGAAACACCATGGCAAAAGTAACCCCAGAAGAAGCATTGAAGACTCGGCAGCATATCTTGGATGCGGTCGTCCAGTGTTTGCTAGACCCGCAGATCGGCTACGATAAAATGACTTATACCCGCTTGCAGGCTATGACGGGCATTTCACGCGGCGGTATTCTCAACCACTTCGGCAAGAAAGAGCACTTTTTGGCAGCGCTTGATGGCCAAGTCTTCAATACCGCACTGAAAGAGTTGAATTTATCGAGCAGAAACGCATTCTGCGCATCGTTCGAGCAGGCAATGACCCGGCCGACGTTCAATGCTGTGATTCAATTACTGCTCAGCAATACCTCGCACCATATCGCTACCGAGCAAGCCAAGCAGGCATGGCATGATCTTGAAAACCGAATAGAGCAGCGCCTCGGGGCTGAGGCAAAAGAAGATGATCTACCCCGTTTACTCGGCCGCAGTTTTTTTATGCAGACCACCCGAAAAGCGGCTTGATAGATACTGGCAGCGCCCCCGATAAAACAGCGCCCCCCAGTATTGCAGGAGGGGGCGCTGTTATTGATTTGCTGCTGTTATTGATTAGCTTAAAGATTTCCCATCACGGATTTAAGGCTGGCATTTAAGTCGCTATTGGTAAGCACACCTTTCTCGACATCGAAATTGTCATAGAAACTCGGGACAGATAAAGAGCCTTTCACGTCTGCATCAAAAAACGGCGCCGATCCTAGAGCTGCGGATAATACAGATTGTGCACCGCCAGGGCCCGGTGAGGTTGAAAGCATAATGACTGGCTTTCCTTGATACACTTTCATATTAATGCGCGATGCCCAGTCAAACACATTTTTAAACGCCGCAGTATAAGACCCGTTGTATTCAGCAAATGAAATAACCACGGCGTCGGCCTCACCAATTTTGTTATAAAACCGTGTGGCATGTTCATGGATGCCAGAAGACTTTTCTCTCTGCTCACTGTAAATGGGCATATCAAAATCATTTAAATCAAGCACTTCAACTTTTGCACCTTCGGCCAAGCCTGCAGCGTATGTCGCCAGTTGTTTATTGATAGATGTTGTACTGTTTGTTGCGCCAATTGCCAAAACTTTCATTGATTACCTCGATATAAAGCAAAATAAATTAAAGACAAAGCTCAATGTTGATTAGAAACATGCCTCGAGAGCGTGATAGAAAAGAATGATAAGACCTCAAGTTAGGTTGAGGTAAAGCGTTTTTTATGCCTAAATTAAAAATAATTAGACAGCACCAATTCAACGTACCTAGTGCCTCTGCACAGCATGAGGCGGAGTAATTAAGATGAGTATGACCGTCGGCCAAGTAGCAAAGCGTTCTGGCATTAATGTTTCTACCCTGCATTTCTATGAAGAGAAAGGCTTGATCGTCAGCTCTCGGGATCACGCCAACCGCAGGCAATACGATAGGCAGATATTACGCCGGATCGCGGTGATCAAAGCAGCCCAGAATATCGGCCTCTCGCTGCAAGAGATCTCAGAAGCTCTCGCCGATCTCCCTAAAAACCGCGCGCCAAAACAAGAAGAGTGGGAAAAACTCGCCCGCGACTGGAATCAGAAGCTAGAAGAGAGGATCCAAGCACTGAAAAGCCTTCAGTCAAAATTGGGGAGTTGCATCAACTGTGGTTGCTTGTCTCTGGGCCATTGCGAACTGTATAACCCAGAAGACTCCAAAGGGATCTACGAGCCAGGGGCAAGGCTGGTGACTAGCGACGGTGATTTGTCACAAACTTAAATGCGATAGGCAGAAGTCGCTATTATCCCCTGTCCTACCTTCACACTTATCGCTTGCGGCTTCTGCAAATTCTCTTCAATAGCTTTCTTCTATCACGGCCTCATTTCTTAAATAGGTTTCACCTATCGAATCAATTGGAACGTCCAATTTCACTATTTTCCGGCCTCGATGCAATATATCTCCATCGACGCGGGACAGCGTCAAACACGATAAATTAGAAAGAGAGTTAAAGCATGATCAATACAGAAATCAAACCATTCCAGGCGACTGCATTCAAAAACGGCGAGTTCGTAGAAATCACAGAGCAAGACGTTAAAGGCAAGTGGGCAGTATTCTTCTTCTACCCAGCAGACTTCACTTTTGTATGTCCAACAGAGCTTGTTGACCTTCAGGAAAAATACGCAGAGCTTCAGTCTCGTGGCGTAGAAGTTTACTCAGTATCAACTGACACGCACTTCTCTCACAAAGCGTGGCACGACACTTCAGACAAGATCGGTACTATCGAGTACTTCATGGTGGGTGACCAGACTGGCACAATCACTAACAACTTCAACGTTATGCGTGAAGGTCAAGGTCTTGCAGACCGCGCTACTTTCCTAATCGACCCAGAAGGTGTTATCCAGGCGATGGAAATCACTGCTGAAGGCATTGGCCGTGACGCTGAAGACCTACTACGCAAGGTTAAAGCTGCTCAGTACGTAGCCGCTAACCCAGGTGAAGTTTGCCCAGCTAAATGGAAAGAAGGTGAAGAGACTCTAGCTCCATCTCTAGACCTAGTTGGTAAAATCTAACACCAAAATCTACTGAATAGCGGACACTGTTCAGTTTGATAGGCACGCTTTGGCTTTCCTCCTAAAGGGCTGGGGCGTGCCGCCCCTAAAAACAATGTCCGCATCCAAATAGACAATCCACCCGACAGAATGTTTGCCGACTTGCGCCCCCTTTTTATATTCCTTTAAAGCAAGAAGGTATTGGGTATTGATCAATACCAAAAACAGAATTTAAGAATAGGCACGATTATGTTAGATCAAGCAATGAAGCAGCAGCTTAAAGCATACCTAGAAAACCTTAAAACAGATGTACAACTTGTACTTAGCCTTGATGACAGCGAAACCGCTAACAAGCTTCAGGCTTTGGCAGATGATATCGCGTCTCTAACAAACAAAATTAACGTCACACGCGATGACAGTGCCAGCACACGCCAGCCAATCATGCAGGTGGTGAACCAAGAAAAAGGTACCGCCATTGGCTTTGCTGGCCTGCCGATGGGCCACGAGTTTACCTCTCTGGTACTTGCCCTGCTTCATAGCGGCGGCCACCCAATTAAGCTTGATGCCGAAACCATTGAGCAAATCAAAGATCTCAGCCAACCGCTGAACGTAGAAATCTTTATTTCACTGTCGTGCCAGAACTGCCCAGAGGTAGTACAAGCCTTCAACATGATGTCAGCTATCAACCCGCTGATTAAAACAACCATGATTGACGGCGCAGCATTCCAAGACGAAGTAAAGTCTCGCGACATCATGGCAGTGCCAAGCGTGTTCATCAACGGTGAACTCTTCGGCCAAGGCCGTATGTCACTGGCAGAAATCCTGAACAAAGTGGACTCAGGCGCTGCAGAGAAGAAAGCGGCAAGCCTAAGCAAGCAAGAACCGTTTGACGTACTTGTTGTTGGTGGTGGCCCTGCGGGTTCTTCAGCAGCTATCTACGCAGCGCGTAAAGGGATTCGTACCGGTGTTGTCGCTGAGCGCTTTGGTGGCCAGGTCATGGACACCATGGCTATCGAAAACTTTATTTCGGTGAAGGCAACAACCGGTCCTAAGCTGGTCGCTAGCCTAGAAGAGCACGTGAAAGAATACGGCGTTGAAGTCATGACTGAGCAGCGCGCTGCGAACATCATCGGCGCAGAAGAAACAGCCGATGGTTACATCCATGTCGAGCTAGAAAGCGGTGCCGTTTTGAAAGCCCGTACTGTTATCACTAGCACAGGTGCACGCTGGCGTGAGATGAACGTTCCGGGTGAACAAGAATACCGCAACAAAGGTGTTGCTTACTGCCCACACTGTGACGGTCCATTGTTCAAAGGCAAGAAAACAGCCGTGATCGGCGGTGGTAACTCTGGCATCGAAGCGGCTATCGACCTAGCGGGTATCGTTGAGCATGTAACGGTTCTTGAATTTGCAGATACACTACGAGCAGACCAGGTTCTGATTGATAAAGCGAACGCAACGCCGAACATCGAAATCATCAAGATGGCGCAGACTACGCAAGTGCTGGGTGACGGTAACCGTGTAACTGGCCTTGAGTACAAAGACCGTAATACAGATGAACTGAAGCAAATCGAGCTTGCCGGTATTTTCGTTCAAATCGGCCTGATGCCAAACAGCGAATGGTTGAAAGAAACGCAAGTTGCACTATCACCACGCGGCGAAATCGAAATCGACGCACACGGCGCAACCTCGCTGAAAGGTGTGTTTGCAGCAGGTGACGTGACAACCGTCCCTTACAAGCAAATCATTATTGCAATGGGCGAAGGTGCTAAAGCGAGCCTAGGTGCTTTCGACCACTTAATCCGTAACCCTGCACCAGCAAAAGTTGCTGAGACTGCATAACGGTTTTACCAACCTGAAGCATTCCAGTCTTTTGTTTAAAAGATTGTGTTGAAAAGAATACGACGCCACTTCTGAGCAATCAGAAGTGGCTTTTTTGTTTTGGCTTCAATGTAGTGGCGGAGCGGCGGGGACGCCTAGTTCGGGCTGGCGCTCAACCGAGGACGCGTCCGTCCGGGACTCATCAGTCCGCAGGACTGACGCCTATGTTTAACGCATACAAAAAAGGCCCAGTCTTTCGACTGAGCCTTCAGTGTAGTGGCGGAGCGGATGGACTCGATGGTCCGGCACACGGTGGGGACGCCTAGTTCCGCAGACAAAAGTGCGCAGCACTTTCGGGAGCGGTAAATACGAAAAAGCCTGACGCTTTCGCATCAGGCTAATGTCGTTGGCGGAGCGGACGGGACTCGAACCCGCGACCCCCGGCGTGACAGGCCGGTATTCTAACCAACTGAACTACCGCTCCAATTCTGTATAAAACTCGATGGTAACCATCCAATTTCTAGAATGTGGCGGAGAGATAGGGATTTGAACCCTAGATACGCTACAAACGTATGCCGGTTTTCAAGACCGGTGCTTTCAACCACTCAGCCATCTCTCCGTAAGTGCGGCGTATAATAATGGGCTAAAGCCAAGCTGTAAACCCCAAAAACAACCAAGTGATTATAATATCGCCTAATCCATCGTTTTTTTGTGTATTACATTAGTAATTCATCTTTTTCGACTAGGAATCAAGCAAAATCATGCTGCTACAATACTGTCTATACTCTTTTTACATTAGATAAAGGCAATAAGTTAACGTGATAACATGAAACCAGCCTCGTTCCTTTTCGCGATAATACCTGCGTTCTTCTCTGCTCACGCTTATTCAGCCCCAAATGTAGAGAAAGTTCTGACTAATGCCTCAATTTATGGCCACTCCGACGCTGAAGCTATCGCGATCTCGCAGGGTAAAATCGCCTATATTGGCTCAAGACAAGCAGCATTGAGCAGTACAGATAGCGATACTGAGATCATCGATCTCGACGGAGCCTTCGTAATGCCCGGTTTTATCGATAATCACAACCATGTATTTGAAGCGGCATCACCGGCTGGGGGAGACTGCCTGCTCGAAACCGATACAGCTTTGACATCACTTATCCCTTACCTGGAAGACTGCCATGATAATACCAGCCGCGGGCAGTGGATCATCGGTTATGGCTTTTTACTAGACACGGTATTGGATGAACGCAATACCTCAACACCGCTCGTGGTACTCGATTCCATTTTCCCTGACCAGCCAGTAATCTTCATGGAGAAAACTTCCCACTCTATGTGGGTCAACTAACAGGGATCCTGCTTGATAACGCCGGTGACATTGTGATGGAAGAGGCATGGAAAAATAGGGAGAGTGACTTTAGCCAAAACAGCACAAAGTCCTCTAGCAGAACTACAAAAAACAACCCCAGTTATGACGGGTTACTCGCAGGCCTAGAGGAAGCCGCAGCCCACGGCATTACCACGATCGGTGACGGGGCAATCCATGAGTCGCTCAATGCCATCGAATCAATGAGAAAACAGGGTATCAGCAAGCCCTATACCCTTACCCATGTCGAACTTATCGACCGAAAAGATGTGCACCGCTTTGAATCGCTGGATATCAGCGCGGACTTTCAAGTCGGTTCAGACTACGTTGCCTACCACCAACATCAGTGGGCAGAAGCATTCCTGGGAGCCAAACGCACAAGGGCTTTGATGAAGCTGGACGCGATCTACAACACAGGGGCTAATGTCACACTCAGCAGTGATTGGAACGTACACAGTATCAATCCACTAGAAGGTATCGCCAATAGCCTTATCATGGGCAAGGCAGGGCTCCCCTCTATTGCAGCTGCTATTGACGCCTATACCATTAATGCTGCCTATAGCCTTGGCCTTGACGAGATTACAGGAAGTATTGAGGTCGGGAAATCGGCTGACTTTGTGATATTAGATCAAGACATTACCAAAATTCCTTTTACCACTATAACCTCGTCGAGGGTTTTATTAACTTTTCTTCAGGGGAAATAGTATTCGAGAATAAATAATTGAAGTGTAAATTTATATATAAAAATAAGCATCATTTTTGAAGTTAAAATCTAATCAACATAAATAACAATCACTTACATGTTAAAAACATAACAGCCATCACAACATGTGCAGATTTTTTAACACAATAAAAAGTAAATATTATTTTACATATAAATGAAGTCATAAAGGAATATTTATATTCCTTTATGAAGCCCTCCCAAGCCTCACCTATTTACATCGGCATATTCAATACCCCAAAAATCCTAACAACACATAAGCGAACCTTAACCAATGCATAATTCTGCGATCAAAATCGCAGAAACAATTAAAAAGATCAGATACTTTTGTGATGTCGGTTCCATATGCAGAAGGGTTGACAATACGGATGTCAGAACAAATTTGCGACTGCCAGTTCATTAAATGCCTCAAGTGTGGGCAGGAAGATAGTTACTTAATCAACACAGAAAATAACACGCTAATCTGTATCTGCGGTTATATCACCCCCTTACCTATATGTATTTGCAAATAAGAATACCAAAGGATTATTATGAATTATTTTCAATGCCCATCCTGCGCTAAACGTGTCCATTTTCACCGTATACATAGAAATAAACTTGAACGCTTAGTCAAGAGCAAGTACGCAAAATATCAATGCAGTAACTGTTCATCGATCATTCTGTCTCACATGTCTATGGATGACATACAGTTAATACAAGATAGAGAGAAAGAGACTGATTTCCAGGATTAAGTGCAATGAAAGACTTTCATACTATAGACCTAAAATTAAGGCAGCAATTTTATATTGAACACCTTATTAATCTTCATTGGCGGTACTTTAATGCCGTTTCTGATGATGACATAAAGGAAATTCACTATCTTTCAACGATCATTGATAAAACTAAAGCAAACTTAATTTCATTATCAAATTACTGATATGATGGTGCCCCAACCACCTAAAATCCCAAATTGAAATGGGGCACCCTTCATCTTACTTATCTATCTGCTTACTGATCTATCACAGAGCCAGCTTCCACAATGGCCTGCCTCCCCAAAGTAGCCAAAACACTAACGACGGCACGTACTTTTTCTTCCGCCACAAAAACTGGGCCTGATGCTTGAGAAATGCAGCTTTCAAGAACGCGTCAGCCAGTTGTTCTGATTCACGGGCATTTACGTCCCTGAGTTCTTCTAAGTCACTGCCCGCGGGTAACTGACGCCCCATCCCTTGCTCCAGCCATTGCCGAACCACTGAGTGAGATCTTTCATGCAATTCCGCTTTAGAGACAACCTCTTGAATTAGCCCTATTGCTTTTGCTTGCTGGGCATCGGGCTTCCAGCCCTCGCTGCCAAGCATGCGTGCCGCATTTTCCTCACCAATTAAGCGTGGCAGGTGCACGCTGGAACACCCTTCAGGCGTGACGCCCAATACCGCAAACGGCGTTGAGAATGTTGCGGTGTCAGAGGCAATAACTCCATTGGCCAATGTCGCTGATGTTACGCTGGCACCAATTGCAGGCCCATTCACAGCTACCAGCAATGGCTTGGTACAACCGAGGAAAACTTCAAACAAAGCTTGGTTATTTTTGGCTATCAACTGGCGTAGTTTACGGGGTGCCATCACCTTTAGCGTGCCACTAAGGTTCACCCCTGCCGAGTAATAGTCCCCCGCCCCGGTAAGGATAATGGCTTTGACCTTGACCTCAGCATTAGCCTTCTCAAAAACCTCCTGCAAAGCGTTCATCATATCCATCGTCCAGCCATTTAATTTCGCCGGACGATTCATGGTTATGGTCAAGATCCCCTGCTCGAACTGAGTCAATAACTGGCCAGCAGAAACTGTACCTAGCTGCATGTCATTCATGATGAGCGCCTCCTTCCTTTGGCGGGTAATTTGTTATTCCAGTCAACTTTTTTTGTAACTCTCTACAACACTGGCTAAAGGGATATAACGTAAGTCTAATCTTTAAACACGGCTGTTTAATAAATCAGCAACTGCGGTATTGATCACTCTATTAGACTGCTTCAGCTATTAGGGTAGAGGTAAAAGTTAGAGCAAAGAAACTAAGATTCACCGCTGCCTACAAATTGTTTGATTGGGGCTTATATGAGCCCTTATTAAGCCTAAATTGAAAAGCCTGCTGAGATCATTTCTGTGCCATCTGTCTAGAAACTGGTTTTAGCCTAGCAGCCTTTGCAATTTAGTATTGCGGAGTATGGCAGATGGAAAAACTTAAACGTGCAAAGGAATTATTTACCAGACCATTAACCCTAGACGAACTTCATCAACTGGATCTGCTTGAGCGGCAGGCAAAAGGCCAAGAAAAGCTCTATATCGCCTCCTTGTGGGACGCGGCCTATGCCCTTGTTGAGCCAGCAGTGCTGCACCAAGCCCGCGAAGCCGGGCTACTCTAGCCATCATCCTTATGGCTCTTCTTTCAAGGGGAAAGGATTAGCTGTCTTTCCCCTTCTGAACCCTCAATATTTTAATTAATTTGAATGAATTAAAATAATGTTGAATTCGCTCTTTCTGTATACCTCACTTTAAAAACAATTAACTTGAGCCACTTCATAATATTATTTCACAACACATTTATTTAATAATACAAATAACCCAGCAACAGCACTATATCGCTAAAGTGATTAATATCACCATAATTTCGCTAAAAAAACCTAATTAAGCGATCAAAATCATGAAGATATATTTACAACAGTGATGAGTTTATCACTTTGGTAAAAACCTCTTTGATCGGCCTAAAATAATACAATAGCTTGAGTGTGTACCGAGGACATTAAGGTGTAAGGATGAACACACAGAAGCAAATTGCGCTAGATGCAATCGAACTTGTTAGGCCAGCCATCGAGCGCCTATTCTCACGAACTAACCGTCAAGAGCTGCATATTGTAGTGATGGATCCCCGCCTTAAACCCTGGGAGTCCAGTTTTGAGGAAGCCATTTTGGTTGAAACCTCTATCGGACAGCCTGATGCATGGACCATCCCTTTTGATCAGCTTGCCCGCAAGAAAGCACAACAAGCTTGGCGTGACTCCCAGGCCAATATTAACCACCAAACGGCGCACCCATCGTCGTTGCGAGATGACGATGTGCTGTATTACGGCTCCTTTGTCTACGGCAATGTTGTAGTCGCCTGCAGCGGGGTGCAGCAATGGTATGACATGCTGATCAGTGGCTGGATTGCCCTGGCCATCGAGCAACTCACAATCAACGACTACCAAACCCAGAAAACGAATAATCCGACTCAAACCTACCGACGTGAACAATAAAATAGGTATTAAAAAAATGAATAAATTACTAAAAGCAGTGATGATCTCCGCAGGTGTATTAGTTTCAGCAACAGCCGTTGCTGCCGATTACCCAACCAAAAACATCCGCTTGGTTGTCCCTTTCGGTGCCGGTGGCGGTACTGATGCTGTTGGCCGTACGTTAGCCAATAGTGCCAAGGATGTACTTGGCCAGAATATCTCTATCATGAACCGTACTGGTGGTGCGGGTGCGGTGGGCATGAGCTTTGGTGCCCAGCAGCGCGCTGATGGTTATACCCTAACAGTAGTTACTCGCGAGATTGCGTCACTGCCTCAGATGGGCCTGATGCGCCACACAGCAGATGACTTCAAACTGATCCGTATGGTTAACCTTGACCCAGCCGTTGTACTGGTTGCCGCTGACAGCCCATACAACAGCATCAACGACCTGATTGAAGACGCCAAGAAAGAGCCTGGCAAAGTGAAGTTTGCTTCTACTGCTGCGCCTAACTTCTACCTGATGGCGCTGGAAAAAGACCAGGATATCAAGCTTAACGCTATCCCTTATAACGGCGCTTCTGAAGCGATTCCAGCGGTACTAGGCAACCACACAGATGTCACTATGGTGACGCCGGGTGAAGCCATTGCACAGCTTCGCTCTGGCCAGTTGAAGGCACTGGGCGTGATGTCTGAAGAGCGCATCGACTTTATTGAAGATGTCCCTACCCTGAAAGAGCAAGGTGTCGATGTGGTAACCGGTACATGGCGTGGTATCGGTGCGCCGAAAAACACCCCTGACCACATCATTGAAAAGCTTGGTGCAGCATTTGACCAAGCAATGGCGACAGAGGAATTCAAGTCATTCATGGAAACAGGTGCAATGACGATTCACAACCTCAACGCCGAAGAGTTTACCAAGTTTGTCTACGAAGATACGCAAGCACTAGGCTCTCTAATTAACTAATGATACCCAGGAGCCAGCACACCATGCTGGCTCTTTTTTTGAACTCGCTCAACACAAGGATGGATTCTATGTTGAATAGAAACTTTCTTTTCCCGTCCCTGATCATTTTATTAGGTGCCGCTTCCCTTTTCGTTATCAGCCATTTCGACAAGCCAATGTTCCAAGATGCTAGTGTCGATGCCTCTTTCTTTCCAACCGTTGTCACGATTGCCATGATGGTTATCTCGGCGGTGTTAGTCTTTCAGCATTTGCAGAAAACCAACCGTGACGAACAAGAGAGCCCCCAAGAGAAAGAAGCACCGCTATTTTCCAAGCTGTCTGTTTTTGGTGTCGCCTACTTAATTGGCTATGCCTTCTTGATCCACCTTCTCGGCTACCTGTTTGCCAGCCTGATTGCTTTCGTCTTGTACCTGATTTACTTCAAGGTGAAGAAACCCCTTTATTACGTGATTGCAACAGTATTCGTTGTATCTGTGTATTACCTGTTTGGCGAAGTGTTTGTGATCGCGCTTCCTGACGGCATCATTCTGTAGAGGCCGCATATGTTAGAACATTTATTTTCAGGCATCCTAACCGCCTTCAGCCCAAGTGTTTTCCCCGTACTGGTCTTCGGCGTACTAGGCGGGATCATCCTCGGTGCCCTGCCCGGCCTCACCGCGACCATGGGTGTTGCCATCTTGCTGCCTTTTACTTTTGGTATGGAGCCAACCGCTGCACTGGTCATGCTCATCGGCGTTTACATCGGTGGTATCTATGGTGGCTCTATTGCCGCGATTTTGCTCAAGACACCCGGCACCCCCGCCTCTGCGGCGACCGTGCTTGACGGCCATACCCTGGCAGCAAAAGGCCAAGCAGCCCGCGCATTGAGTATCTCAGCCGTTGCCTCGTTTATCGGTGGCCTTATTAGTACCATCGTGCTGATCGCGATTGCCCCGCTGTTGGCTGACTTCGCCCTCAAATTCAATGCACCTGAATATTTCGCGCTGGCCTTGTTCGGCCTTACCATCATTGCCAGCGTGTCGTCGAAAAATATCCTCAAGGGCTTACTCGCTGGCTGCATCGGTTTGCTCGTCTCCACTGTGGGCCTAGACCCGATCAGCAGTGTACCTAGGTTTACCTTCGACGTGATGGATTTATACAGCGGCATTAATGTGATTCCAGTTCTGATTGGTTTGTTCGCTATCTCAGAGGGTCTCAACCAGCTTGAGAAGCTCCACACCCAGAAAAAAGCTGCGCCACCGAAGTTTGACCATAAACTACTGAGCAAAAAAGACCTGAAAACCATGCTGCCGACCGCGGTGAAAAGTGGCTTGATGGGTACCTCTATCGGCTCGGTACCGGGGGCAGGTGCCGATATTTCAGCATTCGTTTGCTATAACGAAGCCAAGCGTTCTGCAAAGAACCCGGATGAATTCGGCAAGGGGTCGGTACAAGGCTTAGCGGCAGCAGAAGCGGGTAACAATGGCGTTACCGGTGGCTCTCTGGTTCCGCTACTCACGCTGGGTGTCCCGGGTGATGCGGTGGCTGCCGTTTTACTTGGCGCATTGATTGTACAGGGTCTAACGCCGGGGCCATTGCTGTTCAGTCAAAGCCCAGAAGTCGTCTATGGGGTGTTCAGCTCCATGCTGGTTGCCAACATTGTCATGTTGCTTATCGGCTTGCTCGGCATCCGCTTCTTCTGCCGTATTATTGAAGTGCCTAAGATCATCATGATCCCAATCATCATCTTCCTGTCGGTGATCGGTGCCTACGCCATCAATAATTCAATGTTCGATGTGGGTATTGCAATCAGCTTTGGCTTGCTAGGGTTTATCCTCAATAAAATGGAAATTCCGTCATCCCCCATCTTGCTGGCGATTATCCTAGGGCCAATGGCCGAGACTAACCTGCGAAAATCGCTGCTGATGTACGACGGTAGCTGGTCATTCTTGTATGAACGCCCTATCGCGCTGGCCTTCATTGTCCTGGCCGTTTTCTCAGTGTACTCCACCATGAAGCTCAAGAAAAAGCAGGCACAAAACCCTGTGACGCCATGATATACAAAAAAGCCTGGCGCCTATATTTAACACAAATAACGAAGCCTCGTCATTTCTGACGAGGCTTCGTTATAGTGGCGGAGCGGATGGACTCGATGGTCCGGCACCCCGGCCCGCTGACAAAAGTGCGCAGCACTTTCGGGAGCGGTAAATACGAAAAAAGCCTGACGCTTTCGCATCAGGCTAATGTCGTTGGCGGAGCGGACGGGACTCGAACCCGCGACCCCCGGCGTGACAGGCCGGTATTCTAACCAACTGAACTACCGCTCCAATTCTTTGTAAAGCTCAACCTTGGTCAAACTTTTAGAATGTGGCGGAGAGATAGGGATTTGAACCCTAGATACGCTACAAACGTATGCCGGTTTTCAAGACCGGTGCTTTCAACCACTCAGCCATCTCTCCGTAAGTGCGGCGTATAATATAAAGCTTACCGGAATGTGTAAACCCCAAAAATGTTTGTTTGCTCACACATTAGGCAACAAAAGGCTATTCTAACCATTTAACCAGCAATAACACTTAAAAAAGTGTGTTTTCATACTGATTTAAGCGTAATTCCCGATCCCCAAAATGCCTGTTTAGGTATTTTCTCACGCTTAACCAAGGCACGAAGAGACTCAGGAAAAAGGTTCCACTGCTCAATTTCCTTGCAAGGCACCCAGAAAAACTCAAGATGGGCTTCATTGGAAACAACTGGGTCTTTATGCGACAAACCCGTTTCAACCTCAAACAGCAAGTTGATTTCAGCCTGAGGCTGACCATCAAGGAACCACTCATTTTCAGCCGCCCCGACAAAATCGCCTACGTTGGCACTTATCGATGCTTCCTCAAACAGTTCACGGGCCAATGCCACTGGTGCCGATTCGCCAAACTCTATATGCCCTCCGGGCAAGAAAGTCATGCTATCGCCAATCGCCCTGACCAATAGGATATGGTTACCATCGCGGATTACACCACGAGCAACATAATGAAAAGCCACTTTATCTTCCTGTTTGCCATTTTTCCGAAAGTTTACCGCAGTGAACCGATGCCCCGAAGCTATACCTGCGCGCGCTAGCTAGAATATCAACGCCCTGTAACAGATAAATGCTTCAAAACAGCTATATTTACAGCTAACCTCTTTTTACCTCAACAAACATAAGATTGATAACAATGAAAATTTTCAGCAATTTCGAAAGTGGTAACATCCATATCGTCAGTGCCGATTCGCCAGACAACATCCAGCTGACCATCCCTGCCGATAACCAGTCAGATATATCGCAATGGTTCCATTTCCGCCTCGAAAGCGAGCCCCAGCAACAGCACCAGTTCTCAATCTTAAACCTGGCCAAATCAGCCTACCCTGAAGGCTGGCAGGACTACGATGTGGTTGCATCGTACGACAGAGAGGAGTGGTTCCGCATTCCAGCCGAATTTGACGGCGACACCCTGAGCTTTAAAGTCGTCCCGGAATACGGTTCAATGTATTTCGCTTATTTTGCCCCGTTCAGCTATGACCGCCACCAGGATCTATTGCACCAAGCGCAAACCCAATTCAACTGTAAACTGGAAACCCTTGGCGCAACCCTTGATGGCAACGACATGAGCTTGCTGACGATTGGCGAACCGTCAGACGATAAGAAAAACATTTGGATCATTGGCCGCCAGCACCCGGGTGAAACCATGGCCGAGTGGTTTATCGAAGGCCTATTACAGCGCCTGCTTGATGATACCGACACGGTTGCCAAAGCCCTGCTAGACAAAGCGGTATTCCACATCGTGCCAAACATGAACCCAGACGGCAGTATCCGCGGACACCTGCGCACCAATGCCATTGGGGTCAACCTCAACCGTGAGTGGCAAACCCCATCAATGGAGAAAAGCCCGGAAGTCTTCCTGGTTCGCGAACGCATGCTCTCTACAGGCGTCGATATGTTCCTTGATATCCATGGTGACGAGGCGATCCCATATAACTTCGTCGCAGGCAGCGAGGGTATCCCATCGTACAATGAACGCCACGCCGCTTTGGAAAACGCTTTCAAAGCAGCCCTGCTCACTATCACCCCAGAGTTCCAAGTTGCCCATGGCTACGACAAAGACGAGCCGGGCAAAGCCAACCTGACTATTGGCTCCAACTGGGTTGCCGAGCAGTTCAAATGCCTGTCTTACACTATCGAGATGCCATTTAAAGATCACATCAGCCACCCTGATGAGTTCTACGGTTGGTCACCGGAGCGTAGCGTCGCCTTTGGCCAAGATGTGTTAGCTGCCGTGTGGGCTGTGGTCGATCAGATCTAACGCCTTCTTTAAACACAAAAGCTATAGATACAAAAATGCCGAGTCAAATGAGTCGGCATTTTATTAGATCTTGGCAATTACTTATGCTTCCTGCTCGGCCATTACTTCCAGCCGGGTTCGCATTAGCTCGTTGAACACCTTGCGGGCTTCCTGCGCTTCTTCCGAGGCTGCCAGCTTGTTTTCTTTCGCAGTCATGGCCTCATCCATCAGTTGCTGAAGCTGATCCAAACGCTCTTGGGGTGCATCGCTGAAATCCATTCCAGATTCCCCGTTGGCCACCGCTTCGGCGCGGATCTTCTTCTTCAACTTCCACACTTTGTATAGCGCTTCGCGCTCAGCTTCTGCCGCCGCCATGGCGATTTCTTTGAGCTCCTCGAATTTGGTCAGTGCCATACCTTCTTTTGACCAAGGGTCGACATCTGGCAGCTCCTCAATGTTAATCACCGGATCTTCATAGCCTTCCTGATGGGCCAAATCGAGCGTTGCTGCCTTCACCGCCGACATCATCAGCATTACTGCAATAACAAGCAGTGGCAAGCCACCGACGATAGCCGCCGTTTGCAAGGTCGATAGGCCGCCCATAAACAGCAGTACCGATGGCATGAATGACAACGCAAAGGCCCAGAACAGGCGGTTCCAGCGCATCGGGTCTTCGGTCACGTTGTTCTGTACAACCGATGCCAAGATATAGGAAATAGAGTCAAACGTCGTGGCAGTGAAAATCAAACACAGCAGGGTAAATGCTGCGATCACCAAGGTACTAAACGGCAACTGCTCAAGGATAGAGAAGATTGCCTTGGTAGGACCTTCTGTATTCAGAATACCCACCACGTCCAGCGCGCCGGAAAGCTGCAGCGACAGACCATAGTTACCCAAGATCATGAAGAACAGGAAACACCCCATCGAACCGAAGAAAATCGACCCGGTGACCATTTGCTTGATGGTTCGGCCACGGGAGATCCTCGCCACAAACAAGCCCATGCTCGGGGCAAACACCAGCCACCACGCCCAGTAGAAAATCGTCCAGTCCTGCGGGAAGTGGGTATTTTCAAATGTGCCATAGCCGCCGAATGGCTCAGCCCATGTCGCCATCACAAAGAAATTCGACAACATGCGGCCCAGTGAATCCAAGCCGGTTTCCAGCATGAATATCGTCGGGCCGGTCACCAAAATAAAAGCTAGCAGCCCCAAAGCGCCCCAGAAATTGATATTACTGAGAAACTTGATGCCCTTCTCCATGCCGGCATACGCCGAGTAGGCAAAGATGGCGGTACACAGCATCAATACGATGATTTGGGTGACGGTATCTTTCGGTACACCAAACAAATAATTGGCACCCTCGGTGATCAACGGTGCAGCCAAGCCCAGCGTTGTGGCACCACCACCGAGTAAACCGAAGATAAACAGCACATCGATAACCTTGCCAAGCCAACCATAGCTGCGCGCTTCGCCAATCACCGGCATCAACGCCGCCGATACCTTAAGCACAGGCTGCTTTCGCACATAAAAGAAATACGCAATTGGCAGGGCCGGTACTAAGTAGATAGACCAAGCTATTGGTCCCCAGTGGAACAAGCCGTAAGTTGCCGCCCAGCGGACCGCTTCTTCACTGCCAGGCTCTAACTGGAACGGCGGCGCCTGGTAGTAATACGCCCACTCGATGGTTCCCCAGTAAAGAATACTGGCACCGATACCACCACAGAACAGCATGGCCGCCCACGACGCCGTCGTAAACTCGGGCTGCTCATCAGGATCACCCAGTTTGATTTGGCCGATATCGGAAAAAACGATGTAGATCATAAAGAAGAATGCACCGACACCGAGCGCCAAATAGAGGAAACCGAGTTTATCGGTCATAAACGTTTTGGCGATAGCAATCCATTCTGCCCCTTGCACCGGGAACAGCAGCAAGGGCACCACAACCGAGATCAACATCCCCAGCGCCCCGAAGAACGTCGGTTTATCGATCAATTCAAAGTGTTTGCGAGAAAACACGTTAGCTCCTTAAAGTTAAAACCCTGCAATGGGTAAAATGGATAATCCGAGGAAAGGGCCAACGCTTCAAACCAAGATTCTAATCATGGCGATGAAAAAAGCTGATTATTAGCTGACATAAATATTCAGCCGTATATAATGTTAGACTTATGGCCGCAATCCAGTAGGATTGACGGTGATAAACCCTAAATCAGTAGAGGCGCGCTGCCTATAAGTAAACGTGTGGAGGGTGATACCTGTGAAGCCGGAGAAAGGAGTCAGCGCCGAAGTGACTGCAGCCATCAACTCAGTCGCTGGGTCTGTGTCGAATAGGCACAGAACTGCCATAGTATTTACCTATGGAGCGCTACCTGAGGGGGTAACAAGTCTTCTTTTTCTGCGTCTTAGTTACACTTCCTTTCGGTAGATCTCCACCTGAAACACATAGGTGTGATGAGATCATGAACCTTGTCGATTTTTCGGACTCGCTAATGTCCGTTATCCCTGCCATGCTGGCTGTTATCCTTGCGGTCACCACCAGGCGGGTTTTGCTTTCCCTCGGAACGGGTATCTTTGCCGGTGCAATGATGCTGAACCAATATTCTCCGCTTGAATCCCTGCAATACCTGGCCGGCAAAGTGCTGGCTATTGTATGGGTCGACGGCGCGATGAACAGCGATAACGTCAATATGATCATCTTCATGTTGCTGCTTGGCGCGCTGATCAGCCTGATGAGTGTTTCCGGTGCTACCCAAGCGTTCGCCGACTGGGCAGCGGTACGCTGTAAAGACCGCCGCAGTGCCAAGTCACTGACGGGTTTGATGGTATTCATCTTCTTTATCGACGACTTCTTCCACAGCCTATCGGTGGGTGCTATCTGCCGCCCAGTGACTGACCGATTCAATATCTCTCGTGCCAAACTCGCTTACCTGCTGGACTCCACAGCAGCACCAGTTTGTGTATTGATGCCTATCTCTTCATGGGGTGCCTACATCATTGCGCTGGTTGGTGGCATCATGGTGGCACACGGCGTGACCGACCAGAGCCCTATCTCAGCGTTTGTCGAAATGATGCCGATGAACCTTTACGCGGTTTTCACCCTGGTGATGGTGCTGTGTGTAATTGCATTCCAGCTTGATATCGGCCCAATGCGCAAGCATGAGAAGTGGGCGCTTGAAGGCAAGCTGTGGGATGAATCAAAAGGCAAGCCAGCAGGCCTGGATGTAGAAGCGCCAGAGTCAGCCAAAGGCGGCATGATTGATATGGTACTGCCTATCCTGACCCTGACTATGGCAACCGTATTTTTCATGGTGCAGTCAGGTGCGGATGTACTGGCTGCCAACGGAGAAGCCTTCAGTGTGATCGGCTCTTTTGAGAACACCGATGTAGGCTCATCGCTAGTATACGGTGCGATCTGCAGCTTGGTAGCCTCTATCGGCCTTGCCCTTCGCTTGAAGCTAGATGCAGGCAGCTGGATGAAAGCCGCCCCACAAGGCATTTCAGCGATGATGCCCGCTATCATTATCCTATTCTTTGCCTGGACGATTGGCGCCGTTGTGCGTGACATGCAAACCGGTATTTACCTGGCTTCAATGTCCAACGGCAACCTGCCGGTTGAGCTGCTTCCTGCGGTTGTCTTCCTGCTGTCTTGTGCCATGGCATTTGCTACCGGTACCAGCTGGGGTACGTTTGGCATCATGTTACCGCTAGCGGGTGATATTGCCGCGGCCAGTGACATCGCACTGCTGCTTCCAATGCTGTCTGCGGTACTGGCCGGTGCGGTATTTGGTGATCACAGCTCGCCAATTTCAAGCACCAGTATCTTGTCGGCGACAGGGGCGGGTTGCCACCACATGGATCACGTCATGACCCAGCTTCCTTACGCATGCTCTGTGGCCTTCGGTGCGCTGCTGGGTTATCTCGCTATCGGCTACACCCACTCAGCTTGGGCAGGTGTTGCTGTGAGCGGCCTATGGTTCATGGCGTTCTGTGCCTTTGCTGTACGCAAGAGCAAGCCTGTTGTCGCAGCCGAGCCTGTGACGAGCTAAGTTGTCTGACAGGCTTTAAATACAAAGGCCTCACATACAAAAGCTGCAAATAAAAAGAGCAAGGCCACGGCCTTGCTCTTTTTATATAACTAAGTTGCTTCATGATGTATGTTCAGCTACTGGCTATGCTTTATCTGCAACTCTGAAAAATATGCATCATTGCCTGGCTCAGTAATAAACCCAATGACCCCTTTGTGCTCAGAGCCGTGGAACAAGCGGTCAACCACCAAGATTTTTTCGCCATCAACATAGAAAATCGCTTGGTTATTATTGATTTCGGCTTTCAGGTGGAACCATTGCCCGGGACGGATATTAGCTGCGCTTTCATATTTGCCCGGATCCGACTCCCTCAATTGTTCAGCGGTGTTATCCGGATAGGAGAAATACTGAACCGTCATTTCACGCTGCGCTTCATCTTCTGACAGGGCATTGGAAGGGCGGAAATAAACACCTTCATATTTGGACAAATCTTCACTGACCCTAAAGACGATACCCACAAAGCCATTTGCCGTTGATGTTGCTGCTGCATTCTGCTGCGGCTCACCAGCCATATTTATTTCAATGGTGCCATCACGAAACGGGATAGTCTCCAACGCTAAATATGTACAGTGATCACATCCTCCTTGCTCAGCAGACTTATGCTCGGGTAACACCGCAACATGTATCCCTTTCTGTCCGTGGTAATCAACCACTTCAGCCTTCACACCTTGTGCCGTCGTCTTATCCAAGTTATCTAGAGGATAGCTTTCAAACTCCAGTGCAGCTGCGACCGTCGCAAACAGCCCAATGTACAAGGAAATCAATAAGGAGGTTAACCACATACCCAATGACTTATTTTGCTGTTGTTGTCTGTTCATAGCCCAATACCTAGCAGGATATTTATTTCAAGTTAGCTGAAAAGAAATTCATTCCTTGCTCAAAAATAAGACAACATTCTCTGTGATGAAAATAAAGTTATGCACAATGTCATACTTTTTAGGCATTTAAATCCAATATGAAGCACAAAGCATTACAATAAGCTACTAAACACTATACAAGCAGTTTTATACCCTTATTTTTCGATTGTTCGCTATAAAACAATCGGTTTGAATTTCCATTGATGATTTTTTCACACAGCAAAGCTTAATCGGAACACAACCATGAGAATTGGAATTTTATACGGCGGTGAGTCTAGCGAGCGCGAAGTCTCATTAAAGTCGGGCAATTGTATTGCCGAGGCCGTTGAGTCATTGGGTTATGAAGCGATCAAGATTGATCCCCGGCACATTGATATCACCTTGCAGGGCTTCTTCAACCTAGACAAAGTTTTCATTGCCCTTCATGGCGGTATGGGTGAAAGCGGGCACCTGCAAGCCCTGCTCGATTTACTCAAGATCCCCTATACTGGCAGCGGCCTCTTGGCCTCGTCCATTTCCCTCAACAAACTCAAGACCAAAGAGATATGGCGCTCGAATGGATTACAGACCGCTGATTGGATCAAGGTCAACAAACATACGCCAGCAGACACCATCAAAACCACCTTGGCAAACCTGACCTACCCCGTAGTGGTCAAACCCTTAAACCAAGGCTGCAGCATCGGTGTATCAAAAGCCTCCTCGCCGGAAGAGCTTTATACGGCTTTGGTTGATGCGTTTGAGTATGATGATGACATCCTGGTCGAACAATTCATCACAGGTCGCGAATACACCTGTGCCATCCTTGATGGCAAACCTCTACCTGTGGTGCAGATCAAATCAGACAGCTTCTTTGACTGGGATGCCAAATTCGGCGAGCAAACGGCGACTTATCACTGCCCGTCTGACTTAACGGCAGTACAAGAAAAAGCCATGCAGCAAGCTGCCCTAACCGCCTACAAAACCTTGGGCTGTCGTGGCTGGGGACGAGTAGATACTTTCCTTGATGAAAATGGACAAATCTGGCTTATCGAGATGAACACAGTACCGGGAATGACAACCCGAAGTGTTTTCCCAATGGCAGCCAAAGAGGCTGGGCTTAGCTATAAAGACACTATCGCCGCATTGCTTGAAAGCGCTACGTTTGATGAAGTGGTATAACATCGCTCGCTGTTGTTAGCTAGCTTTAGTAAACAACAACTTGCATGAAAGTTATTCCTCACTGATCCATGCCGGTTCTCCCTCCGGCATGGAGCCATTCACCCAGATGAGCTCAACCCCAGCCTTTCATTTCTTCCTCAATTGGCACGCACTCAGCCAAACACCCCTGAAGCCATTGAGTAAAACGATACTCCAAATCACTGGGCGTCTGCTTTTGCGACAACAGAATGTATTTATGACCTGACGGGATGAACCCAAATGGCGCAACCAGGTTTCCCCGCTTGAGATCATCCACTACCAAGGGATAAGAACCCAACGCAGCCCCCAACCCATCGACCGCCGCCTGGAAGCAAAAGTAGAAATGGGCAAATGTTTGGTGACTATTACCAGCTATTCCATGCTGCCCCGAGACGTTTATCCAGTCATCCCAGGCTGATTGCCTTGTCTGACTATGCAGCCGTTTAACACAGGTCAAATCATGGCGAACCTGTTGCCAGTAATCCGGCGAAAATACTGGGCCTACCCACTCCTCGACCAAAGGCACCTTGTTGTAGTCATGCTCTATCTTGAAATCGTCGCGACGAATAGCCAGCGATAACCCAGTTGTTCCGAGCGTAACGGGGCCACCGGCTGTCGAGAGACGAATATCCGCGCCCTCTACCTCATTGTGAAAATCAGCCAAGCGTGGCATTAACCAGCGCATGGTCAATGTCGGCTCGCACGATATTTCCAAGCACTGTTGCTCGCTTTTCATCAATTGCCCCACACCATCTTCAAGTGCAGAAAACGCGGTTTGGGTATATTGCTTAAGCAGCTCCCCTTCTTGGGTCAGATAAAGATGACGCCCCTGCTTATAGAACAAAGCATGGCCAAGGTAGCCTTCCAGCACCTTGATCTGCTTACTGACCGCCCCATGGGTAATATTGAGCAGGTTCGCCGCTTCACTCAAGCTAGGCGAAGACGCTGCAACGTGGAAGATGTGAAAGGCTTTGAGATGACGCATATGTGACTTTTTCTCACAATTCAAAGGAGAGTATTTCGATTATAGCGAGCATAAAACTACTCTACAATCGGGACTATTCAATTCACAGCCTTAGTCATAGACATAGGTTTTAAGAAAGGTTTAGGAGTCGGTTTGGAATTAATCAGCTTAGCGTTATTGGGTATTTTAATTGTGATAAGTCCTGGTGCAGACTTTGTTTTGGTACTAAAAAACAGTATCGGGAAGGGGCGTCAAGCAGGGTTGTGGACTGCAGCCGGGATCAGCGCCGCCATTTTTGTCCACATCAGCTACTCTATGCTGGGGATGAGTTACCTAATCTCACAGAATGAAGTGCTGTTCAATGCCATCCGCTATGCTGGCTCGGGGTACTTAATCTACCTCGGCATCAAAGGGCTCATGACAGCCAATGAAGGCTTGGAAAAGATTGAAACAGATACCGTCGAGAAACGCGCAAGCCGCTACTTCCTGCAGGGCTTTCTATGCAATGTGCTTAACCCAAAAACAATGCTGTTCTTCCTGAGTATTTTCAGCCAGCTTGTTGCTTCAGACAACGCACAGAACTCACAGGCATTCTTTTACGGTGGTTACATGGTTGCGCTGCACGGTATCTGGTTCTGCCTGGTTGCAATCATTTTCACGTCAGCCTCACTGCAATCAACAATGCAGCGTCTGAAGAAGCGCCTCAACCAAGCGTGCGGGGCAGGTTTGATAGCCTTCGGCAGCATACTGGCTTTCCAGTCATAGCCCTTCCCATAGATAAATTAATAGGTGATAACCACAAAAAAGCCGGTAAGCCTCAAAGGGCCTTACCGGCAAACTGTCAGAGTTCCCCTCAGACAACAGAACACATCTAACCTAAACGGCATTAAATCCGTTAAGTTTTAAGCTAGATCTTCGCCATTGCTCGCAATGACTTTTTTATACCAGTAGAAGGATTTCTTGGGGGTACGATCCAAACTACCGTTGCCTTCGTTATCGCGGTCGACATAGATAAAGCCATAACGCTTGCTCATTTCACCCGTCGATGCCGCAACCAAATCAATACAGCCCCACGGCGTGTAACCCATCAGTGGCACACCGTCGGCAATCGCATCCTTCATTGCTTCAACGTGAGAGCGCAGGTAGTCGATACGGTAGTCATCGTTGATCTCACCGTTCTCATCGAGAGTGTCTTTGGCACCCAGGCCATTTTCAACCAGGAACAATGGCTTTTGGTAACGGTCGTACAGCGAGTTCATGGTGATACGCAGGCCAAGCGGGTCAATGACCCATCCCCAGTCACTGGCTTCCAAATGCGGGTTTTTGATCGACTTAACGACGTTCGCCGCACTGGTATTGCCATCGTTCATATCAGCAGATGCACAGCGAGAGGCGTAGTAGCTAAATGAGATGAAGTCGACGGTATTTTTCAAAATCTCGAAGTCTTCTTCGTGGATTTCCAGCTTCACACCTTTCTCATCAAACACCTTCTGGGCGTAAGACGGGTAGTAGCCGCGTGACTGGACATCAATGAAGAACAAGTTTTCGCGATCTTTCTGCATCGCCGTGAACACATCTTCCGGCTTGCATGAATACGGGTAGAACTGGCCACCAGCCAACATACAACCCACTTGGTTTTCCGGGTTGATCTCATGGGCGATTTTAGTCACCAACGCACTGGCTACCAACTCATGGTGCGCCGCTTGGTATTTAACCTGATCGTGGTTCTCGCCTTCCTGGAAAGCAATACCGGCACCAGAGAACGGGCTTGCCAGCAAAATGTTGATTTCATTGAATGTCAGCCAGTATTTCACTAGGCCGTCAAACGCCTCGAAACAGGTACGGGCATAACGCTCAAAAAACGTGATCATCTTGCGGTTACGCCAAGAGCCATACTCGTTGACAAGGTGCATAGGTACATCGAAGTGGCAAAGGGTCACCAATGGCTCGATGCCGTATTTCTTGCACTCTTCGAATACCGAGCGGTAGAAATCGATACCCGCTTGGTTCGGGGTTTCTTCATCACCATTAGGGAAGATACGCGCCCAGGCAATCGACATACGAAATACCTTAAAGCCCATCTCGGCCAGCATCGCAATGTCTTCTTTGTAACGGTGGTAGAAATCGATGGCCTGATGGCTTGGGTAGAATTCGTCCGCGTCCAATTCCACTTTATCAACCTGACCCAGTTTAACTGGCATCCGGTTTTCACCGTAAGGGATCATATCTACTGTGGTAAGCCCCTTGCCGCCTTCGCGGTAAGCACCTTCAGATTGGTTTGCCGCAATCGCGCCACCCCATAGAAACCCTTCCGGGAATTTAATATCAGACATGGTTTGCCTCTTGTGTTTTCGCTAATTACCGCACGTTACCGCGAATTGTTGCTAAGCCACCCCATTTAGAGGTGGCTCATTTTACTCGTTATGAAAGACTAGGCCGTTGCAGGTTTTGCCGGCACTGGTGTTTCAACTTCTTCAGCGCTTTCTTTTGCTGCCGTTGGGTTTGATTCATCCTCATCGTTAGGGATATCTTCAAAGCCTAGGACAAGCGTCAGTACGAAAGACAGAACCACTGACAGTGCCATCAGACCCAGTACCCAAACCAGGCTCATCGGGTCGTTAACGTCGATGAACTGGACACTGGTGAACAGGCTAGGCGCTGCCATTGAGTGACTTGCAATTCCCGCCATACCCGCAAGGCCACCCACGATGAAGCCAGTGATAAGCGTCGCGATTAGAGGGCGCTTCAGGCGAACCAATACACCGTATAGTGCAGGCTCAGAGATACCGGCCATCAGTGCAGAGGCACCTGCCGCCATAGACGTTTGTTTAAGCGCGATGTTCTTGGTCTTCCATGCTACTGCCAGACACGCACCACCCATACCGATGTTTGCGCCGATTTCCGATGGCATTACCATGCCTTCAGTACCCGTTTCAGCAATGGTTTGGATGATAGTTGGCGTAAATACGCGGTGCATACCGGTAAGTACCAATAGCGGCCATAGGGCACCCATGATAGCAACAGCCAGTGGACCCAATGCGCCGTGGATTGTGTATACCAGCGTCGAGATTGCAGTACCGATCCAGATACCCATAGGACCAACAAGCAAGATACCGATTGGCGCAGCAATCAATACGATCAGCATAGGTTTTAGGAAGTTCTTCGTCACAGCAGGTGTGATGCTATCTACCCAACGCTCGATGTACGACTGAATCCAAGTCATGATCAGGACAGGAATAACCGTATAGGTATAGCGAACTGATGTTACTGGGATACCGAACAGCTCTACCGCACGGCCATCTGCTGCCTGGGCCATTAGGTCAATAAAGTTCGGGTGAACCAACACACCGGCAATACCGATGGCCAGCGACATATTGGTTTTGAATTTAATGGCTGCAGATGCCGCTACCATGATAGGCAGGAAGAAGAAGGCACCGTCACCAATAGTGTTGAGCAAAATGATAGTCGAGTGATCGGCTTCGTAGATGTTGAACATCAGCAGCAGCATGGCAGCCAGCTTAACCATCGAGCCACCGATAATCGCAGGGATCAGTGGCGACATGGTACCAACAAGCGCGTCGAGCATTTTAGCGCCAATCACTTTCGGCGTTAGCTTAACCTTAGGCGCCGGTGTATCTTCAGCAGGCGCGCCATCAAAGTTACACAGCTTCATCACTTCTTTGTAGGCAGCAGCCACATTGTTACCAATGATCACCTGACATTGGTCACCATTGTGTACGACACCCATTACACCCTTCACGCCTTTAATGGCTGCGGCATCAATTTTCGCTTCGTCTTTCAATACGAAACGTAGACGGGTCATACAATGGGTAAGGGCGACAACGTTATTGGCCCCCCCCAATTTTTCAACGACCGAGCGGGCTACCGCGCTGAATTCTTTCGACATCTTCTCAACTCCTGCGTGTACGGAGAATAGTTGGCTAGCGTAATTTGCGGCCTATTCCCCAATAAAATGCGTTAAATGTCACCCGATAAAATGTAAATTCTGGTGACCATCAATTTGTTATTTTGCTTACTGGTTGATTTCACTCACCAGTTGACCAATGGCTTGCCAATCGCCTTGGTCGATTAAGTTGTTCGGAACCATCCAAGTGCCGCCACAAGCAATCACTTTATCCAGCGCCAAGTAGTCCGCCACGTTGGCAGGGCTAATACCGCCTGTCGGCATAAACTCAACCGGATAAACCGCCGATAGCGCTTTTAGCATGCCAATGCCACCTGAAGGCTCCGCCGGGAAGAACTTCAATGTTTTCAGGCCAAGCGACATCGCCTGTTCCACCAGACTCGGATTATTGACACCCGGGATAACGGCCACATTCTTCTGCTGGCAGTACGCCACCGTGGCCGGGTTCAGGCCAGGGCTCACAATAAAATCAGCACCCGCTTCAACCGCCTGATCAACCTGCTGGGTTGTCAACACTGTGCCAGCGCCGATTAGCATGTCCGGGTAGGCTTCGCGCATCAGGCGAATCGACTCAGCTGCCGCTTCGGTGCGAAACGTAATTTCGGCACACGGCAAACCGTTCTCTACCAAGACTTTAGCCAGTGGTTTTGCCTTGCCAGCCTCTTTGATAGCAATGACTGGCACGACCTTCATCGCACTTAGTTTGCTTTCAATTGTCTGTTCCATTTCTCTCCCCTCTCCATGGCACAGCCGTTCTCTATAACCGGAACAACTTTGTTGCTGTGCTTTACATGGTGTTTTGATGAATTCTTGATTCAGTGGTTCACAACCATTCAAGTTACGGGTAACATGTTACCAATAACATTCGTAAAATAAACCCGATTTTGAAGATCATCTGAAAAATGAGATCCAGATCAGAAAAAGATTCAAGGAGCTTATATGGTGGGGAAAAGCATCATAGTGATGGGAGTGTCTGCATCAGGGAAAAGTACTATTGGTTATGAACTTGCCCAGCGGATTGGCGGTAAGTTTATCGATGGCGATGACCTGCACCCGAAAGCCAACATCCTGAAAATGGCCCATGGGGAGCCACTGAACGACCAAGACCGTAAACCTTGGCTAGAGCGGATCCGTGATGCCGCATTCAGCATTGAAAGCAAGAACGAAACCGGTGTCATTGTGTGCTCAGCACTGAAAAAATGTTACCGGGAACAAATTCGTGAAGGAAATCACAATTTAGCCTTTTTGTACCTGGCTGGATCTCAAGAGGTGATCAGAGAGCGTATTCGCCTTCGCCAGGGGCATTTCATGAAAGAGAACATGATTGCCAGCCAGTTTGCCGTTCTTGAAACGCCAGTCGATGAGGCCGATGTCATCACCGTAGACATTGACCAGAGTATCGAAGCGATTTTGGACAAGGCTGTTATTGCACTGACCGAACAAACTGATGCAAAGCAATCTGAAACAGAACAAGTGATGCCAATGCCAGCTACCGCCCAGGAGATCACCGCATGATCCACCCAACGATTACCTTGATCACCGAGCGTATCAAAGCCCGCAGCCAAGTTATCCGTGCGAACTTTGAAGACAAAACAGCTTACCAGGCAGAGCAAGGCAAAGGCCGGGCAAGCCTGTCCTGTGGCAACCTTGCCCACGCGGTAGCAGCTTCCTGCCAGCAGGAAAAGCAGCAGATCCTCGATTTCACCCGTGCCAACCTTGCCATTGTCTCGTCTTACAATGACATGCTGAGCGCCCACCAGCTTTACAAAAACTACCCAGATCAAATCAAGTCAGCGCTGCAATCGCTCGGCCATACCGCCCAAATTGCTGGCTGCGTACCTGCAATGTGCGACGGGGTTACCCAAGGCCAGCCGGGTATGGATATGTCACTGTTCTCCCGCGATTTAATCGCCCAGTCCACCGCTTTCTCGCTAAGCCACAATGTATTCGATGCCACATTGCTGCTGGGCATTTGCGATAAAATTGCCCCGGGGCAATTAATGGGTGCGCTGAGCTACGCCCACCTGCCAACCGCCTTCATTCCGGCAGGCCCGATGCCAACAGGCATAACCAACGATAAGAAAGTGGCTGTGCGCCAACAGTATGTCGCCGGTGAAGTGGGCAAAGATGCCCTACTAGAGATGGAGTGCCAAGCCTACCACTCCGGAGGCACCTGCACGTTCTACGGTACAGCCAACACCAACCAGCTGGTCTTCGAAGCCATGGGCTTGATGCTGCCGGGCTCGGCCTTTGTCGCACCAAATACGGAATTACGCTCAGCCCTAACCGAGCACGCCAGCCTTGCACTGGCATCCATGACGGCAGACTCCGCTAGCTACCGCCCTCTTATTGACGTATTTACCGCTGAAAACTTGGTCAATGGCGTGGTCGCCTTGCTCGCCTCAGGCGGCAGTACCAACCACACGATCCATATGCTGGCTATCGCCCGTGCAGGCGGTCTCGTCCTCACCTGGGATGATATCAGCGAGCTATCTGACATCGTGCCGCTACTGGCCAAGATGTACCCGAATGGCCCTGCGGATATCAACGCCTTCGAACAAGCCGGCGGTGTACCTGCACTGATGAAAACACTGCATGAACGCGGCCTGCTGAACTCAGATGTGAAAACGGTGTTTGGCGAGTTCGCCGATCAGCTTACCCAGCCAGCTATCACTGATAGCAAGCTGGTATGGCAACCTGTTGGCGAGAGTAGCAACGCAGAAGTGATCGCGACCAACGGCCAGGTATTCAACCAAACTGGTGGAACCAAAGTACTCAAAGGCAACCTTGGCCAAGCTGTTATCAAGGTTTCTGCGGTCAAGCAAGAACACCAGTTCATTGAAGCGCCAGCCAAAGTCTTCCGCTGTCAGCATGACGTAGAAGCGGCCTACCAAGCCGGAGAGTTCACTGGGGACTGTGTGATTGTCGTCAGCCACAATGGCCCTGCAGCCAATGGTATGCCGGAGCTACACAAGCTGATGCCAATCCTTGGCAATATCCAAAAAGCCGGCCACCAGGTCGCTTTGGTTACCGACGGCCGCTTGTCTGGCGCATCAGGCAAGATCCCAGCAGCTATCCATGTGTCACCGGAAGCGCTACGTGGCGGTACCATCGGCATGATCAAAGATGGCGATATTGTGAAGCTTGACTGTAGCACCGGGCTATTGGAAGTGGCGGTTGATTTTGACCAACGCCAGCCGATTCAACTCGATACCGAAGCCAGCCAAATTACTTGGGGAAGGGATATCTTCAAGGTAATGCGTGAAAATGTTGGCGGTGCCGATGAAGGCGCGAGCTTCTTGTTCTAAGCCAGAAACATCGAAAAAATGGGAGCCATTAGGCTGTCTCTTATACACAAGTCCCCCGCCTCATGGCGGGGGCTTTTTTTGAACTCTTTTTCTTTATTGCGATCCGATCTTACACAATATGAGTAAAGGTCATCATCATGATAGGGAATTCTACTTTAGAATGGGCTCAACAAACCTTTTCGCATGCCAAGCTTGGCGACTCTAGACGTACACAACGACTAGTCCAATTAGCCAGTGATATGGCATCTAATGTTGGAGTGTCTATTGTGCAAGCCTGCCCTAATCCCGCCTCTATTGAAGGGGCATATCGCCTCATCCGTAACCCTGATGTTGAAGCCAATGCGATAGCTGAAGCCGGTTTTGTGGCAACAACTAACGAGGCTGAAGCGCATGACTTATTACTTGCCCTTGAAGACTCCACCGCTCTAACCTACACGCATAAAAGCCTCTCCGATGAACTTGGTCACGTGAACTCGGGAAATCGAACCCGGGGGATGCTAGCTCACTCTGTTCTGTTGTTTGCACCACGCGAGCAAAAGGTTGTGGGGCTAATCGAACAACAGCGGTGGACGAGGGATATTGCGACTCGAGGCCGGGGACATAAGTTCGCCAAGCGACCGTATGAAGAGAAGGAGACCTTCAAGTGGCAACAGGCATCAACCGCAATGTCTGAACGTTTAGGTCAACTCCAAGCCCGAGTCATTTCAGTGTGTGATAGGGAGTCAGACATCTACGAATACTTACATTACAAGCTGACCAACCAGCAGCGTTTTGTTGTGCGCTCGACCTATAGTCGCTGCATTGAGGAAAGTGGTTATAAGCTCCATGATTATGCAAAGGAGTTATCCCCATCGGGACAACGAACTGTCCATATTGCTCAACGGGGTGGTCGCAAAGCGCGTAAAGCAACATTAGATGTATGCTTTGCTCCTATTACGATTAAGGTTCCAGCCAATAAGTGTGGCAAGTCACTTTCTCTGTATTATGTTGGTTGTAAAGAGCGAGGTGACAACAACGAAAAATTGGAGTGGCACTTACTGACTTCAGAGCCAGTGACAACGTTAGCGAAAGCCCAGGAGATAATCAGTTACTACGAACAGCGCTGGTTGGTTGAAGAGTTCCACAAGGCGTGGAAAAGTGATGGAACCGATGTCGAAGCACTGCAACTTCAATCAAAGGACAACCTGGAGAGAGTTGCCGTCATTCAAGCGTTTATCGCTATCCGCTTGTTACAACTTAGAGCAGAAAGCCGCGGACAAGAAACCAGTAGCTGTGAGTCTGTTCTACCCGGAATATGCTGGAAATTATTATGGGTCAAACAAGAAAATAAGCCCTTACCAACAACAGCTCCAGATCTGAAATGGGCTCGAGTTACATTAGCAAGGCTAGGCGGATGGTATGACAGTAAGCGAACAGGGCGGCCCGGTTGGGCCGCCCTATGGCGAGGCTGGTATAAATTAGCAGCAATTCAAGAAGGATACCTTATAGCCCAATCCTTTACCTCTGATGAGATGTGATCAAGAGACAGGCCATTAGGCTCCCATTTTTTTATTGGCTTTTCCCTACAAGCTTTCGCCCCGGCTGATGGTAAAGCCCATATCGAAGACATTGCGCTCGCTGCGTTTGCCGTCAAGGGCTTGGAGCAATAGCTCCGCACTCTTCTCGCCAATTTGGTAACGCGGCGTATAGATACTGGTTAGGCGTGGCGTGATAGCCTGGCCGATATCCAAGGCGTTGTAACCAACGACACTGATCCGCAGGGGTACTTCGATACCTCGCTCATTACAGGCGAGGATAGTGCCGATAGCGATATCATCATTGGTACAGAACACGCCGTCTAGCTCCGGGCACTCTGCCAAGGCACGGCTTAACAGTTCTCCCCCGAGGGTGAAGCTGGAGTGCTCATGGGTCAGGATATGGTATTTCGGCAAACCGGCTTCTTCCATCGCCTTGTCATAGCCTTCCATACGCAGTTTGGTACGGGTATCCAAGCGGGCACCAAAGTAGGCTATGTGGCGCTTGCCCTTATCTAGCATGGTTTTCACCGCCGTATAGGAGGCGTGGATATGATCCAGCCCCACCACCATATCGACTGGATTACTGGGTAACTCCATCGCTTCGACCACAGGTACCCCGGCAGTTTTGATCATCTGCAAGGTACGCTCGGTATGGGAGGTTCCGGTCAGGATAAGGCCATCAACCTGGTAGGAAAGCAAAGAGGCTATTTTGCGCTCTTCAATTTCTTCATCGTAACTAAAGTGGGCAATCAGGATCTCGTAACCGTTGGCATTGGTGACCGCTTCGATGCCCTGCGCAAAGCTGGCAAACACCTGGTTCGACAATGAAGGCAACAGCACTCCTATCGCCTTGCTGGAAGACTTCGACAACATGGCTGGCGCGCGGTTTTGGATATACCCCAGCTCTTCCACCACTTCGGCAATCTTATCCCTTGTCTTGGCTGACACAGATTCAGGATTGCGCATATAGCGACTCACGGTCATTTTGGTGATGCCGACACGGTCAGCAATATCTTGCAGGGTAGGACGCGCTTTTCGTTGTTCTTGTGTCATAACAATAGGATAAGTTACAGCTAGGTTTGAAATGTTACAGTAACATATCATTTGATATCCCCTAATGGCAAACACAACGCATTATTTAATACATAAATTGACACCCTAGACAGTTTTCAAGGCAATACGCATGAAATTGCACTTAGACATTGTTTGATAGGAGGAACAAAAGTACGCTGTCAACCAGCTAAGCATCTGAATTAAAGGAGTAAAAACATGAAAGCAATGGAGTTGCCAAAATTCTTCTATCTAGTCAAAAATGTATCAATTATCGGTGCCGTACTAGGTTGCCTCGCTGGATCACTCGTCGTTCTAGGGGGACTGGACGCATTTAACTGGGGATTTATGGCCGGTATATCAGCAATTGCTGGAGGGGTCGCGACCATCATATCATCCCTAGTCGGGTTAGGGCTGGTCTTCTGTTTCCTGGCAATCGTAGAGGCGCAAATAGATACTCGTAATATTGTCGCTCGCTCACTAGAACAACGTGAATAGCGCAATTATTAGCAAAAAATAGAGCCAGCCTCAGAAAGGCTGGCTCTTTGCTAGAAGATATTTTTTAACGAACTGGTGTCGTCACCACATCCCCTATAGCCCCCTCACCGATACCCACGGTGAACGGGAAAGTCACATGGTGGAAGCGTGTCGTGGTCTGCCCATCATGGATAGCGATATTAAAGTCATAGGTACCGCCGACCGCCATGATCTTGTCATCCTCCGGGTGGCCGGTATCTAGCTTACGGGTAAATACCACGGTGTACTTGCCGTCTTCCCACGTTGAGTGAACCTGGTTGTTATCCCCAGCCGAGCCAGCGCCCTGGCGATTCAGGCGTCCTTGCAGGTACTGGCCTTCTTCAATTTTGCTTGGATCGTAAGGCATCACGTTCACCCCTTCGATCATCGCAATATTCTTGCTCAGGTCGATAAAGTCTTCCTCGTTAAGGGCATAGAACCCTGTTACCGACTTATCGTACATGTACTTAGGCAGGCCGGTAGAGCGATCCAAGTTCCAAGTAAAGACCGTGGTACCGGCATCATTCAAACGGTACTCCAGCACATAGCCATCATCCGCGCTGCCAGTCGGTGCCGAGCGGGTCGAGCGCCACTGCATCAAGTCGACAAACTTACCTTCAGCCTTCAGTTGGTCTATCTCTTCGCGGGTCTTCACCTTGTCCCAGTTCACACCGTAACGCTCGGTACGGGTATCTGGCAGGTATTTGCGGATATCTTTCTGATTCAGCCCTTCAAGGCCGATAACATCCAACATTTGGACATCGCGCATGGTCGCCTGACCGATATCCCGCATCCCGCGGTGGCAGGACATCCAGCAGCCCTGCTGGGTAAATTGATCAACACTGCCATCATCTATCATGATCGAGAAGCGATCTTCATAGATCGGTGTATATGGGTTCTTTCCTCTATCTCCCCCTATAACGGTCCACTTACCATCCTCGAACAACAAAGTGTCATGCATACGGGCAGGAAACGGGGACTGGGTTTCCCACGTTGCTTTTACATAAAGGTTTTCATCATCATTGGCAAATTGAAATTCAACATCGATAAAACTCGGCTTGTCTGCCATTTTATCGAGACGGTCATGTTTGATGAGCATCTCGCCCATGCCTTTTTCTTCACCCTGATGGCAACTGGTACAGGTCTTGTTGTCAAAATCACTGCGCAAGGTGCCTTTATGCTGTGGTGAGTTTATCCAGTCGTAGGTGATCATGCCAGGAAAGAACATGGTTTTTTCAACAACAGGGACTTTGTTCCAATCAATATCAGGTTCGACATCATAGACGCTCATGTTATAGGCATTCGCCGTAAACGCGACACTAGATATAACGCCAATGGCTAGCGCATGGCGGGCAATAATAGATTTATGCATTTTTATTTACTCCCATCATGCGAGCCAAAGTACCGTCTTTTAATACCACCTGATGAAATATGGTTGCGCAGGTATGCATGGCAATTAACAGGTAGCAGAGAATTTCCATCATCGAATGAATCTGATAGGAGAAATCAATCAAACCCGAATTTCGCTCGGCAAAACCGGGAATGGTAAATAAGCCGAACACCACGGTATCTTTAGCCTTCGCCATCGCGATTAATAAGCCAGACAAAGGCATTGCCAACGATATGGCATACATTGCAAAGTGGGCGCTGTGAGCAATAAACTTCTCGAGTTTTCTCCCTTGGGCATCTGGCTTTCCAGCCCAGTTTAGCCATAAAATACGGATACCAAATAACACCAATACCAATATACCAAGAGACTGATGCAAATCGAAACTGAATGAATTTGGGATGGGGTCAAACAACATAATGATTAGTGCTGCTATAAAAGCAATTCCAGCAATAAGGTGAATCACCTTACTGGCTGTACTAAAATGCACAACAGGTGCCGAGACTTTCATGATTACTTCCTATATGTATATATAAATCGCCACTTACCTCTTTGGTGTTATTTTAAGGTTTCAAGTTATATACGTTTATTGACAGTAATCAATTTGCTTCCCGGACAATATTTATCGGGGTTAAATACCACTATTTTAGTATAATTTTAAATTAATCATGAAAAGATAAATATAAAGTAAAAATTCCAGATAATATTTCCTCACCAATACTCACCCATCCTGTGAAGTAAAATTCACAGCCATAATTTTGACCCACACCCAATGTAACTAAACATTTCAAAGGCAATTAATTACAACTCAAAATGGTATCAATATCAGCAGATGCAGTAACCATTATCAATACATGGACATTGCAGCAAGGTTGTACTTTTAAGTGAGCCATAAAATTCGTGTTACAATTTGGAAAATCACTTTTCCCATATCATTTATACATTTACCTTTAAATATAAACCACTGTTTTAATGGGGTCTTTAACAACTGACATAATCACTTACTGAGTTGAGTGCTCGTTGATTGAACGACACAGATGGTTACACGAATAGTTTATATATTGTGAGAATATTTTAATTGCCAAGCAATAAAATACATCATAATAAATAGGAGATTCACCATGTCAGACTTCAAGCTTACCCATAAGAGCGCAACCAAAGTCTCTGAGCGTATCGCATTACTCATTACGCAATTTCTAAAGTTCTCCCTTAATCTCTTCTATGGAAAGAAATATGCCAAGCGTGCAGTTATCCTTGAGACCATCGCTGCGGTACCGGGCATGGTAGCCGGTATGTTCAACCACCTTAAATCATTACGCCGGATGCGGGATGATGCAGGCTGGATCAAGGAGTTGCTTGATGAAGCGCAGAACGAGCGGATGCACCTGATGATCTTCTTGGATATTGCCAAACCAAGCTGGGTAGAGAGGCTACTGGTATTGCTCGGGCAAGGTGTCTTTCTTGTGGTGTACTGCTTTATCTATTTGTTGTCATCACGGATTGCCCATCGAGTGGTCGGCTACTTCGAGGAAGAAGCCTGCAAAAGCTACACTGAGTACCTCGAAAAAATTGATGCCGGAGAAGTTGAAAACACGCCGGCTCCGGACATTGCGATTGAATACTACCAGCTCCCGGCCAATGCCAAGCTAAGGGATGTCGTCTTGCGTATCCGCGAAGACGAAGCCGGTCACCGAGACAGGAACCACGGTTTTGCCGATGCTTATGAGAGCAAAACCTTACCAGCGCACCAGAACTAGTCCCCTATTGGCTGGAGTCTACACGATTAAAAAGCCTGACTGTCATTAGTCAGGCTTTTGTTGGCAGCTATCTTATTCAATCACAGCTTTATTTTTTTCGTTAAGCATCTCTGCTAATGAACTATAACCATTTCCTCTGAAACTTCCTTTGGTGTTGTAAAGTACTGGGGAATCATCAAATTTAACGTCTCTCTCTTGTGAACAATGGTACACAGCAATGTGTCCACCATACTGCCACATTCGCTCACCAAGCTGTTGGTTATACCACTGTAACCTCTGCCGCAATCCCTCTTCAAGGCTGCTCAGCTCAGAAGCTCGTTTAGCTTCGAGTAGGTTTGAGAGTGACATCTCCGGGTTATTAATTAGATCATTAAGTAATGCTTTAAATGGACCATCAATATCAGTATTTTTTCCTTGCCGGATAATATGGGGCCAATCGTCAAACTTAAGGTTGCTGTAGTACCAAGGGCTCGTTGCGCGCCAATAATCGCCATAGTAAAGCAACAAGCTTTTTAGTTTATTCGTATCCTGTTTGTCATTGCCCCCTTCAGGGAAACACTTAACAAAAGCTTCTTTCACTAGCTCAAGATCATCGACCTGAAGTTCTGGTGTCAGCTTGACAAGGTGCGTGATATTAGAAACGTCTGGATTACCCCGGGTACCGCGACCATCTAGGTTATGCTTATGATCTTCTAACTCCCAGATCATTGCCTCTAACTGATAGCCATCTTCCCTCTCACTAAGCGCTTTTACCCAGCGCTCTTTTAGGTACTCTTCGCTATTCTTCGTATGGGAGATAAAGCCCGACTCCCTTATACTTGCAATATCCTCTTTTAACCTTGCCACGGCTCGGACATGGTTATGGTATCGTAAGTAGAATTGCCTGATGGCACGGATGAGAGCAACAACTTCCCTTTCATCGTTCAGATCTTGCGCCGAGACCTCTTTACACACTAACAGTAAGCCCCAAGCAAATAACACTTCACGTCGCTCTGTCGCATTATCCTCTTTGTTATACCGTGCCAACCATGGTGTCTGCTGCTTATTGAATAGCGCCCATAAAAGTGCATAACATTTGTCATACCATGTCGAGGATGGGTAGAAACTATGGAGCTTTTCCTTGAGGCTATCAAGCACCCTAAGTGCATGAATATAAGAAGATATCGTATCAAGTTCCAAAACCTGACACTGTAGACTGACGCTACATAGCCCCGACTTAACCCCTTCTTCAAGGTGCTGGCCAGCGCTATCTTGCTGGTAAATAGATAAACCGGTAATACAAGCAAGGAACTCATTGAAGCCTTTATCCGCATTAGGGTTAGAGTCGCTAACCCCTGTGCCTTTATGCCGCCAGAAAAGATCCTGCCAATCTTCCCACTGCCTGCCCCAGTCGTTTTTATTTTTGATGGTGCGCTCTTTAGCCAGTAAATTCGCTTTTACGTTTTCGCTTTCCTGGACTTGCTCGCCGCGAGCATTAAGGTAGATATAAAGCGATTCCCCTTGCGCGCTGATATTGGTATCGAAATACCAACACTCAGTGAAATCCGCCAGATAGTCATACCACGCCTTGTAGTCTAATCCTGGTTGGGCTTCGAGCCACTTATCGATTATCGCTAAGTTTTCCAGTACGTTTCTTACCGTTAAATCATGACGGTAACTTTGGAAAAACCATGACTGTTCAGTGATCCCTTTAACATCATTTTCAAGAACATAGCAAAGTAGCTCAGACATAAATTGCTGCGCTGACTCCCTAACCCGATAAGAGAGCTTTGGCTCATTTCCCCGACAGAAATCCCGCCTAAAGATATCAACCTGCTCAGACCGGTAGGCAAGTACCATCAGAGTTAGATACAAAGAGGTGATACGCTGCTGTCCATCAATCAGGAAGTAGTGCCCACCATATTGCGAGTCACTATAAGCGTAGATAAAACCAATATTTGCAGCACCATTCCTTTTTTTGAAAAATTCAGCAAAGTCTTGCTGCAAGTGGGCCACCTCTGCGGTACTTCCACCTTCCTCAATAACAGGTACTGTCAATTGTGCAAAGCGATTGAATTCATCCAACAGCGAACCTAGCAATCCTTCAACTTGTGTTTTTCCCCAAACATAGTCACGCTGGATTTCAGGAATAACCAAGCTCTCAACGTATCGGTTGACGAATAACTCTCTATACGAATATTTTCCGGCTTTCATATTATAGTCCCTTCACCAAGCGCGTAATTTCATCGCAGATAAACTGCTGATGCGTGTCGATGTCCAATTTGCCCCAGCGTTTCAAATCATCATCCATATCGGGCATCATCTTAGAAAAAACATCGAAAGTATGTTTTGGCACAAAGCTACCACGAGTAATGCGTGTCAAGATCACTTCCCGTTTACGGTTAAAAAAGTGACATCCCAATGCACTGTTATCCCGCTGTGATAGCAAACACATATTGCCAATACTATCTAGTTGCCGACAGCCTTTAAGAGCTGAAGCTATCTTCTCTTTCTCATCTTCATCCCGTACATTTTTCTCCAGCAGCATCATTAATTCCCCGTCAGGTTCATCTATCATGTCACTGATATTTTCTCTGTCTTCGACTGATAATTGATTACCCTTTCCTTCTGGTGTCTGTGGGAATATATGTTCTAAAGACCATTGCTCTGATTTAAATGCAGCAAAATTAAACCTTGGGGGCTGTTTTTGTTGGGGAAAAACACTGATTGCGAGTAATACAGCGTGAAGACGATCATTCTGCTCACCATACCTCCAGCCATCTAGCGCTTGGGGAAGATCGTCTAGTTCTATATCATCACCCAGCAAATATTTTTTTTGCTTCACCTTGAGTAACTGTAATAATGTAGAACGCGTCTTGGCCAGCATACACTTTGTGAGGAATTGGAAGCGAGTCATCAAGTTATTGGCTTCTTCTGAGCCTTTTACGCTGAAGGCAAACCCCAATAAATGGTAAGTCTCATCATCATTAAAAAGATCATCGAGTTTGGCATAGACATATCTCAGTGCAGCATAGACTTGAGTAGATTTTTTATCAGTCAAGTCATTATAGAAGTGAAATAATGGGCTGGTGCCTTCACCGTGTTTATATTGATAGTTTTGTTCTGATTTGATCAAATACTCTGCCGTCAACTGCAGTAAGGCGTACATGGGGTCAGTCACGTTGTTGAAATAAAAACTATTTACCTCAGGCTTATTCGCCCAGCTCTGAATTTGCTCCCAGATCCGACTGACACCTAGACGAACCTCCATAACTTGATGGAAGTGATGTTCAGAATCAACAACCTGCTCACGCCCAGCTCGGGTGATCAACAGCGCTTTAATCAGTTCCGTTTCCGTCAAAGGCACTTTGTTACTATTGAGATTTTTAAACACGACCTCACTCTCAACATGCGCCTCAACCGAATTAACGATTAACTTCACCTTCTGTAAGATAAACTGATGGAAATGCTCGCGCTGACTCTGCGTTATTTCGTTTAGGAAGTCGCTAATTCGATTTGCTGCTTGATGAAGGTAGTAGACGTCTTGCTTATCAAGCGTATTGTCTTCAGCAATAAACTGCCTCCATTTTTTCCCTAGCATATCAGCTAGCGCTTCTGGAGAGTAAAAATACCTAGCAAAAAAATCATCTCTGATCGCGTAATCTAATTTCCCGAGTGCAATATTTTTCGATTTATCATCAGATAACAGGTGAAAAACAGAGAGCAATACAGATAGTGTCGTCAATCGTTGCTGTCCGTCAATGACTTCTAAGCACCTTTTGAAACCAGCCTCCTTTTCTAAGGCAATTGGCTTAACCGTTATATATTGCAGAAAATATTCATCGGAGTTTGATTGAAATTGCTTCCACAGGTCATCAAGTAAAACGCTTACCGCTCCTGAAGTTTCTGAGCCCCACTTATACCCACGTTGGTATGCGGGTATATGGTAAAAGCTGGCATTATATTGACTTAAACAACCTGCTTGGTTATCAGCTTCAAATATATCCCTAATTGCAAAAACGAGCTCTCTCATTATTTATCCCTATAATTTCAAGCGCAATAAAAAGTAAAATCTATACTCAAGGTGCTCTTCTGAGTCATCCAAAGTAAACTATTATCAAAAATTTTAATTTATCAACATTCTCATGCTATTTTGTTTTTTGTTCAAGTAGTTAGTGATTGTTTTTTGATGTAATAATGGTCTTAACAGCTCAAATTCAAATTATAATTTCGTAAATTACAATGAGGGCAATCTTCAGGGAGGAATAATGCTTTTACCTTCAACACATCAACTGTTGGTAAAATAAAAAACCGCTCCAATCATTTATCGTTAGTGACGAATAACAATGATGGGAGCGGCGAACAACTGGCTCGAAAAACGCGAAAATAGTGAAAGTTCTCAGAGTCTGCCGAGGCAGCCTCAAATAGTGCAAAAAGCGGTGAGAAGTATGTGCTTGTGAGATGAAACAATTAAGTCATTGATATTGCAGTTTAAAGAAAAGAGGCCACCCAAGGGCGGCCAATAGAAAGGAACCTTACGTTATGAGTCTTCGTAATGTGCAATTAGTTAGGCACTGGTTCTTAGCTTTTTCATCATGGCAAGCTTGAGTGACCGATTAAGGACGATTTGGTGTCGGTTTTACTACCATTGTTCGCCGGCATGTATACAAGCTGTCACATTACTGTTTCGACATTGCTGGCCTCACTTGCTACTACTTGCCATCCATCACCGTCAGATTGCAGTTGCAACTTCAACATCGCAACATGGCTTCCCCTCTCTCCAGCAGACAGAAGTGGCACAGCAAAAGATTCTGCTGATTGCCCTGGAGTGTCCGCAAAGACACGGTGATCATGGCCGAAAAATACCGCATCAAGACCCGTCAAGGCCGTAAGGCAACGACTCACATTTTCAGCTTGATACCCAGAAGGCGACGAATTCAACCCCGAATGGGAAAGAGCTATCACAAGATCCGCGCCTGCTTCTCGCATCTCTGGGATATAGCGCTGCGCCGTTTCGATAATATCCAGTACTTCAACCTCACCCTGCAAATGTGCTTCCCATTCCATGACTCTTGGGGTCATAAAACCAATCACCCCGATATGCAAAGTCTGCTCGCTGCCAGTTTGATCGATAACCGTTTTTTTCATAATCTGATAGGGACTAAACAACGGTTGTTTCTGCTTAGCGTCTATCAAATTGGCACAAACCGCAGTAACAGCGCTGCTAGACAGGGCTAACCGCAGGTAAGGTAAGCCAAAGCTCAATTCGTGATTGCCAAGGTTGAACACTTCATAGCCGGCATTTTTCATCGACTGATAAATGGACAAGGGCTTGCTACCATCGTAATCACCGTTAGCCAGCGGACCACCATGAATCAAGTCACCATTGTCCATCATTAAACAGTTATCAAATTGCTGTTTTAGCTGGCGCACTGTGTTCAACACCGCGGGTAAACCACGGTATTCACCAAGACCATCGTCAGCATGCATGTCGTTGGTGGCACAAAGCACAAGCTCCACAGACTGGCAAGAAGGCTGAGACTCAATCTGCATAACAGGCTTTACCTTGCTGATCAAAGAAATACATTTTCTGCTTGCTAACCTGTAGGGTGATTACCTCGCCTGGGCTTAACCGGCGATCATCTGTCATCACAGTCAGCTTATGTCCGGCAAAGTGGCAATGAAGCAATTGGGACTGACCCAGTAGTTCAACCGCATCAACCTTGGCACTTAGCATGATAGAATCATCATTGTGTGCTGAGCCGCTTTCTACCCATTTAATATCTTCAGGACGGATCCCCACCGTCACTTCGCCATCCGCTACAGGCATCGGCCCAAATTCAAACGACCATGAGTCCACTAGCAATCTGCCCTGAGAGGCGACTACGGGTAGGAAGTTCATTGCGGGACTACCGATAAAGCTGGCGACAAATCGGCTGGCGGGACGGTAGTAGACTTCCCTCGGTGTACCGACTTGCTCGATACGGCCTTGATTAAGGATAACAATCCGATCTGCCAGGGTCATCGCCTCAACCTGATCGTGTGTGACATAAATGCTGGTCACGCCTAAATTACGCTGTAGCGATTTGATCTCAAGCCGCATATGAGCACGCAAAGACGCATCCAGATTGGACAGGGGTTCATCGAATAAGAACAGCTTTGGCTTACGGATGATCGCTCGTCCCATAGCCACTCGCTGGCGCTGGCCACCTGACAGTTTGGCAGGTTTACGGCCCAAGTATTCTTCAATTTTCAATCGCGAGGCAACTTCCTTCACTCTTAGATCAATGTCGTCTTTGGCTACGCCTCGGTTTTTTAGGCCATACGCCAAATTGTTGTATACCGTCATATGCGGGTAAAGGGCATAGTTCTGGAACACCATTGAAATGTCGCGAGTCGCTGGCTTCAGGGTATCGATACGACGCTGTTCAAGAGAAATCTCACCGACTGTTGGTGATTCAAACCCTGCAATTGTTCTTAGGATCGTCGACTTGCCACAGCCCGAAGGGCCAACCAATACAATAAACTCACCATCATCAATCGATAGATCTACCCCTTTGATAGCGTGATGGCCGTTTTCGTATGTTTTTTCCAAATTAGAAATTGTTAGCATGATTTTTTCTCTAAAACTTATTTTTCACTGTCTACCAAGCCTTTTACAAACCAACGTTGGAAAAAGACGACAATCAGGATCGGTGGCAGCATCGCCATCATCACGGTGGCAAACGCATAGTCATAACGCGGCATGGTGTTTTCGTTGAGCTCGCTGAGGATGTTGCTGATCCCCATAACGATAGTGGTATAGCTCTCATCTGTGGTCATCATGATTGGCCACAAGTAGGAGTTCCAACCCACAATGAACATAATGATGAAAATGGCTGCAATGGTTGTTTTTGATAACGGCAGCAAAATATCAACAAAGAAGCGGAAAGGTCCGGCATTGTCCAACTGGGCAGCTTCTATCAACTCGCCCGGAATAGTTTTGTAGAACTGGCGAAAGTAGAAAGTCGCCGTCGCTGAAGCAATAAGTGGTAACACCAACCCAGTGTAACTGTTCATCATCCCCAAGCCTGAAACGACTTCGTACGACGGAATGATCCTGACCTCAAGTGGCAGCAGAAGAGTAAGGAAAATCAGACCAAACCACATGGTGGCATGCTTTAGCTGAAAGAAAACCAAAGCATAGGCTGCCATCATTGACACAATAATCTTACCGACTGCATAGCCCAATCCCATAATAGTGGAGTTGACCAGCATCGTTTTTACCGTGACACCGGTAAAGCCCATTGGGTTATTCAGTACTTCCCAATATATAGACAGGTCACCGGTTGGGATCCACTGCAGACCATGGCGGACAATGTACGTCGATGGATAGGTCGAGCTAGCAAAAATGAGCCATATTGGTGCCAGTAGGAAAAGTACCCCCAACACCAACGCCATATGCGTTAATACGTTATTATTTCTCATGATCAGTAATGGACTTTTTTCTCAAGGAATTTGAATTGAATGACCGTCAAGCCCAACACCAGTAGCAATAAGATCACTGATTGCGCTGAGCTACCACCAAGATCCAAGCCAAGGAAGCCATCTTGGAACACCTTGTAAACCATCGACGTCGTGCTGCCCCCTGGGCCACCCCCAGTCATGGTATCGATAGTGCCGAACGAGTCGAAGAAGGCATAGGTCAAGTTGATTACCAGCAGAAAGAATCCTGTCGGTGCCAAGAGTGGAAATGTAATCGTCCAAAAGCGTCGGGTATCGGATTCACAGTCCAGCATCGCAGCCTCGCTGACAGCTTTCGAAACAGATTGAAGCCCTGCCAAGAAGTAAATGAAATTAACCGACACCTGTTTCCAACTGGTAGCAATAATTAGCGCAAACGTGGCGTCAAATGCATTGGTCTGGGCATTGAAATTCCACCCCAAGGATTTCAGAAAGTGAGAGATTACCCCTATGTGCTGATTAAACAAAAAGGCACCGATAATACCGGCTACTGCTGGAGCGACCGCATACCCCCAAGTGAGCAATACCCTGTATTTGCTTTGTCCATGTAAAATACTGTCGACTTTCACCGCCCAAAATAAAGCCAGTGATAGAGAAAGGGCTGTCACAAAAAAGGCATAGACAAGTGAAAAGCCAATCGATCGGATATACTCACTTGAATTAAGCACATCGATATAATTATCAAACCAAACGAAATTGGATGACATTCCCCACGGGTCTTCCATCATGAAAGACATCATTATTGCCTGAGCTGCCGGATATAGAAAAAAGATCACAATAATCAATATCTGTGGAGCCAAAAAGAAATACGGCAAATACGGGGATTTAAAACGCTGATTAATGTTCATATTATCCCATAGATAATTTTTGATTGGGTTACCTAGCAAAAAGTAGGTAACCCGACTGTAAGTTACTGAACAGTACGCTTATAACGCTGTAATAGAACCGAGCTATCCTGTTGAGCTTTGTTCAACGCCTGTTCAACAGAGCTTTGGCCACTGAACAATTTATCAAACTCACGATCCATCACAGTACGAATTTGCTGGTAGTAACCAAGGCGCAAACCTTTAGACCATTCCCCTGATTTCAGGCTAAATTGCTGAATACCAATTTCCTGACCTGGGTTTTCATCGTAATAACCAGACTGCTTCACCAATTGGTAAGCGGCTTCTGTCGCTGGTACATAACCCGTTGTCGTATGCCATTTGGCTTGGGTCTCAGGTTGGGTAAGGTAATTCAAAAATGCCGCCACCGCTTTTTCCTGCTTATCGTCACCGGTATTAAGGGCAAAGACAGCACCGCCACCGGTAAAGGTGTGATAAGGCTCATCAGTGATTGATTGCCAGTACGGAAGGAAGGTCGCACCAAGTTCAAAATCAACAGTTTGCCTTACCCCTTCATAGTTGCTTGAAGAGCCCAGCCACATAGCTACATCACCGCTCTCAAACGGGGTTTGATTCGCTCCCCAGTCACTGCCGTAGTAACCAAAGTAACCTTTGTCATTCCACTCTTTCAATTTGGTGAAGTGCTGAACCATTTCATCCGAAGCCAGATAGATCTCTGTCGACGGACCATCATAACCATTGCTTTGGTTCGCCAATGGCAAGTTACTGCTTGAAACGAAACTTTCAACCATGATCCATGTTGTCATGGATTGAGTAAGAGCTTCATAACCCTCATCTTTAAGAGTTCCGGCAACTTCCTCAAATTGCTCGAAGGTGCGAGGAACTTCCACTCCCACCTCGTCAAGGATATCTTTGTTGTAGTACATCACTGGTGTAGATACGCTAAACGGAAAACCAATCATCTGGCCTTCTTTATCCGCGTACATATAACGCACTCCCGGCAGGTATCCTTCTATTTCAAAGTCATATCCATTACGAGTCATTAATTCTTCAAACGGTTTCACCACATCAGGAGCATTAATTAGCATGGCAGAGCCCACTTCATTAATTAGCATCATGTTAGGCGCTTCATTGGCACGGAATGCAGCAATACCGGCAGTTAGTGTTTCTGCTCCTTTAAATACAGGCGAAACTTTATACTCCGATTGTGATTCATTGAAATCAATAACAATTTGATTTAATGCTTCACCTCGTTGCCCGCCCATATTATGCCACCATGAAACTTCCGTCGCGGCAAAGCTATTCATTGACAGAAGCATTAGTGATAACCCATATCCCATTTTTCTCATGACTGTACTCTCAGGCTAAAAATTAAAACAACAACACCAAAAGTGATTTTTGGCTTTTATTAATTGGATAATTTATGGCTGAGAAGGTTATTTTTATATTATTTCAATTTCATTTCTCTAGAGTGTTGTTTAAATGACGTTTTGATAAAAACAAACATATAGTAGAGTTACATCACAGGCTTATATTTCACTTATATTTCAAAATTAAGCAAAATATTACCCACAAGCTAAAAAAACAAACTAAAACCCATAATTTATATTTCAGTACTGTAATATTAGACACAAGCACTTCAAGCCGAAAGAAACAAAAATGCAATAATCAATTGCTATATTCTCTTTTATCGAAATTAAAGTAAAAATTAGCAAGGCTTGCTATTACTATTTGAGTTTCAGTAGCAAGTCTCAGACCGTCGCAGGATAAAAGGCCAACAGCATATTCTTTATCTGCCTTCTCACTTGCCCTGACCATCCACTAAGTAACGGTATTTTGCATCATTCTGGAGTTCGCATGCCACAACCTCTGCCTCTTTGGGCCGGTGATTCATTCCATTGGTCATACTGCCTGTTCAATCAAACACCCTACCCGGTAGAAACCAAGGTGCTGTCATCCCAACTTGAAATCGACGACCAATTCGAACTAATACATGTCAACTATTTCGGCACTCAGGGTTCGCGCTTTGCGACCGGCAGCCATGAAAGTATGGACGTTTGGCTAAAGGCACTAAAAAATACGCTTGTCCGAGGGCAGTTAACCGAACAAGGGCAACAGTTACTTAGTCAACTCGACCAGATGCAATCGCTAGGTGACCTCGACAATGCTGGCAGCATTACCCGATTCGGTGTCCAGCAATTGAAGAATATCGGTAAGCGTATTGCCGAGCAGTTTGAAAAAGATAGTTTGCTGGTCGTGGCAGCCAATGCCTGCAAACTGAGAACTCAGCAAAGCCAGGAAAGCTTACTCAGTGGTATGGGGGAAAAGCGAAAACTCACCACGGTCAGACTAGGTAAGATCATGGCCAATATCATCAACCCCCATGACAACAGCCCCTCATCCCCATATTACAGCCAATACCATGGTGTTAACCGCTCGATGGTTTACCTTGCCAGGGAAAATTGTTTCAACGAGCATTTTGCCAAGGTGCCGTCTTCGCTCAAGGCGTTCATCGCGCAATATGTGGTTGGTCTAGATACGGTATCTGTCGGCCGGGCAATGTTTGCGCTGTTGAAGATATGCCAGCATGAAGCCTCAATCAATGTCCTCAGCGGTACCTACAACCGACTACAGACCCATATGTGTGAATCTCCAAATGGCATGGACAGTTACCACTGGGTCCGAACCCTTTTTTGTCAGGAGCAGTATTATCTGCGTGGTAATTCACTGATCAATCAAGGTATACACAAAGTCATGGGGAAATCGATGCTGGAGCATTTCCTCACCTCCAGCCAAACGGCAGCTACTTCACCATCAAGCGGTGTTGATGTTGAGTGCCATATCGGCCATACCGCCGGGATCACATTCATGTTGATCGGACTCGATCTATTGAAAGATGAAGGGTTTGACTGCGACAGGCTAGTCAGTTGGTACAACTGGGGACAAATGCCAATGGCCGGTAATATCATTTGGCAGTTGGTAAGAAACAAGCAAAACCCGAGCGATCTCCGGGTCAGAATGCTACTTAACGAACAACCGGTTTTGTTCCCTTTTACCGACGATCCTGCTGATGAATATATGAGTTGGAACAAGGTATCAAACTATTACCAGCAAGTTCTGAACAAGATCCCCGAATACCCGGAGTTCCTCAAAGGGCTTGATGGCAGCCATCTGACGGATGCCTTTGCACTGTAAAAAAGGCCGGTAGCGAGTCACTCAACGCTTACCGGCCAAAGAACACAATGTTGCGGGGTATCCCTAATTACCAGTTAGGCAGGTACCAACCATTTCACGTCATACGCCCCCAGCGTAATCTGATCCGTAGGTTGCAAAGGGGAGTGATTCAAAATATCTAGCACAGATGCAGTGGCTAAAATATCGGTGATTGAAAACGGAACCTGTTGCTCTTGCTCGCTGAAGTTACAGATAGCCAGCATTTTCTGGTCGTTGTCATTTAAGCGGACATAAGCAAACAAGTGTGGATTGTAAGTTTCCAGGATCTCTGTGCGGGAAGCCCCAAACACTTCATTGTCCTGACGAAGCTTGATCATTGCTTTTAGCGACTGATTCACCGACGCCTCAAACGAGCCCGGTAACTGCGCTTTGGCAATAGCGTCTTCGGTAACAGCAGGGCGGTTCACCCAGCGGGCGTCATCGACCTTGCTACTATCTTCTAGGTAGCTGTGATCGTTGAGGATGCCCAGCTCATCGCCTTGGTAAATCAGCGGAATACCACCAATACTCAGGTTAATACTGTTGAGCAAGCGGATTCGCTTGAGTGCCAGCTCAATCAACAGGTTATTGTCTTGCTCCAAGGCACGCTCCAGCCCTGCCAGCGATGCAAGCGAACCGCACACCCGGCAATCGCCCGTGGTCGGGTTTTCCTGGAACGGCACACCTTCGGCAAACGAACCGTCGAATCGGCCAGTATAGAATTGGTTAAGGAAACGACGGTGGTCGAAGCCATTGATACCAAGCTGGCCAGCGATGGCGTCATCGAACGTCCAGCCGATATCATCGTGGCAACGGATATAGTTTACCCAACTGCAGTCCGGTGAAATCTCAAAGCTCTTTTTCAGCGACGCGGTTAGCAACTTGGTCTCGCGGGTCGCCAGGCTCTCCCACATCAAGGCCATCATCAATGGGTTGTAAGACAGCTGGCACTCATCCTTGCCGATGTACTGGGCCACTTCATCCGGGTGGACGATCGCTTCTGACTTGAACAACACCGCAGGCGCGACAATTTGCAAACAGCTGTTGAATGCCTGGATCAAAGTATGGGCTTTCGGCAGACTCTCGCACTGGGTCCACTTTTCCTTCCAGATAAACGCCAGTGCGTCCAAGCGAAGCCCTTCACAGCCAATGTTAGCCAAGAACAGCATCTCATCGGTGATCGCATTAAAAACCGCTGGGTTGGCATAATTAAGATCCCACTGGAAGCTATTGAATGTCGTCCACACCCACTCTTGCTGTGACTCGAGGAAGGTAAAGCTGCCACGGCGCACTGTCGGGAAAATTTCACGACAAGTCTGGTTGTAATCATCCACCTCTTGTTTGTCTTTGAAGAAGTAGTAGAAGTCTTTGAATTCAGGATCGCCAGCTTTTGCTGCTTCCGCCCAACGGTGCTCGTCTGAAGTATGGTTGAAGACAAAATCCAGCACTAGGCTGATCCCTTCTGCCGACAAGGCGTCTGCAAGGGCAACCAGATCTTTTTCAGAACCCAGCTTAGGGTTGACCAAGCGGTAATCAGACACAGCATACCCGCCGTCACTGTCTCCTTCCGGCGCTTTGTATAGTGGCATCAAGTGAAGGTAAGTGATCCCCATTGACTTGAGGTATGGGATCTTAGCTTTGAGTTTTTTCAGATCACCGGCAAACAAATCAACATACACCGCCATCCCTAACATTTTCTCGTCGCGGTACCAGGTTGGTGATTTAAGGCGGCTTTCATCCAAATTCTTCCACTTGCGCTTACGGGCAGCAAACGCCTTGGCCAACACCACCACCAGCTGCTGGAGGTGAAGGAAAAAATCATAACGCTCACCGTAAAGCTGATGCAGCTTGATCACCAAAGCCGGGAAGTGTTCATCCAGGCGTTTTAGAAACGCCTGCTCGTCTTTTTTGGTCAACTTAGGTAGCTCGATAAACTCAAGTACCTGGCTCAATGCTTTTTCTGCCTGTTGAGTCGTTAGCATGACAGCTCTCCTTGCGCTTTTGTTTTCCCTGTTCCTTCTAATTGCTCTAGCCCTTCTGGCTCCTCACCCTCTTCCAGCTTACCAACCAAAGACGCCAATACCAGATTACGGACTGGCAGTTCGCCTCGTTCGACGCTGATGGCACATTTCGCCTCCGTATTTCGGGCAAAAGCCAAATTGGTAAAACTGAACTCACCACCGTTTATCAGTAGCTCGACCGAGCCTTTATCTACCAAGGCTGTTACGGTAAATACATCATCCACCTCAATCGCCACGGGCAATTCCACTGCATAATCATGGGGGTAATGTTCATCGATACGTGCCATGCCAAATTGGCCATTGCGCAGCGAACGTACCTGCAGACCGTCATCAAGGCGAGTAAATTGAAACTCAAGCTCCTGATCTTCAAACAGCGCAACAGACAAGGTTTGCCCTTGGTCAAGCGCCGCCTCAAACTCGCACTTCATTACCGAGCTCTGGCTGCCCAGTAATACTGTCGACTGCCCGGATACCGGTAATTCTTCAATAAGAGCCTCAACGGGCTCGTGTTCCAAAACAGTACCGAGTTCACGGACAAAACGCTGACCAACCCGCAGCCCTGCTGAGCTTTGGAACAAGAAGAGCTCGCGCGGCAGAGCCATCGAGCTGCGAAAAGCCTGGGTTGGCAATTCCAGTGAATATTGGTGATTGCTCATCCAGGTACTGACAATACGGCGTCCATCTTCACTCGGAATATCTGAGAAAGATTGGGTTGCGTAATAATCTCGGCCAAAGTCGAGCCACAGCGTTTCTTCAGGATGATTACGGTTAGTAAAGGTTTCACCATCGAAATCACCGATGAAGTACTGGGTACCTGCACCACCGCAATGTGCCCCTTCACCAATACCCACCACCAATATCCAACAGGTCTCTTCACTGCCTTCTACTTTCAGTTCGAATAAATCCGGACATTCCCATGGTCCTTTACTGTGTGCACCATGGCGGTAGCCGAATTCACTGACCAACTGCCAGTCGAGTAAATTTGTCGAGCGATAAAATTCAATATGCTGACCACAAGACACCACCATCACCCAGGCTTTGCTCGCTTGGTGCCAAATCACCTTAGGGTCTCGGAAGTCAGGATTGCCCCTAGCTGGAATAATGGGCTGGCCGCCCAGGTATTTCTGCCACGTTTCCCCGTCTTGGCTATAGGCCAAAGATTGCTGCTGGATAGGATCTTCAACCTTTCGGCCATCAGCCAAAGTCACCTCTGGCTGAATAAACGAGGTATAGAAGGCCAACAGTCCCGGCTTACCCGGTTCAAATAACCCAGACGTATTGTCCCAATCGACAATCGCACTGCCGGAAAAACACATTCCTGACTCATCAGGGTAGAGTGCCGGAGACAATTCCTGCCATTGGATCAGATCTTTACTGATCTTGTGGCCCCAGTGCATTGGCCCCCATACCGTGTCATGCGGGTAGTATTGGTAAAATTGGTGATAGTGCCCGTTGAAATGCACCAAGCCGTTAGGATCATTCATCCATCCTTGGTTTGGCGTCATATGGAGTTTGGGGCGATAAGCCTCTGCCATGTTTTGCTCTTCTTCCGTATCAATCCATCTCGTTGGTGCAGATTATGCACCATCAACGTAAACGCTTACGTTAACCCGATCACATTAAAGAAAACAACAGTATCAACAAAGTGCAAAAAACAGCAATTTTAGTTATTTACCCTCTTCACCATTGGCTTAAAGCCATTAAAATCTCACCTAAACACGCCAGCACAACGTAAAATTTACGAAAAACTCCTGAAATTTAGCTATAACCATGCTTTTCTTGCCCCCCTATTCTTTTTCCTCATACCCCTGCACTTTTATTCGTTTGCCACAGTGTCTGGGTTCGCTCAACAATCAAGTCACTAACGATATGCAAGGAATCTAATAATGAGCCATGTTTTCCACCGCCATTGCCATATGCCGCTCCCCACAGTGGTTAGTGGGCAAGGGATATACCTGACTGATAGCGAAGGAAAGCAATACCTCGATGGTTGCGGTGGCGCTGCAGTCTCGAATTTGGGCCATAACCACCTAAGGATAAAAGCGGCCATCAGCCAACAGTTAGAGAGCATTCCTTATGTCCATTCCGGTTTTTTCACCAGCAATAGCAGTGAGCAGCTGGCTAAACGACTGGCAGAGCTTGCACCTGACGCCTTGAACCACACTTACTTTGTCAGCGGCGGATCCGAAGCGGTAGAAGCGGCGTTGAAATTGGCACGGCAATACTTTGTCGAGAAGGGTAAACCAACGAAAAGCCACTTCATCGCCCGTCGACAGAGCTATCATGGCAATACCCTCGGTGCACTTTCGGTCGGTGGTAATGAGTGGCGGCGAGAGCCTTTCAGGCCGATACTCTCGGCAGCCCACCATATAGCCCCTTGCTATGCTTACCGCGATCAGCTGCCGGGAGAATCAGAGCTGGCTTACAGCCTTAGGGTCGCGAATGAGCTAGAACAACAGATCTTAGAGCTAGGAGCCGACAACGTAATGGCATTCATAGCCGAGCCGGTGGTCGGTGCAACCGCAGGGGCGCTGCCTGCCACCGCTGGCTATTTCAAGCGGATCAGGGAGATTTGTGATACTTATGATGTGTTACTGATCCTTGATGAGGTAATGTGCGGTATCGGCCGTACCGGTACCTTTTTCGCCTTTGAGCAAGAAGGCATCGTGCCTGACATCGTCACAGTTGCCAAAGGGCTTGGTGCTGGTTACCAGCCAATTGGCGCCGCCATCGTCCATGACAGCATCTACCAGGCCATCGCAGACGGTTCCGGTTTTTTCCAGCACGGCCACACTTTTATGGGGCACCCGATGGCATGTGCCGCAGCACTGGCAACCGTCGATACCATTGTCGATGACGGCCTACTCGATAACGTCAAACTTCGTGGCAAGCAACTCATATCAAAACTCAACAAAACCTTGGGGGGATTGCCCTACATCGGAGATATCCGGGGCAAAGGGCTGTTTATCGGCATAGAATTAGTCGTAGACAAACGATCGAAAGCTCCGCTGCCCATCCATTCACAGGCGCACAAGGCCATAAAATCAGCCGCCATGACCAACGGGCTGATGTGCTATCCAATGTCTGGCACGATAGACGGCAAAACTGGTCACCACATATTGCTTGCGCCGCCTTTCATTATCGAAGAGCACCAACTGGATGAACTGGTCCACAAGCTCCATGCCTCATTATTACAAGCGTCAGCACAGTGGATGTAGTTGCTGGGCTATGGGGTATGTTTAAAAGACAGGAAAGGAACAAACTAATGGAAAACAGGCTCTCTATCGGTCAGACAGCGATAATTGTGGCGCCTAACGGGGCAAGGAAAAACAAGGCCGACCACCCAGCCCTGCCAATGGCGCAGCAGGAAATCATCGACGAGGTTATCGCCTGCCGCGACGCAGGGGCGGCGATGGTACACCTCCATGCCAGGGATAAAGAAGGCAAGCATTCTTTGGCGATCGACGATAACCTCCACCTCTACCAAGCTCTAAAAGAGCAAGTGGGTGAAAGCATTATTGTCCAGTTAACCACGGAAGCTGTCGGGCAATACTCCCCCAACCAACAGATGGCCTTGATCAACGAAGTAAGGCCGGAAGCGGCCTCCTTGGCGCTTAGCGAATTAATCCCCGAACGCCACCACAATGATATTGCCTACCTTGATAAGGCAAGCGGCTTTTTCCACGGGATTGCCGAGCAGGGGATCATCGCCCAATACATTCTCTACAGCCCGCAAGATCTCGAACGCTACTTTGCGATGCTAGAACAAGGGCTACTGCCTGCCTATAACCACCATATCTTGCTGGTGCTTGGCCGCTACGACAAACACCAAATCGCCTCACCGCAAGATCTCTCACCTTTCCTGCAACAGCGGTTGTTTGACCATGAAAAACGCTGGGCAGTTTGCGCTTTTGGAAAATATGAACACCTTTGCCTGACAGCGTCTATGATTATGGGTGGAGATATTCGAGTTGGCTTTGAAAATAACCATGTTAATCATCAAGGTACATTAGTCTCAAGCAACGCAGAACAAGTGGCTAACCTTGCCGAAACCGCCACGCAAATAGGTCTCGCAACCCTTGATGCTAACCATTTTCGCCAGCTTCTCACTGCTTAGCCAGGAGCAGTAACATTGGCTTTGCTTTTTGCGTATAACTCATCAAAAGGGACTTCTATGGGATCTATCAACAAGCTTCTTGCCTACACCGGCGCCGCTGTTTTACTGGGTACCTCAACGCTATCATTTGCCGAAAGCCGTTTTGTCACCATAGGTACCGGTGGCGTGACTGGGGTGTATTACCCAACAGGTGGGGCAATCTGCCGCTTGGTCAATAAAGACAGAAAAGATCACAATATCCGCTGCTCGGTCGAAAGTACCGGTGGCTCCATCTACAACATCAATACTATCCGTGCCGGTGAGCTCGATCTGGGTATCGCCCAGTCTGACTGGCAATACCATGCCTACAACGGCACCAGCAAGTTTGCCGACAACGGGGCATACAAAGATCTGCGTGCTGTATTCTCTATCCATCCAGAACCGTTCACCATCGTTGCCCGCGCCGATTCGGGGATCAAGACCTTCGAAGATCTCAAAGGCAAGCGCGTCAATATTGGTAACCCTGGCTCAGGCCAACGCGGTACCATGGAAGTGCTGATGGAAAGATATGACTGGAAAATGGGTGACTTCAAACTGGCTTCCGAGCTAAAAGCCTCTGAGCAGTCAAAAGCACTTTGCGACAACAAGATCGATGCCATGATCTACACCGTCGGCCACCCAAGTGGTGCTATCAAAGAAGCCACAACGTCTTGCGATAGCAAAATCATTACCGTTGCCGGTGACAAGGTGAACAAGCTGATTGAGGACAACAGCTTCTACCGCGTCGCAACAGTACCTGGCGGTATGTACAAAGGCAACGCCATTGATGTCACTACCTTTGGTGTGGGTGCGACATTCGTTTCCTCAACCTCAGTCTCTGACGACGTAGTGTACAACATCGTCAAATCGGTATTCGAAAACTTTGACGACTTCAAGAAACTCCACCCAGCCTTTGCCCACTTGAAGAAAGAAGAAATGATCCGAGACGGTCTTTCTGCCCCGCTACACCCTGGTGCAGCGAAATACTACAAAGAAGTTGGCTTGATGTAATTTGATTATCAGCATGACATGCTTGAACCAAAAAAGAGCGCCTATGCGCTCTTTTTATTGATGGCAAACATTTCAGAAATAATAAGGTTAAGTGCAGCAGACTTACTCAAACAATGATTAGTTAAAGACTCATGATCTTCTTGAACTCTTCTTCGCTATATTTTTTCTCGGTGCTCTTGGTTAGGTCCGTCATCATCTTGTAGCGAATCTCTGTCGCCATGCTCAAGGTACGCTGCAGCTGACCGTATGAAAAATCCGATGCCATTTCTACCGCCGTCGCCTTATCCTGGTTGTACATATCTTTGAGCAACATATCCATATTGCTGACTTGCTTGTACAGTTTGCTCTCTTCCTTGTCCCAGGTCGCTTTGAGCATCGGCAGGTACTTATCCGGGTTAGCCGTTGCCAGTGCGGTCAGGCTGCGGAACTGCCAGTATGCCGAATCATCACTGTAAGTATCCGTCCCCACCGTGTAAGGCGTCGGGTATTCTTGCAGGCTAGTGTATAGCGGCACCAGTACAGACTCGGACAGCACACCGTAGCTCTGCCAGATGATCCCCTGGAATTCCTGCGGCATGTCAGGGCGAAGCTGAATAATATGCGACTCAAGCTGGCGTTCTACTCGAATAGGCCTCTCACCTTTGTCAGCCAGTTTTGTTCCCTCATAGGTTGAGCCCAAAACACTGGCGACATCTTTTACTGAAATCTTATCATCAGGCTTCATGAACAGTGGATACTGCTGCTCACGGGTATCTTGTACCTGTGAAGGTGTCAGCATCGACTGTCCCAACCACTCACGGTCGACATTGTAGACATCACCAATCACCCCGAAGGCTTTGGCGAAGTTGAACGAGCTGGCATCTGGCTTATCAAGCAGCTTGTGCTGCTTAACAAAATCCAGCAGCCCTTCTGAGTGCATCACATCCTTCGCATCAAGATCAACACCATGGGTACGTAAACCATTGGCGATCATCGCATAGCTATCATCCGGCACTTTCACCGCAATCCAGTGGTGGCCCGAGCCGATTTCAAACAGCCAAGCTTCATTAACATCGGCAATGTACAAGCTGTTCCCTTCGCCAGCACCATACTCTTCAATGTATTGACCCAGCAGTTCGACCCCTTGCTTGGCGGTTTTCACCTGCGGCAGGATAAGTGTAGGAATCACTGCTTCAATAATCCCTGGCTTCACTAATGGATCAGCTTTAGCGGCTTTTTCATTGACCTCGGCACTGGTGGTAGCAGAGACGGCAACGTTGTACTGGTTGATACCGCGCTCTTCGTAATACTTGCCTTCTTTATCGACCGTCAGCGCATCCCAATCAGGAATTGCCGAGTAAGCGTAAAACTGGGTAGGCATTGGCACAACCAGCCCGTTACCCAAGGTCCAATCGCCCTTCTCATTGATTTGCTGAGGGCGATAGGCAAGGTGTTTATTCCAGTTATTTATGCCAAAGTCTTCGTTGCGGGCAATCAGAATGCTGCCGTCTACCGAGGCACCCTTACCGACAATCAAACCCGTACACGCATTAGCACTCATGCTAAGTGCTGACAAAACGGCAGCACTCAACAGCGTAATAGACATCTTCTTCATCGTATCTCTCCTATGGTGTGAACACCTATTGGAATATTGAAATATTATTCAATTATTCTTTTTATTTTGATTAATTCAGCACAAAGACCGAATCATTAATCAAAATGCAGTGTAAACACAATCGGGGAGAATATTTGCTGATAAGATCACGAATAACGACTTAGGAGCATTAAACCACACCGAACTGTGAGTTCGGAACATCAAGGGTTAAAACGATTGATTGTCACCCGCTTAAATGATTTCTTTCCCAGAGTATCATTACTTTTACTAATGTAAGTTCTTTCTCCCTCTCTTCTAATTCACCTCGATTTATCCAAATCGCACCTTATATTGATAATTTTGCCAACAACTAAAGCCCCAATTAACCTGCCTATCAATACCCACCACTTTTTGTGAATAAAGTTACTTTCCGTGCAAGAACTTAACTTTCATTTCTGCGTACTTTTCTAACTCTGTCACAAATATGGAAATTTGTATCTTACGCGAGCGTCAAATTTCGCCGCGAAACCCTTTCTAGAGTGACTAGCCAAAAAACGAGGTGAAAAATGGAGCTAAAAACTGCTTACCTGATAACAGAAAACGATTCGCGCACACCTGGGCGTAAGTACAACGACATTAAAATATCTAATCTAATTGAAATTTTGAAATCCTACCGCAATACCAATATTCGCTATATCGTTTTTGACCACGACAAAAGGGAACTATTAAGGGGCTACCAGAGTTGCTTTCGGGTATCAGCCTCAACTGAGATAGGACAACAGCTCAAACGGTACTTGGCTAATAACTTAACTTGTTCACGTCAACTTATTATCAAGGAGACAGAGTGTATTATTAAAACAACACGAAGACCGTAGCCCCCGCGCAGCAACACTCTCAATCTATCCACCTAAGTCTAGGAATATTCAACACTCATCATCTCACTAAGCCACTGAGTAAACACACACACTTTGCGGGCATGGCGTTTATAGTGAGGCACAATCAGGTAATAGCCATAATGGCTGACCATGGCAGAATTGAGTGGGTTGAATAGCGACTGGTCAGCAAGTAAATCGTCGACCATAAAATCGGGCAAGAGAGCTAAGCCCAGCTGGTTTCTCACCGCCTCTAATGACAAATAGAAATGCTCAAACCCCACACCGTAGAAGTCCACTGGGAATGCAATGTCATGATGGATTTTGAACTGTTCCCATAATTGAGGACGGGTAACCTGCGGGAGGAAAACATGATTTGCTAAATCATCAAGGAGCCTGATTGGCTTTTGCTGTAACAGGTTGGCTGATGCCACCAGCCGGAGGGTTTCACAGCACAGGAGAATGGCATTGTCGTAATGTTTGGCGAGTGGTAAACAGCGAATGATAATGTCGTTGTCGGTGCTGATGTCAGTAACCTGGCCATCCCCCGTTTTCAAATGCACCTGGATATGGGGGAAGGCTTGGGCAAAACCGTTTATCTTTGGTATCAACCACAAGCTGGCAAATGAAGGCGTGACATTGACCGTTAATACTTCTTCAACTTGATCGAGTTGGCGCAGGCTGGCTGTCGCATTTTGCAGCGCTTCTAACGCTTCAGCAATCTGTGGGAGATATCGCAACCCCACACTGGATAACCGGATCCCGTTGAGGTGGCGTTCAAACAAAGGCTGGCCCAATTGCTGTTCTAGCTGGGCAATTTGCTTACTCACCGCCCCCTGGGTAAGGGATAGCTCTCTGGCAGCCTTGGAAAAGCTCAAATGATTGGCGACAGCGATAAAGGTTCGAAGCGCTCTTATCGAGGGAAGCTCTTTCATGTCTAACACAGCCGTTACCCTATTCCTTTAGGTCCAGCCATTAATTTATGGTTTAAATAGGCAATAGGCAATAGGCAATAGGCAATAGGCAATAGGCAATAGGCAATAGGCAATAGCACTATTAGGGGAGTATTCTGAAATACAATAAATAGCCAAACAGACTTTTTATATAAATAAAAAGCCTGCTTAAATTAATATCGCTTGCATTTTAAATGGCAAAATTAAAACTAATTAATTCGGTTTTACGAGGCTGCCGCCTTTGGCATAACACATATTTTGCTGCAACATGATGGCTTTACCATCGATATAACAAACTTGATAGGACTCTGAATGCCTACCAGAAATACTGCCATTGTCTGAAGAGGAACTAGAAGAACTTGATGATGAAGCCAAAACCCCAAATGCTGGTACCACCAAAACTAACGCCAATAATAGTTTTTTCATCATATACCCCACATCCGTATATAGCGGCATTATTGCCTACACAATGAGTGTAGCGAATAAAAAGATGTGTGATATACGTAAATTCATGCATATTCGCGTAAACTTCAGCTTGCAGTAAGGTTTAGTTTACGTCCAATATACATTCTTAATTAATTTTCTCTTAATAAATATAACAGTAACTTATTATATTTGTTGAATTTGTTATTCCAGGCTGCGAAAACAGCCTGAAATTATCAATAGTAAAATAGGGAAAATTAGAAGTTGTAGTTAATACCGGCAATAAATAGCGGGATGTAACCATCGAACTCAGTGTTCTTGTTGTCTTCGAACTGGATATCTTTATAGCTCACTTCACCAAAGACACGCCAGCTGCTGTTCAGTGCATAGTTCGCAGAGATACCTAGCTTCCAGTAGTCTTCAGACCACTCGTGGGCACCAGTACGGTCATTTTCTTTTTCAAATTTACCGAATTCACCCCAGAATGATGCACTTAAGTCACCCCAGCTGTACCAAATACCTGGCTTGATGATGGTCTCTGTTTCAACAAAGTTATCACCTGATTTTGGCTTAAGTGTACCTTCTTGGTAGCGGAAGTTCAGCCATGCTCCCATGTTATCGGCAATTTTATAGCCGAAACCAGGTTCGATTTCCCAGTAAGGGAACTCACTGCTACCACGGTTGTATTCTACGTGGTACATCGCATAACCATGGATATCTAGGCGATCGGTAATGTTGTAGTTACCAAATACCTTAGCTTCCGGTGTTGTACGCTTGTCGATAGATTCACCGGCAAGTTTTACACCCCAGCCAACACTACCCCAGTCTTGGCCGTAGCTGCGGTTTGCCCAGATTTCCTGGATTGAGTTAACACCTCGGTCGTAGTCAGCATGTTTCAAGTTACCGTTGAACAGCTCTTCACGCGCTGAGTAAAAGCCAAAATCCCAGCCAGGAAGATCATCATGGCGGAAGCTACCCTGTGCCAGGGTATATTTCAGTTTACCTTCGCTTACTCCGTCATCACGGATCACGCGTTCTACTTCAATATTGGTTCCTAACGTACCATGGAGGCGACCCTCTTCTTTCGCCGGTGCGTTAGTTGCCGTTAGCAGCTCTGCTTTAGAAGCCTCGTTTTCCAGACGGACTAGCGTTGATTGGTTTTCTGCTTCCTGTTCAGTTTCCGCTAAGGCTTGTCCAGAGAAAATGAGTGCCAAGCTCATTGCCACGACTGTTTTATTCATAATATTTCCCTATTATAATTTTGCGTACAGTAGATGTTTTGCCCGCGCCAACGGGCAGAGTATTGTTGTCCTGCAAACAGACTCGCATGCTGTCAGGACAATTTTTTCAACCTGCGCCAACAGGTTGAGGAATACTTAAACGTCAATGAGTTAACTCAGACGTTGGATATTAAGCCCGCCGCCAAGCGGGCTTTTTATTTTGACTTTCAGACGCTCTTCGTCAGAACCGAATTAACTGGCCTGGCGAACTTGTGGCGGTAAGGTAATTAAATCGTCCAGCGTAAAGCTACGGGTAAATGCCTTGCCCTTGCTATCAAACAAGTGACATTTTTCCGCCGGAATATGGATATTCAGGTGCTGGCCCACTTCCACATGCACGGTGCCCGGTACACGTACCAGAACCTCCTGTCCACCGCGCAGCAGCGTGGTGTAAAGCAGCGATTCAGTACCCAAACGTTCCATACCCTCAACGCGGACACCGACACCACTCTCAGCCAAGTGGATATCTTCCGGACGAATCCCCAGTGTCATCAAAGCGCCTTGAGTTGCCGCCTCGGCATTCACCTCCGCCTCAAAGGTGTAGTCGCCCACTTCAACAGTGGCGCGATCCTCTGTGGCATGCTTGAGTGTTGCCGGGATCAGGTTCATCTTCGGTGAGCCGATGAAGCCTGCGACAAACAGGGTTTTCGGGAAGTAGTAAAGATCCAGCGGTGAACCCACCTGCTCAACCAAACCGTCTTTCAGTACCACAATCTTGTCAGCCAGTGTCATGGCTTCTACCTGATCGTGAGTCACGTAAATCACGGTAGATTTAAGCTTCTTGTGGTAATCCGCCAACTGAAGACGCATGCGAACACGCAGTGCTGCGTCCAGATTCGACAATGGCTCATCGAGCAAGAACACCTTCGGGTCACGAACAATGGCACGGCCAATCGCCACACGCTGGCGCTGGCCTCCTGAAAGTTGGCTTGGGCGCTGACCCAGTAGCTTGGTCAGCTCCAACATCTCGGCCACGTTCTTCACTGCCTGCTCGATTTCCTCTTTAGGCTTCTTCGCCAGTTTGAGGCCAAAGGCAATGTTCTCGAACACTGTCATGTGCGGATATAGCGCGTAAGACTGGAACACCATGCCGATCCCGCGATCGGTCGGTGACAGGGTATTCACCAGGTCACCGTCGATCAGCATCTCGCCTGATGAAATTTCCTCAAGGCCTGCCACCATTCGCAGCATGGTCGATTTACCACAGCCTGATGGGCCGACGAAAACCGTAAATTCGCCATCTTCGATTACCAGGTTGGCATCCTTGATGATGTGGGCACCATCAGGATAGATTTTGTTGATGTTCTTAAGTTCTAAACGCGCCATTTTTTACCTCTGAATCCTTACTCGTTACGCCAAAATCTGCGATACCACTAGCTTACTGGTGTCTGCACAAACCCAGTCCGCATGGCCAACACGCTCTTTCGGCCCGATGCCAACAACCTTCATACCCGCTTCTTTCGCAGCATCAACACCGGCTTCAGCATCTTCCACTACGATACACTCATCGGCGTTAACACCCACCTGGCCCGCTGCGTGGATGAATACATCTGGCGCAGGCTTAGAGCGGTTTACCGACCAGCCATCACCAATTGCATCAAACAATGGCGTCAGGCCCAAACGGTGCAGGATTGGGCGGGCATTCTTGCTTGCCGATGCCAGCGCAACCTTGATACCGCGCGCATTAAGCTCAAGCAGGAACTGTTCGATGCCCGGTAGCACATCTGCTGCCGTGATAGAGCTCAGCAGCTCAACGTAGTAGTTGTTCTTACGCTCCATCAGGTCAGCGATTTTCTCCTCGCTGATCTCACGGCCGTTAAGAATAATTTCCAATGATGCACGGCGAGATACGCCGCGCAGCTGTTCATTGATTTCACGATCGAAGTAGTAACCTTCTTCGTCGGCCATACGCTGCCACGCTTTGTAATGCAGCTCAGCGGTATCGGTGATCACACCATCCAGGTCGAAAATAAATGCCTTACACATTGAAAGTTACCTCAGTCGATTCGATAACACGTGGCTCACCTGCCACTTCGATTTCCAGTGCCTGACCTGTAAATTCAGGGCGGACAATTTGTACTGTTTCCTGATCGACAGTGACTTCTAGACGCTCGCCTTTCCAGTAGATTGGGAAGTTCAGGCTGTCCCACTGCTTAGGTAGGTTAGGGTTGATGCGAAGCTTGCCGCCCAGCATACGAACGCCACCGAAGCCGTATACCACACACTGCCACATACCGCCGATAGACGCCGCGTGGATACCGTGATCAGAGCTCTTCATGTTCTGGCCAATATCGATGCCTGCCGCCTGCTGGTATAGGTCGTAAGACAGTTCAGCGTTGCCTACATCCGAAGCCAATACCGAGTGGGTAGACAGGCTCAGCGACGAGTCATGCAGTGTCTTCGGCTCGTAGTAGTTCCAGTTCGCCAGCTTGGTTTCCAGGTCGAACTTGTCTTCCTGCTGCAGGAACAGCACCATGATGTCGGCCTGCTTGGAAACCTGCATCTCGTTAACCTGCTCAAGGTTGTAGTCCTGGAACAGGCCACCAACGAATGGCTGCTCTTTGTACTTGGTCAGATCGATGATTTCTTTCTGTAGGTAAGTGTCATCCTGCGGGATTACCTTATCTTCAGGGCGCGGCTGTGGCAGGTAAACGTTATCGACGCGCTCTAGCCACATCTTGCGTGCTTCTACTAGGTTCAGCTTGTCAGACAGTTTCGCCAGTAGCTCTGGGTTAGACTGCTCAAGGTCTTCGTAGTAGCGGATCGCCAGCTTGATGTTTTCCACCGCCATGTAGTTGGTGAAGGCGTTGTTATCGATGTGCTCTTTGTACTCATCCGGACCGATTACGTTACAAATACCCCACATGTTGCGATCTTCCAGCCACTCCAGGCGGCTAGTCCAGAAAGTCGCGGTATCGAACATGATCTCGTAGCCCATGTCATCCATGAACTTCTGGTCACCGGTGATCTGGTAGTACTGCCATAGGGCATAAGTGATGTCACAAGTGATGTGCTGCTCGATAAAGCCAGACCAGATCTTGGTTGATTTACCAGTGATGATGTCAACGGCACCCCATACAGGCGTTACTTCTTCACCTGTTAGTGCTGATTCCCATGGGAACTGCGCACCAATGTAGCCGTTGTCTTTCGCTTTCTTGCGCGCGCCATCTAGAGTCTTGAAGCGGTACTCAAGCAGGCTGCGAGCAACTTCAGGCATGGTGTAGATGAAGAACGGCAACATGAATACTTCTGTATCCCAGAACGAGTGGCCTTTGTAGCCTTCGCCAGACAGGCCTTTCGCGCCGATACCGAAGCGAGAGTCGTGCATTGGGGTAAAGATGTTTAGCTGGTACTGGGCGAAACGGATTGCCAACTGGTCAAAGTCAGAGCCACCGATAGTGATGTTCATGCCTGCCCAGCGCTTGTCCCACTCTGCCGCACTTTCTTCAAGTAGCTCATCAAAGCTGCGGTCAGCGTTAGTCTTAAGGTTTGTCAGTGCGTGGTCACGTAGCGACTGTAGCTCGTAGCCTTCAACATCGAACTGCTTGTCGCGAGATGTGTGTACTACACCGACTTTTTCCGTACCGAACGTTTCACCCGCTTTCAGGTCGTGGTGGATGTTCAGCCATACTTTACGGCGGTCCATCTGTAGGCCCGGGTCGATTTCAGTCTCTTGGCCGTTGACGAAGTAGCGGTGTGACGTCAGGAAGACGAAATCTACCTTGCTTTCAGTGGTGTGCTGCAGAAGCTCGATGAAACGCTTGTCGTAAATACGCTTTTCGCCTTCGTGGAAGTGCTGTGCGCCAGAGTTCGAAAGCTGGGCATCAACACCCGAGCGGATTTCGATTTTCGCATCGCTGTCCAGGGCTTTCACCTGCACATCAAATGCCATCAGGTGAAGGTTCGCTTGTGAGAAGAAGCGACGGAAGCGCATCTCGAAGCTCTTGCCTTCGGTATTTTTCCATGTGAACTCACGAGTCAGCTCGCCGTTTTTCACGTTCAAGCGGCGTGAATAGTTGCTCACTTCGCCTGCTTCAAGGTGGAAGCGGCGGCCGTCGATGAAGATTTCAATCGCACTCATGTCAGCTGCGTTTGGCAGTTCAGTTACTTCTTCTTCATCGAACTTGTTGTACGTACCAGCAACGAACAGGTTGCGAGTCTGGCCAACGTATTTTTCTTCCGTTGCACTACGCGCACCCATGTAGCCGTTACCTTGGCTCATAACAACTTCACATTTGCCTTGGAATGCTGAGTCAAACGCGGTTTCCTCAACGATCCAGTTTTTCAGTTCGCCTTGACCAGCGTTGTAGTTCATAAACATCGTAAAATTTCCTAATTAACCTTTAACAGCGGAAGAAATATCGTTACCAACGAAGTAACGTTGGAAAATAATGAAAACAATCAGTACAGGGATCGTGGACAGGAAGGCCCCGGCCAGGATCAGGTTCCAGTCGCCTGCAACACCGTAAGCGTTACGTAGGCTCAATAGACCAACAGGTAGCGTGTAGGCGTCTGTCGGGCTGTTGATAACCACCAGCGGCCAGAAGAAATCATTCCATGCGCCCTGGAAGCCCAGGATGGTCACCGACATGATGGCCGGCTTCGCCAGCGGCATGAAAATACGGAACAAAATAGTGGCTGGGTTGGCACCGTCGACAATCGCGGCTTCTTCCAGCTCCTTCGGCACACTCTCGAAGAACTGCTTCATGATCAGTACCTGCCCGGAAGCCACAATGGCGGTTATCACGGCCCACGGCGTATTGAGCAAGCCAATGTCACGGTAGATCAGGTAGTTCGAAATAAAAGTCACCTGACCCGGTACCATCATGCTCAGCAGCATGAACGCAAACACAAAGCGCGCACCGGTAAACTTCAATCGCGCCAAGGCATAACCTGCTGTACAAGCAAAGAACAGGGTCAGCAGTACCTTGCCGAAAGCGATGAAGAACGAGTTCATGGTCCAGCTCATAAACAGGCTCTTGCCGGTCTCAAGGCTAACTGACTCGGTGTAAACCCTTACGTAACTCTTGAACACATAACCAATCACACCCGGCGCAAGGTTGTCCCATGCGGCGACTCGGCCACGGCGCTCCATGCGGTTTGGTGACAAGGTGCTATCCACCAGCACCTGTCCACGAGGGGCTGTAATGTTGAGCGGCAAGGTATCCACGACAGGGCCATCACCTTCATAGCGGACAGTGAACTCCCATGTCGCGCTGTTGCCTTGACGGGTAAACTCACGCTTACCGCGTTGCTCGACAAACGTAACGTCGCTAGCCTCACCGATAAGCTTTGGCTCAGAAACTACGGCGTAATCGGCCGCAAACTCGGTGGTAATAGCCGCGGCCATGCCGGTACCCGGACGGCGGCGAGGCACTTCAATCACCGGGATAGCAAGCTCGTCACCCTCTTCGACTGCGTAAGTCACCTGGAAAGTGATATCCGCACCCGGAGCAAAACCTCCGAACCATGGGGCATTATTGCCGTCATTACCCAGCTGGTAAGCTGCCGACCAGTTGGCAGGCTGTACCTGGGCAAAGTTGAACTTGAACGGCTGCTCCAACGGGTCATCTTTCAGACTCGCCATGAAAGCGACCACAAACGTACCCAGCATCACGGTCGCAATCATCATCAGCGCGCCGTAAACCCAGGCCACCTTGGCCCAGCGACGGCGGGCGTGGAACTTACTGATTTGCTCCATGCTAACCGCAGGTTTGTCAGCCGGTTGTGCCAGTGCCAAATCAGACATCTGCTTTCTCCTTCACACCGAAAATTTTCTGTACATAGACCACTACCAAGGTAATGAAAGCCAGTACCAGTGATGCTGCACTTGCCATACCGATCTGCGGAGAACCGCCCGGTGGGAATGCATTGTGGTAAACGTAGTAAGCCAGCGTGATACGTGACTCTAGTGGTGCAGCTGAGCCCAACAGTGCAACCTGGTCGAACATCTGCAACGTACCGATGATGCCGAAGGTAATAACCACAAAGGTCACGGGAGCTAGCTGCGGAATAGTGATATGCCAGTGCTGCTGCCACTTTTTGGCGCCATCAATTCGGGTAGCTTCGTAAAGCTCCTCTGGGATCCCTTGCAAGCCAGCTAAAAACAGCAGCATGAAGGTTGGGATCGTGGTGTAGATGTTCTGGATAACAATCGCCCATAGCGTCAGTGGCATAGGGCCGACGTCTTCTCGAGTATTCAGCCAGTTCACTTCAACCACATGGCTTGAGGCTTCAACCAAACCTGTCATCGAGGCAATGAAGGTCACCACACCTGCAAACAAACAAGACAGGATGGCCCATGCCGGGTCAAACCAACTTGCCGGCAAACCGCGGATGCGGTCACGCCATACCAACACCAACTGGCTGGCCACGGCGGTAAGCACAAAGCAGGTCAAGTAAGGTGAATTCGCTGCAACCGAAGTCAGAAAGCCGTTGAGGTAGCCGTTTTTCTGGTAGAACCAAATGAAAATCAGCGTTACTGCGGCACTCGACAAAATACTCGGCAGGTAAAAAGCTGTTCGGAAGAAAGACTTACCGCGGATTTTGGAGTTGACCAAAATCGCCAAGCCCAATGCCAATACCGTTTGGATAACCGTCACTATCACCGAGAAGGCCACCGTGTTACCCAGTGCCAACAAGAACAAATCATCCTTGAACAAGGCGAAAAAGTTATCCAGGCCAACCCATACCGCCTCGGAAAACAGATCGTATTCCGTAAAACTAAAGTAAACGGTACGAACCAAGGCATATAAGAAGAAAACAACCAGGGTCAGAACGAATGGCCCAGCTAGCAGCCATCCGTAAACCTGTTCGCGTAAGCGAAGGGAATTCATTGCAAACCTCGCTTACTTGCCAGTCATGGCGTCATATTTCGCCTGAGCCATCTTGATCGCTTCGTCAGCGGTCATCTGCTCAAGCAAAACAGCATTCAGGGCTTCGTTCACTGGCTGCATCCAGTTCGAACCGTGCTGACCGAAGGCAAACGGCATCACGTGGCCACTAGAGGCACCATCGAAAATGGTTTTCGCTAGCTGGTTTTCCTGATCAGGTTGGGCAAAGTACTCCGCTTCTGACAGGTCAGCGCGGCTAGGTAGGGCAAGGCCTGAATCCAGTACCCAGCTCTGTGCTTTCTGGCTGGTCAGGATATCAACAGCCTTACGGGTCGCTTCGACATTGGCACCGTCACCATTGATGCCCCATGCAACCGTAAACAGCAGGTTGCCACGCTCGCCAGTCTTGCTGTCGATAGGCATCATGGTTGAGCCGTACTGCATATTCGGCGCTTTATCGCGCAGGTAACCACTGATCCAGTTACCTTCGATAGCCACTGCCGTCTCTTCGGTGCCTAAGCAACCGCCACCCCAGCTCTGACCGATATCAGACGCCAAGATGCCCACGCCTTCTGCTTTTAGCGAGGTGTAGAATTCGAACGCACGACGGAAATCATCATCAAGAATAGTCTGGCCATTTTCGTTAAATGGCTTCCAGCCAGTCGATAGCGCAAATGGAGCGAAACGTGCGTAGTCAGGCATCACACAGATACCAGAAACCTCATCGCCCAGCTCAGCTTTAATCGCTTTTAGCTTAGTCAGCAGATCTGCCCAAGAGTCTTTGTTAGTTGGGTAGTCAACACCCGCATCGTCGAAGATATCTTTGTTAAATTGCAGTGCTAAAGTATTGAAATCTTTAGCAACACCGTACTGCTTCTCTTCTAGGGTGAACGCTAGGTTCAGGTTAGGAAGGATTTGCTCTGAGACCTTGTCCAAGCTCTTGTCGTTTGCGGCAACCTTGCCAGAGTTAACCAACGCCTGCGCCATCAAAACATCAATGTAAAACGCATCCGGCGCCGTACCCGCAGACAAACCATTGATGATGTACTGCCCGAAGTCACTTTCAACCGGCATGTATTTAATGGCAATACCTGCCGCCTTGAAATCCTCAACCAGGACATCATTCACCAGTTTGTTCATGGCAACGACATCATTGCCGCCCCAACCCGCAATCGTCACTTCAGTTGCAGCCATTGTGTGGGAAGCCATGCCCGCTAACAGCAGAGATAACGCCAATGCTTTTTTGTTCATTGTTGTCCTCACCTTTTCGTCCAATCCGTAAATTCTGAGCTGAGTTTACGATCTAAACGTAAACGCTTACGTTAACAGGATCACAAAAACGTAATAGGCAGGGGGCATTTGCTATAGAGATAAAAAAAGCGCGACTCTCGTCACGCTTTTACGTTGAAATATAAGGGGAAGGTATATTTTTGCTTTGATTAGCTTGTTTTGCCGCTTTTCAATGTGACAGGGATCACAGCACCACGGGGCATTTCACCGGCAATCGCCGCTTCAAGTAACTCAGACACTTTTTCGGCAATATCATGCGGGTCCTGGACAATCGTGGTCAGATCTTTCGATACCCCAGGCAAACCGTCATAACCGACGACAGAGAAGTCCTCAGGCACCTTGTAACCTCTATCTTGCAAGGCTGCAATCAAACCGATCGCCGTCTCATCACACTCACAGACAAAGCCATCAAGGGATTCCAGCTGTTTTTCGTCCATATTGAGGAAATAGCGGTAAGCGGCAATCTCTCCCAGCGGCTCACTGGTGGTGCGGATCTCCCTGACTGGCAAGCCCTTGCTCGCCATTGCCGACATATAGCCTTGGTAACGGAACTGGTAACCGCCGCCGTAAACCGTCGGGGTGACAAAAGCGATTTGCTTGCGGCCACGCTCAAGTAAGTGCTCGGTTGCCTGGCGGGCACCATTAAAATCATCTGGTGCAACCCAGAACACACCATCGCTACAACCTATTGAAACAAAAGGAACTCCAGTCTCTTTCAGGTACTTGGCACGGGCATCGTTATCTTCGACCCCGAGCAAAATTGCCCCGGTGATCTGGCTGATATCGGTATCTTGCTCAACCGGTAACAGGTTCTGGCCCTTTTTGCGAATTGCAGAAGATAAAGCAGGCCAGAGCATACCTAGATAACGCGAAGCAACGAAGTCATGCGGCCCCATGGAAATAGCAATGGTATTGCTATGCCCTGCCGTCAACTCACGTGCCGAAGTATTCGGGATGTAGTTAAGCTCAGCGCAGATGTCTAAAATGCGCTTACGTGTTTTTTCGCTAATCCCCGGCTTATTGTTCAAAGCCCGGCTGACCGATGCAATCGAAACGCCAGCTCTTTCTGCCGCTTCTTTGATGGTCGCTTTTGGAATTTCGACTGGTTCCATGACGTTCATTTTCTTCCCCATAACAGATCACTTAACTATTTTCGTAAAGTTTACGTAAATACTCAAGGTCAATTTTCTCAATCTGCTGGACACTTTACGCCTCAGAATCACACAAAACAACACGAACAGCTTAACTTTTTACCAACTTTTAGGTACTTACATCACGCTTTAGCCTTTACGTAAATCTAAGAAAGCCAAAATCAAAATCTAGCCATTCGAGTTATTGATGAAAAAACCGACGTAACACAAGTAAATAGCAGCCTACAGAAAGCGTCTAAAGGCTGCTAACACTGATCAGTTCACGTAACTAAGGTGAGCGTGTTCCAATGCATCAATATCATTGCTGCAGATCACATCTTTGAGGGTATCGAACTTGGCTTCAGGCCAATCGTAGATTTTCAAGGCTAACAGGCGTTCGATAGTTTCTGGCGCAAAGCGTTTACGTATCGTTTTCGCAGGGCTGCCACCGACAATAGTATAGGGCTCGACATCTTTGGTGATCACGCTATTGGCCGCGACAACCGCCCCTTCACCAATGGTAACACCTGGCATGATCATCGCGCGCATGCCTATCCAGCAGCCATCACCAAGATGGGTGTCCCCTTTTGATTGGTAGGCTTCGTCAATCTTATCCATAAACGGGTAAAGCGAAAACCAATCAGCACGATGGGTATGGTTGCCCCCCATCAAAATCACTGCTTCGGCACCAATACAGACATAATCGCCGATATAAAGCTTGTCGATTTCCCAGCGGGGCTCGCGGTGGCAAGTTTGCTCGTCACCATGGAGGTAACGCACCACGGAGCGCTCAAAGCCATTATCGTAAGCATCGCTGTAATAGCTATGGGTGCCTTTGATGGAAATGTTTTTGTTCTTGACGGTTTGATGGAGCATTTCCATTTTCGTCCAGTGCTTGTTGTTCATCATCGTTTCGTTCTCATATAAAAAGAAAAATGAAAGCCGATGGAATAGCGGAGTAAGCCATAGCAAACTGCTTGCGTTAACTTATTATCGGCAAGCTAGGGTGCACATAGGGTTTGGCATGGTCTCGCGTCATTCTACGGCAGTAAATAAGTGGGTGTTATTTACTGCCTGCACTAAGCGATTTGGGGCTGCTTGAGGTAAGCAATTTTGGCAACGAAGATGCACACGCGCTTGCGGGTAAGCTTAGTCATTTTGTGCACCTCCGTTATTGAATGGTTATGTAGAATTTATGATCAGTTTCAGATCAGTGATCATAGCGATAAACCGCCCTAGGTCAACCTTTGGTAGGCAGCCATTGAAGCAAACTAACCTTGTCAAAATGGTCGTTCGTTTAATGCCCTTAGCGGTTTTTTCTCTGCCAGCGCTTCCTGACGCCGCTTCAGTTCATCGACGAGATCTTACCCTTTGATCCCCGCCCCAGCCATCGACTGGACAAAGCGGCGCTGGAAGAACAAAAACACGGCCAGTACCGGAAGCGTGATCAAGGTAGCGTAAGCCATAACCTCACCCCATGAGGTATTCACCCCGAAGAACTGCTGTATACCGACCATCACCGGCCTGACGTCTTCACTCTGCACCACCATAACCGGCCACAGGTACTGGTTCCAGTTGGTTAGAAACTGCAAAATAGCGACCGTCGCAAACACCGGCTTCGACATTGGCACGATGATCCACCAATAGATTTGAAAAGGCGTCGCGCCATCTACTGCTGCAGCCTCATCGAAGTCTTTCGGGATATCCTTGAAGAACTGGTAAAACAAGAAGATAGAAAACGCATTGGCGACGCCCGGCAAAATCTGCACGTGGTAACTATTAAGCCAAGACTGGGCAAGGATAAACTGCCCATCCTGCCATTCTACCCACGGCAATTTAGCCACCAGCATCAAAAGCGGGATCACGATGGCTTCAAAAGGAACAATCAGCAAAGCAATAATCCCTGCCAAAACCCACGCCTGTCCTCTCCAGCGCAGCCTTGCCAAGGCAAACGCCGCCATAGAGTTGATCAATAGCCCCAGCAACACACTGACGCTGGTAATGAACATCGAGTTGTAGAAGAAGCGGACGATATTGCTTTTATCAAACACTGCGCGGTAGTTGTCCAATGACAGCTCGCCGCTTGGCAAGATTGCCCGCAGTGAATACAGATCTTTGAAAATCTGTGCCTCTGGCTTGAACGATGACACCAGCATAAATAACAACGGAAAGGCGAAGATATAGGCGAGGAAAAGCATCACCGCGTACATCAGGATCCGTTGGTAACGGTTATTGAAGTGGAGACGTGACACCATGACTACTTCTGCCTCCGGCTCATAAAGCGCTTCTGCAATAGGGCGATAATAAAGATAACAACAAAGTACACCACACTGATGGTTGCCCCGTAGGCGATATCCATCTGCCGGTACCCTTGGGTTATCGCGTGATACATCACCGTTGAGGTTGAATCCTGCGGCCCGCCCTGGGTCATCACATCAACCTGGGTAAACAAACCGAATGCCGCAATGGTGGTTGAAATAACAATGAACACCAAGGTGTTCTTGAGCCCCGGCAGGGTGATATAGCGAAAGCGCTGCCAACGGTTGGCACCATCAATACTGGCCGCTTCGTATTGCTCTTTCGGGATCCCTTGCAGGCCAGCCAAAAAAATCAGCATCTGCACCCCAGCCCCCTGCCATGCCGACATAATAACAATTGAAGGCATTGCCCAGGCTTTATCCCCCAGCCAGTCCACCGGGCCTAGTAGCCCTAGCGAAAACCAGCGCAAATAGACATTAATTGCGCCCATGTCCTTGTGATAGAGGAAAGTCCAGACTATCGACACCACCACCATCGAGGTCACAACCGGGGCAAAAAAGACCGTTCGGAAAAACAGCGTCCCTTTTAGACCTTGGTTGACCAAAAGCGCGAGCCCCAGAGCCACACAACCTTGCAGCGGCACCACCAGCAAAACGAAACTCAGGGTATTCCACAAAGAGCGCCAAAACACCGGGTCGCGCGCCAGCAACACAAACTCCTTGTCATCCCAGACTTTGATACTGGCAAGTTGGTAGTAATAACGCAGGCTGGGGTAATCGGCTCTCAGTACCGTCCGTAGCCGGGGGTATATCGGCTCATCATCCTCATCCAAAATCAGCTCGCCAGCTTCATCTTCCAAGGGTGAAAGCACGACGTAGCTAATACCCAGCAGCCGCTCATAGTTTTGCATACCGACAAACTCAGTCGGGTACGGAGACAACAGCCGCTGATTGGTAAAGGTCATGGCGATTGCCATGACAAATGGCAGAATGACAAAGAAGGCAAGACCAAAAAACGCCGGCCCCCCCATCATCCAACCCCAAACTTTCTGCCTCTTCTCTAATGCCATTCCTTTGAGCAACATTTCTAATTTATCTTCCTATCCATCATTTTTCCTGCGGCAGCGAAAAACCAAAGCCCCGGTTGTTGTAGATACTGCGCTCAATATTATCGACGGCCATATCCAACTCTTCCTGCGGTTCACCACCATCTAAAATATCGCGCATTGCTTTGGCAAACGATGCAGAAATAATCGCGTAAGCGGGTGTCGCAGGCCTGTTTACAGTGTATCGCTTCGTAAAATCGTAAAATACTCGCCACTGGCCTTCTATGTTGTAGTTCGCGGTCAACTCGGCAGCAGAGGATTTTGTCGGTATGAATCCGGTGCTTTTTGAAAAAAGCGCGATTTCTTCAGGCTGCATCACGAAGTCAATAAAGGCTGCCGCACCATCGGGCGCCTGGCAACTGGTGGTTATCGCCCATTGCCAAGAGCCTCCTCCTATAACTGGGCCATGCCCCATATCCGGCACGGGCAGAATAGCCAGATCTTCACCAAACGCCTGTTGATACTGCCTAACTGACCAACTGCCGGTGTAATGGATCGCCGTACGGCCATTAATAAACCCTTGGCTATCAGCTGGGCGGCGGTCAATCAATCCAAACTCAACGAGTTGGGAAAGCCACTCGGCAAAGGCCACTGCTTCTGGTGAGTTCAGAATACCTTCTGCTTCTACATAGTTTGAGCGGTCAATCAAATCAGCCCCAAAACTTTGCATGAATGGCGCCCAACCATAACTTGGCCACTCATCGCCCCATCCGGTATTGATATCGAATGGGTATGCAAACTCCCCTGACGCTTTCAATTTCTGCAAGGCGGTATCGAACTCATCCTTGGTCCAAGGCGAAGACAGGGTGGGCACCCGAATTTGATAACGCTCCAAAATGGAATAGCGGGTAAAAAGCGTCAGCGCAACATCGAAAGCCCCTACAGAGTACAGTTGGTTTTGATACATCCCCCGCCCACCGACACTAAGACCTCGATACGTTGCAGGAGTAAGCAGAGGGAATAAAGGCCGTAAGAATCCCGACCAGGCAAAGTTGGGGACGGTCGGTTGGTCGACACCCAAAATGCAGGGCAACTGACGCGCCAAGGCTGCGGCGGTGATCGATTCGGTGTATGACGCCTGCGGCAGTAACTCAACCACCACTTTCCATTGCTGCTGGGACAGATTAAAGCGGGCTACCTGATCAGCGCTGGCTTGCATCTCATTGGTGCCCGTCTGATGGCGCCAAAGCGTGATTTCTGTTGGTTGCCCTGACGCAAAAGCTTCAGCAACCAACCCCGGCACTGCAAAAATGGCAATAATGCTTTTGCCAGCGAACGATAACCCCATCTTTAGCCACACATCATCATCAATCCCTACCTCTGATCTTAGGGAAATTCGCGCCAGATTAACACTACCCCCGGCCAACTATTCACCTTAAGAAAGAGCAAAAAAACACCACAAAATATTTAGGTTTTATATCAAACCTAAATATGTATAATCACCAGCACGAAATAAGAGGGGTACAACCGTGAAAACAAATAGCCTGATAACCATGGTGTTCTGGATGCTGCTTGCTGCCCAGGTCAATGCCGCAACCAAACCGATAGAGGGGATCCACTACGAAACGATAGATGCCCCGGGTGATATTAAACTGGCACCTGTTACAGAAATCTTCGCCCTTGGCTGCCATGCTTGCCACTCACTGGAGCAGATTTTTTCCAGACTGGCTCGGCGAATTGAGCAACCGATTGACAAAGTCCATGTTGTCTACAACCGGCCGACTGAAATGCAAGCGTCTTTGTATTACACCGGTCGGTTAATGGTTACTCCGGATAAACTTGACGCCTTTACCGCAGATTTATTTGATGCGGTTCAGGGTGGCGGCAGTGCGGAAGTTAGGCTGAATGATGCCATGGGGACTATCAAACGATATACCACTGGCGACGATGGTAAAACGGCAGAAAGGAACATCAGAGCCATCAAAGCAGAGGTAGATAGAGCCAAGCAAATCAGTACGGCCTATGAAGTCAACGCGGTACCGTCCCTGATCATCAACAGCAAGTATGTGGTGCTATTCCAGGCGCATAAGAGTGAAGAGGATATCGCCACCACCGTGAAGGCATTACTAAGTAAGGGTTATTAAATAAGGCTTAATAAGTAGGTAAGAAACATAAGGTTCAATGACAAACTAAAAAGCTATTGTTCGCAATAACAATCGGCATGGATGCCCTCTGACAGACAAATTCGAACAAAAAAATCATATTACGAGGTAACACCATGCTGGGACTATTGATTGGCATCATGATCCTAACCAATACCGCTGTTTTCTGTGTCCTGCTGCGACTCAACAATCGCTATCGCAGGTTACGCAAGCAATACCAATGCATCCACTTCAAAATCATCAGTATCAACCAAGAACTCGACATTGCCCGGTTTACTATCCGCAAGCTTGTCGATAGAGAAATTAAAGACGATGAAAAACTCAACAATGTACGACGCTCACCTACTAACTTTGGCGAAGAAGCTATTTAGCACCTATTGGTCCAATATCCAATTCTCGACATTCAACGATCAGAACATCACGTGGGACATGTTAACTCAGGATGCCAAATCGGCCTGGATAGAAGTGGCGCGGGAGAAAAAAACGTTCGAACGCCATCAACCGCCATCAATTCCTTTAATTTCAGAAGCTTAAATTAAAAGCTATCTTTATCTTTTCAATTACCCAAGATAAACACCAAAGAGCACTTCAACACAAAGCATAAGAAAAATTGATCACACTCAATAGCTTTAATCAATTTGTCTTATAATATAGCTAAAGTAAATTTTAAGTTTTAAAAAAAACAAGGAGCATGAACACATGGTATTTTCACAGCGCTTTGTTAAACCACTCTTGGCGATCTCTGTTATCTTGGCTGGTTCAGCGATTGCGACTCACATAAAGTCTAGAAACAGCGTGCAGCTTGATTTACCAACCACTCAGAAATGCCAGGCTGAAGGTGCAGGTATGGATTGCGAAGATAGCCGCAGCGTGCGGGACACAAATGGCTATGTTTTAGTGAATTAATTCCCTTCTAAGGATGGGCGCTTTCATGGTAGGAAGAGTCAACGTTTTCTTTCCCATCCTTAGTACTGAGGAATCAGTTAGCAGATAGCACTCTTGAGGCGTGTAAGTCTCTCTTTTAACGCCTCAAGAGTCTTTTAATGCTAGTCTAACAGCTCGATGACGAGCTTATTGTTCTTGATCACCAAGTTAGGCTCGGCTGATTTGATCAAAGCTTCCTGTACCTTCGAGCTATCCAGTTTATAGACCGGTTGCTTAGATAGCGCATAGCCAATCATGGAAACCGCAGGTTTCAGCAGTTGTTTGATTTCAGGAGTCAGTTGCTTGCTGCTTTCATCAAAGCGCTCTAAACGCAGCGATTTCAGGTAAACCTCACCAGTGTCTTTATCATATTCAGGGACAGCGCTGAATTCGACATCCAAATCCAAACCGATATTTTTCATGCTCAGCATCTGTACTTGGGCATTGGTACTGGCGAATACCGACACGCGGTCAGCATCTGCCCGGCCAATTTTGACTTCCAAATCGTCTACCGCAACCTCGGCATACATGACATTTTCAACCCCGACCGACTGATCCAGACTGACCGAATCTTGCAGGTAGTTAGTCATATCCTGCTCTGAAATGCTGTAACTGGCGCAGCCCCCAAGCAAAGCGGCAGCTAATGCCACAGCAAGTAATTTGGCTTTTGTTTTTATCATCTATCACTACTCTTTTCTGTCTACCCTTCAATTGTTAGCACAACAAATGAAAAGTGGTTCACGCCGATCCACTGGCGCTTTATTTAATTGCCATCAATACACCATCCCTGCCCGCATCAAGTCATGACGAGGTCAGTATTCCACGACAAAAAGCAAGATCAAAAAAGCCAGCAACACTTTGCTGGCTTTACCATCAATAAGACTCAAATCCGGCCGAATTACATTTGCGCGAGCTGGTTCTTTCTTTCCTTGTTCACCACGCAGAAGTTGCCGCGCTTGGTACGGCACTTAGAGCATCGCTCACACTCAACGGGCGCCCTATTCCCTTCCTTCCATCGCTTGATCAAATGCGGCTCGGACAATAGTGGACGTGATAATGCGAAATATTGGATACCTGTGTTCTCAGCAATTTTTTCTATCGCCGCAATGTCTGTCAGGCCGCCAACGGTAATAACAGGCACGCTGACTTCCTGGCTGATGGCATGACCATATTCATGGAAGTAACCTTCTTCCTGGATGGTATGGCCATCGAAAGACTGGCCAACCATGGTGTTTGCCTTACCATGGATGTTGCCCGAGATGATGATTGCATCAACCCCGACCTCTTCGAGCTTCTGGCAAACGGTGCGGGTCTCATCAAAGCTCACGCCACCGTCGAAAAACTCGGTCGCCGTCAGTTTCACTAGGATAGGGAAATCCTCACCGACCAATTTTCTGGTCTCGGCGTAGATCTCCATCAAAAAGCGCATGCGGTTTTCCAAGCTACCGCCGTACTCGTCTTCACGACGATTGTAGTAAGGACTCAAGAACTGGTTGATCAGGTAAGTATGGGCAGCATGGATCTCAACCCCGTCAAAACCTGACTTTTGTGCGCGCAAGCTAGCTTCGGCAAAGGCTTTGACGATGTAATCAATTTCATCTTTGGTCATTGCCTTGCCCAGTGTTTGGGTGCCTTTTTCCGGCACTTCGCTTGGCGCGAAAATGACCCTTTCACCGAGGTTGAAAGTGGTTTTGGTGCCACCGTAGGCCAACTGCATGACGATTTTAGAATCGTTGCGATGCACCAGCTCGGTCAGCATCTTATATTCTTCAATGAAGGAGTCATTGTAGATCCCCATCATGCCGGCATTGGGCTTTTCTTCTTCAACAATGTTTGCATAACCGGTGACGATCAGGCCGACTTCACCCTGCGCGAGCTCTTCATAGATGGCGTATAGCTTGTCTGTCATATGGCCATCTTCTGTTGCCATATTCTCCCACGTCGCGCTGCGCATAAAACGGTTCTTCAACGCCATCTTGCCAATGCGGGTTTCAGTAAACAAAGTGCTCAAGTCCAATCCTCTACAAATATCGTGTGGTATAGCCAAAGTGGTGGGCGATAATACCGACATTCCCTATAGCAAAACTTAATCTAGATTAAGTTAATGACACAGACTGCGGGCGAATATGCGCCAAGCACAAAAAAGCCACCGCTTTCGGTGGCTATTGCATCTTGATTCCCTTTCAATAATCAAAAGTAGTAAGAAATGCCGACTTCAAATTTATTGTCGTTGTCACGGCCTATGCCGCCCTTTGCACCTTTCAAATCAACATGGGTATAAACATGGTCAACGTTCATCCATAGCTTGCCGCTGTCCGTCACTGGTGCACCGAAGCCGGTTTTCATTTCAAATTTCGAACCGACATTGGTATCCATCCACTGGGGCTGGAAGATGGCATAGTTACCGCTCTCGCTCAGTGCCAAGGAGGCAAACAGGTTGGCCTGATAACCACTCACGCTTTTCTTCGCTGCGCCCGATTTTATTTCACCCGTTACATAAGCCAGATTCGGGTAGATGGTTAACGCGTCCATCGGAATATTCACTTTGGCAATACCGCCCAACGCAACAATGTCACTTTCCACACCTTTATGTTTCCAGCCTTTCATGTAATCAACACTGGCACCGGCTTTTGGCGCTAGGCTCGAACCGGTATCCAGCACCTGGAAGTAGCGCAGGCGAGAGTTTTGCCCATCAGTACCCTTGAAGTTGTTCTGGAACTTAACGCCATGCTCAATAAGACCAAGGAAGGTGTTCCCCTCACTGTACTGACCGGCAAGGCCAACATTCACTTTACTATTGCCTTTGCTGTCGGCGCTCAACCAAACAAAGGTATTGGTTTGGGTTAGATCCGCTGGATTAGGGTCTTGCTCAGCGGCGTGTACCGGAGAGAGTAATGAAGCGGCACCTAGTGCGGTAATTGTCATTACAGCAGCGAATTTTGGTTGTTTAAACATGGCGTATTTTTCCCGTGACTTGTTTCGTTGCGGGGATAATAGGTTTAATATCAAACCTTATCAACAGTAAAGAGTTAACACCAAACCTAAATTCAGGCTTCATACAGCATAATTCTTCTTTCAGAACTCTACAAAAACACAGTTCACAGCCAAGCAGCTGTTATTTAATGACTATAAATGGTGAGACAAAAATGAGATGGCATGGAGATAGAAACATCACACTTGATTTAATGTCAGCCCTATTGGTTTTTATCGTCAACGGTTAGTATCAGACTCACTAACCACAGCAACCTATCCCGTACCTTCGTCAAAGAAAGTGAAGCTCAGTATGAGTAACAACAAAAAGCTGGTGAGGGGAAATAATGGAGAAGGGAAAAGAAAGGGCCAACTTATGGCCCCCACTCAATTAATACTCGAAATACTCAGGATACTCGGTTTTGATGATTTTGGTCATTACCCGCTGGGTAGCTTCCAGGTCTGCTTGGTCAATGCCTTCGGTAGAACCAATCAAGATGTTCATCAATACCGGCATCAACTCATCGTGCATTTCCTTGCCCTTTATCGTCAAGTGAATCCGCTTGGCATTCTTGTTCGTCGGATCCGGGGCTGAAGCAATCAATCCATTTTTAGTCGCATGGCGGATAATACTGGAGATAGTGCCTTTGCTTCGGGTCATACGCTTAGCCAAGGTCGTCGGTCTGATCCCATCTTCGTAGGCCAACTCCATGAGCATGGTTAGCTGCTCGGTGTTGATATCACTGTAACGCTCAGAGATTGCAAGTTGAATCTTATTGTTAAGAAGTCGAGTTGCAACCCATGCCAGGCCGCTTGTAGTCTCGTGTGCCTTAATTTCTTTTGTCATGATTTAACCCTTAATCACTATACGCGATGGATCATATAGTTCGATTAAAAAAAAAGCCACTCTAATTAATATACCCAAGTTACCTCAAGGTGCAGGATTCAGAGGGTTGTCAGCGCATTCAATACAAGGCGAAGGTTTGCAGGAATGGTATTCCCTTTCAAAAAGCTTCAACGAAGGAGTGAGTGAGCTGACACCCTCCCGAAGGGCGAGTTTTTTTAAGCTTCTATACCGCGTTATTGTGTCTTGATTTAGAACCACTAGATCTTCAAAACAATGCCTTGTCTATAAGCTTATAAATTCTCGCTGAACCTGCATCTTGATGTAGCTTGGGTATAGAGTGGCTAAACAGTCGAAGACATATCTAAGAAAAGTAGTATCAAACACACAATACATAACATGAACATTCGGTATATTTTGCCCGATATACCAGCGGGTGAGTTGCAGCCGGCAGATTGCTCTGCCAGGAGGCTTGTTTAGACCGGAAGCCTCAACAGGTAAGCGTCGCATAGGGACAACACTTACCCAGCGAAGTTATCACTTACCTTGAGCTTTAAGCCGGTGGCTAGGAACCGGCTACTTTTCTATGACCATCCACCAAGCCTAGCGAACTTGGTGCAATGCTTTTTACCAGGCATCAACTAGTAAGATCCCCAAGTGTGTTTCACATAAAACCTCCTTGTTGACGGAGCGAAATACTTGAGAGGTAATATTTTAATATCAAGCATGTTGACGGGGAATTTTCCCAGACTTGTAATCACGCGAAGTTAAATCAATAAACTTTGCATTTATAATCATATAAATATGAAGGTTGCAATAATTTACTAATGGAGCATCACTTTATAAAAAACGTTCATTTGTAATGCAAAACATTCCAAACATAGCAAAAGGGATGATATAGAACCTTTATGATGTATTCAGAATTAAGCTTCAGTGGCGATGTTGGAGGAATGGCTAGTCTGGGCTTGAGAGCAAATTAGAGCCAGTGCTAACAGAGGCATTGACTGCATGGAATTTTTTTTCAGTTACGGGAAAGAATTCCCATATCGCCACCTCACAATTTGCATTCCGTAACAGAATCTCAATAGTGACTAACTATTCATTTTGATAATCTAATCACTAACAATAAGCGATTGAGGTTTTTAAGGAATGGTACTGATACTGCTATGCATTGTTTGTGGGTTACTGATCCTGTTAGCGTTGAAAGAGAATGGCCAGTATCGAAAGCTATTTGGCGCCAGTGCACTCATTGCTGTTCTTGTCACCAGCTTTTCCTTGTTTGACCACCTACAAAAAGAACGCCACTTACGAGCCTTAACACCTTCTGCGCCTCAGTTCGAATTTGAAACCTACAGCCCCGAAGATTACCTCAACACAGAAGGCGATAGTTTTAGCTTTGATGATCTCGAAGCGATAGCCTTCGAGCTGGCTCGCCAATTGAAGGAATCAGAAGATTACATCCAATCCCTTCAGCAGCGACTTTATAGTAAGCGTCAATTTATTCTGGAAAACTGGGACGGTAATGAGCCACTTGATATTATTGAGCCTTAACGGAATTGAGGCATAAAATCTAAGTTAGCATCAATTGTTTCCTCTAAGGCTTCCTTCAAAATAGTGCCTGTCGTCACCAATGGATTGAGTATCAGCGCGCGATGAGCTGCATTTCGGTCACCTGTAACAGCAGCTTCGACAGTCAGCGATTCAAACTCTTTCATTAGCTGGATTAAACGTAATGTATCTGACGGGAACGGAGCAACGTTCAGTGGCAGTGGTCCAGCTTTGGTGATCATACAACTTACTTCAACGGTACAGTCATCTGGCAAGCCTCCAATAGAGCCATTATTTCGGGTGTTCACATGCATGATCGTTCGCTTGTCGTTATAAATCGAACTCATCAACTCACATGCCGCTTCCGAATAATATTGTCCACCGCGTTTTTCCAGCTCTTTAGGCTTCTCGTTTAGCTCAGGATCACGGTAAATATCAAACAGGCGCTTTTCCATCGCCTTCACCACCTCTCCTCGTGTTCCTTCACCGTCCGCTTCCTCTAACTCCTGCCCCATAATATCTTGGCTGGTGTAGTAATAACGAAGGTAAGCACATGGGATCATCCCCATATTGCGCAATAATTCCGCAGGCCATTCAAACGGTGGAATGTTTTGCGGTACCAAAAGATCGTTACCCGACAAGATCTCTTCGACAACATCCTGAAGCTTTTCTTGGCCATCATGCAAAATCTGTCGTGCCCAGATGAAGTGATTCAGACCGGCAACCTGTAAGACAAAGTCCTTTTCGTCAGCTCTCAGCATCTGCGCGATACCTTTTTGCATGATAACGGGCACATTACATAACCCTACGGCTTTTACCTTGGTATGTTTTAGTATCGCCTCTGTCACCATACCTGATGGGTTGGTAAAGTTCAGAAGCCATGCATCTGGACATAATTCTTCCATCTCCTTCGCGATGTCCAAAGCAATCGGTATGGTACGGCAAGCATTGGCAAACCCGCCAAGGCCATTCGTTTCTTGGCCAATCATGCCGTATTTTAAAGAAATGCGCTCATCACGAATTCGGCCTTCCAAGCAACCTGCGCGGAACTGAGAGCAGACAAAATCTGCACCTTTTAATGCAGAACGGCGATCCAGCGTTACATGAACATCAATATGTGCCATGTTGTTTTTAGCTAGCATCCGACGGGTCAGGTCACCGATGATACTGACCTTCTCGTGCCCCTCCTCAATATCTACCAGCCAGAGTTCACGGATCGGTAACTCGTGGGTACGCTTGATTAGACCTTCAATCAACTCCGGCGTGTAGCTTGAACCGGCCCCAATAATCGTAATTTTCAGCTTCTGTTTCATAGTACTTTCCTCGTTATAAATAAGATTAATTGATTTAAAAGCATCACTAGCCGCTACACAAACCAATAAACATCTGCTATGCATTAGGCAGGCTAATCTATGAGGTGAAGCATGAATCAAAAACAACAGATGGTGTCCAATATGTATACCTTCAGCGTGGCCGCCAAGTTCCTCAGTTTTACCAAGGCAGCCGAAGAGCTATTTATCTCTCAGGGAGCGGTAAGCCAACGCATCAAGCTACTTGAGCAACAGCTTGGCTTTAATTTGTTTATCCGCATGACGCGGCGCCTGGCATTGACCAAAGAGGGAGAACGGTTGCTACTGGCACTTAACCAGTCTTTCGATGTGATTTTTTCTGAACTCGAAGATATCAAGTTCAACGAACTGCGGGGGGAGCTGTACATCGGCGCGGCACCGACCTTTGCGCAAAACTGGTTACTGCCAAAGCTGCCAGACTTCCAACGCTTGTACCCAAACCTCAACGTCAAACTCCGAGTAAAAGCCAGCCGGCTCGATTTCCAGCACGAACCTGTAGATGTCGCAATTTACTACAGTGAAAGTGATCATGCAGGGTTTTATCATCACCGGTTATTTGATGAAAAGCTGTTGCCGGTATGCAGCCCAGAATATTTCGACGCACAGCTTCAAGGGAAAGGCTCAATGCTGAGTAAGCTTGAGCGGGCGACCTTCATTCACTGTAACGAGTCACTAGAAGCTAGCGAGCCGAGTCAAGAATGGAAGATATGGCTAGAAAATCAGAAAGATGAAGAGATCATGCAGCTTAATGTGATGACACGAACCTATATCTTTAACCATTCTGACATGGCTATGACTGCTGCCAAGAACAATATGGGCATATGCATAGCACGTGAATCACTAGTCCATCACAGCTTAGAATCCGGTGAGCTGATTGCTCCTTTCGATGGCGTAAACTCAGGGCGTGGTTATGATCTCATTTGCTTAAATGGACAACAGCACAGACCAAGAAACGCCGCATTTATAGAATGGCTACAAGCTCAACTGCCAGTTGAATAAAAATTTCTCCTCCAGTCAAAATACCTTGCCGAATCAATAAAGGTTGCCTATTAAGTGGAATAACTTAATGAGGCAGCCTTTGTAATTAAGTGTAATAAAACAATTCCAACCCTGAACCAAAATCATTTCGAGTAAATGATAATCAGTGAAAAGAATTAAAACACTTGATCGTTCGTATTTAAACGGAATCGCAATTAAAATCTAACGCTGCAATCTTGATTATGTTGTCTGACAAATAATAAATATTCACTATGGCTGCTCTTAGTGAAATGAGTATCTCATCTTGAGGGGTACATATGAAAAATTCAGCCATATAACATATAGATTATATTTTTCCTTAATGAAATCTTAATGAAAAACTTTCTAACAAATTAATCCAATAGGTTTATAAGTAATTTGAAAAAACACTTTTTATTATTAATTACTGGTTGCCTGTTAACCTCTGGTGCAGCTTTCTCAGGTGATTATCGTATCGGGTTTGGCGTGAGTCAATTTGAGGCACTCGGAAATGTAAATACAGAGAAAGGGTTTACCCTTGAATATGAATATGACTGGAATGATATTGTGGGAATGCATTCTTCATTTTCGCAAGGTGACTATAAATTAATAGATAGTCACCGTTCATCCCGGGAAAAATTCAAAACTGTCAAAGCGGGAGTTGATGTCGGTTGGACTTTATACTCCAGCAATATGGCACTGAAACCATACGTAACGGCAGGAGTACACACGACCAAATGGCGTGGGGTCAGCTGTGACATGACAAGCGCTTGCCTCACGGCCAGCGATAGGGATACCAACATCTACCATGGTATTGGCATTAGGGCATCCAGTGAATATTTTTACATGCAACTTGCAAAAAACAATCTTCACTTCAATATAGGAGGAGCAAATATTGACTATGATCAGATAAGGTTAACCCTTGGGATAACTTTTTAGCTCATAACGATGCTATGAGCAGACGACATTCTTGATTTCATATTTAAATTCCTAACATGCTATTTAGCATCCCCTGCTTAAACTAGCGGGGGTATTTTTACTCATTTTTTATTCAGGATTAATCACTTAGAATTTTTAAATCATATGAAATCATCAAGTCGTATAACTAACAAATTTTCTGTTTAACTAGCCACCCTGACATAAAAAGAATTTATAGACGATGTCTAGAACTATTTTTATTTCACAACCTAGTCGGCTTCTAATATTACAAATAGTTATAATGAATATAACTATAATTGTCAGCCTGTTTGTATCAGCACTAGGATTTGGAACACCGATAGGAACCTTAGCCGGACTCATACTCATCATCACTATCATCTACCGGGTGATTCTCGGCTTTTATAAACTTCAAAGATATGAAAGAAAAAAGATATGAAAAAAAATGCTAGATAAAGATATTTATTTGCACTTTCAGCTATAGAAAAAGATGAAGTCACTATATCGGTTTCCCTCTAACCGAGGGGGCGACTCGTTCACAAAACAAAGAACAAACCTCTAGGGGCAGTGCTTCCTTAACTATTATGACCAAAGAGACGACTAAAATGAAAAAAACACTATTATCTATCGCCGTCGCTGTGACATCATGCGCGGCAAGTGCTGACTATGATGCGTTAGAGTACATCGGCAAACCAGCCACAAAGCACACCATAGAAGCTAACAATGCATTAGACAAAACACTACCTTGGCACGACACTTCTGCCTTTGAACGCTCAGAACGGGGGCTTATTGCTGTTTTTGGCGATCATGATGCGGCAGAGCTTCGTAATTCACGTGGGTATCTGGAAGTTGACAACATTCGCAGTGATCGCCCTGATACGGTTAACCCATCTATTTGGCGGCAAGGAGCAATGAACTATGCATCAGGAGGGCTTTATGAAGTCACCGACGGCATATATCAAGTTCGTGGTGCCGACATTTCTAATATGACCATATACCGCTCCGATACCGGGTATATTATCCATGACCCGCTGATCACCAGGGAAGCCGCCTCAGCCGCATGGGACTTTGCCAAACAGCACCTACCTGCCATCAATGGTGAGCACAAAGTCACAGGGGTCATATATTCCCATACCCACCCAGATCATTATGGCGGTGTTCGTGGATTGTTTGAGGATGGGCAACTGCCTGATGGGGTAAATATCTACGCTCCGAAGGACTTTATGGAAGAGTTGCTCAGCGAAGGTTTGCTGGCCGGCAATGCCATGGGTCGCCGCGCTCAATATCAGTACGGGAATACACTGCCAGATTCGGCATACGGGGTGGTTGATAACGCGCTCGGCATGGGCACCTCCAAAGGTGAAATCACGCTGATCCCACCGACAGTGATCATTGAAGATCGTGAAGAGACCGTCATTATTGATGGCTTGGAAATGCTATTCATCAATATGCCGGGAGCTGAAGCGCCAACCGAGATGATCAACTATGTACCCGCTTACAACGCGTTGAACACTGCGGAGCTCACCTACGACGGCCAACATAACATTTACACCTTCCGTGGGGCACAAACCCGTGACTCGCTTGCTTGGACTAAATACCTCTCGGAGATAAAACATCGCTTTGCAGATAAAGTCGATAACATCCATGCCGCACACTCTGCCCCGGTCTGGAACAACCCGGACACTGAGAGCAACGAAGTCGCAGACTACCTCACCATGCAGCGTGATAATTATGGCTTCATCCATAACCAGACTCTGAGGCTCGCTAACCAAGGGGTTAAGATCAATGACATTGGCCGAGCAGTCGAAGCGATTGTACCGGAATCTCAGCAACAGACCTGGGCAAGTCGCGGCTACCACGGATCCTACTCCCACAATGCCCGTGGCGTCATTAACCAATATTTGGGTTACCACGATATGAACCCGACCAACATCAATCCTTTGACCAACGTTGACCGCTCATGCTTATACGTGGAAACAGTAGGCGCTGATATTATGCTTAAGCAGGCTCAGTATCATTTCAACCAGGGCGCCTACCAAGAAGCCTCTACGCTGTTAAATGATATCGTCAACTGCGATCCTTCCGATAGCAAAGCCCGCGACTTGCTGGCTGATAGCTGGGAACAGCAAGGTTATCAGTCTGAAACCATGGCATGGCGAAACTCATACTTACAAGGCGCTTCAGAACTCCGCACCAACCATATACCTGAAGCATTAAAAGCAGTGTCATCTGACATAATGTCACAGATGACAACAGCAGGATTCCTAGACTTTATGGCTATTTCGGTTGATGCCAGCAAAGTCCCTGCTGATATGGCATTCAACTTTAATCTTATCCACCCAGAGATAGACGAAGTATATTACGTTGAATTTAGCAACGCTAACCTTGCTCCTCTCCAGGTGGAAGAAGCCGTTAGCGGCGTTGATCTAACCCTATCTATAGAGCGCGATGATTTTATTGCCGCTATTACTGGCAAGACAACGCTAGAGCAGTTGGTAAAAGATAAAAAAGCTCAACTTGAGGGTGACGCATCAGTATTGGATACACTGAAGAGTGTGTCGGTGCAATTTAGCCAAGACTTCGAAATCGTACCACTGATGAAATAATCATTTCAGGGGAGATCTATCAAAATGTCATGTAGACTCCCCCATTTCAAGATGGAAATTGATTATGGTGAAATATATAAACCGTAACACACTTGAATTTATTCGAGAAACAAACATTCTCAGCAAAAAACACGAGTACGCATTGATAAATATCTTTTTGATCAGAGCTAAGTGCCGTTGTTGCAACAAAATCGCCTCTATTCCCAGTTGTGATTTTTACTATGCTACGTGCAAAAATGGCTGCAAGAAGTCATCAGGTATATGACATGATATTAGGCATAAAAAAATCGCTTATTTATATTCTATTAACTTTACCAACATATACTGCATTTGCTTCTCAGTATTCAGATACCCTACAAGATATGTCTGATCCGATGGCTGTATTCTCTCAGTTTGGAGCAGGGTACGGTGATAAGGGGATTAATTTAATGTTTGGCCATGCCTACGATACAGGTGTTGTTAACCGAAAGGCCATGCATATATTGGAAGTCAAGGGCATCGCTGGTGATGCTATAGGATGGCGAGAAAGTAACAACAACTCCATCAGCGAGCTTCGCTACCGCCATTTTGAAGCAAGCATGGAAACGGGAACAGGCACCAATATTGACCTGAATTACAACCTTAATTCGGGCCTCGGCTCCGGCACGTATGGACTCATTCAAGCCTTACCCCAAGTAGGCCGTTTTCAAGCTTATCCGATGTTAGCAGCCGGAGCAGCGGCCATTGATTTAAACAAGACAGACTACCGCCTTGAGACTGAAAACGGCACTATTGGCGGTCACCACCTACTTGGACTACATGGCTTGGCTGGAATGTACAGTCGATACAACGTAAGTAACAATATTTGGCTCAACTATAATCCAATGTCTTTATACGGCGCTACAGGAGAATTATCTGGTGAATCTCATTTTTTACACGAAGCAGCGGTTTCATACCAAATAACACCACGTTCAAATATTAGGTACTTTGCTAACTGGTCAAATGATACTCGTTATGCTAATGGGGATCATAGATTAATGTTCACTTACCAAGTGTAGTAATTTCATCTTAGAAATATATTTTATATTTATATTGGGTATCTGTTTCTGGAATACTATTCATCATTCAGGTGATATTCATTCTATTTTAACCGCATTGATATAGCATTTCAATACAGATAGCCATGCAATAGCATCGGCACTATATAGTAGTAAAAATCATTTACGAGGTTAATATGAAAAACATCAGCACTAGATCAAGTTTAATCATTATAAGTTTCCTCATGGTGATCCTTGGGGTATTCCTAAGTTTTTTAGGCTTAGCTTTCACGATGCTGCTATCTCCATCGTATTATTTGATTGGCCTGTCTATTCCTTTTTATTTGTTCGGTAAAGTTATTGAAGCAATAAAAGAAAATACCAACGTCAAAATTGACATTTTTAATGAAGGCAAAGATGACTTACCTGTCATCATCAAAAAGCATGTATTTTAACTTTGCTTAACGTAATCGATGAGATAACCATCACACCAGCCCAATTAGAATCGGCGTAAGCTATGCAACCTACCTACTATAGCTGTACGAACTGTTATGATTACGCCGATTGAATCCTTTGACCCTATTTCCTTCCGCCGCTTCCTTCACCAACATCCAGAGTTGTCACACCAAGAGCGCCAAAGCGCAGACTTCATTGCCCAACAGCTACATCAATTTTGTTTGTCACCGAAGACAGAGTTAGGCGGCCATGGGCTTGTGGTTGAGTTCGACAGCGGAAAGCCGGGTGAAACTAGCCTGTTTCGTGCCGATTTCGATGCCCTTCCGATCCACGAACAAGCCAGCCATGAGCATATCTCTTGTCATGAAGGTATCATGCATGCCTGCGGCCATGACGGACACACCGCCTCTTTGATGGTGGTCGCCAAACACCTTACAGAACACCCCCCATTATCGGGCCGGGTGTTATTGCTGTTCCAGCCCGCAGAAGAAACCGGTGCGGGGGCTGCAGCCATGCTGCAAGAGCCATGGCTTGCCAATCAACGCATCGACAATGTCTATGCCTACCATAACCTGCCCGGTTACCCGCTCAATACCGTCGTGATCAAGCCTGATACCTTCGCTTGTGCCTCAACCGGTGTCACCATCGAGCTGCTTGGCAAAACATCCCACGCCGCCAAGCCAGAAGACGGGATCGCCCCAACGCTGGCGATGACAGAACTGATCAAGCTGCTACAATCCTTACCCAAGCAGTTTCCAGATGTCTTTTCCCTCACGACGGTTGTTCATGCTTCACTCGGGAAGACCGTTAATGGCGAAGCGGCATTTGGTACCGCACCGGGATATGCCAAAGTGGTTGCCACTTTGCGCAGCGAAAACACCCATACCCTATTAGCAATGAAATCACTCATTGAACAGCAAACCCCTGAGCTTTGCCAAAAGGAAGGCCTTGGATACGAAGTCTCTTGGCAGGAATGGTTCAATGCCGTCGTAAATTCACCTTCACATTGCCAGCAAGTTATCAAGCAGGCGCAGTCACTCGGCCTGCCAATTGCGAACATCGATAAGCCGATGAGATGGTCTGAGGATGTCGCTGAATTCCTCGCCAAGTGGCCCGGCGTACTGTTCTGTGTCGGTAGCGGAGAGACGCATCCCCAACTGCATAATCCCGATTACGACTTTCCGGACACGCTCATCACAACGGTTAGCCAGCTGTTTTGTGCCTTGATCGAAGAGAAACACGGCAACGTGGCGAACAAGGCGGGTGATTAACAAATCAGAACGATTTTTCAACAGGAAGGCTCTAGATGTTAGCGGGTGGATTGAAATATAATAATACAATTCGTCACCTCTAATAACCATTTATGCAACAAGGAGCCCTCTTGCAACTCTCTCCATTTGTAAAGAAAAACCTGAAAACCGCATGGCCGCTCGCCATGAATGCATTGCTTATGCAGTCGATGCTACTTATCGACACCCTGCTGATCTCACCACTTGGAGAAGTTCCTGTTGCGGCTATTGGTATCGCCACGGCCATTGTTGCCTTCCTGCTTGGATTTCAAAACGCATTAGCCAACGGTACCCAACTGGTGATCAGCCGAGCATTCGGCTCAGGCCGCTCCGAAGCATTGAGCGACTCTATCCTGAGCGGAATGGCAATCAACTTCGGGGTGGCGATTTTGTTCTCTCTGCTATTGTTTATCTTCGGGGAGCAGTTGGTTGGATTTATTACCCAAGCTCCAGAACTGTTAACATTAACAGTCGGCTACTTGCAGATTTCCACTCTCACCCTGCTGTTCAGTGCCTTAACCCAGGTATTGATTGCCTGCTTCAATGGACTAGGTAAAACAAAAATTCCCTTCAAAGGTTATCTACTCGAGTTACCTGTTAATACGGTGGCGACATACATACTCATCCACCAATTTGGCCTAGGAGTATTAGGAGCCGCTCTTGGAAGCTTGGTAGCGATCTTAGTCCGTACCGGTTTCTTGGTTTACTGTTTGCGCATGGACGATATGATCACTCTGCGCAAACCGGGAAAAGTCAGTCATTTCATCTACCTAACCAAACGTCACTTCAGTGAGATTTTCCCAATTGCCGCCAATATGGCAATGCTGGCTGTTGGCGCGACTATCTATCAATTGCTGTACTCACAGCTGACTCTATATGCCTACGTAGCGATCACTTTGATCATGCCGTGGATCCGTATGGGTACCCAAATGACAACGGCTGCCGCCCACTCAACGGCGATTCTGATCAGTCAGGCCATAGGTGCCAACAAGCTTGATGACCTAAGGGAAAACGTTGATACCAGCATCAAAATTGCTGTCATCCTATCGATGATTACCAGCGTGTTTTTCTTCACCCTGAGCTTGTGCTTGCCGTTTATTTACCCGGAAATGGAGCCTGAAACGTTCCAGGCACTGGCTGTGATTGCCCCGCTCTACATCTTCCTGCCTTTGGTGCGCGGCTATAACACGGTGCACGGCCATGCGCTAAGGGCGCTGGGCAAGACCAAAGCGGTATTCGCTATCAATTTCTCCGGCCAATGGCTAGTGTCACTGCCTCTGCTGGCTATCCTCATCCAATTCTTCGACGCACCGCTGTTTTGGGCGTTCGCAGTCATGCCATTCGAGGAATGTATCAAGGCGATCCCATTCCGCCACCTAGCGCGCAAGACGCTTAATGAGTTCGACCAAAGCAAAGCGGCTGAGCTGAATTACCACTAAATCGGCGACGTTTAACCGGGGAGATACTTTCTGTTTGCTAATAAATTTATCTCACTAGCACGATATCTCCCCTGAGCACAATTCAAAATCAGCGCAGATCTGGCCTAGATCAAAAAACTGTGAACTGGCGAAGATTTCAAAGCAATCTACATTTGCTTTAAAGCGAACAGACGTATATCCTTAAGCCATATAGTCATACAATAGTATTTTTTAGTAGGAGTCTGAAATGACTAAACCAGTAATTGGTTTCATCGGTCTTGGCCTTATGGGCGGCAACATGGTTGAGAATCTTCAAAACCGTGGTTACGAAGTTAACGTAATGGATCTTAACAAAGATGCAGTTGCTGCTGTTCTAGCTCGTGGCAACGCTTCTGAAGCTGCTTCTGGTAAAGAACTAGCTGAGAAAAGTGACATCGTTATGCTTTGCCTAACAACTTCTGAAGTTGTTGAGAAAGTAGTTTACGGTGAAACTGGTATCCTAGCGGGTATGTCTGAAGGCAAAACACTAATCGACTTCGGTACTTCTATCCCAGCTTCTACTAAGAAGATCGGTGCTGACCTGGCTGAGAAAGGCGCAGGCATGATCGATGCTCCTCTAGGCCGTACTCCAGCTCACGCTAAAGATGGTCTTCTGAACATCATGGCTGCTGGTGACATGGAAACTTTCAACAAAGTTAAGCCAGTTCTTGACGAGCAAGGCGAAAACGTATTCCACCTAGGTGCGCTAGGTTCAGGTCACGTGACTAAGCTTGTAAACAACTTCATGGGTATGACGACTGTTGCAACTATGTCTCAGGCGTTCGCAGTAGCTAAACTAGCAGGCGTTGACGGTCAGCAACTATTCGACATCATGTCAGCTGGTCCTTCTAACTCTCCGTTCATGCAGTTCTGTAAGTTCTACGCGGTAGACGGCGAAGAGAAGCTAGGTTTCTCTGTTGCTAACGCAAACAAAGACCTTGGCTACTTCCTTGCTCTATGTGAAGAGCTAGGCACTGAGTCTCTAATCGCTCAAGGTACTTCTACTAGCCTACAAGCTGCTGTTGATGCAGGCATGGGTAACAACGACGTACCAGTTATCTTCGACTACTTCACTAACCTTAAGAAGTAATTCGAACATAATTTAAAATACGGCGCTGCAGCTTATGGCTGCAGCGCCGTTTTTGTTTTTGGTGTAAGCCTAAACCTGATAAAACTCCGGCCATTGATAACGAGTTCTGTCTCTTTGATAAAACCAAAGCGAGTAATCGCCCTCCAATTCTCCCTTGTTGGGGGAAACAAGGCGGTAATGGATTTTAGGTCTAACTCGACAAACGCGACATGCTCGAACAGTTTAAAGATGTTATACCCATAACCCCAATAATCAGGATGTAACACCAACGCAAAATCTGCCTCTCCGTTTTCAGGTTGCAGGCCACCCCACCCGGCAAATTCCCCATTGATAACTAGAGCCCACGGGCCATATCCATACTCATCCCAAAGCTGTTGCTTCGCCTCAAGGAAAGCCGTGCAATTTTCTTGCGTAAAAACACCGGTCAACAACGGTAGCAGTGCCCTAACTTGATCATTGTTCATCAAGTCGATGAGCTTTTCCCTTTCTACGTCCCAAAGCGAGACTAACTGTATATTACCCATAGTGCGTTTCTCGGGTCATGATGCAAATATTCTATATACTATTCACTATAAATACCGACATAGAGCCTGATGAAATGTCCAAACTCAAATATGGCGTTTTAAGCCTTGTAGGCGTACTTTTTCTGATTGGCTGCAGTCCGTCAAGCAGCACCTCCTCCACTGACTCACTTTCAATTAATCAGCCCATTACCGCAAGTGAAAGAAATATTGCCCAATGGGTAGATATCAAAATATTAGCCCCCGAGGGACTTTCGCTTGAGCAGGACAATATCCACTACCTAACAGGCCAAGCCGATCTTAACAACGATGGGATTGCTGAGCATTTCGTGTTGATACAAGACAGCTATTTTTGTGGCAGCGGCGGTTGTACCGCGGTCATCTTCGATAATACTGGCAACATCATCAGCCAGATGTCTGTTGTCAAACCGCCTGTACTGCTGGCTGACAGTACGAGTAACGGCTGGCAGGATTTCCTAGTATGGAGTAATGGAGCGTTTCGCTTGATGAAAAATAACGGGAGTTCGTATCCAACGAATCCGTCACTCGAGCCAGAGTTCGACAGGGGCACCGACCAGCAAGCAGCGATGAAGAAAGTCGCCGAGACCGAGCTATACCAGCAGGATGGCTACGATTTAGAGCCCTTGAGTAGCACCGCAATATGGTCTCCGGCGAGCGTTTATCGCTTTACGTTCAAACATTACGGCGATCCACAAGCGGTATATCACGCCCAAGTCGATGCGAAAAGCGGCTCAGTCGATATCAAGCCGAGTTCATCGCAGTAACCAAGAGCTTAGCTACTAGGAACCATAAAAGTTCAAATGACTATACGCCATTTGAACTTCTGTTATTTAGGTATCAAGTAATCACTATCTAACTATCAGTGACCAATGGCCTGATTCGCCAATTTATCCGGTTTATCGAAAATAGCAAATTTTGTGATCATCTGTTCAGAGTCTTCATTCATGCCCACAACATCAACCTCTGAGCCAGCTTCCATGAACTTGATAACCACCTTATCCAGCGCGCCAACAGCGGTAATATCCCAGAAATGTGCATCGGACAAGTCTATCGTGACGTACTTGGTCGGGTGATTAAAGTTAAACATATCAATGAAATTGTAGGCAGATGCAAAGAAAATCTGTCCGTGTACCTTATGGATTGTATGCTCATTGCGAACCACAATATCATCCGTCACTTTCATGATCTTGCGGCTGTGGTTAGCGTAGAACACCGTTGAAACCACGACGCCCACCACGACCCCAATTGCCAAGTTATGGGTCAGGACAACAGTGACAACCGTCGATATCATCACCGCATTGGCATTGAGCGGATGATGTTTGATATCAAGGATCGACTTCCAGGAGAAGGTGCTAATTGAGACCATGATCATCACAGCCACCAATGCCGCCATCGGAATCTGCTTGAGGTAATCGCCCAAAAAAACAACCATAACCAATAGGAAAATACCTGCCGACAGTGTTGACAGACGCGTCCTGCCACCTGAATTCATATTGATCATCGACTGGCCTATCATTGCACAACCTGCCATCCCCCCAAACAGAGCAGAGACCATATTTGCGACACCCTGACCTTTGCATTCGGCATTGTTGTCACTGGGTGTATCAGTAATGTCATCAATGATTTTTGCGGTCATCATCGACTCCAGCACGCCGACCACAGCCAAGGCCAATGAGTAAGGGAAAATTATCTGTAATGTGTGGATGGAAAACGGCACATTCGGCAGCAGGAAAATAGGTAGCGAGTCAGGCAGTGCGCCCATGTCACCAACAGTGCGAACGTCTAGCTTGAACATCACCGTAATTACGCTGATAGCAATGATACACACCAACGGTGAAGGCAATAGCTTGCCAATTTTAGGGATGTAAGGGAACAAATAGATGATACCCAGCCCTGCAGCGGTCAGCGCGTAAACATGCCAAGTCACGCCGGTTAACTCTGGCAGTTGTGCCATAAAAATAAGGATAGCGAGAGCATTAACAAAACCAGTGACAATCGAACGCGACACAAAGCGCATCAAATCACCCAGTTTGAGCAAGCCGATAGCATACTGTAAGCACCCTGCAAAAAATGAGGCCGCTAATAGATACTCAAGGCCATGCTCTTTCACCAGTGTTGTCATGAGCAAAGCCATTGCACCGGTCGACGCTGATATCATGCCAGATCGTGACCCTGTAAAGGCAATGACAACGCAAATTGAAAAAGAAGCATACAGCCCTACTTTAGGGTCTAAGCCTGCAATGATGGAGAAGGCGATAGCTTCTGGTATCAAGGCCAATGCCACCACGACTCCTGATAATAAATCTCCCTTGATGTTGTTGAACCAATTTTCTTTGTAAAAACTCAGCATAATATCTCTTTTTTATTTCATGTATTTAAAGCGAACGAATGAGAGATATTATGGTTATGGCGGCGTGATAATATTCTTACCCTCCGATTAAATAAATAACAATAAAACAGCGATAAAAATGATGGCAATAATGATCAGATTGAGGTATTTAAAATGAAGGAAATCATCACTGATAACAAAGTCTATTCCATCTATTGATTCGTTTATTTCATCAATATTTTCAAAGTACAAGTCAAGCTCATATTCATCATGTTTCAATATATGACCCTTTTATTGGCGAATGCAATGTCCCATAGCACCGACTAGGAAGGAATAAGGTGCTATATTTCATTAACTAATTGAACTTAAACCTATAATAAAGCTCAAGATCTTTATCCATTAGCTTGAGGGCTTTCTTGGCTAAGCCTGTCGGGTTGCGACGTCCTTGCTCCCAACTTTTGATAGTTTCCTGGCTGAGTCCAAGTGCTTCGGCAAATTCATGCTGGCTGACCTTCAGTCGCATTCTTATAGACTTGATATCAATATTTTCACTATGACATTCGTTACCCATAATCAACCTCCAGTCAGCACAGGGGGTACATTGTACTCAATGCTTTTATTATTACAACTATTCATTTTAGAATAAAATGATCATCTAACTTTTCACAAATCATAAGTTGAAATAGTATAATTTTGAGGTAATCATATATAACGCTCTCAAAGAGCACTTAATAAAACAATATTTTTAAAAGGTTTAAATAATATGAAGTATACTCATGTTACTGAGATCAGGTACATGACAACCATCCAAGCCCACAAAGACATGACAATTCAATAGATAAATAGGGTGACTAAATTTGATGAGTATTAGCGGTTTTAAGATTCGTGCACTAAGGCTTCACAGTAAGATGAAAAGTGAAGAGTGCGCCAGCCACCTTGATATTACAACAACTTACCTATCTTTGATCGAAAACGGAAAACATACCCCTTCAAGAAAAGTCATCAGCAAAGCCGCCCGCTTGTTTGATATGCCCCCGAGCTACTTTCTCGAATTATCAGAACCACTTCGTGAAGCCATAGCGGTTTCCAATAACCTCAATGATGTCGAAAAGCTTTACTTGAGTTCTATGCTGCTTAAGTGAAAGTGGTATGACCTGACATCCTCGCCATATGGCGAGGATTAGTGTGTCAATTCTGATGACAGGCGATTGATAACAAGTGCTTGATTATAAATATCTTGGGCGGTTAGACGGTATAGTAAAGAAGGCTTACCCTGACACTTAGAAGTACACGCGGAAGCCCGCTCTTGCTTCTAGTTCAATATCCAGCTCGTCCAAGTACACCGCAGGGGTTAAATCAACATAGAACCCCATAGGGCGCACACGGAACTCCGCACCGATACCCGGCGTGATCGCCACATAATGCTTGTTGCGATCAACATACTGACCACCAATAAACAGGTACAAAGGTGTACCCTGCACCCCATAGGTTTTATTTACGCCGACACCAAACTGATCATCCAGGCTGACATTGATCCGAAACCCGTTGTGCTTCATATCCACGCCCCAGAACGGGTCGCCGACTGAAAGGCCGATACCTGTCTCGGCTTTAGCACTCATGGATGCACACATCCCAAGCGCCAGTAATAACGTCATTATCTTTTTCATAATATTTCCACTGCGATAAAAGCCGAAATATTAAAGCGACGAAAACGATTAAATGTTAAGGGAGAAGAGAATTAACCGACATTTTACAGTGCCGGTTATTATTTAAACTTTGTTGGTCAATGACCAATCAAAATAGCAGCACAATATATCTCACCCTGCAATTGTCGCAAAATGACCTATCAAAGAGTTTTTTTAAGTTGCTACGATCTTAGCCAAATTGATAGCGACTATCCATTGGTCACTGTTATTGGAATCACTGTTAAGGTCCATAATGAATAAAACATATCTAGTGCTTATTGGCAGTTTGCTTACCAGTCATTTTGCCGTTGCAAATTCGCCAGCAAACACCGAATTTCCAACTCAGGCTATCCAACCAAAGACACATGCCGAGCCAGTAGATTACCCGCAGTTTAGTCATATTTTATCCTCATCAAAACTACAAATTTCGACACCATACGCAACACCTGGAAGTAAATATGAACTAGCAAAGACAGGGGATTTTGAAGGTATTATCAACGAACATTTTTATGTCGATAGCCAAAGTCAGGCATTAGTATTCAATATGGCTGGCTATAAGTTAAGAAATGAACTCAGAGTGCTCGACAACTTCAGCGTTAGCGAGCCCACACTATCATATCGCTTGCGCGCAAAACTGCTCCCGGTAGCTCCAGAAAAATCGGTTGAGAATAGCCCTTCAGGAAAGAAAGAAATCACCTACCTGCAAGTTCATAATAAAGGTAATGACGAACGTGGTAACGGATATATCCCACACCCTTTAACAAGGATCACCTGGGAACTTGAGCGAAATGGACAACATGGACACTACTGGGCTGTACTAAAAACAAACGCATTAGATTGCAGTACAGGTAGTAAGCATCATGAAAGCCTTGAATGTAAGCACGCATACCAGCATGTGGATTTAGGCCCTGCTGATTTAGTCAATCCAACCGATTTCGATATTCATGTCGGAGGCAATCGCTTGGTGATCAAAGTCAATGATGAAGTAAAACTCACTCACAACATTAGGTATTGGCAAAACTTACTTAGCTACTTCAAGGCTGGGGTATATAACCAATTTGAGAATGGTAAAAGCGAAGCGCATTTTTACCAGTTGGATTATATTATCGAACGCTGATTCACCCTTGGGTTATTAAAGGCTCGCCAAGTCGAGCCTTTAACTCTAGGGACTATTTCTTACCGCGGATAGCTTTGAAGGTTTCAAAAACGAACGTCACCAAGCCACCTGCGGGATTTGAATTGGCATAATCATCCAGCGGTGCCAAAAAGTTCGACTTGAACTTCTCAACGGCTTCCTCTGGGGAGTCTGCGTAAATCACATCTCCCTCAACCTCAAATCCAATTTCCAACAACTGCAGCTTCTCATTACTAAAGCTTTCACTCTCCATCTCTAAATAAGTGAACGCTTTACGGTTTGAATCTGGCTTACAAAAGAACTGGTACTTTGCCATTCTTATTTCCTTATTGTTATTAATTGAAGTTGAGCCTCTGAGACTGTTTTCAAGCAACTATCACTCTATTAAATTCCATACAACAGAACACAAACACAGCATATTTTTGCGTCATGCTCGAAACACTTTGACGACTGTCAGCCTTCAAATCTCCCTTACAGCCCCCAAAATCCTAAGATAGAGACATAAAAAAGGCCCACCGAAGTGAGCCTTACTATCAATGGATAACTTATCTTTATATCAATGCATGACGACAGCGAGCCGATACCCATTCGGATACCACCACGGTGGCAAGAATAGAGATGAAAATCACCGTCACCTGCGGCCATGCCAGTACCGCCATCGACTCCTGAAGTTTCAGGCCGATACCACCTGCACCTACCAAGCCTAGAACCGTCGATTCACGGATATTGATATCCCAGCGGAAAATCGAGGTACCAATAAAGTTTGGCAACACCTGTGGCATCACGGCGTAATCCAAAATCTGAAGCGGAGAGGCACCTGTTGCCGTAATCGCTGCCACCTGGGTTTTGTTCACTTCTTCAATCGCTTCGTACATCAGTTTGGCGACAAAGCCAATCGAGCGCAGTGCGATAGCAATGATCCCCGCCAACAAGCCTGGGCCCAGTACCGCCACCAGCAAAAGAGCCCAGATCAATGAGTTAATCGAACGGCTCGCCGCAATGATGTAAAGCGCAATCGGACGCACAAACACGGTCGATGGTGTGGTATTCCTTGCAGCCAGAAAAGCGACAGGGAAAGCCATTACAACACCCAGCAAGGTCCCCAAGGTAGCGATGTTGAGGGTATCCCACAATGGCTGCCATAGTTGCTCCATGTATGACCAACGCGGAGGCCACATGCGCCCTGTGATATCTGCCACTTGGTTTGGGGCATCGGTGACAAAGAACCACATGGTGTCTTTGTTCATAACCTGCCAGCAGTACACGCAAAGCGAGACAAACATCAGCCAACCGAACCAGCGCCACAGGCTCTCTTTTGCCGAATACTTCTGCCAATGAGCCAGATAAGTAGATTGTGTAGTAGACATACTGGCTCCTATTGAATGCGGTTACGGATAATGGCCGATACATACTCAGCCAGCATCACAAGACCAATGATGATCAGCAAGATAGCGGCTGCCGAGCTGTACTCGTAGCGATCCATCGCGGTGTTAAGCGTTGCGCCAATACCACCGGCACCGACGATACCGATCACTGCCGATTCGCGGAAGTTGATATCCAAACGGTACATACTCAGACCAATTACACGTGGCATTACCTGCGGCTGAATCGCATAGTTCACTTGCTGGAACCAGCTCGCGCCCGTTGCCTTCATGGCTGTCAGTGCTGCCGGGTCAACTGACTCAATCTCTTCGGCAAACAACTTGGCCAAGAAGCCAATCGTCGCAAAGGTCAGGGTAACGAAACCAGCGAAGGTACCGAAACCGAACAGCGCGACACACAAAATCGCAATGATGATTTCCTGAAAGCTACGGGCAATGGCTACAAAGCTGCGGCAGAACAAATACACCGGACGCGGAGCCAGGTTACGAGCTGCCCCCAAGCCAAATGGGATCGACAGCAGCACACCGGCAACCGTCGAGGTCAGGGTCATGGTCAGGCTTTCCACCAAGCCAATGGCAATGTTATCCCAGCGGCTGACAAAGTCAGGGCGCATAAAGGCCATGATGAAATTCCAGCCCCGCTCGGTCCCTTCGTAGACGCGCATCCAGTTGATTTCTACTGAACCGATGGCGACATAAAAATAGAGACCGGCACCAAGCCAAAGTAGCCAGCGCCAAAAGGGCTGGGCGATAAACGGCGGCTTTTTCCAATGAGTAGGATAAGTCTGGGCCATTACGCAGGCTCCGCTATCAACTCAGCGGTTGCTACTGGTAACTCTTCTTCATCCTGCGATTCAGTCGTACTGTTCCAGTCTTCTTCGCCGTAGATCCGGGTAAGGGCATCGTGGCCTAGCTCTTCCGGTTTACCATCGAATACCACCTCACCAGCTTTAAGGCCGATAATGCGGTCTACAAACTGCTTAGCGAGATTCACATCGTGGATGTTGATAATCGCCGGTAGCTGGTGCTCGTTGCAGATATCGCAGATCAGTCGCATAACCTGACGGGCAGTGCGCGGATCCAATGCGGCGGTAGGCTCATCGATAAGCAATAGCTCTGGCTGCTGGGCCAAAGCACGGGCAATACCGACACGCTGGCGCTGACCACCAGAAAGGGCATCGGCACGCTTGTCGGCATGCTCCATCAAACCAACACGATCTAGCAGCGCATAGGCCGACTGGATATCTTCCCCCGGGTACTTGCGCAAGAAGCTACGCCAGAATGGCACATAGCCCAAACGACCCGACAAAACGTTTTCCATCACAGTCAGACGCTCAATCAAGGCGTATTCCTGGAAAATCATCGCAATTTTACGGCGAGATTGACGCAGTTCACGGCTCCCCAGTTTGGTCAAATCCTGCCCTTTGAACAAGACCTCTCCAGACGTTGGCTCGGTTAGGCGGTTTACACAACGGATCAGTGTTGATTTACCGGCCCCTGAGGGGCCGATAAGTCCAACAACTTCACCAGCTTGGATATCCAACGACACGTTACTCAGCGCTTTATCTTTAGGCGAGTACTGCATCGTCAGTGAACGAAGTTGAAGTGTTGACATGGTAGTTCCTATTAACGGCAAGCGTAAGAGACGTCGTTCGCCTCATCGATGGTACGGATCACCGCCCAATGCTCTTGGTAAGTAATAGGAATGAATTGTGATTCGCCGTTACGGGAGAACTCTTCTTCTAGCTTGGTGCCTTTCCAGTCAAAGCTGAAGAACGCGTCTTGGATCTTCTCTTGCAGTTCAGGGTGAAGGTTGTGGGCAACACCGTAAGCCGTCGTCGGGAAAGTCTGAGATGTGTAAATGTTCTTGATGTCAGACTCTTTCACCACTTCACGATCCAACATACGAGTCAGAACAGAGTTCGCAATAGCAGCTGCATCGTAATCTTTGTGAGCAACACCGATGATTGAGTTATCGTGCGCGCCAGAGAAAGCCGGTTTGAAGTCACGTTCAGGTTCTAGATCGTATTCTGCTTTCAGAATCGCAGATGGCGCCTTAAAGCCAGAGTTAGACGTTTGAGAGGTGAAAGCCAGGTTTTTGCCTTTCAGATCTTCCACTTTGTCGATACCTGAGTCTGGGTGAGTGATGATTTCCATTTCGTAGCCGAATGAACCATCTTCACCCGCCATGATAGTGAACGGAACAAAACCAGAACAGTTAACCGCTAGCGGCGTAGAACCCGTGTTGAAGCCGGCAATATGCAGGCGACCAGAACGCATCGCTTCAATTTGTGCCGCATTGTTCTGAACAGGGAAGAAACGTACAGATTTACCCGTTTTTTCTTCCATGTGCTCCAGAAACTCGCTCCATACACTGGCGTAAACAGATGGGTCTTCAACAGGCGTGTAAGCAAAGACCAGCGTTGATGGGTTTACCCATTCAGCTTCGTTCTGAGGTAGGTCAGCCGTTAGGTTGCCAGAGCGATCTTCGTAACGAGCATCCATTGCGAACACTGACGTAGTCAATACCAGTGATACCGCAGCAGCGAGTGATTTCTTAAACATATTAATCCCGTGATATATGAGCATGTATAAATTTCATGCTGAATATAGGGATTGTGAATGACAGAAAGGCTTAACTTCGATGATGGAAAAAAGACAATATGTTTCAAAGTTTTACACTACACATAACGACGCATAGATAAGCACGATACATTCACGTTTCATGCAGATATAGACTTTTCGTGCCTATTAATCAGTATTAGAAACCAATAATACAAGCCAATAAAAGCGGGCTTAATAGCTGAGTTCAAATTTCACCGCACCGCTATCAATATCCAAATTGCTATCATCCACCACAGCACCGCCAGCCTCAACAGAGATACTAAAGTCATCGGTTGCATTGAATTTCAAACCGGCACCAAACTCGGTGGGATCTTCGATGTTTTTGTTTTGGTAGATGCTGTAATTATCCCGCCCGGTATTATCCACTGGACGGCTGCCTTGACCGACAAATTCAAGCGATTGCTTGGAGTTTGATTCTTCAATAAAGATCTCGCCAAGCTGTCGTTCTTTTACCGCATGCGCACTGCCAGCAACCAATAACATTACCAACAGTCCATGTCGCCAATGACCTTTCATGTATAACCTCACTTCTTACCACATACACCTATGGCATATATGGTTGTAAACCATCGCTTTGTGAAAAACAATGCTTATGAGTAACCACTCAGTCATTTTTGACAAAAACACGCTCAACATCAATTTGTCCACTTACGCAGGATAGATCACGCCCAATGACGCGAGGGCAGAAGCGCCGGTTACTTCCGGTACATTGCTCGGCTGACCATGAACACGCTGGCGGGCAAGCCAGGCAAAAGCCATCGCTTCCATATAGTCCGGATCAATGCCGGCATCGCGGGTATTGCCAACAGACCAGCCTGGCAGTAGCTCGGCAAGACGCTGCATCAACAGCGGGTTATTCACGCCACCGCCGCACACCAGCAACTGTGGTCTAGCGCCTTGGGCAAATAACTCTACCTGGTCAGCAATGGTCTGGGCAGTAAACTGCAGCAGGGTTGCCTGTACACCTTGCTCCGATACGGCTTCGCCCATACCGCGCAATTGCGCTTCCAGCCATGGCAGGTTGTAGTACTCGCGCCCCGTGCTTTTCGGGTATGGACGGGATAGGTAAGGATCAGCCATCAGCTTGTCCATCAAAGGCTGGTTAACCGTACCCGATGCCGCAAAGGCGCCGTCTTGGTCATATTTCTGCCCATGGTGAAGATACACCCAGGCATCCATCAGCATATTGCCAGGCCCCGTGTCATAGCCAACCACAGGTTGCTCTGGGCGCAGCACTGAAATATTGGCAATACCGCCTATATTCAAGACGACCGTTGTCGATGCCTGCAGCGAGAACAAGCCCTTATGGAAAGCCGGTACCAAAGGTGCACCCTGGCCACCCAGTGCCATATCCTTACGGCGAAAATCCGCCACGGTAGTAATGCCTGTTTTGGCTGCAACAATATTGGCATCCCCCAACTGCATGGTGAACGGGTGGTCTCCATCAGGTTGGTGGAACACTGTCTGCCCGTGGTTGCCCACAGCCGTTACCTCAGATGCCTCGACGCCTGCCTTTTCCAGCAACTGATTAACGGCATCAGCAAACAAGTGACCGAGTTGGTGATCCAGCTGACCGATTTGCTTTAAATTCGTTGCTTGGCCAATGCACACATCTAGCAAGGCCGCTTTCAAACCTTCCGGCATTGGAAAATCATCGGTTGCCAGCAACTCAGGCCGTGAAGTTTGCTCTGCCTCAAAAGCAACCAAAGCAGTATCAACCCCATCAAGGCTGGTACCAGACATCACACCAATATACAGCTCACGGGCCATAGCATTTCCTTCCACATACGAGTATTCAACAAACAGGCATAGCGCTACCGAAGGCTTAGCCTTCTTCCCCGGTTATCCCCTTTTCGTTGCTTGCCGTCTGGATAGGGCGTGCAATATGAGGCGACTGGGTGAGCGTAACCTGCATCGATACCACATTATTGATCATATCGAGCAACGACGCCCATTGGACGGTTTTCTCTTTTTCAAACAGGCTATCAAAATTATCCGGCGTCCATTCTACGAATGGCCGAGGATTCAATGCCCGTCCCAAAAAGCGGATCTCATAATGCAGGTGGGGCCCTGTCGACAAACCGGTATTGCCCGTCCAACCGATCAGGTCACCTTTGCGGACAAACTGACCGCGCTTCACATTGAATTTCTTCATATGCGAATAGGTCGAGGTGAAACCCATGGTGTGATCAAGCTTGAGGAAGTTGCCGGAGCCCTTGTTGCTTGGCCGGGTAACTTCAACGACCCCATCGGCAGGGGCATAGATCTCCGTACCGGTATTGGCGGCAAAGTCCAAGCCCAAATGACGCTTACGCTTGCCGGTTACCGGATGGACCCGGGTACCAAACTGTGACGACATACGGATCCCCGGCGTCGGGTTGCCATTGGGGATCATGCGGAACAAGGTTCCCCTTACCGCTGAGCTGATCGCCGCACTGTCTACCCGCTCCTCAAGGGTTACCACCTCACCGTCTTCTGCCGTTTGCAGGCCAAGGATGGTTTCGACATCATCAATGCGCAATGACAAAGCATCTAATTCAGCTTTTTTCTCATTGAGCTCAGCCACCAATTCACGGTTGCTCGCACTCTCCTCGGTTAAGGAAGCGCTAAGCTGCTGGGCCTGAACATTAAGCAGGCTCAACTGCTGATTAGAGTGGAGTTTGTCTTGGTAGAGGTTATAGACACCGTACCCTCCCCCTGCCGCGGCAGCAATCAAAGCTGTCGCCACAACGGCGATATAGCGTTTCTTGAAGCGGTTAATAAGATAATGAGAGGTGCCACGATGATCGGACACCGAAATACAAATATTTTCTGACATGATGATTATTCACGACTCATCGAGATGTTGCTGCAAATCAGTTAGCTGTTCCAGCTCACGATGTAATAATTCATCAGTGCCAACATTTAATTCGACCAAACGCCGGAGGTGCCCGGCACTTTCTAAATCAATATGGAAGATATGCATACGTAAATAAGCAGCATCATGGTGAACCAACTGGGTTTCCATCCGCAGTTCGATATCAGAGTCGTGTAAGCAAAACGATAAAAAATACTTATCGTCAGGATCTTGCACAGACCAGCTCTCCGGCTTGGTCAGCAAAATACCCTGCAGGGACAGGTCCCTAACTTCCGCCTGCCATTCACCAATGGCATTGATTAGCGTAGCCGGAGCCTGATACAAAATACGACTAAAGTGACGACGTTCGACCATAATCACTGCATTCTTTGTTTGTTGTTTTATTACACTAATTCTAATGATTATTGGCTGATTAGACCAGATTTATCCTAATACAGAATTAACTATGTTGAGGTTTTATGATCTCTACACTGATAAGGCGTGGTTCAAAGAAGAGTTTCAGAACAGAAAGTGTTTCATTGATGAGAAAATATATATCGCCATTATGATTGCCGATATTCAGGCGACAATATAATGACGATCTTATCAATAGAGCGGCTTATCCAAAGCAATAAGCCGCCACGCAGCCTTAGCAGTGTTAAGGCTGGAGCGCCTGTAACCTCTCAAGACTGATATCTTGCTGGTAGTCGACTTCGGCAAAGCCAAAGCCGTTTAGCTCCATGAAGTCTTGCTTGTAACCGTCATAGTCACCCAGCTCGGTAAAGTTATCAGCCGTCATGCCAGCCATAATTTCACTGACCTGCTGCTGCACGTCTTGATCCAGCTCCCAGTCATCCATGCGGATCAAGCGCTGCTCATCGGTAAGTACGCCTCCTTCGGTATAAAAGCGCGCATTGAACAAGCGCTGCATCTGCTCGATACAGCCTTCGTGGGTACCCTTCTCTTTCATCACTTTGAATAGCGCCAGAATGTAAGGGGTAAAAGCCGGAATAAATACACTGGCCTTGGTCACTAGGGCCTTACAAACCGCAACATGTGCCTGGCCGCCAATCGCCGCAAGCTGCCTATTGAGCGCTTCGGCGGTATTGTGCATGTGCACTTTTGCCCGCCCGAGCGTGCCGTGGTGGTAGATAGGGTAAGTCACTTCAGGGCCAATGTAGGAATAGGCCACAGTGCGGCAGCCTTGCGCCAGCACACCAGCCTCAGATAAGCACTGTATCCAACTTGCCCAGTCCTCTCCGCCCATCACTTTTACCGTATCGGCAACCTCCTGCTCGGTCGCTGTCTCTACCGTCATCTCAGCCAGGCTGTCGGTTTCCAAGTTCAAAGTAGGCCCCTTCACCGGATTACCTGTGGTTTTGATCACCGAGCGCCACATCTCTCCGGTTTCAGGGTTAGGGCGCACACCGGTTGCCAAGCTGTACACTACCAGATCAACCTTGCCGCCGAGATCATTATTGATCGCCTCGATCACCATCTGTCGAACTTGCTGAGAAAATGCATCTCCCACAATATTGGTCGCAATACGGCCGGCGCTCTCAGCTTCCTGCTTGAAGAAGATGTTGTTGTACCACCCAGCACTGCCAACGCCTTTCTCGCTCGGGCCTCGCTCAAACGACACACCTATAGTGTCAGCCTCTGCCCCGCCAAAAGTGTGGGCAATACGAGAAGCCAAACCAAACCCAGACGAAGCGCCGAGCACCAAGACCCGCTTGGCTCCCTCGGTAATAGGGGAGGCTTGTTTCACATAGTCAATTTGCTTGCGTACCGCCTGCTGGCAACCGTAAGGGTGTGCCGAGCGTGCCACGACACCTTTAATCACGGGCTCAATAATCATTGTTTACTCCAAAACTGGAACCATAACCGGGACCAAAAACAGAAACCAAAAACTAAAGTTGAATACTGATGCCACCCTATCGGATTTTCGCCAACTGCAACAGCAAGGAAATCAATAAACCAGCGGATCACCTTGAAGGCTGAAAAACACAGCTATTTGGCAAAATGTTGTTTTTCATGCTCAAGCAGCCACACCTTGATATCCAGTCCACCCGCATAGCCTGTCAGCTTGCCGGAACTACCGATCACCCGGTGGCAGGGAACAATAATCGGCACTGGGTTTTTACCGTTAGCAGCGCCAACAGCACGCACCGCCTTTGGGTTACCGATATGGTTGGCAATATCACCGTATGAGCAAGTTTCGCCATATTCGATACCGTTCAACGCCTGCCAAACCGTTTTTTGGAATGCCGTCCCAGCCATGTCTAGATCAATATCGAAGTGCTCCCTTTGGCCGGTGAAGTACTCAGCCAGCTGCTGGCAGCACCGTTCGGTTACCTCCGAAGGTTGCTGTTGCGTTTCTGGTGCGGCAGCAAATTCAATGGCGGTAATTGCACTGTCGATTGCCAATACGTTCAGCCAGCCAATGGGGGTGTTGATCAGTTGGTTGTTCATAATGTTTTCCATAAATATAAAGTCAAATAACTCTGCCACGGCGCGGCCAGCTCCGGTTGGCAAGGTGGTATACCAGGGCTCTCGAGGCGTTGCTCTTCTCTTTTCTGGAGCGCTTTTTTTATCCCCAAGTCACCGACAAGAAAAATATTGGGATCGCTCAGGCCGCGCATTTTTAGGTAATCCACCGTCCATGGGCCAATACCCGGTAACGCCAATAAATCATTCGGATCTTCAATCCCTTGCTCAGTCACATACCGGGCAAACACTCGCAATGTCTCACGGCGGCGTTCAGGCATCCCCAGTTGGTTGAGGTCATATCCGCAAAATGATTCCGGCTCAGGGAAAAACAACCGCCCACTGTGGTTATCCGGATTCATTAGAATGAGCTTTTCAACTAGGTTCCGCGCCGCTTTTACCGATACCTGCTGGCCCAGTATGGCCCTTATACCTGCTTCGAAAGGGCTCCAAGTCCCCGGCAAACGCAAGCCAGTTTGAACCAAAGGCTGCCCCATTGCCTGCTCTATTGCCCGGTCTATCACCCCGGAATCGGCGTCCAAGTCCAAGCAGCGACGGATATTGGCAATAGCTCGGGGGAGGCATTGGAGATCGGCGAGGGTTAACTCTACGCAAAAGCGTGATTTATCCGGCTCATGGACAGCAGTAAACCATCCCTGGCCAAATTCCTTGCCGAATGTCCGGCCATAGCTGTTTTCATCCAGCCACTCCAGCCCTTCAATCAGGCGAGACGCAAAAAAATCCTGCACAGAATGCCAGTCATAAGGCGGACGGTAGGACAAACTCACAGTGACCGTTTGGATGTGTTCCTCTTTACCCCCTCCCTTCTGAGCCTCATTAAGCTGCTTGCGCACTTGCGACGGGGTGAGCGAGAAATGCTTCTGGAAACAGTCATTGAACCGGCGGATGCTATTAAACCCACTCGCCAACGCGATATCGGTAATAGGCAGTTGGCTCTCATGCAACAGCTTTTTCGCCAGCAGGCACTGTTGGTAAAGGCTATACGCCTTGGGCGACAACCCCATCTCCTCATTAAACAGCTGCCTCAAATAACGATCGGTAACACCAAGCCTTTCAGTTAGCTGCGCCAAGTCATTCTCTATCAGCGCCCCTTCGTCTATCAACCGCTGTGCCCGGACAAAAGTGGTGCTTTTGCCCTGCCAAGCCGGCGAGCCCGGGGCACTGTCAGGCCGGCAACGCAAGCAAGGGCGATAGCCTGCTTGCGCGGCAGCGACGGCTGACGGGAAATATTCGACATTTTTCTCCAACGGGGCGGGAGCTGGGCAAATAGAGCGGCAATAAATGCCTGTGGTTTTCACCGCAGTGAAGAACAGTCCATCGTAGCGTCTGTCCCGGGCCAAGCGGGCTTGCTGGCATTGGGCGGGGGTCATCATGGTAGTGTGTCCTTGGCCTATTGTTGGTTTGCAGGGTGGCTAATGCTTCTTTTAGTCTACCCCGCAACATGGACAATACTAGCCATTTTCGGAACTGGATGGTGAGGTTCAGCGTAGCTTCACCGCAGTACCGTATACCAAAATCTCCGAAGCGCCCTGCATGATAGCGCTGGTGGTGAAACGGACATTTACAATGGCATCGGCGCCCATAGCCTCTGCTTCTGTGATGGCGCGATGAGTGGCTTCTTGCCTCGCTTCGGTTAGCATCTCGGTATAGCCGCGGATTTCACCGCCGAAGATGGTCTTGAAACCGGCCATGATATCGCGGCCAACGTGTTTGGACTGCACCACATTGCCGGTAACCGTACCGAGCACTTCTTTGATTTCGCGGCCATAGACTTCCGGGGTCGTGACATAAAGCATATTCATCATCCTTATCTTTGATATCCAGCAATGAGTATTTTGACTGTGGCTCATTACAAAGGTTCAGATGGTAAAAAGCCAGCAGATCTACTGCTGGCTTTCAAAATATCAATGCTGATTCATCTTTGAGTGACTTCTAATTTACCACTCTACATCATTCAGGAAAGTCAGAAAGCGCTGCCAAGATTTATAATCAGCATCTTGGCGGTAGTTATCTGAGCCATACACGGTAAAGGCATGCGGCGCACCACTATAGACAATCATTTCATTGCTAACACCGGCTTTTTCTAACTCTCCGGATAAGACAGCAAAATCAGACATAGGGATCGCGGTATCCGCCGCGCCATGAAGAACTAAGATATTGCCTTTTGCCTTTGAATAATCCTGCCCGTCAGGAGTGGATAACCCGCCGTGGAAAGTCGCAAAGCCTTTCATATCAGAACCAGAGCGTGCTAGTTCCAGTACCGCAGCACCACCGAAGCAGTACCCCATCGCCACGGCTTTGTCGGTATTGGCACCGAGTGAGCCAGCCATTTGCACTGCGCCGTTCATCAAGTCACGCATTTTCTGCCGGTCTTTATAGAGCTCTCCGGTATGCTGACGCTTGTCTTTCACCTCCGTTGGCCTTACTCCGGCGCCAAACAGATCAGCGGCAAACACGGCATAGCCTTGCTCTGCCAACATTTCAGCTCGCTTCACTTCATAATCTGTGAGCCCATCCCAGTCATGGATAAGCAATACAAGTGGTGCGTCTTCCGATGGCGAAATATAGTATCCCTCGTACGCCTCATTATTCACCTTATACTCAATAGCCCTACCCTCGGCAGCATTGGTTGCAAAGGACATCAGTGTCAACATAGCTCCGAACGTCAATGTTCCTAGTGTCAAACTACCTAGCGTAAACAATGTTTTCATACCCGCTCCGGTTATCCCTATTGATTGTTTTATAACTCAGTTTCCAGCAATAAGTGTAGGCAATCGTTGACGAAAGTGTAGAAATAGCCTGACCTAGCCTTTACCCAGAACCAGAACCGGCGCCTGTTTCATTATTGTAAATAAATTTATTGGCTTAGTGCTAATATACCTAAGTTAAGGTCAACAAATGACTTGGGTACATTTACACGGAAGACACCATGACAGCATTTTCAGAATTTATTAAACACGTTGGCCGCGGGGAAAAAGGCCGTCGCCCCCTCACCCAAGAAGAAGCGCGACAAGCGCTGGACATGTACCTTGACGGCAAAGCCGAATTACTTCAACTTGCCACATTACTGATGCTGCAGCGCGTGCGCTGCGAAACCAGCGAAGAGGCGGCAGGGTACATCCAATCACTGCGCGGCCGAATTTCACCTGAATGGCAAGAACTGGACATTGATATCGACTGGCCTTGCTTTGCCGGCAAGCGCCGTCAACCGCCTTGGCTATTGCTCGCCGCCAAACTGCTGGCAAAGAACGGTATCCGTGTGATGCTGAGCGGCCACATGGCTGTCGATGCCATCAAATACCAGGTAGAAAGTGCTTGCCCGGCTCTCAATATCCAACAGGCTGCGACGCCCGATGATGCGAGACGCATCCTTGCCGAGGCGAATATCTGCTACATCCCGCTATCGAGTTACTGCGAGCCGTTAATCGACTTGCTAGCACTGCGTAATTTGGTCGGCCTGAGAACACCGCTCAATACGGTTGCCCGCGCCCTCAACCCAACCGCAGCGACCTACTCCATCCATGGTATCTTCCACCAAGGCTATGAGCAGCTGCACGCCGAAGCAGCCCAGTTGGTAGGAGACCGCAACATGGTTGCCTTCAAAGGCGAAGGCGGCGAAAGCGAGCGCAGCCCACGTACTGCCTGTCGCTTGTCTGGTGTTTCCCAGGGGCAGCTGTTCACCGAAGAGTGGCCGACTTACCTCGAAGGAGCCTCTGGCAAACACGGCGAGATCAGTGGCGAATTCTTGCAGAAAGTCTGGCTTGGTGAAGTAGACAACCATTATGGCGAATGCGCGGTGATATCTACGTTGGCAATTGTGCTAAAAATGATGGGTATTTGCAGCGAACAAGAGCATGCCTTATCAATGGCCCGCGAATGGTGGGAAAAGCGCTTGAGCTAAAAAACACTCAAGAAACCTGCATAACTGATAACCACATTTGGTAGTCGAAAATAGGTAGATTATCCGCATTCCCAACCTCTTGCTACGAGACGAATGCATGATTTCCCTAAGACTACCAAGTGTCATCTTCGCCCTATTCATGGGTGCTGCAACAGTCACCAACGCTTCTGTCAGCCCCCTGTCCACCGTCACTTCTGCCGGACAGCTGCACGGGGTGTTGGACTCTTGTCAATTCTTCGAAACACTGCCAGAGATGACCATCCAGCGAGTCAGTGATTATCTGATCCAAAGTACGCTCACGGCAGACAATACCGATCATCATGTCGCATGGGTAGAAGCTCGGGTGGAAGGTCGACAATACGCCGATAAACTGCATATCGCCAACAACAGCCTCCATGATGCCAAGTGCAACGGAATTGTTGAGTCATTCTGGAATGGCACCCTACCAACAATAAACAGGGACTAAAAAGCCCCTGCTAATTAGCCCCAGTATGGCCTGATGCGAATTTAGTGAGATGCTGTTATAGCAAATTCACTGGTTTCTGGTGACTGATTCGTAGGGCGAATGTGGAACTTATCGACTTCCAATGACAGCTCGGTCATTCGTTGTTTGATTAGGTTCATTTCGTCATGAATATCCGCAATGGCCTGCATGGTATTACCGGCTAAATCCAGCAAGCCATCAACGTCAACATCCACGCTATGGGCCGTTTGAGATTGCTGGCCCGCGGCTGTCGCGATCCCAATATTGAACTCAGCGATTTCATTGACATTCCCAATCAACCCTTCGACCAAGGCTCTGGCTTCAGATACCACGCCTTGGGTTTCCACCGTAGCTTCACGGCTTTGCTGCATGTTGATATAGGAAGCCTTGGCATTCTGGGTAATGCCATCAAGCAACTGGCGAATATCTTCCGTCGATGTCTTGCTGCGCTGGGCTAAAGTCCTCACTTCATCGGCAACAACGGCAAAACCCCGGCCTTGTTCTCCCGCCCTTGCAGCCTCAATCGCCGCATTAAGCGCCAGCAAATTGGTCTGCTCTGATATTGCATTAATGGTATCCAGGATATCGGTTACCCCTTCCATTTGCTGCTCGAGCGTTTCAATACACTGATAGGTTTCATTTACACTTTCCAGCAAGCGAGAAGTGGTTTGCTGCGACTGTTCACTTTGGGCATAGCTAGACTCGGCACTCTCGCGAGCCAGCTCAGTACTTCGCTGGGCCTCGCTCGTGATCCCCGCCACCTGCTCACTGGTTTGAGCCATTTCCGTCATAGCAGTCGCGATGCTGTCACAGCGGGTATGGGTTTGCTGACTGTCGGTTCTAGCCAATGCAATCAACTTGACCATCTCGGCCATTTCTTGCTGAGTTTGGCTCGCAACCCGGTGGGCTTTGCTCAGGGTATCGCTGACGCTGTCTGATAACCTATCCAGTTTCTTGCCGATTTCGCCGATTTCATCATCGCGCTCGTCAGCCAAGCAGATAGTAAGATCCTTCGTTGCAGCCATAGTCGACAACTTCTCTGAAAACAGAGCAACCCGCTGAGTTAATCGCTTAAGAGAAACAACGGTAAAGCCAATCAGTGGCACAACCACCAACCCAACCATACCTGCAAAAAACCACAGCTGATTAGTTACTTGCTGTTTTTCAGCCTGCACCTTGGCAGACAGCTCTGCTGACATGTGATCCCGCAAGCCTTTCACAGCCCCTATTCTTTCCGTAGCTAGACCAAACCAGCTTGGCGCAGATGGCCCAGAAACAGCAGAAAGTGAGGCTTTCTGGGCGAGAAACTGTTGTTGGATCGTCATCACTTTTTGCCAGGTCGAAGAACGTACAATATCTTCCAGCTGCTGCAAGTGCTGCCCACTGAGTAGTAAACGCGCCTGCCGAACCGCATACGCTTCATCATTAATGTAGGCTTGGATTTGTGCATAACGGTCGAGACCAGACTGTTTGCTGGCAAACACACCATTGAGTGCACCCCGCGCCATACCGGCTTGCTCTTTGGTGATCAATAATTGCAACAAGCCCTGCAACTCCTGTTTAAGCTCCGCGTTACTGATTTGCGCCAGCAGAATCGAAAGGTTATCCAATGCCAAGCGATTAATATTGGAATAGTAAGCAAACGGGGAGTCGACCAACTGCAAGCTATCGACTTGTTGACGGATACCTTGCCGCTGATCCAGCTCTGAACGAACTGCATCGAGCAATGGCCTGACGGCTTGTGGTTCGAGGTATTGTGGAGTGAAGGCAAGTAGAGATTGGTAGGCATTGTCAGCCAAAGTTCTTTGATTTCTTAGCGCCTGAACTTGGGGCCCCTGTCCTTTGGCTCCGATCACCCCCGCAGTTAACCCACGTTCAACAGCAAATTGGTGGGCAACTTCATCGTAAAGATGAAATAGCGCGACAGTTTCTTGGGCGATATCGGCTTGAGTATGCTTTTCTGTTAGCTGATAAGTTTGCCAGCCAATAACAGACAAAAGCAGTAATGTGGGAACAACAAAGGTGACGAGCAAGGTTTGGCGTATGGTCAATTGCTTGAGCGGGTTGATCATGGTTAACCTCTTGTTATGTAAATTCCTTTTACAAATTTAAAATAGCAAATAAAGGTTACGATATCCGGTACCCCCATCACCAATTGAGCAAATATTGAACTGACTCAAAAAAACTGTGAATGATTGCATTAATCACTGTTTTTGCACGCTTAAGCACCATTTGTTGACAAAACAATCAATTAACAAAGAGATTTACCATAAAGTTACCCACCGTTTTTGTGGATAACATTAAACAGCCTTTTAAAAACAGCAATTTAGCATTTTCAAGAAAATACCGCTAATTTTTTAGCGACAAAAGAAAAGCCGCACCATTGCAGTGCGGCTTATTTATTATCTCTATTCTGTTGCCCTAGTCTACCTACACAGCACACATAGAGCGTTGATTGAATTACAACTTTACAACTTGAGGCTTCACCACTCATTACGTTGAGTTTGCCGTGCCCGATACAGTCACAAGTTTAAATCGGACATCAATAGTTTTGGTGAAGAAGTATAATCACTTTATTTGTCACTTAACCAAATTGTAGTACTAAGCAATACCGACGCTTAGTGTGGTTGATTCACATCAACCGGCTCCCTGTACCCTTGAGCCAAATGAATGAAACAGCTCATTCCTCCGTAAGCTATATATGAATAAGCTCATTTACAGGTCACAAATTAAATATGGTACTAAAATCCACTTTTAGCAAACCCAAAATGCCAAATCTTCTACCAAAATGTGACTCACTCCAAACTGTGTTTTGATCCATCCCACGCTACCTCACGGGGGATCTAGTGTAGAATGCCTTCTTTCCAGTTTGATTCATGTGCAAAGAAGGTTTTTTTAACTCAATGGCAGCATTTACTAATGCTTTGATACACATTCCAACAGCCCAAGCCGCACTGGCTTTAGCCTCTATGGGGACAGGTCTTGCCTGGTCACTGTACTTTCCTGATCATGCCAATTGGTACCGCGGGATAGGTGCACTCATCGGCGTCATCCTTCTCACCCCTGTGGTACTGAAATACCTGTTCAACCCCAAACGCTTTATTCAAGATCTCCGCCATCCGCTCTACGGCAGCTTGATGGCACCCATGTCGATGACCATGCTGGTCTTATCCGACTACCTGTCTTCGTTGCATGTTGAAGTCGCTCGTTTGCTTTGGTACCCCGCTTTGGCCCTGCATATGTTCATGATGGGTTTCTTCTTTTTCTGCCAAATCAAGAATTTTCGCCTCACCAATATGTACCCAAGCTGGTTCCTGTACCCCGTCGGGGCGATCAGTGGCACTTTGGCTGGGCCTCAACTCGGGCATCATGACTTTGCCTTGGCCATGACCGATGCCTGTATCGCGATTTATTTTTTGATGTTGCCTGTTGTCCTTTACCGCCTATGCTTTGCCGGACGACTACCAAGGCCAGCAAGACCGACGCTTGCCATCATGGCAGCCCCCGTCAACCTGTCTTTGACCGCCTACCTGCTCAACGTCAGCGAGCCGGACCCAGTATTGACAGGCGCTCTGGCGGGTGTCGGGATCACCATGACGATCTTGGTATACCTGTGCTATTTCAACCTGCTCAAACAACGCTTCCAGCCATCGCTGGCTGCGGTGACCTTCCCCTCAGTGATCAGTGCCGTTGCCCTTGAGCGTCTCACCGATTGGTTTGCTATCTACTACCCGCATTGGTCTTGGCTTGAAAGACTGGGGATATTTGAAATGATTGTGGCGACCGGATTGGTACTCTGGGTCGGCTGGAATTACCTTGGCTATTACTGGCCTCGCACCGCCCCCTCCCGATTGCTTTCCAGTAATTGAGTAAAAAACCTTAACGATTAAACGGGCTTTTATGCCCGTTTTTTCATGGGGATATATAATTAAAGTGTAAATTCACATTTGCTTGCGGAGGTAGACGATGAAACACCTAGTTTTACTTGTAGCTGCCCTCAGCTTAGCGGCCTGTACCGGTCAGTCCTACGACACAGAACTGGCCCAAGAAAACCAATGGAAAATGCTTGGAGTCAAAGACGGTGAAAATGGCCGTCTGGTGCGCACCGAGAACGAACTCAATAGACTAAGCGAAATGCCTGAAGGCGCTATCAACGATTACCGCCTAGGCTACCAGCAAGGTATTGAAGATTACTGCCTGCCTTACAAAACCTACAAACACGGTAAGCAGGGGCAACAATATACCGGCCAGTGCCTCAATACCGAACACGAAACGCTCGCGATCCAAGGTTGGGAAGCCGGCTACAAAGAGTATGTCTCCGAACAAGACTTGCTCTGGCTAAACAACGAATAACACCCATCAAAAAAGCGGCACATTTTCATGTGCCGCTTCAGATTGCTGACGAACCCCACTTTTTAAGTGGGGTTCTTTTTAGAGAGCGGCCGTAGGCCGCGATCGCGATTTTTTTACCTACCAGCTCGGTTGGAGGCTCCTTTGCTCTTCTCGCCTGATATTGACTCGTATTAACCTAATTAGAGCGTTTATAAGGCCTATTTTCTGTAAGCAGCCCAGCACCAAGGCCATCTTCTTGATATTTTGAGCAGCAGCGGCCAACCAACATTGCATCTGCACCTTGTTCAACCCCCGGAACCGTGCATATCGGTGACCATGATGCTGTTTCGCATCTGCGAAGCTTCTTTCTACCGTTTCTCCCCTTCGCCGATAGGTCCTTTTACCATAAGGTGTCAGCCGTATTTTGTTTGCTCGTTCCACAGCCTCCGCGTAGATATGCCGGGTTATCACCTTCTTCATTGTTTTGCTTTGGGTGCAGTCATTTCTCATCGAGCAGAGCTCACACTCCTTGGGGGCCGAGTGGTATTCTCTGTAGCCTTCTCTTGACGTGGTTTTATAGATAAGTTCCTGGCCATTTGGGCACAGGTAAGTGTCTGTTTCTTTGTTATAGATAAAGTGCTTCTTCTTGATAGCATTCTGGGTGCGAGGCGGCCTACGGTAACCAAAGAGGCCAAGGATTTCTCTTCGTTCAAGGCTCTCAGCAACAGGAGCCGTGAAGTATCCAGCATCAAGGCCTACGGCTATAGGATTCAGGTTGAACTGGTTGAGCGTGTAGTCTAGCCGATTGATATAAGGCTGGGAGTCATTGACGTTACCTGCGGTCGCATAGGTATCGACGATAATCCCATGCATGCCATCGACGGTGCGGTGGTCAAGGTAAAAGAACCCTTGCGGCTTGTTATCCCGCGTCATAAAGCCGCTTTCAGAATCAGTCGTGCTCACTTTGGTATTTTTGAGCTTAGGCTCTGATTTTCGCTCAGCTAAAGGTTTTTTCCCTTCGGCTTCCCGCTCCTTGGCCACATCTTCGTTGAGCATCTCAAGGTAGGCACTGGTGCGGACAGCTTGCTGTTCATTGGTAAATTTCTTCTTGTTAGCATTGGCTTTGAGGTGGGTGCTGTCGGTGAATAATTCATTCCCGGCGACGAGCCCTTTATCCATGGCCTGGAGTACGATATTGGTAAAGATGCGTTCAAAAATATCCGTCCCGTTGAAGCGGCGGATGCGGTTTTGGCTGAGCGTCGAGGCATGGATAACTTTCTCTGTCAGTGACATGCGAAGGAACCACCGATAGGCCACATTGACCTCGATTTCTTTGACTAGCTGACGCTCGCTCTTGATGCCAAAGATGTAGCCCAGCAGGATGATTTTAAACAAGCGGACGGGGTCAACAGGAGGCCGGCCATTGTCTTGGCAATATAGGTGAGCGACTTCGTCTCTAATAAATTCGAAATCTATAACTTGGTCGATTTTACGTACGAGATGATGCTTCGGAACCAGCTGTTCCATTGTGACCATTTCGAGTTCGTACTGTTGGGGTGAGGGTTCTTTTAACATGTCGAGATATCCATATTTCGATATCTCTATTAGATCAAAGGCCTAGCTTAAAAGCCAGACCTTTGTCATCAGTCTGAAGCGGCACATTTTCATGTGCCGCTTTTTCTCTTCCTACCAGGTTCCCAGCCTCTCAGGCATTACCGTAGCCCTTATTTGAGGGGTACATAGTAGAAATCAAAATCCGATTTCCCAGACAATTATGCGCTTGGTTTGTCCTGCTTGGCTTTTTGTTCTTCCGCTTTTAGGCGAGCCAGAAAGAGTTGGGAAAGGGCTAACATCTCAATCATTTTGCTACCTCTGTGTGTAATTAACTATCAGAAAACGAGAGAGATACTACAAATAAATGTGACATAGCTCAAAGTAAATTGTCCATTTCATGTAAATAAGCAACAAAAAATGGCGAATGGCGCTAGTAGGATGATTTCCTTCCATTGAGAAATTAAATGAAGCATCCCCACTGGTATTTATTACTCTGAGATGAAAAATAGCTTTTTCATATTTTCCACCCATCTCACATCAACCACTTTAATAGATTTAGATCAAGAATCGGAACGATAATGCAACCAACTGAATATAAGTGTCAACTTCCATTCAGGTTAGACCACTATGCTGGTATCAGTATCTGTTTAAGGAGAGAACGATGAAACTCAGTGATATCAAAAGCCTCCGGCAGCTTAACAGCCACTACCAAAAGAATACTCAGGGTAGTATTCATCGCCGGAGAAGAAGCCGAGTTAGAGAAGAGAATCCGATTGATGATTTAGCTGAAACAACGATCTGGGCAGGACGCAACCGAAGATACAACACGGCGAATACGTGACCCCTCTATTTTAATTTCTACTTCCCCGAAAGAAAAAACGGCCCTGAGCTTTCACTCAGGGCCGTTTCCCGTTCCTAATATCCTGGGTTCCAAGCAGGATATTCACTGGGTTTCCCCAGTAGGTCTCAATCATGCAAATGTATTGGTAGACCTCTCAACCGCACTCCCCCGTTCTAAGGAATGTGGCACTTTGTTCGCAAAATGATGCTCTCAAATCTTAAAGGCAATTTATCACATAATTTTATTAATGCAAAAATTATTTGAGTGATTACTGTTTTTTTTGATTAAAATCATCAGTAACTTCATTATCTGTTGATTGGATTGAAAACTGCTTTACAACATGCAGTTTCATAGTAACTGAATTACCCTTCCCTTAAACCATCACCAAAAACAAATTAAACTCATTAAAAACAATAATTTAAAAACTCAACACCTTTATCTTATGGGGACAATACATATCAGAAATACGCTCCCCTTCCGCAGTTCAAAATGTAACCTACGTTTTCGCTCAACAAAAGTTGAATGTGATGACTCTTAAACGAAAAAAGCCCCCGAATCGGGGGCAAGAACACAACAAAGCTATATCTACGCGCCTTGAAACAAAATAAAAAGCACATCACTTGAGCAAAATCATCATTAGACCATGCTAGGATCCGGCTCCAGGCCCATCAACTGGCGGCCTAATATCTGCGCACACACATCGTAGTCGGTATAGGCATGAGCAGCTGTCATGTGTGAATCGCGGAACAGGCGCTGCCCTTCATTGTCATTAAACCAAGACATACCACCCATGGCTTCAAACAAGCGATCAACAGCTGCAATACACATCTTCACCGCATAAGCCTGGTTAGTCCGCCAGTAAGCCAATGTCTCGGCCGATGGGTATTCTTTGCGCTCGCCATGCTCTTTATGGTCTTCCCATGTCTTTTCAAGGAAAGCACGAGCAGCCGCGACTTGGTGGGTAGATTCGGCAACGCGCATCAATGCCGGTGTTGCCGCCCCAACTTTTGCCCCTGTATAGGCACGTACACGATTTTTGGTCTTTTCCTTGTAGACCTCCAGCATTCGCTCGGCAATCCCTAAACTGATAGCCGCGAAGCCACAGGCAAAGTAAGGTCGGTAAGGGGTATAGAAGATATCGCTGTCAGGGTACAAGTCGAATCCCGCCGAGCGGCCTTCCATCATGCCTTTGGCCGTTTCAATACGATGCTCGGGAATAAACACATCTTTCAACACTAAGGTTTTAGTCCCACTGGAGCGCATACCTGCGGCGAACCAGTCATCAATAATGGTGTATTCATGGCGCGGTACAACCCCGAAGCAATAAACCTTGTTGCCACTGACATCGGTGCGGTTAAAGCCAAGAATGGCCCATTCAGCATGATCACTACCACTACTCCAACGCATGTTGCCATTGAAGATCACCCCACCCTCTGCCTCTTCAGTTTGCCCAAAAGGAGCAATACTGCTGCTAGCGGTGGCATCAGGGTTATCCCCCCAGAATTCTTCTTGGGCCTGTTTGGAGAACATTGCCATCTGGTGGCTGTGCGTCGCCAGTAAGCTTGCCCCCCACGCCGTACCACCACAAGCTCCAGCCAAAGCGGCTACACAATCGGTAAACTCCGGTAATGAAATCTCCGAGCCGCCGTACGCCTTGGGCTGGAAAGCGCGGAAAAAGCCAACTTCACGCAACAGGCGGATATTCTCTTCCGGCGGCGTACGGTCCAGTTCAGCTTGCGCCGCATTTGCGGCAATAGTCGGTAGGATCGCTTGCATTTTATCTAGCAGGGGATTAGGTCGCTTCATGTCCAGTTCCTTTTGATTGTGAGCTTTGCCGTTTCTTCTTCGCGGCTTCTTTGCATTCATTATGGGAAATGGCCCCGCCGTGTTAAATGGATGTTACAAGTATTCAATTGTACTTTTCGCGGGTTTAGATAACATGTTAACTATCACTACTATAATAAAATCAAAAAACAGAAGGTCCCGCTATGGAAGCACTTACAATCCCCAACCTCAATATCGGAAAAGTCTACGATTCACGCTACAGCGACAATGAATTTCACCTTGAGCGGCTAAACAGCCTCGCCCTGTTTTTTGGCCGCAACATGCCAACCCACTACCACGACCGTTACTACCAAATCCATTGTATTTTGGAGGGCAACACCCATGTGCTGCTCGACCAGTCCCACTATTCAATGCATGGGAAAACCTTGTTTTTCACTCCGCCCACCGTGCCCCACTCTTTTGTCACCGACGACCATGCCAGCGGGTTTGTTATCACCGCCAGCCAGCAGTTAGTGTGGCGGTTATTGGATATCGAGATTGGCCGCAATGATATTGCCTCCACAGCGATGCAGCCTTTTTGTATCCCTTTGCCTGAGTCTTCACCGCTAGAAATGTTATTTGAAATGCTCGAGAAGGAATCGACAGGGCAACAGTTCATGGCAGAGTCTGCCAGCCTTAGCTGGCTGCAATTAATCCTGATAGAGATAATACGCTACGCCAACAATCAACAGGTATCGACCAGTTATCGCAGCACGGATGTCAACGTGTTCAATCAATTCAGCGTATTGATTGAAGAGCACTATCGCTCCCATTGGGCGTTGCCACATTACGCTGAGCAGATCGGGCTTACCACATCTCGGCTCAATGATATCTGCCGCAGGGTCAGCGGCCTGTCTTCTAAACGAATAATCACAGACCGGATCATGCAAGAGGCACGCCGGATGCTGCTGCTCACCGCGATGTCTATCTCTGAGGTTGGCTACGAACTTGGCTTTACCGATCCGGCCTATTTCGCCCGATTTTTTCGCAAAAATGCCGGGGTCACGGCTTCTGCATTTCGAGAAAAAGGCAGAGGCTAAAAAAGCACACAGGCTAACCTGTGTGCTTTATTCAACCAGTAAGCTTGAAGTAGCTTTAAGTTAACAATTGGCGTTTATGGATACATCGGATCCCAGAATGGGTCATCCAACCAATTAACTGATGGTTCAGATGGGTGCGGGTCATTTTCCAGCAACCAGTCATGCAAGTCTTGCTGGTGATCGGTGTTAATAAAGTTGACATCGGCTTTCACCAACTCGCTCCAAATATGATTATCGATGTAATCATTGCCTTCAGGCGTCGCCCAGAAACGAATTTTTAATGAAAACCCATGTAGCACAAAATCTAAGGCCGAGATATTTATGCCAGTTCATGAGAACGTCATAGAAGAGGTTTCGTTCCCCCGCACCAACAGCCATTTCAGCCAGGTTTTATATTTTTCTTATCAAGCCATAAAAAAAGGCCAGCACTAATATGCTAGCCTTGATTGCTCTTGACCGCTTTTGAATATACTAAGAAGCGCAATGCAATGATTGGTAACTCATGCTGTCTTGAGAAAACGTCACTTTGACCGAGTGAAGTTTGCCATCGCGGTCAAGGCTAATATAGGCACTTTCTCCCACCCACTTCACATCTACACTATCAAGCGGTTGATGGCTGTCCAGATCATGGACAACGGCGGCTTTGAACTGTAATTGCTGGCTTCTCAACAACATGTAAGACAAGTTACTGGTTGCCGGGTTATCCGGAGCCTGACCCGTCAATAACACCCCATCAGCGGCAACAAAGCATTGATAAGCTTCATCCCCTTCAATCGCGAAATGTTGTGCTGTCACGCCCGATACAGATTGGACTTTAGTATCCGTCATTCGGGCAAGAGGCCCCTCTAACGGGTTTTCACATTTCACCGCAAGCGGGCTTAGCTGGTGCTCGCCGCGTACATGCCAGGTTAAATCCAATTGCTGGCCATGGGGATTGTGCACTTGGTTAATTTCAATAGCAGCATTACCGAGCCAAACGACACTGCGGCGGAACCGGACATCACGATATGCTTCTTCGTCCCAATGTACCAAGGTATGGCTATCCAATCCTGGATGAGCTTTAGACCAATCAACCACGGTGTCTAGGCAGGTAACATCTTGCGTTTGTTTGAAGCTCAATACTTCTGGGATCGCCGGTGGCTGGTTTTGCTGGTTTACCGCCAAGGTATTGTGGGTCGCAGTATTCTTGTAATAGCCGTAGTGCAGTTCGGCACCGTATCCAGTTGTGCCTAGATCAGGTAGGATTTCCTTGCCGTCACAGCAAATAATGAGCCCCAAGCGGTCATAATGATCATGCTCGCCACCGTAAGGCGTGTGCTTGACCAGTAGCATGTTATTGCGGTTTTCATCTTTACAGATTGTCAAACCGACACCCGGCGCATGAATTGACTGGGTCGTCAGCGGCTCGGCGTCAGGCAATTCATCAACCCCGTATAGCAGGGCATCGATATTATCGCGGCTTTTATTCTGGTAAATGCTGCTCAGTGCCGAAGCAAACAGCGGATGCTTGAACTCACTGTAAGCATATTCGAACAAATGCGAGTGAGTCAGTACTTCCTGACCGGCAATACAGTCATTCAAGCGAGGGAAGCGGCCATCTATCTGCACTAGCTGCAGCGGGAAAGCCAGCATTTGGAAGAAGCTCGGGTGATCTTTAAGTGAGTACACACTACCACGCGCCATCATTTCATAGCCCATCAAAGCCTGAAGCGCGTAATAGTGATAGTGGATAGAACCTTCGAACCACAGTCCCTCGCCAATAATGCCATGCTCCAACTGATAACGAAGGCCATATGGGCTATTGACGGCAAAGTCGATAAAACGCTGCTCGTCCAGTAACAAGCCAATCACCCCGATGGTCGAGCTGATTTTCATTTCATGGTTATGCAGCTGGTCACTGCGATGCTGCATCATGAACTCTGCCCCTTCCCGCAGCAGGTTCTGCTCAATGTGATCTCGCTCTTCGGCAGTCAGTGCCTCACGGACAAAATCATAACCCCGGGCGAAATCCATATGGCAGTTAGCCTCGCATAAGGTCTGTGCATTGGCTTTGCCCGGCCCGTTGTAAGGGATCCCACCGTGCTCTTCATAGTCAGGGTAGTGATCGGCATACCCCATCAAGATCTCGCGCACTTTATCGAAGTATTTCTGCTCTCCGGTTAAATGCCACAACAGGCCAAGCTCATTACAGGCTTTGGAGTTCAAACCGTTAAGCCAGCGCCACCACGCGCCGTCATAAGGTTCACCGGTAAACACCTTGCCATCTACTGGGCAACGGTGTTTATCCGGACTATTTCTTTGCCAATCAAGGCGAACCCCATGTTCAGGACAGAAATAATACAGATTCCATGTCGCCCGAGAATCTGGCGGAACCAAGGTCTCCGATGTCAAAACTGTCTGATTGTTCTGGATCAAATTATCAATGATCGCTGAGCAATCCTTGGTTTTGATCTTAGTCATTTCTTCGCTAGAAAACTGAAGCATGAAACACCCGTTTTTTATGAACCAGTGTTTCAATTATACACAAACAACAAGACCTTTGGTAAAATTTACGCAAAAAACAAGTCAGAAAATATTCAAGAGAAAGAACTTAAGCTCAGTTATATCAAAGGCTTTTAGACCTTAAACGACTAAGCTGTTGTTATTCAATGACAATCAAAAACCGCATACGAAACAACACAACCAACAAAAACAAAATCATGTTTCAATTTTTTCTTAAGTGGATTTTGATCACAGTTTTATCGCTCGATAACACATAAAATTCGCCACATAAGATTTTCAACTATAAATCGCAACAGCCCAATCATCGAACGCAATGATTGGCATAAGCAAAGAGAGCACTATGAATACAGAGATTATGGTAATAGGCGGCTACTTTATGCTGATGATTTTCATCAGTCTCGCCTTCAAAAAAATGGCCAGTAACTCTTCTAGCGACTACTTCCGCGGGGGCGGCCGAATGCTGTGGTGGATGGTGGGGGCAACCGCCTTCATGACCCAGTTCTCGGCCTGGACCTTTACCGGGGCCGCAGGTAAAGGCTTTAACGATGGCTTTATGGCCACGGCAGTATTCTTTGGTAATACCCTTGCCTACGGTGTTTCCTACTTATATTTTGCAAAGCGCTTCCGCCAGACCCGTGTTGATACCCCAACTCAGGCTGTGCGCAACCGCTTTGGCACGACCAATGAGCAGTTCTTTACCTGGGCGATTATCCCTCTGAGTGTATTGAACGCCGGTGTTTGGCTAAATGGCCTATCGATCTTCGTGGGTGCCGTGTTTGGTTTCGACATGACAACAACCATCTGGATCACAGGCCTTGCGGTACTGGCTATCTCGCTACTAAGTGGCGCATGGGGTGTGGTGGCATCGGACTTTGTTCAAACTCTGGTTGTTGCCATCATTTCTATTGCTTGTGCCGTTGTCGCCCTTATCAAAGTCGGTGGTCCGGGTGAAATTGTCGCCAACTTCCCATCTGACTTCATGATGGGTCCAGATATGAACTACGGCCTGATCTTTGTTGGTACATTCCTGTTCTTCGTGGTAAAACAGCTACAAAGTATCAACAACATGCAGGATTCTTACCGCTTCCTGAATGCCAAAGACTCCAAAAATGCCAGCAAAGCAGCACTGATGGCGATGGGCCTAATGGCTGTGGGTAGCATCATCTGGTTCATCCCGCCATGGGCATCTGCCATCCTATACCCAGAAGCGGCAACGCAATACGCATCGCTTGGCAACAAAGCTTCTGATGCGGTCTACCTTGTATTTGCTGAAAATGCAATGCCATTGGGTACTGTCGGACTACTAGTAGCCGGTCTATTCGCCGCCACCATGTCTTCAATGGATTCGGCACTAAACCGTAACTCGGGCATCTTTGTTCGCAGCTTCTGGACCCCAGTGATCTGCAAGAACAAACCAACCAGCGAAAAATCACAGCTACGTGTTGGCCAGATTGTATGTGTGGCAAACGGCATCGTGGTTATCATGATGGCCCAGCTATTTAGCAGCCTGAAAGAGCTAAGCCTGTTTGACCTGATGATGACAGTTTCAACACTGGCTCAGTCACCAATCCTGGTTCCACTATTTATGGGTATGTTCATCAAGAAAACACCTAAGTGGGCAGCATGGGCGACAGTGGTCTTCGGTATGTTCGTCTCTTGGCTATGTATCAATGTCTTCACGCCTCAGGCTCTGGGCCAGCTGCTGGGTATCGAGTTTACCGGTCGTGAAATTGGTGAACTACGCACCATGATCACCATTGCAGCTCACTTGTTCCTGACCGCAAGCTTCTTCTGGGCAACTACCCTGTTCTACAAAGAAGAGTCGTTCACCGCAGAAGAGAAAGCTGAGATCAACACCTTCTTCGAGAACGTTGAAACCGAGTGTGTTGCAGACGACTCTCAGGACGAGTTCGACAAAATGCAGCGCGAAAAACTGGGCACCATCACCATGATGATGGGTGTGGGTCTGCTGGCCATGGTACTGGTACCAAACCCGCTATGGGGTCGAGCCCTCTTCCTAGGCTGTTCGGGTATCATCCTGCTGACGGGCTACCTGCTTAAAAAGAGCGCCCAGAGCAAGCCGGAGTCAACAGCTGAACTGGCTGCTCAGAACTAACCGCTGAAATATTGCCAACCAATGCCGCCTCACTGACCTGAGGCGGCTTTTTATTTTTACCAAGCTTCCATGCCAGTTAGGCTAATCGTTCATTGAAGAGTATGTTATGAAGAAGCCTTTTCTTGATCAGCACTTTTTGCTGCACACCCCAACAGCGCAACACCTATATCACAGCGTTGCCAAAGACCTGCCGATTATTGATTATCACAACCACCTTAGCGCCCAGGATATCTACCACGATATCCACTACCGCTCTATCGCCGATGCATGGCTCTCCCATGATCATTATGTTTGGCGGGCAATGCGCAGTAACGGGGTGGATGAGCACTACATCACAGGTGATGCGAGCGATTTTGAGAAATTTGAGAAATGGTGTGAAACCGTTCCTTATTTAATCGGCAACCCTTTCTATCATTGGGCCCACATGGAATTGCAGCGCTACTTTGGTATTACCGAACTGATCTGTCCTGAGAACTGTGACCAAATCTGGCAGCAGTGCAATGAACAGATCAGCGGCAACGGTTTTTCAACCCAGCAGCTACTGGAGCGAATGAATGTCGAGTCGCTGTGTACCACCGATGATCCGTTGAGCGATCTTCGCTACCATCGTCATTTAGCGGAAACTGACTTCAGCGTGAAAGTACTGCCAACATTTCGGGCCGACGATGTCTTCAATATCGACAACAGCAAAAAGTTCGTGACCTGGGTGGCCAAACTCGCTTCAACCACGGATTCAAGAATCCAAAATATCGATGAACTGTTCAAAGCATTGACACAGCGGTTTGATTACTTCCACCAGCATGGCTGCCGTTTATCAGATCTTGGCCTCAAGACGATACCCTATGCAGATGGCACACTGGAAGACGCCAACCAAGCCTTGATTAAAGTGCTGGCTGGCAAGCCACTATCAGACCAAGAGATACAGCAATTCAAAACCCAGCTATTCCTGTTCTTGGGCCAGAAAAACCATGACCTTGGTTGGGTTATGCAGATCCATATTGGTGTCTTGCAAGACACTAACAAACGCCGGTTCGAGCAACTCGGCGGGGCGACAGGTTTTAGTGCTATCGACGATACCTGCATTGCGCAAAACCTTGGCAAGCTCCTAAGCTCGCTGGATTACCAGCACTCCATGCCCAAGACCATCCTGTACTGCCTGAACCCGAAAGATAACTATGTACTCGGCGCTATGATTGGTGCGTTTCAGGATAGTGATTGTGGACCCGGCAAAATTCAGCTCGGGGCAGCCTGGTGGTTCAACGATCAGAAAGACGGCATTATTAACCAATTAAAAACCCTAGGTAACCTCGGTGCCCTTGGCCGGTTTGTCGGCATGCTGACCGATTCCCGAAGTTTTCTCTCCTATCCCCGCCATGAATACTTCCGTCGTATTTTGTGTAACTTGATCGGCGAGTGGGTTGAGCAAGGCGAGTTGCCAGAGGATAAAGCGCTATTGGAGCGATTGATAAGCGATATTTGTTACCGCAATGCCAAGGGATACTTCGACTTATAGTGTCGTGAATGCCTAAAAAGGCCAAGTCACAGAGTGACTTGGCCTACTGGCTACATTGGGCTCAATCAAGACATATTATTCTTTTCGCGCATCCACAATACTCTTCAAAGCCATGACCGCCTGGTACATTCCATCCTGGGTACCATCATTAATTGCAACGGCTGCTGTAACATCAGCAACGAGTTGAGAGTCAAGCTCGCCACCATCAGGATTTACTGTCTCACCGCCAACAATAAACCAATTACTGCTGCCATTTTCATAGTTAACGACATCATCGTAGTGACTATCTACCGTAAAACGCATTGACAGAATATTGCTAAAATCGCCCTGCTTCAAATCATTACCGTAAGGGTTCTTGCGGATCAATAAGTTGTAACGTGCATTATCAACCACGAGGACATTATCAACCTCTAGTGCACCAGGATTAAAATTATCAGTTATTCCATCCATGTTGTTGTTGTACGAGACACTGTTTTTCAATATATGTGGGACGGCGATCCCCTCTCCTCCCAATTTAAAGCCGTTACCAATAGATCCTACTGGGCGATCAGATGTATTGAATGTTCGTCCATTGTTATAGGCGATGGAATCAATGATAGTCACGACACCGTTGGCACCCTTTTCAGTTTTATTAAACAGATCCCAACCATCATCGATATTACTGTGGGAAATACAGTTAATAAAAATATTGCCGTCACCAACACCAAGCTTGGCAGCAAACCCATCGGCGTCGATCTGGCCTTCATCTTCATTGTTGTAACTCAGTGCATTTTCGACAATATTATGGGCTGGCCACAATGCGCGCCCAATATCGTCCGAAGATATTTGAAAACCAGTATCTGGTGCGCTATGAGTCACAATATCTTTAAAGTGGTTATAACTACCACTCACCTGAGTACGCGCTCCTTCAACCGTTATATTTAGAATATTCCAGTAACTTGCTTTATGGGTAAAAGAGGCATTTTTAAATATAGCCCCCTCTTCCCCCCGAAGTGTCTTTGGTAAATCTGGCGTACCACTTGCTGATACAGGAATTGTAATTGCGCTATACTCACCTGGCTTTAGGATAATTTCCCCGCCCGGCGAAACCAACTCAATCGCTGTTTCTAAATCCAACGGTTTTAACTGACTGCCATCTCCTGTAGGTGAACCCTCAGTACTCACAATAATTGACGATGGGTTGTTAATAGCCACCTTCTCAACAGTAAAATTCTTCGATTGAGGAATTAAGTCAGGCCCTTCCGAAGGGTTAAAAACAAGCTCGAATTGACTGCTGGCCGAGGCAATCGTTGTTGGCATCACAAACATTTCACCGGCAGCAACCGTTTTGCTTCCTAGACGAACTTGGTCTTGGATAACCTCATAGAAACCACCGTAACTGGCACGAGCTTGTACGATATAGTTATCACTGGCTGTTTTCTTGCTTGATGATATATCCCACTTGAGCGCCTTTTCCTCTGCTTTAAATAACGGCGCATCTTCCGTTTCGGCATCAGATAAAGTAAGGCTGACATTGCTCACCGTAATTTTTGCATTGCGGGCAGCAACAAATCCAACGTACTGATAATCGGGATCCATCACCTCAACAATATTGGCATTAGCTCCGCTAACTGTTTCCGAGTAGCTAAAACCATCACCTTCAGCCGTCATTTCAAAGCCTTCATCTATCCGCGAGACGCTCAACGAATAGGTGTATTCTTTACCCCATGGCATCGCTACTTGATACTCGTTTCGAGTCATCCTGGTTCCTGCAGTCCCCCATGGCTGGTACACACCTTCTCGAAATGTTGCGGCTAGTGTTATATTTTCTCTATCACTGGAGTTATGACGACGAATTTCATTTAACACCATATTTGAAGCAGCAGGAAACTCTTCATGCCCTTCCGGTTGGGGATTCGCGCGTGGTGTACCTATGATATCTCGAATCATGATACCGGCACCATCCTGATTATTCGGATTAGCATCTGTTTCGGGACCAAATTGCTCAATCACAATATCAGCACTTAAGGTAAAGTTCTTATCTGTAGGTAGCTGAGTATAGTAATAAGTTAAACCATCGTGCCCGCCAGTAATTTTACCGCCACGGCTTTCAACAGTAAAAACATCAGCTAGGGGGCCCGGTTCAACAGGCTTACCATTTACTGTCACTTCGTTAACGCCTATTTTTTCCGGCAGAACATTAGAACTGAAGTTTAAATCCGTTGACTGACCAAAGGTCACAGCCTGCCAAATAGGCTCCAGAGGCTGACCTGTCTTACTGCCATTGCTACTGTTGCACCCCAAAATAACCAATATTGAACAGCATACAAAACTTAACTTGATAAGATTATGATGCACCTTTTTCTCCATAAATTAAAAGATATCGATAACTGCAGAAATTAGCCTGACAGCCACCTCCGCAAAAAAAACACCAGATCAATATAATTGAAACAATATTCCATTTTAGTGATCTGGGACGAGTAGTAGTTAATCAATCCAGTAAATAAACATTGAAATTACAGCTTTATGAAATAGGATCACAGTTTTCTATAATCGAATTCAATTTATATGAAGAGTTTTCTTGCAGGGAAAGAGTTGTAGAGAAAGGTAGGGCGATGAACAACAAACTCAATCTCGCCTCAAGAACCGTTCATAAAAAAACCCACCGAAGTGGGTTTTTCTTTCGAGCGTCAGAGACACAAAGACGCTCATCCTATGTTATTAAGATCTAAGCTGCTCAGGGATTTCAGCAATATATAAGCTAGGAACCCCCTCGAAGTCACTGGTAAACAACACGCCACTATCATCAGGCGTGAATGAAGGATGAGGGTGAGTGATCTGGCGATCGCCATCTAACACTTCCCAAGAAGTCGAGTGCTTCGCCAGGCGAGTCGACGTTTTGGTCTTGGTGTTCAAGATGTAAAGGAACGGGTCATTCTCGATGTTATAACCATCGCTATCAGCCACATCCACTGGCGCATCACAGCCATCACCGACCATCAAAGAACCATCGAAGTTACTCATCAAGTGTGAACATGGGGGCATCACCATGACTTCTTCATTTTCTAGCGTCACCGGATCGGCTTTGTAAATCACACGATCAGTCTGGCCCTTGAAGTAAGAAACATAGGCCATCGCCGAACCGTCTGGGATCCAGAATTCATGGGTGCAAGATTCGCCCTCGGCATGCTCTTTGATCTTACGGACGTTAGAGCCGTCCTCGTTAACCAGCCACATGCGCGCATCCACAAGATCATGCGGCCCTTCATGGCAGAAACCCACGGTGGAGTCATCAAAAGGACGGTAGATTGGGTGGCCCAGCCACGCATCATCCTGATGAATAACGTCCAGTTCACCCGTCTGGATGTCAACCTTGATCAAGCGGCACGTTGGGTTGGTATGATAGAAGTCTTGGAACTTCTGCCAATCTGTCAGTGGCTTCCAGCACGATTTCAAAATCTCGATACCGACAAGCTTGGTGCAGTCAGAATTAGCCACCCACGTACCGTAACCTTTCCATTCGCTATCAACGGTATAGATAACACTCTCTTCCAGCGTCTCAAGATCCACCTTCATCAGGTGCAACTCATTCTTCACATAAAAGAAGCTTTTCTCATCCGTTGAAATGAAGCCGCCAAACGTATTGTCGCCAGCGCCTTCAGTTAGCTGTGTTGCTTGCTGCTTGTCTAGATCAAGCAAATAGTAGTTACGATTACCATCGAAGTCGCCGGCAAAAAGCAACTTAGTACCATCATTAGTAAAACACTTCTGGTAAAAGTAGTTACGGTGGCAAGTCATACCTTTCGGGGTAAGGCGAGTCACTTTCACCCCAGTATCACTGTCTTCAAAAACCTCAAAGCTCAGGTCGATTACGTTACCTTTTGCCATTCTATTTCTCCGATATTAAATCAGCAGTCAGGCTGGGATAACCTGTAAGCATAGTACGCAGTGGAACACTTACACAGCCCGACCGTCACAATAATCAAAACAATGTTTCAAGTTGATTTGATTATAACCTACCTCGATGGACAAGCACACAAAAAATCAAAACAATGGTTCAATTTAAAGAAAACAAATCAAAAACGTGACCACCCTCAAATTTATGACTTGGCATCACAATTCATTATGACCATAAGTCTCCTGTCAACACATCGCTAAGATCACATAAAATGAAACGCCATTTCTTTTTTATTGAAAAGATAAGTCGAAGTGGTATTATCCTCTCAACCATTACACAAACAGCCATCACCTTGAGGAAAAGGCATGATTCTGAATTCATTTAATCTTGATGATAAAGTAGCCATTGTCACAGGTTGCAACAGAGGGTTAGGTCAGGGCATTGCTGTAGGCCTAGCACAAGCCGGATGTCATATTGTCGGCGTTAGTTCCTCTGGCAGCGTAGAAACGCAGCAGAAAGTCGAAGCTGTTGGTCGCCAGTTTATTGATATCCGAGCCAATTTGATGAAAACCGATGATATCCCGAGTATTGTAGCTGCCACGCTAGAGCACTTCGGTAAGATCGATATTCTGGTCAACAACGCTGGGATCATCCGCCGCGACGACGCGATCAATTTCAGCGAATCCGACTGGGATGATGTCATGGATATCAACCTCAAAACCACGTTTTTCCTCAGTCAGGCCGTTGCCAAACAGTTCATTGCTCAAGGCCATGGCGGCAAGATCATCAATGTCGCATCCATGCTGTCTTTCCAGGGCGGGATCCGCGTACCGTCATACACGGCGTCTAAAAGCGGTGTCATGGGCGTCACCCGTTTGATGGCCAACGAATGGGCAAAGTACAATATCAATGTCAATGCGATCGCACCCGGTTACATGGCCACCGAAAACACCGCTCAACTGCGCAATGACAATAAACGCAACCAGCAAATCCTCGACCGCATCCCTGCTGAACGCTGGGGCAACCCAGAAGATCTAGCCGGCCCAGCCGTTTTCCTTGCTTCTGACGCCGCCAGCTATATTCAAGGCTATACCCTTGCCGTTGACGGTGGGTGGCTGGCTCGTTAATCACAACCAGGAGAAGTTAAACGCGTATCCTTGATGCCTCAACACCGAACGTAAAAAACGTTCGGTGTTTTTTTGCCTACCAAGTAATTCTCTGAACCTAGCAGCTTGAGGTGACAGGAGTATATAGGCAAAAAAAATCCCCGACCTACTCAGAGTTCAGGGATCTTGCATTAATCTTGCTTCGCCAAATTAGCTGATGAAGTCTTTGCGCATTGGCGTGAACGTGTCGATCAGTACACCCGCTTTCAGACAGCGGCAGCCATGAACGATTTCTGGCTCTTTGTACATAGTATCACCCGCTTTCACAATTTTGGTGTCATTGCCGATGGTGAACTCAAACTCGCCAGACAACACGTAAGTCAGCTGCTCGTGCGGGTGGGTATGCAGGGCACCGATCGCACCCTCTTCAAAGTGTACTTCGACGGACATCATGTTGTCGCTGTGGGCTAGGATTTTACGGCTGATCCCTTCACCCAGATCTTCCATCGCAACTTCGTTATTGAATACAAACATTTCTCTACCTTACCTATGTGGCTAAAGTTTCACTTAACACTCGATAGCGACATCTTACACCACCAGTAGAAATATTCAAAATAAATGAAACCATGTTTCACAAAAAAACGCAGCCATTAGCCGCCCACCTCAACAAACACATCTTCACCTCACCACACCGCGTTTAGTCATCCGCAAAAAATGTTTAACAAAACAGAATCTTAATTACCAAGCCTGCATGTCTATAGCTTTTCTTTAGCTTTCTCCGCTATATTTACACCAGAATCCAGCAGCAATAGACCACGGCAACCACGCTCTGCCAACCAGTACCACAAACAAAGAGGTTAATTTTTATTTTTTTGAAAAGGCTTTTCATTTTTCAAGCCATCACATATAATCAGCACATCAACGACAGAGAGATATTGTTATGAAAATCGCACTTATGATGGAAAACAGCCAGGCGCCTAAGAACGCTATGGTTGCAGCTGAACTAAACAACGTTGCAGGTGGCCTTGGCCACGACGTTTTCAACGTTGGCATGAAAGATGAAAACGACCACCACCTAACGTACATCCACCTAGGTATCATGGCGAGCATCCTTCTTAACTCTAAAGCTGTTGATTTCGTTGTAACTGGTTGTGGTACAGGCCAAGGCGCATTGATGTCTAGCAACCTACACCCTGGTGTTGTTTGTGGTTACTGCCTAGAGCCATCTGACGCATTCCTATTCAACCAAATCAACAACGGTAATGCTATCTCTCTAGCATTCGCGAAAGGTTTTGGCTGGGCGGGTGAGCTAAACGTACGCTACATCTTCGAAAAAGCCTTTACTGGCAAGCGTGGCGAAGGTTACCCAATTGAGCGTGCGGCTCCTCAGCAAGCAAACGCTGCAATCCTTAACGACGTAAAAGCGGCTGTATCTAAAGATGTCGTAGAAGGTCTGCGCGCTATCGACCAAGAGCTAGTTAAAACAGCAGTTGGCAGCAAGCAGTTCCAAGAGTGCTTCTTCGCAAGCTGCCAAGACGAAACGATCAAAGACTACGTACTGTCTGTACTAGAGAAGTAATATTACTGTAGCCAGTTAACATTACGGTTATGGAATTTGAAAAGGCTCCGAGCATGCTCGGAGCCTTTGTCGTCTTGGACTATTGATTTTCAGGCACTCTTATAAACTGTAGATAAGAAAGTGAAGTTTAGGTTACTATCCCTACCTGCAAGGAAAGCCTCCTATACTCACAACGCCATATTACTTTAGAGTCGAAGCATGGATTTATCCCAAGTCGATATCAACTCACTACTAATCCTAAAACACTTGCTCGAAGAAAAGCATGTCTCTAACACTGCTCACGGGATGAACATTAGCCAATCTTCAGTAAGCCGTGCATTACAAAAGATGCGCGTTTTTTTCTCTGACGAATTGTTGGTAAGAACCAATACCGGCTATGAGCTCACCCCCAAAGCAGAGAGTATCAAGCAAGATATCAACTTGGTGATTAATAGCCTTGAAATGCTGGTTCACAAACAGTCTTTTAAGCCACAAAACGATACGAGTACAGTGCGCTTTTTTGGGCTTCAACCTCAAGTTAATACGCTAATGCCGAGCGTTATTAATGCGATCCGTCAACGAGCACCGCATATGGTGGTAAGTGTCGATACCACAGCTCAAAGGCACTTTGAAGCGCTTATATCTGGTGATGTACATTTTGTCTTATCTTCCCATCAGCCTGAATATTCAGATCAAAACCTCTATCGCATGGCAGTGGCCAGTCGGGGATTCAAACTACTGATGGGCCGAGAGCACCCTCTTGCTGATGAAACACTGACTGCAGATAAGTTACTAAACTGCCACTTTGGCCAAATCTCATTGCAGGGAGAAAAAACCCTGTCTTTTGAGCATAAATTTATTGAGCTCGGTCTGGTAGATAAGAAAAACCGTTTGTCTATACCTGTACAGTTAAGCCATTTCAGCTCAGCTCCTAATATCGCCGCTGCAACCGATATAATATTCCATCTTCCTACACCTTATGCACTAGAAGCGTGCCGCGATGAGAGGTTAACGGTAAAAGAAGTGCCCGAAGAGTTGAAGCTGCATTTCGAATCTGTATATCTCTATTGGCATAAGCGGTTCCATGATGATCCAATGTGTAAATGGATCCGAGCGGTTTTCAAAGAGTTATTCACCGCAGAGCACACTACAGCCTGACCCCCACTATTCAATATAGGGATAGTGGCATTCGGGCTACTAAATACTGTTCTTGTTGCGACTGATTGTCATTACCTATTTAATTGATAACGATTATCAATTAAAGCCAGAACATAGTATTTATGCCGTCTATTCCTTTCGCTCGTCACCCTTTGGCAATGCTTGCCTGTGGGTTAGGTACCGCTCTATCAACCCCTATCCTAGCTCAGGACACTTCAACAACCCCAGATACCAGCGTAATGGAAACCATGGTCGTTACCGCAGCTGGCTACGAGCAATCAGTAACAGATGCCCCAGCATCTATCAGTGTCATCAGCCGCGAGCAGATCGAGAACCGCTCTTACAAAGATCTCACCGATGCTCTGCGTGACCAATCCGGCGTAGTCGTAACAGGTGGCGGGTCTCGCCAAGAGATATCACTTCGCGGTATGCCCTCAGAATACACGGCAATCCTTGTCGATGGCCGCAAGCAATCAGGCCGTGAAACCCAAGTCAGTAGCGGAGGGGGTTTTGAGCAGGATTGGCTACCACCTCTGAATGCCATAGAACGTATCGAAATTGTACGTGGCCCGATGTCAACACTATACGGCTCTGATGCCATTGGTGGTGTGATCAACATTATTACCCGCAAGGATTATCAAGAGTGGCATGGCAGCCTGCGGGCTGAAGCGACGCTTCAAGAGAATTCCCAATCAGGTAACCACTACCAAGGTGAACTTTACTTAGCGGGCCCCTTGATTGACGGATTACTGAGCGCTTCTCTGACAGGCCTATACCAAGAGCGCAAAGAAGATGACATTCTCTATGCTAACGGTGGCAAGCAACTAGACAACTACCGCGCTTCAATACATTTAACGCCGACGACAGAAGATACGTTTACGGTTGACTACACCTACCACGACCAAGAACGCGTGAATACCTCTGGCAAATCGAGGCCATCCACCGCTGAAACACAAAACAGGCGTGAGTCTTTCGGTTTGGCCCATTCAGGTAACTACAACTGGGGCTCTGGCTCTTCTTACATCAGCCAAGAAATAGTTGAGAACGTCGGCCGCAAGCTTGAGGTAGAAAATACCAACCTCAACAGCCAATGGTCATTGCCTCTTAGCAATCACTACCTCACCATCGGGGTGGCGTATGAGAAACAAGAGCTCGACAATGCGTCGTTTATCTTCAAGAACTCCCAATGGTCGGTTTTCGCTGAAAACGAATGGTATATGACAGACTCATTCGCCCTTACAGCAGGCCTTCGCTACGACGATAACGATCAATTCAGCTCCCATTTCAGCCCTCGTTTGTATGGGGTGTGGATGGTTGACTATAACTGGACAGTAAAAGGTGGTGTTTCAACCGGATATCGTGCACCGAGCCTGACAGAAATGGAAGAAGGCTGGGTTCAAGAAAGCTGTAGCGGTAGCTGCTATGTCTACGGCAATTCGGACTTGAAACCAGAAACGTCAGTTAATACCGAAATGGGTATTTACTTCGCCGGCAACGATAGCCTTAGCTCTAGCGTGACCGTGTTCTACAACGATTTCAAAGACAAAATCGAGAAAGTGAATATTGATAGTGGTTGTACCGGCCGAGCCTGTGACGCCACCTATGCCAATATTGAAGATGCGATTACCTACGGTGCAGAAACCGCAGTTTCAAGAGATATTACCGATACGGTCAACGTCGCCGCCACCTATACCTATACCTACAGTGAGAAGCAGTCTGGTGAAGATAAAGGCCAACCATTAACACAAATGCCTGAACACCTTGTATCAGTGAATACAAACTGGATGGTCAACGATACTGTCAATTCCTGGCTGCGTGTTTCCTACCGCAGTGACGAAAATGACACGATCACCAAAGATTCAAGAAATAACCTTGCCCCAGCGATCACCTATGTTGATTTTGGCGGCAGCTGGCAGGTCAATAATAACGTGAAGCTAATGGCAGGCATCTACAACTTGTTTGACCAAGAGACCACTTACGATGAGTACGGATATGTAGAAGATGGTCGTCGATACTGGGTCGGCCTCGAGACGACATTCTAACTATAATAGTCAACACTTTATTGGTACGGCCCCTGTTTGCACAGTCAGGGGCTTTGCCAATTACGGAAAAAGACACAATGAAGAAACTATTAAAACTGGTTTTACTCTCAGCCCTCGGGCTTGCCTGCTTCACGGCAAGTGCAAGCTACACCCTTGAGAAAGATATCGTTTTCAAGCAACTCGATGATAAAGCGCTAAAGCTTGATTTATACATGCCAGAGGCAACAACGGATACCAAACGGCCTCTGCTGATTTGGGTACACGGAGGTGCTTGGAAGCGAGGAAGTAAGGATGATATCCCCTTAAAAAACCCTTTGCTGCTCAACTCAATGATCGGCGAAGGCTATGCACTGGCGGCGGTTAGTTACCGGTTAAGTGGTGAAGCCAGCTTCCCGGCTCCAGTGTCTGATATCAATGATGCGATCAACTACCTTCATCAACATGCTGATAGATACAACCTGGCTGCTGATAACCTGATCGTAATGGGTCGTTCTGCCGGTGGCCACCTTGCCAATTTAATTGGTGCAACAAATACCCATGGTGATATCGACTTCTACGAAAAACCCAATTATAAGGTCAATGCTGTAGTGAGCTTCTTTGGTCCAACGGATTTGCTAGCACTTGGCAATAAGGGCAACCGACCAACGACAGAGCGCGCATCGGTTTCCCGTTTCCTTGGCACGATCCCAAGTCATGATCCTGAACTGGCAAAGCAAGCATCGCCAACAAGCTACATCAACGAAGAGTCGCCGGCTTTTATCATGTTGCATGGCGACTTGGACAAACAAGTCCCTTTAGAACAAAGTATAATGATGAAAACATTGTTGGATGAGCATGGCATTGATAACCAACTATACATCGAAGAAGGAGTCGGCCACAGCGCCCCTATATTTGATACACAGAAGTATGTGCCAAGCGTCGTTGCATTTGTAAAGAAACATCTACCGTCAGCAAACTAACCCATCTCAACCTCAGCACAGCACATGAAGTCGTCATCACTACTTCATGTGCTCCAACAGACCCCTAATACGTAAAGACAAAAAGTAGCTACGCAACCGCTACCCGTTGCTGGCGATATAGTCTCAGCATAGTTATGACATTCACACTCAGTAATGTGGCTTCAAGCAAGGTGCCGCCAATCGAGCCCACCACGATATTGTTGCTGAGCCAGCACAAAGCCCCAGCCAAGAACGCCAGACGCATCTTTATACCTTCGAGGCAGAATAGCGCGTAGGTGCCGATACAGGCTCCTGCGATGGGGAGTAAATCCAGCCACTGCTCCGCTAGGTAGAAGCCAACCGCTAAGTTACAGCCAATAAAGAAATAGGCGAGCAGCTTGGATTGAAACTTGACCGACAAGGCGGTACGGAAAGCCGAAAGCAGCGCGCTGAAACCTGCGGTAACGGCACCGAGCAAGAAAAAGTGAACCATGTGGTTGATGTTGAATACCACCATCACCACTTTTAGCTTCTTATCATCTTTTTGGTAAAACGCCGCAATTCCCAAGGCGAAACTGACAAAGCCCAGCGCCTGGGCCAAAGATATTTCACCGAACAATGTCCAGCCCTCTCTTAGTCATAAAACACAAAGTTAGTCATCAAAAAACATTGCTTATCAAATACGAAAAAACGGCCGCCCCCGTACAGGTGCAGCCGCTATCAGATACCGTTGAAATTAGCGAGCTAGCCAGCCGCCATCTACAGCCAGTGTGTAGCCGTTTACGTATGAAGCCGCATCAGAGGCTAGGAATACACACGGTCCTGCTAGATCTGAAGGCTCACCCCAGCGATCCGCTGGAATGCGCTCTAGGATTTCAGCATTACGGTTCTCGTCAGCACGTAGCTGAGCCGTATTGTTGGTCGCCATGTAGCCTGGTGCAATCGCGTTCACGTTGATGTTGTGCTTCGCCCACTCGTTAGCCATCAGACGAGTTACGCCCATTACACCGCTCTTAGACGCAGTGTATGAAGGTACGCGGATACCGCCCTGGAATGAAAGCATAGATGCAATATTTACAATCTTGCCACCGTGACCCTGAGCAATGAACTGCTTAGCAACAGCCTGAGACATGAAGAACACAGACTTGATGTTGATGTTCATAACATCATCCCAGTCAGATTCGCTGAAGTTGATCGCATCTTCACGACGAATGATCCCGGCGTTGTTTACCAGAATATCGATTTTGCCGAATTTTGTAACGGCTTGATCAACGATGCTTGCGATGTCATCCGTCTTCATCAGGTTAGCGCGGATATCAAGGAACTCACGACCAGTCTCTTTGATTTTTTCAATCGTTTCAGTTGGTTCAACAATGTTAACACCCACGATGTTACAACCAGCTTGAGCCAAACCCAATGCCATACCCTGACCAAGACCGGTGTCACAGCCTGTTACGATGGCAACCTTACCTTCTAGGTTGAATGTATTCAAAATCATGTCGTTTCCTCGATGTGTGTCCGCGGTCGTCAGACCCCGAACAAGAAATTGGTGTTCCCGTTGATGTGGTGCAACTATAGCAACACCGAAAACCCACATCAAGTTTTTTGAAAAGCCGTTTTATTTTTAAATCATCAGAGTTGACGCACATCACAAAAATGGGGGCATTCCGCGCTGATTCATATTTTATGAAAAAGGTTTTTATAAAAATAGATACAAAAAATGTTAAGTCGTATAATGGTGACAAAACGAATTAGATAGAAAGGAATTTTTGATGGAGTCAACAAAACAACCTGAAGCCGTCTCATCGGTGATGAAGGTGTTCGGGATCCTACAAGCGCTTGGCGAACAAAAAGAAATTGGTGTCACTGAACTATCGCAGCGCCTGATGATGTCAAAGAGCACTGTATATCGCTTTTTGCAGACAATGAAAATGCTCGGGTATGTATCTCAAGAAGGCGAAACTGATAAGTATGCCCTGACGCTAAAACTGTTCGAACTGGGTGCCACTTCGCTTGAGCATGTTGATCTCATCGATTTGTGCGATAAAGAGATGCAACTTATCTCACAGCAAACCAACGAAGCCCTTCACCTTGGCGCGCTGGATGAAAATGCCATCATTTATATCCATAAAATAGACTCCGGCTACAACCTGCGTATGCAATCGCGCATTGGTCGCCGCAACCCGCTCTACAGTACCGCTATCGGCAAAGTTCTGCTGGCCTACCGTAGTGAAGAGTTCACCCGAAACGCCCTGAAAGATGTTAATTTTATCAAGCACACCGATAAGACCCTTGAGAACATCGACCAACTCCTGAGCGAATTGAAAACAGTCAAAGAGCAAGCATTCGCTGAAGATAACGAAGAGCAGGAGCCCGGCCTACGCTGTTTGGCGGCACCGGTCTTTGACCGCTTCGGCAATGTCATTGCCGGACTGTCAATTTCGTTGCCAACTATTCGTTTCGATGAAAAACGCAAGTCCTACTATGTCGAACTGCTGCAAAATGCCAGCCGAAAAGTCTCGGAACAGCTTGGATTTCACAATTACCCATAAAAAATAGAAACGCAATTTCATTTTTATTGACTTGCGTATTTTTATTGTTGAAAATACCCTCAGTAACCAATATTGAGGGTTTTTTTATGTCTTTAAAACATGTCGCTGTGATCGGAGAGTGTATGGTCGAGCTACAGCGCAAGGGCGAGCTCATCAAACAGAGTTTTGGTGGTGATACGCTCAATACCGCACTCTACCTTTCCCGTCTCACCCATCAATATGGTGTTGAGACAAGCTATGTGACCGGCCTAGGTACTGACAGCTTCAGCCGCGACATGCTTGACGCCTGGCAACAAGAACACATCAATACTGAGTTTGTTTTCCAGTTGGAAGAGAAGAACCCAGGTTTGTACCTGATTGAAACTGACAATACCGGCGAGCGCACCTTCCATTACTGGCGCAACGATGCAGCGGCACGTTACTGGCTGGATAATATCGACACCCAAGCCTTGATCGAAAAGCTCAGCCGTTTTGAAATGATTTATCTGAGCGGGATCAGCCTGGCGATCTTGCCTGAGACAGCCCTCGAGCGTCTTTTCGAAGTGCTCAAAGCCTGCAAAGCCCAAGGCAGCAAGATTGTTTTCGACAATAACTACCGCCCTCGCCTATGGCAAAGTGCCGACATCGCCGCCAAGCACTACCAAACTATGCTATCGCTGACCGATATCGCCCTACTGACCTTTGATGATGAAATCATGCTCTATGGCGAGCACTCTGTAGAAGACTGTATCGCCCGCACCCAGCAAAATGGCGTAGGTGAAATCGTGATCAAGCGCGGTGCCGAAGACTGCCTAGTGGTCACAGCCGAAGGTTGCACGTCAGTGGCCGCCACCAAAGTCGACAATGTTGTCGATACTACAGCGGCGGGCGACTCTTTCAGCGCAGGTTACTTGGCAACACGCCTTACCGGTGGTAATACAGAACAAGCGGCAAAGAATGCCCATCTATTAGCGAGTACCGTGATCCAGCATCAGGGTGCCATTATTCCAGCCACAGCAATGCCTGTGTTATTCAATTCGAATTAAGGAAGACATCATGACAACGTTAAATGCTCGTATGGCCGAGCTGAAAGTTATCCCTGTAATTGCTATCAAAGATGCAGATAAAGCAGTAAAACTGGCTCAGGTACTGTCTGAGAACGGCCTGCCTTGCGCCGAGGTAACTTTCCGTACAGAAGCGGCGGCGCAAGCTATCCGCAACATGCGTGATGCCTTCCCTGAGATGCTCATTGGTGCAGGTACTGTGCTGAATGCTGAGCAAGTTGACCAAGCTATCGATGCCGGTGTTGATTTCATCGTGAGCCCAGGCTTCAACCCAACTACCGTGAAATACTGTCAGCAGCGTGAAATGCCAATCATCCCTGGCGTGAACAACCCAAGCATGGTTGAGCAGGCGATGGAACTGGGTCTTGATACCCTGAAGTTCTTCCCGGCGGAGCCTTCAGGCGGTGTGAACATGCTAAAAGCAATGACTGCCGTTTACCCAGTTAGCTTCATGCCTACTGGCGGCGTGAGCCCAAGCAATGTTAAAGATTACCTATCAGTGAAATCTGTTTTCGCTTGTGGCGGTACGTGGATGGTTCCGGGTAACCTGATTGAAGAAGAGCGCTGGGACGAACTGGCTGTGCTAGTCAAAGAAGTGGCGAACGTCGTTGCTTAAGTCCAATTGGCTAAAAAACATTTAAAAAGGCAGTGGTTTTCCACTGCCTTTTTTATTCACGGTCGCTTTCTGAAACGGCCGCCTTACGGCTCGATCAAGGCTCTGACTTCCGCGCTAAACTGGCGCTCTTTGAAGTAACACTGCCTGTCTCGCTCACCAATTTCCCGCATCACTTTACAAGGGTTGCCCACCGCAACCACATTGGCCGGGATATCTTTGGTCACCACACTGCCTGCGCCAATCACGCTGTTGTCACCAATGGTCACGCCCGGCAATACCACCGAATTAGCGCCAATCCACACATTGTTGCCAATGGTGACAGGCATGTTGAACTGCCCGACTTTCTTTCGCAAAGAAGGCTCAATCGGATGGCCTGCAGTAGCAATGGTAACGTTAGGCGCAATCATGACATAGTCACCAATCCGGATAGTGGTGTCATCAACCAGGGTAAGATTAAAGTTGGCATACACTTGCTTACCAACATGGGTGTGCCTACCCCAGTTAGCCCGCAGCGGCGGCTCAAAATTACAATCTTCGCCCATTTCGGCGAAGAAGCTTTGCAGTATTTCTTCGCGCTTTTTCACCTCTGACGGGCGGGTTTGGTTATAGTCATACAACAACTCAAGGCACTGGGTCTGTTCATCGACCAGCGCCTGCTCATTCGAAAAATAAACTTCGCCGTTATGCATTTTTTTCTGAATTTCTTCTAGTGACATGATGGGCTCTCAAAGCGGGCTCGAATATACAAAGATATAGATAACTATGCTGTTGGCTGGAGTTTGCCATTTTTGCCTTTTGCTTCAATTGCATTGGTCACACATATGAATAAACCTTTGCAAAATACCCAATCAATCGCAGTAATGTCTGTCGCCAAAATAGCAAACACGGGAGGCAAAACTGTCCGAATTTGCAACAACAGCAGTCTATGACCAGCAGGTTTTTCCTCTGCTGTTACACTTGAAAGACCCTTGTCATTTTGCTGCCTGAGGTCTTTCACAATGATCAATGCCAAACCAAAGCCTCGCTATCTGATCCCCTTGCGGCTGGCTATTTACAGTGCAGTCCTATTTGCCGTTGTCCACCTTCACGCCGAGCAGGGCAAACTGACTGTAGCCATATCCACAGATATGCCTCCTTATGTCATGGGCAATGGTAGTGAAGGGCTCGAAGTAGATATTGTCAGGCAAGCACTGGAAGGATACGAGCTCGAATTTGTCCAAATGCCACTGAGTGATGTGCAAAATGCTGTCCAGGACAAAAAAGCCGATGTCGCGATTGGTGTGTTGGTCGATGGCGGTGAGATTTACTATTCCGACCACCTTGTTACCTTCGTTAACTTCGCCATCAGCAAGAAAAATGATGCGCTTGCGATTGATACTATCGATGATCTCAAAACTCACCCGGTACTGACCTGGCAGAACGCCTACCTTGAACTGGGTGACGAATTCAAAACGCTTTTCTCACCGGGCTCCGAATACCGTTCCAACTACCATGAGTTCGGCGATCAAGCCGACCAAGTGGCCCAGTTCTGGAAAGCTGACAAGCAAGTCATTGTTATCGACCGTAGTATTTTCGAATTCTTCAGCAAGGCAATGAAGCAATCTATCGACAATGTCGAATACCACAGCCTGTTCCCACCAGTGACGGAATTCAAAGCCAGCTTCAAAGACAAGGCGGTCAAAGATGCATTCAACAAAAAACTCAAGGAAATGTGCCAAAGTGGCGCTTATATAAAGCTGCTAGAAATGTATGACGTCGAGCTGGAAAGAACGGTATGTGAAAAAATTAACTAATAAAAATAATCACGCTATCCAACAAGCTTGATTCTTTACATCAAATTAAGACCCATACAAAAACACCACGGACAGTCACCTGTTCGTGGTGTTGTTAATTCAGAGGTTGACTCACAGCAAGAGCAGCTCACCGCTTTCGAGCAAGATGTAATACATAACTATTCCAACCCTCCCATAAACAGATATTTCATCTCTAGGTAGTCTTCCATACCATGGCGGGAGCCTTCGCGGCCAAGGCCGGACTCTTTAACCCCGCCGAAAGGTGCTGCTGCCGTGGAAATCAAGCCTTCATTGATACCGACCATGCCGCTTTCCAGCGCGTCGCCGACCCGCCAGGCACGGCCTAGTGAACGTGTATAGAGGTAAGCAGCCAAACCAGAGTCGGTATTGTTGGCACGCTCAACCACTTCTTGTTCTGATTTAAAGCGGAATAACGGCGCCAGCGGCCCAAAGGTTTCTTCGCTCGCCACCAGCATCTCGTCAGTCACATCGACCATGACATGCGGTTGGACAAACTGCCCCTTTTGTTCGGCGAGATTGCCGCACAGCACTTTCGCGCCTTTGGCGAGGGCATCATCAATATGGGTACGCACTTTCTCAACCGCGCCGCTATTGATCATCGGGCCGATTTCAACCCCTTCGGCAAAGCCATCACCGACATTGAGGTTAGCAACACGAGCAGCCAGCTTTTCGGCAAACTCATCATAGACTGCATCATGAACGAAGATGCGATTAGCACAAACGCAGGTCTGGCCGGCATTGCGGAACTTGGCAATCATAGCGCCATCAACCGCAGCGTCGATATCGGCATCGTCAAAGACAATAAACGGCGCATTGCCACCAAGCTCCAGCCCCATTTTCTTAATAGAGGCTGCCGACTGACTCATCAAAATCTTGCCAACATTAGTCGAGCCGGTGAAAGAGACTTTGCGCACCTTCTTGTGCGCGGTCAGCACGCCACCGATAGCCACCGCATCGCCGGTGATCACATTGAGCAACCCGGCAGGTAAACCCGCCTGCTGTGCTAATTCCGCCAATGCCAAGGCAGTAAACGGGGTTTCCGGTGCCGGTTTTAGTATCACCGCGCAACCTGCGGCAAAGGCCGGCGCGCACTTGCGGGTGATCATCGCGGCAGGGAAGTTCCAAGGGGTAATAGCCGCGACCACACCGATCGGCTCTTTGGTCACCACGATTTTGCCATCGGTTTTATGGCTCGGGATCACCTCACCATAGGCGCGCTTGGCTTCTTCGCTGTACCACAGCACAAAGCTGGCGGCATAGGCGATTTCTCCCTTGGCTTCGGCAAAAGGCTTGCCTTGCTCGGTAGTTAGTATCTTCGCCAAGTCCTCGGTATTTTCAACAATCAAATCATACCAACGACGTAGGATCACCGAGCGGTGATCGGCCGTGGTCTGCTTCCACTGTTCGAACGCCTGCTGGGCGATATCGACACACTGCGCAGCCTCTTTCTCGCCCATGTAAGGCACATGGCCGATCACTTCTTGGGTTGATGGGTTGGTAATCGCCGTTGTCTTACCGTCTAGGGCGTTAGTCCATTCACCGCCAATATAACCTTGCTGTTTGAACAGCGCCGTTTTATTCAAATCCATCTGCTCCCCCATTATTCCGTCACCTCAAACAACACATTGACCTGCCCGGTGCCGGAGCTCGGGAAGTACTCGGTAATGATTTCCGCCTTACCCTCATACTTGTCCCAGCCTAACGCGCCAAACAACATCGCGGTATCATGCATCCCCCCTTCCCCGGAACACAACGCCGCGTAGTCAGGCAACATCTCCAAGAAGGTTTTGTAGTCGCGGCTCTGCCACAGATCCAACACCCTCAAATCAACCTGTCGGTTAAACTCTTTGGAAATGGTGAAGGTGCCATTGTTGGCGGCATAGTCATCGTTATCCCAGATGCGGTGGGACAGAGAGCCCGAGGCCAGCAGCATGACCCGGCTGTCACTCTCTTCAATCGCTTCGCGGATCGCTTCACCAAGAAGGCGGGATGACTCAATGCTGTGTACCGAGCACCATGCCGCAACCGATACCACCTTGAAATGGCTGTCCTCGTTCATGTAGCGCATCGGTACCAAGGTGCCGTATTCAAGATCCAACGACTCGACTTGGTGAGAAAGAGTAAAGACGCCTTTATCGGTCGCCTTATCCGCAATACGATTGCCGAGCTCGGCATTACCGTAGTATTGGTATTCCAGATTCTGGATGAAATGCGGGAATTCGTGGCTGGTGTAGTTACCTTTGAATTGTTCATTGGCATTGACGTGATAACCTGCATTGACCAGCCAGTGGGTATCGAGCACCACAATAGTATCGACATCAAGATCCTTGGCGAGCTGGGCAATCTGCTTGTGTCCATCAATGGCCGCCTTGCGGCAACCGTGCAGCTTACCCGGCTGCTCGGACATAATCATGGTCGGTACGTGAGTAATTTTTGCTGCAACACAGAGTTTGCCCATAATAAATTCCTTTTCTCAATCACATCCTGCCAGATAGCGGACGTCAGTTTCAGTTATTGGATTTCAGGTATTAGATTTCAGGTATTGGTTTCAGGTATTAGGCTTCAGGTATTTAGTTAAAACAGTAACAGAGTCAGGGTAGTAAACGCGCTCACCGTCAGCATACCCAACAAGGTGGTCGGCAACAGTACCGCCGAGCACAAGCCCCCCATCTGGTAACGCTGACCGATCACGGCATACACGCCGAACATCGGCACACTGGCCAAAATCACCCCGACCGAACTCATCATCGGATCAAGCTGGAACACCAGCATTAGCATGACCAAAATCGACAGAGGGTGGATCAGCAGCTTGGCAATCATCACGGTACCTATCTCCCGCTTCATCCCCGACACACTCACACCAACCAAGCCGCCACCAATCGTGAACAGCGCCACGCCAGTTACAGTACTAGCGAGCATATCAATGATGCGCTCAGCCGCCTGTGGTGGGTGCAGTGACATCGCCGAGCACGCCAGACCCAAGACAATCGACAGTACAATCGGGTTCTTTGCCAGATTCAGTGCGGTTTCCTTCATTTTCCCCTTGAGGTTGGTACCGCTGTCGTTATCCGCCATATCGGCCAAACCCAGCAGCAAAGGCAGCATGATCAGGTTCTCGACAATCAAGGTCAGGGAGAAAGGGATCAACGCCGGGGTATCAAACAGGAAAAAAATGATCGGAAAGCCAATAAGCAAGCTATTGGAGAAACTCCCGCCAAGCCCGAGCACCACACTCTCTACCGTTGTCCGGCGCAACATCCATACGGCATAGATAAATACCAGGCCGAATGCCACCAGCGACCCCAGGGTGTAAGCCAGGATATAGTCGGTATGCCACACCTCCCCGAGGGATTTGGTGCTCAAGGCGCTAAAGATGGCAGCCGGCAAGCCGAAATTGAACACAAAGGCTGCCAGCGCCTTGTGTCCGTTCTGCGGCAAGATCCCGCGGCGGAACGCGAGATAGCCCAGCCCGATCATCAGGAACACTGGCATGATGGTGGAGAAGACATACTGGAAGTGCGCCCAAGCCTGTCCCATGGCTACTGTCCTTGCTTCGCCAGTTTCTGGTGAATATTGTTTTTGCGGTAATTGAGCACCGGATGCAGCTCGGTCATCTCAAAACCGACACTCAAATAGCGCTTTTCAAAGGTCGGGGCAAGAAATTGGGTAAACACCTCGAACACCCGGTCGGCGGCTGCCTTCAAGGTCTCTATATCCCGCCCGACACCCACTTTGGCGGTCAAATGAATAAAGCTATTTTCTGGGTCTTCGTCGGCGATCAGTACATGATCACAACGGATTGCCCGGGTACGGATCCCGCCTTTGGGGAACACGCCAGTGTCAATGGCCTCGCGGTGGATCACTCGCATCAAGGCAGGAATATCAACGTCTTGCTCCAGATTCGCTGAGTATTCCATGATGAAATGAGGCATTTTCCTTCTCCTCTAGCTCAAGGGCCCCGGCACCTAGCCAGGCAGAGGTACCCTTATCAGCGGTTTACCTAGCCGCTTACTTACCTAAAGAAGGCACGTTATGGGTATCGTGGGCAATGCAGATGTTTTTGGTTTCCATATAGAAATCAAAGCTCCAGTCACCACCATCACGGCCGACACCCGACATTTTCACCCCACCAAACGGCGACGGCAGGTTGCGGTTGTTTTCCGAGTTCACCCAGATCATCCCCGCTTCCACATGGGTCGCCATACGCATTGCCCGGCCGGTATCGCGGGTCCAGATATAGCCTGACAGGCCATAATCGGTATCATTGGCAATATGCAGCGCCTGCTCTTCCGTGTCGAACTCGATAGCCGTCAGCACCGGGCCAAAAATTTCTTCCTTGGCCACACGCATGGTGTTGTCCGCTTCGGTAAACAAGGTCGGCGTCAGGTAGTTACCGTTACCTAACTCAGGCAGTGCGCGACCACCAACAGCGATCGTTGCCCCGTCCTGTTCGGCAAAATCCATGTAGCTCAATACCTTGTTGTAATGAGATTGGTGTACCAGCGGGCCGACTTCGGTTTGCGGATCCAGCGGGTGGCCGACTTGCAGGTTCTCGACACGCTGCTTGAGGGCTTCGATGAATTTTGGCTTGATACCAGATTGGATCAGCAAGCGGCTGGAGCTGGTGCAACGCTGGCCATTGAGGCTGTAAATCATAAAGACCACCGCATCCAGTGCACGCTCGAAATCAGCATCGTCAAACACAATAACCGGGTTCTTGCCGCCCAGCTCAAAGTGCACACGCTTGAGTGTCGGTGCACCTTGGGCCTGGATCATCGAACCGGTGACGGTCTCGCCAACAAACGCGACGGCTTTGATCGCCTTGTGTTCGGTCAGTGCCTTGCCTGCCACCTCACCGAAACCATTGACCATATTCCACACACCGGCTGGCAAGCCAGCTTCTTCGGCACACTCGGCCAAAATGGCCGCAGTCAATGGGCTGAACTCCGCCGGTTTGTGAACCACGGTACAGCCGGCCGCCAGCGCTGGGGCAATCTTCCAGGTCGAAAGCATGAATGGGGTATTCCACGGCGTGATCACGCCTACAGGGCCAATCGGGGTACGGATGGTGTAGTTGGTATGGTTGTCTTGGTGCAATGACAGGCCATTTTTCGCCTCAGGCGATTTATCAGCAAAGAAGCGGAAGTTAGCCGCACCACGTACCGCGGCCTGGCGCATAAAGCGCAGCGGCTGGCCGCAGTCCATGGATTCAACCAACGCGATTTCCTCGGCGCGCTCTTCGATTTTATCGGCCAGCCTGTGCAGGATCTTGCGGCGCTCGGCACCGGAGATCGCCGCCCACTCAGTAAACGCTTTCTCGGCAGCCAAACAGGCTTGGTTAACATCTTCTGCCGAGCCTTTGACCACTTTGCCCAGCGAGGTATTGTCGGTTGGGGTCAGGTTATCAAACGTCTCCCCTTCCGAGCCCAGTGTCCATTCACCATTGATATAGTGGCCCAGGGTTTGATTCTGAAAGCGCGCCAAATAGCTGTTGGCCTTGTTGATATTGGTATCGAGTTGCTGAGTCATAGTTTTCTTCCCTAAATCTTTTAATTGGAATGGGTAACAGGCTAGTCAGTCAGTTCGCCGTAGAAGGCTTTCTCTGACAGCACTGGGTTTTCCAGCGTGCCGATCCCCTCAATTGAGCAGCTCACCACATCACCCGGCTGGATATCCTTCAGCCCTTTCGGTGTACCGGTGGCAATCAGATCCCCTTCGTTTAGCGTCATAAAGCTGCTGAGGTACTCAATCAAAAACGGAATATCGAAAATCATATCGGCAGTCGTACCCTGCTGGGTCAGCTCACCATTCACCCGGGTTTCCAGTGCCAGATTGCTCACATCGGCGATATCGTCCGTGTCGACAATCCAAGGGCCGATAGGGCATAGGGAATCGCGGCTCTTCACCCTTAGGTTCGGGCGGTAGTAGTTCTCAAGGTAATCACGGATTGCATAGTCGTTGCAGATGGTATAGCCCGCGACATACTCCAGCGCTTCTTCGCGCTTGATGTTCTTACCGCTTTTGCCAATAACAGCCACCAGCTCACATTCATAATGCATGAACTCGATATCGTCCGGGCGGTAGGAAGGCTGCTGATGACCCGTCAGGGTATTGCCGCCCTTTAGGAATACCAACGGCTCTTTCGGTGGCTCAAACGCCAGCTCCGAAGCATGGTCGGCATAGTTCAGCCCAAGGGCAAAAATCGTCCCCGGGTTCTCCACCGGACATAACCATTTCACTGCTTGGGAAGGCAGTACCTCGCCACTTGCCGTTACCAGTTCGCCTTTAAAATTGACGATGACATCCAACACTTTTCCTTTGTATTCCACTCTGGCGCGCTTCATGCGTACTGGCCTCCCACTGTGTTTTGTAAACTGATTGACTGGCCCAGGCTTGATGACACCTTGTCATAGGGCTGTAATGCAATACGCTCACCAGCAAAGCCGACAGCGATGATATCGCCGGCTTCCAATGTCATGATGTGAGAAATTCGCTCCAGCAATGCCGGGACGTCCCAGTAGAGGCGGGAGATAGGCAGTTGCTGTGCTGGCTGGCCATTGACCATGGTTGTGACCACCAAATCTGATAGCTCGCCGACATCGGAAAGGGTGACGGGGGATGACAAGGTTGCCGAGCCATCCAAACACTTGCCCTTGATATCCGGACGGTAGTAACTGGTTTCCGGCAAAGAGAAGTCATGCAGCAGGGCGACACCTTCGACATACTCCAGCGCCTGTTGCTCAGACACTCGGCAGCAAGTCTGGCCGATAATGACCGCCAGGCTGGCGCCAACCACAAACTCATCGCTATCAGCTGGCCATGCGACCGCTTCAGATTCGTTGTTCCAAGTATTCCTTGGTTTGAAATACAGCACAGGCTGTGTTGGTGGTGCCTTGTAAGGCGGTTCATTGAATGCTTCCGCCATGACTTGGCGTTGCTCGCTGTCATTGAGCGCGACACACACCACTTTGCCTTTAAACATCTTTTCCATCATCTTCCTTTCAACCCCGCGATTCTTAATACACGTTGGCAACAGCAGCCGCTTCGGTCTTGATATTGGTGTCGCTGTCGCTGTCCTTATCTTTCAATTTTTTTGCTAGCCCTTCTGCGCCCTGACGCAACAACAAGGTGTCTACCCCAGCACCGATGAACTTCACCCCTTGTTCGACATATCCTTTGGCCAGGGTCGGGTTCAGTGACAAGATCCCCACCGCTTTACCCGCGCGGTTGATCACCTCAATGGCATGGTCAATAGCGGCGACGACATCCGGATGCCCCGGGTTGCCGATATGCCCCATCGAGCCGCTAAGATCCGACGGCCCGATAAAGACGCCATCAATCCCCTCGACGGCGGCAATCGCCTCAATATTCTCAATCGCCTCGGCCGTTTCTACCTGCACCAGCAGACAGATCTCTTCATTGGCCTGGTGCAAGTAGTTAGGGATCCGGTTCCACTGTGATGCCCTTGCCAAGGCGCTGCCGATACCGCGCTGTCCTATAGGGGGGTAATACACCGACTGCACCGCCTGTTTGGCTTGTTCAGCGTCGTTAACCATAGGCACCAACAAGGTCTGGGCACCGATATCCAACAAACGTTTTAGCAGTGTCGGATTACCGTCTTCAGCCCGTACAATGGCCGACGTCGGATGTGGCGCCAGCGCCTGCAGGTGATATTTGATCCCAGTTAGGTCGAACGAGGCATGCTCGCCATCGATCAATACCCAGTCGAATCCACTGCCGCCGCAAATTTCCGCGCAGCTGGTATCGGGCAGACCAAGCCACAGCCCCCATAACGGTGCCTCTTGGGTGAGGGCTTGCTTGAATACGTTTGTAGGTAGTTGATGAGTCATTAGCGTACTGCCCCCTAGACGAACTTGACCGAGATGCCACCGAGCGGGCCGAAGTCAGCATGAACACTGTCACCCGCTTTCACCGCCACCGGACGGGTAAAGGAGCCCGCCAGGATCACCTGCCCAGGTTCTAGCGAAACACCGTGCGGCGCAAAACGCTTGCACACCCAGCAGATCCCATTGGCAGGATGGCCTAATACACCAGCGGCTAGGCCGGTTTCTTCGATTTGGCCATTGAGGTAAAGCATGGCGCCAGCCCAGCGCAAATCGAGCTCGGTAGGCTTGATAGGACGGCCGCCAAGAATAATGCCGGCATTGGCTGCATTATCGGCAATGGTGTCGTACACCTTGCGGGTATAACCGGACTGAGGGTCGGTACGGTGGCAGCGGGCAGCAATCAGCTCCAGCGCAGGTACCACATAATCAGTGGCATTGAGCACATCGAAAATAGTAATGTTGTCGCCTTCGAGCTTGTCCTTAAGAATAAAGGCCAGCTCTACTTCAATACGCGGGTCGAGAAAGTCATCTGCGGGAATTTGGGCACCGTCAGGAAAAAACATATCATCAAGCAGTACGCCATAATCTGGCTGGTCAATATTCACTGCCATCTGCATTGCCCGCGATGTCAGGCCAATTTTGTAACCTTTTACTTCGGCCCCTTCACGGATTTTTCGTTCTACCCAACGGCTCTGGATACGGTAGGCGTCATCCATACTCATCTCTGGGTAGTCTAGGGTTAGTGCCGGGATCTGCTCCCTTCCTTTCTCGGCTTTATATAACCGCTCTGCCGCTACATGAATTTGATCTTCCGTTAACATTTCGCATTCCTTTTTTCTGGCTGACTGATTGCCAACGTCCCTCGTCCACGGTCATGCTGTCAGGGAAAGCAATTAGTAACTAATTAACATGTTAAATACATTAGTTAATATATTAACTAATGTCCAGCAATTCAATGAAACCAGAGAAAAATCAATATAAATCAAATGCTTAAACTCGAAAATGGACATTTAATCATTTGTCACGCAAATCTAGTTACATTCAATTTGCCGGAAAGATCACATTTGTAGGAGGTATTTACAGACTGGTCATTAATCAAACAAGTCAGAAAATAATTTCGGGAGTGATTTTATTTTCGAATCATTGATCCAGTTAACAAAGCAACAGGAAATTAACACACTTCATTAACAACCCCTTTGCTTTCTGGCGAATTAGTTAATATGTTAACTAAAGTCCAATAACGACTCACCCAGTGAGCACTACTCATCATCCATAACTAAAGGAATCCTGTTATGCGTGTAACCAAAATTGCCTCCATGACTACCGCTGCACTAATGATGTTTTCCACTTATGCCGTACAAGCAGCCCCTGAAAAAACAATCAAGATCAGTACTTGGGGTTCGCCAAACCACGGTATCAACAAAGTTGTTTGGCCAACGTGGGGGGAATGGGTTGAAGAGGCCACTGAAGGCCGCGTGACCGTAAAAGTGGAGTATGACCTTGCCCCACCGCAAACCCAGATTGATGTTGTGACCGACGGCATCGGTGAAGTCACCTGGATTTACCATGGCCACAAGGCAGGACGCTTCAAGCTTACCCAGCTGCCTGAGATCCCAACTTTTTCAGACTACGCCAGCTCAGAGCTGATCTCCCAAGCCTACTGGCGCACCTACGAAGCCTACCTAAGCAAAGGCCGCGAGCACCGCGGTGTTGAAGTACTGGCACTGAGCGTTAATGGCCCAGGCCAGTTGATCACCAAAGGGCCAGTGGGCTCACTGGACGATATCAAAGGCAAAAAGCTGCGTGTCGGTGGCGGCGTTATCTCTGATATTGCCAAAGACATGAAGGTGACACCGGTGTTTACGCCAACCACCAAGGTGTATGAGTCTATTTCGCAAGGCGTGGTCGACGGCACCTATCTGCCTTATGAATCCCTTGCTTCTTTCCGCCTCGCCGAAGTTGCTGACAACACCACGGTTTACCCGGGCGGGATCTTCCGCGGTAGCTTTGCCATCGTGATGAACCGCGACACCCTTTCAGGCTTATCGAAAGCCGATCAGGAAGCGATCCGCAACGTCTCGGGTGAAAAACTCTCTCGTCTGTTCGGCAAGATGTGGGATGACATGGACAACGTCGGTTACGAAGCCGGTATCGCTAATGGCCACACCTTTACTCCAGCGACACCGGAGATGATTGCCGACCTGAAAAAATCCACCGAGCCGTTGGTGAACAAATGGTACAAATCGGCCAAGCAACGCAAGATAGACGGCGAAGCGGCCTACAACTACTTCTATAAAGAGCTTGAACAAGGACTGTAAGCTATGAGTTGCTCAAGACTTTCTCAGGCGATTCGGCGAGGGTTGGAGGCCCTTGCCGCTCTCAGCCTGATGCTAATGATGGTGATCACCTTTGTCGATGTCGTCGGGCGCTTCTTCTTCAGCAGCCCGCTGATTGGCTCTACCGAGATGATCGAGGTATTACTGGCAGTCATGGTGTTCATGGCCTTTCCATTGGTGTCGTGGCAGGAAGAAAACATCTGCGTCGACTTGCTCGACAACGTATTCCCTAAACGATGGGTGGGTCTGCGCCAGGTGGTGATCAACCTGATCTGCTCCTGCTCGCTGGTTCTGGTTGCCATGATGAACTGGAAACTGGCTGGCCGCTCTATGGAGTATGATGAGGTCACGGAAATTCTTGAGTTGCCTCTTGGCTATGTCACTTACCTGATTTCTATTACCGGCTTTGTCGGCGGCTTACTGACTTTCTTCAATGCCCTGGTCTATGGCAAGACACTGTTCTCGCCTTCATCCAAAGCCCAGCCACTTAACACCGAGAGCAAGGGGGTTTAAATGATTGAATCAATTATTGGCTTTACGGTTCTGATTGCCCTTGTCTTCCTTCGCTTGCCACTGGCTTTTGCCATGGGTGTGGTGGGTTTCCTCGGCTTTTGGTACATCAATGACTACAACTGGAACGCGGCGATGTCGATGGCCGCCCGCCGCATTATCGATACCGGTCAGGACTACAGCCTGTCGGTGATCCCGCTGTTTATCCTGATGGGTAACTTGGTGACAAGGGCTGGACTCTCTAACGAGCTCTACCGTGCCTGTAACGCCTTTGTCGGACACCGTAAGGGTGGGCTGTCGATGTCGACTATCTTGGCTTGCGGCGGCTTCTCGGCAATCTGTGGATCTAGCTTGGCCACCTCGGCAACCATGTCGAAAGTCGCCATGCCGCCAATGCGTAAATTCGGCTATTCCGACGGGCTGGCTGCGGCCTCTATCGCTGCCGGCGGTACCTTGGGCATTTTGATCCCACCTAGCGTGATGCTGGTGATCTACGGCCTGCTCACAGAAAGCAGTATCCGCGAGCTATTCGCCGCTGGTTTCATTCCGGGATTAATCGGTATCGTCCTTTACCTGATGGCCGTGCAATGGGTGGTTTTCCGCAACCCAGAAAGCGCCCCTCCGGGTGAACGCGTCGGCTGGAAAGGCCGCTTTATCGCCCTTAAGGGGATCATGTCGACCATTTCATTGTTTGTGCTGGTAATGGGTGGGATTTATATCGGCGCCTTTACCCCAACCGAAGCGGCCGGGATCGGTGCAACAGGGGCCTTTGCCTTGGCTGCCTATCGCCGCCAGCTCAACTATGCCATCTTGCGCGACATTCTGGTTGATACCGCCAAAACGTCGGCGTCATTGTTTGCAGTCGTGATCAGCGCCCTGATATTGTCCAATTTCATTAACCGGGCCGGATTGCCGACAGCACTGATTGAAATGATCCAAGCCGTTAACGTGTCCCCGATGATGGCGCTGGGCCTGATCATATTAATCTACATCATTCTTGGCTGCGTATTCGAAAGTATGTCGATGATGCTGCTGACTGTGCCGATTTTCTTCCCGGTAGTGGTTGAGCTTGGCTTCGACCCAATCTGGTTCGGCATCGTGGTGGTAGTGGTCACCGAAATCAGCTTGATCACCCCACCGGTCGGACTCAACGTTTTTGTATTGTCCGGTATCATCAAGGATATAAACACCGCCACCATCTTCAAGGGAGTATTCCCATTCTGGGTGGCAGACATGGTACGACTGGCGCTCATCGTGTTGATGCCAGCTATCGTACTGTTTTTACCGAGCATCTTGTACGCCTAGCGGGTGCATTCACGGCGGGCTCGTTGCCTAGCAGCAAGCCCGCATTTTTTACATAACTTGGCGATATCCAAAGTAATATATAAGATCAAAATACAGCTATTTCTTTTCGGTACTTTGATTTATATTGTGAATATGTGTCTGAAACAAATAATAATTTGCGACAACACGGTAACGGCTAGAAGGTTATATTGTGACTAAGTACGAAGACTCGCTACCCCTGCAGCTGATACGCGCAAGGGATGTATCCATGGATTACTTCCGCCCTATCTTGGCGGACAATGAAATCACCGAGCAGCAATGGCGTGTGATGCGGGTGCTCGATACGCTTGGTGAAATCGATTTCTCCACCCTGTCCCGCGAATGCTGCATTCTAGGTCCTAGCCTGACTGGGATTGTGAACCGCCTTGAGAAAATGGGCTATGTACAGCGCAAGAAATCAGCCAATGACGGCCGCAAGTACTTTATCCACCTCACGCAAAAAGCAAAAGCACTGGTCGATGATCTGCGCCCGCTAATCGAAGCCCAGTACATTCAGCTTAAGGCCAAACTCGGCGAAGAGAAGTACCGCCAGCTTTCTTCCTTGCTTAATGCTTTGATAGATACCAAAGAGCAGTAATTATACTTGGCGTTAATATGCCGGGCTCAACTACAGCGATTTATTCTCCTGATACCATTATTATTCAAAATATACCCAAGTAACTTACCGTTACTTGGGTAAAAGCAATGTAATGTGATTACATTCTCACTTTACACCGTGTTATTGAGAATAATATTAACAGTACTCTATGATCCAATTACCTAAAAAGTGGGATATGGCTCCCAGCTACTTTGTTGCCTTACAAAGAGTGGTTAGTGAACATGGACTTTTTTACTCTCGATATAAGAACGCTCAACTTTATTATCATTCTGTTTTCTTGTATCTACAGTGTTGGCTTTCTTCTCTATCGGCGATCCCAAAAAGAAATACCGGGACTAGAGCTATTTGCATTATCTCTTTTGTTTATTGGTGTCGGTCCATTCTTCCTCGGCATGAGAGGAACAACACCAGACTGGTTTAGCATTGTCCTTGCTAATACTGTGATTATGTTAGGCTTTCAGTTGGTTCTGCATAGTTTATGTATTTTCAGAAAGGGTTCGCTGAAATTTACTTATTTTACCTATTCCTGCATCCCGCTCTCTATCTCGCTATTTTATTACTTCACCCACGTTTCGCCGTCAATCAAGGCAAGGGTTATGGTTATCAGTGTTTTCCTGGCCATCACCACATTCATATCAGCTATCGCAACGATAAAAGGAACAAATAAAGACTTGAAGATCGCAGTTTGGATGATGTCGACTTCTTTATTCCTCTATGGCTCATTTATGGCGTTAAGGGTCATTTGGACGTTATATTCTGGAGAGTTACATAGCTTCATGTATGCAGGAGTTATCCACCAGCTCACTTTCTTGTTCAGTATTATTCTAGTGGTTGCGCTGAGCTTCAGCATGATGTGGATGATCAACGCCCGCTTGATCAATTCTATCCGGGAGCTTTCGCGCCGAGATCCACTAACACAGCTCTACAATCGCCATGCCTTAGAGGGGAAGCTACCCAAATTAATGGCAAGCAGGCGTAAAGTGCAGCCACTCAGTATCATCATGACAGATATTGACAACTTCAAAATGATTAATGACAAGTATGGTCATTTGGCAGGAGACGAAGCGATAAAACGGGTCGCTCAAATCATCAGCGCGCAAACTCAAAACGCCTATTCGGCCTATCGGTTTGGTGGGGATGAAATATTGATTTTACTCCCCGAAACTAGCGTTGAAGATGCCAGAAACCTTGCCAACTTACTGAGGGCTAATATCTGTGAATGTGAGGTAATTGACAGCCTTGTATTAACCTCAAGTTTTGGTGTCGCTTGCCTTCAAGACGGTGAAAGCTGGGAGCAACTCGTCTCAAGGGCAGATCAAGCCCTATATCAGGCCAAGCAACAAGGAAGAAATACTGTGGTCTCTTGTTCGGGGCTCGCGGTCGCGCACTCTACGCAAACTCACCATAACGAGCTGGAGCCTTATGACAAAGCCTTGTGAATAAACTACGCTGTGTGCGGGGATCAAGCAGAGCAGAAATACAAACAATGGATACTATATCGAAAGGTACCTCAAGCCAGTTACATCTGATACAAGCCGTTTTCAGCACGCTTGAAAGCCATTATGGTTACTTCGACTGGTGGCCGGATACACCACCATACCAAACCATGCTAGGCACCATCCTCGTCCAGAATACCAATTGGAGAAATGCCGATAAGGCACTGAAGAATCTCGGTGAAGCTGCCAATAACCCGCACCTTATCGAGCTATTACCACTTGACGAACTGGCTCAAAAAATCAGGCCTAGCGGGTATTTCAATCAAAAAGCCATCAAACTCAAAGCGCTAACGGAATGGTTCAAAGGCTATAAGTACGACATAGAACAAGCTAGAGCGATTGAACTTCCAGCCCTAAGAAAGGAATTGTTAGCCATAAAGGGCGTGGGTGGAGAAACCGCTGATGCCATCTTGGTGTATGCCATCGGCAAACCCTCTTTTGTTATCGACGCCTATGCCCGGCGGATCTTCGAGCGCAACGGGTTGGATGTCCCCCCAAATTATGAAAAGTTCAGGCTTATGGTCGAGCAAGCCATTCCTGCCAATACCCAGCGCTATGCCTTTTACCACGGGCTCATGGTTGAACACGGCCAGCAGTTCTGCAATAAAACCCCTAGGTGCATTTCCTGCCCATTGAACACCACATGCATCACAGGAAAGCAGAGCTCCCATCAATAAAGATCGAAACAATTGCTTACATCTATCGCGAATTAGCAGTCAAATGCTTCGAAAAGATCCATTTTTGTCAGCTTTCTGTTATTTCACCTGACTTACTAATTACAACCCTAAGCTTGATCGCCATAATCTGCCCGCTTCCTATTTCCACAGTAAGGCAGATAATGAAAAAGTTACTCGCAACCGCAGCCTTAACCCTGCTAACTACAGCTCCGATGGTCGCTAGCGCCAATCAGCACCACACCCATCATCATTACCATCATGGCGGTCCTAACGCTTATCAGGGGCCGCGTGTTGGTTTGGGGATCTCTTATCTGTCTGACCGCTACATTGATACCGATACTGGTTTCAAGTTGGAGGGCGGGTATGATTTCAACCGTATCGTTGGATTCAACCTTTCCTATGAAGAGTCGGGCTACGACTACAAATACGGATCAGTGGACTATAGCACCATCAAACTGGGGGCTGACTTAGGCTATGCGTTCCCACTAAGCCCTAGCGTGTCTCTCAAGCCCTATTTCTCGCTAGGTTTTCACCGCACGACCGAAGACCATAACTGGTGTGAGAGAAAGTACTGCTACCACTCGAGTTATACCGACACCAACACCTATTACGGTTTCGGCGTGCGTCTGACAGCAGACATGTTTTATATCAATGTCTCCAACGAAGTCATGAAATTTGATGTGGGACCTTACCGCTACGAACCTGACCAAATCGCAGTTACGGTTGGCTTGAAGTTCTAATCGACAACAGGCCGCCAAACTCGTTGCGACAAGAGTTTGCGGCCTGATAGCTGTTTAATATGTTGCTTGCACTGGTATTTTTAAGCCACTTCCGGCATCTTCCTTGTTGCTTCGACAGCTTTGAACTCACGCGAGAAGTACACCAGCGCATCGCTCTCGGCGGTGGTAATGGATTCAACTTCAACAAAGAACACGCTGTGAGTACCTACTTCGCTCACAGAGGCGATCTTACCTTCCAGCGTCGCCAGTGAATCAGTCAGTACCGGCACACCATGCTGGTTGAATTCCCAACCCGGTAGCTGGAATCGGTCTTCCATTGCCATGCCTGTCATCCCAGCAAAATGCATCGACATGTCTTTATGTTCGGCAGCACATACATTCACGCAGATACGGCCATTGTCCTTGAAGATCTGGTTGGAAGCACTGTTGCGGTTTACGCACACCAATACCGTGGCAGGGCTATCGGTCACCGAACAGACGGCTGTCGCAGTCAGGCCAACAGTGCCTGCCTCCCCTCCTGATGTCACCACATTGACGGCTGCGGCAAGGTTAGACATGGCATCGCGAAACTGTTGTTGAATAGGCATAGTTCGTTCCTTCCTAGAGCTGGTATTGATATTGGATGTTGTAGGTTTGTGTGTATTCATTGTTACCCACCCCCAGCCAAAGCGACATAGACAGAAAATCCAATCACTTGTACTTTTCGGCTTGAGGTTGAACGCAACAAAAAAGCCCGGACACCTTGGAAGGTGCCCGGGCAAATTACGACAATTAACAAAACGTCAAACTAGAAAATTAGCTCTTCGGTGCTACGTGCAAACGGTAGCTAGGGCCGATTTCATCAGCAGTCAGCACGTGAAGTTTCGATACATCGGCACCGCCTTCAGCGAACTGGTAGAAGTCACCCACCTTGGTGTAGCTTGGTTTCTGCTGGGATACACCCGCTGGCACACCCTCGATACCATGAACCTGACCGAAGTAGATCTCGTCACTGTAAGTTGGGCTTGTTAGCGGTGTGGCAGGATCAGCACGCAGTGCCTGCAATGTTTCCTCGAGGTTGAACACCACGTTGCTGCTGAAAGTAATATGATCGCCGGTGAAAATAGCCTCTACCTGGCTGTTATCAAACAGGCTGACACGGTGGCCCTGGTTGCCGTGAACCATGCCGAACTCCACGTCTACCATGGTGTTGTTTTCCACTGTGACATTCTTCGGCGTCCACTGCTTGTTGAGCTCTTTGCCCTTCACTTCCTGGTCAAGCTGTTCGTTGTTCTTCACATCGATGATACCGGTGTTGATCACCACACCGCCGCGAACATCGGCATTACCGGCGATCTGGCCACCCGAGCCGCGCAGGCCAACTAGGTAGTTGTTGCGAACCACATGGTCTTCATCGTAGATACGGATACCACCAGTATCTTGCTTGTTGTTGCCGATGATCACGTTGTTTTCCACCACGTTGGCTTTACCGTGACGCAGGGAGATCATCGACGCACTTTCGAAGATGGTGTTGCCCGCGATACGGTTCTCGCCAGATTTAATCGAGATCAGCTCGCGCTCACCGTCAGAGTCCACCAGCAGGTTATTGACAAACTGGGTGCGTGACGGCCACTGGCTGCTCTTCGAGTCACCGATACGGATCGCTTCCCAGCTGTTGCCGTTGTAGCGGATGGCTTTTTCAATCGCCAACTCGTTATACTGGTTCTTCTTCTGCGAGTAGAAAATATTGCCTTCGATCAGGTGGTTATCCGCCTTATCGTCAATATTCTTCTGAATACCGATCAAGGTGCCGCGCTTGTGCTTACCCTCGAAACGGTTGTTGATCACCTTACCATCCTTGCCCCATAGCGATACCCACAAGTAACGTGGGTACTCACTACGACGCTCGTCAGGCTCGTACTCGTAATCATCGTTAAAGTAGTAGAAGGTTGAGTTCTGCAGGGTATTGCGCATACCTTCCAGACGCACGCCACCAAAGCGCTCTGCCGGGCCACCTTCGGTAAACACCAGGCTATCTAGGGTAATGTCATCGCCTTTGACGACCAGCTGCACCAAACCGGTCAGCAGCACTGTTCCCGGCTGTTCAGCTTTGACTGTAATGTCGTCGGCTGTCAATTCAACCACACCTAGGTTGGCATAACGGCCAGGGGCAATACTGATCACCTCACCCGGCTTGGCATTTTCAAGCTGTTGTTTCAACGCTTCAACGGCAGCTTCATTGGCTGCTTCTACCTTGGTGATATCCGCAACATCACGGCTTTGGGCTGCTACCAACTGCTCGGCAGTCAATGATTGCAGTGATACATCAGCAATGGATTGCTCAACTGCAGTCTCTGGCAACTGTACCGGCGTTGGTGACGTCGCATGGGCGTTGAAAGACAGCGCAGCTAGCAGAGCCAGTGCGATAGGCGTGTGTTTTTTCATTCTATTTTCCTTATTCCGGGCGGCAGAATCGCCGCCCGGATGTTTCACGGAGAGGATTTACAGTTTTGGATACAGCAGGTACTCGTCCCGCTTATTAGTCTTGCTCGGTAGCCAGTTCGGCGTTTTCTTCCACTTTGCCGTCAACCGCTTTGACTAGTAGCAAGCCCACACCAAGGACAATCGCACCACACAGAACGAAGATCATTCGGCCCCAGAATGGGTTAGGTAGAGCGAACATTGCCATCACACCCACACCAGCAGTAGCAATCAGAGAACCAAGCATACGGCGCTGTTTGTTATCCAGCTTCTTCTGCTCTGTTGATTCAGAAACCAATGGCGTTGCCAGGTTGTTGAAGAAGCGGTCAACGTCTTTCTGGCGCTCTTCAGATAGCGGCTTGTAGAACACGGTCGACAGGATAAAGAAGCCTGCAGTGAAAATCAGGTGACCAATCAGGCCGATGGCCACTTTCAAGTCAGACCATTCACGGCCAGTTAGCGGCTCAAGGTCGAACCAGTTCTGAACCATGTCTGCGGTAATAACGAAACCAACGAAGTAAGACACGATACCACCGACAACCAGCGTACCCCAGCCAGCCCAGTCCGGTGTTTTCTTGATAAAGAAGCCACAGAATGCCGGGATAGTCATCGGGAAGCCAATCAGTGCACCGACATACATCATGGTGTCAAACAGGCTCAGGCCTTTCAGCGAGTTGATGAACAGGGCAACCAGGATGATTGCGATACCGAAGAAGGTCGATGTCAGCTTAGATACCACCACTAGCTCTTTCTCAGGTGCGTTAGGACGCAAGATTGGCTGGTAGAAGTTCTTAACGAAGATACCTGAGTTACGGTTCAGACCAGAGTCCATTGAAGACATGGTGGCGGCGAACATCGCAGAGATCAGAAGACCCACCATACCTGCTGGCATGTATTCCTGAACGAAGTATAGGTAGGCAAAGTCACCGGCTTTAGAGCCTGCATCTGGGTATTGCGCCGCAAGATCAACACCTTGACCTGCAATGAACCAAGAAGGCATGAACCAGATTAGTGGGCCCATGGTCATCAGGATACAAGCAAGAAGCGCTGCTTTTTTCGCGTTCTTAGAGTCTTTGGCCGCTAGGTAACGGTATGAATTCAGCATGTTGTTGGTGATACTGAACTGCTTGAAGAAAAGGAAGAATGCCCAGATACCAAAGATGCTTAGGTAGTTAAGGTTGTTACCCGAAATGAAAGATGCGCCTTCTTCAAGTGGGAAGTTGTTGACGATTTCGCCCACACCGCCGCCTTGAACAACAGCAACGATAGTACAGGTCACCGTTACCGCCATGATGATAACCATCTGCATGAAGTCAGAGGCAATAACCGCCCAAGAGCCTCCTGTTACCGACATCACCAATACCACCAGACCGGTCAGGATAATGGTCATCGTCATATCAAAGCCAAAGATACCTGATGCAATGATCGCCAGACCATTTAGCCAGATACCCGCCGTGATAACACTGTTAGGCATACCAGACCAGGTAAACACCTGCTCATTGTGCTTACCAAAACGAAGGCGAATCGCTTCTATTACGGTAACCACACGCATCTGACGGAACTTCGGTGCGAAGTACAGGTAGTTCATCAGATAACCGAAGGCATTAGCCAAGAAGATGATCGCAACAGCAAAGCCGTCGTCATACGCTTTACCGGCAGCCCCCGTAAACGTCCAAGCACTGAACTGGGTCATAAATGCTGAAGCACCTACCATCCACCAAAGCATGCTACCTCCCCCTCGGAAGTAATCACTGGTGGTGTTGGTAAATGTCCGGAACATCCAACCAATTGCTATTAGGAACAAAAAGTAGATGCCGACGATCATGGTATTAAGATCCATCGTGGAAGTCCTTTTGAGTAGTAATTTGCTTATACTATAAAAACTCCGCCAACTTTCTTGTACTACAATATTCTTTAATCGCGATAACGATCACGATTATTTTAGGATAAAAGTAACACAAGAGCATAAAAACCAATAAAAACAATATCTTAAAATACACATAAACAACAAATACAGTAAAACAAAATATTGACTGAAATCAAAATGTCATACTTTTTTGATCGATTTCACGTTTATGACCAATGAAAAAATATAAAAAGAACTTCTCAAAAAACAACTAAACCACTGAATCCAATACCATTTACAATTTAACTGTGATCATGGTCACCATAGATCAGGATCACAATTAGCGTTTACCCCTGATTGACGGCAAAAATCAAAACAATACTATTGTATTACTTTATTAAGAACGCCCTACACAATTCAGGAATAACACTATGTTTAAACACTCTCCCCTGATGCTGCTTATTGGTTCAGCACTTATCGCAGGCCAAGTTAGCGCTGCTTCTATCGACTTCCGTCACGAATACCGCGGTAAATCTGAACAGCACTCTAGCCGTGTAAAGATCAATGAAAGCATTGGTGATTTTTACTTCAGTGGTGAACTGAAATTTAAAGGTGCAGATGGCAAGTTCATGGAAGATCTGCAAAACAATGGTTGGGAATTTGACTGGGGATACCGTTTCCGTCTAAACGACAACTGGACCCTTCAGCCAGGCATGCCAATTGAAGGCCGCAGCAGCGGTATGACCTATAAACCACAGGTGCGTTTGACTTATGCATTCGATAATGTAGAAGGCCTTACTTTGAGCGGTCGTTACCGTCATGACTTCAAAACTTACAGCGATGGCCAAAGCACTGATAAGCGCCACCGTGTAACAGGTAACGTTGGCTATAAAATCAATGACTGGCAGTTCGGCCTTGAAATGAACTACTACAAAGCAGAAGGTTACGAGCTTTTCGACGGTAAAGACACCAACTACGAGAATAATATTAGCATCCGCTACCGCCCAGGCGCTTGGAGCCCATATGTTGAGTTTGGTGACGTTAACTTCAACAGAACAGATGCTAGCGGTAACAACAACGATACCCGTGAGCTACGTAGCCGTGTAGGTATTACTTACAGCTTCTAATGGTTCGCCTCTAGAATATCGGCTACAGATAGACTGTTTTTTTAGCTAAAAATTGCCCCTAGCGGCAAAGTTTATTACCATAAAAAGCCGACGAAAGTCGGCTTTTTTGCCTGAAAAATTCAAAACTTCTCAAGCAACAAGTCTAAATCCAGTATACTGTAGTCATATAGTCATACATATTGTTATTGAACCAAGGATTAACATGTCTTCTAGTTTTACCGCGATTGCGGGATCCAAACGCAGCCTGCATGTGCAGGTCGCCCGCGAAATCGCCCGTCGCATTCTCTCTGGCCAGCTCGCTCAAGGCCAAGTGATCCCTGGCGAAATGACGCTCTGTGAACAATTTGGCATCAGCCGTACCGCCCTACGTGAAGCTGTTAAGCTTCTGACGTCAAAAGGCCTGCTTGAATCAAAACCGAAAATCGGTACCAAGGTTGTTGACCGCCTTAACTGGAATTTCCTAGATCCTCAACTTCTTGAGTGGATGGAAGGTTTGCAAAACGCCGAAGTCTTCTACCATCAGTTCCTTGGCCTGCGTAAAGCTATCGAACCAGAAGCCTGTGCACTAGCCGCTCGTAATGCCACAGCAGATCAACGTATCGAGCTATCTGAGACCTTCCAGCAGATGTGCGAAATTGCCGACGACTTTGACCAAGAGCGTTGGGCTGAAGTGGATATGCACTTCCACCGTTTGATTTTCTTCTCAACAGGTAACGACTTCTACTTGCCTTTCGGTAATGTGATGGCAACTATCTTCATGAGCTTCATCCACCACTCGTCTAAAGACGGCGGCGTATGTATCAATGAGCACCGTGCTATCTACGATGCCATTATGGCAGGCAATGCCGACAAGGCCCGTTCAGCGTCTCAGTTCCTACTGAAGGAAGAGAAACACCGCTTGCCAAGCGAAGTGGCTTAATTCACGCTCTTACCTGCACTGTATATATCCAATTGGCACCCTAAGCCGCTTGGATATATACAGTTCTTAATTCTCCCCTATTTCCCCCCTCTGAGTTATCACTCCACAAACTTGTCATATCGGGCTGCTAGGCTGGGATCGTCATACTTAAATGGGAATTGATATGATCCGACAAGCCAAAAAGGACGATGCCCCAGCCATTGGCATTTTGCTGACTCAGCTTGGCTATCAAGCCTCACCCGCAATTATCGAGTCAATGCTGGACGACAACAGGCAAACAACAATGGTTTTCGGTTGCGAAGACGGATTGCTCGGGCTTATTTCTTTGATCACCTTTCCGTATTTTCCCACCGGCGAGCAGATTTGCCGTATCACCGCACTTGTGGCAGAAAAAGATAAACGCGGCAAGGGCATTGGCTCAACGCTTATTGAAGTAGCAAAAAACCATACCAAGCAGCATGGCTGCCAATTATTGGAAGTCACCACTTCATTAAGCCGCTACCAAGCCCAAGAGTTTTATGCCAAGCAAGGGTTCGAGAAGCGCTCATTGCGCTATACGTTTGAAGTTTGAGTTATAAAAATAAAAACCTCGCATTGGCGAGGTTTTTGATAGATTAGCAATATTTACTTTTTCTCAATCTTATGAACAAAGCGGCACACCTCAGCATCTTCTGTCATCAGGTCATGGATTTCCACCCGGTAGTCAGGGTTGAGCACCTCACCGGTGTTCTGCTCCATGGCCGCAACCACATGGCGGCAAAAGTCAGCGCGACATTGTTTGTTTTATGTCGCCAACTGTGCTGACCATTGGTACTCGCCATCCTGATGGGCTTCTTTGGCCTGCGCAATCACCTTATCCACACCGCCCATCACCTTCACCATGCGACGCGCTTCATCGTTGCGCTCCAATGGGTGCAAATCAATGGAGTCATTACCGAACCAGTGCATCGACTGGTTGTAGTAACGTCGGGCATGGAAGCTCCATTCGCCATAGTTCTGATGCAAGTGCGGAGAGTTCGCCAACTCTTCAGGGAAGGTCACGTTGTACTGAATTTCATCCGGTGCCATACCTTGGCCAATGGCTTTTTCCGTCTCGGTGATCAGGTAGTCGATAGACTGCATCTGTGCCGTCAGCTGCTCTTTGAATACCTCACCAGATACCGGCTTGCCATGCACTTTGATACTGACATCGATATCCTGCTCCAGCAGCCACTGAGTTGCCTCACGCAGCAGTTCGGTGTCACGCCAGCGGTCGCCGCGCAAGGTAGAGAAGTTGAACAAGCCATGTGCCCAGTAGGTATTATCGATGCTGACTTTCTGTTCTGGCAGGTAAATGCTCAAACCATCTAGGGTATCTGAATGACCGGCATGGGTAACAAACGTCACCCCATCGAGCTCAAAGGTCGTTTCTGCGTCTTCCACCAGCTTGGTTGGCGCCATATAGCCTGAAATATCAGAGAGATCCACATTGACCAGACCCGTCACCGACGGTGAGTCTTCGCCCTCTTTTGGCAAGAAGGTACCCAGTTGAACCTGGCCTCGAACCATACGGGCAGGCGCTGTTGGCGATGTCACATCGGTCGATGCCGTCAGCTCTCTCTGGTGGTTTTGGTGGGCAACCACAACCGTATCATCGCTCACATTCCACTCGCCCGCTCCGAAGATATAGTGCCAGTGGGTATAAATAATGGCTGTAACAGGCTTGTTCGCTACTTCTGGCGGCAGCATCGACATAGCTTTTTCGCGTAATCACGGCTGATACCACCATCAATGACGATAATGCCTTTCTCGCCCTCGATCACATTGATATTATCCATACCAAGGCCAGTCACCGACCACACTCCAGGCTTAACTTCGTAAGCACCTTCGGTATATTGCTGATCTTTATTGTTCAAGCTTTCAGCAACAATGGCGCCAGTCGGGCTAACAACACTGTTTTGATCAACAGACAGAGAGCTGCTGGCAAATACCGATGCGGAAGATACGGCTGCAACAAGTGCTGCAACACAAGTAAGTTTAAACATAGTCTTACCTTTGCTTTATCGAAATAAGTTAATTCACCAAAAGCATATCAACAGGATTCCTTTTCAATATTACAAAGTAAAATTTCCATTCTGATATTTAGTGATACATTTCACTAAAACATTTATTAGTGATAATGAAAGTAAACGATGATAAAAAGTAAACTATCAATATTCTTAGCCGTGCTATTATTTTCAAGTATCGCTTTCTCATGCCCATTTCATATGAGCATGGAGTATGATGATAACAGTCCGGTTCTTCCCGGTACGATGCAATCGGTACTAGCAGGCATGTATGCCGAGCAAACTGGGCTTATCAACCCCGTGGTCACATTAGAAGGAATACCCGCCTTCCAAAGGGCATCTTGGTGGTTAAACCTGTTCTCAAGAAAACTTGAAAAACAAGGTGTTAATAATGTTTACATCCTGCTGGCAGACGTGCCACTATGGTCAAGTTACGGTATTAGCAACGAAGGGAAACTCGAGGTCGATATCAATCCGCCAGAGGATTATGCCAACCCATGTCGGTCTACAGGCTATCATAGAAGGCAATATTTCAATGCAGGAAGCGTTCGACAATAATATTGTCCTTATTCATCAAGACCAAAACAAAATAAAATAAAAATTAATTACTCGTTAAGTTCTGATTCAACTAATGTCACAGAGCCATAAGTATTCACAATCCTTTTTTCTTTTTCCAACTCATTCAATGATCGGTGTATTTTATATTTACTGACACCCAAATAATGAGCCATTTTTTCAGCTGTGATGTCAATATTATTGTTTTCATCTTTTAATAAAAACAATCGATGGACAATTCTTTCTTTCAAAGGAAGAAGCATCGCGGCCCTGTACGCTTTTTCAGCCAACCTAAACAAAGCTGCCGCGGAGTGAGCTACCAACCTCAAGGTTTCGGCATCTAATACCGGATCACTTCGCAACATACGATATGGCAAGAAGAGTACAGTACATGGCTGAATCGCTATCACATCAACAGGCGAGGCCTTTCCATCGAGATATCGAGGGCCATTGAGCAAACTGCCAGGGCTAAATCGCTCGGCAATAATCGTATCACCTTCCAAAGACGTAATATGGACCTCGGCATCACCGGACGCCAAGTATCCCAAACGCTGAGTTGTTTCTTCCTGGAAGACAATGATCTCATCAGCCTCGAAGCGTTTTGCGACCGCATTTTTCATAAATGCTTGGTACAAGTGCGGATAGCTCTGCTCGGAAAGCATCGAAGTGAAATGCTCTAATTCCGCTCTGTTCTCATGCTGCATGACACATTGCCCAACTCATAATCGCAACCTTATACCGATAGTAACAAACAATACTGTCCCGCTTAATGCAAAGAGCAACTCGCTACCAGGCTGTGCCCGTGTTCTGCCGAAAAAGAGATACAGTTCTTTTCCACCAGCAGCCCCCCTTTTCTCTGGAGCTCCTTGACCACCTTCGCCACCGTGTTCCGTGAAATCACCATCAGAGACGCAATATGCCGGTAATTCAAATAGATCCGATTATCCGGATTTAAATTTGCCAGATGCTGAAGACACTTAAGGATTTTTTGTTCCGGGTTCTTCTCCGACTGGATGTAGTTAATACTGATCACGGTATAGAGTTTGAGGGAAATCGACTTAAGCACAAATTGAGAGAAAACCACGGATTTGCTTAACAGCTCCCTGGCCCGAGATATAGGGATCGACAGTACGGTGACATCCGTTAACGCTTTCAGAGATTCAAGCCGAGGCTGGGGGTTCATCAGGTACATGTCATTCACTAGGATCCCAGCAGAGAAGACCGCGTAGAAGTAGTCGTCTTTTAACTCAAAGGGGGCTTGCAGAGCTATAATCCCATCTATGGGCAAATAAAGCGCCTCGGGATGCTCATTTTGAAATCCAAGATACTTCCCTCGCTGCAGGGTCCTGAACGTTCCAGCCTGTATCAGCTGTGCTGTAAGATCATCAGATAGGCCATAAATCTGTTGCAGTGTTTGTTTCATCTACCTTTGCTTCTCTCTGTACCATTTGCCTCCCTGCTGTAACCGCTAACGATCATCCCGCCGTTAAAATGACAAAACCTATTCCAATGTTATCAATGCGTATTTTACGCAAAATTGCACCTTGCAATTTATCCTTGAAAAATGCACATGATGTGACGGTTAACCGACAGTGAATTTGTAACGAATCATAACCTGTGTGCCCCTACCCGCTTGCAATGTGTTTGCAAATAATTGGCATCGCGCTCAATGTATAAAAAAACTTACAATTAAGACCAATAAGTTATACCTTCCGCACATTATGATGCTCCTTTCACTAAACAATCAGATAATTGGAGAAGGTTCATCATGCTCAGCTCAATCAAAGGCCAAACGGTAATCGTCACTGGGGGAAGCAAAGGAATCGGTAAAGGCATCGCACGCGTATTCGCACGCCAAGGTGCTAATGTGATTATCGTTGCCCGTGGTGAAGAGTCCGCCCAACAGGCCATTGCTGAATTTCATCAACAAGGATTCAACGCTGAATACTTCTTGGCAGATGTCAGCAACTGGCAGGAAATGCAGAAAATGGCTGAATTTGTCAGAGAAAAATACGGCCGTATCGATGTGCTGTGTGCCAATGCAGGGATTTTCCCGCAAGCCAGCCTTAGCGAGATGGATCCGGAGAATTGGGATCAGGTGATGGACACTAACCTAAAGAGCCTGTTCCTCAGCGTCAAAGCGGTTACGCCATTTATGAGAGAGCAAGGCAAGGGCCGGATCATCGTTACTTCATCCATTACCGGCCCTGTTACAGGTTTTCCGGGCTGGTCCCACTATGGCGCTTCTAAGGCGGGTCAATTGGGCTTTGTCAAAACTGCAGCCATTGAACTGGCTCGCGCTGGTATTACGATAAATGCCGTCATGCCAGGAAATATCTACACCGAAGGGTTACAAAATCTCGGTCAGGACTACTTAGATACCATGGCGGCATCTATCCCGCTGAACCGCTTGGGGAATGTCGAAGATATCGGCAATACGGCTCTGTTCTTTGCCTCCGACGAAGCAGGCTATATCACCGGGCAAACCCTAGTGGTTGATGGCGGCCAGATATTACCTGAATCATTGGAAGCGTTAGAAGGGATATAACAAAATCAACAGCGCCTGCATCAGGCGCTGTTATACATCGATTAAGATCATGAACTTAAGCCTAGTAGCTCTTCTTTATAGGGGGCTTTTCTGGCATTTCGGCTTTAGTGATCACACCGTCACCATCGGCATCAATGGTATCGAAATGATCCGCCAAGGGGCCTTTTACCTCGTCTCTCGATAAAACCCCGTCACCATTGGTATCAAGGTCATCAAACGATGGTTTTTTCTTGCCATGTTGCTCAGCAAAGGCAGGAAAAGACAAAAATGAAAATATAAGTGCATATAATACCGATTTCATCATCACTCCCCATTTGAACAATATCAGGGTAAGGATAGATGATTGGCTCACTGACGTATGCTTGAAGTACTTCTCATTGACCTCGCAAAGCAGTCATAATCTATATATAAATATTCTATTTTTCGAAAAAGATCGCCATTATTCAAAAATACACTTTACCTTTAATTAACATCTCTTCATATTAAGATTTCGCAAGTAAGAAAATACCAGCAAGTGAACTAGCGCTAGTGACTTGGAGAGAATATGGAAGTTCTAAATCAGCTATATCCATCTGACTCACAGATGGAGAGACTCAACAATGATCCAGACAGTGGCGAAATTCACCTGCTTAATTTATTCCGCTTCAAGGAAAAAGCCATTTACCCCGATGGCCGAGAAACGACTTTAACCGGTAAAGAGGCTTATGAACTCTATGGCAAGCCTATGCTGGAGGTATTGGATAAATACGGTGCTGAAGTCGTTTTCTATTCGGATATAACCGGATTGATAATAGGCGAAGTAGATGAACTATGGGATGCCTTTGTCATTGTAAAATACCCTTCTAGGCAAGCCCTACTCGATATGACCTCTTCAGAGGAATTTAAGACCCTGAGCATCCACCGCGAAGCTGGGCTGGAAGGGCAATTAAATATCGAGACCAGTATCCCGTAGAGACAATGTCATTAAATACATATATTCAATAGCCAATATATAAATAAGGGCAATGCTGTCTACCCGAATCAAATAATCAACCATGGAAATGTAATGGACTACATATTCTCATTGATATTGTTTGCGGTGGTATCATCCGCAACGCCAGGCCCCAATAACATTCTAGTGATGACCTCAGGGCTTAATTTTGGCATCAAAAAGAGCCTGCCTGTATTATGCGGAATATGCGTTGGCTTCTCTTTCATGTTGCTACTTGTCGGTTTTGGCTTCGGCCAGATTTTCGAGCTTTTCCCGCGCCTACACACCATCATCAAAATTTCAGGCGTGTTGTATTTGTTCTATTTGGCATGGTTGATTTCAAGCTCAAAAGACGGTTTTGGAGCAAAAGAACAATCTGAACCACTGACTTTCCTCAACGGCGCTTTATTTCAATGGGTCAATGCCAAGGCTTGGGTAGTTGCAACTGGAGCTATTGCTGCATTTACTGTTTCAGGCAGTGAATTCACCACCCAGACGCTGATTTTAGCCAGTACATTTTTGATTATTTCCTTTCCCAGTGTGGGGATCTGGCTATATTTCGGTTCATGGCTCAAGCGATACTTGAACAATGAGACCCACCGTAAATGGTTTAATTTATCCATGTCCGGTTTATTGGTACTCTCTATCTTGCCTGTCATTGGTGAACTGTTAGAGCAATTTGGATGATCTCTCGCCCCCCTTTTCGATGATGGTAATATACCCGTCTTCTACCCGTTTTAGAGATATAGAGTAAATACCTGAGAAGTTTATGCTTCGCGCCTTGGAATTATCACAGCAAGCTTTGCCAGACTGCCAGCCAAACCCACCGGTTGGCTGTGTACTGGTCAAAGACAACCAAATTGTCGCCGAAGGCCATACCCAGAAGATTGGGGGTAACCATGCCGAAGTCGAAGCGTTGAATGCCTATTCAGGCAGCCTGGAAGGGGTCAGTGCCTATGTCACGCTAGAGCCATGCTCGTTTATCGGCCGGACACCCGCTTGCGCCAAGACACTGGTCAAATCCGGGATCAAGCATGTTGTGGTAGCCATGCTCGACCCCGACCCAAGAAACTGCGGCAAGGGAATAGCGATCCTCGAGCAAGCCGGTGTAACGGTTGAATTGGGGCTATGCCAAGCGCAAGTGAGCCAATTTCTTGACCCATACCTTGGTAAGTCTTAGAACGCTTTAGCTCAAACTTACGTTGACTTCACCGTAGCTTCGCACTTTTGCCAGCCAGTTTTGAACATCCTCATCGGCGGGTATATCAGCCTCAACATCATACTCCCGTCCGATTTCTGCTGCCTTGCCTTTGCCGAAATTATGGTAGGGCAACAGCTCGACTTTCTGGATATTGTCCATTGTTTTCGCCAGCCTTGCGATAGCCTCTAAATGCTGATCTGAAAGGTTATAGCCGGGGATGATCGGGCAGCGCATGATCACCGCAGCATTGATCCGTTCAAGCAACTTGAGGTTTTCATCCACCAATCGCCTAGACAGCCCCGTCAGGGCTTTATGGGTTTTGTCTCCAGTTGCCTTGTAGTCAAACAAAAACAGGTCAACATAGGGCGCTATCGCCCGGTAATGCTCAGGCTTTGATGCACCGTTAGTTTCGATACAGACATGCAGGCCGTTTTCCTTACACTTCTTGGCGAGAGCCAAAGAAAAATCAAATTGCTTGAGCGCCTCACCGCCAGAGAGGGTCAAGCCGCCTCCTGACTTGTCAAAATAGACCTTGTCTTTGATCACCTCAGCAAAAACTTGGTTAACCGTCATCTCTTTCCCGTAGATTTTAAGCGCATCATGCATACAGGCATCGACACACAGGCCGCAGGCATCACAATTGTCAAAATCAACCAGATGCTCCCCTTCGGCGACATCAAAGGTATGTACCCCCTTCGGGCACACCTGCTCGCAAGCACGGCAACCAACGCATTTCTGCTGTGAGAAAGACAGCTGTTTCCTGACACTCAGTGACTCCGGGTTATGACACCAGACACATTTCATCTGGCATCCCTTAAGAAAAACAGCAGTACGGACACCGGGGCCATCATTGACGCTGAACTTCTGAATATCGAAGACAATACCTTGCATGGCTATACCTGTTCGTTTCGAAGAAAGAGAAAAGAGAAGAAAGGGCTGCCATCAGCAGCCCGGTTGAAATTAGTCGTTCAATGTCCGGTTAAGGATTTCCAGCTGAACATCACGGTCTAGGTTAACGAAGCGGGCACTGAAGCCACCGACACGAACCACCAAGTTCGGATACTTCTCTGGGTTGTGGTATGCATCTTCTAGCTCCCCCTTGCCCACAACACTCACCATAATTTGAGGGCCGCCTTGCTCAAAGTAGCCATCAAGCAGGGCTTCGACAATCATCCGCTTGTCTTGGTACATGTTCTTGCTGAACTTCATGTTCTGTACCGAGCCGGCATGGACATCCGCCTTCAACTTCGCCAGCGAGTTTAGCATCGCCGTTGGGCCATTTTTATCGGCACCGCTCTGTGGGTTGTTGGCATTGCTCATGTATACCCCGCGATGGCGGCCATCGGCAGAAGCACTCGTCGCCCTGCCCCACTCGGTGTTCACCTGATTGTTGATGATCACCACCAGGTAACTGTCCATCCCCACTTTGGCGGCAGAGTCTTTAATACCGTTACAGATATATTCATGCATCTCGACCGCAATCTCATCGACATAGCTGTCATCGTTACCAAATTTCGGCGCATTGATAAGATCGTATTTCATACGGTCATAGCCATCGAAATCGACTTTCAGTGCTTCGATCAGTTCGGCATAACTGTATTTGTTATCCTCGAAGATCACTTTCTTGATAGCAGCCAGTGAATCGTAAGCATTGGTATTGCCGTAGGTTTCATTGGTGCCTCCCAGCTTGTAAACACCACCATCGAGTAACGCCTTGCTACGACCGATACAATCGTCAGTCAGCATGCTGGTAAACAAGAAGCCCACTTGTTGGTTCATGACGCCATAAGAGAAAGACTGGGCATTGGCTGTCAGGTCGATATAGAAATCCAGCAGCGCCTTGTAGTTATTCATCACATCATCAAAGCTATTGACCTGCCCAGGCTGCAGCAAAGCAGTCCCTCCGCTCTTGTCCTGGCCGTCCCAAAAGTCAGTACCACCGGTCAATGAAATGTTCAGAATCTTGAGGATATTGATACAGGTATTCGGTGTACCGACACTCTTGCCCGACAGGACAAACTCGCCGCACCCAAATGGGACATAGTGCTGGGCATCCTGCTCTGAGATTTGCATCGACTTCATAACCGCAGGGACATTAACATCATCGTTGTACAAGATTGGGTAGGTCAGGCCTTCACCAATGGCATCCAGCGCGTCATTGTAGACGTCTTGGTTCATGCCCTTGTAAATGCGCAAGGTAAACTGAGGCTCGGTATCTTTATTTTCACGTACCGCCTGAATCGACAGTTTGCAGTACACATCGGCCGTTTCCGGGTTGCGGCGGCCTAAACCACCTATGACTACACGGCCATTCACTGTTGTCTTACGCGCTTCAATCAAGCGGTAGTGAGAGCGGATATAGTTAATTGCCTGGCGCTCGGTAATACGCTCGGCTTCAAGATCTGCCGCCAGCAAGTCACCAAGATAGTCGTCCATGCGGCCGTAGTTCACGACCCCGGCACACAGGCTGTACAGCCAAGTTAGCTGAATACCCTGCAAGAAAGTCTGCGGCTTCTCGCTGCGAATCGCGGCTAGGGCATCAATCAAATCACTCAGTTGGTGCTTGCGTGTGAGATCAGACGTTGCTTCGAGTTCCTTGGCACACAGCTCAATGTACTTGTTGATGACCGCTTCGACAATATCTAGGCAACCAAGGAATGATTGGTGCAGCGACACAGCCTTGGTATCCGACTGCTGGCGCGCTAACGCTAGCTTGTCGCCAATAAGGGTACGCATGCCGTTAAGGCCCAAGTCCACCAGTTTGTTGTAATCGAGGTACATGCCGCTAAGGCGAGCCGTTGCAATCGCTGGATAGTTAACATCAACAAACTTGCCCAACGTCGTCTCAGTTAGGGTCTGGCGATAATAAATCGAACGGGTGTCATGTTGCTGCCAGTAATCAAGCAGGGCGTCGACTCGGCCGTGTACCGCTGCCGGCAATTCATTCTTCAGCGCCTCAAGCTTGTCGAAATTACAGTAGTGGCCGACCCCACCTACCGATGTCACGCTACCAAAACCAATCGGCAATGAATCCACACGACCGACAACACAATCCTCTGCTTCAATTTGTCTGAACAAAATTGGATACAGCTGGGATAAACAGCCCACCTCGCGTTGGTAGATATCCTGTTCTCCCTGATGCGCTTGAGTATAGGCTTCCATAATTTCCAGCTGGGTCAGCACTGGCTTCTCACAAGGGATCTTTTTGTTGACATCAACTTGGCTTGGGTTGTTTTCGATTTTGGATGACATGGTAGGGCTCCTCTTGGCGTTATGGGATAAACATAAACCCACACTTAAAATATGTAAATACAAATATAAGTCGACCATCAAAAAGGATGATCTTGATCATGCAGTAAGAAAATTTGGCGATGGCAGTGGGGTGAGAAGGGCTTTTCTGGTAATATTTCAGTCATACATATTCATGAACTTTGCCCTAGAACCCTAAATATGTGTTAACAGGTTAGGCTACTGCAGGGACAAGGTACGCTAGTTATAAAGAAGTCGCTCTAGAGATGAAGTACATAGAAGTTTACCAAGCTATCAAAGCTGACATTGTTGCGGGAAACTACCCGGCTTGGTCCCAACTGGATGGTGAGCATGCGCTTTCTAGCCAGTTCGGCGTTAGCAGGCCGACACTGCGCAAGGCGATTGAAAAACTAAAACAAGAGTCGTTTGTCCACTCCCGCCAAGGATCGGGGATTTTCGTCAATCCGCCCGAGTTCTACCAGGACAATAACCTGACTAGTATCTCTGAGCGGATCAACAAAGATACCGACTTAAAAAACATTGTGCTGGAATTCAGCCAAACTCAGGCAAATGAGTTGCTGGCGCAAAAATTCCGCCTAGAAGAAGGTACCCCACTCTATCACTTCAAGCGGATGCGGATTATCAACGGTGAACCATCTATCTTGGAAGAAACCTGGATGCCGGTGGCGCTGTTCCCAACCTTTACCGAAGCCCACTGCGAGCAATCCGTTCTGCATTTTGTCGAACACAGTGCCGGCCATAATATCAGCCACGATGCCAAGACCATCTCAGGTAAAGCACTAAATGAAAAAGAAGCCTTCCTTCTTCGGGCTGAGCCGGGGCATATTAGCCTGTGTATTCAACACCATGTGTACCTGCTGCACTCTGTCCTGGCGCAGTACACCGTAGAAACACTGGTATCCAACGAGCTCACCACAGTTTCCATCCGCTAATAAAAACGTCGGTTTACAAAGTAAACCGACGCCTCTTTTACGCTTGTTTATCCACAAAACGATTAAAAATCAGGTAGCTGGCACACCCTATTGTTAGCGATATTCTCACCCCTAACTTGATAAAGGCGATGGGTCTCGTTATCCGGGTGCGCATCATTGACCTTACAATCAAGTGATACGTAGCGCATGGTGTACCCGCAGCGGCGGTGCGGGCTGGTATTGGCCAGTGCACCATGAAAGATGCGGCCATCATGGATGGAGCACTGGTTCGGCTCCAGTTCAAAGTACACCGCATCCTGCTCGTCAAAATAGCGGTGGTGTAATTCGGTCGAGAAGGTATGGGTTGCCTTGTCGACATCGACATATTCAAAGTTATCTTCCAGTACATGGGTGCCCGGGATCACCCGCATACAACCGTTCTCCTTGTTCGAAGGATCTATCGCCAACCAGATAGTCGCCAGCTTATCCATACGATCAATTCGGCCTTCCCAGTATTTCGAATCCTCATGCCATGGGGTAATGCGGCCGGTGTAGGCTTCTTTGCAAATAAAGTGGCTGCTCCACAAACCAATATTTGGACCAATTAAAGACTCGACCAGATCCAACACCGGTTTGGCGGTCAAAAACTTAAACAACCTTGGATCAGCATAATGCGGGCGGTTCAACTCATCAGCCCGCATCTCCCCTTTTGCAGCCATCAATGACTCAAAGATATCCTGTAACTCTGAAAATTGCTGTGGGTCAAGCAGAGGTTGCTTGTGCAGGATATAGCCATCTTGTTGGTACTGGCTACGCAATGGTGATACGTCGTTCTGGATAATTTTTTTTGTCGGGGTGAGCAGGGACATAGCGTGGCTTCCTTATTGGATAGTTTGGGCGACCTTGTTTTTGTATTTACAAATTATCGGCATTTGATATGTTATGCAAGCGCTAATTTTGTTAACAATTATCACCACCCACAAAATTGCCTATTTCTTGTAAGCGCTTTGCCTAATAAATACAGTCAGTTAAAAGAAAGGAAATGAACATGCCCCAGCCATCGCCTTCGTTAAACACCTCGCCCCTACCATGGCTCAACCAGCAATGGACCCAGGTCCCTGATCACATTGCCATTGAAAACTGCCACGAAATGGCGCAAAGCCGTGATGGCAGGATTTTTCTTTCTGTCGACCACCCTGAAAACAACATCTTGATCTTCAGAGCTGATGGGAGGTTCCTCGACAGTTGGACGTTGGGTTATGACAGCTGCCACGGCCTGACCCTATTCGAGGAGGAAGGTATTGAATATCTTCTCATCACCCAAACTGGGGTAGTAGAAATCGATGGGGTTGTCAGCAAAGGCCGTGGTGAAGTCGTGCAGGCGACCCTCGACGGTAAGGTGATCCGTACCTTTGCCAACCCATTTGAACTGGGCATTTATCACCCGGGTTTGACTTACAACCCAACCGAAACGTGCGTCGCGCCCAATGGTGATATCTACATTGCCGACGGCTATGGCGCGAGTTTCATCCATTGCTTCGCCCCAGATGGCAATTACAAATTCTCTTTTGGCGGCACTGAAAACGCGCCGGCTGCCAACTCGCTCATCAACCCGCATGGTATTGCCATCGATCACCGGCCGGCAGCTAAAGGAGGGAAACCCTTGCTGGTCATTTCCTCGAGAAAACAATCCAGCTTCAAGTTTTTCACCCTAGCAGGCGAGTTCGTCAAGTCCATCCACCTGCCCGGCGTATATGCGTGCCGACCAGTGATCCATGGGTCATTATTATATTGTGGGGTGTGCTGGTCTGGTCCTGTTGTCAGCGACGTTGATTTGGAAAATTATGCCAGCAGACTAGATAACAGTGGTTTTGTCTTGGCCATTGATGAAGATGGCAAAGTCACCCGGGCAATCGGCGCCAAACCGCCTGTTTACATTGCAGGAAATCTCCAGCCTATGGAGGCCGAGGAAAATTCACCTTTCCATCATGTCCACGATGTTTTGCCACTGAGCAGCGGCACATTGTTGGTCAGCCAATGGCGGGGCCAGCAATCACTCCCTTACGCAATATCGATTTAATGTGAATTTGATATGACAAATACACCTACAATTAACTGTGATCTTTGTCATATCACATCCGTTACTCAGCTCACATTTACTGAAACAGGCTGGATACCATTCGATAAATTTGATCTCTATCAATTTTCACCTGTCAGAGTATCACTAAGATGAAATCATAATTTGTAAATACATAAATCTCACCCCCCTACATCAAAAAGAGATCTGCACTATGATGAAAGAGATCCTAAATGAGCAGCTCATAAAGCTAGACTTGGCTGCCACAGACAAAGAAGCGGTATTCAATGAGCTTACAGACGTACTGGTCAATGCAGGCAAAGTGTCGGACAAAGAAACCTTTGTCAAAGGCCTCTGGGAGCGCGAAGCCACAGGCAATACTGGCTTCGAAGACGGGGTTGCCCTTCCCCATGCCAAAAGTAGTGCAGTGATCGCCCCCGCGATTGCGGTGGGTGTTAGCAAAGCTGGCATTGAGTATGGTGCTGAAGATGGAGAACCTTCGAAGATCTTCTTCATGATCGCTTCCCCGGAAAAAGCCAGTGACTTCCATGTCGAAGTCCTTGCCAGCCTGTCTTCAAAAATTATCGAACCCTCTTTCCTCGAAGACCTGCAAAATGCCTCCAACAGCGAGCAAGCCCTGGCATTGTTTACCGCAGATGAACAAGAAAGGGTTTCAACGCCAGAAACAAACCAAGGGCCAGCCAAAGGGTTTATCATTGGTGTGACAGGCTGCCCGGTTGGGGTCGCCCACACGTATTTGGCGGCTGAAGCCATTGAAAATGCAGCCAAAGAAATGGGTTACGACTACAAGGTAGAAACCAACGGGTCGGTAGGGGTAAAAAACGCGCCAACAGCCGAAGAAATAGCTCGCGCTGATGCCATTGTCGTCGCCTGTGACAAGCAAGTGGACTTAAACCGCTTTGCAGGTAAGAAAGTCGTGATCACCGGGGTGAAAAAGGCAATCAAAAATGCCGACACCCTGATAGAACAGGCATTAGTTGCTCCACCCTTTGCTGGCGATGACAAAGCCAGCCAAACAACAGCTGCGAAAACAGGTCCTGGTGGCTCAGGCCATGACCTTTACAAATACTTGATGAATGGCGTGTCTCATATGATCCCATTCGTCGTGGTCGGCGGTATCTTGATTGCGATTTCACTGGCGATTGGCGGTGAGCCAACCCCTGGCGGCCTCGCTATTCCGGAAGGCAGCCTGTGGAACAAAATCCTTGATGTCGGTGTGGTCGGCTTCACCCTGATGATCCCTATCCTTGCCGGCTACATTGCCTATGCCATCGCTGACCGGCCTGGACTGGCCCCGGGCTTGATCGGTGGTTGGATTGCCAATAACGGCTCCTTCTATGATGCCGATGCCGGTACCGGCTTCATTGGTGCCATCATTGCCGGTTTGCTGGTCGGTTACTTCGTTAAATGGATTGTCAGCTTCAACTACAACAAGATGATCCAACCGCTCGTCCCTATCATGATCGCGCCGATTGCCGGCTCACTGTTCATCGCTGCTGTCTTTATCTTTATCATCGGTGCGCCTATCGCCGGCATCATGGAAACCATGAACACCGTACTGGCCAACCTCTCAACCGGTAATGTTATCCTCATCGGCCTGGTGATTGGCCTGATGCAAGGGTTCGATATGGGTGGGCCATTTGGTAAGGTGGCGTTCCTATTCAGTGTCGGCCTGATTGCCGAAGGTCAAACCCAGTTTATGGGGGCGCAAGCAGCCGCTATCCCTGTCGCGCCATTGGGTATGGCTTTGGCAGCCTTTATCGGTAGCCGTATGAAACTGTTCGAAGGCGAGGAAGTGGAAAATGCCAAAGCGGCAACCGCAATGGGCCTGGTTGGTATCTCCGAAGGCGCTATCCCGTTTGCAGCCCGCGACCCGTTCGCCGTTATCCCTGCTAACATGATCGGCTCTGCTGTGGCCTGTATCCTTGGCTTTAGCTTCGGCCTGACCTGTAACGTTGCGCACGGTGGCCCAATTGTAGTTCTCCTGGGTGCTTTCAACAAACCAGCCCTGGCACTGCTTGCAATGGCTATCGGTGTGGTTACTACAGCAGCGGTGGCCATTACCCTTAAGAAGATGCGCTACAACAAAGTAAAGAAGGAACAAGCTGCACTCGCGGCTAGCTAACAAGCCAACCAATGAACAAAAAGAGCGCCTTTTTCGGCGTTCTTTTTGCTTCAGTCAGGATATCGTCATTCATCAGAGTTAGACAGCAAGGAGAAGCCAATTGCAGTAGACGGAATAGTTCGAGAAGAAAAATCAGGCAAAAAAATAGCGCTCCGTCCTAGAGCGCTGTTAGACAAGGCAAAGCTTAAGTTAGGAAGTAGATTGTTATAATAAGTCAGCTCAGGGTAGCCAATTGAGGAACGGCTATCTCGATTGATGGATGTATTATAGCGAAGAAAATACAATTATCAAACGGTATTTCTTAAAAAATAAAACACGATTTCAAAAATGATGGTGAAGTGGGTAGTGGAGCATGTGAACAAATGGTGAAAAACGCTCAGCCCAGGAATTTAGCAAAAAAATAGCGCTCCGTCCTAGAGCGCTGTTAGACAAGGCAAAGCTTAAGTTAGGAAGTGATTGTTATAATAAGTCAGTCTCAGGGTAGCCACTTGAGGAACGGCTATCTCGATTGATGGATACATTATATGATCAGCCATCTTGTAATACAATATACCCAAAGTATTCTATTACTAAACCCACCAATAATCGGCAATATCTTTGCATCAACGTGACCTAGATCTCGTTTACAGCGTAACAAACAGCCAATTAATAATACAAAAGCCTTAGCGAGCATTATGCACCAAGGCTTATATATTGTGCTTATACACTCAAACTCACTTAGGGCGCAGTGAGCCTGCATCTTGAAGTCGCTTGGGTATAAACGCAAAAAGCCGGGCGAGCCCGGCTTTCCATTAATGACTTAGTAAGTGTTAGTTATAGCTGCGAGAAAGGGCCTTCCCAGCTGAAGGTCTCGCCAGCAAAGCTTACTTCGTGCTTGCCGTCTTGCAGGCCGCCAGTTTGGTTAGATACCGCATAAGTCAGTACCTGACCGTCAACAAGGTGTAGGCGAACAACAGAAGCTACATCATCCATGCCAACAACTTCAACGCGCGCAACCTTACCGCGAGCATCAACAGATGCTTCTACCGCTTCATTGAAGTAGCCGTGAGTTTCCAGCACGTTAGCAAACAGGTGGGACTTCGCTTTCTGGCGCAATACGAACATTGGCTCAGAACGTAGGTTGAAGTCAGGATCGTTGGCACCTAGGCGGCCGAAGATCACTTCACCCTTGTTACCCGCAGAGCTCACCATGCTGTAGTAGCTGTTGTCATGCAGCCAGCTTACCAGCGTGCTACCTGATACTTCACCCTGAGCTACCTGCCAGATGTGCTGGTAGCCATCGCTTTCGCCCATTGGCTTCAAGCTAGCATTTGCTTGGTAGTCGAAATCTGTGCGAATGATCTGACCTGTATGGTGTACAGGGAAGTCATACTCATGCTCAGCTTCAGAGATCAAACGGTATAGGTCGATGATCAATGGGTTTTCAATACCGTCAACTTTCGCAAGTAGTACGCTACGCTGCATATCAACACCGGCGTAGTATTCGCGTACGATGCCGCTCATGCCCTGGAAGTCTTCGTTGTCAGTCTTGAAGAAATGCAGTTCACCGTTACGTGACTCTGCCAGTGCAGTGTTGAATTCGTTCTGCGTCTTGCGATCAACAACCACGGTGTTGTGCGCAATAGTTTGCTTACAGTAGCTCTTGTTCTCTGGAATGTAACGACCACCGAACTTAGGCTCAACATTTACCCAACGACCGAAACCGTAATCGTGCAGGGTTTCGTGGCCTTTGTTGAATACGCTTAGGTGAAGGCCGTCGTAGTGGCCGTGATCCAGTGCCGAGTGGTACTGGTGATCAGAACCGTGCTGGCCAAACCATAGCAATGCCATGGTATCTTGGTCTTTGCTGTCACGGTGGCGCATGATAGTCAGGCCACCCTTGTCGCCATCAGGGCCGTCAGTAACAAACAGGCTACCCCAGTTAAATGCAGGGATATTCTCTTCTTTCGCTACCGCGTCAGACAGTTTCTTACCAGAGATATGTACCCACACATCTTTCTGATGAGCAGCCATTGCCAATAGGTTAGCGTCTTCTTCGTAGCGGCCGAAACACGCACTTGTAGTGATCAGAACACCTTCATCATTGATGTCGATGGTCTTAGAAGAGTCGTTCAAAGCCGGTAACGTACCATCAGGGAATGCCGTTGACATTACTGCATAGCTGGTCGTTTTAATCACACCGTCTTTGTGGGCGAAAATACCCACTTCTGGCTGGCGGCGCTCAATGGCTTCAGCAAACAGCTGAATTGGGCGCAGTGAGAAGCGGTGGTAGTAAGGGCCTTCCATATAGTAGCCGTCTGGCGAGAACAGCTGAGAAAGCTGGGCTAAGAAGCCACCGCTTACACTATCGCCTTTCAGGCCGTAAAGCGCCTTATCAACGATTTCCTGGTTCTGGATAGCGTAACCACAGATACCCACACCAGCTACAGCCCATAGGCCGTGGTTGTGGATGATATCGAAGTCGTGGGCGTAAGTGTCGACGAACATATCAGCCATGATCTGGAACAGATCGTTTTCGATAAGGTGGCGCTCGTCGTCAGACAGCGTGTGGTGGATGCAGCTGTACGCACAAGAAGCGTAAAGCATCCACATGTTTTCGTTCAGTGTCTGGTGGAAGATACGGCCAGGGTGGTTACTATCTAGGCTGACGTTCAATTCCAGCTTAGGGTAAACCTCTGCGTAAGCCACCAGCAGGTTGCGGATGTAATCACGGTAAGCTTCGTTCTCGGTGATCAAGTACAGACGGCCAGCAATATCCATGTGGATATAGTTTTGTTTGTGGCGGTTGTGCTCATAGCCACCACCTTCGCCGTGGCCGGGTACTTCGATACCAACCGTTGCGATGTAGTCTTCTAGTTTTGCAATGTCACGGGCCAGTGCATTGCCCATCAGGGTATCTTTACCCAGATCTTCACGAAGGATAGCGGCTTCGTCGAAGCTCATCAGTAGTGGTTGATACGTCATTATTTCGTCTCCTGCTCAACAGCAAGGAATCCTTTCCAGCTATAGGTTGTGTCGTTAATGATAATTCGATGTTCGGTCGTGTCGGTCACATTCGGCTGGTTGCTGACCATCACAGTGAAGCGGATACCTTCACCGTCAATAGACACTACCGAGCCTGTCTCGTTGTGAGCCAAGACGTTAATCTGGTTTAGCTTACCGCGGGCATCGACAGAGGCTTCCACCGCTTCATTGAAGTAACCATGGGTCTCCAATGCCGAGGCGAACAGCAAATCTTTGCCTGTAGTACGCATAATAAAACTGGTTTCATGGCGCAGGTTAAACTGCGGGTCGTTGGCACCGGTCTGGGTGAAGATCACCTCGTTGTCAGCGCTTGAGCTGGTACCAAGCCAAGTGTAGTAGCTATTGCCTTGCAGCCAGCTAATCAAAGCGCTATTGCCCGCTTCGCCACGTGCCAGGTTCCACAGGTGCTGGTAACCATAGCTATCACCCAGCGGGTGAAGCTCGGTGTTAGTCCGGTATTCAAAGTCAGTACGGATAACCTGGCCCTGGTACTGGTGCGAGTAGTCGTACTGGTGCGGTTTGTTGCTAGTCAGGCGATACAGGTCGATCAGCAGTGGGCTCTCCAGAGCATCAGATTTCAGCATCATCACGGTACGCTGCATGCCTGTACCTGGGTAATGCTCATCAGCAAAGGCGCTCATCGCTTGCAGCTCGGCACCTTCACCCATGAAGAAGTGCGGCTTGCCGTGTACGTTGTCGGCACGGTTGGCATCAAACTGGTTCTGGCAGCTTTCGTCCACCGTCACGCTGTTGTGGTTGATGGTCTGGCGGGCATAGCTCTTGTTCTCATCCAGGTAACGGCCGCCAAATTTAGGCTCGATATTCACCCAGCGGGCAAAGCCATATTCACGCAGTACTTCCTGGCCACGGTTATAGAAAGCGATACCCAAGGTATCAAAGTGGCCATGGCCCATACCATGCTGCCCATAGTTCATGGAGAGCTGGCAGATATCTTTGTCTTTCGCCTGCATGCGCAGGAAGCCTTGCGCACCGCAATTGCCGTCAGGGCCTTCGTTCAGCTCAACGCTCGGCCAAAACGGCTGCTCGATATTGCCCTCGGCATCACAAGCTTGCGAAAGAGCCTGGCCACAAGGGTGCATCCAGACCTGGTCTTGGATCTGCGCCATACCCAGCAGGTTCTTATCAAAGCCATAACGCTTGAAGACCATGCTCACGGCCACCACTACGCCCATATCGGTAATGCCCATGCTCTTCGATGCATCGTTCAAAGCCGGAAACACACCGTTCGGGTATGCCGTTGCCAGCAAGGCATGGGTGGTCTTCTTGATCACCTGATCCTTGTAGTTGTAGATATCCAGCTCAGGCATATGGCGATGCAGTACCTCGGCAAACACCGCCAACGGACGAATTGCAAAGCGGTGGTAATAAGGGCCTTCAATGTAGTAACCCGATGGCGAAAACAGCTCTGACAACTGGGCGAGGAAGCCACCCGTTTTGCCGTCACCTTTGAGGCCATAAACCGCCATCTCGACATACTTGCGCTCGCCAATGGCTAAGCCACAAATACCCGCAGCCGCCACAGCCCAGATGCCATGGTTATGAATACGGTCAAAATCAAAGTCATACTTCTCGGTCGCCACCTCCAACATCGGCTTGAACAAGTTTTCAACGATGTGATCACGCTGCGAGTCAGAAAGCCAAGCACTGATGCATGAATAGCCTAAACTTGCATACATAAGCCACATGTGCTCGTTGAGCATTTGGTGGAACAGGCGACCTGGAGGGTTAGTGTTGCGCTGAACGTGGAAGTCGAGCTGCAAGTACTTGTCTGCATATTGGGTCAAAAGTTGCCCTGCGTACTTGGCATAGCGCTCATCTTTAGTGATCAGGAACAAACGGCCAGCCAAGTTTATGTAATGGTAGTTTTGCCTATGCTTATTATGTTCATAACCTCCGGCTTCACTTTGACCGGGAACATCCATTGGCAGTGACATATATTGCTCAAGTTCAGCCTGTAACTTTGCAATGGTATGGCCCATTAAAGAAGAGCTTCCGATTTCTTTATGTAAATCAGAAGCTTCTTCATTAGTTAATAACACTGGCAGTGTCGTTGTGTTCATATTGACCTCTAGGTTAGAGCGTATACTGCACCTCTATGATGGACATAAAATAATACAAATAGATTTTTGTTTCACTACTGTTTTGAAAAAACCCGACAGCAGTCACATTTGGCTGTCAAGGTTGATCCAAGTCAATATTGGAGCTTAAACCTATGTTTTGTATGGATATACACCCTCAATTCGCAGCCCCACCCGATCTAGCACAGAAAAATAAACTTGATTGAGGTCACGAAAATGGTGACCTTGTATTACAATATAACTTTTCAATTATTACACTAGCAGCAGTTCGATAAACTTAAGGCTGAAAAAGATGACCATTGATACTTTCGTAGTTCTGGCCTACTTCCTGTTTCTAATCGCGATTGGGTGGATGTTTAGGAAATTCACCACCTCTACCAGTGATTACTTCAGGGGGGGAGGTAAGATGTTGTGGTGGATGGTAGGTGCTACCGCCTTCATGACACAGTTTTCAGCATGGACGTTTACTGGTGCAGCAGGGAAAGCATTTACAGATGGTTTCGCCGTCGTTATTTTGTTCTTGGCAAATGCGTTCGGTTATTTCCTCAACTATCTGTATTTCGCACCAAAATTCCGCCAGCTACGTGTGGTAACAGCAATTGATGCCATCCGTATGCGTTTTGGTAAAACCACAGAGCAGTTCTTCACCTGGGGCAGCATGCCAGATAGCCTTATCTCGGCGGGTGTGTGGTTGAACGGTCTTGCAATTTTTGTTGCAGCTGTATTCAACATCCCAATGGAAGCAACCATTATCTTCACCGGTATCGTACTGATGCTGATGGCGGTAACAGGTGGTTCATGGGCCGTTATCGCGTCTGACTTTATGCAGATGCTGGTAATCATGGCAGTAACAATTACGTGTGCGATTGCGGCATACTTCCACGGTGGTGGTATTGGTAACATCGTTGATAACTTCCAAGGTAACTTCTTGGTTGGTAACAACTTGAACTACATCAGCATCTTTATTCTTTGGGTTGTATTCATCTTCATCAAGCAGTTTGGTGTAATGAACAACAGCATCAACGCATACCGCTACCTTGCTGCTAAAGACAGTGAAAACGCGCGTAAAGCCGCTGGTCTTGCTTGTATCCTAATGGTTGTTGGCCCAATTATCTGGTTCCTACCACCTTGGTACGTAAGTGCTTTCATGCCAGATTTCGCCGCGCAGTACGCTTCTATGGGTGACAAAGCGGGTGATGCAGCATACCTAGCATTCGTACAGAACGTCATGCCTGCTGGTATGGTTGGCCTACTGATGTCAGCAATGTTTGCAGCCACCATGTCTTCAATGGACTCAGGTCTGAACCGTAACGCTGGTATCTTCGTTTGTAACTTCTACCAGCCAATTTTCCGACCACATGCGAACCAGAAAGAACTGATCATCGTTAGTAAGCTGACCACTATCCTAATGGGCTTCATCATCATCTCGATTGGTCTGTTTATTAACTCTCTACGTCACCTGAGCCTGTTTGATATCGTACTGAACATTGGTGCTCTGATTGGCTTCCCTATGCTTATTCCTGTACTTCTTGGTATGTGGATTCGCAAGACCCCAGATTGGGCGGGTTGGTCAACATTGATTGTTGGTGGTGTGGTTTCTTTCATCTTCGGTATTGCACTGAAAGCCCATCACGTTGAAGGCCTATTCGGTCTAGAGCAGCCGCTAACAGGCCGTGAGTGGAGTGACCTGGTTGTTGGCCTAAGCCTAGCAGCACACGTCGTGTTCACCGGTGGTTGGTTCATGATGACGACCTTCTTCTACAAAGGACTAACGGTTGAGCGTGAGAAAGAAGTCGAGAAACTATTTGAAAACTGGAATACCCCACTGGTTTCTGGTGGTGACGAGCAGCAATCGCTAGATACAGCGCAGCGTTCAATGCTGGGTAACCTAATCAGCGTAGCAGGCTTCGGTATTCTGGCAATGGCCCTGATTCCAAATGAACCAGCTGGCCGTGGACTGTTTATTTTGTGTGGCTCTATCGTACTAACGGTCGGTATTCTGCTGGTGAGTGCTTCTCGAAAAAAGCCTGAAGCCGCAGCCGATACGAGTGCGGCTTAACCAATAACACCAGCAAAGGCTGAACCTTTGTACCCTATTTTAAATTGTAATATTTTAACACATTAATTTTTCGGGAGAATCACACAATGTTTTTCGAGATCAACAACACTGAGTGGGAAGACCTAGGCGATGGCATCAAGCGTAAAATCGTTGGCCACACTGAAGATCTAATGGCAGTACACCTAGAGTTCGCAAAAGGTGCTATCGGCCACCCACACGCCCACGATATCCATGACCAGATTGGTTACGTGGTTGAAGGTAGCTTCGAAGCAGAAGTTGACGGTGAGAAGCGCGTACTGAAGAAAGGTGACGCGTACATCGCTGCGAAACTAGCGGTTCACGGTGCAGTAGCACTTGAAGAAGGCAGCATCCTGCTAGACATGTTCTCACCAGTTCGTCAGGACTTTTTGAAGTAATTACCCTGATGGGAAGGGCACGGTAGTGTACCTTCCCATCCCCTTTTTCCGGAGTATGTATGGCTACTATGAACATTGCCATTCTTGGCGAATGCATGATTGAACTGCAACAAGCCAATGACCAACTAACCCGTAACTTTGGTGGCGATACCCTGAACACAGCGGTATACCTATCTCGCCTGACCAAGGACAAGGACATCAACACCACCTACGTAACTGCCCTAGGTAACGACAGCTTCAGTGATGAAATGTTGGCAGCTTGGAACAAGGAAGGGATCAATACGGATTTGGTGCTGCGCCTAGAAGGCAAACTGCCTGGCCTTTACTACATCGAAACCGACAGCACTGGCGAGCGCAGCTTCCACTACTGGCGCAACGATGCAGCAGCTAAGTACCTGCTTGAGCAAGAGCAAAGTGCAGAACTGCTAAACAACCTGATGGCTTTTGATGCTATTTACCTAAGCGGTATCAGCCTGGCTATCCTAACGGCAGCAAGCCGTGAGCAGCTATTTACTTTCCTTGAAGACTTCAAAGGCAAAGGTGGCAAGGTGTTGTTCGACAACAACTACCGCCCAAAGCTTTGGGCTTGTGTGAAAGAAGCGCAAGAAGCTTACCTTCGCATGCTATCCCTAACTGACATCGCACTACTGACTTTCGACGACGAGCAGCTGCTGTTCGGCGATGAAACGCTAGAAGAGTGTATTGAACGTACCCAAGGTGCTGGTGTTACCGAGCTTACGATCAAGCGCGGTAAAGATGCCTGCCTTGTTGTTACCGCAGACCAGAATGTATTCGTACCAGCCCTGGTTGCCGACAAGGTTGTCGACACCACTGCAGCAGGTGACTCATTCAGCGGTGGCTACCTAGCCAAGCGTTTTACCGGCGGTTCAGCAACCCAAGCCGCTCATGCAGGCCACCAAGTTGCATCAACAGTTATCCAGTACCGCGGTGCAGTTATCCCTGCCGAAGCGATGCCAACGATTTAACACACACTGAGTGAGAGTAAAGAATTATGAGCAACCTAAACGATAAACTAGCTGCGCTGAAAGTGATCCCAGTTATTGCGATCAAAAACGCTGAAGACGCAATCCCACTAGGTAAAGCCCTAGTAGACAACGGCATGCCTTGTGCAGAAATTACTTTCCGTACTGAAGCGGCAGCCCAAGCTATCCGTAACATGCGTAAAGAATTCCCTGAAATGCTAATCGGCGCAGGTACGGTTCTAACTAAAGAGCAAGTTGACGAAGCGATTGACGCTGGCGTTGACTTCATCGTAAGCCCTGGCTTCAACCCAACAACAGTTAAATACTGTCAGGAAAAAGGCGTAGCTATCGTCCCTGGCGTAAACAACCCAAGCCTGGTTGAGCAAGCAATGGAAATGGGTCTACGTACCCTTAAGTTCTTCCCTGCCGAGCCTTCTGGCGGTGTTTCAATGCTAAAAGCACTGACTGCAGTATACCCAGTTAAGTTCATGCCTACTGGCGGTGTTAGCCTTAACAACATCGATGACTACCTAGCAGTACCTTCAGTACTGGCTTGTGGTGGTACTTGGATGGTTCCTGGCAACCTTATCGACAACAAACAGTGGGATGAGCTAGGTCTACTAGTTAAAGACGCTGTTGCCAAAGTTCAGTAATTGCTCCACCCCCGATGAATTTTCTGATTTTAGTCGATCATTTTTGATTTTTGAATTTGTTTAGTCACTTGCCAAAGTAACTACATTATTGATCCGGTTGCCCCAGCCATGTGCTGGGGCTTTTTTTATCTATAACAGCAAGGAGATATCAGCCCTCACTGAATGAGGGGCGGGGATATTGGTATATTTCAGGCGGAGGCCTATTCATCATCTCACTGGTACGGTACAGCTCCATGTATTGGCTGTTCATCGGCGGCTCGGCATAACTTCGGGTGAACATACTGCTCTCGCACCCGGCTATCATCCATAAAGTACTACCCGCAATAAAAGCTTGTAAACACCGCCTTGTCTTCAACTTCGCTCGGCACTTCATCAGACGCTCTCACTCGCTGGATAACATCTTAACTATAAGCCAGATTCTCACTTTCTGGAGAGCGGCAGAAAACCGCCTATGGTGAAAGGAAGTAAGTAAAGGGCTCTCCATGACAACGTTCTTGATTATTGTCTCTACCTATTACCTACTGACGACGAAGAAAAACCTCTTTACACGGCGCGTCAAAGCCATCATTGGCATACTGTTGGTAGTCATCCTACTTGGCTGCTACTACCTATTTGATCATTTCCACCTGCTGGGATAATTTGCTGCATTACAACTTTCCTCTATTAATCACGTCTTCAGCAGCTTTATTGAAAAAACAGATAACAGCGATAGCTTTTTCCTGCCTTCTAAAACAGCGTTCAAAATATATAATCTCATCACTATGAAGGTGCCCCTCAGCTCCTAAGCACCAAAACTTATTATTAGGCAACATGGACGCCGGCCACCTAGCAACGTGAGAACCATACATGACGGCATTCTTGATTTTTATCGCGGTATATTTACTGTTCTTTTCCAAGAAAAGTCTTTTGACAAGATTGATTGAGGCAGTAGTGGGGGCGTTCTTTCTGTTCGTCCTGTTCATCGCTTACGTTATCTATAGCGCTTCGATATAACAGCACTAACCGCAACACAAAAAACAGGGGCCATAGTTGGCCCCTAATCAATGCACTGAAATCTTAATAGTTTACTCGCTCGTTGTTAGCTCATAATGATGCATGTCATACACCTCATCGAGCCGAGGCACTGCGCGGCCAAAGCACTTATTTAGCAGAGCCAGCAACAACTCGCCGGTGGCGACTGCATCAATCAAGGCACCGTGGCTCGGATACTCCGGCAGGCCATAGCGCTGGCGGATTGATGACAAGCGGTAATCCCCTTCTTCTCGCATATGGCGGTTGGTCACCAGCATCTTTTCTATCAATAACGTATCGAGCCATAGCAGTGGCGGCAACGGGATACCAAAGCGTTGTTGCAGGTAGTGCTCAAGGAACGACTTCTCAACGGTAAGGCCATGGACCAAAACAATCTTGCCCGCCATTTTGGCAAACAAGGCATCCATCGCCTCGTCCAGCCCTACCCCGGTCTTAAGCATCTCCGGGGTGATTTGGTTGATAATTGCCGACTGGGCGTTGATCCCGCTACTGTCCTTGATAAAGGTTTCCTCGCAACTGCTGAGGTTGAGCATGCCATTTTGCATCTCTACATAGCCAATACTGAGGATCTGATCTTTGTCCGGGTTAAGCCCTGTCGTTTCAAAGTCGAGGCTAATAATATCCCTCTCCAGCAGCGGCGTTTCCGGTGCTGGCAACTCACTACCAAGCAGACTGACCACCTGCGGGGCTGAGTCGTTCAACCCCGAATCAATGGATGCAAAGTTAGCCAGCCACTTAGCCTGTGCCCTTGCGAGACGGTTGAGCGGCTTGAAATAAGACAACATTCGTTTCATCGGTTGCTTTCCTTATGCCTGACCAAAACGCAGCTTCACCGCGTCCTGATGCTCAGCAATGATCCGGAAGGCATCCTTGAGGTGCTTGCGCTCAAAGCTACCGAACATATCCGGCGAGATATGGTTATCCGGCACCTCACCTTTCTTGAGTGCCTGCAGCTGATGGCTGTAGCGTACACGGGTAATAAATCGGTATGCACCAATAATGTCCTTAAGGCTTTCTTCACTCAGACTGCCGTGATCAAAAGCGTACTGGAATCGCTCTTCGGTGCCGGTCAGGGTACAGCCTACCGACAAACTGTAGATCCGAGCCAAATCGACAATCAGGTTAAGGGCGTATTTCTTGATATTGAGTGTGTTGCTCTGGTCACCGTTTTTCTCCAACACGAACTTATTGAAGATCCCCAGCGGTGGCTGGGTCTCCACGGTATCTCTGGCCAAGATGCTCAAAAAGCTGCTATTTTCACCCAACAGGTTCATCAAATGAGCTTGCAGCTCTTCGGAAAACACCGCATGGCCATGGATCGCCCTTACTTCTAGGAATACGGTGATATTGAGCAAGCGATCGTATTCTGGGTTTTCCGCCCACTTAGTGTAATACGCCTTCCATACCGACAATGGTTGACACCACTTCTGTACCGAGGCCATATAGTTACCGCTACAAAGGCTATAGCCACATGCGTCCATCCATTTACAGACATCCATTGCCAGCAGTTTGAAATACATACGCTGATCGTCAGTCACATCGTCCGATAAGATAATGGCATTGTCCTGATCTGACAGGGCATGGACTTCATTGCGGGCGTGGGAGCCAGCGACCACCCAAGCATACTCACACGGCGGCGGCCCCATCTTGGCTTCCACCAGCTGTAGGATCCGACGGTTAAAAGTGTCCATGATCATCGCCATCACCTGCCCAATGATCTCCGAGCCAACATTCCCTTCAATCAAGGCTTCGAAAATCGCCTGACGCTCTGAGGCCAGCTCGACCAAATCTTCTAACGAATCGGTATAGTTGATTTTCTCTATCAGGAAGATTGCCTGTACCCGGTGCTTCTGCACCAAGTGCGTAGTCGATAATACCCCAACTACCTGCCCGTCCTTGACCACAGGTAGGCTTCGGACATTGTGCTGCATCATTAAAGAAGCAGCTTTCATGACCAAGTCATCAGGTGCAACCGTGAGCGGGTTTGGCGTCATCACCTCTTGGATCTGATGATTTGGATTCACGCACTTTGCTAGCACCCGCTTAGCCAAATCCCTATCGGTCATCACCCCAACAATACTGTTACCATCCTTCACCACCGCCAGTGGTGAAGGCGTTTCAATCGTCATCCGGTAAGCTGTTTGCTGAATCGACAATGTCGCGGGCACCACGGTAACCCTATCACTGGCGACTTCTGCCACGGTTTTGAAAAACAGCCCCTTTTCATCATCTGACCACACCACACTCAATGCTGATTGGATACGAACCTGCGCCTGTGCCGCAAAATGCTGGGCATATTCCGGGTAGGAGCGCAGGATATGCTTGAGCTTGGCGTGGGGGATCAAATACAGCAGGGAGTTCTCCATCGCCGTGGCCGTGTAGGCCATTTCCGCCTGGCTACTTTCCCCTTCTGTTTGCAGAAAACTGAAACCGAAAATATCTTGCTCACCCAATTTAGCACGCAGCACCCCATCGGATTTGCGCTGCTCCATCGCGCCGGTGCGGATAATATAGAGATAGCACTCTTCCTGGTCGGTTGAGAAAGCAATGCGCTCACCCTGGCCTAGGTAATTGATTTTGATACAGCCTGCAATTTTTTCGAGGCAGTCCTGAGGCAATTTGTCGAACGGATCGACATGGGTCAGAAATTCAATGATATTCGGCAACAAGGTGTGAGACATGAGCGGTATCCGGTTAGGAGAAAAAGTCGAGTGAAGCCAATCTATAGACTAGCTGTCGATAGAAAATATAATAATACAATTGGGTGTAATTCGAAATGAGTACCTTCTCCTATCGTGACGCCACATCACGGTTCTAGCGATACCCTGCAAGGTCAAGGCCGATTCAGGTGACACCGGTATAATAATTAATCAACCCAACCCGCAACGCTTTAAATTATGACACCGAAACACTCCCTGATTACCCTATCACTCTTAGGCCTGTTGACCGCTTGCTCTTCCCAACAAGAGATTAACGCTGATGAGGATGTGGTAGTGCTCGCCCATGGCCTGGGCCGCAGCAGCCATGCGATGTGGAAGATGAAGGGTAACTTGGAACAAGCCGGCTTTGCGGTCTGTACTATCAATTATTCGACCATAGGTATTCGCTTGGAAGAGATGCTTGATGATACCCGCCAGCAGATCCAAGCTTGTGTGTCCAAAGGTGGGCAGACTCACTTTATCGGCCATTCACTCGGCGGCTTGGTGATCAGGGATTACCTGGCACAAAATCAGTTTTCCCCAGAACAGCTAGGCAAAGTTGTCTTCATGGGTACCCCTAATCAGGGCAGTGAAGTGGCCGATCATATGCAGGATCACTTCCTGATGGATATTGGCGGTGAGGTCAGCCAGTCTCTGGTGTCGGGAAAAGACAGCCTAGGCAACCAACTTCCCATGCCAGACTACCCGGTTGGGATCATCGCTGGCACCAAGCCTTCTTTCGCGACCAAGTCCTACTTTGAGTCCGCCAATGATGGGTTAGTGTCAGTTGATTCTGCCAAGGTCGGCAATATGGATGATTTTATTGCGCTTAAAGTCAGCCATACCGCTATGCGCTATAGCCAGGCAGTCTCCGGTCAAGCGATCCACTACCTCAAGCATGGCCAGTTCGACCACACTGGTGCATTACGCTAAAGTCATCACCGACGCGCGGGCAACCAAACGGCCAGAGGCGGCAGGCGCTTGCTCTATCTGGAGGGGCTTGCCATCGACGATACCCTTAACCCGCTTGAGGCAGTCATCAATCAAAGATTCGGTCGGGTAGCTGATACAGGTCAGTGGCGGGTACAGCAAGGTCGCCAGTGGCGAGTCTTCCAAGCTGATGATCGACACTTCCTGCGGCACTGCAATATTGAACTCACGCATCAAGCGCATGGCTTCGGCAGCATGGCTATCACGCTTGACCACCAGTGCGGTGTATTTGGTAAAGCTGTTGATCAGTGCCAGCAGGCCCTGCTCGACATCGCTCTTGGCTTCCACGACTAGTTGGCGGTTGAAAGGGATCGACAGGTTTTGCAGCGCGCTGCGATAGCCATCCAGCATCTGTTGGCTAGCGGCTTCCTCGGCATCATCAATCAGCAGGGCAATTTGACGGTGCCCCTTACCAAGTACATAGCGGCAGGCGCTTTCTGTGGCAAAAGCATAGTTGTAGCCACTGACCAGGCTACCTTCGATACAGACATTATCGAAATGCACTACATTGGCTGGCTGCGGGCCTGCAGGCGGTGCGCCCATCACGATGATGGCCTCACACTGGTCTTGCAGCTCATCAATGACCCGACGCTGGTCTTCAGCATCGCTGGCGTAATGCAGCAGCATGAATTTGTTGAGGGATTTTAGACCTTTGGACAACAGTGGCAGGTAGTTAGCGACATTGGTCGCTTCAGCCGATGGCAATACGACACCGATATAGTGCGAGGCTTGCTTAGCCAAATTCTGCGCTGCAACGTTAGGCCTGTAGTTCAGCTCCTCGACGGCTCTCAATACCGCCAACTTGCTCTCTTCCTTGACCCCACGCGTACCACTCAGCACACGGGAGACCGTGGCTTTAGATACATTTGCTAGCTTTGAAACATCAGTGATGGTTGCCATTAATCCGTACTACATCGTTGTTACCCAAAAATTCCCACTGTACCGTACCGTCTTCAATGCCAGCAGACACAGCAGGCGTCTATCATATCATAGTCACCTCCACAGTCATTCGACCATGAAGAAAAACCTCTTTTATCCCGGACAGTTTCCATGAGTTTCCGTACTCATTTCCACCCACAGCAACAGTAGTTAATACCCCAGTACCTTTCAGGCTGCCTCAGCGTGCATCGAGGGGAGCCATGCCGCCCCGCGCACACCGCTGCTGTCGCCAAACTTGGCTTTGACTATCTGGGTATTACACTGCTTCGAAAACACATACTTCTCGACGGCCTTCGGTAGGTCGCGGTAGATAGCTTCGGCATTGGACAACCCGCCCCCAAGTACTATCACATGGGGGTCGACGACATTGATCACCGAGGCCAAGCTACGGCCAAAGGCATCAATAAAGTGGTCATAGTAGCCTTTGGCTTCCTCGTCACCCATCTCCGCCGCAGCAATGATTTCTTGTGCACTCAAGTTGCAGCCAAGACGCTGGTTGAAACGCTCGGAAAAGCCGGTACCAGAAATAAAGCGCTCGATACAATTGTCCTTGCCGCAATAGCAAGGCTGGCTAGAGCCATCAATCCGGATATCATAGCCCGGCAGCATATTGTGACCCCACTCGCCCGCAATGGCATTGGGGCCCATCAGCAGCTGACGGTTCACCACCATCCCACCGCCACAGCCTGTGCCAACAATGACTCCGAATACGGTGTTGCCATTGGCACCAGCGCCATCCACGGCCTCTGACAGCGCGAAACAATCGGCATCATTGGCAATGTAAACATCTTGCTCCAGCGCCTGGATTAAATCCGACCATAGGTCATGGCCATTGAGGACTAAACAGTTACAGTTCTTGATTTTATCGGTCACCGGATCCACTGCCCCCGGCAGACCAATCCCGATAGACAAAGGCTGGCCGACGGATAGCCGAATATCGGCAATAAAGGCCAACAAGTTGTTCATGAAAGCCTGGTAGCTCGTTTTGATGGTCGGGATGCGCTGGCGAAACACCTGCTCCCCATTGGCATCCAGTACCAAGCCTTCAATTTTAGTCCCACCGATATCCAGTCCTAACTGCAACATCTGCCTACCCTCTTTTGTTATTAATCTTGTGCGTTTCAGCATTGCCGAGCATTCTGTGTCGATTTGCAAAAAACTCGACAATGATGAAAGTGAACAGTGGTGCCATTTACTGGTGAAAAAATTGCCTGTATTCAAGGCTGTGGGACGAGAGGGCTCATTGTCCCTCTCTTATGGTCTAGCTAACTGACTTTACGTTGGCATTACTGCACTCGGCGGTGAAGCTCAATCAGTTCAGCGACCAGCTCTTTGGCCAGCATTGAGGTCATCAGGTGATCCTGAGCATGTACCATCACCAATGTCATTTTGGTTTTACCTTCGCCCTCATCGGCTTCAATTAGCTGGGTCTGCACCAAGTGGGCCTGGTTAGCAAACTCCTGAGCTTCTTTCATCAAACCTTCGGCTTCGTCGAAATTACCCTGCTTGGCATGGCGAAGGGCTTCATAACAAAGGCTGCGTGACTGGCCCGCGTTGATGATGATGCCCATTACCTGTTCTTCTAAATCCATCTCTCTCTCCACTTTACTGCAGCCCTGCTGCTTGGCAGCAGGGCTGGGTATTACTTGATATGAATAATTGGTTTCTAATGTTTTTTTGGTGGGGGGGGGGAATTAAGCCGTTACAGGCTGGCCTTCTACCGCATCTTCGTCTGCTTTGTTCGCCTCTTCCTGCTCAAGTAGTTGCTTCTCGTAAGCCTTAAGGAATGGCATGTACATAATCGCAGCCGAAGCCATACACAGCAGACACAGGATGACAGGGCTAAATGACCAGTTCGCCGCCCAAGATGCACCGATAGGGCCAGGAGTTGTCCATGGCGTCAGCGAAACCACACGCGCTACCAAGTTCAGGTCAAGTGCAATGTATGCCAAAGTAGCGTTAATCATTGGCACCAATACAAACGGTAGGAAGAACAGCGGGTTCATGATAATTGGCGCGCCGAACAAGATAGGCTCGTTGATATTGAACATACCCGGGACAACACCCATCTTGCCGATAGTACGCAGGTGGATAGCTTTACTGCGAAGCAGCAAGAATGCCAATGGCAGGGTAGAACCCACACCACCGATTAATAGGTAGTGATCCCAGAAGCCCTGAACATAGATGTGCGGGATAGCTTCACCGGCCGCCATGGCTGCTTGGTTAACAGAAAGGTTCGCCATCCAGAACGGGTTCATGATACCGGTGACGATTAGCGCGCCGTGGATACCGGCAAACCAAAGGATCTGACACACCAGTACTGACAGCAGAAGTGCAGGCAAGGTATCAGACGCAGCAACCAACGGCTCAACCAAAGCCATGATAGCCTGCGGGATGATCATGCCAGTTTGCGATTCAATCAGCAGGTTCAGTGGGTGCAGCGTTAGGATCAACACCATCACCGGAATAAGGATTTCAAACGAACGGGCAACACCGGTCGGTACCTGAGGCGGCAGGCGAATGGTGATGTTATTGCGTTTAAGGAAGGCATACACCTCGGTCGCGTAAATCGCTACGATCAATGCAGTAAAAATACCTTGACCAGAGAAGTAAGCTGTTGAAATCATGCCATTATCAAGCGGTGCTGCCACCAGCATGAAAGACATGAACGACAGCATACCCGTGGTCAGCGGATCCAGATCATGGTGGCGAGCCAAACTCGCTGCGACCCCGACCGATATAAACAGGGTCATTATCCCCATGCTGAAGTTAAAAGGCAGCATCAGGGTATCGAAGTGGCGCTCGGAAAAGTCCAACCATGCGCGGGCAAAACCCCAGGTGGTATCTTGCGAGAACGGCGGGAAGATAAACACCAACATGAATGAACCAACAATCATGAAAGGCAGTGCGGCGATAAACCCATCACGGATCGACGTGACGTATTTTTGCTGGCCGATTGCACCGGCCATGGGGGTGATTTTTTGCTCTATCACCCCGATTAACTTGTCGTATAGGGCACTCATAACGATTCCTTTATTGTTGTAGTTCGTGATTAACCGTCAATTAACGACAGGGCAAAATCCAATACCTTGTCACCCTTCTGCATGCCGTAATCCATCATGTTGATCGGCTCTACCTTGATACCGTGGGCGTCCGCTTTCTTCTGCAGATCCTGCTGCATGTATTTCACCTGCGGGCCAAGCAATACGACTTCGTAATTACCTACCTGCTGATCGAACTCTGCCGCACCATAGGCCTTGATCTCGGCATCCAAACCACGCTTTTCAGCTTCAGCAACCATCTTTTTCACCAGCAGGCTGGTCGACATACCAGCAGAACAACACAACATGATTTTTTTCATTTTTTAAGTCCTCTATCGAATGATTTCGGTTTGAAATATACGACCAAAGGAAATTATTGGAAACCGGTTTCCGAGCAATCCATTTCTATTTGTGAGTGTGATCACCAGAAAACGCAGAATGTTCTGGCAAAATGTGATCCGTTCAATATTGAGACCGGAAACTGTTTCCAAAGGATTAGCAAAACCTATGAACATTCAAGTGATGAATGTCGCGGCAAGTGTCATCGAGCAGCGTATCTCGCCACTGGCGAACTGGCTGACTCGCAGCAACCACGTTACCGCATTGAGAGACGGCTTTTCGTTAGCGATGCCGTTTGTGATCGTCGGTAGCTTGTTGGTTCCCTTTATTTTTCCGCCATTTGCCATTAATTACACCAGCAGTTTCGGCCAGTTCTACCTCACCCTGAAACCGCTACTGGCACCGACCTTCGAGCTGACAATCGGCCTGATCGCCCTCATTGTGGCTTTCGGTGCCAGTGCAAGCCTGGCCAAGCAATACCAGCTTCCCGAACGCCTATCCGGCCTTACGGGGTGTTTGGCTTTTTTGTTGTTTATCGGCTTTAGCGGCAACGAGATGCCCAATGTCTACCTTGGCGGAATGGGCATCTTCACTGCATTGATATCAAGCACCTATGCGATTGAGATAATTCGCTTTTTCTACAAGAAATGCTGGTACATCAAGCTGCCGGATGAAGTCCCGCTGATGACGAGAAACGGCTTTCAGCTTATCTTGCCGCTGATGGTTATCCTGCTCTCTATCAGCATGATCAACGCCTATTTGCTCGCCCACACCGGGCTCATCTTGCCAGAGCTGATCGCTACCGCACTACAGCCATTGATCGTCGCCTCCGACACCCTGACGGCTGTTCTGGTTTCGCTGTTGATCTGCCACCTGCTGTGGTTTATCGGTATCCACGGTGCGCTGATCATCACCGGTATCATGAATCCGTTTTGGATAACCTACCTAGTTGAAAACCAACAGGCCCTGGCCAATGGTGCCGAACAGCTTCCGCATATCTACCTACAAGGCTTCTGGGACTTTTACCTGCTAATAGGTGGGATTGGTTCAACTTTGCCGCTTATTTTCATGGCAATGAGAAGCAAATCTAAACAATTGAAATCAGTGGGTAAAATTGGGCTTATCCCGTCCCTTTTCAATATCAACGAACCGATATTGTTCGGTTTCCCGATCATCATGAACCCGTTGTTCCTGATCCCTTTTGTCGGGGTACCGCTAATCAACGCCTCTATTGCTTGGTACCTCACCAGCATCGGTATTCTCGACAGGATGGTGGCACTGCTGCCTTGGTCGATGCCAGCTCCTCTCGGCGCGGCATGGGCCGCCAACGGCAGCTTGAGCAATCTGTGCATGTGTCTGTTTGCTATTTTCAACTCCTGGATGATTTACCGCCCGTTCTTCAAGGTGCATGAGAAGCAACTCATCGAACAAGAAGCCCTGCGCCAACGCTAGACCACCCCATACTTACAAAGCCGCCTTCCCAAGGCGGCTTTTTTGTTTCGATCAAAATCACAGAATCGCGCATACCTTGCCCGTATTTTGTGATCCTATTCATTTTATGGAAACCGGTTTCCGTTTTAATCTATATTTTCTCAGTCTATCCCCGTAGATTCCTCCATCAGAACAACAGAAAGGCAGGAAACAATGACGACCCAACACTTTCTTGTACTGGATATCGGTGGCAGCGCCGTCAAATATGCAGTCATGGATAACCAAGCCACACTGCTTCACAAAGGCAAGTTCACCAGTCCCAAGGCATCAATTGACGACTTCTGGCTGGCACTGGACAAAGTGGTATTGACCCTGCGCCAGAAATACACCCTCTGCGGTATTGCCATCAGCACCTGCGGTGCAGTGGACTGCGACAGCGGCGTTATCCATGGTGCCAGTGCCTTGCCTTACATCCATGGCCCCAATTTCAAATCGTTGATTTTCGAACGCTATCAACTAACGGCTGAACTGGAAAACGATGCCTGCTGCGCAGCCCTTGCAGAGTTGTGGCAAGGGTCGGCCCAGCAAATCAACCATTGCTGCTTGGTCGTCATTGGCAGTGGTATCGGCGGGGCTGTCATCAACAACCGCCAGATCCAACACGGCCACCAACTCCACGGCGGCGAGTTCGGCTATATGCTCACCGGCGAAAAAGACGGCCTACCCGTTACTTTCAGTGACATGGCCTCCACCCGCGCCTTGGTTGAATCGGCAACGCAAGCCATAAATGCTGAAGTTGAAAGCCTGGATGGCAAGGCTGTATTCGAGGCTGCTGAGCAGGGTGATGAACGCCTTCAAAGCGTCATCGAACATTGGTACCGCACGCTGGCAACCGGCTTGTTCAATATCCAATATTGCATTGATCCCGAGGCCATCATTATCGGTGGCGCAATTAGCGAAAGGGCTGATTTACTCGAGCACCTCAACCGCCACCTCGATGAGCTAATGCAGGCCATCCCTATCGCCAACATCAAACCTAATCTTGCAACCTGCCAGGCAGGCAATGACGCCAACCTCATTGGGGCTCTATTCCACTTCTTGCAGCGGCAAGGCTAAACCCTATTTCCGATAACACCTATCGAACAAAAACTGAGTGAACAAAGACTGAGGCAACTATGACAACTTACACTTTCCCAGAAGGTTTCCTGTGGGGTGCGGCAGCATCTGGCATCCAAACAGAAGGCACTACCAACAAGGCCCACCCATCCATTTGGGATACTTGGCACCAGAACAGCCCAGAGCGTTTCTTCAAGGAAATCGGTCCTGCGAAAGTCTGCCAAACTTACGATCGCTACCAGGAAGATGTCGCGCTGATGAAAAAGATCGGCATGAATTCCTTCCGTACTTCCATCCAGTGGTCACGCCTGATCAAAGATTTTGAAACCGGTGAAGCCTGCCCGGATGCCGTCGCCTTCTACGATGCCTACATCGACGAGATGATTGCCAACGGCATTACGCCGATGATCAACCTCTACCACTTCGATATGCCTGCTGCACTTCAGGACCAATATGGTGGTTTTGAGTCCAAGCATGTGATCGACCTGTTCGAGAAATTCGCCCGCACCGCTTTCAAGCATTTTGGCCATAAGGTCAAGCATTGGATCACCTTCAACGAGCCGATTGTCCCGGTTGAAGGCGGCTACCTGTATGACTTCCATTACCCATGCAAGAAGGACGGCAAGCTAGCAGTACAAGTCGCCTTCAACATTATGGTTGCCCATGCCAAGGCGGTATTGGCTTACCGTGAAATGAAGCTTGATGGTGAGATCGGTGTGGTGCTCAACCTGACTCCGTCATACACCCGCAACGACAGCGACGCCGACCAAGAAGCGGCATGGTATGCCGACCTGCTGTTCAACCGCAGCTTCCTCGACCCGATGGTGAAAAACACCATTCCACAAGAGCTGTGCCAGATCCTGCGCGACAACGACATCATGCCGGCATTCAGCGACAATGAAATCGATGAAATCAAAGCCGCCGAAGTCGACTTCCTTGGCGTCAACTACTACGTGCCGCGCCGCGTCAAAGCCCGCGAGGCCGAGTACACACTGGATTACTTCACGCCAGAGAAGTACTTCGAGAACTACATCAACCCGGAAGGCCGCTTCAACCCGTATCGCGACAACAATGAGATCTTGCCAACGGCTATCTACGATATTGCCAAGAACATCCAAGATAATTACGGCAACATCAAATGGTATCTGGCAGAGATCGGCATCGCCATGGATCTAGAATCGGAAGGCCCGGTACAAGAAGACGGCATGATTAACGACAGCTTCCGTACCGAGCTAATGAAAGAGCACTTCATCCAGTTGCACCGCGCGATGGAAGAAGGGGCAAACTGTTTCGGTATCCACCAGTGGACGTTCATTGACAACTGGTCTTGGCTGAACTCGTTCAAGCGCCGCTACGGCTTCTACCGCCTGGATCTGGAAACCGGCAACCGCATCCCGAAACGCCACTCAACGTGGTTCAAGGAATTGGCGACCACCAACCAATTCACAGTGTAAATCGCACCGAATTCCCCCTAGGTTGAAAGATAAAAAGCCCGGCAGTTTTCACAGCCGGGCTTTCGTTTCACCAACTTAATACTTACCAGCGCTTGTTAAGACTCAGAGGCTAACACCTGCTGCGTAGCTTGTTTTTTCTTGAAGTACCGTACGGCAACCCCCACCAGCATCACCACGCCACACAAGCCGTAGACCTGCATAAAGGTTGGATCATCTGAAACGAAACCTACCTTGCTGAACATAATGTAGGCGCCCAATACCATGTAAAGGATGACGGCCGACGCTTCGAAGCGGAACTCCCACGGCGTCACATCCATGCTCTCATTTACCGGCATCACATAGTCACTGCTGCGCGGTGCAAAGTGGCCAATCACGAACATCAAGACAGTACAAACCACAAACAGAATTGCGAGCTGGTGTAGGAAGTGCAGTGGCGTTTTGAAGATAAGCTGCATCGAGGCATAGGAGCTGACAAACACTACCAACGCCACTTTGGCCGCAATGGCAGGCACGCGCTTGGAGATATAGCCAACAAAAACAATGGTGAAGATCGGCACACTAAAGAAGCCCGCAACCATTTGTAGGTACTGGAACAGGCCTTCAGGGGCATACATGATAAACGGGGCAATACAGATAGCGACAACCGCAATGAGCACGCCGAATACCCGTCCTTTGGCAACAAGTTCTTTGTCCGTCAGCCCTTCCTTGGCAAAGATAGGCTTGTAGACGTTCAGGGCAAACAAGGTCGTTGAGCTGTTCAGTACCCCGTTAAAGGTCGATAGGATGGCACCAAACATCACCGCCACGAAGAAACCGACCAAAGGCTTGGGCAAGACTTCGTTTACCAAGCGGGTGTACATGGTATCTGGGTTACCGGCATCGGCACCGAACAAGTGGAAAGCGATAATACCCGGAATGATCAAAAATAGCGGCGAAATCACCTTGATGGCACCGGCCCAGATCACCCCTTTCTGGCCTTCCTTGAGGTTCTTGGCGCCCAGCGCACGCTGGATAATCGACTGGTCAGTACCCCAGTAGTACAGGTTCACCAATAGCAGACCAGTAAACAAGGTTGAGAACGGCAATGGATCGCTGGCTGCACCCACCGATTCCAGTTTTTCAGGCGCTGCCGTCAACAGAATATTCAAACCCTCACCAAAACTGCCGCCACCAAGGGCAAGCAGACCAAAGATAGGGATCATCAAACCACCGGTGATCAAACCCACACCGTTAATGGTATCGGCGATCACTACTGCTTTCAGGCCGCCGTAAATGGCGTAGAAGAAACCCAGCAGCCCAATCAGCGCACTGATCAACGCAATGGTCTGGAATTCCGAAATCCCCAGAATCGACTCAATATCAAAAATACCCGTCAGTACCACCGCACCTGCGTACAGGGTGGTCGGCAGAATATTAATCACGTACTGGCACAAAAACAGTAGGGTAACGAACTTCTTCACCCCAAGGTCATAGCGGCTTTCTAGGAAATCCGGCACCGTAGTGATCCCCTGTTTGAGGTAGCGGGGCACTAGGTACAGGGCGATCATGACTAAGGTTACACCACTGGCCACTTCCCAGCCCATGACCGACATATTATGGGTATAGGATTGGGCGGACATCCCGACAAAACTGGTTGCACTAAGGTTGGTTAGAATCAGGGATGAGGCAATCAAACCGCCGGTCAGTGAACGGCCGCCGAGAAAAAAGCCATCGTGGGAGTCATTCTTCGAGTTCTTCACTTTGTTGTAGGTAAACCAAACCACAAAGCCGGTGAACAAGAAGAATGAAATAAGTGTAATTTCCATCTTTCAGTTCCTTTTGTTTGGTGGCACCTGGGGTGCCACCGGGTATGTTTTAATCTTTTTGTAGGTGTAGGATCAGGGCAGATTCGGGATCGAGGATCGGCAGGATAAGGCCGATTTCCATTAAGTTATCTCCCCGTAGGTGTAGGGTTTTATCTATCCATGCCGGGCGGTGCTTCATCAGCTGAAAAGAGCTTTTTGGCATCTCGACAATTTTCACCGAGTACATCGCATCTGGCTCCAGGCAACTCAAACGAAGCGGGGCTGGCAGGGCATGGGATGGCATCGCGCGCTGGCAGACGGTGATCAGCATTTCGTCTTGGTGCTCAACGCCGTAAATGTATTGGCGCTCATCAGCCGGATCGATCCGGAAGGCGCGGCCATTGTGCAGTAGGGAGCGGAAACACTTGTGCAACTCGATGTAGTGGGCGAAAGCCGCCTTCTCTTCTTCACCGACCTTGACCGGATCCAGCTCGACACCCATATGGCCTTGCAGTGCTGTTACACCGCGCAGGTTGATGTTATGCATCCGCTTGGTTGAGTGGCACTCGGCTGGGCCAATGTGGGCACCCATTACTTCCGGTGGGAAGAAGTAACCCATGCCACGCTGGATAGTCTGGCGCTCCAAAGCGTCATTACAGTCTGATGCCCAGAAACGATGGGTACGTTTGAGCACTTCGAAATCGATGCGGCCACCACCGCTCGAGCACGATTCAATTTCAACCTCTGGGTGCTTGGCCCTCAATGCATCGAGCAAAGCATAGAAAGCCAGAGTTTGTCCCTTCACTGCTGGTTTGCCATTGTGGGCCGGCTGGACCAATTCACGGTTCATATCCCACTTGAGGTAGCTGATTTGGTAGCGACTAAGCAAGTCGTCCAAGCGGCTGAACAGGTAATCGAAACAGTCCTTGTTTTGCAGGTCGAGTACATATTGCCAACGGCCAGACGGCTGCTGGTAACCCTCGATACCCAAGACCCAATCGGGATGGGCACGGTAGAGGTGCGAGTCCATACTGACCATCTCTGGTTCAACCCACAGGCCGAACTCCATGCCGTTATCCACCACATGCTGGATCACCGGCTCCAAGCCATTTGGGTACTTGGTTTCATCAAGATACCAGTCGCCGAGCGCCGCTTTTTCGCCATCACGGCCGACAAACCAACCATCATCGATAATGAAGCGCTCAACGCCCATTCGAGCCGCTTCGCTGGCCATCCTCATGATGTAGTCAGGATCATGGTCGAAGTAGATCCCCTCCCAGGTATTAAGGTGCACCGGGCGAGGCTGATCTGGGGTGAACGCCAGAATGTTTTCGCGAACATAGCGGTGGAAACGCTCAGAGATCCCATTCAAACCAGCGTTGCTGTAGGTTGCAAAGAGCTCTGGCGTGGAATAGCTTTCATGTGGAGCCAAAGCAACTTCGCCGGAGAACAGCAACTCACTGGCCTGGATAAAGCGGCGTCCATCACTACGAACATCAGCACGCATGCGGTGGTTACCACTCCAAGCAAAGTGGAATCCCCACACCTGGCCAGATTGCTCAGTGAACCCTTTGGCACCGGCAAACAAGCCCGGGAAGTTCTCGTGCGAGGTACGGCCGCGGCGGTTTTCCTGAACAAAGCCACCGTGCTCAAACGCAACACGGTGGGTCTGGAACTCCTGGCACCAACGACCATGGAAAGTCATTAACTCATTGGCGTGATAAGGCACCGGCAAGGTACACGCCAATTTGTCCAGCGAGTAAGCCTCATCACCGAGGTTCTTGATAGTGAGCTTCTGCCGCAACACATCGCTGCTGGCATCCAATTCGAACTCCACATCCAGTTGCAGCATGGCCACGTCATCAACCAGCTCGAACACCACGCATTGGCCTTGGTGGCGGTAGTTTTCCATCGTAAACACCGGGGCAAAGTCATGGCCTTGGCGATTACCTTCAAGGCCTGGCGCATTGAAATGCCCCGCCCCAAGTTCAGGGCAAACACTCAGCGGCACATCGACATCGAGTCGCGCTTGGCTCACCGGACGCTCGGTCGCTAGAAACAGATCTTCATCAATGGCGGATACCTTGTTACCCCAATGGATAATCTCCGGAATACGCCCCAACTTAAACACCAAACTCAGGTTTTGGCTCTGCAAATGAAGTAGCTTTGTCATAGTCTCTCAAAAATTGTTTTCGATAACATTTACAAACAAACTAGATCACTAACAAGCCATTTAAAAAGCCAACGACGATGAAAATGTGATCAACGATCCTTTTAAAAACTGAGTTACGTGAGACTCATCACTAAATGTTTTCGAAAACACAAATCAACAGAAAGGCCTTTTGTCATGTTCATGATAGAATGCTTTACATGTTCAAAATGGATGGCAAGCAATGACTGCAACTTTCAAAGATGTCGCCCGTTTGGCCGGCGTATCTACCCAAACGGTATCCCGAGTTACCAACGGCGCGGAAAATGTATCGAGCAAAACCAGGGAAAGGGTACTTGCAGCCATAGAAGAGCTTGGTTATATCCCGAACAAAGCCGCGCAGGCACTTAAAGTTCAGAATAAAATCATTGGTTTGATCACGTTGGACATGGCCTTTCATGGTGCGGCGATGATTGCCAACGGGGTACGCCAACAAGCCCATGAGGCAGGCTATACATTGGCTATTTCGGCGGTGGACAACCTTGAAGATCAGGATATTGAAGGTGCCGTCAGGGAGCTGATCGCCCAGCAGGTTGAATCAATTATTATCAACGCGCCGGTATCCCGTGAGCTTGCCGGTGAGCTGATGAAAAAGTACGCCAAGGTAAAACTGCTGTTCATCGATGTGCCAGACGGCACCCTAGTCAATGCGGTCTGCAGTGCCAACGGCAACGGTGCAAAGCAAGGGGCTGAACTGCTTATCAAACTTGGACGGACCCAGCCAGTATTATTAACCGGCCCCAATGTCTCTTATGCCTCTCAGCAAAGAACCCAAATTTGGCAGGATATTTTTGCCAACCACCAGCTAGATATTATCGCCCAGTACGAAGGGGATTGGTCAGCCGCTAGCGGCTACCAAACCATGCGCCAGGCGATTGTGCAAAATCGCCACTTCGACTGCGTGCTGGTCGCCAATGATCAGATGGCTCTAGGAGCACTGCGCGCTTTAAGTGAAATGGGTATCGACGTGCCAAACAGTGTGTCGGTGATCGGCTTTGATGGCACCGAGGACAGTGCATTTTTCTCCCCGCCGCTGACCACCATCAAGCAGGATTTCAAATTACTCGGCCAGACTGCAGTCAACAAGCTGCTCACTGCCCCAGCGGATCAGGTAGACATCACCCATATCGGTGTCACGCTGATCGAGCGAGAGAGTACGGCACCGCGACAGCAGGACAAAGAACATATCCAGCAAGCCAAGCAGTTACTTGATAAAGCGCTGAGGTTGCTTGACAAATAGCAGGTCTACCGGGTTTTGCTAGGCTATCTCGATAATTTAGCCCAGATAAACAAAGCCCAGAACGATAGATCGCGCTGGGCTTTTTCAATGAGCTTAAACGTGAAACCGTAACAACAAGCTGCGACGCGAAACCGCTATGCGATTTTCCCCGCCGCTTTGATCTTCACATGAACCCGGTTGCCCTGCAGGTAACTGAGTGGAATTTCGTGGCGCTCGATCACCTGCACACTGTCGGGGCAAGCACCGGCTTCTACCGCCAGTTGCTCGGCTTCCTGCTCAAGCGACTCAAGTACTGCCAGGCGCTGATCCGGGGCAATCTCAACGATTTTATCAAGCTGACCGGAGATCTCGCCTAGGGCAACCCCGATGGCATTGGCGACTTCGAAATGCTCAGGGCGGACGACTTCACTGACCCCACTAAAACTATCAGGTAACAAAGCACTGCCACCGCCTACCAGTATCACCGGCACCTTGGCGGCCGAGGTTTTCATCTTGTCGATCCCCTCTTCTACCCGCTCCACCATCTGCTGGTAAACAAGCTCGGCAGTGATCATATCTATCCCCACAGGCGTGGCCTGCGGCTCGCCATTCCATGTCATCACACCCAATTCCAGCGCAATATCGGTCAATGTCAGGGTATCACCGCCAAAGCTGCGTGCCTTTTGGGTCAGTTGGTGACCGACACTTTCCGGCCCTAGCTGTAGCGAACGAACATCTCCTGCTTCAATCGCGCCTTTGACCACTGTTCCGCCGCCAATGCCGATAGCCAAGATATCCGGCATCCGGAAATTGGTGCGCACCTCGCCCAGCTCTACCGCTGCACTCGACTCACGCGGGTAGCCATGAGTCAACGCACCGATATCTGATGTCGTGCCACCGACATCAACCACAATCGCATCGGACAAGTTTGTCAGGTGGCTGGCACCACGGATCGAGTTGGTCGGCCCACAGGCGACAGTCAATATCGGGTATTTTAGAGCAAACTCCTGCGACATCAGGGTACCGTCATTCTGGCCGAAATACGGCGTCACATTGATACGGTGTGCTTCGAGTGCATGGCAAAAACCTTCGACAAAGCGCTTGGCTGTGCCCTGCAAGGCGGCATTGAGGATAGTGGCATTCTCTCGCTCAAGCATGCCAAGACTACCGATCTTATGCGACAGGGAAAGGCCAACGCCCGGCAACTCTTCACGTAGCCATTTCGCGGCCTGCAACTCCTGCTGGCTGTTTACCGGCGAAAACACCCCGCAAATAGCTACCGAATCAACTTTGCCGCGCATTTGCTGGCACAATTGGCGGATTTCCGCTTCTTGGATCTCGGCAATAAGCTGACCATCGTATTCGTAGCCTCCGTGCGCCTCGTAGAAGTGGCCGCCAAGCAAATCCTGCCACTCACGACTCCAGCCACACAGTGGGGGGACGCTACTGCCGCTTGGCAACGACAGGCGGATCATCCCAACCCTGTCCAGCCCCTTGCGCTCGACAATCGCATTGGTGCACTGGGTGGTGCCTAGCATGGCATGCTGGACTTGATCGCCAGTAATACCAGCCTGCGCGAGCAAAGCGTTAATCGCGCCGTCGATCCCCGATGCAATATCGGCAGTAGTGGCCACTTTGACCTTGGCCACGCAGTTCAGCGCAGCATCTAACAACACCCCGTCGGTGTTGGTACCGCCCACGTCAATACCTAAACGAAACTGACCCAAACGAAATTGTTTTTGTTCCATACGACTTTCTCCTATTTCGCTTGGGTCGTTGTGGACAACGGCTTCAATGTTTCGACCGGGCAATATTGGGCTGGGTAACCGAAATAAGCCGGCCCCGCCACGTCGATACCTTTGTCAGTCCGCCACTTTTCATCACAAGGGTAGGCAATAAGATCGACCCGCTGGCCGTAGCGCAATTGCTCAGTAGTGATCGGATGGCCGGTTTCATGGTCCAGAATCGAAATCAGATCCGGCGTTACCGCCAGCAAGTTTTCCTGTGATAAGTCACCAGCTTTTGAGCCTTGGTGGGCAAGCAGCAACTCGTTCTGGAAGTGAACATAAACATCATCAATCGGTGATTCAGGGTCAGCATGCTTAAGTCGTTCAATCGTCACACCGCCTTTGACAAAGCCGCCACTGGTATTCCTTTCAATATCAACAATCTTGCCGCTGATAATTTTGTGGCCCCCGACAATATCCAGCACCGCTGCGACGCCACTCTTGCCTTCATCGTTCGCTTTGCGGATCGCCGCACCAATCTTCATCGCCTTGCTCAAGGTTGCCGGCAGGGCACTGCGTTTAAGCGACTCACCGCGCATTGGGTAGTCACACATTGCCGCCGAGCCGCCCATTTGTTCGGTGATCGGGCGGGCAAAACGCTCTGACCATACCCCATCAAGCGGGTGTAAGGTCACCACATTGCCTTTCTCGTCAGCCAAGGTATTGGGCGCCGATGGCAAGCCATCGAGGTAAAAGGTCACCATCTGCGACTCCGGGAACGCCCGCCCCATGGCATCACAGTCAATCACCGGAATGCCTTTCTGTGCTGCAACCAAAATAGGGATAAGGGAGTTAAACCCACCGACCTCGATCGGGTAGGTGGCTTCAATCTGGCAGCCTACTGCCTTCTCCATGGCCTCAAACGCCACCAGCATCTGATCTCTTGAGTTGATTTTCTCAATCGCCACCGTTGGTGCGCCTATCATCGATGAAGGCACCGTCATCCAGCCATCTTCGACGTCATCAAGTGCAATGATCTCAACCGGTTTGGCAGCATTGGCAATGGCTACCTTGGCCATCAGGGCACCGCTGTATGGGTCACCCCCGCCTCCCGTACCCAGCACTGTCGCGCCCAAGGCAATATCATCGATCATTTGTTCATTGATAATCACGCGCAGTCTCCTTTTCAACGACTGACAACTTTACGAGCACCATATAAGCCGCCAGCGAGGCAAGGATGCCATCGATAGCCGAAATACTGGTTAGCGTAAACAATCCGAAAAATTCACCTGCAGTGCAGGCACTAATAACACTGCCGAAGCCCCAGGCTATCAAGCCTTTGAACATCCAGTCAGGGGCGTTGGAGATACGCTCGAAAATCAGCGCTTCTTTATCAATCAGGTAATATTGCGCCAGGTATACACCGGCTGATGGGGCAATAGTCACGCCCAGCAGGGTTAGGAAAGCGGTAAACTTATCGACCATGCCAAATTGGGCAATCGCTAAGCCGACAATCGTCATCAACACGACGAGCAGAGGACGTGGAACCGACGGCAGCGTCACCGACATACCCAAAGCACCCGAGCACAAGTTGCTGCTGTTGGTCGTCCACTGGGCAAACACCAGAACAATGATGGCTGCTAGGCCCAAGCCCAGCGAGAAGAAAACATCAACCAGGTTATCGGTACCTGTCATTTGGGTCAGCAGCAGCGCAACCACAATGATGGCACTGTTACCAAACAGGAAGCCGAAGCCGGCGCCGAGGATGGCATCTTTGCGGGTCTTGGCATAACGGGCAATATCCGGCGCAGCTACGGCTGCCAGGATCCAAATCGACATCACAAACGAAATCGCCTCACCCATCGACAATGGTGACTCGATTACCTTGGTTGACGAAGACTGAACACCGGACGCCATATACAAACCAATGGTGATCAGCGTGACCATAAGAGGAACAGAATAGGTACTGAGCTTACCCAGTGCCCGTACCCCGTAAACCGCAGTCACCATCATCAGCAGGCCTCCACCTACCAAGGCGGTACCATGGGAAACGACGACATCATATTTCGCCAGCGCATCCACCATAATCAAGGCAAAGAAATCGGCCTGGAAGGCAAACCATCCCACCAGTGAAATCCCGGTGATTGCCCCCATGGTTTTTCCGCCAAGCCGACCGAACACGGCACTGCTGACCAGCGGCGTTGATACACCCGCCTGAAAACCGATATTGGCACACAGCATGGCGAGCAACGCCAAAAACGCAGACCCAACGAACGTCGCTGTCAGGGCCTGCTCTATCGGCAGGCCGCTGCTGAGGAAAGCCCCAAGGAACAAGCCCGAGATATCAATCCCAATCGCCAGCCAAATCAAGCTGATCACCACCCAGCTCCGCTTTGCCTGCTGCGGGACTGGCTCCAGCTCGAAGTCATTAATTTTCGAATCCTTTCCTTTCTTGGTCATTCAGCCACCTTGCATTTTTATCCCTAAATATCACATAAAAAAAGTTAGCAGCTTGTTACATTCGAATAAATACATATTATTGAATACAAACATTCGAAATTTATTATGGTAAACCATTATGACTATCCAAGCCCCGACACTGGATAAAAGAGACCTACGCCGCCTCGAGTTATTCCGCGAAATCGTTGAACAGGGCGGGATCAGCAACGCTACCCATAGCACAGGACTGAGCCAGCCCGTACTGAGCAATCAGCTTATCACATTGGAAAAAAGCTTGGGGATCAGCCTGTGCAAGCGGGGAAGGAGTGGCTTCGAACTGACTGATGAAGGGAGGTCGGTGTATAATTATGCAAATGAAATCAGCGCAATGCTGACCGAATATGCCTTCAAACTCAAAGGGGTACAATCAACTTTATCAGGCCATGTCAGGGTCGGCTGCTTGGATAATACTGCGACCCTGAACAATAACCCTTTACTCAAGGCCATCGAGCAGTTCTACCAGCTCAGCGATGATGTCGAGGTCACCTTGGATGTCGGCGACTTCACCCAACTCAATGAAAAACTCTCGAGTGGCCAGTTGGATATGATGATCTGCGTGCTTGGTGAGCACCAGCGCACGGCATTTGACTTTGCCACCCCGCTATTTGTCGAACAGAGCCACTTGTATGCCCGAAAAGATTTGGCAGCGACGATTATTGCCAATAACTATGCGTTATCAGGCTGCAGGATAAATATGGGGGGCTACGCAGCCGAATCCATGAAACGTCTGCTCGATATTGAACTACACCCCGGTGCCAAGCTTTACAGTGGCTGGCATGTCGAATCAGGCTTGATGTTGACACTTGCTGGCAGTCATCTTAGCTTCCTGCCAACCCACCTTATCGAGCAAAACCACGCCTGCCAGCATCTGGTCGCCCTGCAGCCCAACAAATGGACGCTAGACAGCCAGTTCTACCTGATCACCAAGGCCAAGCCTGACAGCCTATCCACGGCGGTTCAGGCATTCACCAAACTGCTGAATGAAGATCGGTAAACACACCGCATCAATAATAAAAATTAGCTATCACGATGTGTGATAATCACTATCTTGCTGTTAAGTTTCAAGCTGCCAAAATGCCCGCTCTTTTGTAGCCCATGAAACAAGAGGAGATAGATTAATGGGTGCTATTGAGCGCGTGTTCCACGCCGTATTATTTGAGGTGCTGGCGGTATCGCTGTCGATTGTGTTGCTGATGACTTTTACTGACCATGAAGTCGGAGCGCTATCAGGAACCATGATAATTATCGCGACGATCGCCATGGCCTGGAACTTTGTCTTCAATTGGATATTCGATAAGTTTTTCCCGGGCGACAAAACCCAGCGCACCATCGCAATGAGAATCTTCCATGTGATTTTGTTCGAGCTGGGGCTGCTGGTGCTGACCATCCCTGTCATGGCTGTGATATTGGGGGTGAGCCTGTACCAAGCGCTGATCATGGACATTGGTGTGACGGTGTTTATTACTATTTATGCCTTCGTATTTAACTTTATCTACGACCATATTAGAGCTGTAATTTTACGCAGACAAAAATCGACTCGACCTAGAGTGGCAGTTAGCTAGCTGATCTGTTCTCTGTAGATTTTGGGGCTGATCCCAGCCTTGCGCTTAAACACACGAGAGAAGTAAAGCGGATCGGTAAAGCCAACGATCCGCCCTATATGGTTTATGGAGTAGTTGGTGGTTACCAAAAGCTGCTTAGCTCGACTAATGCGTTGATCATCCCGCCACTGGGTTACGGTAATCCCTACTTCATCACTGAACAGGTGGCCTAAACGCGAGGCGGACAGACAGGTATGTGTCGCTATATCTTCCAATGTGAAATTTTGATGGAGGTTTTGCGTCATATAGTTCATCGCCTCAATCACCCGCGGGTCAAGCGGCTTACTGATCACATCCGGCTGAATGGACTTGCAGCGGAGTAATAGCTGCTCTAGCAGGTTTAGCGCCAAGTCATTACGAAAAGGCATGTTGGATTTGGCAATATATTCGATATCGATGAACAGGCGCTCAATTAATTCGAGATCACAGCGATCCATTCCCCGGGTAAGAAAGACTCCATTTCGCTGATCCTGCCAGCTTAGCCAGTCATTCCAAAAAGCCCGCGGGCGAAAATAGACCCAGCGGTGGAACCACGAAGCACAATCTTTCTTGCGGTGATAATAATGGGCGGCACTAGGAGGAAATAACAGTAAATCACCGGATTTGACATCAAAAGCCTGATCACCATGGAAAATCGTCCCTTCCCCCTGGCTAGTAATATTGATGATGTAACCCTTCATCCCGTCGGGACGATCAATGGCGTAATCCAGCTCGTCTCCTTCAATAATCGGCGTCAAACCAGCAACAAGGTGAGCATCAAAATTATAACCGGGCTTTAGCGGATCGTCGTTTTGCATGATTTTCCTGTCTTGTTTTGATCGCAGTGTAATCTGCCTAAGACAGTGTTTCGTCGGTATCCCTCACATTTTCAAGCACCACCCACTGACGAGCACAAAAAGCTTCAAGATAAACGTCAGTTTTCGCGATTTTGGTCAAATCATCACTGGGCTGGCCGTCGTGCTGGCGATACCAGCCGGCCAATCTCTTTCCTTTCCCAGTTTTGCTTGCATCTATCACATGGCACACATCAAGCCGAGTAGGGACAGCATTGCGGGCCAAATACTCAATAGCCAGTCCCCGCTCGGTAAAAGAATAATTCAAATTGAGCGACAAGGTATCGGTGTGGTAAAGCTGACACCATAGCTCAAGGCGCTGTGTTTTATGGCGATAATGCCAATTGATATCTTCGAGTGACAACCGCCGGCCGTTGTTTACGACCTCAAGCACACCGCTATAGCAGGTCACACCGTCAAATTGCAATTCGAAATCAGCCAGGTTTGCTAAGTGCAGCCTGAGTGTCCACTGCCCCTGGCTCATTTCAACCGTTCGCTTTCGGTCAGGAAGGTTTTTCACAACAACACTCCGAGTGTGCTCCCTCGCGGGAGCACTGTTTGGCAAGAGCTAACCAATACGATAATAGACACTATTATTGCGCAGCTCCTGCTTGAATTGGCGCAAGTGGGTACTGTTGTCGATCACCGCCAGCTCAATGCCTAGCATCTCTGCATAATCGGTTAGCATGGCCAGCGTTACGGCCTGGCTGTAGACGGTATGATGCGCGCCACCGGCATGGATCCAGGCTGCAGCAGCGGTGCTAAGGTTGGGTTGCGGCTCCCACAGAGCATGGGCTACCGGTAACCGGGGTAAAGACTGAGCCGGCGCTACGGTATCGACCAAGTTGACAATCATCCGGAAACGTTCACCCAAATCAATGATTGACACATTCAACGCTTCCCCTTCCTGACCGCTGAAAATCAGACGTGGAATATCACAGTTACACCCTATAGTATGACGGTGGATCTGCAATTTAGGCTTTGCTGCCGCGATACTCGGGCACACTTCTAGCATATGGGCGCCCAGCACCTGATCCGTAGCGCCAAAGTTATAGGTATAGTCCTCCATAAAAGAGGTACCGCCTACCTTGCCTTGCCCCATCACTTTCATGATGTGTGTCATCGCTGCCGTCTTCCAGTCGCCTTCGCCGCCATAGCCAAACCCCTTCGCCATCAAACGTTGGGTTGCCAGCCCCGGCAGGTTGGTTAAGCCAGACAGGTTCTCAAACGTATTGGTAAACGCCCCTGCACCTACCGTCGTCAGGAAAGACTCTATCCCCAGCTCCAGACGTGCTTCTTGCACCAGCAGCTTCTTCTGTTCGGGGTTATTAATCAGCTCCGCCGACATGTCGTATGTCGATGCATATTCGTCTAACAAGTGGTTGACTTCACCGTCTGCAACAGCATTGACAGATTCGCTCAATTCACCTAAACCGTAACCGTGGACTTCGTACCCAAACTGAATTTGAGCGGAAACTTTGTTGCCCTCAGTAACAGCAACCTGGCGCATATTGTCACCGAAGCGTACAACCTTCAGTGCCTGCCCAGCCTGTACTCCGATCGCTGCGCGGCACCAATCATCAATGTCCTGATGCACCTGCGGGTTTTGCCAATGCCCTACGACCACTTTGCGCTCAATGTTCAAACGGCTGCCAATAAAGCCAAACTCACGGCAACCATGGGCACTCTGGTTGAGGTTCATGAAATCCATGTCGATTTCATCCCACGGCAAGGCGGCATTAAACTGGGTATGTAAATGCAAAAACGGCTTGTTCAGCTGGGTCAAACCGGCTATCCACATTTTTGCCGGCGAGAAGGTATGCATCCACAGCATCAACCCGACACAATTGGGGTCATTATTCGCGGCACGACACACGGCCAAAATCTCATCCGGTGTTTTCACCGTCCCCTTATTGGTTATTGCGACAGAAATACCCTCGGCGGCATTCAGGCCTAGGACAATCTCTTCACTGTCATTAGCCACACTACGCAGCACTTGAGGGCCATACAAGTGCTGAGAACCCGTTACAAACCATACTTGTTTTTCATTGAACGTCTCCATTATGCTTCCTTATTTTTGGTTTGGCCGTAGTAAGCATTGGCGCCGTGCTTGCGCGAATAGTGCTTGTCCAATAGTGCCTGATTAAGAGAACTGACACCGGCATTGATCTGAAGTGTCTGCAGCGCCATGCCAGCAACAACTTCGACTACCACGGCATTGTGGACGGCCTGATGGGGATCTTTACCCCAGGTAAAGGGCGCATGCTCTTTGACCAAGATCCCAGGAGAGGCCATCACATCTGCATCAGCAATGGCTTCCACGATGACTTTGCCTGTATTGAGCTCGTAATCATTGGCAATTTCCTGTTTGGTCAGGGCTCGGGTACAGGCGATCGGGCCATAGAAGTAGTCGGCATGGGTCGTGCCCAGTGCAGGAATTGCCCTGCCCGCCTGCGCCCACGCAGTAGCCTGTGGCGAATGGGTATGGACGATGCCACCGATAGCCGGGTATTGACGGTACAATGTTAAGTGTGTGGCTGTATCAGAAGACGGGTTGAGCTCACCCTCGACCACATGGCCTTGCAAATCAACCACCACCATGTTGTCGGCACTAAGTTCAGCGTATTCCACGCCACTGGGCTTAATCACCACTAAACCTGACTCGCGGTCGATACCCGATACATTGCCCCACGTGAAGGTCACCAATTGGTGACGCTGCAGATCCATATTGGCCTGCCAAACCTGATGGCGCAGTGTTTGCAGGCGCCTGACTGTTGATTCGAGCTTATTCCATTGAGTATGTTCAGACATCTTGGCGCTCCTGTGCCTGATGGAATTCGGCGATTTGCTCCATACCCTGCCCCAGCTGGCGATAGGTTGCATAACGCTGGGCACGAAGAGGCTGAACGCCTGGGTTAGGAATATAGGTCTGGCGGATCGGACTAGCCATCACAGCTTGCGCTGACGCGGTATCTGGGTAGACACCAGCACAAACAGCGGCAAAAATGGCAGCCCCCAGCGCACAACATTGATCGGACTCGACGACAATGATTTCCCGGCCGATGACATCAGCGCACATCTGCATCACATAGGGTGACTTCTGGGCGATACCACCAATGGCTATCACGCGCTCCACCGTCATCCCCTGCTCGATGAAACAGTCAACTATCGCTTTGGCACCATGGGCAGTCGACTCAACCAGAGCGGCAAAAATGGCAGGGGCATTACTGCCCAGATTCAGATCACAAACCGCGCCCTTGAGTCGCTGGTTGGCGTAAGGGGTTCGCCGGCCATTAAGCCAGTCCATGGCGACAGGAGAGGATTGCTCGATGCCTTGCTGCTGTGCGGCTTCAGATAGCAGCGGTAGCATGTCGGCAGCCAGTGCCTCTGCGGTGGGGGCAAACTCCGGATTGCGCTCGGTGTAAGCCAGCAGCGGCCACATCAGCACATTCTTGAACCATGCATACATATCGCCGAAAGCAGACTGGCCAGCTTCCAGTGCCAGTAGTCCGGGCATTGCACTCCCGTTGACCTGCCCGCAAATACCATGAATGGTTCGATCGGACACCTCCTCGGCGTCCACCATCAGGATGTCACAGGTCGAAGTACCGATAACCTTAACCAAATCGTTGGCTCCTGCTCCGGCTCCCACCGCGCCCATATGGCAGTCAAATTCACCAATGGCAATGGCGATCCCTTGCGGCAAACCCAATTTATCAGCCCAGTCCTGAGCAAGGTGGCCTGCCGCTTGATCGGATGTGAACACCTCGCTAAACATGTGCTCGCGCAAACCGGCCAGCGTTGGTGAAATAGCATTTAGGAAATGCTGGTCTGGCAACCCACCCCAGCTCTCGTGCCACATCGCTTTGTGGCCGGCGGCACATATGCTTCGGCGTAGCTTGGCCGGGTGCTGACTACCGGAAAGGATTGCCGGCACCCAGTCACACAACTCAACCCAGCTATAGGCATGCTCGGCAACCCGTTCATCCTGCTCGCTCACCCATGCAGCTTTTGCCCAGAGCCATTCAGAAGAGTACCTGCCGCCAATATAGCGGGTGTAATCTGGATACTGCCCGGAGTGAGCCAGCTCGTTGATGAGATCTGCCTTAGCAACAGAAGTATGATCTTTCCACAGCACGAACATGGCGTTGGGGTTGTGTTCGAACTCCGGCAGCAGGGCCAGGACGTTTCCGTTTTCATCAATCGGCGCAGGTGTCGAGCCCGTAGTATCGACCCCGATCCCGACAACGGATTCAGCCACTGCCCGAGGGACGTCGGCCACCACGATCTGGATAGCCTGCGTCATAGCATCCAAGTAATCTTGTGGGTGCTGGCGAAATTGCGACTTCGCAGGCTGGCAGTATAACCCTTTCATCCAGCGCGAATAGTTCACCACCGAGGACGCCACTTCCACTCCCGTGTCAGCATTAACAATAAGCGCACGTACGGAATCCGAACCAAAGTCCAAACCAATCACATGATGCTGTGTCTTTGTTGTCTCCATAACCACTCCAACTCTTTGGGCAAGCAAATTTAACTACTTGTTGTTATAGCTAGAGAGAACAGTGAATCACATAAATAACACCGCTATATTTATGGACAAAATCGCCACCGCCAATTATATGTGCTGTGATTAACAAATTTCGTAACATAGCCACAAGACATAAATTGATGGCAAAAATCACCAAAACGCACATCAAACAAGCAAAATACAGCTCAAGCATTTCTTTTGAGATCTAACTCATAGCTTCCACTGCTAAATACATGGACTTAATCGCTACATTTTCTGACTGTGATTGTTGTCACTAACAAACCCTCAAATATCCACAAAGATGGTCACTGAACACTCACCTCTACCAGTGGATGGAAGACAATGAAAATAAAAAAACTACTTACAATTGCTGCCCTGTCTGGCTTTACGATGCTAAGTGCGTCTGCAAGCGCTTTTTTTGGCTCGAGTGACGATAATCTGCGACTGGGTTACCTAGTCAAGCAGCCGGAAGAGCCATGGTTCCAAACAGAATGGTCTTTCGCGGAGAAGGCTGGTGAACAATATGGCTTTGAAGTCATCAAGATGGCCGTGCCTGATGGTGAAAAAACCCTGAACGCGATTGACACATTGGCAGCCAGTGGTGCTAAAGGCTTTGTCATCTGTACCCCCGATCCGAAACTTGGCCCTGCCATTATGGCCAAAGCCAACAGCTATGGCCTGAAGGTCGTCACGGTGGATGATCAGTTCCTCAACGCCAAGGGCGAGCCAATGACAAATGTGCCTTTGGTAATGATGGCGGCCAGCGAAATCGGCTACCGCCAAGGAACCGAGCTCTATGCTGAGATGCAAAAACGCGGCTGGGATGCATCACAAACCGGTGTCATGGCCATTACAGCCGATGAACTTGATACAGCCCGCCGCCGAGTCGATGGCTCGATCAAAGCGCTACAGGAAGCTGGATTCCCTGCCGCTCAAATTTATCGCGTACCAACCAAATCCAATGACATCCCAGGGGCACTCGATGCTGCCAACTCACTGCTTGTCCAGTACCCCACAGTCAAACAATGGATGGTTGTCGGTATGAACGACAACACCGTACTAGGCGGTGTCCGGGCGACTGAAGGACAGGGCTTCGCTGCTGAGAATGTCATTGGTATCGGCATCAACGGCGTGGATGCCGTCAATGAGTTGGCCAAGTCCAGCGCAACCGGCTTTTACGGTTCACTGCTGCCGAGCCCAGACGTTCACGGCTTCAAGAGTATCGAATCGCTCTACCATTGGGTGAAAGACGATGTGCAGCCTGAGAAGTTCGTGGAAGTCACCGACGTTGTATTGATCACCCGTGAAAACTTCCGTGATGAACTGGAGAAAAAAGGTCTTTAAGTTAGACGCGGCGGCAGTTTCCTTGCCGCCGTTTTCGTTGTAAACGGAGAAATAAATCATGGAAAATTCCCCTTCTTATCTCGAGTTTCGCAATATCTCGAAGCATTTCCCCGGGGTAAAAGCACTCAGTAACATCAGCTTTCGGGCCAACAAAGGCAGCATCCATGCTTTGATGGGCGAGAATGGCGCGGGAAAATCAACCCTGCTCAAAACCCTCAGTGGTTTGTACCTGCCTACCGAGGGTGATTTGATCGTCGACGGTAAGCCCCTGTCAATCAACTCGGCGACTGACGCACTCAACCAAGGCATTGCCATCATTTATCAAGAACTCAATCTCGTCCCGGAATTAAGTGTGGCAGAGAATATTTACCTAGGGCAGATGCCGACCAAGGGCGGTAAAGTGGACACCGAGACCCTGAACGCCCGGGCTCGGGAGCAGCTTCTGCGATTAGGGGAAGATTTCGATCCATCTCGTCCGCTGAAGGAGTTTTCCATCGGCCAATGGCAAATGGTAGAGATAGCCAAAGCGCTAAGCCGAAACGCTCAGATCATCGCTTTCGATGAGCCCACCAGTAGTCTGTCGCAGCGTGAGATCCAAAACTTATTCAAAGTGATCCGCGAGCTGCGAGATGACGGAAAAATCATCCTCTATGTATCACACCGAATGGAGGAAATTTTTGAGCTGTGCGATGCCATAACGATTTTCAAAGACGGTACCCATGTCCAGACATTCGATGAACTGTCCTCCCTAACCCACGACAGACTGGTCGAGCTAATGGTCGGGCGGGAAATAAATGATATTTACAACTACTGTCCACGCCCTTTGGGTAGCACCGGCCTGCGGCTTGAAAACCTGGAAGGAAAAGGGTTAACGACACCGGTTAACCTGAATGTTCGCCAGGGTGAAATCCTGGGCTTGTTTGGTCTGGTCGGCGCAGGCCGGACAGAACTCATGCGCCTTATTTTCGGTGCCGAGAGGGCCCAGGCAGGGCAAGTGTACATCCATGACCAGCCGACTACCATCAAAAACCCGCAACAGGCCATCAATGCCGGTATCACCCTGTGTCCTGAAAACCGAAAATCGGACGGTATCGTACCGATACTCTCGGTTGCGGAAAACACCAATATCAGCGCCCGCCCCTGGCATTTAAAGCTCGGTAGCCTGATTGACTTTTTGTGGGAGAAAACCAACGCCGAGCTGCAGCGCAATGCGCTCAAAATCAAAACCGCCTCGCTACAACAGTCAATAGGCCAACTGTCGGGCGGCAACCAGCAAAAGGTGATCCTCGGCCGCTGGCTGTCCACCGAGATGAAAGTGATCCTATTGGATGAGCCGACCCGAGGTATCGACGTTGGCGCCAAATCAGAAATTTACGAATTAATCTTTAACCTGGCAGAACGGGGGGTAACAGTGCTTGTTGTCTCGAGCGACTTGCCCGAGGTACTGGGGATCTCAGACCGGGTGATGGTCATGAAAGAAGGCGCTGTTACCGGAGAACTACAGCGTCATGACTTCAAAGAGCACGTCGCCCTCAGCCTTGCCATGCTGGGCCACAGCCAAACTGCCGCATAAAGAGGAAATTACATATGTCCGTAACAAGTTCGACCAAAGTACTGGAGCAAAAAAGCACCAAGCCTGCATTTAACTTTGCCGGAATATGGGACCGGTTTGGCATGCTGATGGTATTTGCGGTTCTATTTTTACTGTGCTGCTTCTTCGTCCCCTATTTCGCTACCTTCATCAATATGAAAGGGCTAGGGCTAGCAATTTCAATGAGTGGAATGGTGGCGTGTGCCATGCTGTTTTGCCTAGCATGCGGCGATCTCGATCTGTCCGTGGCATCGGTGATTGCCTGCTCAGGAGTAGTGACAGCGGTTGCGATCAACGCCACCAGCAGCGTGGTACTTGGGATTGGCGCTGGCCTGCTTTCAGGCGTCGCATTCGGCCTGCTCAATGGATTTGTGATTGCCAAGCTACAAATCAATGCGTTGATCACCACGCTTGCCACCATGCAAATTGCCCGCGGCCTGGGTTATATCATCTCAGACGGTAAAGCCGTGGGGATCACCGAGGAGAGTTTTTTTGCCCTCGGCAACTCCTCACTACTGGGTATCCCAACCCCGGTCTGGTTGACCATCGCTACCTTTGCGGTGTTCGCGTTTTTGCTCAACCGCACTGTCTACGGCCGCAATACACTGGCAATCGGCGGTAACGAAGAAGCAGCCCGACTGGCGGGGGTCAACGTGGTAAAAACCAAGATGCTCATTTTTACCGTTTCGGGATTTATCTCAGCATTGGCCGGCGTGATCCTGGCTGCGCGCATGACCAGTGGCCAGCCGATGACTTCTGTCGGCTTTGAACTAGTCGTAATCTCAGCTTGTGTCTTGGGCGGGGTATCGCTCAAGGGGGGAATTGGTAAAGTATCGTACGTGATTGCTGGGGTGCTCATCCTAGGTACGGTTGAAAATGCCATGAACCTGTTAAATATGTCACCCTTTGCGCAGTATGTGGTCCGTGGTGCCATCCTTCTGGCGGCGGTTATCTTTGACCGTTATAAGCAAATGGCAAGGAGTTAACTCCGTTTAGCTCAGCTCATGAATCAGTCAGGATAAAATTAATCCACCTCATCTCCAAGGCAGCAACACAGGTAACTGTGGGCTGCCTTTTCCTCGCCACCCTCAAACTAAAGATCATCCCCACCAACTAAGGAAAATAGCACTTCAGCAATTTGGCCAAGCCATCACCATGGTTATCCGTTTCACAGATAATGTCGGCACTCTGCTTCACGGTAGGATCCGCCTGCTTCATCGCAATGCCCATACCCGCAATATCTAGCATCGAAATATCGTTAAAGTTGTCACCAGCAGCAACGATACTTCTGGTTTCTATCCCTAGCTGACGTGCATAGCGGGACAAGGCGTCACCCTTATTGTTGCCTTTTAATGCCAAGTCGATACGCGACTCCCCCGACCAAGCCCCCTCGAAATGATCTTCGATCCACGTTTGGTGCAAAAACACCTTTAGTCGTTCAGGTTCCCCTTCAACCACAAACTTCCATACGTAGTCCGTAACCTCGGCTAATGAGGCAAAGTTGTCAGTCTGATAGATATTCGGTTGGCTTTCTACCGGGAAGCTTTTTGCCCAGGCATCTAGCGGCTTCATGTAGGGGATGGGATCAGATAAGGAATAGGTCATGGCATCGGTAATATACATCACCATTTTCAGCCGGTGCTGTTCGGCAGATTGGATAAAGCGCTTTGCCAAGCCTTTATCAATCGCCTTTTGGTCTAACACCTTGTCTTGCTGATAATGGTATGTATAGGTGCCGTTGCAACAAATAATCGGCGTATCAAGCTTAAACTCATCGTAGTACGGTTTAGCGGCTGTGTGATGGCGCCCGGTAACAATGACAACGTGGCAGTGCGATTTAATACGATGAACAAAGTCCTTGATTGAGGGGTTTAGCTGATGGTTATCTTGAAGTGTTGTGCCATCCAAATCGAGTGCCAGTAGTTGATGCTTCACCGTCGAACCTTCATAAACACAGACAATATTACTGGCCATTTTATTGCGATTCACAGCACAATTCATTTGTCCCATGGCTCAAGTTTGATCACCCTCTATATTTGTCGCTTATTGTGCTCTAGCGGCATAAAAAAACCGCCAGCATATCTGCTGGCGGTTTCTATGTGTCTATGCGTAAGTGTCTATGCTGGAACTTGCGCAGGAACTTGCAATTAAGCGTGAAGCAGTTCCATTGACTCTTTAGCAATTACCCACTCTTCGTTGGTTGGGATAACCATTGCTGTTGGCGTGTTTGGCTTGGTGATGATACCTGCGTTGCCAAAGCGTGCTGCAGCGTTGCCTTCTTCGTCTTCACGGTAGCCGAAGATCTTCAGGTTCTCTAGGATCTTGCTACGGATTGGCTGAGAGTTCTCACCGATACCCGCTGTGAAGATGATAGCGTCTAGCTCGTCTAGCGCAACCATGTAAGAACCGATGTACTTAGCCACACGGTAGCAGAACAGTTCGAATGCTAGTGTTGCGCCTTCGTGGCCGTTTTCCATCGCTTCGATGATGCCACGACAGTCACTTGTAAGGCCAGATACACCTAGAAGACCAGACTTCTTGTTCAGCTCGTCGAAGACTTCTTCCTGAGACCAACCTTTCTTCAGTAGGAACTCAATGATACTTGGGTCAAGGTCACCACAGCGAGTGCCCATCATTAGACCTGCAAGCGGTGTGAAGCCCATGCTAGTGTCAACAGACTTGCCGTTCTTAATCGCACACACAGATGCGCCGTTACCTAGGTGAACAGAGATGAAGTTGCTCTCTTCAATTGGCTTATTAACCACCTTCGCCGCTTCAAGACTAACGTAGTAGTGGCTTGTACCGTGGAAACCGTAACGACGGATACCGTAGTCGTTGTATAGCTTCTGAGAGATAGCACCAGTGTATGCTTTAGCCGGCATTGTCTGGTGGAAAGCAGTATCGAATACCGCGTACTGAGACAGGCTTGGGAACGCCGTCATTGCAGCGCGCATACCGATAACGTGAGCAGGGTTGTGAAGAGGAGCCAGATCGCTCAGGTTGTCGATCTCTTCCAGTACAGCTTCGTCAATCTTAACTGTCTTAGTGAATTTCTCACCGCCGTGTACAACACGGTGACCGATTGCAACGATATCTTGCTTCATGCCTTGCTCTTCAAGCAGGGCAACGATGCGATCAACAGCCTGCTGGTGGTGGTTACCTTCAGCGTCAAGCTTGTGCTCGTGCTTCTCACCATCAATTTTCCAGCTAACGACAGCTTCAGGCATGCCGAAACACTCGCCAAGACCGCTCAGGGTCGCTTCGCCGCTTACAGTATCGATAAGGGCAAACTTAAGTGAAGAACTGCCAGAGTTGATTACAAGTACTAGAGAGTTGCTCATGGGTTATCTCATCAGATTAAATTGGTCTCAAGAACAATATGTTCCGTTACACGTCTATCCGGTCTGTTGACCTATCCAGAAGAAAAATGTGTGGAGCAGCATTATCTTCTGATTTATAGCTTTTGATTACATTATTCAATTTTTTTTGAATAACTCAACTTTTGTTTCGATAATTTTGAAAAAAATTGAAAATTCACTGGTTCAGATCAAGTTTAAAGCAACGAAAACGTTTTCGTGCGTCTATTTTGTAACCAGAGGCAACAAAAAAACACAAAGAAATGTTTATTCAGTTAAACAAATTATAGAAAAAACAAGAGGCAATCAGGCGAAAAAAGCCCCTCTGCAATAAAAAGGATATCTGCGAGCCATCTTTGGCTCCGCAAAATACACGTAACTAGCTGATTAACATTATTTTATCGTGTGCAGAACGGAACCACTCGCTGATGAAAGACATCAAGTGATGGATCCGGGGGTTGATATGGACATCACGGTGGCACACTAACCACCAATTGACATCCGGCAGGGTAATATCCGCCAGCGGGATCGGCTCCAGCTCAGGGTAACGCTCGGCGATTGAATGGAAGACGACCGCGATCCCCGACCCGGATCTTGCAAGCTCGAGCTGCATCTTGAAGCTATCGGTTCGGAAATTGAAATTGGACTTGCTTAATGAATTACCAAACTGGCTGGCCGTATCGATATATACCTGCTGCTGGTCATACCCGATGATCTGGTGGCTGCTGCTGTACATTTCCCGCACCGATGCAGGTTTGCCGTACTCTGCCAGGTAATCACGGTGTGCATAGAACCCAATCGCTTCACAGTGCAACAGGCTGACAACCAGATCAGGCTGCTCCGGCTTTACTTTGGAGATCACAACATCCGCTTCGCGCTTGTTCAGGTTGACACTTTTGTTTGCCACCAGCATTTCAATTTCAATATCGGGAAACTGACGTTTGAACTCGTTCAGCAGGGCTGGCATAAAATAAAAAGAGATCGTATCGCTGGCTGCCAGCCTCACATGCCCGGTATGCTTGTCACTGTGTGCAGACGCTTTGGTGATAAAACCATCAACACCTTTTGCTGTTTCCTTGGCTGCTTCGAGCAGCTCATTACCAACAAGGGTCAAGCCCAACCCCTGCGTTGAGCGGTCAAATAAGTTAAAACCGACTTTTTCTTCCAATGCTGATATATGCCTGCTGACCGTCGGCTGGGACATTCCCAGCTTCTGCGCGGCAGCAGACATACTTCCTTCTTCAGCAACAGCAAGAAAAATACGAATGCTGTCCCATTCCATGTTATGCATTCTCAAATACCCACTATGTGTTTTTATCTATTCACTATACCGTCAAAAGGCGCTTTACTATTGATTATGATTTTGAAATGAATCGCAAGGTTGGAGTTGAACATGAAAAGAGCCTTAGTTTTAGGTGCTGAGCATGAGATGGGGGCGCTGCTATGCCAGTCGCTTGCAAACTACGGTTGGCAAGTGACCGCTACCGTTGCCGACACCAGCCAACCTTTGCCTTTGTCGGCGAACCTCACGCTGGCAGAGCTCACCAAGCAAGATCATCGTTTATTCGATGCATTGGTTGCCGAAACCGACACCGTTTTCCTGCACCTGCCTGATCCTATCCTGGACAGGCGGGTGATTTTTTCGCTCAATGAAATCTTGACGCGGGTGATCCGGTTCCAGCGCAATCTTGTTATCACCACCAATGTGTATGATACCCGCCAGCCTTGGCTGGATAGTTTGATTTTTTGGCAAAAGAAAAAACCGGTCGACTTCGCCCTGCCGAAAAAAATACGACGCCAACTGGAAAATGCCGCAGCGGCCGGTGCCAATATCAAGGTGCTTTGTTATGGCCATGACCTGAACTTTTCCCACGGCCACAGCTACCTGGGGATCCTAGTAAAGGAAACCAGCCATAAACTTATCCTGCAATCACCCAGCGCCTATAGCGTCAATCACTACTGGACCTACCTGCCCGACTTGGCCGAGAACATAGCCCAGCAAATTACTGCTGAGCCTGATTTTCCCCAACCCATGGTTATCGACTACTACCCTGGGCACCAAGCGAGTATCAAAGATATCGCCCGCGGCCTTGCGCTTAGTACTGGCAAGCCGGTTACTGTCACCCCGCTCCACTGGACCGTGCTAGAAGCGATCTCGCTCTTTTCACCATTGTTCCGCCGCTTTATCAATATGCGTTCCCTATGGCAGCGTGGCGGGCAGTTGCCAAACCGCTCGTCGCACAAGCAACCTCCTATTATCAAACATACCCCGCTGGAACTCGCCCTGCAGAAAAGTTGGCGCCAGCTTAGGCATACGCCCTACTAATTTGTCGCCCGATGGTGATAACCGTTGCTGAACTGCTGCTTAAAGGGCGCCAAACTGTTTTCAGCCCGATCACACTTCCCGAATGATTTCGATGCGTTGTACCATTTAAATCAATACGATACTGGTTAAGATAGGCTGATAACCGAACCCACATGCCACAATTCCCCTGCGCATCCATGTCGATCCACAAAGGCTGGAGAGAGATGCTGCAAAAGGCTGCAAAGCAATTCGGCCTCGAGCCCAGCGATTACTTCCCTGATGAGACAGCCAGCGAGCGGATCCGGATTCACCCAGCCGATCTGCGCGCTTTCAGCGCCCGTTTCAACCAATTGTGCCAAGACAGCGGGGAGCCGCTCTTTCCGGCATTTGCCGCCAAGCATGTCTCGCCACTCACCTTCAGCTGCTATTCTCTGGCACTATGGACTGGCAATGATCTCAACAGTTTCATTCAGGATGCCTGCCAATACTGCATCGTGATAGGCTCACCCATCCGGCTCAAGCACCACATATCGCCAACAGGCAGCAGCGAGCTTTGGGTGATCAACCATGACCCCTTCAATGATAAGTCGAAAGTCTCTGATGGCGGGTTCATGATATATATCGCCACCCTCATCGAAATGATCCAGCAGACCACTGGCGGGTTGGAGAATTTGGTGCTGAAAATCACCCGCTGGCCGTTTCCCCAAGAACAACTGCAACAGTTCGAACTGTTGATGGGGTGTAAGATAGAAACCGGCTCGCCGATTTTAAAAATCTGCTTTCCTCGCGGTGCCACAAAAACCCGGCTAAAAAGCCGCGATCCCACTCTCTATTCCGTCACTATCCCTCCCCTGCGCCAGGCGGTTAGCCAGTTGGAGAACCACGATATCATCCTGCTGATCTACAAGCTGCTTGATAGCGAACCCAACCTGAAAGCCATCTCACGGGAGAAGATTGCAGCCGAGATGCTGATGAGTGTCAGAACACTCAACCGCCGGCTTGCCGTACTGGGCTCCAGCTACCGACAGGTCGTAGAGCAATATAAACTGGAAAAAGCCCTGCTGTTGCTCAGCCAGCCCAATATCAACCTAACCGATATTGCCTTCCGGCTCGGGTTTGCCGATCTCAGCAGCTTTTCCCGCGCCTTCAAAAGCTGGACCGGCCACAGCCCAACCCATTTCCTGTAGCTGTAAATGTGACTGTGAATGTGGCAGGCACGAAAAAACCGGCCAGCCAGCTGACCGGTTTTCATCTATAACTTAGAGCTCAGGCTTACTGTTCGAAATGCTGGTAGCGCTCGTGCAACGCATCGATATCGTTACTGCACATCACATCCATATTCGCCTGCAGTTGCTTAATCGACCAGTCCCACCATTTCATTTCCAGGAGTTTGGCAATATGCGCATCACTGAATCGTTTTTTGATCTCCTGGCCCGGATTGCCCACGATCACCGCATAGGGCGCAACATCCTTAGTCACCACAGCCCGAGCGCCAATCACCGCGCCGTCTCCGATGGTAACGCCCGGCATAATCACACATTCGCTGCCGATCCACACATCATTGCCAATAACCGTATCGCCCGCACGCTCAAAGCCTGATTTCACTTTATCGCCGAACTTACCGATATCGAAAGGAAAAGAAGATATCCAATCATGCCGGTGGCCCTGGTTGCCAGCCAGCATGAATGTCGCCCCGGATGCAATTGAGCAATACTTGCCAATGATCAGCTGGTCAACCTCGCCAAAGATCCCCGATTCCCATACCGCCCGGCTTGAGTGATCCCCCAGCAGGTAACGGACGCAGTGATCCTCGAAATGCTTGTCATGGTAATAACCAGAATAATACGTGTGCTCCCCGACTGATATATTCGGGTTCTTTACATGTTCCCTAACTTCATAGCCGCCAAGCCATGAAGGAAATATGGATGAAGTCATAGCCACCCCTTATAATTGTCACCACTGCCTCACCCGGCGCTTCCAACAAAAATATCAACACAGGTCTCCGCCCATGCAGACACCGCTCTATTCTGCCTACCTCGGTGAACTCTACGGCATTGCCTTTTTTACTACTTTTGCCAACAAGTATAGTGACGATCACCACATCCATAAATGGCAGCAGTTAATTAAAGTCGAGCAAATCACTGCAAAAAAACTGAAAACAGGATTAAACGCTATCGATATCGCCTGCCCAGACCACGATAGCGAAATGGAAGGCAAAGGCCAGCGTGACGCGGAAAAGTGGCTTGATCTAGAATGGCACGCCTTGGTTGATACCCTTGCCGATTGGGTTGAGCCCTATACCCTGCGATACCGCCAGCAGGCTGCCGCCGCGACCCAGCACCATGGCTTATACCAACTGGTGGCCGAGCACGAAGATGTGATCTGGGATTTCCTGCATGCGGAGCAGCAAGAAGCCGGCTCAGGCAGCACCTTGCTTGAAGCCTTCATTGCCAAACACAGCGCTACACCAATGCCGGCATAAACGCCGCGCCGCTGATAACCCCATCAATGCGCGTTGAATCAAATTATTCATGTCATTTTTTAGGCGGTTGGCGATGTAGCTAGCAAAACGCCAAACTCTGTATTGTCGAAATCGCAAGGCTGGATTAACAATCAAAGCAGCGTTATATACAGGATAAGAATATGAGTAAGGATCAGCCCTATCAAACCCGCTGCGTCATCTTTGACTGCGACGGCACCTTGGTAGACAGCGAACGGCTGTGTAACCAAGCATTAGTGAACATTTTTTCCCGGCTTGGCGGCGAACTGAGCCTTGATGAGTGTATCGAGCATTTCCAAGGCGGCAAGATTGTCGATATCCTCGCCGAAACCCGGCGCCGCACTGGGGTAACCGTGTCTATCGATACCCTAGAACCGATGTACCGGGAGGAATGCCGCAAGCTGTTCAATGCACACCTGACACCGATTGCGGGCGTGCCGGACTTGCTCGAGGAGCTCACCCAACTGGGGATCGATATGTGCATCGCCTCCAACGGCCCGGTGCACAAGATGGAACATACCCTCGGCCTAACCAACATGCTGCACTATTTCGAGGGTAGGCTATTTAGTGGTTTCGAAGCCAGCAGCTGGAAGCCGGATCCTGACTTGCTGCACTTTGCCGCGATGAATATGGGTTACCGGCTACAAGACTGTGTCTTTGTCGATGATACTGCACGCGGTGTCCAGGCCGGGCTCAATGCCGGGATCCCCACGTTCCATTACGCTGCCCCCCATGCACCTGAAATCAAAGACCCAAGGGTGATCACCCTGACAGAAATGCCGCAGCTACTGGACTATATCCGTGCCCAATAACCAAAAAGCCCGCTGGTGTTTAAACAACAGCGGGCCCATGCTATCAACGTGACCGTTGGTTAAGTCTTGTCTTTATTGTTTGCGCTCTTGGTGTGTTCCGCATTTGTTTTATCGCTGCCAGCCAGCAGGCTATCCCACGATGTCTGCCACGGCTGCTGCTGATAGCCCGACATGGCGGATTGAACCTGACTATTATCAACCCCAAAGGGCATTGCACTATCAGGTTTAGGATCTTTGACCTGCACCGCTTCAGCATCCGCTGGCACCTTTGATGATACGGTTTGCGCCTCTTTTGTTACCGGCTTCAATGTCGCCATTTCAGTTTCCAGCTCACCCAGCGCTAAGGCTTCGAGCATCTCGTCGGTTGGCCGGTAGCCCTTGCGGCCATAGAGCTTATCAAGCAAGGCGATCACCGAATGGGGCTCAAGTTCATCACCTTGCTTGAGCAATTTGTAGACCTTGTTTGCCACATTCTGTACCCCGAGGATAGTGTCAATATCGAGATACTGTACGACTTCGTCCCGGGCTTCCTTTGCCTGTTTGTAACCATTTACATACGCCAGGGAGTACCAGATATAAGCGACCGAGGCATCAGCCATCGTCTCCCTATTATGCATTTTCGCCACCAGCAACTGGGCTTCGCCTTCTCCCCGCTCAGCAGCCCGCTCCAGCCAGTAAGACGCCCGGCTGCTGTCCTTGCTCACCCCAATCCCGGCCTGATAGCAAAACGCAGTCTTCATAAAACCATTGATATCGCCCTGCTTAGCAGCACGGAAACGCCACAGGAAGGCTTCAAGCGGCTCATTCGGTTGTGAATACTCCGACAGATACCAGTCGCCAAGGAACAACATTGCCTCCAGCAGCTCTTTATCGGCAGCTTTGAGAATGTTGTCCAACCCGCCTTCTACATCCCTCTCGGTACCCTGGCCGCGGATCATCAACACGCCGAGCGAAAACAGCTCTTTGGCCTCGCCGCGCTTGGCTTTGACCACCTGCTCCCAGTACTGCGATTTGGCTTCGCCATCAGGATCGTCAATATCAGCACGGCACAAACGCGCCAAGGCATTCTGGGCAATAATATTGTCAAGCTTGGCCGCTTTTTCGTACCAGTTAATCGCCTCCCGGACGTTCGTGAGCTCATACTCCTTGGCTAAAGACAACTGGCTTGAAACATGGCCGGTCTTGGCCTTGAAGATTTTTTCTTCGCGCTCGGCTATCTTGGCTTTTTCCAGCACCTGCTGGTAACGGGCTTCTTTCTGCCGTTTCTCTTCTATCGACTGTTGCTGTTTACCCTGGGAAGTAAACACGCGATACAGGATCCACGCCAGTAGGCCCGCAGACAGGCCGGTTATAACCATTAGATAAGGCATATCCCCTCGACACTCAGTATTCATTTTTCCATGTTACCGAACACGGCTATGGTATTCGGTGAGGCCGCCCTCTTTATACAAAAAATCGTGGCCTTTCTTTCGCTAACTCTCTATATCGACCAATAACTCAATAACTGGAGGGTGAATTCCTTAAAAGCATAGCCCCACAGGGTATTATTTTTGTAGAAACTGCCTTAAATAAAGCCAACAAAAACAAGCATAAAAGTAAATCAGTGCTAAATTTGAATGTGATCACCAAGGACAAGGAGCAAGGATGTTTCTCGACTATTTTGCCTTGGGCGTATTGTGCTTTGTCGCGGTCTTCCTGTTTTACGGGATCATCGCCATTCACGATATCCCCTACGAAATCTCCAAAAAGCGCAACCACCCACACCAGGATGCCATCCACTACGCTGGCTGGGTCAGCCTGTTCACCCTGCATGCCTTATGGCCTTTTCTTTGGATCTGGGCCACTTTATGGCGTGAAGACAGGGGCTGGGGTTTTACCAAAATCCAGAACGAGCAAAACGAGCTGCACCATGAAATCCTGAAGCTCTCGGAGCAGGTCGAACACCTGACAGGGAAAGTGGCTGAGCTGGAAGTCATGCAGGCCAAAAATGGCACCGAGCCAAACTTGGGCACCAAGAACGCGGATACAAAAAAAGACAACTCAGGCAATAATTCGCAAGAGGGTGAGCACTAATGGATCTGTTACTCATTCTGACCTATGCCGCATTGTGTATTGCGGTGTTCAAGATATTCAACATCCCGCTTAACAAGTGGACAGTACCGACCGCAGTGCTCGGCGGTATTATCCTGATCGGCACCCTGATCTTGCTGATGAACTACAACCATCCGCACAGCAACATGGGCGGACAGTTTTATGTCACTACCCCCATTGTGACGGGTGTTAGGGGCAAAGTAGTGGAAGTCCCTGTTGAGGCCAATACCGCAGTCAAAAAAGGCGATGTGCTGTTTCGCATCGACCCGACCCCGTATGAAGCCGAAGTCCAATTGCAATTAGCGGCGCTGGCCGAAGCCAAGCAAAATGTGATGGGGCTGGAGGCTGCTTACCACGCTGCCAAAGCCAGCACCGAGCGAGCAGTCGCGGAACGGGACAGAACCCTGGTCCAGTTCCAGCGCTATGAAAAAGGCTACAAGCGTGGCGCTTTCACCAAGTCGGAAGTAGACAACCGCCGCCAGTTCTACCGTAGTGCGGAGGCATCGCTCTCTGCTGCCCGGGCCGAAGAACAGCGGGCAAAACTGGCCTACGAATCGCAAATAATGGGGGAGAATACCGCTATCGCCAAGGTACGCGCCCAGTTAATCCAAGCCCAGTTCAACCTTGAGGAGACTGTTGTGCATGCGCCTACCGCTGGCTATGTCACCCAGGTCACCTTGCGCCCGGGAATGATGGCCGTACCCTTGCCGCTCAAACCGGTCATGACGTTCGTCCACCAGGAGGAGCAGTTCTTTATCGGTGCATTCAGGCAAAATTCCTTGCTCAGGCTACGCCCCGGCTTCAAGGCGGATTTTATTTTCCGTGCCCTGCCCGGTAAGACATTTCAGGGAGAAGTTGTTGAAGTACTGCCCGCCATCGGCGAAAGCCAAATCCAGGCCTCTGGTGTCCTTTATGGCAGTGACCGGCTTCTTCGCCAAGGCCGCCCGTTGGTCAAATTAAAAATCACCGATGACCTGAGCGAGTACAACCTGCCGCAAGGGGCCAATGTCGAAATCGCCGTTTATTCAGACAGCTTCGAACATGTATCGGTTATGCGTAAGGTTCTGATCAGAATGAAAAGCTGGCAGAACTACCTGTTCCTTGATCATTGATCGTTAATCACTGATAAAGCAGTATCCCAGACAAAAAGAAGTTTTTTGCTTTAAACAGAGAGAAAAACACGAAATGCACTTGCAGTGCATTTCAAAAACGATTACTCAGTTAAAATAGAGGTGGCCCAGAGTAAGGGCCACCTAGCTAATGAGAAACTTAGCGAACACGTTTGTTTGCTATTTTCTTCCACTAGATACTCCCTTTCATTGCCGTGCCCTAGACTCAATCAATCCCACCGCGATCACACCTTAGCTAATTTAAATGCAGGATACTTAATCGTCAGTATATGCTTTTACTATTTGCCACTTATACAGAATTAGCATGTATCTTTTGCCAAACTTACAGGTAGAAGTGAACAATGAGGAAGTACCATGTTATCTATTTTCGATATCTACAAAGTGGGTGTAGGCCCGTCCAGCTCCCACACCAACGGCCCGATGTTGGCCGGTTTTGATTTCTGCCAGAAAGTGGATGACATGCTGGAAAATGTGGCCCGAGTACAAGTGGATCTGTACGGCTCTTTGTCATTGACAGGCAAGGGCCACCACACCGACCGGGCTTCAATCCTCGGGTTGATGAACAACAAGCCGTATGCCATTGATATCCTGGCAGCAAACCAAGCCATGGCCGATGGCATTGCAAACCAAACCCTGTTGCTTGCAGGCAAGAAGACCATTGCCTTCAATGTCGATACTGACATGCTGTTCCATAGCGATAACCTCCCGCTGCATGAAAACGGCATGACGATTTCCGCCTTTGACCCAGCCGGCAACCCACTTTTCATCGAGACCTACTATTCGATTGGCGGCGGGTTCATTGCAACGGCCGACGAGCTGCAAAACGGTAAAGCCACCAGCGAAGTGACCGTGCCTTTCGAGTTTAAATCGGCGGAAGATATCCTCACCATTACCGAGCGCGAAGGGTTTAGTATCGGGGCTATGTTCCTGCGCAACGAGCTGGCTTTCCGCAGCCAGCAAGAGCTGGATGCCAAAGCAAGCCAGATCTGGCAGGTGATGTCGGACTGCATGGCCCGCGGGTTTGAGACCGAGGGCGTATTGGAAGGCGGCCTGCATGTGGTGCGCCGTGCACCGGCCCTATTGAAAAAACTCGAATCCAACCAGGAGATCGAGAACGATCCTATGGTGGTGCTGGACTGGGTCAATGTCTTTGCCTTTGCAGTTAGCGAAGAAAACGCCGCTGGCGGACAGGTAGTGACCTCGCCAACCAATGGGGCAGCCGGGGTGATCCCAGCCGTGCTGATGTACTACAACCAATTCATCCGCGAGCTAGACGAGAAACAAATCAAAGACTTCCTTGCTGTTTCCGCCGCTATCGGCATGCTGTACAAGATGAATGCATCGATTTCCGGTGCTGAGGTGGGCTGTCAGGGCGAAATTGGTGTGTCGTCTTCGATGGCGGCAGCAGGCCTGACCGCTATTCGCGGCGGCAGTAACGAACAAATTTGCATGGCGGCTGAAATTGCCATGGAGCACTCGCTAGGCATGACCTGCGACCCTATCGGCGGCCTGGTGCAGATCCCTTGTATTGAGCGTAATGCCATGGGCGCTATGAAAGCGATCAATGCCTCGCGCATGGCTCTCAAGCGCAACAGCAAGTCGCGCATCTCGCTCGATAAGGTGATTGATACCATGTACCAGACCGGCAAGGACATGAACAAGAAATACCGCGAAACCTCACTCGGCGGCCTGGCGATGATTCACTTAGCTCCTCCTTGTGAATAGTCCACCTTGTGAATATGCCACTAAATAAATAAGTCTTCAGGCGAGTAGCCCTCTATGTGAGAGGGTTAATCGTTGATATTTTCTTTAACCACCCTGGCCGGGTTACCCACCACAACGGTATGGGCAGGGACATCCTTGGTCACGACACTGCCACCACCAACAACAGCACCATCTCCAATGGTAACACCCGGCAAGACCAATTCATTGGCGCCAATCCACACCTGATTGCCTACCGTGATCGGCTTGGCAAACTCTTCATAGATGTAGCGGGTCGCCGCATCAAGCGGGTGGCCGGCAGTGCACAAGGTAACGTTAGGCCCAATCATCACTTCATCACCGATGACCACTTTGCCGCAGTCGAGGATCACCCCATTGGCATTCATGTAAAAGCTTTTGCCAACTTCGATGTTATAGCCGTAGTCACACATAATATTGCCATTGAGGGTCGTCGAGTCGTCCGATTTGGCAAACAATTGCTGGACAAGGGCATTGCGCTCTTTGTCGTCATCGCAGTTGCTGATTTTTCGGCATAGGCTGCGGGCCTTAAGACGATCGTCAGGCAAACCGTCGCTCCCTGGGTTATACAGCATACCTGCAATCAGGCTTTACTCTCTATCTGATAATGCCATCAAAACTCTCCCATAAAGTCCCCGTATCTAACCACAAACCGTACAGCTTCCGAGTTGCGATTCATCAACCTTCAAACAACAGAGACAAAAAAGGCCGGCAACATGCCAGCCTTTCATTGTTAGTTCTACAACGTCTGTGCGGGACTTAGAATCCCCAAGCGAAGTTGAAGCCACCACCGTTGTCAGTGCGGCTAGGTTCGCCACGGAACTCGTTAAGCTCGTTACGCTTAACTTCCAATGACAGGGTTGCACCTGGAGTGAAAGCGTAAGACAGGCCCACAGCGTACACTTGGCGGTCGCCATCTACACCATCTGCGCCGTCGAAATCAACGTGGGAAGCGTAAGCATATGGACGGAAGCCTGATTCAAGCGCGTAGTGCGCGTATACATCAAAGGCGTCGGCATCAGCCCATTCAGCATTTGGTCTATCTAGAAGGCCGGCTTTATGGATATTTTCACCCTTGGTGTAAACCGCTGCCACTTTCAGGCCACCAGCGACATATTGGCCACCGACTGTCAGCGCTGTTTGCTTGTCGCCATCTTCAAGACCGCTCACACCACTCGCAGATGAGACTTCTACCTTATTCTCAAGGTAGGCCACACCTAGGCTCAGGCCTGAGTCAAAGTCGTAGCTGGTCGATAGCGCGTAGTTGTGATCACGCTTAACGTCACTTGTCTCACCGTCGCTGGTAAAGCCGTAGTGCGCCGACACGTTCACGCCATTGTCGCTGTAGCGGTAAGCCACCAGGTTGTCACCACGGCCCGTTGCCGCGAAGCCACCGTCGGTACCTTCAGAGTAAATCGGTGTCGCATCCGGATCGATAATGATCAGGTTATCCATGTAGCGGGCAACATCGTGGTACGCCGACCACTGCTTACCGAAACGCAGATTACCCAGTTCATCACTGTTAATCGACACATAACCTAGGCGATTACGGAAATTGTTACGACCAGACGTTGGGCTGTTCAGGAACTGATCCCATTCGAACTTGGCATCCATTGTCAAACCCGGTTGGATTTGGCGCTCAACGCCCATGTTCAAAATACTACGGCTGGCAGAGAAAATATCATCTTCGCCGAATACTGGCTGGAAGGCATCAAGAACAAAGACACCACCGATATCAAACTTTGTTTGGTCATCTTCATAAAGGGTGAATGCTGACGCTTGGCCAGCCAGTAAAAGTGTAGAGATGACAGCAGAGCAGATTTTCAACTTCATTTATCAGGTACTTCTAGTGATAGTGTGACAGTAATGCGTGATTGCCAGCACAAACTATCAGAACCCCCGTAACAATGTAATAGTAAACTAGTACAACATTAAGCTTAATTTGTTTCTAATTGTTCAATAATCGAGTATATATCTATTAAAATCATCACCTTAAACAGAACAAGCGTACTGGGATATTTTTTTGCCCGATTTGTTCAAGTGGTTGTTATTTAGTCAAATGCACTATCAAAACTTTGCTTTATAGATAAAAAAACGGCTTCCCTGGGGAAGCCGTTTAATATTGGGGGTTAGCCGTTCGCTAGCCTGGCAAATTATTTAAACTCTACCAAGTTCTTCTGGTAAGCCTCAAACTGATCTTCAACCGCCTTCGAAGCGCCGCCCGTTGCCTTACTGACCGCCACAATGGCGATAGTGGCAAAGATAAAGCCTGGGACAATTTCGTATAGGTCGAAGATACCGCCAGTCAGCTGTTTCCAGATCACCACGGTCATGGCACCGATAACGATACCTGCCATGGCACCGTTGCGGTTCATTTCTTTCCAGAACAAACTTAGCAGCAAGGCCGGACCGAATGCCGCACCGAAGCCAGCCCACGCATAAGACACCAAGCCCAATACCGTGCTGTCCGGGTTCATCGCCAACATCAGGGCAATAATCGACAGCGCGACAACCGCAATACGGCCAACCTTCACAATCTCTTCCGATGTTGCCTGCGGGCGGAATACCTGCTTGTAGAAATCCTCAGCCAATGCCGAAGACGATACCAACAGCTGGGAGTCAGCAGTACTCATGATTGCTGCCAGAATCGCCGCCAGCAAAATACCGGCAATTACTGGGTGGAACATCGAGTTCACCAACAACATGAAGATACGCTCACCGTCATCTAGGTTGCCTGCCAGTTGGTTATCAACAAACAAGATACCCACTAGGCCAACTAGAACCGCTCCCGCCATCGATAGGGCCGTCCAACCCACTGCGATACGACGTGCAGTACCGATGTCAGCGTTACTGCGGGTCGCCTTGAATCGCGCCAAGATGTGCGGCTGGCCGAAGTAACCCAAGCCCCAAGCGGCTAGCGAGATAATTGCAATCGCCGACAGCGGCTCGCCCTTAACGTCATTGAACAATGTCATCAGCTCAGGGTTCTTCGCTTCCAGCGCCATCGCCAGATCGCTTGGCGTGCCGTTCATCGCTGCAATTGGCACAATCAACAGTGCCGCAGACATCAACAGGCCTTGTACCAAGTCAGTCCACGATACCGCAAGGAAACCACCAAACAAGGTGTACGACACCACACACACCGTACCGACAACCACCGCGATAGTGTAATCAAGACCGAAGACTGTCTCGAACAACTTACCACCGGCAACCAAACCCGAGCTGGTGTAGAAAAGGAAGAACAGCAAGATAAAGAATGCTGAAATAGTTTGGATCAGCTTGGATTTATCGTCGAAGCGACGAGCCAGGAATTCCGGCATGGTCAATGCGTTATCTGTGGTAATACTGTAAGTACGCAGACGCTTGGCACAGATCAGCCAGTTCAGCCAAGTACCCAGCAGCAGGCCACCAGCCAACCACAGTGACTCCATACCAGCGGCATAGGCGTAGCCCGGCAGACCCAGTAGCAACCAGCCACTCATATCCGACGCACCGGCAGACAGCGCAGCAGGCCATGGCCCTAGTGTACGACCGCCCAAGAAGTAATCGGCTGAATTTGACGTGCGTTTGTATGCAATGTAGCCAATGGCCAACATGCCAATTAGGTAGGCGATAAACGTTGCTGTAATAGCAAAGCTATTCTCTATCATTGTTGAGTTCCCTCACTGAAAGCCCCCGTCCATAGCGGGGGCATTTTGGTTATAGCGCTGATAATCAGCGTAGGTTGTTATTCGGCTGCCAGCAGGTTGCAAGCTAGTTCCCTGCTTCAGGCGGCCCAACCCGGGTTAGTGTTCCTCACCACTCCCCAACTCAAGCAAGGTAGCATTGCCACCGACTGCCGTGATGTTGATCGTCCGTGTCCTTTCGGTCACAAAACGCAGTGAGTATGTCGGGCTGCCGATCACTGGCAGCTTGTCGAGATCAGTTTCACTGATCAGCTGAGCAAGCAGGCCGTCTCGGGCAGCAAGTTGGCGCGCAAGCGCCTGGGTTGTCGACAGCTTGCCGGCATAGGCCACACCCGCAATAGCAGGATGGCTGACCAAGTCGGCAAGCTGATCATTATCGATAGCGGTGATCACACCGCCGGCACAGCCACTTTGCTCCAGCTGAGCCACGATCTCTTTGGCCTTGAGCGGATAGTCCGCAGGCAGGCAGACAAAAACGGTATTGCCTGTTACCAGCGCGGCAGCCAGCTGACCGACTAATGCCACCAGCGGGGTATCACTGTCGGCGGTGACGATGAAGCTACCGCGGCCAGCACAGTAAAGTTCATTGGATTCACCGGTCGGGCCCGGCATCAACAACGTCGATGCCACATGATCTTCGGCGTGCTGGCACTGGAATTCCACCATAGCGCGGCATTCCGCAGTCAGTTGATCGGTCCAGTGGCGCAAGATACGGGGACGGGCTTCATAGCCCAGGTTGTTCCAGCCTTCCCATGCCGCCGAGCTTGTATTTACCAATGTTTGAATAGTCATGATCACTCCTTAAATTTCTCGACGGCCATTAGGCTTCAACACAATCTTGGGTAAAGCGGTATAGGTAGTGCGGACCACCGGCTTTCGGGCCGGTGCCTGACAGCCCCTGGCCACCAAACGGCTGGACGCCAACTACCGCACCCACCTGATCGCGGTTGATGTAGCAGTTACCGACACGGGCACGACGCTCGATATGGCTGTAGGTACGCTCGTTACGACTATGTACCCCCATCGTCAGGCCAAAGCCGGTTTGGTTGATTTGGTCGATGACCTGATCCAGCTCGTTCGCCTTGAAGCGGACGATATGCAGGATCGGGCCGAAGTTTTCATTTTTCAGCACATCGATAGATGGGATTTCAAACGCCGACGGCGGCACAAAATCGCCGTGCTGGCAGCTATCAGGAATCGTGGCCTGTGCCACCAGCTTGGCTTGGTTTTTCAGTGACTGGATATGGGTCAGCAGCTTATCGCGCGCCGTTGCATCAATGACCGGACCAACATCGGTACTGTGCAGCTCAGGGCGGCCGACAGACAACTCAGCCATCGCCCCTTTGATCAGGCCAATCACCCGGTCGGCGATATCCTGCTGGATAAACAGCACACGCAATGCCGAACAACGCTGGCCCGCCGAGGCAAAGGCCGAACGCACCACATCACGCACCACCTGCTCTGGGAGGGCGGTACTGTCAACCAACATGGCATTCTGGCCACCGGTTTCAGCAATGAAAGGTACTGGCTCACAGTCTCGGGCTGCAAGGCTGCGGTTAATGCGCTGGGCGGTTTCGGTCGAACCGGTAAACGCTACCCCGGCAATGCGCGGATCAGAAGTCAGTGGTGCACCCACCTCGGCGCCAGTACCCGGCAGCAACTGGATAGCGCCGGCAGGCACGCCTGCTTCCAGCATCAGCTCGATAGCGCGGAAGGCAATCAGCGAGGTTTGCTCAGCCGGCTTAGCGACTACGGTATTACCCGCTACCAGCGCAGCAGACACCTGACCGAGGAAGATAGCCAGCGGGAAGTTCCATGGGCTGATACAAGCGAAGACACCGCGGCCTTGGTAGCTCAGCTGGCGGGTCGTACCGTCAAAGCCCATTACTGGTTTGGGCTGGGAAAACTCCTCGGCAGCCTGGTTGGCGTAGAAACGGCAGAAGTCCACCGCCTCACGAATTTCATCAATACCGTCTTGGATGGTTTTACCCGCCTCGCGATGGCAAAGGGCCACCAACTCGCCGGTATGCTCTTCGAGCAAATCAGCCAAACGCTGCAGACAAGCAGCACGCTCGGCAGCAGGAAGCGCAGACCACTGCGGGTAGGTCTCCGCCGCAATGGAGATGGCCTCATTGACCTGGGCAGCATTGGCAAAGGCCACATTACCGACGCTTTCGCGGCGATCATAAGGTGCCGTGACCGCAAAGACCCTTTCACCGGCCTGCAAGGCAACACCGTTGATAATAGGGCCGGCCTGCCACTGATGTTCGGCAAACGCCTGCACAGATTCACTGAATGGCTGCCATTGCGAAGCAATCTCGATATTTACGCCGGCCGAGTTCTTGCGCTCTTCACCGAAGATTTGCGGCGGCAGCGGGATCAAACCGTTGTGCAGGGTTGGGCGCGATTTCAGGGTATCGACCGGATGCTGGATCAAGCTTTCCACCGGGCAGTTGGCATCGACCAAACGGTGGACAAACGAGCTGTTAGCACCGTTTTCCAGCAGGCGGCGAACCAAGTAAGGCAGCAGATCTTTATGGCTACCGACTGGTGCATAGATCCTGACATTGGTCTGGTGCATTTCCATCACATGGTTGTAAAGCGCATCGCCCATGCCATGCAGACGTTGGAATTCGAAATTACGGTGTGATTGTGCCATCGCCATGATTGCCGATACCGTGTGGGCATTGTGGCTGGCAAACTGCGGATAGATAAGGCCGTTGAGGTGTGACGCCAGCAAGAAGCGCGCACACGCCAAGTATGATGCATCTGTTGCTTCTTTTCGGGTAAACACCGGATAAGCGCTATAACCACTCTGCTGTGACAGTTTCAGCTCACTATCCCAGTATGCGCCTTTCACCAAGCGCAGCGGGATCACATCACCCTGCTCTTTGGCCAGTGCCGCCAACCAAGCCAGTACCGGCAAAGCACGTTTCGAGTAAGCCTGTACCACCAAGCCAAAGCGACCCCAGCCTTTTACCTCTTCCGAGCGGTAAAGTTTTTCGAATAGCTTTAGCGACAGCTCAAGGCGGTCGGCTTCCTCAGCATCGATAGTAATACCGACATTGAGCTCACGGGCACGCTTCAATAACGAAAGTACCGACTGGTACATTTCATCCAGCACACGGGCTTCGTTCGCAACGTCATAGCGTGGATGCAGGGCCGACAGCTTGATAGAAACCGTAGGATCCGGCGAGCGGCTGTTGCTGCCTTTATCACTGGCATAGCTGTCACGGCCTACCGCCTCGACAGCCATCACGTAATCTTTGAAGTATTTTTGCGCATCCTGGGCAGTCAACGCAGCTTCGCCCAGCATATCGAATGAATAGGTAAAGCCTTGGTCGCGCTTGCCTTTACCGTTCTTCATTGCCTCGGCAATAGTACGGCCCAGCACAAACTGGTGGCCCATGATCTTCATCGCCTGGTTCATGGCCTGGCGGATCACCGGCTCGGACATCTTGTTAACGAGGCGGTTGATAACATGGCTAGGAGCGCCATCTTCCTTGCCATCAAGGCTAACCACTTTACCGGTCAGCATCAGCCCCCAGGTAGAAGCATTGACGAACAAGGAGTCGGAATTTTTCAGATGCGATTTCCAATCCGCCACACTGAGCTTGTCACGGATCAGGGCATCAGCCGTTGCTGCATCTGGAATACGCATTAGCGCCTCGGCCAGACACATCAGCAGGATCCCTTCTTTGGTATCCAGGCTATATTCAAGCAGCAGGGCATCAATCATCTGGATTGCATTCTGATCCGCCCTTACCCGCTCAATCAAGCTCGTCGCCTGCTCAGACGTAAACTGCCGCTCAACTGCCGTAGGCTCGGCCAACGGCATCAACTGCGCTAGCCATTGTGACTCATCGACACTGTAAAGTGGCGAAATCTGAGACCAGAGCTCATCCAGTGGACGCTCAATAAAACCAGGCTGAAGTACTTCTGCCGCATTGAACATAGTGATTCCCTCAATAGTATGCCGGATCAGGCAGGCAGTATTTTCCATTACTCGCTGCCCCCTACCCAAGAAAAATGTTACATCAGTGTTACCATTGAGGGGATTTTATTTTCCGCCACTCCGATAGTCTTGCTATATTCTCCGATACTTTTTAGAAAAAGTCCGGCCTTTAACAAAAATTGACAGGGATTTTTTAGAAAACGTGCATTTTTCCGTAACCAGCAGCCCTTTTTTGCTGAAGAAACACACAACGCCGGAACAATGATCAAGGTATGGCGGAACGATGATCAAGTGGGATCATGGGCAAGACAGGCACAAAAGGTTCGGCTACCGCCGTGTTTTCCAGCCGAACGCTGGCAAACGAGCAAGGAGATGGCTAAGCAAAGTCAATACCTTTACAAATGCTCAACACATAAATCTCACAGGGAGAATAGGGGGGAATAGACAGGTTTGAGGAAACTAAGGGGGTTAGCCCATAGGGTTCTCACGGCGGTAGCGGGCCGGTGGTTTGCCGAACAGCCGGGTGAAGGCTTGGGTGAAGCTGCTTTGGCTGGCAAAACCTGTACTCTGCGCGACCTGGGCAACACTCAACTGTGATTCTTCAATCAGATCCCGCGCCAGCTCCAAGCGCTTTTTCAATACGTATTGATGCGGTGTTACCCCGGTTTGCTCTTTAAACAGGAAGTGAAACTGGCTTTCCCCCAAAAACACCAGACCTGCCAGCTGGGCAACAGAGATTTTTCGGGTCAGGTGCTGGAGGATATATTGATCGATGACATCCATATTCAAGCGGTATATCTGGCGATCGTCTTTAAGCGGCTTGAAGTGGCGGTGCAACACACACATCAAGGTGTCGGTGCACGCCCGGCTGAGCAGCAAGTCTTCTGGGTGAGCAGCCATTTCAGCCGTCAGAGCCTGAATCAAGTTCTGCGCTTGCCGATCAAGATGAAAATAACTCGACTGATCAAACAGCTGGGCAATATGGCCTTGAGTGTAAGATGCCTGATACTGCTCAGCGGCAACATTGAGCACCAGTATTTCATTATTGCCAATACCAGAAAAAGCATGCTCGGAGTCCGCTGTTACCAAGCAGCCCTGTCCGGGACACACCAAATTACCTGCACCTTCGATATCAAACTCGGTCTGCCCCGACAAACCTATCACCACCTGGTTATAGCCATGGTTGTGGTGATCCATCTGCTCTGGCAGTTTGACGATTTCTGAAGGTTTGAACTGTGGCGAGTTTAGCTTTTCTTTCATGCTAAATGACCGAAGAATTTGGCGGTGATTCATAGACGGATAATACCATATTTCCCATCAACACCTAATATCGGAACTATGATCAAGTACGGAGATTTTACGGCCAATGTCATTCTGATGTTATTTTGTTGATTTTAAATACACTAATATTGCAAAGCAGGGCAAACTCACTTCGCTCCCCCCGGAACCAGACACCACAGGAGGCTAAATTAAAGTAGCTACTTTTCAGTATCTTAAACAAAAAACAATCAATATTAGGGTACTGCTATATATATGGGTTCCCAATTTTATCCGCCAAGTACATGCGCCAGCTTGATCATTGTTCGGGGCAAAAAGACAGCGTTCATGATCTTGCTTGATCATCGTTCCAGTCGGAGCGACATCGACCGTCATCCCGTTCTCCTTGATCATCGTTCCATCTACTTTCAGCAAGTTAACGATAAAATAGCGCTCCAAAGTTAAGCCATCACATAAGAAACAGATCGAAACAATGATCCTTGATCATTTTTCCTATCCCAATGCTAATTGTGTTACAAATAGCACTCTCAATAGGGATAGGCGACCATGACAGAACTGCTTGCACAACTACATTATTCATTTTCCATCACCGGCCCCATTTTCCTGATGCTTGGTCTTGGGATCTACCTCAAGCGCATTGGCATGCTAACGGAAGATTTCATCGAAACCGGCTCCAAACTGGTGTTCAACTTAACCTTACCTGCGATGCTGTTTTTGAGCGTTGCCCGCTCCAATATCTCAGAAATTGGCAACCCTGATTTGCTGCTGTTTGCGTTGGCAGCCAATATTGTTATGTATGCCTTGTTCGAGCTACTGGCCGATAAGGCAATAAAACAGAAAAAAGACCGCGGGGTCGTGGTACAAGGTGCATTTCGCGCCAATACCGGCATCATCGGCCTAGCCTATGCCAGCAATGCATTTGGCGACCCGGGGCTTGCTTTAGGCTCGCTCTACGTAGCCGTTATCACTGTCGTCTACAATATCCTTGCGGTTATCACCCTGTCGCGATCGAACCAGGATTTACCGGGGCTCAATGCCCGCTTCCTGCTGCGTTCGATTATTAAAAACCCGCTAATCATCAGCATTCTCTGTGCGCTGCCATTTTCCATTTTCTCCATTCCCCTGCCAGATATCATTACCAAATCAGGTGGTTACTTTGCAGGGATGACTTTGCCACTGGCGCTGCTATGTACCGGGGCCAGCCTGGACTTCAACCAACTACGCCAAGAGCCAACCAATACCCAGTTTGCCAGTATCGGTAAACTGATCATCGCCCCTCTGCTTATTACCCTCGCCGGAATTGGGTTTGGCTTCAGGGATCTCGAGCTTGGACTCATTTTCCTGATGAGCGCAGCGCCGACTGCCGCAGCCAGCTATGTCATGGCAAGAAACATGGGGGGGAATGCCTACCTCGCGGCTAACATCATAGCCGTGACAACATTAGGCTCAATATTCACCAGCAGTTTAGGTGTGACTTTACTAAGGACATTTAATTTCGTGAATTAATGGTAGTAACTCTTATTTAACCTTAATAAATAAGAGGGCTTTAGGGTGCAACAAGCGGCAATAGACCTTGCGTATGTTGCCGTTTTTTATTCCCAAATTTAATTCACTTGCAATAAAACAGTTTCAAGTCGTATTCGCTTATTATTAATAAATGCGGTACATCCAGGAAATATAAAACCGAATGAGTGCAGATGTATGCATAACTGGACACCCCTCCATACAGAGTGATTTTCTGCCGTTAAACCGTGGCCAAAGCGGGTCAATATCAACTCAAAAAATATGCTAATTTATTGAATAAGATACCATTCAACCCCTTTATTCCTTCCATATCCCAGGCAAATAATATGCTTATGCCAAGCAGAGCATTTTTATGCGTGATGTTTTATATCACACTAACAAAACACCAAGCCCACACATTCCTGGAAATGTCAATAGGTGATTTCCCCCCTTCCCCCTGTTTCGCACTATTGTTATAGTTCGTTCCGTAGACAGGGAGACGGTTTTCATCACTTTCTGTTTGCAGTATCCAGCTTTGGATACATGCCAAGCGGGTTTACTTTGGTATATACCCTCATACCAAAGAATATGAATCTGATTGGATACCTCTTCTACACGTCGTACAGGATTGTGCTCTTCGGAGTCAAACTCTTGTCTTTGCCGACCTTTTAGGTCGGCTTTTTTTTTATCATTTTCACCTTTCTGCCCAAAAACCCGTCATCCAGATATTGTAACCTCCGGCCATTCAATTAAACTTCAGTGTTGCAACTGCTCTATTCTATTAACTCAGGCACACTTAGTGAAAAATAAAGTCGACCCCTCTTTACTACATATTTTTAATCAGCTCCCAGGGTGTTGGGGATGTAAAGATAAGGACTCTGTCTTCGTTTATGCTAATTCCGAGTACGGGAATATTATTGGTGTTGATCACCACCTTGATTGTATCGGCCGTACCGATTTTGACATGCCAAGCCCGACGGTTGAATGTGCAGAAGCGTTCCGCGAACAGGATAATCTAGTGATAACCTCAGGCAAAAGAATGCGGGTTTTAGATATCCACCCTTATTCCGATGGAAGCTGGCGTGCACACTTATTCACTAAAACACCCTGGAAAAATGAAGAAAACGACGTCGTCGGCACTATCTTTTCTGGCGTCGAACTCAAAGATACCGCCGTATTAGAAGTTGGCCACTGGATTTGCCGCGCTGCCGGTATCGACCCGAAAGCCCAAGCCTCCTTCAACCTCGACCTTAACCACAACGCGATAAACCTCAACACCCGTGAGTCTGAAGTCCTGTTCCTGCTGCTATATGGCAAAAAACCGCAGTATATGGCTAAGGTACTCGGCGTTTCCGTCAAGACGGTTGAAAACTATGTGATCCGCCTGCGTGAAAAATTCAACGCGCGCTCTAAAAATGAACTGATCGATATCGCACTCGACCTCGGCTTTGGTTCGCATATCCCCGAAAGCATGCTCAAGCGCCAGCTCTCCGTCATTTTGAAAGAGTGACAGCACTCGCCTAACCACGATAGACGCAGACTTAGTTTACTTTTTTGCACGCCAAAGCCTGTTTCCAGATCAATTTTTGTACTGGGCTGTTTTCCTATAATCCGCCCAGTACTTAAATTAACGGCCGAAGAGCCACTGATCAGCTGGAAATACCATGAAGCAATTTACTATTACCTATGTCGTCCACCCTCACTTCAATATCCCTTGCAAATACCAGATCCAAGCAGTGAGCGAAATCGAATCAATCAGCTCTGCAGCAAAAGCGCTGAAAGTCCGCCACCCTGAAGGGGTGAGCATTGTTACCAGCCAGCAGAAAATTGCGGCATAAAAAAAGAGCAGCCTAGCGCTGCTCTTTTTGTAGTTACCACCCTTTACGGTGCCAACCGTTCAATGGCCCACTGCAGGCTATTTTCTTCACTGCGGGTATACAAGAACCTGTCATGCAAACGGTTCGCCCCACCCTGCCAAAATTCAACCGAGTTGATTTTCACCCGGTAGCCGCCCCAAAACGTCGGGACCGGCACGTCACCTTTGGCAAATTTGTCTTTCAGCTCAAAGAATTTGCTTTCCAGCGCTTGCCTTGCCGAGATACGAGAACTTTGCTTGCTCGCCCACGCCGCTATCTGGCTTTCTTTCGGGCGCGACGAGAAATACTTCAGCACTTCCATCTTGGAGAGCTTTTCTGCCGTACCGGTAATGTGGACTTGGCGCTCGAGAGGATGCCAAGGGAAGTGCAAGCTGATTTTGCTGTTATCGGCCAGCTGGGATGCTTTTCGGCTACCAAGGTTGGTATAGAAGACAAACCCGTCTTTATCAAAGTGCTTCAATAACACAATACGCTGATAAGGCTGTCCGTGCTCGTCAACAGTCGCCACTGTCATCGCAGTCGGGTCGGTCAGCTTTGCTTCTATTGCCTGTTCGAGCCAGGTATTGAAAAGTTGTTCCGGCTGCTCCGGCAAATCATGACGGCGCAACCCACCCTGTGTGTAGTCGCGACGAATATCAGACAATTCCATTGTTATCTCCGCTGATTCTGTAGATGTCTCTTATAACGCAGAAATTGTGCGCTTAGTCTTGCTGAAACACAAGTAAATTGCCTAAGAGTCTGATCTGGCGTTGCAGGATGCAACTAGGCTCGACGTTTCCCCTTGTTCAATTTGTTACATTAACCCCAAGTAACGTCAAGGTGCTCGCTTCAGCGAGATTAACTTGGATGTAGTAACAAAGGCTGCCATATGTCGAGTACGAACCTGTCGAGTAAACAACAATTTTTTTATTTCGCCCTGCTGGTTGGCAGTATTGGTGCGTTGCTGATAGGCTGGCTCACTTTCTTGCAGGTTCAGCAGCACCTTAGTGAAAAGATCACCACTGATGTGGCCCAACTCGGAAACAAAATAGACAACCAGCTCGAACGCTACAGCCAATTGCCCGAAGTGCTTGCCAGTGATCCGCGCCTCCTTTCCCCTCTGCTCGGCGCCACAGGAAAGCGGGCTGATCCCAGCCAAGGTCGCGACGACCAGTCCGTCAGCCAGTTGCTCGCGCAGTGGAACCAAACCCTCGGCGCTGACACCCTGTACCTGATAGACATGGCCGGAACCACACTGGCCTCGAGTAACTGGCAGCAAGCAGATTCATTTGTAGGACAAAATTTCAGTTACCGTCCCTATTTCCAACAAGCAGCCCGAGGCGAAAACGGCCAGTATTTTGCGCTCGGCGCCCGCTCTGACAAGCGCGGTTATTACTTCTCTGCACCGGTATTGTTCGATCACCACCCTGTCGGTGTGCTAACTATCAAGGTTGATCTCTCGCTGCTGGCCGATATCTGGCAATATGAAGACATCGAATATGCCATTGCCGACCAGCAGGGGATCATCTTCTACAGCTCTGAGCCTGAATGGCTCTATCATTCGCTGGCCCTTTTAAGCGAGGACGTCAGGCAACAAATAAAACAATCACGGCAGTATGGCAAGGTGGATATCCATGCCCTTACCGAAGCAGGCAGCCTGGCTGTATTTAGCCAAGGGTCTGTCCAGCCGCTACGTACACGACCAGCCACGCCGGCCAAAACCTATATCACTGCCCAACATGATATGGGCAAGGCGGGCTGGACTATCTTCGGCTTTACCCCGCAAACGAAAGCCTTTGAATATATGGGGCAGGTGCTGCTGCTATTTGTGCTTATCTATTCCTTGCTGTGCATCGCGGTACATTCCTGGTGGCAGACTTACCGTGCCCGGATCGCGCTGGCCAACCTCAATAGCCGGCTGGAAAAGCGTGTCGCCCAGCGCACCCACCGCCTGCAGGAAACCAACCAACAGCTGAAGCTCACCTTGCGCCAATACGAACACAGCCAAGCGGAATTGAAGCAGACCCAAGACGAGTTGCTACAGGCAGCCAAGCTGGCCATGCTGGGGGAGCTCTCTGCCAGCATCAACCACGAAATCAACCAGCCGCTTGCGGCGATCCGCACGTATGCCGAAAACAGCCGTAAGCTGCTTGAGAAACAGCGTTATGACACCGTTGGTCGCAACCTCGAGGAAATCGTACAGCTCAATACACTGATCGCAGAGATCATCGCCCGGTTCAAAGTGTTTGCCCGCAAGCGCAATTTACACCAAACCTCGTTACGTACCCATGCGGCCGACTCTATCCGCTCAGCATTGTCTTTGATGCGCAATGCGCTAATCAAACAAGGGGTTATACTTCGCCTCGAGGATTTGCCCGAGAACATTACCATCAACATCGATGCTGTCCAGTTTGAGCAGGTATTGGTCAACCTGATCCAGAACAGCCTTCAAGCACTTAAAGACCAGCCGGAGCCGCAAATCGGTATCACACTTGAAGCCGATTCAGGCCATGCGCGTTGCCGGGTATGGGATAACGGCCCCGGTTTAAGCCCAGATCAAAAGCAGCAGGTTTTCACCCCGTTTTACACCACCAAAGAAGACGGCCTAGGCCTTGGCATGACCATCTCCAAACGCATTATCGATGCCTACCAAGGTACGCTCAGTGCCGGCGACCACTTGGGTGGCGGCGCTGAATTTACAGTCTCTTTGCCCTTAAATAGCGAGATAACACCATGAATACCCCAGTCATGTTTATCGATGACGAGAAATCTATTCGCGATGCCCTCGGCCAGACCCTGGAGCTCGAGGACTATAGCGTCAGCCTTTTTGCCTCCGCCAAGCCTGCTCTGGAACAGCTGTCGAATCAATTTCCAGGGGTCATTATCTCTGATATCAATATGCCGGGTATCGATGGCCTGACATTTCTCAAGCAGGCACTGGCGTTTGATCCCGAGCTGTCAGTTGTTATGCTGACCGGCCATGGGGATATCTCAATGGCAGTGGAAGCGATGCGGCTTGGTGCCTATGACTTTTTGGAAAAACCGTTTTCAACCGAGCACCTGCTCGATGTCGTAAAACGGGCCGGAGAGAAACGCGAGCTGGTCATGGAAAACAGGGATCTGCGCCGGGAGCTAGAAGTCCAAAGCGGGCCGGGCCCGCGGATACTGGGCAATGACCCAGCCATCAAACAGCTAAGGAGGGTTTTGGCGCACCAATCAAAAACATGCGCACCGCTATTTCTCCACGGCCCAAACGGAAGCGGCAAAGCCTTGGTCTCCCGCTTTGTCCATGACCACGGCCTGCAACCCCAGCAGCCTTTCCTAACGATTGACTGCGGCGCCGCAAGCGCTGAAAGCCAGCTGGGCGATCTCACGGCCAAGCCGGCAGTTTTCGCAACCCTCTACCTCAAACACATAGATAAAACCCCCTCGCTGCTGCAAAACACAGTGCTGGCGTTCATCGAGTCCCTTGGCAACAGCAATCCCCCTGCCAGGGTGATTGTCAGTGCTGATAACGACAGCCACCTACAATGCCAGACAGGCTTTCTCCACACCCTCTATTTCAAACTTGGCTTCATCAGTATCGAGCTGCCGCCTCTTTGCCAGCGGCCCGGGGATATTCCGTTGCTGTTCCATAATTTCCTGCGAACAGACTGCAGCCGGTTCGGTATCGAGCCACCGCAAATCGATAGCCAGCTCGAACACTGGCTTGCGGGGCAAAGCTGGAAAGGCAATGTGCGGGAACTGCGTCAGTTTGCCGAACGCTATGCATTACTGGGCGCGAGGGCTATGAAGCCACAGCGAGATGATCAAAGCCCCCCGCCACTGGCTACTACACTGGCCGAGCGGGTCTCTGATTTTGAATGTAAAGTGCTTCACGATGCACTCAATAGGCACCAGGGCAGGCTGAAAGACGTGCAGCAGGAGCTGGGCCTAGCACGCAAGACGTTATATGACAAAATGAAAAAATATCACATTGATAAAAAAGAATTTAAAGCGTAGCCATCGTTGAGGTAGAGCAGCGAGCCACCCAAAGGTGAAACCAGCGCTATGCTTTCATTCAAACTTAGAAGCCACTCGAGAAAGCTGCAAGATACTTCTCTCATTGCCTATTTGGGCTTGGAAAGTTTGATAACTTATATTTTTGCTAGTTTTGACTACCTCAGTCGCCTGAACTCTTCCTTTCAACGACTTATCTTCATGCTTGCTGAGATATATTATGAATTTATTCCGCTATACCTTAACCTTGACTGCAAGTAGCCTTACCGTCCTGCTTTTATGCCTTTCAACTTTGCATATCCTTGGTACTCGCAGTCTGCTCATCGAGCAGGCTCAGCAACAGCTTAATGCCAGTACAACCTATTTCGAGCAACAAATATCAAGCGCGAACAATACTCAGCCAGCAGATTACCAGCGGCTCTTGGGGCAGCACAGTCAGTTTTTCCCGGATCTTAAGCTGCACTTTCAGGCTATCGTAACCGGGACGCCTTCATCAGACTCTAGCTCCTCATCCACCCAGCAGACGCTAACCCGCGCTTTTTGGCCGGAGCTGATTAATCAGCGGACTCTGATCGGTGACAACGATCAGGCCTACCGGTTTACAGCCGAAATGCCCAAGTCCGCCCTTGCGGCGGCATTCTGGCGTTTGTGCCTTCCAAGCTTAGTGATAGGCCTCGTTGGATACTTGGCAGCCCTGTTGCTGCTTTGGCTACTGTTAAAGCGCAAATTCCAACCGCTGGCCCAGTTAGTCCAGCACGCCAGCACTATGGGAAATAACACTCGCTCACTGCCAACTGTGCGGGTAAATAGTGCAGAGGTTGCAGCCTGGGTAAAAATGTTCGGCCACTTCAAAAAACAACTCGATGACATTTTCCTGCAGCAGGCCAACGAGGCGAATAAACTCAAAGCGCAGGCTTACCAGGACAAAGTCTCAGGCTTAGGGAACCGGCATTATTTCATCAGCCAGCTTAACGCTTGGCTTGACACTCCAGAGCAGGGCGGGCTGATCTTACTCAAATCTACTTTGCTTGATGAAATCTATCAGCAAAACGACTTCGAGATGGGCGATGCTTTTACCCGTACGCTGGCTGAGGAATTCAATGCGAACATTATTCATGCCCAGATCTTTCTTGCTAGGCTGTCTTATGACGAGTTTGCGGTGCTGCTTCCCAATATCGCCACAGAGAAACTGAATAAAGTCGCCGAGTCGATGTTTGAGGTGCATCAGCAGCAAGAGCGTTCTTACCGGGGAGAGACAACTGACTGCGTGTTTTTAGGTTTGCTGATGACGGAAAATGCGACCAGTGCCAGCCATATCCTCGGGCAGCTGGATAACATCCTGGCACAAGCGACACGCAACCCAGCTCAACCGATCCAACTGGCGGATAACCAACATCAGGTACCGAGCTTTGGCAAACAACAATGGAAAGCGCTATTGCTCGAAGCCATCGACAACAATGCGATGAGCTACAAGTACCAGCCCGTAGTCAATGAGCATCAGCAAATTATTCATTTTGAAGTTTTCTCTTCGCTTAAATCCGACCAGGCCCATTACAACGCCAACCAGTTTTTAGGCGCCATAGAGGACGTTGGTGCCGGTATCCTGCTTGATAAACATGTTATCGCTCACCATGTTAACGTGCTTAATGGCGATCTTGACCGAGGCCCATTTGCCATCAACCTCACCACCAACAGCATTGCCGACCCAGCGTTTAACCGCTGGCTGGGCGCGCTGCTGTCTCGCAACCAGCATCTCTGTGACAGGCTCTTTTTTGAAATCCCCGAAGCCTGCTTTATTCGTACACCTGACGCCTGCAGCCTGCTGTGCTCGGCGATTCGCTTTTACAAGTTCCGCTACGGTGTCGACGGCTATGGCCGCTATTTCAAATCATTGGCCTACCTTGAAGAGTTCCGCCCCAATTATGCCAAAGTTGATTTTTCTTATACCCACCAGTTAAATGATGAGTTCAAGAGCCAATTACTTTCCTCAGTTTGCCGCACAGCCCATAGCCTAAATGTGATGACCATTGCGACACGGGTTGAAACAGAAACCCAGGTAGATAGATTGTCTGAACTATTTGTCAGCGGATTTCAAGGTTTCTTCACCCAGCAGCGCGCCAAAGAAAAACGGCTACCTAAGCAGCCGTTGTATTAATGACCAAACTAGAGTTTATCAATTTACAGTGTAAATTTAATTTACAGTGTAAATTGCATGGACGTTTAAATTGGTGAGCATTGGTAGGTATGTTCATGGATATGCAATTTTGAAGGGCCATGATCAGAGTTTATCTGCATCTGCTCCTTTTCAAGTCGGCTCTGTACGCCTGCGTATAACCGATTCACTGCGGTAATCGCCACCCGAGAACGCAGCTCGTCATATTCATCGCGCAATTGCTGGTAGTCCGACTTTAAGATGGCTATTTGAGAGTTATGTTGATCGGCGGCGAATTGAATACGTTCACTCAGCTCGGCAGGCCTTTTGTGTTCAGGCAACTTATACAGCTTTAACTGTGCCTGCTTTATCTTATCGACATTTTGTAATTCAAGCTGATAGGCATGTTGCTTATCCTGCAATTGCTGCGCGAGTGCATCGAACTTGGCAAACGCATGAACAACTGTCGGGACCCCCGACAGCGCCCCCAGGTTAACGGTATGGATACTGTACCCAGCTTGTGTAACGCCACCACTTAAACTTCCTTGGCGCTTGAACTGATCCATCACGGCCACTTCCCCCCCTGCGCAAATATTACTGTGAAGCACGTGAAGGGTGAACATCGCGTTTTGTCCGCAGGTAATATCAGCAAACTGGGCAAACTTGCTGGTGACGTTACCTTTCGCCTCGATCCGGCAGCCAAGTTTATCGCCTTCCTGTTTGCGGCCAATAATCCCTTTGATTATCGACACATCCCCACCGGCTTTTAGCTCGGCTAATTCAACAAAGCCAGCAACCGTAATATTGCCCGAGGCAGAAACCTTCATACCCGGCGTAACATCACCAGTAATAAGGATACTGCCGTCAAAATTAATATGGCCGGTGGCCACATTAACGCCAGTCAGGGTCAACGCTTCATCCACCTGCATGCCTCGGGTCTTCGACACAGGAATACCTGACTTATCCGCCAGCAAAAGAAGGGGGTCTTGCTCGCTGACAACAGTGCCATCACCAGGCTGGAAATCACTGTCCTTGCCGGGCTTGGCAGGCAGCACTTTGCCCTGCACCGTATAGCCAGCGATGCCTTCCGTGGCCGGGCATCGCCTCATCAATGCCTGCCCCGCTTTGACAGTGACAAGCTCTCCGAGGTCACGCATATCGACCTTGCCATCTTCGGAAGCTTGTGGCCGAAGTATACGGTGGCTGGCATCTTCAACCAGGGTTTCAAACTTGGCATCGACGCCATTTTCAGGAAGCCGGCCAAAGGCAACAGGCAAGGTCACCTTCTCGCCGGGTTTGAGGCTGTGGGCTTGCTGCAATAAGAGATGAAGCTGGGTTTTACGGATCCCTTTTATGATGCGGTTTTGCTTTAATGCCTCGAGAATGTCTGGGCCGGTAACATGCTTGCCTGCGTAGGGGGCAGTGATAGTGATAGATGCACGCATAAAGTCAGGGTCTGCCTTAACGACAAGGTTGGCATCACGTCGCTCGGCGATGAGGATCGATTCTGTTTCCGCGGTATCGGCGACGGCATCAACTGGCACGCTAGACATCGCGAGCGCTGAATCAATGGCTTTTTCAAAGCGGTAGAACTGTTCCGCACCAACACTATGTAGCTGCTCAAGCAACAAGTCTCTTGTCGGCGCTATATCAAGATCAGCAGTCGCCGTAAATAACACTGATTGTCCATCATCAGCGATACGCAGAAAAAATTCTGCCATATCAACTCCTTTTTCCTGCTATTGGCGAACAATAAAAGATTGCGCTCCTCAATATTACAGTAACAAATCAAATACCTAGTATTTGTTTAGTCACAAATTTATCTAAAAAATATCAACAAAACCATCATAAACAATAGATTGCATATAAATAATTGCAACAAATACGAAAACAGATCAGACTAGAGCTATTGCTTTAATTTGATGTTCGCTGAGCCAACTGTCTGTGACGAAGATATAACTGCGATGAGATGGATGCTTTTTGTTGACTGAGATGATGTCTTTTCTGAGAAAGCCCTGCAACATCCCCACTGGCTGCAGGTAAAGCTGGTAGCAGGCAGTCAAAGGCAGTGCAACCGTCGATTCAATGTATATGTATTGCCGGCTTACCCGATTGGCTGTAACCTTCAAGCCATAGTCCTGGCTATCAATGGTTTCACCGCTGCTTAGCAAATGGCCATATAACCTCCCAGCAATACCACCACGCCCTACAGAAAAGCACTTCTCAGTGTCGGCATCATGATAAATAGAAGGATGAATCATATCTCTTAGCACAGGGGGGAAATCTTTAACCAAACTCATGCTCTCTCCTTATTATTATTTTATGTCTGCCATAAGAAAGTCGCTAAATGGCAGCATCCCGCTAAGGGGCCACAATTTCTAGGGGGATTCTATAAACGTAGACAACATGGCAAATATATACAAATAAAGATCACAAGCTTCCCCTTACAGTGAATTTACAGTGTAAATTTCAACAATAAAAAAGGCGGCTTATGCCACCTTTTTGTGTTAACTGCCGTCGAGATTTACACTGTAAATTGTATTAACACTGTAAGCTGTATTAACTCAAGGATTGAAACTCTTCAATTGGTAGCCGGCCTCGAGAAGAAAGGAATGCCAAGAATCGAGAAGCACTCGTCGTAACAATACTCGATTCTTCAACTCTTACTTTTTCAAGCAAAGCCAATGTAGAATCAAACTTGCCTACATCATACGCAAAGTGGGCATCAGAGCCTGTGGTAAATTTCACGCCCACTTCCTTGCCAATCTCCGCAATACGCTCACATCGCGGTTGGCTGCCAGCCCGAGATCCAGACAACGACGAATTGTTGATCTCAACCAATACATTCGCTTCCGCCGCCGCTGATAGCACACGCTCAAAATCGAAGTCAAAATTAGGATTGCCCAAATGGCCCAACGCATCGACGCGGCCGGAACGGATCACATTGAGCAACGCTTGCGTATGCGCTTCCCGCGATGAAGGGGTGAAAACGGGCTCATGGAAACTGGCAAGGATCCAGTCAAGCTTCTCTTCAACTTTTGGCAAGATGTCAATCTCACCGTCAGTATTCATGATATTTGCTTCGACCCCACGCAAGATACCAACACCATGAAGGAATCGCGGCAATACTTTCTGATTGGCGAAATGCCAAAAATGCGGAGCGCCAGGCATTGAAGATGCATGATCAGTGACACATAAAAGTTGCAGCCCCTTTTGTGCCGCTGCGGCTGCATTTTCCAATACCGTACTATATGCATGACCACTTGAAACAGTGTGGCTATGGGTATCAACAACAAATTTCATTACTCGCTCCTTGCTAAAACAGATTCTTGAGATCGGCACTGACAATATCACGCAATACGCGGTCGGCTTGCTTTCGGCCAGTCAATTTGAATTGGGTAACAATATCGCACCAGGATTTCCGTTGGATGACCTTGGCCACCACCAACTCGAGGGGTGACAGTGACAACGGATCAGATGAGCTCGCCAGTCGCCGCCAGATAAACTGCTGCAATGCCGGCAGTACTAATTCATACCCCAAGCCGCCGGCAGAAAATAACACAAGTTGCTGCTCAACCCACTCATCTGGCAACAAAGAAGGAATAGCATGAAGCGAAGCGGCTGCAGTCAAAAGGGGCAGGAGCTCATCGGTCGGCATATCTTTAAACGCTTCATTGGCATTTGCTATTAAACCTGAAGCAAATAATACACGGGCTTTTGGTAACCAAAGCTGACCAGCATTGCTGATAGGCAAAACACATAGCAATGAAGGATAGCCGCTGGCAGCATCTTTCTGTAGCCCGAGCCGGACTGGCTGATAGCCTGCATGCTGCCAAAAATGCAGCAACTCGGGAACATAACCAAAGCTGGTACCCAGGAAGTCATAACGCAATTTTGCCCAGTTTCGAACAGAAGCCAGTAAATGCTGGCCAATGCCTTGCTGCTGGAAATCGGGATGGACTGCAATACGAAGGATACGGCCAGATTGTTGGGTAGCACCTTCGACAATACCTAGATGGGCAGCCAGGGACTGTGCAAGTAAATGGCCTCGGGGCCGCCTTGCACCGAGCTGAACTTGGCTGGCAAGCTCTTCGCTGAACCCGCCTTCATCAACGACCAAGCAGCAGCCCAATACATTGACACCATTGCGGCAAAGCCAGATGTGGAGCGAGTCATCATCGAGCAGGTTAACCAAATCAGCCGGTGATGTTTGGTAATGGGCATTAACCAAAAGGCCAAATAGTGAAGACAGCAGAGATGGGGAATGTAAAAGCGTAGATTTATCCAAGTACTCATAGTGCGCGGTATCCGGGTCGAGCCCAGATGAGGCAATCTCGGCATCCAGCAGTAGCGCATTGAAAACCCACGGCTCCAACGGATCGTTGTCTGCCCAACGGATAGCTTGCTTCATTTCAAAGCCACGCCATTGGGGCATAACGCTATCGAGCTGTTGGCGGAACTTAACCGCAAACCCGCGGCCAGTCCCTTCATAACCATGGACAGTGCTAGAAAAAACCAACCGGTTGAAGGATTGCAGCAAGGATTGCAGGACAGGGGACGGGATCGCCGCCGCTTCATCGACCATGACGATGTCTGCTGATGGGAGCCCAGCCAGTAATGCATCCGGAGCAATAAACTCGATACTCCCCTTGCCTGCCTCAATCCGCTTCTGATCCGAAAATGGCAGCCCAAACTGCAACGCCACATGCCGGAATACCGTTTGGCTTGCAAGGTAAGAAGGCGCCGTAACAACAATCTTGATATCACGTTCGGCCAATAGGCTGGCGGCCGCTAATCCCAGAGCCGATGATTTTCCCCGGCCGCGATCTGCGGTTAACACTAGCGGGCGCTTGCGGTGACCCGTTACTACTTTGCGTATCGCCTCGACCGCACCCACCTGGCAGGTAGTCAGCGCACCAAATCGCAAGCCACCCACAGTTGAGGAAACATTGGCGAGCCTATCTTCTTCAGCAGCAGGTACGCGAGGTAAGTCTGGCAGAGGCTGGCCAGCTTCCAGCCAAACAACGCTAGGCTGATGCAAAAGATGATTAAGCCGCTGGTAGAAACGAGATCCGGATTGCTCAAACCATTCATCCGGCAATAACAACAGCAAGATCCCACCGCCGACAATGGTGCCGGACAATGCGCCAAGGGCTTGGGCATCCAAACCATGGTGGCCATTGATCGTGAGCATCTGGCATTCACGCCCCAGCCACAACTTGGCTTTTTTGAAAGGTATGCAGTCACCACCATCATTCACTGGCTCGCCGCAGAATAGCTGCTCAGTATAATGTTGGCTGAAGGCATCAACCACTTTTGCCGACCAGCTTTTGCAACCTTTGGCAACGACAAGATGGCGGATATTTTGATCGGCCGCACGCTCTGCGAGCATGCGGCAAAAATGAGAAAGTTGGGACATGCGATAGCTCAATGACAAACAACATATTGATCATACCAACATGCCGTTGTCGGTGCGAAAAAAAACCACGCCATAAGGCGTGGTTTTGTATCAAAATCAAAGCGGCTATTTGAGGTAGTCGGCCAGATACGACAGGATTTCGTCAGCCTGGCGTTCCGTCAGCTTCTTCAGCTTAAGCTGCAGCTTGTCGCCATCACGCAAATAACTGATCTTCCCTTTGACCAGCTCTTGCGGCTTCGGCTTCTCGGTTTCAACTTTTGGCTGCAATGTGTCGCCAATCTGCTCAAGCTTGCTGGTCACTTCACGCGTAATACGCGTGATACCAGTTGCATCGATAGATTTCCACATCGCTTCATCACCAGCAGAAATCTCGCCGACGAACGCCTTTTGCTGATCGTTGTCGAGACCAAAAAAGAGGCGGTGCAGCTTCACAATCGTCGGGCGGCCGAGTTCACCAACACTCGGGTAAGCCATCAGCAGTTCCATCGGTAGTGAGGCGGCCTTCAAGGCACCACTTACCAGGGCTTCGCTGCACTGGCAGTAACGCGCAAGCTCTTTCTGATCTGCCACTTTGCCATTATCAAGCAGCGCCTGCATTTCCTTACCGCGTTCGAAAAGCGATAGAGGTTTGTGGGCATTGGCGACATCAGACAAGAATTTGGCATGTTCGCTGTTAATTCCCTTACCGACATAGATCAGGAAATCCTTCTCGGCCAGGATACACGACATGCGACGGCGGCTACCGTCAAGCACCTCAATCCTTCCATCGTCCAGCCAGCGGCCGACCGCAGGGTATTGCTGACCGCGATCTTTCAGCGTGTTGAGGATATCGGCCAGCGCATGTTCGTTAAGAAAAGCCTGTTCACGGGCATTTTCCGCAAATACACGTGTTTTATCAGCAACCTGATCGGCATGGATTTTAACCAGTTCAAACGCAACGGTTTCCTCGCCGGCAACGGCCAACTCGATGACAGACGCCTTGTCACGGGCGGCAGTCTGGGCTTCCGTCGGCGTTGTTGCACGCCGCTTGTCAGCTTTGCCGAACAAGCGCGCATTCAGATCTTTGGTTTTAATTGCCATCCGTTAATTACTCCCGGTTCAGGTTAGCCCAGTGAGAGTGCATCACACGCTCTAACTCCAGGCCAACACGTTGGATCGCATCTTGCGCTGTCGAAAGGGTCTTTTTGCCCCCTTCAAATTCGGCTGCCGTTAGGTCGAACACAGTGCTGTAGGTATCGGCACAAGTCTCGAAAGCACGGCTACGCGGTACCGTTGCCATCATGACTTGATCACGCAGCAGGTAGTTCATCTCGGTCAGTACCGAGACCTGCTTCTTGTTATCGTCCTCGAACATGGTTGGCATCAGGCGGATAAACTCCAAACCGTGCCAATCTTCCGGGAACATTTCGTAAACTGTTGGCAAATGCTGGAAAAAGTTAACTGTCGATGCCCAGTCAAGACGCTTGGCAGCACATGGAATAATCAAGGCATTGGAGGCATACATGGCGTTCCAAACCAATGGATCGATGTGCGGGCCGGTATCAATCATAATGATATCGAACTCGTCGGCTATCGGATCGATTACCTTTTCCTTCAATAGGCGAACAATATTCAAGTCCTGGTTTTCGGCCAGATCCTGCCATGCGTCAGCATTGAACATGGCATCTTCAGGGAACGCCGCAATAGTTTTCAAGTTAGGGTACTGGGTCGGCATCACCACGTTGCCCATCAGGAATTCTTTGTCGATTTCCTGCCCCTCTGGCACATTTTCCAGCATCACATCGACGGCAGAGTAGATGGTTTCCTGGTCACCCACGCTGATCTGCGGGTTAAGGAATAGGCGCAATGACCCCTGTGGATCAAGGTCAATCAAGCAAATACGGTAACGCTTATCCAGATCCAGCGCCAGGCACGCCGCAAGGTGAACGGCTGTCATCGACTTACCCGTTCCCCCTTTCTGGTTCTGGACATTGACAATCCATGGCTTGCGACCGGCACCTTCACGCTCATAAAAAGCAGGCTTTTTTGTCGCTTCCATCAACTGGTGCGCTTCTTCCAGGCTAATGGAGTAATGGTTGGCATTATTTTTGGTAAATTGATGGCCATTGGCTTCCATACGTGAAATAGCGTCATCGAGCTTGCGGCGGGTCAGTCCCGAACGGCTCTCCATCAATGCCTTCGACATCGGGGGAAACGCTTCTTCGCGGCGCTCTTCCAATACAATCTCAATACGGTCCGCCTGGACCTGTTTGGTCTGCTCGGCGATATTGAGCAAGTTGTCTATGGTTTGTTCCCTGTTCATTGTCTTTATTCACCTTGAAACATTTTGCTCTATTGTACAGCAAAAAAACACCAAAACAATAAAAGGCTGAACAACAACGTGTGATATTTATCTCAGCATAAAGCAATAAAGAGAGCAAAAAACCGACGTTTGGGCGTGAAATTTCGGTGCACATAGAGGGTAATCCACTTGAATTACAGCCCAAAATAAAAGTGTTACAGCGTCACTATTTTACAATGTAAATCCTAACCAAGGCCTATTTTACCGGAAGCGTGATAATTGTTGGCTAATTTACGGGCGTTGACTATTTGACTGCAATTCATACGATTCTCCATCCTTCGCCTGGCAATAATGGAAAATGGCCAAAATGATGATGAAATTGATCAATTTCATTATGATCACAAAAATACCTATTTGGAAATGCAAAATGATCAGCATGAAATCATCGTAAATCATGATCTTGGCCAAAGCCCGCCAACATTGGCTTGATCATCGTTCCAATTCAAAACAAGGGATCACGAAGCATGATCAAGGCAATGCCACCGGTTGTAGCAGCGTTTACCGCGGGGCAACTTGATCGGAAAAATGATCAAGATAAAGAGGGTGTAAATCCGTGAGTTCGGGTAAAATGCCGAAAGCATGGAAAACCATGGCGAAATTACGGTGAGTGCAGGTCTAATAAGGGCTTAGCGCATAAATATCCACGCCCAATATTGCCAAAAAAGCTGTAAATCGCTAGTTTTGTGCAAAATTGAAATACATAACCATTATCTTGATCATTGATCCATCCCGGACACATGGTAAAAGCAAGGTAGAATACGGAAAGTGTCAGTTCAACATTGTTGAAAAAAACACCGATAGCAGCAAACAACGACGCGGCAGCCGGAACAATTCTTTAAACAACGCTGCCATGATCATTTTTCCGGGCTAAAAACAGCACGCTTTGCCGTGCAAAACTCAGCAATTGGACAGCAACGGCGGATCTATAACCAGCAAAGAGGTCATGCCCTGTGGATAAACTGTGGAACCACCATGATCATGTTTTCATAGCGGCGGTGATCATGCTTGCCAAATGATGATGATCATATTTCCACGGCCTCTTTGATCATCGTTTCTACGTTGCTTTGATCACTTTTCCGGAGTTACGTTGATCATGCTTTCGAATGACGAGGTTTTTAACTCTATTAAATTCAATCGCTTACAAAGAACTCACCAGCCAGATCATAAGATCATTTAATCAATAAGATCAAAATAAACAAAAAGATCAGTTTAAAAAAAGCCAATAAAAGATCTTTCTTTCTTGTTTCATTTCTATTAATCTTTTACGGAAAAATGATGCATCTACGGCTAATGGCAAATGAACTCCGCGCTTTCATCAAATAACAAAAACTCTGAAAAGATATTGATCCCAGCTCCACGATCCCACAAAGACGGGCATTTGTTCTCGATCCCAACAAACTTGATCGACTGGCTTCCTCAGTACCAGCACTTCAAAGGTGTCACCAAAAGTATTGTCGAACTCCTCAACCTGATTTCATTGCGGGGGCTATCCAGCCATGATGGTATGGTGTCGACGACTGAACTTGTGGAGGCGACCGAAGGCCAGTTAACCCGTGCCGCAATCCAGCAGCGACTGCGGGCTGCGGTAAATATTGGTTTGTTTAAACAACAACCTGTGAGGTTCGAAGAGGGCCTGGCGGGTAAAACCATGTTGCATCATTTTATCAACCCGGCCATGCTGATCTCGCAGCTGGGTACCGGCAGCCTGAATTCAGAGCAGTCCAAGGCCAAAGAGAAACAAAAACGCTCGAAAGCACTGGCCCAAAACCACGTCAACCGCCAATTGCTCAGTGAGCATGGCTTGGGCACACCGCCAACGATGCCTGATGAGGCGGATCAAATTGTGATCTCTCCCACCAGCTGGGCGGGGATCATTGACCAGGCGCTGGCCCCGCCTCGGACCAAGAAAAGCTATCAGAAGTCGATGGTCGCGATCAGTGGCACCAAGGCAATCATTGAAACACGATCATCGAAGTCGATCATGACTGTCGACGATCTTATGACCTTGTTCGCGCTGTTTACCCTGACGGTGCAATACCATGATCACCACATTGCGGATTACGAGATCCAGTCGCGCAATATGGGGAATAAAACCCCGGTGTACATCACCGATATCCTTGCCTTGCGGGGCAAAAAGGACAGTGGCCCTGCCCGTGACTCGATCCGCGAAAGTATTGATCGTATTGAATTTACTGACTTCCAGCTACACGAGCTCACCGGCCGGTGGATGAGTGAAAATATGCCGGAAGGCTTCAAGAGTGACCGGTTCCGTTTCCTTGCCCGTACCATTACCGCCTCCGAGGAAGCGCCGAAGGAAGGCGATGACGGCGAGATCAAGATCAAGCCGAACCTCTATATCCTGGTCTGGGAGCCTTCGTTCTTTGACGAGCTGCTAACCCGGGATTACTTCTTCCTGTTCCCGCCGGAGATCCTGCGTCAGCATACCCTGGTATTCCAGCTCTACTCGTTCTTCCGAAGCCGGATGTCGCGCCGTCTCAACGACTCGATGATGCTCAGCGAGCTGAACCAGAAACTGGCACGGAACATTGAATGGCGCCGCTTCTCTTCGGACTTGATCCGCGAACTGCGCAAACTGGCCGAAGACAAGATCACCGATCATGTCTTTGCGGTAAACTTGTGGGGTTACCACCTGACGATCACGCCGCATGAGGAAGACAAGCGTTATTGCGATTACCAGATTGATATCCGCTGTGATGTGGATGAGGTGATCCGGTTCTCGCGGGCGAAAACCACCAACGAGGGCAAGCGGACCATGGCACCGACGATGCCAAACCCGCTGCGCAATGAAATATTGCCCAAGCAGGAGCTTGATCAGCTTTCCGAGATCATCGACGGTGAGTTCGAGCCTATCCAGCGCAAGGAGAGCCGTCCGAAAGGGCGTTTGGGCCGCCGGGTGAAGCTGCGCAAGCACTTGGTTGAGATTAATGCCGACGAATTGACCATTACCCTGTCTAAATATACCTCCTCAGAGGCTCTGCAGCGCAGTATAACGGCATTATCGGCGATGAGCGGACATTCTGTTGCCTCGATCAGCGAAGAGTGCCACGGCTTGCTGGAGAAGCTTGATTGGTTGAGGGTTGGTGGCGAGGTGGTAGCCTATGAGACCTTGAGCAAGACCATTGAGCTATACAACTGCCAGCATGACGAGGGCCACCTGTCGATTGAACGATTGATTTCGGGTCTGGCTGTAAGGCGCAAAGTCTGCAAGCTGGTGTTCGAGGGCCATATCAACGAACAGGTGATGAATGCACTGAATGATATTGCCAGCGGTAGCTAAGTTCGTACTTTGATTAATAAAAAAATCCGGTTAGCCGCTGCTGACCGGATTTTTTTATGCCTCTTGTTCAGCTAACTTGGGTATATTATTGCTATTAATCCAACTTATTAGGATATGTCATGGAGTGGCTGAATATATGCCGGCGCTGGCAGGGGGGCACGTTGCTCGCACTGGTCGGGGTCTTCGCCGGAACCTTTAATGTCGCAGCAGCCCAATCCCGCCCCCAGGTCGGCTTGGTGCTCAGTGGCGGCGGCGCCAAGGGGGCTGCCCATATTGGTGTGCTGTCGGTGCTGGAGGAAAACCGGATCCCGGTCGATGTGATCACCGGGACCAGTATGGGGGCCTATGTCGGCGGTATGTACGCGATGGGGCTGTCGGCCCAGGAAGTCCGCCAAAAAACGATGGCGGCCGACTGGCAAAGCGGGTACGAAGACCGCGTCGGGCGTAACGACCTCGAGCTGCGCCGCAAGCAGCAGAACGACAATTACCAAATTTATAGCGATATCGGTATTGACCTGAAAGGGAACTACCGATCCAAACCCGGTGCGTTCCAAGGCCAGGGAATGGCAACCCTGCTCGGCAACCTGACCGAAAACCTGCCTGCCCTTGCGAGCTTCGATGACTTGGCCATCCCCTATCGGGCTGTGGCGACGGATATTGTCAGCGTAAAGCCGGTGGTGCTGGATAACGGGCACCTTGCAACCGCTATGCAGGCATCGATGACAGTCCCCGGGGCGCTGCAGCCGGTTCGGATAGACAACCGGATCTTGGTTGATGGCGGGATCGTCAACAACATGCCGGTTGATGCTGCGCAGGCGTTGGGCGCTGATACGATCATCGCCGTTGATCTGCGTGATGCCTTGTTTGAAGAGCAGCAGCTCAACAGCGCCTTCAATATCATCGGCCAGCTCACCACTTTCATGACCAACACCAGCTCCGATCAGCAAATGGCATTGATGGCGGAGGGCGATGTGTACCTCCAGCCGGATGTCTCCTTCATGCTAGCACCTGATTTCGATAAGATGGAACAGGCATATGTGGCAGGGCGCAAAGTCGCGCTGGATGCACTGCCGGAGCTGAAGCGCTACCAGCTGCCGGAGGCTGATTATAAAGCTTACCTGGACGAAAAGCTCAACCGCCGCTCCCAGACCCAGGCCAGCCCGGCCTACTACATCGACCGTATCAGGATCGTCAACCATACCCAGCGTTCCGACCATGCATTGCTCGAAGTGATGGATCTCGACACCGGGCGGGTGATCACCAACCATGAGATGGATGACGCGGTGAAAAGGCTCAACCGCCAGGATGTGTTCGAGCGGATCACGTACCAAATCGAGCAGCAGGAAGACGAAAATGTGCTGGTGATGGATGTGCGGGAGAAGTCCTGGGGGCCGGGCTACCTCAACCTCAAGTTCAATTTTGAGGATGATTTTGCCAACCGCTCTGACTTTGCTTTCGGTACCCAGTATATTTACACCAGCCTGACGGACAAGGGCGGCGAGTGGCAATTCGAATGGCAGCTGGGCAGCTGGAAGAAGATTGATACCAGTTTCTATTTCCCGCTCGACTACCAGAAAAACAGCTATACCTCGTTCGGGGTGAACTGGAACCGTGAAGTGCGTGAGTTTATTTTGTCCGAGGAGCAGGCGGACATGATAGGCCGGGAGCCTGGTAGCAGCGCCGAGACCGAGTACAGCGTCTATAGCGGCTATGCCGAGCTGGGCTGGAACCTCCAGCCGTGGAGCTCGCTGGCTGTTGGCTACCGTGGGGGAGTGGGTGAGGTCAGTGAAATCAACGTCAACAATACCCAGGACTATTCGGTCCACGGCCCCTATGTGTCGTTTGTTTATGACGACCTGGACAGTATGTTCTTCCCGCGCGAAGGGGTAATGCTCCGGACAGAATTCGGACTGGGTTCGAGCCGCAGTTCTATCAACGACCAAGATACGGTGTCGAGCGAGAGTGTTTATGGCCAGTTGAAACTGCTCAAGCCTTTTAGCCGTGATCGCCACAGCATCGTTGCTTCATTCCAGGCTGGAGGCTACGACGGTGATGATCTGCTGCCGGTATATGTCCAGGATTTGGGGGGCTTGTTCAACCTGTCGGGCTATCACCGCTACGAGCTCAATGGCCGCTACAAGCTATTCGGTGGCTTGGTGTATAGCTACCGCCTGCTGGACAACAATTTTGGTGCTGTGTCGGTACCTGTGTATATCGGTGGTTCGCTGGAGCGTGGCGGGGTATGGGATGATAAGTCGGATATCGATTTTGACTCCAGCCTGTCGGCCGCCAGCCTGTTTGTCGGCCTCGATACTCCGATAGGACCAGTTTACCTTGCCTATGGGCAGGCAGAAGATGGGCAGAATTCCTTCTACCTATCACTGGGGACCACCTTTGATTAATTATAAACCTGTTAATTCAATGGAATAGGTATATCCGGCGGGTATCGCTCCCTGAAATGCCGGAATATACCTGGAGGGTTTCACCAAAAATGGAACCGTGTCCTCATTGGTGAACATTGTTTTGTTATTCCTGACATTTTCCTGACACCAGCCCCCTGAGCTGAGGCAAAATGACTAACGGATATAACCTTTGTCCCTTCCGAGAGTTAGGTTTTCACTGGTAAGGATACTGGGGCGACCTAGTCACCCTCTCGGAATGCAATATATGAGTTATTTTGCGAGCCATCGACCGGCTCGCTTTTTTTTTGCCTGTGATCCACGGCAAATCCCACCAAATTGCGCCGACCTTAATCTCCCTTCCTATACTGACTATATCAACTGTAATTTTCCCCTCTCCCTCAGAAGGATACTGCGTGCGATTGAAAGGGACTCTGATCAGCCTATTGCTTCTCGTTGTGCTGGCGGGCGCCATCACCTACAAGGAATACTTCTCATCCGGAGCGGCAGCCGGCCGTTCGATGCCGACACCGACTGTGGTGGTGGCCGAAGTGGAAAAAAAATGGGTACGGCGCGAAGTAGAAGCACTAGGCACGGTGAAATCCCGTGAATCTGTGGTGCTCACCGCGAAGGTGACCGAGAAAGTGGATCGGGTGCTGTTTGAGGATGGCCAATCGATTTCTCGCGGGCAATTGCTGGTTACCCTCAATGCCGACGAGCAGCAGGCCAAAGTGCGGGCCGCCAAGGCCAACCTCAAGGAGCAACAGCGTGAATACAAGCGCATTGAAGGTCTGGTCAAGCGCAATACCATTGCCCGCTCCGAGCTCGATGCTATCTATACCGATATCGAGGTCGCCAGAGCCGTATTGGCGCAAAACGAGGCTGAGCTGGCTGCTCGATATATCCATGCGCCATTTTCCGGTGTACTGGGCTTTCGCCAGATTAGCCCCGGTGCGCTGGTGACGCCGGGGGTGGTGATCACCACCTTGGATGATATTGCCACTGTGAAACTAGACTTTTCTATTCCAGAATCTTTTCTCGGTTTGGTCGCCCAAGGGGCGGTGATTGAAGCCAGTGCCGCTGCCTATCCTGATGAAATATTCCGTGGCCAGGTGGCCAGTATCGACAGCCGTATCAATCCACAGACCCGGGCCATTGTGATACGGGCAGATATTGCAAATCCGGATCTACGGCTGCGTCCCGGTATGCTTATGACCTTGTCACTGATAGTGGGCGAGCATCAGGGGCTGGTAGTACCGGAGGAAGCCTTGGTGTCCCGCCAGCAGGAGCACTTCTTGTTCGTGGTTGGGAAGGAAGGTGCCGTTGAGCAGCGTGAAGTCGAGCTGGGGTTCCGTCGTCGGGGAGAAGCGGAAGTCTTGACTGGTATTCGCGAGGGTGAGCAGGTGATCACCCGCGGTACCCAGAGGGTAAGGCCGGGGCAAAAAGTGGAAGTCCGCGAGCAGGAGCGCTTCACTTACCGGGAGGCAGGCTGATGTGGTTGTCGGATATTTCGGTTACCCGGCCGGTGCTGGGGTCAGTGATCAGCTTGCTTCTGGTGGTGTTTGGGCTGGTAGCATTCGATAGGCTGCCGCTGCGCGAATACCCGGATATCGACCCGCCGGTGGTGAATATTTCCACCAGCTACCGGGGGGCGTCGGCGGCGATTGTCGAGACGCGGATCACCCAATTGGTGGAAGACAGGATCGCCGGGCTGGAGGGGATCCGCTCAATTAGCTCGCGCAGTCGTGACGGCCGATCCAGTGTTACCCTGGAGTTTTCTATCGGCCGGGATATTGATGCGGCTGCCAATGATGTCCGTGACCGTATTGCGGGCATCCTCAACAACCTGCCTGATGAAGCCGATCCGCCGGAAGTGCAAAAAGCCGCCGCCAGCTCGGAAGTGATTATGTGGCTCAACCTGGTTTCCGACCGGATGGATACGCTGCAGCTAACCGATTATGCCCGCCGTTATTTGGTCGATCGCTTCTCGGTGATCGATGGTGTGGCGGGGATCCGGCTAGGGGGCGGCAAGTCTTATGCCCTGAGGATCTGGATCGACCGCCAGAAGCTGGCGGCAAGGGGCCTGACTGTCACCGATATCGAAGATGCCCTGCGCAATGACAATATCGAGCTGCCAGCCGGGTCGGTGGAATCAAAAAGCCGCCAGTTTACCGTGCGGACCCAGCGTAGCTTTGTCGCCCCGGAGGACTTCGTCCGCTTGGTGGTCGGTACGGGAGACGATGGCTACCTGATCCGGCTCGGGGATGTTGCCGAGGTCGAACTGGCTGCCGAGGAAGAACGGATCACTTTCCGGGGCAATACCCAGGACATGATAGGAATTGGGATCACCCGCCAGTCGAAGGCCAACACCCTAGATGTAGCTAAAGCGGCCAATGCCTTGGTCGACCAGCTCAACCCGACGTTGCCGCCGGGGATGGAAATCAAACGTTCTTATGACTCCTCGGTGTTTATCCAGGCGTCAATTGACGAGGTTTACAAGACCCTGCTGATCGCCCTTGGCCTGGTGGTGGTGGTGATATATCTCTTCCTTGGCAGCGTTCGTGCCATGTTGATCCCAGCTCTGACCTTGCCGGTATCACTGATTGGTGCCTTCACGGTGCTCTACGCCCTCGGCTTTACCCTCAACCTGCTGACGTTGCTGGCGTTGATTTTGGCGATCGGGATTGTGGTCGATGATGCCATTGTGATGCTGGAGAATATCCACCGCCGGATCAGCACCGGAGAGCCGCCGCTCAAGGCCGCGTACCTCGGGGCGAAGCAGGTGAGTTTTGCCATTATCGCCACGACCGTGGTACTGGTGGCCGTTTTCCTGCCGATTGGCTTTCTGGAGGGGGATTTAGGCAAACTGTTCCGTGAGTTCTCGATAGCGATTAGTGCTGCCGTGATCCTTTCATCGCTGGTGGCATTGACACTTAGCCCAATGATGGCGTCTAAGCTGATGCAGCCCGTTGACAAGGAGCGGGGCATGGTACGGTTTATCAGTCGGGCAATGGCCTCTTTAACGGCAAGCTACAAATCAATGCTTTGCCATGCCATACAGCGCCCTGTACGCGTCATTGTGATGTTGCTGCTGGTACTGGCAGCCTGTGGCTGGCTGCAGCATAAACTGCCGTCAGAATTTGCTCCGCGAGAGGACAGGGGGGCAATGTTCATCATCATCAACGGCCCGCAGGGGGCGAGCTTTGATTTTATTCAGCCCTATATGGATGAGGTCGAGCACCGCTTGATGCCCCTGGTGGAATCAGGCGAGATCAAACGGCTGTTGATCCGCGCCCCGCGCGGCTGGGGGCGGGTGGCCGACTTTTCCAATGGCTTTGCTATCGTGGTACTTGAAGACTGGGCCGAGCGGCGCCCGGCGGGTGCCATCATTGGCGATATCCGCAGGCGGCTGGGTGACTTGGCCGGTATCACGGCTTTCCCGGTCATGCGCCAGCCGTTTGGCCGCGGGGTCGGCAAGCCGGTGCAGTTTGTACTGGGGGGCGGCAGTTATGAAGAGCTGGCGCAGTGGCGGGATATCTTGCTTGATGCCGCCGCCAGCAACGCCAATATCGTCGGGCTGGATCATGACTACAAGGAAACCAAGCCGCAGCTGAGGATCGTGATTGACCGTGACCGGGCGGGCGATCTGGGCGTGTCGCTCAAATCGATAGGCCAGACGCTGGAGTCCATGCTTGGCTCCCGCCAGGTGACCACGTATACATGGCGGGGCGAAGAGTACGATGTGGTGATCGAAGGCCAGCGCGAACGGCAGAATACGGCTGCGGATTTGGCTAACCTGTATGTCAGGGGCGAGCAGGGCGGGGAGCTGGTTCCGCTTTCAAGCCTGATCAGCGTTGATGAATATGCCGGGGCACCGCAGCTAAACCGCTATAACCGGGTACGGGCCATTACGCTTGAGGCCAACCTTGCCGAGGGATACACCTTGGGTGAAGCCCTTGGCTACCTCAATGGGCTAGTCGATGAATTGCTGCCTGCCGATGCGGTGGTCAACTACAAGGGCGCCTCCAAGGATTACCAGGACTCCAGTTCCTCGATTGTCTTTATCTTTGCCCTGGCGTTGCTGGTGGTATTCCTGGTGCTGGCGGCGCAGTTCGAAAGCTATATCCATCCTCTGATCATCATGCTGACTGTGCCGCTGGCCACGGTTGGGGCACTGCTCGGGCTTTATTTTACCGGCCAGACCCTCAATATTTACTCGCAGATCGGGCTTATCATGCTGATCGGCCTGTCGGCAAAGAACGGGATCTTGATTGTTGAGTTTGCCAACCAGTTGCGCGATCAGGGCATGGCATTTGATGATGCCTTATTGGAGGCCGCTTCAGAACGACTGCGGCCAATCTTGATGACGGCTATTACCACCATTGCCGGTGCTGTCCCTTTGATTTTGGCCACCGGAGCGGGAGCTGAAAACCGGATTGTGATTGGTATTGTGGTACTGTGCGGGATTACTGTGGCGACCTTGTTCACCTTGGTGGTGATCCCGGTGATGTACCGCTTGCTGGCCCGCCATACTCAGAGCCCTGAACATGTCTCACGCCAGTTGGCACAGCAGATGGAGGAGAGCTGAGGGGGAGATTGAGTGGAGAAATTTATTAGAAAGCCTCGAATTCATCAATAAAAGTACTGTTTTATACTGATAATGCTGCTGATGAAACGACAATCCCACATGATTTCGTTACTATCACAGCAAGACTTATTCTGGTGATATTGATATGAAAATTTCTGTTGATGGCGGCTCGTTCCAAGTTGCGATTGAAACTGAATTTGACGGGCTGATTGGTGAAGCGCTAGCGATCTATAACGAAACCTTTGAGCAGGCGAAAACCAATGACAAGACGATTTTGCGTTTCTTGCAAATTATCCTCGAGCACCGCGATAGCGATGATGCTATCGGCTATGCTGTCCTCGGCCTGCTGGGTTGGTACCACGCTAACATCAACTCGGTAGAGGATCAGGATATTGAGTTGAACCTGCCGAAAATCCTGCCGCACCTGATCAACCCTGCGGGTGACTTGACGGCGACCAGTGCCAGCGAAGGCAGTACCTTCTTGCATTGATAGGTTTGTCTCGTTCCATGGTATTGGATCCCAAAAAAGCCTGGCGGCAGTACCGTCAGGCTTTTTGCTGTTGGGGTCTTGGCTCGTGTTTAAATAACTTGTCCTATGTTTAAACCACTTGCGAAGTATTGGCTACGACCTTGTTGTTTAGTTCTACGTCGCTGCTTAGCGCTTTCTTGTCCAAGCGACCGCTCAGGCGGGTTAGTAGCAAGGCAACAATAACAATTGCAGCGCCGGCCCAAGGGGTATGCATCAGGCCTGCTTCGGCGACGATGTGGCCACCGCCCCATGAACCCAAGGCAATACCGATGTTGAAGGCCGCGATGTTTAGGCCAGAGGCGACATCGACTGCATCCGGGCTGACTTTCTCAGCCAGTTTTACCACGTAGACTTGCAAGCCCGGTACGTTACCGAAGGCGAAGGCACCCCATACCAAGATGGTCGCAACAGCTGCAATCGGGTTGTAAGCGGTCACATTGAACACCAATAACGTTACCGCTAGGCCGGTGAAAATAATGGTCAGGGCTTTGATTGGGCCCATCTTGTCAGCCATTCTACCGCCCCAGATGTTGCCGATAGCCACGGATACCCCGTATACCAGCATGATCAGGCCAATCGCACCGGAGTTGAAACCAGACACATCTTCCAAGATAGGTGCCAAATAGGTAAAGGCTGTAAAGGTACCGCCGTAACCTAGCGCAGTGATGGCATACACCAGCAGCAGGCGAGGCTGGGTCAATACTTTTAGCTGTGACGATAGCTTGGCCGCTGGTGGCTGCTTGAGGTTACCTGGGACCAAAAATGCACTACCAATCAGGGCAATTAGGCCAAGCAGGGCAACAATCAAGAAGGTTGCCTGCCAACCGAAGGTTTGGCCGATATAGGTGCCTAGTGGTACACCGGTTACCAAGGCCACAGTCAGGCCGGTAAACATGATGGCAATGGCACTGGCGGCTTTCTCTTTCGATACCAGCCCGGTTGCGATGGTCGAGCCAATGGAGAAGAACACCCCATGGGCCAGACCGGTCAGGATACGTGCCAATACCAGAGTGTTATAACCCGGGGCCTGCCATGCCAGCAGGTTACCGGCAACAAATAGGCTCATGACTGATAGCAGGACAACCTTGCGGTTCCATTTACCGGTTAAGGCGGTTAATACTGGGGCGCCTACGGCAACACCCAGGGCATATAAACTGACTAGCAGGCCGGCAGAAGGTAGTGAAACATTAAGGTCGGCTGCCATGGTTGGGATCAAGCCCACGATGACGAATTCTGTGGTTCCGATAGCAAAGGCGCTTAGCGTCAATGCCAATAGTGCTAAAGGCATAGTCTTTCTCTCTATTGATGTAATCAAACCGCCGCTACAACCCTGCTTTTAGGTCTCAAGGTATTCAGCTTTATCGCTAACCCTTCGCGGCACTCTCTCTGTTGGCAGGCATTATTCAAAAAAATGCTATTGCTAAAAACAGCACCTTTTACAAATGATTTTTGCTATAAATGAAAAAATGCGAAGGTGTTAAAAGACGTTGAAAGGAAAGGTGCCATGCTAACGCGCTCTGATGATTTGGAAATTTTACTGACCGTGGTCGATAGCGGCGGCTTCTCTGCGGCTGCTGAGGCATTGGATATCCAGGTTGCACGGGTCTCAAGGGCCGTCAGTAAGGTCGAGAAACAGCTCGGTGTGTCTATTCTCAACCGCACCACCCGCAGGGTAGAGTTGACCGATGAAGGACGGCAGTTCATCGAGGCGGTGAGAACGGGCCTGCAGCATATCCAACAGGCCGAGGAAGACATCATGCAGCGCGGTGAGTTACCAAAGGGGAGGCTGAGGGTAGATGCAGCCAGCCCGTTTGTATTCCACCAGCTGGTCCCGTTGATCCAGCCATTCAAAGCCGCTTATCCCGAGATAGAGCTTGAGCTGACATCCAATGAAGGTTTCGTTGATTTGTTGGAAAAGCGTACCGATGTGGCGATCCGTATCGGCAAGCTAGATGATTCCACCTTGCATGCCCGGCCGCTGGGCAGAAGCCCGCTGTATATTGTCGCTGCGCCGGAATACCTCGCCAAGCGCGGGATCCCCAAGCAGGTCAGTGAGCTTGGCCAGCATGATCTGATTGGTTTTGCCGGTGCCAAAATCCTCAATCGTTGGCCTCTCAAAGGATTGGATGCCATCACCCCTTCAATGATCTCAAGCAACGGTGAAACCGTCCGCCAGCTGGTGCTGGCGGGTAACGGTATTTCATGTCTGTCGGGCTTTATGGTCAACAAGGATTTGGAGGAAGGGCGTTTGGTCTCTTTGCTGGAAACAGAAAAACTGGTCAATACCGGCCGCGAGCAGGTCAATGCCGTATTCTATAAATCATCCTCGGTTGCTAGGCGGATCTCGGTCTTTATAGATTTTATCCAGCCGCAATTGACGCTGTAGCTATGTGGTTTGCTGTGAATATCAAAAAGCCAGCACCGGAGGCTGGCTTGATAGGTAATGGCAATAGAGCTATCGCCTAGAACGGATAGTGCTTGAACACATCTTCAATCATTTGCTTGAGGGGAGCGCCATTTTCATCGTCATCCGGGCCGTTGACGCGGGCATAGGTACGAAGCCCTGAGATCTGTACCTGGATATGGCGTGCCAGTTGGTGCGGATCTTTCTCTTTGTCAATCTCACCCAGCTCCTGGGCTTCGACGATCAGCTTTTCGAACTCACTTTCCATTTTGCGGAAAGATCGCTTGGCCTCTTGCAGCAGTTCTTCATGCTCGCCGGTGAGCTCGGCTACGGTTTTGGCCAGCATGCACATGCCGCTCGGTGCCCCGTGCTGGGTGTTGATCACCAACTGCTCCATGAACAGTTTCAGGGCAGCCACGGGCGAGGGACTATTTGTTCGGCAAGCGGCCAACTTTGCCACCCCTTGTTCGGTGTAATGTTGCAGGGCTTCTTTGAACAGCCCCTCTTTGCTGCCGAAGGCGGCGTAAATGCTGCCGGGACGCATATCGATGACGTCTTGCAGGTTGCGCATCGACGTCGCGTGAAACCCTTTTTCCCAATACAGGCTCGTGGCTTTGTCGATGACTTGCTGACGGTCAAATTTTGCATGGTTTGCCATGATGAGTTTCCAGCTTAAATTGTGAACGATAGTTCAATTTTAAGCTGAACTAAGGCTCAAGTCTAATCTATGTTTTTCTTAGAGCTTGAGCCTGAGTCCTGACCGAGCCCTTACAATACCTGCTCGCTGGCTACCAGCTCGACACGGGTCGAGACCGCATGCAGGGCGATGTTGTGGATCATCTCATCGACCGTGGTGCAGCAGTCTATCAGCATTGAGACCTTGTACTTTTCGGCGGCTTTGGAGATTGCGGTGTGGGTTACGCAGTTCTGGGTCATCATGCCGCAGACCAATAGTTCATCGACACTATGGCGGCTTAATACCTGCTCGAGGTTGGTCTGTTCGAAGCTGTCGGCAAAATGTTTGATCACTACGTCACCTTGTGGGGCTGCTGCCAAGATCTCCGGGTGGATCTCAGCTCCTGGGGTGCCTTGATTGAAAAATGGCGCCAGGCCCATCGCCGGATCAGCAAGGTGTTGGATATGGATCACCGGGATGTGCTGCTCGTTGGCCTTGGTGATTGCCGCTTTGATATAGGCAAGGGTTTGCTCGGTATTCCATAACGGGAATTTGCCGCCTGGGAAATAGTCATTCTGTAGGTCGATTACGAGTAGTGCTTTCTGTGGCTGGGCTTTCTGAGACATATCGGACTCCAATTACGATGTGTGGGGTCTAAACAAGAGGTTAAACATTGAATATGGAGCCAGTATAGGGATTGATTTGTGTGTTTCTCAGTGTCTAAAATGACATAAAACAGGTTAAAAATGACAAAGAGCATTTCCCATGAATTCTTCTGTTGTTTCTATCGGCATTGTCCAGTATTCCAACAGCCTGCGCTCGGCGGTATACGGCTTGGAGGAGCTATTTGCCATGGCAAATCATGCCAGTAAAGAGCAGGGGATAGATGTAACCTTCAAGGCTGAGGTTATTCCCTTCGATATGCACAGCACGCCTGATAAGGCATATCCAGATAACAAGGCTGCAGGCTATAAGGTTGTGATACTGCCGCCGAGCCAGCTTGGCGATGATTACCTCACGCCTCCCAAAGCGTTAATTGAATGGCTGGGTAAGCAGCACCAACAGGGCAGTATATTGGCCTCGGCCTGCGCCGGGGCATTTATCTTGGCCCGAACCGGATTGCTGGCAGGCAAGCAAGTTACTACCCATTGGGGATTGGCACCGTTGTTCCGGCAACATTTCCCTAGTTTGGATCTAGCGACGGATCCAATCCTTATCAACCAAGGCGATGTCATCACCGCTGGGGGCATGATGTCGTGGCTTGATCTGGGGCTAGAGGTTGTCTCGCAATTGGGTTCGCCGGCATTGATGCGGCTGGTGGGCAAAATGCTGGTGGTCGATACCGGCGCCCGTGAACAGCGCTATTACCAGCAGTTCAGCCCCAGTTACCAGCATGGGGACACGGTTATTGTCGCGCTGCAACACGAGCTAAATAAACGTTACAGCCAGACCCAGAGTATTGCCAGCCTAGCGCGCAGGGCAAACTTGACTGAACGGACTTTGTTGCGGCGTTTTGTCAAAGCGACCGGTTTCAAACCCACCCAATACCTCCAGCGTCTGCGGGTACAGAAAGCGTGCGAACTGCTGGAAACTACCACCGAGCCTTTCGAGTCCATTGCCTACCAAGTTGGGTATGAGGATGCCGGTGCGTGCCGCAAGGTCTTTATCAAGGTGATGGGGCTAAGCCCTGGCGAATTCAGGAAGCGCTTCGTGGCAAATCGCACAGCTTAAATAGGCCGTGTTGATTATTTCATTTTCTACAAAAGTAATTTGTCATTTTTGCTATCAATGAAAAACTGATGACTTGCTAGACTGCCCCCATCCTAATTGAGAGGGCAGCAGTTATGACCAAGTCACTATTCCAGCCGATGACACTCGGCCGCCTTACCCTGAAAAATCGCATTGTCATGCCTCCGATGACACGTTCACGCGCCAGCCAACCGGGCGATGTGGCCAATGATTTGATGGCAACCTACTACGCCCAGCGCGCCAGTGCCGGCTTGATTGTTTCTGAAGGCACCCAGATTTCATCGATGGCCAAAGGCTATGCCTGGACACCGGGTATCTATACCCCGGAGCATATCGCTGGCTGGAAAAAAGTTACCGATGCAGTCCATGCCGAAGGCGGTGCGATCTTCGCCCAGCTATGGCATGTCGGCCGTGTGACCCACCCAGACAATATTGGTGGTGAGCAGCCTATTTCTTCTTCGGCGATCAAGGCTGAAAACGTCAAGGTGTTCATCGACAACGGTACCGATGCACCGGGTTTTGTCGATGTGGTAGAGCCGCGCGAGATGACTGTCGGGGAGATCAAGGACGTTGTTGAGCAGTACCGCCAGGCTGCCCTTAATGCAATACAAGCCGGCTTCGATGGTATCGAGCTGCATGCCGCCAACGGTTACCTGATCAACCAATTTATCGACTCAGAAGCCAATAACCGCACCGATGCCTATGGTGGCAGTCTGGAAAATCGCCTGCGCTTTTTGGATGAAGTGGTTGTCGCCATGGTTGAAGCCATTGGAGCTGACCGTGTGGGTGTTCGCCTTGCGCCTTTGACGACGCTTAACGGCACCGTTGATGCCAACCCGCAAGAGACTTATACCGCTGCGGCAGCGCTGCTTAACAAGCACAACATTGTGTACCTGCACATTGCCGAAGTGGATTGGGATGACGCGCCAGATACGCCTAAGTCATTCAAGCAGGCACTGCGTGAAGCCTACCAAGGCGTACTGATTTACGCCGGCCGCTACGATGGCGACAAAGCCGAGCAAGCCATTGGGGAAGGTTTGGCAGACATGATTGGCTTTGGCCGTCCGTTTGTAGCCAACCCGGATCTGCCTGCTCGGATTGAAAACGGTTACCCACTGGCCGCGCATGATCCAGAGACCCTGTTTGGCGGGGCTGAAAAAGGTTTGATCGATTACCCAACTTATCAGGCTGAAACCAGCCCAGAGTGTGTTTAAGTTTTAGCTGGAGAGAAATAATGCTATTTGAATCATTTGATTACGGTCAGCAGTCGTTCGAAAACCGTATTGCTATGGCCCCTATGACTCGTTCGCGTACCTCGCAGCCGGGCGATGTGCCAAACGACATGATGGCAACCTACTACAAGCAGCGTGCCAATGCCGGTTTGATTATCACCGAAGGTGCGCCAATCTCTGCGGTTGGCCGTGGTTATTCGATGACCCCGGGTATCTATACCCAAGCACATATCGATGGTTGGAAAAAAGTCACTGAGGCAGTGCACAGTGCCGGCAGTAAAGTCTTCATCCAGCTTTGGCACGTAGGCCGCCGCAGCCACGAAACCATCGCCGGTGAGCAACCGGTATCGGCATCAGCGGTAAAAGATCCCGATCAGGTGTTTGGCCCATTGCCAGAAGGCGGCTTTGGTATGGTGGAAACCGGTATGCCACGCGCTTTGAGCGAGCAGGATATCCAGGACACCATTGCTGATTTTGTCCAGGCGGCCAAGAATGCGATGGAAGCCGGTTTTGACGGCGTTGAGATCCACGCTGCCCACGGTTACCTGATTGACCAGTTCATGCGTATGGCAAGCAATCAGCGCACAGACCAGTATGGTGGCAGCCAGGAAAACCGCATGCGCTTTCTGCTGAAAACCGTTGAAGCGGTTGCCAAAGAAATCGGCAGTGACAAAGTGGCTATTCGTGTGTCACCGCACGTGATTGAGGGCTATGCCGAAGAAGATCCAGAGATTATTGAGCTGACGCTTAAAGCATTGGCAAAATTGGCACCGATGAACCTGGCTTATGTCCACTTCTCGGAAAACATTTCACGCTATGTAGAAGTGCCGGAGTCATTCCGCCAGCAAGTGCGGGAAGTGTACCCGAACCCGATCATGGTGGCGGGCAAGTTGACCAAGGAGACAGCCCAGCAACTGCTTGATAAGCAGTATGCCGACTTGGTGGCCTTCGGTACGCCGTATGTCACCAATCCGGATCTGGTTCAGCGCTTCAAAAATGATTGGCCGCTGACCGAGTTCGATGCCGACGCCCGCCTGACCCTTTATGGAGGCAATGATAAGGGTTACATCGACTACCCGGAGTACCAGCAAAGCCAAATCCAAAAACAAGCCCAACCGGCCTAGTTTGTAATTCAGCACATTAATTGTACGTGACATTAACGGAATGGCCCCAACCATGCATTGCCAATGGTTGGGGCCTTTTTTTGTCAGTGGATCTTGTATTATTGGAACAATGATCAAGGCAAAAGATGGATCTTTCCTTGATCATCTTTCCATATGATCATTGATAGAAAATCTGGGCGAGTCGCTTTATCTTGGTATCGATCTCTTCGAGGGCGACGTTACCAAATCCCAGTACCGCACCATGCCAGTCTCTGTTGGCATACTCGTTCTGTTCATAATAATTCAGCGCGCGGATAGTGATACCGATGCCATTGGCGCGCTTGACCCAGGTATTTTCATCAGTACCAGTTTGCCATTTGAGTGTGACATGCAGTCCTGCTGCTTGGCTTATAACTTCAATCTCGCCGTTAAAATGCCGTTCAATCGCCTCGCAGACGTTTTGGTGTTTAGCTTTGTACAAGCGACGCATTTTACGGATATGGCGTAGAAGATCGCCCTCGGAAATAAAATCAGCCAAAGCGGCTTGGGAATGGGCCGGTGAGTCACCGGTCAAGGCATCTTTGATCATCAAGCAGGTGGGAACCAAAGCCTCAGGAACCACCATATAGCCCAGCCTTATACTGTTGAACATGACTTTGCTGAACGAACCGACATATATGATATGGCTGTCATTGCCCATTTTTCCCGCCAAACCTTGCATACTGGTATAAGGCCGATGAGCAAACTGGAATTCGCTGTCGTAGTCATCTTCAATGATCCAGCGTTGCCCCTTTGCTGCCCACTCTATGAGTTGGAGCCGTTCGTCTGTATTGAGTGTTGTTCCCATTGGGTATTGGTTACTCGGTGTAACATACAAGGTTTTGGCATCACTTGTTATCACTTGCTGTATATCTATCCCGGATTGCGCTTTCACTTCCACTGGTTGGTGCTCATAGCCCATCAGCGCGATTATCTTTCGGGCTTGGATATATCCTGGGTGCTCCATTAATACCTTATCTTCTCTTTCCATTGTTGCCATTAAGGCTATGGATAGGGCTTGCTGGGCACCAGCGGTAATGATGATCCTATTTGGGTTGCACAGAACCGAGCGACTGGTGGCAAGGTAGTCTGATAGGGCTGTTCTTAGCGCTTCACATCCTTGAATCAGCTGGTTGCCAAGCAGTGATGGACGTGAAGCATGCCGTTGCAGGAGCTTTTGCCATTTGGTGTAAGGGAAAGTGGCGAGATCTGGTATACCCGGGGCGAATGGGCGGCTGATATCGAAAGGGTTATGGGTAATGCCTACTTCGGTAGGCGGTGGTGTCGTTGAGCCCGTTTCGCTCTGTGCTGAAAGGAAGTGCTCTGGCAACTCAACGGCGACGAAATAGCCTGAGCCCTGTCGGCTTTCGATGTAGCCCTCGGCCAAGAGTTGATCATAAGTGCCTATGATGGTGTTCCTGCTTAAAACCAGTACTTTGGCGAGCTCACGGGTTGAAGGCAATTTGCCTCCTTTGGGCCAAAGGCCAGAAACGATTTTCTCCCGAATAGCGTGAAACAATTTTTCTTGTTTGGTGCCCTTACCGGTACTCAGCACCAAATCACCGGTATCGATTAATGGCATTAGAGGTGACGACATAACTGGATCCATCATTTAGTCAAAACTGGCACTCAATACGCTACCAGTTTGATTTTATATTGCCAATATTGTGAGCACGGCAAGATGAGGACACACATGCTATCGAATACCAAAAGAACAGAATTGAAGAAAAGCGTCAGAAAGGCGGTTTTCGACAGGGAAAAGCTCTATCAAATCATTGATGAAAGCCTGATTGCACATATTGCCATCGTGGAACAAGCCGGGCCGGTTGTTATTCCTATGCTGTCATGGCGGGTTGATGATTGTATTTATATTCATGGCGCCAACAACAGCAGGCTGATGCGAAACCTCAAGAAAGGAGGTCAAACATGCTTAACTTTCACTTTGTTTGATGGCTGGGTATTGGCGCGTTCGGCTTTCCACCACAGTGCCCATTATCGCTCGGCGGTTGTTTTCGGAGCATTCGACCTCGTTAGTGACAGCAATGACAAAGATATTTTGCTAAATCATTTCATCGAACAAATAGCGCCGGGTAGGACGGATGAGGTACGTTTGAGCAGTGACAAAGAGTTAGCGGCAACCATGGTGCTTCGTCTTCCTTTGACTGAAGCATCGGTCAAAATCAGTAATGGTGGAGTCAATGATGATGAAGCCGATCTCGACATTCCTGTTTGGGCCGGTTTCGTCCCGTACAAAACTCAGATTGGTCCCCTGGTCGCTGATCCATCCCTTGAGGAATGCATTGCTACACCCGATTACAGTTCGGCATATGGTCGCCGTTGGATGAAAGGCTGCTAGGCGATCCCAAAACAAGAGGCTAAATAGAATAGACAGCAGGAGATAGGCTCTCCTGCTGACATCAATCCGAAGTAAGGAGCCGAGAAGTCCTTTCCTAGACGGTGATTTCTTTTAGTGAGTAGTTACTTCTTCTCGACGAAGGTCACTTGGTATTCGCCAATACCGTCATACTTGATGGTGGTTGGCTTATCGAAGTCTACTTCGACGATACCACAGTACGAACCGGTAATGATGGCTTCGCCCGCAGAGAAGTGCATGCCACGGCGGGTCATGTAGTTGATCAGCCAGTATACTGGGTTCTGCGGCATCGTATTCGGGTGCTCGCCAGCGAAAGTCTGTACTTGCTCGCCTTGGCTTACCGTGATGTCAATTTTTGCCGCCGCGAAGGCTTTCTCACGATCGATTTCTGGACCGATGAACATACCTTGGTTGACCAGGCAGTCTGCCAGTTTTTCAAAAAATTCTGCACCGCTGTCATCGGCAAAGCGTGCCTGCATCAGTTCCAGTGCCATGTGGCATGGGCCAATTGCGTCGTTGATTTGCTCTTCGCTGTAACCTTCAGGGTTCGCTGGTAGAGCCTTGTTCAGGATAAAGGCAATTTCAGGCTCAATACGTACTGCGTTGTTGTCGGCAAACAGTGAACAGCTCTCACTTTTCTGAATAGTACCGGCAAAAATAGGTGCCACTACAAACTTGTCATCAGACAACGGTAGTAAGCACTTCCAACCGCCAACTTTGTCACTGTGTTGGTCAATCATTGATGATTGAATTTCCAGGGCATCGTCGACATTCGCCGGACGTTGCTGCTCATCCAGACGTGGGGCTTTGGTGCCAGCGACGCGGCGGTTAAGCAGTTCTGTGGCTGCTTGTTCAAAATTATTAATAGTCATATTGTATTACCTTTGGGCTTGTCCCTAAATCATATCGAGATTTGCCGTAGCTGGGTAGTGAAATCATCAGTTAGCGGCTGAGACCAAATGATTTACCTTGCTCAAAAGGGGGAAAGCATTAGGTATGAACTCTTCTCTTTATCGGTATCTGATCCCGATCTAGGATGCTGGGACCAATGATTGAAGCAGGTAATGATGATGCAAAAAGATGCCGTAATCTTTGATATGGATGGGGTATTAATCGACTCCGAGCCTTATTGGCGCCAGGCACAAGTGGAAGTACTTGCGAGCCACGGTATGGCGGCCACGTTTGATGATTGCATTCGCCTGACTATGGGTCGCCGATTGGATGATATTGCCAAGACTTGGTGTCAGCACTTTGGCCTGCAGATAGCATCGGAAGAACTGCAGCTAAGCATCATGCAAGCCGTTGTCGCACTTATCCGTCAACATGGAGAGCCTAAATTAGGGGTTGTATCCTTGCTACAAACCCTGCAGAGCGCCGGGGTGAAAATTGCGTTAGCAACCTCTTCAAGCATGCCGATCATTGATGCGGTGCTTGATAGTCTGAATATCCGACAGTTTTTTTCCTTAGTCTGCAGTGCAGACAATGAAGAATACGGCAAGCCCCATCCATCCGTGTATCTGACAGCAGCTCAAAAATTGGATGTTGCTGCTAACCAGTGTGTGGTGATTGAAGACAGCGTGACCGGCATGGTTGCTGGCTTAGCGGCAGGTATGACGACGTTTGCTGTACCGGACAGTATTGATGATCCTCGTTTTGCCGTGGCGAGTGGTAGATTCTCTTCATTAGAGGATCTCGAGCAGCACTTGAAAAAAACGGGTGAGGTGAAGGGAGTGATGGTTCGCTAACCTTCAACTTGACAGCCAATTCATTGATTAAATTGGTATTGTTTTAGCTGGTGGCGATTTGGCGCTATCGGCTAACACCATGGCGCGATCGGACAGTGTGGTTTGCCCACCATTCACTACTATATCCCTAACGAACGCATTCATTGCTCATTAGGGAGTCCAATATGTCAGAGTCAAACACTGTAGCAAGCACTGCATCAATTACAGCCAACCAACCTGCCACCATGTCCAATGTTGCTCTGATCACCGGCGCATCAGGTGGGATCGGTGAAGAGTTCGCCCGCATCCATGCGGCCAAAGGCGGCGATTTGGTGTTGGTGGCCCGCAGCGTGGATAAGCTGGAAGCCCTGCAGCAGCAACTGCAGTCGCAGTTTGGTGTTCAGGTCATCGTGATTGCCAAAGATCTTGCTTCAGCCAATGCCGCCCAAGAAGTCTTTGAACAAACCGAGACGCAGGGGATTGTGGTCGATGTGCTGATCAACAACGCCGGTTTCGGCGGCCACGGCAAATTTCATGAGCGTGATCTGGCTGCCGATCAGGCGATGATGCAACTCAACATGGTTGCCCTGACCAATTTGACCCACTATTACCTGCAGGGAATGGTGGCCCGAAACCGCGGTAAGATCCTCAATGTTTCTTCGACCGCGTCCTTTATGCCGGGGCCGCTTCAAGCTGTTTATTACGCGACCAAAGCTTATGTGACCTCTTTTTCGCAAGCGGTTGCCGAGGAAGTGGCGGATAAGAACATCACGGTAACGGCACTTTGCCCGGGCGCGGTAGCGACGGGATTTGTGGCGGCGGGCGATCTCGACGGGGTCGATATCTGGAAAAAAGCCAAGTCGGCTAAATCGGTAGCCGAGTGCGGCTATAAGGCGATGGAAAAAGGCGAGTTGGTGGCATTTAACGAGCGCCAGCTAGGTTTTGTGCTTAATTGGATTATTCCATTGCTACCTCGCAAAATGGTACTGAAAGTATCCCGTCAGGCAATGGAAAAACAATAAGATAACAACATGATAGGTATGGTGGGAGGCAAGCTATGAAGCTGGCATCGAAATTTCAGGTTCATCCGGGGTGGCGGGTATGGCTGGAGGATATGGCGATTGACGCCGCCGCGCTGCTGCGAGTCGCCAACCTGCCCAAAGATTTGCTCAGTCGTGATGATACTTACATGAGCAAAGAGGAGTATTTCCGGTTCTTCTGGGCATTGGATGAAACCGCCGGTGAGCTGGATATCGCCCTGCTGATGGCTGATGTGTTTGCGGTGGAGAGCTTTAATCCGCCGCTGTTTGCTAGCCTGTGCAGCCCGAATTTCAATGTGGCCCTCGAGCGTATCCAGCGCTTCAAACCCCTGATTGCACCGATGCGGCTCGAGTTGGATATCTCTGGTGAATGCACGACGGTCCGCATCTGTCCTGAATCTGCCGGGGAGTCTCTACCTCGTTCTATGGTAATGATTGAGTTAGTGTTTTTTACCCAGTTAGTGCGAACGGCTACCCGCAAGCACATCGAGCCGATGGAGGTGAAAAGCCCAATATTGCCCTCGAACCCTGAACGCTATACCGCCTATTTCGGCACCCGGGTCGAGCAAGGTGAGGCGGTTGAACTCGTTTTCAAGGCACAAGATGCCAAGGCCCCGTTCCTGACGGAAAATGCGGGGATGTGGCAGTTCTTCGAACCTGAATTGCAAAAGCGACTTTCCAAGCTGAGTGCTGAGGCGAGTACCGCCGAGCGGGTGAAGAGTGCGTTGCTGGAACTTATCCCAAGTGGTTTGGTGTCGGTCGACAATGTAGCGTCCGAATTGGCGATGAGCAAACGCACCTTGCAACGAAAGTTGACGGCTGAAGGAGAGAGCTACCAGAATATCTTGAGCGGCACCCGAAAGGAGCTCGCGCAGTTTTACCTCGTTAAATCACAGACCAGCTTGGCAGAGATTTCTTACTTGCTGGGCTTTCAGGAAACGACCTCTTTCTATCGGGCATTTGCCAGTTGGACCGGGAAAACGCCGGAGGCATATCGTGAGCATGCTAGGGGCTAGCAAAAGTACCAAAAAATAAGCCAGCAATTATTGCTGGCTTAAGCCTTGTTGGTTAATCGCTTGTTGGGTGTTCGCTTACCTATTGGCTATCTGCGTTTTTGCTGGTTTGGAAAGCGGTAAGCTCCTGCCGGTTGGGAGCGCCATCGGAGCCTGGTTTGCTGACCACAATGGCAGCGACCATGTTGCCAAGTTGGGTTGCACTGCTCAGTGTTAAGCCCGTGGCGAGGCCGGCAATGACCCCGGCACAATGGCTGTCACCAGCGGCAATCGTATCGGCAACATCAACCTGATAAGCCGGTATGTAAACTGGGTCTAATTCCGGTTCACAGACATGCGCCCCTTCTTTGTCAAAACGGCAAATCACGGCAAGGTTATGGCGTTTGGCAAAAGATTGTGCGTTGTTGACAGTGTCATCCGTTGAAGCTTGTGCACCTTGTAACAAGGCCAATTCATCACGGTTAAGTGTCAGTTTTGGACGCTTGGCCAATAGCTTTTCGACAAATGCCGGTTCAATATCAGCCAACCTCGGTCCAAAGTCGACAAACAATGTTTTATCGTCACTTAAGCCCAGTAGCCATTGGCGCAGGGGCTCGCTCTGAGGGCTGACAAGTTCATACCCGGAGACGTAGACGATAGCATTCTCTGGCGTCGGGATTTGGGCGAGCAATGCCTCATTCCAGAATTGCTCGCAGCCGTCCACGGTAATAAAGGTCCTTTCCTTGTTGGGTTCGACCATGGCGATACACCACCCATTGTCATGGGTAAGGTGGCGCAGCATGACTGGCAGGCCCTCTTTGTCCATTTCGGTTTCGACCAACTGTCCCCATGAACCATTGCCTACCGGGATCGCATTGATTGGCGGCAGTGCCAACCGACTCAAGGCTCTGGCGACATTAAAGGCACAGCCACCAATTTGCCTATCTTGCTCTTGGGCGACAACATCACCGCCGCTACTTGGTAGGCTATCAAGGCCAAGCATAACGTCGCCGAAGGCAGCGCCGACCACGATGACCGGACGCTGTTGCGAAAGTGCTTGAATATCAATCATAGCGGTACCCTACGCTTTCTTCTTGAGGGTAAGGCGATACAACACCATGCTGACCAAGAAGGAGACGAATAAGCCAAGGCTGGAGTCGGCAAAAATACCGACTGCCAACGGGCCGTCGATGAAACCGGTATTGGACACCATCAAACCGGACAGTGAGCCCACCACCCAACATGCTAGGGTTGGTTTATTGGTGCCGGTATCGTCGAACAATTCTTCGTCGCTGTAGCCGCAGTGGCGGTGCTTGGTGAAGAAGTCTGTCATGAAGATTGCTGCCCAAGCGGCCAGGAATACACCACAGAAGACCAAGAAGGAAATAAACGGCCCCAAGAAGTCACCGGAAACAAACAATACGTACAGGGCGACACCAAGGACCAGAACCGCATCCAGCGCAACGGCTGTACGCTGCTTGAGCTTGATCCCCATGCTTAACAGGTTAAGACTTGCAGAGTAAAGGCTCAGAACTGCAATGGTAACAATGCCGGCAACAGCAGCGGCCAGGTAAGGGACCGCCATCCATGATGGCAGTAAACGGCCAATGGCTGAGATTGGGTTTTCGTGTGAAGCCAGATCTGGAATTTGGGCTGTCAGCAAGATCCCTGTCAGCATTAGCATGATGAGCGGAAGTGCAGCACCGCCAACCACGCAGTTGAAAATACCACGATGGCTTGATGAAGGGCTTTGGTCACGGCTGTAGTCTGCGCCGGCGATAGCCCAACTGATCCCCGTACCTGCAGCGATGATAGAGACAGCAGGCAGGAAGCCGGTGATCCAACTACCGGAAGGCAGGGTCATGATGGTTTCCCAATCTGCTGTTGCCATCAGGTAAAGGACCACAAACAAGGTCATTGCTCCGAAAGTACGGGTGATCCACTTCTGCATCATCAACACCGTGTTCTGCCCTAACATGCTTACCAGCACTGTCAGTCCACCAAAAAGGATCAAAGAAATAACGGTTGTCATCGTGGTTTCGGCAAAGCCCAGGGCAGCAAACAGGGCAACCAGAGTTAGGGTACCGGTAATAATGTTGACTGCTTCCCAGCCCATGAGGTTGATCCAGCAAAATGCGGTGGGTGCAATGTTCCCCTTTTTGCCAAAGCTAGAGCGAGATAGGGTCAGGGTGGTGGTGCGGCCAATTTTACCCGCAATGCTGGACATCCCGACCAGTGCAAATGAGGCCACACCGACAATAGCTGCCAACAGTGACTGGAAAAATGACAGGCCGAAAGACACGATAATCGCGCCATATACCACGCCTAGGATACCAATATTGGCGGCACACCAGACAAAGAACAGCTCCGCTGGCTTCTTGGTCTGCTGGCTGGCAGGCACTTTGGCGATGCCAAGCTCTTCGATACTGGCATCTTGGCTGGGGGCGTGGCTCGGGGCTTGCCCGGTTAGTACATCTTTGTTACTCATGCTGCAGTCCTTAGTGAGAAGTCTTGATGGTTCCAATTGGTTTATTGACCGTGGCGGAAAGAGGCCAGGGTTTTGGCATATGGCGCAAAGTCAATCTGGTTAGCACTGTTGATCAATGCGATATGCTGTGGGGCGAAGGCTTCGATACCATTGAGCGCGCCGCAAATGGCTGTCGCCATGGCGCCGATAGTGTCGGTGTCACCGCCTAAGTTAGCCGCCAGCTCGGCACAGCGCATTGGCTCTGTACCTGCCAGCTCGACAAGGGCGATGGCGCTGGGGATCGACTCGATGATATCCATTCCCGCCCCAACCATTTCGTAAAGATCGTTGAGGGCTTGTTTGGGTTCATGTTGGCTTTCAACTACATAGAGAGCGTATTTAATTCGCTTTCCAAGAAGTGGACTGAAAGTGGACTCATATTGGCGCTGGGTGTTATTGGCAAGGCTAATGATCTCATCTTTGATTTGGTGCCATGGCGCCCCTTCTATCGCCCGACTGATCGCCCAACCCACGACAGCTGCGCCGGCAATGGCAATATCGGATTTGTGGGTGGGTAGGCACGATAGCCGGATACCTTCGATAAACGCTTGTTTGTCATGGGTTGGCAGCAGGCAACCGACCGGGGAGACACGCATGGCTGAGCCATTGGTTACGCCGTTGGCTTCAATCTCTTCAACGGAATGGCCTTGATCGATCGCGGTAAGCGCTGCTTTTGACGTTGGTCCAAGGATGTTTTTTTCAAAGGCATTGATTCTCTTCGCCCATACCATGATGTGCTTGGCAATCAGCAGTGGCTCCAGTTTGCCGTCGGCCTCGATAACAGCGTCCATCAGCGCGACGCACTGGCTGGTATCATCGGTAAACTCACCGGCGCTGAACTCATTGGCGGCAATGTTTTCTTCAGGGCCCGGCAGGAAGTCATCAATCCAGCCAAAGTAGTCGGTAACCTTATTCTTGGTCCACAGCTCAGACGGCATGCCCATTGCGTCGCCGATTGCCTGGCCGTAAAGGCAGCCTAGAATGCGATTTTCAATCGATGCCATTGGTAGTTGACCTGTATGGCTCATGGTGTTTTCTCCGGAGTATCACGGTAATGAATAGACTTTGGATAGCATGATAAGTCCACTTTAAGTCCAGTTGAATTCCTTTTGGTCGCCAATGTGATTTAGACCTCACACTTTGGTACTATCCTAATGATTTTAGTTATGTCAGCATTTTGATTTAGGCGGTATGGATTGGAACAGCAACTTCTTACGCAGATGAAAGAGGCATTGGATGCCAGTGTCTCAACCCCTTTGTACCTGCAGCTTCAACAGGCCATTGAAAAAGCGATAGCAGATAAATTGCTTACCCATGGCACTGCATTGCCTTCTGAGCGTAAGATGTCCCTGGCGCTTGGGGTATCCCGGGTGACTGTCGTTAAGGCCTTGGCTTTGCTGCATGAGCAGGGTGTGGTCGTGAAAAAGCACGGTAAAGGGACTTTGGTGAATTTACCGGTCCATTACAACCTGTCCGGCGGAGGCTTCTCATCCCAGCTTCAGCGTAAAGGCGAGGTATCCAACCGTTGGTTGACCAGAGAGTTGGTGGCAGCGCCATCGTCCATCGCCAGCGAATTAGACCTTGCTGAAGGGGCTATGATTTCGAAGATCAAGCGGGTCCGGTTGGTGGACGGGATGCCGGTCTCTATCGAAACCATGTATATCCCGGAGCGTTTCTTGCCCCGGCCTGATTTACTCGAGGGCTCATTGTATGCCCATTGGCGTGACCAAGGGATCAAGCCCTACGATCAGGATTACTCGCTGAGTATTTATACCCCAAGCCCCGAAGAAGCACGGATGCTGGAGATCCCGCCGGGTTCCCCGCTGATGAAAATTGTCCTCAAAAGCCAGGATAGCAAGGGCCGGGTGCTGGAATATGGCTCGGCCATCTGCCGCAGCGATTTCTATAACTTTGAATTCAAAGTCAGGGCTTAGCCTTAGTCCATATATTGCTTGGCATACTCGCTGAACCAATCTATGAACTGGCCTATCGTCCTGTCATTTTCTAGCTGGGTCGGGTGGGTAGTACAGGGTTAGCTCTTGGCGGCGTTGAACTCAGGTATAGAAGCTAAGTCTTAGGTTGGCGCTTTGCAATAGCTTCGAGCAATGAGTGGGAGCCCTGTGGGGCGTCCCCCCACAGGTTGAAGAAAAGGTCGCCAGCTCATGCTGGTAACCTCAATACTTATCTTCCGTGGCTGACTTTGGGTCTTGAGGATGGCGATAGCCATCCCACATAGCTCTGGTAGAGCCATACCAGCAGGGCCGCATTCATTGTGATTACGACAAATAATGCAGGGAGTCCCCCTAGGTTGGACATCATTTTTATACCGTCGATGCCTGAGAAGGCTGTCATGAACCAAGCAACGAGGGCAATGATCGCTCCCCACAGGATTTTCAGCCGTGATTTAATCGCGATAGCGTCGTTTTGATCTGTGTGGTTGGATTCAATGCATAGCGAGGAAATGGCTTCAGTATTTGAATCAGCGGCGGTCACATAGGCCAGGAAAGCGATAAAGATGAACAACCCGGTAATGATCATTGGTGCCGGTAACTGCTCTAGCAAACCGTAAACGACAGCTCCAGGCCCGTTGTCATTGAGTAGGGCATAGAAAGCACCGTTGCTGCTGAGGTCTAACTCAAGAATCATACCTGAGAAAATAGCCATCCAGATCAAAGAGAAAGAAGCTGGAATAATCAGGTTGACGACCAAGAAAGCCCTCACCGTATGACCCCGTGCGATTTTACCAAGGAATAAAGCCACGATAGGGGACCAGCCAAGCCAGTTTGCCCAGTAGAATACAGTCCAGCTCTTGGCCCAGTCATCACCTTCGGCTAATTGCAGCGAGAAGCTGCGGGGGACGAACTCGGCGAAATAATGCATCAGGGCCTGCCAGCCGTTGGTAATGATTTCGTGGGTTGGACCAAACAGAAATGCAGTAACGGCGATGGTCGCGAAGATGCAGGTGTTGATAGAGGACAACCGTGCAATCCCTTTGTGTAATCCAGACACAGAGGAGGCGACAAAACAGATCACAATCATTGCAATGACCAGCCCGAGTAAGAAAGTGCCATTGCTAAAACCGGTCACTTTGGCAATACCGCTGGACAAGACGAGAGCGCCTGTTCCCAGTGAGGAAGCCATTCCTGCGACGAGGGCAAACATTGAAATGGAGTCCACGGCCCCTCCCACCGTCTTAGAATACTGTTTTCCCAATACGGGCTGCAGTGCTGCGCTTATCGAAAAACGGCTGCTTAGGTTATAAAAGGCTAGTGCAAAAGAGAGTGCTGGAACGGCATAGATAGCAAAGGGCGTAAACGACCAGTGCATGAACATGGTTGAGAGTGCAAACTCTGCTGCTTGCGAAGTGGCCGGGGTCAACCCCAATGACTGGGGAGGTGAATATAAGTGGTACAGGGGTTCGGCGGTAGCCCAAAACAGCATACCTGCAGCTGTCGTTGTGCAGATGGTGATAGAGCCCCAGCGCCACTTGCTCAGCATCGGTTTTGCATCCTTTCCACCAATTGTCATCCCTCCAAGTGGCGAGAAAAAAACGGCAATACAGGTTATTACCATGGCAAAAGCGCCAGCAGAGAATAACCAATCAAAAGTATTTAAAATCCAATTGTTTAATTGGGTAGTCAGCCTTAAAAATGCAGGGAAATTAAACAAACTTGCCAATACGGCGAAGATCAAAACAATCAGTGGAGGAAGAAATATCTTATATCTTAACATGTTGTTCATGTGTTAATCCGCAACTCTCGGGTAACCAATCAGTCTTAACTCACTTTTTATTTCAGGTGTAAATATTGTCAGCCATTCAACCCATCATATAAAACAAGCAGCATAGGTGTGTGAGTGAGTATTGGCGTGCCAATGTTGTCGTTGTGAGCAAATACCCCTTTTAAAACTGACTGGGGTATTGATGTAGACAGTTCATCAAGTGAAAGGTCATTTAAAAATCAATGGTTTATTTTTTACTGGCCAGACCAATGAGGCAGTGAACGAACTAGCTTTATAGCCCCTCTTATTTCACTGAAGAATTTCTTTATATTTTTTAGATGGTTAATTGGAATTATTATAATATTCATCAGTATTGGACCCCTCTATTTATTTCGACGTTAGAGTAATCCTATTGATCAACGTTACATTTACGAAGAATTAATCGTGTCTTGGCAGATGAACTTTGATGTTTATGTCAAATCTGGCACTGCACGTCTACTGTGAAGTGCAAAAATAATATCTCGATCACTTTTGTCTTCATTTATGTTCAGGGTTGTTTCAAGATGAAACGGTTATGTTTATTGGTGTGTTTCAAATTGAAACACACTTTGGCTTCTCATCCTGTTTTTTGTATATATTACAGGCATAGAACCGCTTTCAGCCTATAACTGTGATTACTGCGCAGAAATTAAAAGGGCTTAACCGATTACACTACGGCTTTGTTTGCCTGCCATGACCAATAGTAATTCCAATGCCTACCATCGAAGATAGCAAAACCCGCTGGGAATTTTTCCAAAAGCACCAATGGGTATCACCTGAGTTTTCGCTTACGCCTATCTTCCGGTCGTGGCAACGCTGTGTTAAACAGATGAGTGCTTACGACTGGTCTCGGCCGCATATCGCCTCCGGTTTCACCCTTGCCTCATTGAAACGGCGTACCGAGCGCATTATCAACTGTGCAGTCACTGTCGCTGAAGATACCTACGATCTGCTGCGTGATGAAAAGCTGCTGTTGCTGGTAACAGATGACAATGGCTGCGTGATGTTTACCATCGGCCACCCTGAATTGGAGCGCAAGATGGAGGAGTTGGGGATCAAGGTCGGCTGCTTTCTAAGCGAGGATAAGATTGGGACCAACGCGGTCAGTTTCACCATCGATACTAATATGCCGAGCGAAGTTTTTGCCGGCGATCACTTCAAGCGCGAACTCCACGAAATCGCAGCAGCGGCAGCGCCCATTATCGATACCTACGGCAAGTTGCGTGGCACGATCATGCTGGTAAGAAATGCCGAAGATTACAGCCGGGAGAACCTAGTTATTGCTTCTTCCTGCGCCAAAGAGGTTAGCCTGCAGCTCCATATCCAAAGCGAGCAGGAGAACATGAATCGTCTCCAGTCCGCGCACAGTGCGGCACTCGACTACATGGATGATGGCATCATCTCCTGGGATAGCGATAACCTGATTTCCTATACTAGCCAACAAGCAGAAAAGCTGCTCAATGTTCATAGCAATGATTTATTGGATAGGGATATTTTCAGTGTTATCCGTTTTGCACCCAATATTCTCAACAGTATTGAGCAGGGGGAGATGGTTCGCCGCAAGCAGACCACGTTTGAGGTCGCCGGACGGTTTATCGAGGCCATTGTTACCTACCGGTTTATGTCCGACGGAACGCACCTGCTCTTTGTTCATCCAGTCGATAAATACCGGGATCTGGCTCAGCAGCAGGTAGGGGGCAATGCCGATTATGTCTTCGATAGCCTATCTTTTGTTTCCAAGCAGATGAAGCATGTGATCAAAGTTGCCCAAAGGGCATTGAAGACCAAGGCTCCGATTTTGATTACCGGTGAAGAGGGAGTCGGTAAAACGGAACTGGCGATGGCCATCCACAATGAGAGCCAGTACCGGGCCGGGCCATTTGTGAGCTTCAACTGCCGTTCAACCAACCCCCATCAATTGTTGCGTGATGTGTTGGGTTTCGATGAGGGCGAAGGACAGTTGTCCAAGTTTGAGCTGGCTCAGAACGGTACGCTCTATGTCGAAAATATTGAGTCCCTTGGCACCGAGCTTCAAGCGACAGTGTTAAAAATGCTGAAGACCGGGCTGGTTACCCGCAGCGACAGCCAGCGGCTAATTTCAGTCAAGTTCCAGCTGATCACTGCAACCTCTGCCGATATCGGTGAGCTTGTCGGCCAAGGCGGGTTCTCCCGCCAGCTTTATTACGATATATCTGCCAATGAACTGCATATCCCGCCGTTAAGGGAACGCCAGGATGACATCAGGCATATCCTTTTCAAGCTCGTGGCCCATTACGAGCAAAGGCACAATGTTGCGATTGAACTCGACAAAGCGGTGGAGGATATATTGCTCAACTATCACTGGTCGGGGAATACTTCAGAACTTCGCAATCTCGTTGAGCGCATACTGCTAAATAGAAATGCAAACCTTGTTGAGCTGGATGATATCCCTGAAGATGTTCGGTCCTATTGCCCAGAGATGAAGGCTGAGGTGTCTTCAGTGATGACGCTGGAAGATGTAGAGAAACAGGCGATTGTCCAGGCATGGAAGGTGTTTGACGGTCGGATGCAAGATATGGCGAAGGCGCTCAACATTGGCCGGACAACGCTTTGGCGTAAAGTAAAAAAATACCAACTGGTCGAAATGATGGAACTTGATTGACCAACCAGCAAGACATCTCTGAGTGAGTCCTGCTGCAAGCTGTATCAAGTTCCAATGCTGTTAATGAGCTCTTATTGCTTGGGCGAGGGCTTTGATCATCAACAGTGATGAGGTCGCCCCGGGGTCCTGGTGACCGATGCTTGTTTCACCCAACAAGCTAGCACGACCTTTTTGGGCCTGCATTTCAATCGTCGACACCGCCCCCTTTTCAGCTGCATCGATCATTTTGTCGAGCACCTTATCAGCTGAACAGCCCGATGCGGATAGTGTCATGGCTACCTCGATGACAGGCAGCCAGACATCGCACATTGTTTTGTCGCCGACTTCCGCCTTCCCGCGTGAGATGATACCGTCAACACCACTTTTCAGTGCATCTACGAGTTGCTCGAAAGAGAGCTGCTCGCGGGTGCCAACCGTTGCCGCTGCGCGAACAAACAAGGTGCCGTAGAGGGGGCCACTGGCACCTCCGACATTGGAATGGAGTGTCATCCCGGTGTTTTTCAAAATGGTTGAGATATTTTGTTTTTCCACCTTGGGCAGGTTTTGAGCAACCAGTTTGAAGCCCCGGTTCAAGTTTTGGCCGTGGTCTGAGTCGCCGATATCGCGATCAAGATCGGTTAGAAATTTCTGGTTGTCATCAAAGGCCTTGGCACAAAGCGCAAGCCAATTGACGATGTGCTGCTTTTCGATTTGCATTGCTAGGGTTCCTTGCTGGGGACATTGACTACCACTTGATTGCTGCGGTATCGACTGGGGCATCGAATAGCTCAATCATTTCCTGGTCTGCCTTGAGCAGCGTGATCGATATACCTTCCATATTGAGGGCCGTGCAATAATTGCCGACCAAGTTTCTCACGATACGGAAATTAGCCTTTTTGCAGCATTGCGTCAGCCGTTGGTATGCAATGTACAATTCCGATATTGGTGTACTGCCCAACCCGTTTACAATGGCGATATAGTCCTGATCGCTCTCGAACCGTTCGATGGCAGATTCTTCATTATCCCACTGACCCTCTTCGCGGTTCCAGTGGCGGAGTGTACGTCGGTACTCCTCGTTTTCTGCTAGTTTGTGGAACATCTTATCGACTAGATCGTCTGCGCTGGTGTATTCGATGCGTTCAATGCCCGGTTCGCCGTGAATGCCGATCCCGAATTCGATTTCATTCTCTGCTAGCTCGAAGGAGGGCTGCCCCGCAGCAGGGACAACACAAGCCTCGAGGGCAATGTTAATAGAGCGGCAGTTGTTGTTGACCCGACGGCCTAGGTCCTCACACTGCTCGAGTGTGTACCCTTTTTGTGCGGCGCCGCCAACGATTTTTTCAACCAACACCGTGCCGGTAATTCCCCGGCGTCCGGATGTATAGAGGCTGTCAATTACCGCGATATCATCATCAATTAGAACAAACCCCACTTTGATGCCATCAGCATGAAGCAATTCGACGGCCAGCTTGAAGTTCTTTCCGTCCCCTTTGTAGTTCTTGACTAGGAACAGTACCCCTTTGTCGTTGCTAACCTGACTGGCGCACTCGTAGATTTGATCAGGGGTCGCACGGACAAAGATTTCTCCCGGGCAGGCACCTGTCAGCATACCCTTACCGATATAACCGATATGCATGGGTTCATGGCCGGAGGCTCCGCCCGATACCAGTGCCACCTGATCGGGTGACTGCTCATGCCAGACATAGCAAGGGTGTGGGTTAACTTTCAGTTCGGGACGGGAGGTTGCGAGTCCTGCGATTTGCTCCAGCACCACATCTTCAACGTTATTGATCAGCTTTTTCATATTTCTTTTCGGTAGCTTTTATTTGTAGGTCTTGGCTCATATTAAGTGCCCGCAATAGGACTATCAATTAAATTTTCTTGTTCCAAATTGGAACGTGAATTTATCGGCGATCGTTTCATATTGAAACGCATTTTATGACTGTAATCGATAAGTGTGACTTGCTTATTATTTTCAATTTTGGGCAAAGGATTAGTGAGATGAATTTGATGGGAATATCAAAGTTCAATTTAAAAAAAACGACAAATCCTTCTGAAATAACGTTCAGGTTAATAGGATGAGCCCATCGTTGAAACAACAAAGAAGAAGGCCCCACGCTCATGGATAAAATTATTATTAGCCCAAGTAAATACGTTCAAGGTGAAAACGTTCTGGGTTCAATTGCCGGTTACGTCAAAGCACTGGGTGAAAACCCTCTGGCAATTGCTGATGAATTTGTGACAGGTTTAGTTGGTGGTACAGTCAAATCCAGCTTCCAACAAGAGCAAATGCCACTGGCGATGGATATGTTCAATGGCGAGTGTTCACGCCAGGAAATCGACCGTCTGATTGATATTGCGGCATCGCAAAACAATGACGTGATTATCGGTATTGGTGGCGGCAAAACTCTCGATACAGCCAAAGCCGTTGCCTACTATTCGAAAGTCCCTGTTGTCGTGGTGCCGACTATCGCATCAACTGATGCCCCAACCTCGGCATTGGCAGTGATTTATACACCTGAAGGCGAATTTAGCGAGTACTTACTATTCCCACAAAATCCAAATATGGTGGTAATGGATACGGCTGTGATTGCAAAAGCTCCAGTACGTTTGCTGGTTGCCGGTATGGGTGACGCACTATCTACTTACTTCGAAGCCCGTGCCAATATGACCTCCGGCAAGGCAACGATGGCTGGCGGAGCGCCAACACGTTCGGCCCAAGCATTGGCTAAACTGTGCTACGAGACCCTGCTAGAAGATGGCCTGAAAGCCAAGGTAGCTGCTGAGAATGGGGTGAGCACCAAAGCTCTGGAGAATATTATCGAAGCCAACACCTACCTTAGCGGCATTGGTTTTGAGAGTAGTGGCCTGGCGGCGGCGCATGCAATCCACAACGGATTGACCAAGCTCGAAGAGTGTCACCACCTATACCATGGTGAAAAGGTGGCCTTCGGGACACTGACACAACTCGTTCTGGAGAATGCCCCAATGGAAGAAATCAATACGGTAATTAATTTCTGCCGCAGTGTTGGTTTGCCTACTAATTTATTTGATATGGGTGTGAAGGAATTAAACCACGATAAGTTACGTGAAGTTGCCGAGGGGGCGACGGCAGAAGGTGAAACTATTCACAATATGCCATTCCCTGTGACAGCTGACGCCGTTTATTCAGCAATCTTAACAGCACATCAGCTTGGTCAATAATGACCTAACTATTTTCCAAGATATATCTAGTCCTGAATTAAAACGTCAGTTAGAAAGAGATTAACATGTCAGATCTAATATTAAATAAAAAAGAATCAATCGTCCTTGATGCGATTCACGGCTCGCTATACGCAGCACAAAATGAAAACCTCACGCTATTGGATTTCAATAATGATATTAAGGTTGTTGCCCGTAACGATTGGAAAAAAGACAAGGTAGCCTTGATCTGCGGTGGTGGTTCCGGCCACGAGCCTGCGCACGCCGGTTTTGTCGGCAAAGGCATGCTCACTGCTGCGGTATGCGGTGATCTGTTTGCTGCGCCAAGCGTGGATGCCGTGCTCAATGCCATTCTCCATGTGACGGGTGAGGCTGGTTGTCTGGTTATTATCAAAAACTACACCGGCGATCGCCTGAATTTCGGCTTGGCGGTCGAAAAGGCCAAAGAGATGGGCCACAAGGTTGATCTGATTGTGGTCGGTGACGACATCTCGATTCCTGGCAACCCACAGCCGCGCGGTATTGCCGGTACTTTGTTCGTACAAAAAGTAGCAGGTTATGTGGCTGAAAACGGCGGCTCGCTGGAAGATGTCAAACAGGCTGCAATCGAGGCGCAGGATAAAACGGCATCTATAGGTGTGGCCCTGACAAGCTGCTCGCTACCGGGTGAAAGCAATGATCGTATCGCCCAAGGTAAGGCGGAGCTTGGCTTGGGTATCCATGGTGAAGCAGGTATCGAGACGATCAATCTACCTGCTGCGAGAGATCTGGTCACCACTATGGTCACTAAATTGGTGGAAGCAAAACCAACGGCAGACAATGCGATCCTCCTCAATAACCTAGGCGGCCTCTCGCCAATTGAGATGAACATTGTTGCTAAAGAAGTGATGGAATCTGAGCTTGGTCAGCAGGCGAAGTTCATTGTTAGCGGTGCTCTGATGACTGCCATCGATATGAAAGGGTTTTCTATCTCAACGATCCAACTGACGGATGAAATCAGCAAAGCGCTGACTGCTGAGGTAGAAACGGAAGCCTGGCCTGGTGTCGTTGCACGCCGCGAACTGCCTATCACCCAGTGCGAGAATCAAATCGCGAAGAAGGCATTTGAGCCTTCTCATGATGCAGAGACGGCACTTGTGCTCAGCAAAGTTTGCCAGTCAATTATCGATATTGAAGCCGAGTTAAACCACCTGGATTCTATCGTCGGTGACGGCGATACCGGTTCAACCTTTGCTGCTGGTGCACGTAAAGTTCTGGCCCAGTTGGAGGCACAGGCCCTTCCCCTTAAGGACAAGGCCAAGCTGATGACCACTATCGCCGATTGCCTGACCTCTGTAATGGGCGGTTCTTCAGGTGTGTTGCTTTCAATCTTCTTTACTGCAGCGGGCCGTGATTTTGAATCAAACAGCTCAATGCCAACAGCATTGCAAGCAGGTTTGGCTCAGATGATGGCCTATGGCGGTGCGAAGCCTGGTGACCGTACCATGATCGATGCACTGCACCCAGCCCTTGAGGCTTGGGGACGTGATGGTTTTGTTGCGGCGATTGATGCGGCCAAAGCAGGAGCTGAAGCAACGGTGGCAATGACTAGTGCTAAGGCCGGCCGATCGTCTTACCTCAACAGCGATAGCCTGTCCGGGACCAAAGATCCGGGTGCCTACGCTATCGAGGTGGTATTTAGCCAGTTCTAATATTTCCCAGCATCGTATCTAACAATAATCAACGCTAATTAGCCATTTCCTGTGGCTAATTAGCAACAGAATGAAAATCTGGGAAATAAGATTAATCCATATATACCTGCACGAACGTGAAATAAGGCTTTGTGTGTTCACTTAGCTATCAAATTTAATTTGATAAGGGAAAATAATGAAAAACGAAAATATAGGAAGATATTTACAGTTTGCACTTGTTATACTTGCCGCTGGTTCAATATTTCCACTGGTGTATTTAAAAGCTCAGTACCAAGAGACTATCTTGGAGGTGTTTAATATGTCAATGGGACAAATGAACACAATATACACAATATTGGGTTTTGTTTTTATCATTGGATATTTTCCGAGTGGTGTACTTTGCGACAAATTCTCGGCTAAGAAATTATTAGCAATTTCTTTATTAGGTACGGCAGCCGGCGGTTTCTGGTTCGCCCAGGTCCCTAGCTACACAAGCGTTCTTATGATTTTTGGTATTTGGGGATTTTCCTCAGTGTTCACCTTCTGGGGTGCGCATATGAAGATCACTAAAATGCTGGCAAAAGAAGGTGAGGAAGGGCGTTTCTTCGGTATTCTTGATGGGGGAAGAGGCCTAGTAGAAGCGGCATTAGCGAGTATCGCGTTAATGATATTCACCTCAATGCTTGGTGGCGGTCTGGAATACACAGATAAAAAGCTTGCGCTTGAATCTGTTGTGTACATGTACTCTATCGCATTGGTTGCTGTTGCTGTTTTGATTGTGATCTTTGTTAAAGAGGATAAAGAAGCGGCAGCGTCTGCAAGCTCTGGTGAAGAAAGCAAAATCAAACTTTCAGATATCAGAAAAGTATTCAAAAACAAATTTGTATACCTACACGGTATGATTATCTTTGCTGGTTACACCATCTTTTGGACTAGCTATTACATTGGCGGCTATCTCCAAACTGGCCTAGGATTTGATGCCGTAACCGTCGGTTCTATGATGGTAGGCCTGCTTTGGATGCGCCCTATCGGTGGTATTCTTGGTGGTTTCCTTGCAGATAAATTCGGCCAGGCCAATACCATTGCTGCCGGTATTTTGGGTGGGGTTATTTGTTTGGGTGCTCTAGTCATGGTACCGAATACACTATCAGCCTATTTAATTACCGCTCTAGTAATGGTTACGGGCCTATTCTCGTATGTCATTAGGGGGACATACTGGTCTCTCCTCGGCCAGTCAAAGATTGATGCAGCAATAATGGGTACCGCGATTGGTGTTATTTCTGTGGTCGGGTATATCCCAGATATTATCATTCCGGAGATGAACACTCTTCTATGGGATATGTATGGTAATGAAGGTGGGTACCATGCCTACTTTATTGTCAGCATGATGGTTGGTCTTGTTGGGGTCATTATGACAATGCTCTATAAGCGAGAGCAGAAAAAAACCACTGAACCTCAAATTGAAAAAGTAAATTTGCAGTCAGCAAAAGCGGATTAAATTAACCCATACGAATCCTAAATATTAGTTTGAATAAAGTATGAGTGTTGACTCATGCAAGAAGTAGAGTAGAGAAATATTATGTTTAAAATGAATATTAACAATGATAAAAGCCGTTTTGAGATTAAGAATGGTCAAAAAACAATGAAGGCAGTCGTTACTATGGGTAACGGTGGCTATGAAATGCTGGAGTACAAAGATGTACCAATGCCAGTTATCAGCGAAGGTGAAGTATTAATTAAAGTACTTGCAGCTGGTGTAAATAATACAGAAATTAATACTCGTCTTGGTTGGTATTCTCAGAAGGTCACTCAAAGTACTAATACCTTGTCTACAGATAACAACGAGATTACGGAAGCCGCTGAAGAGAAAGATGGCGGCTGGAACAACGAGACACCATTCCCATTCATCCAGGGCACCGACTGTGCTGGCCTGGTTGTTGAAGCTAAAGATGAAGCAGATCAACACCTTGTTGGTAAGCGTGTGCTGATCCGTGCCTGTATCCGTCACGAAGGTTTTGAGTCTCGTGAAAATATTTGGATGGCTTCTGATTTTGACGGTGCTTTCGCTCAATATGTGAAGATTGCAGCAAGCGAAGTATTCCCCGTTGAGTGTGACTGGAGCGATGCAGAACTTGGCACGATCCCATGTGCTTACGCCACATCTGAAAATATGGTTCAACGCTCTGGCGTGAAAGCAGGTGATCGTGTGTATGTTGCTGGTGCTTCCGGCGGTGTTGGCTCTGCGGTTGTCCAACTGGCAAAACGTCGTGGCGCTTACGTTATCGCTGCTGCGGAAGGTGAAGATAAAATTGAACGAGTACGCTCATACGGTGCTGATGAAGTCATCGACTTTGGTAAAAATGCCCTAGAAGTTCTGGGTGAAATGTCGGTTGATATCATCATTGATAATGTGGCTGGTGAGAACTTTGTAAACAATCTAAAAATGCTTAAGCGTGGTGGTCGCTACGCATCTTCTGGTGCAATCGCAGGTCCATTAGTTGAGCTAGATTTCCGCACTATGTACCTACGAGATCTGACCTTTGTTGGTTGTACTGGTTGGGATGAACCCGTATTCCCGAGTCTGGTTGAGGCTATCGAAAAAGGTGAAATTAAACCGGCTTTATCAAAAACCTTCCCTCTTTCAGACATTGTTGAAGCACAAAAAGAGCTGGTGAGCCGCAAACATGTTGGCAAGCTTGTTCTTATCCCTGACCACGAAGATTAATGTAGCCGAGTCGGGGTTCGCCGAACCTCGACTATTGAGAGGAAATCAAAATGTCAATTTTTGAGAAAGTCCACGAGATTAAGCACCCTACGCTGACTAAGGAGAATTGGGGCGAGGAGCAGCCGCTTGTCCGTATCAATTTTCTGGGTAAAGAACTCGATATCAGCCAGCCATCATCAACGTTTTGGGTATACCTGTTGGGTGTTATCGTCACCTTGGTAGGTGTTCAGTTCCTTGTGATGCAAGATGGTCAAATGTCGCGCTTTTGGTGGGGTATTTCGATGATCCTCTGGGGCGTAGGCGCGATTATTGCGGGTACCAGTTACCAGGCATTTGGTTACGAACTCAAAGCCAAACACCGTGAAGAGTGTTCGTGGACTACATGGTGGGAAGTTATTTATCTAATCTTCCAGCAGGTGAGTATGAACGCAATGACAGTTGCAATTGCATATTCGTCTATTCCGCAGGAGTCAATTTGGTTTGATATCTTCATTTGGTATGCGGCGATCATGACCGTTGGCTACACCATTATTACATTCTGGGGTGCGTTTACCGCAACTAAATCGGTGATCACCTTTGAGTTTATGATGATAGCCTCTCTGCCGAGCTTCATCGCTTTCATCTTCATCAACACGGTGAGCTATATCAAAACGGGGGCTACTTATGATCTGCTTTGCATGATCTCTTGGGCTCTGATTTATGCTTCATACTACTTCTACGATAAGTACTGGAAGGCTGGTATTGGTGAGGTGCTTTGGAAAGAGAAGAAAATTTGGTTCTCTGAAAACGATGTTCTTCACGTAATTCTAGTCGCATGGTCTTTGCTGATGATTGCTGTGCCGTTCTTCACATTTGATTATGCCCACTTTGTAAATTAATAAGATCTGAACAAAGAGATTTAAGTCATACCTTCATGTCTTATAAGGGGGGCTAAGTCCCCCCTTTCATGATTTTACTTATTTATGCCAGATATAGTGCAATCGAATCTATGGCAGGTGGGTCGTGAGAGAAATAGGAAAAACATCCAAGTCACTTTTACGCAGAGAAAAAATACTATCTCTGCTGAGCGAATCTGATGACATAACAACGAGTGCTCTTGCTAAGCACTTTAAAGTCAGTGATTACACTATCCGCCGTGATCTCAATGTACTTGCCGCCGAAAATAAGATAAGGCGACATCATGGTGGAGCAAAAAATACTGATAGTCCCTTATTGACAGGCAGACGGGATAATAGAACCCAAGTAAAGCAAGCAAAACAGCTGTTACCTTTTATATACCAAGGGTGCCATATGTATATCGATAGCCCTTATCTTGCTGAAGCATTAGTGAGTTTACTACCTGATATCAATATTAAAATTCTGACTAATGATCTTAAGGTCCATCACCTTATTACCCATAAAGAGAACATTAGTATGTACTTTTTAGGTGGTAGTTTTGGCCGGCGAGAAGAAGGCTTTCATTATCCTGATTTTATTTATCGGGGCGAGTTTGAATCTATTGATATTGCGATTATTGAGGTCGATTGTATCGACAGTGAAGGTTATGCATTGAGCCATTGCATGGCTAAAGCTGCTCGTAGTCGACTTGCCCTAGAGAAAGCAAAGTCTAGTCATATTATTCACAACCCTAGAAACAACAAAAAATCAGAATCCTATTCGTTTAAAGTATGCTCGGTTGATAACATTGAGCATGTAATTGAGGTTATCCAATGACGATAGATCAAGAGCAACTTGAAGATAAGCTAGAACATGCCAGAGCAAATTATTGGATATTAACGCTTTTCTGCGGCATCTTCCTCGCACTTGTTATCAATAGAATAATTCAGTCTGAATATGATGGTATTACAGTGATATATGGAACGCTGTTGGCGACCATCGGTTATTTTGCTATCAAACTATCCCACTTGATACAACAACTCAAAGCGCAGCGTGAATAAGACCAGGCTATTAGAAGCCACTGGTATTTACTTTAATTGAAGGTGTTGCGTTGACGATGTTGCAAAAAAATGCCTGCCAGGTAGAAGCTGGCAGGCAAAAGAAGAGAGTAGGGTTTTATGTCGCTATTAGAGTTGTTCGGCCAACTGGTGGGTGATATCCAGTTTCAGCTTGTAACTATCGCGCGCGGCATTCGAGGCGCTTGATGCGCTGGAGAACGTCGCGATGACCACGTTCTTGCCCTGGTTAACATACAGGGTTTGGCCGAATACACCCCGTGCAGTAGCAATCCCTTTTTCCTCGTCATGGACCCACCAGAAGTTCTTGTATCCGGTTAACTTGTCATCGAAGGTGACGTGTTCGGTGTCTTTATACTGATTGTTGCTGACATGCTGGCGCTCTTCTTCGCTAAGGGTAAAGGTGTCCTTGACCCATTTTTCCGGGAAGAGTTGTTCACCGTTGTATTGGCCATTGTTCACCATGGCCAGGCCAAGGCGGGCGAAGTCACGCAACGTAGTATTGAAGCCCCCTGTTGCTATTGGGGTGTAAGCGATATCGGTGATGAAGAAGGCTGCTCGGTGCCTAGCTTGCCCCAGATATTTTCCGCGACGAATGTCTGTAGTGGCTGACCGCTCTGGCGTTCGATGATCCAACCAATGACATCGACATTCGGCGAGTGGTACTCGAACTTATGGCGTGGTGACAGATCCGGGTTTTGCCCGATATTCGGCAGGAAGGCTTGGATCCCCCTTGGGGTATCGTCTTTTGCCGGGTTAAGCGCCATCAGATCATAAGCTGGAATAAAGCCTAGGCGGCGGAAATACTCGGTACTGGTCGCCCCGGGCTCCATGTTGACATAGTCTTCGCTGTAGTCGAGAGCGGAGACCATGTTGAGGACGTCGCGCACGGTACGCTCGGCAAAAGCGCTGTCTTTTAGCTCAGGGATATAAGTAGGTATTTTCTTGCTGGTATCTAGCTTGCCCTGTTCAACCAAGATTCCGGCAGCCATGCCGATCATTGATTTGGTACTGGATGCCCACAAGTGGTGATCGCGAGGGCCGAACTCTCCGAAGTAACGCTCGTAAAGCACTTTGCCGTCTTTTATCTCCAGGTAGCCATCGGTGTGATCCGCCGCCAGTGCTTCAAGCAGGGTGAGCTTTTCACCTTGGTATTCAAAACTGGCCTGCTCGAGGGATTCATCCAGCTTGTAAGGGATAGATACCGTCTCGCCATCGCGTGGCACCATAACTGACGGATGGATACCGACATTGCGAAATGCCCACTGGTTGTAGGTTGGTAGTGTCCAGTTGCTGCCGGCTTGAACCCGGTCGATTCAAAAATACACTTTTGGCAGTCTGCCGCTCCTGGCATGAACGACAATTGGGTTCCTGGGCTTGATGTGTCTGGCGAAATTGTTGCCGTTGGTGAAGAGGTTACCCAGTGGCAGCCCGGTGATAAAGTACTGTATCACGGTGATATGTTCCGCCCACATGGCGCCTTTGCTGAATATGCGGTGCAGGACTCCCGTACCTTGGTTGCCCATCCAGAAGTAACTGCTGAGGTGGCAGCAGCCAGCCCATGTGCCGGTTGGACAGCGTACCGAGCCTTGGTCGATAAGCTGCATGCTCAGGAGCAAGATGCCATTTTGATTTTGGGTGGAGCGGGTGGTGTCGGTGGCTTTGCCATCCAGCTAGCCAAATCCATGGGGATCGGCACTATTATCACCACTGCTTCACAGGCCAAGCACAACTATGTTCATTCACTGGGCGCGACCCATATTATTGATTACCGCAGCCAAGACATTATCGAGCAAGTGATGGCTATCACTGAGGGGACAGGTGTACCTATCGCGTTGGACTGTGTCGGCGGTGATAACGATATCATTACCGCAAGCTGTTTGGGCTATGAAGGGGAAATGGTCGAACTGGTCTCGACAGTACGCCCGGATGCTTACCCGGATGCCTTTATGAAAGGGTTGAGCTTTCACCAGCTGAGCCTGGGCTCTGGTCACCGCAATGGTGAAAAGGCACAGCGAGATTTAGTTCGGGCCGGTGAGGCATTTTCGACACTGCTGGAAGAAGGTGTGGTGCTGGTGCCTCAGCTGAAAATCATCACACTTGATCAAGTCGGGGATGAGCTAAAAGCTATCCGCGAACAACGTACCATGGGCAAGGTGGTAGTGAAGTTCTGAGTCTTTTCTATAGACCTATGTCGAGCTTTTTATGAATCAGGCGAAGCGTTGGCTTCGCCTTTTTTTGATAAAGTGCTGCGTTATTTCTGGCGAATAAAGTGATTTTTGACGATGGCATCAAGCAGTACTTCACTGCTTTTCAGCTCGAATTTGAGCGGAGAGGTTAACTCACCAAACAAAGGCGCGCCGCCGCCAAGCACGGCCGGTATAGTTGTGATGATAAGCTCGTCGATTAAGTCTTGTGCCATGAAGCTTTGAATCGTCTTTCCGCCATCGATATACAGCTCGTTGAAGCCTTTGCCGTTGAGCTCAGCTAGGATATCTTCAAGCTCGCCGCTAACCAAAAACGCTTTGTCCTGATAGCCCTCTGGAATTGACGTAAGGCTATTGCTGATGACAAAAACCGGCTTGCTGTATGGCCATTCGCAGTCAAAACCACATACCGTCTCGAAGGTATTGCGCCCCATCACCAACGCATCGACCCGGTTCATAAAATCAACAAAACCAAAATCATTGCCCTCAGGGTTAGGGATGCTGTGTAGCCAATCCAGGTTGCCGTTCTTATCGGCGATGTAGCCATCGAGGCTGGTTGCGATGTAGACAATATTTGCCATGGTGAGCTCCTAACATGAGGTTGTAAATAGACGCGGCGTGGAAGGCCAGCAAGGTTTAGGTTATAATATTCTACATTGTAGAATATTGCGAAGTGTAAAGAGATCGGAGAATGACTGTCAAGGCTAAAAAACGGGGAAGACCGGCTGCGGCGTCGGTAGCGCTGAGTAAAGAGCGGATCATCGAATGTGCTAACGCCTTGATGAAAAAAGAGGGAAAGATCCCCAGCATCCGTAAGTTGGCAGCCAGCCTTGAAGTCGACCCGATGGCGATTTATTACTATTTTGCCAACAAGCAGGCGTTGCTCGAAGCGGTGACGGTGTCGCTGGTAGAGAAGATCTACAGCCCTGATCCCAATGGCGAGTGGCAACAAGAGTTGACCAAGTTATGCCAAAGTTACCTCAATCTTTTGGCGCAATACCCTGGATTGCTGGAGACCTTGCTTGGGATGACCTCTCACGGCCCGGCGGCGGTGTTCACCGAGCGTTTTGATTTGGCTGTAGCGGGTCTATCGCTGGATGATGAACTGCGCAACAATGCCCTGTCTATGCTAGCGGACTATCTGCACGGTTATGCCTTGGCGATGAGCTGCCAGGCTGGCGATGAGCTCAAGGTCGATATGCTTTCAGGCCCACTAGAGTTTTATATGCGGGCGTTGCAGCAGATGGTGTAATGATGGTTTTATAAATAAGGATGAAAAAGGGCGATAACCTTGATCACGCTTCCGGATTTTCTGCTTTGTCTATTAACAAAAAGGCAGCCGATTGGCTGCCTTGACTAATTGCTAGAGGCGCAGTGAGTGGGTTAACGCTGCTCAAGCGGGTAAGAGCGGTAGCTCCACATACCGTAAGTACGAAGTGCGTCGCGGTAGATACCTAGCAGTTCACCTTCCGAAGGAACCTTCAGTTCTTCCAGTGGTTTATCGGCCGCTGAAACGGTATCGAAGGTGATATCTTTCGGGCCTGTCTGCCAAGTGGCGATTTCAAACAATGATTGGCCGCGGCGGACGTGGCTCGCCGAGCTGATGATCGTTGCATGGTCGATATTATGGCGGGCAAGGGCGTAGCTGCTGTACAGCGCGTTTTCAACTGTGCTGCGGGCATAGTTGTCTTCGATAATACGATCGCGGGCAATGCCTTTTTCAACCAACCAGTCGGCCATTAATTTGCCTTCTGTTTTATGGTTACGCGGTACACCGCCGGTGAGGACGATCATTGAATCTGGCTGGGCGTTGGCCATTGCCAAGGTCATTTCAAGACGCTGGACCAAGATATCGTGCATGCTGCCATCTGGGTTCAGAGCATAACCCAGCGTGATGATTGCCGTGTTGCCCTGGTACGTTTTATCTTGCTTCTCTTTGAGCGGGGTGGCGACGATGCGGTTTACGGTGTCAAAAATACGCTGGATATCGCTGGCACGTCCGGCATTAAGCTCTTTCAGGGCATTCATATGCTCAAGTGATGCTTGGCTGTTGCCTTTGAATTGCTGCCAAACCGCTAGGTAAGCATGGGCGTCAACATCTTGTGGCGCGACGGTCAGCACTTGCTCGAATAGTTCAATCGCACGGTCGACGTTCTTGTTGTAGATCTGGGCATTGGCAGCAGAGATCAGCAAGTCGGTGCGGTATGGTTCTAGCTGGTAGGCTTCAAGCAGGCGGTTGGTGACAATCTCCATATTGCTTGGCATTTTGGCGGTAAACCCAGCATGGGAAATACGGGCTGGCGATTTGAATGCGGTAACGGCATCGGCAAGTAGCTGGTCAACAACCTGGCGCTTGGTAACAAATTGGCTGTATTCAGCGCTGGCTTGGATACTTTGCTGCGGGGCAGTATCAGCCAGAATAGACGTCGAGGAAAGGCTAAGTAAGCCACTTACGGCAAGGGCAATAAAGTTCTTTTTCATTGTTTTGTTTAATATGCATCACAAGGTGGGCAGCAATATATTGCATTGCAGGTATTGAAATTGTGATCCGGTAATAATTATGCCTATTTCTATGCGCATGAGATCACAAAGTGATGTCTTGCTTCCATATTTGTATGATGTATTGCTTTCTATTCATTGGCTTTGTGAATGTCTGATAGCTTTCGCGCCAAGTCCGAGACAGCTTGGTATATCTCATCTGCACACCCTGAATGGTTGCGTAAATCGACTTCCCTTTCTTCGAATTGGTTGCTATTGCGGCAATGAAAATAGATTTCATTTAGAATACCGATATCATATTTATTCACGATATGGACTCGCTCCCGGATGAGGCGTGGAAATTGATTGATGGTGATGTCAACGAATTTATCGTCTATTTCCAGCCAGACATGACTAAGAATATCAGGGTAGTCTGCTAAGTTATTACGACACCAAATCACCTTGGGGTTGTAACCTTTTTCTCTTAAGTACATCGCCAGCATGTTATTGGCCAAGTCACAAGAACCATAAGGAAAGGCATTGAGTTCTTGCCAGCGGGGTAGGTGGCAATAGCGGTGAGATTGGGTTTCAATAATAGAGACAAGGGCATTCCTGAATGTATGTACATGATATATCAAAATTAATCCCCATATTGCTGATCCTCAATATCAAGCATAGTCGAATAAAAAATACATTTCTTATAAATGAATAAAATATATTGAAGTTAAAAAATATTATTCATTTGCAGAAATCTTTACATGGGTGTCTGCTAAATATTTACCACTTATGAGGTGTATATTAAAAATGGAATAAATTCTGAATTTTAATTATTGAGATGGTCATTTTTATGACCATGATATTGTTGTTGAGAAACGCTTTAACTTCCCTCTTGCTTATTTTTACTTGTATTAAATTTAACCATGAACGAATTGGAAAGAGAAAAGGATCACTTTTCTCCTTCATTTTTTATTAATTCATAACGGATGGGTTTTTAGTGCAAATCGATTAATCAAATTATAAAAAAGAAGTTGGAGCATTTTTGATGAGTAAGAATACGACTAGGTTGACGAATACGGTGGGAGCAAGGCTCTCGATTCCTCTCGTTATCGGTATTATGGGGGCAAGTGCATTTTCGAGTCAGGTATTAGCTGACGATATGACGTACCTTGAAGAGTTTGGTAAAAGGTTGTTTTTTGAGAATATTTCTCTCAACAACAATATGTCCTGCTCGACCTGTCATGAAGGTTCAGCTGGCGGAACTAACAATAACTCCCACATCAACAACACCGAAGTGGCAGTAAGGGGCTCAGATGGAGTCAGTGTGGGGGCCTTGAAGCCGCCAACAAACCAGTATCTACAATTCTTGGATTATGAACAGGCTTGGAGCAGAAAAGGGGTGCAAAACTTTGATCCATCATGTTTTGCTCCACCGCCAGCAGGTTCTGCACCATGTGGCGGGGCATTCTGGAACGGCCGTGCCAAGGGGGATGTTATCGAAGAGGAAGGCATCGATGTTTTTGCTGGGCTGAGCAGTGAATATAAAGCGATGTACCAGAAATATCTCGGCCCGTTGGCCGATCAAGCCCATGCCAGCCCCTTCATAAACCCAGTTGAGCAGCAAGAGCCCACCAAAAGATCGACCTGTATCCAGGTGCGGGACGATACCGAATGGGGGGAACAACTGTATAAATTTGCCTGGGGCAAAGACCTTAAATGTGGTAAGAGAAACGTTGATAAAGTTTTCGCCCAGTTTGCCGTCGCTATTGCGGCTTGGCAGATGTCGAGTGATAACAACCGTTTTGATTCAAAGCGCGATATTGCCCTTAAGAATGATGCCGATGGTAAATTCCCGTTGGATGGATTTACCGAGCAAGAAAATCTCGGTCATGATCTGTTTTATGGATTGGCAGGCCCTGGTGTAGATGATAACCGACCTGGATTTGGCGGTGCTCGTTGTGCCTTCTGCCACCAGAGCGGGAATGATCAGGGTGAGGGCAAGTTTGAACGTTACACCAACGATAGGTACTTTAATATTGGCGTGCCTCGCAACCATAATATTCCCAATGATCCAGAACCCGATGCAGGCCTGACATTTACTACCGGCAATCCGTTTAATGAGGGGCAGCATAAAGTGCCAACTCTTCGTAACGTGGACAAGCGCCCGCACGATGGATTTGTCAAAGCGTATACCCACAATGGTTGGTTTAAATCTCTGGAGCAGTTGGTACACTTCTATAATACCGCGACGATCAAAGCTAGCTGCGAAGATGATAAAAATATCTTCAATGCCACTGTAGAAGAAGCTATAGCGAATGATTGTTGGCCAAAACCAGAGCATAGTTTGACTTTCCAGTTTGCGCAGTTCGGTGTTGGGAACCTGCTTTTAACCGAGGATGAAGAGTTGGCGGTTGTTGCTTACCTGAAAACGCTCAGTGATCAGACACACCCAACCAAGCCGAGCCGTTACAAGCTGCACATCAAGGATCCAAAACGTATGCAGCACAGCACCTTGGGGGGCGGTTCCCATTTCCCACAGGAGCCAGAGCCTAAAGACCCATTTGCTGACAAGTTCTCATTCGGTGGGTTCTAAGGTAAAGCAGTAAATACAGTCTACTAGAAACCAAAAACACCCAAGCAGCGCTCGCTGCTTGGGTGTTTTTTTATATTCAAAGAAAGCCGCTTGTTTAAGCTTGACCGATCATTTTAAGGTACTCGGCTTCGGTGTAGTAATCGGCTTTTTCAGCCCTGTCGAGGAACACTAAGCCATTGAGGTGATCTAGCTCATGCTGGAAAATCCTCGCAATGAAACCTTCCATCTGGGTTTTGACTTCTTTGCCTTCAAGCGTGTCGTATCGCACCTCGATGTGGGAGTGGCGGTTGACCAGTGCGCGGATCCCCGGAATGCTCAAACAACCTTCCCAGTCTTTTTCCATGCTTTCGCTGGCCCAGGTGATTTCCGGGTTGAGCATCAAGGTCGGCTCCATCATTGGCGCATCGGGATAGCGTGGATTCGGGCGCGATGCCACGATAAACGCACGGATAGACTCGCTGACCTGCGGCGCGGCGATACCGACACCATTACTCTCCAGCATCTTTTGCTGCAATGCATTGAAGAAGGCAGCGAACTCCTGATATTGGGCGGCCGAAAGTGGTGTGGCGTGTTCGCGTAAGACAGGGTTACCGAGCTGGGCGATGGTGAGCGTTTCCATGGTGCTAGTCCTTTTCACAGTTTCTCCGTAAAGCTTAAGTGAAACATGAAAAAAGAAAAACTACTTGTTGCTACCTTGATGCTTTAATTAGCTGGCTAGAAATTTCAAAAACGCATAAAGACGTCCATGTCGCTCTGACTCTGGTGCGCCAGCCCGGTGCACCCATGCAGAGTAAGTTTTGAAATTTTACCCAGCTAATCAAACGATAGTCTTGCTTACATCATCGCAAACAGTAGGAATACGATAGCGCAGCCAACCAGCAAAACGAGTGGGTAGGCTTTACTGTTGTGTGGCTCTTCCTGCGGTTGCTCTTGCATGGCTGCTGCAGCTATCGGCTCGGCATCTGCGGTAGTGTTGGAAGCATGCTCAGCGTCTGTTTCAGCTTCTTTTTCATCCGCGCCAAATAGCGCCATCACCTCAGTTTGGGTGCGTGCGGCCAATAATTGATCTCGAAAATCATCATCAACCAGCGACGAGGTCAGGGTGGTCAGCACTTCCATATGGGTAGAGCCAGCTTCGGCGGGCGGGATTGCCAATAGGAAAATCATATTGACCGGCTCGTCGCCGTCGAGCCCCTGCCATTGCAGTTCGTCTTTGACAAAGGCGCAGGCAAATACCGGCTCGGTAACGGCTTCGGACTTTCCGTGCGGCACCGCGAGGTATTCACCAAGGGCGGTTGGGCCTTCCTCTTCACGCTTGAGTACTGCATCGAGGAAGATCTGGCGGTCGGTCAGTTTGCCTGCCTGATCGATTTTGTCGGTCAGGTTTTCGATGGCGGTAATACGGTCATCGAATACGGCATCGAGCATGATCAGATCAGGTGAGGTTAATTGGGCCAGTTTCATGGTCTTACTCCTTATTGTTCATGCGTTAGCCAGACATACTGATACGGTGCCAGGGTCGCTTGTGATGCGAAGGCTTCGCCACTGATCAAGTCCGTACCACCTTGCGCCAACTCTACGTGTTGGGTTTGGCTGGTCAGGTTGAGGATGTAGGTAATGCGCTGTTCACCTTCCCCGCGGATCAAGCCGAATAAGCCTTTGCCTAAATCCAACACAGTCTGTTTTGAAAGTGGTGAAAACGCGGTGTGCTGCTGGCGCAGGTTCAGCAAAGCGATCATTTTACTGTAAACCTGCTGGCGCAATGAGCCTTGGGTATTTAGCTCACCTTCCAATTCATCCAAGCTGAACTTTTCGCGGTTGATACGGCGGTTGATACCTGATGCTTCCATCCCAGCGATATCATTCTCGCTACCAAGGAAACTGTGGTAGTAGATAGCCGGTACACCGATAAATGACAGCAACAGTGATTGCGCGGCAATGAACTTGCGTGCTTTGTCATCATCGGTATCGCTTGGCTCGGTGATCGCACTGAGGTAGTTGATATTGAGCTCATACGGCGACTGGGTACCATCGCCATTGTGCTTGTAGTTGACGCGTCCGCCTTTACGCTCGACTTCGCTGCACATGAACTGGCGGTCGTCATCGGTCAGGATCCCTTCGGTCGGGCGTACTCCGATCCCGTCGTGGCTGGCAAGGAAGTTGAAGTAGGTGGTCTGGCGGCCAGCACTGAGGTTTTCCATTGCTTCGCGGGTGAGTCCTTCAGCCCACTGGGTCAATACCGAGCTGTCCTCGGACAGGAAGGCGTGCAGGGTCAGCGGCGGCAGCGGGAACTGATAGACCATATGGGCTTCATCACCGTCGCCGAAGTAGGCCACGTTCTCCGGATGAGGCACATTGGTTTCGGTGATCAGCAGGGTACCGCTGGCTGCAATATCCAGTACCAAGCGCCATAGCTTAATAATGTCATGGGCCTGCGGCAGGTGGATACAACTGGTACCGAGCACCTTCCAGATAAAGCCAATCGCATCGAGGCGGATAGAGCGGCCGCCGTTGGCCGCATACATCAACAGGATATCGATGCTCTCAAGCAAGATTTGAGGGTTGGCGAAGTTGATGTCGATTTGGTCGTCCGAGAAGGTCGTCCAGACATGGGTGGTCTCGCCATTGGCCTTGGTAAACGGCGTCAGCAGCGGCAAAGCACGCGGGCGGGTGACACTGCTGTAATCCAGGCTTGGGTCTGATTCGACGAAGTAGTCCTGATAGCGCTCATCGCCAGCCAGGTAGCCCTGGAACCAGTCACTGCTCTTGGAAATATGGTTGATCACACAGTCGTACATTAGGTTGAAGTTCTCAGCCAGGGCGTTGAGCTCATCCCAATCGCCGAGGTTGGGATCGACCTTGCGGTAGTCAACCACACTAAAACCATCGTCCGAGGTATACGGGAACATCGGCAGGATATGGATATTGCTGATTGCTCTTTTGAGGTACTTGTCAGCGAAGGCTTTCATGGTCGCCAATGTCGGCTTGCCTTGCTCGCTGATGCTATCGCCATAAGTGATCAGGTAGCTAGTGGTCTGGTCGACCCATGCCGGGTAGGCTGGTGCCTTACCTTGCCATTTGTCGATCAGCGCAAGAATATCTTCAGTGATCTGCGGCGCTTGCTCTTGGCCATAAATATCGGCCACTTTCTGGGTAATGGTTTGGGCAAACATTAGCAATGTTCCTTGTCAGAGGTTGAAGCGACCGTGCAGATCAGGCGCAGGTCGATAGTATTGTTCGGGGCAACCACAGGCTTGGCATCCGCAATCAGTTGTTCACGGTAGTTGACGATAGCGACATCGGCAAAGCTGTCGAATTGCGACATATCCAAGGTGATGGATTGCTCTGTTGGGTTGAACAGGCGTAGGACTAGCACTTTGTCATCGTAGAAAGAGTGCGACACGCTCGACAGTTCAAGTTCCTCTTTAACCCTGAGCAAGCTGAACTTTTTGGCCATTGGCTTGGCGTCAAAACGGACTTGGAAGCGCTCGAGACGGTTTTCAAAGCTGTTTAGGCGCTGGCTCTGGTAGCTAAACGGCTGGTTGAGGTACTCGGTTTCCAGCTCGCGGATCACTTGCTGTGAGGCACATTCTGTCATGGCGATAGCGAAACTGAAGCGCATGGATTGCTGCAACTGGGCATCTGGCGTGTATACCACGGTGTTGTTGATCCCCGATGCACGCCCCGGACGCCATAGCAGATCATCTTTGCCTAGGTAGCCAACTGCCTTGAACAAGGTCAGGGCAACCTGGTCGTGCTGGCTGTTGTGAGCCGCTTTGAGGATTTGGTATTCCTTGATCCCGCGACCGTTGATGATAAGGGCCTTGCTAGGCTCAGCTGCATCGCTGGCGATGGCAACAGCACCCTCGGTGGTTTCGATATCTACCGGGCACTCGCGATAGCGCTCGCGCCAGTTTTCCTCTGCGCCGAACAGCACGGGTGTAATTGGGCGCTCAATCGTAGCAAACGGCAGGGTACTGATAGAGCTCGCTGCATTGATATCACTATTGATTAAGACACGAACCCGGTGGTCTTTGACGTGGTTGACGGTATCAATGTCGACCTGCAGGTTGCGCTCGCCATGGTGCAGGGTGAACGTTAGCTTGAATACGATTTCGCTGTTGGCATCCCCTTGGCGGCGGTCTTCCAAATCGTGCGGTACCAAAATCCGGCTTTGCAGGGTCATTTGCTGCATCAGCTCTCCGCGCTGGCTGCCAAGCAGTGACAGCGGCTGGGAGTAAAGCGGGGTATCGCCTTCCAGCGGTGAAAAATCATAGGAATCACCATCATCCGCTTGGTTTTCAAACTGAACGAGGTTAGTGATGGTGCGGCCACTGTGCTTGTCGGTTAGCACCAGTTCGCCGTTCTCCAAAGCAAGGTGCAAGCGGTCGTTTTCGATCTGGGCTGAAGTACCGTTTTGTGCCTTGGCCATTGAGCCGGCCTCGCAGACCTGAAGAGTCTGGTAACCGAGCGCTGGGATAGCGTTGAGCTTGGCTTTGAGCTCGAAACGGTAATACGGCGGGACAGGGACTTCTTTCTCGCCGTCCTTGGTAACCTCGATAACCTTACCGCCATCGAGCGTGTCGCGCTTGACCAGTTCAGTCGTGACCGCTTGGCCGTTGTGTTCCAGCGTAATATCGCCAAAGGTACTGAACACTACGATATTGGTAATACCGGAATACGGTTTGATTCGGTTGTTGAACACCATTACCTCACCTTCGTCGCACACCTGGCTGGCGATGTCCTTGACGATAAGGTTGTACAGGCCATGGCAGATCTCCTCCGCTTGCTTGAGGCGGTGCATGATATCGGCGTTGGTGGCATCGCTGTTGCAGCCGCCCATGCTGTCGTGGGCATGGCATTCGATGATTTTCTTCCAGGCGATGTCAATGAGCTCGGTGTGGACGGCAATACCGTGCGCCTTGGCAATTGCGGTGACCAACTCGAGTTTTTTCAGCAGGAACTGCTCGATGTCGAAGTTGAGTTTCTTTATGTCGTAGCGCACCGAGCCGATGGTTTTGTGGATGCGGGTATAGCGCGGGATCTTGAACTCGCCCCTGTAGGTGTCGAAATCGCTGCTGTTATGGCGCAGGTAATCGACATAGTTTTCCATCGACGAAATTACATAGGTGTCACCGGCCGCGCTGCGCTCGGTGGCCTTGGCTAGTGTGTCCGGTAAGTTAGGATCGATATTAACCTGATCGCCCCCGGATGGGATCAGCACTTCGTCGAGGCCGGCAAGGGCTTTGATTTTCTCGACCATCGGGAAAATTTTGTTTTCGAGATGGCTAGGCTCAGCCACGATATTCTTCGCCGCACCGTAACCATGGACCAGGTTATAGGCAATGATGTTGTCACCACCCGGTGACTGCCAGAAAAAGTTGGAACGCTCGACCTGCTGGTCGTAGTCGATACCGCGCCAGAAGATGATATTGTCGATCCCGAAGCCTTTGAATAGGGTTGGCATCTGGGCATTGTGGCCGAAGGTATCCGGCAGGTAGCCGACCGTCATGCTGTGGCCTAGCTGCTCGGCGACATGCATGCCGTATTTGAGGTTGCGGATAATAGATTCGCCAGCGACGTTGAAAGTATCGGTTTGGGTGTACCAAGGGCCAATAAACAGACGCTTGTCGCTGACCAGTTTCGCCATGCGCTCACGCATGTGCGGCATCACTTTAAGGTAGTCTTCAACAATGGCTGATTGTCCATCAAGGTGGTAGCAGCTATAGCTAGGCTGGCTTTCCAGTGTCTCGATCACCTTGGTGAAGTTGTAGGTTGCAAGAACATCGCTGTCCTGCTGGGTGAAGTACCACTCACGATCCCAGTGGGTGTGGGGAATAACATGCACTTTAGCCATGCTGACTTCTCTTCTCTTGATTTAATTCGGTTTGGTTTAATTCGGTATGAAAGGGGCAGTGTTTACCACCCCTGTCTTTGTTGTTCGGGTTTGAATCCGTTTGGGTAAACTAGCCCTGTGGCTAGTGGCTACCTTTAGGTTGCGGCTTGGTACAAAGCAGCAGTGCGATAGCAATAAAGCTGGAGCCAACAATGACCGAGATGGTGTAGCTGACAGGATCCGAGGATAGGAACCAGCCCCATACCGCAGGCAGTGGCAGGCTTTGCCAGACATTGAGCACGACGGCTAGCTGGGTACCGATGATTGAACCTAGGATCATAATCGGGATCATTTTCGGGTTTTTCAGAATGAATGGGATAGCCCCTTCCGAGATACCGATAAGGCCGAGCATCAGCGAGGTTTTACCGACCGTTTGCTCTTCGCGGCTGAATACGCGTGGGCGGAACTTGCCGTCAAGCAGGGCAGCGATACCGACACCGATAGGCGGAATAACGATACCCAGTTCACGGGCAATCAGGTCGAAGTTCTCACCCATGCCGTTAAGGCCAAGGGCAACCGAGCCAGCCGCTTTGTTGATTGGGCCGCCAAGGTCAAAGGCGGTACCGGCAGCAATGACCATCGAGTAAATCCCACGGCCTGCGTCACCAGCTTCAGTAAACAGTTTGACCATCGCCATGTTGACGGCACCAAAGAACGGGTTGATCGCATACTCCATAGTCAGCACCATGACGATACCGCTGATGAGCGGCACCAGCAGCATGGTTTTCAGGGTTGTGAGTTCGGTTTTCACCTTGATGGTGTCGTTGAGGTAGCGAACCAGATAACCAATCAGGAAACCGATGGCGATAGCACCGAAGAAGCCTGATGGTGCCCATACCTCGATGCCGAAGAAGCGTTTGTAGACCTCGTCGCTCATCACCCCGCCGATAAAGGCCGGTACCAGTGCAGGCTTACCAGCAATGGAATAGGCAAGGTAGGCGGCGAAGATTGGGTACATGAATTTGATGGTCATGAAACCAAGGCGGTCGAGGGTTTCGACCGGGGTACCGGAGATATCAACGAACTCACCAGTGATCTTGGCGACCGCCATCAGCAGGCCACCGAGTACCACCACTGGTAGCATATAACTGATGCCCGTCATGATGTGACCAATGAACACCTGATAGGCAGAGCGTTTTTCCTGAACCGGTAGAACAGCCCCAGAAGTGGATTTGTCTTTCTCCCGTTTCATGGCTTCTGGCAGCAGGACATCGACATGCTTAATCAATTCCTGAGTGCGCACCTGTAGCGGGTTGGCATTGTCAAAGCGATCCATGTCCATGATAGGTACGTCGACAGCCAGGACAACAGCATCAGCGCTGGCAATGTCGTGGGCGGTCAGTTTGTTTTTGACCCCGTCACTGCCCTGCGTTTCTACTTTGACTTCGTAGCCTTGCTTTTCAGCCCAGCTCTGAATTTTCTTTGCCGCCATAAACGTATGGGCGATACCTGTAGGGCAAGCCGTTACTGCGACCAGTTTTTTCTTCGCCATGGTTTCATATCCATTGTTCTAAACTGCAGACAGTATAAAAAGCGGCGATCGGCAAGCGTTATGGTTTCTTGGTACAAGGTGCGTATGACGATACTTTTGAGAGCTTACTCACGGATTTTCATCCGCTGTTCGCGATTAAATACGCCCATCCAATGACGACGTGACGACAATTATTACAATGAATACCTTCCGTGGGACCGAACGCATCATCTATGAGTTTATTATTAGCCACGCCAAGCAATTGGGCGAGATCTCGGCCAAGGAGATCGCGGCCAAGGCGCTGACCACCACGACCTCGGTCAACCGGGTGTGCAAGAAGATGGGGTATGCCAGCTATACCGAATTGCGCTACAAGCTAGCGGCAGACCTGGCCCGCCAGCGCTCGTCATCGGAAGAGGAAGGGCAGGATCAGGCAGTGATTGCCAAGCTGGCATCCGGCCTCAAGGCCACCAATGTGGTCTACCTCTACTCCCGCGGTGCATCGATTGTCAGTGTAAATTACTTGTCCCGTTTCTTGTCCCTCGCCAATATTCCCCATTTGGTGATCACCGATATTCACCAGCTCACTATGGCAAACGCGGGTATCTTGGTACTGATCAGCAAGTCGGGGGAAACCAACGCGGTGGTGGACATGGCCCACAATGCCAAGCGCAAAGGGATGAAAGTATTCTCAGTAAGCCTGCGCGGCTCGACCTTGAGCCAAATTAGCCATCTCAATGTGGACCTGGAAGAGCAGATAGATGGGATTTCGCTTTACAGCCGGGAGAGCCAACTACACATACTAGAGGTAGTCGATAAGCTGGGCGAGCAGTTGTTGACCTAGTTGAGGCGTAAAATGCTATTTTTCGATAAAGCTGACACAGCTAACCGGGGATGATTTTAAAACCTACCCGCCATGGACGGCGGGTTGGAGTTACATGGATGTACTCGCACGTTTTTAAAATCGTCTCCGGTTGGCTGGGAGCCACCCTGTCGACCTCAATCATCCATACACATGATCAGCATAGCGGCGAAAGCCAGAAAGGCGGTCATCATCAGGAACACATCGTTGTAGGCCATGATGGCGGCATCGCGCTGCATGGTTGACAGCAATGTGGCTTGGGCCTGCTGCATCGCGGTGCCAGCATCACTACCTGCCTTGATAAAGAAATCACTTTGCTGCAACAGCTGCTGCCAGCCATTGGTGCTGACACTTGGAAGTGATTCCTTGATGTGCCCGAGGTGTTCCCGGGTTTTGTTATCCAACAGAGTGGCGATAATCGCGATACTGAATGCCCCACCGAGGTTGCGCATGACATTGGTCAGGGTCGAGGCATCTGGCGTGTCTGCTTTGCTGATGTGTTTCATCGCCACTAGGGACAGCGGCACCATGATAAACGGACTGCCGATAGCACGCAGCACCATGGAGAGGATCAGCTGCTGGCCGCCGAAATCCACTGTCATGTGGGTGTTGACGTAACAGCTCAGGCCGAACATGGTAAAGCCGAATGTCACCAAGTACTTGGGTTTGATGAACTGGACCAGTTTGGGCACGATGGGGAATAGCAGCAACTGCGGGAAACCCATCCACATCAATACTTCACCGATTTCCATCGCGTTGTAGCGCTGGATCTGGGTCAGATACAGAGGCAGCACATAAATCGAACCGAGCAGCGCCATCCCGAGGATCAAATACGCCAGACATGACATCGCAAATTGTTTCTCGCGTAGCAGCCGCAGGTTGACTAGTGGCTTTTTGTGTTGCAGCTCGTTGATGACAAAGTACACCAAGCTGACGGCGGAGATGATCGCGAGAGTGACAATAAAGCTTGAGCTGAACCACTCTTCACGGTTCCCTTCCTCCAATACCACTTCCAAACAGCCAAGCCCGAGCGCCATAGTGACTATCCCGAACCAGTCTGCCTTGAGTAAAGAGCCAAGGTTGAGCGGCTCTTTACTCAAGCCATAGCGGATCATCGAAATGACCAAGATAGCCGGCGGGATGTTGATATAGAAAATGTAATGCCACGACAGGTTTTCGGTCAGCCAGCCGCCGAAAGTCGGTCCGATGGACGGGGCAAAGGTTGCTGTCACACCGAATAGCGCCATCCCCACTGCACGCTTCTGGATTGGCAGGAGCTGTATGACCAGCGAGAAGGCCAGCGGGATCAGGGCACCACCGCTAAAGCCCTGCATGGCACGGAACACAATCATCGAACTCATGTTCCACGACAGTGAGCATAGGAAGGATGACAGGGTAAAAATCGCCGTGGTCCATGTCAGGTATCGGCGTTTCCCCAGCGCTTTTGACAGCCAGCCACTGAGTGGAATGGCGATCATTTCTGCCACCAGATAAGAGGTGGAAATCCACGAACTCTCATCCAGTGTGGCAGATAGCGCCCCCTGGATATCTTTGAGCGAGGAGTTGGTGATTTGGATATCCAAAATCGCCATAAACGCCCCAATCAGACCGCCGAACAGGGCGATCCAGTGGCGACGAGGGACATGGAGCGACTCGCTTTCAGCAGACTGTGTCTGTTGCTGTGGGTTGGTCGTGATATCGGCACCCATGGCTTAGCCTCGTGTATCGACAGTGGCTACGACTGATAACCCTGGGATCAAGCGGCCTTTTAAACCTTGAGCGTCGGGAATGGTGATTTTGACCGGTACGCGCTGGACAATCTTGGTGAAGTTGCCGGTAGCATTTTCTGGCGGTAGCAACGCAAATTTTGCGCCGGTCGCTGGTGAGAAACTGTCGACGACGCCTTGCAGCGGCTGGCCCGGGAAGGCATCTAGCTCAACCGTGACACGTTGGCCTTTGTGGATCCCGCTTAGCTGGGTTTCCTTGAAGTTGGCTTCGATCCATACATTGGAGGTGGGCACCAAACTCATTAGCGGCATACCCGGCTGAACGTATAGGCCAACCCGCAGGCTACGTTTGCCGACGATGCCGTCTACTGGGGCATAGATGTTGGTGTAAGCAAGGTTGAGTTCTGCCTGTTCCAGTTGTGCTTGCGCTTCGGTCACTGCGGCCTCGGCCTGCTTGATTTGGCTGGCGATGACCACAAGCTGATCTTTGGCGCCCTGGTAGCTGGCATTGGCTTCCTCAAGCTGGGCAGCTGTCACCTTCTGGTGTGAGGTCATGCTGTCGAGCTCATCCTGCGAGGAGTAATTGCGCTTTAGCAGGCTGCGGGTGCGCGCAACTTGCTGCTTAGCACGATCGAATTCGGCTTTGGCAGAAGCAATTTGGCTTTCTACCTGGCGGATTTGGGTCTTTTGCAACTGCTCTTGGGCATGGAGGTTGTCGATAGCCGCTTGGCTAACGGCTAAATTGGCCTTGGCCTGATCTAAAGCAGCCTCGAAGTCACGGTCATCAATTTTGGCCAGCAGATCGCCGGCTTTGACCTGCTGGTTATCCGAGACGAAAGATTTGGTGATATAGCCACCGACCTTGGGGCTGATATTGGTGATATCGCCTTGTAGGTAGGCGTTGTCGGTGGATTCGAAATACTGGCCATAGCCGAACCAGTAGCCGCCACCCAATGCACCGAGCGAAAGCATGATCAAGGTTGCGATCAATGGCGCTTTTTTCTTGTTGCGCTTGGGTAGTGCCGCAGGTGCGGTTTGTGGCTGGTTAGCATTGGCTACTGCAGGCGCTTGGGGATGATCGGCCATTTTACCCTCTGTGTCTTATAAGAATTGGTTTTCGGAAAGTGTTTCAAATTGTAAATGATCTCGATTGGTTGATAAGATAAGAAAAAAGGGAAACACTGTTGCACAAATCTTACTAATACTCGAAAGGCGGGGTTGTGATGGACTTGAATTCGGTAGCGATTTTTTCACAAGTCGTTGATTGTGGTAGTTTTACCCAGGCTGCGGATGTGCTTGATATGACCAAGTCAACGGTCAGCCGAAAAGTCGCCGAGTTGGAAGAACATCTGGGTGTGCGTTTGATCACGCGTTCGACCCGAAGTTTGATCCTAACGCCAGAGGGGGAAGCCTTTTACCAGTCTTGTGTACAGATGCTGGAAATCATGGGGCAGGCTGAGCTTGAAGTCAGTGCTAACCAGGATCTTATTCGCGGCCGGTTATATGTGGTGATGCCGGTGGAATTGGGGCACCAGGTGATGGGCGGTTTTCTCAATGCCTTCTTGAAGCAATACCCGCATGTGTCGCTGCATGTCGAAATGACTAACCGTGAAGTCGATATCATCGGTGAGGGGATCGATCTCTATGCCCAGGTGGGTGAGCTGGGGGATTCCTGCCTTGTCTCGAGAAAACTCACTGAATCCCGTAGGGTATTGGCTGCCAGCCCTGAGTATCTTGAGCAATATGGCATGATCTCAGGCCCGGAAGATCTCAAGTCGCCGCATCACCAAATCAAGATCCATAACAAGGCGGTGAAAATGCCCAACTGGCACCTGATGCATGAGGGGGGAGAGGTCAGTATTGATTTGCCCTACCGCTTGAAGGTTAATACCATTACCGCTTCCCTTTCGGCATGCTTGGATGGGCTAGGCATTGCGGTACTGCCCGAGTTTATTTGCCGTGAACACTTTGCGTCAGGGAAACTAGTTCAGTTGTTACCGCAGTGGGATATGCCGCTGGTGCCGGTTAGTTTGGTTTATCCGCAACGAAAACTGATGCCCAAGCGGCTGCGGGTGCTGGTGGATTTTTTGGTCGAGCAGTTTGAACAGCGGGTGAAAACATAATCTCCAAGTACAGCCACAACCACCCAATAGCACGGAGCTAGTTTGAAGCCAGCTGCTGTTGTTCGTTTGCTTCTGCCTCAGCCTCTAGCTCGACACTGGCTAAGTCATCGACTTCGGCATCGAGGATCTGGTAGCCCTTGAGCTCCATGCAGCGGCGCAATACCAAAGATTGGGTTTGGGTTGCTTTTACCGAGCCGATCGCAGCGCCGGTTCCAGCCCCAAGCGCCAAACCCCACACCATGCTCTCGCCCATACCGACATCATCAGACAGCAAGCCGCCTAGGGCACCGGCAGCGGTGCCGATCATCGCCATGTTGGTGGCACTGGTTCGTACAGATTCACTTTTGTCGACTTCCTGGGTTTTCTCGCGGCACTCTGCCAAGTCTTGTTCATACTCGAGCTGGGTTTTGTCATGGGAGCCGACAACTGGCGCAGCATTGTATGAGCAGGCAGAAAGTAAAGCGGTACACATGAGTAGGGCTACATTTTTCACAGGTCTGTTTTCGCTGGCCAAAGAGAGATGGCCGCTATGGTAGGGGGAAAAGCTATGTTCTTCAATACAGTGTTTTTTATTTTTTGTATCCTAATGCTAACAGAGCAATATTTAGGCACTGAGCCGGAAATATTTACAATGTAAATTGAGGCTATCCGCTACATCCTGTGGCGGTAACCGACCGTAAAGGCGATGTCGGTACTGTTGTCCATATTAAAGACATTTTCGATCATCGACAGTTCTATCGCACCGCTCTTGGTGTGGTAGCGATATCCCAGCAAGAATTCGGTAGACGGCTCGCTTAAATCCGATGTGGCGTCACTGGCACCTTCATAGACATGCACCTCGGTGATGAAGCGGTGCTTGGGGCTGATTTGGTATTGGTAACTGACGCCGGTAGCAAAGGCAAACTTATTGTATTTTATCTGTGCCAGTACTTCGTCGTTATGGCGGTAGGAGACGCCGAGCAAAGTATAAACACTGTGCTTGCCGGTCCGGTAGCTATAGTTGAGCTGCAGAGCCTGCTCGAAGTTGCTGGTTTTGAAAGGTCCGCTGCCGACATAGTTGAAATACAGCGATCCTCCCAAAGAAAGGCCATGGTGTTTGCTTTCCATTATCTGGTAGCTGGAATACAGCGAGAAAGCGTTGCTGATGGTTTCACCTTCGAAGTCGTGGATCTCTACGCCATATTGCGGTACCGAGATATCGAAGGAGTGGTCATCCACTTCATCGCGGCCATTTTGGCCGATGCCGAACCAGTCGTGGAAGGCTTTGGTTAAGGTATCCAGCCGGTTGTTGGCAGCAAAGCGCCATGTGTAGTCGAGCTCCAAGGCCCATTGGCTATTTAGCTGCCAATAGCCGCCGATGGAGAGGTCGTTCTGGTAATAGTCCGCGCTGTAGTCATTGGTATGGGCCCAGACGCTGGCGATGGTGCCTGTTGCGTAGAGCTCGACAGTATCTGGCGCATGGCTAAAGCCAGATCTGACTAGCGGTGTAAGGGCATTTGATTGCAAGGGTGACTGGGCGTAGGTTTTCAGCGGGCCGTAATCGGCATAGCGAATATCGTCGCTGGCATAGGAATGACCCGCGAAGAGTGATAAGGAAAGAGCAATATACGCTGGGTATTGCTGATAGTTTTTATCCATAGGGGAGCCGATGCCGATGTAATCTTGTCCTTTGCCCTGTTGTTATACGCAATGTTGCTGTCGCTGCGCTGAATATGTAACAAAGTAATGCAAAGCTTTTCAAGATGTTGAATCATCAGTATAGATCCCCTTAAGGGATATGCCGGTTTATAAGTGATACGCCCCTTCAAGCTATAAAATAATATGCGGGAGATAACGCGACATGTCCTGGGTGACTCGCGAACTGTCTTCTCTGATAGATATCCCTCCGGCCTGGCCATCAACCAGCCAGCTGCCTATCAGGGTGTAGGCATTGTTGAATTTTGGCAGTGGGTGATAGGCTTGGTAGATAACGCCTTCATCGCCGTAAGGCCCATCAACACGCAGGGTCTGCTTGCCGCCTTCGACGATGGTGATGTTGGCGCCCTCGCGGGCAAATATCGGTTTGATGACATAATCTGTGAGCTCGCCAAGCCCTGGGTCGTCGGCAAAAAAGGCCGGTAGCAGGTTTGGGTGCCCCTTGAACTTGTGCCAAAGCATAGGAAGCAGCGCCTTGTTGCTCAGTACTGATTTCCACATTGGCTCCAGCCAGTTGATGGGGATCGATGGCAGGTATTTGGCGTACTCTTCCCGCAGCATAAATTCCCAAGGGTAGAGTTTGAACATCCAGCGGATAGGCTTGTCGGCCATATCGGTAAACTCTTTTTTGCCGTTAATGCCGATATCTTCGACAAATACGAACGATGTCGACAAACCCGCCTCTTTGGCACAATCTTCCATGTATTGCACCGTGCCCCTGTCTTCGACGGTATCTTTGCAGCAGGAAAAGTGCAGGGTCTGGCCGGGTTGCTGGCGCGAGAGGGTCTTGAAGCGATCGATCAGGAGTTCCTGCAAGAGATTGAATTGATCGGCATCGCGGCGGATCGCCCCGCTGTTGACCATATCCTCCAGCCACAGCCATTGCCAAAAACCGGTTTCGTAGAGTGAGGTCGGGGTGTCGGCATTGTTCTCGTACAATTTGGCAAAGCCGGTACCGTCGTAGGCGAAATCGAGCCGGGAATAGAGTGAGGGATCCCGGCGCCGCCAGGAATCCAGAATGGGTTGCCACATCGCTTCCGGGATCTGGAATCGCTGCAGCCAATATTCATCAGCAACGACCTCGTCGACAACCTCTAGGCACATCTGGTGGATTTCCTCGGTGGGATCTTCCAGGTCGCGTTCAATCTGTTGCAAGGTGAACTGGTAATAGCCGGTTTCGTCCCAGTAGGGCTCGCCATACATGGTGTGGAAACCGAACCCATATTCTTTGGCAAGCTCTCGCCAGTGGGGACGTTCTTTGCTGTTGATCCTTAACATGTGCTTTCCTAGATGCTCCCGATGTGAATAATGCGGTGTGAATGCTCTGGTGTAAATGCTTCGAAGTGAGGTTCTATAAGTGAATCGTTCGAAAAGACGTTGCTGCCCAGTATGGCATGGGAGCAAGCGAAAATAAGTCAGTAGCAATAAAAATTTAGAGGTGGGACAACATCGGCTTGGCCGGGAAATAAATCAGCCAGTGAATGAGTTAAAATATAAACAAAATTGAGTATTATGGCTTTTGTTTACCGCCATTTGCATCTTGTTACACATGCTTATTTCTGTACATAATTTACCCGCGATAGATTGATATATGTCACATTTTTGTGCGTCCGGCGGGGTATAGTAGCCCCCGTTAAATTCAGGTTGCATGCTTCGTACCTGTAAGGTTTAACATCACTACAAATAATCGTTCGGGTAAGATACCGGTAAATAGTTATTGTTCACCGTTCCTTGAGTAAGCCACTTGGCCAGCCAACCTTTTTGCTTTAACTTGGTACTTACCCATTTTTTTCCTTTCTCTCATCATCCTGTTTTCTTTGCTGCCCGCCCGCAAGCGGACAGGCAACAGTTTACGCCGGTTTATTGTTGGGCTTTTATCCAATTTTCAATGCTGGTTTCAACCACTTCCATAGGCTGATCGCCGTATTTCAGCAGCTGGTCATGAAAGGCTGCCCAATCGAACTGCCCACCGAGTTCCCCCTGTGCCTTATCGAGCATCTCTTTGATCACCAAGAAACCGGATTTGTATGATACAGCTTGGCCGACATAGGCCGCGTACCGGTAGCTTTCTGATTCGATGTCACCGTTACCCAAGGCGGAGTTGTTATCCATATATGTTTGGGCTTCCTGGATGCTCCAGCCTTTGGCGTGGATACCGGTATCGACCGCGAGGCGCATGTTGCGAAGCTGGGCTTCGTTGAGGCTGCCGAAATACTGCAAGGCATTACACTCCTCGGCATCTTTATAGATACCGCCCTGGAAGCTGATGTAATCCAAATCAGGCTTGCACATCCCGGTGGCATTGACGAATGTTGGCTTGCCTTCGTCGTTGAGCTCACCATAGATGCCCATTTCAAGCCCCAGCCATTCTGTATAGAGTGCCCAGCCCTCGGCATAGGCGGTATACCAAACGCCCTTGATGTAGTCAGGTTTATCCGCTGGTGGGTATTCGATGGAATAGGCATTCTGGAAATGGTGACCCGGCGCCGCCTCATGCAGCAGCAAGGTGGAAACATTCCATTTCTGTAGACTGTAATCTGGGTGGGTGTTGAGGTTGAACTCATTGTTTCCGTATGATGCAACGCCGTCATACAGCTCGCGCGCAGCAGGCACAGGGACGATAGTGTAGTCGGTTTCGATTGGCTTGAAGTATTTGGCAACGACATCGTTGGCATCACGTTTGAAAATGTTGTAGTCAACAAGGGCGGCTTCGCAGGCACTCGGTGATGAGGCGGCCTTGCACAATTCGGCGTAGTCGGTGTCGGAGACATTCTCGCCATCTCGGCCATAGAAAAACTGTTCGCTGTTGAGGTAATCGAAGAACGCATTGAGGTTTATGTTGCCGCTATCATCGACCAAGACAAAGGTCTTCTCTATAATGCTGCCATCGCTTTCGCGCCATTTGGTTTTCACTGAGTGGCCCCTTTTCTCGACGATAACTTTGGCCACCCTCATCATTTCAGCTTTGGCATCGGCCACCAGCTCTTCGCCAAGCTGGCTTAGCTCCATCGCGGGTTTGCCGGTGGTACTGTTGCGGTCTAATTGCCACTGGTACCAAGCTTGGCCATTGGGCAGATCGCCCCAGCCGATATTTTTGTCATCTATAGAGCCGGTATCGCCAGTACCCCGTGCCGCGGTCATGTAGTCGCTAGCCAGGAAGGAGATTAACGCTTTCACTGCTAGCTCGGCGTCATCAACGGCTTTGGTGTACTCCCCGATAAAGGCAGCATCGTATTGGCTGGAGTGGCGGTTGATGTCATTTAACCCTTGCTTTAGCAGGCCGTATGGATCGCCATCGATTTCCATGGCCTCCTCAGTGCTGGCAATAAACCTGTTGGTAAGGACTTTGGGAAGCTGAGCTTTATCAATTAAGCCCATGGCATATTGTGAATGCAGGTTATTGGTCCAGGCGGTGAACTCTCTGATCACTTGAATATGCTTGTGGTAGTCATCGGCAGTTTCTTGTTTCTCGCCAGCTTTCTCGGCATTCCAATCAATGTAGTTGTAGAAGTGGGTGATCGGGATATCAAAGTTACCGAACCGCGGGTTGGGCAGTGATGCGCCGCGGATAGCAATATTGCGGTCAAACAAGAAGGTATCGTAGTAGATCTTGTCTTCGTCAGTTAATGCACTGCGGTCGATGTTCTCGAGTTTGTCCAAGTACATCCGGTCTACTGCCTGGCGTGAGCTGGCCATCTGGTCGGTGATCTGGCCGAACTGGGTGCTATCCAGGGTACTGATGGCATCTTGATAGCCGTCAAAGACAGATCGCATCTCCCGGGCGGGATCTTCAGCTTGCTTGGGCTGTTCTATATAAGTGGTTTCGTCGTTACAGCCGGCTAGTGCCGTTAGAGTCATTATGGCAAGGGCAACAGGGCGCAATTTGGTTGTGTTCATTATATTCCCTCATAGAATTTGATCGTATCTTGTTTTTGTCATCCCGTGGGATGCTAAGAGGGTAATGGCTTTGGCCATGAGGTTGTTGAGAGCCAGGTCACGGCTGTATCGCCTGCTTTTTTATGCGCATGGTGCATAATGAAGTGGCGTGGTTAAGTGGTGGCGTTCTATTCCTTCGGCTAGGTATTTTACTGTCCAACCAGCCATTTTTGTGCATAGTTGTGCGCTTGGGTGAATGCTTGCCACTAATTCCGGTTGAGTAATTTTTTGCTGTGTTTGGGCGCAAGATCTTGGTTTGCGATGAAACTGTGATGTGCGTGTCGAAATATATGCACTGGGTATGATGGTCGGCAGCCTTAAAACGGGAAGAGAGCTTGGCCTAACAGTGTTTAACCAAGCTAACGTGAATATGGTCTGGCGCCTTAATGGCTAGAGTACATCCTGCACCGAAGGGTTCCAGGCATTTGTGTTTCCCCGAGAGGCCTGCCATGCCTGGGAAAAGCCGATTGCAGGAAAATCTAGTTCAAAACGGTCATTTTTAAAGTTGACAGTATCAGGTGCGTGGCGAAGGGCATTGAGAACAAACTTTGCCTCATTGGCTGATTTCGCCGTCATGGATGAGAAGTGAAAATCCTTGTAGGTCGCATCATGAATGCACCAGTGCTTGAAGCGGATAGGTGAGCCGTTGACTTGGACGACAATTGTGCTGGTCTCTTTGTTTGGCTTGCACATGTACTCACTGTTGAGGCTAAAGAAATTGAAATAGAGCTTTTGCTTGCCAGGTTCCGAATGGGCAATGGTGGCCGATATGGTGTATTGGGTTGCAAAGTCCAAGCCCCGCATTCTTGATATATGCGCACTCTGGGGATCATCCTGCCCCCATTGTGTTGTGGTGGTTAACCAGCCATTGGTTGTCAGCGCTTTCCAGCTATCGTCATCAGCTATTGCGGAAGCGCTGCATAAAGCTGCCACTAAAAGCATTTTAATGTGCATGTCTATTCATAAGTGTCGCAAAAGAGAGAATGATAACGGGCGATCGACAAACTTGCCACAGTTTGTAGTGAAAAGTAGTGGATATTGTGAAAGTGGGAAAGAAAAGGTCTCTTCAATTCGTTGGTTAGTGATGGTAGGAGGGAAAGAGACCTTTGTACCAATGGCGGACGCTAATTTCACGTAATGGGTACTAACATCCCGAAGGAATGCAAGAGAAAGAGTATGCGATCTATTTAGAGTAAAAAATCTAAATGATGAAGAAATGAACAATTATGTTTGCGAGCGAAATTATGCGATTGTCGTGAAATGGTAAGTTTGCCTAATCACGGGTGGTTATTATTTGACCAGGCCAGGGCGAGAGCCCATCAGTTAATTAAACGCCATTTGTGAGGTAGATTGTGAATGCTCAACAATTCCTAGTAACACTCCCGGGCAAAAGCTCGATGGATACGTTCATCAAAGCGATGTTATTGCTGCTGGTGGTGTACTTCTGCTACCAGATATTGCAGCCATTTTTATTGCCCATCGTCTGGGGAGCCATTATTGCCATCGCTCTGATGCCGCTGGTCAAAGGGTTGATGAAGCGGTTTTCACTCTCCCAGGGGAAGGGAAGTATGTTGGTTACCTTGGTGGCACTTGCGGCCTTGCTCGTACCAACAATCTGGTTTTCCGGTGCGGTTTTCAGTACCACCCAGGAAGTGGCAACGTCGGTTACAGAAGGCACCTTGGTGATCCCTCACCCTGAGGCATCGGTAGCGGAGATCCCGGTTGTCGGTGAGCCGCTGCATAAGGCTTGGAGCCTTTCTGCAACGAACCTAGAAAGTGCACTGGAAACCTATGCTCCACAGGTTAAAGCGTTTGTTTCGAGTGGTTTATCTGCGGTAGGCAGCCTAGGTGGCAGTGTTGTTCAGTTCATTATTTCAATTTTGATTTCCGGTGTGGTGATGAGCAATGCCGGACGCTGTAAAGCAATGGCTAACAAAGTTGTTTCGCGTCTACTGGGTGACAAAGGAGAAGAGTATGTTGGTCTTTCTATTGCCACTGTACGTAGCGTGGTACAGGGTGTAATTGGCGTCGCGGTTATCCAGGCGGTATTGGCTGGATTAGGTATGGGCATCGCAGGTGTTCCGGCAACAGGTTTGTGGATGCTAGCGGTATTGATTCTAGCGATTATCCAGCTTCCACCTATTTTGGTTCTGGGGCCGGTCATGGCATACCTGTTCGCTGTCGAGACAACAACGGTTGCGGTACTGTTTACTGTATGGGGTATTTTGGTAAGTGCGAGTGATGCAGTCCTGAAGCCAATGTTGATGGGCCGTGGTGTCGATATTCCGATGCTGGTTATTCTGCTGGGTGCACTGGGCGGTATGATGATGTCAGGTATTATCGGGTTGTTCGTGGGTGCGGTGGTTCTGGGCCTAGGCTATAAACTACTGATGACATGGTTAGAGCAAGCTGACAGCACCGAACAAGAAGTTACCCAAGCGGCACTGCCAGCAGTGGCAACAGCTTAAGTACTTAATCATTAACAAAAAAGGTCAATACTTCGGTATTGACCTCAGATTGCTGACGAACCCCACTTTTTAAGTGGGGTTCTTTTTAGAGAGCGGCCGTAGGCCGCGATCGCGATTTTTTTACCTACCAGCTCGGTTGGAGGCTCCTTTGCTCTTCTCGCCTGATATTGACTCGTATTAACCTAATTAGAGCGTTTATAAGGCCTATTTTCTGTAAGCAGCCCAGCACCAAGGCCATCTTCTTGATATTTTGAGCAGCAGCGGCCAACCAACATTGCATCTGCACCTTGTTCAACCCCCGGAACCGTGCATATCGGTGACCATGATGCTGTTTCGCATCTGCGAAGCTTCTTTCTACCGTTTCTCCCCTTCGCCGATAGGTCCTTTTACCATAAGGTGTCAGCCGTATTTTGTTTGCTCGTTCCACAGCCTCCGCGTAGATATGCCGGGTTATCACCTTCTTCATTGTTTTGCTTTGGGTGCAGTCATTTCTCATCGAGCAGAGCTCACACTCCTTGGGGGCCGAGTGGTATTCTCTGTAGCCTTCTCTTGACGTGGTTTTATAGATAAGTTCCTGGCCATTTGGGCACAGGTAAGTGTCTGTTTCTTTGTTATAGATAAAGTGCTTCTTCTTGATAGCATTCTGGGTGCGAGGCGGCCTACGGTAACCAAAGAGGCCAAGGATTTCTCTTCGTTCAAGGCTCTCAGCAACAGGAGCCGTGAAGTATCCAGCATCAAGGCCTACGGCTATAGGATTCAGGTTGAACTGGTTGAGCGTGTAGTCTAGCCGATTGATATAAGGCTGGGAGTCATTGACGTTACCTGCGGTCGCATAGGTATCGACGATAATCCCATGCATGCCATCGACGGTGCGGTGGTCAAGGTAAAAGAACCCTTGCGGCTTGTTATCCCGCGTCATAAAGCCGCTTTCAGAATCAGTCGTGCTCACTTTGGTATTTTTGAGCTTAGGCTCTGATTTTCGCTCAGCTAAAGGTTTTTTCCCTTCGGCTTCCCGCTCCTTGGCCACATCTTCGTTGAGCATCTCAAGGTAGGCACTGGTGCGGACAGCTTGCTGTTCATTGGTAAATTTCTTCTTGTTAGCATTGGCTTTGAGGTGGGTGCTGTCGGTGAATAATTCATTCCCGGCGACGAGCCCTTTATCCATGGCCTGGAGTACGATATTGGTAAAGATGCGTTCAAAAATATCCGTCCCGTTGAAGCGGCGGATGCGGTTTTGGCTGAGCGTCGAGGCATGGATAACTTTCTCTGTCAGTGACATGCGAAGGAACCACCGATAGGCCACATTGACCTCGATTTCTTTGACTAGCTGACGCTCGCTCTTGATGCCAAAGATGTAGCCCAGCAGGATGATTTTAAACAAGCGGACGGGGTCAACAGGAGGCCGGCCATTGTCTTGGCAATATAGGTGAGCGACTTCGTCTCTAATAAATTCGAAATCTATAACTTGGTCGATTTTACGTACGAGATGATGCTTCGGAACCAGCTGTTCCATTGTGACCATTTCGAGTTCGTACTGTTGGGGTGAGGGTTCTTTTAACATGTCGAGATATCCATATTTCGATATCTCTATTAGATCAAAGGCCTAGCTTAAAAGCCAGACCTTTGTCATCAGTCTGAGGTCAATACTTCGGTATTGACCTTTTTTTGTCTGTAATTATCCGTTGAACTGACTACTCGGACTCTTCTTCATCCTTGGTTTCAGTACCGCAACCCCATTCGCAAGGCAGCTCGATGAGAATGTCAGCCAGCTGTGTTGGCTGGAGCATTTGTTCAGGGGTGATATTGAGCTGGCTAGCCATGGTTTGGTTGAACAACTGCCAGTGGTTGAGCAAACACTGCTCTTCGCTGGCGCCCTCCCAGGTTTCGAGCACAAATGGCTTCATGCTGGCAGCGCCATGGGCATACATCATCATTTGCCATTTCATTTCCCATACCTTGACGGGCGTGGTTGGGAAGTCCTTGTTGCAGCGCTCGACCACTTCGTTCACTAGCTTTTCAAGCTCACCGTTACTGTCGAAGAAGTAATCCATCAGCACATCTCCCTGCCTGACCCCATCGGCAATCAGCTGGATAGGCATCGGGTGTGCCAGCTGTTGGGCTAGCAGCATAGTGACAAAGCGATAAAGAATAACATTGCTTGGTAGCTCGGAAGGGATTTCTTCTAGTAACTTGTACATGTAACTCAAGAAGTACACGTGCAGGTTGTCGCTGATACTGTGCCAGATCTTCTCTTTGCTACCGAAATGGTGGCGGATCAAACTGTGTGATACGCCAGCGCGCTCACTGATATTTCTCAGCGATACCCTTTCGTACCCCAATTCGCAGAACATTTCCGCGGCGGTTTTGATGATCAGCAGCTTGGTTTCTTCGGCGGCCTGTGCGCTGCGACGGCCCTGTTTTCTCTCGGTCATCGTTCTATCTGTTTCATAGCCCACGCCATTTTTACCAAAAAAACGCGGGGGCGTCATCTGTGTGTTCACAAAATAGTTTTATTGTCCACCTGTAAAATATACTTGATCTCAGCATAAATCAACTTATACTGCACAGGTGTGTAATATAAACAATTAGAGAGAAACGCCTGTGAAAGGAACATCCATTTCGTTCACCCCGTTTGTCAGGGTGGCAACAATAGTGTTGCTGGGAAGCATCCTAGCCGGATGTAACCAAGCCAACTCAGAAATAACCAAAGAGGTCGTCAAGCCTGTGAAATTGCTGGAAATTCCAATGCCAGCGAATCAGGCGAGCAATGCCTTTCCCGGAAAGCTAGAAGCGACACAGCGTGCCCAGCTGTCTTTCCAGGTACCTGGCGAAATTGAAAAATTGTCAGTCAGGGTAGGCCAGCGCGTTGAGCGAGGGCAGGTATTAGCAGTGCTGGATGATCAGGATTACCGCCTGGCTTTCGATGCCAAGCTGGCCGAGTTTGAATTGGCACAGAGCCAGTTCCAGCGTGCCAAACAGCTATATGGCAAGAAGCTGATCAGTACCGATCAGTTTGACCAGCGCGAGACGGCCTACAAGACGGCAGCTGCCAACTTGGAGCAGGCGAAGACAGACGTTGAACATACTTTGATCAGAGCCCCTTTCAACGGTGTCGTTTCTCTGAAATTTGTTAACCAGAACCAGTTCGTGGGTGCCAACCAGCCAGTGATGAACATCCAGAATGTTGATGAGATGGACGTGAGCTTCAACCTGCCGGTGCCTTTTGTAAAACAAACCAGCCTGTCGGCGATCCGCCAGACAGCGGTGTGGGTTGAGATGGATAACCACCCAGCCCAGCAGATCCAGGCCGAGTTCAAAGAGCTATCGACCAAGCCTGATGCCGATACCAACAGCTATACCGCCAAGGTGACGCTTTCCCGCCCGGATGCGATGAACTTGCTCTCCGGTATGGTTGGGCAGGTACATTTTGCCAAGCCTGAACTAGCGACGGCCTTGCGCTTGCCTAAAGGAGCGTGGGTTGAGAAACAAGATGACCAAGGGACATTATGGCAGTTTGACCCTGCAACCGGTGTTGTTGATGCCTTGCAAGTTGAGCTCAATGAGAAAGGCGAGGTGGTATCAGGTTTGGCCCCGGGGATCATGGTGGTGATTGCCGGTGCTGCCGATTTGCTGCCGGGTCAGCAAGTACGTGCCTGGGAACGAGAGGGTGGTATCTAAGATGTTGAAGAAGATGTCATTTGCCGTCCTTTCCATGATGGTTTTGGCTGGCTGCCAAGAGCCGCCGCAGCAACAAATTACCGCTCCGCTAGCAGTGTCGTCGCTGACGGTTGAACAACCGGTGACCAGCCAGTACCGCACTTTCAAGGGCCAGGTGGAAGCCGCAGAAAATACCCCGTTGGCGTTTCGCGTTGAAGGTGAGTTGCAGCGCGTGCTGGTCAAATCTGGCCAGCAGGTTAAGAAAGGGCAGCTTCTTGCTGAGCTCGATGCCGATAAGTTCGAGCAGCAGCGTAATGACGCGCAGGTGCAGTTCCAATTGGCTAGCAAACAGTTGAAGCGTGGCCGCGAGCTGTTTGAGCGCAAAATGATTTCCAAGGCTGAGCTCGACGAGCTATCGGCCAACCACAAGCTGGCAAAAGTGAACTTCAACTCGGCGGAGCGCCGCTTGAGTTACACCCGTTTGGTTGCCCCGTTTAATGGGGTGGTCGCGGATGTCCCGAAAAAGTCTTACGAAGCCGTATCGCCGGGCGAAGCGGTGGTCAGCCTCTACCAGGATGATCTGTTGTATATCAATATCGCGGTGTCCGACAACGTGCTGGCGATGTTGAACCCTCTGCAAACGAATCATGGCTACCAGCCAGTGGCTCGCTTTGGCACGGAATCCGAAACTTACCCGGTGAACTACCTCGAGCATACCAGTGAGCTTGAGCCGCAGAGCCAAACCTACCGCGTGTGGTTTGAGATGCCACAGCGAGACCCAGCCATCTTGCCAGGTACCAGTGTGTCCCTGCGAGTGGATATGGCCGCGGCAGGGCTGAGCACCTTGCAAGGCTACCAGCTGCCAATGACTGCCATTGAGGCAGGCCGTGAAGCCGGCCAGTTTTTTGTCTGGAAGATCGACGGCAACCAGGTTCAAAAAGTGGAAGTTGGGATTGGCCAGCTGAATAACCACGGTGCCATCGTGAGCAGTGGTGTTAGTGAGGGCGATCATTTGGTGACATCCAGCCTGCGCAAATTGCGCGAGGGGATGGAAGTCAGCCTGCTTTCTGAGCCAGTAGCAGAGGCGCAAGCCCAGTGAAATTGAACATGCCCACCATACGCCAGTCCCTTATTCGTTGGGGGATTTGGCTGGTGATCACATTAGCCGGACTCGCTTTTTTTACCGAACTGGGTCAGCTAATGGCTTGGAAGCTGATTGAACAAGGCATGCAGTATTTAGAGTTATCAATTCAGGCTAAGCCCGTTGTAACAATAGCTTTCGGGCTTGGTGAAGAAGATTGGGGATTGACTATGGCAGTAGCCACCATGGGAGCAATACAGTGAATATTGCTGAGTATTCAATAAAAAATAAAGTCATTAGCTGGCTGTTTATCATTATTCTTGCCGTGGGGGGCGTTACCTCGTTCCTTGATTTGGGCAGGCTGGAAGACCCGGCCTTTACCATCAAAGATGCCATGATCGTTGCGACCTATCCGGGCGCAACCACCACTGAAGTAGAAGAAGAGCTGACTTACCCGCTGGAGAAAGCGGTGCGTCAGTTGCCGTATATCGACAAAGTGACCTCGACCTCGTCGGCTGGGATGACCCAGATCATGGTCAGCATGGAGATGATTTACGGCCCGGATGAGCTGCCGCAGATTTGGGATGAAATGCGCCGCAAGGTCAATGACCTGCGTCCGACATTGCCATCCGGTGTCGGCTCGCTGCAGATCATCGATGATTTCGGTGATGTGTACGGCGTAATGATCATGCTGACCGGCGAGGGGTATTCCTACGTAGAGCTTAAGCAGTACGCCGATTACCTGATTCGTGAACTGGAGTTGGTCGACGGTGTGGGCAAAGTGAGCCTGGCGGGTGATCAGCAAGAGCAGATTTTTGTCGAGATCTCCGTCGAGCGCATGGCGGCACTGAACCTGGACATGAGTACTGTTGTTGGCCTGTTGAACCAGCAGAACAGCGTGACCGCCTCGGGCGAGATGATGATCAATGGCCAGAACCTGATCATCCGCCCTAATGGCGAGATGAATAGTGTTGATTCATTGGAAAACTTGGTTATCCATGGCCGCGATACCGGTAATCTTATCCGCCTGAAAGATGTGGCAACCATCTCCCGTGGCGTGCAGGAAAAGCCGGGCAATATCGTGACCTACAACGGCAAGCCAGCGATTAACCTAGGGCTTTCTTTTGCCTCTGGTGTCAACGTCGTGGAAGTGGGCAAGCAGCTTGATGCCCGTTTGGCCGAGCTGGAAAACATCAAGCCAGCCGGCGTCGAGCTGAACTACTTCTACAACCAGGCACAGGAAGTCGACAAGTCGGTGCAGGACTTTGTGGTGAGCTTGGGGCAGGCGGTCGCGATTGTTATCGTGGTACTGCTGTTTGCCATGGGGCTGCGCAGCGGTGTAATTATCGGCTTGGTTCTGCTGTTGACGGTATTCGGTACCTTTATCCTGATGAAGCTCAATGATGTTGAGCTGCACCGTATCTCCCTTGGAGCCCTGATCATCGCGCTGGGTATGCTGGTGGATAACGCCATCGTGGTGGTCGAAGGGATCTTGGTGGGCTTGAAGAAAGGCCGCACCAAAGTGCAGGCCGCGGCGGATATTGCCAAGCAGACCCAATGGCCGCTGCTCGGAGCGACGGTGATTGCCATCACGGCGTTTGCCCCTATCGGTTTGTCGTCGGATGCCACCGGTGAGTTCATGGGCTCACTGTTCTGGGTACTGTGTTACTCGCTATTTTTGAGCTGGGTCACCGCGCTAACGCTGACGCCTTTCTTGGCCGACCTACTGCTTAAAGAGGAAGATAAAAACCAGCAGGACGATGAAGACCCGTACAAAGGGGTGCTGTTTACTGTCTTTGGTGCACTGCTGAAGTTTGCCCTGCGCTTCCGCTGGCTGACCATGGTGAGTATGCTTGCTTTGCTAGTGAGTGCGGTTATCGCCTTTGGTCAGGTGAAGCAGTCGTTCTTCCCGCCATCGAATACACCGATGTTCTATGTGGACATGTGGATGCCGGAAGGCACGGATATCCGCGAAACCATGGCTCAGACTGAGCGAGTTGAGCAGTATATCCGCAGCCAGGACGATGTTGATTTCGTTACCACCTCTGTGGGACAGGGTATGCAGCGTTTCATGCTGACCTACCAGCCTGAGAAAAGCTACGAGTCTTACGCCCAGCTGCAGGTACGTACTACTAGCCGCGACAACATGTTTGACTTGCTACATAAGCTAGATACCGGACTGCCTGCCAAGTTTGACCAGCCGACGTTCCAGTTCAAGCTGATGGAATTTGGCCCGTCACCGGCGTCGAAGATCGAGGCTCGTATTATCGGCCCGGATCCGCAAACGCTGCGTGATATTGCGATGCAGGTTGAGGATGTCTTATTGCAAGACCCTGGGGCTCGTAACGTTCGTCACGACTGGCGTGAGCGTACCAAGGAGCTGGTGCCGCAGTTCAATGAAACCAAGGCGCGCCGTTTGGGGATCTCGAAAGAAGATCTGTCCAATACCCTGCAGATGGCTTATGGCGGCAATACGATTGGCTTGCTGCGTGACGGCACCCATATGATGCCGATCATCACCCGCTTGCCGGAGTCCGAGCGCGTTGATTACAACACGTTGCAAAACCTCCAGCTTTGGAGCCCGGTTCAACAAGCCTATGTGCCTATTGAGCAGGTGATCGATGGCGTTGATCTTGGCTGGTCTGAGCCGCTGATCCAGCGTCGCGACCGTAAGCGAACCCTGACGGTACTGGCAGACCATGATGTGCTGGGTGATGAAACGGCCGCAACCCTGTTTAACCGTATCCGCCCACAGGTAGAGGCACTGCCACTACCGGTTGGCTACAGTATCGAATGGGGTGGCGAGTATGAATCATCGAAGGATGCGCAGGAAGCCATGATGGGCTCGATGCCGATGGGCTACCTGTTCATGTTCGTCATCACTATCTTCCTGTTCAACTCGGTGAAGAAGCCGCTGGTGATTTGGGCTACGGTTCCGCTGTCGATTATCGGTGTGGCATTCGGTCTGCTGGCGACAAATATTCCATTTAGCTTCACGGCCTTGCTTGGCCTGCTGAGCCTGAGCGGGATGATTTTGAAAAATGGCATCGTTTTACTGGATCAAATCAACATTGAGCTGGAGTCTGGCAAGCAACCTTATGATGCGATTGTTGACAGTGCTATCAGCCGTGTTCGCCCGGTGAGTATGGCGGCACTGACTACGATTCTTGGGATGATCCCGCTGGTGTTCGATGCCTTCTTCAATTCGCTGGCTATCACGATTATGGCGGGCTTGGGTTTTGCGACGGTACTGACACTGATCGTGGTCCCTGTGTTGTTTGCCCTGTTCTACAACGTTAAGCAGCCAGCTAAAGCTTAACCAACAAGAAACTAAAACAAGACATTAAGAAGAAAAACCCCATTGTGCATCATGCACAATGGGTTTTTTTATTGGGCTTTGTCAGGTTGGCTTAGCGTCTGAAAAACAACTGGCTGAACGGGTTGAGCAAAGTGGCAAGCCCGGAGGTAAAGTGCAACGGTGCATTGAGCAGCGTCAAGCATAGGCAGTCCTGCCCTTCCCGGGTTCTTGGCAGGTGTTTGTGTTCTTTGTCCTGGAGAATGAAATCGCCCGGCCTGTAGGTGCCATTTTCATCGTAGAACTCTCCTGCCAGCACCAAGGTGATTTCTTGGCCTTGGTGGGTGTGCTCAGGCAGTGAACTGTCTGAGTCCATGTAGATAAAATTCATCTTGCTGTCGCCGCTGACCTCAACCTGAGCCCGTTTGATGTTGCCCGGAAGGCGAGACCAAGGGCCGATTTTGTCACTGTGGCGCTGTAATGCAGACGGCAGTGGATAAGTTTTATTTTCTAGCGTTAGCTCAGTATCAGCAGGCTCTTCGACAATGGTCTCCGAATTTTCATGTGCCATGATTTCAAGCATCATAGCATTGAGTGAAGGGGTCATTGTTGCAGGCTCGCTGCTCGCTAGGTTGCGTGCCTGTTTGGCTTCGATAGCCGCAAGTTTCTGCCGGCAGTGGGGGCAGAATTCAAGGTGGGCACTGAGCAAAATGCTCGTTGCTGACTCAAGCTCACCATTGGCGTAGCGGCTAAGGAGGTCAATGTTAGGATGGAAGTGAATATTAGCCATCTAGGGCCTCCTTCATTTTTTGCAGGGCAAGGCGTAATCGGCTTTTGACTGTGCCAAGCGGGACGTCGAGAGCATCGGCGACATCTTGATGGGACGCCCCTTGCATACAAACCATACGAACGATCTCAGCTTGTGCTGGAGGCAGATTATTAATTGCTGCTTCGAGTTCCTTACTGACGATAGAGTGGAACTCTACAGGTAATTTGTCGGCATCTTGCTCTTCATGCAGGATTGGCCATAAGTCATCACCTTGGACCCAGTCCTGTTGGTGCTTGGACTTCCTGAGCAAATCGAATTTCACATTCCTAGCCACAGAATATATCCATGTCAAAGCGGCGCCTTTAGTTTCGTCATATAGATGCGCTTTGAGCCATATTTTGAGCATGGTCTCCTGAACAATTTCCATTGCCATCGATTCGTCACGAAGTTGCTTACGAGAAAAGTTAAGCAGTTTGGGCGCGACAAAAGTGAAGAGTTGTTCGTAACTGCGACGACAGCGGGAGAGGGCAATGTTGTTCAGTAGCAGAGCTACATCAATAACCGGTGCTTCTTCGTTGATCATAGGCTCCTTGCTGATCCCGGAGTGCATTACTGCATGTGTTTTCATGTTGACCCTATCTGCAAGCTTATGTCCGTTTGCAATAAACGCCAAAACTATTTGATGCGATCACTTTGACGGATGATTTTTTTCAGATATCTGAGACATAGTTTGGAGGTAGGGTATTTGAGCAGGCGTTGTTTTTTGTCCAGCGAAATAGGCAAGATTTCCAGCCAACGCCAGCATATCCAATTAGTATTGAAGTGGTTCGCTGTTGAGGGAGCCTTAGACCCGAACCATTCGTTTGGATACTCATTCGTACACTGCATTAGGCGCAGAACAAGTAGATCGTTTGCTGGAAGGTAGTTGTCTTGCCACAGTGGATAAACTTGGCCCTCTAGTTGTTGATGGAGTGTGCCGGTGGATGTGACCTTTCCCCAATGCTGGATAGTCAGCTTGAGCTGAATTTGGCTTCCGCTGAGCCAGTCGACATCATCAATGGCGGCAAACATCACTATATCGCCACTCTTACTTGCAACTTGGCCGAGATCATCCTGCATTACTAACCATAAGCCGCCGGCTCGCAGGCCGTCAGTAACGATATGGGTAAACATATATCCTGCTCCATTGATGTTACCGTTTCCCATCGGCATGAAGTGGTCTCGGCATGCCAAATAAGGTAAGCGTTTAAACTCGTTACTGATTAGCGACACTATGTATCCTCCCTTTTTGAGTAGTTACGTGGTTAATGCCGGTTTGGATGAGTGTTTTATTTCTGCTGGGAAGGAGAAATCTCAAAAATGAGATTTTTTTTGTGAAGTGATTTTTTTTTGATCGGATGAAAGTAAGGCAAGCGTATCTAACGCCACAGACAAACATCGAGGAATGTTCTGATGAAAGCCAAGTCACTATCCCTAGCCATTATTTCTGCACTAGCACTTGCTGGTTGTCCACTTACTGATGACGATGACGACAATACAAAAACAACTTCCAAATTACGCGTCACTCATGCCAGTAGCGATGCTCCCCTTGTCGCCATCAACCTGAATGGCAATACCGTTGATGGATTGGAAATGGTTGACTACCAGGTTGCCAGTGGCCTACTAACTATTGATAGCGGTACCTATGAGGTCGCTGTGGAAGCATTGCTAACAGGGGAAGATACCCTTGAAGTTATCAACGAAAATCTCGATTTTGCACCGGACATGCAATACGACGTGTTTGCTGTTGGTCAGACAGCAGATATTGCGCCTGTTGTTTTGAGCCGTGAAGACACTGCTCCTGAAGCAGGAGATGTTCGTTTGGATGTGTTGCATGCCCATCCGGATGTGCCGCCAGTAGATATTTACTTTACCACCGATGAAGAAATTACTGATGCTGACCCGGCAGTGCCCGGACTGGGCTTCGCCATCGACAGTGACATTCTGCCTGTAACTATAGGTTCTGGCACTTACCGTATTCGTATCACTGTAGCTGGCTCGAAAGACGTTGCTTTTGACAGCGGTGAATTGGATTTAGCAGGTGGTAGTGACTTGATGATCACTGCGGTACCCAATGTAGCTGGTGGCGCGGTATCGCCTGTGAATTTACTCGTGGCAGACGGTGAAGGTGTGGCTGTCTTGCGTAACACTGGTGAGCAAGCAACGGTCCGCGTCGCTCACGCAGTAAAAGATGCTGTTAATGTTGATGTGCAGGCGGGGGGTGATACTGTCGCAGGTTTTGACGATATCATGTTCCGTGAATTTCGCTCCGGTGATTTACCTGCGGACAGCTATGACTTAAGCGTGGTCGCAACAATCGACCCATCAATTGTTGTATTTGACGCCCCAGAAACTGAGTTTACCGCGGGTACTGCAACAACGATTTACGCCGTTGGGACATTTGTCTCTGCAACTGAATTTGATATTGAGCCTCTTGTTATTGAGGAGGATCTTCGCTCAGTTGCAACCTATGCCAAAGTGCGTGTCGTTCATGCAAGCCCTGCCGCTGGTGGTATAGGTTTGGTTGATATCCATGCTTCTGCTGATGGTATGTTCAGTGAATCGACCGTAGTATTGGAAGGGGTTGATTTCAAAGACAGTGCAGTGCTCAATGTGCCTGCTGGTACTTATACCCTAGCGGTGATCCTACAAGGCGATGATACCTTCACCCCAGCCGTCGAAGCGACCGCTATGGTTGAAGACGGAGGTGTGTACTCAGTAGTAGCGACGGATGACTTTGCAGGTGGTTTAGTGCTTAACGTCGACAATTCCGCCAATGCAGATGCAGATGACGATATGGATACAGCGGAAGACGAAGCGGTGGATACAGAAGATTCAGAAGAAACTGAAGCCAACCCTGAAACTGAATAATTCATTATCTCTCGGTAGAAAAAAGCCATCCCTCGGGATGGCTTTTTGTTAGGTGTCGTACAGAATTATTGTTTGTTTCAGCTAGCGGTTGAGGCGACAGTCAGTTGCTTCTTTTTCATGATATTGTCCGCAATCAATAGCATGGCCACTGGAACCAGTAGGCCGACAGCCTGGTTCATAACGCCCATGTTGGCAGCAAACCAGTCAATTTTGGCAAGTACAAACTGTAGGATAAATCCGGCACCTGCTGTGACCACCACCGTCAGGTAGGCGTGCAGTTTGGTGACCTTGCCAACAAACAATGCCCACAGGGTTGGCATCACCATAGGCCCGACAAACAGGCTGGTGATGCTGACAATCAGCTTCTCGGCGCCGCCCAAGTATGGAATGGAAATACTGATGCCGATAACCAGCATACCCAGCATGATAGTTACGATACGACCGACCTTCATCATTTGCTCGTCGTTAGCTTGCGGGTTGATGCGCTTGCCGTAGAACTCGGTGGTGAGCGCACCGGAGAACACGTTGAGCTCTGACGAGGCCATACTCGCTGTCGCGGCCAGCATTGAAGATACCACTAGACCTAGCATGCCTACTGGTAGCACTGCCTGTGCTGACAAAATGTAAGCCTGCTCTGGGTTGGCATCTGGATTGATAGTGCTATAGATGATTGGCGGCAGCATCCATAGTACCGGCGTGATGATGTAAAGCGCGCCAAACAGGTAAGAGGCCTTGCGGGCATCCCTTGGTGACTCGACACACAGGTGACGCTGGACGAATGCCCACTCACCACCGACCTTGAACACATGTACCAAGATCCAGCCGAAGATGAATATCTGGGTGTAGCTGCTGTTGAAGAACGACAGGTGGCCTTCTGGCAGGTTGGCAATGATGTTCTCGCTGCCGCCGCCCAGGCTGTAAATCATAGGCAAGATCAGGCAGACCGACAGCATCAACACCACAAACTGGGTGAAATCGGTCAGCAATACTGCCCACAGGCCGCCAAGGAAGGTGTAGAGGATGATCACCGTACCAACGATGATGATCAGCCAGTTGACGCTGAAGAAACCATTGTCATCGGCAAAGAAGTTGTCCGGCGAGACAGGGATCAGCGAGCTGACAATCACGGCCACCGAGTACAGGGCAACAGAAACCCCGATGATCCGGGTGACAATGCCTAGCCAGGTGTACATTTGCAGTACGCCTTGGCCATATTTCTGACCGACAAATTCAGCCGCCGAAGTGGCCCCGGATTCTTTCCATTTACCGGCAAAGAAATATCCGGCAATCAGGGCGGCAACACCCATGCTCATACATACAGTAATGGCGACTACACCAAGGCGGTAGGCCACACCGCCCCATACCACGAAGGTACCGGCAGAGAACATGGTCATATAAGCCGAGATGCCTGACATCCACCAAGGGGATTTCCCTCCGGCAGAAAACATTTCGGCGCTGTTGGTCATCCGCTTGGACGACCAGTAGCCGATCCCGACCATACCGGCCAGGAAGGCTATGAGGACTATTACGTCTAAGATGCTCATCGTTTCATTCCTATATCGTTATTAGAATACTTTAACTTCGAAGATTCGGGCACAAGGATCGCCATGGGTTGCTGTCACTGTGATCTGGATGGCGTCACAGCAAACGGGCTTGCCGAGTGCGATCTTGTTGTGGCGTAGGTGGTTTTCGGTAACAGAGTGTTGGTGGATTACCTGGCCATCCAGTAGGCAATCAATGCGATAATCTTTGACGATCTCCAGCGGGAAGCCTTCTCGTTGGGCTGCTTTGTTAGACTTGGAGATAGTGATCATAATTTCGTTCGACAAATTGGAGTCGAAGTTGAGGATCATTTCTGAGGCTTCGATAGTACGGCCGAAATCCAGTGTCAGAGTTTCGCCCTCAGAAGACAGAGGCTGGGAGACCCACAGGTTGCGCTGATCACCGATATTTCGCTGCCAACCGTTGATGACCTTGCCCGCCTCATAGCCTGCTTGCTGTGATGAGGCGCTGACCGCCGCCTGCAGGGCAAGGTTGTTAGGGTCGGTATCCTGGACGCCGAACAGGTAGCAATCGTCTTTGAGCAGGCGGTATTGCAGCTCTTTGATGTGGGCATTTAGTTCGCGTGGAGACAATGCGCGTGCAGAAATTGATTGTTCTACTGTCATTGCCGCAGCCGTACCGATAGCCTGGCCAATTACACCGCAGGTTGCCATGACCCGGGTCGAACCGAATGCCATGTGCGAAGCACTGATGTTGCGGCCGCCGACAAACAGGTTGCTGATGTTACGGGAATACAGGCTGCGGTAAGGGATCGAGTACATGTCATTGGTTTCGATCCATTTGGTTGGGGATTCCTTGCTCTTAAGGCCATCTTTGACATGCATGTCCATCGGCCAGCCACCGTAGGCAACAGTATCTTCGAACACCCGGGCGCCGAACAGATCGTTGGCATTGAGCACATAGTCACCCAGTACCCGGCGGCTGTCGCGTTTGCCCGGCAGCATACCGACCCAATCGAGTACGTAGTTCTCGGCACCGTGGTCACCACCGTTCTTGATGTGATCCCAAATACCGTAAACCGCCTTGAGTAGTTCATCACGGATCACCTCGCCATCGCGGGTAGTGTTGAGCTCAGTGCCACCCAGCTCGATCCACCAGTATCCGGCGGTGATGTCTTTGTGGCTGCGGTCTTTGAGATCATCTTCGGTATATGTGTTCGCCCAGCTTGGCTTTTTGAACGGCACCGGGTAGCCCATGTCCTTGGATTCGAACATCAGGGTATTGCCCATCATCACGTTGTCAGCCTGCTCGGGGGCGAGCTCTTCATCGTATTCGTGGCGGGCTTCACGGCCGGTACGCATCTCTGCTCCAGCCCGCAGAGACAGCACTGCATCGCCAGTGGTATCGACAAAGTTGTCGGCGAAAAACTCAAAGCGGCGCTCAGTCGTCGTCTGTTCCGCCTTGAATGACATGATTCGATCCCCGTCCATGTTCACATCGGTCATATGGGTGTTAAGGAACAGATCCAAATTGTCCTGGAAGGTGACTTTTTCCCACAGCACAGTATCGAGTACTGAAAATGAGTGTTGCGGGTTGATCAAGCGGTTGTCGAGCAAGATCTCTTCAATGATCCCCGTTTCGCGGGCATTTTGTTTGCTGGCGTGGTAGTCCGCGCCGCAAATATGCATCCGTACCTCAGAGCTGGCATTGCCCCCTAGTACCGAACGGTTTTGGATCAGCGCAACTTTTGCACCATGACGGGCTGCGGCTAATGCTGCACACACGCCGGAGATCCCACCGCCGACAACAACAATCTCATACTGACGGGTTTCAAAGGTGTAATTCATACCTGTTACTCTCATTCAATGAATCGCTTTCTTGTTTGCTTAAGCGTTTAAGCAAATTTGAAATAATACTAAGCAGACCGGTAGAAAGTGAAAACGTTTTCCCTATGAAAATGTGATCTTGTTAAAGTTGCCAGGTGCCGCAGTGTGCGCTGGCTCATGTTTCGGTATAATGCCAGCAGCATTGTCGTTCATGCGCTGAATAGAAGGCTGGACGTCGTTAAGCAAGCAATTTTCGAGGCATACAACTGAAGTTCAGGCATGAGTCTCTGGGCTGACGTGGTGGAGTAGTAAATGGCAGCGACATTAAAAGATATTGCCAAGGTGGCAGGTGTTTCGGCAGTAACTGTGTCGTATGTACTGAATAATAAAAACAGGGTGAGCGAAGCGACCAAAGCGAAGGTGATGGAAGCGGCGAAATCACTCAACTATGTGCCAAACCGCGCCGCTAAAATGCTGGCAAGTAAATCGACCAAACACATTTGCTTGGTCATCTCTGGCCCTGACTATGAGTACCTGACCAACCCGTATATCTACAAATTGGTCAATGGTATTGGCTCGTCATTGAACCAGCATGGCTATGAGCTGACGTTGCGTATGGCCAAGGCAGATAATGAGCTGGCGTTTATCCAGGGCGAGCTCAACTCCAATCTTTATGACGGCGTGTTGATCTGGGGTACCCGTATGCCAGATGATCAGTTCCTTTCGCTATTCGACCACCGTGTACCGATTGTATCCATTGCCCGTGATCTGCAGGATGAAGCGGTTAATGCTGTGCTGGTGGAGCATTACCGGTCAGCTTACAGAATGACCCAATACCTTATCGATAGCGGCTATCGAAAAATCATGTTCCTCGGTAAATTGGATGTGATCAAAGCAGCGCGGGACCGCTTCGAGGGCTATCGCCAAGCCTTGCTCGACAATGGTATTGAATACGATGAAAGTTGGGCCTACAAGGCGGACTATTATCAGGAAGATGCCTACCAGATCGTGTCAGAAATGGAAGAGATTAGTTTTGATGCGGTGTTTGCCGCATCGGATCTGATGGCAATTGGTGCGATGAAAGCTTTGTTGGAGAAAGGTTTGTCGATACCTAGTGATATTGCTGTTGCTGGCTTCGATAACATCCCCAATAGTGATATGTTGCCAGTCGCTCTGACTACCGTTGATACGCCGATTTTTCAGCTGGGCTCCCAAGCTGCAACCATGCTGGTGAAATTGCTCGAGGAGCAGGAAACCGAGCGCAAGATAGAGCTCGGTACCGAGCTCAGGATCCGCCAGTCAGCGTAAACACATCGAATAAGAGGGTGGGAAGGGAAGCTAGAACGTAATGTCGTAGCGAACTTTTCCACCTGCGCTGTCGGTGCTGCCAATCATTTCATCGTAAGGTGTCACCATTTCAAATACCGCTTGGTGGATCCCCAATTTGCTCAGCTTTTGTTTGGCTTCGTGCAAGGAGTGTCCGGTGACCGAGTGATGAGCTTCATCTTTCAAATGGTAAAAATTACCTTTTTCATCCTCCCCGCCGATTAAGTAACAGGTCGAGTCGGCAGTATTGATGATGGTTGGCGTGAACTGTCCTCGTTTCATCAATGAAAGTAATGCTTCCTGAGTCATATTCTTACCCCTTCTTTTAAGCAGTAATTACATCAACGCGAATAGCTTTGTCAGCGATCACCTCGCTAAATGATAATTTACACAGCCACTATGACGCCTGGATGTCAGAAAGTGCTTTGGGGCAAAGTGCACTGAAATGGTGAAAATCAACCTGACGCTTAGCGTTAACTTATTGATCTGATTAGTCACAAAACTGGCATACCTTTTTCATCTAACAACAATATTGTGTGATTAAGATCATAATTCACAAGTTGGAGGTGAATATGCAGCGTGGCATCAAGAGTGTGATACGGGGTATGACTTTGTTTGTAGCGGGATCGATGACGGTGGTTTCTATGGCTCAGGCGGAAATCACACCTGAACAGCTCAAGAGGTTGCAACTCATGGCAGGTTTGGGGGATAGCCAGTCACAGCTCTCCTTGGCTGAAGCCTATGCACTGGGCTATGGCGGGTTAGTTGTCAGTGAAGAAGAAGCCGTGAAATGGCTAACTCAGGCCGCGCAGCAGGGTAATGCGGCAGCGCAGTATAACCTGGGCGATATGTATTACTTTGGCTTGGGAGTTGAATTGAGTGCAATGACAGCCTACAACTGGTATTTGAAAGCGGTCGCCAAACGGCACCCCCCACGCCCATTACATGGTTGCCTTGCTGCAGGCCAAGGGAGAGCTTGGCGAAGCCGATGACGCTATGGTTCAGTACTGGCTAACAGAAGGCGCTTCTTATGGCGATCCCAGTGCCTCCTATGTGCTGAATCATATGGGGATTGAGCAGCTCAGCCAGTTATAATCCAACGATAGCGATCACAGCTTATCGTACTTCATAGGCGGCCACGAACTGCTTGACCGCCGACTCGATAGTCGCCTGTTGTATGCCCGCATCGGGCGACGGCATATGGGCCATGATCTGTGGCCACAGGATAGTGGCTTTCAAGCTGCCGATAAATTGCTCCGAGGCAATTTCCGGGTAGGCTACGTCAAGCCTGCCTGCAGCCATACCGTCTCGGATCCATTGGCTAAGTCCATGGCAGCCATCGAGGGGCTGGAATTTTTCGACCATCAAGGTTGCCAACGCTTTGGAGCGGATACATTCACCCATCACCACTCGGGCCACCGCCATGAAGCAAGGGCTGCAGAGCAATTCAACCTCCTTCTGGGCTATGTGGGTGAGCTGATCTTTGACGCTTTGCTCTGGGCTGAATGGAATGGAGCTGATCACTTTGACGTTGGATAACAGCCGTTCAACAATCACCTCGAACAGGCTTTCTTTGGTTGGGTAGTACTTGTAAAGTGTCCGCTTTGAAACCTCGGCTTTTTTCGATATCGCTTCCATACTGGCTTGTTCTAGCCCTTTTGCTGAAAAAATTTCCAGTGCGGCACAAACAATATTTTCCTGTTTAATTTCAGCGACTTTACCCATACAAATTACCCAAATGTGTGATGATGTAGAATTAAAAGGTAAACGGGTGTGTTTACTTTTTAGCTTTAATGGCTATGATGAAAAGTATACACCATCGTTTACTTTCGAGGCTAGCAACAAATGAAAACTACACTGAAAGCATCTCTGGTTGCCGTAATGGGTGCCCTTGGCCTAGTGGCCTACAACAGTGGCAGTGCAAATACAGACGGCAGCTATGTACGCAGCCAGGAGATCCGCGAAGCACGTATTGCCAGCTCGCCTCAATTTAAAGATGGTAAAGCCATTACCAACATGCCCAGTGTTCAGAGTGAAGAAGGGATGCTGTCGGTGATGTGGAAATTCTTCATGCAGCGGGATCAGTACAAGCCCCAGCAGCGTCTGCAGTTCCAAGCGGTGGATACCCCTATGCTGGAAACTGCAAGTGAAGCGTTGCGGGTGACCTGGCTAGGCCATTCATCCCTGTTTTTGGAAGCCGATGGCGTGCGTATGCTAGTCGATCCGGTATTTGATTATGCCTCTCCGTCAGCGTTTGCCAGAATGTTCTCGCGCAACGTCGATGCGCCGGTAAGCCGCGAGGACTTGCCGCTGCCGGATGTGATCCTTATTTCCCATGACCACTACGATCACCTCGAAGAAGCAACGGCACGTTTCTATGCCGATAAGAACGTACGCTTCTTTGTTCCGCTTGGCGTAGGGCGTCACTTGGAAAAGTGGGGTGTTAAGCCGGGCAATATCGAAGAATTTGACTGGTGGGAAAGTATAGCGGTTGGTACGGTTCGCATAACCTCAGCACCGGCCAACCATAATTCAGGCCGCGGTTTATTTGATAGTAACAGTACGCTGTGGTCGTCTTGGGCGATCCAATCAGAAGCGGGCAGCGTGTTCTTCAGTGGCGACTCAGCTTATGGCGAGCACTTCAAGCAAATCGGTGAGCGTTTGGGGCCATTTGATATGACTTTTATCGAAGTTGCCGCCAACGTAAAAGATGGCAAGGGTTATCCAGTCGAAGGCTGGGGCCATATGCAGGCCGCCCATACTATGCAGGCCCACTTGGATGTCGGTGGCGACAAGCTGTTCCCGGTTCATTGGTCGACGTTCGAATTGTTCCTCCATAAATGGGATGAGCCGGTTAACGATTTGATTGCCGAGGCCGATATTCAAGGGGTGGAATTGGTAACGCCTTTGATTGGCCAGAGCTTGGATATGTCCCAGCCATTCCAGACCTCGTATTGGTGGCAGGGTAGTGAGCAGTGGCAGGAAGCCTCGGAGATGACCCAGTTGGCCTACCGGACCGAGTAATCCCTCGCAAGAATCGTTTGCTGTTACCGCTCGTATTAATATCGCGTAAAAGGGCAGTATCTGTGGCTACTGCCCTTTTGTATTTTGAATAGAGGTGATGTTACTGTCGGCCGTACACCCGAACTCCAGCCGAAGACTCCTTGGCCTTGCCGAAAACTTCGAGATTTTTTACACAGCGGGTATAAGCAAACTTACGCCAGTCTGTCTGGTCATGTTTGTCCAGCTTGCGGTGGAAATGGATGGTTTTGGTGTCGTCATTGTTGAAGGTCACCACGATACGCTCTAGTCGCATATCTCGGTCGGCCTTCACTCTGATCGCGTCCACTCGTCGGCATACCAGCAAGGGGATCTGTGCGCCGTGATCGCTTTTGCCTAATAAGATGGTTCTGCCTAGTGTGATTTTGTCATCGTCGGCATGAGCAAGCGAAGAAGCACCTAGCAAACCCAGGCTCAGTGCCAACATCATTATATGTACTTTCATTTTTCTTCTTCAGAAATAACAGCGTCGCTGTTAAGCCAAATACGGTGGTGGGCAGTATCGCCCACCCGTTGCTGGCCCTGCTTGGTCACACGGTGGAGCCGTGATTCTATGAGGGCAGCGGAATATACGCCTGATTTTTATCTGTTAAGACAGGGCTGTGTAAAATATTGCCCGTTAGAGCTCTTTCTTAGTCTTGTCTTGGTGAGTGGCGTCTTGACCATCTAGCGTATTTTTCTTTTCGGTACTTTTTTCTTTGATACAGCTCTCTTCGGTACTTTCTTCTTCGATACAGCCCTCTTTGGTTTTGTCATCGATGGGTTCTATGCGGGTGACGGTGATTTTATCGGCCCGGTTACCATCGACTTGGGTGACCTCGAAGTGCCAGCCGTCCCATTCAACGCTGTCGCCGACGGAAGGGAGGCCGCTCAGGCTCCACATCAGCATACCGCTCAAGGTATGGTAGCCGTGTTGGGTTTCGTCGGGCAGGTCGTCAAGTTCAAGCAAGTCCTTCATCACCAGTATTGGGATCAGGCCATCCATCGACCAACTGCCATCTTCATTTTCGACCGACCAGATATCCTCCGGCGCACGGGTTTTGAATTCACCGGCCAAGGCTTCGAGGATGTCTTTCGGGGTGACTATCCCCTGAACATCACCGTATTCATCAACCACAAACACCATGACATCCCCCGAGTGGCGGAAGTGCTCCAGCAGTTGGTTACCGGTCCAGTTTTCCGGAATAAACACAGGAGGTAGCAAGTAATGCTCCATCGGACTGCGCGGCCGTGCAATTTGGTATTGCAGTAACTGCTTGGTGGTAATAACTCCTTTGGGGTTGTCCATATTGCCTTGGATCACCGGAAAATGCTGGTGGCTCGATGCAACCAGGTAGTTGAGGTTGCTCTCGTTAGGCTTGTCGAGGTCCAGTGCCACGATTTCACTGCGCGGAGTCATTAGCGAGGTCACTTTGCGATCGTCAAAATGGAACACATTTCTGACCATGGCATGTTCTTGCTTTTCGATAACGCCGCTTTGCGAGCCTTCGGCCAATACCGCTTTGATGTCTTCCTCGGTCAGTGCATCCGCTTGGCTGTCAACGTTGCTTTTTCCCAGCAGCTTGAGAGTGAACTCAGTCGACGCCGACAGTAAGAAAACAAAGGGCCGCGACAGGCCAGCCAGTAACGTCAGCGGGCGGGCCATTCGGCGGGCAATATTTTCAGGATTGAGTTGGGCGAGACGCTTGGGAACCAGTTCGCCAACCACAATAGACAGGTAGGTGATACCAATTACCACAATAGCGGTAGCGGCAACCGAGCTGGTTTTGGCGGCAAGGCCAAATTGCTGCAGGTATTCGGCCAGTGGCCCGGCGAGGGCAGCTTCACCGAAAATCCCGTTGAGGATACCGATTGCCGTAATACCAATTTGTACTGTAGATAGAAAGCGCGTCGGCTCTTCGCCAAGCTTGATGGCACTCGCAGCGCCTTTGTCGCCAGTGCCTGCCAATTTTTGCAGGCGGCTTTTTCGTGCAGTGACCAGAGCAATTTCTGACATGGCGAAGACGCCATTGAGCAGAATAAGGCCGGCCAAAATAAGCACGTCCATGAGGTTCTCCTTCATGTTCGAGGCTGCTGCCTCTAAGCATATGTGTTGTGTTCAAAAAAATGGTGAGGTGGTTAACAGGTTTGAAAATAACGAGTCAGTGGTGGGATGAACATGGAGAAATATTTATCTTCACCAACGGCAATTTTGATTAAGATAGCGGGAGCGAATAAAAGGAAACAAAGAAATGAAAATCGAGATGAATTTCTCAACCCAAAGGCTATCTGCCAAGAACCTAGATCGCACCATGCCGGGCATTCAGAGTGAAATTATGGCCATGTTCACTGAGCCGGTCAGTCGTCACCTGCCCCCATCCTGCCAGAATTTCCGCACTGCCGCGGATGTCGACAATTGGCTGGAGGGCATGGCGCAGACAGGCTCAGTGTTGAGGCTCACCGAGCAACAGCAAGCGATAGGGTATCTGTTTGTTTTCCCTGAGCCGGAAAACAGCTACCGCCTAGGCTATGTGTTAGCTGAAACCCAATGGGGCAAAGGCTTTGCGACCGAGGCGATGCAGGGGCTTGTCGCTTACCTGAAAGAGCATGAGCAGGCTGCCTGTTTTGTCGCTGGCGTCGAGCCCGAGAATGCTGGGTCGGTGAAAGTGCTCAACAAGCTCGGTTTTAGCTATAGCTATTCCGAGCAGGAAGTAGATTACTTTATTCTCAAGCCGAACTCTTGAGACAAGGCATTCATTGCAGGCTCCTGAACAAACGACTGCAAAAAAACTGTCACACTGACAAAAGCCTAATTCTCTACACTGAAAAATGTGTTGGTGTATGTAGGGGATGCCAGTGAAGGTTTTGTTCGTTTGTAAGCACAACTCTTGCCGCAGCATTCTTGCCGAGGCGATTGCCAAGCGCTTCCTTCCGCCGCGGTTTGAGGTGGTCAGTGGTGGCAGCGACCCAACCGGAGATCTCCACCCGTTCGTTCAACAGTATCTTAATGATATGGGGTTGGACGCCAAAGACTTTCATAGCAAGTCATGGGAGGAATTTGTCCATTTCCACCCAGATATAGTGATTTCGGTGTGTGATATCCAGCATGGGGAGCAAGGCCCCAATTGGCTGGCTGATGGTGTGAGGGTGTACTGGGGGCTCAATAACCCGTTAGATTTTGCCGATGACGAAGCGCAATTCGAAGAGCAATGCCACCTTGCCTCCGTCACGTTGAAAAAGCGGATCGATAAATTGGCAACCTGCTATTTCGAGAATATGACCCACCAAGAAGTGCATGCCGAGTTAGAGAGAATTGGGGCTATGGGTTAGCTGTCCTATATCGGTTAATAGCCCCATACCTAAAACACTTAGCTCGGCAGATGCCCCGTTTTGACCAAGATAATGGTCTCTTGCTTGACATAGGGGAAATGTTCGCTCAGGTGCGGGCTGCGCAGCCAGGTGCCAGTAGGATAGCGACCGAACTCATCGTTGAACTCACCGGATAACACCAGGATTTCTTCTCCGCCCCAGTGGCGGTGGGGCTGGAACCGCTCACCAGCTGGCCATTTCACCAAAGCGGTATGCTGGTGGCCGAACTCATGCAGCGGCATGACCTTTAGGCCGCCGATCCCCGGTTGCCAAGGGGTTTGGTTAGTATCTATGCGGATCTGCTGACTATCATCTGGCATAAACTGGTTGAGTTTGACGAAGATCGTACATCCCTGTTTGCTAAATGGCGCATGTTGGCTGCCCGGCGGGTTGCGGATATAGGTACCGGGGCCAAAGTCGCCGGTTTCATCAGAGAAAACGCCCTCGAGCACAAAGATTTCTTCGCCCATCGGGTGCGGATGAGGAGCAAAGGCCGAGCCTTCGGCATAGCGGACAATGCTGGTGGTGTGGCCTGATTCTTTGGTTTCCCTCTCCAACGGTTTGCGCCACACGCCATTTGCCGGGCTGGGCAGCCAATCCATTTGTGCGGTTCCAATCACTAGCCGCTGTTGAAAGTCCATGTTGAGCATTCTTCACCCCTCCCCGGGTATTATTGATATAGGTTAGTTTCGGCCTGCCATTACGCCGCCGTCGACATCCCAGATAGCGCCGGTCACCCAGCTGGCATCGTCCGATAGCAGGAAGCTGATGCTATTGGCAATGTCTTCCGGTGTACCGATCCGACCGATAGGGTGGAAGTCATTGAACCCTGCCAAAGCCTTATCAATTTGCTCAGGCTCGATAAAAGCCCCATATATCGGCGTTTTTACAACCGCAGGCGAGACGGCATTGACGCGGATATTGTGCTCGGCCAGCTCCATTGCCATATGCTGGGTCAGGGCATGAAGCCCGGCTTTTGCCATCGAGTAAGCCGATGACGGTGTTGCCTTGATGGCCTGCTTGGCCCACATTGAGCCGATATTCACGATGCTGCCGCCACCATGATTGATCATATTCTGTGCTACGGCCTGGCTGATCCGGAAGGTCGCTTTGTTGAGCTCCATATAAGTATCATAATCGGCCATCGAATGGTCAATGAAGGCTTTGGGGTTGAAGTACCCGGCGGCATTGACTAAATAGCTGATGACACCATGACTGTTGATATTGTCGATTAATTTCTCGACGTCTTGCGGCTGATATAGATTAGCTTGCAGGCCGGTCACCTTGCTGCCTAGGTCATTGAGCTCACTAACCGCCCGGTCGAGTTTATCGGGGTTGTTGCCGACAATAATCACATCAATATTCTGTTTGCTGAGCTGTTTGGCTGTCTCAAGGCCCATACCGCTGGTACCACCGATAATGAGTGCTGCGCCTGTGTGGGAAAAGGTCATTTGTTTTCTCCTGCCTGTGTGCGATAAGCTAATCTTAGGTTCACTATTAACCTGCTGAATAGTCAGTACAATTCGGTGGGGTAGGTACTTTTTGGTACATCTTTATGAAAACACAGGAAAACTTTTTTTCGCGAAAATCGGCCCCCGAGCGTGCTGCGCGTATGGTTGAGACGATTTATGGGTGCAAATGGTCGCTGACGGTGTACCAGTTACTGGCAAATGGCATCAATCGACCGGGGGAGATGGTCAGATCAGTCGAGGGGCTATCGACCAAGGTGCTCAATGAGTGCCTGAGGAAAAATGTCGAGTTCGGTATCTTGGACAAAGTGGTGTTTAACGAGCTACCGCCGCGCGTGGAATACCATGTGACGCCATTTGGCGAGAAGTTTCTGCGGATACTCGAAGAGCTCGAAAAGCTACAGCAGGAAATTGAGAGTTAGCCTGAAGTGAAAAAGCGCCGATATGATCGGCGCTTTTTTCACAATAGCTATTGCCCCAATGTTCTGAATACTGGGTACATACAGGCTCCGAAGGCATTGAGGTGCTTGCCGACTTTGGATGGAGAGACCGGTGCCAGCGGGTAGATATGTGCAGAATCTTCCCAGTACTGTTCAAGATCCATCTCCGTGATAATGGCTTCGCTTAGATAGGCAGGGCAAGTACCGCCTATTACCACGCAATCAGGGTCGAACCAGGTAATGGTCAGCATCAGTGCCGGTGACAGTTTGATGGCAGCCTGTTTGACCCACTCAGCGACGACTGGGTGCTCTAATCCTGGGAGGTCATCAATACTGGCGATGGGAGTACCGGCTTCCTCGAGGCTTTTCATTAGCTCACGAATAGAAGGTCTCGGCCCTTTGCTAAAGTAGGTAAAATAGCTGCCGATTTCACCGGCGTTCTGGTGCTTGCCGCGATGGAGCTTACCATTGACGATGATCCCGCCACCGACACCGTGACCGATCTCGACAACCACCATATTCTTTGCCCCATTCCATAGACCGGAGTAATACTCTCCGACGGCTGCGACATTACAGTCATTGTCTATCCAAACCGGCCATTCGAACTGTTCACCGAACATCTGGGCCAGGTCCTTTTCACGCCAGTGGGCGAGCCAACGGATCGTGTGGATGTGGACACCATTCCCTTTGTGCGGGCCCGGCATGGATACGCCCATGCCCAGGATGCGTGCCTGCTGCAGACGGTGCTTTTCGATCAGCTTATGGACTTGCTGGTGGATCATCTCCAGCACATTCTCGACCGGATCATCTTCCTGGTAGTGGAAGGTCATTTTATCAATGATATCACCACAGAAATTCGCTAAAGCCACATCGATACGGTAGATGTGGAAAGCGATGCCAAACGAGAACGCCGCGTAGGGATTAAGCTCGATGGGAATGATCGGCTGGCCACGGCCAACCACAACCCGACTACCTTCTTTGATCAGGTTCATAGCCAGCAGCTCTTTGGATAAGCTGGTGACTGTCCCGCTACGCAAGCCGGTGACTTCAGCAATCCGGGCTCGCGACACAGGCCCCTCATCACGGCAAACCGAAAGCAATTTCTTCTGCCCCGGGGTCAGTTCGAGTTGTAGTGGTTTAATTGGCGTTAACATGGAAATGTTCCTGTGTGGGGAGCCCGCGCTCCCCTTTGGATCAGAGTGCAATCAGTCCCGCCTCGTCTGCAAGGCGTCTTAGCATCGCGATATCATCATGGCTGATCATATCGACGAGTCCCTCTTTCATCCAGCTGATGATCTCGGAATGAACATCATACCCGAAATGTTCATTAAACCAATGTGTTGTGTCTTGATCTTTGGTCGGAAGATACAAGCGGGTGCACAGACCTGCCTGCTTGTACGCTCGAAGATCCTCGATATCGGCGTGCGGATACTCAAAGCATACACAATCAGCGTTTGATGCCTGTACTGCCGCGAGTTGATCATTGTAGCGGGCAAGGGTTACCACTTGGATGTGCAGGCTTGGCAAAAGGGCCTTTGCGCGGTTGACCAACCGGTGGTCAAAACCCAGCAGCTGGATATGGGATTGGGCATCAGGGTATGTCTTTTCAATCTCTTTGATCAGTTCAACAAATTTCTCAGCCGCTTGCTGGTGGCGTCGGCGTTGCTTGATCTCAACAACCAGTCCGGCGTTGTTTTCAATTGCCCAGATCAGCAGGTCTTTAAACACCGGGATTTTAGTGCCTTGGAATTGCTCTCCAAACCAACTGCCGTAATCGTATTGCTGTAACTCAGTCAGCGTCATCTGCTCGACATAGCCGCTGCCGTTGGAAGTGCGGTCAATGCTTGGGTCGTGGATCACCACAAACTGATCATCGGCTGTCATGGCGATATCGATCTCGATGCAGGATGTGCCCGCTTCCAAGGCTGCGACAAAGGCCGGCATGGTATTTTCCGGGCATTGCAGGCTGGCACCACGGTGGCTGTTAAGCAGGACTTTCCCTTCTTGGGCAACGAGGAAATTAAAAGACATTCAGGTGTACCTTTAAGTTATTTAATAAAGTTTATTAGATGGTATTTCTCTCCCTTACATTCTGTCAATAGTCTTTTTATTTATTGATATAAGGCGTGGCACATTAAACTTTATCATTATATATCAGTTAATTAATGTTGTTTGCCGCTGATTTGTCTGGAATCTAACCGGATTGAAGTCAAAATGTAATCGTTCTGTCAAAAACCAAAAATAGACTCTTTCATCAGCTTTAAACTTTTTAGGAAAGGTTGATAATGTCGATTCTGGAACTCAAAGGCGTCACCAAAAAATATGACGACTTTTATGCCTCCAAGGCGATCTCTTTTGCTGTACAGCAGGGGGAGTTTGTGACCCTCTTGGGGCCAAGTGGTTGTGGTAAAACCACTTTGCTAAAGATGATTGGCGGTTTTCAAACACCAACGGAAGGTGAAATTTCTATCAGCCAGCAGGTCGTGAATACGGTACCGCCTGAAAAGCGCCAGACGGCAATGTGTTTTCAATCCTATGCGTTGTTCCCGCACCTGAGTGTGTCACACAATATTTGCTTTGGAATGGTGCAGCAGAAAATCGACAAGCGCGAACAGCAGCGACGTTTGGCTGAGATTTTGGAGCAGGTTGGCCTGGTTGAGCACAAAGACAAGCTTCCCTCGCAGCTATCGGGCGGCCAACAGCAGCGTGTTGCCTTGGCGCGTGCCATGGTGACCCGTCCTGAGATCATCTTGTTTGATGAGCCTCTCTCTAACCTTGACGCCAAGATGCGTGAAAGTGTCCGCTTTGAGATCAAAGCGCTGCAGCAAAAGCACCAGCTGACCTCTATTTATGTCACCCATGATCAGGCCGAAGCCTTAGCGATGAGTGATCGAATCGTGGTGCTTAATCGTGGCCAAATAGAACAAATAGGCACGCCGGAAGATATTTACTATCGCCCAGCTAACCGTTTTGTTGCCGATTTTATCGGCGCGGCGAATCTGCTGACAGGTTTTGTTGAGCCAACCGATGCTCCGGGCTTCTTCCGGGTGACGACCGAAATGGGAGAGTTCACCGTGGAGTCCGCAGATAAGCCGGAATCAGACCGTATCCACCTTTGCTGGCGTCCAGAAGATGCCGAGCTGTGCCAAGCTGGAGAGCCTAACAGTTTTGCTGTCGAGGTGGCATCATTAGCCTTCCAGGGCAATTGCTTGGATGTGTTTGGCTGGGTCGGAAATCATAATAAGCAGGAAATCCGCCTCCAGCTTGGTGGCCGCCACCGCCTTGGTTTGGGTGAGACCATCCATGTTAGGTTGCCAAGCAATGGTATTCGCTTCTTGGAGGCAGCAGCCTGATGAAGCCGTATTTACTTCTTATTCCCGGGGTGGGGACAATCCTTGCCCTTATGGGCAGTGCCTTTTATATCGTGGTGACCCAGAGCTTGGGGCTCAACACCATGACCGGCAATACCCATCCGACATTGGAATACTGGTACACCATGTTGAGCGATCCGATTTTATGGCGCTCGGTGGGTTACTCGCTGCGTACTTCCATCTTCGGCACCTTGGGCGCCATTATCATGGCCTACCCTATTGCAATGTGGTTGCAAAAGCCGCTACCCGCCAAGACGTTGATGATTGGTATGCTGCGCGCGCCCATGTTTGTTCCTGGGCTCGTTGCCGCTTTTTTGATGATGAATGTGATTGCCTACCATGGCGTGCTTAACCAAAGTCTGCTGTGGCTTGGAATAATTGATGAGCCACTGCGCCTTGCCAATGACAGCTTTGGCTGGGGGATCGTGGTACTTCAAGTATGGAAGAACCTGCCGTTTGCCCTGATTTTGCTATCAGGTGCGATTGGCGGGATCCGTACTGACTTGCTGGACGCGGCGTTAGACTTGGGGGCTTCGCGCTGGTCGCGGTTTACCCAGGTGGTTCTGCCTCTGACTATCCCGGCAATGCAGGCTTCTGCCATTTTGATCTTCATTGGTGCGCTGGGTGATTTCTCCTTTGCCTCTGTGGCAGGTTCTCGCAGTAGCTACTCTTTGGCAATGCTGATGAACACCACCGCTACCCAATATTACGAATGGGAAAATGCTGCCGTGGTTGCCATGGTGATTATGCTGTTGGCTGCGTTGGGCGCAGCAGTGATCACCCTGCTTACTCAACCTTTTACCTCCCGCCGTCGCCCAGTCGTTGGCACCAACACCGCGGAGTATCTATAACATGACGACGCAAACCCTATATGCCGCAAGCCAAGAGACGGGCAGTATATTCTCCCGTCTTCGCAACCGCTATACCAACGGTCAATGGGTGGTCATTCTATCGCTGGCCTTCTTTTTCCTTGTTAACCTGGTTTGGCTTGGTGTGCCGTTTGGTATGGCGATCTTATGGTCGCTGGTTGATCCAGCACATCCATGGAGCTATCCGGATGTGCTGCCACAGGTACTGTCATTTGGACGCTGGAGCCAGATGTGGCAAACCACCTCGCTGCCTGAGGCATTGCGCAATAGCTACATGGTCGCGCCGGCAGTTGCTCTTCTGACGGTCACGCTGGCTATGCCGACAGCATATGCCTTTGGCCGAATGGAGTTCCGAGGTAAGCGCATTGCCGAGTTAGTCACACTGCTGCCGATGGTGATGCCATCAATGATTTTGGCAGTATTTTTCAGTGCTATGTTATTAGAGCTTGGCCTGACCAATCCGTATATCAACATTGTTATTGCCCACACGGTTTTGGCGCTGCCTTATGCCATCCGAATTTTGTCAGCTGGCTTCAAGGCCGTACCTCAAGACTTAATTGATGCCTGTGCCGATATGGGAGCGGGGAAGGTTGGGGTCTTTAAGCATGCTTTTCTACCGATGCTAAAACCAAGCCTGCTGGCTTCATTTATCTTTTGTCTGGTGATCAGTATTGAAGAGTTCAATATGGCTTATGTATTGGGCGCACCTGATTTCATCACAATTCCAACGATTTTGTATTCCTTCCTTGGGTACTCCTTTATCCGTCCTGATGCCGCTGTCGTATCGCTGATACTGGTGATCCCGAACGTTATTTTAATGCTAGTTATCGAAAAATTATTGAAAGGGAATTATCTGTCGCAATCGACAGGAAAAGCCTGATTACGGAGATTGATTCATGAAAAAAACACTAGTGGCTTCGGCTTTGTTGCTTACGGCTTTTGCTGGTCAGGCATACGAAATAGACAATATGAGCTGGGAGCAAATCGAAGCTCAGGCTCAGGAAGAAGGTCAGGTGACTTTCGCAGTATGGTATTTGCAACCGGCATGGCGTGAGTTTGTCCAAAGCTTCGAGAAAGAAACCGGTATCAAGGTGCGTATTCCCGAGGGTTCGCACGATGGTAACCGCAACAAACTGCAGGCAGAGAGTCGCCGCAACCAAGGTACGATGGATGTAGTGGCACTGGGTGCAATGGCAATCCCGGCGCTGGACTATAAGAATGTGCTGATGCCTTTGGATAAACTGCCAGAGTTTGACAAGCTGAGCACGCGTTCGGAAGGCGTTGAGACTGATGGCTATGGCGTTACCTTTTGGGGCAACCAAACAGGTATTGCTTATGATCCGGCTCGTATTGATGAGCAGGATCTGCCACAGTCATTTGCTGAGCTGGAAGCATTCATCAAAGACAGCCCGAAGCTGTTTGGGGTGAATGATCCAAACGGTGGTGGTGCCGGTGGTCGATTCATTCAGGCGGCAACCGTGCAGGTTTCCGGTCAGTTTGATATGACCGAAGAGGTTGACCGCAGCGTTGTGAAGTCATGGTCCAAGACCTGGGATTGGTTCCAGGACAATAAAGAGAACATGGTTATCACAGCTTCTAATGCCGACAGCCTGACACGTATCAACGATGGTGAGATTGCGATTGCCCCTGCATGGGAAGATCACCTCGCTGGTTTGCAAAAAGGAGGAGCAATCACCGACCGTATCAAATTCTATATCCCTGAGTTTGGTATGTCCGGTGGCGGTAACTTTGTGACTATTCCAGCCAATACCAAGAATAAAGCGGCCTCCCTGGTATTTGTAAATTGGTTGATGTCGGCTGATACCCAGTCCAAGTTGAATGAAGTCTTTGGTGTTGCTCCCCAGCACCCTGATGCGGATGCGTCAGCAGCGTTGATCCCGCAGGAAATGCGACAGTTTGCCTCTGAACCATTTAGCTCGGCATACAGCACGGAAAATAGCCGCCAGTTCACCCGTAATGTGATGATGCGCTAATTCAAAGTTTTACTGACATTTTCTAAGGGGGCATGGCCCCCTTTTTTGGGCTAACAACAAAAGGGGATGTGATGAAAGCACTTCATCAGCAATGTATCGAGGGGCTTCGTGCGATAGCCAAAGAGTACCTATCACCCTTATTCATGCATATTAAGCACGATCAAATAAGGCAAAAAGCCTCTACCATCGACTTGGTGACTGAGGTAGACATCGAGGTTGAAAAACAGATATCGCAGTTGGTTGAGCAACTGATGCCTGGTGCCCTGGTGATTGGTGAAGAATCTTATCAAGGAGGAATGACCCAGGCTGATATTGATGCGGTGCCTTATACAGTAACCATCGACCCCATCGATGGTACTTGGAATTTTGCCCATGGCTTACCAAATTTTGCCATTATGCTGTCGATTTACCGCTTCGGAAAGCCGACGTTTGCCGTTATTTATTACCCAGTGATGGACGACTATATTTACTGTGAGCCCGGCCTCGGGGTTTGGTGGAAGGATGGCAATGGCGAGGGATATCAATTACATGGCCTGCCCACACCGAATAACACCTTATTGTGTTCTCCTTGCCTGTTTGACCATCAGGACCGCCATCAAGTTACTCCACTGCTAACGGGTTTTGACAAAGTGATCTCCATGGCCTGCTCTGCTTTTGAGTACCGAACTTTGTTGCTTGGACATGCCGATGGTTATCTTAGCCAGTTTGGCGTGAGCTTGTGGGATCATTGCCCGGGCAAAATCATGTTGGAGGAGATTGGAGGCGTGGTTAGGTTATTGGATGGTTCCGAGTACGGCGTCGATTCGCACGATCAACATTTGCTTGCCGCTAGGAATGAAAGTTGTTGGCAGCAATTGGCTTGTCATTTTGCTCCGCTTCTTAATAAATAGCGGAAAAATAGCAAGGCAAGGTAGTACCTTGCCTTGAACGGATTCAGTGTTGGAGTCGTGGATAAGATTGTAATGAATAGATTTAGACCTCAAACACCGGTTCTTTTTTCTTTACGGCATCGTGTGTGCCAACATAGAGCAGCTCATGTTGGCCGATCCCCCGCATAAAGAAGGAAAGGCACTTCGGGCATTGCAGTTTTTCTTGTCCCGTAGTCACCAGTGATTTTTCGTGCCATTTACGTCGTACTCGGTTTAATCCTGAGGTGTTATCACACTCTGGGCATCGAATAGGTACTTTCATAACATCATCCTCCTGACCGCTCTGTCTGGTTGTTAATTAACCAGAAGAGCGCGACACAAAACTTGATATGAATCAGGTTTATTAACTGAATTTATGACGATGCAATGAAGATTTTTATAAATGAGACCAGTGTCTTAGCGACGATTAACAAGGTGTAACCCGCAGTTACAAAACGACATATTCGGGTGTTTAGCTACCACCTAATATAGCCTGTCGCTTGAGCATCAACTCCTTAGACATTGATTGTGCAGTGATGCGCATCCCTTTTTGCTCCAACCCGATCAGCAGCTGCATTCGCAGGTCGTCGGCACGCTCTTCCAGGGCTTGGCGCTCGGCTCCTGCTCTTTCTGCCGCTTTTTCGTAACAGCCAACAATCGACTTGAACAAGTGGGATTCAAAGCTGGTTCTTTCTTCTGGCTGGATAGTGCGTGATTCCTTCACTTCACCATTGGCCTTGCGGCGGTTGTAGTCTTGGATCTGGTTTTCAGCGATCAGGTCGAACACACTCATTTCATTACTTTCTCTATGGATATTTTGCCCCATCATAGCCGCAGTGATTGAATAGATGCTGAAAAATGCCTTGGGGAAGTGTTTCGAAATGTGTTCGTCGAGCTCGAAATTGTTTCCCCAACAACTTGTCTAGCTTCTTGCCCATCGATAATAGATGGCCATTTTGGTCGATTTGGTTTTGAATTATCAAAATCACAACTAAAGACACCTTTAAAAGCAGGGATGCTATTCATTGATGCTGCTTTAGTGGAAGTGAACACTGGCTTGTCTATCTCCTTGTTTAAATAAAGGTTGATTAAGTTGTAACTATAAAGTCATATCGTAGAGCCAATAATAACGAATCTGGTATAGGCCAATTTGGAAGTGCGGCAATGAAAAACTTAGGGATTTGTTTAGAGATAAGTAAGCTGGAAGAGCTGGATGCGATGCTGGCAAAATATGCTGATTTGGGCTACGAATGGGTAGAGTTACCATCCGATAAAATGCCACTGATCCTCAATGGTAAGCTTTGCCTGCCTTGGGTCGAACTATTGCGAACCGTGCTGGTAAAGTATGCCCTTAATTACTCACTTCATATCGGTCGTGGGTGTGACTTCCGAGATATACGTGATCCGGAATTAATGAAAAGTGTCCATACGGCCACGGTAGATCTGGCTAGGAGCGTCGGTGCCAGCCGATTAGTTTTGCATTTTGAAGAAGAAAGCCAGAACCGTAACCAAGAGCAGTACTTTCGCTTTGCACTTCGTGAATTGGCCGATTATGCGCAGAGTAAAGGGGTTTTGCTCTGTATCGAGAATATTGAAACAGAGCTGACTTATAAGGTGGTGGATTTAGTTAAAGAAATTAATCACCCAAACCTTAGAATGACCTTGGATACCGGGCATGCTTATTTGTCAGCAAACTATTTCGGAACTGATTTACTGGAAGATGTGAGATATGCGCGTGACGTTATTTCACATATTCATGTCAATGATAACTTTGGTGTTTTTGATGAATCACGAATCACCAACCGAGTGAAATACGATAGCCAGCCAATGCCATATCGCTATGCTTTTGCCAAAGGGGACATTCATTTGCCATTTGGGTTCGGTGATTTACCTTTTGCTGAGCTATTTGAACAATTATCTAATTTAGATAATGTTGTAATGATAAATGAATACAGCGAAGAGGATTTCAGGCACTTTGCAGGTGAAATATACCAATCAACAACCACTCTAATTACTAAATATCTATAATGGATATATAACGCATTATGTCATATTTGAAAGTTGTCAATGTTAACAAATCATTTGGTGATTTTGTTGCTCTTAATAATATCAATATTGAAGCAGAGGAAGGGGAATTCGTCACTTTCCTTGGTCCTTCAGGCTGTGGTAAAACGACACTGCTAAAAATGCTTGCTGGATTTTCTGAACCTGATTCAGGCGATATATATTTTGATGGGGTAGTGCAAAATGTTATACCCCCTGAAAAACGAGACTCAGCAATGTGTTTCCAATCTTATGCCTTGTTCCCACATATGAGTGTGAATAAGAACATAGGTTATGGGTTAAAGATGCAGGGAATGAAATCGCCCCAGTTGGATAATGAAGTCGCAAAATTTGTCGATGTAGTTAACCTCGGCGAACATTGCACTAAATTGCCAAGCGAGTTGTCTGGCGGGCAGCAACAGCGTGTTGCCTTGGCCCGGGCATTGGCAGTGACCCCCAAAGTCATCATGTTCGATGAACCCTTGTCAAACCTAGATGCTAAGCTCCGGGACTCTGTGCGAATTGAAATTAAGCAACTGCAGCGAAAGTACAATCTGACGGCGATATATGTCACCCATGATCAGGCTGAGGCATTGGCAATTTCTGATAAAGTTGTTGTGCTCAATCGTGGCAAAATAGAGCAGACGGGTACTCCGCATGAAATCTATTATTATCCGAAAAATCGATTTGTAGCCGATTTTATAGGTAATGCTAATATCATGGAGGCTAAACACATAGCTTCTTCTGACAGTGGCTATATTATGGAAACAGGGATCGGTACTGTTAAGGTCAATAATAACCAACCAACCTATAAATCGACATATATTATGTGGCGGCCGGAATCAGCGATTATTGTTGATTCTACAGAAGGCTATGATAATTGTTATACGGTACGGGTTAAAGAAAAAGTCTTCATGGGCAATCTGACTGAATTTCATGTGGTTGATGAAAAAAGCCATATAGAGGTTCGTATTCAAAGTAGCTTTCATTCAGATATTCAAGAAGGGCAATTAATAAACATTGTAATACCAAGTGAAAAAATTGCATTCCTTGATGAAGCTTGTAATTAAAAATAATATCATGAAAAAATTATTTCCATACGTCATGCTGCTGCCAGCGTGTGGGTTTATTGTGACATTTATGGGATTTACCTTTTTTGCCATGATAGCCCAAAGCTTCGGTTTATATAATATTACCGGAGAAAGTGGTTTTTCTTTAAATGCATGGTCAGCTCAACTGAATAATAAAGCCTTATGGGATTCAATGAATTATTCTTTCAAGATTGGCCTATTCAGCGCAGTGATCTCAATTGTAATCGCATTTCCGCTGACATTGCTTCTGACATCAATGAACAAAGGCGGTGGCCTGCTCAGCGGTATCGTCAAGGCGCCGTTGTTTGTTCCTGCTCTGGTGGCGTCTTTTTTGATAGTTAACTTTATTTCATTCAATGGCTTTTTCAACCAAGTACTGATGTTCTTTGGTCTAGTCGAACGTCCGTTGAGGCTACAAAACGATGAGATGGGGATCGGGGTGATTGTCATTCAGGTGTGGAAAAATATTCCTTTTGCATTGCTGATCATCACCAGTGCGGTTACCAGCATCAAGAAGGAAACGGTGCATGCGGCGCGGGATCTTGGAGCGGGTTACTTTCAACGCCTTGTCGATTTGTATATTCCGCTGTGCCTTAACGCATTGGCGTTGGCGTTCGTCCTGATTTTTATTGGAGCACTGGGAGATTTCGCCATTTATTCTGTTGCGGGTCCTCGTTCGCTTTATTCCATGGCGACTTTGATGAACCTAACCGCGTTTAACCTCAACGAATGGGACAGTGCCGCAGTGATCGCCACCATGCTAATGGCGATTGCCTCTGTGGTGGGCGTTATTGTCACGCTAGGTGCCAAGAAGTTGATGCAGGTTTGGAGGTAAGCACGATGAATTTAGTACAAGGTGTCAATACAAGCCGAATATTGAAACTCAGCGTAATTTTCCTGATTGTCGTGAACCTGCTTTGGGTGGTGATGCCGATTATCATGGCTATGTTGTGGTCGTTGGTCGACCCATCGGAAACTTGGTCCTACCCAGATGCGTTTCCAAAAGTGCTGTCATTTCAACGCTGGATAATGGTCTGGGAGACCACGGCACTGCCGGCTGCCATGGCGACCAGTTACTACATTGCGATCATTACTGCCTTGTTGACCGTGTTCTTGGCGTTGCCAACTGCTTATGTGCTGGGTCGCTATGAATTCAGCGGTAAAAAGTTGGCCGAATTTACTATCATTCTACCAATAATTATTCCGGGAATGATTATCGCCCTGTTCTTCAGCTCCACGTTGATCAACCTCGGTCTATCACAATCAGTATGGGGGATCATTATTGGTCATACCGTACTGGCGCTTCCATATGCGGTCAGGTTGTTATCGGCTTCGTTCCAATCTGTACCCGAGCAATTGGTTCATGCCTGCCGAGATCTTGGGGCTAGCCGTTCACGCACCTTTATGGATGTGTACCTGCCTATGATTAAGCCTGGTCTGTTGGCGGCATTGATCTTCTCATTCATTGTCAGCCTCGAAGAGTTCAATATTTCATACGTGATAGGAACACCTACCTACACCACCATACCAACGATTTTGTATTCATTCTTGGGTTACAACTTTGTCCGGCCGAATGCCGCAGTTGTCTCCCTTATTTTGGTTATCCCAAATGTACTGCTGATGCTGTTCATAGAGCGACTGCTTAAAGGGAATTACTTAAGTTCATCGACTGGAAAATAATAGGTTTCGTAATGTTAAAGCATATTAAATACTCACTGTTATCCTTGGGCATGGGGTTGTCAATTGTAGCGAATGCAGCTGATAACTCATTACTTGAAAAATCATGGAGCGAGATTGAAGTACAGGCTAAACATGAGCAATCAATCAACTTCTATACTTGGTACTTTCTTGATGGTTGGAATAAGGTAGCTGAAGCCTTCGAAGAAAAATACGGAATTAAAGTTAACGTTATTAATGGCGAATCAGATGTTGTCGTGCGCAAGTTGATCGCTGAGCGGAATATCAAAAACGGCCATGTTGATGCCTTTGCTGTTGGGGGTTCTTCGGCAAAAACAGCACTAGATGCCAAGTTACTATTTGGTCCTGTGTTGCCAGTTCTACCAAGTACCGGCGAATTAGATGTAGAGTTGGCTACAGCTCAAGAAGGCTTGCTGACTCATGGCTACTTAACACCCTTCAACCGTAACCAGACTGGATTTGCTTATGACCCATTGCGATTGAGCGAAGAAGAGCTGCCTCAAACGTGGGGCGAGTTGGAGAACTTCATCAATAAGCACCCACGTGATTTTGGTTTCAATGATCCAAACTACGGAGGTTCGGGACAGGCTTTTGTCCATACCGTAATATCACAACTTGCTGGAGGCCTTGATAAGTACACTGGAGACGATGAAGTCAAGGAACATAAAGTAGAGCAGTGGGATATCGCTTGGAACTTCCTGAACGAATACAAGCGTAAATATACGTTGACCTCGTCGAATGCCGACAGCTATACCCGACTCAATGACGGAGAGCTTACTCTAATTGCAGCATGGGAAGATGACCTGGTTAATGCAATGGCTAACGGTTCCATGAACAAGCGAATGAAGTTGTATATTCCAGAAATGGGTATGGCTGGTGGCGGTGATACAGTAGGTATCGCGCACAACAGTGGTAAAAAAGCGGCTTCTTTACTCTGGGTTAACTACCTTGCTTCACAGGAAGGTCAGCAAATCCTTGCCGATAATTCTGGCAACTTCCCTGCTAATACTTTGGCGAACCAAACAGAGTCATTGATCCCTGCCGAGCAACTTAAGTACGGGGTAAAGTGGTTCCCAGCTCCTTACAAAAAACTGATGGCTGATGACTTTACCCGTAAAGTGATTGCCAATTAATTTCCCCCTGATACTGAAAAGGCCCATTGGTTTGAAATAGCTAACGGGCCAATTTTTGGAGTGAGACCATGGAATTTAGATTTTTAGGAACCGGTTCTGCACAGGGGTGCCCATACGTATGGGGAGATGAGATACCAGCTCCGCTAAGCGATTATCACAAAGATAAGAACTATCGTCTGCGTGCCTGCGCCAGGATCAATGATGATATTCAAATTGATTGCGGTCCTGATAACCATCTGCACATGCTGTTCAATTCATTCAGTATGCGTACTATCAAGCATCTATTTATCACCCATTCACATGCTGATCATTTTTGCCCTGCCGAAGTTTTTGACGCTAAGTTGATGGGGCTTCAGGGATGTAAGGAACACTACCTTACCAATATGTATATGACGTTAGAGTGCTATAAATGGTTGATGGAGAAGTTTCTGCCACTGCTTCATCCACCGCATGAAATGGCGATGATCAGAGATGCGTTTGTCTTCAATACCGTATCTTTTTTTGAACCCTTAGAAGTAGGTGAATTGACGGTGACTGCCTTGCAGGGGAACCATCAGGCGTTCGGTGAAAATGAATATGCGGCTAACTACCTCTTCGAAGATAAACAAGGTCGCAGCGTACTATACGCAACAGACACCGGATATTGGCTGGATGAAACGTGGCAATACCTTTCAAAACGTACAGTGGGTAACGTGATCTTAGAGGTGACTTTCGGTGCTGAAACTGAACGTGGAACACGCAAGGATACCCACCTAAACTTTCAAACCTTGACTGAGGTCGTTGAGCGCTTGTACAACCAAGGGTCAATAGACATGGGAACACCTATCTACCTAACCCATATAAACCCAGATCAAGGTTGGAACCATGAAGCTTTTGAAGCAGCATGCAGTGCATCACCCTTTAACTTGATCACTGGTTATGATGGCATGCACTTTGAGTGCTAATCGTGTGGAGTTTACCTGCTACGGTCACCCCCTCAGCATGTAATGTTGAGGGGAGACATTATGCTGAAGGGCTTTGATTGCTGAACAAGTTATAAACGTTTTAGAAATAAATATGAAATTTTTCTAAAAATTCACTGTATATTTTCCGCCCAGCTGTTATGATGCACGTGCTCAATTTGAGAAGAGTTATTTAATGCAACATCAAGTACAAGTTAAACCATCTGATACAACTACGTTTTCGTACTGTATCTAACTGTTTCCCTTATATTTATCGTAACATTAATAATTCAATTTTTTCTGATCGCTATTGTTGGCGGTTTAAATGAATTTACATAAGGGACAGATCATGTCTAAGTCTACTGGTATCGTTAAGTGGTTTAACGAAGAAAAAGGTTTCGGTTTCATCACTCAAGAGAACGGCGGTGCAGACGTATTCGTACACTTCCGCGCTATCGCTTCTGAAGGTTTCAAGACTCTTTCTGAAGGTCAGAAAGTTTCTTTTGACGTAGAGCAAGGCCAAAAAGGTCCTCAAGCTGCTAACGTAGTTACTCTATAAGTCATCGAACTTATTTGAAGAAAATGCTGGCTTAGGCCAGCATTTTTTTTGCCTGTTACATATGACCCCAACGCCTCCTCAACATCATTTGTACTCTTTCTATTTAGGTAAATTGGGCTAATTTTGGGTAAATATGCAGCCTGAACCTGCATCTTTGCCGCTTTATCTAGATTTCATCTCAGGTCTCTCTCAGTCTATTCCCGACAACGTTACAGCCACTCCAGATAAATATTGATAAGAGACTTACCGTCTGAAAGCAAAAAATAGCCATTGTGGTTATTGTTGCTGCAAGCCTGGTAACTGCTAGTTCAATGTTTTGTTAATCATGTGTTTAATAAAATATATAATGTGATCTTTGTCACGTTGTGGCGTCAAGTTGATTTGGATTATGCGTTTTTGTGTTTTATTCAATACAAAGCGGGTGGTTATTCACTGCCTGCAACGTAGAGGCGCATTGCCTAAGAGTAGTTTAGTGAAGGTCGACAGCCGGTGAAGCTAAGCGAAAGGAGTCAATGCCGAAGTGGTTTTGGTCGTCAGCCAAACTGCTGGGGTTGTTCTTAATAGGAGCAGCACTGTCATCTCGGGCCTACCCGGATGGAGAGCTACAGCAATTTTTGTTTTCGAACAGGTAAGTTCGCCTACCGATTTCGTACAGCCTTTGTCGCTCGCGTGCTCCTTGCACCCCTCCTCTAAATACTCAAATACCTTGATGTTGTTTTTATAGGAGAAGTCTACGAATGGCTGATTACGGATTATTGTCCATCGTACCCGCGGTGCTGGCGCTGATACTCGCCTTTACCACTCGGCATGTTGTTTTGGCCCTGGGCGTTGCAGTGATCAGCGGCATGCTGATCTTAACCAAGGGTCACCCTGTTGATACTGCGTTGATGTTCTTGTCTGATGGGCCGTTCACACAGCTTGCATCGGGCAGCAACGCACAGATCATTATTGTTATTACCATTATTTCCGGCTTTATCTACCTGGTCGAGCAAAGCGGTGGTATGGCAGCGTTTTCGACCATGGCGACCCGCTATGTGTCATCACCATTGAAAGCCCAGCTCGCCACCTGGGCAACCGGGATCGGGGTGTTTTTTACCGACTCGGGCAACTCGCTTATTCTTGGCCCGATGTTCTCGCCAATTTACAACAAGCTCAAGCTGAGCAAGGAGAAACTGGCATTTATCATCGATTCGACCTCGTCACCAATCTGTGTGCTGATCCCGATTATCAGCTGGGGTGTCTACTCGCAGGGTCTGATTGAGAACGCATTCGATAACATGGGCCAGCCAGTTGATGGCTTTGCGACTTTCCTTCAGGTGATCCCTTACCAGCTCTATGCCTTGCTGGCACTGTTCAGTGTACCTGTCTACGCGGTGCTGAAAAAAGACTGGGGGCCAATGGCCGAAGCCGAGCAACAAGCGCGCCAGCAGGCTGAGGTGAGCGTACAGCCTGAGAATGACCAACAGGTGAAATCAGGCCGTATCTCGCTGATTGTATTGCCGCTGGCGGTACTGTTCGGCTCGCTGATCGCACTATTCACTTATAACTACCATCTGCATGGCACTATCAATGGCCCGGTGATCCGAGCATCGCTTGGCACCAGCTATCTGATTGCTTCGGTAACGGCGATTGCCTACTACGCCTACACCAAAACTATGACCGCCTCGACAGCCTTCAACACTTTTGTGTCGGGAATGCAGCGGATCATGCTAATTTTGGTTATCTTGCTATTGGCATGGACCTTGGGTGATATCTGTAAGTCTCTGGGTACTGGGGACTATATTAGCCAGGTGATGAATGACCGCTTGCCGGTGTTTATGCTGCCTGCATTGATTTTCATTATCGGCAGCTTCATTTCGGTAGCGACGGGGTCGTCGTGGGGCACTTTCGCCATCCTGATCCCGATTGCGGTACCGGTTGCCAGTGCGCTGGGCGCCGACCCGCTGATTTGTATTGGTGCCGCGCTAAGTGGCGGCATGCTAGGGGATCACTCATCACCGATTTCAGACACGACAATTCTAAGCTCGATGTCGACCGGATGTGATCATGTTTCCCACGTTCGCACCCAGTTCCCGTACGCTATTTTGACTGGCGTGACCGCCAGCATCGGCTTCATGGTTGCCGAAATCACCCGTAGCCCGTACACCATTGTATTGGCCGCCGTATTGCAAGTTGCACTGATTGTTTTGATGGTGCGCCGTCAGGCCGCAGCCACCCCAGTTACCGCTTAAATAGCGATTGCTATTACAAGCTACCGTTTAAAAAAGGATTGAAAATGAACACACTATTTTGGCTAAGAGATGAAGTAAAAGTAGGTGAGCACCGCACGGCATTGACACCTACCGGAGCCAAAGCCCTGATTGATGCGGGTGCCCCAGTGATTGTCGAGCGCAGCGATACCCGTATTTTCCCTGACCAAGCCTATGTTGATGTGGGCTGTGAGCTAGCGGCAGGCCATAGCTGGACTGACGCACCGGATCACGCTTATATCTTGGGTTTGAAAGAGCTGGCTGAAGATGACTTCCCGCTCAAGCACCAGCACATTTACTTTGCCCATGCGTTCAAGGGGCAGGATGAAGCTGTGCAGATCTTATCCCGCTTCAATGCCGGTGGCGGCCAAATTCTTGACCTAGAGTTCCTGCAAGACGAAATGGGCAAGCGTGTTTGTGCCTTCGGTTACTGGGCTGGCTATGTTGGCGCAGCGATTGGCCTGTCGGGTTATATCCACCATTTACACTGTAAAGATGTGTTCGGCGCAGTGGGTAGCTACCCAGATCGCGACCATTACCTAGCAGTACTGCGCGAGCAGGTTGCAACACTGTCAGAGAAGCCTAAGGTATTGGTTATCGGTCAGTTTGGCCGCTGTGGCCGTGGTGCATTGGATCTATTTGCCGAGCTAGGTATCGACGCTGACGGCTGGGATATCGAAGAAACCAAAGCCGGTGGCCCGTTCACTGCAATCAATGACTACGACATCTTGGTTAACTGTGCTTACCTTGCCGAGGGCACGCCTCCGTTCATTACCAAGGAAAGCCTGGGTGATAACCCACGCCTGAGCATGGTCAGCGATGTCAGCTGCGATCCGAACAACCCGGATAACCCAATCCGTATCTACAATCAGAGCACCAAGCTTTCAAAGCCGATTATCGAATCGGATGTTAGCGGGCTATACGTGCAGGCGGTGGATCACCTACCGACAGTACTGCCAAAAGAAAGTAGCGAAGATTTCGCCGGGCAGCTGTTGCCGCATCTATTGACCCTGTGTAAAGGTGAAGATCCAAACGGCGTTTGGGCAAGGGCACGTGACTTCTACGCGACAGCTCAGAACATTGTGAAGTAAAAGCGGGGCGGTTCGCCTAGGGTGAGAAATGAAAGGGGATCTACGTTTGTTAGATCCCTTTTTTATTGGCTTAATTTCCGTGTCTTATATTAATGGGTATCCCATGCTCCGACTACGCAGCTTGAGTATTGTATAGCTATTCAGCGCCCTCAGTATTTAATCGAGAAAGAAATAATGAATGTTTGTGGGTTTTCAGTTGTTACATATTTAGGGGGCGAGGGATTGCTTTAATTTCAGATAAATGCAACGTGTTCGAAGTGCGCAGGTATTGATTTAAATTAAAAAATGATTAAAATCAGCCGGTTATTTTTCTGTCCTATAAATTCCATATTTAATATAACTTAAAGCTAAATCATCCATAACCATAAGTTATATTACCTCTTGTAATAATATATTTCACACTGTAACTAAGTAAGGGAAGTTTACGTTACATCAGTAAACGTGGAGCCATATTTATCAAAATGAACTGCTGCGAAAACAAACAATTAGTAATGGTAAAAAGAAGCTTCAAAGAGAGGTTGTTCTATTCGGCAAAATATAAATGCAATTCATGTAATAATATTTTTTTACTGAAAAAACAATGAATAATAAGAACACGAAGAAATTAATAAGACAGCTTTCTTCAAAAATACTCTATAAAACAAAGAAAAAGCACTTGTCAGATATAACTCATTAAAATGTTTCTCTATCTCATTTTCAAATTGAGAATGAAATAATAGAAAGTAATTATGCCCTTAGTTAACCAACGAAGGGCTTTTTTACTACTAAGTTTGACCTTATGAAATGCACTTCAGTCGAGCAAGATAATAGCTGTAGTCGTTGCACGTCATTTAGAAACGGATAAATAGTTAAACGATTAGTTTAACTAAATTTTATTTATCAAAGAAAAAGGGACCTAAGCCTCGCTTAGATCCCAGCATCTTATCGTTCAACGACCAGCCGCTTAATCTTACCGCGACACTTAAACTGCCTCTTTAAGCACCACATCTTCTTCACAAGGCTTAGGCTGGTAGCCCTTGATGGCAAAGAAGGCGATGACCAGGTAACAGCTAAATGTCAGCCAGAAGGTATCGGCGATAAAGAAGCTGTCAGCCAGAAGCGCCTGAACGAAGGGCAGGACCGCGCCGCCGCAGCCGGCCATGACCAATATACCGGTTGCTTTTGCCATATCGCCGCCTAGCTTTTTGACCGCCAGCGAGAAAATCACCGGATACATAATGGAGTGACATAGGCCGAGAGCGACCAGCAATAGCCCGCTGGTTCTGCCCGGCAGCATGATGGCGGTGAGGGTAAAGCCGCCAGCCAGCAGTGCATTGAAAATGAGCGTTTTGCGCGCACTGATCTTGAGGAACAGGAATGTGCCGACAAGCCGTCCCAGCATTGCCCCGCCCCAGTACATTGCAATGAAACGGCTCGCTTCGGCAAAGCTCATTCCGCCAGCATGGCTCAGGTAGCTAATGAGATATGTCCCGGTGCTGACTTCCGTGCCGGTATAACAAAATATCGCGAGCACGCCGAGCCAGAAATGGCGGTGTTTGATTAGCTGGCTTTTCGTCTGGTTCTGATTTTGTGGAGAGTTGGGAGTGGCAGGATATGTGATGGGAAGCCTGGCTAGGGCAATACTGATAACTGTGATGGTAGCAGCGAGGGCGAGGAAAGGCACCAAGAGGTTGCTGGCTTGCTCGGCCATAGTCTGCTCATATTCCCGGAACAAGAACCCTGCCGCGAGCATCGGGGCGAGGGTGACCCCAAGGGCATTGATGGTGGAGCTGAAGGTCAGCCGCTGCGATGTGCCAGATTCTGGGCCAATGTCGGCGATGATGGGGTTGGCCGCCACCTGCAAGGCAGTTACTGCAACGGCGATAACTGCAATAGCGAACAGGGTCAGGCTGTATGAGGCGAAGCTCCCTGCCATTAATACCACGGCGCAGCCAATAGCCGATAGGCCGAGGGCGAGCAGCAAGCTGGTTTTGAAGCCGACCCGGCCAATTAGCATTGCCGTTGGCAGGCTGGCGATAAGAGGTGTTGAGGAGAAAATGACCTGGACCCAAATCGACTGGGTATAAGTGAGCGAGTAGACATCTTTTAAATAGGGAACCAGTAAATTGGTTGTTGCCGTTAGCATGCCCCATATAAACGGCACGAGGCTGAACAGCCACAAGCTTTGCTGGTGGCTGAGTGTGGATATTCTTTTCATGTGTAAGCGGGACCTGAAGCAATGAAGGGGTGCAGCGGCTACCGGATTGCTTCTAGGGAAGGGCAGCCGCGCAGGTGACGTTGTTAACCCTTGAGCAAGTCGGACAGTGCCGGGATCGAGGCTTGGATGGCATAGCCCCCCTCAACGCGGTTGAAGCTGACGTTGGCTTTGGCCTCACGTAAAATGGCGATACCCGCCATGATGTCCCAGGCATTGATAAAGTCTTCGCGGTAGCCGTCGAAGCGCCCTGCGGCCACATGGGCAAGGCCCAGCGCGGCGGAGCCATGGCGGCGATGCTCGATACCGTGTTCTAACAAACGGGTCATGGTTGCCAGGTAGTTTTCCAGCGGCATCTTTGCCGAATAGCCAAGGTTCACCAAGCCAACAAGGGCATTATCACCCTGGTTAACTTTTAGAGGGCGGTCGTTCAACCAAGCGCCTTTTCCTGCCTGTGCCGAGAACAGCTCGTCATGGCAAGGGTCGTAAATCACCCCGATCACCGGCTCGCCATCCACCATGTAGGCGATGGATACACACCACATTGGCTGTTGGCGCAAGAAGTTGGTAGTGCCGTCTATCGGGTCGACGACCCATGTCCCTGTGCCGCTTGAGCTGGATTCGCCGCTCTCTTCGCCCAGGAAACCATCTTGCGGGTAGTGCTGGCTCAGCTGCTGGCGGATGAAGTTCTCGGTTTCTTTATCAGCTACGCTGACAAAGTCCTGGCGGCCTTTTACATCAATATCTAAGCCTTCTTCCACCAGTTTCATTTGGTAGGAGTGGGCAAGCGCGCCTGCTTCTTTGGCAAGTTGGCAGGCAAAGGTATAGCGTTGTTGTAAGTCGTTATTCATTGTTATTCCATTACAGTGATTGTCGGCGGATCAGGGAGACACCCAGATAGCAGGTTCGCGCTGCTTGGTCGGGATGTTGAATGCGGCTGATCAGCAATTCGACTGATTGGGTCGCCATCTCGTCGGTGGCTTGTTTTATGGTTGTTAGTTGGTAGCTTTTCCAACTGGCTTGTTGCATGTCATCAAATCCGGCAATGAACATGTCATCAATCACATGCTTGCCGGTTTTGTCCTTCAGGCCATCGATTAGGCCGAGGGCAAGGTAGTCATTGGTGCAAAATACACCGTCGGGTTGAGGCTCAAATGCCGATAGCTTTTCAGCGGCTTCCAGCCCGCCTTGATAACAATGGCTAGGGGCATAAATCACATCAACACGGATGCCCATTTGCTCAGCGTGTTGGCAAAACAACTGCTCCCGCTTGCGGATGCTGTAAGAACTGGCTGCTGAGCTCACCACTGCAATGTGCTTGCACTGCTTCTCGGCAAATGCTTCCCAAAGCAGCTGGATACCGCCAGCGTTATCGCACAGTACCCGATCAACATGAGGGTGCTTGTCTTGCTTGTTGATCAGCACTACGGGTACCTGGTTCGCCGCACAGGTCTCAAAGATGGTTGCTGGCGGGGTATCAGAGGTAATGATGACCCCTGACACATTGTAGTGCAGCAACATGTCTATCACCTGTGAGCTGTCTCGTCCTTTGGCGGTCGGGATCAGCAAAGGGCGGTGATTGTTGGCAAGGATCGCCTCGCTCAAGTCGTTCACCTGTTGGCTGCGAAATGGGTTATCCATATCGGCAACCACCAAGCCAATCAGATCGGATCGCTGGCGGTTGAGGCTACGAGCCAGGTGATTGACCCGGTAGCCCAGCGCCTTCGCTGCGGCGAGGACTTTCTCTTTGGTGGCCTCGGACACATAGCCGTTATTGGAAAAGGTCCGTGAAACGGCGGCGCGGGAAACCCCAGCCGCCTTGGCAACATCGACAGAGGTGACTTGTTTTAACTTGGTGGTGCTCAAGCAGTTTGCTCCTGTTTTAGTCTGTGCTCCTGCTTTTGACCTTTAGTTTGGGATAACCACTTCTCATAGGCCCTGGCAAAAGCAAAAGGGTGGTCGATGTTGACCCTATCAGGCTGTAGCTCGATGAGCTCGACCCATTTTTCAATATCTTGCCCGGGGTAGCGGAGCATCACCTGGATACCTGCATCGCGGCACTGGCTGAATTCGTTCAAATCATCGATAAGGTAGTCATATTCGATAATGGTAGGCTTTCCAGCGGCGATCAACGCACTCAATGAATCAAAATCCTGGCGGCGCTTCATCAGTTTGGCGTCGGGATAGCGCTGGCTGATTTGCTCGAGGTATTCGCTATTGAAGCTCCAGAAAAAGCAACGCGAAAGCGCATTGCTGGCAAGGGCTTGCTGGATGACCTGATCGACATCGGCTTGCTTCAACTCGACATATAGCTCACCGTCATATTCTTTGGCGAGGCCGAGGAAATCTGAAAAACGACTGACGTTTTGCTGGCTGAAGCTTGGCGCAAACCAGCTGCCGGCATCGCACTGGCTCAGCTGCTCGCTGCTTAGCGACTCAATTGGTCCCTGCAAGTCGGTGGTGCGATCGGCAGTAAGGTCATGGATCACCATCAGTTCGCCATCGCTGCTGGTATTGAGATCCAGCTCGATCACGTTAGCACCCATGCGATAACCGATCACGGCGCTGATTTCGGTATTTTCCGGTGCCACGTCATTGGCACCACGGTGCAGCACCAATTCAATCGGGTTGCTGTCATCTGGGCGGTAACCGGTGATCAGCTCTGGCAAGTCAGAACAAATACCGATAACTGGCATGGTGAGCAGCTTTTCGATTTCACTTGCTCGCTCCTCATGCCAGATCACGATCGGCAGGTTGAGCGATTGCGCTTTAGCGATCAGCTCTGGGGTAAGGAATTCATGCGGGGTATCGGATGCCCGCTCCCAGCAAAGGTGGATCATATCAGCTTTGGCTTTTTCAGCCTGCTCAAACGGGCAATCGCCAACGCGAACCAGTACCGATAGCGGGTAAGGGCAGTCGAGCCTATCCAGCTCGGCAACCCACTCCGGAATGAAGCTACCGATGCCAATGTCGATGCCGATCTCAATGCCGTTATTTTGTGCTGGCTGTTGTTCTAGGATACGCAGTACCTCGACGCCTGCACCTTCGCCCTTGAGCTCGATATACAGCCCGCAGCCGGTCTCAATGGCAAGCGCCAGTACTTGTTCAAAAGTAGGTACTTGCTCACCATTGAATAGGCTGTGGCTTTGCAGCTCGGCAAAGGTCATCGCAGAAATATCGGCATCAATACCAGCGGTGTGCATAAGGTTGTCATCATGGCTGACAACACACACGCCATCTGAGGTCAGACGGACGTCGATTTCCCACATCTCGGCATGCAACCTGGCTGCATAGGCAAAGGCTTCCAAGGTGTTTTCGAGTTTGTGGCCGCTGGCACCACGGTGGGCGATACACAATGGTTTATTCTTGGCACGATCAACGAGCCTTTGTAAGCGATGCTGACGTAGCATACAGGGTCTCCGTTAGGGGGGAATTTGACACTCTGTAACGTGTTGATAATGATCTCTTGATGGGCTTGCCCAAGAGAACAATGTCGGGTTATGAACACGTGTACACGTGTGATTTGGATAGTATTATTAGTACGATTTATGACTGTTGGATTAATGAGTTCTTAAAGGCAGGTGACAGTTTGATGAAGCCAAGTGAGATGTTGGGGGTATTGGATTTCCTGCGACAAGCGGAGCAGTTAAAGGACACGCTGAGAAGTGCCCATACAACCCAAGGCCGAAAAGAGAGCACGGCAGAGCATACCTGGCGCTTGTGTTTAATGGCGATGCTGTTCGAGCGGGAAATGCCAGAAATTAATCATGCCAAGTTGATGCAGATGTGTGTGATCCATGATTTGGGTGAAGCGATTTCCGGTGATATTGCGGCGGTCGATCAAGATCCGAATACCGACAAATCCCATCAGGAGCGTTTGGATCTGCAGACCTTGATTGCCCCGCTAACTGATATCATGCAACAGCATATCCTGGCATTGTGGGATGAATATGAGCAGGCAGAGACGCCAGAGGCCAAAGTCGCCAAGGGATTGGATAAACTGGAAACCCTGATCCAGCATAATCAGGGGTTGAACCCTGATGACTTTGATTATGAATTCAACCTTCACTACGGCAAGAAATACACCGATCAACACCCATTGCTGGCAGCAATACGCGAGATTGTTGATCAAGACACGGCGAGAAAGATATAGCGAGTAAGATGAGCTTCTGATAAAAAAGCCATTATAAGCAGAAGCTTATAATGGCTAATATTTTAGATATTTGTTGCTGTTGCTCGCTATAGAAGCAACATCTTAGCTGTGCCGAGGAAGGCGAAGAAGCCGACCACATCGGTCACCGTGGTGAGGATCACCGAACCGGCCAGCGCCGGGTCAAGCTTGAGCTTGTCGAGCACCACAGGGATCACTACGCCGAACAGGGCGGCGGTGATGATATTGACCACAATACCGACTGCTATAATCACGCCGATAATTGGCGACTGGAACCAAAGCCCTGCCATCAAGCCGATCAATACCGCCCACAGCACCCCGTTGAGAAAGCCTATGCCCAGCTCGTTGCGAAGTAATGAGCGACGGTTACCGGCGGTGACCTGATTGAGCGCCATACCGCGGATCATCAGGGTTAGGGTCTGGCTACCGGCAATGCCACCCATTGAAGCGACGATTGGCATCAAAATAGCCAGTGCGACCACCTGGGCAATCACATCTTCGAATAAGCTGATAGTCATCGATGCTAGCACGGCGGTGATGAGATTGATGCCGAGCCATACCGCACGCTTTTTGGCACTTTTGGTAACCGGGGCGAAAAGGTCATCTTCTTCGCTCATACCGGCATTGGCCATCAGGGTACTTTCATAGTTTTCCCGCATCAGCTCAAGCGCAAGGTGGGTATCAATCTCGCCAATTAACGCGAAGTTCTCGTCAACAATCGGCAGGCTGATCTGCTGGCTGTGCTCTACCGCCTCTACGGCTTCGGCCAGTGAGGCGTCATCTTCCAAGACCAATGTGTCGGTATCGGCCAGGCTGCTCAATTTGGTCAGCGGCTCTGCCTCGACCAGCTGCTGGTAGTTAATTGTACCGACAAACTTGGTATCGCGGGTAACCACGTAAATGGAAGCGGGGTATTGGTAACCGTAACGCTCCAGCAGAACCTTGGCTCGTTTGGCTGAAATCCCCTGCGGCAGTGACAGTACCTTGGGGTTGGCGTAACGGCCGATCTGGTCGTCATCGTATTGGTTGGCGCGGTCGAACAGCTCGATATCTTCTTTGCTGAGCTTTTCAATCGCCCGCTCAATAATGTCTTCGGGCAGCGAGTCGGCCCATTCAATCAATGACAGGTTGTCGAGTTTGCCGAGTACGAGATCAAGTTCGGTATCACTTAATGATTGGATCACCCATTCCCGCGTGTCACCGCGCATCGCGGTAAGTACATCGACGTGATCGTTGAGCGGAAGCTGGCGCCACAGCTCCATACGCTCATCGAGCGGCAGGGCTTCGAACAAGGTGGCGAGGGCACCGGCTTCGAGTTGTTGGATCTCGGGTTCATTGAAAATTTGACGCTGTTCGTCGGTATCTGCGGCAGAGATGCGCTCAATGAGCAGGCTTAAATCAACGGTGTTGCTCATGCAGGTTTCCTTGTTGCAAACGCAAGCAGCCAGCTAGAGGTTGGGCTTGTTGTTTTTGTCGTTATCTTAATTGGCTATAAGAGTATGGTTTTCACTTTTGTCGGTCAATTGTGATATCGCTAACTGATGCTGTTATGAAATCAGGCTAGTTTAATAATGAGAGCTGAGTGACCGGTAAGGAGAAGGTGAATGGACAAACAACAGATCCCCGATGCGCTATACGATGACGCTTTGGCTTATTTTGGCGACCGTGCAACAGCCGATGATTGGCTGCATACCGAGAACATCGCCTTGGGGTTGGTGTCACCTGCGAGCCTTTGCAAATCTGAAGCCGGCAGGGCGGAGGTGAAAGCATTGCTTCGTCGCCTGAAAGCGGGTGAGAGTATTTAATACCACGAATGAGATTTTATATATTTACGCCCCTCATCGTAGAGATGAGGGGCGTTTTTATATGGGTTAACCGTTCGGAAGCGGTTCAAGCGATAGCTTCACGTTTTTGTGGACCGGTACGTGAAAGCAACCAGTTATCAACACCCAAGCGGCCTGCCCCTGAAATCAGCAGCGAGACAGACATTGCCAGTAGTGCGAGGCCAAACTCGTAGCCACCGTTGGACATGAACAAGCCCTTGTCCAAGTGCACGGTAACAATGGCAACCAGCATGGTCACAGCCAGTACCAGCGCCGTTGGGCGGGTAAGCAGCCCCAGTAGGATAAACAAGCCGCCGAAGAATTCTGCGCCGCCAGCCATCAGTGCCATCATATATCCTGGCTCCAAGCCGATGGATGCCATCCACTTACCTGTGCCTTCCAAGCCGTAGCCGCCGAACCAGCCGAATAATTTCTGAGCGCCGTGGGCCATGAAAGTGATCCCTGCCGGTACACGCAATGCTAATGGAGCAAAACTGGTTGATGACGAGAGTGTTTTGTTAAGTAAAGTGTTCATCATGTTGTCCTCGAATTTGTCGGCAAACCCTGGTGCCGGTAACTGTCCTGTGTTGTTGGATACAGAATAGGCAGCAAGGCTCGAGAACAACATCAGGCAATGTTGAGCCTTTTGTTCTAAAAATTCGAATGAACTATAAAGCAAAAGCCTAATTGCGAGCGGTATGTTGTTGTTAAAACTTGAAATTTAGTCCAAGTAAGTAATGGTTGCTACTGAAACTATTGGGCAGTTCGATGCGTTGGTACTCTGCACTGATGCCGAAGTGCTGGCCAAGGGCTAGCTCGGTACCAAGGGCGACATAGGGCGAGACTCCACGCTCGGTGCGGGTGTGCCAATTGCCTTTGCTATGGCGGGTATCAATATCGACCGCTGCGTAGTTAATACCGCCTCGAGCATAGATATTGGTAAAACGGGTGATGGGGTATTCAGCCTTAAGACCCAGTAACCCACCACTGTAACTTGAAACTGATTTGGTGAAACCCAGTGTGCCGAAATAGCTCAGACCACCGCTATTGGCAAAGTAGCCAGTGTCGAGCGAGAAGTAACGGTTGAAGTGGTAGTTGTAGCCAAGCTCGAAAGTGAAGCCGGCATCGCCGTCAGTGTGGCTATTGTTATACATGCCTCCCCCACCTAAACGCACCCCAATTTCGTGGGTAATGGGTTGGCTGCTGGCATAGCTGCTGAGCGGGCAGAGCAGGAGAAGGGCTGGGATCAGTTTTTTCATAAAATACGCTGTTTTATTGATTTGCAGCGGATTCTATCGATTGGGCAGTGTCAGCTCAATAACCCAGTACAAAGCCATACACTGTTGTTAAAGGCATGGGTGTTAGAGGCATATTAGTGATTTTATCTATTTGTTTTTTATAGCTAGCACTGAGCCGAAATGGGTGAGATGAATAGGTTTTCACTTGCAGTGACGTCCGACCAGTCTCAAATATGAGAGATGAACTAAAATTAACGTAGTCGTGCCAGTTTTGGTTAAGGAAACTGTGGCTATGATGAATGCAGATACAATGTTTACCTGTATCTACTTGCTAGAATTTGACTCGCTAATTGTGTCTTGATTTGGACACTCGCAAATTTCGCTCAGCCTCGGCTGGGCATTTTTATTTCTGCCCTTCCCGTTTTCACACCACCTTCCCTACATTTTGGCGAGAACATTAGGTTGATACTGATTGTAGTTGCTGGTGGGCATGGAGGAAGCAGGTAGAAATGGTTTTTATCGTATGCTCGTGTTGCCCTTGGGCATAGATCAGGTTGAAGCTCAGGCGCTCGTTCAGGGTAAATATATCGTGGAACGGCTCTGTCGGTAACACCTGCTGGGTCTGGCCGAATTTTTGCAGAGATTCGGGCAGCAATGAGATGGCAAGGCCGTTATAGACCGCTTCGGCAATATTATCGAGAACCGGACTGGTAAAGACAATGTCATAGCGGATGCCGGCATTTTCGAGTGTTGCAAGTGTCAGATCGCGGATCAGGCAATCGCCGTCAAACAGGGCGATGGGCACGGCTTGATTTGCGCTCAGCGCCAACTTGGGTGATTTCACCCAGTTGATCGATTCGCTCCACAGCGGCATGCCATCCTTGATCCCGGGTTCACCAGCGACAATGGCAATATCAACGGTGCCGGCTTGGCGCTTTTTCCTAAGGTGCCGGCTTCTATCGCATACCACTTTAGCGGCCAAGTTGGGCATTTTCGCTTGTAATAGCGGCATAAAGTGGCGGGTAAAGTCGGCGGCATAATCGGTGGGGATCCCGAAGGTCAGCTGGCCTGAGATATCTTTGCCGCTAAGGCTGGCAAGAGTGCTGTTGTTGAGGGCCAGCATCTGCTGGCTGCGGTTGAGCAAGACTTTCCCGACATCGGTCAGGGCAACCCCCCGGTGGCTGCGGATCAGCAACTCGCACCCCGTTAGCTCCTGCAGGCGCTTCATCTGCATGCTGACAGCACCGCTGGAGCGGTACACCCGCTCGGCGGCAAGCTTGATTTCGCCAGTTTCAGCGACGGCAACAAAGGTTCTCAACAACTCTAGATCTAGCAGCGTGTCCATTTCAACGTCTTCTTTGTGGAGAGTAAAGGCAGGCCATCTCTCAGCAGGGAAACGGCATGAGAAACATTATAGATTTAGAAATACTAAATCTATAGGTTAATTTTATTCGTTTGGTTAAATCGACTAGCCCTATTATTGTTTGGATCAAATATTCTTTGGATCAAAGCCAAAGGCGTTCTGAACGATGTGGGAGAGACTGTAATGACAACTTCATTGCCAAAGACGATGAAAGGTGTGGTACTAACCGGGCATGGTGGCTTGGATAAACTGGAGCTACGTAACGATTTACCGTTACCTGAGCTGGCCGAGAACGAAGTGCTGATCAAGGTCGGTGCCTGTGCGGTGAACAATACCGACATCAATACCCGTATTGGCTGGTACTCCAAGCAAGTGACGGCTGACACCAATGCCGGTGGTTCAGGCGGTTTTGACACCATTGATGATCAGGATGCTAGCTGGTCGGGGGATCCCGCTCACCTTCCCGCGCATCCAGGGCGCAGATGTTGCCGGTCATATTGTGGCGGTAGGCTCACAAGTTGATTCGTCTCGTATCGGTGAAAGAGTGATGGTTCGTGCCATGCAGCAGCACCCGCACACCGATGAATCTTTCCGTTGTATCACCTTCGGCTCTGAGTGCGATGGTGGCTTTGCTGAGTACACCAAAGCGTTGGCGCAAGAAGCATTTACCGTCAACAGCAATATGACCGATGTCGAGCTGGCTTCATTCCCGTGTGCATTCTCAACCGCAGAAAATATGGTCGACCGTGCCAATGTAAAAGCCGGTGATGTGGTGTTGGTGACAGGTGCTTCTGGTGGGGTAGGGGCGGCAGCTGTGCAGCTTTCCAAGCGCCGTGGTGCCAGTGTTATTGCAGTGTGCGGTGCTGACAAGCATCAGCAAGTGCTTGAGATGGGCGCTGACCGCACCATTGCCCGTGGCGATAGCTTGATAGAATCGCTTGGCACCATGGCTGTTGATGTGGTGCTTGACCTGGTTGCTGGCGAGCAATGGCCGGAACTGCCAGAGGTACTGCGCCGAGGCGGTCGTTACGCGGTAGCCGGCGCAATCGGTGGCCCATTGACCGAGCTAGACGTGCGTACTTTGTACCTCAAAGATCTGAGCTTCTTTGGCTGTACATACCAACAGCGTCATGTGTTTGAAAACCTGGTGAGCTACATTGAAGCCGGTGAAATCAAGCCGGTGGTTTCGAACACCTATCCGCTTGAGCAAATCCACCAGGCACAGGAAGACTTCCTCGCCAAGAAGTTTGTCGGCAAGTTGGTGCTAGAGCCAGAACATTAAGGCAAGGATTTTTTGTAAGTGATATATTGAATATATCTTTATGGTGCACGTTGTTATAACATGCATTTAAAAGTTTTGTTTTTGAGTGACTTGTCACCCGCATCATAAGGAAGTTATAAAATGAGCGAAAAAATGACGTTTGCGATTATCTTTTCTGCAGCTATTTCTCTATCGATGGTAGCGCCACTGCTTATCCTCGCCTAATACAGGCTAATTGCCGCTGCATTTGTTAGCAGCGGCCATTCTATTTACCTCCCAGCTTAAAGCTTTCATTATTATTGATTCATTGCTAAACCTTTCATCGATATCAAAAGCCTACCTCCCTGTGCCATAATTACTCTTTGCGTGTTTTGACGATTTCTAGTTTGGATATTCATAGATGAACAACCACAAACGGATGCGTGCCTTATTGGGCGTTTCAATGGTGCTGGCCTTGAGTGCTTGTAGCTCCAATTATGTTGACTCGTATGTCGCAGCCAATGATTGGCAGTCTTTGGGCGAGCAAGATGCACGCAAAGGCCACCGGGTGAGGGATCTCTCTTCATTGGTGGACGGGGATTTGATAGCTGCGGAGCAAAAATACTCTGTTGGTTATGAATTGGGCCGTGCGGATTATTGTGATCTTGATAAAGCATGGCAGTTGGGTAAATCAGGCCAAAGCTATTTCGGTATTTGTGATGGTATGCCAGACGGTGATGATTTCAGGTTCCAATACAACAGCGGCCGTGATGCCTTTATTTTTGAGATGGAACGTGAAAGTTCAGCTGATGATTTTGGTTTTGGTTATTAGTCCAGTTTAACCTGTATTACTTTTAAAGCCTTTAACAGACATAGCAATATTGTTCGTTAAAGGCTTTGTTGTATTTGGAAACCGATAATACCCGTAAAACAGGTTGGAAAGAAAAAAATCAAGCGTTATATAAGATTTCCTTTTCATTGCAAGGTGTTTAAGTGTTTGATATTATTGGTTTTGTCTTGGTTTTTTGTTATATACATGCATTTTATGCATCTGAAAAATGAAAACCATTCATTTCAATCATACTGTGATTTGTCCTACCATTCAGTCATCAAGATGAAGCGAACAAATTGCATCTGATTTGTGTAAGAAGCTGTTTGGAAAATAATGTTATTAATAATATCTGGCAGGGTATTTAGGCCCGTCTTTATTTATCAATAGCCTTATAGCCTTATAGCCTTATAGCCTTATAGCCTTATAGCCTTATAGCCTTATAGCCTTATAGCCTTATAGCCTTATAGGCTTTGCTTTGTCCCTATTTCAGATTTTAAACAATTAAAGTCTTTCAGAACACGATTATTGTTAGGTATTAACTATGACTATTCCAACTACTGAAATGCTTCAAGCATGGAAAGGTTTTACCGCTGGCGATTGGCAAACCGAGGTCAACACCCGTGATTTCATTCAAACCAACTATACGCCTTATGAAGGCGATGAGTCATTTCTTGCCGACGCTACTGAATCGACCACTGCGCTTTGGAATAGTGTTTTAGAGGGGATCAAAGAAGAAAGCCGCACCCATGCGCCAATTGACTTTGATACCGACCTACCATCAACCATCATTTCCCACGATGCGGGTTATATCAATAAAGATCTGGAAACCATTGTTGGTCTGCAGACTGATAAACCGCTAAAGCGAGCGATCATTGCTAATGGCGGTATCCGCATGGTGAAAACCTCTTGTGAGGTATATGGTCGCCAGCTTGCCCCTATGGTAGAAAAAACCTTTACCGAATATCGCAAGACCCACAATAAAGCGTGTTTTGATCTCTATACCAAGGATATTCTGGCTTGTCGTAAATCCGGTATTATTACTGGTCTGCCTGATGCCTATGGTCGTGGCCGAATCATCGGTGACTATCGCCGTATCGCCCTTTACGGTATTGATTTCCTCAAGGCAGACAAGCAAGAGCAAGTAAAATCTACCCAGGCATTCCTTGAGCAAGGCCAAGATCTTGAGAAAACCCTTCGCCTGCGTGAAGAACTTGCCGATCAAATTCAGGCGCTGGAAGATATCCGTACCATGGGCCTGAAATATGGCATTGATATGTCGACGCCAGCCACGTCAGCCCAAGATGCAATCCAATATACATATTTCGGCTACTTGGCCGCGGTGAAATCACAAAACGGCGCGGCGATGTCGCTAGGCCGTACCTCGACTTTCCTCGATGTCTACATCGAAAGGGATTTGGCCAATGGGGTGATTAATGAGTCACAGGCTCAGGAGCTGGTGGACCATTTCATTATGAAGCTGCGCATGGTGCGATTCCTTCGTACACCAGATTACGACTCACTGTTCTCTGGCGACCCTATCTGGGCTACTGAGGCCATGGCTGGTATGGGTGTCGACGGTCGTACCCTGGTCAGCAAAACCACCTTCCGTTACCTGCATACGCTATACAACATGGGCCCGGCACCCGAGCCAAATATGACGGTGCTATGGTCAGAGCAATTGCCTGAGGCTTTCAAGAAATATGCGGCGAAAGTGTCTATCGATACCTCATCGCTGCAGTATGAAAATGATGACTTGATGCGCCCTGACTTCAACAACGATGACTATGCCATTGCCTGTTGTGTCAGCCCGCAGATTGTCGGTAAGGACATGCAGTTCTTTGGCGCACGTGCAAACTTGGCAAAAGCGCTGCTGTATACCATCAATGGTGGTATTGATGAGAAGTCGAAAGCTCAGGTAGGGCCGAAACAGTCCCCGATTGCCGATGATGTGCTGGACTTCGACACCCTAATGCCACGTTTTGATGTCATGCTTGACTGGTTAGCGACTCAGTATGTTACTGCATTGAACATCATTCACTACTCGCACGATCGCTATAGCTACGAAGCGTCTTTGATGGCTCTTATGGACCGAGATGTTAAACGCACTATGGCTTGCGGTATTGCCGGTTTGTCGGTGGTTGCCGACTCGCTGGCTGCGATTAAGTTTGCCAAGGTGAAGCCTATCCGCGACGAAGACGGCTTGGCGGTGGATTTTGAGATCGATGGCGACTACCCGAAATTCGGCAACAATGACGCTCGGGTCGATGATATTGCCTGTGATCTGGTTGAGCGCTTCATGAAGAAGATTCAGAAGATGAGCATGTACCGTGAAGCGACGCCAACCCAGTCTATCCTGACTATCACATCAAATGTGGTATACGGCAAAAAAACCGGTAATACGCCAGATGGCCGCCGTGCCGGTATGCCGTTTGCTCCTGGTGCCAACCCGATGCATGGCCGAGATCAGAAAGGGGCCGTGGCCTCGTTGACGTCTGTTTCTAAACTGCCATTTGCCTTTGCCAAAGACGGTATCTCATACACCTTCTCGATTGTGCCAAATGCACTGGGTAAAGATGGCGAAACCCAGAAACAAAACTTGGCAGCGCTGATGGATGGCTATTTCCATCATGAAGCGGGAGAGCATGGGGTAGGCGTTGAAGGTGGGCAGCACCTGAACGTTAATGTGATGAACCGTGACATGTTGCTAGATGCTGTTGAGCACCCTGAGAAATACCCGCAGTTGACGATCCGGGTATCTGGCTATGCGGTACGTTTCAACTCGCTGACCAAAGAGCAGCAGCAGGATGTGATCACCCGTACCTTTACTGAAAAGATGTAAGTGCTCGAAGAGCATTGCCGAAATATAACAAGCTGTGACTACCTAGCTACTTGTTAGCAAATCTTGGCCTGCCCTCGTGCAGGCCTTTTTTATTTTTACTGTGGGCGTTCGTTAAGTTTCATAACCAGAATCACCATTGATAGCAGCAAGGTAATTGCATTGGCTAGCATCACAGGGGTGTCATTGACCTTCATGCCATAGATAAACCAGCAAAAGACCCCGAAAACCATCAGCGCATACATGTGCAATGAGATACTTTGAGTATCTTTGGAGCGGATAATCTTGATGACCTGAGGTAGGTAGGCAAGGGTTGTACAGCATGCCGCCAAACTGCCCAATGCCGCCAGGCTATAATCCGCTACCCATAGAGAAAGTGTTGCCAATACCGAACCGCAAATTATGCTGACTGTGAGCGTTTTCGTATCCATGTCGCGTTACCATGCCTTTGGTTTGAAAGTGACCTGACGCAAGATATGCGCGGCCATAGGTTGCAGGACAAAGTGCTGTCCTTGGTATCCGAGGTTAGTACGGAGCGGAATGCAGTGCCCCCAAGGGAGGGCAGCTGTTACCTCGTGACTGGCCAGTTCTGTGTGAGGGTTGTGGTTGAGTTCAATCGGCAGCCAACCATTTTCCGTCTGGTAGCAGCGCTCTTGGAATGGCGCAAGAGGCAGCTGTTTGTCGATGGTTTCGAGAGCTTTGATCGGCAAGCCGTAAACCAACGGACCGTAGCGGAAGTAATGGTCGCCCAAGTTGTCAGTACATAGCTGCGGCTGGGTATTGAACTGGATTTCAATCCTTTGTCCCTGCCACTTTTCACTTATCTCGAACCAGCCTTCACCCAGTTCGACATTAGCCCCTTTGACACTGACCCCTTTAGCCCAACCCGGCAGGCGGCAGCGCAGTGTTGCTTGGACCGGTGTGTCGGCAGAAAACAGCAACACGATACTATGGTCGGCAGGGTAGTTGGTTTGCTCGGAAATCGTCAGGCGCTTGCCGTTGATTTCGGTTGTAAACTCATTTGGTCCGTATAGTGGCTTGATGATGGTGCCTTCTTGTTGCATCCACATAGCTTTGAGGTAGTACGGATAGATTCGCCCGGCATTAGGGACGCAGCAGACTGCAGCTTCCTGGTGGGTTGGGGAATATTTATAGCGGGTTTGGACCTCATGGGCTGTACAGCCATCGCTGTGGACACCGGCTTCGCCGAGCATTGAGTAAGAGTTGTCGGTTTTCAGGTAGGCAATCCCCATTCCGTCCGGGTGGCGGGCACCCTGCGCGGCATTGAACAGCATATTTTCAATATGATCGGCCCAGCTGAACTCGCCGGTTTTTTGTAGCATGTGGGTAAACCCATCGAGTAACTCATGGATAGAGCAATACTCATAGCCGACTTGGGTGGCATTGGCCTGTTTGCCCAAGATAAATTCGTCACCAATAGGAGCGCCCGATGGGGTGAGGTAATCCGGCAATCGGCCGACAAAGGCTTCAAGGCCTGCCTTGAGATCTTTACTACCGGTGGCGAAGTAAGCAGTTAACAGCGGTCGGAGGTGCTCCCAGGTGTGGACGGCATGCCCTTGGTAGCGGTAATCCGGGTCAAGCAATGCATCGAGCTGGATGTCGATATCGCACAGTGGGTAACGGCAGTAATCTCGGTAGAGGAAATGGGCGTAGTCGAGGTACTGCTGCTTGCCGGTAAGCTGGTAGAGCCTGTCTAGCACATCCGTAAATACCAAACCATGGCCAATACCCGCATAGGATTCGGTGACATCGAAAGGTTTGCTTTCATTGATTGGCCATGCCGACATGGTTCGCTCGACTGCTTTGATCACCCTATCGAGCACATCTTGGTTCTGGGTCATTTCGTAGTAGGCGATGAGCACCCTGAATAGAGCGGCTTGTGCCCACAATTCGCCGTTCTCGCCTTTCGCCTGATAGCGCAAGTCAGGGGCATAGATTCCGATATAGCCATCGTCATCTTGGGTTGAAAGGATATGGTCGATATAGCGGTGGACTTTGATTTGCTGCTCTTCGGTGCCGACCAACATGGCATGGCGGACAAACCCATCCCACCAGTTGGACTGGGTCTCGGCGTTCCACCACAGGTATTGCACCTCCCAGTCGGTATCTTGGGCAATAGACCCGACGTCCTTGGCTTTGTCTGCGAGGGTTCTGCGGTGCTCGCCATAAATATCATCTTCGGTGATAAGCTCTGGCACCAGTTGGTCAAGGTGACCGACAAAGCCTTGGTTGAGGTCAAATTGCATTTGCTCGGCTAGCCAACCGCTTGGGCGAATGTGTTTACAGGTTAGCCATTGAAAAGCCTGGGGTAGGGGACGGGCATTTGCCATGTTGGATCCTTTTCTCATTGGGGGTGAATGATAAAGCCGCTTAAAATTGATAATGCGTAGCCCATGCCAATAAGTGAACCTTCGCGGCTATTTATAAGTTATAAGCTGCGAATAAAAAATATGGGAGTTAGGCTAATTGATTAAATACTTTAATTTTATTGCTGAGAGGCAAAAGAAAGAGAGTGTCTAACTCCCTTTCTTTTAAATTATTTATTTATAGCGATATATTCTCATCTGTTTCGCCATCAAATACATGGCAGAAACTGGTATCTAAGTTGAAATAAAAACTCTTACCGATATCTGAGGTGGAAATATCTACACAGGACACACGGGCAATAATGACATTCGCACCAACCCGGAAGTGTAGGTATTTTTCATTACCCATATTTTCGACCACCGCCAACTTACCCTCAATCACATTGAGATCCGTTTTGTTTTTGGCAATGCTGATATGTTCAGGGCGGATCCCGAAGCATACTTTGCTATCGGTATGTTGCTTGAGAGCGTGGGTTTTGTTCGATGGAATCACCACTTGCTGCCCCGGGGCCATTTCAATGTAATAGTTGCCGTCCTGTTCGCGCAACGCAGTATCCACCAAGTTCATGGCTGGCGAACCGATAAAGCCGGCCACGAACTTATTGGCCGGGAAGTTATAGAGGTTTGCCGGTGTGTCGACCTGCATGATTTGGCCTTGGTTCAATACGCAAATACGGTCTCCCAGCGTCAACGCCTCGGTTTGGTCATGGGTGACGTAAATCATGGTTGCCGGGTTGCCTTCTTCTTTGAGGGATTGGTGAAGCTGGGCAATTTTGACTCGCATCGAAACCCTCAGCTTGGCATCGAGGTTGGAAAGCGGTTCATCGAACAGGAACACATCCGGTTTGCGGACAATGGCACGCCCTACCGCAACACGCTGGCGCTGACCACCAGACATTTCTTTCGGTTTGCGGTCTAGCAAATCAGTGATTTCGAGCTTTTCGGCGGCCTCTGTAACCCGTTGCTTGATTTCTTCTTTCGACTTGCCTTGCATCTTCAAGCCAAAAGCCATGTTGTCAAATACCGTCTTGTGGGGGTATAGGGCGTAGTTCTGGAATACCATGGCAATCCCACGGTCTTTCGGGGCAAGGTCATTGACAACTTTCTGCCCGATGCGAATTTCCCCGCCGGTGATATCCTCAAGCCCGGCGACCATGCGCAGGGTGGTTGATTTTGCGCAACCTGAAGGACCGACAAAAACCATGAATTCACCGTCTTGGATATCAAGGTCAATACCATGCACTGCCTTGAAGCCGTTTTCGTATTCTTTTTCTACTTTACGTAGGCTTACCGTCGCCATGAATTACTCCGAAAATCTTATTTAAAATTAAAAATCTTGCTGAACCAGCCTGTTTGCGGGGCGGGTTCGCTGGAATGTAGGGCTCGCTGCTCGGGGTGTTCGCTTTTCTTTATCAAGGAGTTCAGTGCGGCGAGGGTCTTTAGGTATTGTTTGGTGTCACGCGCAGGGTAACCTGACAGATGGCTGTTGGCCGGGCAAGAACGGGTCACCCCAGCTTGTGCTTTGATCCGGGTATTGTGGCCAATTTTGATCCCGCCGGTAATGCCGACCTGGCCATGGATAATGACGTTATCACCAACTTCTGTCCAACCGGCAATACCGACTTGTGATATCAGTAGGCAGTGGCGGCCAATTTTGACATCGTGGCCTATTTGGATCAGGTTATCGAGTTTGCTGCCGGCACCGATTACGGTGTTGCCGATAGTGCCGCGGTCAATGGTGTTGTTGCAGCCAATGTCCACATTGTCCTCGATGACCACGCGGCCGATACTCTCGAGCCGGATGTATTCGCCCCGTTCGTCGGTCAGGTACTCGAAACTATAGTTGCCGATAGAGCAATTGGAATCGATAGTGACGTTATCGCCAATGATGGTGCCTTCTTTGATCACCGTATTGGCGTGAATAGCGACATTGTTGCCAATCTTTACGCCATTCATGATTTTGACCCCAGGTTTAAAGTGGCAGCCTTCACCAATAGAAGTGTATTTACCGATGTAGACACCTTCGATGTCCGAGGTGTTGCCCTGATCGTCGAGGTGGTATTGCGACACCTTGAACCAAGTCAGAAAGTGATTGATGAGCTTGGCGTCAAGTTGGTTGATAGCGATGACCGTGGCCTGGGTTTCCTGGCGGATTGACTCCGGTCCGATGATGACATCAGCTAAACAGGAAGCGACTTTTTTGAGGTCACCGGGCTGGCGGATAATAGCCAATCCTCCTTGGGTAGGAGAGTCGAGTTCGACAATGCTGTCGACATTGATATCCGTATTGCCTATTACAGTGCCTTGTAGGATCTCGGCAATGTCGGTGACCTTTATCATAATGTTGTTTCCTGTAGGGTTAGAAGCGGTACTGGGCCATCAGCTTGAGCTTGTTGTATTCTTCATGGCCGTTGCCGATTTTCTCATTGCCAGTCCATTCCGCTTTTGCATCTTTGTCTTCATTGAAGATTTCCACTTCGCCGCTGACAGACCAGTTTTTGAAGTTATGCTGATAACCGACCGTGGTTTTGTTCACTGTACCAAAGTAACTGTCGCCATTGGTCTGGGTCGTTGTTTTCTCACTGTAGCGCTGTTTCACGAATAGGCGACCACCAAAATCGAAGCTATAGGCTAGCTCTGGCTCAATGTACCACTCTTCAAAGTTCTCTAGGTAGGAACCGTCCCGGCCATCGGTATCTTTGTCTTCGTAGTAGAATTCAACACCTGCGAAGAACTTACCGAAGCTCTTGTAGGGCTTGACTAGGACTTTGTAGTAGGTAGTGTCTTTGTCGCCCCACACTCCGGTGTCCAGCGAGTTGGTCTCATTGGTCCGTCCGTAGCTCAATTCAGAGTAGAATCCCCCTTTCCAGTCATTGTTCCAATAACCGAGGAAGGTGTAGAGCTCATGCTGGTCCTGTGTCAGGTCCCCTTTGGTGTTGCCCTGATTGCGGTCACTGCGTTCAAATTCCGTCGCCCAGCCCAAGCCAGTACTGAAACCACGGCCAAGGCCCCGGTTGTAGCGTAGGTTGGTTGATACTTGGAAACCGTCATCGATTTGGGAGAAGGATCCGTCTGCGGTGCGCCATTTATTCTGGATTTGCTTCAACGAGTAGTTCAGCGATACCGGTAGTTCTTTGTTGTAGAGGAAACCGGTAATAATGCTGTTCTCTGTATATTCATTTTTCCCGATCAGGCTACCGTCTTCGTTGTAGGCTTTTTTGTCTTCTTTCTCGAAGAAAGCCCCAATGCTACCCCCTGTACCGTCAACGATGGTTGCAAAAAAGTCTTGCTCTGCAGAGTCTGGACTGGTTGAAAAAGTATCAGCCACTGCATTTGAAGCAAACATCGCATTTGCAACGAGTACGGACAAGATTGTCTTGTTCATTCTGTTTAGTTCCTTGCTAGACAAATGTAATTCTTAACTTGGTGGTACAGGGTGTACTACTATGTTTATTGATGTTGGTTTTTTAGTCACTTCAATGTTGTGAATTCTGTGATCTATATCTTTTCTGTCGGCTACGAAGTTTGAGCAAGATCTCAATAATTATTCGCAGTGGTATTTTCAAGAGTTATCGAATAAGTGGAATTAAAATTGTCGGGGCGTACTGAAAATATCGACGTAATTAGGTAGCTCTTCTTTTATCTGTCTATATAGAAAAACACCTAATTAATGACTGCAGTCACAAAAAGAGAAAATCACTATCAGAGAGTGGTTGACCTTTATTTCACCTATACGCTCTAATTGGAAGTACAGGGTGTACTACTAATCGTGAAATGCAGAAAGGAACTAAAAATGAATAAAGCCATCTTACCCGCATTAATTGCCTCAGTATGTATAAGCGGATCGGTACTGGCCCAGGAGATTGTCCCTGAAGCTGATGCAAAACTGATGATTTGGGCGGACCATGGTGCCAGCTCTCAGTTCATGCAGTACGCCGCTGAACAGTTCAACCAGCAAAATGATTATGATGTGGAGTTCACCTTCCGCTCGCTATCACCTGTTGACACGACTACACGTCTTATTCAAGACGGTGGTACGACAGCCGTCGGCGATGTGGTTGAAGTCGAGCACGATACACTGGGACGCCTGGTTGTTGCCGGTGGCGTAATGGAAAACCTAGTTAGCGCAGAGCGTATCGAAAGCGACTTTATCTCCAGTGCCGCTGCAGCCGCCAAAATCAATGGTGAGAGTTATGGCTTCCCTGTCTCCTTTGCAACAGTCACTATGTTTTATAACAAGGACTTGTTAGCAGAAACCCCAACATCTTTCGAACAACTAATTGAGTTTGCGAAAGAATTCAATAAGCCTGGCCGACAGCAATATAGCTTGTTGTGGGATGTTCAGAACTATTACGAGTCACGAATGTTTTTTGCCATGAAGGGGGGCTATGAGTTCGGTGACAATGGTGCCAATGCCAAAGACTTGGGAATTGCCAACGAAGGGGCGGTTGCCGGTTTAACCTCAATGCTCAAGCTAAAAGCGGCCAATGGCGCAAACCCTGCTGATATCCGTGACCCGCAGGTGCGTCGTGGTTTGTTCCAGGAAGGTAAAGTGGCGGCCATTATCGATGGTCCGTGGGCCGCGCCTGGTTATGAAAAGTCCGGTATCAACCTGGGTGTTGCCCCTATCCCAACACTTGATGGCCACCACCCGCGCACCTTCTCTACTGTCCGCCTAGCGGTTGTTTCTGCTTTCACCGAGTACCCTCGAGCGGCCCAGTTATTTGCTGACTTCGTCTCTTCCGAGGAGATGGCCAAGAAACGTTTTGAGATGACTGGGGCTATTCCGCCGGTTGAAACTGTGATGAATGATGTTGCAGACGAAGCCGATGAGCTTACCCAGGCGATGATCCAGCAGGGTTTCTATTCAGATGCCATGCCATCTATTCCTGAAATGGGCTACATCTGGCAGCCAATGGCTGCGGCAGTCACTGATATTTGGAATAACGGCGGCAATGTTGAAGGTGCTTTGAACCGTGCTGAAAGAATTATCGAACAGCAGATTTCAATGCAGCAATAACTAACCTTAGGTAGCCGGTATGCAATTAACTGCGAGAGTTGAGGCGCTCAATGCGCCTATCTCCCTCCTTGTGATGGGAGGGAGCCAAATAAAAAATGGTGCCTATTTACGGGGGTTCACATTCCTACTTATCCAATTGGCCTTTCTGTATTTTGCCGTGGATTTATTGGCGGCAGCAAAAGGGCTGATCACTCTGGGCGAAGTGGCCCAGCAGCGTAAAGGGTTCGATATTATCCAAGGTGACAATTCCATCTTTATGTTGGTCGAAGGGGTTGTGTCACTGCTCTTAATTGGGCTGTTTGCCTTGGTGTACGTTGCCAACGTCAAGGATGCTCGCCATTTGGTGCCAGAGACATTGAGCCTCAAGCAGCAACTGGTAAAGGCCTATGAAAAGCACTTTGCTTTTATGATGCTGTCACCGGCTGCCGCGGCAACTTTGCTGTTCATCATCCTGCCTATTGCCATTACGGTAATGGTGGCGTTTACCAACTACTCTGCGCCTAACCATATCCCACCACGGAACTTGGTGGACTGGGTTGGCTTCAGGAACTTTGTTGCCCTCTTTGAGCTCGATATTTGGTCTGGCACCTTCTTTGGGGTGGCAACATGGACCGTGACTTGGGCTGTATGTGCAACAGTGGCGACATTTGGCTTTGGTTTCCTGCTCGCGCTTGCCGTAGAAAACAAGGACATCAAGTTTAAGAAAGCCTGGCGCCTTATTTTTATCTTGCCTTACGCTATACCGGCATTTGTATCACTATTGGTATTTAGGTTGCTGCTTAACGGGGTGGGGCCAGTCAACAACTTGCTTAACGGCATGGGGTTTGATTCTATCGCTTTCTTATCCGACCCGTTCATTGCCAAAATTACGGTGATTATGGTTAGTGTCTGGGCGAGCGCACCCTATTTCATGCTGATGATTTCCAGCGCCATGACTAATATCCCGGCCGATCTTTACGAAGCCGCCGAAGTAGATGGTGCCAGCAAGTTACAACAATTCTGGGAAATTACCTTACCTATGGTTCTGAATCAGTTGGCGCCATCACTGGTAATGACATTTGCCCATAACTTTAATAATTTCGGTGCTATTTACCTGCTTACCGAGGGTGGGCCGATTAATCCAGATTACAGGTTTGCTGGTCATACCGATATCTTAATCACTTGGATATATAAGCTGACTCTTGACTTCCAGCAGTATCACATTGCAGCGGTCGTTTCGATTGTGATTTTCCTCTTCTTGTCAACGATAGCTATCTGGCAGTTCAGAAGAATGAAATCATTCAAAGAAGATGTAGGTATGTAATTATGGCAAGTAATAAACCCTTAAAAACAAGTACGGTATTTGTCTATATATTCTTGACGTTAAATGCTCTGGCAGTGCTTGCACCTGTTATCTGGACCGTAATGGCATCATTCAAACCAGGTACGAATTTATTTTCGACAAGCTTTTCCGGTTTTGATTTTACTTTGGATCATTACCGGACCCTGCTGAATGATACGCCTTATATCCAGTGGTATAAAAATACCTTCTGGTTGGCCATTGCGAATATGCTTATTTGCTTGGTATTGGTGACCATCACGGCATTTACGTTTTCACGCTATCGTTTCAAGGGCAAGCGTAACGTCATGCTAAGCATCCTTGTGTTGCAGATGTTTCCTGCGTTCCTTTCGATGACGGCAATCTATGTATTGTTATCCAAGTTAAATCTGATTGATAGTTACTGGGGGCTTTTGCTGGTCTATGTAACGGGGAGTCTGCCTTTCCTGTCATGGTTGGTAAAAGGGTATTTCGATGCGATACCAACATCGCTTGACGAAGCGGCAAAAATAGATGGTGCCGGTCACTTTACGATATTTTTCGAGATTATATTACCGCTGGCCAAACCTATTTTAGTCTTCGTCGCATTAATGTCGTTCACAGCGCCTTGGATGGACTTTATTTTGCCGACATTGATCTTGCGTAGCGAAGAGAAAATGACATTGGCAATTGGTATTTTTAGCTGGATAAGAACGGGTACGGCGGAAAACTTTACCTTATTTACCGCAGGTGCCTTATTGGTTGCTGTCCCTATTACTCTATTGTTTGTTGCTACCCAAAAACATATTGCCAAAGGCCTTGTGAGTGGTGCTGTAAAAGAATAATTCAAAGGCATACCTATTAACCAGGTATGCCAGTAAAAAATTAGGAAAAAATGATGATAACGAAAAGCTCTATTGTGCATACGCCAAAGAGTGCGGATGCTTACGCCTTTAATAAAGAGACATTACACCTGAGATTGCGCACGGCAATAAATGAAGTCGAAAAAGTAACTCTGTGGATCGGTGACCCATACCACTGGGCCGAAGGCGGCTTGGACGGCGGTAACCTCGGTGGCAGTGAAGCCCATGGCTGGGTCGGTGGCAATGAAGTGAAGATGTCGCTGGAAGGGCAGACAGAGCACCATGACCATTGGTTTGCTGAGTTTACGCCACCCAAACGCCGCTCGCGCTACGGTTTTATTTTGCATGGCAAGATGGGGGAGAAGCTTGTATATGGTGAAAAGCGTATCGTCGATATCTCTGATCCGGCGGTTGAAGAAGTCGAGATGAGTAATATCAGTAACTTCTTCTGTTTTCCTTATATCAATCCCCGTGATGTGCTGGAAACACCGCAATGGGTTGAAAATACCATCTGGTACCAGATTTTTCCGGAGCGCTTTGCTAACGGTCGCCCTGAGATTTCGCCTGCGGGTGTCCAACCGTGGGGAACCGAGCCGACCGAGCATAACTTCATGGGCGGCGATCTATGGGGTGTTATCGACAAGTTGGATTACCTGCAGGATCTTGGCGTCAATGGCTTGTATTTCTGCCCAATCTTTACGGCTAATTGCAACCACAAGTACGATACCGTCGATTATTACAACGTTGATCCGCACTTCGGCGGCAATGAAGCGTTTAAGGCATTGGTGAAGGAAGCCCATCGCCGTGGTATGAAAATCATGCTGGATGCCGTCTTCAATCATATCGGTGACAAGTCACCACTTTGGCTGGACGTGGTAGAAAATGGTCAGGATTCCAAATATGCCGATTGGTTCTGGATCAATGAATTCCCGGTATATCCAGATACGCCAAAAGATCAGTGGGATTTTTGGAACTTCAATTATGAAACCTTTGCCAATGTACTGGAGATGCCAAAGCTAAATACCGAAAATGAAGAGTGCCGCGCGTACTTGTTGGATGTTGCCCGCCACTGGGTTGAAGAATTTGATATTGATGGCTGGCGTTTGGATGTTGCCAATGAGGTGGATCACGAGTTCTGGCGTGACTTCCGCAAGGTCGTCAAAGGGGTCAAGCCTGATTGTTACATCCTGGGCGAAATCTGGCATGAAGGCATGGCATGGCTGCGGGGTGAGCAATATGATTCATTGATGAATTACCCGATGACCCAAGCTATCACCGACTTCTTTGCCCACAACCTGTCGGACAAGCAAGGCTTTATCAATGATGTCAGCCGCTCTTACATGTCTTACCCACGCAATGTGAACAAGGCTATGTTCAACCTGCTTGATAGCCATGATACTTCACGGATCATTTCTCTTTGCGGCGGTGACAAGGCCAAAGCCAAATTGGCTTACCTGTTCATGTTTACCCAAGTCGGATCGCCTTGTATCTACTACGGTGGCGAAGTGGGCATGGACGGTGACCGCGGTATGAGTTACGACAAAAACCGCCGCTGTATGGTTTGGGATGAAAACAAGCAGGATCTGGAGTTCCGTCAGTTTATCCAGCAGATGATCCAGTTACGTCTGAGCCATCCTGAATTGAATGACCCTTCTATTTCTTGGGTCGATGTGGCTGATGAGCAGTGTGTTGCTTACCAGCGTGGCCGTTTGACGTTTGTGCTGAATAACTCAGACAGCGCAAAGGCAGTCCAAATCGGCCTACAGCAGGTAGAACTTGAACCTTATGGCTATCAAATTCTAGGGCTTTAACCGTGTTGGGGGGGAATATCCCCCCGACTCGATAACAATCGGCATTTTCGCTGGGTGCTTATTGTTATCGAGTTTAATCACTGAATGTGATTGGGTGCGAACAATTAGTGGTACGGCTTGGACGCCTCTGTGACTTAGTGATATTCTAAAGGGCTGATTGTGAATAGCTTTAAAGGACAAATTGTGCCAGATCTCGTGACTAAACTGATGGACTTCGGGTTTACTAAAACGGATGCACTCGTGTACATCAACTTGTTGAAAAATGGCCGGGCAAGTGGTTATAAAATCGCTAAAGAAATTTCACTTTCCCGTTCATCGGTATATTCATCTATCGATAACCTCTACAACAATGGCTACATCTTCATGTCGGAAGGTGATACCAAGGAGTATGAGGCGAAGTCTCCTGACCTTATCTTCAGCCAAATCGAGAAAAAGACGGTTGAAAATATCAGCATCCTGAAAAAAGAACTTTCCAAGATGATGCTGCAGGAAGAGAAGGAGTTTATCTACAACCTGACGGGCTATGACAACCTGGTGCAGAGAGCTAGGGAGATGATCAGTCAGGCAAAAGTGGAGATCTATCTCAACTCAGATTTCAGGTTGGGTATTTTTGGCGATGAGATTTGTCAGGCTATCGAGCGTGGCGTTCGGATCATTTGCTTCTCGTTTAACCGAATTGAAACGCCGCACGAAAAAGTGGAGCTTTATTCCCGCTTTGACAAAGACGAAGATTTATATCCATCTCATCGTTTCATGATGGTTGTCGATATGTCGCAAGCACTTATTTTTTCTCATCGTGAGGAAAGTGAAGGGCTTTATACCAATAACCGCTTGATGGTGAAAATGACAGCAGAGCATTTTCACAATGATATCTATTTGACTGAATTTGAAAAGTCATCGGATATTCAACCTGTTCGAATTAGAACCATTCATGAGCAAACCAATGAGATGGTTCAAGATCAATTAAATTTACCTAAGGATTAAGGTTAATTATGCTTAGCACTGACCGTTATCACATTATAAATAATTTCATCATGCCTCAATTAGGGCGTGAGAGAACCGTCCGGGTGTTGCTACCAAAAGATTATCACCAATCAGGACGTGATTACCCAGTTATTTATATGCATGACGGTCAAAACCTTTTCGATCCTGCAATTAGCTATGGCGGTGAAACCTGGCAAATACCGCAAAATGTCGATCAGTTCTTTGCCGAAGAAGAAGGCGTCATTGTGGTCGGGATTGATAATGGCGCTGAGTATGGTGGCCTTTGTCGCATGTATGAATATTCGCCATGGAAGATGGACCAAAGTTTTGATCTTCCAGATTGGGATACCAGCGTTTACCAGAGCGGAGGCCAGGGAAGTGATTATATAGCATTTATCGCGGACACCCTCAAACCTTACATTGATACTCACTACCGCACGCTTCCCGGCCGCCTCGATACATCGATTGCAGGCAGCTCGATGGGGGGCTTCATTAGTTTGTATGGCGTGATGGAGCGGCCTGATATTTTTGCCAAAGCCGGCGTGTTTTCTCCTGCTTTTTGGTTTAACCAACCAGAAATGCTCAACTACCTCAACCATCGCCAACTTGACCAAGATGTACTCGTCTATATGGATATAGGAACAGAAGAGAGCAGCAGTCGGGGGGTTAACTTTGAGCAAATTTATTTAGAGGGTGCAAATACCGTAAGCGCAGTGTTGAAAACCAAACAACACCTTGCATTGCATTATGTTGTCGATGAAGGCGCAAGGCATAGCGAATCGGCATGGGCAAAACGCTTTCCAGATATGCTTAATTTATTTTTTAAATAATTAACGCTATTTAAATATATATTTACTGGCCGTCTTATAAGGTGGCCAATTATTTAATATATCAAAGTTATCAGTATGACTTATTAATGAATCATCATTTAATTCATATTGATGCTTGCTGATTAAAATATTCTTTACTCCACCTATAAATAATTTCATTGATAGGCTTTTCTTATGAACCCAAATAAAATAGAAAATGCTTCTAACCTGCTAGAAAGAATTGGTAGGAAGGTATATATCCCATTGGCAGAAATGAAAATAGAAGGCTGGTTATCAAAGGAGCCGCTTTCTTTTGCTGATAAGCGAAAGGGTGAGCATTGCCAGCTTAGAATTGGAGATTCGTGGGGAGGGTTATTTGATTGTGCTTGGATGAAATTATCTGGCCAAATACCTGCTATCGATGAAGGGTTAGATTTGGTGTTGATGGTCGATATTGGTGGGGAAGGCTTGGTGCACGATGCAGCAGGCAATCCTATCCGTGGCATTACCAACAAAATGTCTTCTTACGGGATCCCACCGGATAAACCAGGCAAGTGGCTGGTGGAATTAAGTGAAGGGGTACCCGGTGAGACCATCGAGTTTTGGGTGGATGCCGGGTGTAACGACTTATTTGGTTATGTCCAAAATGGCGGGGTAATCACTGATGCACATTTAGGTACTTGCCATTCAGAGCTAAAAGCTCTGTATTACGATGTTGAGGTGCTGGTCGACTGGCTCAAGGGGGATAGCGGGCAAGTTTCCCACCAACCGAAGGGAGTGCTGACCAAAGAAAAGCCTGAGTTGATTTCTAACGAGGCCCGTTTTGCTCGCTTTCATCAAGTTTTAGATCGCGTTGATCAGGCACTGGTGCGCTTTACTGCTCAGGAAATTGTTATTTGCCGGGAGTTGCTTGCCGACGTTTACGACCAGCCATCAACTGGGGGAAGCGTTGATATTACCGCTACCGGCCATGCCCATTTGGATTTGGCTTGGATGTGGCCCCAGCGGGAGGGTAAGCGCAAGGCGATGAGGACATTTACTACAGCAGTTGCCAACTTGGATAAGTACCCAGATTACTTGTTTGGGGCGAGCCAGTACCAGTTGTTTGATTGGATCAAAGATGACTACCCGCAATTATTCGAACGTATCAAGCACCATGTCGTCGAAGGGCGGTTTGAATTGCAAGGCTGCTTCTGGGTAGAGTCAGATCTTAATTTGGTGAGCGGAGAGTCTTTGATCCGCCAAATTATGTTTGGCCGCCAGTTTACCCTCGAACACTTCGGCCAGGAGGTCAATTACCTGTGGGAGCCGGATGTGTTTGGTTTCACAGCTGCATTACCGCAGATTCTGGTGAAGTCGGGCGTCAACTACATTGCATCGCAAAAGCTGTCACAGAACAAGATCAATCCATTCCCGCACCACCTGTTCCGCTGGCAGGGACTGGATGGCTCGGAGGTGATTATGCATAACTTCCCCGAAGATACCTATGATAGCCGTGCACGTGCCACGTCGTCGCTGCGCATCGAAGCGAACTTCAAGGAAAAGCACCTCTGTAATGAAGCCTTGATGGTATATGGAGTGGGTGATGGCGGTGGTGGCCCAGCTGAGGAGCATATCGAGCGTTTCCTACGGATCAAAGACCTGGAGGGGCTGCCAAGGGCTCAAAACGGTCGGGTTGATGAGTTTTTCTCCCGGGTTGAGAGCAAGAGGGAGCAGCTGCCAGCATTGCAAGGTGAGCTGTACTTCGAGGCACACCAAGGCTGCTTTACCACCGAGTCCCGTACCAAGCGGGGCAACCGTGACATGGAACATATCCTTCATGATCTCGAGATGATGATGTCTGTCACCCCGTGTAGTCGCGAGGAGCGTGAAGCTGTCAGCCAATTGTGGCGAGAAACGCTTACCCTGCAGTTTCACGATATTCTACCGGGCTCGTCGATTGTCAGGGTTTACCGAGAAGCAGAAAGCGACTACCGGCGTATGCTCGAGCAAGCCAGGGACCTGTTGGCCGTTTTAGAAGCAAGGGTAGAGACAAATCTCAGCCTGGGTGGCTTCAACAAGCCATTTATTACCTACAACACAGCGCCATTCGCTCGCAATGAGTGGATCAATATTGATGGGCAATGGCAAGAAGTGGCAGTTGGCCCGCTGGGTTATGCGGTGAATGAACAGGTTGAACAACAGTCTGAAGTGTTGATGCAGGCCACGCCGTATTATCTGGAAAGTGATTGCATGAGGGTGGAATTTACCCCTGATGGTGGGATCCGCTCTTTGTTCGACAAGCAATTGGCCAAGGAGTTTATTGCACCGGACAGCAGCACTGGCACTATCGGAAATGAACTGAGGGCTTACCATGAGCGTGCCAGCCAGTATGCGGCGTGGGACTTTGCCGATGGATACCGCGAGGGACAATCATCAGTGCTGTGTTTTGAGCGTGCCGAGGCTGTTGTCGATGGGCCGCGAGCGGTGGTTAAACAATACTATCGCTACAACCAATCTGTCGTGGTGCAGGAAATTGTACTGCTCGCAGGTAGCCACCGCGTTGATTTCCAGACTTATATTGACTGGCATGAGCAGGATGTATCCCTGAAGGCTCGTTTTCCTGTATCGGTGGTAGCCCATGAGGCGCAGTGTAATATCCAGTTTGGGGTTATCAACCGCCCGACCCATAGCGATGACTCGCATGCCGCAGCGAAAGATGAGATCCCTGCCCATAAATGGATTGATATATCAGATGGTGAATGTGGCGTAGCCATTATGTCGGATTCGAAATACGGATATCGGGTTAAAGATCAGTCGCTTGAGGTGACGTTGCTGCGTTCGCAGAAGAAGCCCGGATCGGAGTTTGGCCATGAGGGAGAGGCAGGGTATACCGCAGATAACTTCGGGGATATAGGCGAGCATTTCTTTACCTATTCCATATATACCCACGAGGGTGACTACCAGTCTGGGGGGGTGATCCAGCAAGGTTATGCACTGAACAACCCGTTGCGGGTCAAATCCCTTCAGCCATTGCTTCAGGTTAAGGCACAAGATAAGGAAGCGTCTACGGCAATGTCCTATCCTGATTCGATGGCTCTGGTTAGTTCAAGCGAACCCGGTGTCGTTGTAGAAACGGTAAAACCGGCAGAAGACGGTAGTGGCATTATCGTTCGTTTGTTTGAAACCTTTGGCTGCCGATCAGAGACATCCTTGCGGTGGAATAGTCGCCTGGGCAGTCGGGTGCAGGAAGTCGATTTGATGGAGAGGCCGCTTTCTTATCAGAGTGCGCCGACCCAAAATAAAGTCATAACCCTTTCCCCTTTCGAGATAGTGACCCTAAAACTCAGTCATTAGAACGGATCGGTCTCTGGATGAAACGGCATATTGTCTATTTGGCAATATGCCGTTTTTTTATTTCTTATCTTGGTATTTTCCTGCAAGGAATCAGAGCTGTACGAAATGTGATTTTGTTCAAATTCTGCGCCCACCAATTGTGAATTTCATCACAATTCATTGGTGAGGGTATTTAGTCCGAAGTATGAACTGATTAATTTGGTAGTACGTCATGTACGACTATGGTTTAACGATTGGGCCTAAGCGGGTAAATATCGGATAGATATCTGTTTGAAAAGGCTTTATCGAAGTAAGACATGCTACATAGCCCATTTTCTGCGACTTAATCCCTAGAGGCAAGGCGGTCGGCAGAGGAAAGAGAGGGCAAACCAACCAGGATGAGGTTGGCAATGTTGTGGGTAGCGTTAATGGTCACGGAAAGTGCTTTGATACTGGTAGGAACTTTGCCGAAGAGGCAAATTCCCAGCTTGAATCTTCTTGCTACATGACAGCTTCAAAAGTTCAAGGCGATAGCTTTGCAGAACAACAATTCATTACTTTTATGGCGTTAATTATGTCTATGACAAATCAACAGTTTGATAAAAACACCTTCAAACAACGTGTAGCAATGTCTCTTTCATCTCACTATGCAGCCACTCCTGAGACTGCTTCTGTCCGCCAGTGGTATTTGGCTATGGGTAAAGCACTAGCCGAGATCAGTACCGGTAACTTGCTTGAAACAGAGAAGCACCTTGCCGAACAAAAAGCACGCAGTGTTAACTACCTTTCACTGGAGTTTCTGATTGGCCGCCTAACAGGCAACAACCTAATCAGCATGGGTCTATACGAAAACGTTGCTGACGCAATGGAAGAGATGGGCCAAAACCTTACAGACCTTCTTGAAGAAGAACGTGACCCAGCATTGGGTAACGGTGGTCTAGGTCGCCTAGCGGCTTGTTTCATGGACTCACTGGCTGCGCAAGAGTACCCAGCTGTAGGTTACGGCCTGCATTATGAGTACGGTCTATTCCGCCAGTCATTCGTTGACGGACGTCAGGTTGAAGCACCGGATGCATGGCGTGGTATCGAAGGCTACCCTTGGGAAGTCCTTCGCCCTGAACTTTCACAAGAAGTGAACTTGTACGGTCACGTTGAAGCTTACACAGATGAAAACGGAGTAGAGTGCCGCCGTTGGGTTCCTGCCATGACCGTAGAAGGTGTGGCTTGGGATCTGCCAATCGTAGGTTACGACAACAAGAGCGTTTACCCTCTACGCCTGTGGGAATGTCGCTCGAACGCACCGTTCAGCCTAGCGCGTTTCAACGACGGTGACTATGTTGGTGCACAGTACTCTGCACTAGAAGCCGGTAACGTGACTAAAGTGCTTTACCCGAACGATAACCACGATCAAGGTAAAGCACTGCGCCTGATGCAGCAGTACTTCCACTGTGCCTGTTCGATTGCTGATATCCTGCGCCGCCACGAAGCTGCGGGTAACTCTATTGAATCGCTATCTAAGCTGGAAACTATCCAGCTAAACGATACCCACCCAACTATCGCCATCCCTGAGCTAATGCGCATCCTTTTGGATGAGTACAAGCTGGGCTGGGACAAGGCGTGGGAAATTTCTTCGAAGACTTTTGCTTACACCAACCACACACTTCTTCCTGAAGCTCTGGAGACGTGGAGCGAAGCATTGATCCAGCAGATGCTGCCGCGTCACATGGAGATCATCTTCGAAATCAACCACCGCTTCATGAAGCAGGTTGAGCAAACTTGGCCGGGCAACAACGAAGTGAAGCGCAAGCTTTCTATTATCCAGGAAGGCCCACAGCGTATGGTTCGCATGGCTAACCTATGTGTAGTGAGCACCTACGCGGTGAACGGCGTTGCGGCACTTCACTCTGAGTTGGTGAAGCGTGACCTGTTCCCTGAGTTCAACGAGCTGTTCCCTGGTCGTTTAACCAACGTGACTAACGGTGTTACACCACGTCGTTGGATCAAATACTGTAACCCAGGTCTTTCTGCGCTGATCAGCGAGAAAGTGGGTGACGACTGGCCAGCGAACCTTAAGAAAATCGCAGGTCTAGAGAAGTTCGCTGATGATGAAGCCTTCCAGAAGCGCTACATGGCTGTGAAGAAAGAAAACAAGCAGCGTCTGGCTGACTGGGTAGAAGAAAACATGGGTATCGAGCTTGATACTGATGCTATCTTTGATATCCAAATCAAGCGTCTGCACGAGTACAAGCGTCAGCATCTGAACTTGCTCAACATTCTAGCGCTGTACCACCGCCTACTGAACGACCCAACGTTTGACATGCATCCACGTGTGTTCTTCTTTGGTGCGAAAGCGGCGCCGGGTTACGCACTAGCGAAAGACATCATCTTCGCCATCAACAAAGTGGCAGAGAAAGTAAACAACGACCCACGTCTTGGCGGCAAGCTGAAAGTGGTATTCATCCCTGATTACCGTGTAAGCCTGGCAGAAATCCTGTTCCCTGCGGCTGATGTCTCTGAGCAGATCTCAACGGCAGGTAAAGAAGCGTCAGGTACAGGTAACATGAAGTTCGCGATGAACGGTGCACTGACTATCGGTACGATGGACGGCGCGAACGTTGAAATGCGCGAAGAAGTGGGCGACGAAAATATCTTCATCTTTGGCCTATTGGTCGATGAAGTACAAAAACTGAAGCAAGAGGGTTACGACCCTTACCGCTACTACCATGCTGATAGCCTTCTGCGCGCAGCGTTGGATCTGCTGGATACCGATGAATTCACACCAGGCAACCCCGGTCAGCTAGCGGCAATTCGCCACAACCTACTGGACGGTGGTGACCCTTATCTGGTACTGGCTGACTTTGCCGATTACGTGAAAACGCAAGAGAAAATCGATGCCCAGTACCGTGACCAGAAGACATGGGCCCGCAAGGCGATTCTGAACACGGCACTGATGAGCAAATTCAGCTCAGACCGCAGTATCCGTGATTATGCCAATAACATTTGGGGGCTGACCCCAGCCCACCGTCAATAAGGAAAGAAGTAGCGGCCGAAAGGCCGCTATTGGAGCCAGTGATGATTGAAAAAACAGTACTAAACCAGGTTGCCGCTCAAGCCGGTATCGCTGAGAGCTATACCAATGCCTGGGGTGAGCAAGAGCAAGCGCAAGAGACTATCGTGACCCGTGTGTTGGAAGGTCTGGGGTACCAAATCGACAGTGATGAGATGCTGCTGTCTTCGGCAAAAGAGGTGCACAGTTGCAAAGGTTTGATCGAACCGGTGATCTTTGCCAAAGAAAACCACCCGATCCACGTTGATCTCTATATTGGCCGTAGTATTCGCCCGGCTGACTTTAATTGGGAAATTATCAGCGAATCAGGCCAGACTATCCGTGGTGAGATCAAGCAGCATATTGTCTCCGATCAAAGGGATACTGACGGGCCTCTGACCGTCTCATTGCCATATACCATGGAAATGGGTTATCACCGCTTTTTCCTGCATCGCAAACGCAAGAAAGCACCTTATGAAGCGGATCTGATTGTCACTCCGAAATCCTGTTACAAGCAACCTGCGATGCTAGCAGGACATAAGAGCTGGGGAACCAGTGTCCAGCTGTACTGTTTGAAATCCCATCACAACTGGGGGGTGGGTGATTTTGGTGATTTGAAATTGCTGATCGCCAAAATCGCCGAGCAGGGTGGTGACTTTGTCGGTTTGAACCCGATCCACTCTCTCTATCCGGCTCAGCCGGATGCGGCAAGTCCGTATAGCCCATCATCGCGCCGTTGGCTCAACATTATCTATCTGGATGTCCCTTCCATTCCGGAGTTTGCTTTCTGTGCTGGTGCCCAGGAAAAAGTGGGTTCCCTGGCTTTCCAAAGCCGCCTTAAAGCCATGCGTGATAACGAGTGGATAGATTATGCCGGTGTGACCGAAACCAAGCTTGAAGTCCTGGCGATGTTGTACCAGGAATTTTGTACACGTCATGAAGCGAATCAAACTGACTATGCCAAAGCGTTTGAGGCTTTTGTCGAGGAAGGGGGCGATTCCTTGCTGCAACAGGCTGCCTTTGATGCGCTGCATGCAGAGCTCAAGAAAGAGGATGAAGCCGTTTGGGGATGGCCAGTGTTCCCGGAGCAATATCGCCATTTCTCAACGCGCGCGGTACAGCGTTTTATTGCTGACAACCAAGAATTAGTCCGTTTCTACATGTATTTACAATGGAATGCGGAAATCCAGCTCCGGGAAGCACAGCAACTGGCACAGGAAAAAGGCATGATGATTGGTCTTTACCGTGATTTGGCTGTCGGCGTAAGTGAGGGTGGTGTCGATGCTTGGGCGAGCGAGAGTGAATTGACCCTAGATCTCAGTATTGGCGCGCCACCAGATGTATTGGGTCCGCAGGGACAGAATTGGGGTCTGCTGCCGTTGAACCCTTCAACGCTGAAGCAACAGGCTTATCGTCCGTTTGTCGAATTGCTAAGGGCAAATATGCGCCATTGCGGAGCATTGCGTATTGACCATGTGTTGGGGTTGTTGAGGCTGTGGTTGATCCCTAAAGGTGAAGGGGCAAGTAATGGTGTCTACGTTAATTATCCGGTAGAGCAGCTGCTTGGTTTGCTGTCGCTTGAGAGCCACCGTCACCAATGTGCGGTTATCGGTGAAGATCTCGGTACGGTGCCGGATGAAATTGTGGGATTACTGCAAGAGGCCGGCGTACATTCCTACAAGGTCTTCTTCTTTGAGGCTGCAGAAGATGGTGGCTTCTATTCTCCAACCCATTACCCGGTCCAGTCTATGGCGACACTGTGTACTCATGATATGCCAACCCTGCGTGGTTACTGGCATTGTGAGGACTTAAAAATGGGCAAAGAGCTTGGCCTGTATCCGAATGAGGAGCAACTTCAGACACTCTATGACAGCCGTCTTCACGACAAGCAGCAGATCATCAACAGCATGGACGGGCATGGCATGCTGCCGCCTGGCCTATGCCGTGATGCTCGCTTCCTCGAGATGGATCGCGTCCTTAGCCACAGTATGCAATGCCACTTGGCTGCCGGATCGTCGTCACTGCTGAGTCTGCAGCTTGAAGATTGGCTTGAGATGGATCTGCCTGTGAATATACCTGGTACAGTTGATGAGTACCCTAATTGGCGGCGCAAGTTGAATTGTTGCGTCGAAGATATGATGAAACGCCAAGATGTATTGTCTTTGACTCAATTGATCACCGAAGCCCGACGTTCGGCATCAAAAGTCGCGTAAAATCGTTATGGCAAAGGAGTGGTGCCACTCCTTTGCCTAGTTTGGTTTCAGCGTGATGCGGCTAACGGGTTGAATTCACACTGCGGTTGATATTATCCCTTAAATTAGAGCCGTAATCTCTTATTTGACTTAATCCTAATTGGTAGTCGAAAGCAAAAGAATTATCTAATTTATCGCAAACGCCTTTATATGGCTGGGACGTTAACCCTAACAAATAGGCGTCCTGTTCACAGTACGCTTGTTGACCCCTTTTATATCCATTTAAATATTCTATGTAATTATCTTTGTCTCCATATGAGAATTTTGATTCTTGCTTTACAACCTCTCCAGATAAACCGGTTCGATAGCCGTATTCATCCCAGTTCTCAATGTTTGAATAGGTGTTTTCTGTTGAGGAACAGGCAGATAGTGCAACTATGCTTAATGCGGTGAACAACTTTTTCATTATATTATCCTCTATCATACCGGGTGGTTGATTTAATTATAGTTATTAACCCTTAATGAAAATTGAAATGTTGCTTTATATATTTTTTAACTCTTCATTTTTTTCATGTTAGTCACAATATTGATTTATTCAAATCAAATGAGCGCCAAACTTTACTGATTTTTAATAGTGAAACTTATATTTTCCCTTAGCAACAAATTTACGTGTTTTGTGATCCTGGTCATCTAGCTGCTGATAGACATCTGTGATGAATTCAATACAATACTTATAAATAGTAGTACAACGTGAACGTCTAAGTGTGAATTTCAATATAAGGCATGGATAGTATGAGCACTACTTTGCAGAAAAAGCCCAATGTGATTGTGATCATCGCTGATCAGTGGTCAACCAAGATGGCAGATGGCTCCGGTAAGGAAGGCAAGTTAAACACCCCAGGTATCGACCGCTTGGCAGAAGAAGGTATTCGTTATGAGCAAAGCTACAGCTCATACCCTCTTTGCTGCCCGGCGCGGGCAAGTTTGTTTACCGGTTTAATGCCTCATAACCATGGCCTGATTGATAACGAAGAAATTATTGAGCATGTCACCGGTGAGTTTCCGACCACGGAAAATTTCCTGGCTCAAACTGAAACTATGGGTGAGGCGTTCGAGAAAGCTGGTTACGACACAGGCTTTTTTGGTAAAGAACACGCTGCCGGCTACGGTTGGAAAGGGGTTGAAGATTTCGGCAGTATGACCTGCTCCCGTGGCGGCTATCTGGCAGAGGGCTCGGTTTTTGATCCTATTTTCACCAAAGATGCACTGGACTTCATCAAGCGAGACCGTGACAACCCGTTCTATATGACGCTGTCTTTTATCAACCCTCACGATATCTGTAAAACTCTGGGTGGCCCGGTGGGCGGCAAGAATATCTCCGATGCGATTTTCTTCTGTCGTGACGACGATGAGAAATACCTGCGTGGCCAGGATCGTAAGCCACTGCCAGAGAATTTCGCCGACCAGTTCATCTCGGGCATGATCAAGCATGAAGATTACATGTACAAAGAACTCGAAGGGTTGGATGAAAATTACTGGCAGCAGTTTATTTCGACCTACGGCTTGCTGATCGAAAACACTGACTGGTTTATCGAACTGGTGCTTGAAACGCTTAAGGCACAGGGACTTGAAGAGGACACCATTGTCCTGTTTACCGCTGACCACGGTGAGATGATGGGCAGCCACCGCCTGATCGCCAAGACGGTATTCTACGAAGAATCAGTAAAAACCCCGATGATCATTCGTTACCCGTCAGCGGTGAATCCTGGCAAAGTCGACGACAACAATATTGTTTCCACTGTCGATATCATGCCGACACTGCTTGATATGTGTGGCTTGGATGTTCCTGAGGGGATCGATGGCAGTAGTTTCAAGAACAGCATGACAGACAATGCCATGACTCACGAGGAAACATTCTGTGAAAGTTACTTTGCCAGAATGTTCCGCTTCAAGCAGTACAAATATGTCGAAAGCCATGTTTACGGTGAGAATTACCAAATCCTGATTGATCTTGAAAAGGACCCTAACGAGACCAAGAACGTATTTAACCAGTCAGGATACGAGCAGGTGTCTGATTATGCCTCGACTCGGATGAAGGAGTGGTTGAAGCAAGAGGGTATTGGGCTTGAATTTAATGCCAAGAACCTGAAATCAAAATCGCTGGAAACAGCAGAATAACGAAATATAGCTCCTCCTTGCATCCACCAGCCAGTGCAGGGGGGAGCTTCCATTTTGTGGGAAACGACTATGACGAAACCGGCCCAGCAGCGCTTCCACTTGATGGCAAAGCCAGCCAGCTACAAATGCAACCTCAAATGTGATTACTGCTTCTACCTCGAGAAAGAAACCTATTACGGTGATAGCAAGAGTAAGATGGACGAACAGGCGTTGGAGCAATATGTTGCCAGTTATATTGCCGCTCAGCCCGATGATATTGTCCATTTTGCCTGGCAAGGGGGAGAGCCCATGATGGCCGGGTTGGCATTCTTCCGGCGTGCGGTTGAGCTCCAGCGCCAATATGCCAATGGTAAAACGATCACCAATAGCTTCCAGACCAATGGGGTCGGTATTGATGATGAATGGGCTGGGTTTTTCTCCGAACATCGTTTTCTGATCGGGATCTCCATCGATGGTGATGCGCCACTGCATGATGCCTATCGAATTTCGGTCAATGGCAAACCTACTTTCGAGCGTGTCAGGTCGGCGATTGGGTATTTGAAAAAGCACCGGGTCGAGTTCAATACCATGACAGTGGTAAATGATAAAAATTGGCGGCATGGCAAGGCGACCTACCAGTTACTGAAATCCCTCGGCTCCCGGCATATGCAGTTTATCCCGATTGTTGAAGCCGAGGCTGAACCTGGCCAGCTAGACTCGCTTCAAGGTACACCTGCTATTCAGCCTTTTTCCGTGCCGCGTGAAGGGTACGGTCAGTTTATGGTTGAAGTCTTTGATGAATGGCGCAAGCAAGATGTCGGACAGATCCATATCCAATTGTTGGAAAGTGTGCTGGCAACCTGGCTGGGTTATTCTCCGGGCTTATGTACCTTCAGTGAAAATTGCGGCAATGCCCTGGTTGCTGAGGCTAATGGGGATATCTATTCTTGCGATCATTTTGTCTATCCGGAATACAAGCTAGGTAATCTTAACGAGTTGGGCCTGGCCACTATGGTGGATTCTTCACAGCAGCGTGAGTTCGGCCTGGTGAAATCTGGATGTTTACCGTCTTCATGCTTGGCCTGTGAGTTCAGGCCGCTGTGCCATGGTGGGTGCCCTAAACAGAGAATTGTCGGCGCTGGAGAGGCATACAGACACAACTACTTGTGTCCTTCGTATAAAAAACTATTTGCCCACACCTCTGATTTTATGAAAAATACCGCACAGCAGATCAGGCGGCAAATGCATCAGGGAGAGGATAGATGAAATGGAGCAAAGAAGGGGAAGAGCCGGACTACCGATTTACCCTAGCCAACGAGCGGACTTTCCTTGCTTGGCTCAGAACCGCATTGGCGTTTCTCGCGGCCGCGATTGCGCTTGACCAGCTCACTCCGGGCTTTGCCAACCCACAAATCAGGTTATTCCTATCAGTATCTTTTGCCTTGGTATCGGCATATTTTTCTATTCTTGCCTACCGCCGCTGGCGCCGAAATGAGATGGCAATGCGCCGCAGTAAACCCTTGCCTTACACGCGACATCTCAAGGTGATGAGCGTGATAATGATGGGACTGGTCATGACGGTTGTTGTATTGATCATGAAGTTGGTCTGATGTGTGAAAGGCAAATACAACCTCGCGTTGAGCCACTTCAACCTGACCACCTTGAGCGCAACAGGGATATAGGGCTACAACCGGAACGCACCTTATTGTCGTGGTCGAGGAGGATATTAGTGTTGTTTCTCCATACGGCGGTTTTGGTCAAAGTAGGTTGGAGTAAAGAATCCCCGGTGCTCTTTGTGACAGCGGGTGTGTTGGCAGTGATATCGTTCGCTTTGCTGATTCTGGTTGAACTGCGGCGTGTGGATTATCGCTTCTCTCTTCCACTGCTTAATCGGCGCAGTATCGGTATGAACCTATTTTTCTCTTCTGCCGTAGCCGTTTCGGCAATCAGTTATGTGCTGGTGATGCTGGGTGTGATTTGAGCCTAGCGTCAGATCAGCTGCTTTAGTTTAGCCAACCCATAGGCATTCACGCTGGAGGCATCGGTGATGATACCTTCAATAATCATGGTTTCGAATTCCTTCAAGCTGACTTTCTTGGTAGTCAAACCTTCTTCTTCGTCGTCCAAATCGGTCTCAGTATGTTCCAGCCCGGTGGCTAGGAAAATGTGATAGCCCTGGCTGGAATAGCCTGTCGCTAGGTGCTGGAAGCCAACGTAAGTGAGCTGTTTGGCAACTAACCCCGTTTCTTCTCGCAGCTCACCAGCTGCCAGCTCTTTAGGGTCGGCATTTGGCTCTTCTTCCCATGAGCCTTGCGGTAATTCCAGGCAACGCTTTTCCAGCGGGTAACGGTACTGCTCGACGAGGTAGATATGCTCATCTTCGATAGGCAGGACGATAACAAAATCTGCCTTCTCGACAACACTGTAGATCCCGGTATTGCCGCTTTGGCGCTGTATTTTATCTTCCCGGACAGTCATCCATTTATTCTGGTATACAACTTTACTATCGAGAGTAGTGATTTCTTTCATGGCAGCCAAACTATCCTTTTTTGAAGAATTAATAACTTATACCAAGTTACCTCAAGGTACATAACGGTTTTATAATTTGAACTCTTGACCTGTCTATAGCTTTATAGTTTAAGGTGACGACTTCATTGCATAGGGCTTGGCCATGTATCGGATTTCAGAATTAGCAGAGCAAGTGGGGCTGTCGCGCTCCACCTTGCTGTATTACGAGAAGCTGGGCTTGATTGCCGGTAAGCGGCTCGGCAACGGTTACCGCAGCTATAGCGAGCAAGATCTCCAACGCTTAAAACTGTTGCAACAGCTACAGGCTGGCGGGTTGACGCTTAAAGAGTGCCAGGCTTGCCTTGAGGCCAAGGTTGACCGCGAGCTATTGCTAAACCGCATGCACCAGCTTGACGAAGAGATTGCCCACAAGCAACAGTCTCGGGATCTGCTGGCTGCGATGCTGGGTGAATCGGAACTGACGGCATGGCATCAGTCGTTGGAGCAGGCTGCCCCTGATGCACATTTGGAGTGGTTAATGAAGCAGGGCTTTGATGAGAAGCAAGCCCTGAGACTGAAGTGGTTATCAAAAGACATGAATACACACGAACAATACATGGCAGATTTCAATACGATCTTTGAAAGCTTGGACCGTTGGGGGCCGGGTTTAGAGGCCGAGACCATTAAAGCTTTTAACCTGCTGCCATCTGTACCCCAGGCAATCTTGGAGATCGGTTGTGGCCAGGGCATTGCAACCACGGTGTTGGCAGATCAGTCTGACGCGGTGATCACTGCGGTCGACAACCATGAAGATGCCCTTGGCAGGTTGCAAGTGCGCGCTGCTGAGGCGGGTGTCGAAGATAAAGTCGTTACTCAGTGCGCCAGCATGACCGACCTGCCATTTAGCGATAGTAGCTTTGATGTGATTTGGGCCGAGGGCTGCGCCTATATCATGGGGGTCAATAACGCTCTCAAGCAGTGGCGACGTTTGTTGAAAGACAAAGGAGTGTTGGTATTGAGCGATCTGGTTTGGCATACCGACAACCCAAGCGAGGAAAGGCAGGCTTTCTGGAATAAGGAATACCCGGACATGACTACGGTTGATGAGCGAATCAAACAGGCGGAGGCTGCAGGCTATGCCGTGCTCAAGCATTTTACCCTGAGTGACGAGGCGTGGCAGGCGTATTTCTTGCCGCTCCAAAAGCGAGTCAATGAGCTCAAAGAGAGCATGGCAGGGTCGCAGGCGATTAAAGATATCCAGACCGAATTGGATATCTACCACCAAGGCTTCGAGCAGTTTGGCTATCAGGTGTTTATTCTGCAGAAGAGATAGTTCGGATACATTCTCTTCTGCTGGCGAGAAAGGGAATATCAAAATGGCAGATTCCTGTAGATATGCAGAATGCTGCTTTTTTAGGTTATTGATTCAGTGGGCTGGGTTCGTCTCCAGCCCGACAGACATCCAGTCCCACCGGCGCTGCACTTCAAAGACTTTTTGATTGAGGATAATATCGCGCACATCGCCGACAAATTGCTGCAATAAGGAATAGGATTCGCCTTTACGGGAAATCACCACGAGTTGGCGGGTCATGCTCGGCGGGGGAAGGGGATGACAGTCGAGATGATCAAGTAAGTTGAGCTGGCGGGCAAGGAAAGTGGGGGTTGTTAGTGACCAGCCAAGCCCCTCGGCGACCATCCCCAGTACATTGTCAGCCCGGTCGAGTGAGTATTGGCTAGTGACATTGATATTGCGCCACTTCAACCAGTTGTTGGTTTGGGTACCGGTTGGGGTCCAGTTTTCATAGCCGATATAAGGCTGATTGCCAGCAAGGGTTTTGATGTCCTTTTGCGGCCAGTCTTTGGGGGTGACGATGACATACTGTTCGTTCAATAAAGGCATCATTGCCAAACCCTGTGGGACATCCTGGTTAGACATGGTAATGATGATGTCGCTCTTGCCTGCCTGTAGCGAAGCCAATAGCTCAGGTGCCGTACCTGTCACCTGATGTACATGGGCAACCTTGGGTTGCAGGTACTTAAGGATCTCGATACCGGCCAGCTGGGTGACGGAGTCTACCATCCCTAGCCGTAATCGCGGTAGCTTCCCTTTTTCAATGGAATGCATCCAGTCCTGCAATTTGCGTGATTCAAGCAGAAGCTTGCTGCCTTGCTCATAGAGTTCACGGCCGGAAATCGTCAGCTGGATTGGCCGTTTGCTGCGGTCGAGCAACTTGCTATCCAGCGCGAGCTCAAGGCTTTGGATCAGCTGGGATACCGCTGACTGGGTCTGGTTGAGTTGCTTGGCCGCTTGGCTGAATGAGCCGGATTCAACCACGGAAATGAAAGTGCGTAACTGGCGGAGATCAAAAGCAATATTATCCATAACCTGTGCATATTATAAGTTTGACTAATAGTATTCATTATATTGCCCACTGCTAGCTAAGTACCGATCGACTTCAAATTTTCCTTATCTCATCTGCAATACAATTGCCTCAGTTAACCAAATCAGTGGAATTGAGCAATGAGAAAAGAAGTCGATGTATTAGGTGAAATGATGCTGCCGGATGAAGCGTATTTCGGTATTCAAACCCAAAGAGCGGTTGAGAACTTTGCAGTTTCTGGCCGTACGGCAGCAGAAGTTCCTCACTATATTTGGTCGGTAGCAGCGCTTAAGCAGGCTGCGGCAAAGGCAAACTGCCATATCGGTGCATTAGACAAAACGATTGCTGATGCTATCGTCCAGGCTTCCCAAGAAGTGATGGATCAGAAGTTCGATGACCAGTTCCCGATCGATGTATTCCAGGGGGGCGGCGGCACCTCAACCAACATGAATGCCAATGAAGTTATCGCCAACCGCGCCAATGAAATCCTAACCGGCAGCAAGGGCTCTGATTCTGTTCACCCGAACACTCACGTCAATATGGGTCAGTCGACCAACGATGTTATTCCAGCGGCAATGAAGATGACCTGCCGAAAGAACCTGCATGCATTAATTGCCGAAGTGGCAGCGCTTGAAATCATGCTGGAAGAGAAAACCCAAGCGTTTGACCATGTGGTTAAACTGGCTCGTACCTGCCTGCAGGATGCAGTGCCAATTACCCTAGGTCAGCAGTTCAGTGGCTACCTCCACCAGGTGCGCCGTTTGCATCAGTCTTTGAAAGCCGCCAACCAGCAGACACTGGATTTGCCACTCGGTGCCACCGCTGTGGGTACTGGTTTGTCGACCCACGAAGGCTATCTCGAGCAAGTCTATATCGAGTTGCAGGCCATCACTGATGAGCCTTTTGTCGCTGAGGAAAACTTCTTTGACGGCCTGCAAAATGGCGATGCTTACCTTGAGGTTGCTGCGCAATTGAAGAAGTTGGCCGCGTTTTTATCAAAGATGGCGACAGATTTTCGTATCCAAGGCAGTGGCCCACGTGCCGGGTTCAATGAATTGCTGATCCCTGCGGTACAACCTGGCTCAAGCATTATGCCGGGTAAGATCAACCCTGTTATGCCGGAGCTTATCAACCAGATCGCCTACCAGGTTATCGGTAATGATGTTGCGATTACGATGGCTGTCGAAGGCGGCGAGCTTGATCTCAATGTTTGGGAGCCGGTGATTATCAAGTCCTTGTTCGAGTCCTGCACCTTGCTGACCAATGCTATCCCGTTGTTTGTCGAGAAATGCCTCAAAGACTTGTTACCGAATGAAGCGGTATGTCGTGAGTATGCCGAGAAGAGTACGGCCCTGGCGACGGTCATTGCCACCTTGTTCGGCTATAAGGTGGGCAGCAAAGTGGCTGTCAGGGCATTTGAGGAAAACCGTACTGTTCGCGATGTGGTGTTGGACGAGAAGCTGCTTACGCCGGAACAGGCTGATTTTCTGCTGGACCCAATGGTGATGACCGATCCGAAAGCCAGCGCTGCAGCGGTGAAGCGTTACCAGTCTGAGGTGATAGCGGAACCCAGTGCCACGTTAGAGGAAATGGCATGATGAATACGCCCTTATTGGCTCAGATCGCCCGTTGGTGCGTCAACCTCAAATGGCAGGATATTCCTAAACCGGTGGTGGAAGTTGCTCGCACTGCCTTGACGGATTATGTCGCCGTCACGATTGCCGGCAACGAGATGCCTGTTGCACAAAATATCCAGAAATTGGCAGCCTCAAGAGCACCAATGGGTCTGTGCAATCTATTTGGGACTAGCCAGACAAGTTCGGCTGCGTATGCCAGCTATGCCAACGGCGCAGCCTCCCATGCTTTGGATTTTGACGATGTTAGCTGGGCGACAATTGGTCACCCGACCGTGACGGTCGCGCCTGCTGCATTTGCTATGGCTCAGGAGCGTCAGCTAGGTGGTGAAGCGATATTGCTGGCTTATATTGCTGGTGTTGAAGCCCAGCACCAGATCGCCCGTTGGCTGATGCCAGCCTTGTCAGAGCAGGGATGGCACACCACGCCAACCATAGGCGTGTTCGGTGCGGCGGTAGCGGCAGGTATTTTGATGGGTCTTGATGAAGAGACCTTGACCCATGCCTTGGCTATTGCGGCTTCGTCGGCATCCGGCGTTCGGGGTAACTTCGGCAGCCAAACCAAAGCCATGCATGCTGGCCTTGCTGCTTTTAATGGCGTCAATGCCGCTGAATTGGCACAAATCGGTGTAACCGGGCAACCCAATGTCATCGAGGCGGCAGACGGCTTTGGCCAGTGCTTTGCGCAGCGAACAGACTTCACCCAAGCCTCCATTACCTTGGGTGAATACTGGGACTTGCTGGAAAACGGCTTGGTATTCAAGCAATACCCATGCTGCAGTGGCAGTCACCCTGCCATCGACTGTTGGGATGAGCTGCTTAAAGAGCGCCACCTTACTCCAGAAGACATTGAATTTATCCAAGTAGGCGCCAGCTTGCTCGGCCCAAGGGAACTGGTTTGCTCAAACCCGCAAATTGCCATCGAAGCCAAATTCTCTATGCAATACGCATTGGCTGCCCGCTTGATTTACGGCGCGGTAGGCGTGGCAGAGTTTGTTGATGGCAAAGTGCAGGATGAGCGCATCCAGGCATTAATGGCAAGGATCCAGATGCGGGTTGATCCAGAATTGGAAAAACTGGGCTTCATTGGCACCGCGCCAGTGAAGATCCGTATAACCCTGACTTCTGGGGAAACCATTAGCATTGCCAATGACCTTGCCAAAGGCAATCCGGAAAAGCCCCTTTCCACCCAAGATATCGAGAAGAAATTCATGGCCTGTGTAGTGCCCCAAGCCGGCGAGGGAAGAAGCCGTCAGTGGCTGGCATTACTGGCTCAATTTGAATCGGCCAGCAGTGCCGAAATTAATGAACTCCTGAAACAATAACAGGAGCGGAGGTATCCAATGATTATTATCCATGCGTGTTTACTATTAGGTGCGATTGTTCTTGCCGCCCGTCTCGGCGGGATAGGGGTAGGTTTAGCTGGGGGACTTGGGATGGCAATCGCTGTCTTTGGTCTTGGCTTGCCGCCGGGAGATATTCCGGTCTCGGTTATCCTGATCATCATGTCGGTGATCCTTGCCTTGTCTGTCATGCAGCAGGCTGGTGGTATGAGTTACATGGTCAATGTCGCCGAACGTATGCTGCGCAACCACCCGCGTCATATTAATATCCTAGCCCCTGCTACCACTTTCATCCTGACTACCTTGGCCGGTACTGGTTATACCGCTATGTCAGTGCTGAACGTTATCCAGCAAGTTGCCAAGGAAAACGGTGTACGCCCAAGCCAGCCGCTGAGCTCGGCGGTAGTGGCTTCCCAGATAGCGATTACAGCTTCTCCTATCTCGGCAGCCACGGCAGCAATGTACGTTGTGGTTGAGCAAATGGGAGTGGGCTTTGGCACCGCGTTGAGTGTCATCATGCCTGCGGCCTTGTTTGGGGTTATCGTCGCGTCTTTCATTGCCAGTCGCCAAGGCTGTGAGCTCAAGGATGACCCGATCTTCCAAGAGCGCGTTGAAAAAGGATTGGTTAACTTTACCCCTGAGCAGCAGAAGCATCAGGAACCTTCTGAAGAGGCAAAACGCTCGGTGTGGTTGTTCCTTGCTGGCGTAGTGTTCATTGTTGCCCTGCTACTATTCAAGCCATTGCTTGGCCATGATTTAGGCTCGCGCGATATCATTGTTATCGTAATGCTGCTGGTGAGCTTTGTGACGGCCATGGTATGTAAGGTACCGCTAACCTCTATCAAGAAGGCTCCTATCTTTGCCGATGGCGCTGAAAGCCTGGTGGTTATCTTGGGTATTGTATGGCTCAGTGCAACGATTATCGGCGTGCATATCCCATCGATTGAAGCGGTTGCGGGTGGTGTGCTTGAGCAATATCCAGCGCTATTGGCTGTGGTGTTCTTCGGGACTTCAGCACTGCTGTTTAGCCAAGGGGCAACCAGTGCGCTGCTTATCCCAATCGCGGCATCGCTCAATGTGGATCCTGCCACTATTCTGGCAAGCTTTGTCGCAGTGAGTGCGCTGTACATGACTAATATCTACCCAACAACAGCATTTGCGATCGCCACCGATGACACAGGTTCCTTCTTGAGCCGCCGCTGGAATGGTTGCTACATCGTCAACCACCCGTTCTTCCTTCCGGGTATGTTGGGCATTGCCGCAGCGGTACCATTTGGTTTTGTGCTGGCGAATATCTTTGTCTAATGAAGTAGGTTTTGACTACAACCCCTAAGTAAAAAGCCCCAGCAATATTATTGCTGGGGCTTTTTCTGTATTCATTGTCTCGTTCTAAAATAGCTTGATGGATATCGGCCATCAAGATTTAGTCAGGTGCAACCAGATTCGATTAGCTCTCGTTGCCAAAGTTGTAGTGGATGAAGCAAGCGGCTCCAGAGATAAGAGTTGCGAGTGAAAAAATAACAAATCCCATACGTTTCTCCCTTCAGGCTCATAAGTCTAAATAACTTCAAAACATGACTTATCAGTACCACGGGTGATGAAGTGGAAACATCATTTTTAATAGATTCTTCATCAATGATTCGCCCTCGCTCACAGATCACGATATTTTACACTAATCTTAATGGCTAAATCTGGCGTTTAGTGGCGGTTTATTTCAATTAATAGGAAGGCGATGAATAATAATCGTGGTTTTTGCATGCGAAATACTGCAATTGAGTTGCCCGTCTCTCTCAGGTAAGCTCCTTCGCCTTATCAATATTATTAAAAAACAAACAGCTACGTGGTGAAGAGAAAATGAGTGATCGATATGCAAAGGGGAAGGACAAGCTCAATGAGCTTGATCCCAATGCTGTAGAGGCAATGACGGAATAGTTCGCGGATATCTGCCCAGATCTTGCCAGGTACACTATAGAATACCCGTTTGGTGATGTGCTCCAGCGGGAAGAGCTAGATTTCAAAACCCGGGAGTTAGCGACCATTGCTGCGTTAACCGCGATGGGCAATTGCCAGCCCCAGCTTAAAGGGCACATCAAAGGCGCGCTCAATATTGGCTGCACGCAAAAGGAGATCACCGAGATTATCTTGCAGATGTCGGTTTATGCCGGCTTTCCAGCCGCGATCAACGGTATGAACACCGCCAAGGAAGTGTTTGAAGAACAGCTAAATATTTGACTGATGTTTCCTCACACTTTGGTCGCTTCATTAAAGGTTTAGCCCCTAATCAGTGATATAAATTTTTACTGTATTGATTTCAATATTGTGGGGGCTTTATGTATAAGCAGCTTACGGAAGAGAACCGCTTGCAAATTTGGGCGCTGAGGAAAGAAGGAAAAAACCAGTCCCAGATCTCAAAGATACTTAATATCCACCGCTCTACGGTTAGCCGTGAGCTTGCCCGGAATTCTGGCCCCTACGGTTATGAGCCGCAATTGGCGAATAAAATGGCCCGATACCGCAAACAATTCCACCAGCAAGTCGCCGAGAAGCAATACGAGGAACTGCTTGGCAAACTCCACCAGATGGGTTTAAACAGCGAAGAGTGCCAACGATTTATCCTCCACTACCATCCTGAATTGGACATGGAACAACTCAATCAACTACTCGCAGCATACGACAAGAGCCAATTAATGCCGAAAATGGGATAGAACTCTCATGTTGCACTTGCCCTTTTCACTATCCCTATGAGGGGGAAAATGCCGCTGTTGCACTTGCTAGATAATCCGAGTCAAAGCTGGGCATTTTCATTGCTGGTGATGTTGCACTTGCCTGCGCCTTCAATGAGGTTTCAACTGTTGCACTTGCTTATATGAAATCCTTACTGGTGTTTAAGTGGTTGTTTTATCTGGATTTTGTTGGGGGTGTTTATATTGATGGATATCACATTATTTCACCCATGGCCTCCCTATAGTTGATTTGTCCGATGGTTAAACGCCATCAATCAATGGAGGTTAAGATGAAAAAATTCAATCATGTCGGGATCCCATCGCCTGTTGAGCACCCCGGCGAATCTTTTAATCCTGATATTAGCCTGTATACAACCGATTTTGAAAAGAGTGAAAACCGTATCGAATGGTTGCGCTTTTTGGAAGACAGCCCGTTGCCAGACGTGCTGAAAAACACCCCTCATGTGGCTTATGAGGTCGATGATCTTGATAAAGCTATTGAAGGCAAGGAAGTCTTGCTTGAGCCATTTAGCCCGAACGAATCCCTGCGTGTCGCCTTTATTATGGAAGACGAAGCGCCCGTTGAATTAATGCAGTATTGCTGACATCACGCCAAGTAAAGGATATCGACTATGAAGAAGTTTATTAATCACCCTGAAAATATCACTTCTGAGTTGCTACAAGGATTTGCATTAAGTTTCCCTGAGCATGTGCGGGTGGTACAGAACAAGATTGTGACCCGTGCAGTACCTAAAGACCAAGACAAAGTGGCGATAGTTACCCTAGGTGGTGCTGGTCATGAACCTGCGTTGAGTGGTTTTGTCGGCGAAGGGATGTTGGACTTTTCGGTAGTTGGCGACATTTTTGCCGCCCCCGGCGCACCAAAAGTCTTCGAAGCGCTGAAATTAGCGAACCGGCCAGCAGGTGTGCTCTTTGTCGTACTGAACCATGAAGGGGATGTGATGGCTGCCAATATGGCAATGGAGATGGCCAAGCGCGAAAATATCAACGTCAAAATGCTGCTGACCCATGAAGATATCAGTGCTGGGCTTAAGACAGATATCAAAGACAGGCGTGGGCTAGTCGGGTGTGTACCTGTGTACAAGATTGCCGGTGCAGCCGCTGAGGCTGGGCTGCCTTTGGATGAAGTCTATCGCATTGCCAATGAGTTTAACCAGAATATGGCCACCTTGGCTGTTGCAATGAGTAATGCGACCCATCCGCAGTCAGGTATGGCGATTGGTGATCTGCCAGAAGATGAGATGGAAATCGGTATGGGCCAGCATGGTGAAGGTGGCGGTGGACGGATGAAGATCTGCTCGGCAGATGAAACAGCCAGTATCATGCTGGATCAGCTCTGCGCGGCGGTCGCTGCCAAGCCGGGTGATGAGTTGATGCTGCTGATCAACGGTACCGGGGCAACCACCTTGATGGAAATGTTTATCGTCAGCCGTGCGTGCCATATCCACCTGCAAGAAAAGGGAATTGCCGTAAGCCGTAGTAAAGTGGATGAGCTGCTCACTGTGCAGGAAATGGCAGGTTTCCAAATGTGTATCGGCAAATTTAACCAAGAAATCCTCTCCTATTGGGACAAGCCATGTAATACCCCCTACTGGTGCCAGTTCTAGGCCAGCATTGGTGTTGTGCCAGGCCTGTTACCTGGCACAACAAGGCCTGGCACTTCCTATAACGATAACCAGACATGTACCGCAAGGTGCAGGGGATCTTTTGGCCTGAAAAAGGTGATAAAGATGAAAACATTAAACCAGAAAGTATTTATTAGCATGTTGCTGGCGGCAGCAAAGGAAATACGTGCATCGGTACCGTTGCTAAATGATTTGGATGGCCAGACGGGGGATGGTGATCATGGCACGACCATGATGCGGGTCTCCCAGTGCATTGATAACAAGCTAAAAAATAGCAGCGGGCAAGACTGGCAAAAAGCCATCGATGAAATGGGCTGGGCGATCATGAGCCAGGATGGTGGGTCAGCAGGCATGTTGATCGGCAACCTGTTCTGCGGGCTTGCAACAGGTCTTGTGGAGCCAGAGCTGACACCTAAGCAGACTGCGGCGGCATTCAGGCATGGCTTGGATAAGCTTGCTTATTTTAGCGGCGCAAAAGCGGGCGATAAAACCATGCTTGATGCGCTTATCCCTGCGGTTGAAGCGATGGAGCAACTGGCTGTCGATTCAGAGGATATTGATGCCCTGTTCCTGAGCGCAGCAAAGGCATCGCAAAGCGGGGCTGAGAATACCAAGGCGATGAAACCGGCCAGGGGGCGGGCGAAGAATATGGGAGAGAAAGCCATTGGGTTTGTTGATCCGGGGGCAACCAGTATGTCGATCCTGTTCAATTCTTTTTCTAATCACATAAATGCCACCAATAAGGAAGAGTGTTATGGCTGACAAAGATGGAATGGTATTGGCGAAAGACTATGGCTTAGGCCGCCCTGCCGTGGCAGAGGCATTCCATGTCAAAGGCATGGACCATGTCGACTGGGGGATGAAAGACAGGTTGAGCCGTATATTTCACCCTGAGACGGGCAAAACAGTGATGCTGGCCTTTGACCATGGTTACATCATGGGGGCTACTGCAGGGTTGGAGCGCTTGGATCTTTCTATCAACCCACTGGCACCGTATGCCGATGCGTTGATGGCGACACGGGGGGCAATGAGGAGCTGTATTGCTCCCAATCACAATAAACCTGTGATCCTAAGGGCGACGGCTGGGAGCACAGTGCTCAAAGACGATCTGAGTTGGGAAGTCTCTGGCGTCGATATTGACGATGCGATACGGATCAACGCCTCATGCCTTGCAGTACAGGCATTTGTCGGGGCTGATGGAGAGTGCCGCAGCCTGGAAAATATTGTCCGTACTGTCGATAAAGGCGCGCGCTACGGGATCCCGACTCTGGGGGTGACGGCCGTAGGCAAGGAGATGGAACGTACAACGCGTTACTTCATGCTGGCGACTCGGGTATTGGCTGAGCTCGGTACCCATATCGTCAAAACCTACTACTGTGATGAGTTTGACAAAGTAACGGCGGCTTGCCCGGTTCCCATCGTCGTCGCGGGAGGCAAGAAAACGTCTGAAATAGATGCCCTGACCTTAACCTACAAAGCGATACAGGATGGTGCTGCCGGGGTGGATATGGGACGCAATGTGTTCCAGTCCGATTGCCCGGTTGGCATGCTAAGGGCGATCAGCGCCATTGTCCATGATGGGCTGACACCGCCGCAGGGGTTTGATTTATACCAATCAATGAAAAGCCAGTTGGCATAAGGAGTATGCATCATGAGCTGGAGTAAATTTATTGTTATTCCTATTTTGGTAGCAGCGTTGGCATTTACCATTCAGGCGCTCGACCAGGTGATGGCAGGGCTAATGCCCGTGGCCGACAATGCAGGTTTTGGCTGGATAGCCTTTATATCTTGGGCGATGTATTTCATGGCCGGTTGTAATGTTGAAGGCGGAAAGAAAGTCTTCTGTAATTATGTGGCAGGTATCGTGGCCTCGGTGGCGATTATGCTGTTGGGCGGAGCGCTGGGCGGGCTGGGGTTCTTTGCTTTCCCTATCGCGGTCTTTGTCGTGGTCATCCCGTGTATTTGCCTCGAACGTATCCCGCCGTTTGATTTTGTGCCTGCGTTGTTTGTCGGCGCCGGAGTTTTCTTTGGCTTTATGTCTTATGTGCCGGGCGCAACCTTTGCTACGGCGACAGTCACAGAGCTGGTATATTGCGTGGTCGGCCTTGGCTATGGCTGGATGACGGTGACACTGCGCGGGAAATACGAGGCTTCATTGCCAGATCCTAAAAATCATGCGCCTAAAGAGGACGCCTCTGTAGAGCATCCATCGACGTGAATGGGCACAATTGATTGAATGAATAAGGCCACCTCTTGCTGTTTGCCAGCATGAGGTGGCCATGCTGTCATTAGTGTAGGAAGCGATTGTGGGTAAGTTAAGAATGGTCAGATTACTGCTTTTCAGGATACTGCTATTCAGAATATCGCTATATAGTGTGCTGGTGACTCTTAACAATACGAATTTGGTTTTGCTGAACGAAAGTAATTCGTTTAGAGGAAATGACATTGGTACTTGGGTCAAAAGTTACTTCTTCGGCGGAAAAGTTTTGCCCGTCCAAATTTCCGAATACTTTTTCCAGGTAAAGAGTGCCGCTTTGATAGTAGGCAAACTGGAAATTAAACATATGTTCTCCCACTTTCAATGCGCCATGTTGATATGAGAGTAATGCCCGAGATGTTTCTTTAATGGAGTTGCCTTTGAGGACGTCAGAGCCCATTTCTTTTATCTCTTTCTGGGCAGTTATTTGGTAGTGCAGAATAGAAATTGACTCTGAGATGGGCTTGTAGACATTCAGGGTTAGCCCACGCACAGTGAAGCTACCATCGATAGCAAAAGCTACCGATGGTAGGAGACAGATAAAGAAGATTATCTGTTTCAACACAGCTTAGTCATCCTGCTCGTCAAAGCATGAAAGCTTGGTTTTGCCATCACTGGCCGTGCCGCACCAAATAACGTCTTCAGCACCTTGTGTCGGTTGAAGGATGATATCGTAATCAGCGTCAACAACGGTGGCGAAGATGGTTGTATGGGTGTATCTCATTCCGTCATTATCACCTGGTTCAACTGATTGATAAGATGCGATGTAGTGAACTCTGTTGTAATCCACCCACTCATTCCCATATTCATCGGATACGAGGTAATCTTCGCTATGGAAACATTTTGGCTCGTCGAAAATATTTGACCACGCTTGGTCATATTTAGCAGAAGGCAGAAGCGAATTATCACAAGCGTAATCGTTAAATGAGATATTAAAGTCGTTGCGGTCTAGCCCGATATTTACATCATAGAAAGCATGTAAGTTGATATAAAAATTGTCTTCCCCGTCCGTGTAATGGTACGAGCCAGCCGTTGCTGAGTCAGTGCTTAGGTGTTTTTCAATCTTATCAAGCTCAGCTTTAACTTCTTTCACTTCGTCGTCATCGAAGCCAAAGTCCTCGAAGTTAATCAGTGAGGCAATATCAATGGCATGGGTCAGTGCCGATTTTGCTGTTGCCAAAAATTTAGCATCGTTCCTCAATGAAAAAACGCTTGAGTTCACCAGATGATCAATAGGGTCTGATTCTGAGAGTGAGAACTCCGCGTCGATGGTGTAATCGAGCTCCTCATAAGTTCTAGACTCTTCATAATAGTTGTCGTCATAGGTTACTACTTCCTTAACCACTGGCACTAAATAGCTTTTCTCCTGCGGAATAAGGTATTCGTCGCTACCTAGGTCATAAGCGGCTAGGGTACTGATGATATTGGCAGCCGACAGCGCACTCAGGCGCATTGCCAACGCATCTTGATACGATAGGTTTTCAACATCATCGCCATCGGTATTGCGATAGGTAAACGTAAAGTCTGGTCCCGGGAAGGCAGAGCCCATAGCCTCGCTTGCAGCCATTAAACGTTGTGCGGCGCTGAACAAAACCGCTGAAACATCATCGGTTGTACCAAGAACCTGATTAGAGAAAATTAACTCAGCTTCGTGGTTGATCGTCGCATCAATCGCTTTGGGTAACATGCTGGAATAGTTGAAAATCGTACCAGTGATTTCAACACGCTCTGAGACTTCGGGCATGTTGAGCACTTCAGCAATTTCAATGATTGCCAGTAGTGCCTGCTGGTGGTAGCCATTACTGCCGTCACTTTGTTCTAGAAGCTGGCGGTAATCGGCGAGTTTGTTTTCAAAATTTACCTTGGTCAGGTCGCTCGACAGCAAACGCTCGATGTCAGTGATCACATCGGCAACGGCTGGGCTGTGGTAATACTGCAATAAGTCTTTTTCTGCTTCAGCAGGTGACTTGATAGGTGCAGCGTTTGGTGTATTGGCAATATCTTCTTCAACGGTAGAGCCGTCATTGTACTCAATCTTTGCAACCGCTGAGGTGAAGGCAGTGTCTTCTAGAGACAAGATATTCGTAGGGATGGTTGAGCCATTGACCTTGGAGGAGTCCAAACCATTGCTAGGATCATGGTCACTGTCCACAGACTGCAGCAAAGCAGAAACTTTTGCCGCGTGGGAAGTCGCCTGTGTCTGGCTGACGGTTTTAGCCGAAGGTGAATTATCAACTAACTGGAAACTGCTGATGAGCTTATTTTGCTCGGACACAGGCAGGTTGGTTGAACCAAGTGGGAAGCCATCGATGGAAAATGCGCAATTTGCAGAGCCTTTAAACAAGAACTCACCGTCTTCGTTCGTCGCGCCTTTTTGGTTATTTTCGCACTGGTAATCCAGCCCTTCTACTGCGCTTACATCAACGAATTTCGCGATAAAAGTATTGGGATCAGTAGGTTGTGGTGTGTTTTTTTCTGAGTTGTCACTGTCGCTGCCACAACCCACCAATGAAAGGTTGGCAGTGACCAATAGAGCTAATAATTTTTTGTTCATGTTATAAATCTTTATATAGTATGGTCGCCTATAAAATAACAAAAAACATAGCGTACTGTAAAATGGTTTGTTTGATGTTTGAGCAGCTATTTAAGTGCTTTTAATGTAAGCGACAGAAAGATAAAGGTTATTTTTTATTGGTATTGGTATTGGTATTGGTGTTGTTTGGCATGGCAAGGAGGCGATGGGCAGCAGCAATCAGATGAAGGCCAGCAGAGAGATGCTGGCCTTTGTGTTTGGGGGGTAACCCTGAGTTTGAGCTTAATTCTTTTTTTGGGTTAATCCTGCGCAGGTAACAACACAAAATTACCGACATGTTTCTTCTCGAGAAACTCCTGCTGGGCGGTGGCAATCTCTTCGAGTGGGAAGGTTTTGGCCAGAAGCGATTGAATTTCGCCTCTTTCTATGTAACCGACTAGGTTCGGGAATACTGGGGCATCCCAAGCGGTAGTGCCGATAAGGGTGATGTCCTTGAGGTACATGTCCCGCATGTCTAAGTCGACCACAGGGCCAGCAATGGCTCCGGATGATACCAATCGACCGCCGCGTTTTAGCACTTTTAGCATGGTCGGAAATTGCTTGCCGGCAACATTGTCGACCACTAAATCGACACTGTTTTCGCCAACTAGGCTTATCAAGTCATCATTGCGGTCCAGCAGTTGGTCGACGCCTAGTCCTTCAAGCTGCGGGTGCTTATCACTGCTGGCAATAGCGATGACTTTCGCACCGCGTCGTTTGGCTAGTTGGATAGCGGCAGAGCCTACCCCTCCAGATGCACCGGCGATCAGCACGGTTTCTCCTGCCGTTAAGTTAGCGCGGTGGAGCATGTTCTCTGCCGTGCCATAGGCGCAAGGGATTGTCGCCAGCTCAGCATCGCTCCAATCACTATTAATGGCAAAGGCATGTTCAGCTTTGACCTTGATATATTGGGCAAAGGCGCCGTCGAAGTCCGATCCCAGCCAGACATTGTCAAAACCCTCTCCCCTTTGGCATGGACGAAGGATCACGCGCTTACCGACTAGGTGCTGGCTGCCATTATCGGCTGATACGACGGTGCCGCAGCAGTCAGTACCTTGGATCAGTGGGAAAGGGGTTGATTCATTCCATCCGCCATCACTCTTCTGCTCCTGATCAGCAGAGGCCTCACCTGACGTGTCGTTGGTTGAGTCGGTGACGGAAGATGAATACCAGCCGAGGCGGGTGTTGATTTCGGTATTGTTCATGCCGGCGGCATGGATTTTTACCAGTACCTCGCCATTGCCTGGGGTGGGTAGCGGCACATCTTTATAAACCAGCTGCTCATAGCCGCCTTGTCCAACAGTAACAACGGCTTTCATCCATTTAGGTTCCATGTGCTTTTGCTCCTAGCAATAACTCTCAATGTTCTGGCGGATAATCTATCTGAGTTGAATACTTTGTACATATATATTTTATTTATATGCGAACAGGGAGTAAGGTCGGTTTTTTGCTCTATCATCATAATAAATAGATGTTTTTACAGCGTGATTGGTAAAAGCTGATCTACGGCGCTGTTTCACCGCGCGGGTTGGGCTAAGTTGGATAAGTAAGATCTGTTTCTTCGCCTTGTGGGTTTAGCCTTAAGGAGGACGGGCTATGGTTCAATCTTTGGGCGTAAAATTACCTTTTGCCATTTCCAAGGAGCGGTTTGGCGGCCTGCTCTTGATCGCATCCTGCCTATTGGCCTTTGCTTGGGCAACACTTCACTTACCGTCATATACTGCATTTAAACAATTTCCTCTCACAGAAAGTGTTTCCTGGCAGCTTTTTGTCAATGACTTTCTGATGGTGTTCTTCTTCTTGATGGTCGGACTCGAATTAAGTAATGAGGCAAAGAGTGGGGCATTTAGTACGCTTCGAGCGATTTTGTTGCCATTTGCCTCGGCATGCATGGGATTTCTTTGCCCTGCGGTGATTTACTTGTTCTTAGTCGGTGGTGTTTCCTCACCACTAGCGAATGGTTGGGCTATTGTTACCGCAACAGATATTGCACTGGCACTTGGGTTACTTTCATTGTGCAGCCGAGTACCTGTAAGCCTTAAAATGTTCTTGCTTGCCGTGGCTATCTTTGACGATGTGCTGGCGATTATCACCATTGCTTTGTTTTATACCGCTACCGTCGAGATGGTTTTTGTAGGGGTGTCTTTATTGATAACTACGGTGATATTCACGCTGGCCTACCGCCAGGTCAAAAGTGCGCTCTTGTATGTGGTGTTGGGTGCTGCCTTGTGGTTTGCACTACTGCAAGCCGGTATCCACCCGGTGCTTGCGGGCGTGGTTATTGGGATAGCCCTCAGCCAGAGCGGGTGTGCGATTGACCATAAAACAGAGTCTATTTTGCAATGGGCAGTCACCTTGCTGGTGTTGCCTTTATTTGCACTGTCAAATGCAGGGGTATCGCTCGCTGATGCGTTCAGTTCTGCCGGGTTTATCGAGCCCATTGCGGCCTATGTGGCCATTGCGATGCTGGTCGGTAAGCCTCTCGGTGTATTTGGCACTGTGTGGTTAGGTGTTAGATTCAAGCTGTTTGAAATGCCGGAAGCAACCAATATGCTGATGGTCTTTGCTATGTCGGTTTTTTGCAGTATTGGCTTAACGCTGTCTTTGTTTATTGGTGAGCTGTCTGGTTTGGAGAGCGGCCATTATAAACTGGGTATCGTGCTGGCGGCCTTAATAGCGAGTCTCTTAGGCCTGGTGATAATGGCTTTTGCAACCAGGCAGGGCAAGGAGGTTATTAATACAGGGGGTATTAATAAGAGAGGTTGAGAATTGAACTTTCCTAGTGAGGTTGAATGTTTATGAGCAGGGGAGGTGTGCCTCACCCTGCTTTTGTTGTTTTTGTATGAAGTTGTTTTTTATGAATTAGTGCAGGAACTCGTACCGTAATGTTTACTGCATCAAGCTCTTGGACTTAATCGCCTTTTTCGACAGCTCTTTGGCGAACTCGGCAATATCGGTTTCAATAGTCCGCACTGCCTGCTGCATCTCATCCATATCGATATTTTTGATTTCCCGCTGCTCCATCACGATATCACCGTTGACGATAGTTGTGCTGACGTTGCTTGGGTTAGCCTGGTACACCAAGGTCGCGTACGGGTTGTAATTTGGCATCATGTTCGGCGATTGGGTTTCGACAATGATGATATCGGCCTTCTTGCCAACTTCCAACGAGCCGATTTGCTCTTCCATGTGTAGTGCCCTTGCCCCACCGATGGTGGACAGCTCAATCACTTGTTCAGGGATCATGATGGTGCGGTCGTTATGCTTGAGGCGCTGCATATTGGCGGTGTAGCTTAAGGTACGCCATAGATCGACTTGGTTTGAGCTCATTGGCCCGTCGGTGCCTAGCCCCAAACGCAGCCCTTGGCGGTACATTTCCCAGGCAGGGGCAATACCGGTTGCTCCTTTGGCGTTGGCCATTGGGTTGTGCGCCACGCTGGCATCTGCTTCTTTGATAAGATCAATGTCGTTCTGGTCAAGGTGGATACCGTGGGCCAGTACCATGCGGTTATCAAGTACGCCAATTTCCTTCAGCCAAGCGACAGGGCTAAGCTTCTGGTCATTACCTTCGATACGCTCGGCTTCATTGCCAAACTCGGCAACGTGGATCAATACCGGCGCATCAAGCTTGGCTGACAGGCGGTTGATTTCCTGCAGCTTCTCTTTCGACACGGTATAGACCGCATGAGGCGCGAAGGCCGGGGTGATCAGCGGATCATTCTGGTATTGCTCGATAAACTGGGTGGCATACTCAATACCGCCGTATGGCTCCGGTGCATCAACCACCGGGAACTTAATCACGGTTTCACCGAGTACCGCACGCAGGCCGACTTCCTTGGTTGCTCGGGCCATATCATCAACGTGGTAATACATGTCAGCATAGGTGGTGACACCGCTTTGGGCTAAATCAACAGCACCCAGCTTGGTTGCCTGGTAAATCAAATCGCGGCTGAGCTTTTCTTTTTCCAGCGGGAAGAAGTAGGCAAACAGGCGGTTCTCGATTCCCTCTTCGCCCAAGCCGCGGAACGCGATCATCGGCAGGTGGTTATGAGTATTGATCATGCCCGGCATCACAATGCCATCCTCGGCATCAATGACTTTGGGAGCCTGATAGCGGCTAAGTAGGCTTTCGTCACCTACTGCCACAATGGTGTCATTTTCAATGACGATCACGCCATTATCAATCACGTCTTTATCATTGTTGATAGTTAGCACTTGGCCATTGGTGATGATCAGGCTGGCATTGTACTGAGGTTCGACTTGAGGCTGGAAAGCGGTAGAACACCCAGCAAGTAGAAAGGTGGTTGTGATGATGGATATTTTAGTTTTCATTATGCTCTGCGGACTATTGAGAGAAAGGCGTATGCATTCTAGGTATCATTATTCCGCTTGGCAATCGTTTGCTTGGTGGTGTTCGTATCAACTTCACGGAAAAGGTGCTAGGGGACACTCTGGCTAATCCAATTCGCTCTGTACTGCGTATACTCTGTATCGAATTGGAGAACAGATGATGCTGACTATTTTTTACGATGGTGCCTGCCCGCTGTGCGCGAAAGAAATGGATGCCCTCAAACGCCATGATTCGAACAACGCTATTCAGCTTGAAGATATCCATCAGGACGATTTCGCTGAGCGCTTTCCTGGTGTTGATCCTGACGCGGCGATGAAGATCCTCCATGGGGAGCTGGACGGCAAGCCATTATACGGCCTGGATGTGACGTATTACGCTTGGAGCTTGGTCGGTAAAGCATGGCGAGTTGCGTTTCTGCGCTGGTGGTGGGTCAAACCTTTTGCCGACAGGGCTTACCTGTTCTTTGCCAAACACCGGCAGAAAATTTCTAGGCTGTTTGTCCGTCGCTCCCGTTGTGATAACAACTCTTGTTATAAATGACCGTTTTAAAAAGGAAAACCTCCCTTTGCCTCCTTGCTAGTGCGCGCCGAAGTCGAACTCAGCGCCATCCAAGCTTAGGCATTTTGGGTTGTAGGTCATGGTATCCAGTGCCTGCCTGGGAATGATCGCCATCGTGCCGTCGGTGTAGGTTATCTCTACCGAATCGATGGTGGCGCAGGCGATACTTGTCGAGCTAGAAGCCCCTTGTGTCCAGAGGTGGTTCCACAATGGATGTGTCCCCCCTCCCGGTTTCAACGTTTGGTTGAAGTGAAGGGTTTTTAAACCGCTATTCTTGCCACCTAGAGTACCACCTTGCTCCTCAGTTGGTGCACCATCTTGTTTGCGGCCTTCGACTAACGCCCCTTGCTGGTCATAGGCGCTGACATGGAAAGTCATTGACTGGATTCCTCTCGGTGAGCTGTTGCGCAGGTAAACCCGAAAGCCTGTTTCCCCCAAACTATTAGTAGTTGTGGTGCCGTAATGGGTAATGGCTAGTAGCTTCTGCGGGTCGGCCTCGGCGGCCAACTCAAACTGGTTTCTCATTTCGCAGCCGGAAAGGAGCAATACCGCAAGGCTTATGCCAAAGGGTTTCCCAAGGTTGCACGAGGGGAGTTTCGTTGAAAAGGCAGATGGCATGAGGTTTAGATGTTAAGAAAATCGGACTGGCAATATAGCAATAACCCCACTTGAATCAATCCCAATAAAAAAACAGGCTTACCTCTCGGTAAGCCTGTTTGTCATCCAAATGTGGAGCAATTGGAATCTGTTGGGAATATAGAATTAAGCGCTTGCCTTGGCTTCAGCCGCAGCAGGTACAGGCGCTTTCTTGCCCAGTTTCTTGGCCATCACTTCTTCCATTTTCTCCAGGCTGACACCTTTGGTTTCTGGAACAAACTTGACCACAACAAACATACAAATCAGTGACAGGATAGCGAACAACCAGAAGCTGAAGGCACCGTTGAAATGCTCTCTTAGGAAGGCATTGTCATTCAGCATTGGGAACGATTGAGTCACCAGGAAGCCGGTGAACCACTGCGCACCAACCGCGATAGACATTGCACGAGAGCGGATGCTGTTCGGGAAGATTTCAGAAATCATGGTCCAGCATGCACAGCCCCACGATGTCGCGTAAGAAACAACGTACAGACACAATGCGAACAATGCAGCGTAGCCTTCAGTACCGGTGTACAGCACATAACCGACAACCGTCATACCGACCGCACAGCCAAAGGTACCGTATTTCATCAGTGGCAAACGGCCCACTTTATCGATCAGGTACATACCCAGGGCGTTACCCAGGATGAAGACAATACCGACGAAGGTGGTCTGGAACAGGGCGTTTTCAGTACTACCGGTGATTGGTCTTAGGATTTCCGGTGTGTAGTACATGATGACGTTGATACCGGTTAGCTGCTGGGCGGCAGCCACGAAGGTACCGATGACCAAGATGGCGAACAGAAGTGGTGAGCGCAGGCTAACTTGTTTCTTGCCCGGAGAATTAGAGTCAGCCAGTGATGCTTGGATTTCACCGATAAGCTGGTCTGCATGTTTCGGGTTAGAGATACGAGATAGAGTTTCTTTGGCTTGGTCGATTTTGCCTTTCAATACCAACCAGCGTGGTGATTCAGGAATAAGGAACAACAGACCGGCAAATAGCGCGGCAGGGATAACCTCTGAGCCCAGCATCCAGCGCCAGCCCATATCAACCAACCAGGCTTCACTCATACCTTTGGCAATCAGGTAGTTAACGTAGAATACACCGGTCTGGCCGATAACGGCTGATTGCTGGAACATACTCACGGCACGGCCACGGAAGTCTTTTGGTGCCACTTCAGACATGTACATTGGTGAAACCACACAGGCCAAGCCAACAGCCACACCACCAACGATGCGAAGCATGACATAGAAAGAGAAGGTGCTGGCCAGTGCGGAGCCAATGGCGGAGATCATGAAGAGGATAGCAGCAATGAAGAGGGTGTTGCGGCGGCCATATTTAAGGGCTGACCAACCGGCGCTGACAGCACCGATAATACTACCTAGAACAACACTTGATACTGCCCAACCGGTTTGTGCAGAGGTTAAGCCAAAGTGCTCTCTGATAGGACCAATGGCGCCTGATATAACAGCGGTATCGTAACCTAATAAAATTCCCCCTAGGGCTGCGATACAACAAATTCGAATAATGTAAGCAAAATTATGTTTTCGGGCCTCGGCCGCGGTTGTGGGTGACATGTGTTGCTCCTTGATTTATTCCCCTTCTCTCACTCAACCATCGAATAAGCATGAGCTGGGTAGCGGTCCGATACGCTTATTACTGTAGGGCATAGGTATCGGCTGTTTAATTCACCCTTTTATCTGTAGTAGTTATATGTTGCTTTGAAAATATTTTTTCATAAGGTGATGGTTTTATCATATGGAGTTGTTCTTGATTCGACCATACCCAAAGTGGGTTTTTATTCGTAAATGATATCTTGATCAAATTAAGAAAAATATTTTTCAAATTTTAATCTGATTATAACTTATTGTTTTATATGATTTTTATTTGTTTGTGATCTTGCTCAAAAAACCATCTTAGGCCGCGTCGTTACTGGGTTTTTTCCGATTTTTCCAAAAAAATGAAATCCTTTTCAATGCTCGAAAAATATTTTTCATTTTGATTTTTTTGGTTATAGTAATTTCCAAGTTAAACGAACCGGTGAAGAGAACGAAGTTCTTTGCCTTATGTGAGAAAGACATAACCCGAAGAACAATAAAGTTATCTCATCACGTTAATTTTTTTATTTAAGTTATTGTTGGAGAACAAACATGAGCAATGTGCAATACGGAATCAGCCCACTGACTTGGACTAACGATGATATGCCTGAACTGGGCGGCGAGATCCCATTGGAAACATGTTTGAGTGAAATGGCGGAAGCGGGCTTTACCGGTACTGAGCTAGGTACTAAATACCCACGTGAGCCAGAAGTACTTATTCCTCTTCTAGAAAAACACGGCCTGGTTCTGGCTTCAGGCTGGTACAGCGGTAACTTGATGACGCTAACCGCGGAAGAAGAAATCGCTGCCATGCAAGAGCACATCAAGTTGCTTAAAGCGGCTGGCTGTAAAGCTATGGTATTCGGTGAAGTGAGCAACACCGTTCACGGCGATATCAACACGCCACTTTCTCAGCGCGTCATCCTGACTATGGATGAGTGGAAAACTTACTGTGAGAAGCTAACCACAGTTGCTGAGTACCTACTAAACGAGCACGACATCAAGCTGTCTTTCCACCACCACGTGGGCACCATCTGTGAAACAGAAGACGACATCAACATCATGATGGAGCTGACTGGCGATGCTGTTCACCTAACGCTGGACACTGGTCACATCACATACGGCGGCGGTAACCCTGTCACTATGATCAAGCGCTGGGGCCACCGCATCGGCCACATGCACTTTAAAGACCTACGTCTAGAAGTGATGAACGCCGCTCGCGATGCAGACAAATCATTCCTTAATGCTGTGCTTGATGGTGTATTCACCGTTCCTGGTACTGGCGACGTGGATTACGACGACGTTTTCGCTGCACTGAAAGAGCGCGACTACAAAGGCTGGCTACTGGTTGAAGCTGAGCAAGACCCTGCCAAGGCACACCCACTGACGTTCGCTAAAACCGCTTACGAGAACATCACTGGCTACGCGAACAAGTACGGCCTGTAACAAAGAACCCTTGGGGGTGCTAGCCCCCTAACGTATCCCCGGCTGCGCCATTTGGGAGGTGGGCCGGGGTAGGGATACCCCATCGGGTACTGATTATCGAGGAAGACAATGAATACTGTACGCCTGACTGTTGCTGAAGCGCTTGCCAAGTACCTTGCAGCACAAATGATTGAAATTGATGGAAAGAAAGAACAACTTTTCGGTACGGCCTTTGCGATTTTCGGTCACGGTAACGTGACGTGCTTTGGCCAGCAACTAAAGAATATTGAAGACAAGATCCCAACCTGGCGCGGTCAGAACGAACAGTCGATGGCAACAGCGGCCATTGCATACGCTAAGGCTAACCAACGTCGCCGTATCGGTATTGCAACCAGCTCTATCGGCCCTGGCGCGACCAACATGGTAACTGCTGCTGGTATTGCACACACTAACCGTCTGCCTCTTCTACTTATTGCTGGTGACGCGTATGTTAGCCGTCTACCAGATCCAGTTTTGCAGCAGCCGGAGAACTTCGAAGATCCGTCTGTCACTTCAAATGATGCTTTCAAGCCGCTAACGCGCTACTGGGACCGCGTACTATCGCCATCTCAGCTTATGCACACACTGCCGCAAGCGCTTGATACCATGCTAGACCCAGCGACCTGTGGTCCAGTATTCCTTGGCCTGCCGCAAGATATCCAAGGTGTCGCTTACGATTTCCCTGAAGTGTTCTTCGCTGAGAAAGTTCACCGCATCCGCCGTCCAGAGCCTGAAATGGTTGTTCTGGAAGAAGCGAAAGAAATCCTGATGAAGGCGAAGAAGCCACTGATCATCTCAGGCGGCGGTGTGCACTACTCACTAGCGACTGATGAGCTAGCTGACTTTGCTGGCAAGCACAACATCCCAGTGGTCGAGACCATTGCCGGTCGCGCGACTATGCTACAGGACAACCCGCTGAACGCAGGCCCTATCGGTGTTACCGGTTCTGATTCTGCCAACCACATGGCTAACGAAGCCGACGTGGTATTGGCTATCGGTACCCGCCTGCAAGACTTCACGACAGGCTCTTGGACAGTGTTCAAAAACCCAGAGATGAAGCTGGTCAGCATCAACGTGGCGAAATTCGATGCCATCAAACACATGTCTTACCCAGTATTGGGCGATGCCAAAACATCGATGACCAAGCTGTCTGCGCTACTTGGCGATTGGCGCTCAGGTGACGACTGGTCAGCAAAAGCCAAAGCGGAAGCTGACGAGTGGAAAGAACTGGTTCACCGTCGTACCCATCCACAAGAAGGCGACTTACTACCAGGCATGTCTTCTTACGCGGAAGTGATCGGCAAGCTAAACAAGTCGATGGAAAAAGGCGACACCGTACTGACTGCTGCAGGTGGCCTGCCAGCTGAGCTGTCAATGAACTGGCAGAACTACCAGATCGGTAAGTTCGATATCGACTTCGGTTACTCGTGCATGGGTTATGAGATTGCCGGCGGCTGGGGCGCGAAAATTGCCAACCCAGATAACGACGTTGTAGTGCTAGTTGGTGACGGTTCATACCTTATCCAGAACTCAGACATCTACTCCTCAGTACTGACTGGCCACAAGATGATTGTGGTGGTGTGTGACAACGGCGGTTTCGCGGTTATCAACAAACTACAGAACAATACTGGTAACGAGTCTTTCAACAACCTGCTTGAAGACTGCCGCCGCCCAGATGGCGAGTTGGCCCGCGTAGACTTTGCCAAGCATGCTGAAGCACAAGGTGCGATTTCCGAGAAGCTGACCTCTGTCGACGAGTTCGATGCAGCATTCGCCCGCGCTAAAGAAGCTGACCGTACTTACGTCATCGTGGTTGATATCGACCCAGTATCACCAGCGGCATGGTCTAAGTGTGACTGCTGGTGGGAAGTAGGTCTGCCTGAAGTGACTCGCAACGAGCACACCGCTAAGAAAGTCGCGGATTGGGAAGAAGGCCGAGCAACCCAGCGCCGTGGTGTATAGGGACGCGGTGTTCAAGCCCGGTTCCTAACATAAACGAATTCGAACATTTAAATCTTAATATTTCCAATAATTTACCCGCAGGTATCACAGCTGGCTTTATAAAGCATGAGCTGGTTGTGATGCCTGCCAAGGAGTGAACCATGTTTAATGAAGAACGTCATTTTGACCAACCAATCCGCTGGGCAATGGTAGGCGGCGGTCGTGGTAGCCAGATCGGTTACTCGCACCGTAATGCCGCACAGCGCGATGGCCTGTTCAAGTTGGTAGCCGGTGCATTCGACCTAGACCCAGCACGTTGCCGTGACTTCGGTGAAAACCTAGGCCTTGACGGCGACCGTTGCTACGCCAACTACAAAGAGATGTTCGAGCAAGAAGCACAGCGCGAAGACGGCATCCAGGCGGTATCTATCGCAACGCCAAACTCGACCCACTACGAAATCTGTAAGGCGGCGCTAGAAGCAAACCTTCATGTAGTGTGTGAAAAGCCAATCACTTTCACCACTGAAGAAGCAGAAGAGCTAAAAACAATCGCTGCGCAGAACAACCGTGTTATCGGTGTGATGTATGGCTACAGCGGCTTCCCAATGGTACAGCAGGCGCGTGAAATGGTTCAGCGTGGCGACCTAGGTGAAGTTCGCGTGATCAACATGCAGTTCGCCCACGGCTTCCACAATGAAGAGTACGAGCTAAACGATCCAGGCCTAAAGTGGCGTGTAAGCCCAGAGGTATCTGGCCCAACTTACGTGCTAGGTGATATCGGCACACACGCCTTCTACCTATGTGAAGTGATGACTGGCCTTGAGGTTGATCGTCTATCTTGCATGCGCCAGAGCTTCATCAAGTCGCGTACGCCGCTAGAAGATAACGCACACGTGATGATGGAATTCAAAGGCGGTGCAGTCGGTACACTTTGGGCATCAGCGGTTAACTCAGGCTCTATGCACCAGCAGAAGATCCGTATCGTGGGTTCTAAAGCGTCTATCGAGTGGTGGGACGAGCAGCCAAACCAGCTTCGCTACGAAGTTCAGGGTGAAGCACCACGCATTCTAGAGCGCGGCATGGGTTACCTGCACCAGGACGCACCGGGTGTTGCTGCTAACCGTGTTGGCGGTGGCCACGCCGAAGGTTACTTCGAGTCTTGGGCAAACCTATACCACCGCTTTGCTTTGGCATTCGACGCGGCAGACCGCGACGACCAGGCAGCGCTAGCGGATATCTGGTTCCCAGGTATCGATGCCGGTATCGAAGGTGTACGCCTATGTGAGAAGTGCGTTGAGTCAGCAGACCAAAACGCAGCTTGGGTTGATTACGAGTAATAGGAACGGACCATGACAAAGATTGCACTTCAGCAAGACCGCAAGCTGGATGCCATCGTGTTGGGACGTGCGGGCGTAGACCTTTACGCCCGTGAATCAAACACGGATATGGCTGACATTTCAGGCTTTAAAAAATTCGTCGGTGGCTCGGCTGCCAATATCGCAGTAGCTGTGAGTAAGCTAGGCGGCAAGGTAGGCTTTATCGGCTGCGTTGCTGATGATGCCTTCGGCGGCTATGTGAAGCAGTACATGTCAGGCCAGGGCATCAACCTAGACGGCATGATGACAGACAGCTCGGGCTCGCGCACTTCTGTTGCCTTTACCGAGATGAAGCCAAGCGACTGCACAGTATTGATTTACCGTAACAAAGCGTCTGACTTGACCATCAAGCCAGAGCAGGTAGACCCAGAGTACATCGCGAGCTCGAAAGTGTTGGTAGTCACCGGTACTGCGCTGTCTGAAAGCCCAAGCCGTGAAGCCACATTAATTGCGATGGAGCATGCACGCCGTAGCAATACGCTAGTCGTTCTAGATGTCGATTACCGCCCGTATTCTTGGCGCACCGATGTTGACGCGTCTATCTACTACGGCATCGCAGCAGGCTTGTCGGATATCGTTATCGGCAACCGCGAAGAATTCGACATGATGGAAACCGTGTTGGCTCCGGGCAACAAAGATGACGATGCAACGGCAGAGCGCTTCCTGCGAGCTAATACCCAGGTTGTCGTAATCAAAGCCGGTGAGTTCGGCTCTAAAGTTTACTGCCGTGACGGCCACAAGTTCCAGCAAGGTATCTTCCGCGTTGAGGTTCAGAAGCCATTTGGCTCGGGCGACTCATTCGCTGGCGGCCTGATTTGGACACTGGTAAACGGTGGTGAGTTGGAAGATGGCGTCAAGCATGGTTCAGCGGCAGCAGCGATTAACGTTAGCGGCAACAGCTGTACCGAAGCGATGCCAACCAAAGAGCAGCTATTCGACTTTATTGAGACCAGAGAGCAAAGCCTTTAACTAGCGCGCAGCGTTAAGGAAGGGTCATTTTGGTCAGCCGGGCCAGTATCGCATGGCTTATCAGTCTTCCATCGGTACAACCATCGAGGTCCGGCTTTTTTATTTCCCCAAGCCTATAGCGATAGGCGTTAATTAACAGAATCAGATAATTAAAGGCTGCACTGGCGAATCAAAATAATAAGTCAGGCAGTGAGGAGAGAGCCATGGGTAAGCATATCCCGCCGTTTGATAACAAGAACCAACCTATCATCGACGTTAACGATGAAGTGACACCACTATGTTACTTCAACCAAGTTCGCCTATCGCAGGGCGAGCAACACCAGCATGTTGTCGAGGGCTATGAATCTGTCATCGTCCTGGCTGGCGGCACCTGTTCAATCACAGTGACCAACGGCGAGAAGACCGAAGTATACGACAACATCGGTAAGCGTAAATCGGTATGGGATGGTAATCCTGAAGCGGTATATGTCCCGCTTGGCTACAGCGCAACTGTTGACTGTGTCAGCGATACAGCAGATGTGATGATTGCGGGTGGTAAGTTCGAGCAATCGCTAGAACCTTTCTGCATTCGCGAAGAGAATGTCGATATCGTCCAGTACGGCTCTGACGACACTAAAACCCACCGTAAGATCAAGCACGTACTGGGTCAGTCAAACTCTGACAACCGTGGCCGCCTGCTAGTTAGTGAGCTGTTTACCGTCGGTGCCGGTGGTTGGTCTGGTTTCCCTCCTCACAAGCATGATGAAGACCGCGTTAAGCCTGACGGCAGTAAAGAAACCTTGTACGAAGAAGTATACCAGTTCCGTTTCAACCCAGATTTTGGCTTCGGTGCCCAGTTCCTGTACGAGCACGAAGATGACTTCGGTCCGGTGTACCACGTACGTACCGGCTCAGTGATTGCTATCGACAAAGGCTACCACCCAAGCGTGGCGGCACCTGGCTACGAAATGTATTACTTCACCATCATCGTGGGCAAAACAGAAAAGTCGCTGATCCAGCATTTTGACCCGCACCACGAATACCAAGTAGAGACGATCCCTGGCATCAAGGACATGATCGCCAAGTTCAAATAACACGGAGGCTTACTAATATGCTCGTTAATCTAAAAGACCTTTTGCCTGAGGCTGCAGCCTCCGACTATGCCGTACCTTGCTTCAACGTATTCGGCTACGAAGATGCCCGTGCCGTGGTAGAAGCGGCAGAAGAAGTGAACAAGCCAGTGATCCTCGCTTGCAACAAAGATGTGGCTGATTTCTACGGTGTTGAAACCGCTGCGGCGATGTTCCTGACTTTGGCGAAAAACAGCACGGTACCAGTATGTTTGCACCTAGATCATACCTACGAGGAAGAGATCGTTTACCGTGCCCTGAAAGCGGGTTTCAGCTCAGTGATGTTTGATGGCTCTCAGCTTTCACTGGAAGAAAACATTGCCCGTACCCGCGCGGTGGCAGACGTTGCCCACGCAATGGGCGCTTCAGTTGAAGGCGAAATTGGCTCGGTGCCTTACGATGAAGGCCGTGACCACATCAAATCTATCTATACCGAAGCAGAAGAAGCGGCCCGTTTTGCCAAAGAAAGTGGTGCCGACTGTGTGGCTGTCTCTGTAGGTAACGTACACCGCCTGACTGAGCCAACTTGCACCATCGATTTTGGCCGCTTGGACAAGATTGCCAGCATGGTTGATATCCCGTTGGTTATCCATGGTACCAGCGGTATCCGCAACGAAGATATGGAAGTGCTCAAACGTACCCGCGTATCGAAATTCAACATCGGTACCTGCCTGCGCCAAGCGCTGGGTCATGGCTTGCGTGATTTCATGAATGAAGAGCCTGAGAAGTTTGACCGAATTTATTTCATGAAAAAGGCAATGCCTGCGGTGAAAGAAGAAGCGATTCGTAATTTCAAACTGCTGTCGTAATAAATGTCGTGACCATTTGCCCTGTTAATACAGGGCATTTTTTTCGCAGGAGAGCATCAATATATGGAAGTAACCGAGCTTGTTCCCACCGATTTAGACACCCTCAAAGATCATATTGTCCGTCGCTATGACGATTTAAGCCCGCGCCTGCAACAGGTGGCTGACTTTGCCATGTCCCAGCCAATGCTGGTAGCGGTTGAAACCATGGTGACCATTGCCGAGCAGGCCAATGTGCCGCTGTCTACCCTAAGCCGCTTTTCTAATGCGATGGGTTTCTCTGGGTTCAGTTCGATGCAAGCTGTCTTCCGCGAACACTACTTCAACCGCCCGCGGGATTATAAAGAGCGGGTACGAAAGGCGAGAAACGAGGCAGAATTTGGCCCTGATTCCGCTGCGGCTATTTTCCATGATTTTGGCGCGGCAAATATCGAGGCTTTAGAGCAGCTGCAAATCACCGTATCACCGCAAAAGCTGGATAGGGCTGTGGCTTTGCTTGAAGGGGCAGAGACGATTTATATCCAAGGTATGCGCCGTGCTTATCCCGTTGCTTTCTATCTCTGGTATGCCTTGATGAAATCAAACAACGATGTTGTGCTGGTTGATGACAACGGTGGCATGCTGTCGCCAATGACCCGCCTGATGAGCGAGAAAGATGTCTTGGTGACGTTCACCTTCAGCCCTTACGCACCAGAAACCACCGATGTTATTGAATTGGCGTACAATAAGAATGTGCCGATTATTGCCATTACCGACAACCAGATGATGGAGCAGGGCAACAAGATGGATGTCTGCTTCGAGGTACAAGAAGGGGATAATTTAGGTTTTCGCTCGCTGAGTTGCTCGGTCTATCTTGCCCAGACATTGGCTGTGAGTTTGATGTGTAAAGATACCAATTAGAGCCTCGTATGAGGCTCTAATTTTATTGATTGGAGTTAATAGGAGCGGTTACTCGCCACACTCTTTGTTGAGGTAGGCCATCGCAACGGCTTGGGCTTCAGCATTGGAGTTCACCGTTTCTTTCTCGCGCAGCTCAAGGTAGAGCTCGACACATTTTTTCACCGCTTTGGTCAAAGAAACTGGTTCAGGTTTCGCAACCGTTTCTTCAAGCTGCTTAGCAAACTCTGGCAGGTATTTTTCAACCTTGCGCACACCGAATGGGGTAAAGCCGCCTTGCTTCAGGGCCAATGGCGACAACACAACATGGCGGATAAAGGAAATAAACTCGAGGGTTTCAAAATACTCACCACGGGCAATCTTGGTTGCGGCGTAGTGGGTCCAAATCCAGAAGCGATCCTCGATCTATTGTGGATCTGGCTGCGGGAAATGATGCTGGGAGTGTTGGAAGACATCCGAGAGGTAACTTTCCCGTTCCCACACCACTTTCGTCTCATCAACACGGGTAGCAGCATCCGGCAGGGCAACGAACTTGAAGTCGACATGCACAGTATTTGGCTCGAATAAGGCGATAACAAGACGGGGTTCACCGACGTGTTCACCTGTGAAGGCAGCGAGTTTGCCCCCAACGCGGTCAATGAGCTCGAAACGCTCTGTCATGATGCCGTCGAATTAAGAGGGCTCAACCGCGATAACCAGGTCGAGATCGCTGTATTTATCCATGGAATCAGAAGTAAACGAGCCGCTGGCCCCTATGCCGAGAATGCGAGGATCCTGCGAGAACGTCGCAATGATTTTTTCTAGAAGCTGCTGATGAGTGCTTGGAAGTGTTTGTGGAAACTTCATATTTTACCTATTTAATTTATTGAAACTGCTGGCGCAGCCACTGCGGTAAAATGAGCGCAGCATTACAGAATGCCAAATACATAAAGGTTTTGCCAGTGGCTTGATTGACTGACTTAAAAACGATAAAAAAAGCTCGCAACACCAAAGTGTTACGAGCTAAAAAATAGAACGATAAACGGATCTTAAGTGGTTATGATTTTCCGAATGCGGGAATAATCATGCCTACTTTATGTTGCAAACCCGCGAAGGCAAGGTGACGTTTTTAGGTTATGATCGGGCGACTTATGTTGATTGCGAGCAAATATGAATCCAGAAAAGCTGTACCCCATTGAAGGTTTTACCAACACACTGCTACTCAAGCCGCTACTGGCCCAGAGTGAGATAGACAACATCACGATTGGCGATTACACCTATTACAGTGATTTTGACGACCCAAGCAAGTTCTTTGCTGATAACGTTCTGTATAACTTTGGCTTTTCTGGTACCTCTCTGCATATTGGCAAGTTTTGCGCCATTGCCCACGGCACCAAGTTCATCATGGCAGATGCCAACCATGCAACGTCTGGGGTGAGCACCTTCCCGTTTGCCGTTTTCGGCGGGAAGTGGGCAGAAGCAATGCCACTGGGTGATTACCCGTTCAAGCAGTATAAAGATATCCGGGTTGGCAATGATGTCTGGTTCGGTAACGAGGTAACCGTGATGCCCGGCGTGACCATTGGCAACGGCGCGATCATTGGCTCGAAAGCCGTCGTCACCAAAGACGTACCTGCTTATGCCATTGTGGGGGGCAACCCTGCCAAAGTGATCCGCCAGCGCTACTCTGCCGAGGAGGCTGCCAAACTAGAAAAACTTGCCTGGTGGGATTGGCCTATCGAACACATTGAGCAGGCGATCCCCCTATTGGTAAAAGGGGGTGTCGCTGAACTGTCAGACTATGCCGACCAGCATAATCTGGCGCCTTAGCAGTCATTAGCTACAGCACTTTATCAATATTGCTGACCAGATAGTCGATCAATGTCCTGACCCTGGTTGGCAGATATTCCCTCGACGAGTAATAGACCCAAACCTGGATCGGATCACCCCAGTAGCTCTCTAGCAGCGGCACCACTTGGTTTTTCTCCAGCTCTTGTTTGAACATCCAAGTGCCCAAGCAGCTGATGCCGGCACTGGCCAAGGTGGCTTGCTTGGCTGCCCGGAAATGGTTGACGATAAGCTTGCCCTTGGGCTCATAGAGCTTGTTGCCTTCACCATCATTTAACCGCCAGCCGTGAAACCGTCCTGATGTAATAGAGCGCACTGGAATACATTTGTGCGCATCTAGCGCCTTGATGGTGGTGGGCTTGCCATGGCGCGCCAAATAGTCGGGCGTCGCAAAGACCCCGATACCAACCTCAAACAGCCGCCGCGCGATAAGACGCGAGTCTTGGTTAATCGCAGTACCGATACCCAGATCAAAACCGTGCTCAACCAGATCCACCACGCGATCATCAAAATGAAGATCACAGGTGATTTCCGGGTAGGCTTCCATGAAGTCCAAGATCAACGGCAGGATATGCTCTTGGCCGATGGAGCTCGCTGGCAGGTTGATCTTGAGCTTGCCGCTGACGCTTTGCGAGTCATCGGTGATCCGCTCGATGGTGTGTTGGATAGACTCGACTGAAGGCGTGAGGCTCTCAAACAGCTGTTCGCCCATTTGGGTTAGGCTGAGTGAGTGGGAAGAGCGGTGAAACAGCTTGACCTGCCACTCTTCTTCCAGTTTCCCAATGGCCTTGCTCACCGCCGGGGCGGAGATCCCCAATGCTCTTGCAGCCTTGGCAAAGCTGCCGGTTTTGGCAACCTGAATAAAGATGGGTAGTTGGGTCGGCAATGCTTTCATTAACTAATGGTTACCTTGTTAATAACTCAAAACACACTACAGGTTAATAAAGTTTTGCTCAATACTATATCCAACGCAGCACAAGACAACACAACGACATCCTAATCCACCGGAACAAGCAGAGATGAGCGAGACAGATAATGACAATGCCTAATCTACACCAGCTAATTATAAACAGTGATGTTAACGGTTTTCGTCAAGCTATCGAGATGGCAGCAGATGTGAACCAGCTTGACCCGGTGATGGGTAACTCGCCGATGCACATTGCCGCGCAGCAAGACTCTGCAAGTTGGGTTGAGGCGTTGCTGGCAGCTGGGGCATTTATCAACCTGCAAACCCCTAAGCATGGTGTGACACCCTTGATGGTCGCAGTGTGGCATCGTAAACCAGCTGTTGTTGAGGCTTTGCTCAAGCAAGCTGACGTCAATATCGAGATTGTCTCTACTTTTGGCCTCAAAGCGGAACAGCTGGTGGATTTTGGTGCCTCGGAGCAAGACGTTTATGGTCAGCAACAGGCTACGCAACTTCGACAGTTATTTGAAGCTTACCGCGACCAGCTTAGCCAGTCACAAGCCCGGCTGAGTGCTTATCAGGTAGTCACGGATAGTCGATGGGACGATACGGAAAAAGCGCGCCAGTTGGTCCAAGTCATGGATAGTGCTTCGCTTAACACCCCATCGGCAATCACTAGTTCAGGCAATGATGAACATACCGCGGTGATGGTAGCTGCCCGAGACGGTTTGGTCGAAAGCCTCAAGGTGTTGATGGAGCAAGGTGGCGATCAGACGGTGCCGGATCATTACATGAAGGCCATTCCGCTGCACAAAGCCGCCTATAACGGCAGGGCTGATGTGATTGAACTGTTGTCGAACTATCCGGGCTTCAAAGACACTCTGGACGCACAAGGGCCGAACAACGGTTATACCCCGTTGCATGATGCAATTTGGCACGGCCATACTGACGCGGCAGCGAAGCTCATTGCATTTGGCGCAAGAACAGATTTAACCGGCTTTGACGGAAAAACACCGCTCGAGTTGGCAAGAGAATATCAATATTCATCCATTGTTGAGATGTTGGAGAAAAAAGCATGAAAGTACTCGTCGTTTATTGGCACCCTGAACCAAAGAGCTTCAATGGCGCGATGTTTAACCAAGCAGTCTCCGCGCTGGAGGCGGCCGGCCATGAGGTGAAAACCTCCGATCTCCATGCGATGAATTTCAACCCGGTTTCTGGTCGACATAATTTCCAAACCGTCAATAACCCGGATTTCTTCAAGCAGCAACTCGAAGAAATGCACGCCAACGAGCAGGGTAGTTTTGCCCCTGAGATTGAAAATGAAATCCAAAAGGTTGAGTGGTGTGATTTGCTGATTTTCCAATTCCCATTGTGGTGGTTCAGCATGCCAGCAGTCATGAAGGGGTGGGTCGACCGTGTCTTTGCCATGGGGCGCACTTACGGTGGCGGCCGGTTTTATGAGTCGGGCGTTTTCAAAGGCAAAAAAGCCATGCTGAGCCTGACCATGGGCGGTGGTGAAGACATTTACGTCAAAGGCGGCTGGAATGGTGATCTGGAAGGGATCTTACGTCCCATCCATCGCGGTATTCTTGAGTTCAATGGCTTTGAGGTGCTGGGACCTTTCTCAGTATTCGGTCCTGCCAGAATGAGCCAAGAAGAACGTATCGCTGAACTGGATAGGTACAGCACCAGATTGGAAAGTATTTTTACTGAATCAGCAATGGTGGTGGGTGAATACTAGAGCCGATGTTGCGACCTGATTTGTTGTTTCAAAGAAAATGCCGACATGATGTCGGCATTTTTAGTCTGTAGGCTTGAGCTTATTGGTTAAGGATTAAGCCAGCAATTCTTTTGCTGTATTCACTACGTTCTCGGTAGTGAAGCCGAACATCTTGAATAGCTCGCCTGCAGGGGCTGATTCACCGAAGGTTGTCATACCGATGATCTTGCCGCCAAAGCCGACATACTTGTACCAGAAGTCTGCAATACCCGCTTCGATAGCAACACGAGCTGTGACGTCTGATGGCAGAACCGCTTCACGGTAAGCTGCATCTTGCTTGTCGAATGCATCAGTAGATGGCATTGAAACAACGCGTACTTGCAAACCTTCTGCTGTTAGCTGCGCAGCGGCTTCCACCGCCAGCTCCACTTCAGAGCCGGTAGCGATAAGAATGAGCTCTGGCTTGCCTTCACAGTCTTTCAGGATGTAACCACCCTTGGCGATATTCGCAAGCTGCTCAGTGTCACGCACTTGCTGTGCAAGGTTCTGGCGCGAGAAGATCAGAGACGTTGGGCCGTCTTTGCGCTCGATAGCCAGTTTCCATGCTACGGCAGACTCAACCTGGTCACATGGACGCCATGTGCTCATGTTCGGTGTCAGACGCAGAGATGCCATCTGCTCAACCGGCTGGTGAGTCGGGCCATCTTCACCCAGACCGATAGAGTCGTGGGTGTAAACCTGGATGTTCTGCACTTTCATCAGTGCCGCCATACGCATTGCGTTACGCGCGTATTCCATGAACATGAGGAAGGTTGCACCGTATGGTACGAAACCACCGTGTAGCGCGATACCGTTCATGATTGCAGTCATGCCGAACTCACGCACACCGTAGTGGATGTAGTTACCCGAGAAGTCGTTGGCTTCTAGCGACTTAGAGCCAGACCACATAGTCAGGTTAGAAGGTGCCAGGTCAGCAGAGCCACCCATGAACTCAGGAAGCATCTGACCGAACGCTTCCAGTGCGTTTTGAGAAGCCTTACGTGAAGCGATGTTGGCAGGATTTGCCTGTAGATCAGCGATGATTGCGTTCGCTTTCTCTTCCCACTGCGCTGGTAGTTCACCGTTTACACGGCGTTTGAACTCAGCCGCTAGCTCTGGGTAAGTTGCTTCATAAGCTGCTAGCTTTGCATTCCACTCTGTTTCTTTGGCGGTACCTGCTTCTTTGGCATCCCACTGGGCATACACATCAGATGGGATCTCAAACGGGCCGTGGCTCCAGCCGAGGAACTCACGTGCTGCTGCGATTTCATCGTGGCCAAGAGGTGCGCCGTGACAGTCGTGCGAGCCTGCTTTGTTTGGCGAGCCAAAGCCGATGATGGTCTTGGTACAGATCAGTGTTGGGCGAGGATCCGCTTTGGCTGCGATGATAGCGGCATTGATAGCCTCAGCGTCGTGGCCGTCTACTGCTGGGATCACATGCCAGCCGTATGCTTCGAAGCGCTTTGGCGTATCGTCAGAGAACCAACCTTCAACTTCACCGTCGATAGAGATACCGTTGTCATCCCAGAACGCGATAAGTTTGCCAAGACCTAGGGTACCGGCAAGCGAACACGCTTCATGAGAGATACCTTCCATCAAGCAGCCGTCACCCATAAACACGTAAGTGTGGTGGTCTACGATGTCGTGGCCTTCTCGGTTGAACTGGGCTGCCATGGCTTTTTCAGCCATTGCCATACCTACCGCATTGGTGATGCCCTGGCCGAGTGGGCCGGTCGTCGTTTCGATACCTGGTGCGTAGCCATACTCAGGGTGACCTGGTGTTTTCGAGTGTAGCTGGCGGAAGTTTTTCAGATCGTCGATAGACAGATCGTAGCCAGTAAGGTGAAGTAGAGAGTAAATCAGCATTGAACCATGGCCGTTCGACAAGATGAAGCGGTCGCGGTCAGCCCATTCGGGGTTTTGCGGGTTGTGGTTCATGTGACCACGCCACAGTACTTCGGCAATATCAGCCATACCCATAGGCGCACCCGGGTGGCCGGAGTTAGCTTGTTGAACCCCATCCATGCTCAGGGCACGGACTGCATTAGCCAGACGTTTGTTTGTGTTATTCATTTCTAGGTCTCAATCGATCAATCTAAATTAGTATAAAGCTGCGAATTCTGTGATTTCTGGTTTGCCGCGAAGCAGTAGGAAGTTGAGGAAGCGGCTAGTCGATGTCGTCAGGATTTGCTCTTCACTGACATCGTGCTTTCCCAGCAAAGCAATGGCGAGATCGAGTCGGGCAATTTCTTCGCTGAAGTGGGCATCAGATCCAGTGGTGAAATACACGCCAATCTTTTTGCCGATCTCGACAATATTGCTGCAACGAACGTCGCTTCCTTTGCGGCTTTTGCCAGTTAGCGAGGTGTTGTTGACCTCAACGGCTACGTTGTGCTCCTTGGCACAACTTAGTACCTGCTCAATGTCGAATGGGTAGTTGGGGTTGCCCAAGTGCCCCAGTACATCTACCCGGCCACTTTTGATGACATTGACAAGGGCTGCCGTATGCTCGGCTTCTGTCGCGGGTTTGAATACGGGTTCATGAAAGCTAGCAATAGCCCAGTCAAGGTGTTGGTCTGTCGAAGGTGGCAGGTCGATTTCACCTTTCACGTTGAGGATATTGGCTTCAACACCGTGCAAGATGCCGACATCATGCAGGAAGCGGGGCAAAATCCGCTGGTTATTGAAATGCCAATAGTGGGGAGCACCTGGCATCTCTGGGGCATGGTCGGTGGTGCAAAGTAATTTCAACTCTTTGCTTTTTGCGGCCTGGGCATTTTCAATAATGGTGCTGTAAGCATGTCCACTGGCGATGGTGTGGGTGTGGGTATCTATCACGATATCCATAGTGATCTCCTGTTTCAGTTCCTGCTGAGGTGGACAGCTTATTGGATTTCAAATGATCCGTCGCGGTTCATAAACAAATTCAAATCCGCTTTGATGGAATGGTTGAGGACTTTCTCGACGTTGACCGCATCAGATTGGTGGTAAAACGCCAATGCGTCTTCTGGTGAACTGCCGCCTCGGATCTTCCTATTGACCAAGCGCTCTTGGAGGAACTCAGCCTCGGTATCGAGGAAAACAGAGAAGTCGGCGAGCTTGTGCAGCCCTTGCCATACCGGCTCATCGAGCAGCAGCCAGTTACCTTCTACCACTACGATATTACGTTTGACGTCAATGGCATCATCAACCGGATCATGCAGGTTCCTGTCGTAGTAGGGCCATTTGGGATCCTTGATTTTTAGCTGTTTCAGCTTGCCGATAAGCTCGGTCAAATTGAAGGTTTCGTATGAGCCTTTAATACTGCGTAGGGAAATGGTTTCGCCATTTCGTTCAGTGGTGTTGCTGTCGAGGATGTCGTTGGGGTAATGAAAGCCATCAAAAGGCAAAACTTGCAAGGGCTCTAGTTGTTCATCCTGCTCGGATAAATGCTCCCAAAAGGCGGCAAGTGTTGATTTCCCACTGCCTGGAGGCGCACTGAGAAAAATCACCACCCGTTGCTGGGTTTCTTTATAAAGGCGGGTGAATTTTTCAACCAGTGGCTGGTGGATGGTTTCGATATCTTTATCGGGAAATACGGCTTCGGTGTCGAATCCACTGATGTTTAAATTTACTTTCATGGTGAAGCCTCACTGTTTTATCTCTCTTTCGATATTTTCAATTAACAGCTCACAAGAAAGGTTCAGCACTGTTTTGATCAGAGATTCATATCTCATCTGTGAAAAGGCTTCGAAAGAAGAAAACTTTAATTTGTTTATGGACTCAAGGTAAAAGCCGTCTTGCTGTGTTGATATCACCGATTGGCTTTTTATGAAGTCGTAAATAACATCATCACCGTAAGAGATCTTGTCTGAAACAGACGCGGAATACTCTAAGGTTTGGTTGTACAAACCAATATCGGCATAGGTTTCCATCGAGATTTTACCCATAGCGAACATTAGTTTAGAGACGACATCAGTGGTGACCAACGGGCCGTCTTCCCGTAGTAATGGCTCCACAGCATACTCCATCACTAACTTGTCCTGGACAAAGACGTTAGGAAGTAATGCTTTTAACTTGAGGTTTATTATTTTGTTCGAAATCTGAAGAAACGAAGTGGCGTTATCGCACTCTTCCAGTTTCTTCAGTAATTCATGTTCACGTGACAACGTTTGCGACCTCTTCATCATGTGGCAGCGCAAAGGCTACCACACAATTTCGTTGTAACTAAACCGCTAAGCTCACGTCATAAAACTCTAGTAACGCTTTTTCTGCGTCTACGTTCCACACGTAGTTGTTGGCTTTAAGAATCGCGTCCAACTCAGCGAAGAACGGGTCTTGATCGGCAAGTGACATAAAGTCATCAATAGCAGTCAGGGGAAGATCAATGTGCGGGTAAATAAGCTTCTTGCCGCCAGGGATCTCCAGTTGGTTCAAAATCGTATGCGGTGCTGCCTGCAGCCCACCCACATGGGTGATCATATAAGATGGGTTGATAAGATGATCGGAAGACAAGTCGAGTGATTCGATCATATCGCCGGTCGAGCCACCTGAGGTACCCACAATATGGGTCGCTTCGTAGTGCACGTTATAGAAGTTGAACGGCACTTTGAATTTCTTGTCAGTAGGGCCGGCAAAGAAGTTCAGGCAGCCATCGTTGCCTAGCAGCTCATCGGCTTGTTCCAGTACCTGCGAAACGGCGGCATAGACCATCACATCATCGTAGCCCTGGCCTTCGTTGAGCGATTTTAGGTATTCAACAGGATCGTCCACTTTCGCGGTGTTCACATAGTGCAGCGCGATGCCTTGTTCGTGTGCTGTGCTTACCGGGATCAGGCTCTCTGCGCGATCAAGACGGGCTTGGTCAATGTCGGTCACGACAATGATGCGTGGTTTAACCGGGCCATTGATAGCGTAATCAATCGCACCGATACCCATAGGGCCAGCACAGGCTAGCAGGGCCAGAGAGCCACCCTCTTTGATACCCATCTCGTGCTCGTAAACATACGGCGTGGTGTGGTAGCTGGCATGGTAAGCACCGATGATGCAAGACATAGGTTCAGCCAATGAGGCATCGGCAAAGTACTCGCCTTTGTATGGCAGCACACAGCCTAGGTCGATAGCGATTTTCGGAATGATAGAGTAGGTGGCATTGCCGCCGAAGGTTTCGTAGCTGTAGCCGGCAGAGTAGCCAGATGGCAGGCCCATCGCTGGTTGTAGAACAAAGGAATCACCAGCAGTGAACTTGTCTTTCAGGTTCTCACCGACTTCAACAATGATGCCCGCGTATTCGTGGCCTGTCATCACTGGTACTTCAGCGATATTTTCTGGTACTCGCTTGTGCTTTGTACCGAGTAGAGCCGCTTTGTAAGTCGATAGACAGATGCTGTTTGAGATGTTCTTTACCAGTAGCTCGTCTGGTGAAATGGTTGGCAGTTCGAACGTTCTTAGTTGAACATCTTTTTCGCCACAGATAACCGCTGCCGTTGTTTGTACCATGATTTCTCTCCAAAGTAGGGCGGCGGACCGCCCTATAATGCAATTGTTAAGCTTGTTGTTCGATAGTTACCATCAGCTCATCAAGAGCAGGGTCGTGCAGGAAGTTTTTGATAGTGATGACCGGTAGCCCTGTTGCGTTTACCGCTCGGCTTTCTAGGCTCTCGTGGGTCACCACGATGTCAGCATCGCTTGGGATTTTTTCGATAGCGAAGTTCTTCACTTCAATATCAATCCCGGCCTTGGTGAGCTTGCGCTTGAAAGTTGAGGCACCCATTGCGCTAGAACCCATTCCCGCATCACAAGCGAAGGCGACAAATTGAATAGCTTTTGTTTCTGCTTTAGCGTCTGCTCCTGCCTCAGCAGTTGCCGCTGTTGTTGCTGGTTTTACCGCGCCTTCTGCTTTCATGTCTTTCATGTCAGAGACAGATTGCTCGAATTCGGTTTCTTTATCCTCTGACTTGCTCATCTTCAGAATCGCACTGGCGACTAGGAAGGATACGACTGTTGCTGATACCACACCGGCGATGGTTGCGATGAAGCTGCCTTTTGGTGTTAGTGCCAAGTAAGAGAAGATAGAGCCTGGGCTAGGACCCGCTACCAGACCTGCATCTAGTAGGTTGAAGGTTGCGATACCTGTTGCCGCACCTGCAATCATTGCCACAATCATGATTGGCTTCATCAGCACGTACGGGAAGTAAAGCTCGTGGATACCGCCGAAGAAGTGGATGATGATGGCACTTGGTGCAGAGCGCTTGCTAAGACCTTGGCCAAATTTAGCGTAAGCCAGCAGCATACCTAGACCCGGACCAGGGTTAGATGCCACCATGAAGAAGATAGATTTGCCGGTTTCTGCTGCTGCCTGTAGACCCAGTGGGTAGTAGATCCCTTGGTCGATAGCGTTGTTCAGGAACAGTACCTTGGCAGGTTCGTTGATAATGGCCAGTAGCGGTAGGAAGCCGGTAGCCACTAGCGCTTCGATGCCTGATTTAACAAACAGGTTAGCGGCGGTGACTGCAGGGCCAACAATCTCGTAGGCGAACAAGCACAGGATCATGCCGACAATACCGAGCGAGAAGTTGTTTACCACCATCTCGAAGCCCGAAGGAATGCGGTGCTGGATACGCTTATCCATCTGCACCACCACCCATGCGCTCAGTGGACCCATGATCATCGCACCGACAAACATTGGGATATCCGCGCCGACGATAACACCCATGGTACCGATAGCACCGGCTACCGCGCCTCGCTTGTCACCGATAATCTGACCACCGGTGTAACCAATCAGTAGGGGTAGCAAGTAGGTGATCATTGGGCCAACAAGTTCACCAAAGGCTTCGTTAGGCATCCAACCTGTAGGGATAAAGAGGGCGGTAATAAAGCCCCAGGCAATAAAGGCCCCGATGTTCGGCAGTACCATGGCGGTCAAGTGACCCCCAAAGGCTTGCACATTTGCTCGCATGTTTGCTTTCACGTTATATTCCTTCTTAGTATGCTTTTATTATCTCTAGCACTTGTTCCTTAGAAGATGCTTGGGCTAGTTTTTCAATGTTCTCTTCATCCACAAACATCTCGCTCAAGGCTTGAATCACTTCAATGTGGGTATCAGAGTCTTTTGCTGCTAAAGTGATTAGGACATTGGCAGGACCGAGGTCAGAGCCAAAATCAACAGGGGATGGGAAAACATGAATACCTAGGCCGGTTTTCAATACCCCTGTTTCAGGTCGTGCATGAGGCATTGCTAGGCCAGGGCATAATACGTAGTAAGGACCATTTTCTTCGGTTGATTGGATAATGGCATCGGCATACTGATTTGATACGTAGCCACGTTGTTCAAGATAGTCAGTTGTTTTTCTTACAGCTTCTTGCCATTGGTATGTTCCGTCATTGATGACATCCACTAATTCGTGATCAATTAACTCGTATAGCATGTCTTTAACCCTGTTGTTCGTTGTTGGGGTTATTATCAATTCAAGCGGATTTAAGAAGCAAACGGCTGATTTTTGTGAGCCAGATCTGGTTAATTTGGGTGTCAAACGGTCTTTTGTTTGTTGGATCTCAAATTAACCAAGTAATTTAATTTCATTGTTTTTCTGAATTACAAATCAATAGGTGAAATTAGAAGTTGATCAAATTAATGAGAATTTAATTTATTTCTCTCAATGTGACTGATGTCTTATTTTGCTAATTGCGCGGGTTAAAAGTTTGAGGTAGATCGGTTTGGTTTGGGGTGAATTTTAGAAGCTTTCAACGGCTTTCATATCCCGTTTAGCTTGGGTTCAGCGAATAATTTATCACCTGTAATTTAAGAACGAGATGGGTGAAATTTAATTCGTAACAGGCAGGTAAATGGGGGTGGCGTTAAGGGAAAGTAAAAGACAAAGTTCAGCCCCAGTTTACAGCGTTAACTGGGGCTGATTTCGTTAGTGTCGCCGCTTTGGCAAGGTATTATTGTTTAGGCTGCAATGAATATATTCGCTAGTAAGAAGCCAAATGGCACCGCAACTATCACACCGGATAAGCCCGGAAGAAGGAATGGGTGGTTGAAAAATTTTGATCCATTCCATCTTTTACTTTCATACGAGCCGGTATCATCTGTCGATATCGCGAAAGCCGATGTTGGGTAGATATTGGTTACGTACATCGCACTCATGGCGACAAAGCTACCGACAATAAATTCCGGCGAAATCCCCATGCTACCGGCAATGGGCACCAGCAGGGCGCTGGTTGCGCCATGGCTGAACAGAGCTGCACTGGTTAACCAGAAAATAAAGGCCAACAACATTGGGTAGGCTTCCAGCCAGATCCCGGCCTGAGCTTTGATTTCCGGAATATGGGCGCCGATAATTGTGCCGCTTAACCAAGCGATACCGAGAATAACGATAAGTGACTCGGCGCCATCGGCAAGAACACTGGCTTTCTTGATACTTTTGAGATCAACTTTACAAGCGAAGGCTGTGATAAGTGCAGAGACAAACATGGTGATAACGATCAGATCCCGCGAACCCAAACCATGGCCAATTACCTTTTTGAACATCAGCATCGCAACGATAAAGATAACAGAGGCGAGGAAAATCATGACTGAACGTTTGGCTTCAGGTGCATCAGGCGTGTTGTTTTCCACCAAGTTAGGCTGTTCAATCAAGCCTTGTTCTAAGCGCTGCTTATAGATCGGATCATTGAGTAGATCCTCCCCTTGTCTGACTGCGACAAAGGTCGCCACGCAGGCTGCTACAAACCCTGCCGGAATGATCACGGCAAGCACAGAGCCAAAGCTGACTCCCATTTGTTCTACCACAACCCACATTGCTGCAGTAGCCGCCGAAATTGGTGATGCAGTGATAGCAACCTGACAAGCGACGACGGAGGCCGTTAAAGGTTGGCTGGGACGTACATTGGTAGATTTCGCGACTTGCTGAATAACATTGAGGATAGACAGGGTCGTGTATTGAGTACCTGAAAGTACTGTTAAAGTAAAAGTAGTGAGTGGGGCAAGGATGTTGATGTATTTGGGATTATTGCGAAGCAAGCGCTCGGCAACCTTGACCATGTAATCTAGGCCGCCAGCGCGCTGCATTACAGCAAGGGCCAAGATAACCGAGAGGATGATAAGCAAAACGGATATTGGCATTTTGCCAGGCTCGAGGCCAAAGCCGAAAACGGCGATAGCCATACCTACACCACCTGCCAGGCCGACGCCGATTCCACCCAAGCGGGCTGCAAGGATAACGGTGCTCACTAAGAGCAAGAGATGAAGATAAATCATGCCGGTGCCCCCACGAAGAAGTGGTTAACTTCGTCCATCAAAAGATGGGGAACATCTTCTGGAATATAGTGACCGGACGGTAAGCTGTGGCCATCCACATCATTTGCAACGAGCTTCCATTCTGCCAATACATCGAATACTTTGCCCACGGTGCCAGTTTCGCCCCAGAACACCTTGAGAGGGCACGTCACTTTATTCCCTCTATCAATATCTTCTTGGTCATGTTCGAGGTCGATAGTCGCTGCCGCTCGGTAGTCTTCACATATCCCCCGCGCTGCGCCTTCAAGTTTGAGGCAGCGGGCATATTCACTGACGGCTTCTTTGGTGAATGGTCCCATCCCTGAACTACGAGCTCCGATAACACTTTTTAGATAAAGATCAGGATCGGATTCAATCAAAGATTCAGGAAGAGGATAAGGGCGGATGAGGAAGAACCAGTGCCAGTATGCTCTGGCAAATTGCTGGTTGGTTTGTTGGTACATAGAAAGGGTTGGCGCGATATCAAGCAACATCATGCGTTCTACGCATTGGGCATGATCCAGAGCGAGTCGGTGGGCGACACGGGCCCCTCTGTCATGGGCAATGATTGAAAATTGATTGAAGCCAAGTTGCTTCATCAGCTCAACCATATCCTTTGCCATCATTCGTTTTGAATAGGTAATGTGCTCGGGATCTGACTCGGGTTTGTCGCTATCTCCATAGCCACGCAGGTCGGCGGCGATGACCGTAAAATTGTCTGCCAGTTGGTCAGCAACCTTATGCCAGATGAAATGGGTTTGAGGGTGTCCATGCAGCAACAGAAGGGCTGGCCCCTGACCACCTATTCGGTACTTAATGTGAACCCCGTTAACAAAAAGAGATGCCTCTTTGTATCTGGAAAACATATCCTTATACTCCTAGAAATTGTTCCACTGAATTTGATTGCTGTCTGTCGGGCTGTTTTTTGTTTTGAGTTATCGCTCGAACTATTGGCTTGATTTCACTATATACACAGTAAAAGTATGGATAAATAAGCAAATTATGGCTTCATCAAACACACTTCGTAAACAATTCCCGCTTCCTGAAGACTTACGTGTATTTTTAACTGTGATCCGAAAAGAAAGCTTTGTGGCAGCCGCCGATGACTTGGGTCAGTCTCCTGCCTATGTCAGCAAACGCATTCAAATTCTGGAAAAAACCTTGGGGACAAAGCTCTTTCATCGCTCCACCCGTAAAATCGGCCTAACCGAAGACGGCATCCATGCCCAGCGATGGGCGACGCAGATTATCGAGGATATGGATAACTTTATCGATGACCTGTCTCAAGTCAGCCAGACTGCCCGGGGAACCCTGAATATTTGCAGTACATTTGGTTTTGGTCGTAATCATGTTTCAAAGGCGATCTCCAAGTTAGCGGCTAATTTTCCGGAGCTCGAAATCAGGCTTGAAGTGACTGATAGGGCAGTAAATTTGATTGATGAAGGGTTTGATTTAGAGATTTTAGTAGGGGATGACCTGCCCCAGCAGCACATCAGCAAGCCCCTGCTGAGTAACCAACGTATTCTTTGTGCCAGCCCGGACTACCTGAAATCCAGAGGCCCATTGGCATCATTGGATGACCTTTCTAACCACGACTGCCTGGTGATCAAAGAGCGCAGTACCCCCTTTGGTATATGGCACCTCAGCGACGGCTCCCAGGAACACTCAGTAAAAATACAAGCCCCACTGTCTTCAAACAGCGGGGAAATTGTATTGCAGTGGGCCTTGGATGGCAGAGGTATCGTCCTCCGCTCGAAATGGGATGTACAAAAATACCTTGAAAGTGGGGAGCTGATACAGGTTCTGCCGAAATATACCCAAAGTGCCAATATATGGGCGGTATACCCAACCCGATTATCCCATTCAGCTAAATTACGTGTGTGTGTTGAAGCTTTGCAGGCCTACCTCCAAGAACAAGCTTAAATTCACGATATGTGTTTTATACAAACACATTACGCTCGTTGATTCACAGCTTAGCTTTAATAAGCTAGTTCTCACCGACCAAGCAAAAGAGAACTGGCTATGGCAGCTCCGAAAAACCTTTATGAGAAGCTGATTGGCTCTCACACCGTCTGCGATCTTGATGATAATGGGCATGTCTTGCTTTACATCGATAAGCAAGTAATCAATGAATACACTAGCCCACAGGCCTTCAGTGGTTTGCGGGAAGCAAACAGACAGGTATACCGCCCTGAAACCCACCTATGTGTGGTTGATCATGTTAACCCGACGGCACCCGAACGCAATGATGCCATGCCGGACGAAGGTGGCCAGGCACAGGTAGATTACTTCCGGCAGAATTGTAAGGATTTTGGTATTGAATTGTTCGATGTCCTGGATGAACGACAGGGTATAGAGCACGTTGTTATGCCTGAACAAGGCTTGGTACTGCCCGGTATGGTGATAGCTGCCGGAGATAGCCATACCACGACTTATGGCGCGCTTGGGGCGTTTGGTTTTGGTATAGGTACCTCTGAAATTGAGCATCTTCTTGCAACCCAGACACTGATCTACAAAAAACTCAAAACAATGCGAGTGAATGTAGTCGGTCAGTTAGCTAAACATGTTACTTCTAAAGATATTGTCATGGAGCTGGTGCGGAAAATCGGTGCCGCCGGTGCAACAGGCTATGCCCTTGAGTTTAGCGGCGAGGCTATTTCGGCCTTGAATGTCGAAGCCCGGATGACTATCTGCAATATGGCTGTTGAAGCGGGTGCCCGTGGGGCTTATATGGCTCCTGATGAGAAAGTGTTTGCGTACCTTAAAGATAAGCCTCGCTCACCGAAAGGCGAGTTGTGGGAGCAAGCCCTTGAGCACTGGCAAACTCTGAAAACCGACGAGGGTGCCAAATTTGATCAGGAAATTGTGATTGATGCCAATCTTCTGGAGCCAATGGTGAGCTGGGGGACGAGCCCAGATCAAGCTATCCCGGTATCCCAGATGATTCCAACATCCGAGCTAGCCAGTGAGGCCGACCAGCGTTCTTTGGATTACATGGGGTTGGACAACAGTCAACCTATTGCCGGTGTTTCTATTAGCCATGCCTTTATTGGTTCCTGTACCAATGCCCGAATTGAAGACTTGCGCAATGTTGCTGAGGTGGTAGGTAAAAAGAAAGTTGCCGAGCATGTAAGGGCCATTGTGGTTCCGGGTTCCACCTTAGTGAGAAAGCAGGCCGAGCAAGAAGGCATTGCCCAAATTCTACAAGATGCTGGATTTGAGTGGCGCCAGTCTGGTTGCTCAATGTGCTTGGCAATGAATGACGATGTGCTAGAGCCTGGCGATCGCTGTGCATCAAGTACCAACCGGAACTTCGAAGGACGCCAAGGAGCGGGGGCCAGAACACACCTAATGAGCCCAACTATGGTTGCTGCGAGTGCCATTGCTGGGAAAATTGTCGATATTCGTGACTATGAGGAGGCTTAATCATGGAGAAGTTTGTATTGGAAACCGGCGTTGCAGCTCCGTACCTATCTCATAATGTTGATACAGATGTCATTATGCCCAAGCAGTTTTTGAAGCGTATAGACCGTGCTGGGCTGGCTGAAGGGGTTTTGTTTGATCAGCGCTTTCTAAACAGCGGCGTGCCAAACCCAGAATTTATTTTGAACCAGCCTAGTTGGAGCCAATCCCGTTTCTTGGTCGTTGGCGATAACTTCGGTTGCGGTTCAAGCCGCGAGTATGCGGTGTGGGGGATTCAACAGTTAGGCATTAAAGCCATTATCGGGACCAGCTTTGCCGGTATCTTTTACGATAACTGCCAGCGAAATGGAGTACTGTTGATTTCTCTAACAGCTGCAGAGCGGGATTTATTGGGTGAAATTGTCTCTTATCCTGAAACTAATGAGCTGGTTATTGACCTTGAGTCGCAAACTATCAAGGCACAGACAGATATCGAAATTGGTTTTGATATTGACCCGCTGAAGAAAGAAGCGTTGATAAAAGGGTTGGATACTATTGGCTCGACACTAGAAAAGCAGCTATTAATCAAAGACTTTGAGCGTCAGCATTTAGCGGCTAATCCCTGGTTGAAATAAGATCTGTAACACCAAAGTTAGCATGAAAAAACAAAGGGCCAGATGATGACATCTGACCCTTTGTTATATTTGGGTGTTGGGCTTCTTCCGGGTATCAACCTGTCAGGTTTTCCAGGAAAGACTTCTTGCTAAGGGATTTCTTGAGCTCTTCTAGCCACTCAGCGCCTTCTCCCGAGAAGTAGTCCCGTGTGGTTTCATAGCCCATGGTATAAAGCTTATTCAGGCTGTCTGTGTTGACGTTGAATGCTCCCCACTGATCAATGCCTTCGGGGGCAAGGTTGATATCGGGCAATTTAATGCTTTTTAGCAGGTGTGCCGAGCTATAGATTTCAAATACTCGATCAAGGACGTCAAAGGCATCGGAAAATTCGTGGTTGTCCTTGTGCTCCAATGGACTCAGGTACATACCAAGATGGGCGCGGCACTGACCGTGGATCAAATCGGTGGGGTAGTTATTGGTAATCCCCCCATCAGCAAATAGCTTGTCGCCGATTTTGACCGGGGTGAACATGCCAGGGTAGGCGGCCGATGCCAGCAGCGGCTGAATGAGCTCACCTTCATGGAACACCACTTGTTGCGCGGTGTTGAGGTCGGTAGCGGCGATATAGAGCGGGATCTCAAGGGTATCGAAGTTGTCACGCTTGATCCAACCATGGAAATGGCGATTGAGCTTTTCAGCGTTGATTAATCCTAGCTTGTTGAAAGAGAAGCTGCTGGCTTTGAAAATCTGGCTTTCAACAAAGAATGAAAGGATATTTTCCGGGCTATGACCAGATGCGTATAGCGCACCGACTAGTGCGCCACCGCTGGCACCAGAAATGATATCCGGCTTTACGCCTTGTTCATCAAGGTATTGCAGCATGCCGATTTGCGCCATGCATTTAGCGCCACCCCCGGAAAGGGTGAGGCCGAATTTATAGGGTTTTGGGTTGAAGAATGATGATGGCAAAGCGTCTATCCTGTAATCGCCCATTTCATGAGGATTAATATATCACTAAGTGAGCTGGATAGATGCTAAATACCCATTACAAAAACTTCTCAATCAGCACTTCGTCAACATACTCGCCACGAACCTTGGCATGTTTTTTCGCCGTGCCAATTACCTCGAAGCCTTGGTTCAAGTAGGTAGCCAGCGCTCTTTCATTATCGCTGCGCACGTAGGCAAATAGCTTCTCGTAACCTTTGGTCTTCGCAATCTCGAAGGTTGTCTCGAACAAACGCTTGGCAACCCCTTGGCGGCGGAAGCTGGCGTCGACAAACGTACCGATAATGCCGACATGGTCAAACACACGCGTATAGTCGGCAAAAGGCTCGACAGCCTGGAAACCAGCAATCTGATGGCTTTCGTCATGTTGGGCGACAGTTAGGATGCCTCGCTCTGGGAAGTTGCGGATAAACTCTTGTTCTTCCTCTGGAGTGAAGGTGGTGTCCAATACGGTGTATAAACCTTCTTCCACAATGGGGTTGAGGACATGGGTCATGCCCTCGGCATCATCAATACTTGCGAGTCGAACGTTGAAGCTCATTGTTATCTGCTCTTTTTTGCTTTTAGAGCAAGATGTTACATCAAGCCGTAATTAGTTGGTATAGCGTAATTTTGATCGTATCGAGAAAAATTACTGGGTGCTCTGAAGCCTAACTCTTAACTGGTGCAGATCCCTGTCATTCCCCACAATACGTAACCGAGCATATTCTTTGTCCATGGTTGGGCTGGTAATGTCAAAGTGCTTGCCACAGCATGACAGAATGCCTATCTGCTTAAGTGCTTCTGCCATTTTAACCCCAGGTTTATGAACCAGCATGATTGGGGTTTGCTCTGATGTCGGCACGATATTGAAGCCATGGGTGTGGAGAATATCCATCACGGCACGCTTGAAAGCGATGGTCTTTGCTTGGTTGTCAGTAACAAAGGCATTGGCTTTTGGCAAAATATGGCAGGCGATCTTAAGCGCGGGCAACGATGGGGTAAAAACCGTGACCGCAGCTTGAAGGTAGGGGGTAAGCGTTGGCGACGAAACAATGTAGCCAAGACGCAACCCTGCCAAGCCAAGTCCTTTGGAGAAGGTTCTGAGTACCACAAGGTGGCTGTAGTGTTCGCACTCATTCACCATTGATTGCTCTTGGGTGAGGAACTCGCCGTAGGCCTCGTCGATGATCAGTAAGCTGCCAGCTTGCTCGCACACCTGGCATAGCGACAGTAAATGCGCTTTGTCGTAAATCCTGCCAGTGGGGTTGTTCGGGTTATCGATGTACACCAAGGTTGGCTGCTCGCGCAGGATCTTATTCTCCAGCGCACCAAACAAGTCATTGTCGCTGTTGAAATCAAACATGTTCAGGGCTTGGTAACTACCGCCTACCAGTTTGAACTCAGAGACCCCTTCGACAAATTGGGGGCCGATACCAATCATAGTTCTATGCTGGTGGTCGATCAGCTTATTGAATATCAGCTCCAGTCCGCCCAATGACCCAGTCGTAAAGGTGAGATCATCACTGCTTACCCCAAGGTAACGCCCGACTAAATGGCTCAGCTGTGCGAGATTGCTGAAGCTGTAGTACTCGTTGATTTCATCGAGGATCTCAAGCATTTGATCTGGCGAAATATGCGGTGCGTCGAAAGGGTTTGAACCCAATGCGCAATCAATGGTGTATATCGGGGTGACATACGACGCCTGATCATTTTCTAACTTGCTGTTTAATTTCACGCTCAACATCCTTGGTTATTGCTAAGCAGCGATATCACGATATCGCTGCCTATGGGCTTTCACAAAATCTAACCTCAGGGTGTCCATTCTTCCGTTTTATCAATAGGTCAATTGGCGACAGATGATCTATTTCCTCGCCACGATGTTATGTCGCGAAATGACCTATTTGCGCCGCTGTGCCGTGGGTACTATCTCCTCAGAAATTCAAATGTGTGTTTTTCCAGCACCTCCAAGGGCTGGATTTTTTGACCATCTTAGCTGCCCTGCGGGGTAGCCTCTTTTTTGTCTTCGTTATTACTTTAGGTATCAGCGTTGGTATTGAGATGAATCTATGAGCTCCGTTATTGGAAGTAAGCATTTGGATATGGGTGTTTTTACCTCTGGAACCTTGAATGAAAAAAATATTGCTAGCTGCGGTCACTATTGCAGCTACTGCCACTGCTCACGCCGATGTGACCAGCGGAGAAGAAAAGAATGCTGAAGACCCAACCAAGATCATCACGCGCGCCGGTGCTGGCTGGACCAATTCCGGCATTCGATTTAACGGTTCGCTCGGCCTTGATGAAGCGAGAATGATCAATGTCTCCATTACCGACGACGGTGATGAGTGGAGTGTTGGCGGTTCGTGGCTGTTCGATATCGGCATTTTGAATGTGGATGTGCGCAAGTCAGATTTTGGCGATGGCAACATCAACACCTCCTACAGCGCAGGCACTTACTTACCTTTAGAGAGCCATCCATGGGGATGGATGCCATTTGTCACCTTCGGCTACAGCTACAACGATGGTGAAACCATGGAAGATGGCGTGAAAGAGAAGGTTCGCAGCCACGCCGGTTATCTCGGCATGTTTGCGATTAAGCCATTTAACGAAAAATGGACCGGTATCGCTGTCCTCGGTACCACCCAGGGCCAAAACAACTACTCGTCCTATTGGGGAGGTGCGGGGCTCAGCCATCAGCTAACCCCATCTCAATCGATCAACGTGGTGGGTATTGCGGTTGATAGCTCGCTTTACGGCAGTGATCAGCGTCTGAATTTGAATTATCGCTACGAGTTCAAGTAGCACGTGATTGTACGTATCCATCCTTATTTCTTGTATCAATAATCCAATACGGAGCCCTTTATGAAGCTGAAAAATATTGCACTGTTGTTAGCGCTAGCGACTTCAACCTATGCTTCTGCCGATATTCCTGCCCCAATGAAAGAGGCACTGAAAGTACCCGGTGCCGATGTGACCTTTGATGTTGAGCGTGCCAAGCAGCCATTCAGCCCGCAATTTGCGACTGAAGCCCAGCAAGCCTTTAATAACTTCCACCTGCAGATGGGAGGTGACCATGCGGTGTACTACAACGGTCACATGACTGAAGTTATGAACTCGGCACTGTCTCGTCCGAGCGAAGATTACAAGCCGCTTGCGCGCAATATCAACAACCGTATTGGCGATTTGAAAGCTCAAACTGGCCAGGGCACATTGTCGCTCGACGAGTACATGGAAAACCCGATGTTCCGTACTCAGGCGATGATCATGGTTCACAAAGGCCAAGTGGTGTATGAAGCCTATCCGGGGATGAACAAAAATGATCGCCATATTTGGTACTCATCAGCCAAAACAACCGTGGGCTTGGTGATGGCTAAGTTGGTTCAGGCGGGCAAGGTCGACGTGAACAAGGTCGTTCCGGAATATATTCCGGAACTAAAAGGGACAACGTGGGACGAGATCACCGTTAAAAGTGTGCTGAACATGGCGACAGGATTGGATAACGAAGAGACCCTCCAGTCAATTCTGAACCCAGACTCTCCGGTAGTGCGCTACTTTGCCGCCATCACGGGTTCACCAAGGGCGTCGACAGGCGAGTTTGAAGATTGGCTAACCGATGTTGCGGTTGATCAGGAAAAACTGGAAGGCGAAAAGCAGGGAGAGGTATTCCGCTATGCTTCCATCAACACCAGTATCCTGACCCAGATTATCGAGAACGTAGAAGGCAAAACGTGGGCGAAGATTTTCGAAGAGAAAGTATGGTCGAAAATGTATGCACGTGAACCTGCGGTATTCGGTCTAGCGCCTAACGGCCATGCTCTCGCATTGGGTTTGATGCAAACCACACCGGAAGACATGGTTCGTTTCGCTACGTTGTTTACCCCTAGCTGGAAAGCGGTTGCTTCTGAGCAAGTTGTAACGCCTGAGCTGATTGATCTGATCCGTGGCGAAGCCGATTCAGAGCGTTATGCGGGCACCGCGAAAGAAGCCTCTTCGGTATCTTCTTTCCAAGATAAAGCACAAGGCAACGGGTACCAGTTTGACTTCATCTACGATGACGGGGCAATTGCCAAAAGCGGTAACATGAACCAGATGATCTACATGGATCCTGAGCGTGACTTTGCCGCGATTGTGGTTTCAACCAGCCCTTACCACTCGGGCTATGGTGAAACTAAAGCCCCAGCTTATATGCGTCTGGCGGCCAAATACCTAAACGGTGAGCTTGCTATTACTCAGTAACGCCTTCTCGCTAATATAAATGAACAATAACCCCGCATTATTTTGTTATTAATTAATGCGGGGTTTTTAATGCCTAAAGCAATACATTGTTATTATGATAAGATTTTGATATTAAATGTGATTTGACAGTTATATAACAGACAGATTTGTTAGCAGTGATATGGTTGGCTTATCAATAAGCTCTATATATAAATCAAAGCAATCAATGAAAAAATATCTATTTGTCGCATCATTTGCGCTATTAACCAGTTTTGCCAGTTATGCAAAACCTACTGTTATTGTTAAGCCTGGCAATGGTCACAAGCACCCTCCCCACCGTGTAGCCAAGCAGTACATGCCACCTAAAGGTAAATGCCGTTTGTGGTATACCAGCAGGCCCGCCCACAAACAGCCGAAAGTGGGTAGCTGTAAAAAGCTCGGAAAGAAAATTCCACGTGGAGCAGTGCTGATCCGCGGGTGATCATGGATCAGACAAGCTAAAAATTAGAGAGCGCTGGTGAGGATAATGTCCTGCCAGCGCTTTTTCTTATATACCAATAATCGGGGGAGGGTATTTGGCGAAAGTCGTGAAGACTTATGATCGGAATACGGCTTTGCAGATCAATATATTGCCTTTATAAACAATATAGTGATACTGGCAGGATAGTCGGCTCTTACTTTGCTTTATAGGGATGGTTGGAAATGGAAGTTCTATGGGTTCTAGCTCATGTAGCCTTGATTTGGACTCTTGCTGTGGCGACACCGGGAGCCAATGTACTTTTAACCATAAATACCGCGCTGCAATACAACCGAACACTTGCCATGTTTTCTGCATTAGGGGTCAGTACTGCCATCTTGCTATGGGCATTTTTCGGAGGCTCTGGTTTGGTTATCTTGCTGACGACTTTCCCTGAGCTGTTTAGCGTGATGAAAGTGGTAGGTGGTAGTTACCTATTGTATTTGGGGCTTCGTCAGATTTACCAAACCCGAAAAACGAAAAGGTTAGGTGAGTTGCCGCAGGGACAATCACTGAATTCTCCATCGAACCGCAAGGTATTCATCACCGCATTCTTTACCAGTATCCTAAACCCTAAAACAGGTTTCTTTGTGGTCAGCCTGTTTAGTGTGTCTATTCCAGGTGCTATGACCATTTCGATGATTTTGGCTACCATGCTAACCATGTCAGCTATTACACTTTGCTGGCACGCTTTTCTCGCCGTGGCCTTCTCACACCAATCAGCGAAAAGTGTTTATGCGCGCATTTCTGGGGTGATGGACTATGTTACTGGCGGGCTATTTACCGTTTTCGGTATTAAAGTGATGTCATCGTCATAATGACGATATTGTAAAAACAAATTTAAAATAAGATGTTTTCACTATATAGACTATTAAGGAAGAGCTCACGTGGTGGCAGAATTTCACTGATGATGACAGGTAATTGCTCTTAATGGTGAATTGTAAGGGAGGAATTATTAGTTTCTTTGGGTCGAAATATATGAAATACAGTTAATATTCAACATATCACGAATAGTTCACATAATTTATTTTTATAATTCATTATCTTAGTCGTCGAATAGGTAAAGTAAAATACCGTATATGGAATGGAATCCTCTATATAAGGCTGTTTGAAATCCTATTACGTAATAAAAGCTTAATAAATATTGTAAAGGACAAGAAATGAAAGCTAAATTATTGTCAACGTTAGTTGTTTTATTATTTTCTGTTAACTCACATGCTGCAGATCAAGTATCGAAGTATGCCAAAAGCTCAGGGGTTAAATCGTGCTTAACAGCAGTATCAGAGATCGAGCGCTTTTTTGCTGACGGGAGAAACTATGGCTCTTGGGCGTTAATTGCACAGGAAAGCCCTAATAATCAGCCAGTTAATGCTTCACTAGAGCTGACATTTAATGATGGTAGTCAACTTATAGATTTTACCGTATCACCACACCAGGATGGCACGTGTAGCTATAGTTACACGAGAACATGGTATAGCTCAACGAATTGTATGGCAGTGAGCCAAGAAGACTTTATGTCTAAAGCTAGATATAAGACGCAGCTAAATCAAAACATCACTGCCTTTGAAGATGGTGATGCGAAATTAATGCTAATGCCTGCAGGTAATGGCTGCGTGGTTCAGAAAAAAGAAGTTGGCTTTAGGTTCAAGAAGTTCGATTCTTAATACATGAATACAAGGCAGTAACCGCTGGTAATCTATTTATAGGGTTACTGCCAAATTCAGCTTTTTATTAACCTCATACTGATATATTAGTACCGATTAAGCTGCCCGCCGTAATCGATTCTTGGCCTTATCGAACATGAATGGGATAAGGAAAATCGCGAAACAGACCAACCAAGGTCGCATATCATCTTTAACGTAGATGCTATATCCTGCTGCTGCCAGCAGGTAGATAAAGGGTATGGTTTTACTGTGCGCCTTGAGGGATCTCAATGCCAGAAAGTACCCAGCAATGGTATTCAAACCTAGCCACAACAAAGACTCTGTTGAACCAATAGACGAACTAAGCGGTGCCGGAAGATATACCTGAGAATAACTGCTCATCGGCGTAATTAGGCTAGCCGCCAAATGAATGCTGATCCCCGCACTCAGACCAGCTGCAATCGGCTTGGCATAGTTTGAGCGTACGATTACTAACACTATCAAGGGCAGTAACACGCTGTGGGTGAGGATAGAGCGGTGGTGCAGCAGGGACATTAGCTGCTTATCCACATCAGGCCAGTACAGACCCAAATACAGAAACAGCGCGAATACCACCAAGAGTAAGTGCTTCATGAAATGTCCCTTTTAAAAAGAAAATAATAACTTAGCTAGCGTTGAGAGGGTAGAGGTGAAAAACAGCGAGTATAGAGTTATTTAGAAACTGAAAAATAAAGTAAAGAATGTATTTTCAAATGCTACTTATATATCCAAATACTGAATCGAGTTGAGTGATATGTCTATTTGTAAATAAAAGTTTCAAGGTTCCAAACTAGGGCTTTTACAACTCTGTCGCAAAAGTTGGGGGTATAATGTGATGCCTAGCTAAATGTACAATAATGAATATAAATAAATGCACCGTCATCAGTGATATTCCTCTCAAAAATAGATGTTACATTTTGAATGCAACTGAGTGCTGGTGCTACCAGTTGCTCTCTTGTTGTGTGAATAATGTGCCGTTCAAACATCGATGTTTAATTCAAAGAAATAATTCAACGTCGGCTAGGAAGAAATAGATCGCTCTATAGGGTGTTTATTTCGTAATAATAAAAAAAAGGAAAACTAATGTCGTACATTTCAACAAAAATGTGGGTTACACCACTACTCGGGATGTCCTTTAGTGTGATAGCAAGCCCTGCAATTACTATTGACAATATCAGTGGTAATACAGTTCATGGCGCTGTTCAATCACTTCATATGAGTGGTATCGCTGCTGATAGTGTAAATCCAGCACTGTCACCGATGGAGAGGCACACCTATACACCAGAAGATGGTTTTTTCTCTTCAGCGGCAATTAATATTAAAGAAGGCGATATTATTCCGCTTGTCGGAGTGTTTGATACAGGCACTCAATCCTATGAAGTTTGCGGCGAAAATGTATTGTTTTCCGATTCAATGCAATTTCAGTATAACGGTGAGCAGTGTATTGCTGTTCAGCCGACTAATATTATTTCCAGTTGTAAGGATCTAGAAAGTATTGGTAAAGGTCCAAACTATCCAGGAGCCTCACATGAAGAAGCGTGGTCGCTTGAAGGGCATTATGAACTAAGAAGCGATATTGATTGTTCTGCGACTAGTGATAGTTCTGACGATTCTTTTGGTGATGACGGTTTCCAAATCATAGGTGATATGGAAGCGTTCTTTACCGGTTCTCTTAATGGTAATAACTACACCATTAAGGAACTTTATCAGCGCTCAGAGTTAACGGGCGGTATCTTTTATCGGCTTGACCCAGGTTCTTTGATTCAGAACCTTTCTATTGAGTCGGCTGATATTCATGCACTTTACCGTTCGGGTATTTTATCGTCGATGTCCTTGGGGGATATTGCCAATCTGAACGTGTCTGGTTCTGTCACTCAACTGTATCCGGCTCTAGCCATAGAGCCAATTGGTGGGGTTTCTGCAACCGGCTCTGGTAATTATCACAATATCCATGCTGATGTTCATATTCAGGGTGGGGCTGATAACGACTCCATCGGTGGCTTGTTTGGTGCGACATATCCTGGGTTGGTGATCACCGACAGTAGCGTGACGGGATCCATTCGTCATGGCAAAAATGTAGGTGGTATGTTGGGGAGTGCAGCACAATCAGGAACGGTGCACAACTCGTTTGTTTACGACATGGTCATCGATACTTTTGCCCACGATACAAGCCGTGTAACGGGTGGGTTAATTGGTATATCTTCTATTCGTGATATCAAAAACGTTTACGTCAGTAATGTCGATATCTCAAGTCATGGCAAGGTGCAAGCGGCTGGCCTATTGGGCATGTTGACGGGGGGCGTGCCAGTCGCAGCAGAAAATGCCTATGCGACAGGCAGTATTGTCAGTCATGCAGATAGCAACAATGAAATTGCCGCAGGCTTTATTGCAAGGAACGTAGCACCGGGCGCCGTTGAGCATGGCTTTACGTCTATGGACTTAAATGCTGGCTTTATCTATCGTCTTTCAAGCGCACATGCGCCATATAGCTATTACAACAAAGACCGTGAGTATATCGGCAGTGTTCAAGATACGGCTTCACAGCCTACGTCGAAAAAAGAGCTGAAGAATCCCGATTGGTATATCACGCATCTCAACTGGACCGAAGACGATTGGGCATTCAAAAAAGGCTATTACCCAATCCTTAAAGGACAAGACGGAAATGTGCTCGACAACCAAGAGTGGGTGCGCGTGAAATAAGCAATATTTAACAGCGATAGCTTGTTAAATTCATTTGTTTCAATCTAAACAAAACCCCTTCTCATCCTAGGGGTTTTGTTGTTTTGTATTCAAAAAACGTATGTATGATGGTTTTTGATAGTTGTAGCTTATTATTCTGTACGGTTGTTTTTGGGAGTAAGATCACTGTAATTCACCTTGTATGCATTTAGCTTTATATGGTTATGTTTTGTAGGCATAGAATGATAGGAGGATTTTTATGCATACTCACTGCCCATGCTGCACTCATTATGTTTTCTTGAACCAGATACATAGAACATGGATTGACAAAATAGCGCATCGAAAAGCGTTAAAGTATCTGTGCCCCAATTGCTCTGCGATCTTGTTTTCCCATCGTCACAAGCACCAAATATGGGTGGCAAAAAAAGGTAATAGTGAGCATGAAGTAATATAATTATCGCTCAGTAATGATGAGGCGAGGGTGTGAAGGATAATTATTCATCTCTTCACCATATTTGTCATTACTATCAACTGGTATGTTTTGCTGTGACAGCAGTTTGCAGATCTAGTCACAGCCAACCATCTTGATGTCGGGGTGGGAACAGGGTATTACCTGAAGCAAAACTTGCCGGCTGGGGGCCAAAGAATCGCTTTGGTTGACCTGAATGAGAACAGCCTAGAGTCAACGGCTAAAGCCATCGAGCATTTAAAGCCTGAGGTCTACCGTCGCAATGTGCTCGAGCCGTTTGGACTGGGGGGGGAGATGTTTGATTCGGTAAGCATTAACTACCTGCTGCACTGTCTGCCGGGAAGCATGGCTGAAAAAAGTATCGTTTTTTCGCATATTAAAGAGGTGATGAATACCGGAGGCATGGTGTTTGGCAGCACGATTCTCGGCCAGGGGACGCCGAAAAATGCCTTCGCCCAGAAACTGATGTCGTTCTATAACAAGAAAGGTATTTTCTGTAATGAGAACGACGAACTTGTCGCTTTAGAAGAGGCTCTGAATAAGCATTTTTCGAATGTAAAAGTAGAAGTGATCGGCTGTGTGGCCCTGTTCTCAGCAACCAAGCTCTCGGCAACCAAAGCATAACCAAACGCTTCCCAAAAAAAACGGCTTTCAGAACAATCTGATAGCCGTTTTATTTTTTATAAATTTCGCCTAATACATCAGTAGCCAGTAAAGGCAAAATCGACAGGAACTGGAGAATCGATGACAGTGGGTTCTGAATTGAGTAAACCTGTTTTGGGGTCTATGGCGAACCTAACAATGTTGTTTGAGTTCTGGTTTCCAACACACAAATGACGATCATCAGGTTCAATGACCATGCCTCGTGGGCAGTCACCTTGGGTTGATGTCCAGTTCAGCGCAGTGAGCTTGTATGTGTCAGGGCAAACCTTGAATTGTGCGACAGAATTCATGCCCCGGTTTGTTGCGTATAGGTATTCACCACGTGAGTCGATACAAACCTCTCCCCCTGTATTTCCGCCAGCAGCCACTTTACCCGGATTCGTTGGGTCAAAGTCAGGGCGAACAAAATCAGTGTCTGTCGGTAGCATTGAGATGGATTGAAGCCAAATCATGCTTCCTCTTTCACTATTAAATCGGAACACATCAATAGAAGAGGACAGTTCATTTAGTACATAGACAGACTGCTCTGAGGGGTGGAATACAAGGTGCCTTGGACCACTACCGGATGCGATGTTAGCGACGGGAACAGGCGCTGAGTTGAGCTCTCCATTGTCGCCTAGCGTCCAGCAGAAGATTTGATCAACCCCTAAATCGACACCCAGCACATACCTGCCTGTTGAGCTACTGGTGATCATATGCGGGTGGGAAGCGGATTGACGATTGGCTTCGGCACCCGAGCCATTGGCTTGGTTGACATGCTGGTGAACACACTCACCCAAGCTGCCATCTTCATTGATAGGGTGAATCACAAAATTGGCGCTACCGTAATTGGCACTCATTAGGTAACAACCAGTGGCGTCTACTTCGCAATGACATGGCCAGTTGCCGTTCGTGAGCTGTGAATTGACAAAAGTCAGCTTGCCGTTTTCTTCATCAATACAAAACGCACTTACCATACCTTCTAACTTACGGTCATCAACACCAAGCTCATTGACACAGTAAAGCATTGTATTGTCATGATTAAGTGTGATGAAGGAAGGGTTTGGTGTTTCAATAACCTGGATGAGCTCTAGCGAACCATTAGGCTCAATAGAATATACAGAAATACCTTTTGAGGTGCTTTGCTCAGAGGCGCCAGGGGCAAAATGGGGGTACGTATAGCTTGCAGTATACATAAAGCGTGAATTGGATACGGAAGCTTGTGGTTTCATGTTCGTTCTATCCCTTGAATATCACATCCAAGCCGGGGCTTGGATGTGATTTTGTCGTTTTATTTATGCTTTAGCTGACTGAAGCTTACCTTCAGCCTCTTCATCTTGTGCTTTCCACTGCTGCTCAATTTCTTCCAGTGACATGCCTTTAGTTTCAGGCATGACTTTCAATGTGAAGATAATCTGAGGGATCAAAATTGCTGCAAAGAACAGGAAGATTGCGCCAACAGGGATAATTTCACGAAGCATTGGGAAGAACTGATTCAAGAATGCCTGACATACCCAAACCATGATGGTTGCTACTGCTACCGCTCGTCCGCGAACCTTTGTCGGGAAGATTTCGTTCATCACGACAAACTTGATCGGTCCCATTGAGAAGGCGAAGAAAGCCACAAAAGCACACATCAGGAATACCAGCAACATACCTGAATCTTGGCCATTTAAGAACAGCAAACCAATCATAGTGTGAGCTGCGATGACACCAAGCGTACCCGTTAGCAGAAGCTTTTTACGACCAGCAATGTCCATTAGCCACAATGCGATCACAGTGAAGATCACATTCACGATACCGATAATCGCAAAGCCACCTAATGAGTCACCTAAAGATAGGCCGGCTTTTTCCAGGATGGTTGGACCGTAGAAAAAGACGACGGTGATACCACTCATTTCAGAGAAAAATGACAGGGCAACAGCGATCTTAAGTGCCTTTTTGTTTCCGCCTTTGAATAAGTCAGTGAACTTGCCCGTTTCTTCGGAGATGACATTCTTCAGGTCTTGAACGAGAGAGTGTGCTTCTGTTTTACCTGCGACTTTTTCAATGATGACACGTGCTTCGTCTTCACGATTGTTTGCGATTAACCAACGAGGGGATTCTGGAATCACAAGGCACATCAGGACAAATACGATTCCCGGAATACCCTCCGCTAGGAACATGCCGCGCCATGCTTCTGAGCCAAACAACCAGCCGATCAAGCCTTCAGTCTGACCACTTGCAATCAATGAGTTCGAGTAGCTCTGGATCCCTGCATTAGAGAATAGAGAGATCATGATGCCCACGGTGATAGCAAACTGGAATAGCGTGATCATTCGGCCACGCACATTGGTCGGTGAGATCTCTGAAATGTAGAGAGGAGAAATGAGAGTTGCGATACCAACACCGAATCCACCAATGAGTCGGAAGAAGATCAGCGAGTTTGCATCCGTTGCAAAAGTACATCCCATTGCCGAAATAAACAGAACCAGAGCGGCTAAGAAAAGGTTCTTTTTACGACCGTACCGGTCACTCAGTTTACCGGCCAATGCGGTACCCGCAATACAGCCGACAACGGCGCTACTGACAAAGAAACCTTCTTGCCATGGCAAGAAACCAAACTGAGCTTTGACCAGTGAGATGGTGCCAGAGATAACAATGAGATCAAATCCGAAGAAGAATCCGCCAAGGGCAGAGACCAAACAGATAAACCATAGATATCCATTACTATGTGCTTTGTTCATATCATTTTCCTAATGATCACGTGTTTTTGTTTTAGATTTCGATTTTAAATATCCCTAACCGTAAGTTGTCTGTGGCAACTTTTTGGATGAGGAATTAGAAACTTGGATTATTTATCCACTTACCTAATGCCGGGATGAAGCGTTGTCCCACCCAGGCAAAAACTTCTTTGATACGCACGCCGAACGGAAGGTCAGCCGGAGAGCCATCTTGAGGGATATAACCAATGACTTTTCTTGAACTATCAAGGCACCACTTCATCCCTTTGTTGTTGGACATAAGGTTCACAACAACATGGCCATTGATATCGGCAAATAGGGATTGCTCCATACCGTGTAGGTAATCGCGGTCGCTTAACCACATAAGTTGGCCCCAGCGGCCCATTTCCATATGCGCGCCGGGTTGATTGTCGTGGGTCCATTGTGTCCAACCGATTCGGGCACTGACGACTTCCATCCCATGGTGGTCTGCAAAGTATTGCCCTGTACGTTCACCGACTAGCTTGGTGACACCGTATGGGTTAACAGGGTTTGGGGTAATATCCGGGGTCAGCTTGGCGTTGATGAAGCGATAGCCACCGACAACCCAGTTAGAGCTGGCGAATACAAAACGCTTAACTTGGTGTTTTGACGCTGCGTGAAACACGTTATACAGAGCATCGATATTATTTGGGATCGCCGATTCCCAGCCACACTGGTTATCGCGGTCTGCTGCGAGATGAATAACACCGTGGCAGTTTTCAAACACGCTCGCCCAACTTTCTTCATACTGAGTAATATCGCCGACAACGATTTTTTCATCATCACTAGGACGGATATCTAACCCCCAGACGTCGAGATCTTCTCTGGCGCTGAGGTAGTCATACACTTTCTTACCTAAGTGTCCGGTTGCTCCAGTAATAACGATTTTTTTCATGTTTCAGTTCCTTACGACAAACACCACAAGCTAATATCTGATATCTAATATATTAGTTTGATTGCTGTTAAAAAGAGATGGAGTTCAAACTGTTACTTTTACCATCATATTGATTTGAAGAATTGTGTTTCATCACTACATAAGTAACTTTTTGGGGGCTTTAGGTGGTTTGTCTCACGCTTTGCTGAAAATAGCTCTTTGTAGTTATCTGATATATCAGTTGTATTTAGGGCTTGAGTGCCTGGCGTGTACCGAGTGATCGTGCTTTTTTCGATGCAGTCGTTGGTGAAGCAGTCGTTGGTGCAGCCAGGCTTGGAGGGAAGTATCTAAAGACGTTTTTTATTGGAAAGGGTGATATATGAATACAGTGAGGCCATTATCATGACAGAGCCAATCGATTTAGACAGGGTGAGCTGTTCTTCAAACAAGGTGAAACTCATGATTAGCGTCCAGATAGGCTCTAAAATCATGATTAACGAAGCGGTTTCAATCGTTGTCGAGCGTTGTCCAATGGTTTGGGTGAGGTATCTCATTGCAGTGGCTATCAGGGTCGCTAAAGCAAAATATCCCCACGTGGTATGAGAAACTGAAATACTTGGCATTCCTTCGAGAATATAGAGGAGTAGGCCACTTAAACCGACCACAAACATTTGAATGCAAATAGAAGGAAGTGGTGATACTTGAGCACTTACCCCTTTGTTGAGAACAAAGTGTATCGATAGTAAACATGATGACAGGAAGAAATACCCCAAGCTTTCATCGATATGCCAGCCATTGGTTAATGTCAGAAGCATCATTCCAGCGATTGCCATGGGAAGCGACAACCAGAAGGCAACATTAGGCCGCACTCTCAATATGACCCATTGGGTTAGCGGGGCAATGATCATGGCCAAGCTCATAATAAATGCCCCTTCCGCCAAGCTGTCAGTAATACTGACGGCGTAAACCCATACATGTATAGAGGTGGCGAGCAAAGCACCTATTAAGATCAGTTTTCTAAAAAGCCGGAAAGCAATTTGTCGGATGTCACGAAAGCAAAACGGCAATAGCAGGGAGCTTGCTATAAGGAAGCGCCCACTGATAAAGACATTGCTTGGCATTTCATACAAAACATACTTTGATGTCACCCAACCAACAGCGGCGAATAATGTCGCCGTAAGAAGTAACCACTCTCCTTTAATTGAATGTTGCATGCGCTTTGCTCCTAGTGGTTGTCTTCAAACATGACAACCACTTTGCCGACGGTGCGTTTATTTCGCAGTTCAATTAGGGCATTTCCTGCTTGGCTCAATGGTATCGTCTTGATTTGAGGGGCTTGGATACTCCCTTGATTGAGCAGTTTGTTGAAGGACTTACCTGCCTGCAGAATGGATTCACGTCCAAGTTCACCGTTATTGTAGCCAGCACCTAAGCTAAGCTGGTGGACACTGACACCTCTTGCTTTGGCCTGCTCGTAGCGAGTGAGATTGGCCGTTTCAACTAACTCCACCATTTCCCCGTCAAATTTCAGAGCGTTGGCACAATAGAGCTCGGAATCGCCGCCGACACAGTCAAGAGCGGCATCGACGCCTTTGCCTGTGGTGACTTCCATGACCTCTTTGACTACATCCTGTGTTTGATAATCAATGACATGTGTCGCCCCTAATTGTTTGACGTATTCAGTATTAGCTTGAGAACAGGTCACAATGATTGTTTTGATACCGAAATGCTTGGCTATTTGAATGGCGTAGCTGCCTACACCGCCTGAGCCGCCTGTAATTAGCAGAGACTCACTGTGCTGAATACGAAGCTTGTCCACCAGTGCTCGCCAGGCTGTCCATCCTGCACAGGGGGTAGAGGCGGCGAAGTCGACAGCAATATTTGGTAATCGAGTCAGAGTTCGACGATCTTGCACACAGTACTCGGCTAGCCCTCCGAATTGACTGAACATATTGCCGTGAAAGAGCACTTTGTCACCGATTTGCCATGACGTTTCATCGTCGGTGACATCGACAATTTCCCCAACGACATCTAACCCGACAACAAAGTTATCATCCATATCGTCTACAAGGGGGTGCCAATGAACGATTTTGGTATCAACCGGATTCAGCCCGCAGGCGATGACTTTGACTACAACCTGGTTGCTGGCCACAAGGGGGACGGGAAGTTCTTGGAGTCGAAATTGGCCTTCGTTCTTGCTGTAAGTAATGGCTTGCATTTTAGTTTCTCCCAAATAAAAAAGAGCTTTCCTCAGTCACGAAAGAAAGCTCAAAGATAGTCATAATCAGGACTGACTAAATAATGTTTGCTTTTTGAGCAACATAAATTGAACCAATAGCAGAGAGATCTTGCGTATCATTGCATTGGTAAACAGGGTTATCGGGAAACTGTTGCTTGAGAAGCTCTGCCGTCGCTTGGCAGAGTAAACCTGAGCCACCGATGTATACTGGCGTTTCTGACGTAAAGCGAAGTTGTGGAGCGGAGCTTAGTGCTTTGATATCAGAATGCAGGATGACACCGATCAGGAAGCTTGCCAGCTTCTCATGGGGCTTACCTTCAAATTGTTCTTGGAGTCTGATCAAGAATAACGCGTGGCCAAGGCCGTATTTCTCAGCGGCTTGATAGCCTTCAAGCAAGGCATCATTGCACAGCGACTCAGAGAAACAGTTCTCCAGTGAGCTTGTGAGGATAGTATGGTTCGTGATGATGGCATTGAGTTCGCCTGCAAGCGTCGTGCAGCAACCTTGAATCGCTTGTTGGGAATCAATAGCAACAAACTTTGAGTGCGAGCCCGGTAAAGCAATGATCGCATCTTGGTTGATATTGAACAGATCTGCGATGGCTAATGCTTCAACTTCCTCACCTCGCATAATATCTAGTCCGGCAACGGATTCTAGGTTATCGGTATCTAGGTTTTTTACGCCCGGGATGAAGTGGATTGGAAGCGCTGAAATAGCCGGGATCACAACCGATTTTATGTTAGTTGCAAAGCTGTCTAGTGAGACAGGGGCAACTAGGTGAGGCACCTCATGCAGTCCAAGGTTGGATGTGATCATACCTGCAGCAAGGATTGCCTGAATATCTGAATCTTGTAGAGAGTGTTTGCTCTTAAGTTCATTGACTGCGTCAGCAATGGTGGTGATTAATTGCTGGTTATTGCCATCGATACTGGTATTACGAACACCGACATTCGCCTTAACCTGATCAACGCGTTGTTTATCATCAAATAGCGCTACGCGGGTATTGGTAGTGCCTGTATCTATTGTAATGATCAATGGAATAGTCCTCAGAAAAGGCCCATCCCAAGATGGGCCCTATAGGTCAATTAGATGCGGCCAAACTTAGAAAGCAGCTGTTCAACAGTGGCGCCGTTTAGGATCTCTTCACGCACTTTCTTTTCGTTCTCAGCAAGTTGTTTCGCTGCTGGGTATACTTCCTCTACGAACTCGTAAGGAACAACAGTTACACCTAGCTCATCAGCAACAACAAGGTCGCCAGGTTTTACAATTTGGCCACCACAAACAACTGGCACGTTGATTTCGATAGGCTCAGTACGACCTGTTTCTGCAGAGTGTGCTGCACGTGGCGAAACTGAACGAGAAGCGATAGGGAAACCAAGCACTTTAGACTCATCAGTGTCACGAACAGAGCCGTCAACAACCGCACCCACAACACCTGCAGCACGTGCTAGGCCAGACATCAAACCACCCCAGATAGATGTGTTTGGCGTACCATTAGCATCGATAACCACTACATCACCCGGCTTGGCAATGTCGAAGATAGGCAGACAGTCAACGATATCGCCTGGCTTAAGTTTTACCGTAAGAGCAGTACCGATAAATGGCTTGTTGCTTGAACGGAATTTGATCTCGTGATCCATAACACCGTCACGCTTGAATGCATCACTGAATACAGCACTAACACTTAGCGTGTCAGTCATCTCTGCACATTTAGCGATCAGCTCTTCGTTAACTTCAGGACGAGGGTTGATGATTTTCTTTGCGTATTCCATTTTTACTTCCTAATTGATTCAATAGCTTGCTTGTACTGACAAGCATTTTGGTAAATTTTGTCGAACTCTTGGTTTTCGACGATTGTGTTGTTTACTAAGTTGGAGCCAATGCCAAATCCAACCGCGCCGGCTTTTGCAAATTCCGGGATGTTGTCTGCGTTTACGCCGCCAACTGCAATAAATTTGAGATCTGAGAGTGGAGCACTGAGAGCACCTAAATAACCTGGACCTAATAGGCCACCCGGGAAGAGCTTGATGAAATCTGCTCCCGCGGCATCTGCTTGAACCGCTTCTGTCGGTGTCATCACACCAGGTAGCGATACCATGTCCAATTCACGTGTTTTCTTGATCACTTCAGGGTTGAAGTCTGGCGATACGATGAATTGGCCACCTAACGCTTTTACTGTTTTAACTTGCTCAACCGTCGTTACTGTTCCCGCGCCAAATATCAGCTGATCAGAAAAGTCAGTTGCCAATATATCGAGTGCGGCCAGCGTATCTGCTTCACCGTTCTTGCGATCAAAGGTGACTTCAACCAAACGAATTCCACCCTTGATCAGAGCGTTCATCGTAGGACGAACATTGTCTGGGGATATGCCTCGGACAATGGCAAATACTTTGTGCTCTTCGATCGCAGCGATGGTTTCATTTCTCATGATTACTGTTCCGAAATAGGTGTTTTGACACGGGCAACAGGATCAAGAGGTTCACCACCTAGCAGTACTGCTTTGGCATTTTCAGCCGCAATACGACGACATTCTTGGAATGCTTCTTGAGAGACATAAGCAACGTGCGGCGTGACGATACAGTTGTCCAAGCCGAAGATCGGGTTGTCATTCGGGTTCCAGTTATCCAACTTCGCTGGTTCTTCTTCTGGATCATCTAGGCCCGCAGCTGCAATCCAGCCCTCTACTAGTGCTTTGTATAGCGCGTTGTTATCGACAACCTTTCCGCGAGCACCGTTGACCAGAACCGCATTTGGCTTCATTTGACGGAGACGATCTTCGTTGATCAGACGATCTGTTTCCGGTGTGTGTGGACACATCACGTTAACAACGTCTGAGGTTGCAATTAAGGTATCTAAATCAACCTTTTCGACCCCAAAAGTGTTCATGTAAGAACCAGAGACATATGGGTCAAATGACACAACCTTGAAACCAAGCGCCGTCATTTTTTTCGCAATGTTCTGTGCAATGCGGCCGAAACCAATCAAGCCCCAGGTAGAAGAGCGGAAGCGCTTAGGAACTAAGCCATCCATATCCCAGTGCCAATTGCCCTCGTGGGTAAATTTGTTATATGCCGGAATGCGTCGAAATAGTGTCAGGCCAAGAGAAATAGAGTGGTCTGCAACCTCATCAATACAGTAGTCAGGTACGTTAGAAACCTTGATGCCGTGGTCATAGCAAGCTTCGACATCAAGAATGTCTACGCCAATACCGTAACGACAAATAATTTTGCAGTTATCTAGTTGCTCGATAGTGGTTCGAGGGATCTTTGCATACTGCTGCAAAATTGCGTCGGCATCTTTAGCTAGCTCACCTAAGCCAATACCTGTTTTGCATTTTAGGCCGATGACTTCAGCGCCAATTGGCTCCAATACACTGCGCTCAATTTCTAGGTCTGGGTAGTCATAGTCGGATACATAGACTTTGAACTTGGTCTCACCTGTCATTTCACATTGCCTCTTTGTTGTGATGCATGATATGTGAGATCTAACATATCAGTCGATTTTTAAGATCGAAATTCCTTTGTTTTCAAACTGTGATCAATCCCAAGAAACCCAATATTTCGTGTTTTTATAAGGGTTCTGGGGTTTTTTTGATCAAATTTGGCCTATATGATATCTGACATATCAGTTTTAATTAGTGATTGGTGAGTGCAGTACGATGAAATGGTTAAATGAAAACTTTGAAGCTGCTCTAGGGGCGTTGCTTCTCGCGGGAATTGTAATACTCATTACGATACAAGTAGTGATGAGATATGTATTTCAAAATGCACTGTCTTGGTCTGAAGAGTTAACGCTATGGACCTTTATTTGGTTTATTTGGATCGGTATTGCCTATGCGTTTAAAGAAAGGAAACATGTAAAGGTAACATTCTTCCAAGACCTATTACCTAATAAGGTTAAAAAGGCTTTAGAAGTTATCATTGATATTACTATTGTTATTTTCTTATTGGTGATGACCTACCAATCCTATAAGCTAATAACACTACCTTATGTACTATCACAAAAGTCAGTTGTCCTTAATCTTCCAATAGCCATTATGTATGCATCAGCACCAGTTGGCTCATTATTGTCTGTATTTAGAATCATCCAGTTTTATGCAGTAAATAAAACAAAAGTAACTTCACCGGTAGAGGTATAAAATGTCTGGAATTTTATTATTTAGTGCGCTGGGTATTTTACTTATTTTTGGGATGCCAATCGCCATGAGCTTAGGTATGAGCTCACTGTTTGTAATGAGTTTTGTTGATGGCACACCGCCGCTAAGTTTAATGGCGCGCTCGATTGTTACGGGTGCTGACTCTTTCCCGCTAATTGCTGTCCCTCTTTTTATCTTAGCGGGTGATCTGATGCAGAAAGGCGGGCTATCGAAGAGAATCATTGGTTTTGCATACTCTTTGGTTGGCCACATCCGCGCATCGCTTTGCTATGTAAACGTTATTGCGTCGATGTTCTTTGCGGCTATCTCTGGTTCTGCACCGGCAACCGTTGCTGCTATTGGTTCGAATATTATTCCTTCGATGACACAGCAAGGGTACAAGAAGGACTTTTCTTCAGCACTAACGGCTTCTGCAGGTATGATTGGCGTTATGATCCCGCCAAGTATTCCGTTCATCATTTACGGTGTATCTGCTGAAGTATCAATTGGTAAACTGTTTTTAGCTGGTATCATTCCTGGTGTATTGTTTGGCCTTACCTTTATGGCAATAAGCCGAATTGTGGTAAGAAACCAGCCTATCATGGATGTCGAGCCAACCCCTTTTTCTTGGGCTGGTGTTGCTGCGCAATTTAAAGAATCTATCTGGGCGCTTATTGTACCAGGCATTATATTAGGTGGCATTTACGGTGGCGTGTTTACACCAACAGAAGCGGGCGCGGTAGCGGTTGTATATGCTATTGTTTGCGGCCTGTTTATTTACAAAGAGATTTCTTTTTCTGATCTGCCGGGAATATTTGCACGCTCAACACTGACTTCAGCAACGATACTGGTTCTTGTTGTTTTTGCAGCAGCATTTGGTCGCTTGGTGACATTTGAACAAATTCCTTCTGTCGTGGCGAGCACTCTGGTTGGATTGTCTGATAATCCGATTGTTCTGTTATTGCTAATAAATGGCATGTTGCTGATTATTGGTATGTTTATGGAAACTATCTCAGCAATTATTATTCTCACGCCGATACTGCTTCCGGTAGTCAAGCAACTTGGAGTTGACCCAATTGTATTTGGTGTGATTCTTACCGTAAACCTTGCTATTGGTTTTTGTACCCCACCACTTGGAGTAAATATATTTGTTGCTAGCCAAGTTTCAAATGTAAGTATAGAGAAAATATCAAAGGCATTGATTCCATTCTTATGTTCTATGCTGGTTCTATTATTGGCTGTGACATTTATACCTAGCTTATCTTTATTCTTAACTGAATTAATTGGGTAAGAGTAAAATAGAACGCTGATTAATATATAAAGCCTTAGTTTTAGCTAAGGCTTTTTTAAATTTTAATTAACCTTATTGATATGTTTCGTGACAATACTCACAACAAGGTTTGGCATGATGATCAATAATCAAAGCATGGAGTGTGATATATCAGATGTCACATTGCAGTATGGCGAAAACTGGCACTAACGACGAACTACCCTACACAACATACAAGAGAGCATTATGAAAAAACTACTTATGGCTACTGCAGTATCTATGCTAGCGCTTTCAACTTCAGTCATGGCTGCGACCACAATCCGAATTGGCCATGGCGCAAACGAGAACTATCACCTTCACCGTGCCCTAGAGAATTTCAAAACGAGTGTTGAAGAAAAGTCTGATGGTAAGTTTGAAGTTCAAATCTTCGCGAACTCGCAAATGGGCCCTGACCGCGAAATGATTGAGGGCGTGCAGTCAGGAATGCTGCAGATGGCGGTATCTCCATCATCTTTCTATTCATCTTGGGATCCATCTTTTGATGTTGTAGAGCTACCGTTCATCTACCCGAGCAAGCAAGCGGCACTGGATACTGTGCACAGCTCAACAGGCGATAAGCTGCTGAAAAAACTTAACAACATGAACCTTCAAGGTATCGGCTGGCTGGAGAATGGTGTTCGTCACGTTACCAACAACAGCCGTCCTGTTGAAACACCTGAAGATCTTAAAGGTCTGAAAATCAGGACAATGAAGGTTCCTGCTCATGTTAAGACCTTCAACTCGCTAAATGCTTCAGCGACACCAATGAACTTTGGTGAAGTCTACTCTGGGCTTCAGCAGGGTGTGATTGATGGTCAAGAGAACCCAATCGCGCATATCTATGCCCAGCGTTTTTACGAAGTACAGAACTACGTAAGTCTGACAAGCCACGTCGTTACCTTCTACATTCCGGTTATGAACCTAGAGTTCTGGCACGGCCTTTCTGCGGATGATCAGAAGCTAATCAAAGAATCAATGCGTGACGCAGAAATCTATCAGCAAGAGCTTGTTTCTGCTGAAGAAGGTCAGCAAATTGAAGAGTTCAAGAAAACAGGTACACAAGTGAATGCCTTGAGCCCTGAACAACTTCAACTGTTCATTGATGCGACTGAACCAGTTCGTAAAGAGTACAAGCAGAAGCTAGGTGCGGACGTTTACGATGAGTGGATGAACGCTATCAAGCAAGTGTCTTCTAACGGATAATCTTTACAAGATATCGACTTTTTTCTAGGGAGGGCTATGCCCTCTCTAGTTGTTTTTGTTCTGCTGGGATAATCGGACATGTTTGATCGAGAAATCAAGTTCACACTGGATGGTGGCTTTGAATGTGAGCTACCGAAAATGGTAAAAGTGAAGCAACACTTTGACAGAGAAAAGCTTGATGACATTCCAAAACGCATTCATCAAGAGCTCTCGAAGTTTCCACATCCGGAGCGTCTAAAAGGGATGTCTTTGGCGATTACTGTCGGCAGCCGGGGGATCTCTGGACTGATTCCTGTTCTGCAAGAAACGATAGCGTTCTTGAAGCAATATGGCGCCCATCCTTTTATTGTTCCTTCTATGGGGAGTCATGGCTCAGCTAACGCAGAAGGCCAGGTTAAAATTCTTGAAACTTATGGGGTGACTGAGCAATCTATGGACGTACCCATTGTCTCATCGATGGAAGTGGTTCAAGTGGCGACGATGTCCGATGGGGTGCCACTCTACTTGGATAGAGTCGCGACAGAAGCCGATGGTATTATTCTGTGCAATAAGATCAAACCTCATGCCGATTTCAAAGGGCGCGTTGAGAGTGGTTTGCTCAAGATGCTATGTATCGGGTTAGGGAATCACGTTGGTGCCTCGTCACTGCATCGATATGGCTTCCATAACTTCCATCGTGTGATCCCTGAAGCGGGTGAGCGCCTGCTCGAAAAGATCAACATACCTTTTGCGATTGGGTTGGTTGAGAATGCCTACGATGAGCTGATGGATATCGAAGTTGTCGAGCAGCAAGATATCCTCGAGCTAGAGCCGAAATATTTGGAAAAGGCGAAACGTAATATTGCCACGATCCAGATCCCTGATATCGATGTGTTGATTATTCAAGAAATTGGTAAAAATATCAGTGGGGAAGGGATGGATCCTAACGTGACTGGCCGACCTGGTTCAGGTGTTAGTGGGTTCCGAGGGCCAAATATCTCCAGCACGGTTGTGCTTTCTTTGACGGAGGCAACACACGGCAATGGTGTGGGTATCGGGATGGCGGATATTACCACCCGGCAGCTCGTTCAAAACCTCGATTTTTCTGCAATGTATACCAATGCAGCGACGGCGGGCACGCTTGCGACCGCGAAGATACCGATGGTGATGGGAAATGATAGAGAAGCCATCGTCTTTGCGCTGAAAACAGCCCCTATACACGATATTCAGAATGCCAGAATTGTCTGGATCAAGAATACATTAGAGTTAGACAATATCTATGTATCAGAGGGTTTGAAGCCTGTGGTCGACACGCTAGAGAAAGCTGAATGTATTGGTTCACCAATAGCGTTTCATTTCGATAGCGATGGGAAGTTGATGCCCTGGAATTAAAGATGGCTGAAGGCTGTTGAGGAAGGTTGCTGAGTAAAAGTTAGCAGCCTTCCCTCTACCGCTAAGAGCTAAGAAAAGCTCTTTAGCAGTTTGATAGCAGCACAGGCCGCACCAAATCCATTATCAATATTCACCGTCGTTAGACCGGCGGCACAACTGCCTAAACATGCGTTAAGCGCGAGTTGGCCACCTTCAGAAACGCCATAGCCGACCGAGGTCGGTACCGCGATAATCGGGCGGTGCGTCATCCCCGAAAGCACCGTAGGCAAGGCCGCTTCCATTCCCGCGACTGCGATAATGATTTTCGCCTTGTTTATTTCTTCAAGCGCATTATTCAAGCGCCACAAGGCAGAGACGCCGACATCCTCATAGAGGCGGGCAGAGTAGCCATGATAGTTCAGCGTGGTGAGTGCCTCATGGCAAACTCCAGTATCCGATGAGCCGCCCGAAACAATTGCCACTTGTGCTTCCTGGCCTTGTAAATCCTCCAGGCCCCCGAGTACTGCCGTGCACGATAACGGGCAGTAGGAGAGGTGCTGGTGGTAGGTTGGCTTCATTTGAGACCACTTATCTTTGCTCAGCCGGGTAAACAAAAACCTGACCTGTTTCGCTAGACCTAACGCGACAATCTCTTCGATTTGCTCAACACTCTTACGCTCACATAGGATCGCTTCTTCTACGCCACAGCGCGCTTTACGGTCGAAATCTATAATGATGTCTGACATTGCTTGTCTCCTACAAACGCACTGCCTCTTTGGTAACGCATAAATTGAATAGGAACGCTGGAGCTGAAGCCGTCGGTGATCGCTGCAATGTCGACCTTGAGCGCTTCGATATCTTGTGGCGATAAGCTTTGGAAGGTTGCGTTATCCACCTCTATCCCGATCTGCTCTTTTTTCACTCGGCACCGAAGAGTCGCGCTTCTTATCTTAGAGCGTAAGTGCTGCTCGACAGCATCAACCAAACCAAGATTATTGCTGTCGATATGTATTCCCGTTTCAATTCGGCTGGCGAGGCACGGAGACGCCGGTAGAGTTGATAGCGTAGGCAAACCCAGCTGTAATGCCAGCTGGCGGATCTCTTGCTTGTTTATATCAGCCTCGACAAATGGGTGAACAACGTTGTGCTCTTTGGCGGCAATAAGGCCGGGGCGATAATCATCCAAATCATCAAGGTTAGTCCCCGACACAACCTGCCCGAACGATAGGCTTTTAAGGGTGCTGTATAAGCAGGTTTTACAGTAATAGCAGCGATTAACAGGATTGTTTTGATAATTCGGTGTCTCGATTTCGCCGCTAGAGACAAACTCCATGTTCCAGTGATACTGGTTCGCGAAATCACGAATACGCTGGGTATCAAGCGGCGGTACGGCAGGAGAAATGGAGTGAACCATTTTTGCCCTTTCGTCCAGTACCTGATACGCAATAAAAGCCAGCGTCATGCTGTCGACGCCACCGCTCACTGCCACCGTCACCTTGTTGAGATCCCTGAGCGTTTGTTTCAGACGCGTCAATTTATGATTGAGTGTGTTCATGGACTGCAGCCGCCTCTATGTGGGATTTAATATTCGTTTGGGATTGGTAATTCATGCTTGGGGCATCCAAGTGATCAGACTCAAGCTTGCTGGTTACTGAGCCATCAGGTCTTTGGACGGTTTTGACATCAAATTGCTGGCCTTGGGCAGAGACACTATGGTGCACACGGGGTAGCACCTTGCGTTTACAGTTCCAATAACGGACGCCGATCGTGGAGGTATGGTTGAAGATGAACTCGATAACGGGATCTTGGTGTGCTGGTGAAGCAAGCACAGTAAAGGTACTGATATGGCGGTTTTTCTTCCCGTGGGAAATTGCTTCGGTTATCTCATGCACCCCATGTTGTTCCCGGATCTTTTCTCTGGCAATTGCAAGAAGCTCACCCGTCATATCATCGATATCGAATTGTATGACGCAGATTTCTTGATCCTCGGCGCTCGTGGCATTCTCGGTTGAGATAAAAGTCGCCCGCAGTAAGTTGGCCCTATCACTGAGTTTACGTTTACCAAACCCATAGCCGATGTTGGCAACACTGCCTTGTGCCATGGTGTGTGAAGGGCGCAGCCATGCAAGGATAGCCGCCCCGGTTGGGGTAACTCTTTCCCCTTTGATCCCATCATCGAAGACAGTAAACCCTTTAAGTAGGGATAACGTTGCTGGCGCCGGTACCGGTATTTCACCATGGGCGCACTGCACCGTCCCTCCACCCCAAGGAATACGTGAGCATGACCAGGAGGTCGCTTGCGAGTGTTCGATAAGCCAACTTGCCGACAAAATATCAATAATGCAGTCCCATGCCCCGACTTCGTGAAAGTGGACATCGTCGACGCTCTTGCCATGGATTTGGGCTTCCGCTCGCGCAAGGAGCTCAAAAATGCCAATTGCATTTCGCCTGACATTCTCTTCAATAGGCAGACCTTGGAGTAAGTGCCGGATTGCCTTCCAGCTCCGATGCTCTCCATGATGGTGATGGTGATGGTGATGGTGATGTTCTGATTCTGTGTGCGAAGCTTCTTCAACGTAAAACCGTTGACCGCTAAGCCCCTTATCCATTGCATCTTCAGTCCAATATTTGACCTGGGTTTTCTCTCGGACGACCTCTAATGCGTCGAATAATGGATCTTTCAGTTCAGGGGCCGCGCTCAGCATGGCGGCAGTGAACATATCCCCAGCAATACCTCCAACAAGATCGAGATGAATATGCATTTTTGTCTCCAACCTTTGGGTTATGAGTTTTACGTCTAAGTAAAAGTGTTAGCTCTGATATGTTAGATACTTTATGTTTTTTGGCTATTTTGTTCTAGAGCTTTAGCTTCTTGCTATTCAATGATTGTTGTTAGTGTGACGAGCTTCTTTAAAAGAGAAGTTAGTGAAGATTAAATAATCTAGTATCTGATATGTTAGTTGCATAATGAACAATAGAGATAACCTCTAAGCGATTAAGTAGATAACAAGGTTTGTTGTATGAAAAAGATAGGAATTTTTGCGCTTCTTATGTGCCCAACGGTAGCGATGGCTCACCCTGGACATGCAGAGGCTGGGTTTATCTCTGGCTTTGTTCATCCGTTTACGGGGATGGATCATTTAGCGGCAATGTTCGGGGTGGGGCTGGTTTGTAGTCTGTTCTTCAGTAAGGAAAGCATGTTCAAGTGGACGGTTTTATCTGTATTGGCAATGAGCCTAGTGGTTGGCGCTTTCTCTGCGGTGGCGGGGCTGCAGGTTCCTATGGTTGAAGCCATGATTTTATTGTCCGTTGTTTTTGCTGGCATTCTTCTGTTCACGGGTGGCTTGGGGCGCTCGATTAACAAGTGGGTTGTTTGCAGTTTAGCGGCACTCTCTGCTTTCCACGGTTATGTTCACATCCTAGAAGGCTCCGCAGTGGCCAACTTCGGTCAGTATACGGCGGGTTTTATTCTCTCTAGCCTTGTTCTGTATTCGACAGGGCTGGTGTTAGGAAGCAAGGTGTCACAGGTATCAATGAAGCCGCAGCTAGGTGTTATTTCCGGCGGCATCTACATGACTTTGGCTATGGTGCTAGCTTTGTGATAAAAGAATAAGTCAATCCATAATTTATTGATTTAATTGGTTATTTATAGCTGTTTATACTGTTATTATTACCGACTATCGAACGTGTTCGTAAGTGTGGTCTCCGCTCATTTGTTACTGAGAGAAGTAAGAGATTCGTGTAGACTAGTATAAGTTGAGTTTAAATGTTGAGGTAACGAGATTGAAAGCTATTACTCGCCCAAAAAGTCTAACAGAAAATGTGGCTGAGAGTTTGCGCTACTCTATAGTGAGCGGCGAATTAAAGTTAGGTCAACCTCTCTCAGAAGCATCTCTATCCGAAACCTTTGGGGTAAGTAAAACGCCAGTGCGTGAGGCGTTATTTATCCTTAAGCAAGAAGGGCTTATTGACATCATTCCTCAGAAGGGCAGCTTTGTTTTTCAACCAGATGAAAAATCGATCATTGAGCTTTGTAACTTCCGTGGTTACCTAGAGCCGATTGCCCTGGAAGAGTCGATGCGCAATGACTCTCAAGCTTTCTTGGAAAACTTAGAGATCTGCATTGTTAAGATGGAACATAAGTTCAAAAACAGAGATTTCAAAGCATTCTTGTTGCTTGATGGCGAGTTTCATGAATCCTTCTTTAAGTATTGTGGCAACTCACTCCTGCAAAAAAGCTACCAGCTTGTTCAGTTCCATGTTGGAGCCATTCGCAGCCACCTTACTACCTCTGATGATGCATACGGTGAGATTTTGGAAGACCACCGCAAGATTTATGATCTCCTAAATAGCGGGCAAATCGCAGAGGCTCAATCAATGCTTCGCAAGCATGTGTTGGATATCAAAGCCATCATCGATGCTTGTGTTCTTGCTGAGGCGTAAAATCCCGTTGAGTGCCTGAAGCCCTGGCTTCACTCCTTGCTTAACCGATATTATCAATTCATGCTTTTCATCGAGTTAAGTAAGTTCAAAGACAATGATTAAGCTGTAATTACACGGTTTAATCATTGCTCCCGTGCTGCGATGTTCCTCCGTTCTTAGGTATAGCTCCATCAAGTTTTCAGTTTTTGTCTGTCAGTGAAGCGATAAGAGCCTTATCTATTGAATCTAACCATTAAAATCCACCCAAAGCCAAAATCATCCAGATGGTTGTGATATGTTGAGTCATTCAACATATGAAGCGGTTATGTGGCAAAGAGGAAACCAATGATCCAATGGCCTTGTATATTCAAACTCGACGGTGACGATGAGCTGCTTTACCTCGCCTCGGAAGCAAGCCTCATCGCTGAGTTTGAATCACTCATCTGGAGTGATGATGACTATCTGATAGACAGTCAGGGGCAAGGCTACAAGGTGCATGAGGCTCAAGCGGGCGTTTTTGCCTATGAGCCTTGCGGTAACCCGTTCTCTGTCTCACAGGTTACCGATCTCATTCAGGCCCACGAGTTTGCAAAAGCGGAAGTCTGCCTAACCAAGATTCAGTTCTTGTCTATCAGTGATGCGATAAGAGCTTTGGCTGTTTAGCTATATGGCTTAGCGATATCAATCAGCGATATGACTCAGCGATATGACTCAGCGTGTCGTCCTGAAGCCATCACTCCAAACTAGCGCCCGAAAACAGGGGCCAACGGTATCGCTGCATTCAGAAGAATGTACCGCAAGTAAGAGTACTGATTGCCCGTCAAAATCGACAACTTTCCATCTATTAGCCAAAAATTCATAGGGTTTACCATCCACGACTACCCATAAGAATGTGCCACCGGAACCACCCCACATGGAAGCCGATGTTGAGCAGGAGAACTGCGATGCATCCACGATTTCTTCAGGTTGGCCATCACCAGTAAAGTCATGGTGTGAGATGGCCTGCTCAGTTGCATGGAATTCGCCATTCTCAAAGCGCGCACATTCTTCCTTAGCATTCTGAACAATCGAGCTTGCGGCTTGGGACTGATCTGCACCAAAAGCAAATGGCGACAAACAAAGCAAAATCAGGCTGATAGATAGAAGGGGCTTCATTCAAACTTTCCTATTTTCACTGCAGGGCACATTAAATGTAGCAATAAAGAATGAAAAAGCTGCTTATTAGATAACTCTATTTATGTAGTGCTCTTGTTGGGATTAATGATGATTGGTGAGGGTAGCAATGTTGCGAGCACAGTAGCGGGGTAAAGCCCTCTAGGCGAGGGCTGTAGACTACTTTAACTTTCAGGCTCAATATAAATAGCTGTTCCACTTACTGTTTGTGCAGAGACAGGAATCAGATATTGATAATCAGTTCCTTGCCCACCTAGCATCACAGAGTTTCTAGTTCCTGTTGAATCGAGAATAATTCCATTTGCCCCAATTCTTGCAGCTTGATTCTTTAGTTCTTCGACCGCGTAGTTAACTGAGCCTTGCTCAGTAAAACCAGCATCACTGGAAGCATTAACAATGGCTATTGGCTCATAGCTTGTCGGTATTTCTAAGTACAAACGCACTTCGCTCGGGTCAATTGGTGGACGAACTTCACCGACAACAATGGAAGAACCAGACGCACAGCCAAATAAAAAAAGGATTGATATCTGGTAAAGAGCTTTTAACGCTTTCATAAGTATTATTCTGCAGTGATATGAGTAAGTGAGTATTTTAATGCCTTACATTAATTTGAACTGCAGACAAAATATTAATAGATCTTTCAATTGGTAATTTTATTTGACTTTAATTTTTAAAAGACACTTTAAAGTAAATACCTCTAAGGTTTAGTCGGCTGTTTTCTCTATAATTTTCATAACTATATCTGAGTGATGAGGTTGAACTCTTTAGTACGCTTTATGGTTGTTATGTTAAACGACTGACTTAACTCGATTTTTCAAGCCACTCATCTGCATAACACATTAATACTCTTATTTTTGCATATGAATGTTGCCAAAACCATACTCTCATGGCTTGAAAGTTAGTTACTTGTTTGGAAGGCGATTTAGGTCAAACAAAGTGAAGTTTGATAGGGCTGGTTTTGCTGCTATGTCTCTCAAAATCAGGTTCTATTGAAGTACCGATACAAAAATGCCAGCACAAGGCTGGCACTTTTAGTAGATGATAGAGGTAAACCTTAAATCCTACCTTCACTGCCGCACATGCGGATCTTGTCGATCACCACTTGCTTCATCGCTTCTTTGCCAGGAACGATGTATTTGCGTGGGTCGTTGGCATCTGGGTATTCGGCGAAGTGCCTCTTCACCGCATCAGCAAAGGCGATTTTCAGTTCAGTCGCGACGTTGACTTTGCATACCCCAAGTTCGATGCAGCGGCGAACCATTTCATCCGGCACGCCAGATGCGCCGTGCAGTACCAATGGGATATCGACCACTTCGCGGATTTGGGCTAAGCGCTCGAAGTCTAGCCGCGGTTCGGATTTGTACATGCCGTGGGCAGTACCAATAGCAACGGCGAGAGAGTCGATACCTGTGCTGCGGACAAATTCAGCAGCAGATGATGGGTCGGTGAGCAGGGCATCGGCGCTGTCGACAATCAAATCATCTTCCTGCCCGCCAAGGCGGCCGAGCTCGGCTTCGACACTGGCATCGAAGCGGTTACAGTGCTGGACGACACTGCGCACGATGTCGATATTCTTGTCGAAAGCATAATGGGAGCCGTCAATCATTACCGAGCGGATACCGTGTTCGACCTTGGTGCGTATATCAGCCAACTCTTCGTGGTGGTCGAGGTGCAGCACCAAGGGAATTTGATGCTTGTGGGCGGCTTCTTTGCAGATGCTGACCAAGTAATCGGTGCCAGCGTACTGGTAGGTGCCCGGCGTACCCGCCAGAATCACCGGGGAGCCCATTTCAGAAGCGGTTTCTACGATAACCTGAACCGTTTCTAGGTTATGGATATTGAATGCAGGAACAGCATAGCCACCGACTTGTGCGCGCTTGAGCATTTCACGAGAAGAAATTAGATACATACAGCCTCCTGGCTACAAACATGGTCAGCGTCAAATACAAGGTTGCCGTTAACCCAGGTTTTAGAAATATTGTGGTTAGGGTGCAGCGCGACCATAGAGGCCTGCTTGCCGATCTCCAGACTGCCGTAGCGGCTATCGAGACCAAGAGATTTTGCGGGGGTGAGAGAAGCCCGCAGCCAAGCCTGCTCCAGTGGCAGGTTTAGCCATTGCATAAGTTTGAACACCGCGTTGGGCAGGGTCAGGGTGCTGCCTGCCAAGCCACCGCTGTCTGTGGTAGCAATACCGTCTTTGACATTGACCAGATACTCGCCCAATTGGTACTGGCCGTCTGGCATGTTGGTGGCGCGCATCGCATCGGTAATGAGTGTTAGGCGCTCGCCACAGCAGCGGTGGGCGATATCAATCGCGGTTGGGTGAACATGGTGACCGTCGGCGATCATCTCGACATAGCTGTGCGGATGACAAAGCCCCGCGCCGACCACTCCGGGATCACGATGGTGCAAGCCACGCATACCGTTGTAGCAATGAACTATGCCGTTGGCACCAGCATCCAAGGCTTGCTGTACCTGATCAAAGCTGGCATCGGAATGGCCCAGCATCACCTTAATCCCTTGGGAGTGCAGGTATTTAATGGCCTTGATAGCTCCGGCTTTTTCCGGTGCTAGAGCCACGGTCAGCAGTTGGTTGTCGGCATAGGAAATCCAGCTGTCTAGCTCGTCGATATCCAGCTCGCGGAACCACTCGGTAGGGTGGGCACCGCGATTTTTCTCGGTAAAGTACGGGCCTTCAAGGTAAGCACCGAGTAGCTCTGCGCCAGCGACACCTTGCTGGCGGCTTTTGCCTACTTGGGCCAGTGCTGCCTGAATCGCTTTGACCGGGCCGGTGACTGTGGTGGCGACAAAACCGGTTACGCCAAGGCTGGCGAAAAAGACCGACATGGCATTGAGGCTTTCATGGCTGGCGTCCATTACATCGCAGCCCACTGCGCCATGGACATGGCTGTCGATAAGGCCGGGTAGCAGGTAGTGCTCACCTAAATCGGTCACGTCGCGCTGAAATTCAGAGGCCAAAGAGGAGAAGGGCGCAATGGCGACGATAACCCCTTGGCTGTCGACACTGACCACCCCGCCTTCCAGCCACTGTGTACCAGCGAGGACTCGGGCGGCGCGGTAATGGCGGAGATCAGATCCCATCTTCAACGGCTTCCTGTTGCTGTTGTTCCTTGCTTGTCATTTCAGCAGCAAGGCTGGTGATCCCGCGGTGGCCACAAGCCAAGGCTTGATCACGAAATTCGATAAGGTTTAATTCGTCACGCTCTAGCAGCATTTCCGCTGCCATCTGCAAGTTGGTGCCAGTCACCACTTGGATATCGTCTCGCTCTTGGCTGATCAGCGAGGCGGTACGGAACGGTGTGCCACCCAGAAGGTCGGTCAGAAAGACAATGCCTTCGCCAGAATCGAGCTCTTGCACGGCTTCGCGCATGGCTTTGTCGAGTTGGGCGGTGGTGCATTCCACCGGGAAATCAATGGCCCGAAATTGGGTTTGTTGGCCAATGATTTGTTCAATGGCTTGCTCGATGCCAGAGGCAAAACCACCGTGGCCTGAAAGAATGACTGCGATCATGTTGTTGTTCCTGCGTTAGGGCCGGCCAGTCCCGGCCCTTAGGTTTGTTTCAGTTTTGTCTTGCTGTTGTTGTTTCTGTTCTGTACTTCAGCTTTATTGCTGATGACCCTATAGGATGCCCAGCATGCGGCCTGCGACACCGACGATAACGGTGATGCCGATAAGGCGTAGCGGGCTCCAGCCACGTTTCACCAAGGTGTACATCGCCAAGGTGTAAAGTAGTGGCAGGAAGGCGGGCATCAGCTTGTCGATCACATCAGCCTGCAACTTGACCACGGCATCACCAGCGGTGATTTCAGCGGTGGTTGAGAGGCGGACATAGGTTGCGACCAAGGCACCGATCACCGTCATACCCACCATGGAGGCAGCGTGGCCGACCTTCTTGGTGTTGGCCTTGATCATCGGGATAGCCGCGACACCCATCTTGTAGGCGTAGTGAGCCAAGCCGAAACGCAAGCCAAAGTGGACAGCGTTGAACATCACCATGAAGAAGATCGCACCCATGATGGAGCCTTGCAGCGCAAGGTCGGCACCGATACCGCCACAGATAGGCAGCAGGGTGAGCCAGAACATGGCATCGCCAATCCCGCCCATCGGCGCACCGACCGCGATCTTGGTACTCTGGATACTGCTGATGTTCTGCTTGGAGCGCTCCATCGCCAGAATGATCCCCATTACGAAGGTCACCAGGAACGGGTGGGTGTTGAAGAAGCCCATATGCCCCTGCATCGCCTTGGACAGGTCAGCCTTGTTGGTGTGGATCTTTTTCAGCGCGGGCAATAGGCCATACAGCCAGCCAGATGCCTGCATACGCTCGAAGTTGAACGAGGCTTGCAGTAACAGCGAGCGCCATGCCATGCGGTTGATGTCCGCTTTGGTCAGCTCTGCACCCACTTCCTTGTTTTCATACTCATCCGGGGCGACTCCCGGAGCCGGTTGCACGTCGGTGTTGGTAGGACGTACGTTCATTTCGTCGCTTACATTAGATGCCATCTTCGTAGTCCTCTGTCGGTGCTGGGGTCACAGGTGTTGGTTCTGACTTGCGCATGTAGTCGATGATTGCCATCGCGGTTGCGGCACTGGCGATTGCCAGAATGGGCAGCTCAATCCATGCGGCAGCAACAAAGCCAAGGATGAAGTAAGGGATGTAGGCGTTCTTCATCATGATTTTCATCAGCACGGCGAAACCAATCGCAGGCATGATGCCCCCGGCGACGCCCAACCCGTCAATCAGGGTTTTAGGCAAGGCTTCGACGATGTTCCCGGCGTGTTCTGCGCCAAGGAAAACCGGTAGGAAGGCGCAGAGGAAGTAGAAGGTGCCCAGTACCGCAAGGGCAAAGTAGTTAACGCGCTCGATACCGTCGGTGTCTGCATTCTGGGCATACTCATCACACTTGGACATCACGGCTGACATTGCCGAGAACAGCAAGGTGATACCCATCTGAACCGCGACCGCGAAAGGTACTGCGACCCCTACCGCGACGTTTGGCTCGACCCGGGTAGTAATGGCAAACGCCGTACCGACAATGGTGCCGATGATGACGTTAGGTGGCTGTGCGCCAGCAAGAGGGGCAAGGCCCATCCAAATCAATTCCAGCGTACCACCGACCAGAATACCGGTTTGCAGATCCCCGAGGATCAGGCCGACCAGCGGCCCGAGTACCACCGGGCGGTGGAAGTGGGTAAGACCATTGAACAAGTCTAACCCGGCTAGAAAGGCAAGGATGCCAAGCATCAATGCTTGTAAAAATCCTATTTCCATAACGGTTGTCCTTATGAATTAGAGTAGGGTAAAGAGGTCTGTTGCACTTTCGGTGGGCACTCCCTGTACGGTGCAGGTCACGCCCAGTGCTTTTAGTTTGTTGAATTCCTCGATGTCGTCGGCATCAACCGAGACAGTCTTGGCAATGTGGTTCTTTCCTTCCACGTAATGCATGTTGCCGACGTTGATGTTTTTCACGGGTACACCGCCTTCAACCAGCATGCGGAATTCTTTGGGGGTCTTGCAGACCAGCAGGATGCGCTGGCGGTCTGCGGCTTTGTGGATGGTGTCGATGGTCTTTTGCACGGTCCAGAAGCGGATGGCGATACCATCGGCCAGCACCATTTCCATCAGGTTCTGCTGGATGGTGTCGCTGGCGACTTCATCGTTGACCACCACAATGATATTGGCATCAGCAAATCCTACCCATTGCACTCCAACCTGGCCATGGACAAGACGCTCATCAATTCGGCTTAGTACGATATTCGGCATAATTCTTTCCTTTTTATAGTTGCTTATCGCTATTGGATTACAGTGAGTACGGGTGAATGGTGACGCCCTGTACGACTCGGTTTACCTCTCCGGTCGGGCATGGGTTATCTGGCCCAAGACCGAGTTGGAGAGACTTTTCAAAGGCCAACATCTGGCTGAACAGGATGTAGGGGAAGCAAAGCCAGCTGTCAGGAAGTTCAGGTTGCTCAAGTTCAAATACAAGCTCGCCATCTAAGCGACTGCCACTCAGGGCAATGTGGATCCCAACTTGGTTGTCGTTGTGGATTTCGTTGTAGAGATCCAGATCGTATTGGCGGGTGTACAGGTTATTCGACAGGTACTGGATCACCACTGCCTGATCGCTAATGGTGAATTTCGGCCCATGGCGGAAGCCCAGCGACGAGTCGAAGGCGGTCATCACTTTGCCTGCGCTTAGCTCCAAAGATTTGAGCGAGGCTTCACGGGCTACGCCTGCCAAGCCACCGCTGCCAAGGGTGATCAGGCGTTGATAAGGCTGGGCAGCCAGTGTTTTGACGGTGTCTTGCCACTCGGTGATTTTGCCTTCGCACAGGGTGGATACTTGGGCGATATGGCCATTGCGCTGCTCTGGGCTTTCGCTGCCGAAGATGGAGATGGCCGCCATCAGCATACAGCTGAAGCTGGAAGTCATGGCAAAGCTCTGGTCATTTGAGCCGTCTGGCATGTGCAGGCAGAAGGCATTGTCATGGCTGTTGGCGTGGCGCGACAGCTGGCCTTCTGGGTTGCAGGTCAGAAATAGGTGGTAGCTGTTTTCAACCAGTTGATCGACCAGCTCGACAGCAGCCACACTCTCTGGGCTGTTACCGGAGCGGGCAAATGACACCAGCAGGGTAGGGCTGATTGGATCGAGGTATTCCGCTGGGTTCGAGACCAGATCCGTGGTTGGAATTGAGGCAACGTTAAATCGGTTGTTGGCCTGGATAAATGGGGCTGCTGCATCACCAACAAAGGCTGATGTGCCTGCGCCGGTTAGGATAATACGCAGCTTGGGATCTGCCAGCAGCGGTTTGAGAAATGCCTGCCATTGACCGGCCTGAGTCTCTAGGATTTCGCTAAGATTGCGCCACAATGCAGGCTGGTGGCTGATTTCCTTGGCTGTGTGAATGCCGTTGTGCTCGGTCAGCCATTGGCTGTTGTAGCCCAAGAACGTAGTCATTAGATGTGCTCCTTAATTAAAGCGGAATTGGGGAAACAGGCACGCGCATAGATATCGGTGACTTCCATCACCTTGTGAATCGCTATATCCCTTGGCGAATTGCTCAGGAGCTGTTGTGAAATAGCTTTTGCTTGGTTCGGCAAGTACTGGCTGAGAATCGTCAGGGGGATAGGGTTTTGGGTCAGATTCTCAAACAGTTTCTGCTGTGCCTGTTGTACGTCGGCGTGGCTCCAGTAGTAGCGGATGCGGTCACTCAGGCTGTAGGTACAGTCGAGATACTGCTGGTGGCCGCGGCTGTGGTAATGCTGGCGCCAGTAATCGGGTTCTTCGTGCATCACTTGCTCGATGGTGCTGCGCAAGTGGGCGGCTTGTTGTGGGCCCAGCCACTCCTGCTCGGCTCGGTCGAGGGCAAACAAGGCTTCACGCAGGGCAAAGGTCAGGGCCGGGCCGACTTTGAGAATGGCAAAATGGTCTTCAACCAACTGTGCGAAGGTCTCCGGCGTCTGGTAGTCAGTCGAGTGGGCCTCGAAAACCAAATGTGGCTGGCTTTCGATCATCTTGCTCAGCGGCTTGGCTAGCCCACGCTGGTAGTGGTGCACCGAATGGTGGTCAAACTCGACACCCGGTTGTACCACCAAGCCGATCACCCGTGGCCAAACATAGCCCATGCCGATATCTGAAAAAGCCTGGTGGTGGGCGTTAAGGGTTTCCAGCGCTTGCTCAGGCTGGGTCACGGCTAAACCTTCAAGGGATTCCAGCGCGCCGCCCGGGGTCGGTACTTCGGTACCAATGACATAAACAGGGGCTTCGCCACCGCACTCATTCCAGCTTTTCTCCGCAATTTCGCACAGTTTGGCTGCACGTTTGGCCATAGTCAGTTCGCTTAGCGGCAGGCTGTCATCGGCACATGGCATCGAGCAATCAAGGTGGATTTTCTTGAAGCCGGCTTTGACATACTCGGCGATCAGCACTTCTGAACGTGCCATCGCCTCATCAGCGGCTAATGATTGCCAGCAGTTTGGGCCAAGGTGGTCACCGCCAAGCACGATGTTGTGGCGGGGGAAATCGATGCTGTCGGCTAGGGCAAACACCCGCTCGGCAAAATCACTCGGGGTCATTCCGGTATAGCCACCGTATTGGTTGACCTGGTTGGACGTTGCCTCAATCAGCACCAACTGGTTGTCTTGCTTGGCTTGGCACAGGGCTGCCTCAAGCACCAGTGGATGGGCTGAGCACACGGAGTAAACCCCGATGGTCTGTCCTTTTTTGTGTGCTGAGATAATGTCGAGTAGTGGTTTCATCTTGAGTCCTAGCAATCTGTTTTATCAGCAATAATGACGTCAACACCGAGTGCCTTGAGGGCGGATAGCGTCTCTTCGGGGATCTCGCTGTCGGTGATCAGGGTGTCTATCTGCGAGGCGGCGCGGATCATGCAAAAGCTCTTGCGGCCAAATTTGCTGGAATCGGTAACCGCAATGATTTGGCGCGATACATCGCACATCGCCCGGTTGATTTGCGCTTCGTGTTGGTCTGGGGTGGTGATCCCGGCTTCCAAATCGAAACCGTCCACGCCGAGAAAGAGTTTGTCGAACAGGTAGGCACGTACCTGGGTTTCACCTTGGTGGCCGGTCAGCGAGCAGGAAGAGCGGCGCAGGTTGCCGCCCACCACATGCAGGTCAATGTTGTCGTAACCGCTCAGCTGGTAGGCGGTGTTGAGTGCATTGGTCATCACCACCAGTTGTTGCTGCTGGGTCAAGTACTGCGGCATTTTGGCGATGGTGGTGCCAGAGTCGAGGATAATGGCCTCGCCATCTTTGACTAATGCGGCGGCCACTTTGGCGATGCAGTCTTTTTGATCGCGGTTGATCTGGCCTTTGCGGTGCAGGGGTTGGTCGAACGCAAAGTTGGGGTTCAACGTTGCGCCGCCGTAACAGCGGAACACGCAGCCTTCTTTCTCCAACAGGTTGAGATCGTGACGGATTGTGACAGCAGAGACGTTGAATTTTTCAACGAAATCATCCACTTTGCCCGCGCCGTTTTGGCGGATTTGCATCATGATTTTTTGTCTGCGTTCGGCACTTGTCATAACACCCTCAACAACCTTTCATTCTTTTTCGTTTTTCAGCAGAAAGTGTTTCACTTCCTTTTGGTTCTTATTCAAGCACTGGTTTGAAAGAAAAAAGCGAAGGGAGATCACAGTGGCAAAGTGAAGGGTTTTACGGCTAAAACCCTTTCGTTTTGACTGAAACGAAAGGTTGAGTTTTTCGGTATGGTGGGAATGTAATCAATACATCCCTTAATTCTTGCGGGTTATTCAGTGATGGAATGAAAGCAGGAAGAATATGCAGGTAGGTGATGGTATTTCGGAGTGAAGCCTGCTTGAGATCACAAAATTGATATTCCTATCAAAAACATGCGCCCGGGGAAGATGCGCTTTAGGCATTGCAATGGCAGGAAGAATACCGGCCAGATTAGTCGACAATAATGATCTCTACCCCAAGTTGGGTGAGCTGCTCGACATAGTCATCCGGGATGCCGCTGTCGGTCACCAGCACATCAATCTCATCCGCCTTGGCAATCAGGCAATAGCTTTGCCTGTCGAATTTGGAAGAGTCGGTCACGGCGATAACTTGCTGGGCGACTTTGATCATGTTGCGGTTGATGGCGGCTTCGCCAGAGTGTGGCGTGGTGATCCCCGCATGCTTGTCGAACCCGTCAACGCCAAGGAACAGTTTGCTGAAGCGGTAGTGGTTCAGCAGGCTTTCGCCACAGCCACCATGCAGGGAGTAAGAGTTCTCCCGCATCTGGCCGCCGGTGACCATTACCTCAATATCGGGTTGGTTAGCTAGTTGATAAGCGACGTTGATGCCATTTGTCATCACGATCAGGTTCTTTTTGCCCTGTAAATTGAGGGCTACCTGTTCTGTGGTCGAGCCGGAATCAATGATGATGGTATCGCCGTCTTCGATAAGCTGCGCAGCCCTTTTTCCTAATAGCGATTTGATTTCGCGGTTAAGCTGCTTCTTGTCATTGAGCGGCCGGTCGAAGGTGAACTGGTTGTTTAGGGGCGCACCACCGTAGCAGCGGGTCACACAACCTTTCTTCTCGAGGTAATTGAGATCATTGCGGATGGTAACGGCAGACACTTCGTAGCGCTCGGTGAAATAGGCTACTTCTCCCTTGCCATGCTGCTGGATAAATTCAAGGATTTCTGTTCGGCGCTGGGAAGTTGAAGGCATAGGCTGCTCGTTACCAAGGGGCAAGTCGAAGAAAGCGAAAGCAGTCCTTCGGACAGTTAAGTGCTTGTATGCCTGCTACTGTATACCAAAAATTAAGTGATTCAAAATCATAGTGTTAGTAGGTTAGGGCAAGGTCTTAAAATCAACAAAGCCGGCATAGTGCCGGCTTGGGTTACAGTCAGTTATCTATTGCTTCGTTCTGCCTAGGTAACTAGCTACGCACGTAGGCTTGGATAATCATGGTGTCTTCACCAGTTTCGTTACGGGTGACACGTACCTTGTAGCGTTTACAGCTTGCCGGGACGATGAAGGTCTCAGCAAAGTTGATAGTGAGTGGTTCAAAGTTGTTATCTAGGCTTTCAACGACGACTTCCTGACCCTGGATGAGGTTAAGCATATTCACACTGCCTTTGTTGTCCAGAATCACTTCGCCGTTGAAGGTGAAACGACGTGTTTCGATGGGTTCACGCTGGTGGAGACCGGTTTTCTCTTCTTTGTATTCAGGTTTTTCCTCAATAAGGGTGATGTCGTTGACTAGGTTTTCTTCGACCCACTTAGTATCACGATCGAACTGGACCACCTGTCGGCCATGCTCAAGGTGAACAGGGCGAGGAATACCATCCATACCAACACGGCCCCAGTCCCATAGTTTGAAGGTGAATATGTATGGTGTCGCACTGACCTCTAGTACCATGCTGTTGCGTCCAGAGCAGTGGATTGTACCGGCAGGGATCAGGAAGTGATCATGCTTTTTCGCCGGGAACTTATTGATGTATTTTTCATCTGGGAAGGTGATCTCCCCGGCTTGGGCACGCTCTAAATCATGGAACATCTCGTCGGGGTTAATTCCTTCCTTTGTGCCTAAGTACACACAGGCATCATCCCCAGCGTCTAGGATGTAATAGCTTTCGTCCTGAGTGTAGGCCATTCCGAATTTATCTTGGATGTACTCTGTTAGGGGGTGAACCTGTAAGCTCAGGTGACCACCTTCCATGGTATCGAGAAAGTCGAAGCGGATAGGGAATTCGGTGCCGAAGCGGGCATGGACGGTGTCGCCCAGCAGGTTGACTGGCTCGCGGAACACCACGTTAATCGACGGGATTTCAATGTGGTTATCACCAAATTGTAGGTAGATACTGTTCTCTTCCGGTACGCCGTCAAAACTCCACGCGTAGTTTTCTTTTTCTGGATCGAGGTTACAGACCTCTTTCATCCACTGGCCGCCCCACACACCTGGGTCGAAGTAAGGCACCAAGCGAAATGGCTTGTTGGCCGCTTGTGAGATACCAGCAAGGTAGGCGTCTGCTGGCACCATTTTCGGAGTATCCACCATGTTGGTGTCTAGTACGAAGTCCATTTGGTTGTATAGCTTGCGCTTCAAACGGTCGCACATACGCCATTCGATGAAGTAGCTCTTTTTGTACTTGCGCAGCATGTCCTCATCGTGATTGTCATCTTGCCAGTTTGCCATACCAGCACGGAAGCGTTGTTGGATTTCCCAACGCGCCATATCGCCGTATACCAGCATATCGCCACTGTGGATCAAGCTGGCACCGGTACCGAAAACAATCACTCGGCCCTCTGTTGCTTCAATCTGGGCACGAAGAGCTTGGATCTTTTCTTCGATGAAGAACTCTTCCAGCATGTGGTGAGACATCACGCCGAACACACGGTCGTCGGTAACATTGCGCTGCAGGCGCTGGCGGATCTCTTTGGCCTCAAGAAGTGCGCTGTCGGCATGGATGATCAGCGATGCGTCTAGGTGCGGGAAAAGCTCGGTTTTGAGTTTGTCTAGATCAACACCGTAATAGGTTTCGAGAGTGATGACTTTTTTGTCTTGCGCTGCACTCAATAGTTGGTCTGCAATGTTGCGGTAGCCCTCGGTAATGGCGGTGTCGAAACCGGCTACTGGGATCTTTGGAAAACGGTTGTATTTTGATTCGAAGTTTAGGTATTTCATAACAAGGCCATATGAAAGAATTCTGGAAATATGGCACTGTTGCCAGTGCCATATTGTGGTCGCTCAGCAGATAAACGCTGTGTTATAGCTTGATGCGCAGAGAGCGGATTTCACCGGCACGTAGCGGCGCGATCTCTTGGCTGGCGTCTTGGGTGAAGCGGTGGCGTAGGTCGACTTCAGATACTGATTTGATTTCTTGCTGAGACCTCAAGCGGCCACCTGCAACTTCGTGGTTTGCATTATTGAATAGGCGCAGGACGTATCCCTCGTCGTCGCTGACCACAGTGCTGTAACAACCTTCAAAGCCAACCACTTCAAACAGTGCGGCATTGCGTGCTGGTACGGTTAGCATCTTGTTGGTCTCGAAGTACTTCATTGGTGTGAAGATGCGGTTGAACTCCTGATCCTGGAAGTACACTTCTTCTGCGGCGTAGCGGGTGTATTCCTGACGAACGGTATTACCTTCAAAACCATCACTGAATACCAAGCCGAATTCGAAGTTGATTTCTTTTTCAACCATCTGGCTTAGCGGACATTCCATGATTTGTTCCGGAAGACCACTTGCGCGACCTGGTCGGCGATTAAGATCCGGTAGACCGAAATGACCCACAGAGCGGTATACTGTCAGTGCTAAATCAGAGAAGCTGTCGCCAACCACTTCATACTCTTTGATTGAGCGGGTGTGAACCGTGGTGGTGAACTCATCACCCTTCAAGCTGACGTGGTTGAGTAGCGGCTCGATTGGGTTAGGGCGCTCTAGCCAAGCATCGCGCTTCCAGATAGTTAATAGTTCAGGGTTGGTTTCGCGCTTAAGGTAACCGAACTGAGTACCCGCAATAGACACTTTGTGTTGTTCTTCAGTACGGAAGACGATGCGCATACGGTGGTTTAGTGCCTTGTTCTTGAAGTGACCTTTGAACTCAATGACTGGGCTGTCTGACTTAATGCGGATCTGCATGCTGAATGGCACTTGGGTATCGATATTGCCAAGCTCACGTGCTTCCAAATCGTAAGGCACGGTTACATAACCTTCAATGGTCATGGCTGAATAGTTGTCGGTGTTGACCGACTTGACGATCTTGGCATTCTTAAAGTCAGCCTTGATGGTCATGTCGTGATCAGGGTTGTCGTAATCGAATGTATCACCTTGATCACCCATGTTTTCGAAGTACAGGGCATCCATGTGAACTTTACCGGTGTGCTTCTCAACAATGTTCAACTTGTTCTGATACATTTCTACACGGTAGCGATCGTTCTCGATATAGGTGTCATTGCTAAAAGCAATGTCTAGCTTTGTTGGGCGCTCGCCATCTTGGATGAATAGGGTTTGGTAGCTAAGGCCGGCCATCTCTTCCATACGAACGGCAATTGTCGATAGGTAGTAATCACGACCTTCATCGAAATCCTTGCGGTGCTTACGGCGCCAGCCACCGTAGACTTTCTCTTGCTCAATCAGTGAGTACGGCATTTCGTTGCCATTTTGGTCCAGCTTGAACTGCTTGTTTTTGCTGTACACTTTCAATTTTGCCGTGAAGGTACGGGTAGTTGGCAGGGTATTGAATACCATGACCGGTGTTGTCCCATCAGGGCGATCAACCGAGATCACCAGCTTGCGACTCAAGTACACCTTGATGGCACGGGCATAGAGGTAGGCGCGTTCTGCACGAGCATAGATTTGTTCATTAGTGATATCTGAGTTGGTGGCTTCCGAGTGGGTCTGGGATCGGATCAGTAATTTCCATACTTCTTCAACCATCTGCGCTTCGTACTTGATGCCTTGTGAGTTGGCAATCGCCATCAGCGGCTGCACTTCAAGGATCAACAGGCGCTCGATGCGATCTTGTAGTGATTTGATATCAGGGCGAGCCGAGAAGATAGACTTGTGAACGCGGTGGTATTGGGTTGAGTAAAGCTCGCCTTCGAAGTCTTGGAAGTCAGCGTCTGATGCGCGTAGCTTGTCCATATAGTCTTCGAGTGTGGTTTCAACAAAGTTGAAGTCTTCACTTTCCTCCGAGTATTGAGCAAGCAGATCTTTGAAGTTACGCATCACAGGTGCGTTGTCTTTACCTGCTGGTAGGAGGAAGCCTTCTTCTTGGGTTGAGCGGTTACCCAAGTATTCTGTTAACTGCCACAGGATGTCTTTTTTATCCAGATCCAGACCTGCATTTTTGATCAAGCGCCCTTCCATGAAGGCAAGGCCAGCAAAGCTGTAGCCCGCCTGCATACAGTTGGTGAGTACTTCCGAACCATCATTAGATTTCCAGTTGAAGTCGTTTTTCAGGTTGTGGTGATCGCCTAAGCCGCGACGGAAAACAAAGTCTTTGATGCCAACGCCATTAAAGATTTTCGGATAGTCCTGAGGCTGCCCAAAGCTGTCTGGCATGTAGGCAACTTTACAGCAGTGGCCTAGCTCTTCACCCTGCTGGATACCGATTTGCAAGTTTTTAATCACTGACTCACCCGGGGCAATGAAGCCCGAAAGGTGGGAGTAGAATGGGCCAACGAACGCGCGCTTTTCGGCTACGTATTTTGCTAAGTGTTCTTTGTCTTGTGGTTTGAAACGAAGGTGATCTTCGATTTGGTCTGTTTTACCGTCTATTAGGTAGGTATTGATACGGTCGCTATCTAGGCTCTCTAAAAGCTCTTCCATGTGGTAGGCAAACTGGATCTGAGATTCTTGCTCAGTGTAGTACCATTCTGCGTCCCAGTGACAATGGTGGAAAGTATAAGCCGTCTTTTTCATGATATTTCCTAGATTTCAGATAGAGTTCACCCGTTCCCCTGCTGCTGCAGCAGGGGAAGAGAATATGTTGTGTTTGATTAAAAAGGGTTGTTTTGAGGCTGTGCCGGTTATGCGTTTTTCACCGTTTGCTCTTGATTATCTCTGTCTTGCTTTCCCGGCTTATGGGCCAGGCTTTTTAGGGCGATAGTGCCGAAGATGGCGATAGTACAACCGATGCTAAAGTAGGTTAGCCATAGGAATGGTTGGTCAATAAGCGGTAGCATGAAGACCGCGCCACCTGCTCCAGTGGAGATTTTGATGCCGCTGCTGAGGATAAGGCCACTTGCCACGCCACCTGCAATCATCTGCATTGGGATAATACGCATAGGGTCTTTTAGTGCGTAAGGAATGCAGCCTTCACCGATACCGCAGAAACCAAGGATAAATACTGATACTGCCGAGGTTTGGTCGTCTTTGTCGAAGAATTTAGGGAAGCATTTCGCCATGATGCCAAGGGTAATACCCGGAATACATTTCGCAGCAGTGAAGGCGGCATAGAATTCCCAGTGTCCTTCGGTCCACATTGCGATACAAAAGAGGTAAGCAATTTTGTTAATTGGGCCACCAAAGTCGAAGTTGGACATCATGCCAAGGATAAGACCTAAGATCAGCAAGTTAGCACCACTCATCGACAGAAGGCCTTCTGTCAGAACGGTGTTGAGGTAACTAAAGATGATGCCAGGGCCAATCAGCATGGCTAGGCCAGTGATTAAACCGCTGAATAATGGAGTAAGGATCAGGGTTTTCACACCATCAAGCTGTGCCGGTACTTTCAGTTTACGGATAGCCATGATAGACAATGCTGCGATTGCACCAGCTACCAGACCGCCCATGAAACCTGAGCCAACTATGGTTAAGGTACCGAAATTACCACCGTGGGCAACTAAGCCACCGACAAAGCCAGGAGCAAGGCCAGGCTTGCCAACCATTCCATACGCTGTATAAGCCGCAATAATTGGTACCATCAGCCCAAGGGTGTTAATACCTAGGTAGTAAAGGTGGTAAACTCCAGTATTGGCAGGATCATGGGTATAGTCATACCCGAATACTAGGTTAAGGATACCGATCGTCAGGCCGCCAAAAATGATGATTGGGATAATGTGGGATACACCAGCCATGGCGCCTGCATACCAAAGCTTCAGGAAAGCTTTGACCGGGTGCTGCTTCTCTTCTTCTAAAAACGCATTCGGTGTTGAAGGTGTTTCACCGGCCGTTTTTTCTTCTTGATGCGCTTTTTCACCGCCATTAGCTTTTACTTTTTGTTCGAGTGCATCAATCATCTGTGCAGCATTTCTGACACCGTCTGCGACTTTACCTTTGACGGAGACTAACCCATCGAATCGCTCTGGCTCGGCGATACCTACGTCTGAAGCGATAATAATGCCGTCAGCTTCATTGACATCCTGTTCGGTAATGCGGTCTTCAATACCATTAGCGCCCTGCTTTTCTACCTTGATGGTATAGCCACGCTTCTTGGCAATAATCTCGAGTTTTTTTGCTGCCATATAGGTATGCGCCACACCTGCAGTACAGGCGGTTATCGCGAGTATTTTCATGAGGGGTTCCTTCGGTTACGTTTCACGCTTTTTTATCGGTGTTATCTAACAGTGTGTTTCTATATCGATAACATACATATTCCATATGTACTTTGGGTCTGTTGCCACACTTGATGAATATATAATCCAACAAATACCATACATGTTCTGTGATCGATCTCACTCATCTATAAATTTGTTTGTTATTGGTATGTTCTTGTTGGTTGTTTTAATCAGACCAATTTCTCAATTTGTTGTGTGAGTTCTTGATTGAAAGGGGGCGGTTGGGTATTCTTTGGCTCAATATCACCTATCAAGGAACTAACTGTGGCGAGAAAAACAAGATATCAACAAATTGCCGACACTATTATGGAGAAAATCAGTAATGGTGAACTACAGCCAGGTGATGCGCTACCCAGTGAATTAGATTTGAAAGATCAATACGGTGTCTCCCGCGATACTATCCGACAAGCCATTAAGTCATTGGTTGAAGAGGATATTCTAGAAAGGATTCAAGGAAGTGGGACCTATGTCAAAAAGCCAAAGGTCGATTATCAGGTATACCAGCTGTTGAGTTTCAGTGAATCGGTTGCAGACAAATCCCTACCTTTACAAACCGATGTGTTGACGTTTGAACTCATAACGGCAGATGAAGTATTGGCGGAGATCTTCAAATTGGAAGAGGGTGCACGTCTATATCACATTGAGCGCCTGCGACATATTGAAGGTCGGCCTGCTGTATTTGAGGAGTCGTGGATGCCGGTTGACCTGTTTCCTGAGATGAATATGGAAATTCTGTCCCGTTCAAAGTACGAGTATGTCGAACATACGAAAGGGTGGCCAATTGATTTTGCTGATGAAGAGATTAGTGCCAAAAAGCCAACGGCCAAAATCGCTAAATTACTGAATGTAAACGAAAATAACCCCGTTATCTGCAAAGTAACGTCTACTATGCTCAAAGATGGAGTGACTTTTGACTACGGTGTGTGTTATTTCCACCCAAACGAGTATAAGTTTGTTTCCCGAGCATACCGATAGTAATAATCTCACTTTTCTCCCAAAGCGAGCCCCTGCCATTGCTGGGGCTTTTTGTTTGTCTTTTGGATATGAAACCCAACCACTTTTCAAACAATTTTGAGGTGGGTTTTAATTTGTTGAGGTCAGTCACAGATCTTCTGTCTGCAATTGGTATGCTTTATCTAAAGCTGATCTACAACGAAATGAGAATTACATCATGCAATTGACCGCTCTTACCCATCCATCATTAATCAATGTCCATACAACTTTCGAAAATAGCCATGATGCTATCCATGCGATGGCTGACCAGCTTGACCAGCATGGCAAATTGCATGACAAAGAAGCTTTCTTGGCGGCAGTGTTCGAACGTGAAGCCCATGGCCCGACGGCACTTGGGGAAGGTCTAGCCGTACCACATGGTAAAACGGACGCAGTAAAATCGGCATCTTTTGCAATGGCTACTCTAAAGCAAGATGTGATGTGGCAGGGTATTGATGAAGAAGAAGCAGTAAACATTATCTTTCTGCTAGCTATTCCAGACGGCGAGGCAGGTTCTACTCACATGCAATTGCTGACTGAGCTGACATCTTTGCTCGTCGATGACGATATCCGTGAGGCGATGGTCGCTGCAACCACGCTTGATGAGGTGATGACACTACTTGATAGTGAGTGTGTTTAAGGGGCGGGTCTGCCTTTTTGAAGCGATAAACAAAAAGCCCGGTAACCATCCGTACCGGGCTTTGTTTTATTGGTGAGTCGCTTTTTGTGGGAATAGTTACTTATGGGTGATAGTTACTTATGGGTGATAGTTATTTCGCCTTAGCCTCTATCGCATTGCGGTTCAGTGCCGCGAAGCGGTAGATAATATGGACAAACTTGCTAAATGGCATTGCGACAAACAAGGTGAACACCGTGCCGAGGTGGATAGCCAGGGTCATCCCCATCAAGGATGTATCTCTGACTGCCAATAATAACAAACCAGTGATACTGACCAGCATTAGCAACACCAAGAAGGCGACATCCATACCGAACATGCTTCTTACCGACGGTTGCTCAGCAAAGTTGATTTTGGTCCACAGCAATCCGGCAGGGCCAATGATCAAGCCGATCCCCCCTACTGTACCTAGTACAACCGGCAGGCTGAAGTAAGGGTAGGGGGCAGGCCAGCCAAACCCGTAGTCATAGACGGTGGCGACCGATGTAGCGGCAAAGCACAGCAGGAAACCGTACATCATGAAGTGGTGGAACACCCGTCGGGTATTGGAGAAGGACTCATTGCGGGTGTTACAGCCTTCGCCGTTACCGCCAAGGTGGCGCAAGGTCAGGGCATCTTTCAAAGCTGGGATCAGGTTCTCCCGCGAGAAAAATTGCTTAAAGCTATAGCCTGTTGTTCGCCAGAAACCGGTAAACGACATCACCAGTGCGGCAATGACAAATAGCATGGCGCTTCCCATCAGGGCGACCATCGCGTTGTGCGGCATGATGGCGTAGAAATCGCCTTGGTGTTCACCAAATAAGATCTCAGGTGACTGGATAGCAATAGCGATCAAAATAGCTAAAGACACACTGACCAGTGTCAGCATCGAAACAAACAAGCCGTTATGGGCAATGAGGCCCGATAGTTTACCCGGCCAAGCATATTTCTTGTAAGTCTCGTTCCTCAAGTCTCCCAATGCCTTGGGCACATTGAGGTTGAACGGGTGCGGTGCGGTGTACTGGCAGGCGTGGTAACAACCTGTACAGTTGTGGCAGAGGTTGGAGAGGTAATCCAAGTCCTCGTCGCTAAACTCACGGCGTTGCTGCATCGCTGGAAAAACCGCGCAGAAGCCTTCGCAATAGCGGCAGGCATTACACACTTCCATCACCCTGCGGGCTTCTTGGACCTTGTCCTTGTACTGGGTATTCCCCTTGTCGATGAAGATGATGTCTTCCTCAAGAATTTGCGCCATGGCTTGCCTCCTTGCCTGCAATGCGTCCAAATACGGTTCCGATAGTCATGCCTAGTCCGGCAAGGTAGCCTTTGCCCAATACGTTACCGGCCATCACCTCACCGGCTGCAAAGACATTTTTCGATGGTTGGCCGTCGGCCATCAGGGCCCTCGCATGTTCGTCAACTTTGACACCCAGGTAGGTGAAGGTAATGCCAGGGCGAAGCGGGTAGCCATAAAATGGCGGCTCGACGATTTTGCGTGCCCAGTGGGTTTTAGGAGGGGTTAGCCCCTCGGTACAGCAATCATCTAAGACCGTATTGTCGAATGTCCCTGGGGTGACGTGGGCGTTGAACTCGTCCACTGCCTGCTGCAGCTTGGCCGGGGCGAGCTTGAGCTTGGCTGCGAGTTCCTCGATGGAGTTGGCTTTGACCGGCGGGAATACCGAGGGCATGAAGTTGTTGATAGATTGGCTGTCGATGATGACATAGCCGATTTGATCCGGCTGGGCAGCAACAAGGCGACCCCAAATCGCGTAGCGCTTGGGCCAGAAGTCTTCCCCTTCATCATAAAAGCGTTCGCACTGGTTATTGACCACAATGCCGAAAGAGACACAGTCGAGCCGGGTGACAATGCCGCCATCAAACTTTGGCGAACGGGCATCGATAGCGACGGCATGGCATTGGTCGGGCTCGCCGACAGGCTGGAAGCCGTTATTGATAAGCTCTTTGAGCAATCGGCCTTTGTTGTAGGGGGTACCGCGGATAATGAAGTTCTCTGCCGCAGGTCCCCAGGCCTCTTTCAGCCAGTCGATGTTGGCCTGGAAACCACCTGCTGCCACCACTAAGCTGTTGGCGCGGATTTCATAGGGAAAGCCTTTGGCATTGACCACGGCTTTTTTGAACACACCGTCTTCTATAACCAGCTCTTCAACTTCGGTGTCGTATTCGATCTCCACCCCCATTTTTTCTGCCGACAGGTAGTAGGCGTTCACCAAGGCTTTGCCGCCGCCAAGGAAAAACGCGTTGGTACGCGATAGGCTTAGGGTACCGCTCAGCGATGGCTGGAAGCGGACGCCGTGGGATTTCATCCATTCGCGGACGCTTTCAGATTCACGGATAGCCATGCGGGCAAGCTTTTCATCGGTATTGCCACCGGTGACCCGCATGAGGTCTTCCCAGTATTCGCTTTCGGAATAGCTCTCGCTCAATACGTCCTGCGGCTCGCTGTGCATGCAGCGCAGGTTTCGGGTATGGCGGCTGTTGCCGCCGCGAAAGACTTTGGGGGCATGCTCGATCACCAGAACCGATGCTCCTTGCTCCCTGGCACTAATGGCAGCGCAGAGTGCAGCATTGCCTCCTCCCACAACCAATACATCCCAGTGTTTTGATAAATCAGCCATTGATTTGCTCCGTTACCAGCCCATAGAGTGCTGGACTAGTGTTAATAATTGTTCGCCTACCACGCCGCTCGGGTATTCCAGCACCATGACGTAAGACATGGTTTCCAATACCCCGAGCGTCAGCCCTGTCAGCACGGCAGTTCGTGTCCAGCTGGCGTTGGCTTCTTTGCGAAGGAAAGTGATATAGAAAAGGGTCACAGCGGGCAGGAAGCCGGCCAAGATCACCGTGCCGGCGAAACCACCAAACCACCACAGGTAGTAGTAGAACGAGCGTTGGTAGTGGTTGTCATTTTCCAGGTCTTGCAGTTCGACAGCCGCGGTTTGGGAACGCCCAAGCCGCCATAGGTGCCAGGCCATGGCAATGATCATGGCGAGGCTCACGATTCCGCCAAACACACCACCTAACAAGCTCAACTGAAGCGCTTCGTAGCCAGCCCAGATGAAGAAAGCCAAAATCACCGTGGTAAAGAGCTTTTGCTCGGTAGATATCTTTACCGGGGCTTGTGAAATTTCCGGCTTAGGTTGTTTTTTGAAACTAAACCAAAGCGATGCTGCCGTTAGCAGGGCAATAATGATAGTGCCGGGACGGAGTAACATTTCGGCGCCGTAAAACTGCATGGCTTGGTAAAGGTAGGTCTCGATGTTACCTGCCAAGACAAAGCCGATCAGGAATGCCGGGCGGGGCCATTCGAAACGCTTCATCGCCAAACCAAGGATACCGATGGCAAACAAGGTCAACAGATCGCTGATATCCCGCGTCGCCTGGAAGGCGGCAAAACTGATCACGACCAGCATAAACGGCGCCATCAGAGCATAGGGAATCGTGGTGAGCTTGGCGACCTGGCGTGAGAACAACAAGCATAGCCCGGCACCGAAAATGTTGGCGATGGCCAGTGACCAGACGATGGTGTAGGTTAGCCCGAGGTTGTCACTGACCATGGAAGGGCCGGGTTCGATGCCAATTAGCACCATGCCGCCGAGGAACACCGCCATGCTGCCAGATCCGGGGATACCGAATAGTAATGTCGGGATCAGGCCGCCGCCTTCTTTGGCATTGTTGGCCGACTCAGGAGCCAGTACGCCACGGACATCGCCTTTACCAAATTCGCTATTGTCTTTGGCGCTTTGTTTGACGTGGCCGTAGGCGATCCAGTCAACTACGTTGCCACCCAACCCCGGAATGGCGCCGATCATGGCACCGATAGAGGCACACCTGACACATAGCCAGCGATAGAGCCACATATCGCGGATCCCCTGTACCCAACCCGAGCGAAGTTCGCCTTGGGATATAGCACCGCCTTGGCGCAGCAGGTAAATGATTTCGGGAAAGGCAAAGATGCCCAGTGCCACGACGACCAACGGCAAGCCGTCATAGAGGTAGAACATGCCAAGTGTCATGCGCTCTTCACCGGTGGCGGGCGCACTCCCCACACTACCTAGCAGCAAGCCAAGGCCACAAGCCATGAGGCCCTTGCTAATACTGTTGCCAGCTAATACGCCAACCATACTGAGCCCTAAGATAGCTAGCATGAACAGTTCTGCCGAACCGAGGCTGAGGATCAGTGGCCTTGCGACCAAGACAAATACGGTTAAGATCAGAGCGCCGAATACCCCGCCGAATAGCGATGCGGAAAAGGCAGCGCCAAGCGCCCGTGCAGCCTGGCCTTTCTTGGCCATCGGAAAGCCATCGAGCACGGTGGCCTGGGAAGCACTGGAGCCCGGGATTCCCATCAAAACCGAGGTGAAGGTATCGGAGGTTGGGATCACCGCAACCAACCCGATCAGCATTGCCAATGCGGGCACGGTGTCCATACCGTAGAGAAACGGTAGCAATAGCGAAAGTCCCACGATGCCGCCCAGGCCGGGGAAAACCCCGACCGCAAGCCCCATCAGCACCCCAGCCAGCATATACAGCATGCTTTGGGGCTGGAACACTTCAGCTAGTGCCAAAAAGAGAGTATCGAACATGCATCACCTCTAGAATCGGGCGTTGAATCGTTCTTTTAACCAAGCTTGTACCCAAGCCTGATCGTCTTTGCTGATCGCTGTCGCCTGTTTGTAGAGCGTACCAATGTTGTCACCGGTCGCTGGAGTATAAGCGCCGAGGGCTAGCTTTGATGCTTGGATAAACTCTGGGTTGTTGGCGACTTTCTCAAAGGCCGCCTTATAGGTGGCAATCACGTCGGGATCGGCATTTTTCGGCAGCAAGACCAGCTTTTGCGCGGGGAAGCCGGGGATGAAAAAGGCTTTCCAGGCTTCAAAGGCTGGGCCTGCTGGTGCCTTGCCATGGATAGATTCGTAAACCTCGGCAAAGTGCGGCAGTTCTGGGAACGAAGGATCACGAATAAGGTTGCCTTGTGAGTCAAGTGCACCCCAACTCATCAAAGGAACGGCTTTGCCTTCTTTGACAAGAGGAGTGACTTTCGACAAGTAGGCTGACGATGTTTGGTAATCAAGGTTCACTTCACCGCGCTCAAAGGCCAGCCGCGCTGCACCTTTGCCTGTCATGCCAAACACTGGCTTAACGTCCATGCCGAGTAGCTCGAAAGCTAGAAGGGGGATGAGGTCGAGAGAAGTTGGGCCCTGGCTACCGTAGGTGAGTGCCGATTGGGTATTTACTAACTTTTCTGCAGTATCAATATTCAATTCTGGGTTTACGTAAACCACCCCGCCTGATGGCGAGGCAAAAACGGCTTCCCAGTCGAGGTAGTCATAACGAACACGCTTGTCATCCAATAGCCACGGCAGTTGGGTAGTCCCTGAGGTTCCTAATAGCATCAACCCGTCTTTACGGGCTCTTTTCTGAAAGAAATTAGCCCCCTTTATCGAGCTTCCTCCCGGCATATTTTTAATCACGATGGCAGGTTGGCCGGGAAGGGCTTCTGTCAGGTAAGGAGCGATAAAGCGCGCCCAGCGGTCAGTACCGCCACCTTCTTTAAATGGGATCACCCATTCGATACGTTTACCGCTGAAGTCTGTCTCAGCCACCGCAGGGGTAGAGATACTGATGGTGGAGATGGCGGCAATAAACACACCGGAAATAAGCCGTTTGAATTTGTTCATGTTCGCTTCCTGTATATCCGTTCGGGTAGGAGGTGTTGTTGTTTTTATTTTGTATTTAATTGTATACAATGAAATACAATAATTAACAATATATCAACATTGGTCAATAAGTGAGCGCCAAAGTATGAGCTGAATCGACTTTTTTATTTGGTATCTGTGGTGTCATCAGGTGTTGTAAATGATGTGTTAGTACATTTAAGTTTATTTAAAACAACACTTTAATCGTTGTTGTGAATAGAAGGGAGCAAGGGGAGACTGATGGAGCAGTTTTACGAGTGGTTCAAACCTTCAGTGTTAACAGAATTGCAATTCGCCATTCTGATCGCATTGAGTTTTGTAACATCGGCGATAACGGCAATTATGGGTGTCGGGGGCGGTGCTGCCCTGATTGCGGTGATGGCGAGTTTCATGCCGGCAGCGGCGATTATCCCCGTTCATGCTGTGGTACAGCTTGGCAGTAATGGCGGCCGGCTATTGCTGATGCGCAGGCACGTTGTCCGCCATTTCGTGTTGTGGTTTGTGGTCGGAACAACTAAAGGAGCCATGATTGGCGGCAATATCGCCGTGTCTTTGGAGCCAGCCTATATCCAATTGATACTGGGCGGCTTTATCTTATTCAGTTGCTGGGTACCCATTGCTTCTGCGCTAAATGGCAAGAAGAGCCTGACCATACTCGGATCGCTGACTTCTTTTTTGACCATGTTTGTTGGGGCAACAGGGCCGTTTGTCATGGCCTCGATGCGACATATTATTGGTGACAAGCAAAAACTGGTTGGCACCATGGCAGCGCTAATGACCGCGCAGCATTTGATCAAGGCGGTGGTCTTCGGTTTGCTAGGCTTTGCGTTTGCCGAATGGCTAGGCGTTATTTTGCTTATGATTTGTAGTGGTTTTTTTGGCACAATGGCTGGAAAGGCATTACTTGAGCGGGTTTCAAACGAAAGATTCCAGCTAGCGCTGCGTATTATGCTGACCTTGCTGGCACTGAGAATGCTTTGGCCTGCGTTCGGGCAGCTGTAGTTGTCAGGGCGTTGAGCGGCTCGCTTATTTGAAAAGGAAGATAGATGAATACGATGGCTGCGTTAACTGCTGAGGATTTTAGCTTCGAGCTTGAAGCAGAGGAGCAAAGTGCTATTGAAGGTACTTCGCGGTCGGAATTTGCTTATCACATGCTGCGAATGGCGCTGCAGCGAGGGGTGTTCAAGCCGGGACAGCGATTAAGGGAAGTTGAATTATCAACGGCACTGAATGTGAGCCGTACACCTATCCGCGAAGCGCTGCACCGCCTTGCCAATGATGGCCTGCTGACTATCAGTGCGAATAAAGGGGTAGCCGTGGCGCAGCTGGATATCCAGCAGGTGATGGAGCTTTATACCATGCGCGAAATCCTGGAAGGGGCTGCTGCAGGGCTGGCCGCGACGCGGGCGTCTGATATGGAAGTGATGTTGATGCAGCAGTTACTGGATGAAGATAGGCAGTCGGCGGCAGATGACTATGCCCGCCATGCGCTAATGAACCGCCGCTTCCACCGTACCATTTACCAAGCGGCCCATAACCCGTATTTGCTCCGTTCGCTTGATGGCCTGCGTGATGCAATGGCCCTGCTTGGCAAAACAACCTTGAGCGACCCAACCCGTTGGCACACCGCCCTTGAAGAGCATCAGGCGATGGTTGATGCAATTAAAAACCGCGATGCGGCTTTGGCAGAAAAGCTCGCTCGCTCCCATGTCCAAAATGCGCTTAAAGAACGTATGAAGCAGTTTATGCAGTAACTGTTTGCTGACAAGTAGAATAAAAACAGCGCCGCCTTCGATAAGAAAGCGGCGCTGTTGATTTTCAGGAACTGTTTATTTTCAGTCGTTGTTTACCGGCTCAACAAGATAGTTATGGATAGTGACATCCCCGGCATCATCTAGGCTCACTGACCATGTTTCATTGACCAGTAGGTTGACATTTTGGCCCTTGAGCACTGAATTTTCAAAACTTTCGGCTTGTAGGCGGACACGTAACTCGACATGGTACTTGTTACCTTCAGCGCCACCTTGCGATTTGATTTCCACCTGTTCTATTTGATGGTCGCAGCCCGGCTTGAAGGTGGTACGGGCAATAGCATACCAGTCGCGGAAACCTTCGTGGCCGATAAAGGTGCCTTCTGGCATTTCAATGTTCACATCCTCTGCCAGGAATTCGGTGAAGAAGGCATTTTCTTCAGGCAGTTTGTCGAACTCAGCAAACCAGTTTGCCACGAACTTCTGGATTTTGTTGTCGGCAGAGCCTGTGATGCTCTCAACCTGTGCTATTAACTGGTTGGCATGGGCGCGGGCACGGCCTTCCACTTCTTCTTGGGTGTTGTAGACACCTGGGATATAGACCATGCGGTGGCTATACACTGGTTTGTGGTACACCATGCCAGCAAGGTACGCAGTCTGCTGCAGCGGGTACATAAATTGCTCAACCGTAAAGTGGTTGTAGCCCAGAGGGTCATAAGACTCTTCAGGCCCGCCAATGGTGAAAGACAGGGTGAGGTCTTTGCCTTTGAGCTTGTCGCCTTTTGAGCCGTAGGCAAAGTTGTAAGAGAAAACATCGTCGAGATATTTCTTCAACAGTGCCGGCATCGAGTACCAGTAGAACGGGAATTGCAGCACCACCACATCAGCTTTTAGCAGTGCTTGTTGCTCTGCCTCTACATCAATTTGGTAGTCCGGGTATAGGCTGTCAAGGCGGCGCACTTCAACGCTGTCCAACCCTTGCTGTAGTGATTCTAGGATCACTGTGTTGGTGTATGACTCGTCTAGGTTTGGGTGGCCTGAAATTACCAGTACGTTGCTCATTGTCTTGCTCCCGCTCGTCTCGCTCTTGATTTGATGGGGTAAGTGTATCTAGCTAGATTGATAATTTTTAGATGATGTTTTCCTAATTCATTATTAGGATTAAGCTAATAATGTTAATTGAATCGATAAACCCGTGAGGTTAGTTTGAACGGTGCAACCTATAACCAGTTGATGATGTTCCACACCATTGTTAACGAGGGCAGTATTTCTAGTGCGGCGCGCAAGCTCGAGATCGCTCCGCCGTCGGTCAGCCAGGCGCTGAAAACCCTCGAGCAGCAAATGGGGCTGCCGCTATTTACCCGGACTACCCGGCGGATAGAGTTGACCGAGGCCGGGCAGCTTCTGTTTGAGCGTACCCAAGGGGCGATGTCGGATCTCAGCTTTGCGGTCGAGAGCGTCAAGGATTTAAGTGAAGATCCTTCCGGTAAGGTGCGGATCACCACTCCTCGTTTTGCCTACCAGTACCTGCTCAAGCCGATTTATGTCGAGTTCTGCCAGCGCTATCCCAATATCCAGCTGGAAATCTCTATCAATGACGCGGCGGTCAATATCATTAGCGAAGGCTTTGATATGGGGATACGTTTTGGTGACCGGGTTGAAGAAGGCATGGTCGCTCGCCAGTTGACTCCCCCTACCAAGGAAGCGCTGTTTGCCTCGCAGGAGTATATCGACAAGCATGGCATGCCTACATCACCGGACGATCTCAAACAGCACAAGCTGATCCAATACCGTTTTATCGCGTCCAATCAATTGGCGCCGCTTAGATTGGATAACAAAGGGCAGGACATAACGGTGGACATGCCGTTGGGGCTCATCGTCAACGATACTGATGTCATGGTAGACGCGGCGGTCAATGGCTTGGGTATTGGCCGGGTAATTGAGCCGATGATTGAGGACTTGCTGGCGGAGAATCAGCTTGTGCCCGTGTTGGAGCCTTACTGGTACCCCTATTCTGGCCTTTATGTGTATTTCCACCAGAACACACAGAAGGCCAAGCGGGTACGGGTGTTTATTGACTTCTTGGTCGAAAAGTTAGAGGCGGCTAAATAACAGCTCTTGATTATCGGTTATCGGCAGTCGTAGGCGGTGCCGAGCAAGGAAACCGAGGTCGTAAAGTTATGCGGGCTCATGATCACTACGGTATCGGCACCCATGCGGAGGGCATTGTTTTTCAGCTCGTTGACTGCGCCTTGGATCAGCGCGTCATTGCTGTAAAACAGGTAAGAATACCAGTGGCCTTCATTACCGGTAACTTCACCGACCCAGCTGCATTTTTCTAGGTTGAGTAAGCTGGTGGTTAGCACACGGACTTGGTCGGCTTGAGGAATTAGCTCTTCGCTTGGTGTGACACAGCCCAAAAGAAACAAGCTGATCAAACCTGCCGATAGTGTCTTTTTCATTTGTTTAAAATCGCCTACTGGTAATACCTGAAATCGGCGCTAGATTACCACCATAATCACTGTGTGCTAAGTGATTTTTATGTAAAGGTTTTTCTCAGTTTAATTTTTAGCAACCCAGTGCTAACAAGGGGATGTAGCAGCGAATGGCACCTAAAAAAGCCTAGTACTGTCCCTCATAATCAAAGAGGGACAGTGAACTCAAAACGCGTAGATACTAGTTGTTCATGGCTGGTTTTTTTTTCGATTTGAGCCAATTCATAACAACACCTTGTTTCCACATCAGCAGTCCCGTCAAGGTTACCATGGGTACCGCTACCCACATCACGATGCCTGCAAACAAAGGGTCAGAGCTCCAAGGTGAGTAAATAAAAGCACCTAAAAATGCCGCCATAACGAGGTGAATAATTCGCGTTGCTTTCCTGAATGTTGAGCCGTTCATTAATATCATTCCTTATGTTGACGCTGTCCACATTAAAGATGGTAGCGACTAAAGTTGACAGCGTCAACATGGGTTGGCACTATTGCTGTGTATTCATGTAACAAGGTGTAAACAAACGGTGAAAACCAGTAAATATCATCACGGTGACTTGAGAACTGAGTTAGTCAGAGTTGCGACGGAAAAGTTGAAAAGTGAAGGTCCTGATGCGCTAACGCTTCGCGGGTTATCATCTGATCTCAATGTGTCTCGAACTGCGCCATATCGGCACTTTAAAGACAAAAATGAGTTAATGTCCGCAATTGCGAAGGAAGGGTTTGCCCTTTTTAGTAACTATCTAGAGCAAGCTTGGGTACAGAATGCCGACTTACCTGCGGCTGAGCGCTTCATGGCTGTAGGGCAAGCCTACATTCGCTTCTCACTCGATCACCCTGAGTATTATCAGTTGATGTTTGGAATGTCTGAGCTGCTTCAAAACCCAAGTGCCTTATTGAAGGAAGAAGCTGACAGCGCATTTATTCAATTGCGGAATATACTTGGATATTGTCAAAGTGAAGGTGTTTTTGCTGTGGAAGATACGCTGTTGCAAGCGAGATTTGTTTGGTCTGTGATGCATGGCTATTGCAGTATTGTCACGGCTCAGGAAGAAAAAAAGTCGGCGTCGATGCTAAAAGAAACTGCCTATTTCTTAAATAAGGTCGTTGATGCAATTAGGGTTAAGCCCTCTTAACCCTATTCCGGGGATTTATTGCAAACTGATTCAATGCCTTGCCAACGGTTGTTCTATCTAGCCTTAGAAACCGGTCAATCCCTGATAAATTGCGGTCAAGCCACTGGTTAGGCATAGCAGCAAGGCAAATTTCCTCACTACACCTTGCGATAGGTTGCCTACCACCTTGTTTGCCAACCAGTAGCCCAAGATAGCCGCTGGCAGCAGTGGCAGGGTGATCTGAATGTGCTCTATGTTGAAGTGGCCGTAAAACGACAGTACAACCAGAGACATTATCGAAGTGATCACAAAGAATGCCGACAGGTTGCCACGAAGCTTGGCGGCTTCTTCGTGTTGCATCAAAAGGGCCATAGGCGGTCCGCCGATTGAAGAACTAGTACCCATCACGCCAGACATAAAGCCAGCGACCAGCATCCTGTTCGGTGTTGGCTTTAAGCGGTATGGCAAAGCACTGATCCCCACGGCGATGAGTACCATGGCACCCAGCCACAATGAAAGGGTTGCACCGGAGACCACGGTCAACAGGTAACCACCGATCAATGAACCCGGCACTCGGCCAATAATGGCTGATTTCAAGCCACCAATGGACACACTGCTTCGTAGCTTGAATGCATTGATCAATGAAATAACCAGTGCAACCAAACAGATAGGGGCAGGTACATATTGCGGTGAAAGCTGAAACAGTAATGGGGCCGCGACTATCGCTAACCCAAAGCCGATAGCGGTTTGAACAAAAGAGCCAAGAAAGATAAGGGTGGCGGCAAAAATGACTGTCGACTCATACATCAAGGGATACCTAAAAAGTCAATAATAACAGCGTCTTATTGCTATTATCCTAAAGAGGCGATAAGCATATCATGAGGAGCTTCATAGCTTGAAGAACTATTGTCAGGCGGTGAGAATTTCGCGGCTTTTTCAATTTGGTTAAAGGGCACCTATTGAGACTGTAAGCGAATCGCTGCAATTTCTTCGGCGTCGATATTGAGTGATTCCAAGAACTCCTGATGGGCGTCGGGCTCCATTTTTTCAAACTGCTTATGCCAGTTCATCATCTCCTCTTCATTGAATCCGGCGCTGCGCATGATCTCGACCCAACGCGCTTTGGTGAGTTGGTCTTTTTCAAATAATTCAGGCTCTTCCAATAGCAATAAGATGGCTTTTTGCTGCTGGCGCAGGGTCTGGATTTCTTGCTCCAATGCGTTGAATTGATTGCGTAGGGTTTGTTCTTGCTTGACGGTTTCATTGCGCTCAAGCATAGGGCCGATTTCTTGTACCGACAGGCCAAATGAGCGGTAGGACAGAATACTCTTGAGCCTGGCTATTTCTTTTTCGCCATACCAGCGGTAGCCGTTGTCCGAGCGGCTTGCTGGTTGCAGCAGACCTACACGCTCGTAGTAGAGCACGGTGGTACGAGAAATATTGCAGGCTTTGGCTAGTTGCGTCACGGTCAGCATGCGATACATTCCTTCTTAGCGCTGTTAAACAAGTGGTTGGTTTATTTTCTTTTTATAAAGCATAGGGAGGATTGCGCTAAAAATGATCACCAAGGTTCCTGCTATTGCCAGTCCGTTTGGTGCCTCGGCAAACAACCAATATCCAAAGATCAGCGAATAAATGATTTTGACATATTCCACATTGGCAATCACGTTGGCCTCGCCATATTTGTAGGCAGTAACGCCAACCCATTGGGCGATGGAGGAGAGCATACCTACGCAGATCAGCAGCAATAGTTGTTCACCTGTTGGCCATGTCCAATTCAGCAGGCTTGGCAGCAACGCCATTAGACCGACGAATATAGCTTGGTAGGCCAGCAAGGTAATTTTGGACTCAACCTGGGCGACCTTGCGAACACAAATCACCGCTACTGCCGCACCAAAAGCGGCCAATAAACCGAGCAAGGTATAGGTCATAGAGATTTGCTCAAAGCTTGGTTGTACCACCATCATCACGCCAATGAAGCCGGTAATGATAGTAAACAGACGTGAGGCGCTGACCGCTTCTGACAGGAATAGATAAGACACCGCAGCAACAAACAGCACTTGGGTAAAGCCCAGCGCGGTGGCATCCGCTAGCGGAATATTGCTAACGGTGACAAAGCCCAGAGACAACGCAGTAAATGCGCCCAAGATCCGAAAAGTATGTAATTTGAGATGTTTGGGTTTAAGCAATAAGTCGATATTTTTCACCATCGCAGGTGTCAGCAATGCCACGAATACTAACTGGCGGAAAAGTAGGATTTGGAAAACCCCAATATCATCACTCAGTACCCTGACCAGGACGCCTACTAAGGTAAACATTGCTGTCGACATCAGCGCCAGTAAAACGCCCTTCGCCACCGGTGGCAACCCAGCCAATTTGTCCCGCATGGATTGAGGTAATGTTGAGTGTAAAGAAAAAGAAGGCATAGGATTTAACCTCTGTTGTTTTACGAGAGGCGAAAGATAAAGCCTACACCTGTAGACGGGTCAAGCGGCTACTTGCCTGATAAATCCTCTTACATCACTTTCTGATAAATATCTTGTTGTAAGGATTGACTCTTGAACGGTTCGCGAGTTTAACCTTGCAACGCTTAGCAGGCACGCGCGCTGTACCTGCATTCTCTTCTCTCCACCACTCTTGAGGTCGGGTACAGCGCCACTTTTTGGTTTTCAATAGTCTATTTCCACCCATATTCTTGAGTAGATGAGGGGGCAAAGGCTACATCACATCAAGTTGGATATTCTCAATCCACTGGTTTTGATTTTCAGTTAGGTATTCCCAATCAATGTCCTGGACATTAAACAGCGTGGCGTATTGCTTGATAGTGTCATTGGAAAGGGCAATAGCGTCTGGGTGGGCTGGTGTTTGGCCGAATTTGTCAGCATAGGCGGCCATGAATTCTGCAGAGCCAAACCAGTCGATGAATTGCTTGGCCACTTCGGTGTTTTTGCTACCTTTGATAATACCAATGCCCTCGGCGACTACCGGTGTTCCCTCTGTTGGATTAATGTAGGCGATATTGATGCCATTGGCGACCTTACGCCAGTACTCCGTGCCTTCTGCCAGCGGTGCGGCGTTGTCATACATATCTCGCATGTGCTCCCATGCTTCGTCACGAAGTTTACTGTTGTCGCGGAACTGGCTAAGGATACCGGAAATGTACGTACGGGTTGTTTGTGAGGTCAGCCCGCCGATAGCAAACTTGTTTTTATATTCTTCATTGGTGAGGTCGAGCCATGAGCTTGGTGCCTTTTCGGCAGGTAGGGCATCTGCATTGTAGGCCATGACAATTGGTGTCTGCCAGAACATATGGAAAGTATCATCCTTGTCTTGGTATGCCTCTGGTAAGCCCTCTGCCCATGATGGTGCATAGCTTTCAAGCAGGTCGTGAGATTTCAGGCTATACATACCGGTTTGAGTCAAGCCCAGGACCACATCTGCCTGACGGTTATTGCGTTCTGCGATAAGGCGGTCATGTAGTTCCCCGCCGCCGCCGCCAAGAATGCGGACTTCAATACCTGTCGCTTGTTTGGCTTGATCAGCCTCGGTATCTTGCTGTTACTGACTTTGTCACGGTTGGCAGAGATACCGGATATTCAGCTATCAGAGCAACAGGCATTTGGCAAAGGCTTTGTTACTTTGTCCCGCTCAACCTTGTTTATTACGTCAATGCTGGTATTGGCGTTGTGTGTAGGGGTGGAAGTTGCTGTTGGAACTTACACTATCAACTATCTGATTGAATTAGGTATCAGTGATGCTAACGCGATTCGCTACCTAAGTGTTTATTGGGCATTGATGCTAGTAGGGCGGATTAGTATTACTGGTTTGGCTAACCGGATTCGTCTCGACCGTTGGCAATATATGTCCTCCTTAATTGCCGCAGGGTGTTGTGCGTTAGCTGCCTGGAGCCATAGCTTTGCAGGGGCGGCATTATTGCTGGCTATCGGTGGCCTCAATGCTGCTATGTACCCGATTATCTATTCTCGGGCTTTGGCATTGGCCGGTGATTATGCCAGCCAGGCTGCTGCCATGTTGATTATGGCGGCGATTGGTGGTGCTGTTGTTCCTTTTTTCCAGGCTAGCTTGATTGAAAATATTGGGATTGCAATGAGTTTTTACCTGTTGTCGGCAATATACCTGTTCATTACTTTTTCTTCACAAAAAGTTTTGCGTGAAACGCCTCTTTAACTAGCCTCATCGGCGTGACCGGCGAGCCATAAAAATCCACTGTTTTGCCTGTTACTTCCGCTCCGAACTGGTTAAGTATGGCTACTGTGGTATCCCTAGCATCGCTGACGATGGAATCGGTGATATTGGTGAAGATATCACTCAGTGAATCGGCCGCTAGTTTTTTGCCGATGCCAAAACCGCGGAAGTTGGCGTCGATAAAATAGCGCCCCCAATGCCATTCACCATCAATTTCCCAGCAGGCGACTGCGCCGATGACGTATTCGCCGCAGCGGGCGACCCACCATACATAAGGCTGGTCAGGATCAAGAGGGATTAGCTCCTCGGGGATACCTTGTTCGCCGTTGAAGACATGCTTGATGAGGATATCGACTTCGTGCTGGTAATTGGGGTTTAGCCTCTCTACGGTGACCCGAAAATTATTGGGTTGGAAATTACTCTTAAACGCGTTTAAGCGGAGCGTTCTCAGACCACCTTCTATGCTGTCGAGTTGGTCAGCTTCGAGCCCGTCAAGGAAAGTGGCGAATGCGGTATCAGCGGATTGGTTGGCATGCTGCAGGGCTGCTTGGCCATCAGGCAGAAGTCGGTAGATTTTCTGCCGCTTGTCAGCAGGATCGAGCTGAACGGAGAGATATTCTTTATCGATTAATGTTGTCAATGTCCGGCTCAGTGACGCCTTTTGGACATTGAGCTGGATGGCCAACTCATGAAAAGAGGTACTGCCGTTGCGATGCACATAGGTCAGGATGTGAGCCTGCGACAGGGAGAGGTTGGAGTTCAGGCAGTTTTTGTCGAGCAGTCCCAGTTCCCTGATGAGATAGCGCAGCTCACTGCGTATATTGCTGATAGCGGTCGGTGACTCAGACATTGGGCATTTCCTTATGCTTGAATATTTATTCACGCTAACGCTATTTGTTGATAGTGTCAACAAACTACCTGTGATGTTATTACCGCTATGCTTGCTGATTGCCATACAGCGCTTTAATGGTCTCTTTTAGCCACGCGACTTTGGGGTTTTGGCTGTTTCGCTTGTGCCAAATCATCGTAAATGGGATCAGCAAGGTATCTAGTTGCTGTTTCTCCATCGGGATAGGCAATGCGGTTAAATCAGGGTGCATTTGCTGGCAGTAGCGTTGGCAGTATTGCGGCGCGGTGGTGATCATCTGGTGTCCCGGCTGAGCCGCCATGAACAGGGATTGTTCGAAGCTTGCCATGGTAAGGGCAACATGGCGGGTGATTTTTTCGCAGGTAGATCTGAGGCAGATCGGAAAAAAGCACTTCAAAATCGATGAAATAAGGCAGCAAATTCAATGATTCTTTCGAGCGTTGATGGCTGATGGCTCTCCCTGCCCGCCAAGCCAAGAAGCAAAAATCAAGATGATGGTCCCTGCGATAGCAATTGGCTTGCGGCCAATGGTATCGGAGAGTCGACCGGCAAAAAACATGGTCGTCGCCATGCCGGCCAAATAGATAGAAAAAGCGATGTGGAGCTGTGATTCTGTTGCTCTTAGGTCACTGGCAATTTGTGGTAGGCCGACCAGATACAGGTCAATAGCGGTTGGATAGAGCAGAACGAGTGCAAAACTGCAGATAAGAAACCGGATCATACATACCTTTTTATAGTGTCGAGGTGAGTGTAGTGGGGATCCGGCGAGCTAACGAGTTGCCATTTTGACAACAGGTATTTCCATTAGCGATATAGATGTCACCATGTGCTGAGGAATGACAGCTGTCCGAGACTAGCCTTGACTGCTACTGGGCTTCTCAAGGCAGAGCTGGCGGGCAACGTTGCCTAGCTCATGTTTCGTCTCTTCAATATCTTCAATATGGTGGTGAACCGTTTTGGAGTTTAATGTCATAAAAGGGATGGTAATAACCGCCATTAGTTCACCCAAGGCACCAAAGATCGGAAAGCTGATATTGGTGACGCCTGAGATCTGTGGACTCGGCCCGACGTAGAAACCCTCTTTTTGGGTTTTGTCTACTTGCCCCAGAGCATGAGTGATTTCACTTTTGGTTGCGTTTGTTTTTTCAAGGATTTCTTGGCGTTTCTCTTCACTTGAGAAGGTCAGCAAAACAATTCCAGAACCGGAGGAGCAAATATCTAGACTAGCGCCTAGACGTAAGCCAAACCCCATTTTATATGGGCTTTCTTGCGCGCCGATAACCACTAGTTCGCCATGTTTATATTGACTTAGGTGGCATGATTGATTGACCTTCAAACACAATTCTTCCATCAACGGTATGGCGCGCTTAAGCATTTGGGCAATTGGAGGATGCTGGTTTGATAGGACAAACATCTTAAGGCTTAAAGAGTAGGTCAACTGCTCGCTGTCACATTCGATATATTTTCGTTCTACCAGCACTGACAGCATACGAAAAATCTCACTGACACTTCGTTCGAGCTTTTCGGTGATTTGTTTTTTGGTTAATGGTGTAGGGCTTGCAGCAAGCAGTTCAAGAATATCCAATCCTTTTTCAAGCGCTGGCGCTCTGTATTCTGTTTTTTTGTCGTTCGTCATGGTCATGTAATGCTGTCATACAGATTACGCCAGTATGACAGCATGCGTATAGCCTTAAAAGAAATAGCGGTAAAATTAGCGAATCAGCCCCATCCACTGGGGGATAGTCATTGATATTGCCGGAACGTAGGTTACCAGCATCAATACAGCAAAGATCATCAAGAAGAACGGTAACAGTGTGCGAATAACACTGTCGATGCTTATTCCACTGACTTTGCAACCCGTAAACAAAATAGGTCCTACCGGAGGCGTTATGGTGCCCAATGAAAGGTTAAAGACCAGCAAAATACCAAACTGGACAGGATCCATGCCTAGCGATGTACAGATCGGTAGGAAGATCGGGGTAAAGATAAGAACCGCTGGTGTCGGATCCATGAATGTGCCGACAAACAGCAGAACGAGGTTGATAATCAGCAGGATCAAAAATGGGTTATCAGTCAGTCCAAGGAGACCGTCGGCTATCATGCCTGGGATCTGGGTAAACGCCATAACCCAAGACATAATTGAAGACGTTGCCAGCATGAATATAACGATGGCTGACATTTTTGCTGTGTTTAAAAATATCTTGGGTAATTCCGATATTTTCAGTGATCGATAACAAAATGTTAGGAATAGGGCATAAACCACCGCAATGGCCGAGGCTTCGGTGGCAGTAAAGATACCACCGAGGATACCGCCGATAACGACCAAGACCAGGGTCAGGCTGGGGATGGCTTGCAGGGTAACGGTGATGCACTGCTTCAGCGTCATCGAGTGCTTGCCGACATAGCCCCTCTTTTTGGCCATGAAACCGGCAATGATCATGACGCTCAGGCCCCAGAGAATACCCGGTAGGTAGCCACCAACGAATAATGCTGAAACAGAGACACTACCTGCAACGGTGGCATAGACAATCAGAGTATTACTCGGTGGGATCAGCATTCCCGTTGGCGCCGAGGCAATGTTTACCGCCGTGCTGAATGCTGGATCATAGCCTTCCCTCTTTTGGATGGGAGACATAATGCCCCCAACAGCGGCGGCAGAAGCTACCCCCGAACCACTGATGGAGCCAAAAAGCATGTTGGATACCACGTTGGTTTGAGCCAGCGAACCAGGGAAAAAACCACTGATGATCTTGGAAAAGTTGATTAGCCTGATGGCGATGCCACCATTGTTCATGATGTTGCCGGCAAGGATGAAGAATGGGATAGCCAGCAGGGCGAAAGAATCTAACCCTACGAACATCCTCTGTGCCGATGTAGTCATGGCACCGGGGAAGGGCAGAATAACCGTCATTGCTGCAAAAGAGGCGGCGCCAACACTGATTGCAATAGGTGCCCCAAGGACAAGCAGGAAAATAGCACCAATAAACATGACCAAAGAGGCGGTGAGTGCAATATCCATATCAGACCTCACTGTGCGAAGATTGACGATTTAAGGCTCTTAGTTGGTTGATAAGGCTTAACTCGTTGTAAATAAAGTAGAAAAACATCAAACCACCGGCGATGGGAATGGCAGAGTAAATCACGCCCATGGGAATTTGCAGGGCTGAATCAAGTTGCCACATCTGCCGGACTGCACTGTTATATCCGCCTATGATCATAATGGTGTAGGCGAAGCTGACAGTGACCAGCTCGATGAACATCTCTGTGAGCAAGCGGAACTTCTTATTGAATTTATCTTTGATAAAGCTGATGGCCATGTGCTCCCTTAAGCCGAACACATAAGCACTACCGAATAGAATCAACCAGATGAAAAGGTATCGTGATAACACTTCACTGACGGCACTGGGGCTATTAAACAGGTACCTTGAAGCAACTTGATAGGTGACCAACACTGTCATTGTGCCTACTATCGTGATCAAAAACAGCGAAAGAATTTTGTCTATCCACTGTTTGAGAAATGTCATTCCTGACAATAGATGAGAAAGTATATTTTTTTGCATGGCTGTGACCCGAAAAGGGAGCCAGACAACTGGCTCCCAATATTAACTTATTGCAAGGCGGCTATTTTTTGGAACAGGGCTTTTTGAGCTGAAGAGTCAGTTAGCGCTTGTTGCAACGGCTGGCAGTTTTCTTGGAATGGTGTGATGTCAACTTCGTTAAATTTTGCGCCATGGGCTTTGGCTGTTTCCATTGCGGCGCTGATACGGTCGTTCCAAATTTTGAATTGCTCAGGAGTGCTCTCCTTGGCTAAGCGACGAAGTGTTTCTTGATCTTCTTTCGACATGGTGTTGATGAAGTAGCTACTTATCACCACCAAATCAGGTACCATCAAGTGGCGGGTTGATGAAAAGTAAGGAGCGACTTCGTACTGCTTCAGATCGGCATAGGTAATTTCGTTGTTTTCTGCACCATCAAGAACACCCTGTTGAATGGCGGTGTAAACCTCACCCTGGCTCATTGGTACCCCGGTTCCCCCCATGCATGAGAGCATTTTGATCATTGTTTCTGATTGCATGACCCGGATTTTATTACCTTGCATATCGCCGACTGTGTTGACCGGTGCATTTTTGGTGTACATGCTTCGTGCACCCGCCGTGTAAGCTGTCAAAACCTCAAATCCAAATCGGTTGGTGGAAGCAAAAAGCTCGTCCAGTGCGCCGGAGGTGAACACTTTTTCTTGGTGCTCTGGACCGGTATAGACATAAGGCATACCGATAACACGGTAGGTTGCGTCGTAGTTTTCGATAAGTGGGTTAGCAACCACCGCCATTTGGATCGCGCCATTTTGAACCAGTTCTAGTGCGGCGCGCTGATCACCCAGTAATTCATTTGGGTAAATTGAGAGTTTGTAGCGGCCATCAGTTTCCTCATTAAGCTTTTGGCCGAAGGCTTGCAAGGCCTCGTATTGAGGGTGGCTATCGGATTGGTTAAAAGCTGCTTTAATTTCGATAGCTGCATTGGCAAAAGTTGATAAACCCAGAGTAGCGCTAATCATTGCGGTAATAGCAGTGAGTTTCAGTGTTTTTTTCATAGCTAGAGTCCTTTTTTATAGGGTATGTATTTATCGATGGCAGTTATCGAATTGCAGACATTTCAATAAAATCCATGTCATCAAAGGTTTGGTTTTCACCTAGCATTCCCCATATAAAGCTATAGTTGCTGGTGCCGCAGCCTGAGTGAATCGACCAGCTAGGTGAGAGAACAAGTTGCTTGTTCCGAACAACAATGTGCCTTGTTTCCTGTGGTTCTCCCATGAAATGGAAAACAACGTTATCCGGCTTAATGTTGAAGTAGAGATAGGCTTCCATGCGGCGCTCGTGAGTATGAGCTGGCATGGTGTTCCAGACAGAACCAGGACAAAGGTGCGTGACTCCCATGCATAATTGACAAGTAGGTAGTACATCTGGATGAAGGTATTGATTGATGACGCGTTGGTTGGCACTTTCATTTGAACCGAGCTCAACAACTCGGGCTTCGTCACGAGCAATCCTTTTTGAAGGGTATGGGCAGTGAGCGGGGGCACTTAGGCTATATAGTGTTGCTTCATGTTCTTCGTCTAAGGAGCGAAAAGTAACATTTGTTTCCCCCATACCTAGATACAGTGCATCGAGGTGTTCCAGTATGTACGTATGACTGGATGTTTTCACTTCAATGTTTGATTTCCCAAGATTGACCATCCCCATTTCTCGACGTTCGAGAAAATGCTGAGTACCAAAAACGTCATTGTCGATAAAACTATTCAATGCAAGTGGTGTTGTATTTGGACATATACCCAGTGCCACAACCCTGTCTATATGGCTGTAAAGTAAGGTTACTTTTTCTTTGTTGAATAGTTCCTCGCTAAGAAACTCGCTTCTTAGTCTAGTGGTGTCGTAGTGCTTTGCATCCATGGGGTTGCTGTTGTAATTGGTAAACATCTATCGCTCCTTTGTTTGAAATTAGTGTAAGTTAAATTCATATTTGATCAATATCGTTTAAATATGAATTGTTGGGTGGTGAGATGTTTGCCTACTTGCAGTGACGAAAATCCGAATTTTTTGTGACTTTCATCGTTTTTTGTGGCAGAAATTGAGTGAAAAATTTGAACGGGGAACAGCGTTTCAATTTTGTGGTGTTGTCTGGTGTGTATGGCGTTGCGGGAAGGTAGATGTAGATCAAGAGGGGGGAAGCTTCTTGTCGAATAGTGTTGCTTGAGCTGTGCGCTTGTACTCACTCATAAAGTATGAAAGTGATTGTGATATAGAGGCTTTTTAGTGCTGTTCACTGTGCAGCCTCAATAGAAAGACTGTTATTAGCTTGGGCTGAATTAAAGCATATCAATGGTCATGCTTGCTGAGTCAATCAACTCAATCGCTTCTTCATTGCGGGTTTGAATCAAAGCCATAAATAGCAAGTCAGTAATGCAGTTTTGGGCTGTCCGGGAGTATATGGCCGAAGTGCGAGCTTGAGTTTCATCGGCAATGGTATCGAGCTGGATATCAGCCATACGCCGGATCGGGCTGTCATTGAGTCCTGTAATGGCGATGAGTGTTGCGCCCCGCTGTTTGGCAATCTCTGCGGCAATAACCACTTCTTTCCGGTTGCCAGTAAACGAGCACACCACCATGGCATCATTGGCATTGAGGGTTTGTGCAATGGTGATTTGAACATGGCTGTCTAATTCGCAAAGTGCTGTGATACCTATTTTCATCAGCTTGTATGACAGATCTTTCATCACAATGGCCGAGCCACCCAACCCGACAAGGTGCACTTTGTTGGCCTTGTTGAGTACTGACACCGCTTGGTCTAGGTTTTCGTAATCGAGTGCATTGGTGGTTTCAACAATGGCTGAGAGCTTACTTTGCGAGAGCTTCTGCGCCATGACTTTAGCGGTGTCATTTTGCTGGATATCACCGTGTAGGGTACCTGATACATCGAGCACCTTCTTACGGGTTAACTCTTCATTTAGGGCTTGCTTGAGCGCAGGGAACCCTTTGAATCCCAATTTTTGAGCCAGTTTAATGATACTGGATTGGCTGACTCCGGCTTTCTCGGCAAATGCCGAGGATGATAAGCCGACGACGCTCTCTGGGGCGTCAAGGATCATCTGGGCAATCTTCTGTTCGTTGTTGGATAAGCGGTCAAATTGATTGGAGATTTTTGCAATTATCGCCATCGTTGTTTCCTATCTGGTAGATCCGTGTCCGGTGTCATAAAGCGGTTTAATCACATTCTCCTCGATTGGAATAAATTATTCCAATCGGCTGACTTTGATATTATTCCAAAACACACATATCTATTCTTATCGTTATTTTATTTATATTCAATTAATTCAGTTATTTGTGATTTTTCTGGGTAATATTGCAGTATCTGTATTCTTAAATTAGTCAATGTTTGGAATAGATTATTCTGTGATGTTGATAACAAAACAGGAATAGTCTATTCACTATTATCAACCCATCGATTTTTGGAGAGAAACCATGACAATTAACCTAAACAGCCTCATTACGGAAAGCCGTAACCCAGCCAGTGCAAATATCGATGAGCTAAGCACACTCGATATGCTGGCGGTCATCAATGGGGAAGATAAAAAAGTCGCTGTTGCTGTCGAGCAGAGCATGCCACAGATTGCCGAACTGGTTGATGCCATTGTCTTGGCGTTCGAGAAAGGCGGGCGGTTGATTTACAGCGGTGCAGGGACATCCGGCCGATTGGGTATTTTGGATGCCAGTGAGTGCCCGCCAACCTATGGTACGCCTGCCGAACAAGTTGTTGGCCTGATTGCTGGTGGCCACAAGGCCATTTTGAAAGCGGTTGAAAACGCAGAAGATAATGTCGAGTTAGGTAAACAGGATCTGGTTGACCTCAACTTTGGCCCGAACGATGTACTGGTCGGGATCGCTGCCAGCGGCAGAACCCCATATGCCTTGGGGGCGATGCAGTACGCTAAATCAGTTGGTGCCACTGTCGGTTGTATTTGCTGCAACCCGGGAGCTCCGATGGTCGAGGTAGCCGATATTGCGATTACGCCGATTGTTGGGCCTGAAGTGGTGACCGGTTCATCGCGAATGAAGGCAGGCACGGCACAGAAGCTGGTGCTGAACATGCTGACGACCGGCGCCATGATCCGCTCAGGCAAGGTATATGGCAATTTGATGGTCGATGTCGAAGCGACCAATGCCAAGCTGGTGGAGCGCCAGAAAAAGATTGTGATGGAAGCGACAGACTGCAGCCGCGAAGAGGCAATACAGGCACTGGATGCGGCAGATGGACATTGTAAAACGGCCATTGTGATGATCCTCGCTGGCGTTTCTGCACCTGAGGCCCTTGAACTGCTTGGCGCCAACAATGGATTTACTCGCAGAGCAATTAATAACGCACAATAATGACAAGGAACGAATGATGGCAAAAATTACCTCTGGGATGATAGACAGCATCCTGTCTGCAATCGGCGGCCACAATAACGTTGCCCGATGCGGCAACTGTATGACTAGGCTGCGCTTGGCTCTGCACGACGAAATGCTTGCCGATCACGACCAAATCAAACGTATTGCGGGTGTGATGGGCGTAGTTGAAAGCGACAGCCAACTTCAAATTATCCTAGGTCCTGGTAAAGCGCAAACAGCGGCAGAGATGATGAATGCCTTACTGGGAAGCGCCGTTTCAGGCAGTGCCGATCCTGAGTCGTTAAAAGACATCGCTTCGGCAAACAAAAAGCAGCTGAAAGAGAAACAGACCAGCGGCATCCAGCGTTTTCTGTCTAAGTTTGCCACCATCTTCACGCCTTTGATCCCCGGCTTTATTGCTGTCGGCCTGTTGTTGGGTTTTGCCACCCTGCTGGAGCAGGTCTTCATTCTGGGTAACGAAGCACCTAATGCCCAGCTTGTTGAATTTATCAGCTATATGAAGGTGTTCAGTAAGGGCATGTTCGCCTTCTTGAGTATCTTGATTGGTTACAATGCCCAGCAGGCCTTTGGTGGCTCTGGCGTTAATGGTGCCATCATCGCTTCGCTGTTTGTCCTCGGTTATAATCCTGAGGCGGCAGCGGGTATTTATTCTGGCATGGATAACTTTTTCGGCATGCCGATTGACCCTCGCGGTAACATTATTGGGGTTTTGATAGCGGCTATTCTTGGCGCCAGCGTAGAGCGACAAGTCAGAAAATTCATGCCGGACAACTTGGATATGATCCTGACCTCGGCCGTGACACTGCTGATTATGGGCGCGGTAACATTCGTGATCATCATGCCATTGGGCGGAGTGCTGTTTAACGGTATGTCGTGGTTGTTTGTCAACCTCAACGGTAACCCAATCGGCAGTGCGATCCTCGCTGGTCTGTTCTTGCTCTCTGTGATGTTTGGTATCCACCAAGGATTTGTACCGGTTTACTTTGCCCTGATGGATGTCCAAGGCTTCAACTCATTGTTCCCGATCCTTGCCATGGCCGGTGGTGGTCAAGTTGGTGCGGCATTCGCCCTATACATGCGCGCCAAGAAAGATTCTATGCTACGCACCCAGGTCAAGGGCTCTATCGTCCCTGGCATTCTGGGTATCGGTGAGCCACTGATTTACGGTGTGACTTTGCCACGCGTTAAACCATTCGTGACCGCTTGTTTAGGTGGTGCTGTCGGTGGCTTCTTTGTCGGGTTGGTTGCTTATCTGGGCTTACCGGTTGGTCTGAATACCGTGTTTGGCCCATCGGGTGTGGTTGCCCTGCCATTGATGACATCGAATGTCGGGATTTTTGCCGGGATGGCGGTGTATGCGGCTGGCTTGGTGGTTTCTTACCTTGCTGGTTTTATCCTGACCTGGATGTTTGGCTCTAAAGATGTCGATTTGTCATAGTTCGGACTTTGCATGAAGAAAAGCCGACCCTTTTGAGGTCGGCTTTTTTATTTCCTGTTGATTCGATTACCCAAATAGGTAGGTGTACATGTAGCCTGCGCCTATCGCCATACCAAGGATCACTGCAAGGAAGGCGGCAATCATCTGGTTCTTGAAGATAGACTTGAGCAAGATAACTTCGGTCAAACTTGCACCTGCGCTACCGATGATCAAGGCCATTACTGAACCCATTGCCATGCCTTTCTTCACCAGGGCTGCGCTCAATGGGATCACTGCTTCAGCACGGATGTAGAGCGGAATACCAATCACTGCTGCCACTGGAATTGCATACCACATCCCTTCACCTGCATACTTGGCAATCAAATCAGTCGGAATGAAACCGTAGATGAAAGAGCCAATCAAAATACCTAGCATCAGGTAAGGAAGTACTTGCTTAAAGTCTTTCCACGTTGAGTGCCAGATACGTACCCAGCGGCTCTCTTCCTTCACTGTCATTACGGCTTCACCGCAGCCACTGATTTCTACATTCACTTCTTCTTTTGTTCCACAGCATGAGCTGGCAACCGGCTCTGGCTTAGGTGTCGCTGCACAGCATGAAGCCGCTACAGGCTCAGGTTTTGCACCACATGTTGATGCCGCTTTAGGCGCTGATTTAGCTGATGAATCACCACAAGAGGTACCACAGCTAGAGCTGCTATCAGCAACTTGGTATGCCTCTTCACGGACATAGCGTTCGAAACCCAGTTTTTCGAGCACGTATCCAGCAATGACTGAAACAGCTAGAGCGACTACAAAGTAGAACACTGCCACTTTGATCCCGAAGGTCACGACAAACAGGCCGATGATCACTGGGTTTAACAGTGGGCTGGCGAACAAAAATACCATCATCGGGCCAAAACCAGCTCGGGCACGAAGCAGACCTTTTAGGAAAGGAATGGTCGAGCACGAACAAAATGGCGTGATTGAACCAAGTAGCGCAGCAATAAAGTAGCCTTTGCCATTGCGTGAGCTCAAGATCGACTGGATCTTCTCCGGTGTCAGGAACTCCTGCAGGACACCGACTAGGTAGCTAATCACTAAAAATAGAACGGTAAGCTCTGCTGCTAGGAATAGGAACATACCGGCAGCTTCTTTGAACATGGTAACGAATTCAGGACTCATGGTTACGGCCTCATTTGCTCGTTTATTTCGATATGTGTCGAAATATATGCTCGAAGCAGATTGGTGTCAATTATTTATTTCTAATTTTATCGAAATAAATTTGGGTGAAAATTATCTTGTTGACTATGATGTGCTTAAGAGATTGGAATTAAAGGATTAATATTGGAAGGTGACAAGAGGCTAGGATCGCCTCTTGCTTTGTCTGTGGAGATGGTATTCAGTCGGAAGGGCGGATCGTTAACTCAGTCTTCTGCAACAAAGACGTACATGTCACCGCGACAGTGGTTGACGCTGTATTCGATGACCTTGCCCTTGGCATCATGGGCGATTTGCTTTATCAGTAATACCGGAACTGCTTCGTCGAGGCTGAGGTGGCCGAGGAATTCATCGGTAGGCAACTGGGCACTGACCCAGCTTTTGGTGCCGGTCAGCGTGATATTCTGGCTGCGGAAGTAATCGTACAGCGAGAGCTGGATTTCGTCTGCGTCGGTGATCAGGCCGACAGGGACATACGACTCTTCTACCGATACTGGCTTGTCATCGATGTAACGGATCCGCTTGAGCAGGAAGACATCCTCGCCTTCGGCCAAGCTGAGCTGCTTCGCAACATCATCGTTGCAGGGCACGACTTCTTTTTTGATCCACAAAGTATCGGGGCGTTTACCTTTCAGTACCACTTGTTGGGAAAAGCCCTTGGGCTCTTTGAGTGAGTACTCCAGGGTGTCGCTAATCATTGTGCCTGAGCCGCGAGAGCGAACAATGACGTTTTCTTTGTCCAGCACATCCAGCGCTTTGCGCACCGTAATGCGCGAAATGCCCAACAGCTCGCTCAGCTCCCGCTCGGTGGGCAGGTAGTCACCGCCAACCAACAGTTTTTTCTGGATGGCTTGTTTGACGGTTTCAGCGACTTTCACGTAAAGCGGTGACTTGTCCTTCTGTTCGATACGCTCTTTGATGAGACTGATCAAGCTATTGTAATTATTCATTTATTCATGCTTTGCCTTGAGTACTGGTTTGATTATACCCAAGCCGATAGGTTGTAGCCATAACGCCAGTCCAACTGTGACGGCCATCAACACGGCGCAAACCTGGTAGGCTATTTGGTAGCTTCCGGTGCTGTCGACAACCAGGGCGGCAAGCATAGGGCCGATAAAACCGCCCATACCCCAGGCGGTATAGAGAATACCGTAGTTGGTGCCGTAGTATTTCAGTCCGTAGAACTGGGCCATCAAAGAAGGGAAGACAGCCAGCAACGCGCCGTAGCCTACCCCTGCCAATCCTGCTCCGACTATCATCAACGTGCTGCTTTGGTAGTATGAGAACAACAGCATATTGAGACCCTGTAACACGAAGGCCAGAGTTAGTGTTGGTAAAGCGCCAATGCGATCGGACAGCACGCCCGTTGCCAACCTGCCACCGGAGTTGAAAAGGGCCAGAGCGACAACCAAATAAGCAGCGTCATGGATATCAGCTTGAACAGCTGCAATGGAGGTGATGTTGGCAATGATCATCAGGCCAGCTGTCGAGGAAAAGGCATACATCAGCCATAGCATGTAGAAACGAGGCTGGCGAACCATTGCCCGCCAAGGCGTATCTTGGTTTGGTGTGATGTTTTTAACGGATGCAGTATTGCCTTGGGGCGTTACTGATCTCGATGGACTTTTCGCCGATGGGGTCGTTTGGGTTGTTGGTACTGGTGGGTGATAGCCTGACGGTGGATTATCGATGGTACAAGCCAGCGGCAGGGCGATTAGCAGCAGGGCAGAGCCAAGTAGGTAAAAACTGGTGCTGATGCCGTATTGGGCAATCATGAAGCTCACCAACGGGGCCAAATAAACCGACGCAATACCAAAAGCGGTAGCGATAAGCCCATTAACCCAGCCTTTGCGTGACGGATGGAACCACTTCATGGCAACGGGGTTGAGGCAGGCATAGCCAAAGCCTATTCCGCATCCCGTCAACAGACCAAAAGTCAGGGTAAGCATCATAGGTGTTAGATGCAGCCCCGACAGCAACAAGCCAATACCAGCAAGGAAGATACCAGCGACCAGCACTTTGCGCGGGCCGATTTTGTCCTGGATGATGCCTGCGGCTAATACCGCCAGCGCTAAGACGCCGATTGACAAGGTGTAAGGGAGTGAGGCTTGGGTGTTGCTCCAGCCAAGTTCCACGATGAAGGCGTTTTTAAACACGCTCCAAGCGTAAAGGATACCGATACACAAGTTGATACCGCAGCAGGCGGCAAGCACTCGGGTTGCTTTTGTATTATTCATGGGCGTGTTTTCTTTTTATTCAATGCTGTTTTGCAGGTATAGGTCACCAGCCAAAGGCGCATAGCCTCCTTTGGCTGGTGGATATAGCTGTTGTTGGTTTATTCGATCAGTAGCGAGATAGGTAGTCTGCTAGTGCTTGGCGATCTGGCGCGCAGTCTCCGCCACGATGGCTGACCACAAAAGAAGCCACCGCGTTGCCGAGCAATACCGCATCACGTAATTCCCAGCCCGATGCGAGCCCGGCAAGTACCCCGCCTGCATGTGAGTCACCAGCCCCGATGGTATCGATAACGTTTGCCGGAAACGGTGAGACATTACCGGTTTGATTGGCATCGGCGAACAAGGCGCCGTCACTGTCAATACGCAAAATGAGTGGGCACTGGTATTGTTCGAACCACTGGCGAGTAAAGGTCTCGGCACAGCCCATACCCAGCACTTCTGCTTCTTGGCGGTTAAGCGAGACAATCGGCTTCAAAGCTAACAGGCGCTGGAAAAGCGTATCTGGAATATCGGCAATGCGTGGGCCGAAATCGACGAAAGCATCTACCGTATCTGGTAGCGATTCCAACCAAGTCACCAACTGTTCGCCACTTGGTGAGGCCAGCTGATAACCCGACAGGTAAATCAAGGCATCATCGGCAAGTGGAAGGCTATTGAGGATATCTTCATCCCAATGGTTTTCTACCCCACTGACTGAGATAAAGGTTCGTTCACCGTCTGGTTCAACCAATGCCATGCACCAGCCGTTATCGCCTTTGTCGGTTTGGATCTCGCTGGTAATGCCGTTTTGCTTCAGGCTTCGGCTGATAAGGCTAGCCCAGTTGCCCTGGCCGATCGGCAGAGCGTTGAGCGAGTCTATCTCTAGGCGCTTTAGGGCGATTGCAATGTTGAGGGCGCAGCCGCCAATATGCAGACCTTTCTCTGTCACTTCTAAGTCGCCGCCGCGCACAGGCAAGGTCGCCGCCTCAGTGACAATATCAATCACCGCCGCACCAATCAGGCACAACTGACGTTGGTTGTGCAGGCTCGGTAGTAGAGTTGTCAGGGCATTATGCGGCATAGGTTTTCTCCTTGTTTATCCGCATTTTAGTGAAGGCTGTGCTGTATCGGGTGAAGTCAAGCTGGTTGGCATCATCTAGCTGGCGCTTTAGCTCTGGGTCGATACCATCGATGCCGGACAGCGCACCACAAATGGCTGTTGCCATCGCACCGATCGTATCGGTATCACCGCCTAGGTTGGCACAGAGGATCGCACAGCGGTTTGGATCAGTACCAGCCAGCTCAACCATGGCAATCGCTGCTGGTACAGATTCAATCGTGCTGGTGCCGGCACCGACCAAATCATAGATTTGCTGCATCGCGCTCTCAATACCTAGGTTGTTGCGGGCGATAGACAGAGCAAGCTCAATACGTGCTCCCATCGAAGCGCTGAAGGTGGTGGTATTTTTCTCTTGGGCCGCTCTAGCAATGGCAGGCAGCTGATCACTGATGGTTGTCCAGCTGTCACCGTCGATTGCTTTAGATACTGCCCAAGCAATGGCTGTTGCACCGGCAATGGCAACATCAGATTTGTGGGTTGGGCTTGAAGCCAGCCAGACCTGACCGATAAAGCTATCTAGGTTGTGGGTTGGTAGTAGGCAACCCAGCGGTGAAACACGCATCGCCGCACCGTTGGTCACGCCGTTGTTTTCCAGTTCGCTGATAGGCGTTCCAGCTTTGATGGCGGTCATTGCAGCTTTTGATGACGGGCCAAAGACATTCTTGTTGAAAGCATCGAAACCTTCTGCCCAAGTCATTACGTTACGGGCAATAAGGTCTGGGTTGATTTCGCCATCGCACTCAATCAAGGCGTCAGCAAGCGCTAGTGCCATGGATGTATCATCGGTGAAGTGGCAGGCATCGAAATAGCATGCGGCATTGTTTTCTGCCGGGCCTGGAAGAAAGCGGTCAATCCAACCGAAATGGGCTTTAACTCGGCTGCGCGGCCATAGCTCAGAAGGCATCCCCATTGCATCACCCAGTGCTTGACCGTAAAACGCTCCAAGAATGCGACTTTCTGTATTGTTATTCATTGACTACACCTTATCAAAATATTGAGTCACGCCCGCCGCAAGCATGGCGGGCGAAAAAGTAAATTATGCGTTGGCCGGTTTACTGTCGGCCGGGTTTTCATCCTTGATGGTGATCTCTTTGATTTCACCGTCGGACTCGCGGAAGAAGAACATGAAGGCGATCAGGATGACGGCAATCATGATGGCTCCGAAGCCCCACATTCCAGACCAGTTGAAGGTCAAACCATTTTGTGGCTCGGGGTAAGCGAACATCTTCTCCATCATTACGCCACCGATGCGGTATCCCAGAAGGCTACCTAAGCCCTGGCAACATAGGGTGATCAAGCCTTGCGCGGCGGTACGCATGTGTTTCGGCGCTTTCTTGTCGACATAGATGTAAGCGGTGACGAAGTAGAAGTCGTAGCTCACACCGTGCAGCAGGATCCCGGCGAACAGTAGCGAGTACAGATACCATTGCTCGGCGCTGCCGTAGACGAAGAATCCATAGCGGACGGCTGCCGTGAACAGACCAAGTAGTAATACCTTTTTAATACCATAACGTTTGGTAAAGAAAGGAAGCGCCAACATGAAGAAGATTTCAGAGAATTGGCCCAGGGTCATCCAGCCGGTGGCATTGCTCATGCCTACTTCGGTTAAATAGCCGTTGGCAAAGATGTAATAGAAGGCCAGCGGCATGCTGAACATGAATGAGCAGACAAAGAAAGCCAGGAAGTTCTTGTCACGAAGGAGTACCAAAGCATCGAGACCCAGCATGACTTTCAAGTTTAGTTTGCCAGTACTTTTTGGTGGCGTATTCGGCAACGACAGGGCAAAGACACCCAGTAGGGCTGAACTTGCAGCTGTGACCATTAGCGGGATATTGGTTGCAGAGATATCGCCGTAGCCCAACCAACCCGGTAGGAAGCCACAAACAATACCAGAAGCGATCCAGCCAATGGTGCCCAGTACGCGGATACGCGGGAAGTCACGCTCAACATCATCGACATTCGAGAACGCGATACTGTTGGTCAGGGCGATAGTCGGCATATAAGTGAGCGAGTAAACCAGCAGCAGTGGGAAGAACCCGGCAAATGTGGTTTGCTGCGCGGCTAAGTACATCAGTCCTGCCCCAGCTAACAACATGACAGATAAAACTTTTTGGGCAGGGAAGAAACGGTCGGTAATAGAACCAACTAAGATCGGCGAAATGATCGCGGCGATAGCGGTACAGGCATAAGACCAGGCGATTTCAGTCGGGGTAAATCCATTGGTGTTAAGAAACTGCCATAAAGGGACGAACCACGCCCCCCAGATGAACCATTCAATGAACATCATGAATGACAGTTTTGTATTTGTTTTTGTCATCGTTTTTTTCCTTTAGTAGTAGGGTAATACCAAATCTATTACTAAAGTAATACCAAAGCAATACCAAAGGGTTTAAAAAGTGATCAGGTTAACTATTATTGATGAGATGGTAAATAGAATCAGCCACTTAGCCAAACCTTGAAACAGGCGTGAAAAAAGCCATATCTATAGCCTAGCGGAGACGGTGAATGTTCGAAGATATTCCTTTTTGAGGAAATACGAGGTGGGACGGTAGTGTTGTTTATTGTAAGGCTTGACGGAGTGGTGAGGCGTTGAAAGGGAACGAGGCTTAGATCTCGCGCTCTTCCTGTAAATCCTGCCTATCTTGCAAGGCGCCATGGGTTACCTTGGTACATTCAATGAGTTCGTTATGATTAAGTTGTCGCTGGGCAAGCTCCAAGGGTATCGCATCAAACCCACCGTCATAACTATCACTGAGCTCAGCGGGAGTTTGGAACCCCACATCGTAGCAAAGGGTGTGGGTAGAAATGGTATCTGGCTCTTGCTGCTCGGTATTCAGGCTGGCAAACAAGATGAGTCCTGCGATGGCTGAAGCTGATGTGTATTGGATAATCACGAAGCGCCCTAATGCTTATTGTTAAAATTGAGCGCGAAGCATACAAAAGTGGAAAGGCGTGGACTTACCATTTTGTGCCAGCAGGGAAGGCTGACTGACACAATATGGTTTGCTTTGCTGATTGTATATCAGTGATTATTGGCAGGATGCTGGACCTTTTTCTTCCCATACTCCCCATTGGCCAGTCGTTCCAGGTTCTTCACCCTTAGTCCACCACTTGGCCCGCCATAGTTTGCCATTGTGGGTGACTTCGTCATTGGAGTTATACGTTGCCGCACTGTCCCACGCATTTGGACACACAGGTTGGCTATCATCGAAAACTGTCACTGTCCGTGGTTGGTTGGCACTGTTGCCCGCATTGTCACTCACCGAGTAGGTCAACGCGTAATTACCGGCTACGTTAGTGTTTACACTCCCGGAGACTTGGATGCTGGCTGAAATATCATTGCCGTTATAGTCGGCCGCAGTGATCCCCGCCAGAGGGTCAAATGCAGCTCCTAGGGCAACCTGGGTATCAGTGATGCCAGTCAGTACCGGCGATTTGTCTGGCTCTGGTGGCTGTTGGTTATGGATGTAGTTGCCGTAGTCTTTGATGAATTTTTCATTGTAAGGCTGTCCGGCACTGTTAGTGCCCATATCCCAGTTTACAGACCAGGTCATTACACCGCGCAAAGGTTGGCCCTGCGCTTTCAGGCGATCGAACGCAGCATACAGGGCCTTGGGATCTTCAACAAAACCGTTGTTGGCCCCATCAATGTTGGCGGGAATACCGAACACCAGCTTGTCATGGGTAATTGTGGTGTAACCTCGGGTGCCGTTAATCAGCGAGTCTGAAATGTAGTAGATAAACTCTTCTTTTCTCGCATCATTTTGTGAAAGCCAGCCAACACTACCATCGACGTAAACACCGTCGCCACCCTGGTTGTAGAATTGTGGGTTGATGAAGTCATAGTCGCCTGCCAGCCCCTGGAGGTAAGGCAGGTATTTACCGTTGGCGATGGTGAGGTATGGGAACTCCGGTGCCATGGTGATCATGAAGCTCTTACCTTGGGCACGGTAATGATCTTTCACTAACTTTAGGGCGGCGGGAATAACTGTTTGGTTATCCGCAGCGGTAATGGCATTTTGCTCAAGGTCGATATCCAGCCCGTCGAAGCCGAATTTTTCAGTTAGGCGGATCACCTCATCGGCAAAGGCTTGCTCGTCTCCGGCCTTGAGCTCAACGTGGGCATCGGCGCCACCCAGTGCCAGCAATACGCTTCGGCCTTGGCTGTTCAGGGTGTTGATCTGGTCAATGAAAGCGGATTCGGTGAGGCCAATTTTTGGGTCTAGCTCGAAGGTGGGGATGCGGCCAGCATTGAGGTCATAGACTTTCATGAAAGAAACATTGACGACGTTGTAGTCGGGGTGCACTTCCGTTAAGTCTATGCAGGGGGCATTACCGCCACGGTAGCCTGCACCGTCACACCAGTTATGCCAGTAACCGACTACAACATTTCCAGTCTGCGCCACCATTTCATTGGCTTGTGCAGAAATAGAGACCGAGGTTACTCCCATGAACATAGCGGAGGTGAGGAGGGTCAGAGGTAATAGTTTCATGTTCACTCCTTTGATTGTTATTGGATTTGTATATACCCAAGCATCCTTCAAGAGGCTGGATGCCTGCACCTTGAAGTACCTTGAAGTACCTTGAGGCACCTTGAGGTAATTTGGGGATAATTTGTAGGTGTGAATGTAAGCTAGCGCATCCACATTTTCGGTGAAATAATTTTGGGCGCAAAAAAAGATCTAGATTCAAAAGATTAAATGCAACTTGTTGCTTTCTTGATTAAATGCCAATGAGTGTCTAAAGAAGCGTATATCTCCAACAGATTACAAGCTGCTGATTCAGGAATTTAACTTGTATTGTCTGCTTTTTTGTACACTTGCTACTCCTGCTCATGTACATCGTCCTTTTTCTTTGGTTGGCACTATTTTGCCTATATTGAATATGTTTATGGCGATTTTTTATCCTGTCTTATTCTCTAACCTCCTGCTGTGCCAGCTTTTTCTCACGAGTCAGAAACAAGATATTTTCTGGCTAATAACCTTGAAGTAAATGATGAGATGGATACCCATTCATCACGAATAACAGGCAGCAGAAAATAACAGACTGCCCATAAAAATGTTTATTTTGGCTAGGTTGGAGTGTTTGAATGAATACCTCCCGTTTTTTACTGGCTGTCGCATTGGTTGCGACAGTCACAGCTTGTCGTGAAGACTCTGATGATCCCATTGCTTCGGTAGATAATGCATCTGGGACAGAAGGAACTGAAGTCGTGCAGGAGCCGGCCAGCGAGCGGCCGGCTGAATCTCCACCAGAAGAGGCACCTCCAGCAAATGAGGCCCCACCTGAAGACAGTGGTGGCGATGAAACGCCGCCTCCTCCTCCTCCGCCAGAGGCTAAATTAGATATCGATGGCTTGCCATTGCCCGAACTGTCGGCCAGCCATGACTACGAGGCGTACTTGGCGGCTCAACCTCAGTATTACACCCGTATCTCGTCGCCATTCGGTAATGTGGAGTCACAGGACAATACTCCGTTTGGCAATCGGGTAACCAATGCAGGGGCAAATCTGGGGCGGGTGATTTTTTACGATGTCCGCCTATCAGCCAACAACACGGTCTCTTGTGCTTCCTGCCATATTCAAAAGCACGGGTTTACTGATCCCAAGGTTTTCAGTGATGGTTTTGATGGCGGTAAGACCGGACGCCACTCTATGAGCTTGAGCAATGCGGCTTACTACCGTAATGGCAAGTTTTTTTGGGATGAACGGGCCGATACCCTGGAAGACCAAGTATTGATGCCTATCCAAGACGAGGTGGAAATGGGAATGAACCTGTTTGACCTTGAAGTGAAGATGGGTGAAACGAGCTATTACGCCGGGCTGTTCAATGAGGCTTTCGGCGATGAAGCGATCACCAGCGAGCGTATCTCGCGCGCATTGGCCCAGTTCATTCGTACCATGGTGACCTATGAGTCTAAGTACGATCAGGCTTTCACTGCCGGTGAGTGGGATGCCCCCAACTTTGAAGCGGTATTTAGCGAGCAGGAAATGCTCGGCCTGAAGTTGTTTTCGGGGTTCCCTGGCAGCGAACGAGACTCTTTAGGTTGTATTACCTGCCACCAGACAACGGCCCACTCTATGGATCAGGCCCATGTCAATGGTTTGGATGCCGATACCAGCAGTGATCAGGGGGCGGGTAATGGGTTCTTCAAGTCCCCGTCATTGCGAAATATCGGGGTTGGGGCGCCTTATATGCATGACGGCCGTTTTGAAACCTTGATGGATGTCGTTGAGTTCTACAATAGCGGTGTTGAGAGACACCGTAACCTAAGCCCAGATCTCACCAGTAACGGGCAAGTGGGTGGGCGCCCGATAAGAATGGACTTGAGCCAGGAGGAAAAAGAAGCCTTGGTTGCCTTTATGGAGGCGCTGACTGACGATAACTTCCTCGCCAACCCGATATATCACGATCCTTTCTTTGCCAATACGGTTGAAGGGCAGTTGCAAGCGCAGCAGGCTGAAGGACAAGCCAGCGAAAGTGGCACAGAAGGCGGTGAGACAGAAAGCGGCGAGTAATCTGGCTGGCAAATCGGCTGCAAGCGAATAACAGAGACAAAAAAAACCTGCAACAAGGATGTGCAGGCTGTTATGAAAGGAACAAAAATGACGAGATATGAACTTGTCACTGTTAATAACGCTGGCGGCGGGCCGCGGGATCACATTCGGGGGGCATGGTAACGTTTAGCCACCCCATCCCTTGCTTCCACCAGATGAACGGCTGCTGCTCCAGCTTGATTTTGCCGAAACCGTTGAGCCAAACCCGCCGCGAGAAATCGTACGGCTGACGGTAGGCTTTGGCTTCATATGATCTTTGCTGACCCGCACCTTGGTTTTTTTATAGCTGCTGCGACCGTAGTCATAGCCGTCGGCCGTGGTCCAGCGGTCATAAAAAATACTGCCGGGGTAATAGGAGCGGAACATTGGCTGTGAATAATACCCTCCGCGATCCCTGTCGATCATTCGGGCAAACATGAACCCAGCCATCGCAGGCATGAACCAATTATTACCTTGTGGCTGCATACAGGCATTGGTGCCAAACTCCGCTTCGCAATCGTAGCGAGAGTTGTACTTTGGCGCAGTGCGGGAGGCTTCCTGCAAGGCAAACTGGTAAGCCGCTTGGCATTCTTCGGTATAGTTTGGGTTGTCATCGACGCAATCGTTGAGGGTCTCGTATATGACGGCATCATCGCCGCTATCGCTGCACCCTGAAAGCACGGCTGTAGCAAAGACCGCTGTTATAGGCGCTGCCATGGTGCCGATTGATGCAGGTCGCCAGTTTTTCTTCATACTGGCGAGCACGACATGTTTACTACGTTTCATGGCGTCCCCCTTAATACGTCATACAGGCGGCGTTGAGTAGGCCAACGGATACAGAGGTAGCCGCCATGACGATACCGGCAGGGATTTCGCCTGCTTCAATACGCTCGACAATCCTTGGCATAAAGCCAAAACGTAAAATGGCAAAGGCAATCAGCTGGGCAAACAGGGCCACAACGCCCCAAATAGCGAAATCAACCAGGTTGACCGAGTTGCTGGCTGCTCCTGCGATAGCCAGGCAATAGCCAATGATCGAACCCGACAGGCCGATCGCTGCGGCGATATTTTGGTCTTCTTTTACCAGCTTCCACTCGTCATGCGGAGTAAAGCGGACGTAGACGAACTTGAATACCAGCAGGAATGCCAGTGAAAGGGCAAAGTAGAGAAGAAATGCGCCGAGGCCGGCAAGAGAGTTGGTTAGTACTTCCATGTTAATCCTATTCGTTCTGTAATGTATTGAATATTAGCCAATCAGTTTGAAATCCGTGGGAGATAAATCGAAGCCGGTACTGATTGCCAAACATCGCTCGGCCTGGTTGCGGTAGATTTTCTCTTCGCCAGCCACGAGCAGAGATTCGAACTGCCCATTGCCAGTATCTCGTTCGTAAATCATGACAAACTGGTCGGTCTCGCTGATCGTGCCGTTCTCGAGCCAAGTTTTCTCTGTCATCGCGACGGGGCGGGCGTTGTCCCACACTTTGTCGAACTGAAAACCTTCAAGCTCCCAACTCAGTTTGACTATTTCATTATCCAGCAGGTGCTGCCACTGGCTCTGGCTATCGATGGGGCGCGACTCGTAGAAGTAATAAAGCTTCACTTCACTGATATCGGCTTCGGTCATTCCGTGGGTTAATATTTGGATAAAACCATCATCGTCGGTGTAATAGCGCAGTATCCGGGTTTGCTCGTCGAGATGGACCTCGCCCACAGCCTTGATTAATTGCGTACGGGATGCCCCCTCGATAATTAGCTCCGGCTCAATTAACCTCAGTTTTAGATCATCAAGCTCGAAAGCGCCACCGAGCCTTAGCCCGATAATCTCTGGGCTGCTGGGCACCTCGGCCTGCGGTTGCTTTTTCTTGAACCAGTCAAACATAAACACTCCCGTGTCGTCTGGTGTTGTCAATAACGGCTAGCTGCATTTGGACCAATTGATCTGCTCGATGCGCTCGTCGGCGATATAGAAAATCTTGGCTCCAGGCGGAACTTCCCTATCCAATGGCGGGTTGAGCTCGACGCCTTGGCCTGCGTCTATGGCAATAAGGATAGCTTCATATTGCTGCTTGAAGCCGTTGAACAATGGGGCAATTGTGCTAGGCGCGGCATTGCCCGGGAACGTCACCGCATACTGGGTCATCCCCTTGTGGGTACTGAGCAGTTCATGGTGCAGTTCGCTCGAGCCCGGATCAATGGCCGCTTTTGCCAGCATCTCGACAGCCACTGAAGGAATGCATTCCACATTGGGGCAGTGGTGCTTGAGCAAGCCACTTAGCGATTCATCATTGAAGTAAGCCAGGATATGGGCGTTGGGGTTCTGGTTCGCGCAGAATAAAGCGGCAGAGAGTGTGACATCATCTTCGCTGTTGTCGATCACGATACAGTTTGCCGTTTCAACGCCAGCTTTTGCCATAGCTTGGCTATCGGTAAAGCTGGGGGTGCGGACGAATTCAATTTCGCCAGGCAGCGGGTTTTCTATCTCAGGCCGAACACAGAGCACAATCGCGCGGCGGCCTTTCTCTTCGTATTGCAGCATTTTTATCAGGTGCAGGGTGCGCTGCTCGTTCCACCCAAGCACAAGAATGTGGTTATCCACCGATACTTTCCTCCGGCCTAACAGCCCCTGTTTCCAGTAATCAATAAAGACGCTAGCAACCCGCCCTACGGCCAAGGCAAAAAGCCCTAGCCCACCGGGGATCACAAACAGCATCACAACCCATTTTCCAGCCACGGTTGTTGGCGACATATCGCCATAGCCTACCGTGGAAGCGCTAACGACCAAGTAATACAAGAAGTCGGTCGGGCTCTGGATCAGGGCTGATTCACCAACGGCAAACAGCAGGGCATAGCTGACAACCGTGTAGCCAATTACCAATAAAAGGAGGTTTCTGCCACTTAGCGCATGGAAATTCTGAGCCGCCCAGCGGCGGAATAACAGCCATATTGACATACTACCTCCTTATCAAACGGCACTTACTGGCCCAAAATACGCTTAAGCTCATCTTCTGCTGAGGATTGTTTTCCTGGGGTGATCCCGGCTTCGGCCAGTTTTTTATCCAAGCTACTGCCGGACTGCTCATCGGCCATTTCGGCGGCGGCTTCGAGTTGGGCTGATTTTTCTGCCTGGCGTTGCTTGATACGCTCTAGGGATTCAACTGCGGTATGCATTTTTGCATTGGCGCCGACATTGGTGGCCGAGACTGCTGTCTGTGCTTTCTGTACCGCTTCGTTGGCCTTGACCACGTCGACTTGCTGCTCCAGTTGGCGCAGCTTGTCTTTGGCCTGGCTGATGTTGGTACGCATCTTCTGCTCTGAAGCAACGAACTGGTCAAGGTAAGTTTGCTCGGCTTGTTGTTCATTGCGAAGTTCCGCGACTTTTTGTGCGCATTCAAGTGCTAGATCTTGTTGGCCTTTTTCCATCGCACCACGGGCATGGCCTTCATATTCTCCGATGCCTTGCTCGAATCCATCCACTTTTTGTTGAGACATTTTACGCTTGGCAACGATGCTGACTAATGCCTCATCTGAACGGCGAAGCTCTTGTTTGGCATCGCGGATTTCTTGGTCGAGGATACGCAGCGCTTGGTTATCGGCAACCGCTTCGGCAGTTTCATTGACACCGCCCTTGATAGCGGTAAACAGTTTTTTCCAGACACTCATTACGCAACCTCCTTGAGGTGATCTTGGTATAGCTCGATAAATGCTTCGACATTGCGAAACAGTGTCGCCACCTCAATGACAATGCTTTCAGCCTTGGACTGGGAAGACAGCGAGCCGAAAGCCACATAGTAGTCGTTGCCGGCAATCTCATTGATGCCGATGGTCGACAACGGGAACATTTTGTGGGTACGCAAGATGTCGTTGTTGAGCGAGTCCGTGTCGTTAACTTGCTCTGCCGGGAACAGTAGAACCTCTACCAGAATTTGCTCACCAGATACGGCCAGGAAGGCTTCGATATTGTCTTCATTGCGAACAACCAGTGTCTGGTCATTTTGTTCTACTTCCCAGCCATCGTGCTCACTGAGAAGTGGGATTAGTTCTGAAACTTGCCACGTCATAGTTGCTACCTTTTGGTTTAGGTGTTAGTGAATAGAATGAAAAATCTACTCTTATTATGAGGTTAAATTGTTCAATTACCATGAAATGCTGTCTTTACATCGTTTTTTTGTGAGCTGTTTTGTGCCGTGGTGTTGAGTATTTCAGCCAAAGCATAGCCGGCAGGTAAAAGCAGAGTGGGAGGCAAAGCCCCGGTTGGTGCCCACGCTAGAGTGAACACAACCGGCGTTTCATTGTGCGCAATGATGGCTGAATTGACATCGAATATGTCGCGGATCAATTGTTGGTCGATGATGTGTTGTGGTTCACCGTAGGTAAACAGCTTTCATCCGGGCTAAAGAGAAAAATGCAATAAGTTGATGGTTTTTTAATGAAGAATGTATGAAGCTGGTGGATATGTAAGCACTTGGTTCTTGGGTGGGTTTACAAGGTGGAACGTTACGATTAATATACGCCGCACTTACGGAGAGATGGCTGAGTGGTTGAAAGCACCGGTCTTGAAAACCGGCATACGTTAA
>NZ_JBSWWQ010000002.1:0-1572515 GCF_056160145.1 Photobacterium sp. ABD4_091 | reverse complement strand
TGCTGGCTTTTTTACATCTGTAGCTTGGCAAAGCAAGTGATAGGGTTCAGCCGAGCGCTCCGCCACATTCGAAAGCCTCGTCAAACGACGAGGCTTTTTTCATATGCGCTGTGTAACAAGCAGCGGGGTGTGAAACAGCCCCGCTTAACCATCGTAAACATTGATACAGCCCCAGCAGATGAAATAAACGCTGGCATATGGTTGCTTGAATAGTGTGTGATGTATTGCCATGCATGAAAGCTTGAGAGATAACCTTTGCAATAAAATGAAATGGAGGAGCGTCATTGGAGCAGGTGACCAGCACCGGTTTTATGGTGTTATGTGCGATAACAGGCATAGTGTTCTGTATTTTAGCCAGGCGGCCAACAACTTTTTACGACCTATTCGTATGCGCGGTAATGGGGACAGTGCATACGATACCGGGTTACAGTTTAGGCTTTCTCCTGACGATGTTAACCGGGATACCCTGGACCGTGATTGCAGCGACTGCGTTTGCCAGTTATGTGCTGACTAGGCGTTTTATTTCTCTATATTGAGCCGTGCAGGGTATGACACTACTTCATTGTTTAATGACTAAAGTCTCATTTTATCAATGGTATAGATGTTGGTAGACATGAGTTTAGTGTCGTAACTCCAATGCTGATTTTGAAGTGGTTTCTCTTCCCATTAAAGCTGTTAATTTACGGCTTTAATTATCAGGGAGCTGTTCATGCGCAGTTTGTCTAGAAGAACGGTGTTAAAAGGTGTGGGGCTTGCTGGCCTCGTGGGTGGTGCAGGGGCTTGGGCTCTGGCAAAAAAACAAACGCCAGAGCAAGTGCTGGACGCACATTTTCAAGATGCTCTGACGTTGCTACCCGCAGCGACGGTCAGTGCTGCGGTTATGAGAAATGGGGAGCTTGCCTGGGCAAAGGCTTATGGCTACCAGAGTTTGGATAGCAAGGTAGAAACCTCGCTCGCAACTGCTTGAGCAGCTTTGTTCTGCAACCAAAGTCGTCTAGCAAAATACTATGGCTCAATAGAACTGATGTTGTACCAAGAGATGACAAGCCGCGGATTCACGCGGCTTGTTTAGTATTGGCCTGAAACAATATCGGCCTGAAATATTTTCGCTTTGAAGCAGTTATAAGCTCTCGATCGCGCTTTGGATGGCAGGGCCTATCTGGCGCTTGCGGGAGGTGACGCCTTCTAGCGTAAGCATATCTGTTTCCGGCGCGGGCTCGAAGGCAGTTTTGATCACTTTCAAGTCACTGTCATCGACCCATAGCAGGTTGGCTTTTTTGTCTTTGGTATCGGTGATCGAGAAGAACAGGTGATCCAGTTTGTTGGCCTGCTTGTAGGCTGTCATTGCAGCCAGAAGCTCTTCTTTTCGGTCAATGAGTTGCTGGGCGGTCAGGGTCTCTGCCACACCAATACCGACTTTCTTGCCGCCGTATTCAAAGTTTTTGTAGTCCATGGTCAAAATGGTGTCGGCGGAAAGGTGGCTCAAATCCGATTTGGCAATCAGCATCTGCTGGCCGAAATCTTCGATATCGCTAATACCTGCAACTTTAGCCAGTTTCTCGGCATAGTGCTTGTCATAGTCGGTAGTGGTTGCGGACTGGAAAACCACGGTATCCGACAGGATAGCGCCCAAGCCAACACAGGCGAGGTGTTTTGGCAAAGTGACATCCAGCTTCTCGGCATTGTCTGCCAGGATGGTGGCTGAAGAGCCCCAGCTACGGATGTCCATGGCAACAATCTGCGGGGTATTGATTGGCGAACCACCAATGGCGTGGTGGTCGATAACCGCCACGATAGAGCCTTGGTCAATGGTCGGTGCTAGCTGAGTCGTCTGGTTGAAATCGACAAGGCCAACTTGGAACTGGCTGTAATCAGACTCGATGCGAGGTGACTCGGCGTTACAGAAATTTAGGACAAACTCAGATTCTGGGTTGATTTTCTCAGGTACCGTTGCTGTACCACCATAGATGTGGGCTGCTAGCATTGCTGACATGACGGTGTCGGTATCAGGGCTCAGGTGACCAGTCCAGACCAAGTTATCTGTGTTGTTGTTGGCAGGTTGCTGCAAGTCGAAGGCGTAGCTGGCCGAGGATACGGCAACAATGACAGCTGCAACCAGTGGTGATAATTTTACGGTGATTTCCCTATCTATTTCAATAAACTGGAAGCGAAATTTATCTATATTTGATTGCAGTTATATTTCATAACCCTTAAAGAATGATTAAAACTTCACTTCTACTTCCATACCTTCAATCCAGTATTTGGGGTCTAAACTGCCTTCGAATTTCAAGGTTACCTTTAAGTAAGCGGGTTGCCCCTCAAAAGGTTGGCGAAGCTCCTGGGGTAACTTATTGACGATTTCAACGGGCTTGCTGACAATGGCCCTCATGGTTTTTCCATCTGGGAACTTCACCCTGGCTTGGCTATCGATATCTGCATACTTTAAGTACTTGGGGTTGAGAAAGGCAATGACTTCAGGAATGTTGTTTTGTGCCACGGTAACAAGTGGAGTATCAAGGGTTATCCTTTCGCCTTCCAACACGTGAATGTCAATGACACGGCCATCAATTGGGCTGCGTATGGTGAGGTTATCTTGTTGGGCTCGCTTAACGACTAACTCTTGCATTAGAGCACGATAGGCTTGGCTTACTGGGCCTGCGAGAGCTATCTCATTTAAATGGCGCTTCGCCTCAATATAGGCCAGCTTTTGGTTGTAGAGTTGGTTGTTGAGCGAACTGCTGATATTAATTATTGCGGCATAATCAACTTCTGAGACATGGCCTTTAGCTCTAAAGGTGTCGTATTTCCTTTGTATTTGCCTGAACTGTTGCAGGTTCTGTTCTGACTGTGCAATAGCCGCTTGATAAAGCTTGTCTATATCCGGGCTTGGAGGGGTGAGTTTCAATAACTCTTGCTCGATAAATCGGGTTTCTTCATCAAGAGCGGGGTCGCTTAATAAAATGATAGCCTTCCCTTTAGTGACTTGACTCCCAACCGATGTTGGTATCGGCGCAACAAGGCTATTTTCAGCAGAAATGATGGTGACGGGGTAGGAAGTGATAATGGCTGGCGCGATGACAAGAAATTCTGTGCGGTAGAGATAGTAAGCCATTGCCAGCAAGGGGCTGACAACCAAGGCCAGTATCAAGTACCAGCGGACTCGGTATCCACCGCGCTTGGCTGGGCCGTACATGACTCTCATACCATCTTCGGAATGAGGGTTATGCTGCTTGTTGAGGTGAAATTTCACTTTCATGGCCTAGAATTTCTTACCTCTTTTCAACACCCACCACGGTGCCATGCTCGATTCTTCATGGCTGCGACGAAGCAATTCGTTGATCATTGCAAATGCTGTAACCAAACGCATGAAGTACTGGTAAAAGGGATAAAGTGGCAGCCAAACAACAGCCCTCCAATCCTCTTTTCTTTCGGAAACGAGGAAATAGTAGACGGCAAATAACAGTAAAGAGAAAAATAGGTAGGCGCAGTAGAGCATCATCGTCAAAGCGGCCACGATGCTAAACGGGTATTTGATGACAATAAACGCCGTGTAACCAGCTACAACTATTGGCAATAGGATGTTTTGTACCACACCGTAGATCAGCGTAAAGATAAAGTTTCCCCAGCCGAGTAATGCGGGGGTTAAACTTTGTCGGTGTTTGCGGAAAAACAAAAACAGCAAGTCGCCATCCCAACGGAGCCGCTGCATCACCAGTCCTTTAAGAGTATCGGGTACATCGGTATGTCCTACGGCATGCGGCGCAAAGTCAAGTTGGTAGTCGCGGTAGCGCATTTTATACTGCTTTAGCCGAATGGTGATATCGAGATCTTCTGCGGTATGGGTATCCCATCCCCCTGCTTGCTTGACGATGCCGGTTTTGAACGCCCCAAACGCGCCGGAAATATTATTGAGCACGCCCCAGTTGGCCATGCCCGTTTTTCCTGCCTGCATGGATAGCATATATTCGATGGATTGCATTTTGGTGAGAATGTTGGCGCGATGGTTTCGAACCCGCAATGCACCGCCACATGCTATGGTGTTCGGGTTATTAAAGTGCTTCGCCATTTCTAGCGCCATGTCGTTGTCGAAGGATGAGTCACCATCGAGGCTGAATACTACTTCCCCCTTAGCAATTGCTAGCCCGGCGTTGCAACTGGACACCCGACCACCCCGCTGCCATTTTGGTACAACGATAATCTCCCTTTGCTTTATTGCCTGGTACTTGTGCTTGCTGCGAAGTGCCGCAAGGTAAGTCTCTTTATTTTGGCTTGCGCCATCGATAATCACCAAGATCTCGATTTGCCCGGGATAGAGTTGCTCCACGAGGGTATCAATGGTGATAGCTATGTCATCTCCCTCGCTGTAGCAGGTCACGATAAAACTGAGGCTAGGATAGTGCTTTAAGGGCGGGCTTTGGGTTGGATATGACCAACGAAAGATCCCGGTGAGAACGAGCAGGTATAGTGGTAGCTCGAACAGCAGTAACATAGGGAACAATAGCAACCAGAGCTCATGGTTGTGGATGACCATCAGGTAGAGGTACCCCAGAACGGCGAAACTATCTTGCAGCATAAATATCACTTATTGCATTGGCCAGCCAGGCTGCAGCTCCTTCGCTAACCGCTGGGTCGGGAACCTTCAGGGCAGAGACATGCATGACGAACTCTTCCTCCTCAATCAGGTCGCTGAGTTGCTTGATTTTCTGTTGTAATACCGACAGGTTGGCCATCGGGGTCTTGGGCATCAATACCAGCAGAACATCTTGTTTGTATTGGCAGCAGATGTCGGTATCACGAAACAGGCCATTTAGGCGGAAGGTAATTTGATCGAGCAGTGCGAACATTTTGTTGTCGCCATAGCGGCTACTGTATTCCTCTAGTCCCGGCAGGTGCATCGCTAATAATAGGTGTTCTTCGCCGTGCCGTAGCGCGACTTTATTGAGCCAGGTGAGGATGTTTTCAAAATACCCTGCATCGACTTTTCCCTTAATCGATAATTCCGGCGCCTGTAATAACTTTCCGTGCTGGTAGACGTATTCACCCAGTTGCCCTAGCTTATATCGGTAAATTTTCTGGATCACGAGCTCCGCTGTCTCTGATTGCTTTTCACAGTTTAAGCAGTGGCTGATTGTGTCGGGCTCGACAAACCGGTGGGAGCAAGAATTACAGCGGTGAGTTTCTAACGGGCGGTCATAGTCTACACCGATGTGACGGAGCTGGGTCAGGCAGTTGGGGCACTCTAGCTTGCCGCGGCGCAGGAATAGCTGTTGGTCGCCCACGTGACCGCAAGTAAAGCAGTGCAAAGAGGATTGCACATCAATATCTATGCTTTTGCAGTTAGGGCAGACTTCCACATAGTTAAGGTGACCGCTATTGCAGTGTTTGCAGACTCTTATACGGTCGAGCAGCGCTTCGGGCTCCAACATGTCCCTCTTGCTTTCAGTGAAAACAAAGCGATAGGTCGAGTAGAGCTCCGGATAGAAAGCATCAACAATCGGGTATTGGTAAACGCCTAAAAAATCAATCTTTTTGAATGGGATGACCCGCCGCGACCTGAGGATACCCAGCCAGCCTGTTAGCGGTTCTATTTGATCGGTATTGGAGAGTTTCTGAATACGTTGGGTGATATCAAGCCAATTATTATAGGCAGTTTGCTCATCGAAAACCCCGTCGCAGAGACAATCAGAGTAGTGATCAGAATGAATGACGTACACGGCCCATGACCAGAGTTTTGGTTGGCTGAGCACAGAGCGCAATGCTTGATACTGTTGCATTGGATCGTCAATATTGATACATAAAATGCCCCCCCATATATCGGGTAACTCCTCTGCACCGCTAACTAGGCATATATTTTCAAAATATTCGGGTTCTGGGGAGCCAGTTCCCAGCCAGTATAGGCAGCTATGGGATAGAGACATGTTAGCTGCCCCCTTTTCTAAGTTGTTGCAAGACAGTGTCTTTTTCCCCATCAGCCACGACATGGCCCTTATCTAGCACGATCAAGCGGTCTACACACTCGAGCATGCTGGTTTTGTGGGTAAAGAGGATCAGCGTGTGCTGCTTGTCGAATGATTTAAGCGTGCGCTTGATGTGCTGTTCCAACTGGCTGTCCATTTGGCTGGTGGGTTCATCAAACACCAGTACCTTAGGCTGGTTGAGTATAGCCCGGGCGATGGTGACAGCTTGCCTCTGCCCGCCAGAGAGGTATTGGCCTCCCTCGCCGACTTGGCGGTTTAAGCCTGATGGCTCGTGCTGGGTAAACAGGTGGACGCCTGCGTGTTGGCAGGCTTTTTCGATGTCCTTGTCACTGGCTTGTGGCGAACCGAGGGTAATGTTGTCACGGATTGAGCCGAAAAATAGTGCGTTGTCCTGCGGGACACAGCCTACCTGCTGGCGCAGCGAATGGGGGTGAAATTGGTTGATGTCGGTGTTGTCAAAGCGGATTGCCCCTGAGCTTGGCTGGTACAGCCCCATTAACAACCGCTGCAGGGTGGTTTTGCCCGAGCCAATTTTACCAATGACTGCGACTTTCTCGCCTGGCTTGATCGTCAAAGAAACAGATTGCAAAGCGGGTGTTTCGGCATGCGGGTAGGTGAAGGTTAGATTGTCGCATTGAATATCACCACTTAGTGGCTTGGCGTGCTCGGTCGTTTGCTGCGGCCGGGTTTCATCAGGCATCGCCATGATATCGCTCAGGATGGCAATGGCAGACTTAGCCTGGTGGTACCGGGTCGATAGCTGCGACAGCTGGACCATTGGCCCGATAGCCCGGCTGGTGAGCATGGATACGGCGATCAAGCCACCGACGCTCAATGCGCCTGCGGCAATAAGGTATACCCCATAGATAATCACCCCCACAGAGACGCATTGTTGGGTAAGGCTTGCCAGGTTATGGACTGAATCCGTCAGCCGGCGCGACTTGATGCCCCAGTTAGCCATGTGGGCGACGGCCTGCTCCCAGCGGTGTTGGTATTGGGGTTGGCTATTGAATAGCTTGACCGTTTCCAACCCTGCCACACTCTCGACCAAGTTTGCATGCTTTTGCGCCGCAAGTTGCGAGCCTTCTTCAATGGCTTTTTGCAAAGGGCGCTGTATCAGCATGCTGTATATCGCAAGGACAATAATGGCAGCAATGGGAATGACAACTAGCGGCCCTGCAATGGAATAGATAACCAGTAAAAAAAGCAGGGCAAAGGGTAAATCTATCAAAGCAGTGATGGTGGCAGAGGTAAAGAACTCCCTGACCGATTCGAACTCCTGCAAATGGCGGGTGAAGGCACCGACTGAAGGAGGGCGGGCAGCCAGCTTCAGCCCCATAACCTTGCGGTAGATTGCCGCTGATAGCAGGATATCCGACTTTTTACTGGCTATATCGATGAAGTAACTGCGCAGGTATTTGAGCAGGAAGTCAAAGCCGAAGATGACCACGATGCCGCTGGTCAGTACCCAAAGGGTATCGAATGCTTGGTTGGGCACCACCTTGTCGTAGATCAGCCGGGTGAAAAGCGGAATGGCCAAGGCAAAAACATTGAGCAAAGCAGAGGCGATGAGTACATCGCGGTACAGGGGCTTGGATTGCCATAGTGTTTGCCAGAACCAGGCTTGGCTGGGGTGGGGGGAGCCTTTGGGGGAGGCTGCACCGGGTATTGGCTTTACTTGGGCAGTGCTTGTGTTAGCAGCGTCAACGGCTGATTCAGCCCGGGCATCAAACTGAAACGGCATTTTCAATAAAAAGACTCGGTTGAGAAATTGCTGCTCCAGCTCATCGAAACTCATCCAGCTTTTTTCTGGGGCATCGCTTTTTCCTAGGTCATTGCTTTGCTGGCAGGGAAGGGCGACTTCAGCCCGCTGCTTTTCCTGATCGATATCGAGCAGGACACAGGCCCGGTTGCTATCGAGCAGGGCAATCACTGGCAGCAATAGTGGGGAAAGCTGGGGCAGGCTGAGGCTTGCTTCTTCGGCCTGGAAACCGGCATTGTGAGCCGCCCGGGGCAGTAAATGTGGCGAGAGCAGGCCATCTTGCAAGGGAAGGCCCTCCAGCAGGCAGTTGACTGACCGTGGCTGGCCGTAATGGTGGCAAAGGTAATGCAAGGCGTTAAGAAGTGGGTCTGCCATGGTTTGCCTCCTTCTGAACGGTGATGTAGTGGCCTTGGAAGCCAGCAATGCCTAGGCGTTTCAACGCTTGGTATTGAGGCTGGTGCTCCACCCGTGTGGCTATCGTTTTGATATTGCGGTGATGGGCTGTCTGGATAAGGGCTCGAAGCGCATCTTGCTGGGCATCATCGGTTGGATGCCGGGTGAAATCGGTATCGACTTTTACATACAGGGGGTTGAACTGGCGCAAATAGCCAACAGAATCAAAGTGATGGCCGAAATGGTCGATACCATAGGTAAAGCGGTGCTTGTCGAGCACGAGGCAGAACAAACGGGTTTGGGCTCCGTCTTCAAGAAACGCGATTTCTGGCAGTTCGAATATCAGCTGCTGGCTGATGACAGGGTGCTCGGCAAGAAAGCTGTCTAACCACTGGATAAAACCCGTATCGGCAATGGATGTCGGGGCGATGTTAATGGCCAGAAACGTCTGGTGCAGTGACAGGTAATGGACAGCTTTCTTGATCATATGGCGATCCAGCGCCACGGTCTGCTTCAGGGCATTGAGGGCCGGAAGAAAGAGGTGGGCAGAATAACACTGCTCATGGTGTTTGAGCACCGCAAAGACTTCTTGGTGAAGCGGGTGGTGCTGGCTGTCTCTGGCGGTCTGGAGCGACAGGGTAATCTTGTCGTTTTCAATTGCGGTTTGGCACAGCTCAAACCATTGCTGTTTGCCCCACAGCAAGTGTTCGGGTTGGTGCATCCCTTGCTGTAAATTCTGCTGTGAATAGTGGTGTGAAGTGTGCTGCGTTCCTTCGGCTGGCGAACCCTGCTCTTGCTGCAAGCCGTTCTGATGGTGAACGGCGGCGAACCGCTGGGGGTTATGCAGGGCTTTGGACAGGACATTGTCACATTGCGCCAATAATTCAGACAGGCTCAATGAGCTTTGGGTATGTTTGGTGATTATGCCGGCCAAAATAGGCTGGAGGCTCTCAGGCGAGTTGCTGGCCTGAATATGACTGAGCTGATCCATGAGGTTCAGTATGGCGTCGCGATCTTGTTCTGAATTATTTGCATTGTCGTGTTCGGGGTGAATGATGACAAATTCACTGTGGCTCAACCGGCCGAGCTTTTGCTGTGCAGCAGCGGTGCTGCTGAGGTGCTGACCGACTTTTTCTGCCAGCAGGGCGGCTTTCTTGAAGTCTTTCTTCCCTCTTAACCGGCTGATGGCTTCTAATTTGATGATCACCAAAGCGCCTGGCGTACCTTGCTCCAGCCAATCTTCCATCTGAAGAAGCAGCCGCTTGCGGTTATTGAGGCCAGACTCCGGATCCTGGTAGGCACGCTTGCGCAGCAGGTCGGCCTCTTGGGCCTGCTGGTTGAAGTGCTGTTCGATTTTAGCTGACATCTGGTTGAACGCGTGGGTGAGCGGGATAAACTCTTTTGTTGGCGGCGTTGGCAGTGGGTGGCCAAAGTGTTTTTCGGCAATAGCATGGGCTTTTTGTTGGAATTGGCTAAGTGGCTTTTTAACGAAATGATCCAGTAGGAGTTTCAAGGCCAGTACGCCAATCACAAAGCCGATAATGAAGGTGGTTAACAGCTGCCAGCTACTTTGCCAAAGCTTGCTGTAGGCGAGTGTTGGATAACTGGTTACCGTTATCTTGCCATACTGGAGCCAGCCACTGGTCAAAGTGTTTTGCCGGGTAACCGTGGGGATCGAGACCCATTGCTGAAACCAATGCGGGACATCGCTGGGCTGGGCGGGATAAGCGCGCTCAATAACGGTATTGTCTTCTAGTAATTCCAGCGTGACTTTCTGGTACAGGCTGCCATCGAACATAGCATTGATCACCGACTCGATGGCGACAATATCGTCTTGTTCCAGGTAAGGGGAGATCGCCAGGCCAACAGCATGGATAGCGTTGTTTATTTCGATGCTCTGCTGTTCAACCAAATAGCTTCGGGTCGTCGTGAATTGGCTGAAGGCAATGCCTGTCAGCAACAATAGGAACAGCAGGCTCAACCCCAAAAACAACTGGCGATAGAGTGACATATTCTGCTTAGCCTCCTATTCCCTGTCCAGCCACAGGATGGGCTTGGCAAACTGTTGGTGCAAAACTCGTTGTTGCAGCGATTGCCAATGTTTGATCCGGCTGGCATCACCGACGAGCTGGCCTTGCCCGCGCTGTTTCATGAGCCATAGCTTGCTACCGTTGAAGCTGTAGATAGGTTGCAAATCAGGGCGTTGGCTAGCCTGCAGGATGTCTGGTGTCAGGTTGTCCAGCAGCAAAGGTACCGAGCTAGGCGTTGGGTAGTAGGCCAATACCATATGGAATTGATTTAGGGTTAGCGCTTTGACATAGATGAGCCGCAGTTTTTCATCTTCTACGCCTAACTCCCTGAGTGAAAGGTATTTGGCGATGCTGAATTCCTCGCAGTCTCCCGCCCCGGCCCCTAAAAACTCCAGCGGGGTGGCCCAATAATCGTTTTTGCCCCAAATGTCGATATCATCGAGAAACTTGAGCTGGTTAAAGAAATCATTGACTTGTTTGAGCTGGTCAAGCTCATCATGCAGCTTTGTTTCCTTGAGTAGTTTCCGCCAGGCTGTCACCCGCATGGCCGCTTTTTTGCTGTAGGCCTGTTCGATACGCTTGGCAATTTGTATCTCCTCGGCGCTCAGCTGGACTGCTTCCTCAGAAGGCTTCTTGGCTGCAACATGGGCCGGCTGTAACCAGCTACCGCTGAGTAGCAGCGAGATCAATAGCATTCTAACCTCCGTCCTCTTCATTGGCATTTAGTCGGCGCGTAGCGAGAAAATAGTCCACTCTTCCAGCACATTCCCCCGTTCTCCTCGTACCCGGGCTGTGACTCGCCTGCTGAGGGTGTTGGATTGCTCCCGCGAACTGGCCGCTACCGGTTCGCTGTCACCAAAGCCGAGCGTTTTTATCCGGCTGGGGCTGACCCCGTAATCAATCAGTTGCTGGCGAACGACGGTGGCCCTGCGCTTTGACAGCCCAAGGTTATACTCAGAGGCACCCACCGGGCTGGCATAGCCTTTTAATTCGATCCGGGCTTCTGGGTAGGAGGCGAGGAAATCCGCCATTCGCTTGATTTGGGCTTGGAAATTATCAGGGATGACCGTTGAGTCATTGGCAAACAAGATGTGGAGGTCATTGGACTCGGAGCGTTCGACAAATGTCGGGCAGCCATCGTTGTCGACGATGGCGGAGTGCGGTGTTCCCGGGCACTTGTCCCGTGCGTTGATCACCCCGTCGCCATCGTCATCCATCAGATCCCGTGATTGCTCGGCCACGGGCGGTGCTTCGGCTTCGGTCGAGCATCCGGCCAATAAGCTCAATGCGTACAGGTAGACAAATGGAACCCACAACCACTGATAAATACTAAGTCTTCTCATGGCTCCCCCTAGCGTACTGATTGTGACCATTGGTTCGGGACATCAATCCGCATTTCCTCTAGCAACTGCCCGGTGGCGTTCAGGACACGGTACTTGGCAAGAATGCCGGCATAGTGAGCATCGAGATACGCTTTCCTCGCCTCAAATAGTTCGTTTTCCGTGTTGAGTACATCGAGCAAGGTGCGCTTGCCGATTTTAAATTGCTTTTCGTAGGCGATAACGGTTCGGGCGGAGGCATCGACATGTTTTTGCAGGTATTGGGTTTGGCTGAGCGCCAGCTCCATGCCGCTCCATGCCAGGCGGGTGCTTTCCTCCAGCAAACGGAATGCACGGTCTCGCACATCTTTAGATTGACTGTATTGGTAAGCGGCGCGGCGGCTTTCGGCGAGATCAGAACCACCGTTGTAGAGGTTGTACTCCATTTTCAGCATCGCCTTGAATTCATCGGTATGGCCGGGAGTGCCGTCCAAGTCCTCGCCCCATTCTTGAGAGGCTTCGATGGAGAAAGTTGGGTAGAAGTTGCCTTTGGCTTGCTTGTATTGGTAATTGGCAGCATCGATATCGTTTTTGGCGACAAACAATACCGGGTTGATGTCTTTGGCCTCATTGAGGGCGCTGTCGAGGGACGCTGGGATGTAATTCTGGTCAACTTCCGGCTTCTCGAGGTTGACGGGATTGCTGCCAACTTCACGGTAGAATTCGGTGGTTTTATCCTGAAGGTTGTTTTCGGCGGCAATGAGGTTTGAGCGCGAGCGGGCGAGCCGCCCCTCTATCTGGGCTAAATCAGCCGTAGAGCCGATACCGGAGTCCGTCCGTTTCTTGATATCGGTGAATATCCTCTGGTGCACGGCATAATTGGTTTGCGACAGGGCCAATACTTCCTGGGCTTCAAGGGTATCAAGGTATATTTCTGTTACCCGCAGGGCTTTGTCTTGTGCATCCGCCAATAGCTGGTAGCGCTGCGCTTCGGCTTCGGCCTTGTTGCGCTGGATATCATGGTAGGTGATGGAGCCATCCCAGATCAGCTGGCGCAAACTGATGGTAGCGTCGAGAGGTTCATAATCCCCAGTACTGTTGGTGGTGTTGTCGTAGTCTTCATAACCGGCACTGGCCTCGAGGTCGACAGAAGGCAGGTAGTCACCGACTGAGGAGCGGGTGGACTGGTTACGGCTCATGAACTCATTGTACGCCCTTTTGATTTCAGGGTTAGTCGCGAGAGTATCAGCCACCGCCTGTTCCAGTGATTGCCCCACCGTTTGCGGAATGTTTAACAATGATGCAATCAATCCCAGCTTGATACTGAGCTTGGTCGACACAGGCCGTGTTTTTATTCGCATCTTTTTCATTGAGCAATAGCCCCTAAATGATTGATAAGTAACCCCTAAATATTGGTAAGCAGCCTCCTTTAATCACTCCCTGAGTGCTGTGTTCTGGGCTTTTAACACTGGGTTGAGCAAGTACTGCAAGACGGTTTTTTCGCCGGTGATGATATCGGCTACCGCGTTCATGCCCGGAATAATTGGCAGCTGGTTTCCCGCCGGATCGGTAAAAGCGGTTTCATCAGTCCGGATCCGGATCTGGTAATAGCTGTGACCTTCTTCATTGAGCAAGGTATCGGCGCTGATGTGTTCCAGCGTTCCCTTAAGTCCCCCGTATTGGGTGAAATCATAGGCGGTGAATTTGACCATTGCGGTTAACCCGGGTCTCAGGAAGCCGATGTCCTTAGGTGAGATCTGCGCCTCGACCAACAAGCTGTCTTCTGTGGGGATCACCTCGATCAGATCCATCCCGGGCTGGATAACACCGCCGAGGGTATTGATATGGATTTTTTGCACCGTGCCATTGACGGGGGAGGTGACCAGGGTGCGAACGACCTTGTCCTGTAACCCAAGGTGTGATTGGCTCAAGGCATCGAGCTTGTCGGAAGTTTGGTTCAGCTCTGATTGGGTATCAGAGCGGAAGTTGAGCGCTATATCGAGCCGTTTGAAAATGGCTTCATTCAGGGCGGCTTTCATCGCCGGGATCTGCAGCTCGGTCGAGGTCATATCCCGCCGGGTTTCATTTACCTGCCGTTGCAGTTTCAATAGCTCAACTTTTGGTACGACCCCTTCATCGGCCAGTGGCTTGGTGATGCGGTATTCTTCACTGGCAAGATAATAGCTCTGTTTCTGGTTTTTCAACCGGGCTCTTGCTTCCTCCAGCTCCCGCAGTTTTTGCTGGATTTGCTGAGCCATCAATGTGAGCTGGTTGTCCAGGCTGGCGAGCTGGTCACGATATTCATTCTGCTGCCTTTTTACCAAGTCGGCATTTTGCTGGTGGAAATGTGCTGGAAACGTCAGGTTAGCAGGGGAAATAGTGACAGACTGCCGCCAAAGCTTGCTGGGTGACTTGTCAGGAGGTGATGTTTTGATACTGCTAAGCAGAGCGGTGAGGCGGATACTGTCGGCTTTGATACCGAGCAAGTCTTGGTTCTTTTCTTCGTAGTCGGCCTTGAAGCGGGTGTCATCCAGTTGGATGAGAGGCTGCCCGACAGTAACCTGTTCACCTTCACGTACCAAGATGGCCTTGATAATCCCGCCTTCAAGGTTTTGAATGATCTGACGCTGCGAGGAGGGGATCACCTTCCCTTCGCCACGTGTGACCTGCTCGATGGGGGCAAAAGCGGCCCAGATGATCGCAGCGATAAAAAACAGCCCGACACACCAAAGCAGCAGGCGTGATTTGCCCGATGCCTCAAGCAGTAAGGCATAGTGAGTATCTCGAACATAGTCGAGATGCTGTGGTTTGATATCACTATTTTTCTTCGTCATGCCTTCGTACTTAACCTCGTACTGAAAGACACGTTAGCCAACCCATATCCATATAGTGGTAACGGAAACAATTATTTACCTGCACTTTTTGATTTTTTCTGACTTTTTGTAAGCGCAGACACTTGCTCAAGATAATAGAGCACGGCGAGGAGCCTTGGCGTAGCGAGTTTGGGAATTCTAAAAGCTGAGATCTGTTTAGGGTTTGTGAAAGCTGGCTCGAATCCGAGACTAGACTTGTAGGGAATAAAATCCTCCCCCACCAGTCAAGAGTAGTGTGTATGGCTGAATCATCGTCGATAGGCTCGTCTTCTAAACCGATACAACCCAGTGACGAAAATGCTGAAGCTGACTCAAAAGGATTAGAAAGTGCAGACAGCTTAGAAGGTGTAAAAGTCCCAGACAACAACGCACAATACGTGGTCATGCAAAATGGCAAGCCAGTATTTGTCGATTGGCCTTGCCCAACCTGCGTAATGGTGGCGCCTGCAGGCGGCTCAGATACTAGCTTGGAGATTTTCCCGTCAGGCTACACAGTCCAACCGATGGGGCAGTTTATTGATGAGGCTTCTTTTGCCCTGCTTGGTTTGAGTGAGCAAGAGTTAGCGGACATACAGCAGCAAATACTAGCCGGCGCTGATCCCACTGACATTCTTGCACCTCCAGCGGCGGGTAGCTCCGGCGCTGGAAGTAGTGGTGGGGTAGGGAGTTCTGGTGAGGCGGCCAACGGCGGCTTTGTCGTTATCAACTACAATGGCGATTCAACCTTGGCTGAAGCGGGATTTGATACCCGCTTCGAGCGCGGGGAAGAGACTGCCGAAGATGAAACACCGCCTTTGTTTGCGGCTTCCGGCGGTCAATCAGGTTCCATGCTGCTTACAGAAGCAGACTTTGTGCCGAATACCTATCCTTCCGAGTCTTCCACTCAAGTGATAGTAAGTGCTGGCTCGCTACCGCTTGATCCTGATTCGTTTACCTTCGATCCTGTACAATTGTCTGACTTGCTGGCAGAGCTCAATACTGAAGTGACTGCCAGCGGGCAGCCTGTTGTTTTCATTTTCGATGTGAGCAGTAATGCGATTATTGGTACCAGCAATGGCAATACGGTCGTGACATTTCAAATATCAGCTGAAACGGGCGGCAGGGATGTCACAGTTACCGTATCAACATTGCTTGAACAGCCGGTTGATCATATCGCAGATGGAGGTGGTGGCAGGGTTACCAATATTGATGATGCGTTAACAATATTACTGCCATTACAAGGTGCTGATTTAGCAGGAAACCCGCTAGGTGCCCCCTTGCAGGTGAGCTCTGTCATTGTTGACGGAGAAAACCCACTATTTGGCTCTGATGAGGGCACTGTCATCGACGAGGCTGACTCTCTGGGTATTGATATCGAAGGGGAAGTCCCCTTGGGTGTGGGCAGTGATGAGATCAACACTGTGGTGTTTGATACTGACCAGCCTGATTTGGAAGGTATTACCAGTAATGGCTTTGAGACCACGGTATCGGTTAATGGCAATCAGCTTGAAATGGTGGATAGTCGAGGAGAATTAGTACTCACTATTACTATCGATACCGATGGTTCTTACGTCGTTAACCAGATGCAGCCATTTGACGAGCTTAATCGTGCCGAGTTGGTGCTGCAAGTCGCTGTTACTGCGACCGATTTTGATGGCGACAGCACTGACGGCACTGTCGTGTTGATCAGTATTGACGGCAATAGCCCCCCTGGCGGCGAAACCGGCGAAATCACTTTTGTCGAGCCCGATCTGCAACCCAATAATTATCCGGGCAGTGGGCAAGATACCATTGAACTCACACCGGGGGTCGACCGCCTGGACCCCGATACCGTCACTATTGATGAATTAGAGCTCGATAACCTTATCAGCGAATTAGAGCAAGAGCTGAGTTCAGGCGGAGAACCTCTTACTTTCACCTATGACGATGCAACGGATGTGCTATCGGGCGTAAAACCGAATGGTGAGGTGGCTGTCACCTTGACCCTGAAATCTGTTCAAAGCGCCGATGGGCTGGGGATCACCATTACCGCCGATTTGGTTCAATTACTACCGCTCGATCACTCAATCCCAGGTAATAGTGAAGGCTTCGTTTCTGTCAACGGGGAACAGATCGTCGTGACCGTGCCTATTCAGGCCAATGATACCGATGGTGATTTTCTCGACACGCCAGCGGTACTCACGACCACCATCGTTGATGGTGATATCCCCGCCTTTGGCGCAGATACCGGCGCAATGATCACCGACCCTGACAATACCCCTCCGGATCAGGTAAGTACTGACGCCGGTGCCATTGAGTTAGATATCGGCAGTGATGCAATTGCCAGCGTGGTGTTTGTTGATAGCACCGATTTAGCGGATTTGATTGCAGGCTTTACCAGCAATGGTGAGCCAGTTAGCTACCAAATTGATCGGAACCAACTGCAGATATTCAATAGCCAAAATGAAGCCATTCTTACTGTTACCATTGCCAACGATGGTACTTATACTCTTGAACAAAGTGATTCGCTAGACCAGCCGATTGATACTAATCAGTTGGTTCTGACTGTCGATGTAAGAGCAACAGATGACGACGGCGATACCGACGACAACCAGATTGTCCTGACACTCAATGATGGCTCCGATCCTGCTGGTGGCGAAAGTGTTGCTGTGGCAATGATTGAGCCTGATCTTGAACCCAGCAATTACCCTGGGTCTGTTGAGGCAACGTTGAATATCGTTGCGGGTGCAGACAGATTGGAGCCGAGTTCGATATCCCTAGACCCGACCCAGCGCGATGATGTGATCGCTGACCTGCAAGCGGTGCTGAGCTCAGCAGGCGAAGCGTTGGCGGTGACCTATGATGAGACCAGCGGACTACTCGAAGCCCGCCTACCTGGTGATACTGGTGATACTGGTGATAGCTTGGTGCTAACGGTTGAGATTAGCAGCGTACAGGCAGCCAATGGCGATGATCTAACGGTATCGGTCATCGCTACTCAGTTTCAGCCCCTTGATCATCTTGATACGGCCATCGATTCTCCCTATATCACCAGTAGCAGTGAAGAAATCGTGCTTACTTTGCCCTTGATGGCAATGGATACTGATGGTGACGATCTCTCTCAGCCCCCCAGTGTTTCGGTGACGATCACTGATGGTGAGTTTCCGGCTTTGGGAGATGGTGCCGGAGTGACCCTCGATGAAACCAGTGACGCTAACCAGGTGGTTGAAGGGGCGATCAGTATTGATATAGGCAGTGATGATATTGCCTCTTTGCTATTTACTGACACACAGGCCGCACTGAGTTTCACCAGCGATGGCAATCCGGTCAGTTTAGTGGTTGGTGGCACGCCTGTAGGCAGTGAAATTACCTTGGTGGATTCTCTGGGTAATACCATCTTGCTGGTGACTATTAACAGTGATGGCGAGTTTGAGGCAACGCTTAGCGGCACACTGGATCATACCGACAGCAACAGTTTGGTGGTGCCGCTGGATGTCGTGATCACCGATAACGATGGCGATCAGGCGCCGGGGCAAATTGCTATTACTATTGATGACGGTGATGACCCTGCGGGCGGCGGCACGATTGAGGTTGAGTTTACTGAGCCTGACCTTTCGCCACCCAATCAAGCCCCGAGCGAATACCCGCTCACCGAGCAGCAGCTTGAAGTGATTGTCGCAGGATCAGATCGCTTGGTGCCGGAATCTGTCCAGGTTGATCCAGACCAACTGGCAGCGATTATCGCAGAACTAAATAGCGAGTTGACCTCTGGCGGTGGTGGGGTACTGACGTTCAGCTATGATGTGGCAACGAATACCTTAGCTGGCGTTTTTGGGGATGGCACTCCGGTGCTCACTATCGTGTTTACCCCGGTACAGTCCGCTAATGGCCAGGATGTCGATCTGACCATGACAGTGACCCAATCGGCTCCGTTGGATCACAATACAAATGGTAACAGCGAGGGGTTTGTATCGGTCAGCGGAGAGCTGATAGCGGTTAACCTTCCCTTGCAAGCCACAGATGTCGACGGTGATAACCTAACGACATTGGTCAGCGCGGTGGCCTCCATTACCGATGGTCCAATACCGGAATTGGCTGAAGGCAGCAGTATTACGGTCAACGAAACCGCTGATATTAACACACCGACACCGGGGCAAATTGGTGTCGATGTGGGCAGTGATGAGGTGGCATCGATTAACTTTACTGATGAGCAACCTGCTTTTGAGGGGGTATTGAGCGACGGCCTTCCGGTGCAGTTCGAAGTGGTCGGTGGCAATACCCTCAATGCCTTCATTGAAGTTAACGGTACCCCGCAGGCTGTGTTTACGGTAGTCATGACACAGACAGGTGACTACACCCTTACCCTCAACAACAACCTCGACCACCTTGTTGATGATACCCTATCACTGCCGTTGAATGTGCTGGTTACCGATGATGACGGCGATACCAATACAGGTGTTATTACACTCAATATCGAAGATGGCGATGATCCTGCCTTTGGCAATGACTCTGGTTTAGCTCTCAATGAAGGTGCCGACGGCCTCTCATCGGGAACTGGCAATATCGAAGTCATTCAAGGTAGTGACGATGTCATCTCTGTTCTTTTTTCTGCCGCGCAACCTTCTCTAAATAACTTAACCAGCAATGGTTTTGAGCTGATATCTAGCGTAGATGGCAATCAAATTACGGTTGTAAGGGCTGATGACCCGAATATTGTGGTGCTGGAAATCTCGATTGATATCAATGGGGGTTACAGTGTCACTCAGCTGCAGCCTTTGGACCAAATAGATGCTTCAGATCTCGCAACACTGGATTTAGCGGTAGAGGTAACAGATCGAGACAATGACACAGCATTGGGTTCTATTACGGTAACGATAGAAGACGGAACGGATCCTGCCGGAGGAAATACGGCACAAATTGCTTTCACCGAGGGCGATCTGACGCCCGATGACAGCGATTCTGGTGGTGAACAGGGTTACCCCGTTTCTGGAGATGCGGCGATCACGATCGCCGCCGGAGTCGATAGGCTAGATCCAGATACGCTTGATATAGATCCTGCCCAACTCGCCACTCTACTCGCAGAGTTCGAAGCGGAAATTACCGCAGGTGGCCTTCCTGTTTCTGCAGCATGGGATGCGACTTCGGGCACTCTCACTCTTACTGCTGGGGGAGAAACAGTACTGACAGCAGTGATCACCGCGTTGCAAAACGCCGATGGCGAACAGGTTGATATCACCACTACAGTGACTCAGTTACTGCCATTAGATCATAATGGAACCGACAATACCGGTTTGGTGCGCCAGCAAGACGACACCATAGTGTTCGACTTGCCGATTCAGGTGCAAGATACCGATGGTGATTTCCTTATAACCCCTGCACTTATCACGGCCACCATTACTGACGGAACCGATCCGGAAATTGACACCATTACCTCGGTGACTGTACTGGAAAGTGATATTGATGAAGGAGGCGATTTCCACCCGGGCTCAAATCCAGATGGCGATGGGCAGGTGGCGACGGGCACTATTACGATTGATTCTGGTTCGGATGAAATCGTCAATTACCAAGTCGATGTCGATGCATTTAATACTGCCAATGCCGGTACGCTAACGGCAGGCGGGCAACAGGTTACCTTGGTGTTCAACGCCACTAACAATACCTATGAAGGCCAAGTTAACGGTGTGGTTATTTTCATTTTGGCGTTTAGTGCAACGGGCACCGCAGCCGATGATAGCTATAGCTTTACCTTGCTGGGCGCGCTGGATCATGTTCAGCCTGAGAATGACACTGAGCTGACGATTACGTTCTCGGCGACTGCGATCGACCAAGATGACGACGCTAGCGCTGCTGTCACCTTTGCGGTAACGATTGAAGATGACATCCCGCAAACTCAAGATGTGGCCTTCCAATCTATTGAAGAGGGGGAATCGACAGAAACCCTGGATGTACTCACGGTGCCAGAAGAAGGGGCCGATGATGCCGAAGTCACTGCGGTCATTATTGAAGGTGTGCGGCAAGAGCTGACAGGCACACCGGATGCACAGGGCTTCTTCAGTTTTGATGTCAACCAAGACGGCCAATTGCTCGGCCAGTTACTGATCACTACCGAAGGGCAAGTGCTGTTCAATTCGCTATCCGATCTCGACCATGGTGCTGAGCCGATTGTTGCCAATGTGGATTTTGAAGTCACTGATGGTGATAACGATATCAGTCAAAGCACGTTGACGATCACCATTACCGATGAAGAGCCGACCTTGGTGGTGCAGCCTTCAGAAGGGGTCGAAGATCAGGGGCGTAACCCTGATGAATCTTTGGGTGATCCCACCACAGGGATCCCGATCAATATGTCGATTGACATCGGCGATGCGGATCGCGGCGAGCAGATCGGCGATGTGTTTATCATTCTTCCCGCCGATCCCCACGGCCAATTCTTTCTCAACGGTGCCGAGATTGTGCCAGCCGGAGGACAAGTTCTGATCGACCCTGCTGCATTTGTCGATCCAGATGGCGATGGCGTGTTTGAGCTGCAAGGCGTTACTTTTGTGCCAGAGCCTGATTATTCCACCCTGTTTGAGCCAAACAATTTTCTGGACTTCACTGTGACTGCCGAAGTGGTGACCAGCGATGGGGTTAATCAGCCGCTGCAAGATGGCACCTTGTCTATCAGTGTGCTGGGCATTGCCGATCAACCGGCTTTTGCTGATACTGCGGTATTTTATTACGGCGACGGCGAGGAAGACGGCGATAACATCAGTCTCAGCGAGTCATTCCAGGCGCTGCTGCAAGATACTGATGGCTCTGAAGAGTTGACGTATTTCATCACAATTACCGAAGGCCAAGCCCAGATCATTGGTGAGGGGATCACTGAAGTAGAGCCGGGGGTGTTTGAAGTGCCAGTCACGGCAGTAGACACCATAGAGATAGATCCTATCGATAACTTCAGCGGCGATATTCGCTTGAATCTCACTGCACAAAGCACCGAGCTTGGGCATTTTGTACCGGGCTCGGAAACCGCAGCAATTACCGAAGAAATCCTGATCAATGTTCTGCCTGTTGCCGATGATGCCCAACTGAAAGTGAGTCGGGTTGAATCCCTTGAGGATGAGCCCATTGCCCTAGCTCCGCTTATCGAGCTGACTGAGCTGGATGATCTCGATGATGACTTCGGGGTTGAAACCTTGTTTGTGCGTATTTCAGAGCTACCTGATGGCGCGCAGTTGTCACAAAATGGCACTGTGCTGACCCCTGATGCCAGCGGCGTGTATGAAATTCTCTATGAGGAGTTGGATCAGGTCGTGCTGCTCCCGGTACCGGAAAGTAATGTCGACTTTCAAATCAAAGTGGAAGGGGTCGTTAAGGATGTGGTCGATATTACCCTTGAAGACGGCACGGTCGACACTGTCGAAGACGTATTGGTCACCCCCGAGCAGTTTATCGAAGTGGCACTGACCGGTGTGGTAGACGAACCTGAATTTGAACTCGGTGGTAGTAACTGGACCGAGATTATCGGCAGCGAAGTGCCCGGTATTGAAACCACGATAGATGAAGATACCGATGCGGTTCTCGATTTCAGCTTGGTCTCGGGGGAAATTGCCAATGCGCCGCTGGATGAATCCGAAACCCTGACTTTTGTGGTGTCCAATATTCCTGAAGGTACCCGAATTTTTGATGCTGAGGGCAACGAGCAAACCTTGGTCTTTGTGGGGTTTGATGATGACGGCCTCCCTCGCTATGAAGTGAAGCTGACCGGGGAAGATATTGGCGACCCTGACCAACCTGTCGCTATCAGTATTCGCCCTACGGAGAACAGCACAGAGGATATTGTGCTCGATGCCAATATTGTGGTGACAGAAAACGATGGTGACCAAGGTGAATTTGAGTTCCAGTTGGTGATCCATATCGAGCCCGTGGTCGATGCCGAGGACTACGCTAGGCAAAGTAACGGGTTGGAAGATGAGCCGATTAACCTTAACTGGCAACCGGTATTGACCGATAGCAAAGAGCAAATTACCGGCTTGGTGGTGAATAATATCCAAGCGAATTACGGTTTGCAGATTAATGATGGTGGCACGATTACCACATTAGCGGTTGATGCAACAGGTTCAGTCACGTTAACCGAAGCACAATTGACCCAGTTGTTGAACGGGGCGCAGTTGCAACTACTGGCACCGGAAGACTCCGACTTAAACCTGACAGGCGCATCGGCGATTACTACTGAGGTGACGGTGACTGAAGTCGATGTCGACTCGCCGGCAACTGATGTCCAAGTGGTCAATGGTACTTTGGATGTCATCATTCAGGCTGTGGTTGAGCCGGATGCCGAGATAGGCGTGATCCCGACAGGTACTACGGACTTTGTCGATACAATTGTGTCTATTGATGGCAGCTTGGATCTTGGTGGTGGCCCTGACTCTGATGGCCAGATCGTATTTGAAGATCTCGATCCGAGCAGTGATGAGATCATCTTGTCTATTGTGATCACCTTCCCTGATCCCGAAGCCGACTTCGTGGTGATCGGCGGTATCAACAACGGTGATGGCAGTTGGACAGTGCCGCAAGGCAGTTTGGATGATATTCAGATCCTCGCCCCCGCCGACTTTACGGGTGAAGTAGTGGTGGCGATTGCCGCCGAGGTGCAAGATCAGAGCGACGATGTCAATCCTAGCACCACTGAAATCGTCAACAGTACGCTGACGATTGATTTCCTAGGTAATGCGCTCAACGACCAACTGGCGGCTGATATTGTTGTTGATGACAGCATTATCGTCACGGGTGAGGAAGATACAGCGGTGAACCTAGGGAATTTCCTCAACCAAATTGTTAGCCTCAGTACAGTTGGCGAGAACCAGGGAGATGATGAGTTTTCCTTGGTGATCAGCGCAGCGAGCCTGCCAAACGGCGCGACTATCTCTGGCATGGACTTTAACTTTGTCACTGGTGAGTATGTGATCAAAGTGCCCGTGCAGGGCGATGGCAGTGTCGATCTGTCTGGCATCACATTGAACCTTCCCCAGGACTTTGCCGGTGACTTCCTGTTGGATGTGAAATACGTCAACACCGACACCGAAAGTGGTGATTTCAACGAAGTTACCGACACGATACCTGTCCGGATAGACCCGATTGTTGATGTTCCCGAACGCACAGGGGACAACGAGCGTGTGCCGGATATTGGTGTGTCGGTGGTGGAAACTCAGGGGCTCGATGCCGATCGCCAGCCTGTTGAAGACGGCGAGCCGGAGGTTATCTATCCCGACATAGCCTACGAAGATGGCACCATTATTTTGGATGTCACCGCCACGGTCGCCGATATCAGCACGACAACCTTGGAAGGGCTTGAGACCATCGAACAAGCCGTGATCAGCGTGGGTAGCTCCGGTGGCTTCTTGCTCAATGCCGCGGGAGAGCAGGTCACTAGCCTGATCATTACCGACAGCAGCGAGCTCAGTGCTATCCAATATGTCCCGCCGCAGGACTTCAGTGGCGATGTATCGCTCGATGTCTCGGTGACGCTTGTTGATACCGCTGAGTATGACGAAACGGCCGGGGCAACGATTCAAACTGATACCGCCAGTTTTGACGGCAGCATTACTTTCGAAGTGATTGCGGTCAACGATGAGATTAACTTTATTGGGATCGAAACACCGATTGAAGGCGACGAGGACAGCGGGTCGATCAGCTTTGCCGGAATTAGCGGTAATGTCGTCGATATTGATGACTCTGAATCAATCTTGTCACTAAAAATCGTTAATGTGCCCGAAGGGTTTATCATCAGTGGTGCAGACAATAACGGTGGAGGAGAGTGGAGTGTGGCTGTTCCGCCGGGTAGCGATTCTTTCGATTTGAGTAGCCTTGGCCTTATTCCTCCGAAAGACTTTAGTGGTTCGGTTGAGCTAGGGATTGTGGTTTTTTCCAAGGAAGATAGCCTGGATCTGCCAGTCGAAAACACGGCAAACTTTACTGTCGTCGTGAATCCGATAGCTGATAGGGTGGATATTGATGTCCCCCCAACCGCAGAAGGCACCGAAGACGACAATATCGACCTTGTCCTCAATATTGAAGCGTTTGATGACAGTGATAGCTACACCGGGACAGGCACAAATGTGTCGGAAAACCCGCCTGAAACCTTGCAGATCCAAATCAGTAACGTACCCGATTCAAGCCAAATTGCCCTGCCGGATGGGGTAACGGGCACGTTAACGGAGCAGGGCAGCGGAGTGTGGCTGGTCACGGTCGATAGCTCGGATTTAGACCGCTTGGTGTTTATCCCTGGCGATGCCAACAGTGACAATTGGAATGGCCAGCTGGACTTGGAAATCCGTGCGGTAGACCAAACCGATGTGGCAACGGATGATATTGCCCAGTTCGTGACGATTAACCTAGATATCGAAGCCGTTAACGATGCGCCGGTAAACCAAGTGCCAGTCAGCCTTGAAGTCGATGAAGATAACGTACTGCTAATCAATAGCCTGCAAGTAACCGATGTGGATGTGGATGAAGTCAGCGAAGGAAACATGTCCGTAGTGCTTGAAGTGGATAACGGCATATTGTCCCTGCCCGCAGGTGCGCCTATAGGCAGCTTGGTGATTACTGGTGATGGCAGCCAGACAATGACTTTGGAAGGCTCAATCACTGATATCAACACCTTGCTCTCTTCTGGTATCAACTACCAGCCTGATGCCAACTTCAATGGCGATGACAGTTTGCTCATGACCACTGACGATCAAGGGAATACCGGTACAGGCGGCCCGCTGCAAGATAGCGATAGCGTTCCAATCACGGTGAACCCCATTAATGATGCCCCAGAGCTTCCAACCACAGGGGATCAGACTGTGGAGGAAGATTCACCGTTAGTGATTAACGGCCTTAACGTCACCGATATCGACTTCGACGAGGCGGGTAGTAGTGGAGTGATGACAGTGACTGTCTCGGCAAACAATGGCAGCTTGACGGCAGTTGAAACCGCTGGTGTCACCATCACTGACAATAGCAGTGCCGCTGTCACCTTGGAAGGCAGCCTTGCCGATATTAATGCTGCCTTAGCGGCTGGGATCACCTACCTCGGTAACCCTGATTTCAAAGGCGATGACGTGATCACTGTGGTTGCCAACGATAATGGCAATGTGGGGGCGGGTGGGCCGCAGCAGGCGATCTCTACGATTAATGTCACGGTTACCCCTAAACCTGAGCCACCGACACTGGAGTTAACGGTTCCTCAGCTAGCAGATACGCGGGCTGTACTAGGTACTTTGGTGCCCCTTCTGGGGTTGGTAGTGATCCCCGCTGATGCCGATGAAGCCCTTTTTGTTGAAGTCCGCAACCTTGGCGCCGGAAGGTTGGTTGATAGCGCTGGTACTGAAATCGGCACTGATAATGGTGATGGTAGCTGGCGGGTGGCAAGCAGTGAGCTCGACAATATTTTCGTGGCAGATCTTTCCGAAGGGGCAAATAGCTTGACCCTAGTTGGTATCTCGCAGGAAATCGATGGCAGTGAGGCCGAATCGACCGAATTGCTGATAGGTGTTCGTATTGATGATCTCGCTAACACGGGTAATGAAGTTGGCGCGGGGGATAACGATGGTGAGAACCTTGTTGTTGGTAGCGATGCCAATGAACGTTTGTTGGGAGGATTAGCAGATGACATCTTAGTGGGGGCGGGTGGCGGCGATGAGCTACTTGGCGGTGCTGGGAACGATGAACTGTGGGGCGGTGAGCTCAACGGCAACGGTGATGGTGCCTCTGATGTCTTCATCTGGCAGTCTGGGGATATATCCACTTCCGGTACGCCGTTTACCGATACAGTGAAAGACTTCGAAATCAATCTGGATCAGCTCGATATTGCAGAGATCTTGCCGGATAACGGCATAGAGGATCTCGATCGCCTGCTCAATAACATCACGGCTGGTATCGATGCTGACGAGACAGTGAACTTATCAGTGGCGGTGAGCGATACCACCCAGCAGAATATCGCGGTAGAAAACATCGATGTCGCGGCACTAGGGCTAGGAACAGGCTCTACCTCAAATGAAATCATCAATGAGCTCTTCAACAATGGAGTGTTTATTGTGGATTGATTAGCCCAATAAGCGAATGCCTATTAATAATTTTTGGTAAGGGGGGAGCTGGTAGATTGTACTTTTCGCTAAATGCCAATAAACAACGGCCTAATATAAATAGGCCGTAAGTGTGATTGCATTGGAAGCAGTCATTATTATTAGAGTGACTGTCGGTACAATTGGATGACTTGCTGAGGAGTCATGGGGTGAGGATTCCCTCCTGCACATGGATCACGCATTGCATCAGGAACCCACTCCAGAATATCGCTTTCTTCAACGCCTAATTCAGCGAATCCGCAAGGTATTCCTACTCGCTTGTTTAGGGCTTTCATTGCTTCAATAGCTGCGAGACTTGCTTCTTCATTACTCATGTCTGAGGTATCAACACCCATCGCGCAAGCAACTTTAGCAAATTTATCAACACGATAAGGGCGGTTAAACTCACAAACAATAGGCAATAATATTGCATTACAAACGCCATGGGGTAAGTCTTTGTGCGCACCGGCTGGGTGAGCCATGGCATGAACCATGCCGAGGCCAGCGCTATTAAATGATAAGCCTGCAATGAATTGGCCATGCGCCATCATTTGTCGAGCTTCAACATCCTCACCATTATCAACAGCAGCTGGTAGATACTGTGCGATGAGCTTGATTGATTCTAATGAGGCGTAATCAGTTAAAGTATGTGCCCCGGCGGAAACATAAGCCTCAATGGCATGGGTTAGTGCGTCAATTCCTGTCGCCGCGGTGATTTCTTTTGGAATATCCAGCATTACACTCGGATCATTGACTGAAATTTCAGGGATGATTTTATCTGAAATGATGACGTGTTTTACCCGAGTGGCAGTATCAGTGATCACGGCGTTGCTTGTTACTTCTGCAGCGGTACCCGCCGTGGTGTTGATGGCATACAGTGGCGCACCAAGCTTGTTTACCATATCAACACCATTAAACCTCGAGATTGGACCTTCGTTTGCCGACAAAATACGAATAGCTTTGGCAGTATCAATAGCACTACCTCCGCCTAACCCGATAATGTATGACGCCTTGTTGGTTACAAAACTATCAAGTGCTTGATTGACCGTGTTTGTATCTGGGTTAGGGCGAATATCGCTAAACAAGGTGAGGTTGAGCGAGCTTTCAAGTAGCTTATTGGCAAAGCCAAGCTCAACCATCGCAGGATCGCAGATGAGTAACCCCGGTTTATTACTGTGTTCCGTCTTGAGGCGATTAATCAGCGCTTCAATAGCCCCTATTCCTGATAGGTTTATCTTTGGGAAAGCGAGTGTAAAAACTGACATATTTACCTCACAAGTCGAATTCTTGTTTTAAAGTTTCCATATCTTGCCTTGATACACCTTCAGGTTGAAAACCCGAAGCAAGACACATCAGATATAGCTTGGCACCTTTGTTTGCGACATCAATATAATCAAAGGCTTGAAGAACATCATCCCCAGCAGCAACTGCTCCGTGTTTTTCCCAAATTGCGACGTCGTGATCCAGCAAGGACTCTGTTGTTTTATCAGCTAGCTCTTCGGATGAAGGTAGGCAGTATGGGATCATACCAATCCCTTTGGGTACGAAGGCTCTTACTTCCGGCAACATTTGCCAACATGAGTGTGTAAACAACTCACTACTTTTAGAGATATCGGAATGATGAGACAGGGCGATAAGTTCTAGTGGATGAGTATGTACAACGGTCTTGTGAGGAGACCCTACTGCGCGTTTGGCTTCTAAAATTTTCACGTGACTAATAAATTCAGATGTTGGGGCAAAAGAGTCGGATGCAGTCCCACCCCAAAGGATCTGAAAACCGGTTGCCTGGTCATTTATTTTTAGAATACACCCAGCATAATCAGCATTCCTTAGCTCACGGATGCGTTGCCCAGTGCCTTTTACATAGTAAACGCGATTAGCGCAGCTTGATGGGTACTGGAATGGTAACGGTTTTACTGGAGAACCTGAGTCGACGGAACCATAGATATCTGTTAAATCAATAGAGATATTCCCACCATTACGCTCCGCCCATTCTCTTTGCCATAAATACTGTGAAACTTCCGTTACCTTATTAATTTCGCTTTTGACTGCTTCATTTAGTTCAAACATTTGTGTTTAACCTTTTTATTCAATTTGTGTTAAGTGCTACAGCCTCACATGGAGGAGGCAAAGTGAGCTCAGGGCTCTCTTTACCTCTGTGTGTGCTTTGGGGTTAGCGCATTTGATTGACTGTCGCTTCATAGTCCTTAACGTCACGCATCCAGTCGAAACCTAGAGGTACATGGTTTTGCGTGCAGTAGTAATCCCAGACGGCAGCCCACGGCAATGAATGGCTTTCTTCTGTGAGACCTAAGCGTGTGGTGAAATCAAATGATGCCTCGGCAGCTTTTAATTTCGCAGTTGGTTCAAGTAATGCTTTAAGCAGCGCTTTTTGTGCATTGCGAGTACCAATGACCCATGCGGCAATTCGGTTGATGGAAGCGTCGAAGAAATCCAGGCCAATAGCCACTCGGCTCAGTAAATCGTTACGAACGATTTCACGCATGATGGCTTGAGTTTCATCATCGAATGAGACAACGTGATCTGAATCCCAGCGAACTGGACGTGTCACATGCAGTAAGAGATCTTGAACGTAAATAGAGCAAGCGCTGATTTTATCGCTGATCATTTCGGTTGGGTGGAAGTGGCCTGCATCCAAGCAAAGGGCTGTACCTCTTGTTGCGGCATAAGCTAAGTAGAACTCATTGCTCCCTACGGTATAGGCTTCTGCTCCAATACCAAATAACTTACTTTCGACTGCATCCTTGTGAAATGCCGGATCTATTTTTTCTGATAACGCTTTATCTAATGAATCAGCAAGACGCTGGCGAGGTAGTAAGCGATCAACCGGTTGATCTTTCATGCCATCGGGAATCCAAATGTTCATAAAAGAGGGGCTATCTAGCTCTCGGCCAAAGTACTCGGAGATTTTACGGCTGGCTTTTACATGCTTAATCCAAAAGTTACGGATGTCTTCATCTGGGTGTGACAATGTCAAACCATCATCGGCTTTTGGGTGAGAAAACAATGTTGGGTTGAAATCTAGCCCTAAACCCTGTTGCTTCGCCCATTCTACCCAGCGTGCAAAGTGTTCAGGCTTGATTTCATCGCGTTCCACTTTTTCATCGCTATCGAGATAGATTGCGTGCAGGTTAACGCGCTTTTTCCCTGGAATAAGAGAGAAGGCCTTTTCCATATCTGCTCGCAATTGATCTGGTGTCGTTGCAGCCCCAGGGTAATTCCCGGTCGCCTGAATACCTCCACTAAGTGCTACGTCGGGAGATTCAAACCCTTTGACATCATCTCCCTGCCAGCAGTGCACTGAAATGGGGGTGGCATTCAGTTGTTGTAGCGCTTCATCGGTATTAACTCCAAGCTCTGCAAAAACGCGTTTAGCGTGTTGATATGCTGCTGTGATATGTTCTTTGTTCATCTTGTCAGACCCTATTTAGTAATTTTTTGAAAACGGGGTTTCACGAGAGACAACCCCTCAACATGATTTGGTGTGAAATAGTGGATGTTAGAAGAGGCATCTATGATTTGGCGGGCTTCTTCAAGGCAAGTGATAACGTCAGATGCAATAAACTGATTTACTACGTTACCGAGAGCCGATGCTTCAGTTGGCTCCGTGGACACTTTGATTTGGCAAACATCAGCGCACAGTTGGTTTAGGAATTGATCTTGAGTTCCGCCACCTACAATGCGTAATTCAGTGATAGTTCGTCCGGTCACTTCTGTAAGTTGTGCGATGACTACGCTATAGGCAAGGGCTAGGCTGTCATAGATACAACGGAACACTTCCGCCAAGGTCTCGGGACCCGCTTGATTGTGCTTTTGGAACCAGCATTTCACCGCTTCAGTCATCGATGACGGGTTTAAAAAGTCGTTATCGTTTGGGTTCACTAAGTACTTGAACGGTTCAGCTTGGCGCGCAAGATTGGCGATATCAGCAAAGCTAAGCTCAGGGTTTTCGGCTTTTACTCTTTGGATAAGCCATAACCCCATAATGTTTTTTAATACACGATAGCGTCCGTCGACACCGCCTTCATTGGTCAAATTAAAGCGGTATGCAAGGTCACCGGTAAATGGGCGCTCACTTTCAATACCAAGCAATGACCACGTGCCTGAGCTCAGGTATGCCATGTTTTCGTTGGCTAAAGGCGTGGCTGCAACTGCAGAAGCGGTGTCATGACTGGCCACAGAGCAAACAGGGATGTCAATACCATCTACTTGATACTGTCCAATGATCCGATTTGGCATTTGTGGCGGTAACAGCCACTCTAATTTAGCGCCGCATGCATCAATGAGTTGTTCATTCCACGCTTTATCCTTGCAATCCAGCAATTGGCTGGTGGAAGCGTTGGTGTATTCGCAGTGCTTAACCCCTGTCAGCTTGTAGTTTAAGTAGTCAGGGATAAATAGCAGGGTATCAATACGGTTAAACCATGAAGGTTGCTGATCGGCAATTGCGCGCAGTTGATATAGAGTATTGAAGGGTAGAAATTGAATACCCGTTTGTTTATAGATTTCTTCGCGTGAAAGTTGGGTGTTATCAATCAATCGGTCTAATACACCTTCGGTGCGAGCATCGCGATAACTGACAAATTCCCCTAGATGTTGACCAAACTTATCGAGTAAAACAAAATCAACGCCCCATGTATCGATCCCTAACGAGATCACTTCGGTGCCTGAAGTGATGACTTTATTGATGCCGATTTTGATCTCTTCCAAGATTGTGTAGAGATCCCAACAGGATATATTTCCATGCATCACTTGCTGGTTTTGAAACCGATGGAATTCTTCTAAAGCTAATTTTTCATTGTTGAGATACCCAACCATGACACGGCCACTTGACGCCCCTAGGTCGATTGCAATCACAGCTTTATTCATAATGATTAATACCTCTCGTTCTTTATCGGTATTACACTGTTTTTGGGCTGTTATTAACTTAAAGAAATGGCGCTAAAACGTGTTTGAGCTGCATTTATTCCAAGGAACTCTTGCGATGATTCAAACTTTTATAACTCGTTTTTTTGTGACAGACAAAGTAGGGGATATAAAGGTTATTGGTTTCTGTAATGACAAAAAAGCCAAACTCATCAAAGGTAGAGCTTGGCTTTCAACTATATGATTTTAAAATAACTATCTACAATTAATTGAGATAAAACACCTGTTCAAGATTAATTGCTTGGGGTGAATCATCAGGGTTGGTTGCCATGATATCTTGCATAAATGCCCACCACCTTTGGCATGCCTCGGTGCTCGCAACTGCCTCCCATTGTGCTTCATCTTCTATTTCCACATAACCAAAAAGTTGATGTGTTTTTTCATGGAAAAATATGGAGTAGTGATGACTACCATGGGTTTTTAGCACATCAACGAGTTCAGCCCAGATTTCATCATGCCGTCTTGTGTATTCTTCTTTGCAGCCCTCATTGAGTTGCATGACAAAGGCTTTACGAATGAGATTACTCACGATTTTACTCTCCGTTATTTATCACGCTGAGTGATCCATGTTGTTGCAGCGATGAAGTAAATGATTGTTGGATAAATCGCGAAGTCTTTAAATGCCTGGAATGCTACTTGGTAATCACCTCCGGCTCCCCATACTTTAACTGCCGAGATGAAGATTGCTGCCAAGGAAGTTAGTGCTATCACCCCGGTTACTTTTTCTAATGTACTTGCTTGTTTGATGGTGTCCTCTTGTAGCTCTTCTTGTTTGGCTTCGATAGCATGACGTTCATCCTCTCGTTTGAGTTCTTCATGATATTGAGCTTCTTGCTTGCTGTAGTCTTCAGCTGCCCTCATTGATTTTGCTAGACCAATATAAACAGCCATAGATAGCAAGTAGGTTGGCACAAATAAGAAGAACAAATGTAGGATACCGAGTCGTTCACAAGTGACCGCAAATACCACACCGATTGCCCATGTCATTAATGCTGCTTTGTTGAGGTCGTTACCTTGGTATTTTGACCAAAGTGGAGTGAGGCCAATTTTCTTAAACACCCAGTGCTCTGAAACAATGATTGCGCCTACGGGGGCGAGAAGCAGCCCCATGTAGCCTACAAAATCCAAAAGTCGGGTAAAGACAAAAGGAAAACAAGCAATAATGACAGTGACTACACCAACAATGGTCGTGATATAGGCACGAGATTTGTTAGGGAAGATACTTTGAATTGCGAGACCAGCACGATAAATTGTAGGGTTTGATGTTGTCCATCCCGCGATGATTACCGCAATAATACCTGTAGCCCCAAGCGCGGCATGAGCGATCCCGCCAGCATCTAAGTTAGACATATTGGTATCGAGCAACAGCATTGCACCAGCGCCCATGATGCCAGCACAAATCCATGCAACGTAGTGGCCAAAGAACATGCCAAAGGCAGAGAAGTAGCCATACTTTGCACTCTTGGCAAAGCGAAGAAGAGCCATATCACCTAATGAGCCATGCATGGCGAGATTACATACCCAAGCAAAGGCAGCAATTTGCCAGAAGGTCAAAGAAGGTGAACCGTCTGGGGTTTGTCCGGTCCAGATGTATTGATCTGCTAATGAAATGAACTGACCAAAGCCAGTGAACGTTTCACCATTACCAAAATAGCTCAGTGCCGGAAGAGATACCATGCCGCCGGTTACAAAGATGACCAATAGCCAGGGCGAACATACCGTCGCAAATTGCGCGCATTTTTTAAAACCAAGAACGGCAATAGCTACAACGATGGCACCAACGGCCAAAGCAACCGCAACAAAGGCGCCACTGTCAGGATACCAATGGGTTTGTGCTGGTATGTTAAACAATATTCGCACTGCGGAGGCTGAGACGGTAATCATCGCTCCACCCAAAGCACAGAAAAGAACAGCGTTAACCACGTTGTATACTTTATTAAAACCGGGGCCCGCAATTCTTCTGAGGTACTCATATACGGTAAGACGTGATTGAGTTGCAATTGGTGCGGTAATGAGTGCCCAAGTAAGTACTGCCATGAAGTTACCCACGAGCAAACCCATTAGAATGTCAAAGGTGCTTGCTCCCCATGCTACAAAGGCTGCACCAATAACAAATTCGGTACCGGCTACGTGTTCGCCGGAGTAGGTGCCCAGAAAGTGTCGCCATCCAAGCAATTTGTGTTTGGGTACCCGTTCTTGTTCATATTCACTGAGTTCTATCTTTTTGTCTTCTGTCGCCGTTATTGTTGTAGACATCGTCGTCTCCTTGCCATTCGTAAGCTTTAATTGCTATATCCTTTGTTTCCTATCGACCCATTGTCATTGGTTAAGCTATACATTGCTGGTTCATAGGAGCCCTAATTGAGGGCTGTTGTGGTTAGCTTACAAACCCCAGAATTTATAACCTTGGCAAAATAACACAGTACTCTCATTTGGATAGTGAATTTATGGAGATCGGCAATTGCGTGTTCACAGTTTAATAAAAAAGCAAAAGATCAGAGAAAAAGTGGGAGCATCTGCTTAGAAAGGTAGAGAAAAACACTCTAAGGTAAAGTCGTCAAACAGAGGTGATGATATGATCTTTTTAAAGTCCAATGAGTTCTTTTTAAATTCGAGCTGCCCAGTAACTACAGAGCTCCGAACGCCTCAGGAGCCCTTTCCTGAACATGCTCACTCCTTTGAAGAGATAATCATTGTCTCAGCAGGTAATGGCACACATGTCATGAATGACGTTCCCATGAATTTAAGTAAAAACTACGTGTGCTTTGTGAAAAAAGAAGATCGACATCTTTTCGATCAAGTGGATGATCTATACCTAAGCAATATCCTTTTTGAAAAAGACAAATTGTCATTAAACTCTGCGATTAAAGACTTCATGCCTTATGATTCTGACGATGATCATGGCTGGTTTATCAACGAGAAAGCAGCGAAACGCGTCGATCAATTGGTTGAGCAGCTGCATGTTGAATCGCATATTGACAGCATAGAATCTCAAATTATCGCCCAATCAATTTTTCAGCAGATTATCGTTGAATTGTGGAGAGGGAAAATCAAAGATATTAATCTGCTGAATAACAATGATAGGGTGATCTTTGCTTTGTCCTATATTAATCAAAATTATGCAGACTTAAATGAAATTGAAAATGTAGCGGAACGGGTGCAACTTTCTGCTCGTCAGCTAACCAGTAGTATCAAAAAGCTGACTGGAATGAACTTCAATCAATACTTACATTACACAAGAACAAGTAAAGCCCTCTCCGATATTCTCTATACCGACCAACCCATTACAGAAATCGCGTTTGATGTGGGATATCAAGACAGTAATTATTTCTCTACTAAGTTTAAGCAAGTTTTTAATCTAACGCCAAGGGATGCAAGAATGCGTCGAACAAGTAGGTAATTTATGAGCCGCTTTCTTTTTCTAAACCACATTTATAGTTTTTTGAGTACTAAAGCTTTTCATTTGAAGAGAGTCGGCTAGTAATACTCGTTTCTTGTCTCAAAATATTATTCTTCGGGATCACACTTACTCTAAATACTTACCTTGTCACTATTCAACCATGGCATGTAACGCTTTATTATGACGGAGTGTACTCATTGAATAGGACAAGGAAGCCATGAAGAACTCGTTTGATCACGCTTTACCTAATGCTCAAGGTTATTTTGGTGAATATGGCGGCAGCTTTATTCCCGAAGAGCTGCAAAAAGTGATGGAGGAGATCACGGCTGCCTATGATGAGTGTCGCAAGGATCCCGCCTTCCAAGAAGAATTGGCGCGTCTTTACAAGCATTTTGTCGGGCGTCCGAGCCCTATTTTCCATGCCGAGAACTTATCGGCGAAATATGGTGCGCCGATTTACCTAAAGCGTGAAGATCTCAACCATACTGGTGCCCACAAGATTAACCACTGCTTGGGTGAAGCTCTGGTAGCTAAAAAGATGGGCAAGAAGAAGCTGATTGCCGAAACTGGTGCTGGCCAGCACGGTGTGGCTCTGGCAACTGCAGCGGCATTGGCTGGATTGGAGTGTGATATCTACATGGGTGAAGTGGATATCGCCAAGGAGCACCCGAATGTCGTTCGGATGCGTATCCTTGGTGCCAATGTGATCCCGGCAACCCATGGCCGTAAAACACTCAAAGAAGCAGTGGATGCTGCGTTTGAAGCTTACCTCAAAGATCCTATTAACCAGCTATATGCTATCGGCTCTGTAGTCGGCCCGCACCCATTCCCTATGATGGTGCGTGATTTCCAGTCGATCATCGGAAATGAAGCGCGCGTTCAGTTCAAGGAGATGACCGGAAACCGGCCTAACAACCTTGTGGCTTGCGTCGGCGGCGGGTCAAATGCGATGGGGCTATTTACTGCGTTCTTGGACGATCAGAATGTGGCTATTCACGGGGTCGAGCCAGCAGGCCGTTCTATGGATGAAGTCGGTGAGCATGCGGCAACCTTGTCGTTGGGTGAGCCGGGTATTATGCATGGCTTTAAGTCTTACATGCTAAAAGACGAGAAGGGCGAGCCTCAGGAAGTCTACTCAGTTGCTAGTGGCTTGGATTATCCGTCGGTTGGACCGCAACATAGCTACCTTAAAGATATTGGCCGGGTTAACTACGGTACCGCGGATGATCAGGAAGCGATAGATGCTTTCTTTGAGCTATCACGCTGCGAGGGGATTATCCCAGCGATTGAGTCAGCCCATGCCTTGGCCTATGCCCTGAAAATCGCCAAACAGGGTGAAACCGGGTCAATTTTGATTAACCTCTCTGGCCGCGGCGATAAAGATATCGACTTTGTGGTTGAGCACTACGGCAAAGACTATGGCATTGAGTCACTGATCTAATTCGATTCAAATCTGGAATAAAATGGAAAGCCAGTAAGTTAGACTTGCTGGCTTTTCCTATTAATTAATGCCTTCAGGTGTTTTTTCTCACCTTGAGCAACTCTATCCAGTGCGAGATTGACAGTGTTGAGCCCGAACCAATGTGCAATTGGCAGCTTAGGTTAGCAGTGACTATCTGTGATGGATGGTTAATGGTTAGCGCTTTAATTTTGTTATTTCTTAACTGAAGACTGGACTCTGGTTGTAGCAAAGAATAGGTACCGCCTGATCCACAACAGATTTTATTGTCTTCTATAGCAGAGAATGTTGCGCCAAGTTGGCTGAGGATTTGCTTGGGGATTTCATCTTTGCGTAGGCCATTCCTTAGTGAGCAGGGTGTATGTAAGGCTAAGTTTTTGTACTCCCCATTTAGCGTGAAGTGTGAAAGCTGCTCGTCTTCTGTCAGGATAATTTCACCGATATTCTTCGTAAGCTTGCTCACAACACTGGCTTTCTCGGCATATTCTGTGTCGTCAGCGAGGTGTTTGACGTATTCCCTCACCATAAGCTCGCAACTCGAAGACATTGAAATAATGGCTTCCGCCCCTTGCTCAATCAATGGCCACCATGCATCGATATTCGTTTTCATGCGTTGCTGTGCTTTTTTGTTATCGCAAAGGCTGGCATGAATGGCTCCACAGCATTGTGCGGCAGGGTGCTGCTGGGTATCAATCCCCAAAGCCGACAGTAAATCCATGGCGGCTTGGTTGGTGGCAGGCTGCACTACATCTTGCGCACAGCCAGTGAGTAAGATCACGAACCTGTGCTTATTAACCGGTTTGGGTAATTGATCTTCCTTAACCGCGACGGGTACCTGTGGTTTGCTGTTGCTGTTGCTGTTGCTGTTGCTGTTTGTTGGTGGGATTTTTATCGCGATAGGGCTAGGCAAAATAGGCTTTAATCGTTGGCCGATAGAGAGTGCCAATGAAAATCGATTTGGGTAGGGGAGAACCTGCTTTATTGCCCAGCGTAACGCCCGTTCCTTCCAAGGGCGGGGATATTCATCTTCAAGCATGCTACGGGCAATGTGGATCAGTTGGCCGAATTCGATACCTGCGGGGCAGGTGGTTTCACAACTTCGGCAAGCGACGCATAAGTCTAGGTCTTTGCGTTGCTCTACTGTTAGCGTTTTTCCCTGCAAATAATCTCGAATTAAATAAATCCTCCCCCTCGGCCCACGGCTTTGGATGCCAGACTCAATGAATGTTGGACATGTTGCATTGCAAAAGCCGCGGTGGACACAACGCTTGATAATCGCTGCAGCGTCAAGGGCTGGTTGTGATTGGCTGAACTTATGATCAAGATCTGTAAGCATGCGATTCCCTTCTGAACATTTGCCAACAAGCGCCTAAATCCTCGCCTTGGTCAATTTGTAAACAATAACGTGCAATGTATCTCACTTTAGAAAGTTCACTTTGACTTTAAATAGTTATAGATCAATAGTCAATTTATTGAATACTCCAAATTATGATTATTGAGTCAGAGAGAGTGAACCAGAGACTCATACCTAACCGTGAATACCCAGATGATGAGTTAAGTGAGGGGCTATGTTGGATTATCCGTTAATTGAAAAGAAGCTCGAAAAAGCATTAGGTTCAGCGAAAGTATCGACATTGAAGCAAGACCTTGAGGCTAGCAGCCATGATACCTGGCCATTGATGACCAAACTCAATTTGCTAGATAAGCACCCAAATATGGCTGACATTGTTGTCAAAGCTCAAAGTGATGACGATATCTGCCAAGTGCTGGCACTGGCCAATGAGGACAAAGTGCCAGTGACCGTAAGGGCTTTGGCTTCGTCGGTAACTGGACAGCCCCTGCCAACTAAAGGTGGGATCGTCTTGGATATTTCAGAGATCCCCAGTAAGTTCAGCCTCAATGAGGAGAACATGACGGTTACCGCGACTTGTAGCCAAAATGGTGGGGATCTCGAGGATTTACTTCAAAAACAAGGGTGGACACTAGGCCATTCTCCCCAGTCACTGTATCGTTCAACGGTTGGCGGGTGGTTGGCAACCTTAGCAACTGGGCAGTTTTCTTCCCTTTACGGTGGCATTGAGGACTTGGTCGTTGGCTATGAGGTGATTTTGGCAACGGGTGAAAAAATGTCACTTAAAGCTAATCCACGGGCGGCGATGGGACCGGATTTACGCCAGATCTTTCTAGGTTCAGAAGGCACATTAGGCGTCATTACCTCAGTGACCCTAAAAGTGTTCCCGCAAATGGAAGCTGAAGCCTTCATGACCTACGCCATACCGACGGTCAAAGACGGTTTGGCCCTGATGCGGGAAATCACAGCGTCAAACCTGAAACCTTTCCTGGTTCGTTTTTATGATACCGAGGAAGCAAAGCATGCCATGCAGGATAAAAGTTTCGACTCTCCAGTATTGTTCCTAGGAAGCCGGGGATTGTCGACCATGGTTGATGCTGAGCAAAGTGTCCTGCACCAGTTAGCTGAAAAGCATGGTGGTAAGGCGATCGGCCCCGAAGGCACGCTTGGCTGGATGGATCGTCGTTTTGATTTTTCAACCGTTGAGAATTTGCTGGCGACAAAAGGGGGCTTTGGTGAAACCATCGAGATTGCCCACAACTGGGACTCCATCCATCCATTATGGGCAGACTTAAAGCAAGCTCTCTCACCGTTAGCCAATGAGGTTATTTCCCATTTCTCGCATATCTACAACCAGGGGACGTCTATGTACGTCATTCTGCTTGGTCAGGAAGCGGATAATGAAGCTGCAGTCGCTCGGCTGGAAGAAATTTGGAAAACCACAATGGAAGTGTGCATCAAGCATGGTGCAGAACTCTCACATCACCATGGCGGTGGTTTAGCCCGCTCTCCATACAGCCGCCGCTCAATTGGCGAAGCTCACCTCATCTTGCGTAAGTTGAAAGCTGCGCTTGATCCAAATGCGATTCTCAACCCAGGGAAATTGGGTCTTGATTGATGTTTACCAGTTACAAACCGGCAGGTAGATAAGGATGCCTGCCGGCCCTCTAATGAGCCTTGGCTGAAAAAAGACAGAGAAGATAAGCCTATGAGGCTCACCCTACACAACTAAAAAAGGACATGAAAGATGGATAGCTTATTCAATATCAGTGTCATGGGTTTACTCGGATCGTTCGCCGGAGGTTTTTTAGGCGCCGTTTTTGGCGGCTTGGTGGCATTTGTTTTTACGGGGATCGCGATTATTGTCGGTATTGCCATTATTATCGGCAGTGGTGATTCCGCATTCCTTGATTTAATTGGGCTTGGGCCAGTATTCGGGCCCCATATTTCTTTTGCTGGTGGTGTTGCAGCAGCTGCTTATGCATCACACAAAGGTTGGCTGGCAAATGGCCGAGATATCGTTACGCCATTGGTTAGCCTCAGCAGGCCGAGCGTGTTGATGGTCGGTGGTGCTTTTGGCCTCGGGGGGTATTTGGTCCAATCTATCCTTGCGGGTATAGAAGGTATTGGGGCTAATACCGATTCAGTCGCCTTAACCGTCGTATTATCTGCGATAGCGGCACGTTTGATGTTCAGTAAGTGCGGGATTATAGGTCAGCACTGTGAGGGTAAGCATGGGTTAGACCGCTTTAAAACTTCAGAACAGCATTCGTGGCTTGCTTACCAAGATACTTTCCCGATGACAATCATACTGGGGGCGTTCGTGGGCGCGATGTCGGCATGGTCGGCACTGGAATTATTAAAGGCTTATCCGGAAGCTCCCGGGGTTATTTTCTTAGGCTTTGCCATTTCTGCGATATCCCTCCTCTTTTTAGCGATGAATGTCCTTGTTCCGGCAACCCATCATATTACCCTAGTGAGTGCAGTGGCTGTCTCGTTGTTTATTGGCGTGGTGGAAAGTGATGTCCTTCTCGTCATTATCGGTGCCGTTTCTGGGTTATTTGCTTCAGTACTCGGCCAACTGTTCGCACGTTTCTGGTTAATCCGGGCTGATACCCATATCGACCCACCGGCAAGTGCAATATGGCCGATGACAACAGCGCTGATCCTAATTTCTCTGGTCGTTAGTAAGTAGTGAATACAAGGAGTGAGTCATGAGCAAATATATTTTGGTAATTGATGCTGGGACAACAGGTATTCGAGCCCTAATTTACAATGAGCAGAGCCAGATCCTGTCGCAGGCGTATACGGAATTTCCCAACTATCACCCTGAGCCTGATCGCGTCGAGCAGGATGCCACTGAAATTTGGCTTGCTGCAAAAGCGATGATAGCCCAAGCCCTCAAACATATTTCACTGCAGATGAATGATATCTCTTGTGTGGGTATCACTAACCAACGGGCGACAACAGTAGTTTGGGATCGCAATACTGGAGAGCCGGTGACAAGGGCGATCGTTTGGCAGGACACGAGAACCGCAGGACGGGTTCAGGAACTCGCGGAGCAATGGGGAGAAAAAGTATATAGCCGGACAGGTTGGGCACTAGCCCCTGTTTATTCTTCCCTCAGTTTAGAGTGGATGATGGACAATGTTGAAGGCATCAGGGAGCGCGCCGAGGCGGGAGAGTTAGCGTTCGGGACAATAGACTCATGGTTGGTATATTGCCTGACTGGCAGCGAAAAGCATGTGATCAGTGCTTCGAATGCCTCTGTGACAGGATCTTATGACCTAACCCAGGAGCAATGGTATGAAGAATGGCTCGAGGAATTGAATATCCCGCTATCGATGTTCCCGGAGGTCTGCGATGACTCTGCGGTTGTGGGTTTAACTGATGAGCGAGTTGTCGGCGGAAGTGTTCCTATTTCTGGCATTATTGCTGACCAGCATTCAGCGCTGTTTGCCCAGGGTTGTACTAAGGCAGGTATGATCAAGTGCACCCATGGCACAGGTACTTTCCTTGATATGTTAGTTGGCGATAAGCCAGTCATTGATGTTAATAGTGGCATTTGCTGCCAGATTGCGTGGCGGAAGAACGGAAGAACCCATTATGCGCTGGAAGGTTATGCGGGATGTACCGGCTCTGCCGTCCAGTGGCTGCGTGATGGTTTGCAAATCATTGACTCATCAGCGGAATCGCAATCGGTAGCGTCCAAAGTCGATGATAATGGCGGTGTCTATTTTGTCCCTGCGCTGACTGGTTTATCTGCGCCTTACTGGGATCCCTATGCCCGGGGAACGATGTTTGGTATCACGCCGGGCACAACCCGCGGCCATGTTGTCAGGGCAACGCTTGAAGGCATTGTTTACTCTATTCGTGATTTCATTAATGCCATGCAGTCGATATCAGGCTTTGATATCACGCAAATGTCGGTTGATGGTGGCGCCGCGAAAAATGACCTGCTGGTACAGTTCCAGGCCGATCAACTGGGCGTCACAGTGATACGTCCGCGCAATGTGGAAGCGACCAGCTTAGGAGCGGCTTTGATGGCTGGGCTTGGTGCAGGCGTTTGGAAAAGCGAAGATGAGGCTTTTTCTATCGGCAGGAATAAGCAGACCTTTGTCCCCCAAGTTGATAAAGCAACACGGGAGAAACAATACCAAATGTGGAACCGGGCTGTTCAGCGTGCACAGGGATGGAGCAAGTGATGAAAAGAGCGACGTTACATGATCTATCGAGTACCGTTTTCGATCTTGTTGTGATTGGTGGCGGTATTACAGGCGCTGCCACTGCAAGGGATGCAGCACTGCGTGGATTGAAGGTTGTGTTGGTGGAGAAAGAGGATTTTGCCTCAGGGACATCAAGTCGATCCTCAAAATTAATCCATGGCGGCTTGCGCTATTTGGAGACTTACCAGTTTGGCTTAGTTGCCGAATCAGTCCGGGAACGTGAAATGGCGCTGAAGCTGGCGCCTCACCTTACCAAGGTACAACCATTCCTATACATGTTCTATGAAGGTACGCCTGATAAGAAATGGTTGCTGAACCTCGGGTTGACCTTCTACGACTTTGTTTCGGGTAGCTGGAACAAACGGCGCCATAAAATGTTAAGCAAAGAGCAGGTGTTAGCTCGCCAGCCAGAATTTAGGCAAGAGGGGTTGCGTGGCGCTGCAATGTTCTACGACGTATCGACCGATGACGCCAGGGTAACTTTAGATACGGTCAAAGGGGCTGCAGAGCATGGTGCCCAAGTTATTAACCATTGCGAGGTGACGGGGCTGACATTCAATGACAACCAATGTAATGGGGTCAAAGTTGTCGATAAGCTAACAAGTCAGCAAGGGGTAATACGCGGGCATTATGTGATTAACTCTACAGGGCCTTGGAGCGATAACATCCTGCGCTTTGAACAGAGCGGCTCAAAAGTATTACGCCCGACCAAAGGCGTTCATATAGTACTGAGAAAGCAGGACTTCCCATTGCACTCCGCTGTCTTTATGCGTTCACCGGATGATGGCCGGACGGTCTGGCCAATACCCTCAATGCAAGATGATAGGGTGTTTATTGGCACCACGGATACTACTTATGAAGGCGATCTGAATAATGTCCATCCAGAAAAGGAAGATATCCAATACCTTTTGAATGTGGCTAACCATTTAATGCCCAACAAAAAGCTCACAGAAGATCATATTGTTGGTTCTTGGGCGGGCTTAAGGCCGTTGATTGCCCCTGCCGAAGATGTGAACAACAGTAAAACGCCCCGGGAGCATCAGATATTACGCAGTGATTCTGGGGTATATTCCATCGTTGGCGGTAAGCTGACCAGCAATAGGGTGATGGCAAAACAGCTGCTGGATAAAGTGGTCAAGCAAGATCAGAACAAATACCTAAGGCCAGATCTCTTGCCATACCGGGCAAGCAAGATCCCTATCTCGGGAGCATGTGAACCCTCGCAAGCAAATAGCGCGGGTAAGGTGAAGTATGTCGCCAATGAGGTAGTCGCCAAATTGCAAGCTGGTGGTGTGCCATATCGGCTAGCACAGGCATGGGCGTCTCGGTATGGCCACAATAGTATCCTTATTGCTAAATATTGGGACAAAGGAGCTCAATATAAACAAGCACTGGGAGCCCGGGATTTGACGGCCGCTGAAGTTCATTATTGTGTGCAGGAAGAGGCGGCTTGTTCATTGAAAGACCTGTTGGTTCGCAGGACTTCCGCTTTCTTCTGGGATAAGGATGGGGGGCTTGAACAAATAGGCCTCATCGCCCAGGAGATGCAAGGGTTACTGAATTGGACGGAGGAAGAAAAGCTCTCTCAAATTGACAGTTACTATGACTTGGTGAGAAAGCATCGTCCAAAAGCTGTTCCTAAGCCAGCCAATGAACCCCAGGGTATAGCTCAACCTGTATACGATTAACCATTACAGATTTTTGTGCGTTATTATAGTTCCCAGCCTAGATGACCACTGTCTAGGCTGTTTTTTTGTTCGCTAGGTAGTCATTACGTCAGTCTATTAAGCTATTCATTATCCAATCATTATCCAATCATTATCCAATCATTATCCAATCTTGTTAAAGGCTTTACGGTATGGATCTTCTTGCTGGAAGGCTTTTCCTAAGCTTTGAACAATTTCCTCGTTATTGATTTCATTGAGCAATGCGAATAGCTCTGGCCTGTGGGGGTTAACCACCAGTGTCGCCGCAGATAACTCTTGGTGGGAGGCAATAGATTCTGGCTTTGACAGCAATTTTGCACAAAGCCCGGCATGCTCTAACGAAACGGGGCTTGAGGTCATATGCCAAAGACCAATATCGGCTTCTTTATTCAATATCCTTGCAGGGATCTGACGAAAGTCGGTTTCAACGTATTCAAACCCTTCGGCTTGGGGAAATTCAATTTTTGTTAAGCGGACATGGTCAGAAGAGTTATTGTCGATAGCCACACGTGTCGGGTTATGGTTGTCTTTAGCGGAGACAGCGATGAGACGGTTAATTGAGTAATAGGTATCAGCTGCCAATACTTTAATGTGGTTCTCATCAATAGGGTCAGGCATATTTTGTGCGGCACCAAGAGACACTAAAGCGATGTCATAATCCCCTGATAAAACCTGAGAAATACGATGCTCCCCGCCTGGCTGGTGTTCAATAAAGTAGGGGATATTGAGCTTACTGAGCTTATTCGTAATATGGCGAATGAGAATATCGATCTCTATTGAACCACTACTAGGCATTATCAGCTGAACAGGGGCTAACTTCGCGATGTTCCAACATAGCCCGGTATCAATGTGGGTAACGATACGGCCCATATGGCCTCTGGATTGGGTCGAGAGTGCCATTGCGTCTTTCAATTGTTTTAGGGCACGCTGCATGGTGCCAGCGACGATACCATATCGTTCGTGGAACTGTGTGTTTGTGAGTAGCTTACTGCCCAAGCCTGACCTTAAGGCATGGATCACAATATGGCGCTTGGCATTTAGTATGGCTTGGTCATCTGCAAAAGCAGAAGGTCGGGTATTGGACATAAATAACCACTCAACAAGTATCTGTAACGATTAAATAAATTGTATCGAAATCAATAATAACTTACTAACGCTTAATGAATAGCGGTTTGTTATTGCGGTCATTATCATCACAAATTTCTTTGTCTCGAAATTCATAACACTGATTCTTGTGTGCCAGTCAGCGTTTATTGACCTTAATACAGCTATTTTTACTAGAGTTTTGCTAGGGTTAATGAAAGCTATAGGAACGATAAGGGTTTAACTATATGGAAATGGATTGGGTCAATGGCATATTGAGGTTTGACTCCTTTTTTGCCGTCACCATCGGGATTTTGGTGTTGTTCGTGGGTCGCCAGCTCAACAATGTATTCAGGCCGCTCAAAGAGTTCAGTATTCCCGAGCCAGTCACCGGCGGTATTTTGTTTTCGGTGATCATTGCGGTTGTCTACAGCGTATCTGATGTTGCCATCGAATTTGATTTGGTCGCCCGCGATGTGCTGTTGGTGTATTTCTTTACCACTATCGGTATTAATGCCAGCCTTAAAGATTTGCTCAAGGGCGGATTGCCGCTGGTTATCCTTCTTGCTATCACCATTGGCTACATGATGGTACAGAACTTTACCGGGATTGGCGTGGCAAAAGCCTTTGGGCTTGATAGCCCGGTAGGGATGCTGGGGGGGAGTGTTTCACTTATTGGTGGCCATGGTACGGCGATTGCCTGGGCTCCGCGGATTTCTGAAGGTTATGGCATCTCCAATGCGATGGAAATAGGGGTAGCCTGCGCCACATTTGGTTTGATCTTGGCTAGCTTGATGGGGGGACCTATCGCCAAGTTTTTGATCACCCGTTACGACTTAAAGCCGGAGAAAAAAGAAGCGCTCGATGTCGGGTTCGCGGATGATACATCAAATGGTCATATCACCGGCTTTGACTTCCTCGATGCCATTTTATCCATTCATATCTGTGTCATCCTTGGCTACCTTCTCAATGAGTCAATCGCTGAAATGGGCTTGCAGTTGCCTTTGTTTGTCACCTGTTTGTTTGCAGGTATCGTGATGACCAACATTGTGCACAAAATCGGCTTCCGCCGTATTACAGGTACCAGTTGGCCGACGAGAAAACCCGCGATAGCTTTGATAGCAGATATTGCACTAGGCACCTTCTTGGCGATGTCGCTGATGAGCATGCAGCTGTGGACCTTGATTGATTTGGCTGGGCCTATTTTCGCTATCCTGACCGCGCAGTTCATTGTGGCAGTCTTGATCAATATCTTTGTCGTGTTTCCCGCTATGGGGAAAAACTACGATGCGGCGGTGATTTGCTCGGGCTTTGGCGGTATTTCATTAGGCTCAACCCCTACCGCTATGGCAAACATGTCTGCCGTTTCGCAGCGCTACGGTAACTCTCACTTAGCCTTTATCATCGTACCGCTGGTTTGTGCGTTCTTCATTGACTTGGTCAACGCCTTGATGATTCCGTACTTCCTGACGAATTTCTAAATACCTCAGTCACCCCCTGTTTCAGTTAGCCCCGCTCTGCCAATTGAAACAGGGATATACCCAAGTTACTTTGGGTATATGACTATTACTTTCATTTTTTTGATATCAGTATTAGTTCACCGCATTTTCCCTTTTTCATCTATATTTCAATTTATTGGGGGGATAGGGAAGCCATCTATGCGTGCCACTTTGGCCAGTTGTTTTTGTTCGTTAAATTCAGGCTTGTTATCAATGGCTTGGTTCTCGCTAATGGGCCTTTCTAGCCATGTCTTGGCCGAGGAAGGCGCAAGCGGCCACTATCAGCCAGGCACTTTGTCTTCAAGGTTCAATAAAATTCCTCCCAGCAAATCAGTCAATATTTTTGTTGATGCCAGCAAGTACGAGGGAAAGACTCAGCAGAGCCTTATCGTTCCTGTGGCTGGGTTGGCTGTTACTGATTTGGATGTGAAGGATCAAACCTACACACTGAATATGGTTTGGAACCCAGGCATTGAGCTGAAAGGCGGCTGGCAATATGCAACGGCCCTATCTTTGCCTTATCGGGATTTGGATGTGTCGGCCAACCAAACAGCCGTCGAACAAGGGCAACGCCAAAAAGAGTCGGGCAGCGGGCTTGGCGACATTATGTTTTCTCCTTTGATGCTGGCCTACCCCATATCAGAAAACTGGCAGTCAGAACTGCATTTCAATATTTACCTGCCAACAGGAAACTTTGAGGCCGGTAAGCTAGCCAATGTCGGCAAAAACTATTGGACCTTTTCGCCTGTTGCTTGGCTGCAGTATATCGAACCAGTGACCGGGCAAGAATTTACCCTGTCAGGTGGTATTGATTGGAATACGAAAAATGAGGACACCGATTACCAGACAGGAACCCAACTGCATATTGATTCCACGGTGATCCAATACGTGCCTTTGCTTTGGGGGTTCACAGGGATTGGCCTGTCAGGCTACTGGTACCAGCAGATAAGTGATGACTCTGGCAGCGGTGCTGTGGGGGGAGGCTTCAAAGCCAAGTCTGTTGGGCTGGGGCCTGTCCTTAGCTATCGGTCAAAATGGTCAGGAAGGCGGGTAAGGGCGGAATTAAAATGGATAAATGAACTGGACGTCGAAAACAGGCCTGAGGGCGATCTCATATCGCTGAAGTTGTCAGCCCAGTTTTAGCGGTAGGTTTTCATCCCCCTCTGTACTCTCAAACTTCAAACGCTAATATGGTTATGGCTGCGATTAGTGTGTATCACATCTAAGACACAAACGGCATTAGCATCCAAAAAGCATTCGCAATTACTAAGCTGTGGGTAATAATATCCACCCCACCGGACGGGATGACTTTTCTTGATACATCCCGCTGTAAAGTTAAGCAGTTAGGCTGTAGCAAGATGACATATTGCCTATGGCCGTTATGCCTGCTATCCCGCTACTTTCATCGCAGCATTAATGCCACTAGGCGCTTATTTATTTTCTATGAGTTGATGTGGTTATGGCAGCGATGATGTATCAGCCGACCTTCGATCCTATCGAGTCGCTGAGTGATGAGCAGTTGCAGCAGGCAATTGCCGACAGGCTTAATAAGCAGTTGAATAATAAGGATGTTGCCGATCAAACTGCACAGTTTATTATGGATTCTTTGCTGAACTGGCAGGCAGAGAGTATCCCGGTAGCACAGGTAGAGAGTATTCTTGCCTTTGCTTTTGGTAACCGTGTTGCCCCTAATGGGAACCAACACCCTGGCCCGATGAATGAGGCAATTGCTGATACGGTGGTGTCTATATATCGTCGTACCGGCGTGCCTGTTTACGCACAATGGGAGCTCGCCGAAGCCATCGGTAACCGTATTCCAGCTCAAGATCTCCATGCTATCTATCCGCGCTTTTCTGGCAAAGGCACCATGAAGTATCTTTGTACCTTGGGTGTGGCGGAAAAAGCGGTATCCAAGGCGGGTGGGGTCGCAAATTTGGGCAAAACGGCTGTGGTCGCCTTTTATGAGCACAGCCTGCGCACGGTTGATACTGCACGTGGAGCCGGCATTGATGCGTTTTTACCTCATGGGGTAGAGATGCCGCGTCAGTTTGACCCTGACTCAGGCCAGGCTTGGACGCGTGATCAGCAAACTTATGTAATGCATGAAATTCGTACCCGTGCTACCAATGAGCGCGATCGCCTTATTCAAAGTACGAGATCTCATGACAACTCGAAGTAAGTTTTGATATTGCTTACCCAGTGGCCTATGCCTTTCTGCCGTTAATGAAAGGCATAGCCCGCAATTAATATTATGGGCAATTATTTGCACATAACATTTTCCTACCTTACGAAATAACAGAATCTCATCGCATAATTGTGCTTGTGAGTCCTGCTTCCATTTTTGCAAATGTTACTTTCCCCGACCTGTGTCTAGTTGAGCACTGCGCAGGGCTGGAATGCCAGTGCCTATCTTATGGGATGAATAGCCCTTGCCGATAAGTAGTGGTGTGTAAAAGAAAGGCCGAGTCATCGGCCTTTCTTGTTTGCTTTGGTGAGACGTTCATGGAAAGAGTGATGAGAATTAAGAAGAAACATGTCTTTTTCTGGGGGGCAATATTGTTTTTTTCCCAGCTAATTCTATAGCTGATTGACTTTACTGTTGAATCGACAAGCTCGATTAATAGAAAAGCATTTACTGAACTGTGGTATTTCCGGCCAATGATTTTAGTGTCAGGACTATTTCTCATGGCATATAGCCAATATCCACGTAGCCGGTTGGGGGAGGTGGGGCGGTGGATTTACCGCTTAATTCTGTGGGTGATAAAAACTAAACGCTCCCATGGAAGATAGTTTTTTATAATTAGGAGGCCAAGACGTATAGCTGTCATTGACCCCCAATAGTTAGCTTATGCGTTTTTCAACACAAACTCTTCAATCACTTTAGCCACACCGTCGTTGTCGTTGGTGTCGGTAACGTGGTTAGCGATCGACTTGATATCGTCGGTGGCATTGCCCATCGCAACACCCAGGCCTGCGTATTTGATCATGTGGTGATCGTTGCCTGCATCACCCATACAAATCACTTCGCTAGCGTCCAGGCCCAAATGCTCAGCAAGCATGGCAACGCCAGTACCTTTATTGCTGTTCGGGTTCATCAGTTCAAGGAAGAATGGGGCACTTTGCACCACGGTATATTGAGTGTAGAGGCTCTCAGGCAGTTGGTTAATTGCCGCAGTTAGCACCTCAGGATCAGCAACCATCATCACCTTGATCACTTCCTCGTCATCTGCAAGCTCGGCAAAATCAAGCACAGTAGTTGGTACGCCATTTATCACCGACTCATGCTCGGTGTAAGGGTTGTTCTCTGGAGTGATCAGGCCACGTTCTGGGGTAAAAGCATGAATGAAAGTGCCGAAGTCACGAGCAAGGCTAGCGATGTTTTTGGCATCACGGCCGGTCATGATTTGCTTGCGGATCACCGTTTTGCTTGCAACGCGCTGCACCAAAGAAGCGTTGTAGCTCAGGACATAATCACTTTCGCCTGTCATACCCAGTTCATCGAGGTATTTGGTCATACCTTCAAGCGGGCGGCCTGAAGCAAGCACTACTTGTACGCCGCTGTCGCGTGCGGCTTGAATAGCTTGTTTAGTTCGAGGAGAAATGGCCTTCTGCGAGTTAAGCAGTGTACCGTCCATATCAAGGGCAACCAGTTTATACATTGATTCGTCCAATCAGCGAAAAATTTTAGAACCCGCATAGTAATCAATTTTTGTGATCAACTCGACATTCATTGATGATGTTGTTGTGACATTTCAAAGTTAGCTTGATGTGCGTCAATCACCTTATTCCTTAACCTCAGTAACAAGACTTAATTTCATAATTTGTTACCTGTTAGGGAATGGAATAAAGGTATAAGTTTTTGAAATTAATCACAAAATAGATATGTTGCCCTCTTTGTTTCTAACATGCATTAAGTGATTGATTTGTTGGGTTATATTTCTATCAAACCCCAATTTATGTGTGAAACTATCAAACAACTAGAAGTGATTTGTGGTTTTTCTCACTGTTTAATTCGCATGGCGAATTTAATATTTCGGCATCCAACAAGGGGCGAGTGAGAGTGGTATCCAGTTCTACCCCAAATCCATGCTGGATAGTTGCCCCGATAAATAATGATGAGTATGTCTGAGGAATGATCATGAAAAAAACGATCTTGTCTGCTTTGGTTGCCGGAGCCATGTTGTCGCCAGCAGTGAATGCTGCCGCGCCGAATACCGATTTGAATCTAATGCCATATCCACATTCTGTGGAGCTCCGAGAAGGCAAGGTCGAGATTGATGGTGACTTCAAGGTATTCATCAAAGGCTATCAGTCTGATCGTGTTGCCTTCACCGCCAAGCGTTTGCTAAAACGCCTTGAACGCCAGACCGGTGTACCAATGCTAAATCCATATGTGGATAGTGAAGAAAAAGCGACACTGGTGATCGATATCGATCAGGCGCCAAAAACAGCTGTACAGACCGTTGAAGCCGACGAGTCATACACGCTGACAGCCAAGAACGGCAAGATTGTACTGGCCTCCGAGCGCCCATATGGTGCGATTCGTGGTATCGAAACCCTGCTTCAGTTGGTTGAAACCGACGCTAACGGTTATTTCGTACCTGAAGTGACCATCGAAGATACACCGCGTTTCCCGTGGCGTGGTGTGTCATACGATACTTCGCGTCACTTTGTAGAAATCGATGTGATCAAGCGCCAGCTCGATGCGATGGCCTCTGCGAAGATGAACATTTTCCATTGGCATATCTGGGATGACCAAGCCATCCGTATCCAGTTGGATAGCTATCCGAAACTATGGCAGATGACCTCTGATGGTGATTACTACACCAAAGACGAAATCCGTGGTGTGGTTGAGTATGCACGTAACCTAGGTATCCGCGTGATCCCTGAGATCTCATTGCCGGGCCACGCTTCGGCGGTTGCCCATGCCTATCCTGAACTGATGTCTGGCGGCGAAGGCCAAAGCTACCCGCACCAGCGCGAGTGGGGTGTGTTTGTTCCGCTGATGGATCCAACGAACCCTGAGCTTTACACCTTCTTAGGTAAAGTGTTTGACGAAGTGGTTGAGCTGTTCCCAGACGAGTACTTCCATATCGGTGGTGATGAGCCAAATTACTCTCAGTGGACAGAAAACGAAGACATTCAAGCCTATATCAAAGAAAAGGGCCTAGACGGTAACCATGGCCTGCAGTCTTACCTCAACAGCCGTGTTGAGAAGATGCTTGATGAGCGCGGCAAGAAGATGATTGGCTGGGATGAAATCTGGCATAAAGATCTACCGACGTCGATTGTGATCCAAAGCTGGCGTGGCCATGACAGTATTGGCCGTGCAGCACAGGAAGGTTACCAAGGTATCCTATCAACGGGTTACTACCTCGATCAGCCGCAACCAACCAGCTACCACTACCGCAACGACCCAATGCCAACAGGCATCACGGTTGATGACAAATTGCATAGCGGCGAGAAATTTGCCACTTACGAGTGGGAGAAACCACGTACCAAGGGCGGCCCGCGTAAAGGCTTGATCACCATCATTGAAGACAAAGAAGGTAACTTCCGTGCCTTTACCGACTACAACGGCAAGTCGCGTGAAGAGGTGTACATCCTTGAGTATGTGCCGGGCAAAGTATTCCGCGGTCATTTTGACAACTTCATGTCATACACCGAGTTCAACCTTGCTTTCGATGGCGCAGAACTGGCCGAGCCGAGCTACCAGTTGATTGGTAATGTCCGCTGGCCAACCACAGGCAAGCTGATTGCGGGTACAGAGATTGAAGGCTCTGTGATCCCTGAGCCAAATGGCGGCTACCCAGCAGAACTGACTGAGGAGCAGCAGAAACTGATCTTGGGTGGTGAAATTACAGCTTGGGCGGAAAACTACGACACGATGACGGTTGAAAACCGCCTATGGCCTCGCAGCTATGCGATTGCCGAGCGCTTCTGGTCGCCAGCCGAGCTGACTGACGAAGACAGCATGTACCAGCGTATGGCAGCAATTGATAGTTGGTCCGAGATCTCTCTGGGTCTGCAGCATCACAACAAAGCCATGATGATGTATAAGCGTCTGGCAAACGGCAACGACGTTCAACCGCTAGTGGCTCTTTCAGAGTACACCGAGCCTGCACAGTACTATGCGCGTAACTGGGAGAAGTGGATCCAGACCCCGAACCATGGTGATCTATACAACCAATACGAGCGCTTGAACCGCTTTGTTGATGCATTGCCGGTAGAGAGCCATGCAGTTTATGAAATGGAAGAGCTGGTTGGCGAGTATGCTGGCGGTAACAAAGACGCGTTGGAAGCATTGAAAGCCCACTATGCGAAGGTAATGGACGCGGCACAAAACGCCAAGCCAATCTTGGCGGCTAATGTGGCATCGGTGGACAGCGTAGTCATTGCTGAGAAGACGATCGAGGTCGCGAAGATGGGTCAGGCTCTGATTGCCAAGCTGGAGAACAACCAGTCACTTAGCGAGCAAGAGCAAAATGAATATCTAGTTAAATTGAATGATGCAGCGAAAATTTATGATGAAGCCATTGTGGCAATAGTGAAACCGACGGAAATACTGGTTAAGCATTTCAACGGCGATAATTAATCACACCAACTTTATTAGATTGATAATCAATATAAAAGCGCGCCAGCCATGGCGCGTTTTTTTGTTTTGTTGAGGATTGAAAGTAAATAAAAGTATTCATGGTGGTGATAAATGTTCGCAAGTATCAATTTTGCAAAATATGTTTGACATTGTATGCAAAATTATCGATATTTTATGCTTCATTTCTAAGCTGTAGATGAAGAATTATAATGAGCGATACAACAACGGACGTTGTCCAAAACAAAACCTGGAAAATGCCAGATACACTGGTATTGATCTTCTTTATTAGCCTGCTTGCAACGGCAATTACCTATGTCGTACCTGCAGGTATGTTTGAAACCCAAGATATTTCTTACATCGCCGACGGGGCTGAAAAGACCCGTACCGTGCTAGATCCTGAATCGTTTACTTACGCGACAGATGAGCAAGGCGAACTGGTTTACAATAGCGTTGGTTTGTTCGCCAGTGGCGGCGGCATTGGCCTGATGAACTTTGTGTTCGAGGGCTTGGTCTCCGGCTCCAAATGGGGCTCGGCGATTGGCGTTATCATGTTCATGCTGGTGATCGGCGGTGCGTTTGGCATCGTGATGCGCACAGGCACTATTGATAACGGCATCCTTCGTTTGATTGACCGTACTAAAGGCAGCGAATCCCTGTTTATTCCTGTGCTGTTTTCCCTGTTTTCACTGGGGGGCGCTGTATTTGGTATGGGTGAAGAGGCGGTGGCATTTGCCATTATCATTGCCCCGCTGATGGTCAGGATTGGCTACGATGGCATCACAACGGTGATGGTGACTTACGTCGCGACCCAAATTGGCTTTGCTGCATCATGGATGAACCCGTTTTCGGTTGCAGTGGCCCAGGGTATTGCTGGCGTGCCTGTCCTTTCTGGTGCCTCGGTACGTATCGGCCTTTGGATCATGTTTACCATCATCGGTATTGCATTCACCATGTGGTACGCCAATGGCGTGAAGAAAGATCCGACCAAGTCATTCAGCATCAAAGGCGATGTTCATTTTAAAAACCAAGAAGCCTCTGTGACATCTTCTCGCTGGAACCTAGGCGATACCCTTGTCATGTTCACCGTTGTTGCGACTATGGTGTGGGTGATCTGGGGCGTAGTCGCCCATGCTTGGTACATTCCTGAAATCGCTTCCCAGTTCTTTACCATGGGTTTTGTCGCTGGCTTGATTGGCGTAGTGTTCCGCCTTAACGGCATGACAGTCAATGATATGGCTGATGCGTTCAAAGAGGGCGCAAGCATCATGCTGGCTCCGGCGCTGTTGGTCGGTAGTGCCAAAGGTATCTTGCTGATCCTTGGTGGTGGCGGTGACGCAACAGAAGCTAGCGTACTGAATTCTATTCTGAGCAGTGCCGGTAATGTTATAGGCTCTCTGCCGGAAGTCATGGCGGCTTGGCTGATGTATGTGTTCCAGTCGGTGTTTAACTTCTTCGTGACTTCTGGCTCAGGCCAGGCTGCACTGACGATGCCATTGATGGCACCACTGGCTGATTTGGCAGGTGTGACTCGTCAGGTTGCAGTATTGGCTTTCCAGTTGGGTGATGGTTTTACCAATATCATCGTACCGACGTCAGCTTCCCTAATGGCTACATTGGGCGTGTGTCGTATCGACTGGGGCGACTGGGCGAAATTCGTATGGCGCTTCATCGCCCTGCTGTTCGTGCTGTCGAGCGTCATCGTAGTGACTGCACACGTAATGGGCTTTGCGTAATCGCTAGCAAATCGATTAGAGTGGATGGGCAGGCAACTGCCCATTTTTTTTGCATATGACAAAATTCAACACAATGGGGATGGAGAGTGGGGATGAAGAGAATGGCGGAAATGAAGACCCGATACACCGATGACGTTTTACAAGGCCATCAAGTGATCACCCGATTGGATGTCGATGAACTGCCTATGGGCTGCCATCGTTTTTGGTTCCGTCCTCAGGAAAATGGCATCGGCCAAAGTTGGCACTTACCGGTTGTGGTGTATCGTGGCGAGCAGATTGGCAATGCACCTAAGGTGATGATTACTGCCGGTGTCCACGGCGATGAACTTAATGGCGTGATCACCGCGCAGAAAATCATCCAACACCTTGCTGAGCAGGCGGTGGTAGGGACGGTGGTTATAGTCCCCACCGTGAATGTCTCAGGTATGCTGATGCATACCCGTGATTTTATTTTGTCAGACCCTGATGCATCGCCGACCAACTTGAACCGTATTTTCCCAGGTAACCCTGAAGGTGATGCCGCCCAGCGTTATATCGCCTCCATATGGTATGACTTGCTTGCACACAATGCGGATATCGCCATAGACCTGCATACCCAGACTCGCGGTGCAGCCTATCCGCTTTATGTATTTGCGGATTACCGTATTCCGCAGGCTGTGAAAATGGCTCGCCTGATGAATCCAGACTGTATCTTCGATGATCCGGGTGATGATGGTGTGCTGGAAACGGTATGGAACCGTAGTGGCATTCCATCAATTACGGTCGAAGTGGGGGCAGGTAAAGTCCTTCAGCCAGATATGATCGCCCGTTCTGTCGATGGAGTGATTAACATTCTAAAATCAGAAGGTGTGTTTGAAGGAGATATCAGCCAACCTCAGCATGAATGTTATGAAGGTAAAAACATCTTCACTGTTCGCGCTTCATTAGGCGGTTTTGCACTGCCCAAAGTGGAGATTGGCGATCGTGTTCAGATAGGTCAGTTAGTTGCAGTTCAATACGACAGTTTCGGTGATGAAATCCAACGCTATCATGCACCGACCAGCGGCTATGTATTGAGCGTGAACCTTGACCCGATGCGTGAGCCGGGCACCTTGCTGGTTCGATTGATTCAATAAGCGTGATCAAAACATCCCATAGGTTGATAAACGCCACCCGACTATTTTCTCAATGGAGCTCTCTATTATAAGAGCTGTCGGTGGCGTTTTTTTATCGCTAAATTGCTAAAAAGTTAAATTGCAAATGGCTGAAAGCGTAAATGGTGGACTTGGCTATTTTGCACGCTAAGGCTAAGTGTCTTGAGGGAGCGAATGAGCAGTTGTAGCGAAATTAGCAATCGGTAGCTGGTATCTACATTTTCTGCAGCCAGTGTGAATTGTAAATTTGACTCCCTATCCATTCCGGTTAAATAACGCTTTAGTTCAGCCAGCAATTGATCAAGTTTGTGCTGATGGGAGGTTATCTCTTCGCTCACTGTGGAATCTTCCAAAATCGCGCTTAGCGATGTCAGGATCTCGGTGATCAGCCTATCGAGTGCGTGATGGTGTGCGGATTCTAACCAACGCAGATAATTATCCTCGAACGCCCGGTACATCAAGCAAGTGATGTAGGCGTTGGATATGACACGTTTCATCTCTGTGGCTTTAAGCTCAGGGTAGGCTGCCAAGTTCATTCGACCAATGGCAACGTCTGCCATGGCTACTGAACGTAACGGATCCTGTCTTAACGAATAGAGCTTTGACGTTAATCCTTTGTTCTTGCTCACGGCCTGTTCGTTGAGTGTGGCGAGTTGTTGCAAGCCATGTTGAATCCCTGTTCTTAACCGGCCGAGCTCACGCAAGAAAGTGGATTCGGGCGTACCGGGAAATACAGTATGATTGATGAAAAAAACAATCAACATCACGATGCCAATGAGCATTAATTGCAGCAGTGCAAGCTGAATATCATAGACAGGTGTCAGTTGCATCGCGCCGCTGGTCATCATGATCAACAATTGGGTGCCCAGCATGCGTTGAAGCGCTTGCTGGGGCTGGTTGAACAGATACCAAATGCCAAATGTATTAATGAAATAGAACGCCGCAAGTTGCCATACTTCGGTCAGCATTGGCATCAGTAATACGTACTGGGCTAAGACAAACAATGACCACGTAAACTTGGAAAACAGCAGGGTTTTGACGTTGGCAAATGGCAGCGATAAAACCACGGTGCTGAGTATGGCACCAAGCAGGACAATCATCGCGCCACCGGGCATAGGCACGAAAAGCCACAATACAATGCACGTCCAGATCACCAAACTGGCTTTTAAGGCATGAATGGCACTGTCTGGGCGAAAGGACCAGCGCCGGCTTGGTCTCTTTGATGTTTGATTTGGTGTTTGATTTGATTCGCTATCCCTGTGGTAGCTGTGGCCGGTGACTGACCTCAAGGTGGCTAGGATATCATGCTGCAGCCTATCAATATCCGTTAGCAAAGTGCCCAATACCAAACTGGCACCGTGGTGATTTTGCTCGCTAGAACCCTGTTGGACATTTGTTGATATTGTCGGTAGTAGCGAGATCTGCTGAGGCGAAAACTGGACATGTTTATCGTATATGGCCTCTGTGACATCACCACCTGTCGTTTCAACTTCTTCAATCGTTTCACCCTCTAGCATGGACAAAGCATGGTTGGCTCTGTGAATGAGTCTTTCTAGTAAGCCCTCAATGACCTTACACTGTTCAGCTGTCATTGTTTTTTGTGTCACAGAACTGGCCTCTGCCAAATGCCCGCATAGCAAAGCCCATTGGTTCAGTTGATCCAATAAAGATCGCCATTTTGAGTAGTCTTGAGCGACATGGTAACTGTCGGCACTGGCTGCGTAGATCAGATCTTCTAAGCGGGTGAGTTGTTTTAGGCTATCGCCCAGGTTGAGCTCTTTGGTAAAGGTACCGTGCTCAATAAGTTCGTCTTTGGCAGCTTGCAATTGCTTGGCTTGGTTTTGATAGTAAAGACGCAGGGTTGAAATCACTACAGAGCGGCTAGAACCCGGCCATAGCAAACTGAATACTAAGGTAAAACAGAGAATACCCAACACGGTTTCCTGTACCCGCAGCACCGCCACAGAAAAAGTCAGCTCTGGCAGCAACTTACCCATCACCAATATTATCGAGCAAACCATCAAGCAGATTGTCCACATGTAGCCATTGCGTGGGTTACCCTGCAAATAGACGCAAAGTGCAGCAAACAAGCTATAACAAACCAAAAATGGCAAGGGTTGCTGGGCAAAAAGTCCCACCAGCACAAATGCGGATACTACGCCAAGTAACGTACCGACCAGTCGGTGGCGGCCTTTTTTCAACGAGTGCCCAGAAGTCTCGGTTGCCGCCATAACGACGACAGCGAAGCCTGCCCAGTAGGGACGATCCCAGCCTAGCCAAAGTGCACTGACGATGGCAAGGGTAAGGGCTATGGCCACCTTCAGTGGCAAGATGCAGCGTTGGCTGAGCATAGACGTTCCTTACAGGGATGCTTGTTGATGCGATTTGTTGATCATGATTGACGCGGTTGATCCCACTCTCAGCTGGAGTGATTCTGGCATCTCATCAAGAGTGATCCTTACAGGAATGCGTTGGGCAAGCCTGATCCACTGAAAGTTGGGATTCACATTGGGAAGCAGTGATACGCCAGTACTGCCATCTTGGTGTGCAATACCATACCCGATGCTATCGACATGGCCAGACAATGGTTGGTTACGGTAAGTCATTAAGGTTACTACGGCATTTTCGCCCAACTCGACATCTTGAATATCGGTTTCTTTGAAGAAGCCTTCGATCCAAAAACTGCTCTTATCAATCAAAGCCACAACAGGTTGGTTAGCAACAACTTGACTGCCGATACGCAAATTGAGGTTGGTGATGTAGCCGTCGACCGGTGCGGTGACCTTAGTGAAACTGAGGTTGAGCTTGGCCTCATCAAGGGCTGCCTTGGCGACTTTTACACCGGCTAGAGCTGACTCGACAGCGTTATTTAGCTGGCTAAGTGACAACTGCGAAATTGAACCTGGTTGGCGACGTGACAAAGACTGGCCGCGTTTGGCTTCATCCTGTGCTTTTTTCAGTAACGCTTGAGCCTGCGCCAAACTGGCTTTGGCTTTAGCTAGGGCCGCTTCATACGGGCGAGCGTCGATTTCAAATAAGGTTTCACCAGCGCTAACAGTACTGTTGTCCTTAATTGGTAAGGCGGTAATCGGGCCGGTTACCCGTGGCGTAATTTGGATGACTTGAGCGCGTACTTGGCCGTCTCGTGTCCAAGGGTTAGCGAGGTATTGTTGGTATTTCCAACCTACAGATGCGATAGCCAGTATAAGTAAGCACAGGGTAATGCTGAAGCGTTTGAACAAGATAGTCTCCAAGGTAACTCAAGAAGGAAAAACATACGTACCGACAATAACGGTATAAATGATGGTCAGTGACAGCTCGACTAATGGTGGGCTGGCAACGTGTCGAAACCAGCGCATACGGTTAAACAAACGGACAGTGAGCGAGGTACAAACCAACCCCAGTAGCGCAGCAACGAGCAGAGGAGGGAGGTATAACTCACCTACTGCGACCTCTTTGGGAACAGCAAACAACACAGTGTTTCTCTTATAGGTAATAGCGAAGAACAGATCTTATGAATAAAGTTGTCTGCGATAAATTCATCAGCAAGGAATTCACTAGAAACTCTTGGTTTCGAATCTTGGTTAAAATAGAATCTATAGATTGGCAATAATGGAGCAAGCTGTTGGACCGCTTAACCAGTATCGAAATTTTTGTCCGGGCCGTTGAGTTGGGCTCGTTTGCTGCCGTCGCAGAAGAGCGGGGGATCAGTGCCCAAATGGTCGGCAAGCACGTCAGGGGGTTGGAGGCATCTATCGGTGCTAAATTGTTAGCAAAATCCACCCGCTTCCAAAGCCTGACAGCAGCAGGGGAGCAGTATTACCAGCGCTGTTTGGTGGTGCTGGATGAGCTGAAGGCGGCCCAGGAAGATATTTACCGCAATATGAACGAACCCACAGGTAGTTTGAAAATCGCAACTGGGGTGAACTTTGGTATCAAGGCACTGGCTCCTATTCTTGCCCGGTTCCAGCAACAATACCCCAAGCTCGAGATTGACCTTACGTTGGATAATAACCCGCCGGATATGCAAAAAAGCGAGTATGACGTTATCTTCAGAGAGCGTTTGGAGGGGTATGATTACCTCGTCGCGACCAAGTTGCGCAGTTATCCCATGATCGCCTGCGCCTCACCGGCTTACCTCAAGCGATACGGCACCCCGCAGCATCCTGACGAGCTGGAGCAACATCAATGTCTGCTGAGCAATTTACCTCAGGCCCCGCATAAGTGGCGGTTCTTCGATGGCAAGAAAATCAATACACCACAAGTGGGCTCCTGTTTTACCATGAATAGCGGTCAGGCCATGTTGGCAGCGGCGTTGGAAGGTGCCGGCATTACTTTGCAGCCAACTTTTCAAGTGAGCGAGGCACTGGCTGATGGTTCATTGCTGCCCATTTTGCAAGACTACACCTTACCCGCGGTAGACCTCTATATGCTCTACCGGCCTTCACTGCGCAATACGGCTAGGTTGACTGCGCTGCAGGCATTTGTCCGCCAGTCATTGGAGAATCATCTAATTGATTAAATCAAAAACCGAAGAGCTGGAAGTTTTTCTGGCGGTGATTGACTGCGGTGGCTTCTCAGCTGCTGCCAATCAGCTAGAAATGCAGGTGGCCAAGGTATCCCGCTTAGTGGCTAATCTGGAAAAGACCATGGGTTGCAGCTTGCTGCATCGTACTACGAGACGGGTAGAACCGACCCACGAAGGGCTGATGTTTGCCCAGAGCGTCAGGGCTGGACTAATGCTGATCCAGGATGCTCAAGAAAGGTTGAGCTCACAGCAATCCTCACCGACAGGGCGGCTACGGATAGATGCCGCCAGCAGTGTCATGACCCATCAAATTGTCCCGCTTATCAAGCCGTTCCAGGAAGCCTTCCCGGGTATCGAAGTCGAACTGGCAACCAATGAAAGCATTATCGACCTACTGGAAAAACGTACTGATGTAGCCATTAGGGTCGGGACACTCAAAGACTCCAATTTGCACGCTAGGGTGCTAGGGCAAAGCCCGTTAAAGCTGGTGGCCTCGCCTGACTATATTGCGCTAAATGGTGAGCCAAAGGATATTGAGTCGCTACTGTCACACAAGCTTATTGGTTTCTCGGGTCAGCCCCACCTCAACAAGTGGCCGCTATCCGGAGAAGTGCTAGACCCGGCATTTTCGACGCTGGCGACCAGTGGTGAAATCATCCGCCAGCTGTGTCTGGCAGGCATGGGGATTACTTTGCTCTCTCAGTTTACTGTCTGGAAAGATATTGCTGAGGGGCGTTTGGTGAGCCTTTGCGAAGGTCAAATTACTTCCCCGCATCCAAGGGAGTCGGTGCAGGCGGTGTATTATCAAAACTCGGCACCATCGCCACGGATAACCGCGTTTTTGGATTTCATTCAATCGCGGCTTAGCTTGTAAATTAGGTATCTATTAAATCATATGGTTAGTATCAGTTTGATTGCTTACAGCTACCGATGAATGATTGCCATACTTTCTTAATAAGTGAGAAGGTGTTTTGTTAATTATTGTCTTTTTTGATGGTAATAAAGGCGTAAACTAATACTCAGTTTTTATACATCAGAGAGTTGAACCATGACAATTGCAATGCCGGTTTTGGGAGCAGGGACTTTCCGCCTGAAAGGTGAAGACGCATATAACTCAGTGGCGATGGCACTAGAAGCGGGTTACCGCCATATAGATACGGCACAGATCTACGGTAACGAAAAAGAAGTCGGTGCTGCGATTGCAGACTCTGGTATTGCCCGCAGTGATATCTTTTTGACTACGAAGATCTGGATGGATAAATTCGGTAAGGATGCATTCCTGCCAAGTATTCGTCAGAGCCTGGCTGATTTGCAGGTTGAGTATGTGGATTTGCTGCTAATTCATTGGCCGTTGAAAAACGAAGAAGTCGCAATGGCGGATTATCTGGCAAGCCTTAAAGAAGTGAAAGAGCTGGGGCTGGCCAAGCAAATCGGTATCTCAAACTTTACTGTTGCCCAGATGCAGCAGGCGATTGATATCTTGGGTGCAGAGGCAATTTATACCAACCAGGTTGAAGTACACCCGTACCTGCAAAACCGCAAAGTAGTCGATTTCTGCCGTGACAACGGCATTATTGTGACGGGTTACATGCCGTTTGCGTACGGTGATGTACTCAAAGATGAAGCCATTGCTGGAATCGCAAACAAGCATCAGGCTACGCCTGCACAAATTGTACTGGCTTGGATGCGTCAGAACGAATTTGTAACGATCCCATCCTCGACTAAGCGTGCCAATATCGAGAGCAACCTGAAGGCTTCAGCCGTTGCGCTAGATGATGCAGACATGGCGGCAATCGCCGAGCTTGATCGTAACCATCGCCTCGCTAATCCTGATTTTGCGCCAGAGTGGGATTAAGGTCGTCCTGTAATCGATGATTCAATACAGCCAGCAGTTTTAACTGCTGGCTTTTTAATGCGTGCTTTATGGGAAGAGAGTAGCGGCAGGCTACTGCACGATGATAGAGGCAGGTGTTTTGAATAGTTGTTCTGGTATCACAGAGAGCCAGCCATTACAACGAGCATACTCAATCAATGAGGCACGGTTGGTTACGCCGACATCGTAAAAGCGTGCGATCAGATTGGCGATTTGTTTTTCCACTGCCTTGGGTGTTCGGTGGATCAACTGTGCGATCTGTTTAGTCTGACGGCCACGCAATAGCCAAAACAATACAATCTCTTGTGACGGTGTTAATTGCATGCACTCTGGCTTGATGGTGCTGAAAGAGGTGTTGGTGCTATTCAGCGCCATAATTTCAGCGAAAGAGGCTAAGTTGACCAATTCCCTTAAGTTGGTCGCGCTAAATTGAATACCCCATGGCTCTCCATTGATGATAACGGGGCGTTTTTCAAAAGTATAAGCATCGAAACCATGGGCATACTTATGCACATCTATGGTTACCACTGTCTTGTTTTCCGTTATTGCTTGCCTATCTTGCTGTACAAAGGCGGGTGCAAATTGGGCTGTGTCACATGGTAGATCACAATCAGTAAGCCCCTCGATATCACACGGTGCATTGACTAAGTCGCGGTAAGGTTTGTTGGCAAAGGCGAAAATGCCGTCCTTAGACTTCAATCCTGCAGGATATGGGCTGTGCTCTAGCATGTGAATCAAAACGGATAAATATGTATTTTGGTTTATTTTCACCCGCGCATTTTATCATTCCGATCGAAGAAGGGAAGTAGGAGAAATCCCCCCTTTTGAGTGAATTGTCATTATTGGCATTTACCAGCTTCTATGGCCGCAGGTATCAATATGAAAGCGGACGCCACTGTAAAGCCCGAGTCCCATGTTGTTTTTCCTACCGACTTTGTTGTAAACACTCATCAGTATTTTGTGGAGCTCAGTGCGAGAAATATTGCGGATCGGAACCATGTCGAGAGCACAAAAATCAAGGTGGGAGCTACGTGGTGCCCCGCCAGCATGCTGGTTGTATTCTTTGCTTCTGTCGCCAGAGACAGGGATCAGCAATCCGGTTTTTGGCATGACATGTTCTTGAACGAACAGCAAGGTGCGAACCATGTTGTCCCAGTTTTTCTTGTCAGGCAGGTTGAAAACCGTGGTATTGCTCAGCCGCCAATCCGTGCCCTGCAATAAAATTAGGTGAAGGGGTATGCCTTCTTTGACTCCGTTGTCTAGAAAATATTTATACCCTTCTTGTATCTCCTTTTCTTTCCTGTTCATTAGTACCCAACCGCGGAAAGCAGCCAAGGTAGGTACCTTGAATCCTTGTACCTCAACAACTAAGTCACTGTAGTCAAAGTCGGTATGGACTTCATAAAGTTTATCTAGATCAACAGCTTCTGCTTGGCTATGGTAAGAAAAGACCAAAAACAAAGACAACATTATCCACTTCATTCAATAACCCCACATCATTACCCATAGGATATACCTCGACATGTTCGTTTAAGTGTAGGTAATTTGACTGATTGGGCTTTGGTTCATTCTTAAGGCTGTATTTGTAATTTTTTATGAAAATCTGTCTGAAATGGTGAGATAAAAAAGTCATTGCTGATTAATCTGTTAAAATTAGGAAGGTAAGCCCGTCGTAAAAAAGTCGCTTTTTGTTGTTGCCTATGATCAAAAAAATACTTCTAACTTTGCTTTTTTCTTCTTTCGTTCAGGCTGGGACTGTCGAAGAGCATATTGAGGATCTTGCTAGCGAAGTCTATTCAAGAGCCTCATTGAATGGGGTGATGGATTATGCCTTGCTCAAAGAGGGTATCGAAGCGTATATGACCAAAGGCACTGGTGCGAACCCTAACTTGGTGATCATCGACTACCGTCGTCCTTCAAATGAAAAGCGTTTTTATGTGGTTGACCTGGCAAATAAGAAGCTGAAGTACCACACCTATACGACCCATGGAATAGAAAGCGGCGGCACTTATGCTGAGCGCTTTTCCAATACGGTGAACTCTAAGCAAACATCTCTTGGTGTGTTTAAAACCGCTGAAACCTACTATGGAAAATATGGCTACTCGCTTCGCTTGGACGGATTATCGGAAGGCATCAACGATAATGCACGTCGTCGCTTTATAGTGATCCACGGTGCGAAATATGCGTCCCCTGATTTCCTCGCCGCCAATAATTTTATTGGTTGGAGCTGGGGGTGCCCTGCTTTGCCGCCGGAAAAAAACCGTGAGATTATCGACGTAATCAAAGGCGGTAGTATCATTCTTGCAGCAAATGAAGAGATGGTAAGTCAGGAGTCATCCCCGTCATTACTGGCATCTAATTCTTTTCATGAGTCTGCCATTAATGAATCAATTAACGAGCCCATTACTAATGAACTTGTGAACAGTGACAACCGAATGGTGATCCGGCGCTAAAGGTCGGCACGGCATAGCCGGAGAGTTATTGTTGCGAAGGGAGGCGATATTGCCTGTCTCTTGATCACATCTCATCAGAGGTAAAGGATTGGGCTATAAGGTATCCTTCTTGAATTGCTGCTAATTTATACCAGCCTCGCCATAGGGCGGCCCAACCGGGCCGCCCTGTTCGCTTACTGTCATACCATCCGCCTAGCCTTGCTAATGTAACTCGAGCCCATTTCAGATCTGGAGCTGTTGTTGGTAAGGGCTTATTTTCTTGTTTGACCCATAATAATTTCCAGCATATTCCGGGTAGAACAGACTCACAGCTACTGGTTTCTTGTCCGCGGCTTTCTGCTCTAAGTTGTAACAAGCGGATAGCGATAAACGCTTGAATGACGGCAACTCTCTCCAGGTTGTCCTTTGATTGAAGTTGCAGTGCTTCGACATCGGTTCCATCACTTTTCCACGCCTTGTGGAACTCTTCAACCAACCAGCGCTGTTCGTAGTAACTGATTATCTCCTGGGCTTTCGCTAACGTTGTCACTGGCTCTGAAGTCAGTAAGTGCCACTCCAATTTTTCGTTGTTGTCACCTCGCTCTTTACAACCAACATAATACAGAGAAAGTGACTTGCCACACTTATTGGCTGGAACCTTAATCGTAATAGGAGCAAAGCATACATCTAATGTTGCTTTACGCGCTTTGCGACCACCCCGTTGAGCAATATGGACAGTTCGTTGTCCCGATGGGGATAACTCCTTTGCATAATCATGGAGCTTATAACCACTTTCCTCAATGCAGCGACTATAGGTCGAGCGCACAACAAAACGCTGCTGGTTGGTCAGCTTGTAATGTAAGTATTCGTAGATGTCTGACTCCCTATCACACACTGAAATGACTCGGGCTTGGAGTTGACCTAAACGTTCAGACATTGCGGTTGATGCCTGTTGCCACTTGAAGGTCTCCTTCTCTTCATACGGTCGCTTGGCGAACTTATGTCCCCGGCCTCGAGTCGCAATATCCCTCGTCCACCGCTGTTGTTCGATTAGCCCCACAACCTTTTGCTCGCGTGGTGCAAACAACAGAACAGAGTGAGCTAGCATCCCCCGGGTTCGATTTCCCGAGTTCACGTGACCAAGTTCATCGGAGAGGCTTTTATGCGTGTAGGTTAGAGCGGTGGAGTCTTCAAGGGCAAGTAATAAGTCATGCGCTTCAGCCTCGTTAGTTGTTGCCACAAAACCGGCTTCAGCTATCGCATTGGCTTCAACATCAGGGTTACGGATGAGGCGATATGCCCCTTCAATAGAGGCGGGATTAGGGCAGGCTTGCACAATAGACACTCCAACATTAGATGCCATATCACTGGCTAATTGGACTAGTCGTTGTGTACGTCTAGAGTCGCCAAGCTTGGCATGCGAAAAGGTTTGTTGAGCCCATTCTAAAGTAGAATTCCCTATCATGATGATGACCTTTACTCATATTGTGTAAGATCGGATCGCAATAAAGAAAAAGAGTTCAAAAAAAGCCCCCGCCATGAGGCGGGGGACTTGTGTATAAGAGACAGGCGATATTGCCTCCCTTTTCATTGGTTAATAAAAACCACAACGTTACAGCGCAGCTTCTAGGATTGCACGGCTGTCTTTGATAGTGATATTGCCGCGCTCACCTAACGCTTTCATACCGTGTTTTTCAAGGCTAGCGACTAAGGTATCGATATCATCGCCACCTAATTCTACATCGCCTAGGCTGGTTGGTACTTCCATCTGCTTAAAGAAAGCAATGGTATGAGCAATGGCTTGATCGATGCGTTCGTCGTTAGAACCTTCGGTGATGCCAAATACACGCTCTGCGTACTGTAGCAACTTGCCTTCTTTGTCGTCACGGCGCTGTTTCATTACCGCAGGTAGGACGATACTTAGGGTACGGGCATGGTCGATACCATAGTTACCTGTCAGCTCATGGCCGATCATATGGGTGGTCCAGTCTTGCGGCACACCGACACCAATCAGACCGTTAAGCGCTTGGGTCGCAGTCCACATGATGTTGGCACGTACATCAATATCGTCTGGTGTTGCTAGGGCTTTTGGCCCTTCTTCAATAAGGTTCAGCAGCAGACCTTCAGCAAAGCGATCTTGTACTTTGGCATTAGCAGGGAATGTTAGGTATTGCTCCATAACGTGGACATAGGCATCAACAACACCGTTAGCGACCTGACGAGGAGAAAGGCTAAGTGTTGTTGTTGGGTCAAGCACTGCGAATAATGGCTGTACCTTAGGAGACAGGAAAGCCAGCTTGTCTTTACCACGAGAAACCACGGAACCCATGTTGCTTTCTGAGCCTGTTGCAGGAAGTGTCAACACACAGGCAAGTGGTAGGGCACTTTCTACTGGGTGTTGCTGAGCCAAGATATTCCATGGGTCTTCACCTTGGTAGGTAGCTGCAGCGGCAATGAATTTAGTGCCGTCGATTACTGAACCACCACCAACGGCAAGCAGGTAATCAAAGCCTTCCGCTTTGATTTTTTCTACGGCTCCCATCAGTGTATCGTACTGAGGGTTAGGCTCTACACCGGCATACTCACCCCAGCTATGCTCGCTCAAAGCCGCTTTGACCTGATCATATACACCGTTTTTCTTGATAGAACCGCCACCATAGATAACCAAGACCTTTTTATCTTTTGGAATATCGCCAGTGATAGCTGCGATTTGGCCTTCACCAAAATGAATGCGGGTAGGGTTCTGGTAAGTAAACTTGTCCATGAAGTATCTCCAGTGTGTCGTTATTGTTTCGCTGTATAATGACACCAGTCTATGCCAACAGCCAGAAAAGCGGGATGCTCAAAACTATTTAATACTTGCCTAAATCTACTTAATTCAATTCTCCCGATACGATGGCGCTATTTTCACTTGATGTCGGCCTGGCGCTAGAAATTTACTGACGTCTATGTTTTGATGAATACCTGTTACGTCGAGTGTTTAATTGATATTGAGAGATTACGAATGGCTACTGAGGTAGACAAAGTTATTGAAAGGTGCGCTCAAAAAGGTGAAGAGCTATGTAGTTACTTCGGCTTAGGAGCTGAATCTGGTCTTATCGAGCTTCCTATACCGGGTATTCGGCTATTTAGGATTAATCAATATCATAAGATGACACCTCAAATGTACCAGCAAGGTGTGGTGGTTATCTTACAGGGAAATAAGGTGGGCCACCTCAATGACTACCGATTTGACTATAACACAAACCATTGCCTGATTGTGGCGACGCCTTATCCTATTGCCTGTGAAACCTTTGCTTCAGCAGACGAGCCTTTGATTGGGTTGGATATAGACTTCGACCTTACCATCATCCAAGAGCTTGTTGATACCTTGGAACAGCATCAGCACAGCGAAATGTCCCTTTCGCCTGATAATGGCCGTGGTGTCGCGGTTACCCAAATTACGCCGGATATACGGGATTGCATTTGCCGCCTTTTAGGCAGCTTGAAAGACCCTCTCGATGCCAAAGTACTAGGCAAGCAGCTGCTGCGTGAATTTTATTATCAATTGCTCAAAAGCGATCAGGGACATTTACTGGCGCAATATTGCAAGCAAGATAGTGCCTTGTCGAGGGTGTCGCGCGTGATCACCCATGTCCAATCACATTATGATCAAAAGCTCGCGATTAATGATTTGGCGGATATGGCCGGAATGAGTGTGTCGGCGTTTCATCGCGCCTTCAAGCAGGTTGTTACCGATCCCCCGTTGCAGTACATCAAGAAAATCCGACTCAATAAAGCCAAAACCCTGATGTCACAAGATGGTATGCCAGCGAATATCGCTGCCTTGAAAGTGGGATATGAGAGTCCGACCCAGTTCAGCCGGGAATTCAAACGCTATTTTGGTGTGCCGCCGAGCAAGGCATCTCATATAGGATTTTCTTGATAACGTTAAGCACTTTCTTGTTGTTTGAAATAGAAAATTACAAATAAAACAGTGTTTTCTATTTAAGGTTAGGTTCAGTTTCATTGTGTACAGTGTTCATTATTGAAAAGGCAGCGGGAAAAGCGGCTGCTAAAAACTAAGTACCTTATAAAGATTTGGGTACACATAACACTGAATCAAGGAAATCACACATGAAAAAGTATGCTGTAGCGTCGACGCTTATTATTGCCACTCTTGCTGCTACTCCTGCACTGGCTAATACAACAGATTGGTTCGTTGGTGGTGGTATTGGTTACCAGAATGACAAAATTGAAAGGAGTGGGTCGCTATATTCGAACAAGAATGTTGAAGATGCTTCCTACCAGCTCCGTGGTGGTGCCATCATCAACGACCAGCACCGATTCACGGCGACATACAGCTACTACGAGAGTAAGTTTGATGGCATTTTTTCTAATGACTATACGCAGAACATGTACCTTGCTTCTTATGATTACTTGATCCCTGTTCATCAAAAGATAAATCTTTTTGCAGGTGCTACGGTGGGTTATTCTGACACTAAGATCAAAAATACTCTGAGCAGCAACAGTTCAACAGATTTTGTTTGGGGTGGCCAGGTAGGTGCACAATATAAGTTGAGCAATAACCTATCTACAGATCTTACTTACCGCTACCTGGATCAAGATTATCAAGAAGGTGTTAATAAAATTGATTACACCCAGCAGGTTGTATGGTCGGTTGATTACAAGTTTTAATTTAAGCTGAATGATTTAAAAAAAGAGGACATGTTGTCCTCTTTTTTTATTTTCAATATTTATAGGTTAAATATTTAGTTGAGGTTTTGACTGGTTTTTTGTCTTTTTATTTCAATGATTTAGTTCCTTTCCTTCAATGGGGTCTGGGTGGTAATTAATCGAAATTAATCTTTTTGATTAATTGTTTGGTATTTAATGAGATTCCTAACTGAGCAATTACATTACTTATTCAGCATTGATTAAGATAAAAAACAATGTTTTATAACTTAAGTTTCCATTCAGCAAATAGGCGTATATTAATTAGCGAACAAAACAAATTATATAAGACTTATCCGGCACATTAGGAAACAACCTAACAATGAGGCTTGGGAGTCCAAGGAGACATACATGAAAAAGATCACAGCAATCTCTACTTTGGCACTAGCAGTAATGGCAGCATCACCAGCATTCGCCGCTGATACACAGTGGTTCGTGGGTGGTGGCGTAGGTTACCAAGAAGATAACGTAAAAGGTGCCAATGCTCAAAACGGTGAAGATGCAACTTACCAGCTGCGTGGTGGTGCTATCATGAATGACCATCACCGTGTGATGGGTACCTATAGCTACATGGACAAGTCATCTCAGAACATGTTCTTAGCTTCTTACGACTACCTACTTCCTGTTCATCAGAACGTGAACTTGTTCGCTGGTGTATCTGCAGGTGTTGCTGACAGCAAGATCAGCGGCAGCAGCTCGACCGATTTCGTTTGGGGTGGCCAAGTTGGTGCGATGTATGAAATAAATGACAACTGGTCAACTGATTTGACTTACCGCTACCTAGATCAGGACTACAGCAAGAACGACACCAAGATCGACTACTCTCAGCAAGTGGTATGGTCGGTAGATTACCGTTTCTAACTGTTTTGCTAACGGCAATTTGAGGTAGATAACGAAGAGGGGGGAAGCAATGCTTCCCCTTTTTTGGTTTTGTGCATTTTATTATCCTATCCAACAAGTGATAAATTCATTGTCTTGTTTATTTAGATACTGCTATAACTAATTGTATTAGATTGTATAAATCAGGATTCAAGGATGAAACTAAAGCTCATAGGATTACTGTTAGGAGCTACGCTGGCGGCACCGACTTTTGCTACCCAGCTTGAAGGCGGCACATGGTTGTGCGAGCGGCCTGACACCCCGAAAAATATGAGGGAGAATACATCGTATACCTTTATGCCTGACGGAACGATTCATTCTGAAGAGTGGTTGAGACATTCAGAGAACAACCAGGTTCAACTGGAGTTTAAGTTGGCGGTTGATTACCGTTTTTACCACAACGGCCTCGATTATGTATTAAAGCCCGTGCAGTTGACCCGGGATATTGTGGTAGACAAGAACAATGTCAATCCGTTCGATAGCGATGCTCGGCGAGATTTGCTTGGCTACCGGATATTTTTCCAGCCACAGTTTGAAAGTGATAATCGCGCAGAGTTTGTGATGCGCCACCATATAACCCCAGATCAACGCTTTACCCTTAACTGCCTCCGTCAAACATAAAATTGGCGTTGTTTATCGCCGACTACGTTCTTGTAGCTTTTCTTTATATTGAGTGGGGGTTTGCCCCCGCTGGCGCTGAAAAGCCTTGCTGAAACTCTGCACATTCTTATAGCCTAGCTCTTGGGCTATTTCTTTTATGCTCAGATCTGCCTGCATGTATTTTATAGCTTGGTTGCATAATACATAGCTAGTGATAGAGCTGAAGCTCCAACCAAATTGGTGAAGCCGGCGTTGAAGTTGCTGCCTTGATAAGTTGAACCTGTGAGCAACAAAATCCAAGCTTGGGTAGCTATAGAAACGAGAGTAATTAATCATCTCGTACATCATTTTTGCTGCGTCGTGGGGCTGTGGCATGTTTAGGAATTCATCCAACTCCAAATTGGTCAGCATCATCGGGCGTGTCAGTTCGAAGGGAAAAGTATTACCGTGCTCAAGAACTGATATGTCCAGCCAAACTCGGGTAGAAGGCGCATTCCAACGGATATCAGATCCTAAGAATTGCTCAAATTGGCCCTGGCCACAAGGTGGGCCGCTTATCTCTACTGTGAGAGGGTGATATTCCTCTCCCATAAAATAACGCAGTGTATTGGTGAACATAATTGCGATACGCAAGCTGTCTTGAAGCCGCCCCCGGCCTGCTGAGAAATGGTTGTCATAGGTCCATTTGATGATATTGCCCGATAACTCCCCGTGGAAGGTGGCTCCCGATTGCAAGCAGGACGTACCATAGTTAATCCGGCGAAAGGTAAGAGCTAGCTCAGGAGTCGAAAGAAACCACTCTCCTAATTTTTCCATATTGTTGAAGCTAATGTCTTTGGCCATTGTGCAGAGATAAGCTTGATCGCCAATGTAGTGCTCGAGTTCTTCCATTTTTTGGTTGAGATCAGAATATGGCACCAAGGTCATCGGCTCCGTATGTAATCTCGCTGGTATACCAATATCCTTAAGGGTGATCCCATAGTGCTTATTCAGTGCTCGAATAAATGGTTGGAAAAAAATTGAGCGGACAAAGCTGGCTTGGAACTGAGAATCAGGTAATGGCATAGGCGTTTTAATGCTTTCTTGTGGTTTGATTATTTCAATTTAAGGCTTTAATTGATTCAATCTATCCAATGTTGTGATTCTTGTCACTAAAACTTACATAATCTCACCAACAAAAATAAATTGAAAAAAAACAGGCAATACCTTTCAGTGCGTCAAGCACAGGCAGTGTACCAGCCTAATGATTATGTGTAAGTGAATTGGGGAACTGTTATGAGTCTCGTCAGCATGCCTTTTGTCGATAGCGGTGTCGACACTGCACTTCATGTCGTTGCGGCAGTCATTCTGTTTGGATCGATTGCCGCGGCAGCTTTTGGGTTTTGGCGTATCCATGAATTGCCAATACAAAAAGCCCACAAGAGTGAACATCATCAGTTGGGGCTTATCACAGCCTTAACGTGGATTGGCTTTATTTGGCATTGGGTCTGGGTTGTGGCGGTGATTATCGCTTTCGTCGATGGTGAGCAAGCGCTGCGCCATGTCCGTGATATTTGGAAAGAGAAAGACAACCAACCTGAGCCAACGGTAAGCAAGCCGTCGGAATTTGAAGCTGTGGTCATGACTGATGAGGAGGCTGAAAATGCTTGAGGGCCTTGCGGTATGGTCACTGTTTATTTATTTGCTTCGCTTGGTAGGAATGCCGTGGAATAAGTTCACCAAGACATTCTCTTACCTGGGTGGAGCGGGTTGGCTGGTATTTGTATGGATAGGCTTGATCACCTTTGCGCCAATGGACATGTCCGGCGGCTCGGTAGTGCAGTCGCCGCACATTCAGCTACGTCCAGGCTCGACCAAAATCAAAGGCCATGTGGATGAAATTTTGGTACGTCCAAATGAAAAGGTAGAAAAAGGCCAGCTGGTTTATACCTTGGATGATGAGCAATACCAGATTGCACTCAATAAAGCCGAAACCCAATTGGGATCCGCCAAGGTGGCTCTGTCTATCTCGAAAGAAGATGTGTTGATTGCCAAGCAAAACCATTATGCAGCACTGAAGGATATTGAGATTGCCGAGAACGAGATAGAAGCAGCGAAAGAAGATTTGGAGTGGAAAGAAACCACATTACGCCGTTATCAAGAGCAGAACCGGGTGGTTAAGCACACGATTACTGAAACCCAGATGGATGAGCAACAAACCGCTGTGGACGTGGCAAGAGCGAAACAAGTGACATTACAGTCACAACTGGATAAAGCCAAGGTTTCTGCTCAGCGTGCTCAACTCGCTTTTGAAAAGTCCGAACTTTCGGTCGAAAGCCGCAAAGTAGACGTGGCGAACAAGCAAGAAGATGTCGCCCAGGCACAATGGAACTTGGACAACACCCAGGTCTACGCCCCAGCTGATGGTTACCTGACCAACTACATTATGCGCGAAGGCCAGTATGTCGGTGTGATGCCGCGAATCCAGATGTACACCGACGAAAAATATGTCCTGATGCGGGTTAACCACCAGGCTATTCGCAATGTGAAAGTGGGGCAGCAGGCTGAGTTTGCCTCACCGGTATACCCTGGCAAGGTGTTCAGTGCCGAGGTAGAAGGCATTATAGAAGCCACGGGTGAGTCGCAGGGAAGCCTGTTGGCAAGGGATGATAATGTCCGCCAGACCACAGGCCAGAATGCAATGAACAAACATCACTTTGTCCGCTTGAAGCTCACAGAGCCCGGTGACTATGACATTCCTGTGGGCTCGGTTGGCCTTGCATGGATAAGTGCAGAGAAGCCGATAGATTTCTTGGCATTCTTGGATGTCATCCGCGGCATTATTATCAGAATGAAGTCCCAGATTTACTTAATCTGGTCGATGTAAGCCAACCCTTAACTCGCTAAAACAAAAAATCGACGAGTAAGGTATCTATTACCGCTCTGGGATAACAAGGTGTCCGAAGCTGAGTTATCCCGCTTTAACTACGTTAATGCTGACCGTAGTGGCTGCAATCCAGCTAGGCAAAGGGATTGCAGCTTTTTTTTTATCTTCGGTATACTTGGCAGATTACATGGAGTGTTGATCATGCCTTTAGTGTCCCTGTTTACTCAAACCCCGCCTCTTACTGCTTCCTATAAAAAACTCGCTTCAGGCTTGTTTGCTCTTTCCACTGTTTTGGTTTTACTACCACTACCTTTGAGTGCCAATGTGCTGCAGCAAGATTTTGATTTTGGTGATTCTGTTGACTACATGAGTTCACTGCCTGACGGTTTTGACTGCTCTGCCCTGTACCAAACAGATGATGGCGCTGATCGCGAGGGGGAGGCATTTTGTTTTGACCAAACCCACCTTTTTAATACTCAAAATGGGATGCTCACGGCTTTCTTATCAGAAAGGGGAGTCGATACCGTGGAGTATAAGCTGGAATTGTCATTGGCCAATTACAATGCAGTGCTTGCTGGCCTGCGCCGTCAAAACTATGTATTTGCCCAAGTGACCGTCGGTGGTGAAACCCTTGATGTACTGTCTGGCCTCAAAGTACTGGATCAACAAACCCTTGATGACCAGCTGTTTACCTTGGCAAACCATGGTGACTTGTCAGCTCGGCGCGAATTTATCCTGTTAGATCACCGCAGTTTCAAGCGAGCCCTAAAAGCGGACATTCATAGTATTGATAGCTGGCTAGCAGGCAAAAATTCCCAGCGTGGTTTTGAGCGATTGACGCTGGTACGAGTCACTACGGGGGGGGATGACATTATGCTCCAAGCAAGCCAGCCTTTTTCGGGTTAATCCTTTCGCAATTTTTTTACCGTAGAAATAGGGGTAGGGAAGCGGTTTACTACCCAGTAGGTTGAGATAATAAACGTGGTAATGGTGGCCATCTGAATGAACAAGGTCGCCTCCATAGATAGCAGGCCACTGACCATAGCCGCATAGGCAACAAGGAAGGAAAACTCACTGGCCTGGCTGAGCCGGGCACTTAACTCATGCTGCATGGTGGGCTTTTCTTTCGCTAGTTTCAGCGCGGTGGAGAATCCCCAGTATTTGATCACCACCATCAAGCCACCAAATGCGATACCAAAGAAGGTGTATTGGTTCCATTCACTAAAATCCATCCTCGCGCCAATAGCAAAGAAAAATAGGATAAGGAAAAACTCCCTCAGTGGTTTTAAATGGACGGAAATGGCCTGTGATACCCGGCTGGTCGCAATCGAAATACCGGCGATAAACGCACCGCTCTCGTAAGACAGCCCTACCTGGTGGCTTAATTCTGCCCAGAAGAAGCACCACGCTAAGGTGGTGAGGAAACTGTACTCTTGAATCACGTCAAATCGCTTGAAGAGTGGCAGGATAATATACCTAACCCCGATAAATGCGAGGGTACAAATAGCGATGAATTTTCCCAACATCAACAGAAACCCGACCATTATGGCATTGCCACCATCCATATTGAGAAAGATGATCACACTGATTGCGATGATGTCCTGAACCAACAGGATGCTTGTGATCACTTCCCCCATTCTTTGGTGGTGCAGGGTAGTCGTGGGGATCAGTTTCAAGCCGATCACGGTACTGGAAAACATTAACGCTGCAGCACAAATCACCGCATCCAATATGGATAACTGGATAGCCAAACAGAACAGCAAGGTAACGGTAAAAAAGAACACACAGGTGCCAAGGGTGATGATGGCACTCTCTTTGAACAGTTTAAGTAATTTGTTGGGCTGAAGGTTCAACCCGATGAGGAACAAAAGCAAGATTACGCCAATATTGCCGATCTGGGTAATGTGCTCGGCATTGGGGATCAGGTTGAATCCATAAGGGCCAATCACTACACCGGCAGCAATATACGCCAGAATAATCGGCTGGCAGGCGTATAAAAAAAGCGTACCGAGGATCGCTGCGCTGATGATGATCGCACAGAGCTCAAAAATGATCGGGGCTAAATCAATCGGCATACCGAGACAACCGCATGAGTTCCATCCTGCAACATGGTGTCACATAAGTTTGGTTCAAGTTACCCTGTTACGCCTAAGCGTCTGGTTGCACGCGGTTGTTGTTCACAGGCAATAGTGACAAATAAATGCACCTCAAAGGTGATCAAGATCACGTATCAATATACGGTTCATTGTACTGTATTTATATGGAATGGTATTCTCTATCACGTAATGGTTCTCAGCAATATGGATGTTGCTTGATTAGGCTTAATTTGCTGCGGGCTGATGCCCGCATTTTTTCGCCATCAAAAATCGATTGATGAAAATGTGCCAAAGAATTTGAACAAGCCTTCCAACTCGTCGAAATTATCATCCCCTCCCGTTTGTCGCTGAACAAGAAATAGTAACAATTCAATAAATAAGAAGCCGATAGTTCGACTATGGAAAATCGAGTCAACATCACTGGGTAAGACATATTGCATGTTGCTGTATTTGCCATACGGATTGGATTGCGTGTTGGTAATGACAGTGACATGGGCTTGCTTGTTGCTGAAAAAGCGCGTGATATCGATAACAACAGGGTTGAAGCGGTAGTAGGAGAATGCGATTAACACATCTTGTTCTTCAACACCGAGTAATGCTTTGGGTAACTCTCCTCTATCAAGGGGGAGCAGCACGACTTCAGCGCGGCTGTATTTTAACAATGTGGAGAAATGAATCGCGAGAGCATGGGATGAGGCAGGACCGACAACATAGATAGTTCGTTTTTTGTCGGCAATCAAAGCTGCTAGTTTTTCAAGCTCTGCAATGTTGAGTTGTTGGGAAAACTGTGTGATCAGCCCACTGACATTATCGATATAACGTTGAACTTCCTGTTTTGTCTCGGCTGGCTGTGATAACGCTTTGGCCTTGCTTGCCTCAACCGGCGATACCATAGTTTGAGATACAAGCTCCTTCTTCAACGCTTTTTTGAAAGCGGCATAGCCTGTGAAACCGAGTTTGTTCAAATAGCGGCCAATGGTGGCTTTGCTGATTTTTGCTTTCTGAGCAAGATCAATAATGCCGTAGTAAGACAGCTCTTCAAAATGGCTGACGATGAAGTTATGAAGGGTCCTCTCCGACTCCGTAAAAGGTTGAAGCTGCTGGGCGAGTTGCTCGTAGGTTGCCAGGTCAAGGTTGTCTTTCATATTGCCACTACCAAAAAGAAATCAATGGGAAATGACATTTCACATCGTTTCTCATTGCGATGCAAAGATACTCGCAGCATAGGGTCGACTATCGATATTTGTGTGATCTGGATAGCAAGAAAAACACTCGATCCACTAAAGGCGAAGGGTGAGTTTAAGGCTGTATTTGGAATATGGGGTCGGCTTGTTCCGTACTCGGTGTTCATAGAGGAAGTTTTTTACTCGTCTCACACTTTTGGCTGAGAATACCGACTTCCCATATAGCTTAACCCTTTATCGCGCCAAGATGCGGGTAATTAATATATCGATAAAGGTTATGTCTATGGTCGCTCTGCTCGCACTGCCCATTGTATTTGGTGCAGGCTATTTGATAGTGAAGAAATACAATACTCAGGCTGTTCTCTTTGGCTCGGGCATCTTGATGATGATAGTCGGGGTCTTAGCTGGCGGCTCAGAGTTTTTACCCAAGGGAGTCAATACCTCTGGCGCAACCGTGGTGGATTTCTTCTTAGTCATCCAATCCATAAGTTCATCCACACTGGCTAAGCTTGGTTTGATCATTATGGCCGTCGGTGGTTTTTCCAAATACATGGGTCATATAGGTGCTGCAAACTCGTTGGTGAAAGTGACCACTAAGCCGCTAAAAGCAATCAATAATCCTTATATTATATTGGCATTAACCTATATTTTGGGTCAGTTCCTCAATGTCTTTATTCCTAGTGCAGTGGGCTTAGCCATGTTGCTGCTGGTCGCCCTATACCCTGTCTTGGTGGGGATTGGTTGTACGCCAGCCTCAGTAGCAGCGGTGTTAGCAACAACTGCTTGCCTTGATTTAGGCCCGGCTTCTGGTGCGTCAAACAAAGCTGCAGAGGTGATTGGTATTGATGCGGCTTCTTATTTTGTCCAGCATCAACTGTTTGTCGGCGTTTGTGCCGCTGTGGTGATTGCTGCGTTGCATTTTGTCTGTCAGAAGTGGTTCGACAAACGAGATGAAAAAAGTGGTGTTACCTACGAACTGAATGCTAAACAAGATACGGCTCGTGAAGCACCTGTCTGGTTTGCTATCTTACCGGCATTACCATTAGTTCTGTTACTGACGTTCAGTAAATTTGCGATTACCGCGATAAAAATTGATGTCGTGACCGCTATGTTCATCAGCTTGGCCGTTGCTATGTTGTGCGACTACATCTATTCAAAAGATGGTAAAGCGGTCGCCGCTTCACTGAAAGTCTATCTTCAGGGAATGGGGGATGTGTTTGCTGGTGTGGTTTCGCTGATTATTGCGGCGCAGACCTTTGTGGTCGGGTTGAAGGCGATCGGTTTTATTTCAGGTTTGTTAGGTGTAGCAGCACACCTTGGGTTTGGCTATACCATGATGGTAAGTATGCTGGTGGCGATTATTGGTATTACGGCGTTGATGTCGGGTTCAGGTAATGCTGCGTTCTTTAGTTTTTCCAACTTGGCGCCGGATGTGGCGACGCAGGTTGGCGTATCGACGGCTGCCCTTGCACTACCGATGCAGTTATCGGCAGGTATATTCCGCTCATTTTCACCCGTTGCTGGAGTCGTCATTGCGTGTGCGGGGGTTGCTGGCATTCCTCCTACAGAGCTTGTTAAGCGTACAGCAATCCCAATGATGGGAGGATTACTCACCGTTCTTCTTATTACATTTATTGGCGCTTAGGATAATATCTATGTCCGGTTCAAACGTTTCTGTCTTTGACTCTACCCTTTACTCACCGTTGTTTACCCAACAAGAGATGAAGCGGATTTGGTCTGACGATAATCTAATCCAGTCATGGTTAACCTTTGAGGTAAGCATTGCTAGGGTACAAGCTGAAGTGGGGCTTATCCCTCAGCAGGCCGTTGCTTCAATAGAACAAGTCTGCAAAAGCGAAAATATTGACTGGACTCGCTTGGCGCAAGACACCCAAAAGGTAGGCATGGCAATCAAGCCTTTGGTCGATCAGTTAACCGAACAAGGTGACGAAAACGTCAAGAGTTACCTGCATTGGGGATGTACTACTCAGGATCTGCTCGACACCAGTTTGGCGATGCGGGTGAAGCAAACGCTAGACTTAGTGCGCACCCAGCTAGTTACCTTGGGTGACTTGCTTGAAGGCATGATTGTTGCCCACAAGCACACCGTGATGGTGGCGCGGACTAATGCGATGGACGCCCTGCCAACAACCTGGGGTCTACAGGTAAGCAGCTATCTGCAGGAAATTAGTCGTCATATTATTCGCCTTGATGCGCTTTACCCAAGGGCAACCACAGGTATGTACGGTGGGGCCGTGGGTAATTTATCGTCGATTGGCCCTCAAGGTTTAGCCGTTCGTAAAGGTCTATTTGCCTCCCTTGGCCTGACAGAGCCAAAAGGCTTGGGAAATGCGAGCTTGGATAACATTGCCGAGCTTATCCAGTTCTTCGCCTTGATCCACGGTACTTTGTGCCGTATTGCCAATGACACCGAAACCATGGGGCGGGCGCCGATTGCAGAAGTACGCGAAGGGGAGACCGGCGGAGGTTCAAGCACCATGCCGCACAAAGCCAATCCGCGTGCAGCCAATATGATTCAAACCCTGTCTCGTATGGGGTGGATGTACGCCAGTAGCGCGCCTAACCTGATGGATCAGCACGATGTCCGCTCTGCCTCGATGCGGGTTCTGAACTGGAGTTTAGTGCCCGAATCGTCTTTGGCTGTTTCTACCGCACTGGAACGAGCCCAGCGTTTGATAGCGAACCTTGTAGTGAATAAACAGCAGATGCGTGATAATTTCGAAGCATCACGCAACTTCATCATGTCGGAAGCGGTAATGATGAGAGTGGCTGAAAAAGCCGGTCGCGGTGACGGTTACAGCAAGGTCAAATCAGCGATTGCCAATGCCCCTGCTGAGGGAAGCTTGGCTGAGGTACTCAAACAGGACCATGCGGTGTCAACCATCTTGTCTCCGGCTGAGATAGATGAGGCATGTGACCCGCAATACTACCTAGGGTGTAATGATGAGTTGATCGATGAAACGGTCGTTAACTACCATAAGTTGTTGGCCTAAAAGGCATAAGATTGCTTTTATCTCGGGTTTGTAGATTTAAGTCGGTTTTGGGGATGCGTCTTGATGACGATAATATGATTCATCCTTGCTAAGTTCTTAGAACTAAGGATATTTTATTCCTCACTGTAACTAACTTCTAAATAACTTAGGGGCATGCAGAGCCAATCACTTGGCTCTGACTTTGCGTTATTTTGTAGTAGAAGGGCTGTTACAGATGAAGACAAAAATCCTCAATAAACTGCGGAAGGGGGCTTGGCCAAGTATCGCTTTGATAGCGAGCATGCAAGCAGCTTCCGTATGGGCGTTTGATGAAGCGCCTAATACTGTCCAATTTAGGCTAGAAGGGTGCCGCAATGATGGTAACCCGACACTGATTCCCGGAAGTAACACACTACCTAACACAGATAGTAATTTTACCTGCCAAGACCCATCGCCGTTGGGAGGGAATGATACCCCTTATACTACGGGTAACTTGGGTAAAGGTTGGAATGAACTGGATTATGTTCCACATAGACTGATCACCACAAACAATAAAAACGGTGGCACTGTTACTTATAACGTGATCATTGCTGCTGATAATGCTGATAGTAATGGTATTGAAGGTTACGATGAAATCTTTGATGTTCAAATTATTACGAACCCAAATGATACGCAAAATGCCTTCTCTGATTCATCCTGTCAGCTTACTGTTGGCAATCAACAGATAGATACATCAGGCAATGTTACAGGTGGAATTCAGGATGTAATTTATCGTGAACTAACGATTACGCAAGCAGCTGATACTACATGTGTGATTGACTGGGCAAACAGGTTGGCCATTGGTGCCAGTCAGTTCCCAGGTTCATCGTTGCAAGCCTATATGTTCGAGTCCGAGGACTTCCAAAAAGGCAAGCGAACGGTTCCAATCCCTGTCAAAGATATTGTAGCGGTGGGGATCAGAAAGGACATGGCTGCTTCATCGGGCGAAGGGGTTATTTGGAATGTTAATAAAACGGTTAATCCTGTTAAGCTAGATCTTGGTAATACCTGTGATCAGCAAGTTGATAATTCAGGGGAAGTTAAGGTTACTGTTGAATGGAGTGTGATCCCGTCATCGGCTGATAGCGTCAAAGTTGTGACCAATATCTTTGTGTCTAACTCTGCATCACGAGATGTCCGTGCGGATATCACTGATGAAATTTTCGGTAATATTGATGACGGCGATGGAAAGAAATCATTGGACGTGGAAACGTTCAATAATGTACTTGTGCCAGCAAATAGTGAAGTTTTCGTCACACACACTTATGACATAGACGCTGCACCTGGAGATGTTTCAGAACTCAGTGATACAGCTTCTGCGATTATCAAGGATCCATCAAAACCTGGAACCCCCCCATTTTCGAACGATCCGATAATAGCTACGTTTGATTTGGGCGATCAAATCCAGATCATTAATGATACATCGACGACTGCTGTGATTACTGAAAGAGAAAAAATCACAGGTGACAGCCTTGTTTTTTCTGTAGATAGTTTGTCTGATGATTTAGGTGATTTCAACCCTAGCTATTCACTCGGTACGGAACGTGATTCTACTGATGATCCTTTGGTTTGGGTGTCCGATACCCAAAACCCAGTAGTATGTAACCAAGATAGCGGGTGCGTTGTTGACTCAATCGAGTTTACCAAAACGGTTTCCGTAGCCGATGGTGAAATAGTTGCTGCCACAGGTTCTTTGGATGACTGGGTAACACTGCTTGCTTCAGATGGTTCGAGTGCAACAAGTGGAACAGAAATGTCACCTATCTCAGTGGATGTGACAAGTACTGCGCTTGTTGATCTTGATGTACAACTTATTATTCCAGAGCTTGATTCAGGAACTTTGGATTGTACTGTCGAAGTGACTAACACCGGAGACTTTTCTCAGGAATTGATTTACAACTTCACCACTTCTGTTAACGATATCACCAAGACTCTTGAAAACCTTGAACCAGATATGTACACCGCGACAGTCAAGAGTTGTGGGAATTTTATTGGCGATATGATGGAAAGTGTAACTTTTGACTTGTCCTCAGAGCCAACCATTGAAGATTGTTCTGATAAAATTGTTTTGGAGCTTGAAGAGCCGGAGGTACCTTCAGATCCCGCTTATGCTGCTGTTGACAAGGTGACCTTCCCTGCTGGTGGAGAAGATGGCTGGCAAATGGTGTTGATTGGGCCGAATACCGGGGTTAACGGTATCGTGCTGGCCACATCAGATGGCACGCCGGATCAGTATGAAACCTTCCAGGGGGATTCATCGGACTTTGAGTTAATTACTGGTTCGTACACTATCACTGAGGTTTCTCGTGAGGGTTGGGTACAAACGGGAAGTAACGGTTGCTCGTTTGATGTTTTATTGCCTCGTGATTCGGGTAAAACCTTCCGGTGTCAGTTCACGAATAAGAAACTAGGTAAGATAATCATCAAGAAGAAAACTAAGCCTAAGTACGGTTCAGGGTTTAGTTTCACACAAAATATTGATGACAGCGGCAAATTCACCCTGGATCACGGCCAGAGCAAGGTCTTTGACGATGTCGAACCTGGAAGTTACGGTGTAGTGGAAGAAGACCCTAGCCCTGACTTTTTCCTCAAACAACTGGAGTGTACTGAATCGGTTACAGAAAATAGCCAAACCAGCGTGCCAAACCGAGTTGCAGTTATTGAGCTTGATCCAGGAGAAACCGTTGAATGTACCTATACCAATATTGAAAAAGGTATGGTTGTCATTAAAAAACATACCAATGGTTACCCGACTGAAGATAAGTGGATATTTACGCTGTACGGCCCAGAGGTCAACACTCATGCTATGACGCCTCCGAGTAAGCTAGACTTCGGTGTTAAACTGATTCCGAATAAAGTTTACAAGGTTTGCGAAATAGATATCCCTCAGGGTTGGTTGCCTATTTGGTTGGTTGATTCCGATAAAGATGGGTATCCTGATGAAAGGCTTGATCTAGAGATTAAATCTGCTGACTCACCGATCATTAAGTGGCTGGGAGCAAGTAAGGTCTTTAATCCTTACTACGGCAAGGGCTACGACAATGATGGTTACCAGAAATTCTGCGTTAACTTTAAAGTCAAGCCTGGTCAAACCCTACACTTCAAGGTTGATAACCTAAATCATGGTAAAGATGACAAAGGCTATAAGGAAAGCGAGCCGAAAGAGGATTGTCATGACACTTCGAAATATGGCGATTTCGGTAGTTACCATATGGAACCAACCGATTACTGGTCTGGCTCCTCGTTCTCAGGGGGCTGTGAAAGGTAATTTAGATATTTCAGTAACCTAACAGTTATACGATATATATCAAAGGCTCAATGGCTTCCAGAACCATTGAGCCTTTTTATTGTTGATTACAATATTGAAGAATCAGTAGTTACCACGGCAACGAATAAATTCCAGCAGTACACTAGAAAAATGACGGTATACACAGTCTGGTGGATAACACTCTTCCAATGCCAGCGACGTTCAAACGGGAACAGGACCAAGAGGAAAAAAGCATCGACAAGATACTGGGTAAAACTGATAAATGTTACTTTAATTTCAAACGCTTAGTTATGCATTGAAAGGTAATTTGCAGTTTGGCGTTTGCCATCTTGCGCTATCACTCTACCCTTAAGAGTTAGAGGATGTGCGGATGGCATTGATGTATGAGTAGTAGCAAAGATTCTGTTGTTCCTTTGATTAAGTCCGGTTACGCCCGTGTGTTGGTCGAGATCTTCTACGAATACAACCATGACCCCCACCAAGCGATCAAAGACTCAGGGCTTCCGCCCGACCTGTTTGACTTAGATCAGGAGTTCTTACCCCAGGAGCCAATGAAAAAGCTGATATACCTGTTGGCTAACCAATTGGGGATCACTCAGTTTGGCGATATTTTGCGAACGGCAATTAGGCGTAAAGCAATTCCACGTCTTATAGATGAATTTTCGCAATGTAAAACGGTTGAGGAGGCATTAGCGCTTAGTCAGGCGGTGTTTCTCTATGATTCCACTGTCGCTAATGTTGGCCTGGAAACCAATCACGGCAGGACGTGGTATTGGTGCAAACGTAAAGTTGATGATAGTGCGTTGTTCCTATGGTCGGAAATCTGGGCCGTGCTCTACGCCGTAGAGTTTATCAGTGTGCTGACCCAGAGAGATTGGCTGCCTGCTCAGATTAAAATCCAATCAAATAGCGCAGATGTCTATAAATCGATCCTAGGAAACTCGATCCAGTATTTTGTCGGCAATGATCGTATTGAATGGCTGATTGATGATGCCGTGTTGACGTTGCCGCTAAGAATAAGCCCCAAGGCATTTGAAGAGAAAAAACCATTGGTCAGCTGGCACGCAAATTTTACTGACCGTGTTTTTACTTCACTGTTACCCTATGTCCGAGAGCATAATCTCACCCTCGAAGAAGCCGCTGAGTTGCTCAGTATGACCCCCCGGACATTGCAGAGGAGGTTAACTGAAGAGCGTACCAGCTTCAGGCGGATCAAAGACAACCTCCTTTACACGGTTGCCGCGGATATGATGGGCGAAAATTTATCCCTTACCCATATTGCAAACCAGCTGGGCTACTCCAACATTGCCCACTTTTCCCGTTCTTTTAAGCGCATCAGTGGCCTTACCCCGAAGGTCTATCAGAAAATCATTCTGAGTTTGAACGATGAGCCATAGCTAGTTACTTCTATTTCGCATTCTATTTCAGTAAAAGTCACTGGTTTATCGATAAATTGCGTGACTTGCCCCACAGTTATTGATTTTTAGAGTTATTACTCTAAAATTGCAAATTCTAGCCATGAAAACAGGCAAATAGGTAATTTCACGATGAGAATAACGCCAGTTGCGGTGTTCACCTGCTGGGCAATGATGCTTGCTCCGGCATCGGCAAGTGTGAATATCACGCTTGCAAATAATGGAATAAATTCCACTTCGGCTTTGGAAAGTCAGACACAAGCTCAGCATCCAGTTAGCTTTCTTGATGCTTGGTATATTGTGCAAAACCAGAATGATGGTTTGGCTGCCGAACGCGCAAATGTAGAACGAAGCCAAAATATGCAAGATGCCGCGAGGGATTTGTATCTGCCATCTATCAGTGCCACGGCGAAGTATACGCGGCTTGATAAGCCTGTAGAGATCAAGCCTTCAGACTTAATTGAGAGTATGCCAATTGGTGACGTTGTCTCAGGCCTCCCCATTTTTGATCAACTATTTACTTCCCAATTGACCAAGCGTGAGGTGTTCACCAGTTCTATTCGAGCAGTCTGGCCGATTTTCACGGGTGGCAGGATTAATGCTGCGCAGGATATTGCCAAGGGACAAACCGAAGAAGCGTCCCAATTACTTGCCATGAAGCAGCAAGCGACCTTTGAAGATCTCTCCAAGTTCTACTTTGGTGTAGCACTAACCCAGCAAGTTCTGGACACACGTATCGAGGTCGAACACGGTCTGAAAAAGCATTTTGACCGTGCCCAGAAGCTAGAGCAGCAAGGACAAATCGCCAAAGTGGAGCGCTTGCAGGCTCAAGCCTCTTACGACAAGGCTAGAGTTGAGCGCCAGAAAGCCCAGCGTGATCTGGAAATTGCCCAAGTGGCATTGACTAAGTTATTGAAAGTCAATGACCCTGCGCTTCCGACGTCAGCATTATTCGTCAATGAAACCTTGCCACCAATGTCAGCATTTATTGATAAGACTTTGGCAGGTTACCCTGGGCTGCAGCTTCTTGATGCAAAGAAGAAACAAGCACAAGGCCTGATGGCGGCAGAGAAGGGTAAGTACTACCCGGAAGTGTATCTATACGGTAACTACAACCTGCATGAGGACGATACCCTCGCCGCGAAAACTGCCCCGGACTGGGCGGTTGGAGTGGGCGTCAATATCCCATTGCTTGATAGCTCGGGGCGCTCGGGCAAAGTGAAAGCGGCCCACAGTGCGGTGACCCAAGTAAATTATCTACGCGCACAAGCTGAGCAGGACTTGACAGTACTGGTCGAGAAAACCTACCGCGAAGCGATGCAATCACTCGAAGAATATAATGGCTTAGCCTCAAGCTTGGATCTTGCCAAAGAAAATGTCAGCTTGCGCGAAAAAGCGTTTAGCCAAGGGCTGTCAACTTCGTTGGATGTTGTTGATGCCGAGCTTTATTTAGCCAGCGTGAAAACCCAGCGTGCAGCCGCCGCCTATCAATACGTTATTTCTTTGACTCGCTTGTTAGCGGTCAGCAGTGAAATGAATAGTTTTAAACAATATCAGCAATATCAAGGGTTAGAGGTTCAGTCATGAGAAACGGCAAATCAAAGGCGACGTTGATCGCCACTGCGGCGGCAGCCACTGCAGTGGTTGGGTGGCTGGGCTATCAGTTCTGGTCGGCTTACCAGCCACAGCCAGTGCGCATGCAGGGCCAGATTGAAGCCCAGCATTACAATATTTCTTCCAAAGTACCAGGCAGAATCGAACAAGTGTTGGTTCGAAAAGGCGACATGGTTGAAAAAGGCGATTTGATCTTTACCCTCTCGAGCCCGGAAATAGATGCCAAGCTCGAGCAGGCCCGAGCCGGAGAGCAGGCTGCCGACGCCATGTCTCAGCAGGCAGAAAAAGGAGCCAGGGCGCAGGAAATTGCTGCCGCGCAAGACCAGTGGCAAAAAGCCAAAGCTGCTGCTGCCTTGATGCAAAAAACCTACCGTCGGGTTGATAACCTCTTTAAAGAAGGGGTAATGGCCGAGCAGAAGCGTGATGAAGCCTATACCCAATGGCAGGCGGCACGCTATACCGAGCAGGCTGCTTACCAGATGTATACCATGGCCAAAGAAGGTGCGCGGGTAGAAACGAAACGCGCCGCTGCAGAAAAAGTCCGCATGGCTGCCGGGGCGGTTGCGGAAGTCGAGGCGTATGCTGCCGATACCCAAATCTCTAGCTGGTTTGAGGGTGAAGTGAGCCAGGTATTGTTGCATGAAGGTGAGCTAGCGCCGCAAGGCTTCCCTGTTGTCAGTGTGGTGGACATGGATGACGCTTGGGCTCTGTTCAATGTGCGTGAAGATAACCTGAAACATTATCCGCAGGGAAAAGAGTTTGAGGTTAAGATCCCGGCGCTAGGCGAGCAAACTTACACCTTCAAGGTGACCCATGTTGCGGTTATGGGGGATTTTGCAACCTGGCGTACAACGGATGCGGCCCAAGGGTTTGATATGCTTACGTTTGAGGTGGAAGCGCGTCCGGTAGCACCGGTGAGTGGGCTTCGTGTCGGCATGGGTGTGATTGTCAGCGAATGAAGAGTCAACTCGCTCGTGAATGGCGGTTAATTCGCAATGAACGCTGGCTGTTGTCGATGGCAACGTGGCTGCCCTTGGTGCTGTTTGCCATCATCTGGGGCATCTTTTCGTCGGGTATTGCAAGGGATTTGCCCATTGGCGTGGTTGATTTAGACCACAGCCAAGTGTCCCGCCAGCTGGTGCGCACTTATGATGCCAACCCGGCTTTGGCTGTGTCGAGTGCTTATCCGTCCGTGGCCGAAGGCAGCCATGCGCTGCGCGGAGGAGAGATCTATGCGCTAGTGGTGATCCCGACCAACTTGGAGCAGGACACCAAGCTTGGCAAGTCACCGACGGCTACCGTGCTCTACAATAGCCAGTTTGTGCTCATTGGGAAGTTGGTGAACTCAGCAGTGGCACAAGCCCATGGCACGCTCAATGCGCAAATTGATACGCTGAAAAATATGGCTTCCGGTAGCCGGGTTCCCCTGCAGGCACTGGGGCAAGCGGTGCCTGTTAGCAATCAAATCACACCGTTGTACAACGGTAATAGCCACTATGGCCAATTTTTAGTGTCAGCGACGATTCCGGCAATATGGCAAATTGCGATAGTGATCACCACCATCATGGCCTTATCGGCGGAACAGCGAAACGCCGGGATTAACGAGTGGCTAGGGACAAAGCCGTTAAGCAACTTTGCCGGAAAACTGCTCCCCTATACCTTGCTGTTTGCTATTCAGGGTGCCATTTTCCTTACCGCGCTATATGGCCAGTTTGGCTGGCCGATGCATGGGCAATGGTGGATCTTGCTGCTTGCACAGTTGTTGATGGTTTTAGCATGCCAGGGCGTTGCGTGCCTGTTCTATTTATTCACCCTTGATGCCACCAAGGCCATGAGTCTGGCTGCTGGGTTCACCGCACCAGCCTTTGCCTTTGTCGGTGTGACGTTCCCGGCATCAGACATGCCCGGCTTTGCCTTGTTTTGGCGGGCTATGCTGCCGGCGACCCATTACCTAGATATTCAATTGCACCAGGTCAACCATGGGGTGTCAGCCTTGCAGGCAATGCCGCAGATGCTGAGTTTGCTGGCATTTCTTATTACCTTGGTGCTTTCAGCTTGGCGGGTTGGTCAGCTGGCTAAAATGCAAGGAGGAAACGTATGAGTTGGCGCTCACTGTTTAAGTTCGAGCTCAAGGCCATTTTCACCAATCCCTCGATTTTATTTACGGTGTTTGGCGGAGTACTTATTTACTCGTTTCTCTATCCGCTGCCTTATGCCAACCAGCTACCGAGAGAACAGAAGATTGTAGTGGTCAATCTTGACCAGTCTGAGCTGGGGCGCAAGTTTGAGCGTATGGTTGATGCTACACCGCAGGTGGTGATTGCTGCACGGGCCGAGTCGCTAGATGCAGGCAAAGCGCTGGTCAATCAAGGCGCAGTACAAGGGCTGCTGGTGATTCCGAAAAACTTCCAGCGCGATGTCTTGCTGGGGAAAAGCCCGACATTGGCCTACGGTGGGGATGCGGCTTACTTCTTGGTCTACGGTACGATTGCAGAGGGGCTTGCCACAGCAGCGGGGACATTGGGCGCTGAGGTGAAAGTCGCCAGAATGGTGATGGCGGGGAGTGACATGGCACTGGCTGCTGAACAATATACCGCGATCAAGCTAAACGCCCAGCCAGTGTTTAACCCGACGATGGGGTATGTGAACTACGTAGTACCCGCTGTTTTTGTCCTTATCTTGCATCAAACGCTGCTGATTGCTGTGGGCTTGCTCGGCGGAGGCCAGAATGAGTTCCTGCGCGCGGGGAAATGTGGTTACTGGGTTCATTATCCAGCGAGGCGGGTGGTGTTGGTAAGGGGGATTGTGTTCGCCCTTATCTACCTGCCCCTAGTGATGTACTATTTCGGTTTTAGTTTTAGCTATTACAGCGTAAGTCGTTTGGCAACAATGGCAGACTTACTATTGGTTACAGTGCCTTTTTTGCTTGCGATAATCTTCTTGGGAATGATATTGGGCCAGTTGATCCCTCGCCGTGAGCTGGCAACCGTTGTCGTCTTGCTAAGTTCCTTGCCGCTGGTTTTCTCAGCAGGGTTCATATGGCCTGTTGAAATGATCCCTGAGCCAATTACTTGGATGGCACAGCTAGCGCCCTCAACACCTGCAATTAATGCGTTTTTACGCCTAAATCAAATGGGGGCTGAATTTGACCAAGTTCTCACCTTATGGGGGCAGTTGTGGTTGCAGGCTATTATATATGGAGCCATTGCTGCAAGGTTGATGTTAAGGGTTAGCCGACATCAAAAATTAGCGGTTAAGAAATAATAATTAAGAGTGATACCTTATTTGGGTATCACTCTTTTTATTTGGTGTGAATATTACTTTGAATCGATGAAAGAGCTTGGTGACTCAATATTACTCTTATTCGACTTTCACCAAAATACTCGAGTCAGTATGAGAAACCGACTGACCATAAATATCTAGAAGAGTCGTTTGAGAATACGTCATTTTGTCGTCTTCTATTTGAATACTCATTGTAAAGTCAGTGGTTGTGGCATTCTCTTTCATGAAGTTTGATTCTGCGATACCGCGATCCGAGGCAACTAATGTCATGTGATCGCCTGCAGCTCCTTCGGCTGTTACGCAGGTATTTCTTGGCACACAGAATGAGTTATAAACGATCTGGTTGGTTTTATCATAAACAAAGTATCCACGTTGGTCATGGAACTTAGAATCGTCCTCTTTGCGGAAGACTTCCTGCTTATAGTAAAGCGCGACAAGGTATTGGTCGCTGGCATTGGTGGCATCGGCCGCGACTTCGAAAGTCATGGTTTCATAAAACGGTGTGACGGCTGGAGAGCCTGCAGCAACGTCAAGATCCTTCTGGGCTGGAGCAATATCAACACCGCCGGCATCCGCTGATATCCAGGTGCCAACTAGCTGCGCAAGTGGGCCGAAGTCCATACCATCAATGATTGTGCTTTCATTATCGTTAGCAAAAGCGGGTAGTGAAAGCGCCGCCGATATACCCAGAGCAATAATTGTGTTTTTCATATTGAGCTTCCTTTTGATTTATCATTTAAGATGAATTAATTCTTTTTATGGCGGTTACTTTATATGAATGAATAATGGTTAATTATTGATCTGTGTTAACTATTATTTGCGCCAATGGTATTTTCATTGCCATTTTGTGATGTAAAAAGTCGCATGAAATAAATAATTACATTGTGAAACATGATGAAGTGTTTTGCTAGTAATAACCTAACTTAATGGAAGGTGGATTAGAGCGGGATACTTGTTGTTTGAAAGCAAATTAAAGTCACCAAAAGATGACTTTAATTTGTATTAGTAAGTTTAGAATACTTCTATTTCTGCGGTTTGAGTCGAAACGGGGAATATTGAAATGTTTTTGTTGGAAAGAACTTTATTAATCGTTTCTGATTTTGAAGAAAATTCAACTTCAATAGTACAAGTGCCAAATTGTGATTTTAGGCTGTCGATATCTGTGTAAAAAAGAGAGCTGAACTTTTTGTTGTAATCGCCAGTTAAAACCCCTTCTCCGTCTTCAGAATAGATGCTTTGCACTGCCGCTGTAATATCGCCAGCATTTTCTTGGCAAACTAGCCTCTCTACCAGGTACTCATAGGTGTGATTTGCACTCTTATAGAGTGAGATGGATATATCATCGCCGTTAATATCTCCTGCGACGCCAAACGCTTGGGGTAGGGAGTCCAGACTTCCCTCTGAGACCAATTCACCATTTCGGGTATACCTGAACTCATAACTGCTGGCATTATTTGGCAGTGCGTAACTGTAGCTGTAGTTAGCGTTTAAATTAGTGGAGAAATCCTCCTTGATCTCGACAGGTTTGCCATCGGCAAAAATCGCAATACTATCGCTGTGATCTACCCGCAATCCCGTAAGGTGATTGTCGTAATTGTAGATTTTAGTGACGGCGTGAACTGAGTTGTTCTGGCTATTCACAATGATGTTGGTATTGAAATTTAAATTGCCCGTGTCATGACCGCTACTGGCGAGTCTATCTTGGGAAGTGGCGGGAAGATTAGCAACACTCCCGGTGTTTGCTGAGCTGTCATTACTGCCTGAACCGGAACTTTCACCGCCTCCGCCCCCTCCGCCACAGGCGGTAATAAGTAGGGTCGAGAGGGAAAGGGCTATCATTTTGGATACTAAGTTCATCTCAAATCCTTTTGTTGATTGTTTTAGTTAATCAACCAATGTTAACAGGAGCTTGGTGGCGCAAATATGCTCTTATGTTGTTTTGTTGTGGTTTTTAGAAGTGCTTCAAAAAGATAGGGTTTTAGGTTGTTAATTGCTGATATATAAAGCAAATATGTGATTTTTGTAATTGATTTTTATTCACTTTAGAATGATTTTTCTTTCTTATCGGGAAATACAGCTAATTCCTTTTTAGAGGGGTAGGTAAGGGAAGCCAAAGCCTGTCTCTTGATCACATCTCATCAGAGGTAAAGGATTGGGCTATAAGGTATCCTTCTTGAATTGCTGCTAATTTATACCAGCCTCGCCATAGGGCGGCCCAACCGGGCCGCCCTGTTCGCTTACTGTCATACCATCCGCCTAGCCTTGCTAATGTAACTCGAGCCCATTTCAGATCTGGAGCTGTTGTTGGTAAGGGCTTATTTTCTTGTTTGACCCATAATAATTTCCAGCATATTCCGGGTAGAACAGACTCACAGCTACTGGTTTCTTGTCCGCGGCTTTCTGCTCTAAGTTGTAACAAGCGGATAGCGATAAACGCTTGAATGACGGCAACTCTCTCCAGGTTGTCCTTTGATTGAAGTTGCAGTGCTTCGACATCGGTTCCATCACTTTTCCACGCCTTGTGGAACTCTTCAACCAACCAGCGCTGTTCGTAGTAACTGATTATCTCCTGGGCTTTCGCTAACGTTGTCACTGGCTCTGAAGTCAGTAAGTGCCACTCCAATTTTTCGTTGTTGTCACCTCGCTCTTTACAACCAACATAATACAGAGAAAGTGACTTGCCACACTTATTGGCTGGAACCTTAATCGTAATAGGAGCAAAGCATACATCTAATGTTGCTTTACGCGCTTTGCGACCACCCCGTTGAGCAATATGGACAGTTCGTTGTCCCGATGGGGATAACTCCTTTGCATAATCATGGAGCTTATAACCACTTTCCTCAATGCAGCGACTATAGGTCGAGCGCACAACAAAACGCTGCTGGTTGGTCAGCTTGTAATGTAAGTATTCGTAGATGTCTGACTCCCTATCACACACTGAAATGACTCGGGCTTGGAGTTGACCTAAACGTTCAGACATTGCGGTTGATGCCTGTTGCCACTTGAAGGTCTCCTTCTCTTCATACGGTCGCTTGGCGAACTTATGTCCCCGGCCTCGAGTCGCAATATCCCTCGTCCACCGCTGTTGTTCGATTAGCCCCACAACCTTTTGCTCGCGTGGTGCAAACAACAGAACAGAGTGAGCTAGCATCCCCCGGGTTCGATTTCCCGAGTTCACGTGACCAAGTTCATCGGAGAGGCTTTTATGCGTGTAGGTTAGAGCGGTGGAGTCTTCAAGGGCAAGTAATAAGTCATGCGCTTCAGCCTCGTTAGTTGTTGCCACAAAACCGGCTTCAGCTATCGCATTGGCTTCAACATCAGGGTTACGGATGAGGCGATATGCCCCTTCAATAGAGGCGGGATTAGGGCAGGCTTGCACAATAGACACTCCAACATTAGATGCCATATCACTGGCTAATTGGACTAGTCGTTGTGTACGTCTAGAGTCGCCAAGCTTGGCATGCGAAAAGGTTTGTTGAGCCCATTCTAAAGTAGAATTCCCTATCATGATGATGACCTTTACTCATATTGTGTAAGATCGGATCGCAATAAAGAAAAAGAGTTCAAAAAAAGCCCCCGCCATGAGGCGGGGGACTTGTGTATAAGAGACAGGCCAAAGCTTCCCTATGTATGAATAGGTTATTGAGCTGGTGTCGGTGCCTGATAAGCCTTGGTGCCCCACAGCGGCACTGTCGAAAGGCTGTGCTTGAAGCTACCTTCGGTCTCTTTGGTGGTGTACGACAGATAAAGTAACGTCTGGTTTTCAGCATCATAGATACGGCGAACTTTCATCGTCTTGAAGAAGATGCTTTTCGACTTTTTGAATACCACTTCGCCAGACTTTGATTTGTCTATCTGCGCAATCATCTCTGGGGTGATATCACCGGTTTGGCGGCAGGAAATGGAGCTGTCACTTGGATCGGCAAGGCTTAGGTTCGCTTCGACAGAGGCAATATGGCAGGTGACGCCGGTGACAACATCATCTTTCAAGTGCCCAATTTTGATGTCCTTCATGGTGAACATACCAAGGCTGACATCACCCACTTCATCATCCGAGCAGCCTGTTAATAAGGTGGACGCAGCCAGTAAACCCACAAGCAGTAATTTTGATTTCATTATTATTTCTCCATCATTTTTCATCATGATAGCAGCAACTTGGCGCTAAATTCTAATTTCTCTTTAGTAGATTGCTACGATTGAGAATGAATGGTGCTGGCGTAACACCGTTAGCAGAGTGCGGATTAATGCTTCATCATATCGTCGTATTTTGCTCATTTTTCTGACGTAAAAGTGCCACGGTTCGGTCATCTGCCTGTTTCATAATTTTCATTCACTGGTTGAATGACAAACAGGTAAAAACATGGAAGTGACAAGTCCTTTCCGGCTCCCACGAAAAACGCCCTTTGGTGTGGGAGAGCATGTTACTGAGTGGGCGACAGGGTTAAAGAAGCTGGATCAGTTCTATGCAGCTCGTCCTGTTGGCGGTGATGTGTCTGTTTTTCTCCGCTACGCGTTAGACACCTTAGGTATTCAGTACACAATTAAGCAGGGAGCGTTATCTCAAGTTCCTGCACTTGGTGCGACGGTTGTCGTGGCTAATCATCCACTGGGCTGTGTGGAAGGGGTGATCTTAGCCGAATTGCTTCGCTCTATCCGTAAAGACATTAAAATCCTAGCGAACCATTACCTGAAAACCGTTCCAGAGCTTGATGAGCTGTTTATCGGCGTTGATGTGTTCGAAGGCCCCCAAGCAGTAAAAGCCAATGTCAAAGCGTTGCGAGAAGCCAACAAGCACCTAGCCAATGGCGGACTACTGCTGATTTTCCCTGCCGGTGAAGTGTCGGCTTATGACAGGAAAACACGCAGTATTACCGATAAGGATTGGAGCCATTCAGTTAGCCGTTTGATCACTAAAAACAAAGCCACCACAGTCCCTGTATATATTGATGGCAAGAACAGCCGGAAGTTTTACATGGCGGGCCGTATTCATCCTTTGCTACGGACATTGATGCTTGGCCGAGAGTTGCTCAATAAGCGTGAAAGACAGATTCATTTAGCCATTGGTGAAGCGATTAGCTATAAAGAAATCAAAGGGTTTGATGATCACAAGCAGTTGGTTAACTATTTGAGGCTCAATACCTATCTGCTGGGAAGCCAACTGAAAAGTGCTCAGCAACGCAAAGCAATTGAGCATGCTAGCCATGCCGAACCGATCGTATCGTCTGTAGTTCCTGAGGCAATGGTTAATGAAATTAGCCTGCTGAATGAGAGTGAGCAATTACTATCGTCGGGGCAGTTTGACGTTTATTGCGCGCCGGCTCACCGTATTCCAATTATCATGCAAGAATTAGGACGACTTCGGGAGGTGAATTTTCGGGCCGTCGGGGAAGGGACGGGTAAGTCGACAGACATCGATGAGTTTGATCAGCATTACCAACACCTGTTTGTCTGGGATCGGGAAAAGCAGTGTTTGGTTGGAGCTTATCGACTTGGACTGGTCGATGAGATTTTGGCAGCGAAAGGCGTCTCGGGGCTCTATTCCCGAACCTTGTTTAATTACGACGAACGCTTTATTCGTCAGCAGGGGAGTGCGATTGAGTTGGGCCGCTCGGTTATCGCCGCTGATTATCAAAAGAGCCTGAGCGCCTTGATGTTGTTATGGAAGGGCATCGCCACCTTTGTGGCTCGCAACCCACACTATACCCATTTGTTTGGTCCCGTTAGCATCAGCAATGACTACAGTCCTGAAGCGCGGTATTTATTAGCAGAGAGTATGGCGGTGCATCATTATGATGTGCAGAGTGCGGAGTTGGTGTCTCCGAGCAATCCATTAGTGCAAAAAGAGCCGTTATTCTGGCAAACCGATATGTTGTCGTCATTGGCAGATATCCAACTGCTGTCGAAAGTGATCTCGCGCCTTGAGGGCGGAAAAGGTGTGCCGGTACTGTTAAGGCAGTATTTGGGGCTGAACGGTAAGCTGGTTTGCTTTAATGTCGATGCCGATTTCAATGATGCATTAGATGGCTTGATAGTCGTGGATTTGCGTGGAGTGCCAGCGAAAACCCTAGGTAAGTACATGGGAAAGGCAGAAGTTCAGGAGTATTTAGCAAGGTTTGCATCAAGCTAATAAGTGAGTTGTCAGGAGGGAGTATATTCGACACTCCCTCCTGAACTCCTAGTCTTCGTTTTCCTTGATATGACTAAGCTGCCACAGCTTCTCGGCTTTGGTGCCAATCAGCCAGAAACTCAGAGCCAGAAGCGCAAAGAAAACCGTCTTGTGCATCGCATCCCAGAAATACTCAAAGTAACGGGTATACAGGTTAATCAACAGGAAGGTGATACCAAAACTGCGGGTCAGTTTATCGGCATTTTTGATGCCGTGGTAAAGCAAGCCTAAACACACCAAGCCAGACAGGATCGCCCAAGGTAAAAATGAAACCTGGGATACCTTAGACCATGTAGCAGCATTGGTATGATTGCCAAACAAGGAAACCAACCATAGGGCAAACAGTAGGTAGAAAAGCCCAATGAAGCGGGTCGGCTCTTGCAAATAGGCAAACCGGTTAGTCGCAGCCGGTGTTCCTGCTGCAATATCTGCTTCGGCTGTTTTATGCTTGGCGAAAAACCACGCAGCAGCGAGGACGATTAAGCCTATCACCACAAGTCGCCATGGCATATTGAGCCCAATGAAATAGTCTGACGGCTCGGCAAAGTAACTGGTTTGCTCCAGTCCCCAAGCGGCAAAGCTCAGCAAGGCAAATATCCAAACCAGCATACTGGATAGGCGGAAGCCAATAACGCCGTAAATCACGGTTAATGCCAGCAGGAAGACGGCGATATGGGTGTCAACAAACCAGGCGGTTTCCCTCAGGAACCCTATCGATACCGCAGTCCAGAGCACACCAAAGAAATACATGGCTTCATTGCTGAAATACTTTTCGGGGTAGCGGCGTCGGCGCTTGACCCCGAAGGCGAATGAAGCCGCTGCCAGCCCTGCGCTGATAACAGACAAAACACTAGCGGGCGTATCGATCAAGGTCGCCAGTAGTGCCATAAGGTAATCATCAGCCAGCAAAATGCCGATAGAAATCACGAAGCAGGTGATAGCAATCCAAAACGAGTAGACAGCAAGGAGCTTCCAGTCAAAGCCAATAACCTCATAGCTGCTGCGCAGTGATTTGGCTGTTTCGGTATCGATCCGCTTTTCTGTTTCCCACTGGGTGATGGCCTCATTGAGCGTTTTGGCCTGGCGTTTATTAATCTTCATAGCTGAACATTTTGGAATATCGGAAAGCTTTCCTAGGAAAATAAAGCGCAGCCAGATGGCTGCGCAATGAGGTTTTGGCTCGGTGAATACTTACTGGCTGTCTTCCGCAGCGATCTCTTCGGGTGTGAACGTTAAGATATGCTGTTCTGACGTCAGGGTTAAAATATTGTTCTCTAATGCGGCATTGTTCCATTCTTGAAGGGACTGGGTCATGATCGCTTCCACCGTTGCCTGATCATCTTGGATACAGGCCATTTTGGTCGAGCCCATTCCGGTAAGGCGAAGCCTATTGCCGTTAGTCAGCTCGATTTGGCCGAAGAATCGATTGCATCCACCAAACCCTGATACTTTTAAGTCAGCATCAACAGCCATTCCCGGCACGGTGCGAGGCTCTGTAATAGTGATGTCTTTCCCGTCGACCTTAGCTAGCACCCAGCTTTGCTGAAGATTTTTGGCAGAAAAGCCTTGGTCTTGATCTGCATCACAGCCTGTGAGCAGCAAGAAGAGGGGAGCAAAAATGAGTAACCACTTTTTCATATACATTACCTCAAAGGTTTGCCTCATTGGGCTTTCAATCAACCATGATTGTTGAAAAGTTGTTTTGAATAATAGTAGCACTGCCAACCAGTTATCTGGAAATATCAATAGTGGCCGCGGCCAAAAAAGTTGACTTCCCCTTGTTTGTGGTGAAAGCCGTTTTCTCTCTCTAGTGTAAATTGTTGCAGTGCTCGCTGTGCGTCGCAATAACTGCCATTTTCGGCAAAAGCCTCGCGACTGGTATCAATAGCCCTCTCTGCCGTCCTGCGGACTTCGGAGGTTGCTTGGCTATCGCTAAAGATAATCTGTTGCTGGCTGAGCAAGGTTTCCATGTCTTTCAAACATATCTGTTCGTTGTCGGGAAACACGTTTCCAGCAGTGACTTGCAGTGGCAAGCCCGCAGTTAACAATATCAATACGACTCTAATTACGGTCATCTTTATGGCTACATCGAATGAGGGGAATTATAATACACTGTTCAATAAAAACAAGCTTAAGCATAAGTATTTGTTTTTATGATTTGTTTATAGGGTTAATGGTTTGCTAAAGGCAGGCTTTCCAAACATTTTCGGCACAGGCACGAACCCTCAGGCAGGCCTGATGTATCACGCTTGGTTAACTCAAAGCACCAGCATGTGCCTTTTCCTGCACTGATTTCGCAGTAGGCTGGCTGCCCGCACTGGCTACACGTGTGCGTTGATGACTGCCCTTGGATCTGCTCAATTTTCTGTTCTTGTTCTGAATCACTCATATTACGCCACGCTGTCAGTTCGGACATTGTACGGTGGCATCCACTGCAGATACCTTCATTGTTTTTACATTTTGCTACGCATGGAGTCTTCACGGCTGGTAGTACTATGTTATGTGCTTGGGGGCACAACATAACATATACCCAATTGACTGCAAGTCGGTTGGGTTGCTGCGGTTTGCCCCGCGCCTTTGGTTGGCTCGGGGCAAGGTTAGCGGCTAATGGTTACCTTCGCGCCTGCGCCATATCGTCATTTCTGATACTGAGTGCTGGAACTTGCGTTTGGTCTCCCTGATCACGAAGGGGATTTCTTTCACGGCGATGAGCTCAAAGTGGGGGATCAGTGTTTCGGTCAGTCCGTCAAGGGTCGTGAAGTTCTCGCCGTTGACTTTTATCCCCCCTAACCAGTTGGCTTTGTCAGTGTATTCTTCCAGCCAAGTATAAGGGGAAGCGATGACAAGGTATCCGCCAGGATTGAGTCGCTCGTGGATGGTGGTTAAAAATTGCTTGGGGTTACCCAAGCGGTCAATCAGGTTCGATGCATAGATCAAATCGTACTGACTAAACTGTGGTTTTAAATTACAAGCATCACCTTGAACAAAATTGATTTTTGTCGCTATGTCCTGATAACCGAGTTCGGCTAAGGTGACGCATTTGAACTCGACTAAGTCTCCCTCGGTGCGGATGGTATAGCGCTTTTCGCCCTGCTCGGTCAGTGAGTAGGCTTGCTGGATAAAGCGCGCGGAAAAATCGATACCATCAACATGGTCAAACGTTTTGGCAAGTTCGAATGAAGCCCGCCCAACTGAGCAGCCAATATCCAGTGCTCTGCCGTGCTGGGTGAGCTGTATCTCTTGCAAACAGGCTTGTACACCATGGATACAGAAGTTAGGGACAGCAAAGTAATCATGCCCGTAGTGGAATTCTAAGTACTGGGAGATTAGCTCGTCCGTCTCGTACACATTTAAGCTGGCCATGGTTTCAGGGGCTTGCTTGGATTCGACATAGCGGAATCCGGCATGCTGGTAGAAATGGCGTCTGAAGGCATAGCGTGAAGCTTTAATCGATTCATTACCGGTGGAAATCCAAGAGCCGCCCTTTATCAGGTTATGCTTGCCATCAAAGGTAGGGGTGGAGAAATCATCATAAAGGGGGTGCACTTTGAATCCTTGGAAGCCGTCAATGCTGGTTTCGGTCCACTGCCACACATTGCCGATGATGTCGCAAAAACCTTCGTGCTCAAACCGATCTACAGGGCATGAGGAGGCATAGTAGCCCAGTTCAATATTGCCCGGTGCTTCATCCCATTTCGGTGAGTCAGCGTCGATATTTTGTCTGAGCAGATACCATTCTGCTTCTGTCAGCAGCCGGACAGGACTTTGGGTTTGTTCAGCCTTCCAATTACAAAACGCTTTGGCTTCCAGCTGGTTGACCTCAACAGGCCAGTTCATCGGTAAGGGGATTTCTTCGGTGAGGTTACGCTGGAACCATTGATTGTCTCTTTTACGCCAAAAGCGAGGCATAGTGGCCTGGGTGTAGCCCAGCCATGCCTTGCCTTCATCGTCCCAGTAACGCGGGTGGCGGTATCCGTCAGCGTTGACAAAGGCAAGGTATTCTTGGTTCGAGACAAGGAATTTCGAGGCTTTGAAGTCAGCTACCTGATAACTTTGGCAACCGTATTCATTGTCCCAGCCATAGGTAGTTTCCTGTTCGGATTTACCGAGGGAAATATGCCCGCCGGCAACACTTAACAAGTTATTATCAGGCGCGCTGCCGCTATCGCTGCAGGCCGCCCAGAGAGGTGAGGGCGTCACATCCCCAAGCAGTAGCTGGCGAATAATCACTGAAGAGGTCTCCAGGTGGATCCGCTCGTGCTCAATCCCCATCATGATGATCCAGGCTGGGTCTTCCTCTTTGATAGGCAGGGAAAGGGGCAGTTCATCGATGACTTGATTAACCTGTGCTTTTACCTGTGCTCGGTATTGCCTGACTTCAGCCACCGTCGGCCATTGGTAGTGGGTGTCATCAAGATCATCCCAAGACATCTCATCGACACCAATGGCAAACATGGATTCAAAATTAGGGTTGAGCCTCTGCTCGATATATTTTCCGAGTTTGAGCTTGTTAATATAGAAGGTGGCGGTGTGGCCAAAATAGAAAATCAGCGGGTGGCGCAGGGGCTCGGCTTTGACAAAATAAGCCTCGTCATTGTTGATCACACTAAAAAGAGACTCATAGAGCTCCCATGTGTGGTTGAAGGCAAGTTTGAGCTCTTGGCGTTTTTGTTCGATGTCATGGCCAGTAAGAGGAATAGTACGAGTCGCATATGTTGGAACCTTATCCATTGAATCGCTTTCCTTTTCAGTTATTTTCAACAACCTGAAACTTAAAGATAGACAATGGAAATGCCTGTTATCAAATAAATATCGGGCAAGGGGAGTGATAGTCTTAACGGGAAATATAGGTGTAATTTTGATGACATAAAAGTGAAAAAAAATTTGCCATACTTAATGAGCAACATGTCTCTTTGTTGGGCAAACGGAAGAATAAATGGGAAAGGCTCCTTCAAGAAAATGGCAAGTGCCGACGTGGACGTTGGTGGCAATTGGCCTGATACTGAATATTGTGTCAGCACTGATCACTAATTTTTATATCGATGATTTAACTCGCCAGTCCAATGATATTACCCAGCGCCAGCAAAGTAATGAGAAACTGATCCAGCAGATTTGGCAGCAGGTGGAAACCGTTGAACGCAAGCGAGAGCACACCTTGGTGATCTTGAGTGCCGCCGAGATGGCGGGGACTTCTCTTCCTAAAGAGGTGGCGCAGCAGATAGAGTTTGATATCGCGTATTGGATGCCAGATCATCCTGTTCAACTCAGTATCGAGAATGTGCCAGGATTGATGGAAGCGTTAAATGAGGTACAGGGCGACCAGCGGGAGAAAATCAATGATCTTTATTTGGAAAACCAGGTACTGATTGATGAGAATGCAGAAAAAATGAAAGCGATTTCGCGGCTAAGAAATTTAGCCCTGTTTCTGCAGGTGCTTGGCTTGGCTTTCGTTTTAGCACGGGATCTTAACTGGCGGGATTACCGTTATCGGTAAGGCTTAATTGTTAGGGGCTAAATCGTTAGGGGGTAGATAAACTATGAGTACTAGCTCACAAAATGAAAAGCCCTCCGAGGAGGGCTTTTGCATGTCGGGGAAAATTCAACTATTTGTTAGTAGAGTGGAAAGCGAAACGTGAAGATTGTTTACCACCCTCTGTAGTTGCTTTGTATTTAATTGAACGAGAGTTTTCTAGTGTCAATGGAATGAAAACTCGACCGTTTGCGTCAGTTTTATAACTTTGACGTTGTTGAGGAACGTTAGCAACAGAAACAGTCGCATTAGCAGCTGGCTGACCATTTTCAGTTACCGTAACCCATGCACCGTTGTGGGTATCTGCCACACGGATGTCAGCAAAGGCTGAAGAAGACATTACAATCACAGCGGTTGCAGTTAGTACTTTCAAGCTAGACATAATCTTCACCTCGTTATCTATGGCTTTGGCCATATTGTTGTTGTGTACTTGTGCGTATTGCTAAGTTCACGTTCAACCTATAAGACCCGCCTATAAATCGTATCTTTCATCAAATTATTATTTTTTTTCTTATCACTTAAAATTCAGTGCGTTAACAGTTAAACTTTTTTTACATTGAGCATAATATGTGGCAAGTAGCTAAATTTGTTTCGTATCGCTAATGCGATTGAGCCCATTTGCCTCAATTTCAGTATAGCTATTGCATTTCAAACAAAGGCACAATTTTTGTGTTGTTTTTAACTATGGCTATGACGTGCAAAGAAAAACAAATAAAAATCGATTATTTACTCAAAATCCACCACACTGAACACCCTAGTTATACTGGGGAAGAACAGTAATGGATCAGCTAAATATTTTAATTATTAAATAAACTTAATTGGATAAGATTTTATAAAGGTATGCACCTGGAGTATTTATCTTCAATTTTTGATAAAGGTATTGTTTTTCATTGGTTTATATGTTGTTTTAAACACTAGGTTTAAAACACCAGATTTAAAATACAAAGAGGAAGCCAATGTCGATAACTATCAGGTCTGTCGAGATAGAAGATATCCCAGCAGTTCGAGAAATTTATGCTGGGCGGAATGCCTATGCAGGGACATTGCAGCTGCCTCATCCTTCACTGGAGCAATGGAAGAAACGCCTCGAAGATTTACCGTCAAATGTGTATAGCTTGCTGGCCGAAATTGACGGTAAAGTCGTTGGTCAAGCAGGAATGGCGATAGAGCAGAACCCACGTCGTCGACATGTTGCAGGTTTTGGCATGGCGGTTCACGATGACTATCAGGGAAAAGGGGTAGGAACCGCGTTGCTGACTGAACTGATAGAGCTGGCGGAAAAATGGGTTGGAGTCACGCGCATAGAACTGACGGTGTATACCGACAATGCTCCCGCAATCGCACTTTATGAAAAGCTAGGGTTCGTGATTGAAGGGACGTCGCGTAACTATGCCTTGCGCAATGGCGAATATGTTGATGTGTACCAAATGGCAAGGCTGAAAGAATAAACGAAGATCATTGTGCAGGAACTAAATTCTCAAGGAGTGCTTCAGGGCACTTCATTTCGTAGTACTCCATGTCTTCGGTGATCATATTGACTCTGACGGCATCATTTTTCGTCATGATATGCGTCATCCCAACTTTCTGCATGACTTTTCCGGGATTAGTCTCTCGGCTAAAGTGCCGGCCATAGATTGTTTCTAGTTTAAGGCGCTTGAAGCCGAACTCAATGATCCGTTCAGCGGCTTCAGTACAGTAACCATGCCCCCAATAGGGAACCCCAATCCAATAGCCGAGTTGTGCCTTGCTCGCTTCAATGTTATGCAGGCCGATACAGCCGATCAGTTGTTGTGATGATTTGAGGGTGATTGCATAGATAGCAGATTGACCTCGGTGCCAACCCGCTAAATGCTTGCCAATCCATTGACCGGCAATACCATCGGTATAAGGATGCGGGATATTGAGAGTGCCATTGGCAATTTGCTCGTCACCGGCAAGCTCTTGTACCTTTTTGGCATCAGAGAGTTGTAGTGGGCGAAGCAGTAAACGCTGAGTTGTTAACAACGGCTGGTGTGGCATAGTTACCCTCTTGTTATTGGTATTAGATAGCATTAGTAAAGCGTTAATTGACTATCTTGAATAGCGACCAGATCAAATTAGAGGATAAATATTAAACAATTAGAACATTCATATGATAATTGAGTTATTGGGAGGAAATTCTATTCTCAGGGTGCCAATTATCTTCACCATACGTTGCCAGGCTATCAAGAGCCCGTTTAATCCTTTTCTCGAATAAGTACTTTATGATCCACCCAGTACCTTTAACCTTCGGTGTGAACATGATCCTGTAGTGGATCAAACTGTCATGCGCATTGAGGCTATTGAACTTTATCCAGCCGCCATGCTCATCAACGGGGGCACCTTGGATTATCTTGTAGTGGAGGTGTTCATTTTCTTTATAATCGATGACTTGCTCTTGAATGGTGAACAATCCATCAGAGACCTCTCGTATAGCACCAATCCCGTTGCACTCGGGTTTGCCTTCTTTAATCAGGTGGTATTTACCGACAAAGAAGCGGCCGAGGTTTTTGTGGTCGGTGAGCAATCGAAACAGGACTTTCTTCGGTACTTTTGCGGTTTTCTCTAGCGTTATTGTATACATACCCATGGTGACAACCTTTCATGGACTATTATGCCAGTTTAAGATGTGTTACTGGGTTGTCAATATGATGTTTTTAACATGCGGGTTGTGATGTTGTGTTCTTGATGACCTTACAAATGTCTTGTTTTCGATAAATTTACCACATCGTTTACACTCACTGTAAAATTGATTTAAGCTAAATAAATCAATATGCTGAACGAGAATTTCTTTGAAAAACGATACCCGGTGTCAAAAATAGCTGATGCCTGTCACAAAAAAAATGCCAAAGAGTATTGCAAAAGGTTTGGTAGCCTCTTATATTGGAATCTGTTGATCGTTAATACAGAGGTGGAATTCCATACAAGACTTCTTAATCAAATAATTAAGGTTAAGTCACTCCCCTCTAGCTACATCACAGTTCTTTAACTCCTCGGTTATTCCAAAGTTGGCATGAGATATGCGTTTAACTTACGTGTTAGATTATTACCTAATTGGATAACAATGAGGATTGACGTTTTTCTTTTACTGAATTGTCATACGGATGTCACAGGGTTTAGTTTAAAGTAAAACGGTATAGGATGAGTAAGAACGGTATTATTAAAGAGAAATATCAACCTTACTCGTTTAGGAAAAATGAGAGGTGTATTATGTCAAATCGTAACCGTCGTCAGTGGTTCTACCACCAGGCGCAAACAAATAACCTGAAAACTAAATCTAAGTAATGTCGTTGCAGCGTATTCTCGCTAATTGCTTGATTTAAAATAGGTTTAAAGCAGTACAGCCAGAGGCACAAGTGATCCAGTGTTTCTGGCATATACTTCCCCCCATGTTTAATTTCTACTCAATCAAATAAATTAACTTCAGCTTTTACGCAAACGTTTTCTTTTTTAGAATCTCCACACTGCTTTAGAGTAATCTTTTAGTTATTGTTATTCGTTTATTTTTGTAGATGTTTAAACGCCTACTGATATTTAACGGATGACTTTCAATATTGGTTCTTAATGTACTTGTAATTGAGTACGCTATACCTCTTTGCCTTTTTTAAGTGCACGCTTCTCGCCAAATTGATGACCCCTTTTGATGCAATGATGCACCCTATGTGAACGGCTATTAAATGTAGGCTGGCATAATGAAACCGCAGCATCCTTTCTTGTTATCAAACAGTTATATCTTTTTCTAATGCTGGCTATCTCAGTGGATTTTTCTGTTTACACGCCTGGGTAATTCTTTTGGGGTATATTGGCACGCCTGTTGCAATTTTGAGACTGCAACATAAATAAAAAGCTTATCTCAAATGGTAGACAGGATGTCCAATATGAAGAAAGTCATTAATGGTGTTTCAATTTCTTTGCTCGCTTCAATGCTCATGATGTCGGGAGTGGCGAATGCTGCTTCGGCCTCAAGCGGGGCGACATTGAAGAAGGTGAAAGAAGCCGGTGTTCTAAAGTGTGGGGTGAGTACAGGCCTACCTGGTTTTTCCAGTACTGATGCCAAAGGTAACTGGGAAGGGATTGATGTGGAATACTGCCGGGCAGTTGCTGCCGCGGTACTGAAAGATGCCAGTAAAGTCCAGTTTGTGCCGCTGACTGCCAAAGAGCGCTTTACCGCCTTGCAGTCAGGTGAAATTGATATTCTCTCTCGGAATACTACCTGGACGATGCAGCGTGATAGCGCCCTGGGGATAAACTTCGTTGGGGTTAACTATTATGACGGGCAGGGGTTCATGGTCAGTAAAGAGCTGGGTCTTAGCTCGGCCAAAGAGTTGGATGGTGCTTCAGTGTGTATCCAGTCAGGTACGACTACCGAGCTGAACTTGGCCGATTACTTCCGAGTCAACGGGATGTCATTCAAGCCGGTGGTTTTCGATACCTCAGATCAGACAGTGAAGGGCTTTGAAGCAGGGCGCTGTGATGTGCTGACATCCGATCAGTCCCAGCTTTATGCACTGCGCATCAAATTAGCCGACCCGTCATCTGCAGTTGTGCTACCTGAAGTTATCTCTAAGGAGCCTTTGGGGCCTGTTGTCGCGCAAGGTGATGACCAGTGGTTCAATATCGCCAAGTGGACATTGAATGTGATGGTCAATGCTGAGGAGTACGGTATCGATCAGGCAAATGTCGATAGCAAGAAAAAGTCGACTGATCCAAACGTGTTGCGCTTGCTGGGCGTTGAAGGGCCAAAAGGGCAGGGATTGGGTTTAGCTGATGATTGGTCTTATCAAGTGCTCAAGCAAGTGGGCAATTATGGCGACAGTTTTGAACGCACCGTCGGCACAGGTTCACCATTGAAAATTGCACGCGGACTCAATGCGCTATGGAATGATGGCGGCATTATGTATGCGCCTCCAGTTCGCTAAAACGTCACCTCAAGAATGTGTGAATTCCAATAATACGTAAATTGGCTGGGAAGGATGCCGGCAGAAACTGGGAAGCTGGCATCCTTTTTCTTTGAATTGCACAGGGATTTAACTTGTTAGTATAGGTGCATAGATGTCTACAAGTGATTTAGAACTGGACTCACGGCTAAACCTTGAGTCCAAACCTGCCAGCAACGAGACAGTTGTAAGGGCAGCCTCGGTTGAGGGTAAAACAGCACCTGCCTCAGGTGGCCTAAAACGATTCGTGTATAACCCTTCAGTAAGAGCCGCATTTTTCCAGCTGCTACTGCTATGCAGTGTTGGCTTTGTAATTTATACCGCGATCACTAATGCTTTGGGTAACTTGGAGCAAAGGGGGATCTCAACGGGTTTTGATTTTCTGGGGCAAACCGCAGGCTTTGGTATCGGGATGTCGTTGATCCCGTATGATGAAACCCATACATATGGCGCCACATTCATTGTCGGTTTGCTCAATACGGCTTTGGTGGCTGGCTTGGGGGTAGCCTTGGCAACGGTGCTGGGTTTTATGATTGGCGTCGCACGCCTTTCGAAGAACTGGCTGCTAAGCAGAGTTGCTGCTGTCTATATTGAAGTGTTTAGAAACCTTCCTCTCCTGTTGCAAATTTTGTTTTGGTACACCGTCGTTTTGCAGGCATTGCCTTCTCCTCGCAATAGCTTGTCCTTGTCTGATGCGGTTTTCCTCAATGTTCGGGGGCTTTTTCTACCTGCGCTTGAAACCTATCCCGGCGCAGGTTGGGTTGGATTGTCAGTACTTGCTAGCTTGGTTGGTGTCATCGCCATCCATCGGCTCAAGCATCGCCGCCAGCAGCAAACAGGTCAGTTGATCCCCGCCTGGCGCTTGAGTGCGTTGGTGCTGGTTGTTTTGCCATTGGCTACATTCTTCGTTGCCGGCAAACCATTGGGTATTGAGTATCCCGAGCTCAGGGGCTTTAACTTCCGTGGCGGCATTGATGTGATGCCTGAGTTGTTTGCCCTGTTAATTGCACTTTCTATTTATACCGCGGCTTTTATCGCAGAGATCGTACGCTCTGGGATCTTGTCCGTAAGCAAAGGTCAAACCGAGGCAGCGAATGCGCTGGGTCTACCATCAGGCAAGGTACTGAAGCTGGTGGTGATACCGCAGGCAATGCGGGTCATTATTCCTCCTTTGACCAGCCAGTATTTGAACCTGGTGAAAAACTCTTCCCTAGCAATGGCAATCGGTTATCCCGACCTTGTATCGGTATTTGCGGGTACCACCCTCAATCAGACAGGCCAGGCGATTGAAATCATTGCTATGACGATGGCGGTCTACCTGACATTCAGTTTAGTCACCTCGCTGTTGATGAATATCTATAACCGTAAAATGGCATTGGTGGAGAGATAATATGAAGGTTTTCCATTTTTCACCCTCAGAAGCGCCACCATCCAAAATGGTGGGGGTATCGGCATGGCTAAGGGAGAATTTGTTTTCTTCAGCCTTGAATACCTTGATCACCGGCGTCATCGCTGGAAGCGTATTTATTGCATTGGCGAGTATTTTCCAGTGGGCATTTCTCGATGCCGATTGGACTGGGGTAAGTAGGGATGACTGCAGCCGTGATGGCGCTTGCTGGGTGTTCGTCCAGGCTCGGTTTGAACAATTTATGTTTGGCTTCTATCCAAGCGATGAGACCTGGCGTCCACTTGCCTTTATGCTGGGATTAGCCGCTATGCTTGCGGGCATGATGCTAGGCAATGCGAAAGTTAAAAAATGGCTCCTTGCTTTCACTTTAACCGCCTTCCCACCTCTCTCAGTCGCACTGCTTTATGGTGGTATTGCCGGTTTGCCGGTCATTGAGACACACCTTTGGGGTGGCTTGCTGATCACCTTGGTGATTGCACTAACGGGTATCGTGGTGTCATTGCCCTTTGGTGTGGTATTGGCACTAGGTCGCCGCTCGCAAATGCCCATCGTGCGCAGCTTAAGTACGGTATACATCGAGTTTTGGCGCGGTGTTCCGCTAATTACGGTGCTTTTCATGGCGTCGGTCATGCTGCCGCTGTTCCTATCGGGCGGGACGGAAATCGACAAGTTGGCGAGGGCCTTGATTGGCGTTGTGCTGTTTAATGCCGCCTACATGGCTGAGGCTATCCGTGGTGGCTTGCAGTCAATTCCCAAAGGACAGTTTGAAGCCGCTGAAGCCTTGGGGCTGAGTTATTGGAAATCGACGCGGCTGATCATTTTGCCTCAGGCTTTGAAGATTAGTATCCCATCTATCGTTAACACCTTTATAGCTCTGCTAAAAGATACCAGTTTGGTACTGATTATCGGAATGTTTGATGTCTTGGGGATTGCCCAGTCGGCCAATAGCGATCCTGCTTGGCTTGGGTTTTCGACCGAGAGCTTTGTCTTTGCCGCTTTAATTTTCTGGATTATGTGCTTCGGTATGTCGCGTTACAGCATTTACCTGGAAGGTAAGCTGAGTACCGAACACAAACATTAATTGCACAAGGAAGTCGTGAGTATGTATAGCAAAACAGTTTACCAATCAGTATCTGAAGATTCGGTGATCCGCCTACAGAAAGTCAATAAATGGTATGGAGAGTTTCATGTTCTTAAAGATATTGATTTAAATGTAAAAAAAGGCGAAAAGATAGTGATCTGCGGTCCATCGGGTTCTGGCAAATCAACCATGATCCGCTGTATCAACCATCTAGAAGCGCATCAGCGAGGGCAAATTAAGGTTGCAGGCACTGAGCTGACCGATGACCTGAAAAATATCGAATTGGTTAGACGAGAAGTGGGGATGTGTTTCCAGCACTTTAACTTATTCCCCCATTTAACGGTGTTGGAAAACTGTACCTTGGCTCCGATTTGGGTGAAGAAGATGCCTCAGCAGGAAGCCGAGGCGCTGGCGATGGAGTATCTAAAGCGCGTCAGGATTGCCGATCAAGCCCATAAATTCCCTGGCCAGCTATCTGGTGGCCAGCAGCAACGTGTGGCTATTGCCCGCTCACTGACGATGCAGCCGCAGGTGATGTTGTTCGATGAGCCGACCTCAGCATTGGATCCAGAAATGGTACGGGAAGTACTCGATGTAATGGTGGAGTTGGCCTCCGAGGGGATGACCATGCTGTGTGTGACCCATGAAATGGGCTTTGCCAGGGAAGTCGCCGATAGGGTGATTTTTATGGATGCGGGTGAAATCATTGAGGAGAATGAACCTGAAGCTTTCTTCAGCAATCCACAGTTCGACAGAACCCAAGCCTTCCTAGAGCAAATTATTCATTAATCGCCTTTCCAAGCAGGAAGACGAAAGATAACAAGTTGCTTTTGGTACAACCTCCCTTGGCGTCCTTATGGACGCCTTTTTTCACTCATTGGAAAATTGTCCCATCAATTTGCGCGTGTTCGGGGATTGACGTTACTGCTGCACCCCCAAGATAAACATTGCCTTTAACGACCAAAAACTCAGAAAGCTCTGTGATTTTCGAGTTGGCAAGGTGGAGGTCTCCTCCCACGTATAAATGTGCAGGTAGTTTGGTCAGCGATGTCCCCATTAGGCTGAGATCGCCATGGACTTGAAGCCCCTCGTTGATGGCAGCAATCTTCGAATGGGCAAGATTGAGGTAACCCCCAATACGTATTTGAGCTGGTAAGTATTCGATATTGCTATAGGCCAGGTTTAGGTTGCCTTTAACCGTGAGGCGGCTTGGCAGGCGGCGGATCTGGCTTTTTTCGAGGTTGAGGTTGCCCTCCACAACCAGTGGATCAGGCAAGACAAGGTTGGCAGAGTTGCGAAGGGATATATTGCCATAGGTATCGGTATGATTGAGCAACTGTTGCGGAACCATCATAGGTTGGGCATAGCTATGGCTAACCATTTGCAAGGCGATCAAGATAAAAGCAGGCATGGCCCGAGAGGAGGAAGCCCACTTTGAGCCACTTGCTTTATTGGTCTTACTGTATGTTGTATTTGGCAAATTACCTTTCATAACCAGCGCCGTGACGGTTCCTTTGACCTAATATGGTGCATTGTGCACTTATAGTAATCAGTTGATTGAGAAACATATTCCATTTATCACCCAATACTGCTTGGTATTAACAATGTACCCTAATAAAAACGGCAAAAACTAGCCTGAAAATGCACTAATTCGGTGGAAATTACATGAATTTGGATAGAGGTACCAATGTCCTAGGGGGTGATTGACGGTTTTTAATGATTAGCGCAGAAGGAAACAGTGTTGGCACACCTATTGCTTTGTTACTTATGCGTTTCGGGCAACAAGCAAGGTATCTTTACCTCCCCTAGGACATTGCGTCCTTCCTTGGATACCGAGCTTGGAAACGATGTAAGCAATTAGCACACAACTTCCTTTCGGGCGCTCTTCCAGGCGCCCTTTTTTTATTTGTCAGTCTACACTTAATGCAAAAGAGGTATGGCAAAAGTCGGGTGTAGGCTGTTGTCTTATCGACGTTTTGTGAGTTTTTTGGGGACACGGTGTATCCGTTGCTTGTTGTTATCTTTCCCAATGTGAGGAGCTTTATGTCAGGGACCAAGAACAAAGTACTCATCCTATTTGCCCATCCGTCAACCAATCGTTCTGAGATCAATTGGCCTTTGTTCCGATCTTCCCAAGGCATCGACGGTGTCACAACGGTTGATCTTTACCATGAGTACCCAACCTTTCGGATCAATATCGATAGGGAACAACAACGATTGCGCGACCATGACATCGTCGTGTTTATGTTCCCTATGTATTGGTATTCCACACCAGCAATATTAAAAGAGTGGCAGGATCTCGTGCTTGAATATGGTTTTGCCTATGGTGCTGATGGCACTGAGTTGCAGGGCAAGAAGTTCCTCTGCGCATTGACTGCGGGAGGTCCTGCGAATGCTTACTGTGAAGATGGTTTTAATCATTATACCATCCGTCAATTGTTGCACCCGCTGGAACAAACAGCGGTTTTAACAGGTATGGAATACCTTGCGCCCTATGCATTATTCGGTGCCCGAACGGCAGTCGAAGAGAAGCGGGTAGGTGCACATATTGAAGGTTGGCAGCGGTTGTTGCTGGCATTGCGTGATGACCGGATTGACTTTGAGCAGGCCGGAGAAGTGGCCAAGCTCAATGATCATCTCGACAGCTTGATCACTGAGGTGCCAGCATGACCATTTATTTTATCCAGGCATTTATCTATTTGTGTGCAGCGGTTGTCGCTGTGCCGATCGCCAAACGGCTGGGTTTAGGTTCTGTGCTGGGCTATCTGATTGCGGGGGTCGTGATTGGCCCTGTGGTTGGCTTGGTGGGGGAAGAGACCCTCGCTATCCAGCATTTTGCTGAATTCGGCGTAGTAATGATGCTGTTCTTGGTGGGTTTAGAACTTGAACCTAGGATGCTATGGGATATGCGGCATCGCCTGATAGGCCTTGGTGGACTGCAGGTTGGTTTGACGACGGTGATTGTGATGGCCATCGCTATGATGTTCGGTCTCGGCTGGACTATGGCGCTGGCGATTGGTTTGATCTTCTCCTTGTCATCTACGGCGATTGTGTTGCAGACCTTTAACGAGAAAGGGCTAGCCAAAACGGAAGGCGGGCGGAATGCTTTTTCTGTGTTGCTGTTCCAGGATATTGCTGTTATCCCGATGCTGGCATTGATCCCGCTGCTTGCTTTACCTGAGTTGGTAGAAAAAGCCCAGCAGTTGGCTCAACAGGCAGCTGACCACCATGAAGAGTTAAGCTTGGTCGCAGGATTACCCGGTTGGGGCTATGCGTTGGTGGTTATCGGTGCCATTGCTGCCGTGGTTGTGGGTGGCCACTTTCTTAGCCGGCCATTATTCCGATTTGTTGCAAATGCCGGGCTTAGGGAAATTTTTACCGCGACAGCACTGATGTTGGTGATCGGTATTGCTGCCTTGATGAGTTTGGTCGGCTTGTCACCGGCGTTGGGTACCTTCTTGGCCGGTGTGGTACTGGCGAATAGTGAGTTCCGTCACGAACTTGAATCGAATATCGAGCCGTTCAAGGGCTTATTGCTTGGCTTATTCTTCATCACTGTTGGTGCTGGCATCGATTTTACAGTGTTATTTAGCAATATTGGTATGGTGCTAGGCATCACCCTAGGGGTGATGATTCTAAAAGCCGCCGTGTTATTTACCCTTGCGCTAATTTTTAAAGTAAAGGGCAGTGATCGTTACCTGCTGACATTAAGCCTGGCCCAGGCCGGTGAATTTGGTTTTGTATTGCTCAGTTACTCGACGCAGAATCATGTGCTGCCAGCGGATATTGCCCAAGTGCTGGCTTTGGTTGTGGCGATTTCAATGTTCTTGACCCCAGGCCTGTTTATCTTCTTCGATAAAGTGGTTGTACCTAAGTTTCAGGAGCAGAGCAACGAGCGGGAGGCCGATGAGATTGATGAGACAGGCACAGTGATCATCGCAGGTATCGGCCGTTTTGGTCAAATCGTTAACCGTTTGCTGGTGGCTAACGGTGTTAAAACGGTGGTTCTCGACCATGAAGCAGGGCAAATAGACAACATGCGGGCTATCAAGATCAAAAGCTACTACGGTGATGCTACCCGGCCTGATTTGCTGCATACTGCAGGGATTGAGGAAGCTAAGCTTCTCGTTATTGCCATTGATGACCAAGAGCGGGCGGTTGAGTTGGCTGAGTATGTTAATCACACTTACCCTCATGTCAGGATATTGGCTCGGGCCTACGATCGGGGGCATCACTATGCACTTCGCTTTGCTGGCGCGGATTTTATCATCAGTGAAACTTACCATTCGGCGCTTACGTTAGGGACACAAGCATTAAAAGATCTGGGTGTTCATCCATTTCGTGCAGAGCAGCTTCGGCAAACGTTCAACGAAACTGAAGCTAAGAGTAAGGATGTGCTCTATCAGGCTTGGAAAGATAATACCGAGGACAATAAATATAACGCGACATACCGTGACTTGTTCATGCAGCTAGAAGAGGCGTTAAGCAAAGAAATGAAAGCCGATAGGCATGACAAACATGCATCGTCAGAGCGTGGTTGGACCCCACCACCTAAAAACTATATTGATGTGATTGCAGAGATGCAAAAGGAGCAAGAGTAGCCTTTGACGTAATTAATAGTTGAAAATAGCGCGGCTAAGTCGTTGAAGACTTAGTCGCGTTTTCTTTAGTCTTTATCAGAGCAAAACCCAAAAATAAAGGAAGCAAAAAATAGTAATCGTTTGCTTTTTTAGGGCTGAAATTGACAGGTGGAAATGTTTTCTTACATTTGATGGATAATTGCCCACTTAAACATGGATCACAAAAAAATGCCCGATTTGGGTTTTAAATGTGATCTATATCTCTATATACTCCGCTTCCGGCCAGAACCATAGAGTTCAGCCACCTTAGTTACAAGCTGTCACCATGGACATGTGAATGACCCACGGAGTTGGACCGGCATTACTTAGCTTGTTAATTAGGTGACTTGTATGTTTTACAAATGGACGGACAATTCCACATTTTCTGGGCGTTTTTGCTCAGGACCTTCCTATTTAGCTTTCTCCCCGAAGGCGATGTTCCCATTGGTAATGCAGGCAGTAACACCTTCATTTTTCGATATCCCAACACATAGTCAAAGCAACAGGACGAAATAATGCAGTTGTTAATTAGTTTGGCCGGTATTTTGGTACTGGTATTGTGCGCGTACGCGCTATCTGAAAACCGTAAAGCAATCAACTGGCGCACGGTTGGTGGGGCGTTGTTGTTACAGGCCAGCTTTGCTGCCTTGGTTCTGTATATTCCCGTTGGGCAAAAGATGCTGGGGGCAATGAGTGGTGGTGTTGCTAGCGTATTGGGTTTTGCCGATGAAGGGATCAAGTTCCTGTTTGGTGATCTAGCAACTTCCGGTTTTATCTTTGCTATTCGCGTCCTTCCTCTTGTTATCTTCATTAGTGCTCTTATCTCCCTTCTTTATTACCTCGGTGTGATGCAATGGATCATCAAAGTGATCGGTGGTGGCATTCAGCGTGCGCTGGGTACAAGCCGTGCCGAATCTTTGGTGGCAACAGGTAACATCTTCCTATCGCAAGGTGAATCTCCGCTACTGGTTAAGCCTTTCCTACCACAAATGACCCGTTCAGAGCTGTTTGCGGTAATGACAGGTGGTATGGCATCGGTAGCTGGTAGTGTGCTGGGGGGCTACGCTGGCCTTGGTGTTGACCTTAAGTACCTAATCGCGGCAAGCTTCATGGCGGCACCGGGTAGTTTGATGATGGCCAAGCTGTTGGTTCCAGAGCAGAGTGTAGCTGTTGAGCAAACTGATATCGAGATGGCAAAGAGTGACCACAGTAATGCGATTGATGCGCTAGCTGCGGGTGCTATGAATGGTATGAAGGTGGCTGTTGCTATCGGTACCATGCTAATTGCTTTTGTCAGTGTGATTGCGATGGCGAACGCGGGTCTAGAGACGGTTGGTTCATGGGTAGGTTTTGAGCACTTGACTCTTCAAGGTTTGCTTGGCTACTTGTTTTCGCCGCTGGCCTTTGTGATTGGTGTTCCGGCGTCTGAAATGTTGCAGGCTGGTGCCTTTATCGGCCAGAAGATGATCCTTAATGAGTTCGTTGCTTTCCTCGACTTCGTAAGTATTAAAGAGACTCTGTCTGAGCACAGCCAAGTTATCATCACTTTTGCACTATGTGGTTTTGCCAACATTGGTTCTATTGCTATCCAGATTGGTTCAATTGGTGTGATGGCTCCAGAGCGTCGTGGCGATGTGGCAAGCCTAGGTATCAAAGCCGTATTGGCCGCAACGCTGGCGAACCTGATGAGTGCTGCGTTGGCGGGGATCTTTATCAGCTTGTAAGCGCTTATTTTCTTAAATCAAGTTATTGCCAAAACCTCTTTCGTTTGAAAGAGGTTTTTTTATATTGGTGACAACCTAGTCAGCACTTAAATATTTCTGACGATACGAAGAGGCTAAGGCGAACAGGGTAACCATGATGCCAACGAAGAGAAAGCCGATGCCAAAAGTTAGGTTCTCATTGATAAGTAATTGATAGCAGCAAATTGCAAAAACGGAAATAGTTAACGCAATGTTCAATAAATGAACACGTGGTCTGTTTTTTGAAAGTTTCGCGTATAGCCTAACCATTATGCCCTCATTGTTATAATTAAAGTCCTTTTTAATTAAGGTGATTATTGATGATGTTTTTATAGGAAGGAAGCTTGCTTACCTTAAAATGTGAAACTATTAACATTAATTCAATGGGTAAAGTTTTTTAAATTGAGTCATGATTAGGTAAAAGCATGTAAATTTAATGTCACATATAAATAGTGGTGATTTTATATCCTTTAAATCAGTGGTTTATATGCTTTTGGTTCTGACCTGTGTTTAATATTTATCTCTTGTAAAAATCCTGTCTGAATAATTTGGCAGTATTAAGAAATTTATTTTCGTTTTGAATTGAAAATTAGGCATATTATGAAAATAATACCTATAAGGGATATTTTGCTTTTATTTTGGTGTTGATATCACTTCGTGAAAATTTATTTATCCCCTTAATTAGCAGCTTTCACTGTGTTTGTTTTAGCTTTGTAGTTGTGTCTGCGTCATTTGACACGAGATAAAGAGTAAGGGGTAAGCCAAGTAACTCTGATAATTAATATGAATTAAGCAATTTTCACTTTTAAAGCATGGCTATGTAGGTATCGTTACAACCCTGTTTTGAACGGTGTTTTTTAGTGGAGAAAAAATGAGACATCTAAGATTACTTGCAGCATCAGCACTTATGTTATCAGGCACGGCATCGGCGACGGTTTACGATACCTTTGTTGGTGTAGGGGTCAGTGATGGTGTGATGAACAATGCAGACCATCAGTTTGAGCCTAATTGGCGTGTTGGCGCAATCATCAACGATAACCACCGTTTGACGGGGACTTATGCATATGCAACGGACTCTGAAACGTCAAATATCTTTGCTTCCTATGATTACCTAGTCAGTATTTCAGACAACCAACAATGGAATTGGTTTATTGGGGGTAGTGCTGGTTATAGTGTATTCAAAGGTGCGGATAACGATTGGAGCCTAGGGGCGCAAACGGGTATTCAATATTCAATTAATGATAAGTACAGCATGGAAGTTGGCTACCGTGTGATTGACACATGGGATGATTGGAAGGATCGTAACATGTCTCAACTAGACTCTTTCTATCTGGCTGTAGATATTAAGTTGTAATCGACAATAAGATGACGTGAGGAAAGAGCATGAGGTGCATAAATTGCCTCATGCTCTTTTTTGTCTCGAACTAGCGCTTGTCGTTATCAAATTGCTTAATCAAGACCGAAGTGTCGGCACGTTGGTAGCCTCGTTGCTGCAGTTCGGCGTATTTTCCGTCAACTTGTTTGGCAAGAGGGAGCTCTACACCAAGCTTTTCCGCCGCTTCAAAGCAGATCCCCAAATCTTTGCGCATCCAGTCGATGGCAAAACCGAAATCAAATTCATCGTCGGCCATAGTCTTTGCACGGTTTTCTAACTGCCAAGAGCCCGCTGCACCATGTTTGAGGACTTCTGTCATTTGCTCGATATCTAGACCGGCCGATTTGGCTAAGGTAATTGCTTCTGATAAGCCTTGCAGTACGCCGGCAATACACAGTTGGTTAGCCATCTTGGTCACTTGGCCATACCCAGTATCACCCATCAGGGTTGTTGCTTTTGCAAAGCAGTCAATAACAGGTTTGGCTTGCTCGAATACTTTGCTATCGCCACCCACCATGACAGTGAGGCAGCCATTGACTGCCCCTGCTTCACCGCCGGAAACTGGTGCGTCAAGGAAGCTTAGTTGGCAATCACTGGCTAGCTCTGCAACTTCTCTCGCCACTTCGGCAGAGGCTGTGGTGTTATCAATGAGAATGGCACCTGGCTTGGCTGACGCTAAAATACCGTCTTCACCACAGCAGACTTGGCGTAAGTCATCATCATTACCAACGCAGGTAAACACAAAATCTGCGCCTTCAGCCGCTTCAGCTGGGGTTAGTGCCAAGCTGCCAGCGTAAGTTTCTACCCATTTTTCAGCTTTGGCAGTGGTACGGTTATACACGGTGACATGATGGCCTGCATTGGCAAGATGTCCAGCCATCGGGAAGCCCATGGTGCCTAGCCCGATAAATGCAATTTTATGTGATGTCATCAATTTGCTTCCCTTAATCAATTACGTTTGCCGATAATGGTAACGGTGATATATCGACTTTTCAGTATCTTGCAATAGCTGACGAAATGCTACTGCTTAGCTTCGATATATAGCACAACTGGCGTTGTCAAAAAATAACTAAAAAAATGTGGGCAAGCGCAATATTTTCTTGTGAATCACTAACAGTGGCCCTATGATGCAGGTGGTTATTCTGTAAATGGCCGTTATTTATATTTTTGTGGGGCTGACTTCAGTGCTAAGAATTTTGATGCTGATAGTGTGTTTGGGATTTGTGTGGCCTAGCCATGCAGGCTCTTCTACGCCTGTATCAGAAGCAGCAGGCATTCAACCAGCCCACCAGCTTGTAGATAACGAAGGCTTGGTTCCCCAAGTACTTTCAGAGCAAGTGTTTTCAAATCAAGTGCTTTTGAAGCAAGTACTTTCTAAGCAACTGACACAACCTGCTTCATTTGTTCCATCCCAAGCTGAACTCAATGCACTTTTGAAGTTTGATCAAACGGATCTGACTGATGCTGTCTATGCGGGTAGTCAATCTCCTTCAAGCAATAACCAGCATTCAAACCACGACCGCAGTCTCGATCTGGCGATTGCCGCTTCAAGCCGATTTTCCAGCTTACTGCGTCATGATCCCGAAGAAATAGAGCCAGCCTACCAGTTAGCGATAGAACTACCGATTGAGCCTGCGCCTAGCTTTGCCAAAGATTACCGGGTTGATATACAACCGGCTTTGGATTGGACGTTAAACACATCTCCACCTTCGGGCCGCGTCTCCGGCTGGAAGGAATCTAACCTCATATATACCGTTTACCACCATCGCCTCCCTTTGGCGTAATCCGCAATTTATCCCGTCCTGCTGTTAGTTCAGGACAAATTAACCCTGCTTGTTAAGTACATATCGTGCTGTGAGTAGGAGCGGTATTACACCTGCTTCCCTTATTTGATGGGGGCAGTGTGCTGTGCATCGTATGCGGTGCACACTAAAAACAGTGGTAAAAATATGAGAAAAAAATCCCCTCAGCGGTTACTGAATCATTATCCCGCCTGGAAGTATGTTGTTTTGATTGTCACCTTGGTGGTGATGATGCTAAGCGCGATCCCGACTTGGTACGGTGAGGACGCGGCGGTGCAAGTTTCTGCGAAAGGTGTTTCAGTCCCTGATGTTGTTCAATTACAAAATACCTTGAAGCAGCACGATATTGCGGTCAAACGTATCGATCAGCAGCCGGATAGCACCTTGGTGATACTTGCCGATGAGTCTCAGCAGACCCAAGCCCGGACGATATTGGCTCAAGCGATGGGGCCAAACAGCGATTCGCAGCTCACTTTGGCCATGACGCCTGCAGCACCGGCATGGCTGCAGGGCATGGGGTTTGCGCCGATTAAACTAGGTTTGGACTTGCGTGGTGGTGTCCAGTTCTTGCTTGATGTGGACATGAACCAGGTTTATCAAGCGCAAGCCGAATTGTTGCAAGATGAACTGCGCCAGGAGTTCCGCCAGCAGAGCATTCGCAATACTCGAATCGAATCGGTGGCCGCAGATACCTTGGTGGTAAGGCTTCCTAACAGCGAAGCCAATGGCAAAGTCCGTCAGTTTATCCGCCAAAACTACCCGCAATGGCAGGTCACTAATGACGCTGGCCATGGCGTGAAACTGGCATTGAAAAATGATGAGCAAGCGCAGTTAAGGAATCTGACGGTTCAGCAAAACCTGCAAACCATGCGCAGTCGCATCGAAGAGCTAGGCATTACTGAAGCGCTAGTACAACGCCAGGGCGAAAACCGTATTCGTATTGAACTGCCGGGGGTACAAGACCCAGCTGCGGCAAAAAGTGTGATTGGTGCTACTGCGAGCTTGGCATTTTATCCGGTACGAGAACTCGGTAGCGGCAGTACCATGACAATCAATGACGAGCATGGACAGCCAGTACGCGTTGCGCGTAAGCCAATTCTAAGCGGTGATCATATTGTCGATGCCCGTGCCAGCTTTGGCGAAATGGGTATGGCTGAGGTGAACATCAACCTCGATAGCGCTGGCGGCAAGATCATGTCTGACTTCTCTCGCCAGAATATCGGTAAGCCAATGGCAACCGCTTTCAGTGAATATAGCCGAGACAATGAAGGCAATGCGGTGCAGGAAAGCAAGATCATCAGTGTGGCAACGATCCAGAGCCAGCTGGGGAATCGCTTCCGGATCACTGGTGCTGGCTCTATGCAGGATGCTCAGGAGTTAGCATTGCTACTGCGTGCCGGTTCGTTGACAGCGCCAGTGACCATTGTTGAAGAACGTACTATCGGCCCAACATTGGGTGCGGAAAACATCGAAAACGGTTTTGCTGCATTGGCCCTGGGTATGGGGCTGACTCTTGTCTTCATGGCATTGTGGTACCGCCGTTTAGGTTGGGTAGCCAATGTAGCCTTGGTGTTCAACATGGTGATGCTGTTTGGCCTGTTGGCAATGATCCCTGGGGCTGTCCTGACGCTTCCGGGTATTGCTGGCCTGGTACTGACGGTCGGTATGGCGGTCGATACTAATGTGCTTATCTTTGAGCGTATCCGCGACAAGCTGAGAGAAGGCCGCAGCCTTGCGCAGGCGATTGACCGCGGCTTTAGCAGTGCCTTTAGCACTATTTTCGATGCCAACTTTACCACCATGATCACCGCGGTTGTGCTTTATGCCGTTGGTAATGGCCCGATTCAGGGCTTTGCTCTGACGCTTGGTTTAGGCCTTCTAACCAGTATGTTTACCGGTATTTTTGCTTCCCGCGCCATTATTAATTTGGTTTGGGGCCGTGATGCGCGACGTGAGGTGCGAATTTAATATGTTGATCACAATGAAGAATGCAACGAAGTGGCGTCACTTCACCAGTGTCGTGTCTATTATCTTGCTGCTTGGCTCTTTGCTGGCTATCTCCGTTAAGGGGCTGAACTGGGGCTTGGACTTTACTGGCGGTATCGTGACAGAGGTACAGACCAGCACGGCGTTAACCAGTCATGAGATTGACCAGCAGCTGGATGCGAATCTCGGCCAGGACGTGAGCGTCATCGCAGCCGGTGAGCCGGGGCGCTGGGTATTGCGCTATGCGATCCCAGAGCAAGGTGAAGCACCAAATATTTCTGCTGCATTACATACCTTGGATGCCAATGTCCAGGTGTTGAATACCAGTATCGTTGGCCCTCAGGTCGGGCAAGAGCTGGCAGAGCAGGGGGGCTTAGCTTTGCTGGTAGCGATTCTCTGTATTCTTGGTTACTTGAGCTACCGCTTTGAGTGGCGTTTGGCATCAGGCTCTGTTTTTGCACTGGCGCATGATGTGATCTTTGTATTGGGCTTCTTTGCCCTTACCCAGATGGAGTTCAACCTGACGGTACTGGCGGCTGTGCTCGCGATTTTGGGTTACTCGCTCAATGACTCGATCATTATTGCCGACCGTATCCGTGAGCTGTTAATTTCAAAGCCGAACAAGGCCATTGAAGACATCAATAATGAAGCCATTGCTGCAACGATCTCCCGTACCATGATCACTTCGGGTACGACGCTGCTGACAGTGGGTTCATTGTGGCTGCTGGGCGGTGGCCCTTTGGAGGGATTCGCTATTGCGATGTTTATCGGTATTTTGACCGGTACCTGGTCTTCCATTTCGGTCGGTACTGCGTTGCCTGAGTTGTTTAAACTGGACTCATCCCACTACAAACTGCAGCCGGTATCTCAAGAGCCGTAATTGAACAAAAAATCACTTACAAAGCTATTTAAATCTAAGGGCCTCCGGGCCCTTTTTTTATTGGGAAAATGGATAGTTATTTAGTGCATAGCCATTTATATCCAATACGCTTGAACTGTGATAACGTCAAAAGTATGGAGATTAGCGCCGAGATTGAAAGGAAAGAGACGCAACATGGGTAAGAAATCATTAGAAACCAAGATAGTAACTGCTGGACGTTCATCGAAGTGGACCCAATCACTGGTTAACCCACCGGTAAGCCGTGCTTCAACCATCGTGTTTGATTCGGTCAAAGAGATGAAGCACGCAACGGCAAACCGCGCAAATAAAGAATTATTCTATGGCCGCCGTGGTACCAACACTCACTTCGCCTTCCAGGATGCAATGGTCGAGCTAGAAGGTGGTGTCGGCTGTGCGCTATACCCATGTGGAACGGCTGCAATCACCAGTGCGATTTTGTCTTTTGTTAAGGCGGGTGACCATATCTTGATGGTGGATGGTGTCTATGAGCCGACCCGTGACTTCTGTGACAAAATGCTTGATAAAATGGGGGTGGAAACCACCTATTACGATCCTATGATTGGCGAGGGGATCCGCGATCTTATTAGGCCGAATACAAGGGTTCTTTTCCTTGAGTCGCCATGTTCAATCACCATGGAAGTACAGGATGTGCCGACCTTGGCTCGCACTGCCCATGAACATGATTTGGTTGTGATGCTCGACAATACTTGGGCATCCCCTATTAACTTCCAGCCGTTTGAGCACGGTGTAGATATTTCGATTCAAGCGGCAACCAAATACATTGTTGGTCACTCTGATGTAATGTTGGGTACCGCGGTCGCAAACGAACGTTGCTGGGATCAGCTGCGTGAAAACAGCTACCTGCTTGGTCAGTGTACGTCGCCGGATGATGTATACCTCGCCATGCGTGGCCTACGTACTCTAGGCGTACGCTTGAAACAGCATGAAGAGAACAGTATCAAGGTTGCGCAATGGTTGGCAGAGCGTGAAGAGGTTGACCATGTACGTCACCCGGCATTCGAAAGTTGTGAAGGCCACGAGTTTTACAAGCGTGATTTCAAAGGCTGCAATGGGCTGTTTTCTGTTGTATTGAACCGTGGTAACACCGAGGCGCTGACAGCATTGCTCGACGGTATGCAGCACTTCAGCATGGGCTATTCATGGGGCGGCTTTGAAAGCCTGATCCTTGCTAATGAAAACATTAACGCTTTGCGTACTGTCGCCAAGAAAGATTTTGCCGGTCCTTTGCTGCGCCTGCATATTGGCCTGGAGTCGCCTGAAGACTTGATTGAAGATTTGGAGCGAGGTTTTGAGCGTTTAAACGCAGTGTTAAATAAATAACCCCCCACATCTTATAGACAAAGAGAGGCCAGCGTATGCTGGCCTTTTGCTGTGTTGAATACGTTGAGAGTATCTATCTTGAGCCACGCAACACATATCTTTTGGCTACTATGTAGTAAACGGCAGACCAAAGGGGATGTTATGAAGAGGACAGGGTATTGGGCCGCTATTGTTATACTCCCAATGACAATGCTGGGTTGTTCAAGCTCGGATTTGGAAAATTACCAGTTATTTCCTAATGATTATGACTACGATGTGCCATACGACAGTATTTACCATTATGGCTATAACCAAGGATGCGACAGTGCCCTTGGAGTGACAGGTAATTATGGCAAGGTGTTTGGCAAGGATGAAACCCTCGATGGCAGTGATACCAAATTCAATCAAGGTTGGGATGATGGAAATCTAGCCTGTAAACAATCTAATTCTCGGATACTGATGTCGACTTCGTTTATCAATCCTTATCAGAGCTTTAGTTATAGTTACGAGTGAGTAGCGTATCGCTAAATATTTCTTAGGCATAAAAAAACAGACCGGGAAGGTCTGTTTTTAGGTAAGTCATTTTCATTTTGTTTGTAAGATAGACCCAGCCATGTATCGTTCTTAATCGTTAGTCACAAAATGTTATGCCTTACTTTAGTTTGGTCGTGTCAGTGACTGTACCTGACCGTCTCGGAACGAGACGGGTACAACTGCATGCACTTCGGGTAGGAGTAAAAATGCATCATCAATAGACTTGTTATTCATTTCTACTACAACTTGCAAGTATTGGTTCAACGCACGCTGAAGAGCTGGGGTTGATACGCGATTACCTTGCTTGCCGAACTGACTGTATTGACCTTTACTGGAATAAACCCAAACATTGTATGGGTCATCCCCTTTTTCTAGTTGCTCGATAAAATCGGCGATATTTCTCATAAAAGTCCTTTTCCCTAACCAATAACGACGTATTGATTTTCCCATTATGGAATGAAGCTGTTATTTTTCAATTTGATTTACATGTCTCATCTAAGGTTATGTGATGCTGGTAGCAAAAAAAGTGAAAATCGAATGCATGCTCAAAATTCATTTAACTTACTTTGTCACTTCGCCTTTAAATAACTGACAAACGAATCAGTAAACGTTTACAGGATAATTCTCTGAGGGGATATTATCAAGAGGTACTCTAACCACAACTACCCCTTTGGGGTTATGCGCACTTAAAAGCTATTTGTGCTCAGCAGTTTGGAGAAATATCATTGTTGTAACTAAATTTTTCGGTGATTAATTGAACATATTCTAGGAGATATCATGGAAAAAACGGTATGCGCGTGGGCTATGAAGCAACCGATCGAGCGGGAATACCACGACAAAGAGTGGGGAAGGGTAAATAAATCAGATACATATTTATTCGAATTCCTGACTCTAGAAGGTGCTCAAGCGGGATTGAGTTGGTACACCATTCTTAAAAGGCGTGAGGCTTACAGGGCGGCATTTGATAATTATGATATAGCGAAGCTTGCCTTATATGAAGATGATCGAGTAGAAGCAATTATTGGTGGTTATGATGTAATCAAGCATCGTGGAAAAATAAATTCGGTATTTAATAATGCACGAGCAGCCCAACAGTTAATTAATGAGTATGGCTCTCTGGCAAATGCACTTTGGCAGTTTGTCGATCACCAACCAATAATTAACCACTGGCAAACAATGGAACAGATTCCTACTTCAACAGAAGCTTCTAAGCAAATGAGTCGCTTTCTCAAAAAGAAAGGTTTTAAATTTGTCGGCGAAACTATTTGCTATGCCTTTATGCAAGCGGTTGGGATGGTGAATGATCATTTATTGACCTGTTACTGCCATCAAGAAGTAATAGACGAGCCAATAAAATAAACCAACGCTGATAGCTGTAGTTAATAGGTATCAACTATTTTAGCGATAGAACAGAGATACTGGTTTGTCACTGGGATGATGCGTATTATGTTGTTGTTTATTTTTTCCCCCTCTGCCGTAAGGCTTTTACGAGGGGGATGTTAACCATGCAAGAAGTTGGGACAATGGCTGATAATCCGGTAAAAGTAATACAGCGAGCGACGTGGGTCGGCTCAATAGCAAACGTTAGCTTGGCAGTATTAAAGATCACGATAGGTAAAATGACAGGTAGCCAGGCGTTGGTTGCTGATGGCGTACACAGTTTTTCGGATCTGATCACCGATACCGCTATCTTGATTGGCTCACGTTATTGGACCGCCCCCGCAGACAAAGGCCACCCATACGGGCATGGGCGATTTGAAACCTTTACCAATATCTTCATTGGCGTATTGCTGCTTATTGTTGGTATCGGAATTGGCTGGGATTCTCTATCGGCTCTGGGTCATGAATCCAAAGCGGTTCCCGGTATGTTGGCATTTTGGGCGGCAATTGCCTCAATCGTTGTGAAAGAAGTGCTCTACCGCTGGACGGTTATCCAAGCTAAAACGATCAACAGCCGCTCACTTCACGCCAATGCATGGCATCACCGTACTGATGCCTTGAGTTCATTGCCTGTTGCTGTTGCTGTGATTGCTAATTACATATTCCCTGATTTGCATTACCTTGATCAGGTTGCGGCGCTTATCGTTACAGCGATGATCTTAAAGGCGGCATTTGAAATCCTGTGGCCAGCAGTCATGGAGCTCACTGAGGCACAGGCTGATGAAGATATAGAGGCTAAGATCCAGGGCTATGCCAGTGAAGTGGCGCAGATCAAGGAAGTCCATGCCATTCGTAGCCGCCGTACCGGAAGCACAATCTTGTTGGACTTTCATATGCTGGTGGATCCCGACATGCGGGTTGAAGACGCCCATACTATCAGCGAAAACTTTAAGTCGCATATCTTGGCTCAGATTGATGAGCTGGTTGATGTGGTGATCCATATCGAGCCATATACGTGTGCTGAGCGTGTGGTTAATCCTTGCTGCGAGGACAAGAGCTGTGATTAATTTGCGCTCATTTGATGGATAAATAAGTGCTAATTCTCAAAATTGAGAAGGTGTAGCAACAGCGCGCTTGGCTATCTTCTTTAATGTGACCTCGATCAAATTAGCTAGCAGCTATCCTTGCTGCTAGCTAAGGTCTTAAAGGAGAAGCGCTATGCCGTTAATCAGAATTAAGTCTTTGCCTTTTGCCCAAGAAGTGAACATTCCCTCCACACTAGGTGTGCTTTCAAAAGCAGTATCAGAAACCAGCGAAATCGATTTAAAGCATGTTATGGCGACTTGGGACTACCTTTCTCCTCATCATTATGCCCATAACGGTAGGGTAGTCGACTGCCAACCGGATAAAACCCATCCTTTATTAGTCCACCTTGTCGCCCCCAGTTTCAATACCGAAGAGCAAATCGCCAGCATGCTTGAAGTTATTGCCAACACTTTGGCTGATGTACTGCCTGTGGCGAAGGAAAATATCTTCATTAACTTCTCCCCGGCTTACAGCGACGGTGTGTATGACTCAGGGCATGTTGTTGAGTGGGATGATTAATCTTATGCGCCTACCTAGAAAAATTTATATCTGGCATCATGACTTCTTCATCAAACTCACTTAGGATCAGCGCTTTCCTCGTACTATGAGTCTCTGATGTTCAAGTTGATTGCAGCTATGCCTCCTATGGTGGCCTTGTCTATAGCGATAGTTTGTGAAGTGATTGCGACGTCAATGCTGCCTAAAACCCAGCAATTTACCCAAATTATACCGACGCTGGTCACGCTGCTGGGCTATGCCATCGCCTTTTTCATGTTGTCGATTACGGTAAAGGCGGTTCCAATTGGTATTGCCTATGCGATCTGGTGTGGTGCGGGGATCGTTCTGGTTGCGATGATTAGTTGGTTGTGGCACGGGCAGCAGTTGGATTTACCCGCGTTGATAGGCATGATTCTTATCTTGTCGGGTACTGTTGTCATCAACGTTTTTTCTCGTTCAGTGAGCCACTGAGTGACTTACTCTTTTGTTGGATATGATGATCCAGCGCACAGTTCAATAAAAAGCCGGCTTGTTCTGAGCAGGCTTTATTTGAACTTACAAACGCTTAAATATGTGACGGCTTAAGGATAGGGATATCCAGAAGCGTCTCTTTTTTGCATAGCCATGCCATTAGCCGATGATTATATCTTCTTGGCTGAGATTACCAGAGAGTTGTACCACACTTGTTGTAAATGTAGCGACTTTGTTATTGTTGGTGTCATGAATAAAGGTGGTAATTAAACATGGAATGTCTATGAGCGCACTTGAAGCTAATTTTGACGGCCTGGTTGGGCCAACACACAACTACAGCGGACTCTCTTTTGGTAATGTTGCCTCGGCGAAAAGCCAGGCCAACCCGTCTAACCCTAAGCAGGCAGCCTTACAGGGGCTGGCAAAGATGAAAGCCTTGTCTGATATGGGAATGGTCCAAGGGGTACTGGCACCGCAGGAAAGGCCTGATACCGCAACATTACGCCGGTTGGGATTTACCGGTAGTGATGAATCTGTACTGGCGGCAGCGGCGAAACAAGCCCCGCAGGTGCTGGCAGCTTGCTGTTCTGCTTCAAGTATGTGGACAGCCAATGCGGCGACAGTATCGCCTTCGGCAGATACCATGGACGGCAAGGTCCATTTCACCCCTGCTAACCTCATTAATAAGTTTCATCGATCTATCGAACATGAGGTGACTGGCCGTATCCTCAAAGCCACTTTTTCGGATGAGAAACACTTTGTCCACCACCCAGCCCTGCCAAGCGTTGAGCACTTTGGTGACGAAGGAGCGGCTAACCATACTCGCTTTTGCCTGGACTACGGGCATCAAGGGGTTGAGTTCTTTGTTTTCGGCCGCTACGCATTTGATAACCGGTATCCTGCACCGAAGAAGTTTCCAGCCCGTCATACCTTTGAAGCCTGTGAAGCGGTTGCAAGGCTGCACCAGCTAGATACAGACAAAGTAGTCATCGCCCAGCAAAACCCGGATGTGATTGATCAAGGTGTGTTTCACAACGATGTGATTGCGGTGGGTAACCGTAATGTATTGTTCTGTCACGAACAGGCGTTCTTGAACCAGCAGGCTGTTTACGACGAGCTAAACCTCAAATTATCCGGTGCAATGCGTATTATCGAAGTGCCGACCGCAAGTGTCTCTATAGAGGATGCTGTCACTAGCTACCTGTTTAACTCCCAGCTCATTACCATGCCAAATGGTGACAATGTGCTTATATTGCCTGAAGAGTGTCGCAATAACCCAAGGGTGTGGGCATACCTTGAGCAGCTGGTAGCCAATAGGCAGGGCATTGACGGCATTAAGGTGTTTGATTTGAAGCAGAGTATGGCCAACGGTGGCGGCCCTGCTTGTTTGAGGCTGCGCGTGGCACTTACACAGCCAGAGCTGGCGGCAGTGAACCCAAGCACCTTGATGTCAGATGCGCTATATAGCCAGCTAAGCGGCTGGGTGGAGAAGCATTATCGTGACAGGTTGGCTGATGCTGATTTGGCTGATCCTTCCTTGCTGCTTGAGTCACGTACAGCCCTCGATGAGCTTACGCAAATTCTCAACTTAGGCTCGATATATCCTTTCCAGCGTTAATTGTTTGAATAGCGGCGTCTTTGCGCCGCTTATCTGCACGATGTCTAGTAGACAAGGTTGACGTGATTCCGGCGACAAAGGGATAATAGGGGTTTAATATATCTTTGCCCGTGACGGAGTCGAAATGGCGAAACTATCCCTTCAAGAGCAGATGCTAAAAGCTGGTCTTATTGACAAGAAAAAATTGAAAAAAGCGGGCAAACAGTCCAAGAAATCTCGTACTCTGCGTAATGAGGCTAAAGCCGCTGTTGAAGCGAATAAAGCTGCCCAGTTGGAGCAGGACAAAGAGCTGAACCGCCAGAAGCAGGATGAAGCGAATAAGAAAGCTATCGCTTCTCAGGTGAAGCAGCTGATCGAAATGAACAAGATAGATCTGGCTGATGGTGATATTGGTTATAACTTTACCGATGGTACGCTAGTTAAGAAAATCTATGTCGATAAGCAGACACAAGACCAGCTTGTTAGCGGCCGACTAGCGATTGCCCGCTACCTGGAGGGCTACGCAGTGATCCCTGGTGTAGTTGCCGATAAGATCAGCCAGCGTGATGAAGAGACGATCATTGTCAACAATACTGTGTCTGAGCAGGAAGTTGATGAAGATGATCCGTACGCGGACTTCCAGATCCCAGACGATCTGATGTGGTAAAGCTTTAATTAATAGAGCTTGGCCCCTTAGTGATTGATAAAGCCCAGCATATATTGCTGGGCTTTACCTATTGGGGTTTCCAAACAATTATCACGACGGGTTAAGGAAGTCTGAGATATAGCGGTATGTCGCTTCGCAATGCTCTGAGACCAGATCCTCCAAGTTAAGGAAAGCGTGTGTCATGTCGTCGAAATGGTGGTGGGTACTTTCTACCCCTAGCATCTGCAAGCGTTCGAAATACCGTTTTCCCTCGTCCTGTATTGGGTCAAACCCCGCGGTTATGAGCATAGTTGCTGGGTGGTTACTGGGTAACGCTGCAAACAGTGGTGAAGCCTCTCGGCGGTTTTCGCCTTGTTGGAAATACTGGTCGAAGTACCACTGTATTTTTGCTGTCTCCAAGATATAGCCTTCACGGTAATCCACTAAAGAGTCACTGGAAAACGTGTAATCAAGGCTCGGGTATATCAAGACTAGCTGGCTGATGGCTTCTGGGTGGTGTTGGGCAAGTGTGGTTGCTAACGCGCCTCCGGCCGAGTCTCCTGCCAGCGAAATGTGCGGGAGGTAATGAAGCTCCTGATCGTCAAGCGTGTTGGTGATTTGCTCAAGGCTTACTATACAATCTACCAATCCTTTGGGATAAGGGTATTCGGGCGACAGCCGGTAATCAATCGTCACGACAATGTGTTGGCTGTGGTGGGCAAGGCGGCGGCTTATGGGGTCATAAACCTCAATATTGCCGCACATGTGGCCGCCACCGTGGAAAAAGATTAACACGGGTAATTCAGTCCCAGGGGCTGGGTGATAAATACGGCAGGGGACAGAAGTGCCTTTAATATCGGTATCGGCGACTTGGCCGATAGCTATCTCAGAAGTGACTAACTGCTGGGTAATCGTTGCTAAACCTAGCCTTGCCATCTCTGGTGTTGGCGCAATCCCCTGTACCTTGGCTTGCGCGAGGGTATCATTGAATGATTTTAGCCATACTTGCAGGCTTTTGGGCAGATCGGCCATGCGCATTTCCTTGTTGCTTGATAAGTTCAATTTCGGGAACCCGCTCAATCAAGTAATCCTTGAAGTTGGCGCAGCGTGCCGGCATATATTTCCTTGGTTTGAAATATAGATTGAGCTCAAACTGGCTGCTGACATAATTTTCCAAAACAGGCTGCAAGGTTTTTCTGTCGAGCTCACTGGAGATCAAACTAAGGGGTAAGTAAGCAATTCCCCCACCATTCATCGCGATATTTTTGAGGATTTCGCTGTCGTCAGCTTCTACGGTTTGGGCGATTTCAACAGTTGAATATTCGCCATCCAATTCAAAAATCCACCGGTTGCCACCCACTAGCGTACTGGCGTAGAGGCAGCGGTGGTGCTTGAGATCATCGGGGACAATGGGCTTGCCGTTCTTCTCGATATAGCCTGGAGAGCAGCACGCCATCAAAGGTTCTCGAAGCAGTGAACGCTTCACCAGTAAGCTGTCTTTATCTTGAAAGCCCCGGTAAGTGGCATTGGCCCGAATGGCAAAGTCGACATCATGGACATGATCCACTTCGAAAGCCGTTTCCAGTACGACAAAATTGATGGACGGGTGCTCTTGCAAATACTCGCCGATGATCTGGCTTAGGTAGTGCTTGGCAAACAGGGGGGTGCTGGCGATTTTGATGGTGCCTCGGTCCTCACTGCTCATGTTCTGAACTTCATTGAATACATCGTCAATCTGGGTATGCAGCAAGCTGAACCTATCAAACAACCGCTGACCGGCCTGGGTTGGGGTGATTTTCCGAGTCGTCCGTTTGAGTAGGCTTACCCCCATCTTTTCTTCCAGCTCGTTTAACCAACGGCTGGCGGCAGACGGTGAGATATTATTGTGTTTGGCCGCTTCGCTTATCGAACCGGTTCTCACAACATGAAGAAAAAAGACAACCTTGTCTAACATGAGCCCCCCTAAAATCCATTTACCCACATATAGTTATAGCAAAAAAGTGCCAGAAAATGATGACAGCTAAGTGATAGCCTTGTTTGACCTCCCATATTCGCAAAGGTGATTTGCATCAATGTGACTAATGGTTTGGGGTGAATCTTCTAAAATACCAGAATACAGTGAGTTGTGTTGCCCGTCACAACTGCAGGCACTCGCTAATACCAGTTCTAACCGTTTTGATGTAACAGTTTGGTATTCATATAGGGGAATAAAATAATGCTAAATAACAAAGTGTGTATCGTGACAGGTGGTGCCCAAGGGATTGGCCGCTGCATCGTTGAAACCTTTGCCAAGAATGATGCGTTGCAAGTGTATGCGTGTGACATGAATTTGGCGGCAATGGCTGATTTGCAGGCAAAGTACCCGAATGTCACAGGTATTGAGCTAAATGTTTGTGATCGTGAGAATATTGCGCATTTCATTGAAAAAGTGAAGTCAGAGCACGGCAAAATTGATGTCTTGGTCAACAATGCCGGGGTAACCCGTGACAACCTGATTGAAAAAATGTCCGAGGAAGACTGGGATCTCGTGTCTGACGTTAACCTAAAGGGCGTGTTCAATATGACGCAGGCGATTGCGCCTGTTATGGTTGAAGGCGGCGCAGGCTCTATTATTACCATGTCTTCAGTAGTGGGCACGGATGGCAACATTGGTCAGTCCAACTATGCGGCGACCAAAGGTGGCGTTATTGCCATGACGAAAGGGTGGTCGAAGGAGTTTTCTCGCAAAGGTGCTCAGGTAAGGGCCAACTGTATAGCGCCTGGATTTATTGAAACGCCGATGACTGTCGATTTACCGGAAAAAGTACTCGATTTTATGAGGCATAAAACACCGCTGGGCCGTATGGGGAAACCACAGGATATCGCCAATGGGGCGCTATTCCTTGCTAGCGATAACTCGGCGTTTATTACTGGCCAAACTCTGAAGATTGATGGTGGGTTGGTTATTTAAACAGCACTACGTGCGCCATTTAATTGACGGTCGCAATAGCGGCCGTTTTTATTGAACGCTGGTTCATTAATCGGAAAATATTTATTACCTCCCTTTTTAAAAGGGTACCGTAAAATATTATTATACTGTGATAACGATACTTCTAGCGTCTAAAATCAGCTTTACAAACATAATGAGTATTTAGTAGATTACACGTCAAATTTATACTAAAAATTAACATTACGCAGTGCAATCAAGCTCAACCGCTACCGCTCTATTTTACCAACTTCTAGATGCAGATGAAGATAGCAAAAAAGCTATTTTGTCTGGATTAGCATCTGAAGATCCTGAGGCTTATAACGAGCTTCAGCAGCTTCTTGATGTTAGCGACAGGCAGCCTCTGACTTCACTTCTTGGTTTTCACGCCCAGCATGCAATGGGTGGCGAACTCGACTTTTTAGGGCAAGTTGTTGACAAATACCAATTAACTCATGAGCTTGGCCGTGGTGGTATGGGGGTTGTTTATGCTGCGCACCGAGCTGATGAAACCTTTGAACAGCAATTAGCCATCAAATTTATCCAGCCACAATTAACGGAGGTTTTGGGTAAGCGTGCTTTATTTACAGAAGCTCAGTTATTGGCTCGCTTAAATCATCCTTGTATCGCCAAAGTGTTTGATGGCGGGGAATATCAAGGCTGCGTCTATATTGTGATGGAATGTGTAGAAGGTGATACCCTGAACAAATATGTTCAGAAAAATACACTGTCAACCAGAAATAAGCTGTCTATTTTTAAGAATATTTGTTCAGCAATAGAGCATGCTCATCAGAATCATATACTGCATGCGGATATAAAGCCTGAAAATGTTCTAATCGACACTATTCATCAGCCAAAGCTGCTCGATTTCAATTTAACTCAAGCGATCAATAGTAATGCTGGCGAAAAGAACAATGAGCTGGTGGCATTTAGCCGTGAATATGCCAGCCCAGAGCAGCAAGCTGGTGGGTTTCTTACCCAGCAAAGCGATATTTACTCGCTGGGTAAGCTGTTACAGTTTTTGCTGCCGCATTCACATGCCGATATTCAATCTGTCATAACGAAAGCGATACAAGAACAGCCAGAGCGCAGATACTGCAGTGTGAGTGAATTGCGCAGCGATATAGAAAATATCCTCGCTAGCCGGCCTATTTCAACCAAGCAAAACCTGCCACTGTATTGCCTAGGCAAGTTTGTACAGCGACGCCCAGTGCCTTTCATCTCGGTTTTTCTCTTAGTGATGACTATCGCTGTGTTTACAACCACGCTGATGGTTCAAAACCAGCGCCTTGTGGAAGAGAAAACCATTGCCGAAAACATGATGTATGAAGTCACCAGTATGATGTTCCACGCCAAAGGCAGTGATCAGGCTTTGATGTCGGTAGGGGCAATGCTGGATATTTCTAGGCGTAGGATTCTGTCTAACCCAGATCTTCCGAAGCATATCAAGCAAAGGTTGTTAATGATAATGATGACTCCGACACCAGATAAATACCAAGCCGAGGCATCTGACAGTCGTAAATTAGAAGAAAGTTAAAATAAAAATTATAAGGAACAAGCACCGATGGAAGTTTCTAAGTTGGCAGGTTGTATAGCAACCACTTTGCCTGTCATTGCTTCTGCCATGGCATTTTCAGCCGATTCTGCAGAATTGCAGACTGGGTATTTTATAGATGCGCCAGTTACTGGGTTATTCTATACGACGAGCTCTAGCCTAAAAGGCTTTACTGATAGAGGGGCTTTTCAGTATCAGCCCGGTGACGTTGTCAGTTTTTTCCTTGGCAATGATGAGCAGGGTATTTTATTGACTCAGCTGTCTGGACAGCAGGTGATCACGCCTACGCTGTCATCAACCAGCCCGAGTCGAAGTATCAATTTGACCCGCTTGCTACTTTCGCTGGATAGCACGCCAAAGAACCGCGAAGAGATTTTGCTATTGAGTGATATCTTGTCTGAGCCTCAAATCCAGCAGCAATTGCGCCAGCTTGATCTCAATATTTTGGATAGTGTAAAGGATAAAATCGACCTTGATTGGGTGTCTGCGCAAGAAGCCGTTGAGCACCTGAACCAAAGCCAGCAGTATATCGAGGAGAATTTTACCTCCGGGCAAGTGGTCTTCTCGCCTTTGAATAAACGCTTTCACAATATAATGATCAAGAAAAAGGATCACCGGGGAAAAGCGTGCCTTGTCGATCTGCGTTATGTAGATAAACCGAATTATCATACACCCATTGGCGAGATAAAGTACCAGATCACGTCGACCCATATGCTGCAGTTCCCAAGCACGGGGGACTACTTCCGAAATTGCTACCTTGATCGTTCGAAAGGCTTGAAGTCTGAGGTTGAAGAGCCGATTTCGAATTTTGCAGACTCTAAAGGGCTGGTGGCTTGCAGCTTGAATGGCTGCACCCGAAATGATCTCAATGGCTTTTCGGTAGAAGACTTTGACGATGAAGGTGATTGGAAGTACCGCACCATGGCGATCAACTTTGATCCTACTACTGAGCTCTTAATGGAAAAGGTGCAGGGGTTAGGGCCAAAAGACAAAGTCCGCCACGCCAACAAGGGGGAAATGATTTGGTTTACTTATCCAGAAAACGTAGGCCATCAAATTCCTTTTGAAGGAGTCTGGAAGCAGACCACTTATATTGATACTGACATCCAGCAGAGCTGTTTGATGGTAGAGGAAGGCAGGGTATGGCAAGGGCCTGTAGGTGTGGAGAACTGCCCTGTTGAGAACATTGCGTATACCCAGGATGTTACCAATGAGTTTGGTGATATGTGGTGGGTAAGAAATGGTTCTGGTGCCGCAGAATTAGCACAGATGAATGTGATGGTTCGCTGGTATCCAGCAGGAAAGCCATCTCGCCACACGACTTGGGAATATCTTCCTGCCGGTGAAAAATGGGATCAAGGCATCCTATACCGGTACCAGCAGAACATTACCCGAAATAGGGATGGCTCGGATCAAATCCAAACCTATGCCATTTCAGAATTCAAGAAAGTATCCGGAGCGATCTAATGCAGCCAGGAAGCACAGCAATCACCCAGATTATCAAACAGTGGCAAGCGGGTGACAAAATGGCTGAGAGCCAGCTTTACCAATTTGCCTATTTGCAACTGCGAAATATTGCCAAGCAGGAACGGGACCGAAGCGCGGCGAAATACGGCCTAGAAAATCAGGTATTGGTCGACAGTGTAAATAGTACGACGGCTTTGGTCCATGATGCCTACCTGAAGTTATCGAATACGGATATGGCAAACGTAGAGAGCAAGCGCGACTTCTACCTGATGGCTGCCAAGGTAATGCGGCAAATTTTGATTGATAACGCCCGTTCACTACAGGCGCAAAAACGCCAGCAGATAACGATGCTGCCGGACGCCAGCGAAGACAAGTTCGAGCAATTGATGATTATGGACAAAGCGCTGGAGCATTTCAGCGTACGTTATCCCCGCCAGTCAAATGCGCTTAAGCTGAAGTATTTAATGGGAATGCGAACACAGGAAATCAGTGATTTGCTTGAGTGCAGCGCCAGTTTGATTGAAAAAGATTTGAAGTTTTCTCGCTGTTGGCTTCAGTCACGGATGGCATAGTCAATAATGAAATCGATGGTAACAAAGCTTGCGGTTAGCCTTGTGCTGACAGCTGGTGGGTGGTGGTTCTATCAAACGCCTGCCATTGCGCTATCAAGCCAGGAAGTCGGGGATGAGGCTGTTTATGCCAATGATGAGCGAGGCTATCTGGCAGCTGGCGCAGAGGACGATAGTTTACTCGCTGATAGTTTATTCGCTGACGGTGCGGCGAAACTCACACGCGCGAAATTGGTACTGCCACTAGAACCTATTCGGGGAAACGATGACAGCACCGCTTCGGTAGCAACAAAATCCTCTAGTGAGCCAGATGTATTAAAGTTTGAGCGGCAGCTGGAACCGCAACGCTATAACGAGCAGGTAAAGCAGGCTGACACATTGCCTGCTTCGTCCTCGTCACCCTTGTTAGCGCCATTTCCGGCTCGGGCTGCTGGTGCATTTGAAGCTGCAAATGACTCAGTGAGGCGTGAAGCGGTCAGCATTGATACTGAAGCGGGCAACCATAAACCCAGAGTGAACCCATCTGTCCTCAGGCAGTTGCAGGCAACGGTCAATCATTGGGATCTTGCGCAGCAGGTGCCCGCAAACTATAGCCTGTCGCTGCAGGGATTGTTCAATGATCCCGATGGCGATAGCTTGACCCAGAAAGTGATATTCAATGTTCCCGGTATGACGGTGACCGGCCATGAAATATTGCAGGTTCAAGGTATTCCGCAATCCGTGGTCGCCTCACCCATGCTGACTTTGTTGGCAAGGGATGACTATCATGGCACGGGAAGAAATGCCTGGGCGACAGCTGAACTTGCCCTCTCCCCGGTAGAGCCACTACCAGAAGAGCCGTTGCACCCTCTGGAAGGGAAGACGCTATTTAGACTGGAAACAACCCAGTTACTGGCAGGGGTATATTATAACTACGAAGTTGTGTACTGCGAGGCATGGCGGTTTATCGATGGCACTGCATACTCTGCTGCATCGGATAACCTAACCCAGTGCCCTGAAGATCAGCAGCTGAGTGAAATCGGCTACTATGACATTGCTGACAATAATGAACTTATTCTTACCCGAAATGTAAATGGCTCTGGGCAACAGCGCTGGGAACTAAAAAAGGAATACCCATCGGTATTACAACCGGGAACCACGAACTATTTCACGACAGTCTATCGTCCTGCAGAGAATGAAACTTACACCTTACAAGCCAGCAAAGCCGCAATGGAATCCCGGCTCAATATCAGGACGGGTGAGTATGTGTATCAAATGCAGCCTTTCGATTACCTCTATCCTCAAGCCAATGGGCAATATGTCCTGGGACAAATCGGGAATTATATTTATGATCGCAGTGTAATGAATGATCCATACGTTGGAATGGATTCTGATTTAAACATGCAGTCTTGGCTCGTTGATTTGTCTTGTACATACCTGCTTCCCTTGTGGCAGAGTAATATTTTGGCTGGTCAAGGCGAATATGGAGACATAGTGTCGATGTCGGATAATCCTTGGGGAGACAACCTCGACCCTATTCAATGTGGTGAAGTATTGCATCCAGAGTGGCAAAAGGAATATGTCTACATGGGATTACACTATGATGACTTTAATAATTTTGTTTCTGGCGAAATATATAGTTATGTCTTAAAACCTAAACCTGAATTCGCACATATCGTGGAAGAAATAAAACTTAATTTTCACTATTTCGAACCTTGGCCATGGCCGCATAAAAATACGAAATAAGATTGACTATTTGGCGGTGGTTTCACCGCCAAATACGAGTCAGTTTAAAAACTCCACAAGGCTTGAATACCCGTGTTGAAACTGTACGTTTCAGCATCTGGCAGGATGGCAAAACCTCGTTTTTCCTCACCTTTGCTATCGATGAAAGTGACATGTTCAGGGTCTGTCTCAAAGCGCTTTTCATAGCCCATCATGACATACCAGCCTAGGTGTAGCCCTGGCATGACTTCATAGCTCAGGGTACCTTCAATGGATGTGCGAAAACCAAAATCGTCGAAGGTTGTATCAACGAACTTGGTGTTTTCGGTAGTACTCCAGATTGGGATGCCAATGATCCATCGACCGCTGAGTTTCCACTTTTCGTCACCAAACAATGTACCATTGTCATAGGCGATACCTGCATCAACAAAGATATCTGTTGATTTCTCTTCCCAGGTGTCACCCTTGCGAAAAACCGGGTTTTCATAGCCGTTGAGCCCCTCGAGGCCATAGCGTTTATAAGACTGATAAGTAAGCGATGAGCCGGCCAATATCCGCCACTCTGGCGTCCATTTATAATGGATCAGAATGTTGGTTGAGGTTTTCAGGTATTCGAACTGGTTTTTCTGGTATGCCTGCCCGCTACTTCCATGCCAGGTTTCTGTCGTGCTAACCGGAGAGAAAGTGGCGAGTGCATCTATTGAAAAATCAAATTTATCGTTGACTCGGTATAATCCTCCGGTATTTAGCATCGGGCTTGAGGCAGATACATCTGATTCGGCAACGCCATGTCCGGAGTAAGATTCTTTATAGGTGATATTTTCAACACCCATAGTGATATATGAGTAACCCGCCTTGTCACTGGCAAATGATGGCATTGCCAGCAAAGTGGCGGGAAATAAGCCAAGCCAACTCCACTTTTTCATTATTTTTATCCCTAACAGAATGATGGCCGAGGATATTAAACGACAGATTTAAATTTCCAACCTTTAGGAAGAAAAAAAAGAAAAATAAAATTTACGGTTTTTTTACTGAATTTCGTTTCTTGATTGGAGGGAATAAAGCCATAAAAATACAGCCTTTCCTTGTACGAGTAGAGACTGACAAGGAAGACAAAATAATATGACAAAGGTTTAATCCAATCCATCAAGGGACGTTACTCATGAAAAAGGTTACTTTACTTGCGGCATCTGTTGCTATTGCCTTAACGGGCTGTGGCGGTGGTTCTGATAGTAATTCAAACACAGGCGGTAATACAGGCAATCCAGATATTCCAGCTCCGGGTGGTGCCGTCGTCATTACCGGTTTTGACGGCTATTTTAAAAATGCTGTACTTTTTGTTGATGCCAACAATAACGGTGTTTGGGATACCTCTGAAAAAGCCCTTGGTGTAACTGATGGTGACGGACAAGTTGAGCTGGATGAAAAACCAGAAGGCGTACTTGCCCTGCAAACCGTTGTCCCGAACAGTGCGATGCAGCAGCGTCTCATTGCCATCGATCCAAAAGAGCATGCTGGTGCTTACACAGTAGATATGGATCACCCATCTCAGCCAATGGCACATGAGTTGGTTTTCCGAGCGCCAAACTCGTCTGATGTGATTTCGCCAATCACCGATTTGGTCGCAATTGAAATGGCGAAAGACAAAACCAAGACAGAAGAAGAAGCCAAGCAAATTGTCAGCGAGGCGCTAGGCCAGGAATCTGCTGATGCTCTGTATACCGACTTTGTCAAAGGTGACAATGCAAATGCTGAGCTGCACAAAACAGCGCAGATCCTGACTGAGTCAAAAGCGGCAAACACCAGCTATGACGATAAGGCCATTGAGTTTGCTAAGCAGGCAGACACCATCGTTGGGGAAATGAGCGATGACGAAGTTAAAGATAATAACATCAAGCCAGTTATTAAAGATGAAAACCCTGAAGGTGACGCGCTAGATCCCGTTGTTATCACCAATAGCAAGTTGATTGTCGACAAAACTGTTTTTGATAAAGCTGATGCACTGATTCCGGCTTCAATCAAGGAAAATGAAAACTTTGGTGGGGCAACAGTCAGCGTTGAAAACTTGTTTACTGACGCTGATCAGGAAGAAGAAATCATTCCTGAGCTAAAGCATAATCTTGCGGGTACTGGCATTGATGTAATGCTATCGGCAGATGGCAAAATGTTGACTCTTGAGCCAGCAAACCCTGTTATGCAGCCTGGCGTTTACACCATCACACTGACAGCAGACGACGTAAACTCAGAAAATGAGTTGGTTGGAGAGTCAAGTGCGGTATTCAAGCTAGAAATCAAGGCGAATAACCTTGCTCCAGAAGTAAATGAAGCTGAATATGCAGCATTGCAAGCCGTAGTAGATACTTGGTATTTGCAGCAAGGTGAAGCTTTTGAGCAAACCCTATCGATTGAAAACCTGTTTACAGATAAAGATGGTGATATCGTTGGCTACGCCGCTGGTATTGATGAAGTGGAAGGCCTAACAGCGAGTGCCGATAACAATGCAATCGTAACTGTATCTGGTACTCCAACCAAACAATACGATAAAGGCAGTTCTATCACAGTATCTGCTGAAGATGATCGTGGTTTAATGACAGCTATTCGTTTCGAGTTGCCTGAAGTTAAAGAAGGTGTGGCTCCACCGCCTGCGACTCACCCGCTGGAAGGTAAAACTTGGTATGCCCTTGAATACGGCAGCAGCGATGGTGACGATTTCGATGGTCTAGATTACTCGCGAGTTTGGTGTGATTCTTACCGTTTCGAAGGCAAGAAGGTTTACTCCAACGAACGCAGCAAGGATAACAAAAATGAGTGTTCAGCGGCGGATACGCTGTATGAAGGCGCAAAATACCGTGTTGAAGGCGACATGATTATTGCGACTTTCCCGGGCGAAGATAACCCAGCTGAAACCATGGAAGTGACCTACAAGGTGGCTGATGATGCTGAATACATCTCTGCAGGGGCGAAGGTTGTCCTGTTTTCAGAGCAAGATGGTAACGAGACTTTCAGCGAGCGTTACACTTGGTACAGCAATAAAGCCGATGCAGAAGCGCGTTTGAACATCCAGTCAGAAGCCGGCTCTGAAGATCGTGACTTCCATATGTATATCCCTGCAAGCACAAACGGTACCTATGCCGAAGGCCAAGTTAGCCTGCAGATGAGCGATGCAGCAGGTGAAAGTAAAGTCAGTGTATTTATTGATACTGCTGAAGGTGAGACCTTCACTTGTACTGATTTAGATGAGTTCTACCGTAGCTTCAATGTTACCGCTGATGATATGGATGGTAACGGCGGTCATTATGATGAGAAATCAACTTGTAATGAATCTGATATGCAAGGTGTTGCTATTGGCTTCCATATGCCAGATCTTGTAGTAGGCCAGAAGTACAGCATCATTGGTAAAGTCCGTGATGATCAGGGTGAGCACATCGAAGCGATCAAGTTCAACATGGTCTGGACTGGTACTGGCAACAACGATTAATAAATCGATAATGGCTAGGTAATGATAATAGCTAGCTAATCAAAATCCCCTGCTCAAGAGCAGGGGATTTTTTTATGTGCCGAATACGTGGTAAAGGCATGAGCAAGCGAGGCAAAGCTAAAAGTAGCTGGAAAAGAAATCATCCTCCCATTGAGTGGATAGGGAAGAGCCGAGCAAGCGAATTTTGATCCAGTGCGTAATGCAATCTAGCATGTTGCTGTCCTTAGCCAGGGTATGGCTAGCTGTGAAATTGAAAGCAAAGGTGTAATTTGATTTTTGAGCTTACACTTGTACGCTGAATTAATTGTGCGGTCAATTGGTATCGTGTTTCTAGTTATAGAACAGCCGGTTTTGCTGGGCTAGATGGCTATGTTTTATTGTAACGGTATATGTCTATCACTATAGGGGAATAAAAAAGCCCGTGCATGATACGGGCTCTAGGGGAGTGAAAAATTGCCGTTAGTGAATACGCTTCACACTGTCACGTTCTACCAGTGTCGGCTCAAGCTGGATCACCGTGTTGGCTTCATGCTTGTTTTGGATCTTGCTAAGCAGGATGTCGACAGCTTGCTGACCCAGCCTGTGTTTAGGCTGGTGGATGGTTGTCAGCGACGGAGTGATATATTTCGCCAACTTGATGTCGTCGTATCCAACGATGGAGAGATCTTCTGGCACGCGGATGCCTTTTTTGCTGGCGGTATTAATCACCCCCATCGCCATCATATCGTTACAAACGAACAGGGCAGTTGGTAGCGGCCCACGGCCAAAGACTTCATTAAAGGCGATTTCCCCGCCTTCACACTCGAAGTTCCCTGATGCAATCCACTGTTTGTTGACTTCCAGCCCTGCCTCTTCCATCGCTTGCACATAGCCAGATAAGCGCTGCTGAGCGGTGAGTTTATCGAGCGGCCCGGTTAGGCAGCCAATTTGGGTATGGCCTTGGTCGATAAGGTGCTTGGTCGCCAGATAACCGCCATGGTGGGAGTTATCCTGGATTTTGTCGCTTGGAAAATCAATCGGCCCCCAGTCCATCACAACGGTTGGCACTGGCTGGTGACGAGAGAATAAATCAAAGGCCTGTCCGTCAACTTCACTGCACATGAGCAGCAGTCCGTCGACTCGTTTTTGCAGCAGGATATCCAGGCTATCACGCATACGGGCCAAGTCACCCTCGGTGTTACACAAGATCAGGTTGTAGCCTTGCTCATAGCAGCGGCGCTCAACGCCTTTTACGACTTCGCCAAAGAATGGGTTGGTCGAGGTGGTGACGAGCATGCCGAAAGTGCGGGTGTGGTTAACCTTCAGGCTGCGCGCCAAGGCCGATGGGGCATAGTTCAGCTCTTTGACTGCCGCCATAACACGGACAGAAATGTCTTCACTGACAAAGCGGGTTTTATTCAGGACGTGGCTAACTGTCGAAGTCGAAACTCCAGCAAGCTTTGCTACATCTTTGATTGTCGCCATAGGTTCTCCCTAAACCGTGCCCGGGTGGGCACGGTAGCAATAACTTATTGGTGCTCAATAAGAAAGCGTTCCACTTCACGGCGGTGTGGAATAGACGTTTGAGCACCCATTCGGGTGACTGAAATTGCAGCAGAAGCATGGGCAAAGCGGATGGCGTCATCCATTGCCTTGTTCTCCTGAAGGCCTGTCAGCAATGCACCGTTGAAGGTATCGCCTGCTGCAGTGGTATCTTTGGCATCAACACGGAAGCCCGGTACTTGCCGTCCCTGACCGTTCTCGCTGACCCAAACGCCTTGGCTACCCAAGGTGATCATGACCTGTTTGATCCCTTTCGCATGCAGGGCATCAGCCGCGTTCTGCGCGCTGGTGGTATCAGTTACCTTGATACCGGTTAGCAGCTCTGCTTCAGTCTCGTTAGGGGTAATCATATCAATATGTTGCAATAAGTCATCCGATAAAGGCTGGGCAGGAGCCGGGTTGAGGACAACACGAGTCCCTGCTAGCTTCGCTACTTTGGCCGCTGCCTCAATGGTGGCCATCGGGGTTTCGAGCTGCATCAACAGCGTATCCGCTTGCTTGATCAGTTTATGGTGCGGCTCGATACGAGCCGGACTTAAGCAGCCATTGGCTTCGGCGGAAATCGCAATGCTGTTCTCGCCAGTTGCCGCTACTTGGATCATCGCAATACCGGTTGGCATGCCTTGCTCAATCATCACGCCATCGGTGTTCATGCCTTCTTTGGCGAAGGTGTCACGCATCTCGTGGCCGAAGCTGTCATCACCGACACAGGCAATGAATGCGATATCGGCACCCAGACGGGCAGCAGCGACTGCTTGGTTTGCCCCTTTACCACCAGGGATCACACAGTAGCTATGGCCATGCAGCGTTTCTCCCGGACGAGGGAAAGAAGCAACTTGCAGAACATGATCGGCGTTCACACTGCCAAGAACGACTAATTTATTCATATTGGGACCTTTTTCATTCTCATTGGCCAAAATGTATGGCTTAGCAGTTGGTAAAGGTAGGTTTGCTAAGCGATAGATTTTGAAAACTTTCTGGGTTGTTGGCAGGCAGGATATAACCCGAAGATTAGTTATATCCTGCCCGGCTATTGGCTATTGGCTATTGGCTATTGGCTATTGGCTATTGGCTTTGAACCTTATGCCTATCGCCACTAGCCTAATGCCTTCTCTTATTCTGAAACCACTTTCAGAGGAACAGGAATGTTTGCTTCAACCTGCTCGCCTTTCAGCATCTTGTCTGCAGTCTCAACACCTAGCGCACCGATCAGGTCTGGCTGCTGGGCGATTGTTGCACCTAGCTTACCGCGCTTAACCGCTGCGATGCCGTCGTCAGTACCGTCGAAGCCGACGATTAGGACATCTTTGCCTGATGCTTGAACAGCACGGAGAGCACCCAGTGCCATTTCGTCGTTCTGGGCAAACACTGCTTGTACGTCTGGGTTAGCAGCTAGCATGTTTTCCATTACGTTCAGGCCTTTAGTACGGTCGAAGTCAGCTGGCTGGCTAGCAAGTAGCTCCATGCCGCTACCGTCAACGGCTTGCATGAAGCCTTTACCACGCTCACGGGCAGCAGATGTACCGGCGATACCTTCTAGCTGGATAACACGCGCTTTTTCACCCACTTTTTCCATGATGAATTTACCGGCCATTTCACCGCCTGCCACGTTGTCAGAGGCAATGTGGCTAACCACTTCACCACGGCTTGCACCGCGGTCTAGGGTCAGGACAGGGATGTTAGAGCGGTTTGCCATACGGATAGCATTTGAAACGGCATCAGAATCGGTAGGGTTGATTAGAATTGCCTTCACGCCACGTACCGTAAGGTCTTCCACGTTGGAAAGCTCTTTGCTTGGGTCGTTTTGTGAATCAAGAACAATTAGGTTATAGCCCAACTCTTTCGCTTTGGCTTCTGCCCCTTCCTTCATGGTAACGAAGAATGGGTTATTAAGCGTGGAGACAACCATTGCCATTGTGTCCTGCGCGGCAGCCGTAGAGCTGAATGAAGCTGACAGTACAGCGGCAGAGATTAGGGTTGCTAACTTTTTCATTCTATTTTCCTTTCTACATATGTCGGGTGGAGGCGGGCAGGGGGCTACCCGCATACAGAGGTTGTGTTACTTATTTTTGTTATCTACAAGGACTGCCAGCAGAATAACCACTGCTTTCGCAATCATTTGGTAGTAGGAGGAGACATCCAATAGGTTTAGGGCGTTGTTCAGGAAGCCGATAATCAGTGCACCAATCAAGGTACCCATGATACGGCCTTTACCACCGGCTAGGCTGGTGCCCCCAAGAACAACCGCAGCAATCGCATCAAGCTCGTAGCCCATACCTGCTGTCGGCTGAGCCGAAGACAGACGAGAGGTCACGATGATGCCGGCAAGGGCGGCTAGCAGACCACAGATGGCATAAACACCAATCTTGACGCGATCCACATTGATACCAGATAGGCGAGCGGCAGATTCATTACCACCCAGCGCGTAAATGTAGCGACCGAAACGGGTGTGGTTCAGTAGGTACCATACCGCAGCAAAGACAATCACCATCAGCCAGATTGGCACAGGGATACCCATGGCATAGCCAGTACCGAACCAAGCAAAGCTATCAGCGACATCAGTGAAGCCGGTAGAGATAGGTCGACCGTCGGTGTAAACCATAGTCACACCACGTAGTAGGGTCATGGTCACCAGTGTGGCAATGAAGGCCTGAACTTTACCCTTGGCGATAATAACACCACTGATTGCACCCAGCGCAGCACCGGCCAGCAAGGCGGTTGGCACCGCAATCATCACAGGCACTTCCATCGCAATCAAGGAAGCGGCAAAGGCACCACACAAAGCAAGTACCGAACCAACGCTCAGATCAATACCTGCGGTCAGGATAACCAGTGTCATACCCACAGCAATAATGGCATTGACCGAGGTTTGGCGCAGGATATTCAGGATATTGTCGACGGTGAAAAAGTTCGGGTTCAGGAATGACACCACGACAATCAGGAATATAAGGGCAATCAGAGACTTCTGCTCGATCAGCCACTCTTTGCTAAATAGCTTGGCGCTACCGGAGTTTTGTTGTTTGGTCATAGCGTTGCTGCTCATGCTGCTACCTCATTGATTTGTTTACCCACAGCGCAGGCAAGTAGTTTTTCTTGGTCGGCGTCACCAGCCATGAATTCGCCGCTGATTTTGCCTTCGTGCATGACCAAAATGCGGTCACTCATGCCGAGTACTTCCGGCATTTCAGAAGAAACAAGAATGATGCTCATCCCTTCTGACTTGAATTGGTTGATTAGCTGGTAGATCTCTTTCTTGGCACCGACGTCCACACCTCGGGTCGGCTCATCGAGAATCAAAACTTTTGGCTTGGTCATCAGCCCCTTAGCGATGGCTACCTTCTGCTGGTTACCACCAGAAAGGTTGCCGATGATCTGGTTGCGAGTCGGCGTCTTGATGTTGAACAGGCGGATGAAATCTTCCACTGCGGTGACTTCGTCGTAATGCCTTAGCTGAACGCCGTTCGACAGTTGCTCCAAAGAACAAATCGACATGTTTTCTTTCACCGACAGGCCAAGGATCAAGCCATCACCCTTACGGTCTTCCGAAATATAAGCGATACCATTGGCCAGCCCGTCTTGTGGGGTTAGCGGGTTAATCACCTTGCCATCAAGCATAATGTCGCCGGCTTCACGGTTCAGGGCACCGAAAATGACTTTCATCAGTTCGGTGCGACCTGCACCCATCAAGCCGGAGATCCCTAGGATCTCACCGCGATCTAAAGTAAAGCTGACATCATGGACACCTGCGCCAGACAGGTTTTTCACTTCTAGGCAAGTGGTACCGTGTTTGACGTCGATGCGCGGGTATTGCTCGTCCAGGCGGCGGCCAACCATCATCTCGATCATGGTATCTTCATCGATATCGGCAACGGCTCGCTGGCCGATGAACTTACCGTCACGAAGTACCGTGATATCGTCACAGATCTCGAAAATCTCTTTCAAACGGTGAGAGATATAAACGATGCCTGTGCCTTCTTCACGCAACTCATTGATCACCTTGAACAGGGATTCTGTTTCGGTGTCGGTCAGGGCGTCGGTTGGCTCATCCATAATGATGACCTGAGATTTGAAAGACAGCGCTTTGGCAATCTCGACCATTTGTTGTTCACCAAGGCTCAGCTCGCCAAGCAGCGTGCGTGAGCTGTGTTTGACATTAAGTCGGGCTAGCAGGGCATCGGCTTCTTTGTACATTTGCGACCACTTGATGCCGCCAAATGCGTTGGTTTTTTCACGGCCAAGGTAAATGTTTTCGGCAATGGTCAGCTCAGGGATCAGGTTCAGCTCCTGGTGGATAATGCTGATGCCTGCTTCCTGAGAATGACGTGGGCCATTGAAGTTTACGGTTTGGCCCTGGTAGCGGATTTCGCCTGCGTCCATGTGGTAGATACCGGTCAACGCTTTCATCAGTGTTGACTTGCCTGCACCGTTTTCACCCATCAAGGCCATCACCTTGCCTGGGTAGACATTCAGGCTGGCTTTATCCAAGGCTTTTACGCCGGGAAATGCCTTTTCGATGTCTTTGAGTTCTAGAATTGGCTGAGTCATAGGGAGTCCTTGCAACTAGGCCTTTTAAAACACAACGCCGGCTTGGAAAATGATATTGGCGTATGGGGTGCATTCACCGGTACGGATCACCGCTTTACTGTTTTGGGTGTGTACTTTGAATGCTTCATGGGGTACATACGCGATGTTAAATGTTTTTCCGCACATCGCTTCTTCTTCACGGATAAGGGCAATCAGCGCATCGTGGTGCTCTGGGCTGACTTGCTTGAATTCTTCTGCCATCACCACGCCTTCAATCTGCATCTCGCCCAACAACGCTTTTACTGTCTGGATGAAAGTTGGCACGCCAGGGATAAGCGCTAGGTCAATACGTTGGGTTTCATCTGGGATTGGCAGACCGGCGTCACACACAGTGACTTCATCGGTATGGCCTAGAGTGGCAACCAGATAGGACAGTTCAGAGTTGATGAGTGCGCTCTTTTTCATGCTTGCACCTTAATTATTGATGGTGGTGATGCTTCTAACGTCGTTTGCCAACCTTGGCAGTGTCATCCATGTCTTAATCGAACATCGAAACGATTACGCAATCGTTTCGATGGCGATAAATGTAAAAGCAAACGTTTCGATGCGCACTAATTATGGTTGAAAAATGTGATTGAGCTCAGAAGAAATATGCTTTTAGTGAATGTTTTTTGTGCGTCATCAAGAAATGCAGGCATGAGATATGTGATTTTTATGTAAGGTTTTGCAAAGGGCGCCAGATTGCTTTGAAATTACATGCACTAAGAGCGTATTATTACCATGCTGTATACCTGGTGGCCTTGAGCTGCTTGGTGTGACTCTTTAATCACCTAAATGGACTGATCGTGATGATAACCGTTCTTCAGCTTCAACCTGTTCTGCTCAGTATTGCCCCTGTATCAGTGGCGGTGATGCTGTATGCGATGAACAGAAAGAAACTGTGGTTGCTGCGGGTGTCTCTGATTGGGATGGTGATATCGGTGATCTTGCTGTTTGCTTTTCAGTATCTGGATTATCGCTATTTGGAAAACTGCCTCCAGCAAGGGGAGGTCTATAAGCCTTTTCAGAGCCAATGTTTCAAATTTAATTAGTTGAATTGACAACTAGCTTAGCGTTGCCAAGATCACTTGCGCGCTGGGGAAGACGGCATAGGCGTTATCCCCTGCTTTGAGCGTTGAAACGTCTGTACTTCCCTTATCAATCAGGGCGCAAATCTCATCATCTTGATTGAGTCTTAGCGTCACCTCGATCGAGTTTTCATCTGTATCAATTGCTTTGACTTTACCTTTTAACCAGTTTTGCCCTGTTGAAGTATCATATTTGCCAGTCTTCGAGACGGTTTCAGTCTCCTGAATAGGGCATGGAGCAGAAGCGGGGAGTTTGATATCAATCGCAGGCCCTTTGATTAGCGCAACCACATCTTTGCCATCATACAGATTCAGCCTAACAGTACTGCCGTGGGTAATGGTAGCCGTCAGGTTAATGCCGCTTTGTAATTCCACCGTGATCAAATCATGCAGGGCATGATTCTCGATTTGCTTAATGGTTCCGAATAGCTGATTTCTGGCACTGGTTTGTAGCGATAATTTACTCATGACTCCCAGCAAACTGTGCAGCGGTACACTGTCATCATTCAGTGCCTCCAACCCCATCGATTGGATTTGCTCCAGCAGCCCATACATCTGTACCAAGCGTTGGCCATGGTTCGTCAGCGAAGCACCACCGCCGCCTTTCCCGCCTTTTTCAGACTCGATGAGAGGAAACTCTGACTGCTTATTCATTTCCTTGACGGCATCGTATGCCGCTTTATAACTGAGCCCGGCTTGCTTGGCACCTTGGCTGATCGAGCCCGTATCGGCGATTGCTTTTAACAGAGCGATACGGCGGGGATTGGCAAACATTTTTCCTTGTTGTGACAGAGTCAGAATTGCATCGAAGTCCATGTGGAGGTTCCTGATCAGCCTTATTGCTAAGAACGTGAGCTAGCATGAGTATCTAAGTACTTAATTAACGTAGAGTATACCCGATTTTCTTACAGGTTTGGCGATCGCCTTCATCGCCAATTTTCCTGTGCATTCGATAGGATTGTGATTACTATGAAAAACCAACAAACCCTGCTGTTTATCTTAAATGATGCTCCCTACGGCTCAGAGCGTTCTTTCAACGGCCTGCGCCTAGCCATTAATCTGGGTGAGCAAAGTGAAGCCGAGACAGATATTAAGATCTTTTTGATGTCTGATGCTGTTAGCTGTGCGTTACCAGCCCAAACACCGGGTGAAGGGTACAACGTCCAGCAAATGCTTGAGATACTGCTGGCTCAGGGGGCTGAAGTGAAATTATGCAAAACGTGTTGTAACGCACGAGGTCTTTCGTCATTGCCGCTTATCGAAGGGGCGGAGATTGGCACCTTGGATGATTTGTCCTTATGGACATTGCAGGCAGATAAGGTCATAACTTTCTAAAAAATGAGGGCTGATTTTAATCAGCCCTAACGATTTACTATGCTAGAACCTTTGGTAGACAGGCTTGGCATATCTCGCGTTGATGCTCACTTCGTATGGCTGCTGGCACGGGGAGTGAGCTGGAATCCAATATTGATACTGCTGGTAGCACCATTTAGAGATTCACTATCTTTGATCTTTCCCACTAGCAGTTCTGATGCTTTGGTTGCCATATCGTGATAATTCACGTGAATGGCTGTAATTCCCGGGTAGCTTTGCTGGCAGAAATCGGCACCATCCAAACAGGTGATAGCCATGGATGTCGGTACTTTGATCACCCTGCGTTGGCACTCGAACAATGCACCCATGGCGATGTTCTCGTGGGTGCAAATCAGGGCATCGAGTTCTTGCTCCCTTAACAGAAGCTTCGCCAAGCCTTCCGCTCCCAATTCGATACTGGCTTGCTGATGGGATGTCAGGAAATGATCCGGTGCTAAATAACCTTCGATCATCGCAGCCTGCCAGCCCCTTAATTGTTTGTTAAGGATTGCTTGGTCACCATGGCCGCCGATAAAGCCAATATTTTTGAAGCCTCGCTCAATCAGTTGTTGGGTCAGGACTTTTGCGGCCTGATAATGATCGACGCCCACATTGAGATCGATCGCCAGTGGCGTGATTTCATTGACCTCCAAAACAGGGATATTACAGCTCTCAAGCAGCTTGCGGCCTTTGGCTGATCTTTCGCTACCAAACAGCACGATAGCGGCTGGACTACTGGCCAGAATATTAGTCAGAATTTTCTCTTCTTGATCCAGCACCCCACCCGTGTAGCTGATCTGCAGCTGGAAATTACGTTTGGCCAATTGGGCTTGGAAGGGGTCGATAAATTGGCAGCAGGCACTTTCTGTCATGGAAGGGATCAGCATGGCAATAGTGTCACTCTGACCAGAGGCCAGCGCACCGGCAGCTTTATTGGGAATATACCCAAGCTCATCGACCGCTTGTTGGATCTTTTCGCGCAGTTTATCTGAAACTTGTTCTGGGGTACGCAATGCCCGAGATACCGTCATCGAACCCACACCTGCGAGTTTGGCGACATCTGCAAGTGTTGCACGTCCCGTACTTCGACGTTTTCGAGGCTCAGCCATCGAATCTCCCTACATCTTAAAATAGCATTGCTAACTTTCTAGTATTAGCAATGATATTTTTATCTAAAAATCAGTCGGTTAAATATACCGCTTGAATGTGTTTACTGTGAAATACGCATTTTAACCTTGTTAATACCAAGGTTCCAACTGGTTTCCTCGGTCTGTGATATGAAAAATGGTAGCGCTATCACAAAATTTGGTAGCGCTATCAGATAGCGCTACCAAATGTGATTTTGATCTCTTTATTTGTACCGAACGATCGTTAAAGTGACCCCATCGACACAACTTACCCTAGTAAAAAACGAGAAGAGCGATGCTGAAAGAACTGCTTACCCCAGACGTAATTAGCCTTCATGATTCGGCTGAAAACTGGCAACAGGCGATTGAGCTATCTTGCCAACCGCTGATTGACAATGGCGCTATCAAGCCAAGTTACGTTGAGGCCATTTTTAAATCTCACGAGGAAATGGGGCCTTATTACGTTATCGGTCCTTGCATCGCCATGCCGCATGCCCGCCCTGAGAATGGCGTTAACCGCCTAGCGCTTGGCCTGACGGTGATCCGCAATGGGGTTAACTTCGATGCCGATGAAAATGACCCGGTAAAAATGCTAGTGACGTTAGCGGCAACCGATAGCAACAGCCATGTTGATGCGATTGCCCAGCTCGCAGAGCTTTTTATGAATGAAGAACATGTGGCGCAGATTTGTGCCGCGCAAGATGTGGATGCTATTCGCCGCATCATTGAAACCTATTAATTCAAATGGCTTCGGCCAACTAAATTACAGCGAACTATTCGCAAACTAATAACGCTTAGAAGTAGAAAGGTAGAATATTATGAAAATTATGGTTGTATGTGGTCACGGTCTTGGTACTAGCCTAATGATGGAAATGAGCCTGAAGGGCATCGTTAAAGAGCTAGACGTTGCAGCAGCGGTCGATCACTGCGATTTGGGTTCGGCGAAAGGTACGGCATGTGACATTTTCATCGGTACCAACGACATCACTGAACAGCTAGTTGCCCAGGGCGTTGACGGCAAGATTGTCTCGCTAGATAACATGGTCGACAAAAACGCGATGAAAGAGCGTTTGTCAGCAGCCCTAAAAGAACTTGGCGCTCTGTAAGAGGTAGCGATGGAATTCTTCAGTTTTCTAATGAATGACGTGCTGGCCGAGCCAGCCGTCCTTGTCGGTCTGATAGCGCTTATCGGTCTGATTGCCCAGAAAAAGCCGGTGACAGAATGTATCAAGGGTACCGTCAAAACCATTATGGGTTTTGTCATCCTCGGTGCTGGTGCAGGCCTGGTGGTTACCTCGCTGGGTGACTTCTCGGCTATCTTCACCGAAGCCTTTGGTATTACCGGTGTCGTACCAAACAACGAAGCGATTGTTTCGATTGCCCAGGAAGCCTTCGGTAAAGAAATGGCAATGATCATGTTCTTTGCCATGTTGGTTAACATCCTGATTGCCCGCTTTACCCCATGGAAATTCATCTTCCTGACTGGCCACCATACCTTGTTCATGTCGATGATGGTTGCCGCTATCTTGTCGTCTAGCGGCATGACAGGTGTTCCTCTGATTGCAGCAGGTTCATTGGTTGTTGGCTTTGTTATGGTGTTGTTCCCGGCAATTGCCCACAAATATATGAAGCAGGTGACGGGCTCTGATGATGTGGCAATCGGTCACTTCTCTACCATGTCATACGTGCTGGCGGGTTTCATCGGTAGCAAGTTTGGTAACAAAGAGCACTCTACCGAAGATATGGATGTGCCAAAGAGCTTGCTGTTCTTGCGTGATACGCCAGTGGCGATTTCATTCACCATGAGTATCATCTTCTTGATTACCTGTTTGTTCGCTGGTGGTGATTTTGTCCGCGAAGTGAGCGGCGGTAAGCACTGGTTCATGTTCTCAATGATGCAGTCAATCACTTTCGCTGCCGGTGTCTACGTTATCCTGCAAGGTGTACGTATGGTTATCGCTGAAATCGTACCTGCATTTAAAGGGATTTCTGACAAGTTGGTACCAAACGCCAAACCTGCGCTGGATTGCCCGGTAGTCTTCCCATACGCACCGAATGCGGTATTGGTCGGCTTCCTATCAAGCTTCACGGCAGGCCTGTTTGGTATGTTCCTGCTATACATCATGGGATTGACGGTTATCATCCCGGGTGTAGTACCACACTTCTTTGTTGGTGCAGCTGCCGGTGTATTCGGTAACGCAACCGGTGGCCGCCGAGGCGCAATGCTAGGTGCATTTGCCCAAGGCCTATTGATCACCTTCCTACCAGTATTCCTATTGCCAGTACTGGGTGACCTTGGCTTTGCCAACACCACCTTCAGTGATGCTGACTTCGGTATCGTAGGTATCTTGCTAGGTCTGATTGTTCGTTAATCTCGCCAATTAGAGCTGCTTACTGTAAGAACTAAAAGCCCGCAACCGTATTGGTCGCGGGCTTTTTCCTATTTTAGAACGGAACAGCGAGTCCTTTTGGGTGTAACATTAATCCGGTTTGGCATTCAGGCCGGACAGTTGTTTTTCGATAGCACCAATACAGGTGGTAACGTTAATGGGTGGTTGTTTAGGGTAGGGGTGAAGCGCATATACCGGGTTTTGTTCAAGCTGGTGGTCGGGAAATAAAGCTATCAGATATGGTTTTTGATGAAAGATGTAATCAGGGATAATGCCAATGCCAGCCCCGGATTCAATTAAGCTCAGGCAGGTGTGGAAAGAGTCTGCACGGCAGGTGATATTCGCTTGGTAACTATGCTTTTCTCCGGCCATTTTGATATGGGTAAAATGGTGGAGGATAGAAGCAGGCTGCCATTGGTTGGCCAGATACCCTGCGTCCTCACTCTCATTGTCGATGACACTTTGTGTTCCACAAAGCACATCCCTAAATTCCCCGATCCTTCTTTGTATTAGTACGTTTTCAGAGGAGGCGCCAACCCGGATGGCAAGATCAATGTGTCTCTCCATCAAGTTCAGAGGTTGGTCGCTGCTTATCAGTTCAGGCCGTAACTTTGGATAACACTTCATCAGCGCACCGATGGCTGGGGCGACAAGGGTCGACATCAGGGCGTCTGACGACGTTATTACGATTTTACCCTGTGGCTCTTGTTGGCTTTCCAATGCCTGTTGCCAGGCAAAGTCTGCCAGGTCATTGAGCTTCTTGCATTCAGCATAGAAGGCCTGTCCTGCTTGGGTCAGGGTTTGGCGACGGGTGGTACGCTTGAGAAGGCTGATACCAAGCTCTGTCTCTAGCAATTTGAGGTGTTGGCTAACCACTGATTTCGACAGTCCCAAGTGCTCGGCGGCCGTGGTAATCGAACCCGATTCGACGATGTGGGCAAACAATGACATCTGGCGTAGTCGGTTCATTTTCTCTTCGCTCTTCAATCAACCGTTAGGTATCTATATTGTCCGTAAAAACAGAACAGTCATTTCTAATACGTCTGTTTTTCTATGTTAATTGAGTGCCTACACTTAGGGCAACTTGATAAGCAATCAGAATAAGGATTCAAGATGGACACTTTAGCGCGTTGTAAAGCAGGTATCGCGGCATGGCAGCAGGCATTTAACCAGCAAGATGCCGCAGGGTGTGCAGCGCAATACACCGAAGAGTGCGTTATGGAAGCCAAACCGTTTGGTGTTTTCGAAGGGCGCGAAGCGATTCAGGCGTTCTGGCAGAACATCATTGACCAAGGCTTTGCTGATGTTCAGTACAGCGACGTGCGTTGGGAAGCTGAAGGGGATGACGGTTATATCCTGTCTTCTTCATGGACTATGAACAAGGCATTTGGTGTGGTACACCGTGAGCACTGGGTTGTTCAGCCTGATGGTCATGCCCGTTTGGTCAGTGACTATTTTGAAGTGCAGGGTGAGCGTTAACAGGCTCGATAAACCCGGAATGAGATAATTGCCCGGCATAAGAAAAGGGAATAGGTTTTAAGCCTATTCCCTTTTTTGTTTATCGGTTAACACGCTGTGAGCGCAAAGCTAGTGCGAAACGACCGGCTCACAGACCTTAATCGTTGTTTCACCCTGTTTCGCCACACTGTCGAGGTTGGTATCCAGCGGCTGGTCGGTGAAGAGGTAAGTGGCCTCTTTGATATGACCAAGCTCAATGGAGCCTTTTGGAATAAACTTCGACGAGTCCAGCGCGATGATGACATGGCGAGCCGATTTCATGACAGTTTGGGTGATCACCGTTTCGTTTAAATCGTATTCCAGCAAGGTCCCGTCAACATCCATTGATGCAGCACTGGTGATCAGGTAATCGAATCGGAAGTGCGAGATGAAATCCAACGCTTCGGTACCTACGATACCGCCGTTAAACGCTTTGATCTTGCCGCTAGGGATCAGTACATCAATGCTTTTATTGTTATGCAATACGTTGGCAACACGTAAGCTGTTGGTAATCACCTGGAGATTTTTCTTGTCCGCAAGGTGGCTGGCAATCACTTCGGCGGTGGTACCGATAGTAATGAACACCGTTGAGCCATCTGGGATCATCTCAGCAATGGCCCTGCCGATAGCATGTTTTTGCTCAGTGGCTGATACCTTACGGACTTCGTAATCAAGGTTGGTTTTACTGGCCGGAGAGCTTGCCCCACCATGGTGACGGATCACTAAGCGCTCTTCGCTGAGCTTTTTGATATCCCTGCGAATAGTCTGCGTAGATACGTCAAGCTTTTCAGCAAGCTCTTCTACGGTGTAATAGCCCTTGTCTATTACAAGTTTTATCAGTTTGTCTTGTCTTGGATTCGTCACGTTAAACCCTTTACCGCTTATATTTACCGCTATTTATTATGTAGTTGGCTATCCACTTCCGATCTTGTTGGGATGCCTTCACGACCACCGCGCTTGGTACATTTGATTGCGGCAACCGTGTTAGAGAAAATCACCGATTCACGAGCTGGCATCGCTTCAGCAACAGCTACAGCCAATGCGCCGTGAAAGACATCTCCAGCGCCGGTGGTATCGACAACGTCGACTTTGACACCCGGCTGGTGGCAGAGTTCTTCGTTTTCGAACCAGTAACAGCCTTTTGAGCCGACTGTCACATAAACTTTGCCTTTTGTCTGTTTCTGAGCGATTTTGAGCCCTTCTATTGGATCACTGCTTCCGGTGAACTTTTCAAGGCCCGGTTCAGAGAATGCCACATGGTCAGCCAGTTTGACCAGATCATCGATCGCATCCGGCGTGATATCTGCGTCCAATACTGAAGGTATGCTGTGCTTTTTGGCTTGCTCGAGGGCGTATTTTGCCCCTTCCACCCACCTTACATCTGTGAGTACTGTCTTATAGATAGAAAAATCAATTAATTCAAGTGGTTTTGTATCACGTTTTAAAGACGTATCTTGATAGTTGATGATCATTCGCTCGCCTGCGTCATCGACAAGCACAGCAGAGAACGCCGATGAGGCATCAGCAATCTTGACTACTTTATCGACATTTACATTGTAGCCAGCTAGCTCGGTCAGCATGGTATCAGCAATGGCATCCTGGCCAACACGGCCAATAAAATCAACATCATGGCCTAGCTTGGCAACCGCAACAGCGGCCGTTGCCGCCGGCCCTCCACCTACTTCAAAATAATCTTTGGCGACAAATTTACCGCCTTGGGTTGGCAGGCTGTCTACTCGCTGGATCCTATCAAGTACCGTAATTCCTAAACACGCAATAGTCATAGTTATTCTCTTATCTAAATCCGTTGTCTGACGTTATTGGCAATGCACTCACTAAGTGCATCCTTATATCTACAGTATATCCATTATTGACAAAATGATTGAGATTGTAATCACAAAACAACTTAAAGCGACAGAAATCAACAAAATGTGACATTTGTTGTGGTTGTTTTGTTTCTTAATGTTTATATTGATTGCAAATCAACTGCGAGAGTAAGGATAAATACATGTCATCAATTGGTTTTATCGGATTAGGACAAATGGGCAGCCCAATGGCGCTGAATCTTATCAAGGGCGGGCACTCACTGCGTGTTTTCGATATCAATACATCAGCTGTTGAGGCACTTGTTGAACAGGGCGCGACGGCGGCAAGCTCTCCGGCCGATGCGGCATTGGATGCCGAGTTTGTTGTTACCATGCTGCCAAATGGCACTCTGGTAAAAAACGTTCTGTTCGGTGAGTCAGGCATTGTTGAGTCGCTAGATAAGAATGCACTGCTAATCGATATGTCGACTATCCACCCGTTTGAAACCGATGCGCTGATTAAGCAGATGAGCGATAAAGGTTTTTCAATGATGGAAGCGCCTGTAGGTCGTACATCAGACCATGCGGTAAAAGGTGAATTGCTGATCCTTGCCGGTGGTACCAAAGCACAAATCGAACGTGCCCAGCCACTGTTTGACTGTATGGGCTCAGAGACTGTTGATGCTGGTGGTGCGGGTAAAGGTATCCGAGTCAAGATCATCAATAACTACATGAGTATTGCGTTGAATGCACTTTCTGCAGAAGCCGCAACGTTGTCAGAAGCGATTGGCCTTGAATTTGAAACTGCGCTTGAAGTAATGAGCGGCACACCTGCAGGCAAAGGCCACTTTACAACCACATGGCCTGGCAAAGTCCTTGCCGGCGACTTGTCACCAGCCTTTATGGTTGATCTTGCGCACAAAGACTTGGGTATTGCCTTGGATCTCGCCAATCAGGTGAATGTGCCAATGCCATGCGGCGCAGCATCGCGTGAATTGTATAGCATTACTCGTGCTGCTGGTCGTGGTCGTCAGGACTGGACATCAGTGTTTGAGCAGCTACGCGTGACATCTGGCCTGGAAGCTAAAATCAAATAAAAAAACCAAGGACAATAACGTGAAACTAACCAGTGAAAACTGGGGTGAAGTTGAAGGTCAATCGCAACCCGTCAAGTTGTTCACCCTCGAAAATAGCCAGGGCATGAAAGTCCAAGTCACCAATTATGGCTGTATTGTTACGTCGATAACAACGCCTGATCGTGACGGTCAACTTGCTGATGTGGTGCTGGGCTATGAGAGCCTTGATCGATATTTGGAAGGGCATCCATTTTTCGGTGCTGTTGCCGGTCGTTATGCAAATCGGATCAAGGATGGTCGCTATGAGTTGGACGGTGAGGTATTCCAGCTGGAAACCAATGAGCTACCGACGTCACAGCACATCCATGGTGGCAGCAAAGGGTTTGATAAGTATGTTTGGGATGTTGCCGTCGAACAGCAAAAAGAAGCGATTTACCTTCATTTCAACCGGGTTTCACCGGATGGAGAGTCTGGTTATGGCGGCACTTTACATGTGACACATTCCATAGGCTTGGATGAGCACAACCAGCTGCACTTCAACTTCAAAGCAACCACGGACAAGCCGACGGTCGTTAATCTGGTCAACCATAGCTACTACAACCTAGGTGGCCATGACTCAGGTTTGGTCGATGGCCATGAGTTGACGCTCTATGCTGATTTCTATACGCCAGTGAACGAGAACACGATCCCAACAGGCGAGATCCTTGCCGTTAAAGGAACGGGGCTCGATTTTACTCTGCCGGTGGAAATTCGTGATAACAAAGAGAAAGTGCCAGGTGGCGCATTTGACCACAACTTTGTCATCAACCAAAAGCGCAAGCTCGGTGAATATGCCTATGCTGCTGAGCTTTATGAGCCACTCACCGGGCGTGTGATGACGGTGCTGACGACCCAGCCGGCAGTCCAGTTCTATAACGGGGCCAAGTTGTCGAACAAACCTTGGTTTGGCCGCAATGGCTACAAGTATGAGTCGTTCGACGGGATGTGCCTTGAAACCCAGCATTTCCCGGACAGCCCGAACCAGCCGCATTTTCCTAATGTGCGCCTAAACCCCGGTGAAGTCTTTGAAGAGAAAACCATCCACCGCTTCTCCGTGAAGTAGAGCTTCTCCGGGCAGTATTACAGCTGCCAGTAACAAAGTAGGGGCGGAAAGTCGCCCCTAATCAGGAATTAAATATGGATATGACCGTTGTTTTGGTCTCCCTGATCATTGCATTAGGAGGCTTTACGCAAGGCTTGACCGGGTTTGGCTTGGCCCTTGTATCTGTGCCGCTGCTTTCTATGGTGGTGGACGCAAAAATGGCAGTGCCTATTGCCGGTATTTTTGGATGGCTCGTGACCTTTCCCATTGTTTGGAAAATGCGCCACTCCATTCAATACAAAGCGGGCCTGATCCTTGTTGCGGGTTCACTGCCTGCTTCTATTGTCGGCGCCAAGCTGTTGGCAAGCCTACCGTCACAATACATTCTCATCACCATGGGGATAGTACTGATTGTATCGAGTATCCACTCGATGCGAAGTACCAAACCTGCTTTTTCAAAGACGTCGGTGCCAGTGACTGTCGGGACCGGGTTTGCCTCAGGTGTGTTGGGCGCCAGTGTCGGCGAAGCTGGACCGCCGGTGATTGCTTACACATCCATGCAGCCATGGACTGCAGACCAAGCTAAATCAACGCTGGTGTTCTTTTTCATGCTGCAGATGATTGGTGCCATTGTCAGTTTTTGGAATGAAGGACTTTTTACCCCAGATGTAAACAGTCTGGTTGTCTCGGCAATGCCTGCATTTTTAGTGGGGATGACCGGGGGCATGGTGGGATACCACTTCCTGCAGAAATATAAGATCAACTACCACCATATTGTACACGGCCTACTTTTGGTTATCGGTTGTGTGCTAGTGCTCAAGAATGTCAGTTTTTGATTGTTTTTGTTGAAAAGTGATAGATAAATAACAGAATTGAATGCTACTGCCTGTTAATTTCAGTAGCAAAAGAAAATAACGAGGAAACACTTCATGAAATGGATTAATACCCGATCTCATAACGCTTGGCTAGATACAGAAACCGATCGAATCTTTGAATTCGGCAGAAAATCGGTCGTACCAAACGGTTTTGGCTGGGTGGGCAACAACGGCAACATCCGTGAAGAAATGGGTACTCGCCTGTGGATCACCGCGCGTATGCTGCACTGTTACTCGCTGGCAGCGTTGATGGGCCGTCCAGGTGCTTACGATCTGGTTGAGCATGGTATCGCGGCATTAGAAGGTCCTCTGAAAGATAAGGCTCATGGTGGTTGGTACGCGACTATCGACAATGAAGGGGAAGGTATCGTTGATGCGTCCAAGCAGGGTTATCAGCATTGCTTTGTCTTACTCGGTGCAGCCAGTGCCGTGACTACAGGCCACCCGAGGGCTCAGGCACTGTTGGATGAAGCTATTAACGTGTATGAAAACCACTTCTGGTGTGAAGAAAAACAGATGTGTTTCGAGTCTTGGGATGAAACTTTCTCCGAGACGGAAGATTACCGTGGTGGTAATGCGGCGATGCACTCTGTTGAAGCATTCCTGATTGTTTACGATGTAACGAAAGACAAGAAGTGGCTGGATCGTGCACTGCACATCACCGAGTTCATGATCAACAAGACAGCAAAATCTCTGAACTACCGTGTCAATGAACACTTTGACGCAGACTGGAACCCGCTTCCAGACTACAACAAAGAAACCCCAGCCAGTCACTTCCGTGCATACGGCGGTACACCTGGCCACTGGATCGAGTGGGGCCGTTTGATCTGTCACCTACGTGCGACATTGATTGAAATCGGTGCTGACTGCCCTGATTGGCTACTGGAAGATGCTATCGGCCTGTTTGATGCCACTGTGCGTGATGCATGGTCGGTCGATGGTGCGCCGGGCTTTGTGTACTCTGTAGATTGGGACGGCAAGCCGGTTGTTCGTGAACGTATCCGCTGGGCACCAGTGGAAGCAATTGGTACTGCTTATGCGCTGTACACTGTCACAGGGGACGAGAAGTACCAAGAATACTACCGTACATGGTGGGATTACTGCCGCACTTATCTGATTGATTACGAAGGTTGTTCTTGGTGGCAAGAGCTGGATACCAACAACCAGGCTGGCACCAGCAAAGTATGGGATGGTAAGCAAGATATCTACCATCTCATGCACTGTCTTGTGATCCCTCGTCTACCTCTAACACCTGGTCTGGCGCCAGCCCTGGCTGCTGGCTTGCTGGATAAGAACATGGGCTAATGTTTTAAAACGACCACCCTGTGACTTGTCGTTTTATGCGTAAAGGTGATGGCTTTCGGGCTGTCACCTTTTTTTGTCTCAGCGCTTGGCCCTGGCCACTTCCCCCCCTTGAATGAAATAAGATGTGCTCTAGTACTCATTTCTGTCTATTTGTGTCTATTTTTGTACCTTCTTGTTGGAAAATGATACATAACTAACAGAAATGAACCTTCTTGACTGTTACTTTATTTACAACAACGAACAAACAAGTGAACAAAGAGGAACACTCAACATGGCTTACATGTCTGGTAAAACAATGATTCAGGAAGCGTGGAACAACGGATATGCGATTGGCGCTTTCACTGCACACAACCTAGAAACAATCAAAGCAGTTCTGCTGGCTGCTGAAGAAGAGCAATCTCCAATCATGATCCAGATTGGCCAGAAAGCCATTAATGAGATGGGCATGGAGCCACTGAAAAACGCTGTTGACTCACTGATGAAGCATCACAACATCTCAGTGCCAGTTTGTATCCACCTAGACCACAGCCGCCAGTTTAAGCAGGCAATGGAAGCAGCGCGCTGTAACTTTAACTCTCTAATGTTTGATGGCTCTGCGCTGCCATTCGAAGATAACGTACGTATCACTAAAGCCGTGGTTGAAGTGGCAAATGCACTTGGCCTTGGCTCTGAAGGTGAAATCGGCAAAATCGGCGGTACTGAAGATGACATCACCGTTGATGAGAAAGATGCCATGATCACAACGGTTGAAGAGGCGCTGGACTTCTCTGAGCGCACTGGCGTTGATTACCTGGCGGTGTCTATTGGTACTGCCCATGGTGTCTATAAAACAACACCTGAGCTGAAGTTTGAGCGTCTGTCTGAAATTAAAGAAGCCGTGAAGAAGCCAATCGTTCTGCACGGTGGTTCGGGTGTGCCTGATGACCAGGTTATCGAAGCTGTTAAGCGTGGTGTCGCCAAGATCAACGTAGATACCGAGCTGCGCCAAGGCTTCATTGACGGGGTTCAGGCTCACTGGCGTGCAAACGAGAAAGACTACATTCTTGCTGATGTCATGAATAGCGGCATCGCTGCAATGAAAGAAGTGGTGCAACACAAGATTCGTTTGTTTGGCTCAAATGGTAAAGCTTAAATCTTATAAAGTGTCCGTTTTTGGCATATAAGGTACATAAAAATGACATGTTTTGTCCGTATGTGAAAATCATCACGGATTACTGCCACTAATTAAGTTATCAATATAGCGAATTTATCGGGCAGCATGTCATTTACCAAACACATAAATGGACTGGAACAAAAGGGATACACAATGCTTTCACTGAAACCAACGAACGTTACTCGAACGCTTGCTCGTGCCACACAACAGCATGACCTGAAGCGCTTTTTTCAAGCGAACGTTCAAGCTAACAGTGAAATGGATAAAACGAACCCAAAAGGTCTCCAGTACTGCTCTGTGATTCAACAAGGTGAGCGCCTTGGTGTTATAGCACTATCGCTGACTTAACCCTACTTTAATCGGGCACCTCTATGGGTACCCACTATAACTATGCCCTCATTCACATTGGATGGTGATTCTATGCTGCGTACTATTGAGAAAGCATTGAATATCGTGACAACACCCTTATCACGACTGTTGCGTCATGTTGCCGGAATACTGCTTTTATTAATGACAGCCATTGTTGTTGCCCAGGTTTTATTTCGCTACGTATTTAATATCCCATTAAGCTGGACGGATGAATCTTCCCGATTCTTAATGATCTATATGACTTATCTGTGTTTACCGTTTGTATATTTAGCCGATAAAAATATAGCGATGACTTTCCTTACTGAAATATTAGAAAAAAAAGCACCGCGCGTTTATTCCTTCTTATTATTGCTAGGCCATATCTCTGCTATGTTGGTGTTCTCTGTCTGGATCACCTTCGGCTGGAACTTCTTCCAAACCGGATCAGTGATGGCAGACAGCCTGCCAATCCCAATGTATTACGTGTATATCATGCCTCCAGTGATGATGGCCGTTACCATGCTGTATGCCTTACAAAAAAGCATTGCATCTATCCGCGGTATGCTTGGCGATTTTGAAGATATTTCCAAAACAAGCCAAACAGCAGAAATGCTTGAATCAAACAAGCCCGTAGAAGATTCGGATGATACCGAACAACTTGAATTAAAACCGGCGGCGTAAGGGGCAAAACATGGTTTCTCCAATCTTCCTATTATATTTCTTAGTCTTACTTATTATTGGTGTACCGGTATTATTTACCCTTGGCCTGTCACCTATTATTACCCTGTTCCAAAATGAGCAGATGTTATTTGCCAATATGCTATACCAGCGCCTCTATTCTGGTTTGGATAGCTTCCTTCTTCTCGCACTACCATTTTTTATGTTGGCCGGCGAATGTATGACGGCAGGGGGGATTACCCCACGTATCATCGCTTTTGCCCAAACCATGGTACAGCACCTGCGCGGTGGCCTGGGACATGTGGTTATCCTGGCGGCAACTATCTTTGGTGCCCTGACAGGTTCAGCGGTTGCAGCGACATCCGCTATCGGTGGCATGCTGATCCCTGAAATGAAGAAGTACAAGTATGATGCTGGCTATTCGGCAGCGTTGACGGCGGCAGCAACGGTACTGGGTAACATTATTCCACCGTCAGGCATCATGCTCATCTATGCCTTTGTGATGAACACATCAGTGGCGGCGATGTTCTTGGCAGGCGTCACACCGGGCATCATCTTCTGTATCGGTTTGATGATTATGAACCGCTACCAGATCCGTAAGTACCCAGCGGTTCAACCAATGGAGCGAGCGCCAGCGATGGAGCGCCGCCAGGCATTTAAACTGGCCATTCTGCCTCTGATGACACCCGTGATTATCTTAGGTGGTATCTACGGCGGTATCTTTACCCCAACAGAAGCTGCTGCAGTCGCCGTTGCTTACGCCATTGTTGTTTCGCTTTACATCATCCGTGCCACCAATGTGAAAGCGACCTACGCCTTGTTTGCCAAGGTGGCAGTAAACGCCGCATCAATCTTGATTATCGTGGCTGCTGCGAGTGGTTTTGCCTCATTGATTAGCCTGTCTGGCGTGTCCAGCATGGTGGCTGACTTCATGAACGGCATTACCAACAACCCTTACCTGTTGTTCGCGATTATCAATGTGCTGTTGTTCATCATCGGTATGTTCCTTGATGCTGGCCCTGCCATCCTGATTTTCGCTCCTATCTTTGCCCCAATCATGATCAGTGCTGGTATCGACCCAGTCCACTTCGGTGTCGTGATGTGTGCAAACCTGTCGATTGGCTTGGCGACACCGCCAATGGGGCTGGTACTGTTCGTGGCATCGGGCGTATCCAAAGTCTCGGTGGCAGAAATCTCGAAGAAGATTATCCCTTTCCTACTGGTTGAAGTGGTGCTGATTTTCTTGATTTCCTGCTTCCCACAACTTGTGATCGGCTTACCGCAACTGTTCGGCATTATGTAGCAGAATTAAAAAACTGGCGTGCTTAGGCACAACCTCTAAATTTCCTATAACGGTATAATTATTATGAAAAAAACACTTTTGACATTAGCGACCTCTGCAGCACTTATGGTATCTGGCACCACACTGGCAGCAACTGAATTCAATGTGGTTCACCTGACGTCACCTGATAGTTACAACCACCAATCGCTGTTGGTATTCAAAAACCATCTGGAAACCCGTTCTAACGGTGAGCTGAAGGTTAAGATTTACGGTTCAGGCCAACTTTGTGGCTCGGGTAAAGAATGTATTGCCGGGGTTCAGGCCGGTATGTTCGATTACTTCCCGACAACGGTCTCTGAAATTGCTTACTACTGGAAGCCAGCTGAATCCTTTGATTTGCCATACCTACTGCCAAACGACCGTGTAGCAGAATGTGTTTACGGCAACGATCAGTTTATTGCAGATGTCCGTGGCAATGTTTTGAAGAAGGCACCGAATGTTCGCCTAATGATGGTGGCAAACTCTGGCGGTTGGCGTAACTTCGCGACCACCAAAAAAGCGGTCAAAACACCGGAAGATGTCAATGGCATGAAGATCCGTACGGTACCGGCCAAAGTTCAGCAGGATCTTGTTAAAGAGCTTGATGGTTCACCGACTCCTATTGCCTGGCCTGAAGTATACACAGCACTCTCTACTGGCGTGGTTGAAGGCACCAAGAATGGCATCGTTGATATTATCCAGAGCCGTTTCCACGAGAGTCTGGACTACCTAACACTGGATGGCCATGCGTACATGGGCGGTGCATGGTTGATGTCTGACATGAAATTCAAGTCGCTGTCACCAGAGCTGAAAAAAGTAGTATTGGATGGTATTGACGCTCAACAGCAGTATCTGATGTCTTATCCGAAGCATAACGAATATGCGTCGTACGAAGCGTTCAAGAAAGCCAACGGCAAAATCTACAACCCGTCTGCGACAGAAAAAGAAGCATTCAAGAAAGCGACTCAGCCAGTGGTTGATAGCTGGGCAAGCAATGCCAATGCCGAAGGCAAAAAGTGGCTAGAGCGCTTCCAGAATGAGATTAAAACCTGTGAAGCGAAAATTGATGCGTCTTACCAGCTATCAATGTAATTCAATAGCTTAAGAATTATTTTTAGTGCCAGCTGATTTCGGCTGGCCTTTTTTGATGGGAGAGAAATAGGGTCATGATTAATGACAAGGGCAACCTAACCGCCAAAGCGCAGAAGATCCTGCATGGCCTTGGTGGGCTGGATAACTTAGTAGCAGGGCAAATTGATAACTGTGCTACCCGCCTACGCATTCAAGTAGTGGATATTGATGCGGTGGATGAAAATATACTGCGTCGCCAGGGAGCGCTGGGGTTTATCAAGTTGCCAGACAACCAAGTTCAGGTTGTGTTCTTTGATGTCCATGCTATTACGCAAGCACTAAGGGATGTCATTGCTGCAGAAGTGGCCTAGGCTGCTGGCATAATACACGACAATAGTAAATGAAAAGCGAGGGAGTACCCTCGCTTTTTTCATTTTGTTAGAGATGAAAATTACGCAGTTTGCGCATCTTTAGTTTCTGTCTCTTCGCAAACATCGGTTTCGATAAGTTTGTTTAGGCGCGGTGCCAAGTAGACACAAACCAAACCAACAACGGTCGAAGCGATAGCCAAGGCGTAGAAGTAATTGCCGTAAGAGACCAAGCTTTCAACTGGTGTCATTTCCGCTTCGCCTGTTGAGGACAAGCCTGCCACCCAAGCTCCGGCAACTGATGCTAGTGCAAGTGTCATGTTCCATGCGCCATAGATGAAACCCCGGATACGGCTTGGGAATAGCTTGGCGATGGCAGATAGACCAAGTGCTGAAATCAACAATTCACCGATGGCAAACAGGAAGTGCGGTGCTGCAATCCAGAATGGGTTGAGCATGCCGTTTTCGTCGCCGAAGTATTGTGAGAAACCAGCTAAACCAAAAGCAGCGGCGCACACCAGCATCCCCAGCGCGAACTTACCGGGCATGGATAAGTCTTTGCCTTTTTCGCCCAGCGTGGTGTAGATATGGGCCAGTACAGGACTGAGGAAGATAATCCACAATGGGTTGAAGGACTGGTACGACACTGGGTTGATGGCAATCCCGAATATCTCTGCTTCAACATTGTTGATAGCGAAGAAGTTCAGCGACGTTGGCATTTGGTTATACAGTACGAAGAAGGCCAAAGCCTGTCCCATCAGTACCAAACCGACAATCATGCGCTTGCGGCTGATTGGGGCTTCTTTCTTCATCTCTTTGGTGATCAGGAATAGGATCACCAGAGCGGCCATTGCCAATACAAACTGGGCCAGTGGCAAGTTGGTGAGCAGGTAGCTTGCCAATGCAACGGCAATCAGTGCACCAGACAAGAACAGGCTGTTGGTCTTGAACGGAATCGCATGCTTGTCGGCTTCGGTCGCCTTGTTGATCTTCTTGTTCAGCATCAGGTAGGTAATGACGTTCACTGCCATACCGACGCCCGACAAGATAAAGGCTGACGTCCAACCAATGCTGTAGGCCATGATGGGTGCACCTAACTGAGCGACAAAAGCACCGATGTTGTTGACCATGTAGAACAAGGTGTAGGCACCGTCCAAACGTGGATCATTTTTATCATAGGCAGAGGCGATGATGGTGGGTGGAGCCACACTACCGATACCACGACCGACCGCTACCGTACCCAAACCAACAAACACGAAATGCGGTTGGGCCGTGATCGCCGAGTAGGCAATGATGAAGTAACCAAGTCCTTGGAAAAAGAAGCCCCAAACAAGGGTACGTTTTGCACCAAGAATCTTATCGGCCAGCCAACCACCAATAAATAACATCGCGGCACCAAGGGCAGCAAAGGCACCGAAAGTGGCGAACGAGGTTTTTTGGTCGATACCGAGCTCGTCACCGAGGAAGACCGGTAGGATCGCCCAAAGGCTGTAGAAAGAGAGTGCCCACCAGAATTGGCATGAACAGAGAATATAAAAGGTGATCGGATGTTTCTTTTTCATGTGTAGAGTCCCGCGATTATATTAGTTGTATGTCACTGATTGTTCACAATCTACGTGCCCTGTTTTACGCAGGGCACGTCACACAAAGGGGCTTATAGCGCCTTGGTGTAGAAAGTCTTATAAGCACGGTACAGTTCGAAGATGTCGAACTTGGAAGAGAGCTCGAAAGGTGAGTGCATAGACAGCAGTGCAGCACCCGCGTCTATGGTGTTGATGCCATAATGCGCGAGGTATTTGGCAACCGTGCCGCCGCCCCCTTCATCAACCTTGCCCAGTAGGCCGGTCTGCCAGCTGATTTTATGCTCGTCGAAAATACGGCGCAGGGCAGCAACGTATTCGGCGTCTGCATCGTTGGAAGCGACTTTGCCACCATGGCCGGTGTATTTGGTCAGCACCAGCCCGTATCCCAGCTTGGAGGCATTCTGTGCGTCGTGAACAGATTCAAACAGCGGGTTGAGACCGGCGTTGACATCAGAAGACAGCGCATAGGATTGCCACAAGCAGCGGCGAAGCAACTGGTCGTTGTAGTTGCCGCCAGCCTGGCGGATCAACAGCTCACCAACGAAGAATTCCAGATAGCGCGATTCCAAGCCGGTTGCGCCAGAAGATCCGATCTCTTCTTTATCAACCAAGAAGCAGACTGCGGTTTGCTCGGGTGTTGGGATATCAAAGATGGCTTCCAGCGAGGTGTAGGCACAGATGCGATCATCCTGGCCGTAAGCGCCGATCAATCCCTGATCAATGCCGACATCGCGGGCGTTACCTGCCGGTACCAGCATCAGTTCTGCAGAGATGAAGTCGGTCTCGCTAATTTCGTATTTTTCGAATAGCTTGGTGAGCACATGATGTTTTACCTTGTCTTTGACTTTCTCATCATCAAAAGCCATGGGTACCGAGCCGACAATGATCTGAAGTTCTTCTCCTTTGAGCACTTCGTCAGCTTTGCGATCACGCTGCACTTTGCGGTCAAGGTGAGGAAGGAGATCCGGGATTGTGAAAACAGGATCAGACTCTTCTTCGCCTATCGCGATATCAACGCGGCGGCCAGATTTAGTCACGATGACACCATGCAGTGCAAGAGGGCGAGATGCCCATTGGTACTTTTTGATGCCCCCGTAATAGTGGGTTCGCATCAGTGCCAGTTCATGCTTTTCATGCATTGGGTTGGGTTTCAGATCCAGGCGAGGAGAGTCAATGTGCGAAACAACAAAGCGGATCCCATCTTGAATAGGTTGTTGACCAATAATCGCCAGCACGACGTTTTTATTTCTATTAATGAAGTAGGCTTTGTCACCAGGCTTGAGTTGTTCATATTCTTCTATTGGGCGGAAGCCTTGTTGTTGGGCTTTTTCAATGGCGACGTTTACGCATTGGCGTTCGGTTTTTCCTTTATTGAGGAAGTGTTTGTAGTCTTCGCAGAAATGATTGATGTCATTAACTTGGGTATTATCGAGATTTAACCAACCATTCGTATATTGCAGCGTTTCCATTGCTTATCTCCAAAAGGGCGATGAATTTCACCGTGAAGACTATCACTCTGCATTTGATGTTTAATGTGAGTTTGATCTGCTTATATAAACAAAATAATCAGATTTTAATTCTGATTTATTGATGGTTTTATAATTAAACATGCTTATTTTTTTGGTTTTTGGTGCTAGCGAGAAAGTGCTTGCTTACAGCCTGAATATCAAACTCTATATTGGTTTAACACTTATTACCACTAGGGGGAGAGGGTTTGAAAATATGAATTAAAGGTGTTTGAAATTAAAGCTACGGTAAGAGAAAAGCCTATAAAAAAGCATGTTTATTTTAACTCTATATTCCCCGTTTAAAGCTGTATAGCAAAGCAATACTTTTATTTCCATTAATCATTAGTTTTTCTAATGATAATCTTCAGTAAGCAACGTTCATCAAATTTATATAATTTTGTTGAAGCATGATCACACTCGTTTCCTGATTGAGTACAAATTCACTAAAAGTAGAATATTTACGTAAAAATTCACTATAGGAACGTTTTTAGTAGCTTTTGTGTAACAAATTAGGTGGGGTTTGTTTACAAAAAAGCGCTTTTAGTAAGGGCCAATATGACTTGGGTATCATAATGGTGGCTGATGTAGAATTTTATACTGGAATTGGGCGTTGCTCACAAAAAATATGGCATTACTAATTATAATCATCCATAAGTTTTACGAACAAGAAGCTATCACTGGGTAAAAGTTAAATTAGAAAAGAATTACCTACCCAGGAGAGATACGGCAGTCCTTTTGGTAACTATAGATATTTAAAATTAATATTTGGTTCTCATGAATGTTAGGGTCTGCAACAACTGATTTGTTTTAAGTGCACTCTATATACCTCGATGTGTTTGGAGTGTGGTGTGAAATAGCAATCGGTGAAAAATATGTCAGAACTATACGATGTCATTATTATCGGTGGCGGTGCTGGTGGAATGTCTGCTGGTGTCTACGCTGCACGCGGTAAAATGAAAACCCTGATCATTGAAGATAAAAGGAATACAGGTGGTCAGGCTGCAACAACCAGTGAAATGGAAAACTATCCCGGTATTTTGGAGGCCACCGGCCCGCAGCTGATGGATATGTTCCGGGAACACTGTAATAAATTCGGTGTGGAATTTGTTCGTGGTTTGGTTACCGGTATTTCTATTGCCGAAGATGGTTTCATTAAAACCTTGACCACCAACAAAGGCGAAACGTACCAGACCAAAAGCATTATTGTCGCAACAGGGGCAACTCCACGCATTCTGGGCATTACCGGTGAGTCTGAGTTCCGCGGTAAAGGGGTCTCATACTGCGCCACATGTGATGCTGACTTCTATGAAGAGCTTGATGTTGTGGTGGTTGGCTCGGGCAACACGGCAGTTGAAGAGTCTGTCTTCCTGACCAAGTTTGTCAATAAAGTCACCATGATTGTACTGCATGACCAGGGCATTCTCGACGCAGATAGGACTGCTCAGGAGCAGGCGTTTGCCAACGATAAAATCGAATTTGTCTGGAACTCTGTAGTGGAAGAAATCACCGGTGACGAACTGGTTAACGGCGTGAAGCTCAAGAACCTCAAAACTGGCGAGATCAGTGAACTGGCTGCTGACGGTGTGTTCATGTTTGTCGGTACGGTGCCAAAAACAGACTTTGTCAAAGAGTTAATCGAGCTGACACCACAAGGCTACGTCATTACCAATGACAAGCAGGAAACCAGTGTACCGGGCATTTTTGCCGTCGGTGATGTGACTGATAAATTCCTCCGCCAGGTGGTAACTGCTGCGGGTGACGGGGCCGTCGCCGCTGTGGCAGCCGACCGCTATATCGAGGAAGAAGAGAGTTGGCGCAAGTCGGTCTCGGAGTTTGGTGGCACAGCGATGGTGGCATTCTGGAACCCGCTAAGCAAAGAAAGCTTGGATGTGATAAACCAACTTGAGCTGAAGTGCAAAGACCACCCAGAACAGCGTGTTGTGACGATTGATACCTATAAGAGCCAGAACATTGCGAACCGTTTCTCGGTATCTGAAGTGCCTGTAGTGATTCGATTTGACGCTGGGCAGGAAGCCAAGCGAGTAGATGTTAAGGATATTACCGAGTTAGAAACTCTGTATTAAGGGAAACGCAATGATAGAACTAACCAAAGAAAACTTTGATGCCGAAGTGAAAACCGATGGCATCGTATTGGTGGATTTCTGGAGCGAAAACTGTGGCCGCTGCATCGAATTGATGCCAGAGGTGATGGCGCTGGCTGAGAAATACGGCGATGACATCAAGTTCTGCAAATTGAATATTCAAGGTAACCGTCGCCTGGCGATGGCGCAGAAAGTGATGGGGCTACCTTCTTTTGTTTTCTACCGTAACGGCGAGAAAGCAGAGCACCTTTCTGGTGAAGAGTTAGAAATCGAACATGTCGAAAGCATGCTCGAAAGCTTTGTGGCAGAGACTGCCTAAAGCACGAAAGAATTTGTATTGAATGGGTGAAAGCCCGTTGGCACAAATACACCGGTGAGCAATCACCATTATTAAACTATGTAATTTATGTAATCCGTACCCTTGGAGTGAACAATGCTCAAAGATAAGAAAGTCATTATCTTGGGAGACAGGGACGGTGTACCGGGCCAGGCAATTGAAGCCTGCATTAAAACAGCCGGTGCGCATGTTCTTTTCTCTACAACTGAGTGTTTCGTCTGAACCAGCGCAGGTGCTATGGATCTGGAAAACCAAAAGAGGATTAAAGGTTTCGCTGACGAGTTCGGCCCAGAGAATCTGGTTGTCGTCCTTGGCGGTGCAGAAGCGGAAGCTTCTGGCCTAGCGTGTGAAACCGTGACTAACGGCGATCCTACTTTTGCCGGACCATTGGCCGGAGTCCAGTTGGGACTCTCTTGTTATCATGTGGTTGAGCCGGAAATTAAAGACAATGTCGACGCTGCTATTTATGACGAGCAGGTCAGCATGATGGAAATGGTACTTGATGTCGATGCCATCGTGGCGGAAGTCAAAGAGTATCGTGAGCAATTTGGTAAGTATGTTTAATCGGGAGCAGAATTGTGTTCGCTAACAAAACAGTGATCATTCTGGGAGACCGTGATGGCGTACCTGGGCAGGCAATCGAAGCTTGCATGAAGACAACAGGTGCTCACGTTGCTTTCTCCACCACAGAATGTTTCGTCTGAACAAGCGCTGGCGCAATGGATCTTGAGAACCAAAAGCGGATTAAAGCCCTAGCCGATGAAAAAGGCGCCGAGAATCTGGTTGTGATTCTAGGTGGCGCAGAAGCGGAAGCTTCTGGCCTAGCGTGTGAAACCGTCACCACCGGTGATCCGACTTTTGCAGGACCATTGGCGGGAGTCCAGTTAGGACTCTCTTGTTATCACGTGGTTGAAGACGAAGTTAAAAATGCCGTCGATCCGGCTGTTTATGAAGAACAAGTTGGAATGATGGAAATGGTACTTGATGTCGATGCTATCAAAGCGGAAATGCAACAATACCGCAGCGAAACTGCATTAGCATAAGTATATCTCAATGCTGGTTCGGAGCTGTTTTCAAACAGGCAGGTTCGAACCTTTTATCCGGCTCGGATGCAGGAGTAACAATGGGATACGCAGTAATCAAAGGCGTGAGCTATGTGCTCGCCCATACCCCAGATGTGTTGATCCAACACGGTTCGGTGCAAGTTCAGACTAGGGCAAAAGACCCGTCAGACACTTACTTGCAGCAGTTGAAAGACCACCTTCGCCCCTTTGAAGAAGTGGTATCTTACCCCGCGAACCAGTGCTACATCGGAAACCTGACCCCACACCAGTTGGCAGAAATCCCCCTTCCTTGGTATGAAAACCATGACCATACCTCCCATGAAGGCAAGTTCGGTGAAATCTATAGCCAGCCCCAATTTTATGCCATGTTGAATCATGTTGATGTGTTCAACTTGGTCCACTTAACCCAGGAATTCATTGATACCTATCAGTCCAGTGCTGGCCACCATCCGCTTTATGGCGAGGTTGATTTATTAGCAGGCCACCAACTGATCAGCAAAGATGAGATCTTGGCGTTGGTTGAACATCATCAGGCCGAAGTGCTGATGATGAACGGCGAGTTGGTCGGCTGTGTCAAAGCCGCCCACGATGAGGATGAAAACCTCTCCGCCCATATCATGCTGGAAAACCTATGTACCAAAGCATCGGGCGTGATGGCTGCCATGCACCTCAAGCAGCAGGGTATTGAGCTTGATAACGTTGACTACATCATTGAATGCTCTGAAGAAGCCTGTGGTGATATCAACCAGCGCGGCGGCGGTAACTTCGCCAAAGCCATTGGTGAAATCATCGGCTGTAACCGCGCAACGGGCTCTGACGTACGTGGCTTCTGTGCGGCACCTGCCCACGCCATGACCTTGGCAGCAGCATTGGTGAAATCCGGCGTGTTCAAGAACGTGATGGTCGTTGCTGGTGGTGCGGTCGCCAAGCTGGGCATGAACGGGCGTGACCATGTGAAGCAAAATATGCCTGTTTTGGAAGACTGCTTGGCGGGCTTTGCCTGTATGGTGACTGAAAACGACGGCATCAGCCCGGAAATCAACACTGACATTATCGGTAGACACCAGATCGGTACCGGCTCATCGCCGCAGGCAGTCATGACTGCCCTGATCGCCAACCCGCTGAAAGCGGCGGGCATGAAGATGACTGATATCGACAAGTATTCGGTGGAGATGCAAAACCCAGAGATCACCAAGCCAGCCGGTGCTGGCAATGTGCCTGAGTCTAACTACAAGATGATTGCAGCATTGGCTGTGAAAGAAGGCCAGATGGAGCGCACCCAGCTTCCCGCTTTCGTCCAGCAGCATGGTATGACAGGCTTTGCCCCTACCCAGGGCCATATCCCATCAGGGGTGCCATTCCTTGGCTTTGGCCGTGAGATGATCGTCAACGGTGAAATCAACAATTTCATGATGGTCGGTAAAGGCAGCTTGTTCCTTGGTCGTATGACCAACCTGTTCGATGGCCTCAGCTTTGTGGTGCAGAAGAACAGTGGTAAGCAGGCAGAAGCCTTTGACGAGAATCAGGTGAAACAAGTCGTTGCGCAGGCAATGCGCGATGTGGCTGAGAACCTACTGTCCCCTAAACAGGGCAAGCAGTAACCGGAGGCTGAGATGTCGAATATCAATCAACAACTGGCCGACACCTTCAATGCCATGGCAGATGACTTGATGAGTGGTCAGTTTGGCAAAAAACTTCGCATCGGCCTGACTCTGATTGGCAGTGAGCACGGATCACCAGAATTATTGCGCGGGGCACAAATGGTTTCCCGCCAGTACAGTGATATCGAACCGGTGCTGATTGGCTGTGATGAACCAGATTGTGGCTTCGAATGTTATCCGGCAACGGATCTGCATGAGTGCCATAAGGTGATGGAAAGCCTGTTTGCCGAGCAGCAGCTCGATGGCTGCGTCACCCTTCATTACGCTTTCCCATTAGGAGTAAGCACCATGGGCAAGGTGGTCACACCGTCAACGGGGCGTGAGATGATCATCGCTTCTACGACAGGTACCACTGATACCCAGCGTCAGGCAGCCATGCTGAAAAATGCGATTTACGGTATCGCATTGGCGAAATCAACAGGGATAGAAAAGCCGACAATAGGTGTTCTCAATGTTGATGGAGCGGCGGTGTGTGAGCGTGCACTGCGCGAGCTGAAGCAGGGCGGTTACGATATCGAGTTTGCCCAATCTGGGCGTGCTGATGGCGGTATTGCCATGCGTGGCAACGATTTGCTGCAGGGCACACCGGATGTGATGGTGACCGATAGCCTGACAGGCAATCTCTTGATGAAAATGTTCTCGTCATTTACGACTGGTGGTAGTTATGAAGCTTCTGGCTTTGGCTATGGACCGGGGTTAGGTGAGGGCGCGACGAAACAACCTGTGAATATCATCTCACGGGCGTCAGGCGCACCGGTTGTGGCAGGAGCCATGAGGTTGTGTGCTGACGCTGCGAGAGGAGAGGTTATGAAGCGCGTTGACGAGGAATGGGAAGCCGCCACCCTTTCAGGGTTAAACAGTGTCTTGACCAAGTATTGCACGGCCAAGCCTGCTGCGGAGCAGACCGAAACAGTGGTTGCACCGCCGGAGAAAGTCACCGACGCAGAGATAGGCGGGATCGACATTCTTGCAATCGAAGATGCATGCCAGGCACTGTGGAAAGCGAACATTTTTGCCCGCACGGGGATGGGCTGTACCGGTCCTATCGTGTTGGTGGCAAAAAGTGATTTGGAGCAAGCAAAAACCAAATTAGTTGAGGCAGACTATATCAGCTAATTATGGATTTTTGCTTTAAATCCAGATAATTACACTATTCTGCTTTACTGGAATAGATCATCGGGTAGTTCGCTACCCTTACCGTCCACTTCAAAGGAATTAGAGATGACAGAGAAAATTCGTCTGACGCAGATGACCAAGAAAGCCGGGTGAGCCGCTAAAATAGGCCCCAAGGCCATGGCGCAGGTTCTGCAGTCCATTTCACCCCTATTTCCCGAACAAGCGTATCCCAATCTGATGGTTGGGCTGACGGTAAGCGATGATGCTGCCGTCTACAAAATCAACGACGATGTTGCCGTTATCCAAACATTGGATTTCTTTACTCCAATCGTGGATGACCCCTATGACTTCGGTGCCATTGCCGCGGCGAATGCCTTAAGCGATGTGTATGCCATGGGTGGTCAGGTAACACTGGCGATGAATATCTTTTGTGTGCCAACCGACCTTCCGCAGGAAGTCGTCGGCCAGATCCTCAAAGGCGGCGCGGAGAAAGTCCGTGAAGCTGGCGCGGTATTGGTTGGCGGTCATACCGTGGAAGACAGCGAGCCGAAATTTGGCTTGTCTGTGATGGGCACCATCCACCCGTCTAAAGTGCAAACCAAGGCGGCGGTGGAAAGTGGCGATGTCCTAGTACTGACCAAACCGATTGGTACTGGGTTGATCTCAACTGCAGCTAAACGCGGCAAAGCCAGTCAGGCGGCGATCCAAGCCTCGACTGACAGCATGAAAATGCTAAACCGCAAGGCGGCTGAGATTTTTGCCAACTACCCCGTTAAGGCTTGTACCGATGTCACTGGCTACTCTCTGCTGGGCCACGCCCACGAGATGGCTGAGAAAAGTGATATCTGTATGCACTTCAAGGCGGAGCAGGTGCCGTTCTTACTAGAAGCTGAAGACTATGCCGCCCAAGGGTTATTCCCTGGCGGGGCGAAGCGCAACCTCGATGCGTACCGCGAAGACATAGTGTTTGCTGATGGTTTGGATGAAAGTTGGCATCGCAAGCTGTGCTGCCCGGAAACCTCCGGTGGCCTGCTGGCAGCTGTACCGAAAGATTGTCTGGATGCGTTATTAACTGAATTTAGCAGTCAAGATGAACCCTGTTGGGTTGTCGGGTATGCCGAGGAAGGTTCTGGTCTTAAGGTCAGCTAACTCGGTCACTAATTAGGTTGTCCGGCCTCGGCCGAGGCCGGCACCTTGCTAAATCAATTCTATCTTGGGATCCCCTCCCATTTGACGCTTGTTTGGAGAAACACATGAAACTCGAACTAGGCAATATCCATGTTCGTGATCTGGCCTTTGGTCCAGTAAGCGAAGTCAAAGAAAATACTGTGGTCATCGATCAGCAGGCATTAATTGCCCATCTGACCGAGTTGGATCATCGTATCCGCTCGTTAGAACTGTCTATCGCCAAACCGGGTGACAGTACCCGTATTATGCCGGTTAAAGATGTTATCGAGCCGCGCGTTAAAGTCGGCTGCGAAGGCGATATCTTCCCAGGCCGCCATCTAGGCGAAGAAGCCATGGTCGGTGAAGGCCGTACCCATGTGCTAAAAGGCATGGCAGTGGTGACGACTGGTGAGATCGTTGGTTTCCAAGAAGGGATCATCGATATGAGTGGGCCGGGTGCGGATTATACGCCGTTCTCATCAACGCTTAACCTGGTTATCCAGTGTGAAGTGGATGACAGCTGTAACCAGTATGACCATGAAGGCGTGGTGCGTTTGGTGGGCCTAGAAGCCGCTCGTTGGATCGGTCGTTTGGCTGAGCATGTTGAGCCACAAGAGATTGAGACTTACGAAACCAAGCCATTGCTAGAGCAAGCTGCAGAGTTCCCGCACCTACCGAAGGTGGGTTATGTCTACATGCTGCAAAGCCAAGGCTTGCTGCACGACACATACTACTACGGTGTTGATGTGAAGGGCATTCTGCCAACATTGATGTACCCAACGGAAGTGATGGACGGTGCGATCATCAGTGGTAACTGTGTATCGGCTTGTGACAAGAACACCAGTTTTGTTCACCAGAACAGCCCGGTCATTTACGACCTATACCGCCACCACGGCACCAAGTACAACTTCATGGGTGTTATCGTGACAAACGAGAACGTCACCCTGAAAGATAAAGAGCGTTCTTCGAACTTCACCGTCAAGCTTGCCAAACAAATGGGCTGGGAAGCGGCGATTGTCAGTGAAGAAGGCTTTGGTAACCCTGATGCCGACTTGATGATGAACTGTGCCAAGTTGGAAGCTGCTGGTATCAAGACCGTATTGCTGACTGACGAATATGCTGGCCAGAACGGCGAAAGCCAGTCATTGGCTGACTCACACAAGAGTGCCGATGCGGTGATCACCAACGGTAACGCTAACCAGCTAGTGACATTGCCAGCGATGAATACTGTGATTGGCCATGACCGCTACGCAGACGTGGTTGCAGGTGGATTTAATGGCAGCTTGCATGAAGACGGTTCAATCACTGTAGAACTACAGGCGATTATCGGTGCAACCAGTGAGCTTGGTTTCCATACCCTCACCACCAAAGCTAGCTAAGCGAGGACACTCTAATGACAATTAAAGTCGTATATTACTTAAACCAGTTCTTCGCCCAAAAAGGTGGTGAAGAGATGGCCCACACTCCAATGGAAGTGGTTGAAGGGACTATCGGTGTAGGCACGCAAGTGAACACCATGCTTCAGGACAAAGCGGAAGTTACCCATACCATCGTCTGTGGTGACTCTTACTTCAATGAAAATGAAAGCCTATGTTGCCACGGCTTGCAGGAAATCTTAGCCCAGCTAAAGCCTGATCTTGTTGTGGCAGGTCCAGCCTTCAACGCAGGCCGTTACGGCATGGCTTGTGGTACGGTAGCGAAAGTCGCGCATGAAATGGGGATTACTACCATTTCAGGCATGTACATCGAAAACCCAGGCTACGAATTATTCCGCCAGTACGCCTACATGGTTGAAACAGGCAACAGCGCAGCGAGTATGCGTAAAGCGATTCCTGCCATGGTGAACATGATTAACCGTTTCATCGATACAGAAGGTGAAATGGGCTCACCAGAAGAAGCGGGCTACATGCCTCGCGGTATCCGCGTAAACTTCTTCGCGGACAAACGCGGTTCCGAGCGTGCGGTTGACTTGCTGATTAATAAGCTATCGGGCAATGAGTTCACCACGGAATACCCAATGCCGGTATTTGACCGTGTTGAGCCTCAGCCTCCGGTTGAAATGCTTAGCACTGCCAAGTTTGCGCTAGTGACTTCAGGCGGTGTTGTGCCTAAGGGCAACCCAGATCATATCGAGTCTTCCAGCGCATCGAAGTACGGTGAGTACAGTATCCAGGGCCTAGAGACCTTGACTGAAGATACTCACGAAACTGCTCACGGTGGTTATGACCCAGTGGCATGTAATCACAATCCTAACCGCGTACTGCCTGTTGATGTACTTCGCGACATGGAACGTGAAGGCGTCATTGGCAGCTTGCACGACATGTTCTACACCACAGTGGGTAACGGTACTGCGGTAGCGAAAGCCAAGGAATATGGTGCAGAAATTGCGATGAAGCTTCAGAAAGCCGGGGTGACAGCCGCTATCTTCACCTCCACTTGAGGCACTTGCACACGTTGCGGCGCAACGATGGTCAAAGAAATCGAGAAAGTTATGCCTGTAGTTCACATTGCAACTGTTGTTCCTATTTCGAAAACAGTCGGTGCGAACCGTATTATTCCAGCTGTTGCTATTCCTCACCCATTGGGTGACCCGAATATGCAGCCGAAGGAAGAGAAATACATGCGTCGTCAATTGGTTGAGAAGGCATTAAGTGCGCTTCAGACTAAGATCGACGATCAAACGGTATTCTAAGTCGAGCCTTGTGTAATTTCCCAATTACATGAGACCAAGCCAGCCGGAAACGGCTGGCTTTTTTATTTTATACCTAAGTTACCTCAAGGTGCTGAACCTATATCTTGAAGTAGCTTGGGTATATTCCTAGATGTAATAAAGATATCACGTATGTACGTGGCTAAATAACCTTTAGTGGTTTATGGTTATTGGTGGTGGTTTTTGACTAAAAGACTGTGCACCTATGGTTGGTTTTTCTTTAATTTGTGACATCGACTCATAAAGGATACTTTGAAATCAAATTTAAACCATTCTCAATGGCAAATTTTTAAAATTATATATTAAAAATATTATGCTTATATCTTAAATAATTAAATAGTTTGATTTTTGAAATCGATGATGAAGCAAGTTTATTTATTGTTATGTCAATAAATAGGAATAAAAATAATAATTAGAGATGAAAAAAGACAACAAATTTATCATATGGTGAATATATTTATGGTTGGTTTGAAATTACTTATGACTATCGGAGGAATATTTGCGTTATCGACATTTTCGGTATTCGCCGCCACGGCAGATAATCCCTTGGATGGGAAATTTGTAGTCAAGAGTGAGTTTGGTTGGCTGGCCCAAAAGCTTGAACCCGCATCGTCGCTTTCAATCAACCAGATGCATAGTTGGTCTTTGATGATTACTGATAGCACTGGAAGGGCGACTAGCTGCAGTCCACAGCCGATCAAAGGAGGCATGCCTGCCCATCGGCATGGGTTACCGACCCAACCGCAATGGCATCAAGAACAAGGAACCGGTCGATACCGAATCGATGGCTTGAAATTTCAAATGCCGGGATTGTGGCAGGTAATTTTCTCTTGCATAGATGATAGTGAGCGTAACCATGAATTTACCTTTGAGTTTATGCTGTAAGCGCTTCATTTATCTATTGCTTTGCACTGTGGTACTCGGGTGCCCGGGCGAGGGGCCGGTTTTACGCCACCAGTGGAGCCAAGGTGATCTAAAGCTGCTTCAGTCACTTCAATTATCTAGTCTTCCCTCCATAACCGATCCTGGAAATGCTTTTATTGGTAGTGATGCCGCAGCCCAGTTGGGAAAGAAGCTTTTCTTTTCACCACAGCTCAGCCGAAAAGGCGATATCTCCTGCGCCCATTGTCACCAGCCCAAACACTACTTCACATCAGGTAAACCGTTAGACGGCAAGCGAAATACCCCCACCGTGGTTGGGAGTGCCGCTTTTACCTGGCAGTTCTGGGATGGCAGAGCAGATAGCTTGTGGTCACAGGCTTTATTTCCGCTAGAGGATCCGACTGAACATGCATTGAGTCGGCTTGAGGTGGTCCACATTGTGCTTGATGAATTTCTCGATGACTACAAAGCGGCTTTTGGGAAAACGGAGCAACTGACGAGTTTCCTTAGGGAAAAGGCATCCTTGCCAAGACAAGCCTCACCGGTGAACAGTGCTGAAAAGTGGAATTTGTTAACCGATGAACAGCAAACCCAAATTAACCACGTCTACTCACTGATAGGAAAGGCTCTGGCAGCCTATCAAGCTAGGCTAATGCCTGCTGAGTCGCGGTTTGATCGGTATGTCGATGCTGTAACTTCACAAGATTATGAATCTGCAGAAAACTTATTGAGCCCAGCTGAAGAGGCCGGGCTTCGTTTGTTTATTAGCGACCGGGGGCGCTGCATCCGTTGCCATAGTGGCCCATTGTTTTCCAATGGTGGTTTTACAGCAACCGCCGTTCCTGATAGTCAGCATGATGAAGGTCGGTTGGCGATCATTTCTCAACTTTCAACGAATGAATTCAATTGTCTGAGTCAATATGCCGATGAGGGTGAGGGCAGTTGTGATGAGTTAATCTATGCGAAAACAGAAGGGGAAGAGTTACGCCATGCGTTTAAAGTCCCTACACTTCGCAATATAAGTTTAACTGCACCTTACATGCATAATGGTTCATTTAATGAGCTCTCTGAGGTGTTGGACTATTATAATCGGTCGCCTCGCAATGGCCTGAGTCACACGGAATTAGAGCCGCTTTACCTATTTCCTTACCAACTTAAACAGCTAGAGAAATTTTTATTATCACTTGAAAGTGGAATAGCCCCATCATCCGTATGGGCGCAATCCCTTAGCAAGGAGACAATTAAATGAAAAATACCTGCTTGTTGTTATTGAGCCTGTTTTCATTACCTACATGGGCGCATGTTCGGTGGTTTGTGAATTCATCACAATACCCGGATGTCAGCTTACCGGTTGATCCTCTTTTCTATTCGATATTAGCGGCTGTTCTTGGTTTTTGTCTCTTTGCTTATATTGTCACTCGGCAAGGGGTGCTTGGTTCGGTCACATCCAATCCTGTTATGACGGACTCTTTCTTTTTTTGGCGTATTCTAACCGTTGTCATGGCATTGTTTTTTATTCTCAATGTGGTATTGGGTGAGTTTATTGCCCCTAACCTTCAACTGGATACGGGGCGTGAGCTAGTCGGCGTGTGCTTGCAAGTGGCTGTTGCTACCGTTATGGTCTTTTCAGTATCAATCAGCGGTTTCATGATTTTATTGATCGCATTGGCCTCGAGCATTTTGTTGCCATTTTCCGCTGTGATTGATTATCTTCCCGAGCTTCTGGGGATAGGGGGCGCATTGGTATTGATAGGGCCTTATATCACCCCTTTTGATAAGAAGATATTTAGCCGCATTGCTTATCATCTCGGTGGGCGAGGAACAGCCGTGATGTTGCTGCGTTTCATGCTGGGGCTACAATTGTTGATTTTGGGGGTACACAATAAACTTATGCTGCCGGGCTTATCGCTAACTTTTCTTGAGATGTACCCCTATTATAATTTTTTCCAGTTACTGGGCTGGGAAGCTTTCAGTCATTTACATTTTGTCTGGTTTGTCGGCTTAAGTGAGTCGTTACTGGGGTTAATGTTGATGTTTGGTTTTGCTAACCGGTTAGTGGTGGGTTTGCTAGCAACTATCTTTGTGATTACAACCTATGTCGCGGGCCCGACTGACTTGTTGGGACACCTTCCCATTTTTGCTATAGCCTTTATTTTGTTGTGTGAGTCGGTTAACAAAGTGCCTAATGTGATGACTGTTAAAACAACAGGGTGAAACGTGGGACTAAACACCAAAAAGCCAGCCTATAAACAGGCTGGCTTTTTGATTGGATGCTTACTCGTACTCTGAAGCGTACGTTTCTTCGTAAGTGTGCGAGTAAAGCTCGAACAGGTTGCCGAACGGGTCTTCTAGGTAAACCATTTTAGCTGGCTTGTTATCATCTTCTGGGTGGTAGCGCATGATATCCATACGTACTTTACCGCCGAACTTTTCAACGTTTTCAATCGTCGCCGCGAAGTCGTCAGTTTGCAGGCAGAAGTGGAAAATACCCAGGCGTGAAAAATCAACCTCGTGGCGTTCTTGGCGGTCTTTCATTTCGAACAGCTCAACACCAATGCCATCAGTAGTGACCAGGTGGGCAATATTGAAACCTTTGAAGCCTTCACCGAAAACTGCAATACACATTCTGCCGATGGCGGTCTCGCGCTCTTCAATGACTTTGGTGTTACCCATAACGACTTTCAGGCCAAGAGCATTGGTATAAAACTCAACTGCTTTATCCATATCGCCGACCATGATTGAGGCTAATCCCAATATTGAAAGCTTATCAAATTAAATATTAAACTTATAAAAACAATATCTTATATTTTAATATTTAGTTCTTTTCACATTGACAATAGTTGGCTATCGACTACTGTGGATATTGAATGTTAATCAATTAAAGGAAAAATATGAGAACTGGCATTTTAAAAGAACTATCTTTGTTAAATGATGCCCTATCATTAGAATACTACGATTACCTATTTAATGTATTTCCTAGCAGATCTACAGAAAAAAAACAAAAAATGATAGTGAATATCTATTCATCATTCTGCTTTTTGACAAAAAATAGCCAATATGCAGCAATTGATATTTTAAATAGTGAATCCAATTTTAACAAGCACTTTGAATTACTTGTTGGCTATATCTACCATGAAGTACAAGGAACAGAAAAAACTAAATATACGTATCTATGTCAATTCAAAAAAGCTTTTAAAAAAATTGCAGCAGACAAAAAAATCTACTTCAATGACTTGAAAATTACCCTTTATGACTTAAGTGCTGACGCACAACGTTGCATAGAAAAGTACTGTGGGTTAAATATTGATATAGATAAACTTAATTATCTTAACGGTTGGCAAGTGCTTTCAAAGGATGGAACAGAAATTGAGTTACATCTCGATTCTATCTATGTTGCATACGGGGATAAATTTACACAACAGATTCATAAGGCAGTTTCAAATTACGTTCATACTCAGAAGGTAGAAACCTCACGCTATCATGTTGCCAACTTGAAAGCATTTTTCATGGTGATGATTCAAGTATGCCCAGGCAGCAAAGCTATTCACAAAAGTCTTAGTAGCCCCCACGTTCAAAGCTTTTTTCATGACATAATGAATGTTTGGTTTGCCTTGCATCTTAGCAGAGGTAACGAAGCTAAAAATTTTTTTATTATCTGGAAAAACGCAGTAAAATTATACAGCGAATGTTTTATTGATACTCACATCTTCGATGCCCCCGCAAAGCCTTTTATCATCCCAAGGTGGAAGTCACCTCAAAATACAGCTCCAACTTTCTCCATTGGCGGTCAGGCGACTAAAAAGGAAAAGGAACGTTGGTTCGCAGATATTCCTATTAAAATAAAAGATGAAGACGCAGTAGAGGTTATTCGCTCAAGGATCGTTAAAGATTTAGCGTACATTCGCCACGTGTGTATGACAAAATTTGAAGAATTTATAGAAAGAGAGCAGAGAAATACTCACTTTATTCAAACAGGGGGTGTTAAACCTCTTCCGACCACTACAAACAGTACTATTTGCAGAGGTTTTGTCGGAGAGAAAAATTTGGCCAATACGGTTGCAACTTTTTATACACATGGTTTTTATTCAAATAGACATAGTGATTATGCTGAATTCTTAGGTTTTAAAGGTAAGGCGAGCAAGCTACAAAAAGAGTTAAACTTACCCTCGGCATCAACTTTAGCGGTATTGTCAACATTACTCGTAATCGAACACCCTCAAATTACTCCAGCATGGTTAGCTCAATGGGAGTTATTTGATAAAAAGGGTAAACAAATAGGCTTTAAGAAATCGAATAATCAATATTTAGCGGTGAGTTGCAAAGAGCGAAAAGGACACGCTAATGCTCAGCAGGCCATTGTTTTAAATGATTTTTCAAAAAAATTGGTTGAATTCATAATCAAGCACACATCATTTTCTCGTGAATACTTAAAATTAAATGGTAAGCCTACTTGGAGAAAAATGCTTCTCACTGCAAAGATTACGACTGTAACCCCAGTTAGCCAAATTGGAAATCTTGAGAGAGCGTCTGACTATTTAAAATGGTTAAGTAACCCATTACTCTTTGAATCTAACACCTCGATGTCACAAACCGATGCGATGAAACTTGCCGACCTAATCTCTATGCGCTCAATACGTAAGCATAGAGGCTTTCAAATTTATCTCGAAACCCGCTCAATGACAGCTGTTGCTGAGGCATTGGGGCATAAGCAATTAGACTTGGTGATATTATCTTCGTATCTTCCTGAGCCTCTCATAGACTTTTTCAATGAACGCTGGATACGTCAGTTCCAAAATGCAATTCTTCTTGAAGCGATGAAAGATTCTGAATATCTATTAGATGCTGTCGATTTGACCACTGAAGATATTGAGGAGTTTCTTTCTAATCATGGTCTTGGCCACCTTCCTTCTCACTTTGATCATGGCTTTAAAGTAACAACTTACGACAATGTCCAGCAAGAGCCTTCTTTTGACGAAATGACATTCCTGATTTCGACATCGTTATTGCAGTTGCTCATAGCCATTAGAGCTATTGTCGAAAACGATAAAACCAGACATAACTTCTTAGATATCGTAAGTGACTGGTACCAGTCTGCTGTATTTGTTCTGAGCTCTTTGTCTACAGAGCAATATAACGCCGATAAAGATCTAGCGTCAATGCTTCTCGAAGCTAATGCGAATCCACTAGACATCAATTTAATTCGAGGGGCGTTAATATGCTGAGAATTGTCGAAGAAATTATTGATGGAAAGACAAAATTTGAAGACTTAGAGCAACAAGAATTAGTACAACTGATTCAGGAATCTACTGTCAATGGTGATTACAGAGCGCTTCAAAAGTTAACAAATATATACACAGGGATTTATGACTACAGTGACCGTAAACCTTGGTGGCTTCTATCTGATTTTGATGCTGATATATGGTTGATTGACTTTACTGATGAAGAGAAACGGGTCAAGAAGAAGTCAAACACTATACGAAAGGTGCTAAATTGGGGGAATGTCCATCTTGATAATGGAGAGTCACTAACAGCGATCCAACACAAAAAGCTACTAAATAGCTTTAAATATTGGGTAACTGCTGTAGATAATCCTTTGGAAAATGGTGGCAAGCTAGTTAAGACGAAAACTGCTTACGTAACCTTCAATCGTGTCGTTCACTTAATCAACGCAATATTGCTGCACTCAAAATCACTAAAACTCTCTCGGCTGCAATTACAAAATGTGGACGATGATTTTTGGCAGAGCATCCTTATACAAATTGCAGTGCATGGAAATGTGGCAGGAATATATGAACCAGATTTTCGCGTCAAGAAAATATTGGATAAAGAAAGCCAAAGCATTACAGATGAACAAGCAATACAGTTTACAAAAGACTATCCGTACCTATCAAAAAGCTTGGCTAGTGATGATATAAAGCTTTCGTTGAATGACAGAGTAAAAGCTTGTGCATGGCTCTTTGAGCAAGGTTTCTATAGAGATAATCGTGGAGCTCCTAAACTTGAAGGCAATTCTGCTGTTCTAAGCTCGTTACTATTTTCTAATAAAGTTTTAAGCACTGATTTTTCATTTCCTCCTTACCCTGAGTTGAGTCTAACAGCACCTTTACTTACAACAGAATTCCCCGCAGTGCTAAACATAAGCTCCGAAATGTCTCAAGATAGTATCTCTGCTTATATTAGCGCAATGCGCCTTATTTGCACTAATCAGGAACGAGAGGATGCTGCCTCACCTCAACCAATCGGTCAGTACATAACGGCAGTTAGCGTAAGTCAAAATGAATTTGTGAAATTAAAAAGAACGGGACGGACACGTTCCATTCCTCCTGAGTTTGTTTTTAATTTAATTTGTCAATGCTATGAGTTTGCTAAAGAACATTTACCTGTAGGGGATTTAATTAATACTGCTGAACCATCGCTACTCCATGAAGTTTTGCATTGCTTAACTGAGGGATTAGCGAAGGACGCAAAAAATAAATCAAACTCATACAGACCAAACCGGAAAACTAAAACCTTTAATGAAGCTCTTCATGGTCATTTACCTACATCTGAGCGTGGTCACTGGTTTAGGTGCGAGGCAATTAATTGCTTGACTAATGATTATATCAACAAAGGCATTAAACAAATCAATAAGTTTGATATTCATGTTTTAAATCGACACAATAGAATTAGAGCGAACGAGAGCTTGTTCGATTTGTTTGATGTTCTTCAAGGCTCTATTCAAATTCTTGTTGGTGCAATCATGGCAAGGCGTCAACATGAATTAATAAGTTTGAAAGCTCATGGCAACTTGTCACCTAATACCAGCCCATTCTCAGAGAAAGGGGCTACCTCCAACTACAGCTTAATATTCAAGGTTAAAAAGACGGGGGTAGGTGGCAAAAAAGGTATGAATGAAACAGTAGAAAGACCAGTACCACGATCTATCGCTAAGTGTATTTGGCAGCTTGAGCAGTTCAATATTCAAGCTGTTAAACGAAACCTGAACAAAGGTCCTCTTTCTTTATTTAATTGTTTGAGTTCAAAGTCCTGCCGGTTGAGCTGTGTAACTTATGCAACTTTCAATAATCACCTTGACTCAGTATGTGATTATTTTGAAACACCTTTAGTGCAGTACGACACAGGTGAATATTACCGTAATTACATACGTCAGCATCAACTTAGACGATTTTTTGCAATGGCTTTTTTTTGGTCTAAGCGTTTTAAAGGTATGGAGGCTCTGCGTTGGATGTTAGCTCATTCAGATATAGAGCACTTATATCACTATATTTCTGAATCAGAGCCTGGCGCTGTGCTTATGGGCGTTAAAGCTACAACCATAACTCGTAGCATCATTGAACCTACATCCGAGCTCTATGATACAGAAGAAATTGAGATGATACGCAAGGTCATCGCAAAGCGTGTGCTAGGCGATGAATCTAAAGCTGTAGAGCTTTGCACCTTGAGTGATGCCTATATGTACTACGAGGATGAATCCTACAAAACCGTACCTCACATCAGTCAAATACAGAAAGAACAAGCCATTGAGAATGAAATCATAGATATGCTTGAAGTAGGTTCGATTACATTAGAGCCAGAGTTTTTGACCGTTACAGACGCTAATGGTGACGAAGTGCGAACATTTAACTTAATACTGAAAATAAAAGACCTTGATTAAGGGGTACTTCAATGAAAGTTTTAGAAATAAACCAAACCAAGGTACTCGAAACCGAAAAGTTGTTACTCGAAATAATCAAAACGCCACATGATTTCAAAGGCGATGAGGTGCTATATAAGGCACTGAAATCTCAAACGGCTATAGCGAAATATGAAAACTCAGATCGACAAATACTTTCATGCTCGCTAAACACCGTAAAAAGTATCTCAGAGGCTCTTTTGAAGCGAGGTTTCTTAGGTCTCGATGAGTTAAGGATTAACGCAAAGGCTGCTGTAGAAGCAGTTCTGCATGCAGAAAAAAATGGAAAGCCAAACAAGCAAACAACGGCAGGTTTAAAACTCAAAGTAGAAGAGTTAGAAGGTCAACTTAATGCAATGCGTTTTGCTTGCTTTAACTTAACGGCAGTAGTAGATGAGCTTCGCTCTAAAGCTAAAATATTGGCAGAGCACAATGGCACTCTTGAGCAGCGTATTGAATTGTACCAGGATGTAAACGCAAGACTCGAAGTGAAACTCAGTCATGCGCAGCAATCTGATGATTTAGATAAGTTCATAACTGAATATAAAAGGTTTGTAGATGCCAGTACATAAGCTAAAAGACCATAAACAATGGACTAATATTGGGCTTGATGGAAAACTTCAATTTCGTAAACCAATCGACATTCCTTTCGTGACTTACAGCAATCATCTACCGTGTGTTGAAGTCAATGCGTACATTCGCACCTTGGTTATGATAAATAAGAAGCAAGGTACTCTTCGTAGTAAAGCGCACGACATTCATCACTTGGTCCGTTTTATCGAGAATCAACCTAGTGTCGCTAAATTTAGCCAGCTTAATGACTCAACCTTTAGGTTGTTTGTTCAAAGCCTACAGGTAGAACGAGAAGCTAATGGTGAGCTGAAAAGATCGAATAATACGGTGATTAGCATCGCTCGTAGCTGTATCGACTTTTTGTGTTTCGTGCAGTCTTTCCACGACCTAAGGAATTTTATTGGCGAAGATAAAAGTAACTCAATTCGAATAATTGAGAAAACCTACAAGCTCAAACCTGAAGGATATAAAGGTTTTGTTGAGGGGGTTAAGAAAACCCATTCGGCATTTCCTACTCCTGACGCTAAGAAGAAACGCCATCCTGTATCAGAAGAAGATGCTTTGAAGGTCTGGAACCACATCAAAACTCAACCATCAAAAGACCGACGTAAGCGGGACATGGCACTTTATACAGCTATGGAGCAACTTGGTGCTCGTGTTCAAGAGTTGAGTTTAATCAAGTGGAGTGAATATGAAGAGGCTCGTCGCACATGTTTACTCAAGTTAACCACCCTTAAAAGAAGGGATGATAAAGCTACTCGTTATATCCCTGTGCCAAGTATTCTGCTAACAAGCATCAGCGATTATGGAAAAGTTAGGAAAAAAGTTATGAAGAAAAAGAAAGTTAAGCATGACTTTCTATTCATCAGCTTAACAACAGGCAAGCCACTTACCGCTGATTCGTGGACAACATACATAAATCGATGGCAGAAAGAGTTAGGGATAGAGAGGGCAATCAGTCCTCACCTATGGAGGCACGCTTTTGTAACAGACAAGCTCAAAGAACTGATACTCACTAATGCTGAGATCAACAGCAAAGATGATTTTAGAAAACACCTGTTACACACGGCAACCTTTAAACAGCAATTGCAGCAATGGACAGGCCACACAAACCTAAGCTCACTAGATACTTATATAGACCTGGTGTTTGCTGATTTAAATGGCTACACAACTGTTTACAATGCAGTGTCGTTATCAAGCAGCGTGAAGTTAGTAGAACGTCAAATTGAAGCGCTAGAGGGGCAGATAACCAACAAAGAAATAACAACCACTGCTGCCCTTATAGAAATAAAACATTTGTTAAATGCTTTTCAAGCCGATATTGATAAGTGCATTGAATACTCTTCCATCAGTCAGTAACTTTGATAACAAAAAATTATGAAATTGAAAATAATTGATAATTTTTATAAATCAATTGTTCCCCCTATACTCATTCACATCGAAACGAAAGACGAAACAAATTACATAGGTATTTGGAGCAGATAATGAAAATGAATCATATTGGCCTAATGGTCGGAGACATGGAAAAAGCGGTAGAGTTCTACACTAAAGCGCTAGGTCTACGCATTGTAATGGACAACACAAAAGTTATCGAAGAGCGTGAAACTGCAATCGGACGTATGTGTATCGCTGTGTTTGGCGAAGGCTTCAAAGGCTTTAACATTGCCCACCTGGTTACAACAGATGGTATTGGTGTTGAGTTATTTGAAATGAAAGAGCGCCAAGAGCGACACGACGTTGATTTCTCTCGTCTTGGTATTTTCCATTTCTGTCTGCAAACGGATGATTTTGGGGGTGTGATTAAGCGTGTTGAAGAGTTTGGCGGTAAAGCTCGTATGGATATTATGCGCTACCACCCAGAAGACGATAGCAAACCAGCGCAAATGATCTACATGGAAGACCCGTTTGGTAACCTATTTGAACTTTACTCACACACTTACGAAGAGACTTACTCTTCAGAGTATGAATAATTGAGCTAAAAGGTTAACGAAGCAGGATTTGTACTAATTCAGACCCGATCTGACAGTTACCCACTTTCGACTTGGTGCCTGCCAGATTATATCTGGGCTAGATTCTTTTCGGCCCAGATTGATTTCCCATCCTCTAATGTTTCTATGGGCGTTCTGCCACAGCACATTTTTCCTTGATGGGTACGATGATTGTTGTAGTAGTCCACCCATTCGTCCAGATCTTTCTGCAACTCATCCATTGAGCCATACAGTTTCTTTCTGAACGTCACTTGGTAGAACTCATTCAATATGGTCTTGTGGAAGCGCTCGCAGATCCCGTTTGTCTGTGGCGACATGGCTTTAGTTTTAGTGTGATCGATATCATTGATGGCTAAGTAAAGTTGGTAGTCATGTTGCTCAACTCGACCGCAGTATTCAGTACCCCGGTCAGTCAAGATTCGCAGCATTGGCAACTCGTGAGTCTCGAAGAACGGTAGAACCTTGTCATTCAACATATCTGCTGCGGTGATAGGTGTTTTTGTCGTATAGAGCTTAGCGAAAGCAACTTTGCTATAGGTATCAACGAACGTCTGCTGATAGATGCGTCCAACACCTTTCAGATTGCCAACATAGAACGTGTCTTGAGAGCCGAGATAACCTGGGTGTGCAGTTTCTATCTCACCACAGGCCTCATCATCATGCTTCTTGCGCTCAAGGGCAGCGACTTGCTCGTCCGTTAGGATTATACCGTCCTCTGCGACCTGTTTTTCCAGTGCGATAAGACGTTTCTTGAAGTTTTCTAGGTCATTGCGGAGCCAGATTGAGCGTACGCCACTTGGAGAGATAAACACGCCTAGTTTACGCAGTTCATTGCTTGTTCTGACTTGTCCATGCGCAGGGAAGTCGATGGCGTATTTGAGCACAGCCTGCTCAGTCTCACTATCGACACGATTCTTTAAGTTTGGTGTTCTGCGGCTTTGATTAATCAGAGCATCGATACCACCTGTTTCTACCAACTCTTGATAACGATAGAAAGTGTCTCTTGAGACACCCATGACTTTACAAGCTTTTGATACATTACCGAGTTCTTCTGCAAGATTGAGAAGCCCAGCTTTGTGTTTGATGATTGGATTGCTAGTATGAAGCATGAGAGTTACCTCTTATTGTCTTTGATTACGGATTCAGCACCTTTAATCAAAGTGGGTAACTCTCTTCATTTCAATTGAAGTGTCAGATCTAGTCGGAACTAATACACAGGATTGGTATTGTTACCGATCCTGTTTTTTTATATGCCTTCTTACTAAGCTTCAGTTTTAATCAGGATAGTCGCCACAATCCTGGTTTGGGAGTGGCTACTTGTTTGATAACTCATTAAGTAACCGCTTCTTCTCTTCTTCACTCATTTTTTCAATGACGCAAGCCAGTTCAGCACTGAGCTGATCCTCACAGAAAAAGTAGTTCAGTGGCACATTTAACTCGTCAGCCATACGTTTTAGCGTGCTGATATCCGGTACATGACGTCCTTTCTCGTAGTGGTTCATACGGCCGCTTGCTGAGCTTTCTTCCATGCCGATTTTCACCCCTAAGTCTTTTTGGGTGATTTTTGCTTTTTTACGCGCTGCTTTGAGCCTCTCTGGAATAGGGTTGGTGTTTTGCACTTAGACATTTCGAATCAACCTATAGATAACTTAGATTGTCTAAGTTTTACGGATTTTTGTATACTTAGCAATCCTAAGTTTATTGTTGGTGAGTTTGCCCATGATTGCAAAAATCAAAATAAATCATTTTATGCATAAGTTGTTGATTGAAATGAATATGGATGGCTTTTCAGTAACAGAGGCGCGGGATGCGATTCTTTCTAGCTGCAGCGAGCATAATGATGTTAATCAAGTAAGGTTAATGATTTACCGTCAAATATTATCATTTTTGGATAAGGGTTGGTTACGTAGTGCAGGAGAAGGTCGTCATAAACAATATTGGGTTACTGATACTTTTCGGCAACTGTCAGTTATATCAAAAAACTGTGTAAAGAGTAATGATGCAAAGGAGGTGGAGGATGCTAAGTTATTGAATATAAGAAATAAGTTGATTGATCAGCTAGCCAAAGAGAAAAAACAATATGAAGGTGAGCTTTCGATAGCACTTGGAGAAGTTGAACAACTCCTTTCATTAATTGAGCGCTTCCCACAAAAAGCTAATGCATGGACACCTCTTTTAGTAGAAGCTAAAGAGCATTCAGCTGCGTTACTAGGACGAATAAATGCACTAGGTAAGGTCTTAGATTATGATGAAAAGGCTACAAGTTAATGTTAAGGCGCTGGCAGCAGGCTTGTGAAAAGGCCGCAGAAAATAAATATAACTCGGGTGGTTCGCACTTTTTTTGTCAAGCAACACCAGGGGCCGGAAAAACAGTCTTTGCAGCAACATTAGCGAAACGTCTGTTAGATCAAAAACAGGTTGATTTGGTGCTTTGCTTCGCTCCATCCCGCACGGTTTGTGAAGGGATCCGGCATACTTTTTCCATGATTACTAGGAGTGACTTCAGTGGTGGGTTCGGAGCTATTGGAGGTGTTTATACTTACCAGACTTTGAGTTTTAAAAATGATGAGTTTTGGCAACGCTTTAAGCGTTATCGTGTGTTTGTTGTCTTTGATGAAATCCACCATTGTGCGGCTGATGAGCATGGTCGTTCAAATATTTGGGGGCATCAGATTGTGGCAAATATTAAGAAATTGGCAACGTATACCTTGGCACTATCTGGTACACCATGGCGTACAGACTCCGTGCCTATTGCTATGGCTGAGTACACTAACTCTGAAGGTGAACTAATTTGTGATTATCAATACGGTTTAAAACAAGCTGTTGATGATTCAGTGTGTCGTCGCCCTCGTATTGTGTTGGCAGACAGCGATAATTTGTTAGTGAACGACGGAAGCAGTCAACGCTCTTTTTCATCAATTAAATCTTTACTATCAGATTCTACAGTAAGCTACCAATCAGTTATTCATACTCCAAGAGCGATAGATTATTTGCTCACTGAAAGCTGTAAAAAATTGAATGAGATACGGAAATCAGTACCAGATGCAGGGGGATTAGTTGTTGCGGCCTCTGTAAGTCATGCGAAACAGATTAAGAAAGCTTTAGCTGAGAAGCTCGGTCAGAGTGTAGTGATAGTAACCTATCATCATGACAAGCCGTTACAGACTATTGAACAGTTCAAAAGTGCTAATACGCAATGGATAGTCAGTGTTGGGATGATTAGCGAGGGAACAGATATCCCGAGGTTACAAGTATGCTGCCATATGAGTGCAGTTAAAACCGAATTGTACTTCCGTCAGGTACTGGGTCGGATACTTAGGGTGAATGGGAGTGCGAATCAGGAAGCTTGGCTTTATACCTTTGCTGAAGAAAACCTTGTCTCTTTCGCTGAACGAATTGAGCAAGATATCCCTGAGACCTGTATTAATATTAGACCGCCTTCTACCGAAGGTAATAAACACGAACCAAATTTTGAGAGTGGAAATAAATCACACCAATTTTCGTGTGGATTAGCTGAAGAGTTACTGTCGAATAGTGAGTGGTTGCCTAGGGAAAAAGCCTCTAACAGCGACGCAGGTGTTGAATCTAACGATTTAGCCGAGCTTAAGCTTGGGAGGTTTCGTCAACGGGTGATAGAGGCGTTTTGTTGCTAAAGCTAGTGTGTTAAACAATAGCTTCTGTCCAACCCCATGTTAGAAAAAGCTATTTAGATTGTAGACGTGCTCCGCAGCCCTGGGCTGCCTAACTAAGACGGATAATACTATCGCCGGCATTTCTTCGAGATACCGCCAAGCATTAGCCGGCTATACTAGCGCTTTATCTTACAGTCGAGTGGTGTCTTTTCGCTGATTAAACGATGGGAGTTTACAGTGAAGAGACAATCCCGGAGTGCGGATTGTATGAGTATCTGCTCAATTCCAGTGGTTTAAGGGTATGTATTTGTAGGGGTTATATTAAGTGCTTAGAACAACGGCCATTAACGCGCAAATAGGGAGTCTCTAGCACCTAATTTTCGGTAAATCCCGCCATTTAGTGGTGTATTGAGGTGACAATAGCTCCCGCTTCATTGACCATTTAGGGTTAATCCCTTGAGCAGCTAAAAAAACAGAGCCATTGCCGTATTTCTTGTTTAGGCTGTCTAATACACCCATAAGTGCAGGGTTAGACGGTGATTCATCAAAGAGATCACCTTGGGCGTGCTTGCCGCTAACCAGATCGATAAACCCAACGCCAATTTTGTAATAGCGAACCCCTTCAACAAACAAGCTGCTTAGCTGAGCAGTTACTGCTTTGGTGATTACGGTTGTATCGTCTGTGGGGTAGGCAAAGCGGTAAACTTGTTTGAAGCCTTGAGGGCGTTCGTCATAAGGGGAGTTAGAAGCAAAGACGATCATTACTTTGACTAGTGACTGCTGTCGCCGTAACTTCTCAGCAGCAATAGCTGCATGTTTGCTAATTGCCTGGCGTAAATTATCTGGGCAAGTAATGCGCTCACCGACACTACGTGTGCTAAAAATCTGTTTTTTATCCGCCCTTACTTCATCCCAGCCTTTGCAAGGCTCTCCGTTTAACTCTCTAACTGTACGTTCTACTTCAACATTAAATGATTTTCTGGCTAAGCCAGGCTTCAGATGTGACAGCTGTAGGGCTGTATTGATTCCCATATATTCGAGGCGCTTGGATATACGCGAGCCAATGCCCCATAAATCTGATGTCTTGAGCTGTGAAAGTATTTGGTGACGTTGTTGAGGGTTCTCGATTACACATACCCCTTGATACCCTTGAACATTTTTGGCTGCATGGTTGGCGACTTTAGCTAAAGTCAGCGTTGAGGAAATACCGACACATACGGGGAGCCGGCACTCACGCCATACCGCACGACGTAATTTTTGGCCGTGAAAAGCTAGATCAGGTATGGACTTTTCACAGCGTTTGAATGCCAGAAATGACTCATCGATAGAGTAAATATGCTGTTCTGGAGCAAACTTGCCGATTACTTCCATCATCTTCGCGGACAGATCACCGTAGAGTTCGTAGTTGGAAGAGCAAGCAATAACACCTTTGGCTTCGCACAACCCACGCATTTCAAAATATGCTTTAAATTTCTGCACACCGACTTCCCGGGCCTGCCGATTCGCCGCCACAATACAGCCATCATTATTGCTAAGCACGACGACTGGCTTACCTCGCCAGTCAGGACGGAAAACTTGCTCAGCTGAACAATAAAACGAGTTGGCATCTACAAGGGCAAACATTGTTCCTCCAGTAGCCGGCTTGCACGGTGGCAGCGTATCGAGCGGATCACGACTCCCTCAATGGAGAATTGGTCACTTTCTGAAATATATAGGGTTGGGTAGCCAGGAGCTGCTGAAAGTAATATGCGACGATGGGTATCAAGCAGCTTACAGACAAACTCGCCATTTAAGTTGGCAACGATTACATCATGGCTGTTAGCTTGAACATGTCTGTCAACGATAAGAATATCTCCGTCATAGATCCCGACGCCTTCCATTGAACGGCCTTGGGCTTTTCCAATAAAGGTTGCACTGGGGTGCTCGACCAACAGCTCATCTAAACTCAGTGGTAGTTGTAGGTAGTCTGCCGCAGGACTTTCAAAGCCTGTCACACCGGCACTGGCACAAATTGGAATGATTTTCATAATTACGATACTGTTTATATGTACAGTGGTATTTTGGTCGGGAACAGGAAAAAATTCAATAGGCATCCAGTTTTTTTAGTGCTGATAGAGTAAGGGGTGAACACTATGTGCGGTCGGTTTGGTGTGGGCGGTATTAAGTTTAGCCAGATGGTGAGCAATGAGCTCAGTTGTGATTTTAATGCTAATGAGAATATGGACTTACGGCCAACGCAAGCTGTGTCTGTTGTCGTGAATATCGATGGAAAACTACAACAACTAGATACGAAATGGGGGATTCAACCTGACTGGGCCAAGAAAGTTATTATTAATGCTCAGTCAGAAATGGCCGCTGAAAAGAAGACTTTTAAACAGGCAATGGCCAGTAGGCGTTGTTTGGTACCCTGTTCGGGTTGGTATGAGTGGCGGGATGAGGGAAGCCACAGAAAGCAGAAGTGCTATTTTACACATCAAGAAGGACGTCCGATATATATGGGAGGGATCTGGTTTCCATCTGAGGTCCCTCAATTGGTTACGATAACCACGCAACCTTATGAAGTCTGTGAGTTATACCATCACAGGATGCCTTATTTGGTAAGCCATGACGATGCGATGCATTGGTTAACAGGGAAAAGAATAAACGAGAAGCAGGTTCCTTTAAGGATCATTCAGTCTATATAGGCTGGCATAGAGTATGCTTTCATTTATATGTTCTCATGTTGTTTTGTTGTATGGGCAATTTAGGACTGCATCATTAACCTGTTATGGCAGCAGATCGAATTTAGTTATCTCGCTGTTGGCAATATCAACATAAGTTAGAAGTACTGGAAGTTAAACTGATCTAGGTGCGTTGCGATAATCGTGACTCTGAAATGATGTGATGGACGCCCCACTTAACGGCTTCGATGAGCCAGAATTAAGGTGTTAGCACTTAATTACGAAGGAGCATCCATCATGAATATTAAAGTTGTTGGTATCGATATTGCCAAGTCTGTCTTTCAGGTTTGTGTTCTGCTTCATGATAACAAGGTTGCATGGAACAGAAAGATTACCAGACATGATCTGATGAAAAAGCTCAGTCAGCTTCCAGATAACACCCTGATTGCTATGGAGGCTTGTGCATCATCCAATCACTGGGCAAGGCAAATGCAGAAGCATGGGTTTAAAGTTATGTTAATTCCTGCTCAATTCGTTAAACCGTTCGTTGGGCATCAGAAAAATGATGCTAATGATGCGCGAGCAATATGTGAAGCTTCCCAACGACCAGGCGTGCATCCAGTGCAAGTAAAGACGATTGAACAGCAAGATATCAAAGCGCTGCGAAATGTTCGTCAACGCCTTATCGATAATCGTATTGCTTTGGTTAATCAATCCCGCGCTATGGCTGCGGAATACGGTGTTATATTCCCCAAGCACGTGGCTAAATTCCAAGAACTTCTGCCATTAGCCATTGAAGATGCAAGCAACCAGCTCTCTCATGTTATGAGGCGTCTATTGCTTGAAAATTATGATGAGCTCAAGCAGTTAAATCGGGATATTCAGCAGGTAGAATACGACTTGCTAGAGTTGTGTAAAACCGACCGCCGTTTTCGAGCATTACGAGAAGTTCCTGGATTTGGCCCAATTATCAGTTCTGCATTAATTAGTGAGCTTGGCACTGGCAAGCAATTTTCGAATGGTCGTCAGTTTTCTGCTTGGTGTGGTTTAGTACCTAAGCAGCATAGTTCAGGAGGTAAGTCCTGCCTGAAAGGTATTACTAAAAATGGCAATAAACAGTTACGAACGCTTATCTTGCATGGTGCACGGGCGGTTGTTCGATATGCAGATAAACGTCAAGATAAGATGGGCTTTTGGCTACGAGAGTTGATAGTCAGGCGAGGTAAAGTCAAAGCGATAGTCGCCTTGGCAAATAAATTGTGCCGAATTGGGTGGCGTCTTTTAAGCTCAGGTGAGCAGTTCGACGTGAATAAAGCTTTTGCATAACAGTTAACACATAGATCTTTCTATAGATAAACAGCAGTACCCGAGTTTGCAAGTATTGATGAACAAACGGTCAACGTCTCTGTTAAAACCTGGTTCTGGACAAGGCATGAGTTATGCCGTGGAAATGTAAAGGAAGCAGAGAGCGAATTACATCATGGCGCGAGCATCAGGAGCTCCCTAAGACGTCGGATATATGTCAGCGAGCCGTATCTAATCAGTTCTTGCAATCACAGGGGCGTCCATATATGTCCAGCTCCTTGCTGACGGGGTAGATCGTCGTAACGCAGATCTGCCCCATTATGTTTTAGTTAGAGCTATCAATTACGAGAAGCGTATAGAGCAATGAGTTACATTTTATTATTATACGGTTATCGACAACTTAAGGCTCCTTCTCTAAATTGCGTCTGCCCAATCATTTAGATCTAATGATCTTCACTGGTTACTAATGCTCCCTCCTTATACATTATTATTTCAACTAAGTGCCATAACAAAATGGTGCAAGGTATTAATGGACTAGTCTGCAAAGTCATATCTGACCCTAAGTTCTCAACCCTTTCTGCTGGCATTACGAGCCCTATCATTAAAAGTCGGAAGTATTAAAAGCCTGATATTTTTATCAACATAAACAATAACTTATATTAAGCCCTTATCATCTAGATGTTGTTTATTAAAAATAATTATTTTTAAAATCAATAAATTAACCTTAAAAAAATGCTTTTTTTGAACGATCGATCAAAAATTATGTTGAACGATCGTTCTGGGTTCTGTATATTCACTCCCAACAGAGCGGTTGAGGACTTAGTTCTCTTCGCTATGCATTAAGTAAATAAGCAACAGACAAGTTAATCGGAGAAGAAAATGAGCCAATTTAAAGCACATACAGTTGAGTCAGCACCAGAAAAAAGTAAAGCAATTATTGAAGGTGCATATAAAGCTTACGGTGTTGTACCTGGTCTATTCGCTGTTATGGCAGAGTCACCAGAAATTTTAAAAGCTTACACACAAATTCATGAACTATTTACAGCGACATCATTTGATGCAGAGGAACTGACTGTCGTATGGCAGACAATCAACGTAGAGCATGAGTGTCATTACTGTGTTCCTGCACATACAGGTATCGCGCACTCTATGAAAGTAGACCCATCACTAACGGAAGCACTCCGTAATCAGCAGCCTATGCCGAATGCTAAGCTACAAGCGCTTCAAGACTTTACTTTGGCCGTAGTCCGTCAACGCGGAAATGTGACAGAAGAACAATTGAACGTTTTCATTGACGCTGGTTACGGTCAGCAGCAAGTGCTAGAAGTTATTCTTGGTCTTTCACAGAAAGTGATCAGTAACTACGTTAACCACATTGCGAAGACGCCTGTTGATCCAATGTTCGAAAAATTTGCTTGGAGCAAATAATTCCCACTTAATTTAGATAGCTTTCAACAAGGCGTTGGAAGCTATCAAGAACTTCATAAATTGGATGCAACAAATGAATTTTGACTTCAACAAAAAATACGGTGGTTGGGCTTTAGTAACTGGATCCACATCAGGGATTGGTGAACAAATTGCTGAGCAGTTAGCGGCTGACGGCATGAACTTGGTACTTGTCGCAAGACGAGAAGAAGAGTTAAAGCGTAATTCACAACGAATCTCTGATAAACACAATGTGAAGACAGAATATATCGTTGCTGATTTAAGTCGTTCTGAAGGAATTGATGCTGTTAAAAAGGTAAACCAAAATATTGGCTTGCTTGTTCTCTCTGCAGGTTTAGAAAATAACGGTGCGTTTGAGAAAATCAACCTTGAGTCTGAAAGGCAACTTGTTAATGTTAATGTGCTGTCGACAATGGAGTTGGCTCACCACTTTAGCAACTTGATGGTTAATAAAGGTAAGGGGGGAATTCTATTTGTTGCAAGCCTATTTGGTCAAATGGGTAGCCCATACTTTTCAAATTATGCAGGGTCGAAAGCCTATGTCATTAACTTCGGGCAGTCTTTATATGGTGAATTAAAGCCGAAAGGTGTTGATGTAAGTATCTTATCCCCAGGGCTAACCAAGACACCGATGGCAGATAAAACGGGTGTTAACTGGAGCAAAGTGCCCTTTGCAGCCAAAGAACCTCAAGATGTTGCAAGAATTGCACTGAAAAATATGGGGAAAAAAGTGGTCATTGTACCGGGTTTGCGAAACCAGATTTCTGCATTCTCGGCAAACCTCACGCCAAGAAAATTATTGAATACTATGGTTGAAAAAATAATGAGTTCGGCCCTACCAGAAAGCAAGTTGTAAGTCCTGGCACTGCAAGTGTATTTATATTAGGTACTAGAAAATGAAACGTAACACGACAGCACTCATTCTTATAGATCCCCAAAATGATTTTTTATCAGAAGATGGGAAGTTATATGAGGCGGTAAAACCGGTACTAGATAAAACCAATGTTATTGAGAAGCTTAATGGCTTATTAGATAAGTTTCATGAAAATGACATGATGGTGATCCACACACCAATCACAGTCGAACCTGATCAAATGGGTAACCCCGATGATTTGTACGGCGTCATGAAGCCGGTGGCGCAGTCTGGTGGGTTCATCCGAGGGAGCAAAGGGGCGCAAGTTGCTGATGTCCTTCACTCTAATGAGAGTGATTTCATAATAGAAAAACATCATATTTGTGCTTTTGAAGGAACGGATCTCGATAAAGTGTTGAGAGACAATGGAATAGAAACTGTTGTCCTTGCTGGACTATTGACTGATGTTTGTGTCGAAGCCACTATGCGAATTGCATATGACCGAGGATATGAAGTGTATACCGTTACAGACGCGACCGCGACCCTGGATCAAGCCAAGCAAAATATTACGGTTGAATATAGTTATCCGCTTTTTTCAAAGCCTGTTTTAGCTGAAAAACTTCAATCTATGATTTAGTCATACTTTTTAAAGAATTATTGTCATTATAAGGGTAATGATAGTGATGTTATTAAGTAGAGTAATGGAGTTATTTTTTTAATGGCTAATGATGTCATAACCTCACTAGCCGGCCTATTCGCGACAATAATAGGTGCAGGAAGTTATTTTTATAAAGTGAAGAAGCATCGTACACCGGAGAAACCGATATTTTTTGTCATTATGTTAATTGTAGGTTTTGTTTCCGGTGTTTATTCATTAGCGCTAACGCTTCAATCATTTAGACTTTTCTCCATACTGGTTATTCTGTTGGCAACTATACCAATATTAATGAGTATCGTGTTTACAGTAACTTTTCGTGGTTCAAAAGCACCTGTCGGCAAGCTTCAAGTCGCGACTGGAGATACACTATTACCCTTCTCTGCAATAAGGGCAGATGGTTCATACTTTTCAACAAGTGAACTGAAAGGACAACGGGTGTTATTAAAGTTTTACAGAGGGTCGTGGTGCCCATACTGTAGTACTGAATTAGAAATGTTTGACGAGATGAAGCCGATATTTGATGAGTTTAGTGTAAAAGTCATTGCGCTATCAGGCGATACTCCTGAAGCTACTAGGGCTCATCAAAAACGTGATAATCTGTCGCATTTATTATTATCCGATCCAGAATTAAACGTTGTTAAACTATATGGTGTAGAGCATCATAAAGCATTTGGAGGTGATGCAACGCCAGCAAAGAAAGTGTTAGGCTTACCCTTCCCCACTAAAATGAAATACCGCTCAATGGCGATACCAACATCAATATTAGTTGATGAACATGGCACCATCCTATGGATTGATCAATCTGAAGATGTCCGTATGAGAGTAAATGAGAAATTAATGAGTAGAGTTTTACACAGTGCATTTGGTCATTGATGTTTATTATCTTCGACCTAATATTAATGATTAAATTAACTTAAAGCCACATAATTGAATGTTATGAATTCATGACTGTCTGTTTTAGATACATAAACATGAATATATAATGCATTCCGTTTGTGATTAAACACTAAGACTATTCCAACCTGTAAATGTTCAACCAAATATAGACATTAGGATATATAATGAAAAAGATGATGACTTCTGCCATAATTCTGGCAACAATGGCGGTAACTCCAGCTCTAGCAATGAATACTGACTGGTTTGTCGGTGCAGGTGTCGGTTATCAGGATGATAAAGTAAAAGGGAACAATGCATCAAACGGTGAAGATGCAAACATCCAACTTCGTGGTGGTGCTATTCTTAATGACCGTCACCGTGTCATGGGTACATATGGCTATGCGGATAAGAATGACCAACATCTTTTCCTTGCCTCTTATGACTACCTATTGCCTGTCCATGAGCGTGTAAATCTAGTCGCCGGTGTGTCTGTGGGGGCGGCTGATAACAAGCTAAACGGTAAAAGCTCAACCGATTTTGTCTGGGGCGGCCAGGTTGGTGCAATGTATGAAATCGATCGCAATTGGTCAACTGAAATCACTTACCGTTACCTAGATCAAGACTACAGTGAAAAGGGTACCGACATTGATTACACCCAACAAGTGGTGTGGTCGGTTGACTACCGTTTCTAAACACTTGGAAAGGAGAGGCAGGGCCTCTCCTTTTCGTGTAGCAAGAAATACACAAGGAGCCAATGGGTTATGAAAGAGACGATAGTATTTGATATCAATGAAACGGTTCTAAATCTAGACTCACTAAAGCCAAAGTTTAAACGGGTTTTGGGTGATGAAAATATCCAAATGTTATGGTTTTCGATGCTGTTGCATACGTCAACGGTTTCTATAGTAACGGGTGTAAAATCTGATTTTGCCACACTATCTAAATTGACATTAGAGACTGTCGCATCTCGGTTGGGCAAAAAAATAAAAGATGATGATGCCAATGAAATTCTGTCGGAATTTTCTAACCTTAAACCGCATAATGATATAATAGATACACTGCAGACATTACGTGCCGCTGGATACCAAACCGTTGCGTATTCAAACTCCTCCTTGAGTTTGGTGTCGTCGCAAATCAACAACGCTGGTTTAACGAATTATTTTGATCATATTGTATCGGTGGAGGAAGCTGGTACATTTAAACCCGATCCTATGGCATATGCCTATTTAGGAAATAAATTGGGTTTACCGATGAATGCGCTGCGACTCATTGCAACCCATGACTGGGATACACACGGGGCGTTAAATGCTGGAATGAAAGCAGCTTATATCGATCGTTTGAATTGGCCGTATAATCCCTTGTACAAAAAACCCGATATCTCCGGAAACACCATGACTGAGATTGTGAACGCCATTATCACGCAATGATTTCCTTCTTATTTGGCCACTGAGGTTAAAAAGCGATCAGTGGCCTTGGGATAGCTATATTGGTATATGTTCTAGTTGGGGGTAATAAAGTAAATGATGGAGAGATTGCCTGCTAAGATTTCAGAGTCGTAAAACTCAATGTCAGAGTCACCGTTAATCCATGAGAGCCCAGCGAGTATACTCCAATTCTTATACGGGATAATGTCGTGGGCCAGTAGGGAGGTGCTAATGCCAACCCCTGTTGTATCTGGCTTTTCGTTATAAATCGGATTTGCCTCATCGTAATTACGTTGGGCAACAAAAGCGGTTGCCACCCAAGATAAGTTGTCGCGGGTGTATAAGTACGACAATTGTCCATTATAGACATCGGATGATGCTGCACCCCCGTCAGCGTCAAGGTTACTGTAGGTGAGTTGAGGGGCGATTTTGTGCTTAGGTGATATTTCATATAAGCCAATGATTTCCAATCGATGTAAATCACCCTCACGGTCAAGCAAAGCTATATCTGCGGGAGTTAGCTCCCCATCCCTCAATAACGCAGTACCACTGGCTTCATTATCAATATCTATCTTTCTGAAAGTGTAATTGACACCGACAGGGACTCCACCAATATCATCGAAGGCTAATTTGAAACCATTAGAATCACGATCGGTGCGTGAGCGCTCAGACTCAGCCTCGAATGGGTCGGCCCAAACTTCTGTCGGCACCGCAGAAAACACATACCCGGCAGAGAATGTCCCCAATCGCGAGTGATAGTGCCTAATACCTACTTGTTGAGAAAAGTCTAACCTGACTAAATCCGTTAGGGCATTACCGAAAAATAACTGTGTTCGGTTGTTGTCAAACGTGTATCGGAGATCCAATTGGATATCCGGTGAAAAGGTGGAATCACTCGAAGGCCCCTCAGATAATGACCGTGTGGTTTCATTATCCAAGTCAACAAACCGGTTTCCCGCAATAAAATTGGATTCAACATCAAAAAAGGCTGCCCCAATGCCGACATTGCCACTTAAGCCCGGTCTCTTTGGGGTAGGGAGCAGCCTATCTGCATAGGCTTGACTGCTAACTATGGCGAACGATGCAGTTAAGAGGGTTAACTTGAACATTCATTGACCTTGATGGCAAAGATACATGTTTCTTAAGCATAAAGTGGAAAAATTAACCACGCCTCTTAATTAGGGCCATTTTTATGTCAATTTATACGACCCTAATTATCGCTTTTCCTGCACGATTAGTTCTCTGTTATTTGTAAAACTCTGAAGGACATTGGTTAGTGACTTCTTTAAATACTCGGTAAAAAGTTGAAACAGATTTAAAACCAACATCATAGGAAATGTTTTCGATGCTGTTTTCTCGGTTTTTTAGCAATACAATGGCTTTATTGATCTTTTGGTGGTTAAGGTAGTGCTTAGGCGTTGTGCCGTACACGGCCATGAACCGTCGTTTAAGCGTCGAGCGACTCATATTGCATAGTAGAGCCAATTCATCAAGGCTAAGGTTTGTGTATTTATTTTTCTCAATGATATCTTCGAACTTTTCATAATGAACCTGAAACAGCGATGATAAAAAATCTGACTCAGAGTCAATATTTACATGCTTGGCCAAGATGATGATAAGCTCCCGTAATTTATTTTTTATCATTAATTCATCGGCAAGCTCTGGGTTATCGATAAGATGCTCAATGCTCTGGTAATAAGTCTCCAAAATAGCACTTATTTTTACTTGTTTTATATTATAATTAGAGCTTTTTTTAATGCCAGATAATTCATTGTTAAACAAAGTGTCAATCATTTCTGGATGGAAGAATATGCCTGTCACATACCCCTTGGCGCTGGCCGAACTTTGTTCAATGAACATATTGGTGCATTTTGCAATAAACCCATGATCTGGGTTAATTAAAATACGGGTCACTTGCTCCAATAGGTAAAAATCATCACCCGTGACAAATGCAAAACAGGCTGCATTTGCCAATTCAGGCTTCAGTTCCCGACTAACATTGCCAAGCTCCTTGCGAACAAAAACAGGAAAACCCTCATAACTAACTATTTGCATAAAACACCCTCTTACATCTGACTATAGACTAGACCATGTTTATGCGGGTTTATTGCTAAGTTATGTGGCAAAGTGGTGGCAACAATTTAAATTGATCCAATATCAACCAGTTATCTGCTTGCCTGTCAACGCTAAAATTTGCCTTGCGCCATGGAATCGATAGTCAAGGCAGTTCACTTATTTTAGTAACAGTCGTGGGTAATGAGAGGGGCATTTTCAGATGAGTGGATGGAGAGTCCCCACCATAAAGGCGGGGAATTGTAATCTTATCAGATTGATATCAGACATCCATTTCCCACATTTTCTGCTGGCCCTCTTTCGACATAACAACGGAGTCCTCAGGGAGCATGATACGGAACTTATGCTTTTCTTTCATTGGTATGATTTTAACCATCATATCAATCATCTCTTCAGGGTCGAACTGAAAGCCTGGTGAGGCCATCGTTTGCTGCATATCACGGATGGGCTTCTCAGGCGTAAAGTTAACGTTGGGGTCATACCATTGGTCAACAACATCATACATACGATCATTAAACCCAGTATCATACGGCCCAGGATTAATCGTGCAGACGCGAACACCTAAAGGGGTCAACTCTGTATGGAAACATTGTGCCGCGGCCTCTAGGGCGAATTTGGAGGCATGATAAGGGGCCAAAAATGGGAAGGTGGTAAGTCCAGCAATCGAAGATAAAAAGACAATTTTCCCTGCTTTTTTCTCAACAAACTTCTTGGCAAAAAGTTGCGTCAGCTCAATGGCCGCGAAGGTGTTGACTTCCATGACCTGTCGGAAGTAATGCATCGGCATTTCTGCGATTGGCCCAGTCGCACCAATACCTGCATTATTCACTAAAATATCGATATCAAAAGAAGCAGCATACTCGCGATCATCTTTACTCAGCACATCGAGTTTGATGACCTCAATATCAACACCAGCTTTTTTCGCTTCTTTTTTCACCGTGGTCGACTGTGACCAAATTTCAACGCTAGCGATAACATTGTGGCCTTGTTGGGCGAGTCCTAGTGCTGTTCCAAGCCCTAGACCACTGCCTGCGCCAGTGATCAATATGGTTTGAGCGTTGGGGTTAGCGGCGCGATTGCTGGCACCTTTCTCCTGACTTGCCGAAGCAACACCTGCCGTTTTCATACCTACGGTTGACTGAGCCATGACAGACGGCACAAGAACAGTACCAGCCGTGAGTCCCGCAATATTCTTAATTGCTTTTCTTCTATCCTCATTCATTTATCTTTCCTCTTTCATAATCAAGTCAAGGTATTAGTCGTCTAGATTACTTTGTATGAATATGGGCACCCCATCTCGATTAATCAGTGTTGGGTTATTATTTCAGTTAACAAACCGGAAGGTGTATTCTTTGCAAATATAAATTAGTTGTAAACATCATAAGGGTTGTGAATAAAAATATAAATTTGGTCAAAAATGAATCCAACATATAATGGATTGAATGTTATTCTAATTCACTCTCAGTGGAATGCCTCTTATATTGGTTCAAATTTATATCAGTTAAGTTCACTCAACCCTATATATCCAAGATTTTTTGACTATAAAAACAAACTATTCCAAGTCTATATTATTTACACAGGAGCTAACAGGTGGTTTTAAATAAAAGAATGAACCTTTTTGGTAATATTTTGAACCCATCTAGAAAGAAATGGTGGTTAATGGACTCTATGATTAATCAAGCTCTTTATATCGGGGGGATGTATGGCAAACACAACAGCTTATAGATTCAGCCATATCTCGATGTCATTGTTGATGGATGACATGAGGTTCAATAAAGGAAAGCCGGCTGCGGGCGATAAAATACCGGAAATCAATATGGTGTCGACAACCGGTGAACAGATCTCTTGGCAAAGCTTTTCAGGCAAACCGGTCTTCCTAACTGTCGGCTCCATGACCTGTCCGATGACGACGGCGTCGATACCGGTTCTAAAACGCCTCTATCGAGCTTTTGGCAATGATGTTGAATTCCTGATGGTGAATGTCCGGGAAGCCCACCCAGCTGAAAATATCCACCAACCGTCAACATTTGAGGACAAGCTCAAACATGCCGTGGAGTTAAAGCATGAACATTTAATTCCTTGGACTGTGGTATCAGATTCGATTGAGGGTGATTTCCATCAACAGTTAGATACCAAACCAAACTCAGCCTATATTATTGACGAAGATGGATTTATTGTTTTCCGCTCGTTATTTGCCAATGATGAAGATAACTTGTATGACGCTTTAGAAGCTGCCGCAACTGGGGCACCTACCCCTCAAAAAGAAAGCCAGGCCATGGTTAAACCGTTGACGAAGGCCATGGGTTATCTGCCCTATGTTTTGAGACAGGCTGGCGAACAGGCCAAGAAAGAAATGTGGCGTGTAGCCCCCCCAATGATGATATGGGGACAAGCGACGTCTTTATTTGGTAGCCAGACGATTGAGAATAGAGGAGTATCAGCAGCGTTATTGATTGCTTCGGTGCTGGCCATCTTGGCAGCAGGGCTCTATTGGTTGTTTAGCTAGCGGGCACTTTTTGATGGGGAAAGATAGATGAAAAGAGTTTGTTATGATGTGGACGGTAATATACTGTCCGTGCTTGAGGCAGGCAACAAAAATCACCCTGTAGTTATTTTTATTCATGGCATCCCGGCAAATGCGACTTTGTGGTTAAAGACTGTCGAGCAGGTTTCAGAGCAAGGGTATTATACGCTCGCTTTCGATATGCCGGGGTTCGGTGAAACCCAAGTGGTTGAAGATAAATACTATGGCATCAAGGGAACAGCAGCACTCATTAATAAGTGGTTATACCAGCAAGGGTTCTCGGATATTTGGCTCGTTGCTCATGATATCGGGGGAGGCGTTGCCCAATATTTAGTGACTTTTAATGAGGTGCTTTATAAAAAGTTGACGATATCCAATTCCATTGCAGCGGATTCCTGGCCGGTCGATGAAATGAATGTGTTGATAGACTTAGCCAGATCGGGGCAGTTTACCACCCTTGCAGCAGAGACTGAGCTTCCACAGGGGTTAGCCCAATTTATTAAGAGTACTTTTGTGAACAAGGGTGAGATCACTGAGCAACTCATGTCGACCGTATTTATTGATCGCAAATGTACCACCATATCTGGGCGTAATAACTTTTCTGCCTTACTGGCGAGCTTGGATAATAGCGATACCGTTGACATCATGACCAGTTTACGCAATGTAAAAACCCCAACACACCTCATATGGGCGATGCAGGATCCCCATCAACCCTGGGATGGACCCGGCGTCTTATTGAAAAAGACATTGAATGTTATAAAAGTCTCGAAAATTGAACAATCAGGACATTTTTTGCAGCTAGATGCGAAAGATGAGTATTTGAAACACCTGTTGAGCTGACTATTCCTAAACCCACAGGAGAACACCAATATGTCTTCATTTACGATTCATACTGTAGAGTCCGCGCCAGATACAAGTAAACCATTGTTAGAAAACTCGCTGAAATCATTTGGCATGATCCCCAATTTGCACGGCGTGATGGCAGAAGCCCCCGCAATTTTAGAAGCTTATCAAACTATCGGTAAATTATTTGAGCAATCTTCATTGGATGCGGAAGAGCTAACCGTGGTATGGCAGACGGTTAATGTTGAGCATGCGTGTCATTATTGCGTGCCAGCGCACACCGGCATCGCGCATTCAATGAAAGTTGATCCTGCGCTAACTGAAGCCTTAAGAAACCGTCAGCCAATGACAACGGATAAATTGCAGGTATTACACGACACGACATTGGCAATGGTTAGAAATAGAGGTCATCTCACTCCCGGTGAGCTTCAAACATTTTATTCGGCGGGTTATTCACAGCAGCAGTTGTTAGAAATTGTGCTCGGGGTATCAATGAAGGTTATGAGTAATTACACGAACCACATTACCGGAACGCCGGTTGACAAAGTGTTTGAAAAGTTCGCTTGGTCATAAGGCAACGAATAATAGGTGGATACGATGTCTACGAAACTGAAGTCTGGGTACCCCTTTCCGATCCTCAATGTTGAAATGCTCAACAGTGGTTCAGCCGTGCTTGGTGGATCACAGCATGGGGCGCGATGGCAAGCGATTTTTGTCTATCGAGGCAAGCATTGTCCGGTCTGTGCCAGATACCTAAAAGAGCTGGATGGGTTCTATGGGCAATTTCACGAAGCCGGAATCGACATTATTGCAGTGTCTGCGGATTCGAAAGGTCAGACAGAAGAGTATGCTGGGGAGCTAGGGGTGTCACTGCCCCTTGCTTATGGCCTGTCTGAAACGCAAATGAAACAACTGGGGTTATACATCTCTGAGCCGCGCTCACCGCAAGAGACCGACCATAACTTTCCAGAGCCGGCTTTGTTTGTTGTTAACGAATTGGGTAACCTGCATGTTGTTGATATCTCGAACAACCCTTTTGTTAGGCCGGAGATTTTGACATTATTCAATGGCTTGGTGTGGATCAGGGATCCTGATAACCACTATCCGATAAGAGGTGCGGTAGACTACTGAACATGCATGTATGCGTGCAATGGTGAAAGGTTCAAATTCAATTTTGAATCTTTTGCTCGCGATTATTTGCTTTTAAGATGTCGTCATTGTTCACTGCGATACGGTAGACACGATGAAAATAGCAATACGATTGGCAATGATGACTTTATTCTTTGGTTCAATTTCGGCACATGCTGATATGTCCAGTTCCAGCACTCATGTTAACCAAGAAAAGAGCACGGCTAATGTGAATCTTCGACGTGATAACAATAACCAATCGATGGCATTGTCTAAGGCAAAGGCGCCAACGGTAAGACATTATCTTGAGATGAGACAACAATACGCTTTGGGGATGTCTGAACGGCTTTCTACTCGTACCGATCATGAAAAACAATCGCACCCACTAACAGTCGAGATGGATAAGGTGGACTCAATCGATATATGACTTTTTACTTACCTTTAGGATGAGGGCTCAACCATAGTTACTTCTGATAATGAATCGAGCCACAGATAGGAGTTATCAATGGGTATATTTACCAATGCGGCACTCGCAGCCGATGCGTTATCGCTAGGCCCTCACTGGGTATATAATCCAAGTAAACTCAAACGGTTATACCCAAATGGGGTCTACACATTAACTGATCCTCAAACTAACTATCATCCCAACCGACGAGCTGGCCAGCTGACCCACTATGGCGATCAGATTGTTATCTTTAAACAATATCTGGATATACAAGATGCATTTAACGAGAATACGTGGCGTGAACACTGGATAGGTGCAATGGCTGGGTATGATGGGTATCTTGATGGCGCCACTAAACAATCTCTGGAAAATGTTGGGCATGGATCAGATTCCAATGACCTTGCGGGGGCATCGAGGCTTGCCCCATTGCTCGATTTGAACCTCACCCTTGAAGCCACGATCCAAGCCGCCCGTGAACAGACTAGTATCACCCATAGTCCTGAATGTGTGGCAGATGCAGCTGAGTTTTTTGTCAGGATGGTTTTCTCTGTCCAGCAAGGGCACTCTTTCTCTGAAGCCTGTGAAATGAGCTTTACTCAAGGCGCATATACTGAGCTTGAACCTGAGAAACATATCCTGAAGGTTAAGCAATGTTTGAATTCAGGAGAGCCACCGGTTGAGGTGGCTACCCAGATGGGGACTACATGCCATACCCCTGAAGCATTTCCGTTGACACTGTATTTTGCTCTTCTGTTTGATGGCAGCTTTGCAGATTGCCTCAGTGAAAATGCGCTGGTTGGCGGGGATAGTGCTGCGAGGGGGATAATACTGTCTCTCTTGTTTGCCGCTAGAGATGGCGACGTAGGGAGTGCAATATATCAGCAGCTCACAGATACTATGCAAGAGCCAGCAACGTACCCCCCGGGCACTCACCAAGTCGCCTTCACGCATCAAAGCAAACAATTGGCTGCAATCTTAGAAATGCCAAATGATACCCCCAAAGCTTTCATCCTTTTTGCACATTGTTTTACCTGTGGCAAAGATTTCCTGCCTGAAAAACGCCTGTGCCAAGCACTAGCTAAGCATGGCTATGCTTCGCTGAGAATCGATTTTAGTGGTATTGGGGGCTCAGGTGGCGAGTTTGTTGATACCTCTTTTCTCACTAATGTCGAAGATTTGGGAATTGCGGCATCATGGATGTCTGAGCAGGGGATGGACATATCTGCATTGGTGGGCCATTCACTCGGGGGCACGGCTTCGTTGGCTGTAGCGGGGCAGTTGCACTCTATAAAAGCGGTTATCACCATTGGTTCACCTTTTGAACCCAAGCATATTCTTCATTTATTCGAAGAGCATATTGGTAAAATCAAAGAGAATGGGCAGGCAAACGTGGTGTTGGCTGGGCGGCCTTTCACCATCGGGGAGCGTTTTTTGGCTGATTTGAAACAGTTAGATCAACGGGGTAGATTGGGATCGTTAAAGGGTATTAACAGTCTGGTGATTCATGTTCCCGATGATGATACGGTCGATATCAAGAATGCGGGTTATATCTATTCGGCTTTACCACAGCCTAAATCATTTCTTGCCTTGCCAGGTGCTGACCACTTACTTCAAAACAAAGACGATGTAGAGTATGTAGCTGAAATGGGATCGATTTGGTTAGAAAGAGCGTTAAATAGCCAGCTTAAGGTGTAAGCAGACCCTGGTAAAAAGCCCATCAGATGGGCTTTCCAATTTAGTTTGTACTTTCGACTATTGAATTCAAAAAACCAACGGGATGCTGGAATCGTTCAAACACCATATCTCGAAAAGCAGCGACCCGGGCTGGTATGAGCTTCCTGTCGGCCCACACCATGTACGCTTTTCCTGTTGGGCACTCAACATTTGGCAGGATGGGTAGCAATTTACCTTGTTCAGAGAACTGGTCGAAAGGGCCGAGGGGCATAAGGCATATTCCCACACCGGAGAGGGTAGCATTAATGGTTAACCGTAAACTGCTAATGGCATACTTTGACTGAAAAGGGATACGGATAGGTTTTCCATCTTCGATAAACTCCCAATATGGCATATCATTGCCTGCAAGTAATCGATGGTGGATTAATTCCTCGACCCGCTCAGGAGCACCATATTTTTCAATATATTCAGGAGACGCTGCCAGCACGAGTGGAGACTGGAAAAGGCGGCGCTGTATAAGGTGTGATGCATGTGGGGGAGCGGTCGCAAGGGCCAGATCAATTTGATCATCAAAAAAACGTTCGGTCCCAGAGCTAAACTGAATAGAAATGGTCACATCGGGGTGCAATTCCATGAAGTCAATCGCGATTTGCTGTAGGAAATAATCAGCAAACGGTTCAGGGCAGGAAACTCTGATTTCCCCCGTCAAGGAAGGCTGGCTGTTGGAGAGTTGAATCCACTGTTCATCAAGCTGAGAGAATATTGTTGCAAAACGGTTGTAGTATTCGGTACCGGCAGTTGTTAGCTGAAATTGCTTGGCATTTCGGTGAACCAATTTTTCACTTAATTGCTCTTCCAGATGTGCAACGGCACGGGAGAGTGTCGGAGCAGAAACATGAGTGACTAAACTTGCAGCAGCAAAACCACCGCACTCTACCGCTTGGCAAAAAAGATATAGGTTTGAAATGTCTTTAGCTTTCATATTTGCACGCTTTTGATTCAACATTGACTGTTTTTGGTGACAGCCTGGTTGTTTAAAATAATCCAACAAATGAATGAGGTGTCAACATGAAAAAATTTCCACGCAAATACCAGTATCCACTCATGGTCTCGATGGTTCTACCCACTATGCTTCTTAGCATGCCAGCAATTATGGCTTACAAGACGTTACCTGATGGCATGTCTTTTTATAAAGCTTGGTTAGCTGCTGTATGCCAGATGCTTCCTTCTGCACTGATGTTACTTGCAGTGGTTGCACCGACAGTTCGGATATTTGTATCGAAAGTGTTACTTGAACCGGTTCCGAAAAATAATTAATCAGATACAACATAATAGAACTTAACACAAAATTAAATATTATGGTAAACCCACCATTGAAGATAGCTATATATAAGTAAACCGTCAATAAGTTACTTACGAATACAGAAAATGATGGGTTGATGACAAATTAAATATAGTTACTGAATATAGCATAATTTTCGTGGTGGGTTATATTGCAGGATTTTATTAAAGTGTAAATTAACTGATGATAGTGCTGGCAATATGTTTGTCGGTTAATATCTTATATTAAGAGATTGTAGCATGAATACACAACAACTTTTATTGGAACTGGCATTGATTGGTTCTATGATGATCATCACGGGTTTTTTCCTATATCGAAGATATGACTCCAGAGATTCAGTAATACTTAAATCACAGAAAATCTTGACCGGCTTGCTCGGGGCTTTTCTACTGATGGCGGGTACGGTGAAGTTCTTCGAACCGTTCAACACAATGTTCACGCAGCAAATTTTACTTAGTGAACTACCGTTCCCATTTCTTTCGCGTTGGGCTGGCCAACTGGGTGAAATGGCAGCAGGTGCACTTCTTTTGGTGATTACAATCGGTGGGAGATCGCTAGCGCGTGATATGAGAACCTTGATTATGTATGCATCGACAGCATTAACTACTGTTATTATGTTCGTTGCAGTGTATGTTCACTTATTACCGAATGTGCCAGCTGAAGTACTTCCTTTCCAATCAAAGCCACCAGTGTTCACATTGGTTATTCTTTCTATTGCATGGTTGAATGCTTATCTTTACAAGAAAGGCAATTAATGTAAACGCTGGCCAAGACCAGCGTTTTATTTTTTAGTGATATTTTATTTTTCAATTAAATAGATAAAATTCTAATACAAATATTTTAATAGAGTTTAAAAATATATTCATCAAAATTTTTTATTACTAACAACCCATATGTATGCCTAGGGAATAGTCCAATATACCATCTAAATCAATAGTACTTACTTTTCATGATGATACATCATAAATGTATTTTCGTGCATTTAAACTAGCCTTGAGCGATAGTTCAAGTATAATGTAGACATATTTCAATTCATTTTGAGTCTCTACTTATGGCAACGAAGGCTAAATTTGATCGCGACTTGGTAGTACAGAAGGCGACTGACCTATATTGGCAAAAGGGCTTTAACGGCACCTCTATGCGCAACTTACAGGATGTGATTGATATGCGTCCTGGTAGTATTTATGCCGCCTTTGGCAGCAAAGAAGGCTTATATAAGGAAGCGTTGGTTCATTATGCAGGGTTAAGCGCAACGGCGCTTAACAATAGCCTCAAAGAGGCTGGGAGTCCGCTCACGGGGCTCGCTTTATTTACCCGCAAGGTAGTGGTTGATACCCAGCAAGGAGCACCTAATGGTATGTGTATGCTGCAAAAAAGTGTGGCTGAACTGACGGATGAGCAGCCAGAATTATTGGCTTTTGCTCAACAGTTGTTACAGCAGGCTGAGGCTCGATTTACTGAGCTATTAAAGCAATCACAACTTGAAGGTGAATTATCTGCGGATAAAGATCCCAAACAGTTAGCGCGTTACTTGCAGGTGCAAATATTAGGGTTACGTAACTATGCAAGGGCAAATAGGCAAACGTTGAGCCAGCAAGAGTTAACCCAGTTAGTCGATGCCATCTTCACTCAGCCACCATTTAATTAAATGCTTCCATAACCGCCTGTTGGAGGTTTTTTTATATATTAATCAGCTATATAACGTCTCGATGTAAATATTTTTGAGTATTCGTTCAAAAATATCTTGAGCGGTCGTTCAAATGGGTTTATAGTATTAAAAAATGTTATCTATGACCGAATCGATAAAAGTAACTTGCAGGCAAAGCCCGTAAGGAAAATGGCATTTTTCCCCTCGCTTCTCAAGCTTAAGCCGTGAGGGCTTTTAGGTTCGGGAGCTACTAACATAGTTAACTTCCATAAATTAGCTTCAATATTCGTGTAGCGGTTTTATTAATTTCTTCACGGTAAATACCGTTTTGACGCTGACGATGTAGGCTAGCAAATAGCAAGCAAAGGGTAGAATATGGCTGATAAAATCAAGCTAGATATCATTTCTGATGTGGTGTGCCCATGGTGCATTATCGGTTATAAGCGTCTAGAAGAAGCAATCAACGAATTGGGTATTGCCGACAAGGTAGAGATTGAGTGGCAGCCATTCGAACTGAATCCACAGATGCCGGCAGAAGGTGAGAACTTACGTGAACACGTGTTGCGCAAGTACGGCTCTAACCGTGAAGATAGCGAGCGTGCCCGTACTAACATCAAGGCGCTTGGCACAGAGCATGATTTCTCTTTTAACTATAGCGAAGACATGCGCATGGTTAATACCTTCGATGCCCATATGCTGTTGGATCTCGCGCATGAACAGGGGTTGCAGCATCAATTAAAGCAACGCCTGTTTGCCGCATTTTTCAGTGAGCATAAAGACGTCTCAGATCGCCAAGTTTTACTAGCGGAAGCAGGAAGCGTTGGTATTGAGGCAGACACCTCAGTGTTTGAAGATGAGAGCCGTAAAGTGAAGATCCGCAGCGTAGAACAGCAGTGGCGACAACTTGGTATCGAAGGGGTACCAACGGTCATTATTAATCGTGAAAGTGCGATAACTGGCGCTCATCCAGTGGAAAACTATAAACAAGTCTTGTCTCAAGTTATTGAAGCGAATTAATTTTTCCTTATTGGCACTTTGCCTGATTAGTGCAAATAAGGTTTATATAAACGACATATTGGCTTTCGCTAATATTGAATACCTACAATTTAACCGCGAAGAGTTTTACGATGCTTAAGTTTTATTTCCACCAGACCCCAAATCCAATGAAAGTCGCTCTGTTTCTAGCGGAGACTGATCTGCCATTTGAATTGGTAGCTGTTGATACCATGAAAGGGGAACAGCATACACCAGAGTACCGCACCATCAACCCTAATGGCAAAACACCGGCCATCATGGATGACGGTCAGCGTGTATTCGATTCGAGTGCTATCCTAATGTACCTATCAGAAAAGACCGGTAAGCTAGGTGGCCTGCCAGAAGATCGTGCAGAACTTTTATCTTGGATGATGTTCATTGCTTCAGGTCTAGGTCCATTCTCAGGTCAGTCGGTTCATTTTCAGCACAAAGCCCCAGAGTCTATTCCATACGCTCAGAACCGCTATCTACGTGAGGCCCAGCGTCATTACGAAGTATTGGATACGCACTTAGAGGGCCGTGAATTCATCGTTGGTAATGAATATACGATCGCAGATATTTCAGCATGGGGATGGATTGACAAGGCCCGCTTTGTGCTCAATGCAGATGGGCTTGCACCATACCCGAACTTGAAGCGTTGGTTTGAGCAGATAGACAGTCGTCCGGCCGTAGCAAAGGCACGTAATATAGATAGTGAGCTGACATTTAAATCGACTATGGATGATGAGGGACAGCGTGCACTTTACCCATCAAATTTTGCGAAAGAGCAACGTGGTAAATAAGGTGATTTTATGAGTAATTATATTCCACCAGAGGTATGGTCCCATGATTCTGAAAACGGTGGGGAATGGGCCAAGATTAATCGCCCTGTATCAGGTGCCACCCATCAGCAGGCATTACCGGTGGGTAAACACCCATTACAACTCTATTCGATTGCAACCCCAAATGGCCAGAAAGTCACAATTATGTTGGAAGAGTTGTTGGCTGCGGGTTATCCCGAGGCTGAATATGACGCGCATCTTATCCGCATCAGCGAGGGTGACCAGTTTTCTTCAGGCTTTGTTGGGGTTAACCCAAACTCTAAGATCCCTGCGCTGGTTGATTGTAGTGGTGAGCAGCAAATCGAGGTCTTTGAGTCAGCATCTATTCTGATGCACCTAGCCGAGAAATTTGGAGAGTTTCTACCGGTTGACCAACTTCAACGGGTTAACACCTTAAATTGGTTGTTTTGGCTCCATGGCTCAGCGCCTTACCTTGGAGGTGGTTTTGGTCACTTCTACCACTACGCGCCGGAAAAGTTTGAGTATCCAATTAACCGCTTTACGATGGAAGTTAAGCGCCAGCTGGACTTACTAGACAAGCACCTTGCCAATAACCGCTACTTAGCAGGTGATGTGTATACGATTGCTGATATTGCAACTTGGCCATGGTATGGCAACCTGATGTTAGGGAATCTATACAATGCAAAAGAGTTTCTTGGTGTTGATAGCTACCCGAACCTGATGCGTTGGACTAAAGAAATTGCCGATCGCCCAGCAGTTAAGCGTGGCCGAATTGTCAACCGAGTATGGGGAGATGACAACGAGCAGTTGGCTGAGCGTCATGATGCTGTTGACATAACCAAAGTATTAAATAAGTAGTGTATATTTGAAAACTGATGGCAGCCTAATAGCTGAGGGTGGTCTCGCGGCTATTAGGTGCTGGTTACTAAACCGAATGATTTGAAGTAAGCAGTGCTTTTCCTTTTACCTATTAAATCGAATATATTACTTATTATAAATTTGGGTTGAACTTAATCATATGTATTATCATCTTCGTATATATCAAGAAGAGTGAGTATTTCCGATGTTAGTTATTAAAAATATGATCTCTGCTCGATATTTCATTAATTGTGTCAAGAGAAAATCGGACATTTTTTCCTGAGTGGCGATAGTTTATTTGTATCATATTAACAAGTTAATTAGGTTGAATGGTAAATATGAATACATATTACAATATGTAATGTGTCAATTTTTGATTGTTTTGAATGACGATTAGAAGTTAATAATATGAATGTTTTAGCTTTACAGTTGTGTTCTAAAACTATTTTTTCATATAAAAACAAGAAAGATAAAACATAATTATGTCTGAGTTAAAAAGTGATATCACGCTACTTGGCGGAATTGGGATGATGTCTACAACATTGCTTGGCACCGGTCTATTTATGGTACCAGCAATCGCGGCAAGTATTGCAGGGCATGAGATTCTATGGGCATGGTGGTTTCTCATTATTGCGGTGTGTCCTATTGCTATAACATTTGCAGCACTTGGACGCCGCTACCCTCACGCTGGAGGTACAGCGTATTTTGTAAAACAGGCGTTCGGGGAAAGGTTGGAAAAGGCTATAGGGTTACTGTTTATTAGTGTGATACCTGTAGGTATACCAGCGGCAATTACAATTGCTGGTGGTTTTGCACAGCAGTTTTTACCAGATTATTTATCTGGTTCGTTAGTTACTCAACTTCTTGTAGTGATTTTACTCATTATAATTAACTTGATTGGAATAAAGTCTTCAAGTCGGTTTCAAACTTTAATTGCAATCGGAATCATGGTTTTGGTTGCGGCATTCATATGGCGAGCTGAACCAACAAATCTTACTCTTTTCCCAAGTTCAAACCCAATTGAACATGTGTCAAACATTACGATGGCTATTTCGGTGATGTTTTGGTGTTTTGTCGGCATTGAAGCATTCGCCCATATGGGAGAGGATTTTAAAAATCCAGAAAGAGACTACCCAATTTCTATTATTATTGGCTGTTTGGTTGCAGGAACAGTGTATTACCTGTTTTCTACGTTGATCCTTGAATTTCATGCTTATGGTAGTGGTAATGTTAATATCACGTCAATACCTTTGTTAACGAGTAAGCTATTTGGATCAGGTGCTATATGGATAATTAGTGTTGTTGGATTCCTCGCTTGTTTTTCGACTATTAACTTATACACTCAAAGTTTATCTCGTATGGTTTGGTCACTTGCAAGGGAATATCGGCCAGAAAGTAAGCTTGCAATGATTTCAAATAATGGAGTGCCTAAACAGGCGACACTATTTGTTGGGGCAATATTAGTGGTATCATGCGTATTGGGTGATATATTCGATGTTGATACTGAAGCATTTCTCACTTTGGCGAATAGTATCTTTGTTCTTATCTACCTATTTGCAATGTGGAGTGCAGTAAAACTCCTTAAAAAAACAGCAAAGATAGTGGCTGTAATTGGAATGGTCATTTGCATACTAGTGTTCATTTTTATTGGTATTTCCATGTTATATTCAGTGTGTTTACTTGGCGTATTGTGGTGGGCTGTACCAAAGCTTGAAGGAGTTTGGAACTACTCAAATATAACTTAATAATACAATTTAATGGATCTCGTTGTTGAATGTTAGCGGCGTGATTCCAATATGAAATGATCTGAGGTATTTGATTGGCCTATCGAAAATGGTTGATACTTTGCATTTTTAATATCGTGTCTGTTATAAAGTTTACGGGAGGTCTGTTTTTTCAGTCGCTTCGTGACTTAAGCAGTGAAAGCTTCTTTGGTAATCTCTCGATATAAGTACAATCAGGCACCACCTGCACGTATGAACTGCGCCAGCTGGACTGAACACTTCACTAAGCGATTTTCTAATACAAAATGTTATTCGTACCTTTCTAATTGAAGTAATTGCTCTAAGACGGTTCTGTCCAGCTTCGAGCTAGCTACCCAGGCTAGCTCATGTGATCACCAAGCGATTCTGTCGTATGTTAACTACCAAGCGACTTTGTCATTACGTTAACTACCGAGGGAATTTGACGGAACTCATTTAGCGTACCTTTTAAAGTAATTAATGGAGCTTTAAAAGGTGCTAAGGATGTTCTACATGGATTCCAAATCCCAGTTCACTGTCGATATTATTGCCAAAGTTATCGACGGCAGAATGAGTATCAATAGCGCCGCAACCTTGCTCAGCAAGTCACGCAGAACAATCGAACGTTACTTGAACCGTTATCGGAAAGAAGGCATTCAATTCGTTATTCATGGCAACAAAGGCCGTGCTCCTGTTAATAAAATCCCAGAGTCGCTCAAGAAAGAGGTGCAAAACCTCATCCAGACCAAGTATTACGACTTCAACCTGCAACACCTATCAGAGCTCCTGGCGAAGAATGAAGGACTCTCAATCAAACGTGAAACCCTGCGGTCGTGGGCCCATGATATCCATCACGTGAAGCGTGCCAAGCGACGCAGAAGCCGAGTCCGAAAGTATCGTGAGCGTATGGAATCGCCTGGGCTCATGTTGCAAATGGATGGTAGCCCCCATCGCTGGTTCGGTGATGAACGGTCTTGCCTGATTGCCATCATTGATGATGCCACCAGTGATATCCATGCTGAGTTTTTCCCGTCTGAAACCACGGAAGGGTGCATGAAAGTGATGCGGGCTTATATCGAAAAACGAGGCATATTCAAAACCCTTTACGTGGATAGAGCCGGTATTTTTGGCGGCCCTAAGCGCAGCAACTTCTCGCAAATGCAGCGTGCCTGTGAGGAGCTCGGTATCGAGATTATTTTCGCCAACTCACCACAGGGCAAAGGGCGTATAGAGCGATCCTTCGATACCTTCCAAGATCGGCTTGTGCCTGAACTTCGATTAAACAAAGTCACGGATATGGCAAGTGCTAATCGGTATCTACAAGAAGAGTTCATCCCAAACTACTGGGCAAAACACGTCATGGTTCAGCCGAAAAGCGTACGCTCGGCCTTTAAGCGTTTACCAGATGATTTAGACCTCAACACTATCTGTGTGCAAAAAGAGTACCGCAAGATACGGCGAGATCACACGTTCAGCTTCGATAACAAGATGTACGTTATCGACTCGCCTATCCGTTATTCGATAGTCAACCAACAGGTGGAAATCCGCTGTCAGTTCGACGGCACCTTCTCTGCCTATTTTGGCCACCGTCGGCTCGATATAACGGAACTCGTTGAGCCCCGAAAATGCAGTGAATATGGCAAAGAGGTTCAGCGGAAAATAGAAGCATTAGAGCTCGTTGAACAACTTGGAAGTATCTCTAAAGCCGCCCGTATCCTTGGCTGCTCCCGCCAATCCCTTTACACCTATCAGAAAATAATGGCCGAGGAAGGGCCTATGGGGTTAAAGCGCATCAATAAACCCCTCAAGCGCAGTAAGAATCGCATACCAGAGCACGCAGAAGACAAGATTATCGAGCTGACGCTGCTGAACCCTCATGCGACATTAATGCAATTAATGATGGAGTTAAAACAACATGACATCACCGTGAGTATCGGCACGATTAAAAACATCTGGAAGGAAGAAAAACTCAATACTAGGGAGCTTAGGATTAAAAAATCACAATCGATGAATATCGACGTGTAAGGCGAGTGAGCAACATGGGAACTAGAATATAGGAGCATGACAGAATCGGTTGGTATTTATCCCGTCATGTTCCCTCAGTAATGACATACCCAGGCTAGCTCATACCCAGGCTAGCTCATCGATCACGGCAAACACACCTTTGCGCAATAATTTGTTTCAAAGGCTCTTTCTGGGACAACAGATTCTAGACTCAATCTATATCTCTACTCAAGCGGCAAAGTTGATAGGCTCTACTTCGTTAAGCAATTTTAACTACTAGTGATATCAATTGGTGAATATTTATTCAATATACATAGGGCATATAATTGAGTTATGCCCTTCGCTTTTTTTAATCATTGGGAGGGAAGATGAAAATAGGTAAAAGTGTTTCAGAGGAAGATATTGCAAAATCATAATCATTAAACGCATCAACCCATTGGTAAGATACTGAATGTATACTGACAACATTTAAAGATTAAAACCGATATTAGGAAAAACCTACGTGATTCATTTTCATAATTCGCTCCAGACACTGATGTCTTGCTTGGTGATGAGTACAAGATTTGTTTCGATGGAGAGAGTATATGGAGAATGCACAATTAATTGAAATTATCAAAAATTATATTATTGATAATTTAAAATTATAACATAAGAGGGGTAAGAGAACGTAGCCATGGACAAGCGCAAAGGCAAAGGAGACAATCAGCCGGTGTTCAAAGGAAGGTTACCCCCTGCATTATCATGAACTCTCTGTCTATAACAGAAGCCAGGAAACTGGTTTTACTTTCCCAAGGCTTGCCGGCTAAACCACAGAAAGCCAGTGCTTACGAAAAGACTTATTCAGCATTGGCACGGCTTGGCTACGTGCAAATAGATACGATTTCAGTTGTCCAGCGCGCCCACCACCATACCCTATGGAGCAGAAACCCTGAGTATCAACCTCAACATTTAGATCAATTGGTTAAAGATAAGCTGGCATTCGAGTATTGGTCGCATGCGGCATCTTATCTGCCGATGGACGCCTACCGGTTTAGTTTGCCCCGTAAGCTAGCGATTCGCTCTGGCGTGCAGAACCACTGGTTCAAGAAAGATCCCAAGCTGATGTCCAATGTCCTCAAACGTATAGCGTCGGACGGGCCGTTAATGGCTAAAGACTTCGAGTCTAAACTTGCCAAAAAAACGGGGTGGGAGAGCAAACCCACCAAGCAGGCATTAGAAATGCTCTATATGCAGGGGGATTTGATGATCACTGAGCGTCGCAACTTCCACAAGGTATACGATCTTACCGAGCGGGTTTTGCCGACACACATTGATACGTCAATACCCAGTGAGCAGGAATATTCCCGTTTTCTTGTTCTTAGCTTTCTTAAGTCACATGCTATCGGCACCTTGGGTGAAATCACCTATTTACTTAAAGGGGTGAAGGCGCAGGTTTCGGTTGCGTTGGACGAGCTATTGGAAAACCGGGAGGTTGAAAGGGTTAAGGTCAGCAACGTTGACTATTACGTTCGCCCTGAATCATTGGCTCTGCTTAACCAGCGCCTTTCCCGTAAAACGGCCAAGATCCTTTCTCCGTTTGATAACCTGCTGATCCAAAGGGGCAGGGCAAACTCGATTTTCAACTTCGACTACCAATTGGAATGTTACGTGCCAGCGGCAAAGCGTAAGTTTGGCTATTTTTGTTTGCCGATACTATGGGATGGCAGGTTGGTTGCAAGGGCGGACTGTAAAGTGAATAGGAAGGCATCTAGGCTTGAGGTGATCCATTTGTTCCTGGAAAGCTCATTAAAGGCAAAAGAGGCTTTTTTAGCAGCACTCGATCTAGAGCTGCAAGCTTTTGCAAAATTCAATCAATGCGGTGGATATACAATAGTGAAAACGTCCACCACACCGTATTAGTTATCTGTGCTTTTCTTGTATTTAGATTTTCGCAATAGCATTTTTTCCAAATCCTGAATCGCTGTCGAGAGCTTGATGCCGCTGGTGATCAGCCCATGCTCATGGAACAAGATGGAAGGGATCCGCTTTAAGTTGTACCGAGAGCAATCAGCAGCGGTTGTGATGATGATTTCCACCCCTGATAGCTCTGTATCATGTAACCAGCCAAGCTGGTGCTCAGAGCACACAACAGTGACCCTGCCCACATTCTCGGATTGCCAGCGATTACAATACATCGAATCCTTTGTCTGTAAATTCGACATGTCATCCCTTAGTTATTTTTTATACCAGTAATTATTTTACTGTCTTTAGAAGGAGTTAAAGTTAGAGTTATGTCAGTAGAGCGTTAGAATTTTACTCAATTCTCATATGTGAGACGGCTTTAGAAGAAGAAAACACTGATGAGCATTGAGGCTGCGTGGGCTAACAGCCTCAAGTTTTGTATGGGGAGTTAGACAACAGCAGCTTGGTATTCAGCAAAGCGAATCCCCATTGCACTCAAGCTGGATTTGATAAGTTGCAAATCGATGAACTGAAAATCACGGTTTTGCTTTTCAGGAAACAGGCGGTGAATGTCTGCAGCGGTTAGCGTTAAGTGGCTTGGGTTCGGGTTGCAAAGGATTTGATAGCGCTCAATGGCTTGCTCGATGGTATTGAGTGATGCCATATCCAGTCCATCCTGCTGATTAAGTAACACAATGCTCCGGTATGGCGTTTCGTGCGGCTTAACGCTACCCGCCAAAGGATGTGAGACTAACCGTGCGCCAAGGTGAATTTTGTCTCGCGCTAACGTCAGTACATCCAGAATATGATCCCGGTGTGTAATGGTGACATGGGGGGATAGGGTCGCAAGGCTCAAGTTGTTGCTGATAATTTCTAGTCTGTCGTATCTCACGTTCTTGTCCATTATTGTTTTAATATACCGCCGTATTATAGATTTATTTTCAATGCACAAATTTGATCTTGTTGGATATTCTTTGCGAAAAATATAACGGTCAAACAAAGTAAATAGTTAAGAAAAGTCAAAATATGAGTAATGTTAATTGGCTGTAATTAATCTGTATTGGAAAATGATAAAAGCATAAAATGGAAAATTATACACAAGCAGAATAATGTTAACTAACGCACACTTAAATACATTGTGTTGCATAATATTTTCACTTTGCCCGCAAGCTCACACAACGATTATTTTTGGCTTTAACTCAATGATTGATATGAGTATATTGGCTCCAACGAAACGCGGAAGTGGATGGGGTCTGGTGGCCCTCCCGGTCTTCAAAACCGACGTGAGCTGAATAGGCTTTGGCAGGTTCGATTCCTGCTCCTTCCGCCAACTCATTTCTAAATATTCGGAAATTATAAAATATCAATTTTCCGTTTGTTTTATTCAGGGGTGAAAAATGACGGCGGCATTTTAATACCACTGATTTTATATCAAGTCTTCATCTATTATTGTCCCTGACTTTTTCTAAGCCCTACTTAATTCATAACTGTTAGCATGTTTGGTCTGACGGTTTTATTTTTAACTATTGGGGCTTTATCATGGCAATAAGCACCTTATCGTCAATTCCACAAATTGAGAAAATCCTCCAGCAAGCTTTCCTGGCACCTTTCATCGAGCGCTTGAGCCGCCCTGTAGTGGCCGATGCCGTCCGCGAGCAAGTGGCTCGTTATAAAAGGTGGCACCTGCAAGACCCTGAAAATCACCTCTTCTCGCTTGAACAGCTATATCACAATATTGAGCAGGGTTGTTGGCTACTAAACCAGCAGCGTTTGCAGCGGGTGGTAAATGGTACAGGGGTCATTGTTCATACCAATTTGGGGCGCTCGCCGATCAATGCTGAACTCTGGCAACAGGTCACCGAGGTGAATACCCATTACAGTAATTTGGAAATAGACCTGAGTACCGGCAAGCGAGGAAAGCGCAAAGGACTACTCCAACAACTGATGCAATATCTCACTAAAGCTGAGAACACGTTGGTAGTGAATAACAATGCCTCATCCATCTATTTGTTGTTGCACGAACTCGCCAAAGGTAAAGAAGTGATTGTATCTCGCGGCGAGCAAATTCAGATCGGTGGTGGCTTTAGGATCCCAGATATCCTTGCTTTATCTGGCGCCAAGCTGGTGGAAGTGGGGACGACCAACATCACAACCACACAAGATTACCTTGACGCCATCACTGATGAGACAGCGATGGTGTTGATAGTGCATACCTCTAATTTCAAGATCCGGGGGTTTACGGAATCTCCGGATGTGAAAGAGCTGGCGAGTGCACTGCCAGGGCATGTGATCCTGGCCGTTGATCAGGGCTCTGGTACAACAACCGAGCAGATGCCGGATGAACCGAGCGTAGCCAGTTATATCGACGCAGGAGCGGATCTGGTGTGTTACTCGGGAGATAAGATCCTCGGCGGGCCACAGGCTGGCATGATTTCAGGCAAAGATGGACTGATTAAACAACTTGAGAAAAATCCGATGATGCGTGCTTTTCGCCCTAGCCGTATCGTGTATTCATTGCTGGAGGAGTTGGTGGTGAGAAAGCTCAACCAACAGCAAGAGGGAGAAGGTGTCGCGGAAACCAAAAGCCATGTTGACCTTCCGTTGCTGGAGCAAAGGGCACAGGCACTTGCCGATGGCTTCAACGACCACATTACGGTTGTTCAGTCAGAGATGACAGTAGGTGGCGGATCGCTGCCTGATCAGGATGATCCCTCATGGTCAGTTCAGATCAACCCTAGCCAGCCTGTTTACCAGCGATCACCAGAGAAACTATTAGCCGTGATGAGACAATGGCCGCTGCCAGTGATTGGGGTGATCAAGCGTGACAAGGTTCAGCTCAATATGGCAACGATAGAAGCGTCAGAAATACCCTATTTGCGTAGCCAGCTGGCGGAGGTGTTGCTATGAGTTATGTTGTTGGCACGGCGGGGCACGTCGATCATGGGAAATCAGCGTTGATCAAGGCGCTTACCGGGATAGATACGGCGCACTTGCCACAAGAGAAAAAGCGAGGCATGACCATTGATTTGGGCTTTGCCTACTTCAAACACCAAAATGGTGAGCCAGTTGGGGTGATTGATGTCCCGGGTCATGAACGCTTTATTCGCAACATGGTCGCCGGGGTATGGAGCCTCGATATGGTGTTGTTTGTGGTGGCAGCCGATGAAGGCTGGATGCAGATGTCGACTGACCATTTAAAGGTGATAGCCTCGATGGGCATTGAGAATGTCACTTTGGTGATCACCAAATCTGATTTGGTCGATGAAGATATGTTGGCCCTCGTCGAAGAGGAATCGCTTGAGCAGTTTCTCGATATAGCGGGTTTTATCCCTGACTCGGTCACGGTATCAGCCCACCAAGGCAAAGGGGTTGATGGTCTGCGCCAGCATATTTGCCAGAAGCTAGATAAAACAGTTAACGAAGAACGCGAAGACAATGAGCGTCACGGCCACTTGTACATTGACCGCGTGTTTACGGTTAATGGTGTCGGTACCACGGTGACCGGAAGCCTTTGCGGCGGGGAGTTTGCTGTCGGCCAAAAGCTGTTCATGCAGCCTGGTGGGCGTGAAGTGCAGGTGAAAAGCTTGCAGTCCTATCATCAGAATATTGAATTGGCCAAGCCGGTATCACGTGTGGCAATTGGCCTGAAGGGCATCAAGAAAAAAGAGGTTGAGCGTGGCTTCTGCTTAACCAGCCGGAAAGAGACGCCCTTTGTCACCGATGAGCTGATCATCCGCCTCGATAGCCAGCTATTTGAAAGCTCTTCACCTGGAAGGCAGTGCAGAAATAACAGTGAAGTCGAAGTCGCCTTTGGTACTTTCAATACGCTCGCCAAAATATTTGTTTTCAAGGGAACCAATCTTGCCAGGCTTCGCTTGAAAGAGGCTGCGAGCTGTTTCTGGAACCAGCGAGCCCTGCTGATCCAGCATGGTGGTAGCCGTATCCTCAATTGCGGAGCCATTGTATGGTCGGGAGCTGTAGAAAAGAGCCATCGCAATAAACTCTATGATCTCTTGATGGCGATGCCACAGCATCCTGCGTGGGAAGACTACGTCACGATCAATATGGCTTTGTACGGTTTTGCCAAACGGGGTGAACAATCTCTGGATGAGTCAGAGTATAAAGTGTGTGGCGACTGGTTATTTACCGAGGAGTGCTATAGCCAAACCTACCAGCAGGTTGAGGCGCTTTTAAAGCAAGGCCAAATTGATTTGTCGGCCATTGAGCTGAGCGGCAAATTACAAATGGCAGTCGCCCCATTGTCGGCTGTGCTTGATGTGCTGGTTCAAGAAGGCAAGCTGAGACAATGTAATGAGCTCTACTCACTAGGTAGTGGGCAGAATGAAGCCCAGTTGTCGCCAACAGCCAAGAAGATCCTTGAGCATATGGATCAAGCCGGCAAGCAAGGTTATGAAGCGGACAAAGAAAAAATTCCTGGTGCCCAAAAAGAGCTGAGAAACCTCGTCAGGCTTGGTTTTGCGGTACCGATGGAAGGGAAAATATATTACCTCGCATCAATTTACGAAGGTTTGGTACAAGACCTACTTCACTGTCGGCGAGAAGGGGAGCGTTTTGCTATCTCGGAGGCAAGGGAGCGAACAGGGCTATCCCGAAAATACATGATCCCGCTGCTCAACCGCATGGAGGCCGATGGCTGGATCAAACGGGTTGATAATGACAGGGAAGTACTGAAGGCATTGGATACAGCGTGTGTTTAGTTAAACGACGATACGGTTGCTAGCATAACGAAGCCTATTCTCATCTTGAGCATAGGCTTTTTTGTTGTCGTTGATTGTTGAAAGAACGTTATTACCCATGTAAAAGATATGGATTTATCCTATAAGCTCGCTAATATAAAAACTCATCAGATCTTATAGCCAGGGAGGCGTACGATGTTGCTGACTAATTTTCATACCCATTGCCATTACTGTGATGGCAAAGGCTCACCACTTGAGATGGTCGAACAGGCCAAGCAACTCAATTTCAAAGCTATCGGCTTTAGCTCTCACGCTCCTCTGCCATTTGAAAATGACTTCTGTATGCAGCAGGAAAATCTTGAAGCGTATGTACGGGATATCATGGCGTTAAAGGCTGACAATGACATTGAGGTCTATCTGGGGTTGGAGGTTGATTATATTCGAGGCCTGCTCTCACCGAGTGAAAAAATGTGGGATGACTTGGGTCTGGATTATAAAATTGGCTCGGTTCATACCTTAGCGGCCCCTGATGAGCGCTACCCGATGCTGAGCTTTGATGGCCCTCATGATGAGTTCAAGATGTTATTAAATGAGGTCTATCAAGGTAGTGCCCGGGATATGATTGAAACCTATTTTCAGCGAGTTAGTCAGCTCTGCGCAGAAGGTGGATTTGATATTCTCGGCCATTACGATTTGGTCAAAAAGCATAACAAGGCACTGCAGTTTTTTGATGAGACCTCTCCCTGGTACAAAGATATTGCCATTTCAACCTTAGATGACGTCGCTAAATCCGGTGTTATCTTGGAAGTGAATTATGGTGGTATGTTGCGTGGCGCGACTGATGATGTCTATCCGTCCCCTTGGCTGTTAAAAGAAGCAAGAGACAGACACATCCCAATTCAAATTAACGCCGATGCCCACGCGCCACATCATTTGGGCGTCCACCATCAATACTGCCGGGAGATCCTTCTGGAAGTTGGATACCAAGAGCAGAGAGTGCTGCTTGGAGGGAGGTGGCAAGATATCGCACTATGAAGCGGACCTATTTGACGTAGTTGGTGATCATCGTTGAAATATATTCTTCAGCCATTGGCTCTCCACACATAAGCTGGTGGTTAAGCAACCCTAACATGATGGTGTAGAGCGGGTTGCTGTGCTCTGCCGACACATACTCAGACAGTAATTTAATGTACTTTTGGTTTGCGAGGATCATGCAAGGATCACTTGAGGTGTTCTCTATGCCGATGACTTCAATATAGTCTGCGACGAGTTGCATCTCTTGAAAGTAGCGGGGAGCCATTTGCTGGAAAATCAAAGTGAAGTTTTCCACCCGCTGCTGTTGCGTGGCTTCTTGTGAGCCTGGCCTTTGTGAAAGCACTGCCGCATCAAAATTGACTATCGCTTCGGTTGCTGCCCGAAATAGTTCATCTTTGCTCTTGTAGTAATAGTAAACCGCACTTTTGCTCATGCTAAGCTGCTCGCACAGCTGGCGCATTCCAATGTTTTTATAACCATAATCGAGGAAGATCGCAGCTGCTTTGAGTGCGATCTCTTGTCGTCTTTTGTCATGGTCAACGATCTTTGGCATGTCTATTTTCTCCTGGCTAACTATTCGCTTGCCTCGTTATGAGCACTGGAAGTAATTCTATCAAACAATCTTTATTTAGACCATTTGGACAAAAAAGATCTTTACCTGAGGGGAGGATCGAATTATCTTAAAAAGACCAAGTGGTCTAAAAAGAGGTTTTTATGAATATTGATTGGAATGTGCCAGAGGCAAGGAAGGGGGTATACGGCGGAATTGATAAGCTGATAGGGCCTGGTGCAACCAAGGCTGAGAAGTATTTGCAGCTGTATTTACCATTTGCTGCTTGCTTGGTTTTATTGGCATGCGCCTATTATTGGCAACTTGGCTGGGGCTGGTCGCAATATTTGGTTGCAGGCTTACTCGCTGTCGATATTGTCGGCGGGATCATCACCAATGCGACTTCTAGTGCAAAACGTTGGTTCCACCGAGAAGGCGAAGGATTTAAGCAACATATGGGATTCATCAGTGTGCATTTTTTGCAGCTTTCGCTGTTTAGCTGGGCGTTTTTAGATATTGATTTAGTGTGGGTTGTGTTCACCGGTGCTTACATGATGCTGGCCTGTATAGCTATTCTCAACGTTCCATTGTACTTGCAGCGGCCAGTTGCTTTGGTTTTGTATTCGCTGAGTATCGTGCTGGTGACATATTGCTGGCAGGCTCCGCAAGGTATGGAGTGGTTTTTACCTCTGTTCTACTTGAAGCTACTTATTAGTCACATATTGCGAGAAGAGCCATACCGACCAGAATGGGAAGAGGGTAATTTAAAGCCATGATCAATAAAGTCAAACAACGTATTCTCATCATAGGTTCCACAGGATACCTGGGCTCGCATTTGGTAAAACAACTGCAGCTAAGCAAAGCCGATTTTAAAGCCTTGGCAAGGAACAAGGTGAAGTTGCTCGCTCAAGGAGTAGATGCCACACAGGTTATTGAAGCAAAGGTTACAAGCCCAGAAGAGCTAAGAGGGTGTTGCGATGGATTTGATGTGGTGATTTCATGCCTTGGTATTACCAAGCAGCGTGACAGCCTTGGGTACATGGATGTTGATTATCAAGCTAACCTTAATGTGCTTTTGGAAGCAGAGAGAGCTGGAGTTAACAAATTTATCTATATCTCTGCCTTCAACGCTGATAAGTATCCTAGTGTAAGGCTATTGAACGCCAAAGAACGTTTTACTAAACGACTCCTAGGCTCTGCGTTTTTGACCCCATGTGTTATAAGGCCAAATGGTTTTTTCTCTGACATTGAAGAGGTGTATAGAATGGCTCAGAAAGGCCGGGTCTATCTTTTCGGCCGGGGTGAAACAAAGGTCAACCCTATTCATGGTGACGACTTGGCTGCGTTTTGTTTGGAGGCGATTGAAAGAAAAGAACAGCAGCTTGAAGTGGGTGGACCGGAAGTCCTATCTGGAAGGCAAATTGCTGAACTGGCTTTTGATGCTCAAGATAAAGTACCTCGAATAACCTACCTGCCAGATTGGATTCGCAGATTAACGCTATGGGTAGTAAAAGGGTTGCCAGAAAAGTGGGGAGGGTCAGCAGAGTTCTTCTTGACGATGATGGCAGAAGATACAGTCGCTCCTAAGTATGGCAGGCACTTACTTAAGGAGCACTTTTCTCGCTTAACGTAAATTTTTAGGCTATATCTGGCCAATAATAGTTAGAGCACAGTTCTCTATAAGCCCTGCTTCTATAATGGGTTGTAGGTTAACCATTGAGGGATTGCTGATGCTAAATGAAAACCATGCGTTTATTTTAGATTTTCCTGAGCTCAAACTAGATATTGTTCAACTCAATCACGATGACCCAAGGTTCAAAGCTGAGCTGCAGCGCTACCACGAACTTGATTACAATATTCGTCAGTTGGAAATCTCTGGTAGCCCAATTGATGACACCAGTATGCATGACTTGAAACACCAGCGTATGGTGCTGAAAGATACGCTTTATAAGCAGCTTACTCAGCATCATGAGCAGGCCAGAAAATAATCACATTCATTCAATGATTTAGATCCATATCCTAGTATCAACGCCATGATAGTTTGAACAGCATGATTGAAAAAGCCAGCGCTAATCAAGGAGAGATGGATGCTAGGAAAACATCAAGAAGCTTATGGGGCATTTTACCGTTCGACGCATAATAATGAACACTTGGATACAAAAACGGAGCTATTGGTAGGGCTTGCTGCTGCAATGGCAATGAACTGCTTGCCATGTACTAACTATTATCTGAAGCAGGCAAAAAAAGCAGGGATCACCCAAGGTGAAGTGTCTGATGTGACAGCCAAGGTCATGGCGGTTTCTGCTGGGCAGAAGAAGCTTCAGTTGCAGGAAGTACTCGAGCGCTATGATATTGATTTGAGCAGTTTTGCCAAATAGCCTGGCGAGCATCTGAAAAGCAGGCGACTGAATAAATGTCGCCTGCTATTTTACTTACTCCTCATCCGTCCAGACATTTTTTAAATCCGGCCAAGCCCAATCGGTCATTGATACCCCTTGCAAAACCCCTTGCCATCTCAGGGTTTGCCGGTGATGGAATAATGGTACTAACCAGTTTTCATACTGCATGGATGTTCCGATTGATTCCAGCTGTTCTAAATAGTCTTTAACTTCGCACCGTCCACGAATTTGGTTCAACTGTTGGTGAAGCCAGCTTTGCGCCTCGGACGATAGACCGCTGTGCAAGATGGTATTGGAGTAAAACCAGCGGAAAACTGAAATCGGTAGGTTGTCGTCAACATTGAAGCTGGCAATGATAATGCTCTCCTCTAGCTCACCTTTATCCGCACGTTCATGAAACTCGGCAAAAGGATACACATTGACCTTACTGGCAATACCCATATGGTTTAGTTGATTGCTGAGTGCTCTAGCGCAGTCGAGGATGACCGTATGGTCATAGGCTGCGATATTAATCTGGCATGGAAGATCTGCTTCTTCCCCTTGAAATGGCTGAGTTTTGATCCAGCTTGGCAATAAGCTATAGGCTGGCTGCGAGGCTAAAAGTAGTTCAGATAAGCCGTCTTGCGTTAACACTAGTTCAGGAGAGAGAACCTTACTTAGGTATCTTCTCTGAATGCTGTTTAGAGGTTTTTCGCCGTTGTTTTCGTTGCTGTTCATATTAAACAGTAAAAACAAACACCCGTTTTCGATGCGTGATTGCGTGCTGTTTCCTTCGGAATCAACCGTTTCTAATAATTGCCTTGGGTGCGATTGCTTTTCGCCGGGATCATTCAGTTCGCTGCGCCCAAACTGGATCCGCTCACTTGGAGTTTGGGCAAATTGCCAAATAGTGACCGTATCGGTCAAAGAGCGAAGTGAGAAGTAGTGTTCAAATGCCTGGAGGCGAAGGCGTTTGTCTGACTGCTCGATGACCTGAAAGGGGCCACAGCCATCGACTGTCATTCTTGAACCATTGTGAAGCTGCGCTGGTGGTTGAATGGAATAGCGCAGATCAGAAAGCAGAGCAGCAAAGCCAAGGTCAGGGGTGCTTAGCTCGAAGGTGACAGACTGATGCGAGGCCGTCACTTTGATGACATGGGCAAGCTCTTGTTGGTATTCCGGCAAGCTTTGCAATTGGGTAAATAACTCACAAATCAACTTGGCATTAATGGGGGTGTTGGAATGAAATTGCAATTGTGGCCGGATATAAAATCGCCATTGGGTTGCCTCTTCGTTGTGCTGCCAATGATGGGCTAGCTGGGGGCGGACGCGGCCAGATTTATCGCAGGATGTCAGGCATGCATAGACTTGCCTAACTAAAAAGCGTTCGCTGTTGCGTAGGGGTTTATGCGGCAACAAGTGGCTGAATATACGCTGGTATGTCAACTGAATATGAAGTTGGCCTTCACGTAAGGTCGCCCCAGAAGTTTGTTGTAGCAAGGCACTGAATCGGCTTTGGTCACCTTGCACCAAATCCATAGCTTTCTCATACTGCCCATTTGCAATCAAACCTTTTGCAAGCGCCTGCTGGAGCTCATTGAGTGAATAATGGAGCTGTAACACCGAGCGTTGGTTGCGGCCTACCTTTGGTGTCCAGCTTAACCATCCTCGTTCCTGCAATGCTTGTAGCAGCGTTCGGCTGTGCCTTGGTGTAGTGCACAGCACTTCCGCAACGTCGGCAAGCGACACCAGAATGTCTTGCTTAGTGCCAAACGACAATAATCGACAGTAATATTGAAATGCTCTTTGGTCTTTCATTAACTTCACTTCAAACTAGGAACGAAAGGCTTCGAAATTTTCCTTATTTTAATGTTTGAAATACTGTGGCGCGAGTAATCTGCTCGATTTAGTCAATTTAGGGAAAATATCTGAGTGAAATGCACTCTTTTTCTTTTCCTTATATTTGAAGATACTGGTTCTATACCTAAGTGACGGCACGGGTATGGTTTCAGTTGAAAGTATTGTCTAAACAGAGGTTTCTATGACGCAGTTTCCGAATGATTTTCTATGGGGTGGGGCAATTGCTGCCAACCAGGTTGAAGGTGCTTATAATCTTGATGGCAAAGGGTTATCGACGTCGGACATGCTGCCTTCAGGTATTTTGAGCCCTCACCAAACTCGGGAAGCGCGAACTGCGGGTATTAAGGATGTCGCAATCGATTTTTACCACCGTTACCCGGAAGATATTTCCCTGTTCAAGGAGATGGGCTTCAATTGCCTGCGCCTGTCTATAGCATGGAGCCGGATTTTCCCAAATGGTGATGAGCAAGAGCCAAATGAAGCCGGTTTGGCCTACTATGACCGCATTTTTGACGAACTTGCCAAGCACAAAATCACACCGTTTGTGACGCTTTCCCACTATGAAATGCCTTACGCACTGGTGGAAAACTACGGTGGTTGGGCTGACCGTAAACTGATTGAGTTCTTTGAGCGCTACGTGACGGCGGTGTTCGAGCGTTACAAAGACAAAGTGAAGCTATGGCTGACATTCAATGAGATCAACATGTCTTTGCATGCGCCGTTCACAGGGGTGGGCTTACAGGAAGACGCCAATGAGCAGGAAATCTATCAGGCTATCCACCACCAACTTGTCGCTAATGCAAAAGCGGTAAAACAGTGCCAGACGATTATCCCTGACGGCAAAATCGGTAACATGCTGCTAGGCGCAATCAACTATCCGTATACCTGTAACCCGGATGATGTTATCGCCGCCATGCATGAGAATAACAAGTGGCTGTTCTTTGGCGATGTACAAACCCGCGGCAAATACCCTGGCTATATGCTGCGCTACTTCCGTGAAAATAACATTGAAATAGCAATGGAGGAGGGCGACTTAGAAGCCATTTCTCAGGCCTCTGTCGACTTCATTTCATTTAGCTATTATGCCAGTGGCTGCGCCAGTGCTGACCCTAAACAAAAAGAGGTGGGTAACATTGTCGATAGTGTGCCAAACCCTTACCTAGAAAAAAGCCAGTGGGGGTGGCTCATCGACCCTAAGGGGCTGCGTATCCTACTGAACTTCTTGTACGACCGGTACCAGAAACCGCTGTTTATCGTTGAAAATGGCTTAGGTGCCCGTGATGAAGTTGATGAGAACGGTGAGATCCATGATGACTATCGTATCCAGTATCTGAATGATCACTTGGTACAAGCGCGAGAAGCCTTATTGGACGGTGTCGAACTGATGGGGTTCACCAGCTGGGGGCCAATTGACTTGGTCGCCAACTCTACTGCCGAAATGAGCAAGCGTTATGGTTTTATCTATGTTGACCGTCATGATGACGGCACGGGAACGTTAGAGCGTAAGCGCAAGAAGAGTTTTAGCTGGTACCAGGAAGTGATCAGCACTCAGGGCCGCTCATTGAAATAGGTGGTTTAGGTAGCCTCTAATACAACAGAGCCTCCAATACAAAAAAGCTTCCATTACAACAAAGCCTCACATTGTAGTGAGGCTTTGTGCTTTTAGGATTACTTGGTGAGATCCAAGTCTACCCAAACCATGCGGTGGTCAGAAGACACTGACTTGCTGTGTGGGTAATCCTTGTTAAGCGATTCGTCGAACACTAGGTGATAACCTTCTTGGCCTTCAGCTGGCCAGAACACGCCAGAGCCGTTGATATCCAGTGTCGCAGACGGAATAACGTAATCCAGGCGCAAACCGCTCGTACTGGTAATGTTCAGTGGATGAGGGGTTTTAACGTTATCCTGCTTGCAAATTTTGCTTTCTAGGCAGTATTGGCCGCCCTCGCTGGATGGCGCTGTGCCTCCAGTTGTCGCATTAATGTTTACCAATGGGTTTTCTAGTAGCTGGGCTATCACTTCTTGGTCACCGTCGCCCATCTTGTGGTCAGCGTTTAGGTCACCGGCAATGACAAAGTTGCTGCCTGATTCCAAACCGCCTTTTTTACCATTGTCGTCATAGAAGTAGGTTTCTGAGGCAATGTAGTCATTCCAGAACTGTAGCTCTGCACGGTTACGCTCGGTATTGTGCTTGGCGGCGTTGTCGAAAATAGGTGGTGCAGGGTGTGAAACCAAGAAGTGCACCACTTCGCTTTCACCGTTAGCCTGAGGAATAATCACTGGAATATCGGCATGGTTTTTTGAAGAAAGCGGGAACTCAGCCCAAGCTTCATCACTGTACCAAGCATCGCCGCATTTCTTACCTTCTGGTAGCTCAACATCGCAATTTACAATTTCGATGTTTTTCTCACCCGGCATATCTTTCCATTTGAAGTTTTGGAAAGTACGCACGTTAGCTTCGTCAATTTCAAACTGTGAGAAAACAGCAAAGGCGTACTGGCCGTGGTAGTTACCAAAGCCCCACGCATCATCACCTTTACCCGATGCTGAGCCATCAAGGTTCAGGTCATACTCACTAGGTAAACCAGTATTGGTGGCGATGTTTTTCTTGTAAGCAAAGAAAATTGGCTCTTCACCATTTTGCGAGTAGGCAAGGTAGTTATCCTGGAAACCATTTAGCGCATGCATATCTTCACCTTTGCCGTCGTTATTGAACTCGGCTAGGACAAAGGCATTTGGGCGAACGCGCTGGATAATCTCAGCAACATTTCGAATTTGGATGATTTTTTTTGCTTTTTCAAGATCATCGCCAGTCAGTGTGTTTGAGTTAAAGCCACGGACTAGCTGGTTTTGCTCTTTGTTACTTAGCGACATTTCTGACACTAAATCTTCGTATGAAGCACGATCAAAAGATAAGTTAAAAGTGGCAAATCGAGCTTCAGTGTACGTTTTAGCTGAATTATCGCTGTTACAGCCAGAAAGCGCGGCTAGAGCAATAGATGCTGCAATAAAAGTCTTCTTCATTGTCATTGTAGTTTTGTCGTTCAGAGCCAAATGAGTGACAAAGGCTAAAGAATCTTTTTGCTTGTATCTGTTGATTCTCAAATTTTTGTGAGCGAACTCAAATAATTTTTATGACTATGGTTGAAATACAATCAAGGTAATAAAAAGTAACCGATCGCTTGTTCAAAAAGTACCCGTAAAATCGTTTGCTTGCTCCTTTCAGCTAATAGCGTCGGATAATCGTGACTCTTGTGGCTTTAGTGACGTTTTTTTGACTTTACAAATTAAACCGCATATCGTATTGTTTGTTTGCGTTGATGCGGAGTCTAATGGCATGACGTTGGTTTAGAGACATCTTGGCAGATATAGCCATTAAGCGATGTAAAAAAGTAAAATTTTCAATAGCATTAAAATTGGGATATGCATTCCAATTGGCTAAACCTTACATGAATCAGACATAGAATTTACTTTTCCCTGAAGAAGTGAATCAGGACTGTGACATATTAAATCTCGATTTACTTGAAATAAAACCTACTGGTTACTTGTATGTGTGATTATTGCAATGGGCGTCTTGTTCAAGTTCGCCGTAATTGGATTCAAAGATTAAAGTTCAAATCAATATGGAAATGCGTTGACTGTGGGAAGGAGAAAAGGTTATGAAAGACAAGAAATTAGTTCGTGAGATAATAAAGTCTAAGTCATTGACTCTGCTGGTGAAAACTAGAAGTAAGTATATGCCTAAAAAGCAGAAAAATGATATTTCATAGAGTTGTTGAGTTTGCGCCACATAAAAATTGACCCACATAAGAGTCATTAATACGGTTGTGAGAAAAGAGCATAATCAGTATTATAATAACAAACGATAGACCTTGTTTATTTAATACAAACCTTCAACTGTCACATTTTTCATTGCTCATAAGTATTACAATTCATTGGCTTTCTCTACACGAGAAAGCCAATGAATAACAATGATAATAATGAGAACGGAGGAATATATGACAATAGGGAGATACCTACGTTGGAAAGATGAGCATGGTGACGAATTCAGGCCAGTCTCTTTGAGCGGTACAGAATTACTCAATGACCGTACTTTGAATAAAAGCACCGCATTCACCTATGAAGAAAGGGAAGCCTTTCAGTTGGAAGGTTTACTGCCACCACGCGTCCAGACCTTTGAAGATCAACTGAACCGAGTCTACGACGGGTTTCGCAATGCTTCTACGGATATTGAAAAATACCTCTTCTTGCGTGCCTTGCAAGACCGTAACGAAACCTTGTTCTATGCCTTACTCTCGAGGCACATAGAAGAAATGACCCCCATTATCTATACCCCAACAGTGGGTAAGGCATGCCAGGAATTCAGCCACCGTTACCAAAAAGCCCGTGGACTCTACATCACCCAAGATAATGTCGAGAATATGGATGAACTGGCTCGTCATTTTACGGGCAAAGATATCAAAATTATCGTAGTGACTGATAGCCAGGGTATCTTGGGTCTCGGAGACCAAGGCGTGGGGGGCATGGGTATTCCCATTGGGAAGCTGTCTTTGTATACCTTGGGGGCAGGTATACACCCAGCCCATTGCTTGCCGATTGCACTGGATATTGGGACGGATAACCAAGATTTACTTGATGACCCAATGTATTTGGGGGTTTCGCAACGTCGTTTGAAAGGTGAGGCGTACAAAGACTTTATCAAAAAGTTCGTCCACCAAGTGAAGCGCAATTTCCCTAAAGCGGTTCTTCAATGGGAAGATTTCAGTAAGTCCAATGCTTTTGACAACCTCAATGATTACGAAGAGTTTTTGCCGTCATTTAACGACGATATTCAGGGAACGGGCTCTGTCGTACTGGCTGGTATTTTGGGAGCAGCCAAAATAAAAGGCGAATCATTAGCCGATCAAAGCTATGTCGTTTATGGCGCAGGGGCTGGCGGGGTAGGCGTTGCCGATCAAATTTTTGCCGGCTTGCTTAAGGAAGGCTGTTCACATGCCGTCGCCCGGGACAGGCTCTTTATTCTCGACTCTCAAGGCCTGGTATTTGATGATCGTGAAGGCTTGGACGAGTACAAGAAGCGCTATGCGAAACCAAGATCGCTGGCTGAGGGCTGGGCAGTTGCAGAAGTTGGCAAAGTATCTTTGACTGAATTGATTGATAACTACCCTGTGACTGTTCTGCTTGGGACAAGCGGTATTGGTGGTGCTTTCAAGGAAGAGCATATTCAGAAAATGATGGAGTATACCCGGCGGCCAATGATCTTCCCGCTATCGAACCCCACTGCAAACTGTGAGGTACTGCCGGAAGATATCTATCGTTGGAGTGATGGACAAGCAATCGTTGCGACCGGAAGCCCGTTTGGTGATGTGGACTACAATGGCCAGTCATTCCGTATTGGCCAGGGAAATAATGTGTTTATTTTCCCGGGGGTTGGTCTAGCAGCGATTGTATCGCAGACCCGAAAAGTAACATTGGATATGTTTACTACCGCATCTTACGCTTTGGCAGAAAAGGTAGCAGATGAAGATTTGGCTGCCGGTTGTGTTTACCCTAAGATCAGTGACTTGAAGCAAGTCTCATTGCATGTCGCAACCCGCATTCTTGATGATATGAAGGCCAAAGACCCTAACTGCGACCTAGCGGGTAAGGATATTGCCCATGAACTGGCCGAGCATATTTGGGAGCCGATTTACTTGCCATACCGCCGAGTTTAACTCGCATTGAATATTGCCCGGCTTGTGCCGGGCTTTTTACATTTTACGCCAAAGATTTAGCATTTCGGGTCACTTTTCCAGAAGCTGATCTGTCTCTTAACAGTTTCTGAACCAGTAGGGTTAAGATGTTGTTAGAGGTTGATTTTTTCAACCATATCAAGCGAGTGGCAATAAAGGAGGTTCGTTATGCTTATGTCGTGCTTTCTATCTAAATTAAAGCAGCTTTTCGTGATATCGTTTTTGGCAGTCTCTGGCATTGGGCTGTGGTTGATGATGATGTTTTACATCTTCAGGCTAGCTGTGTAAGTGAGTGAATCCCCGAAGCTAGACCTGCTGGCGATGGCGCTGTGCCCATAACCCAATAACGATGAAAACTGCTGTGATCACCAGGATAAGCCAGTGATTGGTTAGCTGGCTTAGCTGCCTGGACAATAATGGTGCCGTAGTGACAATCAGCAAGCCGTAACCAAAGGCATTGATCAAAATAAAAATCATCGTCCTGATGATAAAGTTGGTGCCGATAAGCTGCTTTCGCATAAATCGGTTGATATCAGCGGCAAACATTACCAGTAAGCAGGTGATGGTTGCTGTGGCAATGTCGTCAATCCAAGGGCGGATCCCGTTGCCAATATCGGTAATTAATGAAGTAATAAATTCCATGGGATTATAACCAGCTATCGCTTTCAGGCTTTTTGCCTTTAGCGGTTTTGTCATGTTGAACGTTCACTGGCTTTAAGCGACCGATATTGTGTGAGGGTTAAATCAGAAAGTCTCTCCTACCACACAAAGTCCCTTACTAAGGGTATAATACCTCCAGAACCCTATATTTATTGATTGTTATGATTGAGATTTCCAATTCAGTTCAACTTGGTGACTGGGAGGTTGAACTGACGGCGATCCGTGCCCAAGGCGCGGGCGGGCAGAATGTCAACAAAGTTTCCTCTGCTATACACCTTCGCTTTGATATTGCCCGCTCTTCATTGCCGCCGTTTTATAAAGAGAGGCTGCTGGCCTTGTCGGATAGCCGGATATCAAAAGATGGGGTGATTATTATTAAGGCCCAGCAGTATCGTACTCAAGAGCAGAACCGCGAAGATGCCGTGGAACGGCTGGTGGCATTGATAAAATCGGCTGTCGTGCAACAAAAGAAGCGCCGGGAAACCAAGCCAACCCGCTCCTCTCAGAGAAAAAGGATGGACAAGAAAGCACAGCGAGGCCAAACAAAAGTACTACGCGGTAAAGTGAAGTTTTGACTTGTATTGCAAAATCAATGTTTAACACTAATGTTGTATTTTAATTAGCGTTACATTTGAAAGCCTACGTTGTTCTATGGAGATAGGGATGTCTGATAATAAAACCCAAAAACTGTTGCAATTGTTTTACCGTGAATCTGAACGAGTCAGGCTATTGGATCTCAATAACTTACCTACGCCGGATAACAAAGAGCAGGACGCGCTGCAGGTATGGCTGGCTGGTAAACGTGATTTCTCCCTTTCAGAGCTGACCCAGCAGCACTGGATAAAAACGTGTACCGCAGGTTATACCACTGAATTGCTGCTTCATCCGAATGGCAGCTTGGAAGAGTTCACCTTATTTAGAAGGCAGAAAACCACAGGCGAATGGCAGTTGGTTAACGGTATGCTGGAGTTGACCATCTACAAAGATGACAACCGCTATACCAGCACGGTTGTCGCTAACCAAAACAGCAGTATTCACTCTGCTATCGAGTGCAAAAACGGCCAGCTTCATGCTTATTTGAAATTGGCACAGACACGCCCGCAAGTGGTATAACGCCGTAAGTGTTGGCTCGACCAGTATCGTGTTAGCCAGTAAATATGCATTTTTTCTGGAAAAGTACCAGTGAAGCTGGTATCAGTGAATCTAATATAGTTATTGATTAAGGCGAGTCTGAACCAAAATGACAGGGACGAACACATTGAACAAAGTCGCTATAGTTGGCGGAACCCACGGAAATGAATTTAGCGGCATTTACTTACTACGCAAATGGCGTGAAGCGCCACAGCTGATTGAGCGCGAGAGCTTTGCAGTTGAAACTGTTTTTGCCAACCCTAAGGCGTTCGAAGAGAACAAACGTTACCTCGATTGCGATATGAACCGTCAGTTTGGTAGCGACGATCTCAACAACCCAGAGTTGGCGAATTATGAGCAAAGCCGCGCCAAAGCGATCAACGCCCAGCTGGGGCCCAAAGGCAATGCCCAAACTGATTTTATTATTGACCTGCATAATACGACCAGCAATATGGGGCCATCGCTGATCTTGCTGCAGACTGATACCTTCAACCGCCAGCTTGGTGCCTATGTCTCGGCCAAAATGCCGGATGCCTTTATCGTGCTGGAAGATCATGTCGCTGTTCATGAGCATTGTTTCCTTAGCTCCATCACAGAACAGGGCGTGATTGTCGAAATTGGCCCGCAGCCACAGTCTGTTATTCGCCAGGATGTACTGGATTGGATGGAAGAGATGACTGGTCATATTTTGGATTTCGTAGACCTTCACAACCGCAACGCTCTCCCAGAGCTTCCAGCCAGTTATGATGCTTACAAATACCATGAAACATTGAAGCTGCCTGAGAATGAGCAAGGCGAGCGAATTGGTATGGTTCACCGTGATGTCCAGGATGCCGACTTTAAAGTGCTGCGTCATGGCGATCCCATTTTTACCTTGTTTGATGGCCAGGAAATCTACTGGGATGGGGATTACGAAGCGTATCCGCATTTCATCAATGAAGCGGCCTATTACGATAACAACCTAGCGATGTCGTTGGCGAAGAAAGTCGCTGTTACCGTTTAGTTGCTCCTTTGAGTTGTTTAGAAACCGCCTGCTCTGCAGGCGGTTTTTTTATAAATGGTGTAATTATTTTGTTGTTAGTGACAAAAAATTGACTTGATGGTCATTATAGGGATGGCGTACTATATGCGGGTTCATGGAAGGCACAAGTATTTAGGATTTGACTTCAACATAAATTACAAATAGTTAGGTGTTAAAATGTGTCAGCGTTGCAATATTCAGATGGTCAAAATGCATCGCACTTGGTGGCAAAAGCTCAAGTACAAATCGTTATGGAAGTGCCCACAATGCGGCGATTCCATGTCAATCTCATAGTACGTTTAATTGATTTGATGAAAAAAGCCGTAGCGAAAAGCCACGGCTTTCTTGGTTGTGCGCCGAGCATGGCGTTGATCTAGGAGGTGAAAGTCCTCTACGGGCTCAGTCGAGCGAGAACCGTTAGCCTATGCAAGGGTGTTCACCGTGAGGTGAAATCTGAAGGAAGCAAATGGCAAAACTTGGTTGTGACGAACAGAAACCTGATAGTAGGCCTATGCAACTTGGGTAACCTAGCAATAGATAGAATAGCCCAATGCCTCGACGGGAAGTGTGTATAGGTAAATCAGGCACGACCAAGCGAAAGAACAACGCCTTACCTCGGGAGATCTTATCGCTTGTCTCAGATGAGACTAACGCAGTTGTGATGCTGCGTGACGGGTGGTAAGAAGTCAGCAGAAGGCATAGTACCTTGAGGAAGTACAACTCAAGGGAAGGCCTGAACTGAATATATCAAGAAGCAGTCACTAGACACTCAATCATGTGGAGTCATAGCAAGATGAAACCCATCTCTACGTCCCAATGGGCGATACCGCAAGTAAAGCTCATGGAAACGAAGAATGACAAGCATGGTCGGCGTAGACAGGAGGACGAGTCTTGGTGACCTCAACTTCGTTGATGGAGCAAATCTGCTCCTCAACTAACTTGAATCACGCTCTTAGACGCGTGAAGAAGAACAAAGGATGCGCAGGTGTCGATAAACTCGATATTGATGCGACCATCTCAATGCTTCGACAAGCTTCAAACGGGCAAGTGCTTCGCCAGAGTCTTCTGGATGGAAGCTATCAACCTCATCCCGTTCTTGGTGTAGAAATCCCTAAACCTCGTGGTGGCGTTAGGCAACTGGGTATCCCAACAGTCCTTGATCGAGTAGTCCAATAGGCTATCACCTCAGTCCTGTCAGATATCTATGAACCTAAGTTCTCCAATAGCAGTTATGGATTTAGACCCAACCGCAGTGCTCATCATGCACTCGCGGCAGCGAGTTGCTATATCCGAGAAGGGCGAGGTTATGTAGTAGATATTGACCTAGCGAAATACTTCGACACAGTGAATCACGATAGACTGATGCACAGACTGTCACAGGATGTTGCTGATAAACGAGTGTTGAAGCTCATCAGGTCATATCTACAGGCAGGCATAATGCGAAACGGGTTAGTTGAACAGAGACAACGAGGCACACCACAGGGTGGGCCATTATCTCCGTTACTATCCAATATCGTATTAGATGAACTGGATAAAGAGTTAGAGCGTAGAGGGCATAAGTTCTGTCGATATGCAGACGACTGCCAAATCTACGTGCGTAGTGAGGAAGCCGCTCATCGAGTGAAAGAGTCGATAACGGAGTTCTTGGAGCAGAAACTGAAACTCACGGTAAACCGAGAGAAAAGCGCAGCGACAAGAGTGACAGAGCGGACTTACCTAAGCCATCGCTTCCAGATAAATGGAATTATCCATATATCGAAGTCAGCGCAAGCTCAAATGAAGAAGCAAGTGCGGCGGATAACGAAGCGAAACCGAGGCCGAGAGCCGAAGGTTATCATAACCGAGCTAACTCAATACCTAAGAGGTTGGCAACACTACTTCAAACTCGCCATACGGAAAAGCAGCATGCAGCGCTTGGACGCATGGACACGGCGACGTCTAAGGTGCTACCGGCTAAAGCAGCGCAAACGTAGATACGGCATAGCGACATGGTTACAGCAACAAGGTGTAACAGAGCGAAATGCGTGGAAGGTAGCGATGTCAGATAAAGGTTGGTGGCACTTGGCATTAACGCCGCAGGTGAATCACGCTATGCCAACAACATGGTTCAAGGAGTTGGGTCTGTACTCGTTGCGAGATGGGTACGAGTCACTGAAAGTATATTCGGAACCGCCGTATGCGACTCACGCTTGTACGGTGGTGTGAGAGGACGGAGGCCGCCTCCTACTCGATTAATTTCATGTGGTTAAATGATGAATATCTAACTCTCTGCTTGTAATACATTACATTTGGCTTATCTTAAGATATCCAAAGTTTCTTACAATTTATGTGCAGAATAAATTGATAAGCTGTACTTATTAGGTATTCTTATGTCGCATCTTAAAATGCATAATTTAATCTGATTTTTCGGTTATCTAACGAACAAGAATGAACATAACAGATGAACAGTATCTTTATGCTGTTGGGCTAAAAAATATCCCTAACCCTTTTCCATGTGCCGTTTATGATGTTGAGGGCAACTATGCTGCAATTAATCAGTCATACGCCGATATTCTAGGGCTCAATAACGAGCAGGCGCTCGGGAAGAAAAACTCAGAACTCCAAAGTAACTTCAGTGACTTTGCGGATGTGATAGATATTCAAAACAAGCATGTACTAGAGAGCCAAGACTATCTTTTCACATTGAATATTATAAGGCTCTCTTCTGGGTGTAAGGCGTATTATGTGTCTAAACGTCCTATTATCAACACTTCGGGTAAAGTCGTAGGTATTGATGTCAGTATGTACAATACTGGCTTTATCTTCACGCTATCTTCAGCCTTTAATGATCCAGCCATGTATTTCAATCAAAGCCATGAAGTTGATTTTAAAGCAACTAAGCTTTGTGAAAGCTTTACATCTCTACAGGAAACGTATGCCTATTTTATTATGTGCGGATTTTCCAACGAGTTTATAAGCACCATTCTTGGCAAGTCGATTAAAACCGTTGAGAATAATATGGCTCGGTTGTTTGATAAAGCTCAACTTCGCTACTGTGTCAGCATTACCAGTCGAAAAACATTTCGTGATTACCTGTTGAGAAATAGGATTACGAATTTATCACCCGCAGGGATAATGACGAATACCATTAAAGCCCTAACAGCTATACCGAGTAATAATACCAATAAAGCAGTATCAGATTTCCCATTTCTGTTTAATGACTACGGCAAAGATATATAGCCAACGGCACACTACCTAGAGTGGCTTTGCCCCCTATTTCAGCGGTATAAAAAAGCCGTAGCAGATACTACGGCTTTGTTTTTACAAGGGTAATAATTTAATTAGTTGGCGTATGCTGATTGATAGACTTTCAGTTCGCTGCGCATACCCAAGATCAGGCTGACACACATCACCATTAAGATAATTGTAAATGGCAAGGCTGTTGAAATCGTACCGGCTTGCAGGGCCTGAATCGCTTCGGTACCACCGACCCAAAGCAACATTGCTGCGATAGCGCCTTCAACAGTCGCCCAGAACACACGTTGCGGTACTGGTGCATCAATCTTACCGCCAGCAGTAATACTATCGATAACCAAGGAAGCCGAGTCTGAAGACGTAATAAAGAACACCATAATCAGCGCAATTGAAATCACTGATAGCGCTGTGCTGAACGGCAGAGCCTCAAAGGCATGGAACAGTGACAGCGTGACATCGTTTAGACCATTGGTTCCTAGTTCGCCAACTTTGCTGACTACTTGCTCGATAGCCAAGCCACCGAAGGCCGACATCCAAATCAAGGTGATGGTGGTTGGGATGAAGATTACTGCGGAAATAAATTCACGAACAGTACGGCCTTTCGATACTCGAGCAATAAACATACCGACGCAAGGTGACCAGGAAATCCACCATGCCCAGTAGAATACCGTCCAACCGTGCATCCAGGCTTCATCTTCACGGCCATGCGGGTTGCTTAACGGTACGATGTTTTCGATATAGCCCAATAGTGCTGTAGGCACTGTTTTAAAGAAGGTTGATAGGCTAAGAATAATAACAAAAATCAGTAGGGAAAGAGCAACAAGGATATTGATATTACTCAATACCTTAACCCCACCATCGATACCACGGATAACCGAAAAAATGGCTAGTGAGGTAACAAAGGCAATGACGGCTAATTGAACCCCTAAGCCATTTTCAATACCGAAAACGTGGCTGATACCACTTGCAGCTTGCTGGGCGCCTAAGCCTAGTGAAGTCGCTAGACCAAATAATGTCGCTAGTACTGCTAGAACATCAATGACATGGCCAAACCAACCCCAGGTTCTGTCACCTAGCAATGGGTAGAAGACTGAGCGGAAAGATAGCGGCAGCCCTTTGTTGAAGGCAAAAAATGCCATAGACAATGCAACAACCGCGTAGATCGCCCAAGGGTGAAGGCCCCAGTGGAACATCGTTGCACCCAGCGCGGCATAAGCGGCTTCTTCTGAATAGGCTTCAACACCGAGCGGGGTTTCGAACCAGCCGGTAAAGTAGGCCGTAGGCTCAGCGACCCCCCAGAACATTAAACCGATACCCATACCGCCAGCAAACAGCATCGCGATCCAAGAAAGGGTGGAGTGATCGGTTTGTGCGTCATGGCCACCGATGCGGATTTTACCAAACGGCGAAATAACCAAACCTAGGCAAAAAAGCAGGAACAGGTTTCCTGCCCACATAAACATGCTGTCGAAGCTACCGATGATTTGCCATTTTATGCCATCAAGAGCAGCTTTTGCAGTTTCAGGATCGCTGACAAAAAGAGCAACTAGAAAGATGATGATGAGGCCAGCGCTGGCTCCGAAGACGGGATTATGAACATCGAACCCCCACTTCTGAATGTTGTCCTGACCGACGGTATAGTCGGTATTTTCAATACTGTACTTGTCCTTAGTGACAGTCATTATTTCCTCAATTGTTTAGAGTCCAAAATAAATTTTGCGAGATATGCTAACAAAATCAACTATGAAAACCAAATTATTGAGAAGTTTGTCACTTTTAATGCATAATTTTGAATGTAATTTCCGGTTTTTTGTTAAGTGCTCAAAACAATATACCGGTTTTAACTGCAAGCGGTTTACCCAGCCAAATAGCCTTTGTGGTGTGATCGGATAAAGCATCATCGGTTACTGGGTGGATCAAAACCGATAACTCCCCGCGTTCATTGTCGAGCCAGTTAACAAAGACTTGTTTATCATCAGCAAAATGGACTTCAAACATAGGTTTGCTATGCGGGCCGACTTCGCGGTGCACGAGTGGAAAAACGCGACTAATGTCTTGATGCTGGGCGATTTTACCGTGTAGCCGTTCAGCAGCACTGATTTGGTTGTTATCGAAGTAAATATGGGCGTGGTACATAACTGTCTCCATGGGTTCCAAGCGTTGTTGGAATTCATTTTAAGCCAGTGAGGAAACAGACGAGGGATCAGGTTTGATGGAGTTATTCGGTTTTATTGAAGTGGTGATTGCTGAGCAGTTGCCGATAGCGGAAAAACTGAATGACCCAGCGGGTAACTTCAAGATGATCTGTAGGTTGTTCGAGAGAGTCCAATGCACGTTGATAAGTATCTGTTGGATAAATACGTCTTCTGAGCTTTAATAAATCAAACAGATACTCTGGGGTAAACTCGGGATGGCCTTGAATGCCAAGGAAATGCTCACCGACCAGCATCATGCTGTTAGGGCAGAAGTCACTTCCCGCGAGGGTGGTACTGTTTTCTGGTAGGCGGATAACTTGATCCTGATGGCTTACCAGCAGAGATAGTTTGCTTTTAGGCTCGGTTATCCAGGGTGGTTGATGAGGTAACACGATATCAAGGTTCGCACGGGCAGCGCCTATTCCCCAGCCTTTGTCAGATTGTATAACTTCCCCTCCAAGAGCCTGGGCTATCATCTGATGGCCAAAGCAGATCCCGACCAAGGGAATGTGTTGAAAATAGAGCTGGTGGACAAAGCTTTGGAAAATATTAATCCATCGGGTTTGTTCATAAACACTGTACCGGCTGCCGCTGGTCAAATAGCCATCACACTCACTGACAGACTGCGGATATTGGCCGTCTATCACCCGGTAGAATTGAAGTGAAATGGTTGGGTCTACCTGGCTAAATAAGTTGGAAAACATCACTGGGTAGTTGCCATGTTTAGTTTGCAACTCAGGCCTGACATCATCACACAGCAAAACACCTAGCTTCATATTCTCACCTCAATTCCAGAGCTATAAACCCAGAGCCATAAAACCAGGCCGGCCAATGCAAGCTTATAAATCGAGCTGGCCGCCAATGGCAAAGTTAAAGACTGCTTGATACTGCTCCTGGGATAAGTGTATAGGGTTTCCACCCGCAGCGGCGTCTTTAACCGACTGGGCGGCAATGGCTTCCTGTTCTTGATTATTGATACCCAGATCAGCTAACGAATGTGGAATGTGGAGCTGTTCTCGTAGCGACAGTATCCACTCAAGTACACCTTCAAAGCCTTCTTTTTCTAGTTCGAGGTAATGGGAGAGCCTCAACATTTTTTCATGCAAGTAATGCCGGTTGGCACAGAGCACATAGGGCATCAAGACAGCATTAAGCAGCCCATGGTGCAGGTTGTAACGGGCACCGAGCGTGTGGGCCAATGCATGCATTGCACCAAGTCCTTTTTGGAAAGCCGTTGCCCCCATTGAAGAGGCTATAAGCATTTGGGTTCTTGCTTGTAGGTTTGTGCCATCCGTGTAGGCGATAGGGAGGTACAGCTTAATTATCCTCATGCCCTCAATGGCGATGGCCTCGGCCATTGGGTGGTAGCTAGGTGAGCAATACGCTTCGAGATTGTGGGACAAGGCATCCAAGCCAGTTGCGGCAGTCAGGTGAGCCGGGAGATCAACGGTCAGGGTAGGGTCTAAAATAACCTGCGCTGGCAGCATTTGGGGGTGATAAATAATGCGTTTACATTGGTTTTGAGTATCGGTGATAACCGAGGCCCTTCCCACCTCCGAGCCCGTTCCTGCGGTGGTTGGTAGGGCAACTACAGGGGCAATAAGGCTGGGATTTGCCTGAGCCCAATTGTCGCCAATATCTTCAAACTGCCATAAGGATTGTTGTTGCCGGGCGACCAAGGCAATGGCTTTGGCTATATCAAGGGATGAGCCCCCACCTATGGCAACGACACCGTCATGTTCCCCATCAAGAAAGGCAGTAATGCCGTTTTCCACCTGCTCTCCGGTTGGATTACCTGCAAAGGTATCGAACACGGATGTGCTGAGCGTGACTTCATTACAAGCAGATAGGATCGTTTTAACCATATGGCTGTTGGTTAGCGATGGGTCGATGACAAACAGTGGCCGCTTGATCGATAAGGTTTGGCACACAGAACCTAATTGCGAACTAGCCTGTTCGCCAACGAGTATTTCGGTAGGGTAGTGCCAATGGAGGAGAGTCATGGGCTAGTCCAATCAATGAGGTGATACATTATTTTTTTGCTGGGTATTTTGATTAGTATTGTGTTTGTTCGGGTGCTTTAGGTGAAATGACTTGGGGCGGGTCAGTGTTTCAAAGCCCAAGGTCGATAAGGAGTAACCTTTTCCAGAGTGTTTTACCCCTGTCCATACCAGTGCAGGATCGAGATAGTCGCACCGGTTAGCGAAAAAAGTACCGGTTTCTATTTGCTCGCCAATGGCAATAGCCCGTTTGATATCAGAGGTAAAGATACTTGCTGTCAGGCCGTATTCGCTATCGTTCATTAATTTGATGGCTTCTTGATCCGAAAAAACCTTTTGGATAGGCAGAACCGGGCCGAATGTTTCCTCGGTCATCACTTTCATTTGATGGTTAACTCCGGTAAGTACCTGCGGGGCAAGGTATGGGCTGCCCAGTTTACTGTTAGGGAAACAGGCTTCGGAGATATGTAGTTGTGCACCTTGCTGCTTTGCGTCGGCAATGTGGTGGCGGACATGGTCGGCAGCCTGGGTTGTGATCAATGGCCCGAGCGTGGTGTCTTCATCGAGCGGAAACCCCAACTGGTACTGGTTGACTAGGCTGACGGCCTTTGCGACAAACTCATCATGGACTCGGTCGTCGACATAGACCCGCTCGATGGCGCAACATGACTGACCGGCATTATACAGCGCACCTTCAACAATGGTTTCTGCTGCTGCATTGATATCGGCGTCGTGGCGGACGTATGCTGGGTCATTGCCTCCAAGCTCAAGGCCAAGCCCGTGGAAATGCCCGGCAGCCGCTTTTTCTATTGATGCGCCGCCGGTTACTGAACCGGTAAAGACGACATGCTGGAGCTGTTCATTGCTTACCATATTTTCCGTCGCATCATGGCTTAAATACAAATGCTGGAAGACGCCTTTTGGCAATTGGGCCTCGTCAAATGCTTGCTGGAAGCGCTGGGCACAGAGCGGGGTATGGGAAGAGGGTTTCATTATCACGCTGTTACCTGCAAGCAGTGCTGGGATGATTGAATTGATGGCAGTCAGGTAAGGGTAGTTCCAGGGTGATATCACCAGTATTGTTCCAAGCGGCTCCCTTGTGATGTAGCGGGTAAAGCCTTGTTTATCAGGCAACTCAATGGGGGCAAGTGCTTGCTCACAATGTTTTATCATGTAACGGGCACGCTCTTCGACCCCCCTTAATTCGCTACCGCAGTGCCGTATAGGCCGACCCATCATCCAGCTTAGCTCAGTAGCGATCATGTCCTTATGGCTCAGGAGTGCGTCGATGGCGTGGGTACAGAATACTTGCCTCTTTGATAGTGGAACGAGTTTCCACTCTTTTTGTGCCTGGTTGGCGGTATCAAGAGCTTGCTGTATCGCTTCGGGAGTGGCCAGTTCAGCGGTTGCCACTACACTGCCATCTGCAGGGGAAAATGTATTTTGGACAACCCCCTGTTGAATGTCTGTTTTGGCTGAACGATTCAAATGCTTTTCCTCGCCTCAGATAATTTCGAAGTAACGGCTGAGCTCCCAGTCGGTGACATGTTTTCTAAATTCCCTGTCTTCCCACTCTCTAGAGGCGGCAAAATGCTCGACAAAAGCTTGGCCGAATAATGAAACAGCGGCCTCTGATTGCTTATACCTCTGGGTGGCATCCCATAGCGTGCGAGGTAGGGCAAGGGTGTCACTGTGAGTTTGTTGGTAAGCATTTCCTAACACCGGATCGGTTGGCTCCCAGCCTTGTTCGATACCGATTAGCCCCGAGCCAAGCGCGGCGGCCAGTGCCAATAATGGATTGGCATCCGCGGCCCCGATACGGTATTCGATACGCTGCGACTTTTCAGAACCGGTGATCACCCGAAGCGAGGTGGTGCGGTTTTCGATGCCCCAAGTCGCATCTGTCGGAGCCCAGAATCCTGGGATCATCCGGCTGTAACTATTTACCGATGGCGCAACCATGCAAAGGAGTTCTGGCATCAAGCGTTGCTGGCCGGCCAAGAAATGCCGTTGCACCGCACTCATTGAGTGGGGTTCATTGTTGTCGTAAAAGACATTGTTGCCCTCTTGGTCGCGGAGGGATAGGTGGATATGGCCGCTTTGGCCAGGGTAGTCATTGCTCCACTTCGCCATGAAGGTCGCCATCAAGTCGTGCTTCTGCGCGAGTACCTTCATGTAGGTTTTGAACAGTGCAGCCTTGTCAGCAGCATGGCAGGCGTGGTCGACCGCGATAGCGGCTTCGATAACGCCAGGGCCGGTTTCTGAATGGATGCCTTCAATGGGGAAGTCCATCGTTTCGGCCATCGCAAGGATAGATTTATACAGTTCAGAATAGGTTGAATTACGTATCATCGAGTAGCCGAACCAGTCTGGAGTGATCGGTTCGAGGTTTCTAAACCCTTTCTCGCGGACAGAGTGCGGTGTCTCGCGGAACAGGAAGAATTCATACTCGAAGGCCGCTCTTGGGATCAGGCCCATGGATTTGCATTTATCTAGCACTCGGTGCAGCGTGGCTCTCGGGCAGACCGATTCTGCCTCGCCGGCAAACTCGGCCATAAACAGCAGCATGCCGTCTTCGTCTAGCACATCACGGCAGCTGGAAGGTATGATCCTGACTGGGGCATCAGGGTAGCCGGTATGCCAACCGGTGTATTGGGTATTGTCATAAAGCTGATCTTTGACATCCCAGCCCAATACCACGTCGCAAAAGGCAAACCCCTTATCGAGGGACGAGAAAAACTTCTCCTTCGACATATATTTTCCACGCATTACACCATCGTTGTCGAACAACCCGACTTTGACATGGCTGAGCTTGCGTTCTTCGATAATCTGCTTGGCATCGTCAACGGTTTTAACCTCTCTTGGCTGCATAGGCGGGTATCCCTTCTGTTGGCAAAGCGTTAACTAGGCAATAGGCAAATAAGCGATATAGCTAGGATTTTTTTATTATTGATTTAAACCTAGGAAGAGGTCAGACATTCGTCAACCTTATCAATAGGGTGATTTTTAAGACATTGGTATTGAATCCTGAACTGTGTTCCAATATCGGCAAACTATTTTAATGATAAGTAAAGAAAAGGAAGTTATTGATGTCACTTGTTATTCCTATGGTGATATTCATGCAGCAGCGAATGGCCGAAGCGGGTAATGCCGACGATGCGAAAGCCATGCAGGCGTATATGAAAACCGAGCAACCTTTCTATGGGGTGAAAGCGCCAGAGCGAAAGGCAATATTCAAGCAAGCCCGAGAGCACACAAAGATCACTTCTTTCATCGAGTACAAGCGCCTGGTGCTCTGGCTATGGTCGGGGGAAAACCGTGAAGAGCAGTACATGGCGATGGATGCTGCCGAATACTACAAAGCGTTTCGTACGCTGGAAGCCTTTCCTGTGTACGAAGAGATGCTTACCGAAGCGAGCCATTGGGATACTGTTGATAAAATAGCCTCTAATTTAATTGGCCCGTTGGTAAAAGAGCACCGCGAACTTGAAAGCATTGTCCGTAACTGGCGTGAATCGGACAATATGTGGTTACGCAGGGCTTCTTTGTTGGTTCACCTCAAGCATAAGTCAGAAACTAATTTGCCCTTGCTTGAAGAAACCATTTTAATGCTGGCGAGCGAGAATGAATTTTTTATTCGAAAAGCGCTTGGCTGGGTGCTACGAGAATATGCGAAAACCGACCCTGGTTATGTCAGGTCTTTCGTACAGCGATACCAGGAACAATTATCTCCATTGAGCCAGAAAGAGGCGCTGAAAAACCTGTAAGTAAAGTGTTAGCTATCAAAATGATAGTCATAAATACTTTTTACTGGGGCAGAGGTAGTTGTTAATATAGCAGCGAGCCGTAATCGATAAGAATTACATTGTAACGAATACATTTAAAAGGCAACTATTGTGATTGAACGTCAAGAAACTGGTCAGCGAATGAGTCGTATTGTTAAGCATAACGGTACTGTATACCTATGTGGTCAAGTGTGCGCAGATGCGACGCAAGGCATTACCGAGCAGACTCAAACCATGCTGGACAAAGTAGAAAAACTGCTAGACCAAGCGGGCAGTGATAAAGAGCACATGCTATCTGCGACTATCTATATCAAAGATATGAAAGATTTCGCTGAAATGAACGCGGTGTGGGACAACTGGGTGCCTGCTGGCCATGCCCCGGCACGTGCTTGTGTTGAAGCAAGCATGGCGCGCGAAGCTTTGTTGGTTGAAATTTCTGTTGTTGCTGCCGTTAAAGAGTAATAGCGATAACTTTTTACTTAAGTAGAGTACTAGATGGGTCGCTGATATAGAGCAGGTTATCAAGGAGAAGATGATGAACAAGTGGAATCTGGTGGAGCCAGGAAGTAATCAAGGTTTATTCAAACCGTCGCTTTTCACTCTTGCCTTGTCTTTATTGCTGATGTTGCCTTACTCCCAGGCGTTGGTAGCAAAAGAGATTTCGGTGAAGTCACAGCCCAAAGTGAGCCTTGAGGGGACATTTAATACTCAGCGAGTCTGCTTCTATGAAGGACGATCCTACTCATTGGGTGCCGTGATAGCCATTGAAGGTGTGCTGCTAGAATGCCAGCCGGAAAAACACTTCGAAACTAACGGTGCCTTGAAATGGGTAAGGATTGAAAAGAAGGCATAGCTTAAGTGAAAAGAAAATGCAGCCATGCTCCGAAGAGGTTGGCTGCATTGTCGTAACAGGGGGAACTGTTACTTGAATAAATTTCTTAGCGATTGAGCCGAATTAGCGAACTAGTCGACCTGAGTCAGGGCCAAGTTTGCCTGTACCGCCTTCATGGTGAGCTGTTTTCGCTCCCATTTCCTGCATCAAAAACTCTTTCAATGCGGCAGATTCGCGCTCGTTGGTTGGTTTCCAGTTAGAGATCACTCGTGCTTTGTTGCTGTTCATCGAATATTTCCTTTTCTATCCATGATATGGGCTAAATATCATGTGCTTAGTGATTCATAAAGTTGCTGTCATTTTCATACAAAACGAAATCAATTTCCACTATTAATTCGTTTAGCGAATGCACTTAATTTGATACTCATTGATAACAGATAATCGCCAAGAGGCATATTAGACCAGTTATTGTGGGAATATATGCAAGCAAATAGAGTATCTATGTCCTTATTGAGTGCTTTATTAAATATAGCTGCAATATGGCACAAAAAAAGCCGATTCCACAAAGGAATCGGCTTTTCTAAATGATGAGAAAAGTGGTGTAAAATTACATAACTTTTCAGCTGCTTGAGAGCGATTAACGCATTAGTGAACGCGTTTTAAGTTCGAAGATCAGCTTCTCTGCGCTGCATTCGAATTGGAAGCGAGCCGTTAGCTCTGTGCTGTCATCTTGCATAGGGCTAATTTCATGCTTGAAGTTGGCGTTAACTTCTTTCGCAAGGGCTAGGTAGTTGGCAAGTTCAGCTTCTAGTGCAGCTTTGTCACCACCGAAGATTTTTACATCAGCGACATCGTCGTTTTCTTTGATGATGAAGCCCATTTCAGCTGAGACACCGCAAGCTTCACAGGTTTGGTATTCTTGGCTTTCGTTTGTCATGGCGTTTACTCTATCTCCATTTATATTATGAGGCCATTCTAAAACTTTGTGACGAAGATCGCTACGGGGTAATGTTATTTTTCATAATACAAATGATGAAAGCTTACAAATACTCTGTAAGCGTTTGAAAAATAAAAGCAAGACAGGTATGAAGTTGGTGAGTATACCACCAACTTCAGTAAGGAGAATTATCAGCAAGGGAATTTAACGGTTGTCTGACTCGAATTTGTCGTAGCTGTAATCCACACTAACGACGGCACGGTATTTAATATCTCCAGAAGCCGTTGAAAACTCATCGATTTCAACTTGGGAATCATTGACCTTGATGGTATTGGTTTTTAGGCCGTACTCATAAATACCTAGTGTTCTCTTTAGGTTGCGAGGTGAGGCATATTTCAGGTCTTTGGCAAACTCTTGCCCTTGGCGATACGCACCTTCGCGTGTATCACTGACACCTGCGTTTATGTTCTGGCTTTCATGGTTAGTATCACGGGTAAATGCAAGTGCCGGAGAACTCAAGCCGATACATAATGCAGCGATTAAAAACTTTTTCATCTTAATACCCTCGTAATGTATACCGCTGGCAATTGAGCTGATGCGGTATCAAATAAAACTGCCACCCAAGTAGACCTGAGTGTTGCAGCTTTATTTCAAATTATAGTATTTTTTCTTAAAAATTATGGGATTAGGTCTATACCAGAAGTGTGGCAGCAGTGGGAGCTGCCCTCTAAACTTGCGTAGAGGGCAGGAGAAATGATGGAAGAATATTAGTTAAGTTCAGGATAAACTTGCTGAATTTGACTCAAGGTCTGCTGGAATGGGTATTGCTCCATTTTACCAAAACCAGACATTTGACGAGCTTTAATGGTCGTATGCAGTGGGCTTGTCATACCGCAAAGGAAGCGTGTTAGCGCAGCGGCTGAAGGTGCTGATGGGCAAGCTGCAATAAAAGGGTCGCACCATGCCTTCAGCATGTTGTCTGATACAGTGTCCAACCGGGTTTCAGAAGGAAGTTTGGCGACATGTCCCCGGCAGACTGAACAGTGACCACATTGTTGCGGGGCTTGGTGATCGGCAAAATAACTCGCCAGCTTATGGCTGAGGCATTGCTCGCTTTCGAAGAAAGAAAGCATGTTGTCTAGCCGTGTGATTTCACTTTGCTCCTTGGCTTTGAACAACTGGTAGAGGCGCGCAGCTTCTTGCCCGATATCAAAATTGGGATTGCTCACCCGGTACACATCGGTCATTTGCTTGCTTTCTAATGTCACCCAGCCCTTTTCACTGAAGTAGTCGATCGCTGCAACAACACGTTTTCTCTCAGCCTGAGTGGTCTGCCACAACGCTTCAAAGTCAACGGTGTGCCAGGTACGAGCTTTGGGCGAGCAAGCAAAAATATTGCTGACGAATTGTTGCCTCTCACCCTGGAATTGGTTGATGATAAATTGCTGCTCGACAAGCAGCTTGAAGCGATAATCTGCAAAGTAAGTATATTGCGGCTCAATAATGCCGGCCATTTCCAAGTACACCAACAGCGTCTTTAGCGGCAGCATACGAATATTGCTTTCCTTGGATAAGCGTAATTGTACGACCTCCCACTGAGGTGCATTTTGTTGGATCAGCCCAAGCACCGTTTCGATCGCCGATTGATCCGGTGTGTCGCCATAAACGAAATTCTCCAGTACATTCAGCCCGGATTTGCTGCCGAGCAAAATACAATCGGAGTGCTGGCCATCTCGTCCGGCACGGCCAATTTCCTGGCTGTAGTTTTCAATCGACTTCGGCAGATCAAAGTGGATCACCCGGCGGATATCGGATTTATCGATCCCCATACCAAAAGCGATAGTGGCAATAATGCACTGGTGTTTGCCTGCCATGAAGTCAGTTTGGATTTGCTGGCGGCGCTCACTGTCCATACCTGCATGGTAAGCCTGTGCCATGATTCCTTGCTGTTGCAAGTATCCTGCTAGCTCCTCCGCTGTTTTTTGCAAGGTCACGTAAACAATAGTCGGCAGAGTCACATCGCTGCTCAGAGTTTGGAATAAAGACGCTTGCTTTTCATTTTCCGGCGTTGGGGCAATGGTCAAGTCGAGGTTGTGGCGATAGAAGCCAGTAATAACGATATCGTCTGACTCAATGCCAAACTTTTGCCCCATGTCACTGATAACCGCTGGTGTGGCTGTTGCGGTCAGCAACAGTACCTGTGGGATATTCAGCAACTGTCGGTATTGCGGAAGCTTGAGGTAATCAGGGCGGAAGTTATGACCCCACTCGGAAATACAGTGGGCTTCATCGACAACCAGCAAAGAGATTGGCACCTGGGAGATGAACTGACGAAAGCGTTCGTTGTTTAACCGTTCGACTGAAATCATCAGGATCTTGATGTTGCCGGAGCGTACCCCTTGCATCACCTGCTGGGTTTCTTCCCATGTTTGGCTCGAATCAATAGAGGCGGCTGGTATCCCTTTGCTGTGCAAAAAGCTGATTTGGTCTTTCATCAACGCCAACAGCGGCGAGATCACCAGCGTCAGGTGAGGGAGCTGCAAAGCCGGAAGCTGGTAGCACAGTGACTTGCCAGATCCGGTTGGGAAAATAGCGGCAGCAGAATGGCCTTCAACGACCTTGCTGATCACTTCATCTTGGCCTGGACGCAGGCTATCAAAGCCAAAATACTGTTTAAGGTTATCGAGATACATGGGCAGTACACATAATGAGGGCAATCCACAGATCATACCTAAGTATGGAGGGATTGCCCACGGAGTTAGCGTATTTGCTTATTCATTCCGAGTAGCCGCATCAGGAGTGCCGTTTTGTTGCAGCAAACTGTGAAGTTGCCCTAGTGCTGCTTAAACCGGTCTGCGAGGTGGTAGAAATCATCCACCCGCCGTTTGAGCTCAGCACTGCTTAGCTCAACCTGGTTAACGCCTTCAAGGTTTTGCTGCGATGTAGCCGCCAAGGCATGGATGTGCTCGCTGGTTTGCTGGGCATGCGATTCTTGGCTCTCGGCAGAGGATGAAACCTGATCGACCAGCTCAGAAATAGCCTGCATATGTTGCTCAACTTCCCGTAAAGCTTCAGCGCCTTGGGCTGCTTGTTCGACACACTTCAAGGTATCGTCATGGTTGTTCTTGATCAGTACCTGCCAGTTGTTGATGGTCGATAGCATATTGCCAATGCTGGCCTGGATTTGTTCGGTTGCCGTTTGTGTCCGGGATGACAGGGCGCGTACTTCATCGGCAACGACAGCAAAGCCGCGGCCATGTTCGCCGGCCCGAGCAGCTTCAATGGCTGCGTTTAGTGCCAGCAAATTGGTTTGGTCAGCAATACCGCTGATTTCAGACATTACTGCACTTACCGTTTCCGCTTCCGTGCTCAGTTTGTCAGTTGCATCGGTCGCTTGGCGGGCTTGGGTAGAAAGCGCATTCAAACTTGACTGGGTGGCATCTAGCTGGTTGCGGGATAAAGAGCACTGCTCACGGGTGAGATCCAACAGTTGGTGGCTTTCACTGGTATGAACTGAAATACGCTGTGCTGAATCAGAGATATTGTCGATGGTCGTGGCCATTTGCTGGATACTCCCGTTCTGCTCGCCAATAGCTGTGTTTACTTTGTGGGTGGTGGCACTTAAATCATCGGCCAAATCATGCAGTGGTGCGGCAGAATCTGTCATCCTGCCAAGTACCGTTCGCATCCCGGCTGAGGCCATTTTCAAGTGATAATCTACCACTGAGTAGCTATCACTGCCGGAGAAAATCACCCGGCTTAGGCTGTCATATTGGGATTTCAAGTGTTCAATCTTAGATGGCGTGCTAAACAGTTCCTGACGGAACAAAGTGCCTAAAACGAATGCCGGTGCGAGGCTAAGTATGGCATGAACGCTGAGCCCTTCAGTAAATAGACTAAAGGCAGCCGGTAGCGAACAGCCTGCAATGAGCAGTCCGTATTTTATAGGCCGGGGTACTGAAAATAAGGGGGCTTTGCCATTACGCTCAGCTTTAATTAATTGTTTATAGGCAGACTCAGCCGTTTTGACTAATTGTGCCTCTGGTTTAACCCTGACAGATTGATAACCGACTATCCTGCCATTATTGTAAATTGGGGTGACATAAGCATCTACCCAATAGAACCCGCCAGATTTGGTGCGGTTTTTGACAATACCCCGCCATGGCTTTCCAGCTTGGATATGTTGCCATAAATCTGCAAAAGCGGCCTTTGGCATATCTTGGTGGCGGATAATGTTATGGTTTTGACCCTGCAATTCTTGTTCAGAATACCCGGCCACACGGCAGAAAGCGGCATTGCAATAGGTGATCACCCCTTGAAGATCCGTGGTCGAGACTAATTGCTCGTCGTCTGCGAATGTCACTTCCTGAGTGTTATTTTGCAAGTGGGTAGCGTTGACTGTTGGTGTTGAGCGAGACACGAGATAACCCTTTGTATGACTTTTGTTTTTTTTATCAATAAGACCATAATCGTGTGAATGATGGAATGGTTTTGTGTTTTTTTTGTTGGTTTTGTTAACTGGGGGCTGGTTTGGCTGTTAAATCTAGCAAATTATTGCTAAATATGACTTGAGGTGCTAAGGCTAGAGTTGGGTCAGCAGTGTCTCAAAGTGGGGCTTGGCTTTTGTAATGTAATGATTTTAGTTACATAAATAGCACAGCGTTTCAGTGCTTATTGCTGAGAATGTTAAAATGACACTTCAAAATATACCTTCATGATTTTAATGATTTTTACTATTTTTATGTTAAAAAATTTTTGGTAGAAGTGATTTAAATGAACAAAGGGAAATAATAATACATTTGGAGTGTACTATGTCTTGGATTCACCATCTAAGCTTTCGCTGGAAGTTCCTTATCCCCGTAATATTTGCTGTTACGATGTTTATGGTTTTTTTTGCTTTTGTCGTATCGGTATCGCTCGACCAAAAGAGAATCAACACCTTTCTTGACCATAAGTTAGAGCCTGCATTAGCACTGATGGATCAAGGCTATAGAGACCTTTATCAACTAAACACTGCGGCACAGGGAGTTGTACTTGCCGCGGGCGATAGTAAATTTCTAACCTATAATATTGAGCTCTTTGAAGATAATGAACCCAAAGCGCTAAACCGACTATTGTCTGCGCAGGCTTTGGTCGATGACGGTTCGATCAATACCAGCAACCAGCTTCTTCTCAATAGCATTCAATCCAAATACCAACAGCTGGTTCAGCATTATGCCTTCATTGTTAACTCTCCCTCTCAGGCTGAACAGTATTACTTTACCAACCGCGAGGTGATGAACCAGGGCTTCACCGCGCTAATTGATGACTTCATGCTGTTGAGGACGGCAATTGAAGAAAAGGAAGCTTTTGTAAAGCAAGAGTTGGCCGATGAAGTCGACTGGGCAACCATTTTGCTGGAAGTCGGCGTGGTAATTACGGCATTGGTATCGCTCGTTGGAACTTGGTTTTTGTCGAGCGTCATTATGGCGCCGCTGAAAAAATTGACTATTGCAATGAATGATATTGCCCGAGGAGACGGTGACCTTACCCAGCGGGTCAAAGTGGACAGCAAAGATGAAGTTGGCCAACTGGGCGAGGGGTTCAATGCCTTTGTCTCTGAAATCCATCATACGATAATCGATGTTTCTGCCACACTGCAGGTTGTTCAGGAAGCAACAGGAAACATCCAGTCGGAAACCAAAAATGTTGTGGTTCACGCAAACTCACAGCAAGAAGAAAGCGCCCATGTAGCAACGGCAGTGCATGAAATGAGTGCGACCAGTGACAATGTCAGCCAGCACGCAGGAGAAGCTGCGCAGGCCAGTCAGCATGCCAGCGAAGAAGCCAAAGCAGCGAAAGGCGTGCTTGAGGACGCCGTCGGATCCATTCACCAGTTGTCCGATGATATCGAAGGCTCAAATCAGGTTATCACTGAACTTGAGCGCGATGTAGCGAATATTGCTTCTATTCTCGATGTCATACGGGGGATTGCAGAGCAAACTAACTTGCTGGCTCTGAATGCGGCCATTGAGGCTGCCCGAGCGGGTGAGCAAGGCAGGGGCTTTGCCGTTGTGGCTGATGAGGTGCGTTCGCTTGCCAGCAAGACGCAAATGAGCACCGGTGAAATCCAAGAGATGATCGAGCGCTTGCAGCATGGCGCAAAGCAAGCAGTCGCTGCAATGGAGCGCAGCCGAGAGAGCGGTATTGCCACGGTCTCCCAAGCGAATACTGCCAATGAGTCGCTTGATCTCATTAGCCATTCCATTGAAGTGATCAATGATATGAACTTGCAGATCGCAACAGCGGCTAACCAGCAAAGTTTGGTAAGCGAAGATATTAGTCAGAATGTTCAGAAAATTGCGGATAAAAGTCATGAAGTGGTTGTTAAAGTGGCCTCAACAGAAGAGGCCTTTATTCAACTTGCTACCCAATGCCAACAATTAAAGCAACAGGTAGGCCGCTTCCAGGTTTAAGTGTTAGCGATATTGTGATTTAAGCCCCTGACGAAGGGGCTTTTTTTGTTCAGGTTCATGGTTCTGCCCGTTGTATTGATATGGTTGCATACGGTATTCTGGCTGCTAGTGAACGCTGTTTATTAAGGAGAGTAACATGCCATACGATACCTTGGTCACTGTGGGTGTATTTATCATAGTGGCAATTGTATTTATTGCTTCTGGTGTCAAAACCGTTCCGCAGGGTAGTGAGTGGACGGTAGAGCGCTTTGGTCGCTATACCAAGACGCTGCGCCCTGGTCTGAACCTGATTGTGCCGTTTGTCGACCAAATAGGTAATAAGATCAACATGATGGAGCGTGTTCTGGATATCCCCGCCCAAGAGGTTATCTCACGCGACAATGCGAATGTCACCATTGATGCAGTGTGTTTCGTGCAGGTGATCGACGCAGCCAAAGCCGCTTATGAAGTTACAGATCTTGAACATGCTATCCGTAACTTGACGCTGACGAATATCCGTACCGTGCTTGGTTCGATGGAGCTCGATGAGATGCTATCGCAGCGCGATACCATCAATGGCCGCCTTTTGACGATTGTCGATCAGGCGACAAATCCATGGGGAGTGAAAGTTACCCGAATTGAAATCAAAGATGTCCAGCCGCCGGCAGATTTGACTTCTGCGATGAACGCCCAGATGAAAGCCGAGCGTAATAAGCGTGCTGAAGTCCTTGAAGCTGAAGGGGTACGTCAGGCAGAAATTCTGCGTGCCGAAGGCCATAAACAGTCAGAAATTCTTCGTGCAGAAGGTGACAAACAAGCCGCCATCTTGCAGGCAGAGGCCAGGGAGCGAGCTGCAGAAGCTGAAGCAAGGGCGACGGCGATGGTGTCCGACGCAATTGCCAAAGGGGATCTGCAAGCGGTTAACTATTTCATTGCCCAAGGTTACACCGACGCATTGAAGACCATCGGCCAAGCTGAAAATGGTAAAATTATTATGCTACCGCTAGAAGCAACTGGGTTGATGGGTTCTATTGCCGGGATCACCGAGATCCTGGGTCAGACCGGTAGCAACAAAGAGGGCGAGAAAGGTAAACACGCATGATCACGCTACTTGAGCAAATGAATGTCTGGCACTGGTTGGCGCTGGGTCTGGTTTTGCTGTTGATGGAGCTACTGGGCACCGCGGGTTATTTGCTATGGCTCGGCGTATCGGCATTGCTGGTTGGCTCGCTCCTGTTCTTCATGCCGCTAGGCTGGGAAATGCAGTGGCTGACCTTTGCTGTGTTCTGTTTGTTCACCACTTGGCTGTGGTGGCGTTATCAGCATAAGAAAGACAGAGAAGGCGACGAACAGCGCAGCTTGAACCAGCGCTCTGAACAATTGGTCGGGCAGACTTGCGTGCTTGAGAAAGACTTCCCTGTTGGCCCTGGACGCCTACAGCTTGGTGACACGACATGGTCGGCCAAGTCTGAATCCAACATACCTGCCGGTACGCTGGTGGAAGTGGTCAGAGTCGAAGGTATCGTGGTCGTTATTCAAGAAAAAGCCAGCCAGTAAATTCCGGCAAGCCAAGTAATAAACTGGAGTGGCGCATAATGGTAAGTTTATGCGTTTCGATTCCACTATATTGGTTTTGTGTTTGTAATTTGCTGGTATTGCCTCTGCTGATGCAGGGGCTTTTTTTTAGCTATTCTCTGCCAAACAATGATGCGAACATGAGCGGGTGAGTGGATTTTTAGTATTAAGCTGGCTTGCTGTTTCTCATTGTAAACAGATTGTTTCCAAAATGGCGGTGTTGGTTGTTTGATGCAAACGATAAAATGCCATGCAACCGATTACGTCGGAATAAAGCCAAGTTAATTGGTATAAAAATAACGAGTCAGTCAGATAGAAGAAGATAAATCATGAAATTGGAAGCAGTTGATTATAACGCGCCCGATGCCGCCGAGCGTTTTGTCGAGTCACTCCGCAACACAGGTTTTGGCGTTCTTAAGAACCACCCAATCCAGCAGCAGCTAGTTCAGTCGATTTATGACAACTGGCATGGCTTTTTCAATACAGAAGAAAAAGAGAACTTCCGTTTTAATGTTGATTCGCAAGACGGTTTCTTTCCATCAGAAGTGTCGGAAGTGGCTAAAGGCCACTCCAAGAAAGACATCAAGGAATATTTCCATTACTACCCATGGGGCCAGTGCCCAGACACGCTGAAAGCAGAGCTCCAGCGCTACTACGAAGAAGCCAATAAATTGGCTAGCCAGTTACTAGGCTGGGTCGAAGAGCATTCTCCGGCAAACGTCTCTGACCTTTATTCTCAGCCGCTGTCTTCTATGATTGACGGTAGCGATAAAACATTGCTACGCGTGCTGCATTACCCGCCATTGAAAGGAGACGAAGAGCTAGGTGCTATCCGCGCGGGTGCCCACGAAGATATCAACCTGCTTACGGTGCTACCTGCTGCCAATGAGCCAGGGCTTCAGGTACTGACGAAAGAAGGCGAGTGGCTGGATGTACCGTGTGATTTTGGCAACTTGATCATCAACATTGGTGACATGCTTCAAGAAGCATCAGGCGGTTATTTCCCGTCGACCACCCACCGTGTGATTAATCCTGAAGGTGCAGATAAGACCAAAGCGCGTATTTCACTACCCTTGTTCCTGCACCCTAAACCAGATGTTGTGCTGTCTGAGCGTCACACTGCTAACAGTTACCTGATGGAGCGCTTGCGCGAGCTGGGTGTAATCTAATACAAGCCGCGTACAAGTTTTAAAGAACAGCCCGGCTTTTGCCGGGCTGTTTTTTATTTGTGCATTATAGTGAGAATCTAGAGGGGACTATGCTTTCCCGGGGCTACCGGCCGACTGTTCAAAGTAGAACTTGTATTCACGTACACCATCAATCTGTACACCCTTGTCCCTCAACTCGAGGTACTGCTGCAGTTTAATGGTTCTGAAATCCATTGCTTTCAACGCTAAAATTATCCGCAGCTCATCCATAGAACGTGATTTGGCCGTCGAACTACAGCTGCTACAGATAACATGCGTTTGGGTCTTGAAGCCGGTTTTGTCCAGCCAGACAAGTGCTTTGGCTGCAAAGCGCTCACCACAGAAATAACAGCAATTGTCTTGCTCAGTAGCCGCTTGCTCCCTTAACGCCTTAGGACTCAGTGGTTTGTTTGCTGGGGGAGTCTGGCTTTTCTTTGTGCCGGTGAAAGCCGAGAACTGAACTACGTTAGACATTTTGGGGAACTCTCACATATCAAGGTATTTTCGTTAAGGTGTTGCTTATGGTTAATCCTAACTATGTATCTTACAGTAATCTATTCTTTCGAGTTTAGCTGCTTGTCTTCGAAAGCCTCCCTAGGGGCAAACTTGGACAAAGGGCAGACTGTGTTTTGACTATTATCAACCAAGAATGATTTATCTGATTATCTGGCCTGTGGCTTTTTAGATCAGCTTCTACACTTATCATAGCCACAGTGTCGTTGAACAAATCCAAGCAAAAAGATAGGTGGTGATTTATGAAAGCTTTATCATTACTACTTGGTACAGTATTAGTTGCCGCACTCACCGGTTGTTCACCCCCCGAGCGTGGTAACACCGCTTCGTTCACATTGCCTCCGGGTAATGCTACCCATGGTGAAGAGTTGTTCAGGCACTATCAGTGTTTGAGTTGCCATACCATGGAGGGCTATGAGCGTCCTGAAGTGCTGGATGAATCCGGTGCCAGTGTTGAACTAGGTGGCTCTGTACCTAGGCTTAAGAAATACCAGGAACTGGTCATCTCGGTAATAAACCCTAGCCACCAAATTGCCCAAGGGTTTGACCCCGGTGAAGTTGTCCGTTCGGGTGAATCAATTATGCCAAGCTACAACGATGTAATGACAGTCACCGACTTGGTCGATTTGATCACTTTCCTTGAAAGTAAATACGAGCTAGAGCCTTTTGAATACACCCAATATGAAGGGTTTTATTATTAGTCTTTGAGCTCCATCCGCCTCATGGCGGTGTGTGAGTAAGGCCCATGATGGGCCTTTTTTTGTTAAACTTGCCTGTATCCTCCACAATCAAAAGCTGGCATCCCAAGTCCGCGCAGTGCATCGATATAACAGTTGATGCGTGTTTGCCCGCAAGGAAAGCTTTCGGGTGACAGCCCATCTTGAACAGCGACGTGATCAAAGCTGATAGTATTAAGCGAGCCGCGATTACTATTTGGTATCAGCTGCTGGTTTCTGTATTGAGTCGTTTCAATCAATATCTGGGAGCGGTGAACATGAATAGAGGCGCTGGCTAAGGTCGCGCTTCTGATCCCGCTAGCTTGCAATATAGCTAAACTATTTTGGGCGTTTTCTATGGTATTGGTCGCTTTGTCTTCTTTGATGATTCGCCTGCTATCGCTCCCTTTTGCTACAAGCCAGCGTTGCATTTGCTCTGCTTCGGTGACCCCTGCCGTTTCTAATCCGCCAGTGACAACTATTATGCTCCCCGGGTTTTGGGTGGCTAGCTCGAGTGTTTTCTCCAGTCGTAGTTGAAGGGGGAGGGCGATAGAACCATCACTATTGAGCTTGTAGCCAAGAGTAACGATGGCATGTGGCGAAGCCGAGTCATTGAAAGATGTTGGGCTACGGTAGCAAATAGGCTTGGCGAGGGCGCTTTCAATAATCTCAATTACACCTTGAATGTCTTGGGCGCAATGTTTTTCGTATTGCTTGTTGAGGTGAGAAAGCTGGTCAAGATAACCGAGGTGTTTAGTCACTGATTTAAGGTTGCCTTGGTAGTGATGCCAAATTGCTAGGTAAGCATGGAGCGTTGATTGCTGCCATTGATTTGCTTTGAGAAGTGCTTGGTTATATCCAGCAATCGCCTCGTCGATTTTCCCCTGGAAGCTATGCATATTCGCCATGGTCATGAGGATATTACCTGTTTCGTCAGCAGCCGCTGAGCCCAAAGCGTTATTTAGGTAATGCAGGACTGCATCAAGATTGGAAACGGATTGGCCGTTCAAATTGAAGTTGTGGCGATGGGGGCTGTTATAGGCCTCTAGTGCCTGTTTTATATAGTCCATGCGTAAACTATTCCTGTCTCTTAATGTTTGGCTGCAAGGGGCATCGTAGCTTTCATTATCAATTTAGCAAATTGATTTTTTATGAAAATACCATAGAAACAGCATGTTGGGCTTCTTTCTTATGGTGTTGTAAATCCATTTCTTGCATCAAAACGTCAGTTGAACTTTCAGAGCTGAATTAGCCGGGCAGAACCGACGGGTTAAGCTAGCTTTAAAGCAGGTGTGCAACATCGATAAGGAGAGAAGGATGGCAAGCGTTTTTGAGCAGCATGGTGCTTTTAGTTGGTCTGAGTTAATGACCGATGATCCGGAAAAAGCGATTGAATTCTACCGGCAGGTGATTGGATGGGAAGTTGAAGCGATGCCAATGGAAGGCGGGACTTACCACGTAATCAAAGCGGGTGGGGAGCCTGTAGGCGGTATTATGGGTAAGCCTGAGGGATACGAGAATATCCCCAACCACTGGGGCAGCTATATTACGGTGGAAGATGTTGATGATACGGTTGCAGCGGCCAAAGCAGCGGGTGGCTGTATTGTCTATGAGCCCAAGGATATCCCGGGGGTGGGACGAATCTGCGCCATTAGCGATCAAGATGGCGCCATTGTGTCGGTGATCGCTTACGAAAACAAAGAATGTGAAGACTAAAATCGTAAATCAGATTGATGCAAATTGAGTAGATAAAAAGAAAGCCGCAGAGTTTCGACCCTGCGGCTTTCTTGTTTTGAAGCGCTGATGTTACTTAATACACTTGAGCATATAGCTGATGATTGGATCACTGGTATCCTTCATCGCCAATGCTTTTGGCAAGTAAGCCGGCTTTTTGAGGATCTCACGGGTGATCAGCTCATCAAGTAGCGGTTTAAATTCAAAACCGGTTTTACCGATGAACATCGACGTCAGATCTTCTTTGCCATAGGCATGCAGTGCATCCTTCAGCCCTTTTAGGTATAGATAGTCCTTGGTAAAGCCACCGCCGCGGTATGCCCTAGCAGTGATGGTGAAGGCTTGGTCATTACTGATCCCATAATCATGCTTGAGAACATGGAAGGTCTCGTTAAAGCTCTCGCCCTTGACCATCATATCTACCGCAATCACCCGCAGCGCCAGCGTTTTTAGGCGGTGCAGCGGGAAACTGCCCGATAGGTGCTCACACAGTATCGCCAAGCCTTCCTGCGAGTGGGTATTACCCGGAAGCCCCAATTTTAGGACTTTCAATGGCTGCAAATCGGCGTTGGCACTGGTGACCAAGTGCACCCCTAGCTCATGGTGGATCAGGGCATCAAGATCCTTGCGGTTAAATTTCGCCGCTTGGTTTACCTTGATTGTCCGTCCACTGACCATGGCTCTAGCAATCAACTGTTTGGAGCCCGCGACTTTACACTTCACCCCATACTCTTCAGCTGCTAGCTTGAACGCCTGAATCGCTTCCTGAGCAGTGATCGTCTCTTCTTCTGGCTCGCTGTATTCACAAGCGTGCAAGATGAAGTTGGCATTGGCGATATCGTTTTGATCTGGTTGGCCATAGTAACGCAGCGAGTTATACAAAAACTCCTCACTGCCGATGCTGGTCAGCAAGTCGATACGCACCGCTAACTGGTCAATCACTTTGCGATACATCGCCTGGATATCCGCATCACGGATATCTTCTACCGGCAAGCGGTATAGCTGCTCGCGGAACTTGAACGGATCCAGATCCAGCTGACGGTAAGTAAAGTCAGGCTGGTAATCATAAGGACGATGCAAGAACCGACGCTTCTCCTGCTTGATATTCAGCGGGTTGATATAGCTGAGCGTATTCACCCCGCGTGCAATCGAAAACAACTGGCGGTCAAGCTTGAGCACTTCGCGTGGCAACTTGGATGCCAGTACATGGCTGCTGGTCAGCTTCTTGACCTTGGTCCGGCGCAAAATAGTTTCTGCCGCGTGTTCGGTCAGTACGTTCTTCATCTCGGCACGCAGCTTCTCAAGAACCAATGGGAAGCTTTCACCACGCGCCTCGTCCATGAAGACCTTCTTCACTTCCAGCGGCATGATCAGCGTATTGGCAAAGTTGGCTTTCACAAAGCTGGCTTGATATCCCATGCCTTGGAACACATCATTCACTTCTGCGGTAACACCGATGTTTGGTAATTCGATGTTGCGCAGTTTGCCAACCAGGCTGTCAATCTCCTTGCGCCAGCGACGGGTGTTGACCTGCCGCGTGCCAAGGTTGAATACAGGCACATCGCGATCAATGCGCTGGTAGTTGTACGAATGCACGTCATACAACAGGCAAAGGCCGAATTTACTTTCTAGCGTGTCAATCAGGCACGCCAGAATACGGTAGTAGCAACTGTGCTTGGCCAGCGAAACAGCACGCTCCTCATCAGAGAGCGGTGTCTGCCAAACCGGCTTGCCCCAAGCTTCATCGTAGATGCAGTTTTCAGGCGCACGGTTCAAGTCGTACTCGTAGCGCGAATCTTCTCCCTGCAGCACGATTGGCAGCGAGGAGATGAAATCGCCCGTGAACGGGTCTTCCTCGAAATAGCGCTCTTCTTCTGTGAGCAAACAGTTTGGCATCAGGTCACCGCGAAGGCGGTGACCATGATGGATAGCTGTGGCGATATACGGCTGATATTCGCTGATGCGAATGGTTAAGCTGCCATCGTTAAGCTGCGCTTCAAACGGAACATGTTGCTGGATCCTTTCCAGAATTTCCGTTTCAGAAAGTTGTAGCATCGGCAATCACCTGACGAAATTCATTTTTACGAGCAATGCTGACTTCTTTTGCTTTAACCACGGTTTCAGCAAAATCAATAACTTGAGCTTGCAACTTAGTACGGTTCAAACGGTTGATACGGGTGATGCCGCCAGGGCTCAACACGTTCACTTCAACCAGTTTGCCGTTGATCACATCCAAACCAACGAAGTAAAGGCCATCGCGCACCAGTTTAGGGCCGATGTGCTTACACAGACGCAGCTCCTGCTTGGTCAGGGTATGCTTCACTTCCTTACCGCCAGCATGGATGTTTGAGCGCACATCGCCTTGGGCTGGCACTCGGCGCATTGCACCGATTGGCTCACCGTTCAGCATCATAATGCGCACATCACCTTCTTCAGCACCTTCAATATAGTCCTGCAGAATGACGTAGTTTTTGTCATCGCCGATGTAGAAATCCAATAGGGACTTCACGCTCGACTTGGCGCTTTTCTCAACCAGGATCACTCCTTTGCCGCCATAACCGTTTAGGGGTTTAAGGATCATGCGATCGTTTTGGTTTTCCTCTAGAACACGCTCTAGGTAATCACGGTTCTTAGACACATGGGTTACCGGAATGAACTCGTTGTTCGGATCCGGTAGCGATGTGGTGTAAAGCTTATTGTTCGCCACACGCAGACCATCAATATCGTTCATGATGAAAGTATGATCACGAACCGAATCCAGGAAGTTCAGCGCCATGGTGTCCAACGGCGGGTTGGCGCGCATGAAAATGACGTCAAAACCTGCCAACGGTAACTGGGCTTTGCGGAACTCTGCCTTGCGATAAAAACTCGGGATATTGTTAGATACCTCGGTCTGTTTCAGCACCTGGCAAAAAGCAATCGCCGTGCTGTGTCGCATAGTCAGATTATTCGGTGTTGTAATGGCTACCGTGTGACCGCGCGAGGCAGCCTCGTGGATCAGACGCAGTGTTGAGTCGTTTTCTGGCTCAACTTTGTCCCACGGATACATAACAAAACAAATTTTCATAGCAGTCGCCTAATAACTGTCATCGTTGACAGGGGTAAAAAGAAGTAAGCCATCGCACAAAGGTGGATGGCTTATTCGTTAATGAGTAATTTAATGAGTAAAAGTGCTTTACTCAGTTTAGATGTCTAGGTCGGAATCGACGTCGTCATCTTCATAGTCGCTGTTGTTTTGCTTTCTTTGCGAAACACACAACGTGTAACTACGTACTTTGTTAGTGGTTTTGTTCACGTACTTAGACCAGCATTTGCCATAGCTGGTTTGAATCTCTTTGCTGCCGCTAATTTCGGCCAGAAATTCTTGTTCATTTTCCGTTTCTGGAAATAATGAACCATCAGCGAGGCCACGCATGGTGCGGCCAAAATTTTCGAGTAGTTGCGCTTCGCCAATGGTGAAAACACCTGAGCGGTTGAAACCTCGTGGGAAATTTTTATCGTCGTAAAATTTGCCTACACTTCTCATTGAATATGCTTCCAAACGTGATTTGCGCAGATATTCTTTCAGGTTGTTGATCTTGTAAATCAAAAGTTTTTCGTCGTAATGATAAAAATATTTGATTAAGATGAAATGGCATCCAGATGTATTATGCTCCTTTTAACCCTTAAACTTCGTCGTCGAGGACGCTAGTGGATACAGAACTACTCAGAACCTTTCTTGAAGTGACCAAAACACGCCATTTTGGCCGTGCGGCAGACAACTTGTTTTTAACCCAGTCTGCGGTGAGCTTTCGTATTCGCCAACTTGAAACCCAATTGGGCAATGATTTGTTTTCGCGCCAGCGTGGCAATGTACACCTCACTGCCGCTGGTGAACGTTTGCAGCCGTATGCCGAGGCAATTCTGCAAACCTGGGGTAGGGCAAGGCAGGATGTGGCATTGACGGAGTCGCTCAATCAACAGGTGACGATTGGTGCTTCATCATTATTCTGGGAATTCGATGGTATCTCAGATTGGGTGAGCCGCATTTACCAGCATGTCGAAGGTCTGGCTCTGCGCTTGGAATCGATCCCCCGCCAAAGCCTGGCAAAACAATTATTGGATAAAAGTGTGGATGTGGCGATTACTTCAGAGCCACCCAAAATTGAAAACCTGCAAGTGACGAAGGTTCGTGATTACCAGTTGCAGCTAGTTACGAAAGAAAAAGACTGCACCATGGAGCAATTGAAGTCTCTGCCGTTGGTGTATTTAGACTGGGGAACCCGCTTTTCGGTGGAACACAGCCGAATTGTAGAACTTCAGAAGACGCCAATCATGCATACTCATTCCAGCAAGATGGCTTTGGAGTTTTTGATAAACAATAAAGGTGTGGGCTTCTTGCCTTCTCCAGTGGTGGCGGCCAGTGTACAGGAAGGTCTATTGTTCCCGGTTGAGGATGCCCCAGTGATGGAGCAGTCGTTATATTTGGTGTGGCGGGAAGATATCGAAAAAGCCGAGATGCTAGAATCGATGCTGGCGGTACCTTTCAACCAAATCATTGAAAGTGTATAGCGCAAATCAGAATTAATAGGACAATCAGATTCTCTAATCGTGATCAGTGAAATTACTTGTTGTACATAAAATGCGTTGATCTCCTATTCTCTCGCTATCCCCTCTAGGCAGTAGTGGGATAGCGATACGAGAATGTAGATGTATATCACAAACAGCATTATGGGATTGATGACCTTGATACTATTTGTGGCCGGTCCGCTGGTGTTTAGTATTTTTGTCATAATCCAAAGTTACACTTCGATCAGGTTTGGTAGTGATATTTTGCTGTTGGCATGTATCGTCGCCAGCGTTCAATCAATCTGTATTTGTTACTTACTCTGGAATGGTTTCAGGAAACAATCATGGCTAAGTTAGATCAAAAATTCTCTAAAGGGTCTAAGTCAAAACACAAGTTCGATTTTGAAGATGATTTTCAAGATTTCGATCAATCCTCAAAGAAGAAAAAGCGCCGTACCGCACGCCAGCGCGACGCATTCCCGGAGTATGACGACAGCTATTGAGCCTATAAATTGATTCCATAACTCAATTCAACGATTGAAGTAACGATAAAGGGTGCCCAGTGGCACCCTTTGTGGTTTTTAGCGCTAGTGGTTTACGCTTAAAGGCAGAGCCCTTTCTGAAATGAGGTTTGCACTATGTCTAAAAACCCTATGTCGATGGAAAATGTACAGAAGCTGGTTGGTGAGCAGGTTAAGGTATTTGATCAGTCTGGCCATGCAGCAGAATTTACGGTCAGCCAAGTGACCCAGCAGCCTCGCCACGGCTTTGATGATCTAGGCCGGTTTATCGAGCACTTCGTGATCACTTTCCAGGGGGATGGCAGCACCCACTTCCCGGATGGTCATTATCATTTCAAGCATCCTAAGCTAGGCGAAGTCGAGCTTCACGTGATCCACAAGCATGACCATGATTATGAAGTACTGGTAGAAACAGAGCTGGTTATCGGCCAGTTTAGTTGAGGTATCTTGATCAATATTTCTTGTTGCAAATCATGTATACTGACGCCAGTTTGAATGTAAATACTGCAAGACAAGAGTGAAATGATGCTAGACAATCTTTCTATTCCAGAAGACATCGAAAAAGAGCCTGAGTTGGCTATCCCTTCGATTGATGAGCAAAAGCGCATTGTTGAAGAGTTAAAGCGCCTAGAAGAAGCCGGCGAGTTGACGCCAGAGCTTCTAGAAGAGTTTATGACAGGTAAGCGTACGGTACCTGTAGGCGAGTAAATTAATTTCCAAGCGCAAATATATATTGCAGCTTGGCGATTGAGCATAAAAGACGGCACCATAAGTTATTATGGTGTCGTCTTTTTGTATCCAGTATCGCCATATTGATTTTTTGCTGGCTAAATGCCTAGGCACTTGTCTAATACTTAAGAATTATTTTGTGGTAAATATATGTTTTGTATAAATACAGGTTTAATCATAAGCCTATAAATTATAATGGTTTATTTTCAAATTGGTTCTTTAGCTAGTAAAATAGTTTAACTTTTTTGTTTTGATTCTCATACTTTAACTATACTTAATTGTACGCAAAAGGAGGCATTACAATATCATCAGTTGTAATTGTTCATTTATTAGGAGTGCAATGAATGATTGAAGAAATCCAGTTCTATGAGCCCAATGAAGACTATGGTTTTTTATCCAATTTTGCCGAAAGCCCCATTCAATTAAGTGACGTTATCTGGCCTACCAGTGAACACTATTACCAAGCCCAAAAATTTACCGACCCAGAGATTCAGCAAGAGATATTAAATGCCCCAACACCTGATGAAGCATTTCGGCTTAGTCGAAAGCATGCCGATTTGGTGAAACCGGATTGGATGGATGTCCGTCATTCGGTCATGCGTTATATCGTTTTTGAAAAGTTTCGTCAGAACCCAAACTTTACGCATTTACTGGTAAGTACCGGTGACAAACGACTGACCGAGCATTCCCATAAAGACAGTTACTGGGGCGATGGTGGAGATGGAAAAGGGCAGAACGAGTTAGGAAAAATACTGATGGAAGTGAGGGATTACTTCGCCGAACAAGAGCCGTTTAACTATGTGCACTTTGTCGATAGTGCCAAGCTCCCAACGCAATGGGGGACGTTTAGGATGTATGGGTTTGTTGAGCATGCGACTGGAAAGGAGCACCTTGCACTTGTCTATGACGAGCTTAAGCAGGGAGAGCCGCCGCTCATTCGTCTCCACTCGGAATGCCTAACCGGTGATGCCCTGTTTAGCGCCAGGTGCGATTGTGGCTTCCAGTTATCAAGGGCGATGGAGAATATTGTGAATGCCGGTAGCGGGGTGTTGTTTTATTTACGCCAAGAAGGGCGTGGAATTGGATTGCTCAATAAAATCCGTGCCTATCATTTACAAGATGATGGTGCAGACACGGTAGAAGCAAATGAAGCGCTAGGATTTGCTGCTGATATGAGAAACTATGAATTTTGCAAAGGAATGTTGAGTTTTTTGAATATTGAATCTGTCAAGTTGATGACAAATAACCCAAGGAAAGTGAAAGCACTGAAAGCGGCTGGAATTAATATTGTTGAGCGAGTTGCTCTACAAGAGGGGAATAACCCTCACAACAGTGGTTATTTGAAAACTAAAGCCAGTAAGCTAGGGCATATGTTCGATGAATCATTTATTAAATGATTAGATTTTTAGTATCATAAAATAAAAAGGCCATGTGAATGGCCTTTTTATTTATCCAACCAACGTTAGTAAAGAATAGCTAGATTAAAGATAGTTGTTAACAATGCTGTCAATTTTTCCTGTTTTCTTTAATGTGTCCAAACGTTGGTTTATAAATTTTTGAAGCTCAGGATCCATTTTAGGATCAAAAGCTAAATATATTGGGTAATCCGGAATGACAGCATTAAATGATTGCATGCTGAAGTTGTTTTGATCTTTTTCCTGCTTGACCAAATTATATTTAATTCGCGACTCCATTTCGACGAAAGCAGTATCCCCTGGCAATTTATTGATGACACGAAATGCGGCGCTATAATCCTTCACTCGTAGCTCTTCTACTTGGCCTTTATTGATATAAGGCTCTAGCTGAGGGTAATCAAAGCCATGTAATAGCACGATGACTTTGTCTTGCAGGTCTTGCATCGTACTGAAGTCAAACGGTTCCCCGGTACTGCTTAACAGTACATGGTGGACATTATAGATAGGTTTTTCTGACAGGTTCGCAGCCTGAACACCCCCCCAGTTAGGGCTGCCGTAGGTTATCCAGTTTGCTTCTCCGCCAGCTTCAAGCAAAGTGATCATACGATTAAATGGGTAAGTATGGTATTCGATATCATATGAGCTTTGGTCGAATACCGCTTTGACGATATCAGTCACGATGCCTTGGTGGCTATTACCATCTTCAATCTGGAAAGGTTCGGCTTGCTTCGCGATAACATAATAATTGACTGTTTCAGCCTGAGCATTGGCGACATATAGTGGGAGACTCAGCACAATCCCCAATGAGAATAGTGTTTTTTTCTTCATTTTTAGTCCTTGTCTAATTATTCCGTTATGAAGGTCTATTATTAGGTTAGTAGAGTAATTGGAAGATGCGAGTTTAAGGATGAAGGACGTGACAAGGCTGTTAAAAAAAGATCGCCAGCTTGGTATTGCCAAGCAATTGCTGTTTTCGATCATTTTGCTGAGTTCACTATTTACACTGCTGTCAACAACGCTGAGTTTATATCTGGAATACAAGGGTGAGCTTAAAGCGATAGAGAGTCGCTTCAGTCAAATTCAAGACAGTTATCAATCTAGCCTCACCTCTAGTTTATGGGTTGAAGACAGAGAGCTGCTAATGACCCAAGCAGAGGGGGTACTCAGCCTCCCTTCTATTTCCTATGTCAAAATCTTCGATGATAATCAGGTCATTCTTGAGCTAGGGGAAGTATTGGATGAAGGTGTTCTAGAGCAGCAGTGGCAACTCTCCCACCGGGCAATGAAAAAAGACTTTGTACTGGGTACCTTGGTGGTGCAGTCAGATCTGCAGCCTGTTTACCAAAGCCTTTATGATACTTTCTTGTTGCTGCTGTTTGGTCACAGCCTGCAGATTTTCTTTATCTCTATTTGCATCATGCTGATTGCTTACCACTTGGTTGTTAAACCGCTCACTAATATGTCTGTCGCCGTTACCAAGTTTGATGAGCAGAATGTGCCTTTGCCCGTCATGCTACCTAAGAGGTGGTTTAATGATGAAATTACCACTTTAGCTGCGCAATATAACCGCTCAGCAGGCCATATCCGCGATCACTACCTCGAACTAGAAGAGGCGAGGGAAACCGCTGAGCAGGCGAACTTAAAGAAAAGTGAGTTTTTGGCCAATATGAGCCATGAAATCCGCACCCCGATGAACGGTATCATTGGTTTATCGGGGTTAATGCGTGAAATGGAGATGCCTGCCGACCAAAAAGAATACATTAATATGCTGCACACGTCGTCGTTATCACTGCTTGACCTGATCAACGACATTCTCGACTTTTCCAAAATAGAAGCTGGCCAATTTGAACTGGAATCCGTACCACTTAACTTGTTTGAAGTGAACAAGGAGGTGGAATCTCTGTTTATGGTAAAGGCGGCAGAAAAGGGCCTTAAGTTCTCCTGCTCTGTAGAGAAAACGATCAGCCCTATGTTAATGGGCGATGGTGCTAAATTACGGCAGGTTCTAAATAATTTGGTCAGTAATGCCATTAAGTTTACTGATAAAGGGCGAGTAACACTGGCGATAGAGCATATCGAAAGCTCGGAGGATTTCGCTAGGATCAAGTTCGCAGTTACCGACACCGGGATTGGTGTTGCACAGGGTAAGCAAGCTGCCATATTTGAAAAGTTCCAGCAGGCCGATGGCAGTACCACAAGGCAATATGGTGGTACTGGGCTAGGTTTGGCGATTTGCCGGGAAATGGTCATGATGATGGGGAGCATTATTTCGGTGGAGAGTGAGCCTGGTAAGGGGAGTATTTTTTCGTTTATCATCGAACTGCCAAAAGAAAAAACTAATATTCCAGTGGAAGAGCGCTCGGTACTTGAAGGGCTGAATATCTTGCTTGTTGATGACAGCATGCTGAATATGCGCATTACTACGGTTCAGCTTGAGACGTTTGGGGCCAAAGCTGAGAGTTGCCTAGACCCGAATATGGCGATTCCTATTGTGGAAAAAGCGAATACAAAAGGGCAACCTTTTGATGTGGTGATCCTCGATAAATACATGCCGGTTCTCAATGGCTTTGAGCTTGCACAAGATTTACTTCAACATTTTGGTGCCAACTGCCCGCATCTAATGATGATCTCCGCGGCACCTGAAATTAACGATGAAAAAAAAGCCGCTGAAATGGGGATCCATTCTTTTCTCACCCGACCCTATAAAGATGCGCATTTGAAGTGGGCAATCTTGAAACTGGTATCTCCATCTAGGGATGCAGCAGACAAAGAAGAGGTAGAAGAGGTATTAGAACCTGAGCCGTTGCCTGACAATGTAAACGAACAGGCCTTTGTGCGTCAGACACCAGTGATAAATCAAACAGAGGTTCCAGAGCAACAGCATGCTTTGCCAAAAGATAATAAAAAAACGGACGCTACCGTCCAATCAAAGCAGGATAGTGATCCTGTTGTTCAAGATAGCGCCCAAACACCGGGAGCAACAGCATTGGGTGATGAGCCTACAGTCAAAGTATTGGTAGTAGAAGATACCTTGATTAACCAAAAAGTAGCTAAAATGATGCTGGAGAAAGCCGGGGCGACAGTTGAAGTGGTAGAAAATGGCCAGCTTGCTGTAGATATCTACCAGGAGAAGCGTTTTGATTTAATTTTTATGGATTGCCAGATGCCGGTTATGGATGGCTTTGAAGCGACAAGGCAGATCCGCAACATTGAGGAACAAACTGGCGGATTTACGCCAATTGTTGCCTTGACGGCCAATGTAGTGAAAGAAGAGAAAGATAAGTGCTTTGCTGCTGGTATGAATGACTTTGTGTCGAAGCCTGTCTCGTTGCAGATCCTTAAGCAAAAACTGGAGCAGCACGCTCCAGTTACCGAATCATCTGTTTCTTAACAGCGCCAAGAGGGCGCTGCTTTTTGAAAGATGTGTTAACTCAGTGACCAGTCATCCATAGGTAACGAGATTGGCTGGTTGTACAAAGTAATGACGACGGTTAGCGTATTGTTGAAGGTATCTTCAGATATCTCATCAATAACGTAAAAATCACTTTGGTTGTTCTTTAAGGTATTATCAACCAGCAATTGCAGGCTGTCGTTAATGTTGCCATCAATCACCAGTGTTTCAACATGATCGAGTCGTGAATTGGGAACTTCTACCGGTACAAGCAGCTCAGGGGAGGCGTAAGAAAAAGTGGATGCGGTAAGTAATGCAATAGCTGCGATAGTGCGCGAAATCATGGGTATATAGTGGGTTGTCAGTCAGTAGATGTACTTTGACATGTCGACTGTGATGAAATGTCAGCGCAAGGTAAAAAGAGTTAAAAATACGCTTTTGGTTAACAGCAAAGGCGCAGGTGGCTAAAAGTATATTAAAACACCGTTCAAAAACATCATTTCTTTGAAAGTAAATTTTCATCTGGTTTATTTTTAACCATTGAGTTTATTGAAAACACTGTTTGTATTTTGGTCATAGTTGCTGAAATTGCAGCATAGCCTTATTGGTGGTTCTCATAGAGCTTATCTAGCGCAATAGACAGCCCATTTCCGGTGACTATCCTAATGTGTGACTTGTTAAGTTGCCGGGCATTGGTTACCCCGCATGAATGGGCGATGACACCAAGGCCGTAATGGATGTATTTATTGTAATTGGCGACCCGCTGGGTTTTGTCACCCACATCTAGCCCTTGTTGTAGGCGTTTGTTATGGGTAGTGATACCTGTGGGGCAAGTGTTCTTGTTGCATTGCAAGGCTTGGATACAACCTAATGCAAACATATGCCCGCGAGCAGAAACGACGAAATCCGCGCCAAGGGCAATCGCCCAGGCCACTTTTGATGGTGTAATTAACTTGCCAGAGGCAATAATTTTGATTCGGTCTTTGAGCTGGTGTTGTTCCAGCCTAGCAACAACAAGGGGTAAGCTCTCCTTAAGTGGTAAGCCGACATAGTCTATCAAAGGTTGCGGGGCAGCCCCGGTACCACCATCAGCACTGTCGATAGTAATAAAATCAGGTGCACAGGCTGTACCGCGCCGTCCTATCTCATCCAATAATTCATCAAACCAGTTGAGCGAGCCGATTACAGATTTGAAGCCGACGGGTTTGCCCGTTGTTTCTCGGATGAACTCAATCATATCGAGTAAGTCACTGACACTGCGAATATCGATATGCCCATTGGGGCTAATTGAGTCCTTACCTTCAGGGATACCGCGTATTTTGGCGATCTCTGCGGTGACTTTTCCCCCGGGTAATATCCCGCCTTTGCCTGGCTTCGCGCCCTGGCTCATTTTGATCTCAAACATTTTAACTTGAGGGTGGGCTGCGACCTCTTCGAGCTTCTCTTTGCTCAGGTGCCCTTCGCTATTTCTCACCCCGTATTTAGCTGTACCTACCTGGAAAACAATGTCGGCACCACCTTCTAGGTGATAGGGACTTAGGCCACCTTCACCGGTATTCATCCAGCACCCTGCAATTTTGGCACCGTGTGACAGTGCTTGTACTGCTGGTTTGGAAATAGCACCGTAGCTCATCCCAGAAATGTTAAAAATAGAAGATGTGGTATACGGGGTTCGGCAGTCAGGGCCAATGGTGATAGGGGCAGGGGCGACAGCATCCTCTTCTAGGGTCGGAAAAGCGCAGTTCATGAACATGATGGTGCCTGTAGGCTCAAGGCTGCGGGTTGAGCCAAAAGCAAGGGTACGGTCTACGTTTTTAGCGGCTTTATATACCCAGCTTCTTTCAGCCCGGTTAAACGGCATTTCTTCGCGGTCCATGGCGAAAAAATATTGGCGAAAGAATTCACCCTGCTTTTCGAACAGATAGCGAAAGCGGCCAATAACCGGGTAGTTGTGTCTAATAGCATGCTTATGTTGGCGGATATCAGTGATGTACATGTAGATCACCGCGAGCACACCAAGTCCAAGACAGATGATAAATAGTCCTGAAAGGAAATTAATGCCGAAGATCAATGAGTCACCCATAGTGCCTCCCAATAATAATGGCTAGATTTAAAACTAGCTTATTAGAACGGCTTCACGGCGATAAATTTCACTGATTATGCTGATGCTGAGTGGGCGGCCAAAAAGACTCAAAGAGAAAGCCAAGCAAGAAATGCTTGGCTTTGAAGTATGGTATCGCTGCTATGAAGCGGTGCTATACCGTAGACATACTCTTCTTCTTTTCTGCACCCCGAAGCATGGCGTGGATCAGTTCATTGGCCTCAAATTTGGTTAGGGCTTCATGGGCACCTACCTGGTGGGCTTGGGAGACACTGATTTCACTTGAAAGCGAAGTGTGCAGAATAATATAAGCCTCAGAGAGCTGGGTAGAGTTTTGTACCTCGAAAGCCAGTTCGTAGCCATCCAGGCCAGGCATCTCGATATCACTTACCAAGATATCAAATGGTGCGCCAGCACCAGATGCATGCTTGAGCATTTCAAGCGCATCATGACCATTGGTGGCAATAAAATAGGGGACAGAAATGCTGTCGAGCGCCTGAGAAAGTTGACGGCGTGCTACAGCCGAGTCGTCGACCAATAGGATTTTCAGCGGCCTAAGTACTTCGCGTTCGACATCAGTCAGAATTGGCTGGAGGCTATCTGGCTTGTCCGGGAAAACTTTCGACAGCAGCAGCTCTACGTCAAGCAATTGAATCAGCTTGTTATCGACTTGGGTAACACCGGTAACAAAAACATTCTTCCCCAGCGCAGAGGGCGGTGAATCGATATTATGCCAATTGCACTCGGTAATTCGGTCTATGCCACGTACTAGGAAGCCGACGAGCATGCGGCGGCAGTCAGTAATGATAATGTAGCTATTGGCCAGCTCTTCTCGAGACAGTGGCGGGTATCCAACCGCTTTTGCCATGTCAATCACAGGCAGGGTATCGCCTCGCAGGGTGGCGGCGCCCAAAACCGTTGGGTGTGAATACGGGATTGCGGTTAATGGGGTGTAGGGCACTATCTCTTTTACTTTGAGCGTCCCGATGGCAAAAGACTGCTGGTGGGTCAATTTAAATAACAGCATACCTTGAGATTGATTTGTTGCTGCTTTAATCATTGGTCAATCCCTTTATAGAAAATTTGAGACCAGCGAGCGTGCTTTGTCTCATATGTATGGAATGGGTATATCTTAGCGGTAAATGCCAAGGAAGGAACACAAGGTGTTAGATAAATAAGAGATAAATAACAGGACTTTGATCTACGGGCATATTAAGCAGCATACAAATGCGCCATTTGGGTTATTTTGTTTTTTATGTGGTTAAATTTTGAACGTCCATCGATGTTTTCCCGCCTCTTTGCATGACTATTTCAAATTGATTTGAAATGACATTAAAAATGTCATTTCAGTTTCGCGAATCTAAAAATACTCGCTAACACTTAATGGGACTTTTTTGAAGGCGTAAAAAATGTGCCTTCAATTTTATTTCAATAACCATTACGTGGAGAACAAAATGCAAAAGGGACTACACCTGAGTAAACTGGCATGCGCTATGGCTGCCATGCTAATGGCAGGCACTGCCTCAAGTGTTCACGCCGCTCCAACCCATGACAAGAATGTGATCGGGTATATTACTCAGTGGGAAGCATGGAAAGGGACGAACGCTGGGTTCAGTGTGAAGGGTGAAGCAACACACCTGAACGTCAATATGGATATTTATTCTATTTTGAACTTCTCCTTCTTTGGGGTTGCGAAGGATGGCTCACTGCACAGTGGTGACCTACGGAACAAAAATATTTACCAGCCTAACGCGGTTCAAGAGCCGGGTCCATTGCTCCACCCGGACGTATACTCGAGCTGGGACTTCCATATTTTGTGGGGTGAATTAGAGTATATCCATCAATTTCCGGGCAATGAGCCTTGGGAAGCCGACGCGCTGAGAAAAGTACAGGAGCAGGGTTTTGCGAAATCGGGTAACGGCTGGCTCCATACTCCGACAGGGGTGACAGGCCAATTCCCAATCCCATTGAAAAAAGCCGGTGGTGCACCCGGCCTGATTGACCTTGCTCATCAGAAGGGCGTGAAAGTGATGGCCTCGCTAGGGGGCTGGAGCATGTCCAAACATTTCCCAGAGATGGCAGCAGATCCGGTGAAAAAGGCCCGATTCTTGGAAGATGTCGATAAACTGATGGCGTTAGGCTTCGATGGTATCGATATTGACTGGGAATACCCAGGAACTGGAGGAATGAACTTCCAGGGTAACCCGGAAGATTATGGCAACTTCGAACAACTCATGGAAGATATCCGTGAACGCATTGGTCCCAATAAGCTATTGACCGCTGCGTTCTCGGCTTCGACAGCCAAGCTGGAAGGCTACAACTGGCCGCGCTTGGTGGCATCGATGGATTCCTTCAACATGATGACTTATGACCTCAATGGCGGGTGGTCAAATGTCGCAGGACATAATGCACCGTTATACCCTTACCCTGAAGAAGAGTATGCGGATCTGGATCTAGACCACCTTCGTGCCTGGATGGCTGCCAAGGGGATCCCTTCAAAGAAAATTAACTTCGGTGCCGCTTTCTACGGCCGTGGTGTTCAAACAACAGAAGCAACCGCTTATGTCGGCGCGCCAACTGACAAGCGTACCGTCAACTTCAGTGTGGATGGCCCAACAGAATCAGCGGTTGATTTAGATAACTGGAAAGAGTTCGAAGGCCAGCCTAACTACAACTACATTATGCAGGCTGCTGGCTGGGAGCATATGTGGGATGCCAATGCCGAGGTTCCCTATGCCGTGAAGGGGAAATACTTCCTCAGCTATGATGATGTACCGTCTATCGAGAAAAAAGCCCAGTACATTGTCGACAACCAGCTCGGCGGGGTGATTGTTTGGCAAGTGCATGGCGATATTAAGTGTGAAGGCACTTTTGTTAGTTACGGCGCCAAGCTGAAGCAGTGTACTAACCTCAGCTCACCGCTCGCTGAAGCGTTTGATCGCGTCTTCAGTGCTGGTGGTACTCTGAATACGGCGCCAGTGTTGAGCGTACCTGCTGCGCAGAATGTAGATGCAGGAGCCGTCGTTAGCTTCAACGTATCAGCAACAGATGCAGAAAGTGATCCTCTCAGCTTCACTGCGACTAAAGCGTCGGTGGTGGATAACGGCGACGGTACAGCGACAGTCACGTATCAAGCCCCGAATACTGCGATTGATCTTCAGGATACTGTAGTAGTAAAAGTCTCTGACGGGCGCAAGTCAGCGACCCAGTCAGTGGTGATCAACGTTAAAGGTAGCGGTGTGGTGGGTAATACCGCGCCAGTACTCACCGCACCTGTCAATGCTACAGTGCAGAGCGGCCAGAGTGTAGTGATCAGTGTTCAGGCTGAAGATGCGGACGGTGATGTGTTGTCATTCACGGCTTCAGAAGGAACGGTAGCGACAACGGCAACCGGTGCTGATATTACCTTTGTTGCCCCAGCGGTTACGGCAGATACCGTGGTTAATGTTACGGTTACAGTGACTGACGGCCTTGCGACTGAAACGGCGACTATTGCGGTGACGGTACAAGCTGACTCGACCGGCGGCCAGACAACTTGGGATAAAGACAAGGTCTACAACACGGGTGATACCGTTCTGTTCGATGGTGTGAAGTATACCGCTAAATGGTGGAACAAAGGTGAACAGCCTAGCACTAGTTCAGCATGGGAAGCCTTTGATGACGGCAGTGTCGGTGAGTGGAGCTCAAACAAAGTCTACAACGGTGGCGATGAAGTGATCTTCAATGGTCAGTCATACCGTGCCAAGTGGTGGACGAAAGGTGATCAGCCGGGCAATGCGAATGGCCCTTGGACACTTATTTAATTCCTAATGCTAAAGCTATAAATCGGGCCCGCTAACCGCGGACCTTTTTTATGTCCACAGGACAAGTCATCGTATCACCACTATAGTTAAAAAGGTGAAAGGGCGTTTGTTGAAAGGTAGACGGATATGGAATTACGTAACAAATCTGGCGATATTGCTAAACTGGCTGACAATTTGACATTAAAAGAAGTCGTAGATATGGGCTTCACATTGGACATTTGTGATGAAGCATATGATCCAAACGAACACTGGAAAGTCACAGGTGATACGGCGAAAGACAAAGCCGGCGAATACCCATCTAAATGAATAAATACAAATAGCGAAGAAAAGCCAGCTTGTCGCTGGCTTTTTTCATTTGTAGTGTGGAAATAGATCCACTTGGTTTATGCGATCTCTTCGGCAGGGATCAGCTCGCCTTCGGTCTCTTCGGCTGAGTCAGACACTTTGTCAATTAGCAGGGCAATAACACCGTCTCCGGTAACGTTACAGGCCGTACCAAAGCTATCCTGGGCAAGGTGAAGGACGATTTGCAGAGCAATCATTTCCTCGGTAAACCCAAGCATTGAGCCAAGCAGGCCGGCTGATGCCATCACTGCGCCGCCCGGTGCACCCGGTGCAGCAACCATAGTGATACCCAGCATAGCAAGAAATGGCAGGGCTTCCAGCAGGCTAGGGACAGGTCCGGCACCGGTCATGATAATGACGGCAACCGCCACGCTGGCAATACTGATCACTGAGCCCGACATATGAATATTGGCACAAAGCGGTACAACAAAGTTGGCGATGGAGTTGGATACCCCGTTGCGTTTAGTTTGTTGCAGGGTAACCGGTACTGTTGCAGCAGAGGACATGGTGCCAACAGCGGTGAAATAGGCTGGTAGCATGGTACGAAGTATTTTCAGCGGTGAGCGTTGCAGGGCGACACCAGTAGTAACGAACTGAAAACTTAGCCAGAACCAGTGCATGGCGACGACAGCAAGCAGTACTAAGCTGAAAGTTTGTAGAGTTGCGAATACGGTCCCCTTGACTGTCTTATCAGCAAACACGCCAGCTATGTAGTACGGCAACGCTGGAATCATAACTTTGTTGAGGAACAACTCGATGATATCACGGCCCTGGTCACTGATTTTCTTCAGGTTGTCTGCACCGGTATTTGAAATTCCCAAGCCGAAAATGAAGGCGACACTCAAGGCGGTCATGATGTTCATGAACGGTGGAATCTGAAGCTCTAAGAATGGGGTTAGAACGGTTTCGGCTTCAGGCAGTTGGCCGGCTCCACTGAGCAGTGCTGGGAAAAGACTCTTCGCCACCAAGAAGGCAAGGATACCTGCTCCTAACGTTGATAAATATGCTAATCCAACGGTTTTGCTCAGCAGCTTACCGGAGTTTTTCGGGAGGCTAGCAATACCACTGGTGACATAGAAGAGGATAAGGAGAGGGATGGTAAATTTAATTAACTGGCTAACTAAGTATTTAGCGGTAATTAGGGCTTGAACAATAACTTCAGGGGCAAACATGCCCATGAGAATACCAGCGAATATTCCACACAATAACTTAATAATTAAGTTCATCTTGTTGATCTTTTATTAGTATACAGAGTTCATATGATGGTTTGTAGGTTTGTTAAACTTATTGATTGAATAATTAGAATAATTTTTAAACTATCTCATTCTATATTTTTGTTAAAACAATAAATGAGTCAGTGTTATTAATGTTACAACTGGATGGTATGACTAATCTCTTAGCTTGTGAAATGCAGAAAAAAAAGGCTTGGTTATTAAATTGCATCAGGGTAAATTCATGTGTTGTGATCAAGTTAATAGACATATGTTAATGGCTGATTAATGCTTAGAGCTTTCTGCAGGTGACTTCTCATTATCTTGCTGATAGCCGTAATTTTGGTTGGGTTGTTAGGGGATGACGATTGCTATAGATAGATGTTTATTGAGAAAAATAAATGAAAAATATTGAGACAAAATGGCTGCAAGACTTCCTTACTCTTGCGGAGTTAAAAAACTTCTCCCATGCTGCGGCTGTCCGAAATGTTACCCAGCCTGCATTCAGTCGCAGGATAAAGTCACTGGAAGCTGAGTTAGGCTTGGTGCTAATCGAACGCAGTAAAACGCCGATTGAGTTGACCCTCTGCGGCAAGCAGTTCAAGACAACTGCGCTGTCCATTCTTCAGCAGATAGATGAAGAGGTTAATCGTCTTGCTGGCAGCTCTTTCGACGGCCGGCATACTGTGCGCTTGAGTGCGGCCCACTCTATCTCTATCAGTTTATTGCCCAAGCTGCACTCATGCCTGTTCGACCCCCAATTAAACACCCGTCTATCTGTTGTTGCGAATGAAGTCGATGACGCTGTTGAGCAGCTGATAGACGGTAAGTGTGACTTTTTGTTCTCGTTTTATGAAGACAGGTTACAAGTTGCGCCCTATCGATCAATCTATCTTGGCCGCAGTTATCTGTATTGTGTGTCAGCGGTCGATGAGGAAGGGAAAGAACTGTTCGACTTGGCAAATAATGATGATGTTCCCTGCTTAGACTATACGCCGGAAAGTTATATGGGAAGGGCTCTTCATCGCTCAAAAAGAAAGTTGACTAATAACACAGTGTGTTCTTCTTCGATGACAGACTTTATTAAGGCCTTAGTCTTACAAGGTAAAGGGATTAGTTGGTTGCCTGATTATGCAATAAAAGATGAGTTGGCCTCAGGACAGTTGAAAATACTTTCATCGAGAGAACCAGTGCCTTTAGATTTATATGTTTACCGTTATTATTCGAAATTACATTCCTCCTGTGAAGCGATGTGGAATGAACTAAGCAAGATCTGCCCGATAAAAGAACTAACGGGTGAAAGTCTGTTGGGTAATTAATCGATTTGGCGGATGTGACTGATTATTACCACTTAAATTTATCCTCTGTATCCAACATACACTTTGAAATGAGTTACTTGAAATGATTTAAAAAGGGGCTTTATTCAGCCCCTTTTTCAAAGGTTAGTTATATAGTTTAGCTTTGTATTCTGGGTGCATCAGGTTGTTCGCTGAAAAGATTTCGTTCAGTTGCTCTTCGCCAAGCAAGTTGCGCTCAAGAGCGACATCTTTCACGCTACGTCCCGTTTCGGCACAGATTTTACCGATGATATCGCCTTCGTGGTGGCCGATGAACGGGTTAAGGTAAGTTACGATACCGATTGAGTTAAATACGAAATGTTCACAGACTTCTTTGTTGACGGTAATACCGCTGATGCACTTGTCAGCAAGGTTGATACAGGCATTGCCAAGCAGTTCTATGGATTCAAATACAGCCTGCCCAATAACCGGTTCCATAACATTCAGCTGTAATTGTCCGGCTTCTGCAGCGAAGGTGACTGTTGTGTCGTTACCGATAACTTTGAAACAAACCTGGTTAACGACTTCAGGGATCACCGGGTTAACTTTAGCTGGCATAATTGATGAGCCGGCCTGCATTTCTGGCAGGTTGATTTCATTAAGGCCAGCGCGAGGGCCTGAAGACAGCAGGCGCAGGTCGTTACAGACTTTGGATAGTTTGACGGCAAGACGTTTCAAGGCTGCGTGCACTGTTACATAGGCACCACAGTCAGAGGTGGCTTCAATCAGGTCTTCTGATGGTACGCAGTCCAAGCCTGTAGTTTCAGCAAGGTATTTAACAGCCAGTTCTTGGTAGCCTTCGGGGGCGTTCAAGCCGGTACCGATAGCTGTTGCACCGAGGTTAACTTCGAGCAGTAGGTTAGCAGCGTACTTCAGGTTTTTGACTTCTTCTTTTAGCAAGGTGCTGAAGGCATGGAATTCCTGGCCAACGGTCATTGGTACAGCATCTTGCAATTGGGTACGACCCATTTTAAGGATGTCATGAAACTCTTCGCTCTTGGCATCGAAAGCGGTACGCAGATATTCGATAGAGCTGATCATCTTGATAATGCTGTTGTACACCGCTACACGGAAACCGGTCGGGTAGGCACAGTTGGTTGACTGGCTTTTGTTCACATGATCATTAGGGTTAATAATGTGGTATTCGCCTTTGTCGTCACCTTTCAGCTCTAATGCAACGTTGGCGATTACTTCATTGGCGTTCATATTGACTGAAGTGCCGGCACCACCTTGGTAAACATCAGAGATAAACTGATCCATACATTTACCCGTGTCCAAAATAAGATCACAAGCTTGGATAATGTACTGGCCAACATCGCTAGGGATAGTGCCTAGTTCCATATTGGCTTTAGCCGCCGCTTTTTTCGTAAACACCATGCCGCGAACAAACTCAGGCACATCAGAAATCTTTGTCGTAGAGATATTAAAGTTCTCATACGCACGAAGCGTGTGGATACCATAATAGGCGTCAGCCGGGATTTCACGCTTGCCAAGTAGATCTTCTTCAATACGAGTGTTAATAACAGTGTCGCTCATGGTGGGTACCTTTTATTGATGATAAGACACCAACACCTTGTTCTTTTTGCGCCCGAAAGTGAAATGCCTAAAATTTAGCAATAATGCATTTATTGCATAGTGGATTATCAATGATGGTTGATTGGGGTACTGAAAGAAAATGAGCCCTTTTTTATTGAGCGATTAGGATACTAGATGGTTGTTTTGTAAACGATTGGTGTTGTTGTTTGTGATGAATGTCACGCACTGAAAATCAAGGCTTTTCTTCTTTGTGAGTTGTGACAATATATCAATTGTTCGATGCATTTCAATGTTGGATTTCAGTCCAACTTTCATAAAGCGGGCATCGTATAATGGCTATTACCTCAGCCTTCCAAGCTGATGATGCGGGTTCGATTCCCGCTGCCCGCTCCAAGTTTTCTTTTTTGTTACACCTAACCAACCAAAAGATATAGCGCATAAAGGCGAGATCACAACCAGTGATTCGGCATCTGAGGTACAGCTGTGCCATGCTTCTTTAGTGGCCACTAAAGAGGAAAAGGGGATGAGTCAGCAAGTCTTTACTTATATTCTGACGGCAAGTTGCACAGGCCGTTCTGGCACCGTTGACGTAGTTACGCGCTTTTTGCGGGAGTTTGGCTGCTATATTACCGAGCTCAATTCTTTTGATGATGCACTGGCTCATCGTTTTTTTATCCGTGCGGTTTTTCGGATGGAAGATAACACCGAATTAGACCAGGCCACGTTCTGCTCTGCCTTTGCATCACGAGCCGAACAGTTTGAGATGGACTGGGATCTAACGCCATCGCAGTACCAACCCAAAGTAGTGATCATGGTGTCGAAATATGATCATTGCCTTAATGATTTGTTGTACCGCTACCGCACTGGCAATTTAGCTATTGATATTAAAGCCGTCATATCCAACCATCCCGATCTACAACCGCTTGCCCAGTGGCATGATATTCCTTATTACCATTTCCCGATTACAGCTGAAACTAAACAATAGCAGGAAGCACAGGTTCAAGCTGTGTTACAGCAAACAGGCTGTGAGCTGTTAGTGCTTGCCCGCTATATGCAGGTGCTTTCCCATGAAATGTGTGTCCGCTGGGCCGGGAAAGCTATCAATATTCACCATTCATTGCTGCCTGGCTTCAAAGGCGCTAAGCCTTATCATCAGGCATACCAAAAAGGGGTTAAATTGGTGGGGGCGACAGCACATTATGTCAGTGATGATCTTGATGAAGGCCCGATTATTACTCAGGGAATGGAGACGGTTGATCATACCTATTATCCCGCTGATCTCACGAGAAAAGGGATGGATGTTGAGTCCTTAACCTTGGCAAGGGCGATCCAGTACCATATCGAAAAACGGGTATTTCTGTTCAATGATAAGTCTGTGGTTTTTGAGCGTTCATAAAGGAGACTGAACTATATTCAAATACGATGAAATCGGGAAATACAGCTAGTCGCTGTAAGTGCCGGTGTAACCACTCAATGGCTTGCTTGGGTAATCGTATGAAAGCTTCAGATCTACTGGTAAAGGCACTAGAAAATGAAGGCGTTGAATATATCTTCGCCGTTCCCGGCGAAGAAAACCTCGATGTACTTAACTCCTTGAAAGGATCTTCAATAAAGTTGGTGCTAACTCGCCATGAGCAGGGGGCGGGTTTTATGGCTGCGACCTACGGGCGACTCACGGGAAAGGCGGGTGTCTGTATGGCAACGCTAGGTCCTGGCGCAACAAATTTCTCTACCCCGGCAGCCTATGCCCACCTGGGGGCTTTCCCTTTAATTATGCTCACGGGCCAAAAGCCGATCAAAGCCTCTAAGCAGGGGCAATTCCAAATTATCGATGTGGTCAAACTGTATGAGCCCATTTGTAAGCTGAGCAAGCAGATTGTTCATGGTAATACGATTCCTTCTCTGGTTCGGGAAGCTTTTCGGCGAGCCGAAGAAGAGCGCCCCGGTGCTATTTTGCTTGAGTTGCCAGAAGACATTGCGGCGGAAGAGACCGACGCTCAAGTCGTGAAGCAAAGCACCCGGCAATATGCTGTCGCAGATGACTATGTACTTGATGAAGCGATAGCAAAAATTAAAGCAGCAAGTCATCCGCTGATTTTAATTGGTGCAGGCGCTAACAGGAAAACAGCTTGCAAGGCGGTTGAAAAGTTCGTTGAGCAGTCGGGTATCTATTTTTTTGATACCCAGATGGGCAAAGGTGTCGCCGACGAGCGTTCAGAATTGTTTTTGGGCACAGCCGCTCTTTCTGAGAATGACTACTTGCATTGTGCGGTCTCAAGGGCCGATCTGATCATCAATATTGGTCATGATGTTGTAGAGAAGCCGCCTTTCTTCATGACGGACAATGACAAGTTCGTTATTCACCTAAATTACAAATCCGCGCAAGTTGATGAAGTGTACTTTCCGCAGCTTGAGCTGGTGGGTGATATCAGCCGAACGGTACGCAGGTTGAGTGAAAAGCTCAACGGGTGGAAAAGTGATGATGTGGATTATTTCAGAAGGATCAAGCAAGAAATTGATCAGCATATTGTCACTGGCGCGCTGGATAATGCTTTCCCCATCGTTCCGCAAAGGCTAGTTGCAGGAACCCGAAAGGTGATGGGGGAGGATGGCATTATCGCGTTAGATAACGGTATCTATAAGATCTGGTTTGCCCGTAATTATAAGGCATATCATCCCAACTCGGTGCTTTTGGATAATGCTTTGGCGACCATGGGGGCAGGCTTGCCCTCAGCGATGATGGCGGCACAGCTTAATCCTGGGAAGAGGGTCTTGGCGATATGCGGTGACGGGGGATTCATGATGAACTCCCAAGAGCTGGAGACCGCGCGACGAGTAGGGCTCAACTTGGTAGTTATGGTGTTGAATGATGGCTCTTATGGAATGATTCGTTGGAAGCAACAGATAGCGGGCATGGCCGACTGGGGGTTAGAGTTTGATAACCCTGATTTTGTCAAATATGCCAATGCCTACAATGTGACAGGGCACCGGGTTACCAGTGTAGACGAGTTTGAAAGGGTGCTCAATCAAGCCTTTGATGCAGGTGGCGTACATCTCGTCGATGTGCCTGTTGACTACACTGCCAATAAAACAGTGTTCATTGATGAACTAGCCTCGAAGGTTTGCCTATTATGACCATTGTTAAAGTAGAGAACCCCTATAACCAAGAAGTCATTGCTGAGTTGGCGTTGTCGACATGGGAAGAGCTTGATGCCATGTTACAGCAAGCAGTAGATACCTTTGCGGATAAATCTCAGCGGCTCGCCGCACATGAACGGATAGGGGTCCTAAACCGATGTGCTGGCCTGATGTTAGAGCAAAGGGATGAATTGGCAATGCTGATTGCCTCTGAGGGCGGCAAGCCTTTAAAAGATGCATTTATCGAAGTTGACCGAGCCATTGATGGGGTGCAGCTAGCTGCGAAAGAACTGTTGAACCTAAAAGGGGAGCAGATCCCGATGGATCTCACGGCTGCTGGCGCTGGACGGTTGGCATTTTCTTATCGGGAGCCTGTTGGGCCGGTAGTGGCGGTATCTGCATTTAATCATCCTCTTAATCTGATTGTTCACCAAGTGGCACCTGCTATAGCGGTCAATGCCCCTATATTGATTAAACCCGCCAACGATACGCCGCTGAGTGCCAAAAAGTTTGTCGATCTGCTTTATGAGGCAGGCCTTGATGAAAAATGGTGCCGATTTTTCTTGGCGAAAAGGGAAGATACAGAGCGGGCCGTCACAGATCCAAGAACAGCCTTTTTCTCTTTTATTGGCTCCCCTGGAGTCGGGTGGTATTTACGCAGTCAATTAGCGCCCGGTACGCGTTGTGCCTTGGAGCATGGCGGGGCAGCGCCTGTGATTGTTGATCGTAATGTTGACATAGATGCGATACTGCCTTCGATTGTGAAGGGTGGCTTTTACCATTCCGGGCAAGTCTGTGTGTCGGTTCAGCGTATTTATGTTGATAACCAGATCCTTGATGACTTCACCCAAAAGCTGGTGGAGCAAGTGCAACAACTGGTGGTCGGTGATGCCCGGGAGATAGATACTGACTGCGGTCCGTTAATTCGTCCTAGAGAGTGCCAGCGGGTTACTGAGTGGGTCGAGCAAGCTAAAGAGAGCGGCGCGCAAATACTGACTGGTGGTAAAGCGATGACTGCTACCCTTTATGAGCCTACCGTTATCCTAAACCCAGCTAATGACTTGAATGTGTCTTGCAAAGAGATATTCGGACCTGTGGTTTGCGTGTATGGCTATGATCGAATTGCACAAGCCTACCAGCGTGCCAATAATGTCCCCTTTTCGTTTCAGGCTGCAGTCTATACCGAGAGCTTAGACGTGGCATTGCGGGCTCAACATCAGCTTGATGCGTCTGCCGTGATGATCAATGACCACTCCGCATTTAGGGTTGACTGGATGCCTTTTGCTGGCCGAAAACAATCAGGTTATGGCATCGGTGGCATCCCTTACACCATGCATGATTTTACTGAGGAGAAGATGGTCGTGATTAAAATGCCCAGTTAATGACCTGCTTTGTGAGAGTTTTTTATCCAGGCGTAATCAACGCGGTTATCGCTTATTCAACGGCTGTGCCCGGAACAACGATAAAACCATTACCGCTTTAAAGCGTGTGAACGTCAGTAATACCCAGCCCACACCTTGGTGTGGGCGTTTAATTCTATGGAGTTTTTAATCTATTACGATCTAATAAGTCGGTTACCGTGTTTAGAAACTGGTGGGATTTGAAATGGAAGATGGCAGTGCCGGAACCTAAATGCAGCTCCCAGCAGAGACTACACGCCTGACATTGCTTTAATTGCTGAGACGATTCTGCTGCTGAATTTTCAAATCTTGGAAGTGAGAAAGTGGTCATAGCTACGCTGGTCTATGATATTGGAATTCCTGTCTGTTTATGAGTGCTCTCATGCGTATTAAATAGCATAACTATCTATGATTCATTCCCGATGGTTATCGTGACTCTTTGCTCTTGTTCTGTTTTAAATATTGCCAATCCAAAAGGGAGTATTGATTTATTAATGACGAATAATAAATATTTCAACACGTTGAATGCCTGATTAAGTCGTGGCGATTTAATTTAATTATTGAGTGTTGTTTAAATCATTCATTTCGACACAATTCACTTCAACACAATCCACTTGATAGTAGCAAATTAGCTTATATTTTTGGATTTGTTTTATAAAATTGCATTTGGCTAGGTAAAGGTAAATATAATGTTTAATCCAGAAGGTAATAACTTATATATTTCTAAATTGTCTCTCTCATGGCTATGCCGTGCTGCTATGGTAAGCATTGTCCTGTCCCCCTCAATAGTGAGTGCGAAAACAGACTACTTTGTTGGGGGCGGTGTTGGATACCAAGATGATAAAATTGATGGAGCAGCGGCCTCCAATGGCGAGGACGCATTGGTGCTACTGAACGCGGGTGTAACCATAGACTCGCAGCATAGGGTCATGGCGACGTATAGTTATAAAGATAAATTCTCACAAAGTTTGTTCTACGCATCATATGACTACTTATATAATGTCACTGACAAGGTCTCCCTCAACGGTGGTTTTTTATTAGGGGTCGGCTATAACGACATCGCTGATGAAACGTCTGCTGACTTTATCAGGGGGTTACAAGTAGGGACATCGTATCACTTCAACCGAGACTGGAGCGCCGACTTAACATACCGGTATATAGATCAAGATTATGAAGAAGACGACGTAGAAATAGATAATACACAACAAGTGGTTATAATTGCCAATTACCATTTTTAATTAATGCCAAAGTAATAAGTTGGCAGGGATAACAGGGAAGCGGCATGACTAACACAAGCAATCATCATGTGACTCATGATAAAGACAACCGAACATATTTCGTTGACCTTGTCGATGGCTATCAAGCCAAAGTGAGTTACCAGATCTCAGGTAACGTGCTGACGCTTGATCATTCATCGGTACCTGATGCACTGCGTGGCCAAGGCTATGCCAGTATTATGATGGAAGCTGTTTTGAAGATCATTGATCAAGAAGGTTTCACAGTTATCCCTGAGTGTAGCTATGTGGCTCACTATATGAAAAAACATAGCGATAAGTGGGCACATTTAATGGCAAAAGCTGAATAGCCACTATGTTTTTTTACCCGCCGTGCAAATATGGCAAAGCCCTGCTCGTGAGCAGGGCTTTGTGTATTTTAAGGAACCAGTCTGTTAACTAGTTTGCTCGGTATTCAGGGTAGTCAAGCAGACCTTTTTCTGCACCACCAAACAGGGTCTCAGGATCGTGTGCTGCCAGCGGGTAGCCATTCATTAGACGGTTTGGAAGATCCGGGTTGGCAATAAACGGACGGCCAAATCCAACCATGTCTGCAATACCTTCGGAGATCGCTTCAGCGCCTTTTTCGGCATTGTAGCGGCCAGCGTAAATGATGGTGCCTTTGTAGGCTTCACGCACTGCTGGCTTGAACGCTTTTGGTGTTTCCGGCGTATCATCCCAGTCAACTTCTGCAATGTGAAGGTATACGACATTCAGCTTGTTAAGAAGTGCTGCCGCTGCCGTGTACGTCTCAACCGGGGTCTTATCTACCGTACCGTTTAGGGATGTAAACGGAGCAAGGCGAACACCAACACGGTCTGCACCAATTGCATGCGTCATGGCTTCAACCACCTCACCAAGGAAACGCAGGCGGTTCTCAATAGAGCCACCGTACTCATCGGTGCGGTTGTTGGCCTCAGAGTCGATAAACTGGTTTACCAGATAACCGTTAGCGGCATGTAGTTCGATGCCGTCAAAACCAGCTTCGATCGCGTTGAGCGCAGCCTGGCGGTATTCACCAATCACATGCTGGATATCTTCTTTGGTCATCTCGCGCGGCTCTACCACGTCGACAAAGCCCGGGGCATTGTTGCCGTCGTCGATAAAGACCTTCACATTCTCAGCTTTTAGCGCTGAAGATGAAATTGGTTGCTGGCCACCAATATTGGCAGGATGGGTAACACGGCCTACGTGCCACAGCTGCGCGTAGATCACGCCGCCTTTTTCGTGTACAGCATCAGTGACCTTCTTCCAGCCAGCAATTTGCTCCTGGGTGTAGATTCCCGGTGTCCAGGCGTACCCCTGGCCCATTTCAGAAATCTGGGTTCCTTCGGCAACGATCAAACCGGCGTCAGCGCGCTGAGCATAGTATTTAGCCATCATGTCATTGGCGACGTTTCCCGGTTGGGTTGCACGCGAACGGGTCATCGGCGGCATTACAATACGGTTTTTAAGTGTGGCTTTGCCCAGTCGCATTGGCTGAAATAGTGCATCTTTCATCTGTAATACTCCAACCTGTAATTATTTGCTGGTCTGAATCAGTTCGATGGCATAGCCATCAGGGTCTTTGACAAAGGCAATATGCGTCGTACCGCCAAGCATTGGCCCCGGCTCGCGGGTAACGTTGCCGCCAACGGCTTTGATCTGATCGCAAGTCTGGTAAATATCATCGACACCCAAAGCAAGGTGGCCGAAGCCGTTACCGAGATCGTAAGCGTCTGTATCCCAGTTGTAGGTTAGCTCGATAGTTGGGCCATTCTTGTCGTAACCAACAAAGACCAGCGAGTAGCGATATTCAGTGTTTTCGAAACGGTCTAGCACCTGCATGCCCAGCACCTTGGTGTAGAACTCAATCGATTTATCTAAATCAGAAACGCGGATCATGGTGTGGAGGAATTTCATATCGCAACCTTATTGTCGGGACACAGGGCGAATCAGATGATTATGCCTGGTCTGAGTAACCATTTTTGATGGCACTACTATACCGGGGAGGGATGTCGATAAAAAATTATCAAAAATTATTGATTTAATAATTCATGGTTATGATTTTAGCGTTTTTTGATAGCAAGAGCTGCAATCACCAGAATGACGACAAGAAGGAGTAAGAGATTGATGATGAGATAGGAAGGCATTATTGAACCTGTATCTTGAAATCACTTGGGTATAAGAGTAAATGTAGTTGCGATCTGTATCTTTTCATCATCAATCTATATGTACGCTGGCCTGAAGCTTGTTAAATTTGCTTAACGATAAGCTGGAAAACCTCCCTGAGCTGCTCGTTCTCCATATTCAACAAGTTATCACCGATGTACCATTCAATGATTGATTGTTCTGGGTGTTGGGCAATTTGTGGGTTGCCCAGCCAAATGCCTTTTCGGGTTGCTAACTCTTCACACAGCTCGACGGCTTTCTCGTAGCTTAGCGGCAGGATCAAGTGCAGCATATTGCAATGAGGGCGGGTTGGGTTGACGGCGAGTTGCGGGAACTCAGCGATCAGCGAATAGATTTCCTGCGTTCTCTCGAACAAAGCTGGCATCATCGCAATGCGCTCGGCAAATTGCATGGCGGCAGAAACAACATAAGGGGTTCGATGATAGACATTACCGCCCTGACGCTTCATCCACATATCTGCCAGCTCAATAAATGCCTTATCCCAGCAGCATTGAACCGCCGAGCCCGTTGACTCCCTTGTACAAAGAGACATAGGCACTATTAAAGCCGTGGGCAATGTCTTGGTAAGACTTACCGTAATACGCGGCTGTTTCCCACAGGCGGGCACCGTCCATATGCAGGTGGATGTTTTGCAGCTGGCAGTATTGCTTAATGTCTCTTAGTTCATCCCACGACGGTAGTTGCCCACCCAATTCTCGCATCGGCAATTCATACAAGGCGGCAGAAATTTCATCCGGCCACGCCTGCAGATCTTTCTTTGTCCATGGCCTGAACATATTACCGACAGGCAGAATGCTGAAGCGGTTTTGTAGTTGGTAACCCTGCCTTTCGAAACGGGTGATATGGCTAGATTCATGCATGGCAACAATCGGGTTGCGCTTCTGCCGACAGACTAGCTCAAGGGCGGTTACCTGAGCCATGGTGCCACTGATGACAAATAGCCCAGCTTCGAACCCCAATAGATCTGCAACCTTTTGCTCGAATGTACTGATGAGTTCGCCATCGCCATAAGTATCATGCTTGATATCGTGTTGCTCGCACCATTGAGCCATTTTCTTGAAATGCTCGGCGGGTGATTCCTCACTGTTACCAGGCAGTATGGTATGGCACTGGTGGCGCAAATCCTTGTTCATTGAATGTTCCTTTATCGTGCACTATGCCTACAAGCTATCGGGCTGGTGGAAAGAAGTAAAGGGTGAGAGCGAGAAATGAAGCCGTGGGTAAATTTATATGGCTTGGGTTTAGTGCCCCTGGGAATATATTATGATGTTTTCCAATGTAATTGGTTATTTATTAGGGACAGTAAACACTGTGTCGATTAAGGTATCGAATGTCACTCGTAAAAGCTTAAGGGTAATTTAGTGTAACTATATGAAGTGTTTATGTTTTAATGCCGGATGTTAATTCAAATCAATATGTAGGTAAAGTTATATTTTGTATTAAATGCGATCAGTATAAAGATAATTTATAGTTTGTGTGATGTTGTTTCATTCGTTTTTAGTGTTTGTTCCTAATTCATATTTTATCGGGTGGATTAGTTTTTCATAGTATGTTGCACTATAACATAACCACTAAGTGATAATTATTTAAAATAATGATTTGTTGAGTAGATGAGTAGCATACACTTTAATATTGAAAATTGGTTAGCTGTGTCTAACTGTTTACAAGGTGATGAACAATGGTTTACTTGGGTTTCTGGCTCAAAAAGGTGTCGTGAAATAAGTGAAAGGTTACCTGTTGATAAAATACCAGCTATTTCTAGAAGGAGAATGAGTTTACTCAGTAAAATTGCGATACAAACAGCTCTATCAATAACAAAAGGAAATGATATAGATTATATTATATTTTCCAGTCGACATGGTGAACTGCATAGGACAGTTGATCTGCTGAGTGAAATTTTAGAGGGTAATGATGCTTCTCCGATGGCGTTCTCTCAATCTGTACATAATACGGCAGCAGGTTTGTATACCATTTTAACCAAGCAACAAGTACCAGTGACGTCGCTGGCAGCTGGAGAGCACTGCTTGCATTCAGCTTTGATAGAAGCTGCAGCATTTCTATTTGAAAACCCCAATAGTAAAGTGTTGGTTGTGGATTTTGATCAACCGACTCCCACACCATATGAAAGCTTTGATGTTGGGTGCCCTGAAACATATTCACTAGGCTTAATTATTTCTTGTGGTGAAAAGTATCAGTTGTCTTGGAAGCCAACGACAACACCTTGTACGACAAGTCTTAACGTGAAGTCATCGCAAACTTTAGATGTGATAAAAAACTTAGTTTGCAATAACTCATATTGGCATATAGATGGCTTTCGTAAATCTTGGAATTGGAAATGTATCGCTGTTTGAAAAATACTTTATTAGCCTTATTGATTTCTTTTGTATTTTGTTTTTAATTATTTTTGAGGTAGAGAACTATGGATGAACTGTATATTGAAATTAAAGAACTCATCATCGAGTCCCTGAATATTGAAGATTTGTCTGTGGAAGATATTGATACAGATATGCTTCTGTTCAGTGATGATGGGTTAGCTCTAGATTCGATCGATGCACTTGAACTAGGTCTTGCGATAAAAAAGAAATATAGCATTGTAATTGATGCTGATGATTCAAACACTCGTGAATATTTTTCATCAGTGGCAAATTTAGTGAGTTATATTAGTAAAAGTTTAAGTTGAATTAAATTTTTTGTGCTTGTTGCTAAATAATTATTAAGCATTGCGACCTTTATAGGATTAATAGAAGGTATTAGGGAAGGATGACCACTCAACAGTTAGATAAACAGCTATTACTACATCCTGATTTTTGCTCTCTGTCATATATTTTGTCAGCCAAACGCCATGCTTCATTGTTAGTTTCAAACAATGCTGATTGGGCACAATTTAAAAAGGATGTTATTACACTCCGAGCTAGGCTGAAATCATTACCCTTTAAAAGGTATGCGCTTAGTTTTGACGATAGTTATTTATTTTCTGTGGCTTTTATTGCATTGGCTTACGCAGGGAAGGAAGTGGTCTTGCCTAGTAATCATCAGCCCTCGGCATTAGCTGATTTGGTTGAACACTTTGATGCAATTATTCATGACAATTCAGTCACCATGCCAATAGATAGGCCTCAGGTGCCTTTGCCACTGAGTCATCCTGATATTCAAGTAACAGAAATTGATTTAATGCCTATATCGCTTGAAGAACTGAAGGTAACACTCTTTACTTCAGGCTCGAGCGGAACACCGAAAGCTATATTAAAAACGTTAAAACAGATTGATACGGAAATATGTCACCTTGAAGCTCTTTGGGGCAAGAAATTAAAAGGGGCATCAATAGTCAGTACGGTGTCACATCAGCATATTTATGGGCTTTTGTTCCGTGTTTTATGGCCACTTTGTGCGGGTCGCCCATTTTGCCGTCAGGTATTAAATTATCCAGAACAAGTCTTTCATGCTTCTGATAAAAATACGGTATTGATCTCCAGTCCAGCTCTTCTCAAACGCTTAGACGAAAGGCCTGTTTTGTACCCGTTCCGAGCCATTTTTTCGTCTGGTGGGCCCTTAAATTTTAGTGTCGCACAAGGTGTTCGGTCTGTTTTAGCACAGCTGCCTTTGGAAGTGTTCGGAAGCACTGAAACTGGAGGTGTGGGGTATCGTCAACAGCAAGAGCAAGATATGCCCTGGCAGAAGTTCGAGGGAATAGAGCTGTCATTGAACCTGGAAGGTTGCTTGAAATTGAAGTCGCCATACTTAGCAACACAAGACTGGTATCAAACTGCTGATATTTGCGAAATTTTGGGAGCAAATCATTTCCGTGTGATGGGACGGAGTGACAGAGTGGTGAAGGTGGAAGAAAAGCGGATATCCCTGGCTGAAGTTGAGCGCCATCTTTGCAACTTGGAATGGATAGATGAAGCTGTTGTGTTGCCTCTACAAGATCCAAACCGTTTGGTCGTTGGTTCGGTGGTGACTTTGAGCAAGGCAGGGCAGCAGAAGCTCATCAAGTTAGGTCGTGGGCAATTTGGGCTAACTGTCCGGCAAACTTTAAGGCAATGGGTGGAGCCGGTGGGAATCCCAAGACGTTTCAGGATTGTTGATGAAATACCACAAAACAGTCAGGGCAAACACCAAGTTAGAGAGTTACAACAGCTCTTCATGGATTAGCAAGGAAGATGAATGAGACGGCAGTATGAGTAGATCGCAAAGCAAGCCAACAGTAATTTCAAGGTACCAGAAAGGAGACGTCGCCCAGTTATTATTGCGTATAGAACCACATCTTGCTGGCTTTGAAGGCCATTTCCCTTCATTTCCAATTTTGCCTGGCGTAATTCAAATTGATTGGGCGGTATATTTTGCTGAGCGTGTATTAGGTACGCCAACTGTTTTTGCAGGGTTAGAGGTAATTAAATTTCAGGAGCCTATTGAACCCAATAGGGATATTCAACTGGCCTTATCTTGGAACAGTGAAAAGGGAAAACTGCATTTTTGCTATACATCGCAACAGGGCGATGAGGAAGTCGCTCATTCATCAGGCCAAATTATGCTGACTGAGCTCAAAAAAACGTCCATCTAATTATTGAAGTCTACCTAAACGAATATTGAGCTTTAGGTTGTAAAAGTCAAAACCGCGAAGCACAAGTGAATGCCCTCCGACTTCCTTTGCTGTCGTTCCATTATTTTTTCTGTAAGTTAAATGAGAATCAAAATGCGAGACAAAGTACAGAGCCCTATTATGTTTGGTGCTGAACGCCTGACGATTGAAGATGTTGTGGCTGTGGCTCAAGGTGCCCCAGCTGAAATGAATACTAGCCTTGAGTTCACGGCGAAGATTGATAGGGGAGTTGCTTTTCTTGAGCGACTCTTAAAAGAAGAAGGTGTCATTTATGGCGTTACCACGGGTTACGGAGATTCATGTACGGTAGCTATTCCGCCTAATCTGGTGGATGAGCTACCGCTTCACTTGACACGATTCCATGGCTGCGGATTAGGCGATGATCTCAGCCATCAGCAGGCAAGGGCGGTATTGGCAACACGCTTATGCTCATTGTCTCAAGGGGTATCGGGTGTTACTCATGACTTACTGAATCAAATTGTTACCTTGATAAACAAAGATATTACCCCGCGTATACCCCAAGAGGGCTCTGTTGGAGCGAGTGGGGATCTTACTCCTCTTTCTTACTTGGCGGCGGCCTTGATTGGAGAGCGTGAGGTCATCTACCAAGGGGAGGTCAAACCGACTTCCGCGGTGTTTGCTGAGCTGGGTATTTCGCCGATTAAGCTCAAACCTAAAGAAGGCTTAGCCCTGATGAATGGAACATCGGTAATGACGGCGTTGGCTTGTATGGCTTATAAACGTGCTGAGTACCTTGTCCAGCTATCGACAAGAATTACTGCCATGGTGTCTCTAGGAATGCAAGGTAATGACTTCCACTTTGACGAAGCGCTATTTGCGGTAAAACCTCATCCTGGCCAGCAACAAATTGCCCAGTGGCTGAGGGCAGATCTCCAGGCTGAAAGGCCGCCAAGCAATAGTAACCGATTGCAAGACCGCTATTCCCTGCGCTGCGCACCACATGTACTCGGTGCAGTACAAGATAGCCTTCCTTGGTTGCGCCAGCTTATTGAAAACGAATTGAACAGTGCCAACGATAATCCAATCATCGATGGCGATATTGAACGTGTACTTCATGGTGGCCATTTCTATGGCGGCCATATCGCAATGGCCATGGATACCCTGAAAACCGGTATTGCCAATATTGCAGACTTACTTGATCGCCAGATGGCTCAGTTGATGGACTACAAATTCAATAATGGGTTGCCGTTTAACCTGACCGGTGCGGAAGGTGAACGAAAACCCATTAATCATGGCTTTAAAGCTGTTCAGATAGGTATCTCAGCCTGGACGGCGGAGGCCCTCAAGCACACCATGCCTGCCAGCGTATTTTCTCGTTCGACTGAATGCCACAACCAAGACAAAGTGAGTATGGGAACCATTGCTTCACGAGACTGCTTGAGAGTGCTTGAGTTAACGGAGCAGGTTGCTTCTGCTTCACTGCTTGCGGCAACGCAGGCTTTAGAACTCCGTAAGATCAACGATCAACTTGATGACAAGTCTATGAGCTTTGGCCTGAAGACCATGAATGAGCTAGTCCTCAGTGAGTTTGACTTTGTACGTGAAGATCGTCCGCTAGAGCAGGATTTAAGGCATTTCATGGTGCGAATCCAACAGCAGTACTGGAAGCTCTATGACGAGGCAGAAGGGTAACCTATGAGCGGCAAAACACACTTCCTGACAGCAGAAGTTACTCTGGTAACCTCGTTTCAAGATGCCGATCCAATGGGTGTGGTGTACCACGGAAATTATTTCCGTTTTTTTGAAGAAGCACGTCGGATCCTGATGAACAAGATTGATTACGGCTACAGGGAAATGCAGGACTCTGGCTATATGTGGCCAATTATCGATTCCCATGTGAAGTATGTCAGGCCTATCCCGTTTAACCATGAAATACAGGTACAGGCCACCTTGAAGGAGTGGGAAAACAGGTTGCGGGTGGATTATATGATCACAGATGCATTGACTGGGGAACGCATGACCAAAGCTCACACGATGCAAGTTGCTGTTGGATTAGATGATGGGGAAATGCGTTTTGTATCACCTGATGTGTTACCTCGTAAAGTTGAGGCGTGGTATGCGCAAAAGCTAATTAAAGACTTATGTCTCTTTAAATAATGAAGGCGGAAAAATGGTAAGTGACATATACAAAGATAAATCACCTTCAGTTTTTATCCATAGTTGTGGTGTTCACTCTGCATTGGGATGGACAAATGAGCAGATCCATTCTCGGTTAAACCATGGGGATTCGCCAGATATGTTCAAGGTGTCTGGCTGGTTGAACAATGGCTCTGACACCGTTGTCGGTCAGGCCGTTGGTGAATTGCCGGATTTACCAAACAATCTTTGTCATCATGACACTCGCAATAATCAATTGGCGCTTTCTGCATTACTGCAAATCGAACAATCAGTGGTACATGCGATTGAGAAATACGGTGCTGATCGTGTGGCAGTCATAGTCGGTACCAGTACATCGGGGATTGCTACTGGTGAAAAAGCACTTGAAGAATTCTTTAATGATGGAAGCTTCCCTGCTGATTATCACTATTGTCAGCAGGAAGTTGGCAATTTGGGTGAGTTTGTTGCGGACTACTTTGGAGTACATGGTCCGGTTTATACAGTATCAACGGCGTGCTCTTCAAGTGGTCGTGTCTTCCTTTCGGCAAAGCGGTTACTCAGTGCTGGCATTGTTGACGCTGTTGTTGTTGGAGGGGCTGATTCTTTGTGTAAGTTGACGCTTAATGGTTTTAATGGCCTAGAAGCTTTATCGGAAGTGTTGTGTACACCATTTAGTGAACATCGTAAGGGTATTAATATCGGTGAAGCGGCTGCTTTTATGCTGTTATCTCAGGATAAATCAGATTCCATTGAGGAAGAGAAAGATGACGTCCCAACTATTGCCTTCTTAGGGGGAGGGGAAAGTTCAGATGCCTATCACATCTCAGCGCCACATCCCGAAGGTGAGGGGGCTGAAACGGCGATGAAAAAAGCACTCGCAGATGCGGGGCTTTCCGCGGATAAGATTGGTTACATCAATGCCCACGGTACTGCCACACCGTTGAATGATGCGATGGAATCGAAAGCCATTCACCGACTTTTCAAAGGAAGAGTGCCAGTTAGCTCGACCAAACCGCTTACTGGCCACACCCTCGGCGCGGCGGGTGCGGTAGAGGCAGCTATTTGCTGGCATATCTTGCGTTATGGGCTGGAGCTTCCAGAGCAGAAAAGCCGGCAGGACCGTGACCCAAGCCTAGCACCAATCAGCTTGGTTGGTCCTGCAATGAAGCTGGAACAACCAGCGATCCTAAGTAATTCTTTTGCCTTCGGTGGTAACAATGTCAGCCTGATTTTTGGATATACCCATGAATAAACCTCCACACTTTCACCACCTATTGCCCCATGAGCCGCCAATGGCGCTGGTGGATGAGTTAATAGATGTCGGCGAGTCCCATATTCATTGCCGGACAACGATTACCCAGCAATGCCTTTTCTTTAGGGCGGAAACCCGCGATGTGCCCGGTTATGTCGGTATTGAATTCATGGCCCAGTCAGTGGCGGGTTGGTCCGGTTACCACGCTTGGCTGCGAGGGGATAAATCGCCGATTGGCTTCTTGCTGGGCAGCCGGCGTTATCAATCCATGAGCAGTAGTTTCAAAGAGCATGATGTGTTGGACATCTATGCAGAGCAAATTATGGAGAACCTCGGTATGGCTGTATTTTCATGCCGTATTGAGCGCCGGGGAGAGGTGATTGCGACAAGCCAACTGAATGTCTATGTCCCTTCCCAGCAAAAACTAGATCAAATGTTAAATAGGACCCATTCATGACGAGACAAGTATTAGTGACTGGTGCAAGCAAAGGCATAGGGCGTGCAATTGCATTACAGCTTGCAAAAGATGGATTCACTATCATTGTCCATTATATGAGCGATGAAGCCGGAGCAGCAGTTACGTTGCAAGCGATCATTGATGCAGGTGGAAACGGACGCTTGATCCAGTTCGATATCAGCAACCGTGATCAGTGCCGAGAGACACTTGAACAAGATATCGCCGTTTACGGGGCATATTACGGTGTTGTCAGTAACGCGGGCATTACTCGCGATACGGCATTTCCAGCGATGAGCGGGAAAGAATGGGATGGAGTCATCCATACCAATCTCGATAGCTTTTATAATGTACTTCACCCGTGTGTGATGCCGATGGTGAGGCTACGAAAAGGTGGGCGTATTGTCACCTTGGCCTCGGTATCCGGAATGATGGGCAATCGCGGCCAAACTAACTACAGTGCAGCAAAAGCTGGAGTTATCGGAGCGACAAAGGCACTGGCGCTCGAAATGGCCAAGCGAAAAATCACCGTTAACTGTGTCGCGCCGGGCTTGATAGATACGGGTATGGTTGACGAAACCGTCAAGGAACACGCGCTGCCGCAGGTACCAATGCGCCGGATGGGACAACCGGAAGATGTGGCGGGATTGGTGAGCTATTTAATGTCCGATAATGCCAGCTACGTCACCCGCCAGGTTATTTCAGTCAACGGCGGCTTGATTTGATACATGCGCCCTGCTTCGTTACCCCTTCATCGTCTGAATAACCTTGTCAGGAAAGCCAAAGTATTTCTGCGCCCCGTCGTTGTCGAGCAATAGGCAGCTGGTGGAAGCGGCAATATAGGCTTTATCATTGGTGGTGTAGATCACCGTGGCCTGGGCAAGCTTCTCGGTAAACAGCTTGTTGATGTACTTGGTGTATTCCTTTTCACTGCCAACGAAGGGCTCATCAATGATGATGATGCCTTGATCGCAACTGCCGAGTCCAAGTGCCATTCTTATCAGTTGTTGCACGCCATTAGGAAGTTGCTGGACAAACTCTGTCGACATCTGGGTTTGAAGCCCGTTGGGCAGCCAAGGGCCTAGGTTGAAAAACTCAATAGTTTCTTCCATTTGCTCGGTTGAAATGACGCCATCATGAATGATGAAGTTCGATTCCAGGGTGCCATCAAAGATATGCAGCTCAAAGGGTATGTAGTTGATGGCTTTTCTATAACGAAAGTTGTTGAACTGTTTGATGTTGTAGCCATCGAGCAAAACGTTTCCCTGATACCGATCTTCGAGGCCGGCCACAATGCTGAGCAAGGTCGTTTTCCCTGACCCCGAGCCACCGGAAATGGAGATTTTATCGCCAGGCTGAACGTTGAATGCAAGGTTTGTTAACCCTGTTGCCGCTCCCTGATAACGGTGTGTGAGCCCGGAAATGGCGATGTTGCCTTTGAACTGGCGGATAGGCGGGCTACTTTCTAGTGAATGGCGGTCATCATTGAGTGACATCAGCGCATTGATTTGAGCACTGGCTGACTTGATGGTTTTGAACTTGGTGAGCGAGTTGTAGATCCCCATGATCGGCCCAAGTGCCTTCCATACCAAAATAATGATAGCTAGCATGGCACCGGCGTCTGTTTCGCCGGCCATCACACCAAAAACGGCAGTCACAATACTGGCAGTACCAATCGCTTGGATTAATCCTTGTCCCATCGCTTGGATTTTACCATTCGTTACGGATACGCCTTTGGCATCGTCTAGGCTTTGGCCGTGAGCAGCTTGGAAGCGGGAGCGGATCACTCTGATCAAAGGGAGTCCTTGGAGGCTGCCGATATTTCTTAGCAGCTCATTCCATTGGTAGGACACCATGGCGTTGGCTCGGGAGCTTCTGGACGTTACCTGGTTGTAGATATAGCGGGCGTAGACGCAGAAGAACAGCATAAGAGCAATTCCCGCCAAGACGGTGAGTGCCGCAGAGCCGGATATGATGGTGATCGCCATGATAAAGATGATCACAAAGGGCATATCGAAGTAACTGAGAGATGATTCTGCCGTTACCAGCTTTCGGAACTGGTCAATATCTTTCAGCCTTGCTAATTGCGAAGAGACGCCTGCCGATGATGTCATCGAATAGGGGAGCCACAGCAATTTGCTGATAACGTTTTGCGAAATGTGGGTTGCGAGATCTTTCCCCGAAGTGGCCAAAATATTCATTCGCATTCGCTTGAAAGCGTACTCGGATAAGGCGAGAAAAACCGCAAGCCCGGTTAGCCAAAACAGGGTTGTCTGTGAACCTGAACTGAGGGCAAAGCTATAAACCCCCATGATAAAGAAAGGTTGCATCGCGCCTAATACGTTGATGATCAGACTCAGCAGCAACAGGCTTTTGATTTCATTGTTGTACCGGTAGAACGCGTATTTAATCCAGTTGGATTTGTCTTGCGATTCAGGCGGTGGTTCACGGAAAATCTTTGAGTAGCTTGAAATTTCACAGACTGTGCAGCTATCAGTGGTTAGCGGGTGTTCAATGAGGACGTTGTTGCGATAGTCGAACAGCTTCGCTTGGCCGTTTTCGATGCCAAGAAAAATAGTACAGACATTGTCAAACTGGACAAATGCGGGAGTTGAGACCTCTGTAAGCTGCGCCATGCTGGCGAGTTGCCGTACCTGGCATTCGTAGTCTAAGCGCCTTAAAGTACTGGCAAAACTGTCTACATCACGGGCTTTGGGGACAAAGGCATCACTGAGGATCTCCGGCGTCCCTTCCCACTGCAAAGTGACAAGGGTATAGGCGAGCCCCAATAGCGTCGGAGAGGTTTTGTAACGCTGCTTGAACTTGGCAGAGCCAAAGTCGCCTAGCCGCTCGTCAGTATTGCTGAAATCGATTAGTACACTCATGCGACGATCCTTGAAACAAGTTTATGACTAACCAAGCGAGGATCTGAATGTCCCAGTTTGTTGCTCGCTATAACACAGATGAAATTATTCGTTTTTGGGGTAATGCAAGCTAACAGCAAGCGGCCAAACTCTTCGTTGTAAACCATGTCGATATCATCAATCAGCAATACGCGTTTGTTGCTGAGCAGAGCCCTGACAATGAGCAATGCAAAGAGTACCTGGCGCGAAAATGGCAGCTGGCTGTGGCTGGATATTTTGGTGTAAAAACCGTTTTTGAGGCCATCGATCTTTTGTTTGATCGCCAGGTTTTCACATAGGGAAAACGCAGCGCTGTTAAGGTGCGGCTGAAAGCAGGTCAGATTATCTATGATGGTTCCCTCAACGAGCGAGGCGTTTTTATCCACTTTGATGACATTATTCCGCCATTGGCTATAGTCAATCTCGCTAATGTTTTTGTCGCCAAGCGTTACCACGAGACTATCGTCATGGCTATCCCGGGTTAAGCATCGAAGAAGGTGGCTTTTCCCGCTGCCACTGGCGCCAGTGAGCAGGTGTATTTGACCTTTAGATAAAGACATCGTCGGTATGCCCGGCTCAGTACCGTTATCTACAGGGGAGACTAACAAGGTGGTAACCGGTTCATGATCCTCAGCACTGTGCTGGATAGACTCTAGCTCCAAGATTTCCGCAATGCGCTGAACATTGAGCTGGTTCGTCCTCCAGCGGCTCAGAGCCCGCATCACCTGTTGGTAGGGGGCGAAATAGCGGTTTGTCAGCAAGATAACGGCTGCCATTACCCCTTGGCTGATTTCCAAGTTGATCACCGCAAGTGCGCAAAGAACGACAACAATAGCCACGGAGAGTTGCTGGATGAGGTTCAAAGTCAGATTGAATGAAGACTCCAAACGCTCATAGGCAATACTCTGCTCTTCACGCTCACCTATCATTTCGACCATGATACTTTCTATACGGTACTCCATGGTGCGGCTCTTGATATCCAGAGGGTTAGAGACAATTTCGATAATTTTTGAATTGGTCATCCCTTCGATATCAGAACGCTGGGAAAGCACTTCAACCCGCCGTTTGGACAGCTGGCGTGCAGCGTACAGTAAGGCGATGGAAGCGGTGATCAGCGCCAACCCAGCCCACACGTTAATCAGCAAAATAATCAACACTGTGATGACACTGGTACCCGCATTGATCACCGCCTTGATGGTTTCACCGCCGAAAAACTGTTTGATATCCCCTATGGTTGCAATCCGCTCTAGGTATTCCCCCATCTCCAACCGGTTGAATCGCTCAATATTGGCTGCGCAGACGGCGAGGAAGACTCTGTTGGTCAACTGGCTTTCAAAGCGCTTCATGATCACTGATACCAAATTTTCTTCCTGCCGCTTGAGTTGGTAATCGAGGAAGATAGCCAGCAGAATAATGGCAAAAAGCAGCATCAAGGAGTTGGTTGACTGGTTTGGCAGAATACGGTCAAAAATGATCAGAATAGAAAAAGGTAGCACCAAACCGAGCAGGGTGGTCATTAACGTCGAGAACAGCAAGTACAGCTTGTCCAACGGGCTTATTTTTCGGGTAAAAGGTTGGCTTTTCATTGCTGACTCCGTCATTGAACCATCAGGTGGAGCGGAATAGGGGATTGCGAGCTGTTGTCATCCATAGGCGACATCTGTTCGGCAATTTTACCGACTGTAGCCATATTGAGGTTGCCGATCCGTTCGTTAAGTTGAATAAGATTGATGACATAGTCGTAGCGGGCACTTTCATAATCTCGAATACTCCCGTACAACTTGCTTTCGGCTGAAAGCAGGTCAGTAATGGTACGGGTACCGAGTTTGTGCGCTTTTTGAATACCGATATATGAGGCGTAGTTCGCCTGGATAATGGTGGTGAGGCTGGTTAGCGATGCCGAAAAATCATTGATGTTGTAAATGAACTCATCAAACTGCTGCTGGCTGACATTCTTGCTGTTCTGTAGGTCGATTTCTGTTCTGTCTATGTCGACTTTATTTTGCTGGTAGCGATAATAATCACGCCCGCCGTTTAAGATCGGTACATCCAGAGTCAGGGTATAAACTGTTTCTTCGGTTACCCCTTTGTCCGGATAGATCTTAGCCGATGCGTCGTTGGTATTGTCATAGGTGTATCCAATACTGCCTTTGAGAGAAGGAACGAAAGTGGAGCCCGTTTCCCTTAACACTTGCCGGCTTTTATTGACCTCTTGTTTTGCTATGAGCAAGCTAAGATCTGACATGTACATGATGTTATTGAGCTCGTACTGGCGGGTAGAAGGGATAGCCTCAAACTGGATGCTAGATTTCAGATCGAAATCGGGCTTGAGCGGCTGCTGAACAATATTGGCCAGTTCATTGAGAATGATACGTTGATCTTTCCTCAGAGTACGTAGGCTATCTGCAGTACGCTCTTTCTGCGCGAGCACTTCATAGCGTTCGGTACCGGCAACATTTCCCAGTTCAATATTGCGGCTGATCAGAGTCAGTCTGGCTTCTGATGAGTCTAATTCTGCTTGGGTTGCCCTTATTTGGGCTTGATTTTTCAGGTACTCAAAGTAGGCCGTAGCAGCTTCCCTGATAATTTGTTGCCGGGTTTGCTCGGTCCTTAACGTCTCGATATCGATATCGGTTTGCGTGCTGCCGTGAGAATAGATATCTCCAAGGTCAAACAAACTTTGGGTCAGGGTGACATTGACGCCATGGTTGTTATAGCTGTTTCTGGCATTTGAGCTACTGTACTTGTGCGTTGTCCCATCATTCCAGTTGGTATTGGCCGACACATTCAACGATGGCAAGAAATTACCCCGGTTGATATCAAGTTCATACTCAGTAGCGGCCAAATTGGTTTCGGCACTACTGAGCGATAAGTTCCGTTGCAAAGCCACGTCAACCACATTGAGTAGATCAGCAGCTTGTACCGGCAACCCAAGCAAGGCAGAGATACAAACTGCTACAAGAGAATTAGCAGATCTTCTTGATGGCCATGTATTTTTTAATAACTTTGATAATTTCATCATTTTTGTACGGCTTACTGATGACATAGTCCATCCCTGCTTCAATACATGACTTATGTTCACTGGCACTGGTGAGTGCGGTTGCGCCAATAATGGTGGCGGGGTGATAGACGTCCAAGTCTTGCTCTCGTTGGCGAATAAGTTTGGTGGCTTCGATACCGCCCATGCCCGGCATAATACAGTCCATGAAAACGATGTCGGCACCGTGTTCTTTCATGTACTCAACAGCTTGCGCCCCGTCGCTAACGGTATGGGCGTCATAACCTTGCTTGCTAAGCAGCTTTTTCAGCAAGAACTGCTGTACCTTGTCGTCCTCGACAATCAGGAAGGCATTTTGTGTTTGCTCGTCGGCTTCTTCCATTGCCTGCATGGCTTCTGTGAGGTTTGGTACCAGTTCATGGGGAATGAAAGGGGTAAAGAAAACCCGGTCAACGAACTCATGGGTATCTTGTACCGTACTGGATTCAGATGCAGCCAAGAAGAGCTTGGTTTTATTGCTCTTTTTCAGCCTAGAATGCAGTGTTTTACAAAACGATTTGAGCTGGATGCCTTTGATCGTATCGGTAATGATGATGCCGTCGAAGTCATTGATCCGCTTGAGCGACTTAAAGATATCGTTGGCAGAGCGGATGATCTCAACCGTTGCACCATAGCGCGCCAGCATCTTCGACATAATGTCGATTTGTAGCTGGGAGTCTGTGCAAATCATCAAGTGTTTGTTCTCAATAGAGCGCTCAGCTTGATGGAAGCTTTTAGGGGTAATATCAATACCAATCCGGAGCTTCTGCATATTGGCTTGTTGTGACTGCTGATCGCTGTCCTTCAGGGTAATCTCTGATTTCAGCCACGTCGATTCAAAGCGGGTGACCTTGGAGAGGATTGCTTTTGACCACTCATCATTAATGCCGCTTTTTTCTTCAAGTACCTGCCAGTGGGCATTTTGGATATCTAGCAAGTTGAGCGAATTGCTAGGTAAAAAGACAATCTCGAAGATGATTCGAGATTGCTCTACCTCGTCAGCCGATTCGGTGCGAATGTGAAATAAAATATGAGGTTCATTCTGGGCAGAAATAGCATTCGATAGCTGTAAAAACAGCACCCAGAATAAACTCGTCGGGTTACCTTCAATTTCGCCCGGTAAGTTGCTGCCCAAATGACATTCCAAGTGGCGTTGGGAGTGCTGGGTTTTTGCGCTTAGGTGAACCAATAGCTCAGACATTAACGGAAGGAAGGTAACATTCCCTGCCGCGGCGGTATTACCACCTGAAATCAAACGGTTATAGTTATCTGCTAATTCAGAAAGCGTATTGGTCGCTAAAGTGATGTCTCTCGCCAGAACCGCACCATTTTCCCCAGCTTCTTGGGCGATGAGGCGCACACCACCTTGGATGGTATTGGTCATGCCGCGGATCTCGTAACCGATCAATGCATAAAGCTGGCGGTATAAGTCGGCATTGCGCTTTTGCTGTTCGACATCTTGGTACATGGTCGAGAGGTTGGCAAAAATACGCCGCTGTGCTGGAGGAGTACTGATGTCATTTAAGATATCAGTGATCTCATTGGCCGAGATACTTTCTAGTTGGTTGGCAAGCTCATTGACATCTGATTGGGTATGTTGCGACTGACGTCCCTTTTGCTTGGAAGCTGCCACCAGAAGTAATAATAGGGCGGATGAGATCAGACCGAAAATCAGAAATACCACAAGTGCACGGTAGAACAGAGTTTGTTGGTTTTGCTGAAAATCAATATTAATGGCGGCCGCTAAATTTTGTTGCGCAGCCTGAAGTTGGGGCAATAACTGCAACATCGCCTGTAACAATTGCTGGTGGTCACTGTCAGTATTAAATCTGACAAGCGCCAGTTCCAGCTGAGGGTAGAGGGTATTGCCCACCAGGCTGATCGTGGTTTTTTCCATCGATGCGGCATGTTTAAAGCGCTCGATGTCTTGTTGTAACGTATTAACTTGTTTGTTAATTACTGTTCCTGCCGGACACTCTGCGGTTCGGCAACTGTTTAGCGAATTTATGAGTCCTTGAGCGGTGTGATTTAATTGGTGGCTGTTATTAACTAGCTCGGAACTTAACGCCTGATTATATTCCGTTGTTTGGCTATGCCATTGCAGGCCAATAACCATTTGACAGGTAATACCAATGGCCATGGAGATGACAATAAACCGAATAAGCGCTTTTCTTGACAATTTCACTGCTGGTTACCTCTCGTCAAATGCATCTTCCATGGCACTGACCACGGGTTTCAGGGCGTAATCAATGGCGTAGCGGGAGCCAGTTTTTATGTCGGCAGTAAATTCCATATAGGGCGAGAGGGTGTAGGTTGCCCCGCCGTTTTCCAGAAAGTCCTTTTCGATTGCAATCTTGGCAACATAAAATTCGTTTTCTTCTTCTTGGTATGATGAACGGCTGATCGAGTCGATAGTGCCGCTGATAAAGCCATACTTGGCAAAGTTGTAGGTGTCGAACTTGAGTTTGACTTCTTGGCCGACCTCAACAAACCCCAAGTCTTTCTTGGCGATTTTCGCTTCGCCGTGCAGCGTATTATGAATCGGCGAGATATCTGCAATGCTCTCATTGGCAGGGATCACCGCCGATTTAAAATTGAAGTGGATCTTGTCAACAATACCGTCGATAGGTGAATACACCGTCAGGCGTTCAACTTTGTCGGTATGTTGGGGCAGCTGGGCTTTTTTTAGCGAGAGATCTTTTTCAAGCTGGTTAATTTGCGCTTGGTAACCCGCATTACGGTTAGCAATGGTGTCTTTTAATTGTTTCTCTAACCGGGCGAACTGGAATTTCTCATTCATGACTGCTTCGGTCAGGTTTTCAATTTCCCTCACCATATTGGCTTCTTGTACTTGCATGTTGAGCACATCGATGTAAGAAGCCATTTCTTCTTTATAGAGGGTTTCTTTAATTGTCAGCTGCTTTTGGATCAAGCCAAATTGCTTGCGCGAGCTGGCAATGCGCTTTTGCATCGAGTTGATAAGCTTCTGCTTGTGTTCGATATCCAATGCAATAAGCGCTTGGTTGGAGTTATTCTTCTGCGCTTCTTTTTGCCAGGACTCAGTGTATTGAGCGATTAGTTGGGGGAAGGTGGAATAAGCAGTGAAATCTGGCTTGGTATGATTGATCAGGGAAACATAGCGAAGAATATCCATCTCAAGGCTGGCGATATCGAGCGTTGCTGAATCTAGCTGGGTATTTCTATCTACCGAGCGCAAGCGGGCAATGGGCTGACCCGCAAAAACGTAATCCCCAGTCTTAACCAGCATGGCATCAAGGATCCCACCTTCAAGATGTTGTACCCGTTCGATATCCGAATCGAGTAGGATTTCACCCCTTGAGGAAACAACAATATCTATTCTTGCCTGTGCGGCAAGAACGATAAGCAGCAGTACCACGATAAACAGCAACAGCAACGATTTGTGTACCGTTGTCATAGCACTTTGGATATATACACTATCGTCGCTATCTTGCTCTTGGCTGTATTTTGCTTCCACAAGCGCATGCTTGATGTGCTTTTCTATTCCCATTGCATCGACTCCCTGAAGCAATGCCTATTCTAATCTAGAGTTAATTTGCCAGAGGCAGCGACTCAATTTGCGTGTTGACATTGGCGACTTCAGCCAGCATGTCATCAATAAGGTTCTTGGCAGGTAATTGCCCCTGTTTACAGAGCTGCTCAATGGTTTCGAGTTGTTTAGAAGCATTGTCTTCGCACAATGTCAGCAACACGCCTTTTAAAGAGTGTGCAGCTTGGTATAAGCCCTCAATATTGTTGCTAGCATATAATCTTGTGATCAGCTCGATATCCTCACCATGTTCTGCACTGTATAGGTCAAGGATCATAGACATCATATCTTCATCGCCATCCATGGCTTCGGTAAACGCGTTGTAATCAATCATCTCTTTGTCCCTAAATCGTTTTTCTTTCCAAGTCACTGATAAAAAATAGTTTGCTATCCATTATGTATGGTCTAGCCCATGCAGGAATACAAGGCGAAGTTGCTAGCTAATATTTGATTTATTGATCAATATCTCATCATGAAAAAACATGAAATTCAAATTAAGTGTGCGTTATATCTATATTTTTTGATTTTGTTTTAAATTACTGGGTATCCAGTTGTCATTTCTCCTTATTTGAATCTATCCATAAAGTTAGAAAACTCTTAATTGTACAGAATGGCAGGCAATTGCACGGAGGCACTCCATGGCTCAGGACAATCAAAATCAAGACCAACAAAATCCACTCAACAATGCGGTTGAGCATAATGCGACACCCGATAGCAATACCGATGAGCACCGTGCGCAGGATAGGCAAAACCAACAAAATACCATGGCTTCGACAACGGCCACGGGTGCTGATGCTGCCGAGCAAAATGATCAAGTCAACAGCCCTTCTAATCAGCCTGGTGCTGATAACGGAGAAGATGCAGGCGGGCAGCCCGTAGTAGAAGGTTCGGATTCAGAAAGCGGTGAACAGAGCCAAGGGCAATCAGCTGGTAATGGTGATGAACAATCAGCAGAGCCTGAGCAACAAGAAGGCGGCGGGGTTGATGGCGGAGGTGCGCCACAAGCGGTGGGAGGTGGGGCACAACGAAGTGCTTCCCCTCGGCAGGATGAAGGACAAGGAAGAGCTGAACAAAACGGTCAAGAGCAAGCCCAAGGCTCGGGTGGAAGTGGTAGTAGCGGTGGAGGCGTATCAGGCCAAGGCGGTGGTCAGACTCCCTTTGATACCGAAACAACCAGTGAAACCTTTCAGGTAGATGTTGCCGATGCAACCACTAAAGAGATGGTTGTTGATGGCGACTTTGATACCGAGACTGTTTCTGAGACTTTTGAGATTCAAGTGAATAATGTCAATGATGAAGTTGTCATTGACTCCCAAGAGCAGCTAGCGTTTGAAGCCAATGAAGATGGCCGGATCGTTATTACCGAAGCGCAACTACTTATCAATGCAAGCGATATCGATGGTGATGATCTCAGTGTTCTTAACCTGTCTATTGCCAATGCCTCCTTTGAAACCCAGGTTGATCCTGAAACCGGTGAACGCTCCTTTGTGATTTACCCTGATGATAATATCAATGGAGAGTTAGCAATCAGCTTCGATGTCACGGATGGCCAAGGGAGCGAAGTCGCTTCTTCTGCGTTGTTAAACGTAGCCGCTGTGAATGATGAAGTTGATATTGATACCAGCTCGCCGCTTGCGTTCGATACCCAAGAAGACAATCAAATTGTTATTACTGAGGAACAGCTGCTTGCCAATGCCAGTGATGTTGATGGCGATGATCTGTCGGTATTTAATCTGAATATCTCTAATGCAACGTTTACGACGCAAGTTGACCCGGAAACAGGGGATAAGTCTTTTTTGATAACGCCAAACCAAGACGTTAACGGCGATTTGGCGATCACTTTCGATGTCTCAGATGGTCAAGGCAGCGAAGTGCCATCGAGTGCTACATTGCAGGTGGAAGCGGTCAATGATGCCGTTATTGCCTCGGATGATGGTGCCAGTAACCCAACTATCTCTACTTTTAGTACATTCTCTGCTTCACCAGCCACAGCTCAGCAGAACCCGGAAATACATGTTGATGAAGATGGTCAACTGGTTTTACGGCCTGAAGACCTGCTGGCAAATGATACTGACGTTGATGGCGACACGCTGACCATCACCGAAGTAACAGCCACTGCTGATACCCACGGTACCGTGGAGTTAGACGAAAGCGGCAATGTCGTCTTTATTCCTGAGCCTAACTACCATGGCTCGGCGGCTTTTGAATACACAGTAACGGATGGTAACGGCACGTTTGATACCGCAACTGTAACGGTTGATGTTCAATCGGTTAACGATGAAGTGGTTGCCGCTGACGATGATCGCCTAAATGGCCTTGAGCCGCAGATCCGCCTTGATGCGGAGCCGGAATATGGCTCGGTTCAATATCTGGACTCGGAAGGTGAGTGGGTCGACATGCAGGTCGGCCAGGAATACCCGGCTGACACTCAAATGCAATTTGTGCCAGATACCGAAGATATACAGGGCGGAACCCGCGATATTCAAGTTGGTAGTTTTGATGGTGATACATCAACCACGACTTTTGACGGGACAGCTCGGGTTGAGGATTGGGGTACAGTTGATGGTGATACCGCAGTTTATCAGGAAGACGGTGTCACTGTTACTACCCAGGTCAACACCGGCCAGCTTGCCGCTTGGAATGGATCTGGTAGCCATGTCGGTGCGGGTATTGGTAATGAAAGCCGTGAAGGGCTCGATACGAATGAAATGCTGACAGTGACTATAGAAGGTGAGGAAGTTAATCAGATCACCTTCCAGCTTGATGGGTTGGGCAGCTATTTTGACGAAAATTCTAGCCATGCAACAGAAGTGATCATTAAAGCCTATGATGGGCAAGGTAACTTGATTGATTCTCAAGGTGGTTACCGAGACTCTGGGGAGTACCAGGATACCTACGTATTCACTACAGATACTCCCGTCCACCACTTTACCCTTGGTACTACGGGAAGTGATGGAACTTACGTTGTGCAAAACATGACGATTTCCCGGACTGTGCCTGAAGAGCTGCAAGTCACCACGATTCAGGCGGATGGTAGCGAAGTTACCAATACATTGCAGCTTGCCCTGAATCATAATACTGCCGATGAGAGCCTAAACATCACCGAGCAGCTTATTGCAATCGATGGTGATATTCAGTCAAGACCCATTGAAGTCGAAGAAGATGGCCAATTGGTACTGAACCCACAAGATTTGCTGGGCAATGATACCGATGCCGATGGTGACACGCTGACCATCACTGAAGTGGCAGCCACCGACGATACTCACGGCAGCGTAGAGCTTGATGAAAGCGGCAATGTGGTGTTTACTCCGGCTGCCGACTACAACGGGCCGGCGTCGTTTGAATATACCGTCACCGATGGTAACGGCTCGTTCGATACCGCAACGGTATCGGTTGATGTGACTCCACAGAATGATGCAGCAGTTGTCGGTGATACCAGCATCGACGGCACAGAAGATACTGCTATTACTTTCACGCAGGACATGTTGCTGCAAAATGCCACTGATGTGGATAGCGATACCCTGACGGCGATTAACCTCCAGATTGACCCACAATACGGTGCGTTGACAGACAACCAAGACGGCACCTTCACCTTTACCCCGAAAGATGACTTCAATGGCGAAGTGCCCTTTACCTTTGATGTTGATGACAATGATGGCGCGGTGACGCCTGCCTCGGGCATGTTAGATGTTGCTGCGGTTAATGATGTCCCCGTTTTCGCCGAGACGTCATACACCATTGCTGAAGATGGTTCGATTACGATATCCGAGGCTTCTTTGCTGGCGAATGTGACTGATGTTGATAATGATGATTTATGCGTGACCGATATCAGTGTTGAAGGCAATGGGACGGTTACACGTGATGACGAGACCGGGGATTGGACTTTCACCCCTGATGCAGACTATAGCGGCGATGCGACGCTGAAAATCACTGTCAACGATACCAAGATCGATGCGGTGTTCAACGCGCCGGTGACGATTACGCCAGAGGCTGATGAGCCATCGTTGACCGTATCGTTGACCGACATGAGCCTGATAGATTTCGGGCTTGGGCAAGAGACTGCCCTGACCGGTTGGCATACCGACAATGCCAATAACCATATAGAAATCCACCAGGATTATGTCTACGGCGTGGGCGATAACCGTGGCGGTGTCATTGAGCTTGAAGCCAACCGCGGCGATGAATCCAATCTTTACACCAACCTAGATGTCAAAGCGGGCGAAGTAGTCACACTTGAATTTGATATGTCGGCACGAAAAGGCTGGGAAGGTGAAGACTCGCAGGTAGATATTTACTTCGAAGGCCAGTTGATCGATTCACTGGCACCGGATGAAATAGGCTGGAACCATTACAGCTACCAGTTTACCGCGACGACGGATAATCCCAAGCTGGAGTTCGATTCGCCGGACGATAATAGCCTTGGCGGTATTTTGGATTCGATTACAGTCGTCAAAGAAGTCACGGAAGATTTACCGACACCAGTCAATATCGACGCCGCGCTGAGTGATACCGACGGTTCGGAATCGCTTGCTTCTCTTGTGGTGGATGATTTGCCCGATGGCGCAATACTGACTGACGGTGACAATAGGTTCACCGCAGATGGCGATGACAACAGCGTTGATATCAACGACTGGGATTTGAGCCTGTTGACCTTCCAGGGAGGCGAGAACTTCCATGGCCCGGTATCCCTGACGGTTACTGCGACTGCAATCGAAGATGCGACGGCGGACAGTGACACGCCCGAAACAGCCTCGACAACAGCAACGCTGGATTTCAATGTTGTGCCGGTCAATGATGCAGTGGTTATCGATGCGAATAGCCCGCTGCAATTTAATACCGATGAGGACACCAGCCTAGTGATTACCGAGGCTGCTTTATTGGCCAATGCTAGCGATGTCGACGGTGATGATCTGTCGGTAGTTAACCTTAATATTGCCAATGCTTCGTTTACCACCGTGGTTGATCCTGAGACAGGCGATAAGTCTTACGTAGTCACGCCAGACCAAGATGTGAATGGTGATTTGGCGGTAAGCTTTGATGTCACCGACGGTGAAGGCAGCCAAGTGGCTTCCGGCGCCACTTTAGAGGTTGCCGCGGTTAATGATGCGGTTGTGGCAGAAGATGACAGAAGCTTGCCTGATGGCGATTCGCCTGGAATCGCAACCTTTAGTGCTTTCTCGGTAGCGGATGAACCTTCACCGATTGAAGTCGAAGAAGATGGCCAATTAGTAATCAGCCCTTCCGATTTGCTTGCCAATGATACTGATGTCGATGGTGACACGCTGACCATTACTGAAGTGGCAGCCACCGACGATACTCACGGCAGTGTAGAGTTAGATGAAAGTGGCAATGTAGTGTTTACGCCTGATGCTGACTACAACGGTCCAGCGTCGTTTGAATATACGGTAACCGATGGTAACGGCACATTTGATACCGCAACAGTGTCAGTCGATGTCACTGCTGTTAATGATGCTGCCGTTGCCGGTGATACCAGCATCGACGGCACTGAAGATACAGCGATTACCTTTACTCAGGACATGCTGCTGCAAAATGCCACTGATGTGGATAGCGATACCCTGACGGCGATAAACCTCCAGATTGACTCACAATACGGTGCCTTGAAGGACAACGAAGATGGCACCTTTACCTTTACCCCGAAAGATGACTTCAATGGCGAAGTGCCCTTTACCTTTGAGGTTGATGACAATGATGGCGCGGTGACGCCTGCTTCGGGTTCCATTTCAGTAGAAGCGGTCGCTGACGCCCCTGAGCTTAGTGTGACTGATGGGGAAGGTAATGTTCTTGAGAACAATATATTAGACACAGATCCTGATGACGCTATTACGCTGAATATTGCTGCCAGCTTAACGGATCAGGACCTGTCAGAAACACTCAGTGTGACCATTGATGGCGTGCCGGAAGGCGGGGTTATTCAGTATGACGGCCAAGCGGTACTTGATGCCCAGGATAATGGTTTAACGAGCTATGTAGATACCGAAGTGACAGTGACTTTCGCAGGAGAAGGCGCTGGGTTTAAAAACTCGGTTGGGTATTACCGCATCGATGAAGAAGGCAATATCTCGGATGTCGATCTGGTTTACGAAAATGCCTCTCAGGTCAGAGGCGGTGGCGATTTGTTACCAGGAGAATCATCGTTTAGTTTCGAGTTGGAACAAGGCGAGAGTTTTAATATTTTCGTTATCCCTAACGGTTTTCATAAAAATGATTTTGATGGCTTGGGAGAGGGAGTATTTGAGTTCCGAGACCAAGAAGGTAATCCTGCCTCTATGTCATCAACGGATCCACAATTGGTCTTTGTGGGTGATGATGGTTCCGAAACGATTATTCGCAGCCAGTTTGGTGATGCTATTTTCCATGGCGGTAGCAGCGAAAACCTTAATCAGGATAATTTCCAACACACCCACACCACGCTTAATGATGATGGGCAGATAGTCTACGGGATAGAAGACTGGTTGGGAGGCGGAGACTGCGATTACGATGACTTTATGTTCACCATTGATATGGGAGAAGAAAACAGCAATATCTTCCGTGGTGAAATCCTTTCTGACGGTGAGACGCCAATCGTGCTGCCATCTGTCGCCATCGAAGAGGCTATTCAGCTGCAACTACCTGAAGACTTCAATGATGAGTTTGATCTGGTGGTTGAGGCCACCTCAATTGAACGGTCAAACAATGATGAGGCAACCACAACCCAGACTATACACGTTGATGCAAGGGAGTTTGCCCCGGAGGTAACAGGCCCTGCCGCTGCATCGATAGATGAAGATACTACCATCACCATCACGCAGGATGATTTGTTGGCGAATGCTTCAGATGCTGACGGCGATGCGCTGGTTGCCCAGAATGTAACGACCAATCACCCGGATGTCGTGATTGTTGATAACGGCAATGGCAGTTTTGATATTACGCCGCCGCAAGACTTCCATGGAGATATCTCACTGTCTTTCGAGATTACAGACGGTGAATTTACTACTCCTACCCAGATGATGTTGACGGTCGATCCTGTCAATGATGCCGTTGTCGCCCAAGATGACAGTACGTTGCCAAGTGGGGAAGGGCCAGCTATCGCAACATTTGGAGCGCCTTCTTCAATAGATAGCAATGCCATTGAAGTCGAAGAAGATGACCAATTAGTAATCAGCCCTTCCGATTTGCTTGCCAATGATACTGATGTCGATGGTGACACGCTGACTATTACTGAAGTGGCTGCCACCGACGATACTCACGGCAGCGTGGAGCTGGATGAAAGCGGCAATGTGGTCTTTACCCCTGCACCTGACTATAACGGACCGGCGTCGTTTGAATATACCGTCACCGATGGTAACGGCTCGTTTGATACTGCTACTGTGTCAGTCGATGTCACTGCTGTTAATGATGCTACTGTTGTCGGTGATACCAGCATCGACGGCACCGAAGATACAGCGATTACCTTTACTCAGGACATGTTGCTGCAAAATGCCACTGATGTGGATAGCGATACCCTGACGGCGATAAACCTCCAGATTGACCCACAATACGGTGCCTTGAAGGACAACGAAGACGGCACCTTTACCTTTACCCCGAAAGATGACTTCAATGGCGAAGTGCCCTTTACCTTTGAGGTTGATGACAATGACGGCGCAGTGACTCCCGCTTCGGGAACGCTAGATGTCGCCGCGGTCAATGATGTCCCCGTTTTCGCCGAGACGTCATACACCATTGCTGAAGATGGTTCGATTACCATGACCGAAGCGTCGCTGCTGGCGAATGTTTCCGATGTTGATAACGATGTGCTGAGCGTTACCGATATCAGCGTTGAAGGCAATGGCACGGTAACACGTGATGACGAGACTGGGGAATGGACTTTCACTCCTGACGCTGACTATAGCGGTGATGCAGAGCTCAAAATCACCGTTAACGATACTAAGGTCGATGCGGTGTTCAACGCGCCGGTGACGATTACGCCAGAGGCTGATGAGCCATCGTTGACCGTGTCGCTGACTGATATGAGCCTGATAGATTTTGGGCTCGGGCAAGATACAGCCCTGACCGGTTGGCATACTGACAATGCCAATAACCATATCGAAATTCACCAGGATTATGTCTACGGCGTGGGCGATAACCGTGGCGGTGTTATTGAGCTTGAAGCCAACCGCGGCGATGAATCCAATCTTTACACCAACCTAGATGTCAAAGCGGGCGAAGTAGTCACACTTGAATTTGATATGTCGGCACGAAAAGGCTGGGAAGGTGAAGATTCGCAGGTAGATATTTACTTCGAAGGCCAGTTGATCGATTCACTGGCACCGGATGAAATAGGCTGGAATCATCACAGTTACCAGTTTACCACGACGACGGATAACCCTAAGCTCGAGTTCGATTCGCCGGATGATAACAGCCTAGGCGGCATTTTGGACTCCATCACCGTCGTGAAAGAGGTGACGGAAGACTTACCGACACCACTCAATATCGACGCCGCGCTGAGTGATACCGATGGTTCGGAGTCGCTGGTTTCTCTGGTGGTCGATGGTTTGCCCGATGGTGCAGTACTGACTGACGGTGACAATAGGTTCATCGCAGATGGCGATGACAACAGCGTTGATATCAACGATTGGGATTTGAGCCTGTTGACCTTCCAGGGTGGCGAGAACTTCCATGGTCCGGTATCCCTTAAAGTCACTGCGACGGCAATCGAAGATGCGACGGCGGACAATGACACGCCTGAAACGGCCTCGACAACAGCAACGCTGGATTTCAATGTCGTGCCAGTCAATGATGCCGTAGTTATCGATGCGAATAGTCCGCTGCAATTCAATACTGATGAAGATACCCAGATAGTGATCACCGAAGCGGCATTGCTAGCCAATGCCAGCGATGTCGATGGTGATGACCTGTCGGTAGTTAACCTTAATATTGCCAATGCCACCTTTACTACCGTGGTTGATCCTGAGACAGGCGATAAGTCTTATCTGGTGACGCCAGATCAGGATGTGAATGGTGATTTGGCGATAAGCTTCGATGTCACCGATGGCGAAGGCAGCCAAGTGGCTTCAGGAGCGACACTGCAGGTCGCAGCCGTTAATGATGGACCTGAAGTCAGTGCGAATTTGGCTTATACCATCGATGAAGATGGCACCATTACACTGTCCCAAGAGCAGCTGTTGGCCAATGCGTCAGATGTCGATGGCGATAAGTTGACCGCTGAAAACCTTCAGCTTGATGCTGATGGAACAGTAGAGCGTAATGAAGATGGTTCATTCACCATTACGCCGGATGAAAACTTCAACGGTGAGCTGAATCTGACCTTCGATGTCACGGATGGTCAGGAAACGGTGGCAACCGGTTTGGATCTTACGGTTAATTCGGTCAACGATGAAGTTATCGCTGCAGATGACAGCCGTATGTCCGCCCAAGAACCACAAATTCGACTGGAGGCAGCACCAGAGCATGGCATGGTCCAATGCATGAATGCTGACGGTGAGTGGGAAGACATGGTTGTCGGTCAGGAGTATCCCGCAGATGCCCAAGTACAGTTTGTCCCAGATACTGACGATGTCCAGGCAGGTACCCGCGATATCATGGTGGGTAGCTTTGATAATGACACCTCGACAACAGTATTTGATGGCACAGCTAGTGTTGATGACTGGGGCACTGTTGATGGCAACAAGGCTGTATATCAAGAAGATGGCGTGACCATTACCACTGAAGTGAGTAAGGGGGATTTGGCTGCGTGGAATGGTGCTGGTACGGCAATGGGAGCCGGTATAGGAAACGACAGTCGTAATGGGTTGAGCGATGATGAAATCCTTACCGTGACCGTTGAAGGGGAAGATGTCAACCAGATCACCTTCCAGCTTGATGGCCTGGGTGGTTATTTTGATGAAACGAGTAGTAAAGCCACAGAGGTGATAATCAAAGCCTATGATGCAGACGGTAATTTGATTGATGCCCAGGGCGGCTTCCGAGAATCAGGCGAATTACAAGATACGTATGCCTTTACTACTGATGTGCCAGTGCATAGCTTTTCCTTGGGTACCGAGGGTGGCAAAGGCACTTATGTCGTTCAGAACATGACGGTGTCCCGCACTATGTCTGATGAAATTCAGATGACGACTATTCAGGCTGATGGAACCGAAGATACAAACACACTTGCTTTGGATCTTAACCACAATAAAGCCGATGAGCCGATGGATGTTACCGAGCAATTGGTGGATATCCAACAAGGTATTACCAGCCGGGCAATAGAAGTGGAAGAAGATGGCCAGTTGGTCATTGCCCCTTCAGATCTGCTTGCCAATGATACCGATGCAGATGGTGATGTGCTCACTATTACAGCGGTTGAAGCGACAGATGATACCCACGGGACGGTAGAGCTGGATGAGGACGGCAATGTTGTCTTTACCCCGGATCCAGATTACAACGGGCCGGCATCATTCACCTATACCGTTACAGATGGCAATGGTTCGTTTGATACCGCAACCGTATCGGTCGATGTTAAACCCGTGGAAGATCTTCCTCAGGCGCCGACACTAACCTTCGATGTCAATGAAGATCAAATATTGGAAATTGATCCGGCATTTATTCTTTCTCAAGCATCAGATGCCGATGGCGATAAATTGTCACTGGAAAGCCTGTCGTTGAAGCAGCCGCCGACAGGCAACCTGCAGCTACAGCAGGATGGCATGTATCATCTGATCACGCCGCCCGATTTCAATGGTTTGATTGAGTTGGATTACGCTATCTCAGATGGCGATGACGTGGTGGATGGTTCGCTGAAAGTGGATGTGGTGCCAGTTAATGACGCGCCTTTCAATGGTGGGAATGCGCACCTGACGACGTATGAAGATGGCGCCTTTACCTTCAAAGCTGAAGATATGCTCGATCTGTTCGGTGATGTTGACGGTGATGAACTGGTTATATCCAGAGTGATTACCGTTGAAGGCGAAGAGGCGGGTGACGTCGAACAGAATGAAGACGGCAGCTGGACATTTACGCCGGCGGATGATTATTCAGGTACGGCTGAGTTGCAGGTTGAAGTCAGTGATCCTAGTGGGGCGACAACGGCAATGGACGTACCGGTGTATATTCGTCCGGTCGCTGATGGGGCTGTGATCACCACTGATCATGATGGGCCTTTGGTGTTTGATGAAGACACAACCGGGCTGCTGGGTCTAAATGTCGACATGCTCGATACTTCCGAGCAGCTAAGTCATTTGGTGATCACGGGTTTCCCTGTCGGCTTTGTTGTTTCTGATGGCGATAACATGATTACTATCACAGAGCCTGGACAGGTTATCGATGTCACAACTTGGAGCTTTGATGACTTGTCATTAACTCCGCCAGATGATTTCAACGGTAGTTTCTTTATTACCGTGTCAGCGACGACGGCAGATTATGGAGATGAGCCATCGAATGCACTGCCTGAGGCGACGGAAGCTTATGCCGATTTCGATACCGCGCAGGGGGAGACACTTCTGCTAACGTTGGACGATTTGCTGGATATGGCTGAAGGGGTGGAGACAACTGATGGTGATTCGGTTCAGGGTGTCCATCTGATAGATCGCTCTCAGGGCGAGCTGGTTGATAATGGTGATGGAACTTGGTCATTCACGCCAGCAGAAGGTGAAGCAGGGTCAGTCGATTTCGCCTACCAGGTGAATCAAGGCGGCAACTTGGTGGATGTGCAAAGTAGTATTGCTGTTACGGAGGCTGGAGCTCAGGTAAGTGTAAATAGTGCGCCTACAGTGGATCATATTGTCACCACTGAGCTTGGCTCGGGTAATGAACTAAGCTTCACCGATGCGGATATGTTAGGGCAATTATCAGATACGGAGAACGATCAACTAAGTATTGAATCTGTCCAGGTGCTAGGAGGACAGGGGGTACTTGAGACCAATAATGAAGGACAATATACCTTTACCCCTGCTGAAGGCTTCGCAGGGCAAGCTCAAATTGCCTTTATTGCCACTGACGGCAATAGCTCTATTCAGTCTCACTTTAATGTTGAGGTGGCAGAGCCGGAACCATCAGCCCTTATGATGGATGAAATGGGCTCGTTGGAGCTCACGCAAAGCATGTTATTAGACGCGCTGAACTTAGGAGAAGAATCAACAATTACGGCGGTTGATTACCATGGCGAACAAGGAACGGTCATTGAAGATGAAGAAGGGTGGTGGGTGTTCTGGAGTGATGATGACTTTACTGGTGAGCTGCCTCTGGAAGTCACGTCATCTGATGGCGATACAACTGCCGTTCATCATTTGTCTCTAGATATCGATAAGTATCAAGACCCAGTCAGCAAGCCTGAAGTGGCTGAATCTCAGCAAGGGGATAGCCAGGACGTAGATACCCAAGCCACAACACTGGAACAGTCTGATGATAACCAGCAAGACGGTGTGGAGACTGACAGTGATATTACTGCAGCTCCGGGTAACACTGTTCAGCTCGAAATCCCAGATGAGGCGACAAATGATCCAGACGTATTGCAAGTTGAGATCAGTGACCTGCCTGATGGTGCAACCATCTCTAACGCGTTGCTCAATAACGATGGTTCATACACGGTGAGTGGGGATCTGTCGAAGCCTGTATCAATGACCTTATCTGATGACTTCGAAGGTGAAGCAACTATTGCTTTTGAGGGGCAGACTGATATGGGGGCTGCTGTTGATGGAGCGACAGGAACTGTGACGATAGAAGTAGACGATGCGTATGCGATGCAAGACAATCAAACTATCAACGCCAATCAACCTGCTATGCTAGATGATAATGGGCAAAATGGGGATTGGACCCAAGGTGACAACACCAATCAAGGCGTTGATGTTATGGATGACAGTTCCTCGTTCGATAATGATGCTGCGGGAACACAGCAGGATGATTCGCCAGTGATGGATGAGAATATATAAATTGTCCTATACCGGGTAACTTGATATTACTTGGAGCTATAGACTAAACAAGCCAGCCATGTTGCTGGCTTGTTTTATTTGATGGTAATAATGGTGAACACTAAAACAAACACACAGTTTGAAATGATTTAAAGATTTAATAAAAAGATTACAAGCAATTACTGGCTTTGTTGTGCATTTTTTGCATGATGAAGCCATATTTGGCATTTCACAATATTAGTTAGAAATATAATTATTTGATTGCTTTATTTATAGTGATTATGAGTTTGATAATAAATTAATAACAATTTCTGATAATTCGATAACTTAATTTATCTAGTTGCTATCTGAGTAGCAGAACATTCATTTTTTACTTATATCATTATTTGTGACAAATATAGAATTAATTATGATTAAAATCGCATCAGCTAAGTAACAATGATAAGAATGGTTGATGAGAAATGAGTTGAAAATGTGATGAGATTAAAACTTATACCCAAGTTACCTTAAGGCGCTGAACCAAGATCTTGAAGTATTTGGGCATATATAATAGGAATAAAAGAATGACGCATCTTACCCTGATCAAAAATGCCAATGTGTATGCCCCAGACTCTCTCGGCATCAAAGATGTACTGGTTGCGGGAAACAAAGTTGTAGCCATAGAAGATAATTTGAATGTGAGTGGGCTGGGCACACAGGTTAACGTCATCGATGCCACTGGTAAGATGATGCTCCCCGGTATCATAGATCAGCATGTGCATTTAACGGGTGGGGGCGGTGAAGGTGGGTTTAGCAGCCGTACACCATCAATCACTTTTTCCAAATTGATCAAAGCTGGTATTACCTCAGTCGTTGGTGTGATGGGTACTGATGGCTCGACACGCTCGCCACAGGATCTCTTTGCCAAAGTGATGGGTTTGCGTGCAGAGGGACTTTCTGCCTGGATGCATACTGGCTCTTACCAAGTGCCAACGGTTACTCTAACAAACAGTATTCGAGATGACCTTGTTTTCCTTGAGCCAGTATTGGGAGTGAAAATCGCCATAGCTGATCACCGTGGCTCATTCCCTTCAACCGATGAGCTATTACGAATTACCTCGGATGTCCGGATGGGGGCGATGCTAGCAGGCAAGAAAGGGGTACTTCATATGCATATGGGCGGCTTGCCTGACCCATTCAAGCAAATTAATGAGCTGGTCGAGCGTGGCATTCCACACAGTAACTTCTCTCCGACCCACGTAGCAAGAACAATCCCGCTTTTTGAAGAGGCTGCAAGCTTTGCAAAAGCCGGTGGTGTAATGGACATTACCTCTGGTGGTAGTTGCGCCTTCAATGATCCCGGTGAAGCTGTGTTTGCCGCTTTGGAAGCTGGCGTACCTTCAGAGCGAATTACAATCAGCTCGGATGGTAATGGTAGCCTGCCAAAATTTAATGAAGCTGGAGAAATGATCACGATAACAGCTGCAGCTGTTGATTCAAATATTCAGTTGTTTCGTACCTTAGTTGATCGTGGTTTAGATATCAGTCAAGCGAGTGCGATGATGTCAAAAAATGTTGCGAAATCTTTGGGTATTAATAAAGGCGGAATAACGCTGAACAGCGATGCGGATTTCTTACTGCTCGACAGTAATTTTGAAATTGATTCGGCATATTCGATGGGCAGAGCCATTATTTTAGAGAAAGAGCAGCTTGTAGTAGGTAACTTTGAAGAGTAATTCGATGCTATCGATTATCTGTTTTCATGATTAATCATATATATCCAATTAATCTTTATGTATAAACAAGCCAGCATTTCTGCTGGCTTGCTCTTTTCTAGTATTTATTGAGCGACTATTTGAAGGCTTCCATAAGGAAGTGGGATTAGAAACGAAATACCACACGTATGACTTGCGTCCAGCCCCATAGGCTGAAACCGATCACTGTGGATAAGAACAATGCAGGAAAAATCATGTCGATCATAGTTGTAAAACCTAGCTTTATGTTGTTTTTGTAGTTTTATTATCTATTTTTATCGGCTTTTTATAAAGCAAAGCTCTGCTTTGGTGTTCGTTTTTGTGATATGCAACCAAGATCGATTGTTTGTGAGCTTTGTTGAGTATGTGGCTGTTCGTTTTTTAGACGCCATTGTTCTGAGGTTATTGATTTGTGGCCTAAAAAAGAAGCATTTTAACGAGCTTTATACACTTCGGTATTTGGGTAAAAGGCATACCAAGCAAACCAGTAAAGCAGGGTGCTAGGTAATTCTTGCCCTTGGGCGTTGGTTAAATAGGCCGAATGATTTTGGACATCCCAGTGGACTGTTAATGTTTGCTGTTCGAAATTGTGACTGAAAATCGCTTTTCCATTCTTTTTCAATTCGGCAAAAGGAAAGGCAATGACGCCATTACGCCCTTTGTAACCCATCACAGTCTCTTTAGAGCTGTAAATTGATGGGGCTTGGTTGGCTACGGGAAAGTAAAGCCGTGGGGTTTGGCTGTAACCTGCATAGGGGTCATGTTGGTAATCGCGCTGGTAGCCGGTGTTCGTTGATAGCACCAATGTATTTGGGTGCATTTGCTGCCACTTTTCCCAGCGCGTTAAGGTAAGTGGGTATTGGGTTAATTGTTTGCCTTTGGACTGGCCTGACACTGCCGAACCTTTGATTTGTGACCACAAGGACTCGGTTTGGTGGTCGTACATCAGCACATCAGAGTTATATAACAAACCTGACACCCCAAAAGTTAGGGCGCGGCCGCTTACCATGGATGAAAAAGCCATTCCCGAACCACATAGTGGGCAGTAACTGACGATAAATCGTTTGCCGTCAATTTGATCATTCACTATTTCGTGCCAGTTTAAGATCTTGATTGGGTAGGCTCGGTATTTCCCATTGATTGCGATGCCTAGAATAGGATCTCTCGCGGATAGAAAGCCTACCTTATCGGCGGCGACAAATTTGGGGTGAATAATGGCTGGGATCCCGTCTTTGCCCGGCCCTCCAGATAGTATTTCTTTTGCTGGGATGGAGGTGTTGGATAAATTAAAGCCGTTAAGCGATGCGGCTTGCATGCTTAACGGCAGAGTGAAGATAAGTCCGTATAAAAGAATAACAATGAGCTGTTTCATCTATCCCCTCCAACGCGCTTCAGATATACAGACCGCAGTGGTAGGGGAATCTTTCAAATACTTTGCTGAAGCTATCAGCAAATAGTTATCAAAATTCACTCTTTGCTGGTAAAGAAGCGCTGGCGGTATTGCTCAGGCGTGCAGTGAGCATGACGCTTAAAGAGGGTAATAAATGGAGAAGCTTGGTGATACCCCAAGGTTAATGCCACTTCCTTCACCGAAGACCCTTTGCGCAGCAAATGCAAAGAATAGAGGAATTTACGGCGTTGCCGCCACTCGGTAAAGCTCATACCGAGCTTATCCTGGCAGTGCCGGGCCAGGGTTCTTTCCGTGGTGTGTAGAACTTCAGCCCAGTCTTTTAAGGTCTTTTCCGACATAGGATTGCGCTCAAGCTCATTGAGAATTGGCTTGAGCAACTTGTCGTTACTACTTGGTAGGAATTGCTCGTGCTCTTTTGCTTGGTAGACTTGATCAAGCAACACGCTAATCAGTCTATTATCCTGCTCCGATTCTGCCACTGTTAACTGTCGGGCTTTGAGATCATTGATGATCGCTTCCATGATCGGGCTAACTTCCAATAAACAGGGGTAATCGGGAAGTGGAGCAGCCAACGGGTGGGTAATATTCATCGAGCAATAGTTGAGGCTTCGCCTCATAAAGCTCTCATGTTCGATCCCTGCAGGAACCCATACCGCGTATTGTGAAGGAGACAAGAATCGCTTTTTCTCTGCTCTGAGTTCGAGGATACCGCCGTTGATAATTTGTAACTGTCCCCAAGGGTGACTATGGCTGGGTGTCGTGGTGTTTGGCAAGAACACCTCATGGCCGAAAAAAATCTCTCCGGGTGGATTGTCGTTATCAAACAGAGGTTGGTAGATTTTCTTCATTGTGTCCCGTAGTTAGAGCATTTTGGCAAGCTTTTCGATGCCCCACAGTAATCGTGCTGAAGCAGGAAGGCAAGCCTTACATCATTTGAGGTTCTGAACAACCAATGAGCAGCCAACCTGACTAAAATATAGGTATCTATTTGGTGAGGCAAAGCAGGAGGGGGGGGGATGACGGTTTCTGTTGAAGTATTTTTCCATAGTCCATCATCAACGCTGAGCTATGTGGTGTTTGATATGGAGGGTGGGTACTGCGCAGTGACAGTGTCACCTGTATCATCAACCAAAATGCATTTATTGGGGATACTCTGTTCATGCCAGATAGATTTATTAAAAAACCAGTATCAAAACCATTTTAATGGCTGTAAAAGTAAAGGGCTCACTTGAGCCCTTAATTTTGTGGGGGCTTTAATTTCCCCATATTTCTATTTCTTGGAAGTTATTCCATGTTCTTAAATCAGCACGGTCTGGATCGTTATTACCATTACAGGTCAGCTGAATATATTTTACGTTACTGGCATTGATTGGGTTACTGATTAGGCCAGTTGATGTTCCGGGTGTGACGACACTGGTTACTGAGCTGAAATTTATGCCATCGCTACTCACTGCAATGTCGACGAAGTATTGGCGGACATCACCTTTAGCCTGTGACCACTTGATATCACTCAGGGTCGCTGAATTGGCGAGCGCTATGGTATAGGTGATACCTAACCCTTTGGCTGTCCATTTAGAGGCGCTATCACCGTCTATGGCCATTTCAGGAGTGTGATCTACACGGGTTTCCGAGGCCGACACACTCGATATCGCCAGTTTACCCGGTTCGGCAGGCGGTGGGGTTGTATCACCTAAAAAGCCTAGATATCGGCTAGGGAATGGATTGGCATTTGCTGGGTTTAGACTCGGGAAAATGTAGTCAACACTGTTGTCCGATAGGCCAAACCATTTACATAAGGTGGCTGCCATTTGCTCGGAGGATGTAGACGGTATGAACTTATTTCCCGTTGCGTCTTGACCGTCGCTAGGAATAAATTCAGGTAACATACCGTAGGTAATACCACCATTTACCGCACCACCGAGGATTAGTTGGTTACTACCCCAGCCATGATCCGTTCCTCGGTTACTGTTGTTGGCAATGGTGCGGCCAAAGTCTGACATGGTGAAAGTGACTACCTTATCCTGCAAGCCATCAGCTTCTAATGAGCGATAGAAACCACTTAGCGCACTGTCAATTTGGGCGAGTAAATTGTCATGCTTGCCGCGTTGGTTACCATGGTTGTCAAACCCGCCAAGGCTGATAAAGAACACTTGGCGTTGGTGGTTAAGCTGTTCACTCGCTTGGATCATCCGTTTCACCATTCGGCATTGACCGCCTAGGTAACCAGCAGGAATGGTTTCGTCTTCAGGGAAGTTATTCATTACCGAGTCGAGCTCAGCTTGAAAATCAATAACGCCTTTGAGGCGAGAAATATATTCTTGTGCGAACAAAGAACCATATGGTTCATCAACCAGTTTAATGAAGTTGTTATTAACTGCATTAGAATGGCCAAGAGCATCCATCGCCCGAACGCCATCACTGCTGATTCGTAAGTCTTGGCTACTTTGTCCGCCGAGTAATTCATTGCCCGAAAGCGACAGGCTCTCAGAGACAGTTGCAGCCTCATTGGCAAGCAGATCCATCATCATGCCTGCCCAGCCATAAGAGTGGTATTCAGATGTATTCCAGGCTATTTGCCACGCCGATTGTTGTTTGTTGTGCGCGCCAAGGTTTGAAGGCTTTTTAACACTGTTGATATTTCCTTTATTGGTTGGTTCCAGCAAGGTGCCGACATTAACAACAGCAGTGGCCTTTTGTTCTGCCATTAACTGGGCGATATTAGGCATGCTGCTATTGATGGCGGTTGTCTGCCCTGATGCCGTCGGCGGTATCGATAGCATCTCAGCGGCAGAAAGATGGATGTCTGGTCTGGCGTTGACGTAATTATCATAGTTAGCGCCAGAGGCGGGCATGATCATATTGAAAGAGTCGTTGCCGCCATAAAGAAATAGGCAGACCAGCGCCTTGTAGTCATCACTACCAGCGGCAAAGGCATTGCTGGGAAGAGTCAAAGATAATGGCAATGCTGAAGATGCAGTTGCAATGGCTGAGCCTTTTAAGAATTGTCGACGTGAAATGCTCATAATTGCTACTCCTGTACCATGAAGTTAGGGGAAATGACTGCAAAGAAAATCATCTTGGGAACGGCGTAGTATTTGTTGTTGTGGGTGTCGTAGATAGCACCAATCCTAGCCTCTAACTCAGGAGCAATTTCGCCATGCAAAAAGCGGTTTTTTAGCAGAGTTATCAGAGTTTCTTTGTCTTGGTTGTTGGCGGCATCTTCGAAATCAACTGGGGCGATATACATCTCTTGTTTGTTGTTGGTTTTATTGCGGTCTTGGCCATAGTTAAGGATCGTCCGGTAAAAGACATTACTGGTTTTAATGACTTGGCTCCAATCAATAAGCTCAAACTCCGGCGCAGTAAGTTCTGCATTTAGCAAGGCCCCTTGCGGACTATGATCAGGGGAATAGAAATTAAATACAGAGGGCGACCCCAGTGGATATTGGCCAAACGTGTCAGCATAATTCATTGGGTTATAGATGATGTCGCCGTTTTTACCCGGATAGGCATCCATAGCGCGATAGAAGAAGGTCATAGCGAGGATGGGTTCGCGCACTTTAGCTACATGCAGGTCGTTTTCCTTTAGTACCTCAGTATCGGTCAAAATGGCGGTAATGACTTCTCCGAGGTTACCTCCGGTGTTTCGGAAAACAGAGGCGACTCTCGCCACATATTCAGGCCGTGGGTTGGAGGTGACGAAGCGTTTGATCAGCAGGGTACTGATAAATGGTGCGGTATTGGGGTGGTTAACCAACAGATCCAGTACTTGATCTAATTCTGCTTCTGCTCCCATACCTTCGGGGAAATCACTCCCCAGAATGGTTTTAGCTCCCATATCGTGCGAGTCATCGTAAGCGACCATAGGGTTTTCCATGCTGCTGCCATCCATAAACCAGCCAGTGAAAACCCGAGCCATATTCTCTATGTCGGTGTCATCATAGGTTGGGATTGGCTGGTTGTTTTCATCGCGTATAGGGGTGCCATCGAGGTTGAGTTGTTCCAGCCCGATAGTAAACAGCTGCATGATTTCACGGGCATAGTTCTGGTCTGGGTTAACGCCGGTGTGGCTTTTGGGAAGATTGCCCACCATGGTGAGGTAGTGGCCCATGATTGGAGAGCGGGTGACATGGTAAAGCAGGGTTTTGTAGTCACTAAACGCGTACTGCGTCAGGATATCGTAGTAATGTGCCATTTCTGTTGGGTAGGGTGCCAACTGAGCATCACGGTCACCGACAACTAAAATCTGGCTGAGGGCAAAGGCCATGCGCTGGCGCAACTGAGCGCCTTTCCATAACGCGATATCGAACCATGCACATACGCGCATCTCTTGGGTGATTGATGAAGTCCCGCGCTGCTGAGCCTGATAGAGAGTGCGTTCTCTGTGGCTTTCATAAGGTTCGGAAAGCTGAGTGTTAACCCAGCTGGCTCGATTATCTAGTGTTAGAAAAGTCTCTATCTCCCCCTCTTTTATTCCCATCGTCGCCATGTCCAAAAATCTGGATGCTTGTCGATATGTTAATCCTTCCATAGATGCTCACCTTTATGAAGTTACTTTATGATTCGGATTTTTGTTGCAGGTATATCAAGCTTGGAATTTAATTATTCCTTCATGGAATGAAGTTTGTCCTTTTATTGATATTTATGATGTTGTGGCAATAACAAATGAAACTGTCTTGAAAAGTAGGCATGGTTTCAAAAATGTGGGCATATTGCGAAACAGCGGTAGGCAACAGTATGAATTAACATGTTTGACGACAATAAGTCGCGTGAACTGAACAATGGCGGCGCAATTGTCTGTATAAAAATCATGTTTTAGAAAATACTGATGGTGATCGGTGTCCCATGCGTGATTTTGCTTTTATGGTGAGTTACATGGCTTTTTGTTTTTATTTTGCGTTCAGATGGCTGATAAAATATTGCCTTTATGACGGTTTTATTAAGCTGTTGGCGTTTTAAACAGTGAAGAGTGGCTGGCACTGGATTTTGTTTTAAAACTGTGGGAATTTAGCCTGGCATTACACAGAATTTAATAAAACTGTTAGAAGCAGTGTCGAAGGGGCGCTCATGCCAGAGAAGATATTACCAGTTATCGATTTTTTACTAGAAAACAAAATATTGCTCAGCGTATTGATCATTGCGCTGGTACTGATGTTCAGGCGATTAGTGCTGAAACAAATTCGCGGCGAAGTTGCGTTTGTTTCAGAGCACCAGCGGAAATGGATGTCACGTACCAAGAACGGCACTTTCACCCTTATGGTGGTGGTGCTGTTTATGCTCTGGCAATCAGAGATCAGTGAGTTTGCTTTGTCGGTGACAGCTATCGCTGTTGCAATTGTGGTGGCTTCCAAAGAGATCATCCTGTGTTTCACCGGCTCTATTCAACGAGCGAGTGCCCGTTCGTTTCGCATCGGTGATTGGATTGAAGTCGGCTCCCTTTGTGGGGAGGTGATTGAGCACAATATGATGGCGACGGTGATCCAAGAGATTGACCTTCACCATGGGCAATATCATTTCACGGGTAAAACTGCCACCTTGCCAAACAGCATGTTTTTTACTTACCCGGTGAAGAACCTGAATTTCATGAAGCGCTATGTGTACCATAGCTTCAGCATTACCATTAAAGAGTTCGTCAACTTGTATGTCACGGTGCCGGAGCTTATCGAACAGATTGAGGGGCACTGTGAGGATTTCATTGATGTTGCGCGGCGCTACAATGGGGTGATTGAAAAACACGCTGGCGTTGATCTACCTGGCCCTGATCCTCATGTCCATATCACCACGACAGCGACAGGTGAGCAGGTGGTACATATTATGCTGTTTTGCCCGACAGAAATGGCAACCCACCTTGAGCAATTGATCCGTGAAGACTTCATGCAGATTTACCAAGAGACATTTGGCAAAAACAATATCACTGAAGAACGAAACCCAAAGGTTAGCTTTATGTAGATTGGGAAGAAAAGTTGTCTCGTGCCAACAGTGTTCGTGGTACACTCCCGCGCTTCATGTAGAGGCGGCTCTACCATATTAAGATTCAGTATAATTAGAGGCGATTCATGCCATTCTCTAAACTTGGGCTCAGCGAGTCATTAACCAAAGCGGTCAGTGAACTTGGCTACAGCAAGCCAACCACGATTCAGAACAAGGCAATTCCTGTCATCTTGCAGGGCCAAAACCTGATTGCAGCTGCGCAGACCGGTACAGGTAAAACAGCCAGCTTTGTTTTGCCTATTCTTGAAAAACTCAGCCAGGGCAAAACGCAGCGTAAAAAGCGCATCCGTGCGTTGATACTTGTGCCTACCCGTGAGCTTGCTGTTCAAGTAGAAGAGAAGATCGCCCTTTACAGCAAACACCTAAGCCTAACATCCTTGGCGATGTACGGTGGTGTCGATGAAAAAGAGCAAAAGCAGCGCCTGATTGAAGGTGTGGATGTGCTGGTCGCGACTCCGGGTCGTTTGCTTGATATGTATGGCAAGCGTGCTGTTCACTTTGAAGAAGTGGAAATGCTGGTGCTTGATGAAGCCGACCGCATGCTGGATATGGGCTTTATCGATGACATCAACAAGATCATCGACCGTTTGCCTGAAGAGCTGCAGTTCTTGCTGTTCTCTGCAACGCTCTCTAACAAAGTGCGTGACTTGGCTAAGTCGGTAGTTGAAAACCCACATGAGATCAGTATTGCGGCTAATCAAGCTTCTAAGGCTAATATTGAGCAGTGGCTGATCACGGTTGATAAAGACAAGAAGTCTGCTTTGCTTAGCCACCTGATCAAAGAAAATGATTGGGATCAGGCGCTGATCTTTATTGAAACCAAGCACGGTGCTGCCAAACTGGTTTCACAGCTCGAAAAACGCGATATAGCTGCAGAGGCGTTCCACAGTGGGCGCAGCCAGAAAGTCCGTGAACAGCTACTGGAAGACTTCAAAGCAGGCAATATTAAATACCTAGTAGCAACAGGCGTTGGTGCCCGTGGTATTGACATTGAAGAGCTGTCCCGTGTTGTAAATTACGACTTGCCATTCCCGGCGGATGAATATGTTCACCGTATTGGCCGAACCGGTCGTGCAGACGCATCGGGTGAAGCAATCTCGTTTGTGTCAAAAGATAACTTCAAGAACTTGTGCATGATCGAAAGCCGTTTGGGGCACCTGATTGAACGCCGTGAGGTCGAAGGTTTCGAGCCAAGAAAACCGGTACCCATTTCTATTTTGAATTACGTGCCAAAAAACAAACGTCAAAAGAAAGACTGATTTTGATGAACAGCTTAAGCCCTTGCCATTCGGTGAGGGCTTTTTTTTGCCCTGGCCTTTCACTTATACCCAAGTTACCTCAAGGTGCAGGGTTCAGAGGGTTGTCAGCGCATTCAATGCAAGGCGAAGGTTTGCAGGAATGGCATTCCCTTTCAAAAAGCTTCAACGAAGAAGTGAATGGGCTGACACCCTCCCGAAGGGCGAGTTTTCTAATCTTCTATACCGCGTTATTGTTTCTTGATTTAGAGCCACTAGATCTTCAAAACAATGCCTGGTCTAGAAGCTTATAAACTCTCGCTGAACCAGCATCTTGAAGTAGCTTGGGTATATCACAGACTGCGATAACGTCTCCTGTCACAATATCTTCCTATTCAACATAGACTTTACAGAGTGTTTAGGTTTGGAAGGAGGTTGAGATGAAAGGGCAATGCTTGTGCGGGGCTATCGAGTTAACCGCGGATGATCAGAAAGAGGTTGGGTTGTGCCATTGCGACATGTGCCGCAGATGGTCTGGTGGCCCCTTGTTTGCAGTTCATTGCCAGTCCAAGGTACAAATCAAAGGGCAGCAGCCTGTGGTGTATCGCTCGTCAGAGTGGGCTGAGCGTGTCTTCTGTGGAACTTGTGGCTCGCATCTTTATTACCACCTATTACCAAGTGATGAGTATATTGTTTCGGCAGGTCTGTTTCAGGATCAGGCCTTCATACTGACCAGCGAAATATTCATTGACGAAAAACCGGATTACTATGAATTTAGCAATGACACCCAAAAAATGACCGCACAGCAGGTCTTTGACCAATATGCGCCCAAAGAGGAATAACAATAAGTGATGGCTACGCAAAAGATCCCAGTAAATACTTCTATTGTTTCAGGCGTTGCCCTGTCGGAAATTGATGGCGAAATGAAAATGCTATTGATGAAGCGGGTAAAAGGTAACTACTGGTGCCATGTGGCTGGTTCTATCGAGGAAGAGGAGAAAGGCTGGCAGGCAATTGTGCGGGAGTTTTATGAAGAGACGCACATCTCCGTGTCTGAACTCTATAACGCCCAGTATCTTGAGCAGTTCTTTGAGGCCAATGTGAATGTGCTGCAGATCATACCGGTATTTGCCGTACTGTGCCCGCCCAACCAGCCTGTCACCCTCAATGAGGAGCATACGGAATACCGTTGGGTGGGACTTGAAGAGGCAAAGTCTCTAGTGCCTTTCCCGGGGCAGCGGCAGGTGTATGATCATGTTTGGGCGAATTTTGTCGAAAGCAGCCCTTCCGAGCACATGAAAGTGACGTGACTATTAACTAAACCAAGTTAGCGCTGCATTAAGGAAACATCGCATTAAGGAAACATAGTGAAACAGAGTATTGTCCATATTGCCCTCGTCGTAAAAGACTACGATGAGGCAATAGATTTTTACGTCAACAAGCTGAAGTTTGAATTAATCGAAGACACTTACCAGCCAGAGCAGGATAAACGTTGGGTCGTTGTATCACCGCCGAACTCCAATGGTGTGACGTTACTGCTTGCACGAGCGTCAAAGCCTGAACAGGCCGATTTTATTGGAAATCAAACAGGCGGCAGGGTCTTCCTGTTCTTGAGTACCGATGACTTTTGGCGTGACTACAACCGTATGGTGGCTGAAGGTATTCACTTTGTCCGCGAGCCGAAAGAGCAAGACTATGGCACAGTGGCTGTTTTTGAAGATCTTTACGGCAATTTGTGGGATCTGCTTCAGTTAAGCCCTGACCACCCGATGGCAAGGCGTTCTGCCGCTAACAGCGAGTGAGGGATGTGATGAACAAACACGAAATTGTCGACTTTATGCTAACGTTGCCGGAGTCAGAGCTGGATTACCCTTTTGGCGCCGATGTCATGGTATTCAAGGTAGTGGGCAAGATGTTTGCCTTGTTGTCGGTTAATGATGGCGTCGTTGATATTAACCTTAAAGGTGCTCCGGCAGATAATGAAGCATTGACCTCGATGTTTACTGCGATACGCCCAGGTTACCACATGAACAAAAAACACTGGGTAACCGTTTCGGTCACCGAAGAAATAGAAGATGGCATGCTGAAAGGACTGATTGATCGCTCCTATGAATTAGTCGTTTCGAAGATGAAAAAAGCCGATCGCGAAAGGCTGGCGATTCAAAGATAAAGGAACAATTAAGAGATAAATGAAAAATTAAGTGATAAAAGAACCGTTATTAAAAAGGAAAAGATGGAAAAGCTAGACGCATTACTCGACTTGGCGCGAAGAAAGGCGGCGATCGATAAAACATCGACATGGTCCGAAGGAGCCAAAACTTATCTTTCAGAGCTAAAATCAGAAGTCGATGAAGTCAACGAAGAGATTGAGAGGCAACGGGTATGTTTCCTGGAAGACGAGCTAGGTGATGAGCTTTGGGATTACCTCAATGCTTTGGTCGCTCTAGAGGAAGAGCAGGGTATCAATATCGAATCTGTTCTGGCTCGTTCAATAAGCAAGTATCAAGAACGGATCTCGGGAATCGAAAGCGGAGAGTCCTGGCAAGAAATTAAATCAAGGCAGAAAAAAGCCCTTGAACAAGAGCAAGCTAACGTCGAGCAAGACAAGCATGGATAAAGTACCACAGCCCATTAGGGCTGCAATGATAAACGATCTCGCCGCGCTAACACGACTGTTTATTGCAGAGAACCACCACAACGCTGCAGTCGCACCGGATGTTGTTAACCAGACGGAAGATGTCCTGACAAAGGATGAATTGAGTGAAATTATTGCTGACAATAATCAGTGCCTATTCGTTGTAGAAGTTGATGGGGATGTGGTTGGTACATTGCTAGGCTCTGTCGTCAATGTTAAAGGTAGACGCTGGACAAACAGTCGGTGCTATGGGTATATCGAAGAGCTAGTCGTCGATGAAAACCAACGGGGCAAAGGCTTTGCGCGCCAGCTTATGGCGGCATTTGAGGGCTGGAGCAAGGCTAAAGGTGCTTGTTCTGTCGAATTGCATGTTTGGTCAAACAATCAAGTGGCCAATAAATTTTACCGTCGCTACGGCTTTGAAGATAAGCAGCATTTACTTTCCAAATCGCTTTAACTCATTTCTCGATGAAATATCAGCATGACTACTGTCATCGTGTGTCCCATTCAAAATGAAGTTATGGTTATACTGAGCTAATTGATACAAATTGGATAAGGACTCCGAAAGATATATGGCAGCGCAGTTAGAAACAGATAGATTGATCCTTAGGCAATGGAAAAGAGAAGACTATTCCGATTACGCCAAGCTTAATGCAGACCCCGCTGTTATGCAGTTTTTTCCAGCCGTTTTATCGCAGCAGGAGAGTGATGCACAGGCGGCAAGGATCACTCAACTTATCGCTGAAAAGGGCTGGGGATTTTGGGCGGTTGAGCTGAAGGAAAATGGGCAATTTATTGGTTTTGTGGGTTTACATAGCCAGGATGAGCAATCCGGTATCCCCAATGCGCCATTTATCGAAATAGGCTGGCGGCTTGCCAAAGAGCATTGGGGGAAAGGTTATGCGCCTGAAGCGGCCAGCAGGGCATTGCAGTTTGCGTTTGAAGAGTTGGCGGCGCCTAGTATCTACGCGTTCACCGCTTTACCTAATACCCTATCACAGAGGGTAATGGAGAAAATTGGAATGACAAATATCGGCCAAGATTTTGACCATCCCAAATTGCCTAAAGGACACGATTTGGAGCGCCACTGCCTGTATCAAATTACCCGAGAAACATGGCTGAAAAAAAATACTAACGTCGATTTCTTGGCCTAGCTGGAAACGACGCTCAAGGAGGATACATGAGTGGAATGACTGACCTGCAACAGTTATTGAAATCAATGGCACCTGCTCTCAAAGAAGGAGAGTTTGTATTTTGTACGGTAGAAGGGGAGCTATCACAATATGTCGGGCTATCACCTGTCTCGATCTTTCAGGAACAAGAAGGGCTTACTTTGGTGCTCAGCCGCGATAATGCCGATGCAGCAGGCCTGGCATATAGCAGTACCTTTCGGATGATAACGCTAACAGTACATTCCAGCCTTGAGGCCGTAGGGTTAACCGCTGCAATTGCTACCAAACTTACTGAACAGGGAATCAGCGCAAATGTAATTGCTGCATATTATCATGACCATGTGTTTGTGCAGAGTGCAAAAGCAAATGATGCAATGGCAGCATTAACCTCATTGTCGTCTAGCTAGTCTATTTAGAAAGGAATCAAAATGACTAAGGTTTATCTATTCGATTGGGGAGATACCCTGATGGTAGACTTCCCGCAATATCAAGGCCCCATGTACCGCTGGCCTGAGTTAAAAGCAGAGCCCGGCGCACTTGAAGCGCTTAGGACCCTATCTGCCCATCATCCCATTTATGTGGCCACAAATGCTGATGATTCTTCGGTTAAGGACATTAAACTCGCTTTTTCAAAAGTAGGTCTTGCCAGGTATATCAGTGGTTATTTTTGTAAAAAGAATATGGGAGTAGCCAAAGGGTGTGCGGAATATTTCCATCGAATTGTGTTGGAACTCGATGTGGAGCCACATAACGTGACGATGGTTGGTGATTCTATGGATAACGATATCCTGCCGGCAATTGCCGCCGGATTGAATGCGATTTGGTACCAGCCGCAGCAGGTGCCTCAACAGGTCGGGGGTAAACCCTATAGGCAAATTAGCACCTTGGAAGAACTGACGGTATAAGGAGTTTGTAGTGAAATTAGTTTCTCCATCCATGGAATATGCAGCAGCTTTTCAGCACTTTTATGATGACTTTGCGCTAAATGACCCGGAAAACGCTCAAAATTACCTTGACGGAAATAAGAATGCCGAGCGCTATATTCAGTCCCTGATTGATGAATCACATGGCGTGAACTTGCCGGAAGGGTATGTGCCTTGCAATCACTATTGGCTCATTGACCCTGATAACAATATTATCGGCGTCATTAGGGGGCGCCATAATATCGCTACTCCATTCCTATCCCAAGAAGGTGGCCATATTGGTTATGATGTTGCCCCAAGCTTTCGTGGCAAGGGGTATGGCACTGTAATGCTGAAACTGGCGTTGCCAAAAGCCTGCCAACTTGGTATCCAAATAGCTTTGATCACAGCTGATGAAGACAATATCGCATCGCGCACGGTGATTGAGCGAAATGGTGGCCAGTTTGAGGGGGTTGTACAAGGGAAAGTGTTCCCGCATCCCGTTGCCCGTTACTGGGTTGAATGCTGTGGCACCTAATAAAGTCATAACGCTAAAAAAAAGTATGATAATGAAGACGCCAAATAAGATTACGAACGTATTTACGGGAAAAATTGCCCATCGCTATGGGTTTAATACCGCCATTGATAAGGTTGCTGTCAAAGAGCCGATCTATTTGTCAGAAGCAGGGCTGGATGGGGACGAATGTGCCGATCAAAAACACCATGGCGGGCCAGAGAGAGCTGTTCACCAGTATCCCCTTGAACACTACCAATACTGGGCAAAAAAGTATGGCGAGCATATAGAATGGCAGGCACCCGGTATGGGAGAGAACATAAGCTCTGTAGGCATGACAGAAGAAACGGTGTGCCTTGGAGATCGTTATCAGTGGGGAGAGGCGATTATCGAAGTTAGCCAGCCGCGTTCACCATGCTTTAAGTTGAATCAACGCTGGGGGGTACAAGGCTTCTCTGTTGATATGCAGGAAATCAGCCGTTGTGGTTGGTTATATCGCGTGATCAAACCCGGTATGGTAAGTGTTAATGAACCATTGATTCTGGTTGAGCGTGTCCCTAATGCCATGTCGCTGCAAGCCGTTTGCGATATCTTTTTTGGTGACCCACTAAATCAGCAAGGTTTGGAAGCACTGCTGAAGCAAGAAAAGCTGTCTGGCAGTTGGATGAACAAGGTCAAGAAGCGCCTAGAAACCAATGAAGTAGAAAATTGGCAGTTTAGGCTGCAGGGTAGAGGCTCTGCAATTTAAGTTTGTTGCTGCATGTGTTTTCATTTTTGGCTAACCCGCCTCTAAATGCTATCCTTCGTGCCAGTTTTAGCGTGATTTCCGGAAGTAAGATGAATTTTAACCGTATTGTCTGTTTTGACCTCGAAATGTGCTGTTGGAACGATGGTCGTGAGTCGAGGACAGGTGAGATCATTGAGATTGGGGTGGCTGAGCTTGATCTCACCAACGGTGAAATTGTTCGCCGTGCTCAACACTTTGTAAAGCCGGATAATGATGAAGTGTCGCCTTTTTGCACAGAGCTTACCGGTATTAAGCCGGAGGTGATTGAGAAAAACGGCAAGCCGCTAGGGCATATTTTAAAGTCGGTTGAACAAAAATTTGGTGGACGCCACAAAATTTATGCTGCTTGGGGGCGGGATGATCTCATTTTGCGCAAAGAGTGTGAAGAAAAAGGCCTTAAAGTGCCGTTTGAAGAGTACTTGAATCTGGCAACGTTATTTAGGCTCCAGCGCCATGTTACCAAAAAACGTTGTGGCCAACGTGCAGCGATGGAAATGGCGGGTATCGAGTGGGAAGGGCGTCAACATTCTGGCTATGATGATGCTTACAATTTGGCTCGCTTGGCTAAAACATTATTCAGCAATGATTAATTAAATGGTGACTTTGGTCGTTCTTTATTTACCAGGTGACATGGATATGTGCCCAAATCGTCATATTGCCTATTATATCTGTACCTTTTTTCCGGTAAGGTTATAATTTTATGAGCCTTTTTATTGAAAAGGAATTGACGAAATTAATCGTGCCAGCTAAGATTATGCAAAAATATAAATATGCAAATTGTTGGCTATGGATTTTACAACTTGTCAAATTCCGGTACGGAATAGACTCAACATGGGCGAGTTCCCCTGCTCAGACAAACTCAATGAACAACGTTCATGTGACGAAATTGTTCGCTGGTGGAATGTTCCATTTGTGGATGAATTAACGTATGAAGAGTCAGGGGAGATTGGGGTCTCTGTGTTAGATGGTGCGACCTGGGATGGCCCTCGGTTAATCTCAGAGCATACGACCTTTGAAGAAGCAGTAGCTGCTGCTAATTTTTATGTTAACCATTCAGAGGTTTGGCGCCGGTTCAAAGAACCTTACCAACCACTGGCTAAGGTGGACCACTTGATTGACATGAGTTCGTTCATTCATGGAAAATTAGCAAAAATGGATGAGCAGCAGTTGTTCGAATATATGTTCCATTGGTTGCCAGAGGTTAATAAAACAGCGACTCCCGCATTGGAAACATCCTAATATTCATATATACCGAAGCGACTTTAAGATTTAGCTTCAGCGAAGCCTTGAGGTAACTTGGGTATTAAAATGGCACAGTAATGACTGTGCCATTTATATTTCTGTTGACTACAGATTACGTAAACCTCACATTCATCGTGATCTCAGCTTTAAAGACGACATTCCCTTCAATATCTTTCACCTCAACCGGCACAAGCTTGTCACCTTCAGTGTCCCAGTCAATATTTTCACCTTGTGCCTGGGCTGTGAGATCAGTTTTCGCTTTTTTTAAATACTCAACTGTCATGCCAACAGGGATCCAGCGACTTTTAACAGGTACAGATACATCCGTCATCATCCCCCCAGCTAGCTCTGCCATATTACACATCGCGATTGCATGAACCGTGTTTAAGTGGTTAGTCACGCGTCGGCGTTTTTTTATTGTAACCTCAGCAAAGCCTGGCTTTAGTGCCGTGACTTTGGGCTTGATACTTCCAAAGTAAGGGGCAAGACGGCACACGACAAAACTGAAAAGCTTGTTGCCAAAAGGTAGCCGGCTCATCTGTTTATAGATTTTGAGGTTTTTGCGCATTGGGATGTCCTTTTCGAAATGGCTGAGAGGTTTATTTTATTTATAGCCTGGTCAGACCAGTATGCAGGAAGAAAATAGAGCTGTCACTCTACCCTGTAGTTTTATGCTACCTATGAGCTAAACACAGTGCATTCCTGCGAGACAGATCACTCTTTCTTCATGGGAATGAATTAAAGAGTGTCTTTAATTAAAGATTTTATTTTGTTTATTTTCAATGTCTTAAGTCGAGATTGAATGCTGGGGATAAGTCTTGATTGGCATGAAATTACCAGTGAATAATTAATATGTCTGACAATAGAATCACGATGTCTTTTTAGAGATATTTGTTTGTAAGCTGACGTGCCACAATTCCCTCGTAATCAAATTAAAAGGCAAACCATGTTCTATTTATTTCCTCTTCTGACTGTCATTATTTGGGCAGGGAATGCCATCGTAAACAAAATGTCTTACAGCGTGATCGACCCTGGGGCGATCTCATTTTATCGCTGGTTTTTTGCCATGATGGTATTAACACCCTTTGTTCTACCATCGGTGTGGCGTAAGCGTCATGAAATCAAACCGCATCTATCCAAGCTCGCATTTTTGGCTCTACTGGGTATGGTGCTCAACCAGTCGCTGGGCTACTTCGCCGCGGCGACAACAACTGCGACCAATATGGCGTTGATCATCTCGTTGGTGCCGTTGTTGAGTATGTTCTTGAGTGTCCCGTTGCTGGGGCAGCGCCTGCTACCTTTGGCTATGGTAGGGGCAGTGCTTTCTTTGGCTGGTTTGGTGTTCATGCTGGGTCACGGTGATATCAGTACTTTGACTTCGCAAGGTATCAAGCAGGGTGACGCACTGTTGTTAATTGCCGCGTTTGTTTATGCGCTTTACTGTGTATTGCTCAAGCGTTGGAGAATGCCACTCAATAACTGGCAGTCTGTCTATGTACAGGGACTCTTTGCGGTAACCATGCTTACTCCTATGTTGTTAAGCAGTGAGCGTATGGCGATCACGAGTGAATCACTGCCACTGATTATGTACGCTGCGTTACCTGCTTCGGTACTTGCGCCTTGGTGTTGGCTGAAAGGGATTGAGGTTCTAGGTGCAGACCGTACTGCGATGTTCATGAACCTGATGCCGGTACTGACTGCGCTTATTGCCAGCGTGACATTGGGGGAGCAGTTAGCGGTTTACCATTACATTGGCGGCGGTATGGTTCTCTCTGGCGTGATTCTCGCCCAGCGCAAGCCAAAGGTGGTGGGTACCCCGGAGCATTTAGCTGGCAATGCTAAACCGACAGCGTAACCTGTAGGTGAAAGATTAAAAACGGCAGTGGCTGAGAAGTCACTGCCGTTTTTTTTGCTTTCTTCGTGATGATGACAATAACCTCATTGAGCTCATTGATTATGCCGGTTTGGATGGGTTGAAGTGATGGGTTGTCGACAATCTATACTAAGGTCTAATACATATTGTTAACAATTGGCTTGTAAATCTGGCCTTATAGCGCTAAATTTGTTCACAAGTTAAGAAATTGTTGACAATAATGATGAGCAAACAAGATTTAAAATTGAAAAGTGTCGACAACCAAGGTGAGAAAGAGGGCACCAAATCTGAGAGTTTAACCGAGCAGTTAATCGATCAGATTGTAAGCGGTACCTATCCCGCGGGTAGCAAGATATCTGAACCGGAGCTCGCCAAGCATTATGGTGTGAGCCGAGGCCCGTTGCGTGAGGCCATGATGCGCCTTGAATCCATGGGATTGGTAGAACGTATTCCCCATGTTGGTGCCCGGGTTGTGGCTCTGAGCCAGGAAAAGTTAATTGAAATTTATGCGGTTCGTGAAGCCCTAGAAGGAATGGCCGCTAGGCTTGCCTGTGAGCACATCACCGATGACGAGCTCGCAGGGCTGGAAGCTTTGTTAGATGCCCATCACCAGCACATAGAACAGGTTGAGGGAGCATCATATTTTCACCAGCAGGGTGATTTCGACTTTCACTACCGGGTGATCAAAGCCAGCCGCAATACCAAATTAATCAGCCTGCTATGCGATGAGCTATATCATTTGCTGCGAATGTACCGCTACCAGTCACAGCGGTCACATTCGCGCCCAGAACAAGCCTTGAAGGAACACTTCCATCTTCTTAGTGCATTGAAAGAGCGCGATGGAGAGTTGGCAGAGATGTTGATGCGGCGCCACATTATGAGAAGCCGCCAATTAATTGAACAACAGTTGAAGCAGGATAAGGAGAAGGTCTCATGAGTCCAGGGAAACGCTTTCGCCAAGCGGTAGCCAATAACAACCCGTTACAGATTGTCGGTACGGTCAATCCGTATTGTGCCATGATGGCGGAACAAGTAGGCCATCAGGCGGTATATCTTTCGGGGGGAGGGATTGCCAATGCTTCCTATGGCCTTCCGGACTTGGGTATTACGACGTTAAATGATGTGTTGGAAGATGTTCGCCGCATTACAGCAGCCACCAAGCTGCCACTGATGGTCGATATTGATACTGGGTTTGGCGGCGCGTTTAATATTGCCCGCACCATTAAAGAAGTGGAACGAAGCGGGGCCGCAGCGGTTCATATGGAAGATCAGGTGGCCCAGAAGCGTTGTGGTCATCGCCCGAATAAAGCCATTGTCAGCCAGCAGGAAATGGTCGATAGGATCAAGGCGGCGGTTGATGCCAGAGTGGATCCTGATTTTGTGATCATGGCGCGCACCGATGCACTGGCTGTTGAGGGAATGGATTCAGCGATTGAGCGTGCCCAAGCATGTGTCGAGGCTGGGGCGGATATGATTTTCCCTGAGGCGATAAATACGCTTGAACAGTACCAGCAATTCTCAGACGCTGTTAAAGTGCCTATTTTGGCCAACATTACTGAGTTCGGACAGACGCCTCTGTTCAGTACCGATGAGCTCGCTGAATGTGGCGTCGATATGGTGCTTTACCCGCTGTCTGCATTCAGGGCAATGAACCAAGCGGCACTGAATGTATACCAGCACTTATTGCAAGACGGCCATCAGCGCAATGTCGTCGACCAAATGCAAACTCGTGAAGAGCTATACCACTATTTGGGTTATCACGACTACGAACAAACGTTAGATAAGCTATTCAAACAGCCTTAATAGGCACAAAGACCAAATAATAATATTAAGAATAAATGAATACAGAGTGGTAATAACCTCTGGGGATCAGTGTACCTATTTATCCCGCAGAATTAGAGGGAAACCCAATCCATTCAATATCGTGAATACAACTGAAGAAGGAGTCTGCTATGACTGCGATAGCCGTAGCTGATGTAAAGAAGGACGGAAGCGAAAAGAAATCGAATGCCATTGGTGGTGCGGGCCTGAGAGGTCAGAGTGCCGGTGTAACGGCGCTTTGTACTGTAGGTAAATCGGGTACCGGATTAACCTATCGGGGATACGATATCACTGATTTAGCCAATAATGCTGAGTTTGAAGAGGTGGCCTATTTATTATTAAAAGGCAAACTTCCAAATAAAGAAGAATTACAAAGTTATAAACAAGCATTAATGGCTTTCCGAGGGCTGCCGGAATCACTGAAGCTAGTATTAGAAACGATTCCTGCTGATGCCCACCCAATGGATGTGATGCGTACCGGTTGCTCAATGTTAGGCAACCTTGACCAAGAGCTCGACTTCTCTGAGCAGGATGAAAAGACCGATAAGCTTCTTGCCATGTTGCCAGCCATTATTTGTTACTGGTACCGCTACAGCCATGATGGTGTCCGTATCGATACTGCCAACAGCAGTGAAGACAGCATTGGTGGGTACTTCCTTGAAATGCTAACAGATAAATCACCATCTGAACTTCATAAGCAGGTCATGCACTGTTCATTGGTGCTTTATGCCGAGCATGAGTTCAATGCCTCGACCTTTACTGCTCGTGTTTGTGCCTCTACTTTGTCTGACCTTCACTCTTGTATCACTGCCGCGATAGGGAGCTTGCGTGGACCATTGCACGGTGGTGCCAATGAGGCTGCAATGGCAATGATCGAGAATTGGCAGACGGCTGAAGAAGCCGAAGCTGGCATTATGCAGATGCTGGCAAACAAAGACAAAATCATGGGCTTTGGTCATGCGATTTACCGTGAATCTGACCCGCGTAATGCTTTAATTAAAGCATGGTCGGAAAAACTGTCTGCCGACGTTGGCGATACTCACCTGTATGCGGTATCTGAGCGTGTGGAGCAGGTTATGAAGCGGGAGAAAGGACTGTTCTGTAACGCGGACTTTTTCCATGCTTCGGCCTATCACTTCATGGGGATCCCAACCAAACTGTTTACCCCAATCTTTGTGATGAGCCGTGTTACAGGTTGGGCGGCCCATGTGTTCGAGCAACGCGCCAACAACCGGATCATACGTCCGAGTGCTGATTATGAAGGACCTGAGCATCAGGACTGGCTGCCAATAGAAGAGCGCAGTTAATACCTCAAATCACGGATGTCTATTATGAATATGAATACTCAATACCGTAAGCCCCTTGTAGGTAGCGGCCTTGATTTCTTCGATACCCGAGCGGCCGTCAATGAGATATCACCGGGTGCTTACGAAACTCTACCGTACACTTCTCGGGTATTGGCCGAACAATTGGTCAGGCGCTGCGACCCAGCGACACTGACTGACTGCCTGAAGCAGATTATCGAGCGTAAACGCGATCTTGATTTCCCTTGGTATCCGGCCCGTGTGGTTTGTCACGATATCCTAGGCCAAACCGCCTTGGTTGACCTAGCTGGATTGCGCGATGCCATTGCTGAGCAAGGCGGCGACCCGGCGAAAGTTAATCCGGTGGTGGAAACTCAGCTTATTGTCGACCACTCTCTCGCGGTTGAGCATGCTGGTTTCGATCCGGAAGCCTTCGATAAAAACCGTGCTATCGAAGAGCGGCGTAATGAAGATCGTTTTCATTTTATCGAGTGGTGTAAAACCGCGTTTGAAAATGTCAGTGTGATCCCGGCGGGTAACGGGATCATGCACCAGATTAACCTAGAGAAAATGTCACCGGTGGTTCAGGCCAAGAATGGCGTCGCTTTTCCCGATACCTGTGTCGGTACCGACAGCCACACGCCACATGTTGATGCTTTGGGTGTGATTGCTATCGGGGTAGGGGGACTGGAAGCAGAAACCGTCATGCTTGGCCGTCCTTCTATGATGCGCCTGCCAGATATTGTTGGGGTTAACCTGACGGGCAAACGCCAGCCGGGTATAACCGCGACGGATATCGTGCTGGCGATTACCGAGTTCTTACGTAACGAGCGGGTTGTCTCTTCTTATCTTGAGTTCTTCGGTGAAGGGGCACGGGATCTTACCATTGGTGATCGTGCCACCATCTCCAATATGACACCGGAATACGGTGCAACCGCTGGGATGTTCTATATCGATGAGCAAACCATCAACTACCTCAAGCTGACTGGGCGCGATGAGCATCAAGTTGAACTGGTAGAGAACTATGCCAAGCAGACCGGTTTGTGGGCGGATGATTTAGCTGCAGCCCAATATGAACGTGTGCTTGAGTTCGATCTTTCGAGCGTATCACGCAACATGGCAGGGCCTTCAAACCCTCACCGCCGTTTACCCACCTCAGAGTTGGCTTCTCGTGGGATATCTGGCGAGTGGCAGGAGAAAGAAGGCGAGTTGCCTGATGGTGCTGTCATCATTGCCGCCATTACTTCATGCACCAATACCAGTAACCCGCGAAATGTGGTGGCGGCGGGCTTGCTCGCCAAGAGAGCCAATGAGTTAGGTTTGGTTCGCAAACCCTGGGTGAAATCTTCATTTGCGCCGGGCTCGAAAGTGGCCAAGCTCTATTTGGAAGAGGCGGGTCTGTTGCCCGAGATGGAAAAGCTCGGTTTCGGTATTGTCGCGTACGCCTGTACCACCTGTAACGGTATGAGTGGCGCGTTGGATCCAGATATTCAGCAAGAGATCATCGACCGAGATCTCTACGCGACTGCAGTGTTATCGGGTAACCGTAACTTCGATGGCCGTATCCATCCTTATGCCAAGCAGGCATTTTTGGCCTCACCGCCGCTGGTGGTGGCCTATGCACTCGCCGGTTCAATCCGCTTTGATATTGAGCGGGACGCTTTGGGCACGGATAAACAAGGCAACCCGGTCTATCTCAATGACCTTTGGCCTTCAGACGAAGAAATTGATGCGGTTGTTGGCAAGCATGTTAAGCCTGAGCAGTTTAATCAGGTCTATATCCAGATGTTCAAGCTCGATGATGGCCAGCGCGTTAGCAACCCGCTTTATGATTGGCGCCCGATGAGTACCTATATCCGCAGGCCGCCTTATTGGGAAGGTGCGCTGGCCGGTGAAAGGGCATTATCGGGTATGCGCCCTCTAGCGGTTCTGGGGGATAACATTACCACCGACCATTTATCTCCGTCTAATGCCATTCTTGCCTCCAGCGCGGCGGGTGAGTATTTGGCGAAAATCGGTTTACCGGAAGAAGACTTCAACTCGTATGCCACTCATCGTGGTGATCACCTCACTGCCCAGCGGGCGACGTTTGCCAACCCGAAACTGTTTAATGAAATGGTGAAGAAAAATGGCGAGGTGGTACAAGGTTCGCTGGCGCGAGTTGAGCCTGAAGGCCAGGTGGTACGTATGTGGGAAGCCATTGAAACCTATATGGATCGTAAGCAGCCGCTTATTGTCGTTGCAGGTGCCGATTATGGCCAGGGTTCATCTCGGGACTGGGCAGCAAAAGGGGTTCGCCTTGCGGGTGTTGAAGCCATTGTCGCTGAAGGGTTTGAACGCATCCACCGTACCAATCTTGTCGGGATGGGGGTACTGCCCTTGCAGTTTAAGCCAGGCACAGGCCGCCACACATTAGAGCTAGATGGGACCGAAATGTACGACGTTGTTGGGGATATCCAAGCAGGTACGGATTTGGCGTTGGTGGTGACACGCGCCAACGGTGAGAAAGTCGATGTGCCGGTGACTTGCCGTCTTGATACTGCTGATGAAGTTTCAGTGTATAAAGCTGGCGGTGTTCTGCAGCGCTTTGCTCAAGATTTCTTGGCGCAGTAGGAGGAGACGAACATGACAAACTTATCTTCTCAGCCTGCGCAAGAGGCCCAGTCACAAATGAAAGTGCCCGCTACTTATATGCGTGGCGGCACCAGTAAAGGGGTGTTTTTCAGCCTGTCTGATTTGCCACTGGAAGCACAAGTCGCCGGTGAGGCCCGCGATAAATTTCTCATGCGGGTCATTGGCAGTCCGGATCCTTACGCTAAGCAAATAGATGGTATGGGCGGGGCAACCTCCAGTACCAGCAAAACAGTCATTGTGTCCAAAAGCAGCAAAGATGATCACGATGTGGATTACTTGTTTGGCCAGGTCTCGATTGATAAGCCTTTTGTTGATTGGAGTGGTAATTGCGGAAACTTGTCGGCCGCCGTTGGGCCTTTTGCGATTCATGCGGGGTTGATCCCAACAGATCGCATTCCGGAAAATGGCATCGTGAAAGTCCGTGTATGGCAGGCCAACATTCAGAAAACGATAGAAATCCATGTGCCTGTCGTGAATGGCTTTATCCAGGAAACCGGTGAGTTTGAGCTCGACGGCGTCACTTTCCCCGCGGCTGAAATTCAAGTGGATTTTCTAGACCCTGCGGATGGTGAGGGATCGATGTTTCCAACCGGCAATCTTGTCGATGATCTGGAAGTCCCGGAAGTCGGCACGTTCAATACCACCATGATCAATGCAGGGATCCCAACCATATTTATCGATGCCGAAGCGCTGGGTTATATCGGCACTGAACTACAGGACGATATCAACAGCGATGAACAGGCATTAGCCAAGTTCGAAAGGATCCGTGCTTATGGAGCACTGAAGATGGGCTTGATTGCCCGTTTGGAAGAAGCCGAAACCCGCCAGCATACTCCTAAAGTCGCCTTTGTTTCGAAACCCAAAGCGTACCTGGCATCGAGCGGGAAAACAGTCGCAGAGAGCGATGTAGATGTTTTGGTTCGGGCATTGTCTATGGGTAAATTGCACCATGCCATGATGGGTACTGCTGCAGTTGCCATTGCTTCAGCGGCGTGTGTGCCCGGCACGTTGGTTAACCTCGCCGCGGGTGGTGGAAATAAAGAGTCGGTGACTTTCGGGCACCCTTCAGGAACGTTGAAGGTAGGTGCAAAGGCAACAGAAGCTGAGCAGGGCTGGGTGGTCGAGAAAGTCATGATGAGCCGTAGCGCGCGTATTTTGATGGAAGGCTTAATTCGTGTTCCATCTAGTGTTTTTGAATGACGATATTCAGCAAGACACCTTTTAGAAACCATTTAAATGATTGCTCTTTAATGTAGCAATGTCAGGACATACTGGAGGAAGCATTATGTCTGCCTATCAGAAAGAATATGAACTTGCACAAATTGCGCCGCAAGAATTTTGGCAGCAACAAGCACAAAAACTCCCGTGGTATCAGTTCCCACAAAACATATTAAGCAAGGACGAAAATGGTATAGAGCGTTGGTTTGCTGATGGCGAATTGAATACATGCTATTTGGCGCTAGACCAGCATGTCGAGGCCGGAAGAGGGAACCAGACTGCCTTGATTTATGATTCACCGGTAACAGGTACCAAGGTGCAATACAGCTATCAGGTATTAAGGGATCAGGTCGCAAAGACAGCAGGCATGCTGGCCGAGCTTGGGGTGTCAAAAGGTGATCGTGTCGTGATCTATATGCCAATGATCCCTGAGGCGGCCATGGCGATGCTGGCATGTGCCCGTATCGGTGCTATTCACTCAGTGGTGTTTGGCGGATTCGCCCCTAATGAACTGGCTGTCCGAATTGAGGACGCCGAACCTAAACTGGTGCTGACGGCCAGTTGCGGTATCGAGGTCAACAAGGTGATTCCATACAAGCCTTTGGTAGACCAAGCCATTATGGATAGTCGTTGGAAGCCAGAACATGTGGTTGTTTTTCAACGTAATGCTTGCCGAGCTGAGTTAACCGAAGAAAGGGATCGTGACTGGCAGGCTTTGAAGCAAAAAGCCGAGATGCATCCTTGTGTGCCTGTGAAGGCTACTGACCCTCTCTACATCTTATATACCTCAGGCACAACGGGTAAGCCCAAAGGCGTGGTCAGGGATAACGGCGGCCATGCTGTGGCGATGAAATACAGTATGGAGACCATCTACAACGTCAATCCGGGTGAGGTGTTCTGGGCTGCTTCTGACGTAGGCTGGGTGGTTGGCCATTCTTATATTGTTTATGGCCCGCTTATCCATGGCTGTACAACCATAATGTTCGAAGGCAAACCGGTTAAAACACCTGATCCTGCAGCTTTTTGGCGGGTTTGTAATGAATATGGCGTAAAAGTGTTGTTTTCGGCGCCAACAGCATTTCGAGCAATAAAGAAAGAAGATCCAGAGGGAGCATTGCTGGCCGATTACCCAATGAGAGATCTCAAAGCGATATATATGGCTGGCGAGAGGTTAGATCCCCCAACGCTAGAATGGGTGCAGGAAAAAACCGGACGTCCTGTGATTGACCATTGGTGGCAGACCGAAACAGGGTGGGCGATTGCTGGAAATCCAGTAGGGCTTGAGAGTTTCGATATTAAGCCGGGCTCTGCCACTATGCCTATACCGGGATATGGCGTTGTGGTACTGGATGAAGCCGGTGAGGAAAAAGTAGCCAACCAGCAAGGTTATATCGCGATAAAGCGTCCATTGCCACCCGGGTGTTTGCCAACCGTATGGCGCAACCACGATAGATTCCAATCCGGGTACCTCAGCCAGTTTCCTGGCTACTATGTCTCCGGGGACGGCGGCTATATTGATGAAGATGGCTACCTTTTTGTGATGGGGCGCATCGATGATGTCATCAATGTCGCAGGTCACCGCTTATCAACCGGGGAGATGGAAGAGGTGGTCGGCGGGCACGAAGCGGTCGCTGAGTGTGCGGTCATTGGTATTCACGATGATTTGAAAGGCCAGTTACCCTTGGGCTTAGTCGTTCTGAAAGACGGTTACTATTCGGCTGATGGCGCCATAGAAAAAGAGCTCTTGTTAAAAGTCAGGAGCGAAATTGGCGCGGTAGCGTGTTTTAACCGTGCGCTGGTGGTTGATAGGCTGCCAAAAACGCGTTCAGGCAAAATACTGCGTCGGGTGATCAGGCAGATTGCCGAAGGTGAGCAGTACGTTGTCCCATCAACCATTGATGACCCATCAAGCTTGAATGAAATAGAAAAAGCCCTGGGATAGCCGGGTTCAAAGACAAAATAGACAAGGCCCTTCGATTTATTGAAGGGTTTTTTTATCACGATTAACTAAAAGGCATTTGATAAAACTGCGACAGATACTGTGTAAATCGATGGATTAAGCTGATGACTGAACACTGTGATCTTGATCATATTTGTAATGTGGACTATCAATAGAAACAGTGCATTGCGAAAAGGAGGATGCTATGCCTTTCAATTATATTATTATTGGGTTTGCCGTTGCGGCCCTTGCGCTTGATAAATTATCAATCTTTGATGATGAGACTGCTGACTACGTCAATGCGCCTACATACCTAGCTAACCCTGAGTTTGGAGCTTTGCAAGTGCCTGTATCTTCAGCTGAAACAAAAACAACCGTTCCGTATCCAGTCGATCCTCTTTCACCACGTCATATCTCACCTCGACATAGTATTGATGAGTATGATGCGATGATGACACCGAGCGCAACCCCCCACGCTTCGCTCAACGTAAAGCAAGTGGTTCTCGGGGGAATGGTTGTTCCTGCTGATTATTAAAAAAGCCACTTACGTGGCTTTTTGGTAGTCCTTTAGAAACGCAGTCCTTGCTTTACTGAGAGCTGATTGTGTTTCTGACTTTAGTTTTTGCCTAACCAGTTTGGCATCCTTACTCATAAATATTAATCCTATGCAATCCATGCACGTTTCACCAACGTTGCTAATCTTTGATTTTTTTGGCTAAAGAGTGTGATTTTAGTCCCAACTCTATGCGCCTTTTGCAGGGGAATATATACAATAGTGCTGGTTAATTAAAGCTTTATGGTATTGCAATACGGTTAAAACCGATTATTCCGTGATCTTCATCAAATTTATGCGTCAGTGTTCGTATGCGTATGTGGAATATTTACTCTATTAGGTTTTTTTTTGCTTCATGCAAGCAGGTGTTGAACAAACACTTCGTTCAGATAAAATCAACGCTTAAACGCGAATCACTCTAAGTAGACAATAAGATGACTTTATCTGCGGCACTGGCTCCTATTTGGCTCGGGGAGCCAGCTCAGCACACACTTGAATCTCAATTGAATTGGCTCTATCAACGAGAACCTTTTTTCCGCCTGCAATATGGTCAAGTTGGCGTTCGACTAACAGAGTGGGCAGAGGATGCCATTGAGACAACAATCGATGCTTTTGCTCAAGATGTTGATACTCGACAAGCCGTTGGCGCATCTTTGTGGCTGAAAAGTTTCACCGCTCATTTATTTTCGGGTTTGGCAGCGTTGAGGCTGAAGTTTAACCGTGTACTCATGCCGACGCTTGAGCAAATTAGTCTTGATGTGGCTGGTAATGGAAAGCTTAAGCGAGTAGGTATCGCTGAGAATTGCTCATTTTATTGCCTGGCTGGTGATCCTTTGGCACACCTGCCCCAGGCGCATGTTGTTGGATCAGAGCAAGCGCTGGATCAAGCGTTATCTGATTTTGCGACTGAGGCCGGACAATATCTTGCCCCTAAGTTTAAACAGCAAAAAGTGAATACGCCTCAGTACTGGGGTGCCATTGGCTATGCGCTAGGCTTGGTGTTCCAGAAACTTACCCAGCATGGTTGTGATAAAGCATTAATTGAGCGCTTAGAATCCCAAGCAGACGCTTGGCTAGCAAATTTATTACCTGAATTTGCAGAGCTGAACAGTGTTAAGGTTGCGACCCATGGGAACATGAGTATCTATTATATTCGCCGGGAAACTTGCTGTTTGAAATACAAGCTAGATGGCAAGAAACACTGTGCGACTTGTCAGCAACGAGATCCACAGGATCAACTTGCTCTGTATCAATCCAAAGTGCCAGGCTCAAATTAAAGAGAACTATTCAGTCAGTTTCAACTTTCCTGCATCATCGGGGTACAGCACTTTGTCCAAGCTGTCGCGTAGGTCTACTAGGGGCTGCTGGCTGATTTCGATGATACTTCTTGCTGGCCTGTCGAGCTCGACAATCAAGGTCAGCACCAAAGAAAAAGCCAGTGCGAAGGGCAGAGCAGCAACTAGCGCTCTGCCTTTATTTTGTGCGCCAACCTGTAACCCATTTAATCCAACGGTGAGGAATGTCAGCAACCCTAAGGTGAACCATATACTAACGGGAATACGCCCTCTAATTCCCTTGTTGAGGCGTTTTGTGTGAATATCGATGACTTCATTTAGGGAGTCAATATATAGCAACAGTAGTTCTGGTGATGTTGTTCCATGAGAGTCAACCGCTTGACTCCAGAGTTGAAGCTGGAGGATTTCACTTTCCTTGATAACAGTATTCACCTTTTGTTCTTGTTCATTTTTCTTTTCAATTACCCTAAGGGTGACATAGTCACGTAGTAATTCACGGCTGCGAGAACGGTACGGCTCAGCTAACAACCCTGTACGTAGTATTGTTGTACCAACCGCATTGGCTTCGGCTAGTACCAACTCTTTTCTGTCAGCAGATTTCGCAGCTGCCATGCTAAAAGTGATGGCGAGAATGAAGGCTAGCAGGCTTGCAAGCCCTGTTGCCATCGGGCTGATAGATTGACTGTATTCGTTGGATGGAAAGCGAAGTGCCAAGCGATAGCCGAACTCGAACATCAGAGCGATAGCTCCGAAAATCAGCCCTAGCATGACAAAAATTGACAGAGAATCGATGAAGGATTCTTGATACATACATCGCCCTTGAAAAGAAACTCAACCATAAAACTTATACAGCGCTCAGCCTGGAGGGATGAAACCAAAGACACTTCAGGCATCTGGCTAACAGTATAGCGGGTAGTTACTGTCACGATTCTTAGACGCGCACGGTAAGCTACACTGAAAGTGTTCATAAATCATGTTCCTTGAGGAATAAGAGATGAAATATAAACATGTCTTGTTAGCGGTGAACTTTGATGCGAATGCGGAATACCTGGTGATGAAGGCGGCGGAGCAAGCAAGATCACACGGTGCTCTTCTTAGCGTGATTCACATTGATCCTGATTTCACAGAGTTGTATGAAGGGGTAAGGGAGTTTAACCCCTCTGCGTTTGACGACTCAGTGCATAATGAGTCAGTACGTGAAATGAACACTTTGTTGCAAGAAGCTGATTATCCCATCTTCAAACATATTTTTTATGCGGGGTATGTAGAAGATCAAATTATCAAAGCCATTGATGAGTTTGACGTTGATCTTCTGGTTTTCGGGCACCATGAATCGAGTTGGTTCCATCAACTGACCATGTCCAGCAGTGAGCCACTTTTGCGGAAAATGCCTTGTGATTTACTGTTTATCAGGGTCGAAAAATAGTGTGCTAGTGCTCTAAAAGAGGGGTAACAGAAGGCCAAGCATAGACGAACTCATCGACTAGGCTGCCTTCTGGCGCTTGCCATTGCTGTTTGAGAATTGGGCTCCCCCCGAGATAGTCATAAAACTTCTGGGCACTGAGGTTTTGGCACAGTACTTCCAGGTAGGCGCCGCTGTATGAAGCTTCTTGTTGGATAACGCTCGCTGCGTGTTGCAACAGTGCTTTGCCGATCCCTTTGCCTGTAGCCCTCGCATCAACGTGGAGGTTTTCGATCAAGGTGCCATATTCTTGGTGTTGATCGAGATAGATACAGATAAAACCGAGTAGCTTTTCGTCTTCTGTAGCGACAAAGATTCTCTGATTAGCAACCGGTTGGCTAAAACGCTGTTGCCAAACAGCACCTCGCTCGCTGAAGACATCTTCAGAAAGATACTTTTTAGTAAGCAAACCGGCATAAACAGTTTGCCAGCTTCTAGCATGCAACTGGCTGATGGTGTCTCTGTCCTCTACTCTTGCTGGCTTGATAGTAATCACAAAACCTCCTTTCATTTCTTACGCTCTTTCCTTATACCTTTGATGTTAATTCAAATATTTTCTTCTGCAATACCAGTTTTAATGCGGAGATTCTGTGAGCTGGTAGCAAACAAACTGAATAATTCTATATGTAACAACGATACCGTGATCAAGGTATACCAAAATAAGAAACTGGTTGATCTTGATCGGCTTAATTAACAAAATTGGTTAACCAAATATTTACAGGGAGTAATATCTCTCATGTTTCCAATGACAAAAAATTAAAAGGCGAACCATGAGCAAAAAACTCTTTACCCTAGCGCCTGTAGCGGTGGCGCTCATTCTGGCAGGTTGTAACTCATCATCAAGTGACTCAGATGATAAAGATAAAATTGTACAACCAGTTGTTCAATCTCGTGTACATGACATTTTAGAAATCGACGGTTTCCTCTTCCGTGATGCGAATGGCGATGGCGAACTTACGCCATATGAGGATTGGCGTTTGTCTTCTGAGGAGCGAGCCGCTGACCTTGTGAGCCGAATGACCCTTGAAGAGAAAGTCGGCATGATGCTAATTGATACGCTAAATGCAGAGGCCTATGGCTATATTGGCATGAAGCACCAAGACTTTGTCAGTCGCCAGAAAATGAATCGTTTTATTTTCCGAAATAATATCCTGACGCAGGAAGAAATCGATGCGATGACAGACGAAGAGCGTCAAGATGGTGGTTCTGCGGGAGGCCCAGGCGGCCCTAGCTATGTAATTAGCCCTAAGGAAGCTGCTCAGTATATGAATACAGTGCAGGAACTTACAGAACGCACGCGACTGGGTATTCCTGCACTATTTAAATCGAATGCGCGTAACCACATTGACCCGAATGCAAAAGCTGGTATTAACGTTGACTCGGGGGCATTTACCGGTTGGCCTAAAGAAGGCGGTCTGGCTGCAACAGGCGACATGGAGCTGATTGCTGAGTTTGGTGAAGTCATGCGCGCTGAATGGAATGCGATTGGTTTACGCGGTATGTATGGCTACATGGCTGACTTGGCAACAGAACCTCGCTGGTACCGTGTCCACGAGACCTTTAGTTCGGATGCCGACCTTACCTCAGATATTATTCAAACCCTTGTTACAGAATTGCAGGGGGAGGAAGTTAATGCCGATAGTATCGTCCTTACCATGAAGCACTTCCCTGGCGGCGGCCCACAATTCCTAGGGGCAGATCCCCATTACATGGCCGGCCAGCATCAAAGCTATCCTGCCGATAAGTTTGAGTATCACCTTAAGCCTTTTATTACAGCAATTGATGCTGGGGTAGCTGCAATCATGCCATATTATGGTGTCGTTGGCGGTGGCGATTGGTCGATGCTAGATCCTGATGAAACGGATCATTATGTTGGCGGAGGCAAGTATTTAATCGATCTGCTAGATGAAAGAGATCACGAAACGCGACGAGTCGCCAACAACGATTACTCGACAGAGGTAGGTGAGCCGGCTGGTAACGTGGGCGTGGCTTTTTCCAAAGGTATATTGGATGACTTACTTCGCCAGAAATTAGGTTACACAGGGGTTATTAACTCAGATACTGGCATCATTAATGATCAAAATAACGATCACACTGATTATGAGATGATGCACAACAACCGTGCTTGGGGCTTGCAAGATAAGACGAAATCAGAGCAGTTCGTCATTGCAATTGAAGCAGGTACTGATGTGTTCTCTGGCTTTAACCGCAATGATGAGATCCGGGCTGTGGTTGAACAAGGCTTTGTCTCAGAAGCGCGTATTGATGAGTCGGTGAAACGCCTGCTGAAAGTACAGTTTGATTTGGGGCTATTTGAAAATGCCTATGTCGATGCTAGCAAAGCCAATGAAATCGTAGGTAACGCTGAATTCCAAGAAAAGGCCCAGCTAGCTCAACGTAAAGCGGTTGTTTTGCTTGATAACCAAGATCAAACCTTGCCACTTCGTACAAACTCGAGCTTGTTCACTATGGGGATGGACGGAAAGATTGCTGAAGAGTACGGTTTTGAAGTCACTGTGGGTGATGATGAAGACGGTAATAAGGTCGCTGATGCAAAAGGTCATGATCACGCATTGATCCGTGTCCGAGTCGACAATATCCCAGCGGTTATGGGAAGCGACCCATCAACTAACCGTGCTTTAGCCTTCGGCGGTGCAGATTTTGACGAGTTATCAGTACTTGATTTCACAGGAATGGCAGAGTCGAACTCCTGGGTTATTACACCATCGCTTGAAGATATCCAGGCTGTCATGAGCGAGGTTGGTGCAGATAATACAGTACTATCTGTTTACTTCCGTCAGCCATATGTGCTTGATGAAGCAAGTGGCCTGAAAGATGCGGGTGCTATCCTTGCCACATTCGGCTCTGATGACCGTGCAGTCATGGACGTAGTCAGCGGTGAATTCAACCCGCAAGGTAAGCTACCATTTGCACTTGCAAACAGTGCTGAGGCGATCATCAGGCAAGACTCTGATGACCCGTCATATAAAGCCGGTGATACGCTTTACCCTGTCGGTCATGGTTTAAGCTACAAGTAAACAATAACATTTTGTAATTTGAGAGCCTGGTAGTTGTTACCAGGCTCTTTTGTATTAGTTGAACCGCACTCTGGTTACTAATTAATTCAACCCATGTTACCCAATGGAATATCAGTGCTATTAAGTCGCCGCATAATTTCATTGAACTTCCCTTTTTAAAATAGAGGTTTAGGCCATTATTTTTTGTTAAGACCACTATAAGCCAACCACGATTAAATGATAATATGGTTTTATTGATTTTCACTGTTCGGATTACTTGAATAATGTTGGATGAATTACGCCAAATCGCTATTTTTGCCAAAGCCGTTGACCACGGCTCATTTCGTGCGGCAGCGAAGGCATTGCGCCTGTCTCCCTCGGTTGTTAGCCACCACATCAGCCAATTAGAGGAGCGCTTAGGTACTGCGCTCCTTTACCGTTCCACCCGTAAGTTGTCTCTTACATCAGATGGTAAGCGGCTATTGGCGGCTGCACACGTCATGTTAGAGGCGGTTGAAGCGGGCATACAAGATATCTCAAATCAGAGTAACCAGCCTTCTGGAACATTGAAGCTGACAATTCCAGCCGTTTTGGCACAATCAGATCTGACAAGCCAAGTTGCTGAATACGCCTTGGCCTACCCGCAAGTAAAACTTGAGATTAATTACTCGGATAGCAAGCAAGATTTGATTACCGATGGCTTTGATGTGGCGATCAGAATGACAACCTCACTCGAAGATAGTGCTTTTAAAGCCAAAAAGCTCTATGAGATTAATCGGTGCTTAGTTGCGTCTCCGAAGTATCTTGAATCTTGCCATGACGTTTCATCACCGGATGAATTGGGTAACTTAGATTGGCTGGAGTTGGCACCGGTATGGCACAAGAAATTAGAATTCCGTTCAGTTGAGCAATGTGTGCAGGTACAGAAGCCGAAATCACAAATTAGTGTTAACAATGCCTATGCATTAGCTCGTCTAGCTTGCTCTGGAGCAGGGTTGGCAATTATTCCTGAGTTTTTAATTCAAGCAGATATAAATGCAGGCAGACTTTGCCATGTACTACCAGGCTGGAAGATCTCACCTGTAAGTGTCTTTGCTGTTTGGCCATCGAATGCGCCTAAAGATGGCCTAGTTAAACATTTCTTGGATTTCTTGAAACCATCAGTTAATTGAGGCAGATATAATTTGATCTCGGTCTACTAATTAAACCAAATTGGTCAACCACTTTGAGCGGTTGGTATATAATGTAATCAAATTCTAATTTAGCCGTTCGAGGTATACGTGTACAGAGGTAATTTATGCTCTCTGGAAAGCTATCGTCATATTCCATATCCGTTGATTGAACTCATCCAAGTGGTAAAGCGAAAAATTCAATCTAATAGCAAAATTGGTACCTACCCATTGATTGGAGATGATGTTTTCTATTTTATTGTTGACGATAAAACAAAGCAGTTTTCAGAGACAAAGTCAGAAATTCATAAAAAATATATTGATGTCCAAATTGTATTAGAAGGAGAGGAAAGGTATGGATATAGCCTAAGCTCCTTTAATTCAATCGATGAAGACTTCATTGCAGAGAAGGATGTAGCTTTTAGTCAAGATGTAACTTATGAGCAATTTGCCACTCTGAATAAAGATGATTTTATTATTTTCAACATAGAACAACCTCACCGTCCTTTAATCGCTGTATCTGAACCTGCAGGTGTAAAGAAAGTCGTAATTAAAGTCAGTAAAGAGTATTTAACTAATAACTCAGAGGTTTAAATGAATACATATATGAATATATTGGAGTGGGAAGACAGCGCTATCCCACATCGCTTGTGGGTTGAAAGATTGGATAATGATCAGACCCGCTTGTGCATGAAAATCGTGAAAGATGTTGAACCAGAGATGCTTTACCTTGAGCTGCCGGTATCACAAGAAAAGGTGATGGGGGCATGGCAGGGACGGGCTGCCGCAGTATCCGATGCTTATGATGATGGCTGTTTATATTCTCAAGTTCGTAGCTTGTTTAATCTCGACAGTGGCTGTGTAGTCTGGACGGTTAACCATATTCAGCTCGCTGATAAGCACAAGATGTCAGCGGACAAACTAGCCTTTATTCCCGGCATGACTCACGATCAGGGGTTGTTGAAGGCTATTTTAGAAACAGCTTAGCTGAAAGATCTCTACCTGCTATATTTATACTCTTGTGTGTTAGTAACTCTAAACCATTTAGACTTTCAAAAATAAAGCACATCATGATTAAAATTGATGTGCTTTTTATTTTAGTAAGGAGTTTTTATTTAAATTGCAAAGTAATATTAAGCAGCGCGTCTTGAAGTTAGCATTCTTGTTATTGTGTACAAGTTGACAACAATGAAGGTTGATTCCATTAATGTTCCCCCGATAGACCCCAAGAGCAAGTTATTCGTTAACCAACAAAATGAATTAAACAAGATGAGTAAACGTAACTTTATACCTTCAGCCTGGAATAAGCCCAAAGTCGCAACAGAAGCACCAAAAATGGTCAGTAACTCATAACTATGCTGTAAACTCGGCAAGCCCATTAGCCATAACAAGGAAATAAAGAACCACATCACTTTATTTGACTTGGTTTTTGTTGAAGCATAACTTCTTAATGCGCTTATTCCACAACCAAAGGCAGCAGTGAAAGCCCCCATGAGTATAAAGTGGCTGCATAACACAACTTGGAATACGGTTAGGTGCAGGCGAAAGCGGTTTCCGTCTTGATGGAGAAAAGCTGAAGCACCGACTACAAAAGCAAACAGGCCAACACTCTGGGCGAAATCAAGTTCTAACATGGTAAGTCTCTACGGTGATCTCTTAGGGTTAATCTTGTGACGGAACCAACTTGGATAGATACTGACAGCACAATGTTGGACTTGATAAAATTGGCGTTGGCCAATGTTGGATATATTCAACTGCCGTGGCCATTGAGGCTTGAGCAAGCACGATGGTATCGTCGGAAATCTCATTGCGATCGATGTATTTTGCAATGGCTTTGGCATAGGAAACCGTATCTCCGTCAGCATAGTACTGCCAGGCACCAGGAATCACTGTGCAGGTAACTTCAGGGGACTGCTTAAGTTGTTTTGCACATTGCCTTAGCAGTTCTAGGGTAGGTTCCATTGTACTTTCTAGTGCTGCAAGGACATGAACCTTGCTGTCCAATACCGCTTGCTCTGCCATCGGCCGATCAACACGAATTACCCGGGCAGTTATATTCGCTGTCTGTTCTGCCGCATCACCAATGGTTGAGCAGGTGCAGATAATGATATCAGCACCGGCCTTGGCAATGCCCTGTATTTCCTGCTGGACTTGATTGATAACACCCGGTGTCAGGCCATCAGCCATGGCTTGCTTGAGAAGTTGCTCATTCACATAGTGGCTAATCGTCACGTTCTTTTCGGCAAGGTATTGGGCGATGTAGGGGCGAAACAGTACTTTGTTTGCTTCTAGCGTGTAGAGAAAAGCGATTTTCATTGGTGCAATCCTTAGCCAAAATGAAAAATTGTTGGAAAAATAAAGGCTCCCCGTGGGAAGCCTTGAGGTAACTTGGGTATGCTGATTGAAATTAGCTTACCAAGTCAGCGGCTTCACGGGCAAGTCGACCAATTTCGTCCCAACGGCCTTCGTTGATCAGCTTCTTATCAACCATCCAGGTGCCACCGCAGGCAAATACACGGTCAACGGCGAGGTAGTCATTAACGTTCTTGGCATTAATACCACCAGTCGGCATAAACTGGATTTGGGTGTATGGTGCCAACAAAGATTTTACCATGTTGAGACCGCCAGAAGCTTCAGCGGGGAAGAACTTAAGCGTTGTCACGCCCATCTCGATAGCCGCTTCAACTGTGCTTGGGTTATTGACGCCAGGAACAATTTCAATTCCCAGTTCTTGGCACGCTTTTACGGTATTAGGGTTAAAGCCTGGTGAGACCACGAAGGTTGCTCCAGCTTCCTTGGCAGCAATGGCTTGCTCCCGGTTTAGTACCGTACCTGCACCAATCAACATGTCAGGCTGTGCCTCGCGAAGCAGTCGGATAGCTTCAGCTGCTGCATCTGAGCGGAAGGTAATTTCTGCGGCTGGCAGGCCATTTTCAGCCAGTGCTTTGCCTAGCGGGATAATATCTTCAGCGCGGTCAATCGCGATCACTGGAATGACTTTAATCTGTGCAAGTTGCTGTGCTGTAGTACTCATTATTGAGTCTTCCTTAGTTAAGTATCTGCTAGAATAAGTGCTCAGATAGAGCAGGTTCTTGTTCGTTAAATTGGATGTGCGCCATCGCTTGGTTAGGGATAATCGCCCCTTTGTGCTGGATTACCGTTCCTGCCAGCTGATGCCCTTGCTCCGAGCATTTCACCGGAGATTTACCATTTATCAGGCCTGCCATAAAACCAGCATTGAACGAGTCGCCCGCCGAGGTGGTGTCGACCACCTGTTTAACCGGTGTGGTAGCGACAAAAGTGCGGGTTTGGGTAGTGAAGTCCTCGAAGTAGTTGCCCTTCGCTCCCATTTTGACAACTGCTTGGCGCACGCCTGCGGCCTTTAGCCTTTCCAAGGTCGCTTCTTCGCTACTATCGCCCCACAGATTGGCTTCGTCATCATTGGTAACAAGTGCCAAAGCCGTGAATGCGAAGACCTGCTGGTAGCACTCTTGGGCCTGTTCGGCTGATTCCCACAGGGCAGGGCGGTAATTGGTATCAAACAAAATATCGACACCGGATTCAGCTAGCTGCCCAAGTAGAACAACAAGTTTTTGGCGGTCTTGCTTCGGCAAGATAGCCAGGCTGATCCCACTAAGGTAGATCATATTCATCTGTCCCAGCTCTGTTGCAACATGCTCAAAATCAGCATGCTGCAGCATGTAACGGGCTGCAGATTGGTTACGCCAGTACAGGAATGTCCGCTCGCCTTTGTCATCCAATTGAATCAAGTACAGGCCAGGCTGTCGGGAGCTATCACGAAGCACCAAGTCGGTGCTGACCCCCTCCTCCTGCCAGCGGCTGATCATGCCTTCGCTGATAGCATCTTGGCCGAGTGCCGACACGTAATTGATCTTGGCTGATTTGCCGGCTGTACGTGCTAGGTAGACGGCAGTATTGAGTGAATCACCGCCGTACGTTTGGTGCATGTCACCGAACGGCGCGCCATTGAGCTCAATCATGCACTCGCCGATGAGGGCAATGCGTTTCATGCTTGCTCTCCAGGTAGGGTGAAGTAGCGTTTAGCGTTGCTGAAACAGATGTCTTGAACCATTTTGCCTAGCATGTTGATGTCGTTAGGCACTTCACCGTTTTGTACCCACTGACCAATCATGTTGCACAGAATACGGCGGAAGTACTCGTGGCGGGTATAGGACAAGAAACTGCGAGAATCGGTCAGCATGCCGACAAACTGGCTGAGTAGGCCAAGCTGCGATAGCTGCTCCATCTGGCGCTGCATGCCATCTTTCTGGTCGTTGAACCACCATCCTGAGCCAAACTGAACTTTGCCTGCGATGCCGCCACCTTGGAAGTTGCCAATCATGGTAGCCATCATCTCGTTGTCGCGAGGGTTTAGACAATAAAGGATGGTTTTTGGCAGCTCGTTGGTCAGATCCATGTCATCCAGCAGCGAAGCAAGTTGGAAGGCAAACGGGCGATCGCCAATGGAGTCAAATCCGGCGTCTGCACCGAGCAGCTTGAACATACGGGTGCTGTTGTTGCGCTGGGCGCCAATATGTAGCTGCATTACCCAGCCGCGCTTGGCGTATTGCTTACCAAGCCATACCTGCACGGCGGTGCTGAATTGGTCAACTTCTTCTTCAGTCAGCATTTCACCGGCTAGGCGGCGAGTAAGCATGCTATTGAGAGTTTGCTCTGACGGTACTTTGCCGTAGCGTACTATTTCGATACCGTGATCAGCCGCTCGGCAGCCGTGCGCGGCGAAATGATCAAGGCGGCGGTCAAGAGCAGTAAGTAATTCGGCAAACGAAGCAATCTCGATATCCGCAACTTCACCCAATAACTGCATGTACTCAGCAAAGCCATCTAGTTCAATTTTGAAGGCTCGGTCAGGACGCCAGCTTGGGGCAACCTCGACATCAAAGCTGTCGTCTTCAGCAATTGCTTTGTGGTACTCCAAAGAGTGGATTGGGTCATCGGTCGTTCCCGCCATCACCACATTCATCTGCTTCATGATGCCATGGGCAGAGAACTCAGGGCTTGCTAGCATCTCGTTGCACTCGTGCCAGATCCCGTCAGCGGTCTCTGGGCCAAATAGCTTGCCGGTAATGCCGAATGGACGGCGTAGCTCTAGGTGAGTCCAGTGGTAAAGTGGGTTACCCAATGTCTGTGGAACCGTTTTGGCCCACGCCATGTACTTGTCGTAATCGCTGGTCTCTTTGCCTGTGATTAATGATTCAGGTACACCTGCGGAGCGCATGCCGCGCCATTTGTAGTGGTCACCTTCCAGCCACATTTGACCGATGTTATCGAAGCGGCGGTTTTCAGCGACTTCCTGCGGGTTCAAATGGCAGTGGTAGTCATAGATTGGCATGTCTTTGGCGTAATCATGGTAAAGCACACGCGCAATTTCATTGGCTAGTAGGAAGTCGTCACAAAGAAAGTCTTTCATTATAAGCTCCAAAACAACACCGGGCGAAAGCTATCGCCCGATGTTTAAAATCGGTTAAAGAGAAGCAACGGCGGCGCGTGCGCCTTTGCTGATAATAAGCTGGTAAGCTTTGGTCACTGCTTCTACGAAGTCGTCGTTTTGGAGCAGGTCGTTACCAAAAATGGCTTCGATACCCAAGATGGCTTTAACAACCGCAGGCTCTTTACCGTATTGCTGGTAGATTTCACGGAATTGCTCAACCATTGGGTCACGGACGTCAATTTCTTGATTTTCTTCGTCTACACCACTGATATAAGTCATCCAGCCGGCAATGCCCATGGCAAGCCACTTGTACTCTGTGCCATTAGCTAAGTGGTGGCGAAGCGAACCACCCATACGTTGAGGGATCTTTTGGCTGCCATCCATCGCGATCTGCCATGTCTGGTGTTTCAAGCTTGGGTTGGTAAATCGCTCGATCAGCAACTTGGCGTAAGCTTCCAAATCAGTACCCTCAGGCATGGTTAGGGTAGTAGCCTGTGCCTGCATCATCATGTCAAACGCAGCCTTGCGGTAGCTTTCGTTGGTCATGGTGTCAGAGATGTGCTTGTAGCCGCCAAGATAGCCAAGATAAGCAAGGAACGAGTGGCTGCCGTTAAGCATACGAAGCTTCATTTCTTCAAACGGTACAACATCGGCAACGAACTCAGCGCCGGCTACATCCCATTCAGGGCGGCCGTTAACAAAGTTGTCTTCAATCACCCACTGGCGGAATGGTTCACAGGCAATACCACATGGGTCAGCTACACCAACCAGTTCGGTGATTTCTGCTAGCGTCTCAGGGGTAGCAGCAGGGACAATGCGGTCAACCATAGTACACGGGAAGGTCACATTGGCTTCGATCCAGCCAGCGAGTTCTTGGTCAACCAAATTTGCAAAATCCAGAACCGCAGCACGAGCAACATGGCCATTTTCCTGCACGTTATCGCAAGACATTACGGTAAATGGCTTTAGACCAAGCTCACGGCGGATGCGCAATGCTTCAACGATGTAACCGATAGCAGAGCTAGGCTCACGAGGGTTGTCTAAGTCAGCTCTAATTAGAGCGTTGTTTTTGTCTAAACGGCCTGTCGCAGGGTCAGCGCAGTAGCCTTTTTCGGTAATTGTCATAGAAACAATAGCGACTTGCTCTTCAGACATTTTCTCTAAAACTGCACGTTTGCCTTCAAAGCTAGGGTGTAGCGACTCAGTGACTGAAGCAATCAGTTTTACATCTGTTGCTGTTGCGCCTTTTTCGGCAACGGTATACATGTGATCTTGGGCGCGAAGTTGGGTGATCAGCTCTTCGCCACCAAATAGGTTAATTTCACAGATCCCCCAATCACTACCTGTTTTTTCTAGCATCTCGTTGGTAAACAGGGCCTGGTGCGCGCGGTGGAAAGCGCCAAAACCCAAGTGAACGATGCGGCTTTTAAGGTTAGTGCGATCAAATTCAGGGCGAATGACGTTAGGGTTCAGTGTGGTATTTGAAATAGTGTCCATTTTTCTTTTCCTTTGGCCCACCAACATCTGCTGGTGGGCGGGTTCTCGGGGAAGCATTCAGCGTGTTATTGATTGAGGGACAAGTCCCAAAAATTAGTAGCCAAGAACCAAGTTAGGCAGGAACAGGCTTAGTTGAGGAATAAAGGTAACCGCCAGTAGTGCTGCAATAAGTGCGGCATAGAAAGGCAGTAGCGGCTTGATGATCTTATCGATGGAGACTTTTGCGACCGAACAACCGATAAACAAGGCGCTACCAACTGGCGGTGTACAGATACCAATTGCTAGGTTGAAGGTCATCATGATACCGAAGTGAACCGGGTCGATACCTAGGTCTAGAGCGATTGGCAGGAAGATTGGGGTAAAGATTAACACTGCTGGTGTCATATCCATGAAGATACCGACAATCAGTAGGATCAGGTTGATGATCAGCAGGATAACCAATGGGTTTTCAGACACAGCCAGAAGGGCATCGGCAATCATGTAAGGGATATCAGCATTCGCCATAGCCCAAGACATACCCATTGATGCACCAACAAGCAGCAGTACGATAGATGTTGTAACCGCTGATTCGAGGATGATTTTCGGAAGGTCGCGTATTTTCACTTCACGGTAGAAAATAACCGCCAATACGAAGGTGTAGACAACCGCAATCGCCGAGGCTTCTGTCGCAGTGAAGATACCGCCGATAATACCGCCCATGATGATGACAATCAGTAATAGCGATGGCATCGCTTTGATAAAGGTATCCCAGACCACTGCCAGTGATGGTTTTTCAGCAACCGGGTAGCCACGGCGCTTGGCAATGATACCCGCGACAATCATCAGGCTAAGACCCATCAGAATACCTGGGATGTAGCCACCGAGGAATAGTGCCGCAATAGAAGTACCGCCAGATACCAGAGAGAACACAATTAGGGTGTTACTCGGCGGGATCAATAGGCCTGTAGGGCATGAGGTGATATTAACTGCCGCCGAGAAGTGCTCGTCGTAACCGTCCTTTTTCTGTAATGGGGACATAGTGCCACCAACAGCTGCCGCAGAAGCAACCGCAGAGCCAGAAATAGAGCCGAACATCATGTTCGCCATCACGTTAACGTGCGCCAGAGAGCCTGGAAGGCGACCACCTAGTACTTTAGCGAAGTTGATTAGGCGGATGGCAATACCACCTTGGTTCATGATATTACCCGCTAGGATGAAAAACGGGATTGCCAAAAGCGCAAAATTATCTAAACCTGCTGCCATGCGTTGGGCAACAACGGCAATAGCTGGTTCTAGCGGTAAGCTCATCATGATTGTTGCCAATGATGATAGGCCGATGGCGAATGATACCGGGATCCCCAGCGCGAGTAATACGCCGAAGCTTCCGAATAGGGTGAGAATGACTTGCCATTCCATTGTGGAATCCTTCTTATAAAGTCTTGTTCAATGGTGAAGAGTTAATCTATTCACCGTTGGATATGTTTAATTAGCTTTCTTGGGGATCAGCAATGCAGATATTGCCGGAAATCAGCTGTTTTACTTTTTCCCAAGCAAAAATGACAGAGTAGAAAATCATCAATGCGCCGCTAATAGGTAGGCAGAAATAGATGAAGCCCATCTCCCAGCCGAGTGCTGGTGTAACTTGACCTGTCGCTAGTGTCTTCATTGCTAAATTAGTGCCGCCGTATACAAGGACAATAAAGGCAAAGACGGCAATGGCTAACTGGATAAAGATTTCATTGAACAGCTTTCTTTTGCCGCTGAGCTTCATGGTTAGCAGGTCAATGGCAAGGTGGCGCTTGAGGCCTGTGGTGTAAGCCGCGCCGATCAGGGCTACCCACATAAATAGATATCTCGCTAGCTCATCAGTAATAGTGCTTGGTTTACCAATGATATAGCGGGAGATCACCTGCCAGATCACACAGAACACCAGGAAGGTAGAGAGAGACACGGTAAACATCGCCAACCCTCTATTTATGTAACCAACCAATTTATTCATCTTTAGTTCCTTTCAAATAAATAAGCATGCTCAGATTTGTCTATTGGTGAACCAATGTAAGCAGATATGTTATCTAGCTATGTTTAAGCACGCGCTTTTTCTGTGGGGATTATAAGGTGGTGGATTTTTTAGTCACGTGAGCCAAGTCACAATTGAATTGGTTGACCAATTTTAGGGTTTTTATTGTGATATTGGTCAATCAATTTGCTTTTTTGTTTTGACGGTTTTTCGATTTGGACGCAATATTGGCCCCGTACTTAAGAAATACCCTACACAATGGACAACCAATTCCACGGAGATATAACAATGATGACGCGTAAAAGTGCACTTACTGCAGTGATCGGTGCTGCCCTTACTTTTGGTGCTACAGCTTCTGCTTACGCAGCAACGACCTTCAAGCTAAGTCACAACCACCCGCGTGACCATGCAGTACATAAAGCGATGGACCACATGGCCAAAGAAGTTCGCGCTCTGACTGATGGCGAAGTTCGCATCCGTATCTACCCTGATGCGCAGCTAGGTACCCAGCGTGAATCCATGGAGCTAATGCAGAACGGCGCATTGGAAATGGTAAAAACCAACGCTGCTGAGCTTGAAGCCTTTGCTCCAGCTTACTCGGCATTCAACCTGCCATACCTATTCCGTGATAAGACTCACTACTACAACGTGAAAGAAGGTGAAGTAGGTGAGGAAATCCTAGCGTCTTCTCGCGACAGTGGTTTCATCGGTGTGACTTACTATGATGCTGGTGCTCGTAGCTTCTACACATCTAAGCCAATTGAAACACCTGAAGATCTGAAAGGTATGAAGATCCGTGTTCAGCCTAGCCCGTCAGCGATTGCGATGGTAAATGCACTGGGTGGTAGCCCAACGCCGCTAGCATACGGTGAGCTTTACACAGCACTGCAGCAAGGTGTTGTTGATGCAGCAGAAAACAATATTCCTTCATTCAGCCTGAGCCGTCACAGTGAAGTATCTAAGTACTTCAGCCTAGATGAGCACACCATGGTTCCTGATGTACTGGTTATCTCGACCAAAGCCTACGATGGTCTATCAGAAGAACACCAGGAAGCATTGAAAAAAGCAGCGATGAGCTCGATGGAAGTGATGAAAGAGCTATGGGCTGAGTCTGAAGCGAAAGAGCGTGCTAAAGCAGAGAAAATGGGCGTAACTTTTGTTAAGCCAAATAAAACGGCATTCGTTGAAGCGGTACAGCCAATGTACGATGAGCTAGAGAAATCTAACCCTGAGCTGAACGAAATCGTAGAGCGCATTAAAGCGGTTCAATAAGCGGTAAAAACAGACTGTTGTAACCATAAAAATCAAAGTGTTGCCACACTTTTACATTAAGAGGTTGACCAATTTATATTGGTCATTATGATGGCGAATAAGTGCAATGGAAAAAAGTGACAATATCATCATGATGCCCTTCGAACCGAAACGCCCATACCAAGAGCTTGGTTTGGTGTTGAGACAAGAACTTATCGATGGCCGCTATAAAGTGGGCGATCGGTTACCGCCAGAGCGGGATATCGCCGAGCGACTGGATGTCAGCCGAACGGTAGTCCGTGAAGCGATTATTATGCTAGAACTTGAAAATCTTGTTGAGGTGAAGAAGGGGTCTGGGGTTTATGTCCTCAATATTCCTAGCCACTCCAATAGCCGGGAGAATGTGATCAGCGATGATGCAGGTCCATTCGAAATGCTGCAGGCAAGGCAGTTGCTCGAAAGTAATATTGCCGAGTTTGCAGCTATCCAGGTGACACCGAGTGATATTGTGAAGATGCGTGCGGCGCTGGATCTTGAGCGCAGTGAAATTGCCTCTGGGGCAGATGAGTGTTTTGGTGATGAGCAGTTCCATATGTGTATTGCCGAAGCGACGCAGAACTCAGTGTTGGTCGATATGCTAAAGCAATCGTGGGAGCGGCGTGAGCAAAGCCCGATGTGGAAGAAGCTACACTCGCACATTATTGACCTGGCATACCGTGAGGAATGGTTGGAAGATCATGCGCGTATATTGGCAGCGATGCAGCGCAAGGATCCGATTGCAGCTAAAAATGCCATGTGGCAACACCTTGAGAATGTGAAACAACGCCTGTTAGAACTTTCTGATATTGATGATCCGAATTTTGATGGCTACTTATTTAGCTCGAATCCGGTAGTTCTCCTTGGTGGTGAGAAATAAACCGCCAAATAATTAAATTAGGCCAATGAGTCTTTATTGGCCTCTTTAAAAGCAGTTATTTTCAAGTAATTGTGCATTCTAAATTGTAAAGTACTTAACTCAGAATTATTGAGCGGGTTAAGTGTGTCTATAAAAGGTGATTGTCATGGAACAAACCTGGCGCTGGTATGGCCCTAATGACCCTGTATCGCTTGATGATATTCGTCAAGCGGGTGCGACGGGAATTGTAAACGCACTACATCATATTCCAAACGGTGAAGTGTGGACGGTGGAAGAAATCCTAAAGCGCAAAGCGATTATTGAAGAAAAAGGATTAACCTGGTCTGTTGTTGAAAGTGTGCCTGTTCATGAAGAAATAAAGACACAAACAGGTAATTACCAACAGTGGATTGATAATTATAAGCAGACACTTCGTAACTTAGCCGAATGTGGTATCGATACGGTTTGTTATAATTTTATGCCGGTATTAGATTGGACACGTACCGATCTAGAATTTGAAATGCCAGATGGCTCAAAGGCACTACGTTTTGACCAAATTGCTTTTGCGGCATTTGAATTATTTATTCTTAAACGCCCGGGTGCTGAAGAAGAATACTCAGCTCAGGAGCAAGCTGAGGCACTGGAATATTTCAATACGATGTCAGAAGAGGCAGTTGCACAGCTAACAAGCAATATTATTGCCGGTCTTCCTGGTGCTGAAGAAGGTTACACCCTTGAGGAGTTTCAGGCACAACTTGACCGCTATGCGGGCATTGATAAAGACAAACTGCGTCAGCATATGAAGCACTTCCTAAGCGAGTTGATGCCAGTGTGTGATGCAACAGGCTTGAAAATGGCGGTTCACCCTGATGATCCACCACGCCCAATCCTTGGCCTGCCACGTATTGTCTCGACGATTGAAGATATTGATTGGCTGACAGCAGAAGTACCAAGCAAGAATAATGGTATTACCATGTGTACCGGCTCTTACGGTGTCCGTGGTGACAACGACTTGGTGAATATGATTAAGCAACATGGCGATCGTGTTTACTTTACGCACTTGCGCTCAACACAGCGCGAAGAGAACCAGTTGAGCTTCCATGAAGCCGCTCACCTTGATGGCGATGTTGATATGTACAATGTCGTGATGGCTATCTTGGAAGAAGAGCAGCGCCGTGAAGAAGCTGGTGATACCCGCCTGATCCCAATGCGCCCAGACCATGGTCACCAAATGCTGGATGACCTGAAGAAGAAAACCAATCCAGGCTACTCGGCGATTGGTCGATTGAAAGGACTTGCTGAAGTACGTGGCTTGGAAGTGGCACTTAAACGCGCTTTCTTTAAAAAATAAAAAAGTCCTTATACACGTAAATTAAATGTGTATATACCTACCAACGTTTGGCCCGATTATCGGGCCTTTTTTTTATTTCTCGATCAAACCGACATTTATTTTGTGGCACTCCATGTAAGGTGTTTCTTTCCCATAATTCTATGGGCTATCTCTCGTACTCGACACTTGCCACAACAGGGATAACACATGGCAAATAAACTATCATTTAAAGTTAAAATAATTACCACTTTGATAGCTATATTAATAGCTACCGTCATTACGTCATTTTTTAGCGTCAATTATTATTTGAGCCATTATATTTTTGACAGTGATGCTGAAAGTATCAATGCACAAATTAGCTTAGTGAAAGATAAGCTGTATGATGACATACGCAATAAAGTATTGATTTCTGAAAATATTAGTTTGGATATTACTGGTATTCAGGAAGTTACTGAGCGTGCAGGGTTTTATGCTGCTGCAAAAGTGATTGCTGATTTTGTTATTACCGATAAAGGGCGGATTGATGATGAATCCGTAGCAAATCATTACATTGAATTGGTAAACAATGCCAATGGCACGACAGTGAGTGATATTTTCTATCAAAATGATATTCCTTTAATTTCAATTACTGTACCTAGTGGAAATGGCGGTGATATCTTTTATCTAGATATGAGAAATACGCAGCAACTGCTGACACAGTCATCAGTGGAAGGGAGCTACTTTGACCTCAAAGATAGCAAAGGCTCGTTACTCTTTAGCAACCGTACTGACGGTGATCTTATTCCTTATACCAACCAGTTTACGGTAGGTGATAGCCAATGGACGCTGACAGGCTATATTGACCGCGGTTACATCCAGCAAAATACCAACGCCTTAAGTGGCAGTATTACCATGGCGCTTGTGCTGGTGGCTTTGATTTCCATTCCTTTGAGCATTCTTTTTATCAACACCATCTTCAAGCACCTCAGTACGCTCAGGAACATCATTGTTGGTCTCTCAAGGGGGGATGCAGATCTCACCCGGCGCTTAGATGTCTACAGCAACGATGACCTAGGTAAGATAGCCAGTGGAATTAACCAGTTTATTGAAAACCTACAAAGAATGATGCTGGAGGTTTCGCAGTCTAGCCTGGCCATTGAGCATGAAGTGGCGGCATTGAAAGACAAAGCGGATTCCAATAAGTCTTTGCTCACTCGCCATACTCAAGAAACAGAAAAAGTGGTGACTGCAATAAATGAGATGAGTGCAACGGCTGAATCAGTAGCGCATAGCGGTAAGAGCGCTGCCGATTTCACCCATGCGACTAATGTCGAAGCCGAGAAGTCGAAGGATGTGGTGAAGATTGCTTCAGGTAGCGTGAACCAGCTATCGACGGAAGTGGAAAGCATGTCGGTATCTATCCAGACCATGAGCAAGGACTTCGAGAAAATCGATGCAGTACTTCATGTGATAGGTGAAATTGCCGAGCAAACCAACTTACTGGCACTAAATGCGGCTATCGAAGCAGCTCGTGCCGGCGAGCAGGGAAGGGGCTTCGCAGTTGTTGCTGATGAGGTGAGGGCACTGGCAGCGAGAACGCAGCAGAGTACGTCTGAAATCGATACCATGCTATCGGATTTACGCAAGGCAACGTCGGTCGTTGTGCAGTCGATGGATGTGACGAAGGGAAGTTGCGCCCAGACGGTCGAGCATACAGCCAACGTCATGGCTTCTTTGGAGTCGATGACTAACTCCATTAGCCAGATCAACGATCTGACTACCCAGATTGCCACGTCAGCCAACGAACAGAGTGTGGTGACCGAAGAGGTGAACAAAAATATGATTGCGATTCACGACATGATCAACGAGCTCAATTGCAACGCTGATGATTCTGTCGCCAGTACCGAGCAACTAGCTGTTACCAATAGCCAATTAAATGCCATGGTAGCGAATTTTAAGTTGAAGTAAGCTGATTTTATCAGTGATAATCAATCTTATTATCACTTTTAATGTGGAGTATTACATGGCCCAGGCGATGAGTCCAAAGATGAGCCCAAAACAGCTTTCAGTAGTGGGAAACGAGCTGATCACCCCAAATATGATCCGTTTGACGCTTGGCGGTGAAGGGAGCCACCACTTTTCTCAAGAGAGTGGTGGGCAATATGTGAAGTTCCTATTTGCTGCTGATGGCAGTACGGATATCAGTGCGCTGCCTGAGGGGCAAAGACCTATGATGCGTACCTTTACAGTTTCAGGTTATCAAGCTGGCTCTGAGGGTGAAGATGGCACGATAACCATTGATATTGCCAAGCATGAGCTAGCAGAGGTCGAAGGGGAAATTACGCCCGATATCGGTGGTTACGCTTCCCGCTGGGCACTCAAAGCACAAGCCGGAGACACTATTTCTTTGGTTGGCCCTCGCCCGATTCAGGCGATGCCTGTTGAGGCTGAGCGTTTCTTGTTGGTTGCAGATATGACTGCGCAAACTGCGTTGCAGGGCAAATTGGCGTTATTGCCCGAGAGCGCGAAAGGTCATGTTGTTCTTGATGTAACGACTGAAGCTGATGTACAGCCACTTACATTGCCAGAAGGCGTGGAGTTGGTTGTCAACATCAGCACTGAATGCGCGTTGTCTGACAGCGTCAAAGCACTTGCTCTCGATACTGACAGTTTATCTGTGTGGTGTGCCTGTGAGTTCAGTGAAATGCGTGCTATCCGCAATTATATTACTTCGGATAGAGAGGTAGACCGTAAAATGTGTTACTTCAGCAGTTACTGGAAACAAGGTGTAACCGAAGATGGCCATAAAGTGCTGAAGCGTGAAGATAGTATGGCGTTAGAAGAACAAGCGGCTAAAAAGAAATAATACATATTAAAAACAACGTTAAAATGAAAAGCCCTGCAAAGATATTTTGCAGGGCTTTTTTATTAATTTTATATGCTGGAAGTTATTTTGTTTGATTATCGGAAAGGAATTAAAGTATACATGTGAGTTTATTTTTACTTTTAATTTCGGTTATTTAAAAGTGGCTCTATTAAGAAAAAAGACAGTTTATGAAAATTAATTAACAGTGTATAAATCGCGAGTTCACCTCTCATTTGCGGATAGTTATCAATTGCTAAAGCCTTTCTATATGGGGGGTTAGGGCAGGTTTTGCTGCGAAATTGCATTTCAAAAAAATAAAGAAGTTGTACATATTTACGGTCTGTTGCTCAAAAAATACGTGCTTGCGTTAATTTATTATCACATAATGTCTTAAATTGATGGGGATCATTAATTTGTGACTACTACTACTTTAGTATCAGCAGCATAATAAATAAGTAAAACAACCTGTGTTATTTGTATTGTTTTTATATAACAAATTACTTTTGGGAATGTTTTACTCCTCATTCATAATGGTCGCAATATGAAAAACTGGATAAACGAAGCAATTCTTTCGCCAATGAAGCGCCGTAGCTTTATTAAGTGGAGTGCCGCTGTTGGGGGCGCTGCCGCTACTGTAGGCTCTGGCCTTCCGTTAAAAGCGGTTGCAAAAACAGAAGAAGAGGTTGCTGGCGAGACAAATACTGTCTGGTCTGCATGTATGGTTAACTGTGGTAGCCGTTGTGCACTTCGTGTACACACGAAAGATGGCGTAATCACCCAGATCGAAACGGATAACCGTGGTGATGATAGCGAATTTGGTAAACACCAAATCCGTGCGTGTCTTCGTGGCCGCTCAATCAAGCACCGTGTTTACAACCCAGATCGTTTGAAATACCCAATGAAGCGCGTCGGTGAGCGTGGTGAAGGGCGTTTCGAGCGAATAAGCTGGGATGAAGCGTTGGATCTGATGGCGGACAAACTCAAGTACACCATCAAAGAGTACGGTAATGACTCTATCTTTATTACTTATGGCTCGGGTACTCAGGGTTACCGTACTGACGGTAAAGATTGCTTCAAGCGACTATTCAACATGATGGGTGGTTTCCTGGATTACTACGGAAACTACAGCTGGGGGCAGATCATGTTCGCTCTGCCATTCACCTATGGTGACAAAAAGGCAGCGGCTTACGGCTCTTACACCACTGAAATCGAAAACGCAGAACTGCTAGTCATGTTTGGCTACAACCCTGCGGAAACGCGTATGAGTGGTGGTGGTGAGATCCACGAGCATATCTCTGCACAGCGCAAGAAAAATGTCCGTACCATTATCATCGACCCACGTTACACCGATACCATGCTAGGTAAAGAAGATGAGTGGCTAGCCATTCGTCCGGGTACTGATGCGGCATTGGTTGAGGCTATCGCACACGTATTGATCACTGAGAACCTAGTCGATCAAGCGTTCCTAGACAAATACTGTCAGGGTTACGACGAGAAGACACTGCCAGCAAGTGCGCCAGCAAACGGTCACTATAAAGCGCATATCTTGGGCCAAGGTCCAGATGGTCTTGAGAAAACGCCAAAATGGGCGGCAGGTGTCACAGGTATTCCTGAGAAGAAAATTATCCAGCTTGCCCGTGAAATCGGTACCGCGAAGCCATGTTTTATCACCCAGGGTACGGGTATTCAGCGTCAGGCGAACGGTGAGCAAACTTCACGTTCTATCGTTATGCTGCCAATCCTAACCGGTAACATTGGTCTACCAGGTACCAATACTGGCGATATGCCTGCCAACTACGGTTACCCAGCACCGCGTATCCCTGTGGGTACTAACCCTGTTAAAGTCAAAGTCCCGTTCTTCAAGTGGAGCGATGCGATTTGGCGTCACGAGGAAATGACCGATAAGACCGACGGTATCCAGGGTGACGAGCGTATGCGTGCGCCAATCAAGTTTATCCTTGCTTACTCAGGTAACGTATTGATGAACCAGCATGCGGATCTAAACCGTAACGCAGAAATCATCAAAGATGAGTCACTGGCTGAGTTTATCGTGGTATGTGATAACCACATGACGGCATCTGCCCGCCATGCTGATCTATTGCTGCCAGATGTAACGACTATCGAGAATAACGAAGTGAGCTCTGACGGTTACTCGTCAGGTTCGATGGCGGGCCTATGGCCGCTAGTACGTGCGATTGAGCCACTTTACGAAACACGCAGTGCGTACCAGATGTGTGCGGAGCTGTCTAAGCGCTTTGGCCTATACGACCAGTTCACTGAAGGCCGCAGCCGTGATGAGTGGCTTGAGCACCTGTACGCCGAGCGTATGAAGCAAGATCCAAACATTCCTTCTCTTGAGCAGCTGCGAAAAGAAGGCCCTTATACTGTGGTGGCGCCGAAAGAAGGCCGTATCGCCCTGGAAGACTTCCGTAAGGATCCAGAAGCGAACCCAGTTGGCACCCCATCTGGCCGTATCGAGATTTACTCGACCAAGCTAGAGACGATTGCCAAAGAGTGGGAGCTGAAAGAAGGTGATGTGATCACGCCACTTCCGCAATACGTGACAACGTGGGAAAGCCACTTGGATCCTAAGACCAAGGAATTCCCACTGCAGCTATTTGGCTACCACACCAAAGGCCGTACCCACTCGACGTACCACAACATTCCGTGGCTGCGCGAAGCGGTATTTGACGGTATTTGGATGAACCCTGTCGATGCTGCTAAACGCAACCTGAAGAGCGGTGACTTCGTGAAGGTTTGGAACGACCGTGGTGAAATCCGCGTTGCGATCAAAGTGACTCCTCGTATCATGCCGGGCGTGACAGCCCTAGGCCAAGGTGCTTGGTATAGCCCTGACAAGAAAGGTGTTGACCAAGGCGGTTGTATCAACTCGCTAACGTCACAGCGTGCAACCCCGTTATCGAAAGGTAACCCACAGCACACCATTCTAGTTGAAGTAGCCAAGGCCTAAGGAGAAGCGTAAATGACTCAATATGGTTTCCACGTAGATACCAGTAAGTGTACTGGCTGCAAAACGTGCCAAGTATCTTGTAAAGACAGAAGTGACCTACCAGTAGGTGTTAACTGGCGTCGTGTATACGAATACGCGGGCGGTGACTGGGTACAACACGAAGACGGTACGTTTACCAATGATGTGTTTGCTTACTACATGTCTATCAGTTGTAACCACTGTAGCAACCCGGCATGTACCAAGGCATGCCCGACGGGTGCAATGCACAAGCGTGAAGAAGACGGTCTGGTTGTGGTTGATGGCGATGTATGTGTGGGTTGCCGCTACTGTGAGATGGCTTGCCCTTACGGCGCGCCTCAGTACGACCCAGAGAAGAAACACATGACCAAGTGTGACGGCTGTTACGAGCGTATCGGTACAGGCCAGAAGCCAGTGTGTGTTGAATCTTGCCCGCTACGTGCGATTGACTTTGGTCCTATCCACGAGCTACGCCAGAAGTACGGTGCCCGTGCGGATATTGCACCATTGCCAGATCCACGCTTGACCAGCCCGAACCTTATCGTTAGCACTTGCTCAAACAGCAAGCTGAGCGGCGATACCAAGGGTAGTATCCAGAACCCAACGGAGGTGGGCGCATGAGCCAGTTATCGCTAGTTTTCTTTACCGTATTGGCACAAAGTGCGGTCGGTATGTTCATTGCGCTTGGCTTGGTTGAAATGCTGTTCAAGCCAAATGAAAAAGCCATGTCCCAAAGCATGACTCGTAGCTTTATCGCGGTATTTGTTTTGCTAGGCATCGGTGCAGTGGCTTCTGTCACTCACCTCGGCCAGCCATTCCGTATGTTCAACGTGATGTTTGGTTTGGCACACGGCAGTGCGCTAAGCCTGGAAATTGTTGGCTTGAGCCTATTCGGTGGTGCAGGTGCGGCTTACACAGGTATGCGCTTGTTTAACCTTATGCCTGCAATCCGCAAAATGTTGCTGCCGGTTGCCATGGTTCTGGGTGTGGTATTCATCCTGGCCATTGCTAATGTGTATACGTTGGCGACAGTGCCGACGTGGAATACACCATTTACCTCGTTCCAGTTCCTGATGACCGCTGCTGTACTGGGGCCAATTGCTGCTGCAGTCATGCTGCGCGCTCAGTCAGCAAGTCTGGGTGAACTTGGTGCAAAGGCAGATCGTACTTTGGCGGTTTCAGCTGCCGGCTTTGGCCTTATCGCCCTGATGGGTTATGCCGCTTACCTTGTATGGCTAGGCCAGCTTAACGTTCACGTTAATCCGTTTGAAGTGGTGGATTACTCTTTCCGCTTGGCGCTAGTGCGTGTTGGTTTGTTGCTTGCTGGTGTATTATTCTGGCTAGTAAGTGCTATGAAGGGTAACTGCAATGCTAAGCATGTTGCGATTGCCAGCTTTGTGCTTGTATTGGTATCAGAGTTTATGGGCCGTGCCTTCTTCTACGATGTTTACATCAGTGCAAGTGCAGGCATGTAATTGTTCGCATTAGAGCGACGAAGCTACTTACTCATTGATTAAGCAAGGGAGGCTGATTATTCAGCCTTCTTTTTTGGAAAAAATATGACCGAACAACAATTTCAAACTGTCGCAGGCTTATCGCTAGTTAGCCGCTTCTTCTACCAAGCTTTTCACCAGGCACCTACTGCTGAGTTTGTTGATGCCATTTATCAAAATGACCTGATTGGCCAGTGGCCGCTGGATGCCGATAATGACTCTGTTGAGCAGGGGCTTGAATTACTGAAAAACAAACCTGAAATTAAATCACTGGCAGATGATTACCAAGCCTTGTTCATCGGGCCTGATGCCTTGAAAGCTGCGCCTTGGGCTTCGGTTTACCTGACGGAAGATCAAACCCTGTTTGGCCCGCCTACCTTGGCGATTAAAGCCTTTTACGCCCAGTTTGGCATCGAGATTGATACCGGAGAGCGCGAGCCAGAAGACCACATCGGTTTGATCTTTACGTTCCTTGCCCATTTGACTGAAATGGCTTTGCAGCAAGAGGTTGATGAAGACAAGCAATTACCGATTTTATGTGTCTTGGAAAAGTTTCTGAGTGAGCATGTACTGACTTGGGCTCCTCGCATGCTGCATATCATGCGCGAGCAGGCTGAGACAGATTTTTACCGCGGCATCAGCTTCGCTGCCGAAGGCACGCTGCGCCAGTTTGCCCAGTTGGTGAAAGCCGACTACCGAATTGTGCGCTTATACCGCTAATAGAATGAAACGGTAGGCAGGGTGATGGAAGAGAAAAGCGAGAAGTATTACAAAGCGGTGCTGGAGCACAAGCAAGTCAGTCGTAGGGGGTTGTTTCGTGGTTTGCTGGGCGGGGTGAAGAAAACCCACCAGGCCGCTGTGTTGGAGCCTTTCACACGTAAAGCCGCCCGTCCTCCGCAAGCTGTTGATGAAACGCTGTTGGATAAGCTATGTGATGGTTGCGGAGAATGCGAGAAAGCCTGCCCGCAGCAAGTGATTGCGATGATCGATGGCAAGCCAGAGCTGCACCTAGACTGCAACTATTGCACGGATTGCGGTGAGTGTCAGAAAGCTTGCCCAACTAAAGCTTTATCTAACAACGTGGCCTCAACGGGGATGATCCCTGTGTTTAGCGGTGCCTGTCGCCGTGTTTTGCATGGCTATTGCGATATGTGTGCAGAAGAATGCCCGAAACAGGCAATTGATCTCAGTGAAAAACGCCCTGCTGTAGTCAAAGAGAGTTGTACTGGCTGTGGTCAATGCCGGTCTTCTTGCCCTATGGGGGCGATCAGTTTTGAATTAACGGCAATTCAGCCTGCCTCTGTCTAGGAATCGTTCAGGATAGCTCAGGGATAGCGCGGTTTTCCTGAAAACAGAAAAAGCGGCGAGTACCTATGCTTTCATAGTTATGTAAGCATGTACTCGCCGCTTTTTTGTTGGTTAGAAACCGCCGGAATTAGCTGCCGTAATACATACAGATACGGCTGCCATCGACTTCTTGGATCTTGAATGGGATATTGTAGATGTCTTCCATGATTGACTGTTGGATGACCTCATCAACCTTGCCGCTTTTTATTACTTCGCCTTTGCGCATCGCAACGATGTTGTCTGAATAACAAGAAGCAAAATTGATATCGTGGATCACGATAACGACGGCCTTGTTCATCTTGTGGGCAAGACGGCGGATAGTCTGCATGATTTCCACCGAGTGCTTGATATCCAGGTTATTCAGCGGCTCATCGAGGAAGATGTAGTCGGTATCTTGCGCGACCACCATGGCAATGAATGCCATTTGGCGTTGGCCGCCACTGAGTTGATCAAGGAACTTATCCTGAATCTCGGTGATATCTAGGTGCTCAAGAGCCTCATCGATAATACGGTTATCTTCGTTGGTTAGGCGGCCCTTGCTATGCGGGAAACGGCCAAAGGCAACCAGTTCACGAATGGTAAAACGCATATTGATATTGTTCGACTGGCGCAATACCGCCAGGCGAGTAGATAGCTCTTGGGTATCCCACTGTGAGAGCGGCTTGCCAGCAATCAGCACCTCACCGGCATCACTTTCTGTTAGGCGGCTAGCCATTGAAAGTAGGGTACTTTTACCGGCACCATTAGGGCCAATAATCGAAGTCACCTCTCCTAATGGGAACAGGGCACTCGCCTCGCTAACCACCAAGTTGCCGTTATATTTTTTTGAGAGTCCAGTTAACTTAATCATGATAAATCAAAACTTGTTACGCATTAGAAGGAAGAGGAAGTAACTACCACCAACAAAGTTGATGATGACGCTGATAGTGGTATCGAAAGCGAAGACGGTCTCGATGAGCCATTGGCCGCCAACAAGCAGCACAATCGACATGGTACTGGCAGCTAGCATCAGGAAGCGGTGGTGGTAACTGCGAAATAGTTGGCGGGTTAAGCTCACCACGATCAAGCCAAAGAACAGTACTGGGCCAACCAGAGCCGTTGAGATAGCGACCATGACAGTGATCACCATCATGACCTGCATGGTCACCTTATGGGTATCAACCCCAAGGCTTTTGGCATTGTCAGTCCCCAACCAGAACACATCAAGCTTATTGGAAAGGGAGAACAGCAACGCAAGGCAAATGCCAAGAGGGATAATCGACCAGTAAACCAATTGCCCATTGACGTTATTGAAACTGGCGAACATGGTGTTTTGCAAGTTGGCGAACTCATTCGGATCCAGAATCATAGTAAAGAAACTGGTAATACTGCTGAACAAGCTACCGCAAATAATACCAATCAATAGCAAGGTGAAGACATTGCTGTTGGCCCGGCGGAAATACAGGCTAAACAGTAACATAGAGAAGCCGCTCATGGTGAGTGTTGTAAGCAGGAAGTTCACCTTGGCATCGGCAAACCACACGCTCATGCTGCCGAACATCACCACGATAATCACCTGTATCATCACATAGAGTGAATCGAACCCTAGGATCGAAGGCGTCAGGATACGGTTATTGGTAATGGTCTGGAATACTAGCGACGAGTTTGAAATGGCAATCGCGGCCAGCACAATTGCCATTACCTTAGGTAGGCGTAGCGACAAGAAGAACTGATAGTTCTGGGCGTTGAGGCCTTGGCCAATGAAATAGGCAGTAATGAGTAACCCAAATACCGCAAGTAGGGAAACTTTAACACCATCACGCATTGGATTTATCCTTCAGAACAAGAGCAATGAAGATAGCCCCACCGAAAATACTGATGATCATCGAGATAGGCATTTCATAAGGGAAAATAATCAAGCGACCCAGGATGTCACAGGCCAGTACCATCACCACACCCCAGTAGGCCGTCCAAGGCAGGTTGCGGCGCATGTTATCGCCCATAAAGATAGCGACCAGATTAGGAACAATGAGGCCAAGAAACGGAATAACACCGACGATCATCACTACTGTTGAAGCCAAGATGGCGACGATCAATACACCGATAAATACAATTTTCTGGTAATCCAGGCCGATATTTTTGGCAAAGCTCTCACCAACACTGGCAGCGCTGAATTGGCTGGCGAAGTAGTAGGCAACCAAACAGGCGGGTAGGGCTAGGTATAGGAACTCGTAATTGCCTTGCAGTACTGACGCAAAGTTAGCGACAGTCCAAGCCGACATGGTTTGAACCAAGTCATAGCGATAGGCAATAAAGGTGGTCATTGCCGAGATCACGTTGCCATACATGATGCCGATAAGCGGAACCAAAACGGCATTCTTGAACTGCAAGCGCTGTAAAAACTGAACAAAGACCTGCGTACCAACCAGCGCAAAAGTCAGAATTACGCCAAGGCTGATCCAGCGGTTGGCACCAGCGAAAAAGACAATACCCAGCACATAGCCCAACATTGCACAATCAATCGTACCAGTTGTCGATGGGGCGGCGAATCTGTTTTGGCAGACCTGCTGCATGATCAAACCTGCGACGCTCAAACCTGCGCCAGCAAGGCAAATAGCCAGTAAACGCGGTAAGCGACTGCCGAATAGAATGGAAAGGGTATGCTCATCGCCAGCGAGAAAACTCCCTAGGCTGATATTGGCGACACCAATAAAGAGCGAAAAGGCCGCGAGTGGGACAAGGGCAATAACGGCCCAGAATAATTTTTTATTATGCATGGTAATAATGCCCGGCTAACGCCGGGCTGATAGGTTGTTATTGAGTAGACATTACCGCTTTTCGTGCATCATCAATCATGACTTCAGTGGCGTTAACACCAGCGATTGTCAGGTACCATGCACTTGGGTTTAGGAACACAATGCGGTTGTTCTTGTACGCTGGGGTACTTTTGACTAGCGGGTTATCAAATAGCTGCTGGGCTTTGCCAGAGCTTTGGCCAATTGCGCTTTCGCGATCAAGCACGAATAGTACATCAGGGGCTGCATCGGCGATGAATTCAAATGAAATCAGGTTGCCGTGAGGGTTTTGTGTATCAGAAGTACGTGCTGGCTCGAAGCCGAATTCATCAAATAGCACCGAGAAGCGGCTCACTTCACCGAACATGGATACGTTGTTACCGTTGTTCATTACCGCTAGGATTTTCAGCCCTTGCGCTTGAACTTGCTCACGCACTTCAGCCATTTGGGCTTCAGTTTCTTTAATCAGCTGCTCGGCTTCTGCTTCTTTGTCGAAGATTTTGCCCAGCATACGCCAGTTGTTCTTGGTGTCTTCCCAGTAGTTGCCATTTTCAACAACGTGCATAACCGTCGGCGCAATTTGCGATAGGGTCGGGTAGGCATCTGCCATGCGGCTCTCTGCAATGATTACGTCAGGCTGAAGGGTGAAGATTTGCTCAAAATTGGCTTCTTTCATGCTGCCGATATGAGTGGCTTTCTCACTGTAATCTGAAAGGTATTCCGGCAGCATGGTTGTTACAGCACCTACAGGCTCAATCCCCAAACGGTTTAGAGTATCAAGGCTGCCATGGCCACCAACGACCACAACACGCTGCGGGGTCTGCTCTATGGTAGTTGTGCCTAATGAGTGCTCAACGGTCACTGATTCTGCAAGAGCTGGGAAATTGATAGCCATTGCACCCACAAGAAGTGCTGATTTTAACGCAGTGGAAAAGTGAGTCATAACGAACCTTGTAAACTTGAAGCTGATTAAAAGCTGATAAGTGCAATCTAATCACAAATGAGAATTGTTTTTATTGATATTGCTCATGAAAGTGGCATAAATCATAGTAATATTAATTATTATTTACACTCTAGAGCGTCGAAAGCTATCTGTAGCACAGTTCATTTGACCTACGGTATTTTGACTTTGAATAGTGGTTATTCAATATTTGAATATGCAATCTATGCGTATTTTGATTTTGAGTTATGCGTTTTCGTTGGATAGCGTGCCAGGTTAACTGTGTTGAGATAAATGGAAAGTTGTTATTGAATTATGAAGTTATGCCAAATAGATATCAGCCAGCCGTCGGTGAGCCGCTCGTTGCAAAAGTGCCGGGTTCTGTTCAATGATGACTTGTTGGTTCGATCTAGCCACGGTTATGAATTGACGCCGAAGGCTGAATCGGTAAAAACCGAGATCAGCTCTATGCTGGCCTCATTGGATCGCCTGGTACATGACCAAGAGTTTGATCCTTGAGATTGATACCGTGCCTAAGCGGCATTTTGATGCGCTCATAGCAGGTGACGTGCATTTCGTCTTATCGACACAGCAACCACCCTCTTTTGAGCAGAATATTTATCGTAGCTTCATAGCATCTCGTGATTACAGGCTGCTGATGAGTGCCGACCACCCCATGGCACAGCAGGAGCTCACCCCTGAAAAATTGGCTGCATGCCAGTTTGGCCAAATTTCATTACATGGTGATCGCAACCTATCGATAGAACAGCGCTTTAGGGATCTTGGTTTGTCGGACAGGAACAAACCGGTTTCCACGCCGTTAATGCTGACCAATTTCAACGTTGCCCCGGCAATGGCGGAGCACTCAGATGTGATCTTCCACCTGCCAACGCCATTTGCCGAAGAAGCCTGCATCAACCGCAATTTAGTGGCTCGACCTGTGCCGGAAGGGTTAAGATCACCTTATCAAGATGTCTATTTGTATTGGCATAAGCGATACCACAATGATGAGCTTTGTATGTGGGTAAGGGATATTATCAAGCAACTGCATATAAGCTAAAAAGTGAATTTAATATGCAGTAATTATCTAAATATTGAATAATCACAATTCAAAACCCGAATGGAACTTGTATTGCCATTTTTATGAATAATATGTCTAATGCGAATCATTATCATTATCATTATCATTATATTTGGCTTTATAGTTCTATATAGGGACGTTTATGTATACCAGCACCTCTTTCATTCGTAAGCCTTTGGCACTTGCTGTTGCTTCTGTGTTTTTCTCTGTTCCTGCGTACGCAGAGTTTGACCTTCATGAAGAACAAACAGATGAGCAGATGGTTGTTACGGCAACACGTACTGAGACCACATTGGCAAAAGCTCCGGCGTCAATTGCAGTGGTGACAGAAGAAGATATTTTGTCAGAGCCGAGCCTTGCGCTGAATGACTTGGTCAAAGATATTGCTGGTGTCGAAAGCCAAATGGATGGCGGACGAGCAGGGCGTGAGATGATTTCCATCCGTGGCCTAAACCCGAAATTCACCATGATTTTGGTCGATGGCCGTAAACTAAGTTCTTCTAATGCCATTTTCCGCGGTAATGACTTTGATTTATCAGCAATCCCAAAAGAAAGCATCGAGAGAATTGAAGTGATCCGTGGCCCAATGTCTGCTCTATATGGCTCGGAAGCATTAGGCGGTGTGATCAACGTGATCACCAAAAAGCCAACTAATGAATGGAATTCGCAAATCAGTGGCGATTACAGCTACCGTGATGATGACAACGGTGGTCAATACTCTGCTGGGTTTAAAACTTCCGGTGCGCTGATTGATGATGAACTGTATATGACGTTTTCTGTTAGCCAAACACAGCGTGATGCTTATAGCGCTTTCTCTGGCCAGGCAGAAGGCTCTAATGGTGAATATGACCGTTCACAAGCGACTACGCTTGAAGAGCGCGAAACCCTTGCGGTAAGCGGTAATCTTCTTTGGTATATCAATGATATGCATGACATTGCTTTTGACTTTTCTTATACCGATGATGAACGTGACGGTATGATTGAGTCGACCGTTGGCCTTACTGACTCCGACTCACGTGTTAAGCGTGATATGCAGGCACTGACTTACAACGGTATGTTTGACTGGGGTGAGGCTCAACTTCGCTATAACCGTGATGCGGTATCAAGCGTCGATGCGGCAGAAATTGACACCGGCGTTTCAGACATTGATGAGACAAACCAGCAAGTCTATGGCCACGGTACGACTTACTTTGGCAACCATACATTGACGTTCGGTGGTGAATGGAGTTATTCGGAGCTTAAGAACCCTCAGAGTTTAACGGAAACGGGTAAGGCTGATGTTCATGAGCAGGCGCTGTTTGTACAGGATCAGTGGGACATTAACGACGCGTATACGCTGACTTATGGCACTCGCCTCGACTTTCACGAATCATACGGTAGCCACTGGAGCCCACGTGCTTACTTGGTGAATACAGTGACGGATAAGTTGACGTTGAAGGGTGGTGTAGGCTCTGCGTTCAATGCACCGACATTGCTGCAAACGTCAGAAGAAAATATCATCAACAGCTGTAAGGGTGACTGTCAGGTTGTTGGTAACCCAGATCTAGATCCTGAAACCAGCGTCAGCTACGAGATTTCTGCGATTTACAACGAAGCAACTTGGGGTATTGAAGCCGGTCTGTTCCGCAATGATATCAAGAATTTGATTGATCAGGACCGTGACAATGCAATTGGTATCTCACCTGATGGACGTGATATTTACACCTATAAGAATATCAATAAAGCCATGACACAGGGTCTAGAGCTTACTGCGCACTATGATGTGACTGAGTCAATTCAGCTTAACGGTGCCTACACGTATCTTGATACTGAAGATAAAACGACTGGTAAAGCTCTTGAAGATCGTCCAGACCATCAAGCGAATGTACGTGCTACTTGGTATGCGACTGATTACATTGATACCTTCCTACGTGTTAACTACACAGGCGAAGCTCTGATTGATTCTGGTAGTGATTTATACCGTCCAAGCTTCACGACTGCTGACCTAGGTATGAACTACCTTATCAACAGCGATTGGCGTCTGCGCGCGGGCGTGCGCAACATTACTGATGAGCAGTTTGATGATTTCGAAGTGACCCGTCGTAGCTATTCGATTGAGCCACGCAGCTGGTACTTGGGTATGACAGCTAATTTCTAATCTCGGATTAGAGCCAAAAATAAACGGGAGCCTGAATTAGGCTCCCGTTTTGTTTTGTTGAAACTAGAGATTGAGCTTAAATACCCACCGTCATGTGCAAGCCGTAGAAAATTCCGCGGCCAACCAATTCTGATAGCAGTACCAAGCCAAAGCTCAACACCATAACAGGAACACCAGGGCGGCTGTTCATCAGGTTTGGGATGAACCACACTGCTAGAGCACCGAGCAATAGCCCGACACGGATAACCTGCAATTGAACCATATTAGGGATTAGCTCAGCAGCCGTAGTAACTGAGGTTTGGATATCTCCCAGACCGATAAGCTGGCTGACTAAGGCTGTCAGGCTAATTGCTACCGCTAACGAGCCAACAAATGGCAAGATGCGATCTAGGGTTGCCATCTTGTGCTGTGAGCCTGTAAGTAACAAATGGCCGAAGATCAGGCCAGATGTCAGCATCGTCATTACAAAGGCAATCGGGGTATAAACAGTATTCCAAGTCGGTACCGTATCAAGCAGGTACAGTTTGATCATGGAGTACATAAAGGCGATACCCACCAGCATACCGGATGCAAGTAGCAGTTTGCGCAGCGCTTCGTTGCCTTTGTCTAACACCTCTAACAACCAGTAACCACCACCAAGGGCAAAGAATACGCTGCCGGTGAATATTTCATTGGATAGCCAAGAGCTACCCACCTGATTGAGGGCGTTAAAAGCACGCAGCGGGCTACCTAGGTGCATAGTAGAAGCCGCGAAACCCAGCCCCATTAATACCCACAGGATGAACATCGCCTTGTGCAGGCGGTCGCTAACGCCCACACACAGATTGCCTTTCAAGATCACGCCACCGAGTAACAAGTAGGCGCCTACGGCAGTTTGTGCCAGCACGGTAAATAGGATCAGGGGCCATTCATGCCAAGCCATCTTATACCTCCTTAGGGTTTGCTAGGAAACCGCTGCGATCGCCGGTTGGGCGGGCGTGACGATTTGGTTTAATGACAATGTTTGGTTTTGTTTTTAGCGATGAAGGCAGTGGGGCGACATCAGCATTGGTACCGTATTTCTTGCGTAGCTCATCGATAGGACCAAATTCCAAAGCACGCAGTGGGCAAGAGCCGACACAGATAGGCTCAAGGCCCTGACCGACACGTTCGTAACAACCATCACATTTGGTCATGTGGCCTTTGTCGGCATCGTATTGAGGGGCGCCGTAAGGACAAGCCATTGAACAGTACTGGCAGCCAATACAGGTATCGGTATCAACGATAACCAGGCCATCTTCTTTGCGCTTGTGCATGGCGCCCGATGGGCAAACTTTGGCACAGGCTGGCTCATCACAATGGTTACAGGCGATAGATAGGTAGTAGGAGAACACATCCTGGCGGAAGGTTTCGCCTTCTTTGACCCAATTGCCGCCGGTGTACTCGTAGACACGGCGGTAATTCACGCCGATGTCTGAATCTTTGTTGTCCTTGCACGATAGCTGACAGGTTTTACAGCCGGTGCATTTGCTTGAATCAATATAAAAACCGTATTGTTTCATGGTTTAAACCTTATGCTTTTTTCAGCAGTTGCACGTCGATGAGGTTGGTATGCTGTGGGTTCCCTTTGGCCAATGGGCTTGGTCTTAGGGTTGTCAGCACGTTCATGCTACCGCCATGATCTACACCGTTCTTATCCGGTGCATACCAAGCACCCTCGCCAAGGGCTGTGACGCCAGGCATCATTCTTGGAGTGACTTTAGCGGTGAGGTGTATCTCGCCTCGTTCGTTGAAGATACGAACTGGATCATCGTGCTTAATTCCGCGTTGCTGGGCATCCATAGGGTTAAGCCAAATCTGCTGCGGTGCGGCTTCCATTATTTGTTTCACATTACCGTAGGTAGAGTGGGTACGAGACTTGTAGTGGAAACCTGTGAGCTGTAGTGGGTATTGACTGCGTTTAGGATCATCCCAGCCGTCATGGGTGGAGGCATAGACGGGTAATGGGTGGATAACATCATCTTCAGGCAGATCCCACTCGGCAGCGATATTGGCTAAGCGCTCTGAATAGATTTCAATTTTGCCTGATGGGGTTGCCAGAGGGTTACTGTCAGGATCCTTTCGGAAACTTTCGTGGGCAACGAAATGTTCTGTCTTACGTTTGTAGATTCCCTTTTCACGCATAGCCTCAAAGTCTGGTAGGCTTGGGTCTGCCTTGCGCGTTTCTGCGTATAGGTGGCGTAACCAGCCTTCTTGATCCCGACCTTCCGTAAATTCTTTCTCAATACCAAGTCGCTTGGCGACTTCAGTACAAATGTCGTAGATGCTGCGTGCTTCAAAGACAGGGGAGATCGCTTGGCTAGCAAAGATGAAGTACGGCATATTTGCCGCAGCCCCGTCCATACAGAAATCTGATTGCTCGGAAGTGGTGAGATCCGGAAGCACGATGTCTGCATATTTGGCTGATGAGGTCATGTGGTTGTCGATAACGACAATCATCTCACAGGCTTTATCATCCTGCAGGATTTCATGGGTGCGGTTGATGTCAGAATGCTGGTTCACCATGCTATTGCCCGCATAGTTCCAGATGAACTTGATTGGCACATCGAGTTTGTCTTTACCGCGAACACCATCTGCTTTTGCGGTCATCTCTGTGCCTCTGAAGATGGCATCGGTCCATAAGAAGAATGATATTGACGTTTTGACTGGATTCTCTGGAATAGGGAAGCGAACGAAAGGAATAGACGTGTTGCCTTCACGCGCCCCTGTACCACCGCCAGCAATACCGACGTTACCCGTCAAAATTGAGAGCATCGAAATAGCGCGTGCCGTAAGCTCACCGTTAGCATGACGCTGTGGCCCCCACCCTTGAAAAATTGCGCATGGCTTAGTCGAGGCAATTTCACGGGATAGTTTTATGATGACATCTGCTGGTATACCGGTAATGTTAGCAGCCCAGGCTGGTGTTTTTTCAATACCATCAACATCACGCCCTAAGATGTAGGACTTGTAGTCAGAGTTGGCTGGTGCCGAGGCCGGCAATGTTTTTTCATCGTAGCCAACACAATACTTATCGAGAAATGGCTGGTCGACCAGATCTTCTTTGATCATGACGTGGGCCATACCGGCGACAAGCGCGGCATCAGTACCCGGGCGGATTGGGATCCACTGATCTTCACGACCGCCAGCAGTGTCGGTATAGCGAGGATCGATGACAATCATCTTGGCGTTTGAGCGGTTTTTAGACTCTGTTAAGTGGTGTATTTGGCCACCACCAGACATGCGGGTTTCCGCTGGGTTGTTACCAAACTGAACAATGAGTTTAGTGTTTTCGATATCTGAAAAAGAGTTATTCGCACCGCTTCCAAAGGTGTAAGGTAAACCTGCGGAGATTTGTGCTGTAGAGTAGGTGCCATAGTGGTTCAAGTAGCCGCCACTTAGATTCATTAGGCGAGCAAGAAGGCTTGAGCCAGGAGGCCAAGACTTGGTGACTGTGCCACCTAAGGTACCCGTACCGTATTGGAGGTAAATGGCCTCGTTGCCATAATCTTTACGGATCCGCATTAAATTATTGGCAATTTCGTCAAAGGCCTCATCCCAACTGATACGCTTGAATTTGCCTTCACCACGTTTGCCAACCCGTTTCATTGGGTACTTTAGGCGATCAGGATTGTATACCCGGCGGCGCATAGAGCGACCACGTAAACAGGCTCGAACCTGGTGGTTACCGTATTCATCATCACCGGTATTGTCGGTTTCAACCCATTTGATCTCGCCGTCGGCAACGTGCATCCGCAGCGGACACCGGCTGCCGCAGTTTACAGTACAGGCGCTCCAGACAATTTTTTCTTCGGAAGGAGTTGTTGCCGCAGCAACAGGGGATGACTTAAAGGGTAGGGAAATACTACCGGCAACGGCTGCTAACCCGCCTACCGCAGACGTGGATTTCATGAAATCACGACGACTGAAGTTAGGGGAGAAGAGCTGCTTAATTGTATTTTTCATAGCACGACATTCTCTTGATTTTCGTTATTCACACTACTTTAGAGGTAGAGTTCTTTTGAGATAATCGACTGGTCGTATTAGGCTAGCTTTGTTTTCTATCAATAAACGGCGCATATAAATGCGATAGCGGCATAAAATGTAACGGGTTGTGATATTCATCATACAAAAATGTAGAGTGTGAATTACGTCTTACATATCAGTGCGTTATGTAATGATATTTATTCTTATTTTGGTTGTGTTTGTCATGATTATGGTTTGACGGTTAGTTATATCTAAAAAAATATAAAAACAGACGGTTCACCATTGCCTCATGAGCATGATCATTGAGAGACTTCGCCTTGTTTGTTCAAGAGGCTGGTGGTTTTAAGATGACGATGGCTAACTTTGATTCCGTGAAGACGAAGATAGGGATGTTTCTTCTATGCCTGAAGTTTGGACTCGGCGTATTTTTTGCGACTTGGTTTCTGGCAGGGAATTGGGATGATCTGCTTGAGTTGCTAGTCTACATTCCGTAATCGCTAGGTGTGCAGACTGAAAACAAAATGCAAGCAAGATGCAAAAAGGGAGAAACGGCAATGGCCATTTCTCCCTTTGATCTATTTGACGTCAGCTAAATATTACAGACCGACGGTCATGTGTAGGCCATAGAACACGCCACGGCCAACTAGCTCTGAAAGCAGTACCAGCGCAAAGCTCACGCCCATAACAGGCATCGCTGGACGGCTGTTCATCAGGTTAGGAATGAACCATACCGCTAGGGCTGCAAGCAGAAGACCAATACGGATGATCTGCAGTTGCGCCATGTTCGGAATCAGCTCTGCTGCTGTGATCACTGATGTTTGGATATCAGCCAGGCCAATTAGCTGGCTAACAAGAGCAACCAAGCTAACGACAACAGCGATTGCACCTACGTATGGCAATACTCGGTCTAGGCCAGCCATCTTATGCTGGGCACCAGTTAGTAGCAGGTGACCAAAGATAAGGCCAGAAATCACCATAGTGCTCAGGAAGGCGATAGGTGTGTAAACCGTGTTCCACGTCGGTACTGTGTCCAGTAGGTACAGTTTGGTCATTGAGAACATAAAGCTCAGGCCAACCACCATACCGGCTACAAGCAGGGCTTTACGGATTTTCTCGCTGCCCTTGTCCAGCATTTCAAGCAGCCAGTAAACACCACCTAGGCCAAAGAAGGCACTACCGGTGAAGATCTCGTTAGACAACCAAGAGCTACCCACATTGTTCAGCGCATTGAATGCACGTAGTGGGCTACCTAGGTGCATGGTTGAAGCCATGAAGCCAAGGCCCATTAGCACCCAGATGAAGAACATCGCTTTGTGCAGGCGATCATTGACGCCAATACACAATTTGCCGCTCAGGATCACTGCACCAAGCAGGATGAAAGCACCAACAGCAGTTTGTGCCAATACTGTAAATAGGATCAGAGGCCACTCATGCCAAGCCATCTTATACCTCCTTAGGGTTTGCTAGGAAACCGGTGCGATCGCCTGTTGGGCGAGCATGGCGGTTTGCTTTGATGACTAGATTTGGTTTGGTCTTCAGCGACGAAGGTAGCGGTGCAACATCGGCGTTGGTGCCGTATTTTGCACGTAGCTCATCGATTGGACCAAACTCAAGTGCACGCAGTGGGCAAGAGCCGACACAGATTGGCTCAAGGCCCTGGCCAACACGCTCGTAACAGCCATCACACTTGGTCATGTGACCTTTTTCTGCGTTGTACTGAGGCGCGCCGTAAGGACAAGCCATTGAACAGTACTGACAGCCGATACAAGTATCGGTATCAACGATAACCAAGCCGTCTTCTTTACGCTTGTGCATGGCACCTGATGGACAAACCTTGGCACAGGCTGGCTCATCACAGTGGTTACAGGCAATTGACAGGTAGTAGGAGAATACGTCCTGACGGAAAGTCTCGCCTTCTTTTACCCAGTTACCACCGGTGTACTCATAAACGCGGCGGTAGTTAACGCCGATGTCTGAGTCCTTGTTATCTTTGCACGACAGCTGACAGGTCTTACAGCCGGTGCATTTGCTTGAATCAATATAAAAACCGTATTGTTTCATGGTTTAAACCTTATGCTTTTTTCAGCAGTTGCACGTCGACTAGGTTGGTGTGTTGCGGGTTACCTTTTGCCAGCGGGCTAGGGCGCTGGGTAGTCAGTACGTTAATGCTACCGCCGTGGTCAACACCTTTCTTATCCGGTGCGTACCATGCACCTTCACCCAGCGCTACAACACCTGGCATCATGCGAGGGGTTACTTTGGCTGTAAGGTGAATTTCACCGTGCTCATTGAAGATACGGATTTGGTCATCATTCTTGATGCCGCGCTGATCTGCATCCATCGGGCTCATCCACATCTGCTGTGGCGCAGCTTCTTTTAGCTGCTCAACGTTACCGTAAGTCGAGTGGGTACGAGACTTGTAGTGGAAACCAGTAAGCTGTAATGGGTAGTCCTTACGCTTAGGATCGTCCCAACCGTTGAAGGTTGACGCGTATACCGGAAGCGGGTGGATCACATCGCCTTCAGGCAGTTCCCATTCAGCCGCAATGTTGGCAAGACGCTCAGAGTAGATCTCGATTTTGCCCGATGGCGTAGCCAGTGGGTTGTTTTCAGGATCTTTGCGGAAGTCTTCGTGGGCAATAAAGTGCTCAGCTTTACGCTTGTAGATACCTTGCTCACGCATTGCATCAAAGCCTGGCAGTGTTGGGTCAAGCTCACGGGTCTGTGCGTATAGGTGGCGTAGCCAACCTTCCTGATCACGGCCTTCAGTGAACTCTTTTTCAATACCAAGGCGTTTAGCTAGCTCAGTACAGATATCGTAAATGCTACGTGCTTCAAATACCGGCTCAATCGCTTGGCTAGCAAAGATGAAATAAGGCATGTTGGCTGCTGCACCATCCATACAGAAATCTGATTGCTCAGAAGTTGTCAGGTCTGGCAGAACAATATCGGCGTACTTAGCAGAAGATGTCATGTGGTTATCAACCACAACGATCATTTCACACGCTTTGTCATCTTGTAGGATGTCGTGAGTACGGTTGATGTCTGAGTGCTGGTTGATCAGACAGTTACCTGCGTAGTTCCAGATGAACTTGATTGGCACGTCAAGCTTGTCTTTACCGCGAACACCATCAGCTTTTGCTGTCATTTCCGTTGCACGGGTAATGGCATCTGTCCACAGGAACATAGAGATAGCGGTTTTCACCGGGTTCTCAGGGATAGGGAAGCGAACAAATGGGATTGCCTGGTTACCTTCACGAGAACCAGTACCACCACCGCTTACACCGACGTTACCAGTTAGGATTGCCAGCATCGCAATTGAACGTGCCGCCAACTCACCGTTAGCGTGACGCTGTGGGCCCCAGCCTTGGAAGATGGCACATGGCTTGGTTGAACCAATTTCACGCGCAAGCTTGATGATGATATCGGCAGGGATACCAGTAATGTCTGCTGCCCAAGCTGGTGACTTCTCAGTCTGGTCTTCGCCACGGCCAAGAATGTATGACTTGTAGTCAGAGTTCGCAGGCGCAGAAGCAGGTAGCGTCTTCTCGTCGTAACCAACACAGTATTTGTCTAGGAATGGCTGATCAACCAAGTTCTCGGTGATCATTACGTGCGCCATACCCGCAACAAGTGCTGCATCCGTACCCGGACGGATTGGGATCCACTGGTCTTCACGGCCACCGGCAGTATCGGTGTAGCGAGGATCGATAACGATCATTTTGGCGTTAGAACGGGCTTTACCTTCCATCAAGTGGTGGATCTGGCCACCGCCTGACATGCGGGTTTCGGCAGGGTTGTTACCGAACTGAACGATCAGTTTGGTGTTTTCAACATCTGAGAATGAGTTATTGGCACCGTTACCGTAGGTATAAGGCATACCAGCAGCAATCTGTGCAGTTGAGTAGTCACCGTAGTGGTTTAGGTAACCGCCGCTCAGGTTCATAAGGCGCGCAATTAGCGTAGCACCTGGTGGCCATGATTTGGTGACTGTACCGCCAAGGGTACCTGTACCGTAGTTAAGGTATACCGCTTCGCTACCGTAGTCTTTGCGGATACGGTTAAGGTTGTTGGTGATCTCGTCAAAGGCTTCATCCCAGCTGATACGCTTGAACTTGCCTTCACCACGCTTGCCGACACGCTTCATTGGGTACTTCAAGCGGTCAGGGTTGTAGACGCGGCGGCGCATAGAGCGGCCACGCAGACAAGCACGGATTTGGTGGTTGCCGTATTGGTCGTCACCGGTGTTATCGGTCTCAACCCATTTGATCTCACCGTCAGAAACATGCATGCGTAGCGGGCAACGGCTACCACAGTTAACGGTACACGCACTCCAAACAACTTTTTCGTCGGTTGTAGTAGCGGCTTCGACTTTACTTGATTTAAATGGCAGGGAAACACTGCCTGCAACTGCAGCTAATCCACCTAACGCTGAGCTTGACTTAACAAAGTCTCGGCGGGTGAATTTAGGTGCCAATAGCTTTTTGAGTTGTGATTTCATGACACGACATTCTCGGTATTGACTAACAGTCCTACACTTAGTGGGTAGGTTTCTGACACGCATTTTCCGTCAGCTTGAGCGTTTAACTTTGCCGTCGATCAATAAAAGGCGGGGAATTATTTTGAATATTTATGTATTTGTAACAATGTGAATGTGGGGATTAATACGTGTAACAAGATATTACTAAATTGAGGGTGTTGATAGTGGTTATCATTTACTATCAACAATTTAAAGCGGTAAATATTGTCCTAAAGCATGTTTTCCGTGTTAGTTATCGGTTATCGTGCTTAGGAAAATGTTAATGAATAACCTAATTTAGCTGTTATTCCACTGGCATCATGAAAACTTATTGCATGATATTACATATTTTTGGAGGCGGATGTGACCATGGAGCACATTTCAACAATCGCTCGTATTCTGGGTAGCTTTTTTTATTATCCACTGACCCACGAAACGAACCGACAAGTCTGTCAGATGATTGCTGATAGTGAAGATCAAGAGGACTCTCCGTTTGCAGAATTGCTTAAAGCTGTTGAAGCGGATGGGGCTGATGATCTTGCAATGGACTTCCAGCAGTTGTTTGAAGGCTGCGAAGTGATGCCTGCGCCGCCATGGGGTTCGGTATACCTTGATAAAGAGCAAGTGATCTTTGGTGAAACCACCGTTGCTTACCGCCGCTTCCTTGCCGATAAGGAAATGTCGCTAGATACGGGCATGCGCGAGCCGGAAGATCAGTTCGGTTTGATGTTAATGGCAATGTCAAAACTGGCAGAGGCCGAAGATAGCGAAGCGATTAAGGCTCTGTTATCCGTTCACTTACTACCATGGGCGCCAAGATATCTTGAGCTTATGCAGAAAAACGCCAACACTCAGTCTTATCAGTTGCTTGGTGCGATGGCAGAGCAATGGCTGGCCTTTATTGCTGAAGAACTTGCGGTAACGGCCGTGGAGAAAAAGGTTTACTTCTAATGATTGAACGTGACGAACGATATTACAAAGCTTGCATGGAGCATTACACGGTAAGCCGACGCGGTTTGCTACGTGGCTTATTCTCCGGGGCAAACCGCGTAAAAAAAGAGGCGCAAGCCCCGGCAATCGTTCGCACGGTGCCTCGTCCTCCGGGTGCGATTGAAGAGGCCTTGTTTCTTCAAGTCTGCCAGTCATGTGATGCCTGTGAAAAGGCTTGTCCTCAGCAGGTGATTGAGCGCCCGGAGGGGTTACCGCAGTTAAACCTTGAATATAACGATTGCAGCCAGTGTGGTGAATGCCAGAAAGCCTGCCCAACACAGGCGCTTTCATCTGAGGTAACTGATATTGGTGTCAGGCCTGAATTCGCTACCCGTTGTAGCAACCGCTTGTCAGGCTATTGCGAAATGTGTGCAGAGCAGTGTCCACACGATGCTATCACTATTGAGCAGGGGCAGGTTCCTGTTGTTAATGCGGAATCTTGTGATGGGTGTGGTCAGTGCCGCACAGCATGTTATACCGGCGCTATCACCATGGCTTTTCCTAAAGCCTAAAGCTTTCTTGCCACGAAAGTTTTTTTGTCACAGCAACATTATTTGATTGGCTTCACGTGTTCCATGTAAGGTATCTGTTATTACCCAGCGGCCTTACAGGGAATGGAGCCAATGTCTATCCAGCTACAACAAATCAAACTCTATAGCAGCCAAACGAATAGTCCGAAGCCGGCTATCCGCTTATCCATTCCCAAGTTGGATATTCAGCCAGAACAGCACTGGGCTTTCTTCTGCGCCAAAGGCGATGCGGGCTCAGTGTTCGCCCAACTCTTAACTAATGACAAAGAACAGCTAAAAAGTAAGCCGAAGGAAGAACTGCAACTCGACGGCGAGATATCTGGCCTGCCTGAGAAAATAAGCTTGGTTTCCCTTGCTGAGCAACAAGCATTACTAGAGGAAGAGCTAGCGAAGGATGATACTGATTTTCTCGACAGGTTGGATAAAGGGACAAGTGTCGAACATTTAATTGCCGCTAAATGTAAAAGTCGGGACTATGTTGAAGAGCTTATCACTCTGTTTGATCTTCAGAGCCTCAGAAATAGTGGGTTCAGAAACCTGTCTACGGGCGAGACTCGCCGCGTCATGTTGGCCAGAGCACTGGCCGAACAACCAGATCTGTTGATCTTAGATGATCCGCTCGCTGGCTTAGATATTACCCATCAAGCCCAGCTCATTACGCTGATTAATCAGCTGCAAAATGATGTCCAAGTTATTCTGATCACATCGCGTGAACAGGCGTTGCCAGACAGTATTACACATGTCGGTGTTTTCGATGAGGAGAAGCTGACAGGGAGATATTCACGCAAAGAGTGGGAATCCTTGCCGCTGCTTGCTCACCTCCGGGCACAATCGGCGGAACGTAGCGAAGCCATGCTAGCGTTGATCCAACAGTACCAGCATCAAACCGACATACCCGATCCCTTAGTAGCTATACGTAATGGCAAAGTTGAGTATACCGATAAGCTTATTTTTGACGGTGTGAATTGGCAAATCAATAACCGCCAGCATTGGCAGGTAAGAGGACCAAACGGGTGTGGCAAGAGTACGCTACTAGGGCTGATATTTGGTGATCATCCCCAGTGCTACAGCAATGATATTGATATTTTCGGCATCAAGCGGGGCAGTGGCGAGAGCATTTGGGATATCAAAAAGCATATTGGTATGGTGTCTTCGGCACTCCACCTGCAATACCGGGTATCTTGTTCGGCATTGGATACTATTCTATCTGGCTTCTATGATTCTATCGGTTTATACCAGCAGCCAAGCATGGATGAAATCAAGCAGGCCAGAGACTGGCTGAAGCTGCTGTATATGGAACATCTTGCCAAGACATCTTTCAAGCAGTTGGAATATGGCCAGCAACGCTTGCTGCTGGTGGCCCGTGCGCTGATCAAGCGGCCGAAGCTATTGATCCTTGATGAGCCTTATCAGGGGCTGGACTTCCTCAATCGCCAATTGGTGAAAAATGCATTGGAGATGATTGCTAACAACAACCTCAGCCAGTTGTTATATGTCTCTCATCACCCGGAAGATGCCCTCGACAGTATCCACAACTTTGTTGATTTTGTCGGTTGTGCTGAAACGGGGTACAAAACTGTTGTTAGCCACAGTAACCCATAGTTAGCCTCAGCAACCTATAGCTATGCACGCAAGTCAGACCGCTGCATTGATTTTATAACTGTTGCGGTACTGGCGTGGCGTCATCTGCTTATAATCTTTGAACTGGCGGTTGAAATTGACTTGATTGCGATAGCCTACGCTTTCAGCAATCAGGCCGATAGGCTGGCTGGTGGTTTGCAGTAACTCTGCCGCATGGTTCAAGCGCAGTTTTTTCAAATACTGGCTAAAGCTTTCTTTGAAGTGGACGGAAAACAGCCGGTGAACACTGCTCTCGCTGGTATTCATGTGCGCGGCGAGATCGGCGAGGGTCACCATTTGGCTGAAGTGCTCTTCGAGGTACTGGCACACCTTTTCGATCTTCTCTTGATTGGCTTTCTCGGCTACGTTTTCTTTGTGTGAGCCATCAGGCTGTTTCTGTGGGGCATAAGAGAGCAGGGTATGGCTCTCTTTATCCGCAATCAAAGTGCTGAGCACCTGGAGCAGGATACCGAGCTGGGCCATTGGGGTATGGCTTGTCACACCTTCCAATAACTTAAGTACATCTTGGCAAGCGCTGTCAGAGAACTCGATACCTTTCTCGGCTCGCTTGAGCAAAGAATCGATCTTCCTCATTTCCACGCAACTAAACATCATATTGGCAATCCATTCTTTCTTGAACCAAATGATATGGGTCTCACAAAGCTGGTTGTCTTGCGTTTCTGTTGAGGTAAAGCGGTGGGGCAGACCTGGGCCAATCAGAACCATGTTGTTATCGCCAAACTCCCCTTCGTAGTGGCCAATACTGGCCTTTCCGCGAAAATGGCGATGAATCACTAACTCATACTCTTGATGGAAGTGCCACTCATAGTGTTTGTGTGGTTCTTCGATCTTGCGATAACGCCATGAGTAGCCCTGGCGTTGCATGACTCTTTCGATAGTTGCTTGTTGCATTGAAAGCCAATCCGGGTATTAAGGAAAAGTACCAATCTTTATCAATATAGTACTGAATTTATACCTAAAGTGAATGCTTTGAAGGGATAGTACTTATAGTTGATAACTTTGGATAAGTCAGTCTTTCCCCAAAGCGTATTGTTGAGGCAAGCCATACGAGGAGCCAAAACAATGAACAAGCTTAAAAAAAAGATTAATACATTGATTACTGAAACACGCCGAGACTGCTTGGCAAGGGTTATCTGTGGCTACCAAGCAGGATACTCATGGCAGGTTCTGGGTTACAAAACCAAGAGAGATTATGAAAAAGACTTGGCATTGAGCCTTTACCGCCAGCGGGCTAAACGTCACCATACGTTATAGGTTCAGTACTTTGTCGCAGATGTATTTACCTATAGGGATAGCAGAAGTGGCGGCAGGAGAAGGCGCATTGCAAACATGGAGGCTGCGCGGGCTTTCTGCAAACAGGAAGTCGTGGACAAGGGTGCCATCATTGAGCACCGCCTGGGCACGGATCCCAGCAGGGTAGGGCTGCAAATCAGCGGTTGTTAATTGCGGGCAGTATTTGTTGACCAGCTTTAGGTAACCCGGTTTCCACCATGAGTTTTTGGTTTCAGCTAAACCCGCTTTGAGGTTATTGACTGTTACCTTCCAGAACCCTTTGAAAGTGAGCATCTCGGCAGTGTCTTTGGCACTGAAGTTGATCTTATTGTATCCCTCTCGTTTCCAGCCCTGGACAGCGTTTGGGCCAACGGTCACGGTACCATCAATCATCCGGGTAAGATGAACACCGAGGAAAGGCAGTTCTGGGTCAGGAATAGGGTAAATCAGATGGTTTACGATCTGGTTGTGCTGTGGCGCTAATCGGTAATATTCTCCGCGGTAGGGAATGATCTGAAAATTAGTATCGATATTCATCATCCGGGTAAGTCGGTCAGCCATCAAGCCAGCACAGCTTATTAAGAACCTTCCTTTTAGTTGAAAAGGCTGACCATCACTTTTGCAATCAACCACAACATTATCTGATTTTTCTTCAAGCGCTTTGACTTCAGTGCGCTTGGTAATTTCGCCACCGAGTGTGACGAATAGCTCTGCTATTTTATTCGTGATTGTTTTGTAGTCTACTATGCCTGTAGCTGTTACCAGGATTGCCCCAAGGCCGGTAATATTGGGCTCCTGTTGGCGCAATTGTTCTTGGCTTAGCAACTTCACTTCAATGCTATTTTCCAGGCACCGGTCATACAGGGCCTGCATTCTCTCTAATTCGGTTTCATTGGTGGCGACTAGCAGTTTGCCACATTGCTCGAAAGGGATTTGATGCTCATTACAAAAGGCTTTGGTCGCTTTTTCTCCCTCTTTGCAGAGTGTTGCCTTTAAGCTTTCCGGTGCATAGTAAACCCCGGCATGGATAACACCACTGTTATGACCAGTTTGGTGCGATGCTAGCTGCGCTTCTTTTTCTACGACGATTATTGATGCATTAGGCTTGCGCTGTTTGAGTTGCCAAGCTGTTGAAATACCAACAATACCACCACCGACGATGATGTAATCGTAGACCTTATCCATTAGAGTTCCTTTTGTGAGATTCCGCTAGAACTTAAACCGCTATCTTATTGATGAGTATAGGTAAACGAAGAGGCGAAAGCTGCGAGATTGACCACAGAGCATGAAATGTAAAAGCAAGGTTTTAATACTATGTGTATTGGTGAGTATTTGTTCGATTTTGTATCTGGAAAGCACCTGTCACATCATATTTAAGTGATTGAGAGTAAAGTAATTATTCAAGGTAGAGGCAAAACCGGCAGGACGCACCATACTTGTAACGTACTCCAAGCAATGCTGTTGAGTGAGGTTGCTTGGATATAGCAATAGGAGCGATCAGTGATGCTAAAGAAAGTCAGTGAGGTCGATTTTTACAAGCTGTTCACCGTGATCGGTGGCTATTTTCTTTTCTTCTTTGGTGCCGTTCATTTATTACGATGGATGAATAGTACCAATCTATTGATCTATGGGTTTGTTGTTCTTTCTGTTGTCGTCAGCGCATTGCTAATTTTGACGCTGTATAAGTTAAGGAAGAGGCGGCATTACCGTAGTTGAACTTAAAAAAGAAAGCGAACAAAGATACCCAAGCTTTTTGCAAAGCTTGGGAAGGTGTCGGATTTTATGGCTTATTGGTTAAAAGAGAAATCAACAAGCTCGACTAAATATGCCTCTTTCTTAGAGTCATTTTTCTCAATACCTTTAACGATACCTAGGGATGGGTTTACCCAGACTTCAAGGCCGGTTGGATCGCCGTTTCTAATCTCTGACAGATAATTCGTTTGCCCATTTTCTTCAGTACACATACCTGTGATTCGGTCGCGAATATAGAACTTAATGGTCTCGATTTTTTTCGACTTAACCGTGATCACCTCTTTTGAAGCGCGTGTAAAATCGAAGGTTCTTGAGATACTAAAATCATCGCATCGGGTAATGTTCTCATTACCTTCCGCTACACCGTTATCTTCTAGAATGTAATGAATGGCATTTTTAGATAAACCCGACAGTTCTGATACAAACGTCGCTTGATACTTGCCTAGTTGGGCAAGTGCAAAGTCACCGTTGGCAAAAAAGTCAGGCAGGCCCCAAGGTTGCTGATCTTTGCTGGCGTCTTCATCGATATAGGTAACAAAGTGCTTGTTAGCCATTTTGCCTGCAAAGGAGGAGTCTTGATCCTTAGGCTGGGTTAACCCTGCATCCTCGAATTCAGTAGTGTTGACTACATAGAAGCCTTCTAGACCTTCTTCGTTGGCAAGAATGTTGAGGATATCGTATTTGGCAATATCGCTGTCTTCAATTGGCTGGTACGTGCTCTTTTCATAGTTGGTATCAACTAAGGCATCATCTTCCATGAAAGATGAGTTGTATTCTTTGATCGATATTGTCGTGCTGTTGAGCTTAGCGGCATCAAAAGTTGCTCCCTTCAGGGGGAAATCAATTTTTGGTGTTGGCGCTGGTTTCTTGTCATCTGGTGTTGAGCTGCCACCACCACCGCCGCCACAACCGGTGATAAGAGAAATGATAGAAAGGCTGATAATCGTTTTTTTCATTATGAGACCGTGTAAATTGAGTTTGATAAAAGATATATAACTGTCCATGTAATGATTGGGCAGGATTATAGGTGGGGGGAGGTTTGGATATATGTCCTGAATTGTATTGATACTGTATCGGGTTAACGCCATTCTTTGGATATGGTGAGTCCATGCGTAAAGAGCGGTTGGGAGAATGAGGCTTAGAAATTGGGTAAAGAGGTTAATAGTGCAGGATTTAGCCGCTGATAAACAATTTTTACAATTGTAATGGATTGTCAGGTCTGATCTGTGTCAAAAGTTTGACTTTGAATGGATTTTAATCAAAAAAAGCCAGCAATGCTGGCTATTTTAATTCGCTATACGTTGACGTTATTTGCCAAGGTATGCGTAACCGGTCATGAAAGCAGCTTCCTGGAACTGACGAAGGCCAGTTGCGCGGAATTCGATAGCCAGTGGGTTGCGCTTCATCTTTTGCTTGATTTCTTGGCTAGTCATGAAGTCCACTTCAACACCTTCAATCAGCTGGATAGCGGCTTCAAGTTTGAAACCAATTGCGCTGCCTGCAAATTTACCACGAGTTTCACGGGTGCGGATCACAACACGATCAACTTGGTAGTCATCCAGAAGCTTCTTGAAAGTCTGCTGGAAGTTACGCATTTGCTCATTGTCCATTGAGTCTTGCATGATGAACTTTTGAGCACGGCATTCTGGAAGATCGAAAAGACCGTTACTCTGGGAAAGAAGGCAAATGATCGCCTCGTTGCTACGAAGCTCAACAGCACAAATTTTCATGTAAACACCTAATAATGTAGTTAGCAGGGTATTTTAGGCAAATGAGCAATAAATACCAGAAATTAAATAATGCTTACCGCTAGTTGTACAGTGGACCATCAATTTCTAGCTGGGTTAACAGTAAGCGGGCGTCAAGTTCAAGCTGGTGGTAGTCAGGCTCCATATGGCAGCACAACTGGTAGAACGCTTTGTTGTGATCTTTTTCTTTGATATGGGCAAGCTCATGCACCACGATCATTCTCAACAAAGGTAATGGTGCCTGCTTAAAAATAGTCGACACTCTGATCTCGTTTTTGGCCTTGAGCTTGTTGCCGTGTACGCGAGAGACAAAGGTGTGCATCCCCAAAGCATGGTTGACCATATGGATTTTGCCATCATAAGCCACTTTGCTAATAGGAGAAGACTTTCTCAGGTATTGGTTTTTCAGCTCAATAACATAGTCGTAAAGTGCCTTCTCTGACTGGACGCTATGTTGCTCTGGGTATTTTTTTTGCAAGTAGCGTTTGAGATTGCTTTGCTCTACTAGTTGGCTGACTTGGCCAACAAGTTGGTCGGGGTAACCCTGTAGGTATTTGAGTTTTTGCATTTTCGCAGCCAGGTGTCAATCAACGAGAGAATTGATGCGCGATTCTAAACATTTTGACGGATGCGGGCAATGTTAGTCTGGGTTTGCCACGCGATATGGCACTAGAATAAAAGAAAAAGGAGGCACCAAATGGAATTACGCTTACCCCCACCATTAGTTCTGATCATTACCCTTGGCTGTATGTATACCCTTGCAAGGTATTGGCCCCTTTATGAATTTTCATTCTCGGCGCAGTCAATGGTTGTTTTACTCTTTTGCCTATTGGGGACATTTCTTGGACTGGCTGCGGTTTGGTCATTCTCAAAGGCAAGAACCACGATTGACCCACGCTTTCCCAACAAAACATCCAAGCTGGTGACAACCGGCATTTACCGCTTTTCACGTAACCCAATGTACCTTGGCCTGTTGTGTTTTCTATGCGCAGCGTTTGCATATCTTTCGGCGCTTAGCCCTTTACTCATGATCGGGTTGTTTGTTTTCTACATGAACCATTTCCAGATAGCGCCTGAGGAAGCGGTGTTACAAGCAATGTTTAGCGAGCAATTTGATCAATACTGTCAACGAGTTAGGCGTTGGTGTTAATTGTATCATTTATCACTTTTTGGGACACCATATCACTTTTTTATACTACTCTTTATTTAATGATGCGTAAGGAAGAGTTGTTTGGGGGCGTTATGGAAATTATTAAAGCAATAGATAAAAATTTTCTACCTTTCATTAAGCTACCTTTAGCTTGTTTGTTTGCCAAAAGCGGCGACGTGAATTTTTTTAGCTCAAGTTTTCAATCTCATACATCTGATTTCTCAAAAGACTACAAGTGTTTAATAAGGCAAGCCAAAAGAGAAATCTCTAGTACCAAGCGAAACCTAACCCAGGCGGGTTATCAAATGACCCAAGTTGTCCGAGTAGAAGTGACACTTGCTTTGAGCATGGCTGATCAACCGCTAGATGAGCTGTATGATTTATTGCGTCCTTTTTCAGGCGAAATTGAGATACGCTATGATGAAACCGGGCTATTTTCTTCAGAACCACACCTTTCATCGTCACAGTTAATTGCCATTGATGTGCTGGCTCTTCACTGATTGGGGCGTTTGATGTATGCACTCGGGGTGCTGCCAGTGTGTTTTCGGAAAAAACTGACAAATGCACTATCGCTGGAGAAATCCAATTCGAAAGCGACAGTAGACACAGGCTTGTGCTCAGACAATAGCTCAATGGCCTTCATGAGGCGCCACTGTTGGCGCCAAGCCTGATATGGCATGCCTGTTTCCCGGCTAAAAATCCGTGAAATAGTTTTTTCGCTAGCCCCAATTGTCCGCGCAGCCTCATTGAGAGGTGACGGGGAGTTCCCTTCTTGTTGAAGTCTATCTAACCAGGCCGTGAGCCTATGGTCTGTTGGTATCGGTAGCAGTAAGGTTTCATCGGGAGCCTCTGATAGCTCTTGCCAGAATAGTGCCACTACAGCTTCTTGCTCTTTGTGAGGCATCTGCCAAGGCCAAAAAGCCATTCTTTCAATCAGCTCTCGGAGCAATGGGTTTACGCCTAAAATTCTAATTTGTTCTTCTTGTTGATTAGCCTCTGATATATCGAAATACACCGAACGGTAGGCGACGACATTTGTCATGACGGCACAGTGGCGAACGCCTGCTGGAATCCAGGCTGCACGGGTAGGGGGCAAAATACATTGTTGATTTTCAAGCGTAATAGTCATAGAGCCAGAGGGGGCGTATAACAGTTGCGCCTTTTGGTGGCTGTGCATCCCTGAATCGTGACGACCAATATTAGCAGCGATGCCGATAACTTGATTGTTGATTGTGTCCGGGTTGAATCTGTCTTGTTCGGTGATGAGTGCCATAGTGAAGAGAATGCCGCTTGGGTTTTCGTTAAATAATAGCGATAACATTCAGTTAAGTACATGTAGATGTGCATAGGTGACTTCCGCCTGCCACACAGTCAACTAAGGTATAAACTATGGAGGTAGCCGGATGCAATAAGGAGCAAACATGAGTTATGTCCATGGTATCCACCTTGAAGTTGAGCAGCTAGACGGCCTGATTTTTATGGAGCTAAAAGCCGTCGGAACCTTGACTCACGCTGATTATGAAAAGATTACGCCATTAATAGAAAGCGCTTTGGAAGGGATCGAAAATCCCATAGTGAATGTGTACTTTGACGGTACTGACTTTGAAGGATGGGATCTGCATGCGGCCTGGGATGATCTTAAGCTCGGGCTCAGGTTTGGCCGGAAATTTAACAGGGTGGCCATCTATGGCAACCAACATTGGCAAGAAGTGATGAGCAAAGTCGGGAGTTGGTTTGTGAGTGGAGAAGTGCGCTATTTTGAAGATTCTTTAGAAGCCATAAGCTGGCTACGAGAGGAGTAAGGATGGCGTGAAATAAAAAAGCGCTAACTAGTATTGCACCTATGTTTACATTAAGATGCTGATAGTTTGGGGAAAGTTAAGCAGACCCTATTTAAAAAGATAAATTTCGCTACAGGTATGGTGAAAATGAAAAGGAATGTAATTGCGTCTGGGGTTTTATTGTCGCTAGTTTCTATGCACGCATGGTGTGATGAAAGTGTTTCAGGGCAGGTGGAAGCGGCTCAAATTGATCCTGAGCGAGTCATTTCAGAGCCAGTGGCTATTGAGCCGGTTAACTCTGAGCCTGTGGTAAGTGAACCTGGGTTTCAATACTTCGTAGGCCTACGGGGTGGCGTTAACCTGGTCGGCAGTGATGATAGTGCCACCATATCCAATGGCAACATTGACTCTGATGATAACGACTCTGGCTCGTTTGGTGCGCTTGATTTTGGTGTGTATATGCCTAACGATCGAGGCAGGGTCTATTACAGTTTTGAGTATCATACATCGACGGTTAAATTCGATGGCCAGGACGCGTACGATACCAATGTTGGGCTACACCTTTTAAGTGCTGATCATATCTTCCGCCCACAGGGAAGCGTTAGGCCTTTTGTGGGGCTGCATTTTGGTTACGCATTTGCAGAAACCGATTCGGATTTTTCTGGCAACTATGATGAAAGTGGTATCGTCTTCGGTTTGCAGGCTGGTTTGGGTTGGGATGTCATAGAAGATCTAGGTTTAGAGGTCGGCTTACGTCACACGGTTTTGCCTTCTGAACGTCGCTCATGGCAGGCTGAAAACAGCGCCGGAGAGACTGTGACGGTTGAAACACAGCTCAAAGGGGTGACATCTGCTTATCTTGGCGCCACATACCGTTTTTAATGGTCTCTTGAATAGCTTGAGCGGTTTACTCAGGAATTTAGCTGCGTATAATGCCTTGCCGCAACCAGAATCAGTAAGGACTTCAGTTTGAAGCTATTTGTTAGAGATCTTACCGTCATCGATGCCTCTTATCTTTGCCAGCAGCGAGGTATGGTAGGGGAAAGTTGGATCCTCGATGTGGTGATGTCGGGCGAATTGAATGAAATGAGCATGGTGCTTGATTTCAGCCGGGTGAAAAAGCAAATCAAGCAGATTGTCGATGAGTTTGTCGACCATCGTTTGATTGTTCCTAGCCAAAACGGCGCAATTCGAACTGCAGCAACCAAACCGGGTTATGCGACCGTTGATTTGTTGCGTGGAGACAAAAGCCTTCATCTACATTGTCCAGAGCAAGCATATTGCTTTATCGACGACAATGAAGTCACTATCGAATCTGTCACACGCCATATCTACAAAGTACTGGAAGGTAAACTACCAGAGAACGTGCAGGGCTTGGAGCTAACGCTTCGCCACGAGCATATCCCTGGGCCGTTTTATCACTACAGCCACGGCTTGAAAAAGCACGATGGTAATTGCCAGCGTATTGCGCATGGTCACCGCTCACCGGTTGAGCTACTGATTAACGGCCAGAGAGATTTGGCATTGGAGCAACAGTGGGCTGAACGTTGGCAAGATATTTACCTTGGCAGTACAGAAGATGAATGCACTTTGGCTGAGCTAACCCTAAGCCAGTCAGCTGAAAGTGCTACAGAGCAGAGCCACTATGCATTTCGCTACACAGCGCCGCAGGGTGAGTTTGAGTTGGCTATCGCCAGAACTGACGTCGAGATGCTTGAAACTGATACGACAGTAGAGCTATTGGCGCAGTATATTGCTGACCAAGTCAGAGTGAATGTCGAAGTCGGTTCAACACTTGATGTCGTCGCCTATGAAGGTGTAGGCAAAGGGGCTATGGCTTCGGCTCAAGGTCAAATGAAGCGTTAATTTGTCCGAAGACGTTCGTTAAAGCAGATTTCATCAAAAGCCCCATCAACAATCTGTTGATGGGGCTTTTTGCTAATTAGAGTTGGTCTTCTATAGGGAGTAGTCCAGAAAGCCATGCAGAAAAGCGAAGGAATAGCCCAGAGTCAGGTTCTTTCCGCTTTATTATCCCGCTTAAGTCATTGTGCCACTCCAGGTTGCCGGATTCATCCAAGGCTAAACGATAGGTGTTTTTCTTTAGGTTTTTGTCCACTTGTTGATATAACAGCTCACCGAACTCGCTTGATTCAATCAAAACCCCCATTTCCGTATTCAGGTAAGCGGAGCGAGGGTCGAAGTTAAAGGAACCGACGAACAGTTTCTTGCGATCGATAATAAAGGTTTTTGCATGCAAACTGGTTCGGGAGCTACCCAACCATGAGCGTTTTTTCTTAAGGCTAGGATCGACTTTAACTTCATACAATTTGACTCCACCGGCGAGCAAGGGCTCTCGGTACTTGGCGTACCAACCATGAACCGCAAAAACATCATTTGAGGCGAGAGAATTAGTAATTATCGTGACATCGATACCCTCATCTACCGCTTGGACAAGGGCATCTGCGCCTTGTGTTGTTGGCACAAAGTAGGGTGATATAAGTAAGAGTTCGCTGTCTGCCTGCTCTAGGATTGCACTCAGCTGGTGGAGCATGAGATCTGTGTCTTCCGGCGAGTACACTTTTGAGGGCAGGTCGTAGTGTACTTCAGCTTCTCCCCAGTAAAATTCTAGTGTTTTATTTTTTATATGATCGGTGAGTGGGAGTTTCGCCATCGAGTCCATATACTCTGAGTGCTTAAAATCACGCTTGAGCTCAGTTTCCCATTCGAATACTTCTTCTGGTGTGGGCTTGGATTGCTGTTGTACTAAAGACTCAATAGGGGTCGAAGGTTTGCTGTTCCAGTAGAGGTCAAATTGAACTGAAATATCAGTGATAGCATCACCGACCATAAGAATATCAAAGTCACCAAAATCAATAGCGGCATTTGCAGCGAAGTATTCATCGCCGATATTGCGCCCACCAGTGATGGAAAAAGCATTATCGGCAATTAAGGCTTTATTGTGCATTCGGCGGTTGAGCCTGTCGAAGTCACTGATGAAACCAAAAATACGTGACTTTCTGTTAACGAAAGGATTGAACAGGCGAATTTTAATATTAGGATGGCTGGACAATCTAGCGAGTGAGGTGTCGTTTCTTGACTGCATGTCATCCAGTAGAATCCTCACTCGCACACCTCGCTCAGCGGCCTGGTAGAGAGCATAGGTCATCAATGAGCTGGTGCTGTCGCTGCGGTAAATATAATACTGAAGATCAAGGCTGTGCTCGGCACTGTAAATGAGGGCCAGACGGGCGAGAAAGGCTTCTTGACCGTCACCAAGAGGATAGAAACCCGTTAGGTTTTGATAATCATCAAGATAAGGCTTAACCTGGCGTCCCAGTTCAGTTTGTGCATCAAATGGAATAGTATACGTCGGCGTTTTTTCTGCTTCAGGCAAGGATGAGCAACCGAAAAATGAAAAAAATCCGATAATGAGAACAACGTATTGAACAAAGCGCAGCAAATTAATTCAAACCTTATAGTTATAATTTTCTATAAACATAGGTTTTAATTGTAGTAATTACCATGTTTGTTGCCTAGTTACAGACTTGAAAACTGTGCTAGAACTTTTGATAAATCGTAACAAGAAGCCAGATTTTTACAAATGACTAGTATAAAAAATGCTTATGGGACGATAGTGATTTACTCGCTTTCTCTATTGCGGATGATGCTTTGAGCTAGATTTTGAGTCCGATCTCACAAAATTCCACATGCATGAAGGTTTTGCGCTTTTATTAAAATTCATTGATATCTTGATGAAAAGTCGAGTTTTTATGATTTTTTATTTCTTATGTTCGCTTAAATTCAGCGATTAATTCTAACTTTTTCCCGAGAGCTAGATGCCTGAATTTTAAGTAGGTATTCCAATGTGCAACAACTTACGTATATTAAAAGTTAAGTCCATAAGCGTGTTTCAGCACTATAGGATGAAGTTTTAGACCGTGCTACGTAATTTTAAAAGGAGTTATTGTTATGGCTAAACGTGTATCAAATAAGCGTATTAAAGAAATTCTAGATAATGCAAAAGCGAAGAAATAAACCTTGAAAGCCTCCACTCTGGAGGCTTTCTTCTTTTGGCCCCCTCAACTATAACGCCTGACTCAGAGAAGCGACCAGTAATCCTGCCATCGCGAAGTTGAAATACCTCATTTTAGCTGGCTGCTGAAGCAAGGACTGTAACTGTCTGCCAGCAAAAGCCCATATACTCACTGAGGGGATATTCACAATAGCAAAGACCAATGAAATAAGAGCAATCCCACGCCAATCTGACGTTGTGTTGTAAATGCTGATTGTGGTGATAGCCATTGTCCATCCCTTTGGGTTCACCCACTGGAAGCCTGCTGCAGAGAAGAAACTCATTGGCTTGTATTGAGTATTATCTGAGACAGTCGGTCGACTTTTTGCAATTTTGAAAGCTAGGTAGAGAAGGTAAATTACGCTCACCGTTTGTAATATCTGGTGCAATGCCGGGTATTGTTGGAAGATGCCGACTAGCCCAACTCCCACCAGAATGACCATGAAGCTAAACCCAAAGATGATTCCCATCATATGTGGAATAGTGCGAATAAAGCCGACATTCGCACCAGAGGTCATTAACATAATATTGTTAGGCCCAGGAGTCACGGTTGAAACAAAAGCAAAGGTCACAAGAGCGAAAAGGTGTTGGTATTCCATAGTGTTGCCTAGTTGGTCTGTTCATCTTTAATCTGTATATTAATGAAAGAGTCAGGCAATTTTGTGTCTAACTTTGCTTGATAGTCACCTCAAACACAATAAAGTTGCGTGATGGATAGATTTGACGAAAAAATATTGCAAGAGCTGAAGCGGGATGGTCGATTAACCAATGTCGAGCTGTCGCAAAGGGTGGGGCTATCTCCGTCAGCGACGCTCAGGCGTGTACAAGAACTTGAGAAGCAAAAGGTCATTACCGGTTATAAAGCAATATTAAACCAGACCAAAATGGGGGTCGGTTTTGTGGCTTATGTGAGTGTTGGTTTATCGAACCATAGTAAAAAGTCACAGTTGGACTTCGAATCTCATATCTGTTTGGCCAAGCAGGTCGTGGAGTGCCATAACATTACTGGGGCGAGTGAATACTTGCTGCGGGTTGAAACGTCTGACTTGAATGCTTATAAGCGCTTTCATGCTGATGTGTTGGGTGAGATCCCACAAGTGAACTCGATTAGCACCATGGTAGTGATGGATACTCCCAAAGATGATCGAGGGTAAAAAGGGCACCATGTGTGCCCTTAAATTTGGATCCGGTGGTTGGTTATTCGTCACCACCGAAATCAAAGCCGCCGTCATCGCCGCTGAAGCCATTGTTGGCTAGAGTGTCGTCGAAGCCTGTATTTTCAAAGCCATCACTCCCGAAGCCAGCGTCTCCGAAACCCGCATCGCCAAAGCCTTCACTGCCGCCACCCAGCCCATCAGTACCGAAGCCGCCATTGTTGTCAGTATATTCTGATGCAAAGCTAGAAGAGTCATCTAAGAAGCCACCAGAGCTTTCCTCTGCACCAGAGCTCGCCAGGGCATCATCTGCTACTGCCTCATCTGCAGGAACACCTTCAGCTGAAGTGTCTGCAGCTTGAGCATCGGTTGCTGCCATCGCATCAGCGGCAGGGTCGTCATTATTAAATAGCATGTTGCTGATCATGTTACCGGCAACCATACCTACAGCCACGCTGGCTGCTGTTTGCATAAAGCTACCAAAGGCACTTGGCTGGTGGGTCGGCTGTGGCGGTTGAGGGGCAGGGCGGTTGCCACCCATCATCTTGCTCAGTGCGCTACGGTTGGCTTCCGATTTATGGTGGTCAACGCACTTCTCAAGGTACTCATTTTTTTGCTTGAGTTCCTTTAGCGCCATTTCTTGTACAAGAACAGCTTGGGTAAGCTTGTAGACTGCGTCATCTTGAGCACCAATTTCATTGTTGATCAAGCTTTCTGCTTCAGCATCTTTGGCTTTGTTTAGGCTCTGCTTCAGCTTGTTGGCGACATTTTGAATCAGCTCTTTTTCTTGTGGTGTCATGATTTACCTTCTCATTGAGTAGCACGTCATTATGCTTTGTTTTTATGACCTTCATCCTAGCCCATGGTTCCTGTTTCAATCTGTAACCATGCGTAAAAAACATTGCTGATTGGTTGAAATGCATACAAAAAATCCGGCAAATAGCCGGATTTTGCAATTAATTTACTTTCGATGCGCTGTGTTGTTTATTGGCGAATGCCTTCAACATGCAGTTCGATATCCGCATAGCTAGAAGAGCCCATCACCTGAATACCAAAATCTTTGAAGTCGATGCGGGTCGTGCCTGTGAAACCTGCACGATAGCCACCCCATGGGTCTTCACCTTCACCTATGAACTGGGCATCAATGGCAATAGGCTTGGTTTGGCCGTGCAGGCTTAGCTCACCAAAAATGGTCATTTCGCCATTGCCTTTAGGCTCTACTTTTGTCGAAGTAAATGTTGCTGTTGAAAATTTACCCGCATCAATAAAATCGGCACTACGCAAGTGCTTATCACGCTCAGCATGGTTACTGTCAAGGCTGGTTGTATCCACATTCACTTGTACTTTAGAAGCTGACAAGTTTTGCGGATCGTAGCTAAACGTACCGTCAAAAGTGTTAAAACGGCCTTTGATGAAGCTGTAGCCCAGGTGATCAACTTTAAAGTTGATAGATGCATGGGCACCTTTTGTATCAATAGCGTAATCTGCCGCTTGAGCAATACCTGACACTGATGCCGCTGCCATTAGTCCCATGGCGATGATGTGCTTTTTCATTTACTTTACTCCCAACATTTTCTTTAGGGTGTTGTCTTTATTTATGAAGTGGTGCTTGATTGCCGCTAAGGCATGCAAGCTGGCGAGTCCAATAAGGGCGAAGGCAAGGTAATAGTGTACCTCTCCTGCAATATCTGCTTGGTTTGGGAAGAGTTCTCCCATAGACGGTACCGCGAACCAATCGAAGACCTCGATTGCACGACCATCCGCTGTTGAAATGAGATAGCCAGAAGTGAAGATACCGAGAAGCAAAATGTAAATCAGGCCATGAGCCATTTTTGCTGCAGCGATTTCCCATGCAGCCCCTTCAATAGCAGGCTGCTTTTTGACGTGTTTCCATATCAACCTGAAAATGGTTACCAGAGCAAGGCAGATGCCGACTGACTTATGCCAGTGTGGGACTGGCTTGTACCATTGCGAGTAATAATTGAGATCCACCATCCACAACCCAACCGCAAATAAGCCAATCACAGTGACTGCTGTAAGCCAGTGGATAAAGATGGATAAACCATCATAAGTCTTTCTGTCCTTGTTCATCTTGTTCTACCGTATGTCACTAATAGGGATATTGTAGACATACCTGTCTGGAACATAAGTAGTAACAGTAGAACAACAACATCAGTTTATTTGAATAACATTGAGGTTGCAGGGCACGAGACGCAATTGATAACAGAAATGAAAAAGCCATGACCCTATTGGCAATGGCTTGCTGTCATGAGGTGGGGTTATCGCAGGATGTTGTTGTCGTGGCGCCAGTCCATGATGGTCCATTCATTCATCTGGGCGTGAAGCGCCAAGGAAGGATCAGGGTTGACGGCAAACGGGCGGTCCACAGCATCTAAAAGCGGAAGGTCATTGATAGAATCACTGTATCCGTAGCTGCCTTTGAATGTGTTATCTTGTTGGTCTAGCCATGCTTTCATCCTGATCACCTTTCCATATTGGTAACTTAGCGTACCTGTTGTTTTCCCAGTAAATTTTCCATTGATCTGTTCAAGATTTATGGCAATGGCATCGTCAGCGCCGAGTAGTTGAGCAATAGGTTTCACGAGGTGCTCACCGGTAGCAGATATAACCAAAATGGTATCGCCGCGGCGCTTGTGCCACTCTATTCGTTCAATTGCATCTTGGTACAAGGCAGGCTTGATGTGCTGAACGATGAAATCATTGACTAAAGCTGCTACGGCGGTGTTATCCATACCAATCATTGGCTTTAGCGTCGCCTGCATGTAGTCATCCATGTCCATTTGGCCTTTGGCATAGGCTTCCATCATTTCTTGCTCTTCTTGTAGAAGTGTTGATGGCGCTATACCTTTCTCGACCAAGTAGGCACTCCATAGGCTAGCAGAGTCAGCAGCAATCAATGTTTCATCAAGATCGAAAACCGCGAGGTAAGGTGTCACTTTTTTTGCTGGCTGCTTGTTTGTAGAGTTAATGTTTGCAGAGTTATTGGTTGTCAAACTGTGTTCCTATGATCTTTGTTGTATAAGTCGCTTTTGCTAAGCCGCTTTCTAACGGCATTCGCTCAGTTTCGATAGAGACTATGCAAGGGGGATGACAGTTAGTTTGCAAGACTATGACCTTTTTGCGTCACAAATCTAATTTGTTAATAGTTTACGATGATTACCACTTTGGCATCTTCATCACTAGGGTTGATATATCTGTGCTCTTGCATTGAATCGAAAGTTATTGAGCTGCCGGCTTTAAGTACATAAGACTTGCCGCTAACCACCAATTCAAGCACACCTTGATTAACAAAGATTTGTTCAGTGGTGCTGTTTGTATGATTCGATTTTGAATAATTGCAGCCGGGCTTGAAGGTGCCATGGAATACTTCATAACCGCTGGTCGGAGAGAACGGAAAAATACTATGGATGATCATCTTACCGTCATCATCCATCACCGGGATCATATCTTCGATATTCTGTACATCAACCTCAGAGCTTGAATTTTCCAGCAAGGTCTCCAGTTTGATTTTGAGTCCGTTTGCAATTTTCCACACTGTTGCAATGGTAGGCATCGACTCCGATCTTTCTATCTGACTCAGCATGGTTTTACTGACACCCGTCATAGCAGACACTTTGTCGAGACTTAGGCCCATTTTCTTACGGGTGCTTTTTAAGTTGTCCCCCAACACGGAAAAGTCGTTCATTTTTACCTCTTTTGAAACTTGTTGCTTAGATGACAAACATCACCACTGGCTTTACCGCTGACAGACAGCGCCTAAAGAGGGTGAATCATAGTAGCTGTAAACGAGCTTCGCAACTCGAATATAAAGGGTTTAATTACAGAGTGTTAGGTCTGAAGAATGCAGAAATCAACCTATTGATGCGTTGAATGGCAACAAGCGCTACCTCTATTAACAACAATCTCAAATTGACAATGCAAAAAATCCGTTGGACACTATAACGGATTTTTGTTCGCTATAAAGAATTTATAGCGATGGGGGAGTTGATAGCAATACCTTTACGACATTTCGGTACCCGTACATCAACTCATCTTTTTTGTTTTTCCCATGATAAGTGCAATGAGACATGGGCAACTTAATTTATATCAATACTGATTACGGAGTAGAGGATGAGCGATACGGATTTCTCTAAAATGAGACGCCGGACATTTATGAAGTGGGGAGCAGCTGTCGGTGGCGCGGCAATGGCTCCTTTGCCGTTCAAAACAGTGGCAGCTGAAGAACCTGAATCACCAGTCGGTGATACAAATACAGCTTGGTCAGCTTGTATGGTGAACTGCGGCAGCCGTTGCGCCCTTCGGGTGCATACCAAAGATGGGGTGATCACCCAAATTGAAACGGATAACCGTGGTGAGGACAGTGAATTCGGCCAGCATCAGATTCGAGCTTGTCTAAGAGGCCGCTCTATCAAGCATCGGGTATACAGTCCTGATCGCCTGAAGTATCCAATGAAGCGTATTGGTAAGCGGGGCGAAGGCCGTTTCCAGCGTATTAGCTGGGATGAAGCGTTTGATTTAATGGCGGACAAACTCAAGTATACCCTCAAAGAGTATGGCAACGATGCAGTACATATTACCTATGGGTCAGGTACTCAGGGGTTACGTACAGACGGCAAAGATTGTTTTAAACGCCTAATGAATCTGATGGGTGGTTTCCTCGACTACTATGGCAACTACAGTTGGGGCCAAATCCAGTTTGCACTCCCTTTTACCTATGGCAATACTAAGCCATCGGCTTACGGCTCTTATACCACGGAAATTGAAAATGCTGAGCTGCTGGTGATGTTCGGTTACAACCCAGCTGAAACACGAATGAGCGGCGGCGGTGAGATCCACGAACATATTAATGCCCAGCGTAAGCGCAATGTGCGTACTATTATTATCGACCCACGCTATACAGATACCATGCTGGGTAAAGAAGATGAGTGGATCCCAATCCGTCCGGGTACCGATGCCGCCTTGGTTGAAGGTATCGCCCATGTGCTGATCACCGAGCACTTGGTTGATCAGGATTTCCTCGATAAGTACTGCCAAGGCTTTGATGAGAAAACCCTACCTGACAGCGCACCTCAGAATGGTCACTATAAAGCGCATATTCTTGGCCACGGACCTGATGGCATTGAGAAAACGCCGCAATGGGCATCTAAAATCACCGGTATTTCAGCCAAGAAAATTATTCAACTAGCGCGTGAAATTGGTACAGCTAAACCTTGCTTTATTACTCAGGGGACGGGTATCCAGCGCCAGTCCAATGGTGAGCAAACATCCCGTGCAATCGTAATGCTGCCAATTCTTACTGGTAACATTGGCCTTGCGGGCACGAATACCGGCGATATGCCAGCTAACTATGGCTATCCTGCGCCTCGCTTACCTGTTGGCTCAAATCCCATTTCAACCCGAGTTACCTTTTTTAAGTGGGTGGATGCTATCTGGCGTCACCATGAAATGACGGATAAATCTGATGGCCTGCAAGGCGGCGATAAGCTAGAAAATCCAATCAAGTTTATTATTTCCTGCGCCAGTAACGTGTTGATGAACCAGCATGCGGGCTTGAACCGTCAGGCAGAAATCTTGGGAGATGAGTCACTTTGTGAGTTTATCGTGGTGTGTGATAACCACATGACGGCTTCTGCTCGCTGGGCTGACTTGCTTCTGCCAGATGTGACCACGCTTGAAAATACCGAAGTTAGCTCAGACGGTTACTCTTCGGGTTCGATGGCAGCTCTGTTCCCTCTTGAAAGGGTTATTGAGCCATTGTTTGAAACCAAGAGCGTATATGAAATGTGTGCCGAGCTTTCAAAGCGTTTTGGTTTACACGAACAGTTTACTGAAGGTCGCACTCATGATGAGTGGTTGGAATTCCTTTATAGCGAACGAATGAAGCAAGACCCGGCGATCCCGAGCCTGGCCGACTTGCGTAAGCAGGGCCCGTACCGGATTGTTGCCCCGAAAGAAGGGCGTATCGCATTGGAAGATTTCCGCAAAGACCCAGTTGCCAACCCGGTAGGAACCCCTTCAGGCCGAATTGAAATATATTCCACGAAGCTTGAGACCATTGCCAAAGAATGGGATTTGGTCGAAGGTGACATCGTAACACCACTGCCTCAGTATGTGGTTAGTTGGGACAGTCATTTAGACCCAAGGGCTAAGGACTTCCCGCTACAAATTGCGGGCTACCACACCAAGGGGCGCACTCACTCGACGTACCACAATATCCCGTGGCTGCGTGAAGCCGTCTTCGATGGATTGTGGATCAACCCAATTGATGCCAACAAACGTGGCTTGCAAAGTGGAGACCACGTCAAAATTTGGAATGACCGCGGTGAGATCCGTATGGCAGTGAAGGTCACGCCTCGAATCATGCCGGGTGTTGTCGGCTTAGGTCAGGGCGCTTGGTACTCGCCGGATAAAAACGGCGTCGATTTAGGGGGATGTGTCAATACACTTACCAATCAGCGTGCAACACCATTGTCCAAGGGCAACGGCCAGCACTCCATCCTCGTTGAAGTCGCAAAAGTCTAAGGAGCGGGTATAAATGACTCAATATGGTTTTCACGTTGATACTAGTAAGTGCACAGGCTGCAAAACGTGCCAGGTATCTTGCAAAGATAGAAGTGACCTGCCAGTTGGTGTGAATTGGCGTCGGGTATATGAATACGCGGGCGGTGACTGGGTAATGGGTACTGATGGTACCTATACCAATGATGTTTTCGCCTACTACATGTCGGTTAGTTGCAATCATTGTAGCAACCCTGCCTGCACCAAGGCGTGTCCAACCGGTGCAATGCACAAGAGAAAAGAAGATGGCCTCGTAGTTGTTGATGGCGATGTGTGTGTAGGGTGTCGCTATTGCGAAATGGCTTGCCCTTATGGCGCACCGCAGTACAACCCAGAAAAAAAACACATGACCAAATGTGATGGTTGTTATGAGCGTATCGGTACTGGGCAAAAGCCAGTATGTGTGGAGTCTTGCCCGCTGCGTGCATTGGACTTTGGGCCGATTCATGAGTTACGCGAGAAATACGGCGCAAGGGCTGATATTGCACCGTTGCCTGATCCTCGACTGACAAGCCCGAACCTGATTGTTAGCACTTGCTCCAACAGCAAATTAAGTGGTGATACCAAAGGGAAAATCCAGAATCCAACGGAGGTGGGAGCATGAGCCAGCTATCACTTGTTATCTTTACAGTCTTAGCACAGGCTGCTGTCGGTATGTTCATTGCCTTAGGCCTGGTTGAAATGCTGCTAAAACCCAATGAGAAGGTGATGACCCGAAGCTTTATTGCGGTCTTTGTCCTGCTGGGTATCGGTGCTATGGCGTCTGTCACCCACCTAGGCCAACCATTCCGTATGTTTAACGTTATGTTTGGTCTTGCCCACGGTAGCGCACTTAGCCTTGAGATTGTAGGCCTTAGCCTGTTTGGCGGTGCGGGCGCTGCTTACACCGGTATGCGCCTTTTTGATATCAGGCCAGATGTTCGTAAATTCCTGCTGCCAATCGCAATGGTGATGGGAGTGGTTTTCATCTTAGCGATTGCAAATGTTTATACGTTGGCCACCGTACCGACATGGAACACGCCGTTTACCTCGTTCCAGTTCTTAATGACGGCTGCGGTTCTTGGGCCTATTGCTGCAGCGGTAATGCTTCGCTTGCAAGCTAAGGGAATGGGAGAGCTGGCGCCGAAAGCAGATAAAACCCTTGCCGTTTCGGCTGCGGCATTTGGCATTATTGCTCTGATGGGGTACGCGGCATATTTGGTATGGCTTGGTCAGTTGAATGTCCACGTAAACCCATTTGAGGTGGTCGATTATTCGTTCCGAGTGGCACTGATTCGTGTCGGCTTGTTGATATCAGGTATCATTTTCTGGTTGGTCAGCGCAACTAAAGGAAGCCATGGTGCCAAGCCTGTGGTATTTGCTAGCTTTGCTATCGTACTAGCTTCTGAGCTGATGGGACGTGCATTTTTCTATGACGTATTTATCAGTGCGGGCAGCGGTATGTAACTAGCTCAGGAACATTATCAGTTCAATAGGTTTGATAAAAAGATGAAGGTTGGAGTTCCGCCTTCATCTTTTTTTAGTTCATCAATAATCCAACGTACCGCGGATTGGGTAGTGGTTGTCAGGATTTCTGATCCAAGCAAGGCCGCGGGTTAAAGCGCCAAGTTCAGGACGGACAAATGGGTTGTTGGATATGTCGACCACGTGCAACTTTCCGTGTTCGTTAACCACAAACAAGCCCGGCTCGGCAAAATTATGATCTGTCTCTTGCTCGGAGCGTGGTAGGGAAATGTAGACACACAAGGTTTTCATTTGCTCTTTGGTAAGCCCATAAGCGATAGGAAATGAGATATCGAGCTTTTCAAGGTGGGTTTCAAGCTGCGCTTTTGAATCTGCCGAAACAGCAAGGATATCGACATCAGCATCAGCAAAGGCTTGCTTGTAATTTTCTAGGTCGTTGAGGTACTGGGTGCAAAGGGGGCAATGTTTGCCTCGGTATACAAAGACAGCTTGCCAAGTTGCGTCACCTTGAGGCTCGCCCAGTTTTACTTCAGAGCCATCGAGCATTGTTGCTGTCAGGGCAGGAAAATCGTTACCTGCTTTGAGCTTCAACGAATAATCCATGTTTCACTCCATTGGTATAGATTGTTTGAATCACAGTGCTCATTGTGGACACGGATACCGCTATCTTCAAGTAGTTAACTTTTAGTAACCTACTAAGCTGAAATGCAAAACCCCATCACCTGCATTTCGCGGGCAATGGGGTAACAGAAAAGGGAGGGAGTTAAATTATGCGATTTGGGTCATCTCATTGACGGTAAACTGCTCCACACAGCCTTCAGTAGCAGCCATGTAATCAGCAAGGTGTTGGTTACCCATATGCTGCTGCCATAACTCACGTGAGGTCCAGTTTTCAAAAAACAGGAAGTGTGCAGGGTTTTCGTTGTCTTGGTGAAGGTCATAGTTGATGCAACCTTCTTCCGCACGTGTTACATCAATAAGCTTCAATAGCTCTGCTTTTACAAGGTCAACTTTGTCTTCTTTAGCGATGATGTTGGCAACGATGGTTAGCTTAGTCATGGGGCTTCCTCTCATAATTTGTATATGGACATTTTGGCTGCGGTGTTGAATACCGCGTTGATGTATTGAATATTAGATGGCTATAGCTTTTCTGAAAACAGGTGTGCTTTTGATTTATTATCAAATTAAAATTGATAATAAATGCTTGGCTTTATGCTACTTCCGCATTTCCTTTTCCTGATTGTGAAGGACAATCGGTTAGTCATTTTGCGAGTAAGATGGCATTAAAGCATTTCAGTGGACCAGGTTAACTAATTAATCATCTACCCTTAGCATATCCGTATGAAAGTAGAGTTATGTTGGAGGGCGGCGATGGCAGAACAAGATTATCGTATCGAGGTTATGTCGAAACAGGACTTATTACAGGCCATTGATTGGGCCGCCGCAGAAGGATGGAATCCGGGGCTTTATGATATTGAGTCATTTTATGCCGCAGACCCGAATGGTTTTTTGGTTGGTTATTTAGGGGGTGAAGCGATTGCTTCGATTTCGGTGGTGAAGTACGACGGTAGTTACGGTTTTTTGGGCTTTTATATTGTTAAGCCTGAATATCGTGGTAAGGGTTATGGCTTTAAGCTCTGGCAAGCAGGGTTGCAATACTTGGAAGGCTGTAATGTGGGATTAGATGGTGTTGTTGAGCAGCAGGGTAACTATAAGCAATCAGGGTTTAAGCTCGCTTATGGCAACATTCGCTTTGAAGGCGTTGGTGGCGGTGATGAGCCTGAAGGTATAGGGTTGATCGATCTCAGTGAATTGCCATTAAGTGAAGTAGTGGATTATGACGCTGCTTTTTTCCCAACCGAAAGAGCGCTTTTTTTACAGAAATGGATAAATCAAACTGGCTCTAGTGCATTGGGTATCAAACAAGCAGGTAAACTGGTTGGTTATGGAGTGATCCGCCCGTGTAGAAACGGATTTAAGATAGGGCCGCTTTTTGCCGATGATGCTTTGTTAGCAGAGGAGCTTTTTCTTGCTCTTCGAACTAAAGCAACCGCAACAGATAATATTTATTTGGACGTGCCGGAAGTGAATCTCCCCGGCGTAGCACTAGCAGAAAAATACAATATGGAGCCAGTGTTTACCACTGCACGCATGTACACAGGGGATACGCCTGAGATTTCGGTTGACCGTACATTTGGCGTCACCACCTTCGAGTTGGGCTAGTGAGAATCACAGCTTATTTGCCCAGCCTACTTTCGAGTAAAAGAGAAAGTAAATGCTGGGCAATGGCTGTGCGGCAAGCCAATTGTTAAAATAGGCTGCTTAGTGAATTTATGACTTTATTGATTGTTCAATAGCAACCGCCACGGCGACCGTTGCGCCAACCATAGGGTTGTTACCCATACCCACCAAACCCATCATTTCAACATGAGCTGGCACGGAAGAAGAGCCAGCGAACTGGGCGTCACAGTGCATTCTGCCCATGGTATCAGTCATGCCGTATGATGCAGGACCGGCAGCCACGTTGTCAGGGTGAAGGGTACGTCCGGTACCGCCACCTGAGGCGACAGAAAAGTATGCCTTGCCCTGTTCCAGGCGTTCTTTCTTGTAGGTCCCTGCCACAGGGTGCTGAAAGCGGGTAGGGTTAGTCGAATTACCCGTAATTGATATGTCGACGTTTTCACGATACATAATAGCCACACCTTCCTGTACATCGTCGGCACCGTAACAACTTATCTCACCTCGTGGGCCTTTTGAGAATCGGCGTTCTGAAACAACATTCAGTTTGCCACTGTCATAATCATATTTTGTTTGGACATAGTTAAAGCCATTGATGCGAGAGATCAAGTAGGCCGCATCTTTGCCTAGGCCATTGAGGGTCACCCGAAGCGGTTGCTGGCGTACTTTGTTGGCATTTAGGGCAATTTTAATTGCTCCTTCAGCCGCCGCATAAGACTCGTGCCCAGCTAGAAAGCAAAAGCACTGGGTTTCTTCACTTAGCAGGCGAGCGGCCAATTTTCCGTGTCCGATACCCACCTGGCGTTGATCGGCTACTGAGCCAGGGATACAGAAGGCCTGCAAGCCTTGTCCTATATCCTCTGCCGCTTCAGCTGCGCTTTGGCTTTCCTCTTTTAATGCGATAGCGGCACCCAGTACATAAGCCCATGCTGCATCTTCAAAGGCAATAGGTTGGGTCTCTTTGACAATTTCATAAGGGTTAACATTGTGCTCTTTGCAATACGCTAGAGCGTCATTCATCGAACTGAAACCATATTGTTCAAGGAGTGGCTGAATTTGGTTGATGCGGCGGTCGTAATTTTCGAATAATGCGGCCATGATGCTGTCCTCGGAAAAAGAAAGTAATGTTTATAGGTTGGTGACGTTGTCACCTATTGTGCGCCAGTTACTGATGGCGAGGATCAATAGTCTTGACCGCTTCATCAAAACGTCCATATTGTCCCGTTGCTTGTTGCATTGCTTCTGCGGCAGGGACTCCTTTGCCAATTGATCCCATCATTTTTCCAAGATTGACAAAGCGATAGCCGATGATTTCATCATTTTCATCAAGTGCTAGTTCGGTAACATACCCTTCGGCCATTTCCATATAGCGCGGCCCCTTGGCACGCGTACCGTAATGGGTGCCGATTTGGCTACGAAGCCCTTTCCCCAAGTCCTCTAGCCCAGCGCCTATTGGCAGGCCATCTAGTGAGAAAGCGGTTTGGGTGCGGCCATATACATACTGCAAGAAAATTTCACGCATCGCGACATTGATGGCATCGCACACCAAATCTGTGTTCAATGCTTCAAGAATGGTCTTGCCTGTAATTAGCTCAGAGGCCATAGCTGCAGAATGGGTCATACCTGAGCAGCCGATGGTCTCAATGAGGGCCTCTTCGATAATGCCGTCTTTGACATTAAGGGTGAGCTTCGCTGCGCCTTGCTGAGGCGCACAGGTGCCAACGCCATGGCTTACCCCGGAAATAGCGATAACATCTTTGGGGTGTACCCAACGGCCTTCGACAGGAATAGGAGATGATTGATGTTGAGGCCCTCTCTGGATAGGGCACATGTCTTGGATTTCAGTTGAATATTGCATTGCTTTTGCTCATCTCTAACAGGTGTTTGTTTGAGCAAAGAATGGGGAGGAATATTAACGCTAACAACATACCCAGAGGCACTACGAAAACACAGTGCCAACGAGGATCCTCGGCCATTCATTGCCGTTGTTGTTAGACGTCATCATCCCAGTAGGGCGGTTAAAGGAGGAACATCATCTCCCACCAACGATTACCTCTCGTCGATGGGATTAACTATACGCCAGTGACCAAAAAATGAACTACCTGAATGAAAAATCCTAGATTGCAAAACTGGAATAGTCTTTTTGCTCTAGTTGAAATGTAAGGGGATCTTTCGAGCCTTACCAATAATTCAATCACTTAATTAGTACCATTAATATTTCTATGGTTTTTGACCGTCCGCTTGACGAAATTTTACAGAAATCGAACATTGTTTTGCATTGCAGGACGTAATCTAGCGCCATAAAAGAATGGAGCTAAACCATGAAATTACAACTTAGAGCGGAATCAAAGCAACTGCCAAAAGCTAAGCAATCATTGACCAAAGTTCTGATGACAAGCGCAATAGCGGTGATCATTGCAACTGCGGGGATCACTGTACCTAATGTGGCTGAGGCGAAGGGACATAAGCATCACCACCATCATCACCATAAGCATAAACATCACAAGCATAAGCACCACAAACATAAACACCATGTAGTTGTAGTGAAGAAGAAGCCCAAAAAAAAGCATAAGAAAGTAGTGGTTGTTCACAAGTACCCTAAGCACCGCCACTATCATCGTAGTCGTCTACCAGAGATAGCGACATTTGCAGTGATTGCAGGCGCAACCTATGCCATTATCGATAATCACTACTATAAACGCCGTGGTGATAATTATGAATATGTGGCTAAGCCTCGATGATTTTTACGGATGCCCTGATTGTCAGGGCATCATACTGTATAAATTCAAACGGTGTTCATAATTTTTTGAGTTAGGTTACAACTTTTTGCTTCTCGTCTGTTATAGTCACTTCAATATGCATTGATTTGCTATCTAGCCCCTAATATCAAACGAGTAGGTTTGTTGATTTAGAGGAAAATAAAAATAAAGAGCATTTAGTTCGCTTAATAATTGAACGGTGTTTTATATTCGACGGCGAGTTAAACTCAACCAGTTGGTATCAGGATGAAAAATTTAACGTTAATGGCTGTTATATCTATGTTTCTTTTTGGGTGTGCAAGCCCAAGTGAGGATGATGCCTCTAAAGTGATTCCGGTGGATCTACAGAAGAGTGAGCTAATTGAGGTGCTGAGCGAAAAAGCGACAGCAGATGCTCTAGATGTTCAGTATCTACTTAAAGATGCTGAGATGACCAATGAAGATATGGCTGAGTTTAGAGAGCAGTTGATTTTAGCGTTAGGACAGGAGCAAATAAACTACAGCTTCATTCCTCATTCAGAATTTCAGAACTTATCTGCTATCGCGAAAGCCAAGCCTAATGGTTGCTATGTGAAAGAGAATTATGAGTACTACAGCCCTCAACTACAGGAAGACGTGATTTTTGTCGTAGAGAATATGCGCGTATGTGCGAAAGAAGACGATTATGTGGCGCTTGATACCAGTATTGGAGACTTTCAGATAGCAGTGAAATATGGCGATACGGTGATGAAAACATTTCGAAAAGCTTCATACTTTCACAATTATGTGAAGATTAGTGAAAATACATATTCATCCCTGTCTGTAGGCAAGCTGACGTTGAATGAAAACCTGCTGTCATTTGAGACTGAATCAGGGATTACTTATGAGGTTGATGAGAAAGGCGTTGTCACTCGGAGTGATATTGGATTGATCGGGGTCGTTCATTAACGGTGAAATAGAAAAGGGAGGCATTTTGCCTGTCTCTTGATCACATCTCATCAGAGGTAAAGGATTGGGCTATAAGGTATCCTTCTTGAATTGCTGCTAATTTATACCAGCCTCGCCATAGGGCGGCCCAACCGGGCCGCCCTGTTCGCTTACTGTCATACCATCCGCCTAGCCTTGCTAATGTAACTCGAGCCCATTTCAGATCTGGAGCTGTTGTTGGTAAGGGCTTATTTTCTTGTTTGACCCATAATAATTTCCAGCATATTCCGGGTAGAACAGACTCACAGCTACTGGTTTCTTGTCCGCGGCTTTCTGCTCTAAGTTGTAACAAGCGGATAGCGATAAACGCTTGAATGACGGCAACTCTCTCCAGGTTGTCCTTTGATTGAAGTTGCAGTGCTTCGACATCGGTTCCATCACTTTTCCACGCCTTGTGGAACTCTTCAACCAACCAGCGCTGTTCGTAGTAACTGATTATCTCCTGGGCTTTCGCTAACGTTGTCACTGGCTCTGAAGTCAGTAAGTGCCACTCCAATTTTTCGTTGTTGTCACCTCGCTCTTTACAACCAACATAATACAGAGAAAGTGACTTGCCACACTTATTGGCTGGAACCTTAATCGTAATAGGAGCAAAGCATACATCTAATGTTGCTTTACGCGCTTTGCGACCACCCCGTTGAGCAATATGGACAGTTCGTTGTCCCGATGGGGATAACTCCTTTGCATAATCATGGAGCTTATAACCACTTTCCTCAATGCAGCGACTATAGGTCGAGCGCACAACAAAACGCTGCTGGTTGGTCAGCTTGTAATGTAAGTATTCGTAGATGTCTGACTCCCTATCACACACTGAAATGACTCGGGCTTGGAGTTGACCTAAACGTTCAGACATTGCGGTTGATGCCTGTTGCCACTTGAAGGTCTCCTTCTCTTCATACGGTCGCTTGGCGAACTTATGTCCCCGGCCTCGAGTCGCAATATCCCTCGTCCACCGCTGTTGTTCGATTAGCCCCACAACCTTTTGCTCGCGTGGTGCAAACAACAGAACAGAGTGAGCTAGCATCCCCCGGGTTCGATTTCCCGAGTTCACGTGACCAAGTTCATCGGAGAGGCTTTTATGCGTGTAGGTTAGAGCGGTGGAGTCTTCAAGGGCAAGTAATAAGTCATGCGCTTCAGCCTCGTTAGTTGTTGCCACAAAACCGGCTTCAGCTATCGCATTGGCTTCAACATCAGGGTTACGGATGAGGCGATATGCCCCTTCAATAGAGGCGGGATTAGGGCAGGCTTGCACAATAGACACTCCAACATTAGATGCCATATCACTGGCTAATTGGACTAGTCGTTGTGTACGTCTAGAGTCGCCAAGCTTGGCATGCGAAAAGGTTTGTTGAGCCCATTCTAAAGTAGAATTCCCTATCATGATGATGACCTTTACTCATATTGTGTAAGATCGGATCGCAATAAAGAAAAAGAGTTCAAAAAAAGCCCCCGCCATGAGGCGGGGGACTTGTGTATAAGAGACAGGCATTTTGCCTCCCTTAAAATGACACTCTACCAATGGTTAGGAGTTAGAGGGTGCGAGGTTTTCACTATTTTTCTTGTCATAAGAACGAATAAAGAAGTAGCAACCAACTAACACTAGCAACGGTAGCAATGGATCGATAATTGAACCTTGTGAACCGAATACTAGATTTAACACCATCACTAAGGTACCACCAATCGCCCAGGCAATGGTCGTAGGGATAGTCCAGATAACAAGTTGCTTCTTCACTTCGGTAACACCCATTAAGCGGTTGACGATGTGGAACAACGAATCATTGAAATAGCCAGCAAATAAGCTCCCCATAGTGGCAGCGGTGGCGGCAAAGAGTAAGTTTACGTCTGGGATTTCGATAAGAACAGGGGCCGATATAGAGGCTGCCGTAATCATCGATACAGTACCACTACCCTGTATGATACGGACCAAGGTCGCAATGATGAATGGGATCATGATTGGTGAAATGGGTAATGATGCAACTTGGTTGGCAATTTCTGCACCCGCCCCAGTTTCACGAAGTACTGCACCAAGTGCACCACCGGCACCGGTAACAAGTAAAATGATCCCACAGGTTGAGATACCTTCTTCTAGTTTTTCTGTGACTTGTTCTTTGCTTAGATGATTCCCTAGTGTGTAGATTGCAAGTAAGGTTGCAATAGATAGAGCGATAACCGGACTACCTACGAAATCAATGAATTGGCCAATAACACTCTGAGATAAACCTTCAAAACCAAAGTTGCTTTCGAACAGTGCCATCAGGGATTTAAATAGAATCAATACAATTGGGACGATGATAGGTGCAATTGAACGCCCAAGTGTCGGTAAGTTCTTATTTTCCTTGCTGGCTAGGTAGTCAGTATGATCTTTGGCAAGTTGCTCATCTGTTTTACTCAGGTGCTCTACAGGTACAAATTCAGGGAAGTGCTTTTCAAGCCAGCGAGCGTACCAAACAATACCCATGATACATGGAGCCGCCACTGCAAGGCCAAAGCCAAGCATTGATGCCAAATCAACCCCGAAGATACTGGCTACACCAAGGGGGCCAGGAGTCGGTGGTATTGCGTGGTGGGCTACAACTAGGCCACCGGCTAGAGCAACAGTCAAGGTCAAGATAGAGCGCTGCGATGTCTTAGAAAGAGACTTGGCAATTGGGTAGAGGATAATTAAAGCACTGTCTACGAAAACGGGAATAGAGACTATGTATCCAGTTACTGCCAAAGCGGTTTCTTCTTTCTTTTTCCCTAGCCACTTGATGAAATGGTAGGCAATAGATTCGCCGGCTCCAGTTGTTTCGAGGATTGCGCCCATCATTACACCAAGACCGATGACAATACCTATTCCACCTAGGGTGCCACCAAACCCAGCACTGATAGTCGACATGGTGTCATTTACGCTAAGTCCTCCGATGATACCAGCGATACATGCAGCTGCTAGCATGGCAATAAGCACGTGAACCTTTGTACGAAGTACTAGAAAAACCAATACCGCGACAGCTATAATTAGGCCGACAACAGAAGTTGGAAGAATCATAATGTTGCCTCCGTTTCTTTATTCTCTGAATTTTGGAAATGGGCTAGCACCTCAGTGAAGTTGCTGTCTGCCACAAAGCCAAGTGCTTTCTCAATATCATTATTGATGCACTGCGGCCAGCTGCTAACGATACGGTTAATTTGAGCATCGGCCTCAAAGGATATGTAATGCGATAAGTCTTTACCGACAACGGCATTCATGTTCGCAATCATCTCTGACGGGGTAACTTGAAATCCCGGGAGGTTAAGTGTTCGGAAACTTAACTGATTGAGTTGTTGTGTTGAGATAAAGCCTGCGCGAGCGATGTTCTCTACAACTTTGTTTGGGCTAGAGATCCATAGCTTCAACTCAGGATCGACAGGGCAGTTTGACTCTTGGCCATTTAAAGGTTCGCGGATGATTCCACTGACAAAAGAGCTTGCGGCCTTATTTGGTTTGCCCGGGCGTATACAAATCGTAGGTAGCCTTACTGTAACAGCATCAACATACCCTTTGCGTGCATAATCGTTAACAAGCAATTCGCCAATGGCCTTTTGTGTGCCATAACTCGATACAGGTTGCATGGCGGTCATAGGTAGAATTTCATCCGGCAGGGTGCCACCGAACACAGCCAAAGAACTGGAGAACACAAAACGAATTGCCGGATTGGTCTGACGGCATTTTTCCAGTAGCAGTTGGGTAGTTTCTAGGTTGACTGACATTCCAAGGTCGAAGTCTTCTTCGGCATGGCTTGACACAATGGCCGCTAAATGAAAAACATGGGTGACTTTATTGGTAATCACTTGGTCAACATTGTGAGGGAGGGTCATATCGATATTAATGGATTCAAGCCTTGGATCTGTGCCAACTAATTTTGATTCCTGAATATCGACAAGGGTGATTTTATTAACATCATTGTTCTTTAGGAGGGATTCGGCAAGTAGGGTACCGATAAATCCAGCTCCGCCGGTAATCACTATATTCATTTTCATTCCCTGTTTTTTCACGTCGTTTGATTGAAGTAGCCAACCTGTGGCTACTTATACTTTGTTATTGATTTATAAATAAGGTTGAACCCATTGCAGACCCGCTTGGGTGTTTGTTCTAGGGGTGTACTCGCATCCAATCCAACCGATGTAGCCTGACTCGTCCAACACATTGAACAGGAGAGGGTAGTTAAGCTCGCCCTCGCTTGGCTCGTGACGGTCTGGTACCGAGGCAATCTGGATATGGCCGGTGTAGTTAGCCAAGTCGCGGATAAGCACAGATAAGTCACCATCCATAATTTGGGCGTGGTATAGGTCTAGTTGCAGCTTCACATTCGGGCGATCAACCTGCTTAATAAGTTCAACCGCCTCACGCTGGCGTGAAATGAAGTACCCAGGCACATCACGGTTGTTCAGTGGCTCAATCATTAGTTCAATGCCGTGTTCGGCAAACACATCAGCGGCAAAACGAATGTTGCTAATGAAGGTGTCAACATGTTGTTGGTAGCTAAAGGCGTTATCGACAATACCTGACATTGCGTGAACTTTTTTACAGCCTAGGGTGAGAGCGTAGTTCAATGCTGTGTCGACACTGGCGCGGAACTCATCTTCACGGCCAGGGATTGCGGCAAAGCCACGCTCGCCTGCATCCCAATCACCCGGAGGCATATTGAATAATGCTTGTTCGAAGCCATATTTCTCTAGTTCACTCGCAAGCACTTCAGCATCAAAGGCATATGGGAAAAGGTATTCCACGGCCTTAAAACCGGCTTGGTGTGCTTGCTCAAAGCGCTCTAAAAAAGGTACTTCGGTAAATAGCATGGTGAGATTTGCTGCGAACTTAGCCATTATTTGCCTCTCCCTTGTAGGTCTGTGATTTCTTCTTGGCTTAGGTATCTGATTGGTTTGCCATCTAACATCAATGCGAGTTTCGCGGTTTCTTCCAATTCTTCGGCATTGTCGACTGCATCAATAAGGTCGCTACCTGTAACAACTGGGCCGTGGTTAGCTAGCAAGAAGGCACGGTAATCCTTAGCCCGTTTTGCTAACTCTTCAGCGATGCGCGGATCCCCCGGTCGTAGGTAAGGGATCACGGGTAGTTTCCCGATACGCATAACGAAATAAGGCGTGAACGGCTTAATAGCATTGTCGGTATCCAGCCCTTGCAAACACGAAAGTGCTGTTAGGTAGGTCGAGTGCAAATGAACAATGGCATTGCATTCACTGTTGTTTCGGTAAATTGCCAAGTGGAAAGCGACTTCTTTCGACGGGCGGTCACCTGAGATATGGTTACCGTCAATATCCACTACAGATAAACGCTCCGCATCCAAACGGCCAAAAGAAGAGCCTGTTGGTGTGGCGAGAAAGTGCCCGTTAGACAGTTTAAGAGAAAGGTTACCTGCGCCGCCGGTGGCGTAACCTCGCTCGAACATCGAGCGAGCAAGCGTTACCATATGCTCTCTGAGTTGTTGTTCAGTCATGGTAGAACCCTTGTGCCGTTTCAAAGAAGTTGGCGTCACCAAAGTTGCCTGATTTCAGTGCCAGTGACAGGTTGCTGTCTACCGCTTTGACCCAAGGCACACCCGGTGCAATCTGAGGGCCGATATGGAAACCTTTAACACCAAGGCTTTGGGTTACAACACCGGATGTTTCGCCACCCGCGACAATGAAGTTCTGTACGCCATTCTCTTTTAGCTGGTGGGCTAGTTGGCTGAAGAATTGTTCAACTGCTTGGCTGGAAGCCTGAGCGCCATATTGAGTCTGGATAGCTTTTAGTACTTCCGGTTCTGCGGTGGCATAAACCATAGGCGCGAAGCCAGCATCAAGGTTTTCAAGCACCCACTTGAAGATGGATTCACAGTAATCTTGCTGCTCAAGGCACGCTTTAACATCCAATGCTAAACTTGGTGCTTTTTGAGCGTAAGTGGCAACTTGCTGATTGGTCATGACTGAACAGGAACCTGATAGAACCACAGTCTTGGCCTGTTGAGGCTTACCGGCTTCTTTTGCTGATGACTGGTCACTTAAGTGTTCGGCCCAATTTTTGGCAATACCCGAAGCAAGGCCTGAGCCACCTGTTACCAACTTGAGTGATTTTGCTGCTTCACCCAATGTTTCAAGGTGGGCTTGGTTGAAGGCATCAACAACCGCATAGCGCTGGCCTTTTTGGGCAATGGCTAAGAATTGTTCTGTGACAGCCTGCGCTCCTTGCTCGATAGTTTGGTAGTTAACCAAGCCAGTTGTCCCAGTTGATTGTGCATCCATCAAACGTACAAGGCTTGAATCTGTCATCGGGGTAACTGGGTGATTACGCATCCCTGAGTCAGAAAGTAATTCACCCATAACGAATAGATGGCCGTTAAATACAGTACGCCCGTTAACTGGAAGTGCAGGGCAAACGATAGTGAATCCTTCGTTTAGGGCCTCGAGCAAGGCATCGGTGACAGGGCCGATGTTACCTTCGCGAGTACTGTCGAATGTCGAGCAGTATTTAAAGTAGAACTGTTGGCAGCCTTGCTGTTGTAACCAGTTAAGGGCTTCAACCGAGGTTTCGATAGCCTCATTAACTGGGCAAGAACGTGATTTTAGGCTGATGACGACCGCATCGGCATCAATATCTACCTTGGTTTCTGGGACACCATTGAGTTGAATGGTGCGCATGCCGTTTTCAACGAGAAAGCCAGCAATATCTGTTGCGCCGGTAAAATCGTCAGCTATAACTCCTAGTAGCATGATTATTGCTCCTTCTTAGGCAGGTCGATGCCATCGAAAATCTTAATGACCGCACTGTCGTCTTCCTGGCCAAAACCTGCATTACTGGCGCTGGTGAACATGTTCAGTGCTGTAGAGGCGAGAGGAAGTGGGAATTTCAGATCTTTGGCAGTATCAGAGACAAGGTTGAGATCTTTAACAAAAATGTCGACCATTGATGTCGGTGTGTAGTCGCCATCCACGACGTGTTTCATGCGGTTTTCAAACATCCAAGAATTGCCCGCGGCATTGGTTACCACGTCGTACATTAAATCCAGAGGGATATTGGCACGGGCGGCAAGAGCCATGGCTTCAGCTCCCGCAGCGATGTGAACACCTGCAAGCAGTTGGTGGATAATTTTGACTGTGGCTCCCATACCGATCTCGGTGCCAATGTTGTAAACCTTACCTGCTGTTGCATCGAGTACAGGCTTAAGCTTGTTAAAGGCTTCTTCTGGGCCTGATGCCATAATGGTCATTTCACCAATGTTGGCTTTCGCCGCTCCACCTGAAACTGGCGCATCAAGCATAATTAATTGATGTTCACTGAGACCGGCCTCAATCGCTTTGGCATCTTCTGCCGAGATAGTCGCAGAAACCATCACAGCAGTACCAGGTTTAAGCTGTGCGGCAAGTTGATTATCAAAAAGTACAGCTTTTGCTTGGCGGGCATTCACAACTAATAGCAAGATTCCATCGAGTACGTTGGCGAAATCAGCACAATTATGCGAAACACCTTTTGCACCTGCTTGTTTGAGTTCTGTGAGGGCTTCAGTGTTTAGATCGACACCATAGGTGTTAAGGCCAGCTTGAATGCAGGATTTAGCAGCACCCATACCCATCGAACCAAGCCCAATTACGGCAACTGATTGTAATTGTTGACTCTCCATTTGCCTCTCCATGTTAACTTTTGTGAATTTGTGTTCTTGTTTGTGATTCTATGATTCTCAATGGGAATATTCTAGTTTTTTTATCACATTTTTTAACATAGCAGGTGAAATGTTTTGTGATTTTTTGACAGGTGATGGTGATTGTTGTTCTTTTTTTGTGTTTACGGTGTTGGGTGTTTGCTTTTCTAGGCAGTAGGGGAGAGCTATTTGATGGTTTTCTCAAAAAATAACAAATGTTCACATTACGGGTCGTGTGCTGTTAAGATATGTGCAAGATAACCAGATATAGAAGAACCATTATGATTCCGGCAGAACGACAACGAACGATCCTGACTTTGTTGGGTAATCAGGAAGTCATCAGCATTAGTGAATTGACTCACCAACTTGACGTTTCACATATGACTATTAGGCGTGATATCGCCAAGCTAGAGTCTGATGGGCGTGTTATGTCGGTATCGGGTGGGGTGCAACTTACCGAGACAATCCATACCGAGCATTCACATGATGTGAAAATTAACCAGCATCGTAATGAAAAGGCTGATATTGGCTTCTATGCTGCGCAACTGATTAAACCGAATATGACGGTTTATCTCGATGCGGGTACAACGACTTTGGAAATTGCCCATCAACTTAACCATAAGGATGATCTTTTAGTGATCACGAATGACTTCGCCATAGCTTGTTATTTGATGAACCATTCTGAGTGCAGCATTTATCATACGGGTGGAAAGGTTGATAAGGGAAACCAGTCTTGTGTTGGTCAACAAGCAACGCATATCTTGCGGGAAATGAATATCGATTTGGCTTTTGTTTCAACCTCCTCTTGGAATCAGCGCGGGATTTCAACGCCAAGTGAAGAAAAGGTCTTAGTGAAGAAGGCGATTATTGCCTCATCGCAACAAAACTATCTCGTCAGCGACTCGTCAAAATATGGCAAGGTAGCAACGTTTCATGCTGTGGATATCGAGTGCTTTGATAAAGTGATTACCGACAGTGAGTTCCCGGTTGGCTGTATTGATGACTTTAATGAACGCGGTATTTTGGTGGACGTTGTCTAATTTGTGTGGGCATCCCTTTTAAAGGGATGCTCAATAATTGTTATTAGCTGTTGTTACTGGCTTCAATAAAAGGTCTTTGAGCCTCAAATCCATTCATGAATAGGCAGCGGTGGGTATAGGCGGAGGTAAGCAGCATATGATGGTCAACTTCTATGTAACGTTTCTTCGCTCGTTCAGCAAAGTATAAATATTCACTATTAGTACGGCTCACAATAGACTCGGCGGCTTTCTCTGGGACATTGAATTCGGCAATCAAAGATTGGTAGCTGGAAAGGTGAATATCATATCGCTCATTTTCAAGGTACTTGGCAGCCGCTAGACAGGTTGCTTCTTCATTTAGCTCAAACATCATTTCTTCAGGTGCAAGCTGGCGAGGCTGGATAGTATGTGCTTGGTGTTCATTTGCAATAGCGGCTGTGCTTACAAGTGCACTGACCATGGTAATAAATAGGGCTGTTATTGGCTTCATGTTCAAAGGCGTATAAGAAAATTTGCCTGAGAATATCGCTAATCAATGATAGTTTGATTGAATTAGCTCTGCAACAATTGCAGAGAGAAAACATAAATAGTGTCATCTTTCATTCGTAGATTACTCGCAATTTATTCTCTTAAATAATAATAGCAGTGGTAATCATGCAAAATACTACATGGAAACGTTCACTTGTAGCGATGTCTATTATTGCAACACTAGCGGGTTGTAATAGTTCTTCATCTGATGATTCAGGTAAAACTTCACCAAAACCAGATTCAGCATTAAAAGTCGGCCTTCTCCCTGATACTCAAGGTGGCGGTTGGAATGTTGCTATCCATCCTATGGAAGCGGTTTTGGCTAAACACCAAGAAGAAGGCGTTAATGTCGTTATTCCTGTTGGTGACTTAACTGATAATGGCTCGACTAAAGAGTGGGAACAGTGGCGCTCAGTTGCAGATAAGTATCGTGAAGCTGGTATGGAGTTCTTGCCAGTCATGGGTAACCATGAAACGAGTTGGGCTTATACGGTCGAGTGGATAGATAATATGCGTCACTTTATCCCAGAAGACGCCGTGCATATGCCTTCGGCCGAGTGGCTGAATTACTATATTATCCGCGACAATGTGTTGATGATTGGTTTAGCTTACTACAACTTGCCGATTGCCTTTGGTTGGATTGAGGAAATTATTGCTGAAAACGAAGGTAAGTTTGACCACGTAGTTATTGCAAGTCATGATGGCCTTGTCGGTGCTAAATACGGTCAAACCCGTGAGCAAATTGTCCAAGGTGTGAAAGACGATAACCGTCTGTTTGATATCCACAAAGACATTCGAGAGTTATTTGCAAAGTATGATGTGATTTGGGTACAGGGCCATGAACATATGTATCAGCGCTCGCAAATCCATGCACGCGTATATGGTTCGAATGATCCAGGTGGCCGCAGTAATGTTGATACGCTTGCTTCTACACCTAGTGGTGGTAACTACCGTATGCCTTCATACACCCAGATTGTCAGTGGCAATGCCTCGTACAAAGGCTACGAATACCGTTATGGAGAACGTGAGCTTATCCAGGACGTTATCCAGCACAAAATGGCGACGTTAAAGCCTGAGTATGACTCAAACCATTACGATGCCAATGCAGCGATTTTGAGTTTTGATGGCAGTCGTGTTGATTACCATGCTTATTACGCCCCGCATACCATTACGCGTAATGAAGATGGCATGAAGGAACTTGAAGATCCGGATTGGACATTGATGGATACCTTCAGCCGCACATTGGATCGTTGTGAGGCGCTTATTTACCCGAATTCTATTCCTGAGGGCCAGCGTCCAGTTCTTAATCATATTGTTGAATACAAAACTAACGATTGTCTGGGCTATGACGGTTCTTCGGCACGCTTGGTCGGTGGCGTCAATGAGACATTCAACCGGGTTGATACGACCGAACGTACAATGGGTTACAACGCCGGCCTAACCCGTGCCGAGACCATGAATGACATGATGCGCCTGACTTATCAGTTCTTGTTCACACAAAACAAAGCATGGGATCCGAACCTAAATAGTGCCGAGCGTGTTTACCCTGGTGCTCAGGATACTGATGACACAGGTGCAGAGGTGGGGAATGTTGTAGTACCAGCAACCACTATCGATATGAAAAAACATGTCACATTGAGCTGGATGCCAAAAACAAATGAAACGCGCTCTGATATCTTGATCGTGAGTGGTATGCAGAACCACGGTGGTGTTTACCAAAATGCCTTTGGTGGTGAAAAGAACATTCGCGGTGAGTCAGGTTTGCCGGGGTCCCAACCTGATGGTACGTCAAAAATGCCACACACTCGATTACCTTTAACAGCTACCCAAGACTGGAATGTCGAGGAAATTGTCGCTGATAAATATGGCGTACAATTTACAGCCGATGCTAACTTGAATGCTAATAACTTAACGCTGGGCGAACAAGTGAACGGTGTATGGAAACCATTAGTCACTGAAAACTGTGTGGTTGATGCGCCATGGGATGAGTACTATTTGGTCAATGCCCCTGTTCGCGATGCAGACTGTGCCGGTCAACCTGTTGTGGGCTACGATAGCCAATATGGTAATCGCTGGTGGATGATTGCTGATCGTGACTTAGAAATCGCGCTAGTAAAGCAATAACTCCCTAGTTACTACGAACGACACCAATATGTCTAAGCCGCTGGGTAATCCTGGCGGCTTTTGTGTTTCAGCCCTGTAGGCATTTGCTCTTGGGATTGTTAGGCAAGGATCATAAATCGAACTTAAGCCACTAACTTAGATGGTTTCTTTTCTATACTCTTAGTAAGTGATGTCTTGTCATTTTCTACCTGTACCTTTTCTAGTAACCGTTTTTCTCACCCTTCCCAATAACTGATTAACCGTTTTTAACCTTATCGATGCTTAGGCATCAGTCTTCGATTATTAGGGGGTTATTATGCTTAATGTAGCCAATAGTAGTGTGTTGAAAAGCAAGCAGGCGAAAGCCACCACAGCATCCAATATCATCAAAGAGGTGATTTTGGTTGATTTGAATGAGCTATATTCGCCATCAGAAATTGAACTGTTACAGCAAGCGCAGCAACTTATTGATGACGGAAAGGCTCGAATTCAATGCTTGAAAGAAAAGCGTAAACGCGAAGAAAAGCATAGAGAGAATGTTGAATCGACGCTTCATGAACAAGCTTATAGCAAAGCTCTCGCTAGCCTAGAAGCGATGTCTTTGTCAGAGCTGTATTTCATGAGTGTTTGCTTCTCGTACTCGTCATCTTCGATAGTGGAACTGATTCAGGATTATGATCATCAGCACTATTTAGCATCAGTACAGCGATGGTTAGATATTGGTACTGAGGAAGCATTGCATTTCGAACAATCACCTGAAGAAGTGCGTGAAGAGTGGCAGTGTGGTATAGCCGAGGCGGCAGTTGAAATGATCAGTTGGCCTTGTTTAAAGTACCATCGAGATTATCAAGAATCACAAGTGATTTATGTTGAGCCACAGGGGCCTAGGGAAGACTTCCCTGAATCTGTTTATGCCACTGTTATTGACAATAACCAGTCAAAGTTGACTGAAGAATGCTTAACCGTGATTAAGACGCTCGCTGCTTATGAAAACAATGCAGCGAACGTCAGGAAGATATTAGCAAAATTAGGCCAGTAGCCTGGCCTTATTTTTTAACAACAAGTCTGTTCCGGTTATCGCGGCTCTTTCGGATAAGCTCATCACCCATAATCACATTTTCCGCTTTTGCCAAGCGGTCATAAAGCAGCACATTTACCGTTGCGGCCAGGTTCATACAGCCGACGGTTGGTACGTAGACAACAGCATCGGCTTGGTCGACAACCTCCTGGGCAATGGTGCCGTCTTCTGGGCCAAAGACATACAAAGCATTTTCAGGGTGTTCAAAAGCCGGTAGGGCGGTTGCCCCTTCTGCAAGTTCGACACACACAATTTTGGTGTCGGCAGGTAAATCATCAAGTAGCGATTCGACGTTGGTCAGTGGGATTTTGTCGGTAATGTCTTTGGTGTCGGTATGGAATTTCGCCGCATAACCGTAGCGGCTGCCTGTATACTTCACAGAATCGACTCGGTAGCAGCCCGCTGCACGCATGACGGCACCAACATTGGTAGGGTTTTTAGGGTTACTTAGTCCAATACTGACTCGGTTGTTTTTCATTGATGATGTCCGCTAAGCTTGTTTCAAGCGCGGCATAGTAACAGAGAGACAGGTTAAGGGGTAGGCGGACACACTGTGAGCATGCACTGAAATTGTATAAAAACCGCATTCTGGTGTGGTTTTTGTACATAAATACAGCAAACGATACCTTTTGGGCTGGCTCGGCAGCAGTAAACGTAGTCTAAGTCACTAAATCATAATAATTTACTGACTACACTGGATGTAACTGATTGTTTATGGAGGGAGCCATATGACTATTCAACCGCTAAGCAGTGACAAACTGTATCGCGCCTCAGAACTAAATGGCTTGCCTGAAGATTGTAAGTCGACCAAAAACCTGACCCCACTTGATGAAATCGTCGGTCAAGAACGTGCCCAGAAGGCCGTTGAATTCGCCATGTCTATCAAGGAGAAGGGGTATAACATCTATGCCATCGGCCGTAACGGCCTTGGTAAGCGCACTATGGTGTTGCGCTATCTCAATCGCCACGATCCTAACGGAAATGCCAATCCTCTTTACGACTGGTGTTACGTTGCCAATTTTGAAGAAACTCGTAGCCCCAAGGTGCTAAAACTACCTGCTGGTAGCGGTCATGCTTTCAAGAAAGATATTGAAAAGCTGATGACCCGCTTGGTGAAAGCACTGCCTTTGGCTTTTGACAACGAGATGTATTACAGCCGCTCGGAAAAGCTGAAAAACCAGCTGACCCAAAAGCAAGAGAGTGCATTGCTGACGTTGACCCAAGAGGCCAAAGAGCACAGCGTTAGCTTGTCGGTGACGACCACGGGTGAGTATCAATTAATTGCTCTAAACGGTGAAGAGCCCCATACCGAAGAAACTTTTGCTCAGCTGTCAGAAGAAGACCAACAGGCGTTTGAAGATACTATCAACGAGCTTGAGCGCCAACTGCGTGGTATTGTCCGTCAGCTTACTGAATTAGAGGAAGAGTTCTCGGACAAGATCCAGAAGCTCAATGAAGAAGTGGCGCTGGATGTTGTGGCACACTTTATCAAGACCTTGAAAGAGGAATACAAACCTCTTCCAGAGGTAATTGCCTACTTGAAGGCTATGCAGGCGGATATCCTCGAAAACCTTGATATCTTCTTGGAAGAGAGCGAAGAGCAGGTAGCACTGGCTTATGCTGCGCTAGATAAGAAAATGCCTCGGCGTTACCAGGTGAATGTGCTGGTGAACCAAGATGGCTCAAAATTCCCGATTGTGGTTGAAGAGAGCCCGAACTATCACTCTATTTTTGGTTATGTGGAAAACGCCACTTATAAAGGTACGGTGTTTACCGACTTTTCATTGATCCGTCCTGGTAGCTTGCACAAGGCAAATGGTGGTGTGCTGCTGATGGATGCGGTGAAAGTACTAGAGCGCCCTTATGTTTGGGATGGGTTGAAGCGTGCGCTGCGTTCACGCAAGCTGAGCGTAAGCTCGCTAGAGAAAGAAGTGACGCTGTCAGGCACGATCTCGTTAGATCCTGAGCCGATCCCGCTCAATGTGAAGATCATCTTGTTTGGTGATTACCAAACTTACCAGCTGCTTCAGCACTATGATCCTGAATTTAGCGAGCTGTTCCGGGTGACGGCGGACTTTGAAGATGAAATGAACCGTACCGATGAGTCGGAGGCGCAATACGCCAAGTTCATTTCCAGCATCGTCAATGATAACAAGATGTTACATTGTGATCGTAAGGCAATTGGCCGGATCATTGAATATAGCTCGCGCCAGGCGGATGATCAGAACAAGTTGTCTTTGCACTCGGCAGATATTGCCAACTTGCTGCGGGAATCAAATTACGTCGCTAAGTCGTCTAACGCCACGATGATCAGGGCGAACCATGTAGAGCTTGCCCTGAGCAATCAGGAAATGCGGGTAAGCAGGCTAAAAGATCATGTTATGCAGACTTTCACCAATGGTACAACGTTGATTGATACCGATGGAGAAGCGGTTGGGCAGGTGAATGCCTTGTCGGTGATTTCCACCTCGGATTACCAGTTCGGCTCGCCAAACCGGATCACCGCGACAACCTCTTATGGTGAGGGGGGCGTATTCGATATTGAGCGCAGCGTTGATCTTGGTGGCCGAATTCACTCGAAAGGTGTGATGATCTTATCGGCTTATCTTGCATCTGTGTTTGGCCGTAATAAGCGTATTCCATTGACCACCCACCTGACGTTTGAGCAGTCTTATGGCGGGGTTGATGGTGACAGCGCCTCGATGGCAGAGCTATGTGCCATTGTCTCGGCGTTTTCTCAATTGCCAATTAGGCAAGATGTCGCCATTACCGGTTCGATGAACCAGTTTGGCGCTGCCCAGCCAATTGGCGGTGTTAACGAGAAAATTGAAGGCTTCTTTGATGTTTGTGCCATCAAAGGTCGGACGTCAGGACAAGGGGTTATTATCCCGCAGTCTAATGTACATAATCTGATGCTGCGAAAAGATATCGTAGAAGCGGTTGAGAAAGGTGATTTCAATATCTGGGCTATCCGTCACGTCACAGAAGCCATTGAGATTTTGACTGGTCAGGCCGCAGGACAAGCCGGATTGGATGGGATCTTCCCGGTTGATAGTGTGCTGGGTCAGGCACAGCTTAAGTTGAATGCCCTTAGATAAATACCAGTGCTCGTGAAGATCAAAAAGACCGCCCAAGGCGGTCTTTTTTTGCAATTGACACTGACAATAGTGCTTGAATCAATACTCGTACCAGTGCCCGTTATGACTTGCTCGGTGCTGCGCGTTGGCTGCCAAAGATATTGATCAGGGTACCGATAATGATCAAGCTGCCGCCCAGAAGTGTCCAAACCGAAGGTAATTCATTAAACAGGAATGCACCTAGCAAGATTGAAAAGACCACCTGAATATAAGAGTAGGCGGTTGCTTTGCTCGCTGCTTCAGTTTGCATCGCTTTGGTTAAACAGACCTGGCCGATTTGGGTAAAGATACCTACCAATAGCAACAAGCCAGCTTCAAACAATGTTGGTACCTGGATATCGCCGCCTAATAGGAAAAGGGATAGAGGCAGTGCGATGAATGGGAAATAGAACACGATAACCGAGCTGTCTTCACTCTTACTCAAACGCTTGACGATGGTATAAGCAACGGCACTGAAAAACGCGCCTAGCATAGCGATACCGACAGCGAAAGCGGGCAGCTCTACAGCATTACTTGCTAGCATATTTGGTTTAACGGTAATGACTAGGCCAAGAATGCTCAACACAATACAGGCGACAGTAGACAACTGGATACGCTCTTTTAAGAAAAAGAGTGCCAAGACAGCTGTAAATACCGGGTGCAGGTACTGCAAAATAGTCGCTTCAGCCAACGGTAAATGCGCAATGGCGTAGTAAACGCAAATCAGCCCCAGCGTTCCGACGGTTCCCCGCGCAATGAGAAGCGGTTTGTTATTGCCCCATACCGGGATCTTTTTGCGTTTGATATCAAGGTAGCTGATCACCAGAGAGATAAAAGCCCTGGCAGCAACAATCTGGAAGATCGGCATGCCAGTGCTACTGACTAGTTTTACACAAGCAGCCATAAGCGCAAAACCAAGCGCAGATAACAACATGAACCTAAGCCCAACAGGAAGTTGGCCTAGTAGGGAGTTTTTCAGCAAAGAGGGAACAAGGGTTTTGTGCATTGGTGAAATTAAAACCTCAGCTGTGATGCAACAAAAAAAATGCTGCTCCAAATGATAATGGGAATCGCTGCCGCAAGTTTGCCTGAAATTGATGCACAACGCATTAGATATGTGTGATGAATTCAGATAAAAATTAGGCACAAAGAAAACCTGTGATTTGTTCTTTATATGTAATTAACATCTATGATCGATATACCAGTTAGAGACGTTTCAGTTCAGTATCTTGAACAAAGAAATGGCAATAGGACATGAAGAAATCTCACTTACCCAGCAAGCAATGTGCTGTATGTGGTCTGCCTTTTTCCTGGCGCAAGAAGTGGGAAAAGGTATGGCACGAGGTGAAGTATTGCTCAAAACGTTGTCGGATACAGAAGAGGGCATATCATGGATAATCACTACAAGTGTTTGAGGTTGGTTCTTGGGGATCAGTTGAATGTACAGCATTCGTGGTTCCAGGACGCCGATGACAATACGGTATATGTGATTGCCGAGTTGCCGCAAGAAATGGATTATGCATCCCATCATATCCAAAAAATCCAAGCCTTCTTTTTAGCGATGCAGCAGATGGCAAACTCGTTAATAGCTTCTGGACACCAGGTCTTGCACCTGACGTTGGATGAGACGTCTGAATATGCTGACCTTCCAGAATTACTCGCAGCACTCTTAATACGTTTTCAGTGTCAGCGATTTGAATATCAGCAGCCGGATGAGTTTCGGCTACACCAGCAGCTTGATGACTTTTGTCAGCAGCAATCTATTGCCACAGCATGTGCTGATAGCGAGCACTTTATTGTGCCGTTTATAGAACTTCCTCAGTATTTCACCCGGGACAAAAATGGCCGGCTAGAAACATTTTATCGAAAGCTAAGGAAGAAGCACCAAATTCTAATGGAAGATGAAGAGAAGCCTGAGGGAGGCAAGTGGAATTTCGATAAAGCAAACAGGGATAAACTCAAGCCCAATGATATTGCAGAGCTTCCGGAACCGTTACTGTTTGACAATGATATATCTGACATCAACCAGCGCTTAGCTCGCCATAAAGTTAAGAGTATTGGCGTAAGTCGGGACTCATTGCTTTGGCCGGTAAATCGAGAGCAGTCATTGCAGCTGTTGGACTTTTTCTGTACCCATTGCTTACCAAATTTCGGTCGATTTCAGGATGCCATGACCTGCCAGGCGGATGATTTAGTTGTTCAGAAGCAATGGAGCTTATATCACTCCCGGTTGTCGTTTGCGTTGAATAGCAAAATTATAAGTCCCTTAGAAGTGATCGAATGTGCAATTAACCATTACCGTTCAAGTGACGCGATTGATATTGCGCAAATTGAAGGGTTTGTAAGGCAGATACTTGGCTGGCGTGAGTTTGTCAGAGGAATATATTGGACTCACATGCCCGAATATGCTGAGCGTAATCACCTAAATGCGAGCCAAGTTTTGCCTGGGTGGTTTTGGAATAGCGAGACAAAAATGAACTGTCTCCACCACGCTATATCCCAGTCCTTGGAATATGGTTATGCCCATCACATACAGCGGTTGATGGTTACAGGTAACTTTTGTCTTATAGCCGGCATTGAACCTAGCGAAGTCGATGCTTGGTACCTTGGCATCTATGTCGATGCTATCGAGTGGGTAGAAATGCCAAATACCCGGGGAATGAGCCAGTACGCTGATGGAGGTATTGTCGGTAGCAAGGCTTATGCAGCCAGCGGTAACTATATCAACAAGATGAGTGACTACTGCCAGCAGTGCCATTATCAAGTGAAGGAAAAGACTTCAGAAAATGCGTGTCCGCTAAACAGTCTGTATTGGCATTTTATGACGCAGCATCGTGAGCAGTTTGAACGAAATCCGAGGGTAGGGATGGTCTATCGATATTGGGATAACCAACCTGATGAAAACCAACAAGCGGTTCTAGATAAAGCCAAACAGTTGCTGATAGATATTGAACTGCTTTAATTGCTGGTTGTTAGCCTTTTACTCTTTATTTAGTATGATTATGATCAATTTAATTCATGTTTACGATAAAAGTGCTGGCTTGAGCACATTTATAAGTTGGCCTAGAAAAAAGAAGAATGATAGTGTTGTTAATATAGTGATTTCGTTGTGAGCATAATTACGCATTGTGGTGATTAAATGGAAAGGTGATGAATAATAAACGAATAGATAAAATTAACCGAATTAAATCAGCTATGATCCGGGTTGGTAGCCGTAAAGAGCTCAGTGATATATCCATGTATGATGTGGCTCATGAGGCGAAAATGTCACCCTCTACAGTCTATCATTACTATTCAAATATGGCCTGCCTGATTATGGATTACTTGGATGATATTTTTGACGGTTTTGTCGACATTGTAAGAGGCTGTACCGAACCTCACTCGATCACTCATTGGAAAGATATAAATAGAGCTGTTCAGAACTCACTTTCATATTATTGTGATAAGAATGCAGTGATTAAGAAAATATTATATACCCATCACCCATATCATGAAGTTAAGGCTGCTATTGTCGAAAAAGATAATGAGTTGGGAATTGAAATTGAAAAAGCTTATCGTCAATACTTTATTTTACCTCAGTTGCCTGAGACTCATAATATTTTTGTGATAGCGCTTGAGGCCAGTGATAGCGTGTATTTTTCTAGAAATGCTGGACTGAAGAGTCACTCGGTCAATAATGAAGCGATTATAGTCTCTGAATCTTACTTATCTCATTACTTGCCGGATTATCTTCCAAGAGTTAATTAACAGAATAAATTGTAATTTCCTAGGTAGTATTGGAGAAAATTACAGATAAAAAGGGCGCCCTTCAAAGAGTACCCTTTTAAGATATGACTAAGTTAAAAATGGGTAAATCGTACTATTTGCGCCTAGTATCTAAAAACTGCCGTAATTGACCTTCGGTATATTGGCGTAGTGTCTCGTTGGCTACGCGTAGGCGAGGGTATAGTAGCCAGGCTAGCAACCCGCGTTGAGTGTGTAGGCGGTTTTCCGCTTCCTGGAACACGATAGAGCGTGTTGGGTGATCCAGCACTTCACTGGTGATCTCAACGTCACGATTGGCTGGTAGGCAGTGCAGAGCTTTACAGTGCGCGGGAGCACGATTGAGCATGTCCATATTTAGTTGGTACCTTGGCATAAAGGCTTCCATCCTATCGGCTTCCTCGTCTTCGTAACCGTAGTAGGTCCAGACATCTGGAATGATAAAATCAGCGCCCTTGATAGCTTCGTCCACGTCATCAGTGACCACTAGGGTACCGCCAGTGACGGCCATTTTATCGCGGATTTTTTGCTGTTCCTGCTCTGACATCGAGTAGCGCTTAGGTGAGGCAACAGTATACTTTAGACCAAGTGTGGCACACATGTGGCCAGTTTCCTTGCTCATTATGCCTGTATCTTCACGCGAATCACCGACAAAAACTACGTGGATATCATCTAGTTTTTTTCCATCTGGTAAATGCTCAGACATAGTGAAAAAGTCGCAAATCCCTTGTGTTGGGTGGTTGTAGTAAGTCATGGCGTTAAAGACGGGAACCGTGGCATGTTCGGCCAAGTTGACCAGGCATTCATGCTCTTTGCTGCGGAACATTATGCCGTGACACATGCTGGACAATATTTTCGCTGTGTCTTTTATTGCTTCGTGGGAGCCAAAGTGAATTTCACCAGGCTTAAGGTATAGCGCGTGGCCACCCAGGTCGGTCATCGCTGTCTCGAATGAAACACGGGTACGGGTTGATGGCTCTTCAAAAATCATTGCCAACGAAGCCCCTTTGAGGATCTGTGGTACAGCACCCTGCATATCGGCTTCTTTCAGCATACGAATGGTTTCAAATAGATCCAGCATCTCCTGTTTTTCCAGATTAATTGTTTCCAGCAGGTGTGTTATTGCACCGGTAGTTCGTGTATTTGCTTTCATATCGGAATCCTTTAAGTCGCAATGTTTAGTCAAGTCCTGGAGTTCGAGAGAAATATTAATAATGAAATCACTACGAAAAATGTGAATGAATCAAATATCGATAAAACTGGTAGGGTTCCCAAGTTATTTGTGAAAAAGGACACATGTGTCAGCGTGGAAATTAACAAGAAATCGATAAATGATACAGTTCACAGTTTGGTGATGGGCTAGCTGATTAAGTAATTGGGTATTCAAACAACACAATACTTAATCTGAAAGGTAATTTTTATGAAACTCCCATCTTCAAGCGCCACGGAATTAGATAAAAAGAATTTAAAACATTTCCTTAAAACACAGGATTATTCTCGCAAAGATCTGGAAGACATCCTGAAACTAATGCAGTTGTTGAAAGATGCCCGCCGCGATAATGCGCTGCCGCAACTATTTAAAAATAAATCAGTGGCGATGATTTTTGAGCAACCTTCTACCCGTACCCGGGTCTCGTTCGAAACCGCCGCGACCCTGCTTGGCGGTCATGCTTTGTTCCTGTCACCGAAAGACATCCACCTTGGCAGCAAGGAATCGTTGGAAGATACCGCTCGGGTGATGTCTCGCATGGTCGATGTGATCATGGCGCGGGTCGATGAACACAGTACGGTGGCTGGTTTGGCCGAACAGGCCAGTGTACCGGTGATCAACGGCTTGTGTGACTGGCTGCACCCGACCCAGATCATGGCTGATCTGTTCACCATGCAGGAACACCTGCCGGCTGGTAAAAAGCTTGAGGATCTCACCGTTGCTTTCGTTGGTGATGCAACCAACGTGGCTTCCTCGCTGATGTTTGCCTGTACCAAGTTCGGCATGACGTTCAAGCATATCTGCCCGGAGCGCTTCAAGGCGCCGCAAAAATGGGTCGATATTGCCCAAGCCAATTGCGAGGAATATGGCGGCAAGTTGGTTATTTCCGATAACGTCGATGAAGTCGAAGGCTGCGACATTATTGTTGCCGACAGCTTCTACTGGTTCGGCCAGGAAGACGAGAAAGAGATCCGCCTGTCGACCTTTATTCCAGAGTATGTGGTGACCCAGCAGATGATGGACAAAGCCGGTCCGAATGCGATCTTTATGCACTGCCTGCCGGCCAATGACCAGCGCGAATGCACCCGCGAAGTGATGGAATCGGATAACTCGGTGATTTTTGATGAAGCCGAAAACCGCCTGACGGCTCAGATGGCCCTGCTTGTTTACCTGACCCACAAAGACAGCAAGGTTGCCGAAGAAAAAACAATAAAAATCCATGAAGACAAGATTGCGACATTCTTAAGCGTACTTTAATCAATTCCAGTAGGTGAAACATGTCTAGAAAATTACATACAGTCCCTCAAGCCGATAATTTCAGGATGCCGGGTGAACACGAGCCCCAGGAAGCGATTTGGATAGCCTGGCCGGAAAGGACAGATAGCTGGCAGTGGGGGGCGAAACCCGCGCAGGCTAATTTTGTCGAAGTGGCGGCGGTGATTGCCGAAGAAACGCAGGTTAACGTGATTGTGTCAAGTAACCAGTACCATAATGCGCGCCAGCAACTGCCGCCGCATATCCGGTTGGTAGAGATGTCGACCAATGACTCCTGGATGCGGGACATCGGCCCGTCTTATGTGGTCGACGACAAAGGTGGCAGAAGGGCGGTTGACTGGGAATTTAATGCCTGGGGCGGTTTGCTCGATGGCTTGTATTTCCCGTGGGACGCCGACGATGCGGTCGCCAGCAAGGTGGCAGAGTTCCATGGTGATGATTACTATCGGGCACCGTTAATTCTCGAAGGCGGATCTATCCATGTCGACGGGGAAGGCACCGCATTTACCACCGAAGAGTGCTTGCTGCACCCGAGCCGTAACCCTGAAATGTCTAAAGATGACATCGAAAATTATCTGAAAGAATACCTCAATGTCGAAAAGGTGATCTGGCTGCCTTTGGGCCTGTATAACGACATTGATACCAATGGCCATATCGATAACCTGATCCACATCGCCCGCCCAGGAGAACTAGTGCTTTCCTGGACCGAGGACAAGGCGGATCCCCAATACCAAATCTCCCAGCAGGCGCTGGAAATTCTCGAGGCCGCAACCGACGCCAAGGGTCGCAAGCTCAAAGTGTATAAGCTGCTAACACCCGGGCCACTATACATCACCGAGGAAGAAGCTGACGGTTTCGACGTCTGTGAAGGGATGGAGCGAAGTGCTGGTGAGCGCCTGGCTGGTAGCTATGCGAACTTTTTAATTACCAACGGCAGGGTTGTTTTCCCACTGCTTGATCCGAAGACCGACAAGGTGGCGGAGATGACGCTCAAGGAGATCTTCCCGCACCACAAGGTTGCCGGGGTGGATGCGCGCAATATCCTGCTGGGCGGGGGCAATATTCACTGTATTACCCAGCAGGTTCCTGCAATCTAATCACTGCCGCCGGCCTGCCATATGATCGGCAGGCCGGTTTTATAAGCTGAGGAGCTTATTATGGAAAACAAAACAAAAATGGGCCTGTTTAGCATTATCTTTTTTGTGCTCTCCGGCCTTATCGGGATTGACGGGCTGGCCCCCGCGGCGGGCGTCGGCCCCTCTGTGTTTGGTTGGTGGCTGCTGGTTATCGTCTTTTTTGTGCTCCCTTATGTCTTTATCGTGTGTGAGCTCAGTGCGGCGTTTCCAGGCGAGGGGGGCATTTATGAATGGACCTTGCGCGGGATGGGCTCGAAGAATGCGGCACGGGTAAGCTGGTATTACTGGATCAACGTCCCGTTCTGGATCCCGTCTGTCTATTTGATCTGCGGCGGCATGCTGTCGGAGCTGTTCTGGCCGGACATGGGGATCTGGGGCATGATCGCCATCGCGATTGTCATGGTTTGGGGTACGGTCTTTATTGCCAATGCGTCGATGGATACCGGTAAGCTGGTGAACGCCGTCGGCGGGATCTCCAAGGTAGCTATCATGCTGGCCTTTGCCGTGGGGGGATACCTCCTTGTCGCCAACCAGGGCGAACCGGTTGTCGAGTTGACGGCAGAAACCATGAAGCCTTCGATGGGGGCGTCATTTATCTATGCGCCGACCTTGATCTACATGTTCTTAGGGGTTGAGACCATCGCCTGTATGGGCTCGAGCATTAAGAACCCGGAACGCAACCTGCCGCTGGGGATCCTGATCGCCATCTCCATTATCCTGCTGTTGTACTGGCTGGCGACATCTTCGATGATCATTGCGATTCCTCAGGAAGATTTGTCGCTAGTGGGCGGGCTGGTTCAGACCCTGCAGATCTTGTTCGGCAATACCGGGATTGGCAGTGTTGTGACGATCACGCTCTCTCTCCTTGCGGTACTTGGCCTGTTTACTTATATCATCCCATGGATCATGGCGGCATCCCGCGCGGCGGTGGAAGCGGCTAATGCCAAGGAGATGCCGGCAATCTTTGCCATGGCCAACAAAAACGGCTCGCCGTACGGCTCCAATATGCTGACAGGGGGTATCTCCACAGTTGCGCTGGTTATCTATGGCTTCATGGCCGGTAGCGCCGATGATCTGTTCTGGTCGCTGTTCTCCTTTGCCAACTTCCTGCTGTTTGTTACCTATTTCTTCTTCTTTATCTCTTTTGTTCGTCTCAGGACACTAGAGCCGAATGCGAGGAGGCCATTTAAAATCCCAGGAGGTAAGGTTGTCGCACTTGTAATTGCACTCGTTCCTTCAGTGATTTTGCTAGTTGCTTGTCTGCTGTTTGTCTTCCCGGATATTCTGGTCGGCGTGATCGACTGGGGATATTCTAGCCCGACGATTATCGCCATCATCATGGCACTGCTGTTCATTGAACTGAGCATCAGCAAACTGAGTAAGAACCTGGCGGCAGAGCAGGCTGGCTAACCGAGGAGGTGTCCTTAATCATTGCCACAACGTTGAGGGACACCTTTGGTAAACCAACAGTTAGTGAAAGATTAAAAACAATTAGGAATGAAAGTATGAAAATTGTATTAGCTCTGGGTGGTAATGCCCTGCTGCAGCGCAACCAGGCTCAGACACTGGAAAACCAATTGAACAACGTAATAAAAGCTTCGGCAAGTATTGCCAAGATAGCCAAGGGTAACGATCTGGTTATCGTCCACGGCAACGGCCCACAAGTGGGCATGTTGATGGAGCAAAATGCAACTTACCATGAAGTGAAGCCGCAAATTACCCCTTATCCGATGGATGTATTGAGTGCCGAAACTTGCGGGATGGTTGGCTGCTTATTGCAGCAAGAACTGCTCAATGCCGATAGTACTTGCTCGCCGATCAGTGTTATTACACAGACACTGGTCAATAAAGCAGATCCGGCGTTTGAAAACCTGACCAAGTTTGTTGGCCCAGTTTATAGCAAGCAAGAGGCGCAAAAAATCATGGAGCAGCGGCCTCATTTACAATATAAACCGGATGGTAATTATTATCGGCAAGTAGTCGCCTCGCCGAAGCCAAAAGCTATTTTGGAAATTAAACAGATTAACACTCTGCTAGAGAAAAACTGCATTGTGATCGCCGGCGGTGGCGGGGGGATTCCAGTCTACAAAGACGATAACGGGAAGCTCTGTGGTGTTGAGTGCGTGATTGATAAGGATTACACCGCCGAACTGATTTCTGAACAGATACAGGCAGATATGTTTATCATTCTGACGGATGGTAATGTTTACGAAAACTATGGAGCACTTAACCAAAAAAGTATTAAACGTATTTCTCCTGATTACTTGGATAAGTATCAATTTCCGGCCGGCTCTATGGGACCGAAAGTGGATGCTGTTTGTAAGTTTGTTAGGAATACAGGTAGAGCTGCGGTTATTGGCTCTTTGTATGAGCTTGATAAGATCTTAGAGGGGCTTGCTGGAACTACGATTGCTGACGGGGATTACTTGGAGTACTACTAATTCGTCAGCCATAAATTTCTTGTGGAAGATAAATTGATTATTCCTGAATAATAAGACATAGCCGCTATATAAAGCGGCTATGTCTTATGAGAAGTTATGACTTAACGCGCTAACTTATGGTGAGCCCGGGAGAAATGCCCGGCACAAAAAGCGCCAACAATGGAGAGCTCCCCTGCCAAACACAGCGCAGCACAGACTTCAGATAGTGCCTGAGAATTACCAGAACCATGTAGGCCTAGCAGGTCTAGGCAGGCTTTTTGACTAGGCAGAGATGTTCCGCCACCAACAGTACCTACCATTAGATTTGGCAAGGTCACCGACGCGTATAGGCCGCCATGCTGGTTAACTTCAATGCGGGTAATACCGACGGCTGATTCAGCCACACAAGCCGCGTCTTGGCCGCAAGCGATATAGAAAGCGGCGAGGGCATTGGCATAGTGAGCATTGATACCGATACTGCCACTCAATGTGCCGCCGATGGTATTCATGCGGGCAAACTCTGCCATTTTCTGTGGCGTGGTGTGCAGCATTTTCTCGACCAAGGCTTTTTCGATATTGATTTCCGCCGTTACTTTTTTACCGCGTACGCCACGGAGTGTTTGAGCGGTCGCTTTTTTATCTCCTGATAAGTTGCCATCTAAGAAGGCTTCAAGCGGTTTGATTGGCGAATGGTGCAAGATATGCTCAAAAACCGCATTGGTGGAGATAGTCACCATGTTTTGGCCAGAGGCATCGCCCGTCAGGTACTCGAATACAAGGTAAACATGGTTGCCTTCGATGTTGACGCTGATATCAGCCAGTTTGCCGTGGCGGGTGGTTGATTCGGCGATTTGGCGGAATTCATCATATTGGGTAACTACCCAAGCGACAAACTGGCCGGCTTGTGCCAAGTCATAAAAGGCAAAACACGGAGTACGGGTTACCCCTTCATTCAATAGCATAGCGCTAGCACCGCCGGCCTGGGTGATCAGCTGCGAGCCTCGGTTATAGGAGGCAACGAGGGCAGCTTCGGTTGTTGCGAGAGGAATATGAAAATCATTTTGGGCAAATAGGCCGTTTACGCGCAAAGGACCTGCGATGCCGATCGGCATTTTGACCGTGCCGATGAAGTTTTCGATATTTTTGTTATAGCAGAGCATTTGCTCCTGCGTGTGTCCATCGAGAAGTTGTGCTTTGGCTTCCTCGTTGTCGAGCATTTGCCAGCGTCGCTCTACTGCCTTAGGGGTCAGGTAGGGAGTGCGTGGCTGTTTTTTTTCCGGCTTGGCAAAGTTAGCGCCAAGGCGTTGCTGCAGCTCGTCAGCAGTGAAGTCATTGACCACGGTTTTCATGTGATCACGTCGATGGAGATTTAGTTTTGGCATAGCAGTACTTCTTAGCTAATGACTGCGGCGGATTGTAACCCCCTAATATCAAAACACTACTCCTGCCAGTTGGGAAATTCGTGTGCTGACAGAAATCATTCAGGTTTTTCTTGCTTGGCGATACTGAGGAATGTTGCCATCCCGCTGATATCTAAGTAACCATCAGATTTTTTATGTGTTCGGAGGTACTGATAGCCAGTCACAATTTTTAACAGATTATCTGCTTCAGTATTGCTGATTTTTTTATCATTCACATGCTCAAAAGCGGCATTCAGTGCCGATTTGTCGACAACTTCTGCTTGGCGGTAGAGGTAGCCACAGCCTGTAGCCAGCCACTCCAGTGAGCAATTGGCCCGCATGGCAATTTGGTTTGCCTTGGTTAAACTGGGCTCGCTACCTTTTAGGTACTTGCGGATCAGCGCTTCACTGATATCTACCCGGCGGGCAAAGCCGCTGATGCTTTCTTCGCCAATTAATGATTTAAGCCGTTCGGAAAATGACATAGTTTCGTACTCTAGTTCGAAGCTTTCGAGTTATAGCATTGCCTACCGGGTGGAACAAGCCTAGGATGGATCGCGATTTTTGAGTAAACGGAGTTAAGTCCAGATGGTGGCAAAAGTTGAACTGATCCCGCAAGGGCCGAAGTTTTCTGAGTTGGTTCAAGGATATTGGCGTCTTGCCGATTGGGGCATGAGCCCGCAGGAGCGTTTGAGTTTCCTCAAGCAGCATATTGAGTTGGGGATCACCACGGTTGATCACGCCGATATCTATGGCGGTTATACTTGTGAGCAGCTGTTTGGTGAAGCGCTGGCAATTGATCCGAGTGTGCGTGAGCAAATTGAAATCGTGACCAAGTGCGATATCAACCTTTGCAGCGATTTGGTGCCAGAGCGTAAGATCAATCACTACGATACCAGTAAGCAGCATATTGTTAACTCAGTGAACAACTCGTTGTCTCGATTGAATATCGACAATATCGATGTGTTGCTGATCCACCGTCCGGATGTGTTGATGGATGCTGACGAGGTTGCTGAAGCGTTCGCTGAACTTAAGCAGCAGGGCAAGGTGAACCATTTCGGCGTGTCTAACTTCACACCTTCGCAGTTCGAGTTACTACAGTCTCGCTTGGATGCCCCATTGGTGACTAACCAGGTTGAGATTAATCCACTGAACTTTGAAGTAGCCCATGATGGTACGCTAGACCAAATGCAGATGAAGCGTGTTAAGCCGATGGCATGGTCTTGCTTGGGGGGCGGTGCGATTTTCTCTGGCCAGTCAGAGCAGCAAATCCGAGTACGGAACGAACTGGAAGCGATCCGCGAAGAAGTGGGCGCACAAAGTATCGATCAGGTAATCTACGCGTGGGTACGTCGCTTGCCATCTAACCCACTTCCAATCATTGGCTCGGGTAAATTTGAACGGGTACAAACCGCGGTGGATGCACTAGATATCACATTAACTCGCGAGCAATGGTACCGGGTGTGGGTTGCCTCGAAAGGCCATGGTGTGCCATAGAGCCAGGCTCTAATAAATAATGCATAAAATAAGCCTCTGCCTTTATGAAAGCAGAGGCTTTATTATTGGTGACTTTAGTAACAACGCTTGTAGGTTTTTTTCTGTGCACATTCCGCAGCCTTAAGTGCATCCTGTAAGTTATCGTCATGCGGGTAAGCATCGACCAGTTCACGGAATGTCTCTACCGCTTTGTTGTTTTGTTTTTGGTTGTAATAGGCCCAACCTTTTATTTCAGCAAGTCCCACTTCTTTGCCATAGGTCTGCTCAAATGCTTCGCTGCGATCGATGACATATTGGTAGTCCTGCTTTTCATAGGCATTAAGAATTGCTTTGGTTTCCTTTTGCTTGGCGTAGAGCATTTTTTGGCTAGGATCGGCCAGGTTGTTTGCCAGTAATTCGGCATGTTGCTCAAAGCCAGCTTTGTTGAGTGCCAAACTATACCCATACTGGGTAGACTGGTACTGCTTGTCATTGTTGTCCATACCTTCAAGTGCTTTTTCAAATGAGCGCTTGGCGGTAAGTGGTCGATCAATTTTGTACCACTGCCAACCGGCCAATGCATGCTGCTCGGCACTCAGGGTCTGGTTTTGGTATATCATCTCAAGGCATTCTTGAGGATCAGATTGGCAGGCTTTTGCTAATTGCGGAGAGGCACTTCCTGAACCAAGCTTTTTTAACCCTGGGTAGCGGGATGACCACAGCTGTTGGTAACGTTTTGCTTCGTCGGCTTTGCCCATCATGTTTAAGCTCAGGATTTTGCCTTCAATCTGTTTCTGGCTTGGTGTTTCTGTCCAGCTGATTGATTTATCAAACCAAGTCAATGCGCTGTTGTATTGATGCTTCTTTAGGTGCTGCCAGCCTAACAGTTCGGCTCCCTTGGCATCTTTCTTTTGGGTAACAACCTGGCTGGCGGAGCGGGTTTGGCTAGCGGTGAGCTTTTGCTGTCCCAGGCTGGCCAGATTAACTTGATAGGCGAGTTTTTCATACTCAGTAGCATCGTAGCTGCTGCTATTTTGGTAACGGGTCAAGATATCTGGGCCGGCATATGCATTCGTCCAACCTAAAGCCTTTTGGGTGGTGGATAAACCGTGCTCAGGGCAGTTTGATAATAGTTGCGTGAGCTTTTGCTTGGCATTGGGGCCATAGCCAGACTGGGTTTCCTGTTTAAGATCCAACCATGCCCATTGAATTCGAGAACAGTTCGCCCACTGTGGGTTTGCGGAGAGAAGTTGAACGGCGGCGGTAGTCTGCTTTTGGGCAATAGCTTGATCTAGTTGCTCCAACGCAGCGCGGTACCGTAACTCTTCGCTGAGTGACTCTGAAATCGGTTGGTTTGCCGCCACTTGTTGGGCGGCTTGCCAGCCTTCTTGTTCCAGAGTGGCCCAAATCGGCCCTTCATCAAAGAGGTTGTATTGACCTTGCGGGTTGACCTCTACAGAGACGTCGCTTTCTAGCAGTTTGATATAGGCTTGCTCGGAGGCCACTGCTGGGAGGGCGACGAAAAGAGCGAGAGTAAATGTTTTCATTGGCAGTACCTCTCGTGGAACGCGATATGGGAGAAAATGATCAGGCTTGATGAGTAGTAATCATCATTGCTATCAGGGTGAGGAAGCGCGCTTCGGTGTTTATAGGTTTCTTGGCTGAGCTGAACCAGAGTCGCAATGGCATTGGCACCGTTTGGCGCTTCATAAGGTGCCATTTGTCCATTTTCAATATCCACCCATGCCTTGTTGTGTTGGAAAAGCCAACGGCGGTAGTTGTCATTTATCGCATTGTCGTACCCCCCCCAGATAAGGTAAAGCGGGATACGGTAACTGGAATAGCTAAATCGGCTAGGAAACTGACTAGAGGGTTGCCATTGATTGTTTCGGTATTCCAGCCAGTCGCTAGGTAGGTGGTATTGACCATATTGGTTACTGTTAAGAATGGATAGCCCTCCTTGATTCAGTAACGCCCAAGCGCTATTCATTTTGGCAAAGTCATTAAACGCTGGGTAAACCCAATAGGATGGGTTCACGATAGTCGAGGTAGCTTTATCGAACCCATAATGAGCAGGAAGCAGGGCCTGCTGCTCGCCGAGTTTGACAAAGTGAGTGCTGGCAAGCTCTTCTATGATGGCTTTGGCTTGATGCTGGTAATGATTCTCGGGCCAAAGACCATGGGCTTTGAGTAGCGCCCAGGCAATGAAGATATCACCATCACTGGCATTATTGTTATCGGGAATATGGGGTTGGGTGGGTTGCCACTTCCAAGCAAAAAGCGGGTCGTCTTTGTGTTGTAAATGGCTTTGTGTCCATTGCCAGAGTTGCTTGAAGGTTTGATGATCATTGAAAAAGGCGGCCATCAACATTCCATAACCCTGACTTTCGCTGTGGCTGATACTGCTATTACCATTATCAACCACCCGTCCATCGGCAGTAATAAATTTAGTTTTATAGTCGCTCCATAGCTGCTGATCAGCCCTGATGTTGCAGCCGTGTACCTTGGCTGCAACTTGAGAGCTGGTGAGCAGGGGAATGGTCGCTATTATCAGCGGGATCCACTTCATAGAGGCTTCTCCAACTGGCGGTGGATCAGCAATGTTAGAGGCAAGAGCAATAGAATCAGCAAAGTGGGTAGCGAGTACGGATAGGCAATGAACCCAGAACGGGCCAGCTGCTTATCAGCCTCCAGATCATTGATGGCTAATTCAATTTCACCATGTCCTGCGGATGTATGCTGACTAAGGTAAATCTGCATTTCCTGATTCAATGTTGCTTCATTGCTGGCATTGAAAATGATGTTGCGCCAGCCATTGCTCGCTGTTGTTAGCTTGGCCAATTGGTCAAGCTGACTATCACTCTGCCAGTATGCTTGATTGGCTCCATATTGGTAGAAGTTGCTCGACTCGCTTTCAGTACCAAATTCACTGCTTCCCAGTGGATTTGGCAAGCCGTTCAATCCATCTTGTTGCTTGGCCATGGTGTTGAGTAAGGAATGGCGAAGTGCAGCGAACAAGCCCGAGTTGTGTTCTATGGTGGCTGTCGTGATACTGCCAGTATTACCTACCTCAAACGTCAGATTAATGGGACGTAATTGGCTCGTACTGTCTGTGACCAGCAGCTCAGTCATAGGATGGCGAGCTTGTAAGGTCATATGGCTAAGTAACTGCCATACAGCGGATAGGGTGCTTGGTTCGTTGAAGTTGACAGAGATCTGGCTATCTCGGCCATTGTTATCAGAGATAAAAAGTAGTTGGTCTGCTGGGAGTTGGCGATCAAACCTTGTCAGGTAGTTCACCCATGCACCTAAGCGGACCGCAGAGCTGTCTTCAATATTTGCAATGAACGGCATGGCTGTTGCGCTATAGCTGTCTATTTGCTCGGGACCATATAGTTCGACACTGACTTTGTTCAATCCTGGACGAAGCTGGTTCATTGGGAAGGCCAAGCGATAATGTTGGGTATCACGCCAGCGGCTCGCTCGTAACGGCATGCTGTTCGCGTAATCGCCATTGACTCGGATCACCATCGCGGCTTCGCCCGGCTGAACGGTTGGGTGAGCAAGAACGAGGTTAATATGGGCTTTTTCGTCAGGGCTGAACAACGAATTAGCTGGCATCATTAGAGGCAGTACTAAGGGCTCTTCCCCGAATGACTTTTGGGGAGTAAATTGCGAAATGGTGTATTCCCCTTTGCTTTGCAGCTGGTTTTTGTCTGGCTGCTGATAACGGTTAACCACCGCATATTTATGGGCTGGAAGCGGGTAGTCTGGGTTGGCGAAATAGGCCGTTGCTTCAAGCAATTCTTGTTCATTCCTGCCTGAGACTACAAGCAGCCAATGATCAGTGTGAGACAGCTGTATTACCCCTAAAAATGGACCATTGATCCCTGCTAAATAGTCACTCGGCATTACATTGGTTTCTGCCAGTTGCTCAGGTAAGCCATACATTAATTGGATACGGTTTGTATTCGTTACGTCACTGGGAGCGATAAATTGGTATTCATAGGACGCATTACCACTGCGTAGAGTCCACCCCTGAACGAGCTGACTGGCAATAGAGAGTGCCGACTGGGAATGACCGGCAGTGTGGCTGATAAGCTGTACAGGTTGATCATGCAGTTGACCACTCATGATCAGGGCTGAAAAATCGGCGAGGGTGGCCTCGGTATTTTTCGCCACATAGTCGAGCTCAAAATACGATTGCTGGGCCAGAATTTCAGTCACGGCCTCAGAAGCCTCTATCCGTTGCTCGGTTAGGCTCAATAATGCGGGTAGCTGATGACGCACCGCAATGGTCATGATGTTGCCGTACCGCTTCAACAAGGCTTGGGACAAGTTCACAACAATATTTTGTGACTCGCCATTAGGCTGTAACTGAATATTGGCGATGGGTTTGTCACCCAGATTGACCCATAAGTGGGCGACATCGATATTGCCCGAGTGGGTCAGTGACAATGACACCTTGATATCATTGACTTGTTGGTTAGGCAAAATAGTGAGTGGAAAACTGATTTTATCCCACTGACCGCGCAATGTTGAATCTCGTCCCTCAGGCAGGACAAAATTGAGCGGTACGTTTACGGTTTTAGCAATACTCATGGCAGAGAAAAGTAAGCCACAAATAAGGATTAGATAACGTTTCATTGGCGTACATCCTGTGTTTTGCTTTCGTTTCGCTCTGATTGCATTTGTTGGGATGAGGTCTGGCGTGAGACCGAAAAGGTATAAGCCAAGCTCTTGAAACCCAGAGTGAAAAAGTGACCAATTGCGTGCGGTACGCTTCGGCGTTGTTGTTCTTCAAAAGCCCTGCGCTGCAACCATTTTTCACTGTCTCCGAAAGTCATGGTGGTGAATGCTTGCCACGTTTTGGTGCTCGTTTCCAACACTTCGCAGTTCGCTGCTTGGCCATTTGCGAGATATTTCACGTGGTGAACCCGCATGGCTAATCGCTGAGGCTTGAGCTTTTTCTTACCTTGTGCTGTTTGCCCTGCTTGTTCGACAAAACAGGTCAGTTCAACAACATCGGAAGGTTGCAAGTTGTGTTCAAGCGATTTTATGGTCAGATGCGCGCCGTTGAGCGATGTATCTTCGATAACCGCTTCTGAGGTTTTCTCTCCCATGGAGACAAAAGCCTGACTGCGACAACGGGTACGTGGCTCAGCTCGACGCTGCCTTCTTTCAACCATGGCACCGAGGCAAACGAGGCACATCATCAAGTTGAAGGTATTGAAGACCAATACAACCGCCAGCTGACCTTGTTCCGCGGGATATTGGAAATATCGGTATAAGCCGAGCCCTTCGGCAAAGCCGATAATGGTTGTGATTGCGATGATCACTGGCATTAACGGTGAGAAGTGCGTCTTATCGGTTGTCTCCCCCTTAGGGGTAACAGCAAAGCTGGGTTTGCGCGGGTTGATGATGGCGGACAGCACGGGTATTGCAAGGAAAATCGATAAAATTGTTTCGTAGAACTCGGAGAAAAGGGTGTTACGGTTTTTCCCGAATAGGTGCTGGGTGATTGCAATACTGATAATCAGATGGGGGATAGCGTAAGCGATAAAGTCGTTGGCATTCCCGACAAAAATTTGTAGGTCAAACAGTAGGTAGCACAACGGTGCAAACAGATAAACGACCCGGAAAATTGGAAAGAACCAAAACAGAGTTGAGTTGAGATAACAGAGTTTCTGGGGAAGGGTGAGTCCGCGTTTTAAAACGGGGTTATTTAGCAGCAAGATTTGCAGCATACCCTGTGCCCAACGCGTACGCTGGGTGACGTAATTACCGAAAGTATCGGGTGACAATCCAGCGATCATTGCCTTGTTGATATAAGCGCTATCCCAGCCCTTGGCATGAATATCGAGTGCTGTATCGGCATCTTCTGTGATGGTTCGTGTAGAAATACCACCAACGTCATCCAACGCCTGACGGCGAATCACGGCTGCTGAGCCACAGAAAAAGCTGGCGTTCCAGAAATCCAATCCCTTGAGGATCCCGTTGTAGAACATTTCATTTTCTGCCGGCACTTTGTCTTCAATACCCAAATTACGCTCGATGGGATTCGGAGTAACAAAGAAGTGGGGTGTTTGCAAAAAGCCCAAATTTGAATTGTGCTGGAACTGGCCAATAGTGTTGATCAAGAAGTCTTTAGACGGAACATGGTCGGCATCGAGGATCAGTACCAGTTCTCCATCGCTATGGGTTAGCGCGTGATTGATATTGCCCGCTTTCGCATGCTCATTGGCAGGGCGTGTGAGGTAATTTACTTCAAGGTCATGACACAACTGTTTAAGAGATTTCGAACGTTTGCGAGCCGAACTCGCCTGCTCTATGTCTTTATCATTAAGTTTTTGTGCCGTACCGCCATCATCAAGTATCCAAACAGTTACTTTTCCTGGGTATTTCAGCTGCGTTGCTGCGGCGATAGTGGGGCCGACAACACGAAGTGATTCGTTGTAGGTCGGAATGAACACATCGATACTGGGTAGAGGTTTATCGCTATCAATTGGAATAATGTCGCGATCGCGGTGTTTTGCGTTAACAAAAATGCCAAGCAAGTAAATGGCGATACCGTAGATCTCAGTCACCAAGAGTGCTAAGGCAAACGGAATATCCAAGCTGCTTTCCCAGGGTAAGGTTTGATCGTAGCGCCACCAGATATAGCGGATGGATATGAAGGCTCCGGTTAGAATCATCAGCAGCTGTAAGTAAGGTTTGTTCTTGGCTGTCATTCCCATCAGGACAATGAGAAATGCACTGCCGGAAAGCCACAGGTGGGTTTCCATCGAAACTTGTAAGGTAGCCAGGCTGGCAATCGCAACAATTAGGAAAATGGCAGCCAACCATTTCATCCATGATACCGCATTGAAAAAACGCATCTCTAGAACTCCTGCAGGTAAAAGCTTGGTTTCAGATCATCCAGCCATTTAAGGCCGTCTTGGTTTTCCGGTGTGCAGTAGTGAACAAAGACAGATAGCCACTGGTCCATCCGGCGGGTATGTTGCTGGGCATACGTACACTTATCGCCATTGGACATTACGCTTACCCAGCGCTGATAGGGGCCAACCGCATTGTATTTTCGCTCTGCCTTCTGGCTTGGCAATGAAAAGGCAAAATGGGCAGGAGGCGCTTCAAGAGGAGCCCTGGATACGATTTGGACTATTAAGTTTTCACCGCTTTGGTATGTGTTATTTTCTAACTCAGACCAATACCAAATATCATGGTTACGACGCTGTCGATAGTTTGATTCCAGCTTCACGCCATCAGGGTATATGGGCAGTTGGTAATCATGAATGGTCACAGGATCATCGAAACTATGGCTAACATACTCCTGGTTTGTAAGCTGACAGCCGCTTAATCCTATCGTGCCTGCCGAAAAGCATAAGATTTTGAGCACCTTCATTGGAGTCTCCTTGAGTAAAGGTTCCCCTAGTAGTGCAAATGACTAGCCAGATTTTTTTGTGTTAGTTAATTTGAGGGAGGGCAAATAAGTGCATGAAAGATAATAAAAGTCTATTTTCTTATTTTTGAGCAGGGATCTTAAACTTGCAAAATGCAACCAATGGAATGGTATGTTGTTGCATATTGGTAATGACTTTACGAAATACGTTAATGAATGGTTGCTATTAATTAAGCGCCTTACTAAACCGTATAGTAAAGCGCTAAAGCAATGGCTAGAGAATTACCATTGGCCTGTGTTTTCCATTGAAACCCAAGGTTCTGCAGGGGCAAGCGCCTCGCCCTTTTGCAGTAGTTCAATAGAAATACCGTCAGGGGAGCGGACAAAAGCCATGTGGCCATCACGAGGTGGACGGTTGATGGTAACACCACTTGCCTGTAGGTGCGCGCACAGGTCGTAGATATTATCGACACGGAAAGCCAAGTGACCGAAGTTACGACCACCTGTGTACTCTTCTGAATCCCAGTTGTAGGTCAGTTCAACCAAAGGGGCGCTGGTGGCTTTTGCGTTCTCTGCGTCACCCGGCGCAGCAAGGAATACCAGTGTAAACCGACCTTTCTCACTTTCTTTGCGGTTGGTTTCTACTAAGCCCAGTTTGTTACAGTAGAAGTCTAGCGATGCATCGAGATCGCTCACTCGTACCATAGTGTGTAAATATTCCATTGTACATCCTGTTATTGTTAGCTATTGCTCAACGCCAAGTTACTATTCTAACAGCAATTCTGCAACGGCTTCGCCAACCCCCGCGGCTGATTGGGGGTTCTGCCCTGTGATAAGGTGCCCGTCAATGACGACATTATTGGTCCACGCCTCAGCGCCAACAAAACTTGCATGGGCTTGCTTGAGTTTGTCTTCGAGTAAGAAAGGGACAACGCCAGTAAGCCCAACCGCTTCTTCTTCCTCGTTGGTAAAGCCGGTGACTTTCATATTGGCAATAAGATGGTCGCCATTACTATAAGTCATGTTAACTAACGCTGCAGGGCCGTGGCAGATTGCCGATAGAACACCATTTTGTTGATAAATGGCGATGGCGACGCGCTTGACGTGTTCGTCATCAGGGAAATCCCACATTGTGCCGTGGCCGCCGGCAAAAACGATGGCCTGATAGTCAGAAGGCATGATGTTGTTGAGGGAATGGCTGTTTTTTAATAAATCAACCAAATCGGGGTTTGCCAAGAACCGGGCGTTAGCTTCATCTTCTTCGTCCCAGCTCTTAGGGTCAATGGGCGTTTCACCGCCAGCGATTGACACGATATCGACCTCGATTCCTTTGTCTACCAGGGCAAAATAGGGGTGGGTTAACTCCGATAGCCAGAATCCAGTGGTTGTCCCTGTACTGCCTAATGCCGCATGGCTGGTAACCACAATTAATGCTTTTGCCATAATCATACTCCCTCAAGTAAGAGATAAAACTTACAGCGAAAGCATAGTATACCTGTATGGCTTCATGGGGAGTCTAAGTACTTAATGCCGCCGCATTGCTGAGATACCAGATCGCTAAACTTAAAAGAGACATGCGAATGAAGGCTTGTGAGGTGGGGATGGCACAACAAAAATTGACCATATTCTATGATGGCGCTTGCCCGAGCTGTGTCGATGACCGTCATTGGTTTGAACGGCGGCTTAAGCAGCCAGAGAATGTTGATTGGTATGATATTACTGGTAAAGAAGAGGAATTGCGGGCGCTGGGGATTGACCCTCATCTTGCAGTTAGGGAACTCCATGTCATGAATGCTAAGGGAGAGGTTCTTAAGGAGTTAGATGCCTATATCCTGTTGTTTAATCAGGTATGGTACTTACAACCAATAGCATGGGTGATGGCCTGGCCTTTTGTGAAGACACAGCTTTCTCGCTGGTACAGAAAAATGGTAGATCGTCGCTTGGCTAGGCAGGGGCGAATAGAAAGTGATAATTGAAGGTAAGTTCTGCCATGCTTACCTTCATAGTTATCGGCTGTTCTTTCAGGCTAGAGGTCTTTCACCATTTTCTGCAATAGCGAAATTAGCTGAAGTTGCTCTGCGTCATCCAAGCTGCTTAAGGCCTGCTTATTGATGGCGACGGGGATAGGCAACAAGTCTGTTTTCAAACTACGTCCTTTTTCAGTAAGAAAAATACGGAACGAACGGCGACTGTTCGGATCATTTTGCCTTTCTACCAGTCCCAGTTTCTCGAGTTTATCGATAGTCCGCGTAGTCGTCGAGTTCTCAACCTTTGACTTTTGCGATATTTCAGTTTGGGTAACACCTTCCTCTTCCCATAGGCACATTAGCGTTGGCCAGAGTGCAATGGTAAGGCCATGTTTTTTCAACTCAGTGTCGAAAGTCCTTGCGGCATTATTGGCGACGACATTGATCAGCCACCCAAAGCTGGACTGTCGGTCAAATTCTTGTGTCATAAGGGAAACTAACCTGCATGGTTCATAAACTGGCAATTATTGCTATTGTAACTGATAGGGCTGCAACAAACAGTATCAACGCTTTCAAATTACTGGCAAATTTGAGTGTATCTGAATTCGCAGATAATTCATGGCGTTGCTTGCCTGTAACCATAGCGAGCACCAAGGGCTTCTTGCGTAACTTGTATATCAAAATTGCAGCAAGGTGGAGAGAGACAAACACAACTAATGTTTTCGCAACAAGGAAGTGAATACTCTCAACCATGGTGTAGAACTCATCACTTAACATCCCTGCAAGGGAAGAGAAGTTATCGAACCAACCTGCAAGTGCCAAACCGCTCAGGCATTGGAGCATCAATAGTGTGAGCAAGGCAAAGACCATCAAGCCACCCAATGGGTTATGCCCTGGCTTTGGTGAATAATTTCCTCTCAAGTAGCTTAAGACCACACTTGGAGAGTGTATAAATTGCGAAAAGCGACTCGTTTCACTGCCTAAAATTCCCCACGTTAACCGCCAAAGTAATAACGAAAAGAGTGCCAGCCCGAAAGTGATATGTGGCCCACCACCGTTAAAGCCGCTTATTGCAACTAGGGTGAAGAGCAGTGCTTGCACCCAGTGATAGAGCCGAGTGGGTAAGTCCCAAATTTTCATCATCGTTAACCTTATTGTGATAGCCATTCGTTGGATATTATATTTACATAGCAATAGTTGCAATTACAACTATTGCTATGTAAATTGTCTTCATTGAAATGAGTGAGACAAAACTCAGCCAACCTTTAATACCAGCGACAAAGGAGCTCCCGAATGAATATGAAACAATTGAATACTGTGATGATGAGTATTGGCTTTGGGCTTGGCCTGACTTTCTCTGCTGCTTCGATGGCGACAGAAAGTAATGACGTTTTGCTAAATCAACAAGCTGTTGATATGACTACTAAACAAGCAATAAAAATGCGTCAGCATGCTTTTGTACAGATTGAGAGTGATGCCAAGAAGGCCGATAAGGCGCTTAAAAATAAGCAGGTAAACTGGCAAAGCATAGAGCAAGTATCGCAAGCGTTGCATGAATCATCGGCGAGTTTATTGTCTCTGTTCCCTGAAGGAAGCCAAGAGGGTAGCAAAGCCAAAGAAAAGGTTTGGCAAGACAAAGTAAAGTTCGAACGTTTGTTAAAGGATATGGACAAGGGGTTTGAGCAGCTTTACCAAGCATCAATAAATGAAGACCAATCATCGGCTCAGCAGGGGCTCAAACAAGCGCAGTCTACGTGTAAAGCTTGCCACCGGCAGTATCGTTCTCGTTGGTAAGGGTGATGATTTTACATAGCCTTTTTTTACTGGGCTGATAAGCTAGTTGAATAATATCTCATTAGTCACAGTAGGGAAGCTATGCTCGCTTCACGTCAGGATCTGGGGTGGAAAACCCCACAAAACTTTTTGATCTTAATTTCAATTATTGTCCCGGTTGCTTTTTCAAGTTGGCAGGCACTACTCAATAACTTTGTCATTGAAGAAGCGGCCTTTACAGGGGCTGACATCGGGCTATTGCAAAGCGTACGTGAAATACCGGGTTTTCTAGCTTTTACCGCCGTTTTTGTTTTGCTGTTTATCCGCGAGCAGAGGTTTATGATCTTATCGCTTGCGATGCTAACGATTGGTGTGGCGATTACCGGTTTTTTCCCTTCTGTTGGCGGGCTGTTAATGACAACTTTGTTGATGTCGACAGGGTTCCATTATTTTGAAACACTCAAACAATCCCTTTCTTTGCAGTGGCTGAGTAAAGATGAGGCACCAGAAGTGCTGGGTAAGCTAATTTCAGTTGGCGCATTGGCTTCTCTTTGTACCTACGGGGTGTTATGGCTGATGCTTGAGCAGTTTGAGCTGTCTTTCAAGTGGGTTTATCTTATCACCGGCATTGCCGCTTTTGCCGTATTGGTTTTTGTTGCTCTGGCATTTCCAGAGTTTAAGAGTGAGACGGTACAGACCAAGAAATTGGTTTTTCGTAAGCGTTATTGGCTTTATTACGCGCTGACATTTATGAGCGGGGCTCGCCGGCAGATCTTTATTGTGTTTGCAGGCTTTCTTATGGTTGAAAAATTCGGCTACTCTGCTGCAGATATTACCCTGCTGTTCTTGATTAATTATTTATTCAATTGGCTATTTGCGAAAAAAATCGGCCGCTTTATTGGCAGGGTGGGTGAACGCAAGGCGTTGGTATTCGAATATGTTGGCCTGATAGCCGTCTTTGCCGGCTATGCGATTGTCGAGCAAGCCGAAGTAGCGGCAGTGCTGTACGTGGTCGATCATCTGTTTTTTGCCTTGGCGCTTGCGATGAAAACCTATTTCCAGAAAATTGCCGACCCTGCGGACATGGCCTCGACAGCTGGGGTGGCGTTTACGATCAATCATATTGCCGCTGTTGTGATCCCGGTGAGTTTCGGCTTGCTTTGGTTAACGTCTCCATCATCCGTATTCTTTGCCGGTGCAGCCATGGCCGCTGTATCGCTGCTGTTATCGCTGAATATTCCTGCTAAGCCTGAAGAGGGCAATGAAGTGAGGGTCTTAGCCTGGCGCTAAAATACACATTAACTGACAAGGTCGGACTTGAGTGATACGCATAAGTTTTGCATCATATATCCCATTGATTTCAAGACTGGCTGTTTAGCGTGGCTTGAACTGACGGAACAATACCGATAATGAGTAAATAAGGTAAAGATCATGATTTCTAAATGGGAAGTGCGATTTTTTCAAATGGCAGAGCTAGTAGGCTCATGGAGTAAAGATCCTTCGACCCAAGTTGGTGCGGTGATCACTAAAGGGAACCGAATTGTGTCGGTTGGCTTCAACGGCTATCCTCACGGTGTTTCAGACAGTGCCGATACTGATGATCGCGAAATGAAGCTGCTGAAAACGCTTCATGCTGAAGAAAATGCCATTTTGTTTGCTAAGCGTGATTTGGCTGACTGCGATATTTGGGTTACGCATTTCCCTTGTCCAAACTGTGCCGCAAAAATTATTCAAACTGGGATCTCTACCGTACACTGCCCAGAGCAGACTGAAGATTTCTTGTCTCGCTGGGGGGATAAAATCCAAGTGAGCCAAGAGATGTTCGAGCAGGCTGGCGTAAAAGTTAACTGGTTACCGCTTGATCAGCTAGACCGTAAAGCTAACTGATTCAACTCGGCATAGCTAATTACAAAGCGGAAAGAGGCTGCTTAAGGCAGCCTCTTTCGTATTCTCTAGCTAGCTGTTTTGATGGAATAATTGCACTCAGTGACGATTGAGCTACCTTCACGCCATAGCATAAAAACGTTAGAATTCACCCCAGCACAAGACCTAACTAGATGGATTGACTTTGGAACTCTTTAATATCTCTCTCCTTGAAAAACCGCTTCGCTTAGAAGGCTCGCTTGCCGGGTGGCAGGCACTTTATTGGGATAACCAACTGGTATCTCAAGTCGCAGCCAGTGCTGATAGTGAAGGGGAAAACCTGCATGTCTTTCAACTGGCTGCCGGAGAGAAAATCATTACCGTAGAGGTCAGTTCTCTCGTGGCATGGCAGCCTTTCGCCATCAACTACCGTGTCAGTATCGATGGCGAAATCGTTGATACGGGTACTCGCAATGAAAAAGACATCGAACGCCAAACACCTGCTGTTCAACCCCAAACAAAGCCGAAATTCAGCATTGTCGGGCTGCTTTCTTTGGGTTTTAAGCTGCTTAAAAGCGCCAAAGTCATCAAGGTCGTGCTGGCGGGTGCGAGTGTCGCGGCCTACTCGTGGCTGTTCTCTTGGCAATTTGCGCTAGCCCTCATCGCTTGTTTGGTTGTCCATGAGTATGGCCATATCAGGGCAATGAAGTATTTTGGTATGAAAACCAAAGGCATCTACCTGATTCCTTTTATGGGAGGGTTAGCGATGTCTGATGAGAAGATCAATACAAGGTGGCAGGATGTCGTGATATCTATCATGGGGCCCACGTTTGGGCTATTCATGTCTCTCGCCTTGATGATTGCTTACTGGATGACAGGCAACGTCTTTTTCGCAGGCCTAGCGACATTCAATGCTTTATTGAACCTCTTTAACCTCTTGCCCATTCTTCCTTTGGATGGCGGGCACATATTAAAAAGCATCAGCTTTTCCATGAACAGTATCGCAGGACTGATTGCCTGTATCGCTGGTGCGGCTGCAGGTGTTTTCGTCAGTTATAGCTTTGGACTGGCGCTTTTGGGGCTGATGTTATTAATAGGCAGTGCTGAAATCATTTTTGAATGGAAGTACAGGCACCATTCTCATTTGTTGCCCCTAAGCCGCTATGGGCAGGTGTTTAGCACTGTTTGGTACTTTGCGACCGTAGCCTCCTTGGTTGGTGTGATCATGTACTTCGCGGGTAAAGGGGATGACATGCTGGCTTTACCGCTGCTTATTCTTCAAAGTTAACGTCTAACCCAGAAATTGAGAAGGCACCCGCGGGTGCCTTTTTTGTATGCTTAAAGACAGAAGTGGCAGTTTTCTTCAGTCAATCCATGGTGCCCCATAAGGTTACTGATATGGGAATGGCCTGCATCTAACCCCATCTGGTAGCCTTCCTCTAATATTTCACTTTTCATCGTCAAACGTTTGACCGAAAAATTCTCCGGTGGAGCGATAACTTTCACCACCGTATCAGCAGGCGGGTTGCGGATAAAGTCCAATGACGCATTGTAGTTCTCTGCGCGGTGTAACATGGCTTCTGCAACACCGGGATAGCGAGAGAGCAGCTTTTTCATCAGCCAGGGGTGCTTGGCCGGGTTCATGTGGTAACTTAATGGGTGAGAGAGAACCACAGTAATATCCCTCGCCCCGCGTCGGTAAGCTTCCTTTACCGGGATAGAGTCTGCAACGCCGCCATCGGTATAACATCCGCCAGAAAAGCATGGAGGCGTTTTCACTGCAATAGGCAATGCAGCGGTGGCGATCAGCGTCTCTTTGATGTTTGATTCGCTAATGCGGTAATAGTCGGCTTGACCGTTCGACACATTGGTAACAGTTGCCCAAAAAGGAATGCCTTCAAACAGTTCCTCGCTATCAATTGGGTAGCGACGGTTCGATTCTTGCCATAGCCAGTCGACATCAACCAAGTCACCACCTTTTATAAAACGCTTAGGGTTGAAAAACGTTTTGGTTGTTGCCAGCTCAGTAATGACGTTGTAGCTACGCTTTGGTTGTTTCGAAAGGTATCCAAGTAAGTTAGATGCACCTGCTGATACACCAATGGCGAAATCATAAGGGTAAAAGTCAGAAGCCATAAAGGAGTCTAATACCCCGCTGGCAAAAATGCCGCGCATTGCGCCACCTTCTACAATTATTGCGCGACTGTTTTCAAAAACCATATAAACCTCAAAACCTCTGTTACGTGCAAAGCATACGCTGAGTGGGTTAACAGCGATATTTGGTTTTGTTTATCGTTGTAATCAGTTTTTCCTAACAACGGTTGATGAGGAAGGAGTCATGGCAATTCATATTGTGCAAGGTGATATCACAAAGGCTTCTGTTGATGCGATAGTCAATGCCGCTAACCCAACCATGTTGGGAGGTGGTGGGGTCGACGGAGCCATTCATCGTGCAGCAGGTCCCGATCTGCTAGCAGCCTGTCGGGAGGTGCCAGTTATCAACGGGGTGAGGTGTCCGTTTGGTGAAGCTAGGATCACGACGGCTGGAAATCTGCCTGCAAAATTTGTTATTCATACGGCAGGTCCGATCTATTCACATTCCGATGAGCCAGATCGGGTGCTAGCCTCCTCTTATCGTAATGCTATGCGGCTCGCTTTGGAAAATTGAGTTAGCTTGGGTATATAAACAGGATTAGCAACAAACTATCCCCAGAAACTGTGGATAACTCGGTTGATTGTGAATATGAAATTAAGGTTAATGCTTGATTCATTGGGTAAAAATGGCTTGGTGTAAGTTTATTATATTTTGTTGATGGTTTTATACTCTATGTTAATGGCTGGTTTGCGGTTTACATATAGTGTTTAATTCTGTTTCAGTTGGCGAAAACGCTTGTTTCATCAGGTCTGCAGCATTAGTATCTACGCCGAATTTACCTTGTGGAGATACTTTAATGGACTTTATCGTCGAAGTGCTGGGCTGGACCAGTGTCGCTTTTTATATTTCACTGACTATTTTTAATAGTATGAAAGCAACGCGGTTTGCTGCTTTCGGTTCTGCTGCGAACGATACGGTTTGGGCTTTGTTGATGGGCTGGTACCCAAAGGTAATTCTTAACCTAGCGGTAGCAAGTGTTAACTCATACCGTTACGCGAAAGACTTCATGAAAGTCTCCAAGGTACTGTTGATCGTGTTGGGTAGCGTTATGGCGGCCGGCATTGGCTACATTCTTTATGTCGCGGTATCTTCTTTTGTCGCCGAGCCAACGTTGGCTGTCGGCTTCCAATTCATGGATCTGGGTATCATCCTGACTGCAATTTACATGACTAGCCTGCGTAAGTACCGTGTGCTTATGCTAATGTCTGGTTTCGTTGGTATGGTCGGCTACTACGGTAACCCTCAGATGATGATTATCAAAGCCTTGGTGATCGGCATTATGTCTTACAAGCTATACAAGAACCAAGACGAAAGCACCCAAGTGGAAGCTGCTCAGTCTTAATCAGATTTAAAAAAGAAAGCCCCGGTTCCTTCTGGTTCCGGGGCTTTTTTATGTTTACAAAACAGAATATGACTTAAAACTCTGCCTCTACCTGGAAGACCATCGGTTCGCCAGTGATAGGGTGGATTAGCTCTAAACGCTCTGCATGCAAGTGAAGGCGGTTGGTTTTCACCCCATACAAGTCGTCACCCAAGATCGGCATATTTAGCCCTGAAGTGTGGGCACAGTGGACACGCAACTGGTGGGTACGGCCAGTTTTAGGGTACAGATGGACTTTGGTGTACTTATTACTGCGACTGATGACCTCCCACTTGGTCTCAGCGGGCTTGCCGTGTTCGTAGCAGACCAACTGACGAGGGCGGTCATTGAGGTCACCACGCATCGGCAGGTTGATATAACCTGTATCTTGATCCAAAACACCATCAATTAGTGCGGTGTAGCGCTTCTGAACCGTACGCTGGATAAACTGTTTCTGAAGGCTTTTGTTCGCACGCTTAGAGATGGCGATAACCATCAAGCCTGATGTGGACATATCCAGACGGTGCACGATCAATGGCCCGGTTGCTTTGGGGAACTGATGCTTCATACGAAGGTACACCGAATCTTCGATGGTTTTACCCGGAACAGACAAGAACTCCGCTGGCTTGTTGACGACGGCCATATCGTCATCTTGGTAGATGATTTCTACGCTTTTCCCCTCGGCAGGGTTAGTCAGCAGCGGGTTATCATCAAGCTCCATACCCTCTAGCATATGGGTCAGGATAGGCTGGCACTTACCTTGGCAAGAAGGATAGTAGTGCTTATGGCGGCGAATTTCAGATTTAGGTGAACACCCCCACCAAAACTCTGCCATAGCAATCGGCTTCATACCATGCTTAAACGCGTACTGAAGAAGCTTTGGTGCGGCACATTCACCAGCCCCTGCTGGTGGGACACCTTGTGCGGTGTCGACAAAAAGCTCACCGAGGCATTTTTCTTCACCTTTGCTATTTAGGAAGCGGTATTGATCGAACAACTGCTGCTGAAGGGAGCAAGAAAAATTACGGCGTTGCTCGATAAGCGGGGTAATTTCATTTTGCCAGTGGTCTAGCTCTGATTGCTTATTGGCAATTTCTGCTTCCCAATGAATTTTGAGATCGCGCAATTGGAGCTTTTCAATCACACTTTCTTGGCTCAGTCGCTTTTTTAGCTCGTTGCGAACTTCTGGGGCGAGGTCCGCACTTTCCGCCCGCTTTACTTTACGGACTTTTCTTGCTTCGACCATATTACTGCGATGGGTTGCCAAAGCATCAGTAGCCGCAGCTTGAGCCTCTGTTAGCGCTTTTTTTGCCTCAGCGAGGGCAGGGTTCGCTTCTAAGCGTCGTATTTGCTGACTCAGCTCATTGAGCTTATCTTGACCGCTTAGGAAAAAACTTCCTTCAACGAGCATATCGAACACTGGCGGTACAAAGTGAGGAAGCAGGTTTTGATCAGCAATTTTGCCGGAAAATGCCGAAAGGAAGCCAATTTCACCTTGCTGGCTTTTAACCAGTAGAATGCCAAACATTTTGCCAATGGCGGAGTCGGTATCACCCTCTAAGCCAAAGTTATGCTGCCAGTCAGTTTGTGTTTCTAAGTGCTGTTGCAGTTGTTCTGCGGCAACAAGGCACAGAGGGTGAGGTTCATAATAGAACGGGTATGTAAAACGCTCGGGCAATTCAAAATGCTCGATAGATGAGGTAAAAGGCGTAAAACAGTGTTCCGGCGTGTGCATATGCTGATCTATGGTGAAGTTATTCGGACCTACCAAAACTTCTCGGTACTTGGTAGGGATTAAGGGCGACAAGTCTACCTGTTAGACGGAAGGAGATCACCTCAAGCAACAAATTTCACCGAAAGTGACTGTAAACTCGCAGAAAGTTATGCGTTCTATTGCATTTTCTTAGTATTAATTTAACTATCGAGGTTAACTAATCTTGATCGTGTTTTGTTGTATTGTGCCAGAGCATTCTGCGTAAATGACTGTGATAAAGCATTAAAATGCAAAGTCAGAGTTTTGTAAACTTGCCGAGTGACGCTTGGAAATGGTCTAACCTATCTTACATGGTTGAAAATTAATTCACTAGCGCTGGATACATTGGCGATAGTCTTATCAGGGCAGTTATCTTAGTGGGTACTATTTTAAGAACAAGGAATGAGATTGAGCACCACCTCATTATTAATGAAGGGGAGCATATTGCAATCTATGATGGCCTTGTCCTAAAAACTGCTTTCCAGCCGATTATAGCCAGTGATGGCAATGTGTTTGCCTACGAGGCACTCATGAGAGTATACAACTCAGCGGGTCAGCTAGTGAATAACGGTGAATTAATCAATGCTTACCTAGGCCACCCTAGTCACTTACTTAATATAGATCGACTTGCCAGGGTTATTCATCTTAGAAACTTTTCATTAGCGCAAATCTCGACGAATTTGTTCATTAACATGATGCCTGTCACTATCATGTTTTGTGAAAGTGAAGGCCTGGTAGACTCAATTTTATTGCCAAGGATTTATGAACTCGGTTTAGAGCCTGAACAGATTTATATAGAGATCATTGAGCACCATGCCGATGATAAGGCGCTCGCGAAGGCCATCCGCCATTTGAATCAGGCTGGGTTGAATATCGTGATTGATGACTTTGGCGTTGCAGGTTCTTCAGAGCAGCGTGCGAGAAACGTCTCGCCAGATATTATCAAGGCGGATTGCTCGTTGCTCGAAGCCTATCTCAAAGGGAATACCCAGCCACTTCTCAGTGTGTTTACGCTGTGCCGAGAGTTGGGGGCGAAGATTATCCTGGAGGGCGTAGAAGATCTGAGAGGGTATCATGCGGCATTGTCGCTAGGTGCTGATTACCTCCAAGGCTTTTTTGTCGGTTTGCCCCAGCAAAAAACACCACCTATTGAGCCTAGGCTTAATGTTCGCAAGAGTCATTTTATTGGCAACCTTGACCAGCCCAATTAAACTATTGGGCTGGGGGGGGGCATTATTTATCTGCTATGCCACCTTGGGTTAAGTGACGAGGTTCTAGCAGCTTTTCTAATTCACTTCTGCTTATATCCGTTTCTTCTTCAGCAACATCAATAATGTTCCGTTGCTCCTTATAGGCTTTTTTCGCTATTTCTGCAGCTTTTAAATAACCAATAATAGGATTAAGGGCAGTAACTAAGATAGGGTTCCGGGCTAGGGCATTTTCCAGGGTATGTTGTTTTACTTGGAAAGTATCTATCGCTTTGTCAGCAAGCAGCACGAGCGAGTTTGCGAGCAACTCAATACTTTGCAAGATGTTAAAGCCGATAACGGGAAGCATGACATTGAGTTGGAAGTTACCAGACTGCCCAGCAATCGCTATGGTGGTATCGTTGCCCATCACCTGCGCGGCGACCATGGCTGATGATTCGGGAATAACCGGGTTCACTTTGCCTGGCATAATGGACGATCCCGGCTGTAAAGGCTCTAGTTCAATTTCACCGAGCCCTGCGAGTGGGCCAGAGTTCATCCATCTCAAGTCATTACTGATTTTCATCAAGGCAACCGCTGCGGTTTTCAGTTGGCCTGACAAGCTGACAATCGCGTCTTGGCTGCTGAGGTTATAAAAGAAGTTATCACTCACCGTAAAATCAACTTCTGTAGACACAGAGATATTGTTGGCAAATATCGCTGAGAATTCCGGTGCGGCATTGATCCCTGTTCCCACAGCTGTACCGCCTTGGCCTAGCGCCGCCACATTATCTAATGCCATCACTACGCCATGGCGTGCTTTGCAAAATTGTGTTTTCCAGCCCTCGAGTTCTTGGCCGAGGGTGACTGGCATCGCGTCCATCAAATGGGTCCGCCCAGTTTTGGCTAGGTGCCCAACAGCAAGTGCCTTATTCTCGAGTGAAGTAATAATGTGGTCAAAGGCTGGGAGCAGCAGTCGGTGGCAGGCGAGTGCTGAACTGACTTGAATGGCGGTTGGAATGACATCATTGCTGCTTTGCCCCATGTTGACGTCGTCGTTGGCACTGACTTCATCGCCTAACTTCTGGGTCGCTAATGTTGCGATGACTTCGTTGGCATTCATGTTTGAACTGGTGCCAGAGCCGGTTTGAAAGATATCAATAGGAAAATGATCGAGATGCTGGCCGTCAATAATTTTCTGGCAGCTGTCGATAATGGCATGGGCTTTATCGAAGCTAAGCAATTCAAGCTCAAGGTTGCTTCTTGCCGCAGCTTGTTTAATGAATGCAAGGGCTTGAATAAACAGGGTAGGCATGGGAATGCCACTGACGGGGAAATTATCAACAGCACGTTGGGTTTGCGCCCGATAAAGTGCCTTGGTAGGGACTTTTACTTCCCCCATGCTGTCAACTTCTGTTCGGTATCTGGATGTCATGGTGCCCCCTTCGAAAAAAGAAATGAAGGTGTTAGGGAAAGCTTAGATGCATTTCATAAAACAGGAAGATTTAACTAAGCGCTGACTTGCATAGCTAAAACAATAGATAGAATCCAAGAAATGAAGCGAAATCTATGCAAATGAGGGATCATACTTAGCTTTATATAAATAAATGCGTGATGGGTTTCACACCTTGCATGCCGTGTAAGCAAGCTATTGCCTGCACTTTTGATATTATGCGCTAAGTAATAATGGTTATAGGTGGATGTATGAAAGTATTATCAAAAGCTCTGTTTACAGTGCTCACAGCGAGTTGTTTTTCTCTACCTGCCTATGCTGACCCGGTTGAGCGTTCAGCCTCACCGGAACTGACTGTGCCTAAGGCAATGAGGATGTTGCAAAGTCATGGTTACCACGATTTTCGTAAAATCAAAGTTGAACGAGATGAGCATGAAATTGAAGTAGAGGCGAGGAATGCCGATGGTCATCGCGTTGAGATTGAAATGGATCTATTTAGTGGCAAAATTTTGGCTGTTGAGAGAGATTAAGTTTCTGCCTATTTGAATTTAAGGAAGCCGCGCAGCTCACTAACATAGACTACGCGGCTTTCGTCGTTATGGTATTCAGCCTAGCAAGTCGCTAAGGGCAAGCATGGCACAACTTTGCCCAGCAATAGTGAACTGATTGGATACCACTTCATTAGAGATTGAGCTCTTTTCATCGGAATTCATCAGGGCACTATACTCACCGGGAGGTAGCTCAACGGTCAGTGGTTCACTTCCCCTATTAATCGCCACGATCCCCTTATCTTCCCTGCTAAAGATTAAATGATCTTTCCCTTTATCCTGCACTGTCATTGGTAGACACTGCATCAGGTTGTGGAAGGTGATCATTTGTACGAGAAGCGGATCGTTCCACGTATCTTTCCATCGAGGTAGACCTTTGTTATTTGCAATTTGGCTGGTATCCAGATCGCTATAGATCAAAGGAACACCACCATCACGTCCCAAAATATAACAATATGCGAAGAGCTCGTTTTGCTCTTTCATGACCTGATCCAAAAACACGTCGTTATTGGGGATATCGTGGGTGATCGCGAAGGTAATGGCTCTGTCGTAAGCTAATGCTTGTCCGACAGAGTAGGGGTTATCAAGCTCGGCAAGCGGCTGCCCTTTTTCAAACACATTGTACATGGCATGAAATAGCGGGAAATCATATGCCCCTAAGCTGGTTCCTTTTAAATATGGCGCTAAGAACAACTCATACTCTTCTTTTGTCGCGCCTCCGTCAGTGATTATCTCACCGAAAATATGGACGTCAGCACTGATGTCTTTGTCCCAGACTAATTGAATGTGCTCGAGTGTAAGGTGCTTGGCAGCATCAATGCGAAACCCTTTTATACCTAATTGCTTTAAACAGCTGATATAGTTTATTTGTTGTTTTACTACATTTTGGTTACATTTCAGTGTTGGCAATCCAGGATCTTCGTGTCCACCGCTGATCCTGCCGTGCTGAACTTCCCAAGGATCTGTCCAATTTTGGATCGGAAAGGCTTTGATAAAATCCCGCTCTGTGAATAGGGGTTTAGTTAGATCTCCAAATAATTTCAGGTTTTCATAATTTTCTGCTGAATGCTGATATTCATCCAGTACCTTACTAGATGGGAAGCTCAGATCTTGTCTGAGGTGTGACTCATTGGCCATATGATTGAAGACAACATCAACATAAACATGCACGTCATGTTCCTTTAATATTGCTGTCATCTTACGGAAGTCTAGGGTGTTACCTAGTTGGTTGTCTATCACTCGATAATCTTGAGGCTGGTAGCGCTGCCACCACTCGGTGCCATCTTCATGCTTATATGATTTCAGTGGAGGAGAGACAAGAACGGCCTTATAGCCTGCTTTCGCAATGTCTTTAGCATACTGTGTGACTCGATTGTACGGCCAGTCAAAGGCGTGAAGAATGACATTGGTCGCATTGATTTTCGTCTGGTTAGTACTGCTGGTTGTCATGGTTTGTGTCCCTTCAATGAACTGAGCGCAGTCTATCGTTAGTTGATGAAAAAGTATTCAGCTGTTTGATTAAAAAAAGGGGAGGAGATGAGGGGGAGTAGTCAGACCACCATTACAAGAATGTATAAAAACTGTACGTACTGTAAACAAAATAATATTTTGTTGGCATTTTCTTGTTATATGGTTTATTGATAGTTCTGCCACTAAGGATGAGGTGGTATGAGGTGATGTAAAAATCAGTGTTCAAAATGTAATAAAACGAGATTTTTGAAACTATTCACCAAATTTCATTGAAAGCCTATTCTAATCGCCCATTGGAATATGGTATATATGACTACGATTGCTTACTAACAAGGAGGTACACCATGGCTGGTGTTTTAGGAATGATTTTAGCAGGTGGCGAAGGTTCTCGTCTGCGTCCATTAACAGATACAAGAACTAAACCTGCGGTGCCATTTGGTGGCAGTTACCGCCTTATTGATTTCGCACTGAATAACTTTTTGAATGCTGACCTGATGAAGATTTATGTTCTTACTCAGTTCAAATCTCAATCGTTGTATGTGCACATGAAGAAGGGCTGGAATGTTTCGGGGATCACAGGGCGTTTTATCGATCCTATTCCAGCACAAATGCGTATGGGTAAGCGCTGGTATGATGGTACAGCAGATGCCATTTACCAGAATATGCGTTTCATGCAGCTAGAAGAACCTGATCAGGTTTGTATTTTTGGTAGTGACCACATCTATAAGATGGATGTTAAGCAAATGCTTGATTTCCATAATGAGAAAAAAGCGGATCTAACGGTTGCTGCTCTACGTATGCCACTAAGTGAAGCAAGTGCATTTGGTGTTATCGAAGTTGATGAAAATGGTTGTATGGTTGGTTTTGAAGAAAAACCAGCTAACCCTAAGTCAATTCCGGGCGATCCAGAGAACGCACTTGTCTCTATGGGTAACTACATTTTCGAAACAGATGTTCTTTGCAAAGAGCTAGAAGAAGATGCTGTTAACGAAGAGTCAAGCCATGACTTTGGTAAAGACATTATTCCTAAGCTTTTCCCACAGGGTAAAGTGTATGTTTATGACTTTATGACCAATATTATCCCTGGCGAGAAAACAGCAGGGTACTGGCGTGATGTAGGTACTATTGAGTCATACTGGCAGGCACACATGGATCTTCTTTCTGAAGATGCGCCATTCTCTCTTTATAACCGCCAGTGGCAGCTGCACACCTACTACCCACCGCTTCCACCTGCGACTGTCCTAGACAGCGATGACTGCAAAGTTGATATCAATAACTGTATGATTTCAGCAGGTAGTTATATTCGTGGTGCTAAGGTGCATAAATCTGTTCTGGGCTTCCGTACCAATGTTGATCATGACACGATGATCAGTGAGTCTGTGATTTTGGGTGATGTGAAAATTGGTGCAAACTGTTCTATCCGTCGCGCAATTATCGATAAGAATGTCATGATTGCACCGGGTACGGTGATTGGTGAGAACCTAGAAGAAGACAAGAAGAAGTACCACGTATCTGACGAAGGAATTGTTGTGATACCAAAAGGAGCGAAAATTGGTTACTAGGAAGAAATCTAACTCTAAGCCACTGCAAATCTTGTTTGTAGCTTCAGAGGTAGACGGGTTGGTCAAAACCGGAGGTTTGGCAGATGTTGCCAAATCACTGCCTGCTGCTCTAAAGGAACTAGGGCATGATGTGCGAGTAGTGATGCCTCTGTACCGCAAAGTACCGAATGGTGCTGATGCTGTTGAATTACTCGATACTGAGCTATTGGTATCGACTCAGCCTGAGGCTGTATCGTACAAGATTAAACAGCTACATAATGGCGATGTACCTGTTTATACCGTTGATTCACCAAAATACTTTGACCGTCCTGAGCTTTACGCTGAGAACAATGAAGGTTACCGTGATAACGGTGAACGTTTCGCATTCTTCAGTGCTGCTACGTTGGATATGTGTGAAAAGCTGGGCTTTAAGCCTGATGTTGTTCACTGTAACGACTGGCACACGGGGCTTGTCCCGTTCCTGTTGAAAACCCGCTATGCTGATGATGCTTTTTTTGCTGATACGCAAAGTGTCATTACCATTCATAATGCGGTGTTCAAGGGTTCGTTTAATTATGACCAGTACAGTTTGATCCCTGAACTGATCCAGAAACGCTACCTTCAGCTTGAAGATGGTGCCGCGAATATCAGCATGCTAAAAGCTGGGGTTGCGTTTGCCGATAAGGTAAATGCTGTAAGCCCGAACTATGCCAAAGAACTGCTGACAGAGCTTGGCTCCCACGGTATGGCGACAGATTTCCAGCACCGTTCTGATGTCCTTTACGGTATCGTGAATGGCTGCGACTATGGGGATTGGAGTCCGGAAACTGACCCGTACATCAAGCAGCACTTCAAGGCCAATAAAGTTAGCCTTGCTCGCGGTAAGAAAGCGTGTAAACGTGATTTGCAGCAGCAGGTAAACCTACCTCAGGATGATGTGCCTGTATACGGTATGGTTTGTCGCTTGACGGAGCAGAAGGGGATCCAGTACCTATTGCCTGTTCTTCGTGACTTCTTGGTTAACGATGTGCAGATTGTATTGGTTGGAAGCGGTGATCCTAAACTGGCTGATGCACTGCGTGAAATCAGTGAGGCGTTTGCAGAAAAGTTTGCGTTCATTGAAGCTTATGACAACCCACTGGCGCACTCTGTTGAAGCTGGCTCAGATTTCTTCTTGATGCCATCTCAGTTTGAACCTTGCGGCTTGAACCAAATCTACAGCCTTGCATACGGTACATTGCCGATTGTTCGCGGAGTAGGTGGCTTGAAGGATACGGTTATCGACTATGATGATACCCCGCAGTTTGCGACAGGTTTCGTGTTTGATACGCCGACACCAGAAGCACTGCTAATCAAGATGCAGCGCAGCTTGTTGCTATACTGCCAGCGCCCTCAAGAGTTTAAACGCCTTCAGCAAAATGCGATGGCATGCCGCTTTGAGTGGAAAGATGCTGCGGAGCAATACCTGCGCATGTATGCCGGTGAAGAAGAGTCTGTATTGGAAAAAAAGCAGATTGAGTGTGCCTAAACACTTCAATTAGGTATGCTGAAAAATAGACAAAGCCCTCAAGTTGAGGGCTTTTTTTTGGATACTACTTTGGGTTGTTATTTGGGGGTTGTTATTTTTGCTCCGCAATTTCTTCGGGAGCTTCCTCATCAACACAACATTCGTCTTTTAGGAAACCGATAACGCAGTCAAGCTGCTCGTATTCAGCTACGCAGTAAAGGGTACGACCCTCACGGCGTTGGGAAAGAAGACCAGCTGACACTAGGCTGGATATATGATGAGAAAGCGTAGACCCCGGTATGCCAAGCTTCTCCTGCAAGCTTCCGACAGGTGTACCTTGATAGCCTGCACGGACAACAGCTTTATAAATGCTTAGACGGGTAGGGTGGCCCAGCTCTTTGAGCGCCTTTGCGACAACTTCGATATTCATGATTGGTCATCCAAAAAGAATCTTAATTCGATATTACTGGAACAATACTCTGTCCGCCACCCTGACGTTATGAAATCTTACCTGTGCCGGGTGGTTTTTCGCCACACAGGTTCAAGGGTGTAGGTAAACCCACCATTGAGCTCTGAGTGATTTGCCTGCAAACAGCGAATAATATGCTGAGAAATCGTTGCTAATGGCTGTCGGAATGTTGTTAGCTGATAAGCCTCCCAGCTCGCTTGGTTAATATCATCAAAGCCAATGATGACAGTGTGTTGAGGGATCTTTATACCTTGTTGCTTTAAGCCGTCAATAAAACCACAGGCGAGTAGATCGGTAACGCAAAAGACACCATCAGGTATCTCTTTAAGGTTCTTAGCAATATGTTTCCCCGACTCATAAGATGTATCACCAAAACGGGCCACATTCACTGACAACCCGGCTTTGTTCGCGGCCTCAACAAACCCTTTTTCCCTTGCCACTAGCCCGGGAGAGCCAATATCAGAATTAACCAGCAAGAGATTTTTACATCCTTGTTGCTGGAGGATTGCCAATGCCTCAAAGGCGGCGGCATGGTTGTCTAGTCGAATGTTATAGGCATTGTCGTGAATTTGATTACGGTTAACCAGGATGACATGCTGACCATTGGCTATACATTTATCGATAAGGTCTTTATGTGGTTGGCCGGAAAGAACAATAGAGGCCTCGGCCCTGAAATTGAGCGTTTGTGTTAGCGCTGTATCGACATCCTCATCGCTGCCCTTGGTATTGACCACAAGCGCAATTTTATTAATTTTTTGCAATTGCTGGGTCAGTTCATCAATAAAGGCAGATTGGAATGGGCTACTGATATCCGTGGTGATCAGGCTGACAATATTGCTGGTGTCGTGAAGGCCACGGGCTAAGTGATTCACGTGATAACCGAGTTCCTTCGCTGCCGCTAGCACCTTTTCCTTGGTCTTAGGGGAAACACTGGCCCCTTCGGTAAACGTCCTTGAGACGGCTGAGCGTGAAACGCCAGCAAATTCGGCGACTTGTTGTGCACTAACAAAACGGTTTCCAGTACCAGCCATAAATATCTGTCCTGTTTATTCCTAAATCGGTAATGCCTGCAAGCGCAGGCATTGTATAACAAGGTAGTTAAGCGTATTGACTTAATGCAGCCAAGGTTCAGCCAAAGCCATGCTCTTCAAGTAGATTAAGCATCTGGTTCGCTTTTTCTATTGCTTCAATCAAGCTTGGCTTAGGCGTTTCAAACCATTCGTCAGGGCGAAGATCTCGTCTCTCACGAACGGCATCAATCGCAGCTTGCAGTGTTGGATACTGCTCTGGTTGCTTGCGGTGCATATATAGCGAAGCAATCGCTACAGAACGGCTACGTCCACCACGGCAGTGGATCAGCACATTGCCACGGTCGCGGTTAGGGTAGCTTGGCTTTTCAGGCAGTTGCTGGGTAAATGCGCCTTCGAGAAGGTAATAGCCAGCCAAGATCATATGGTGTGGGTTACCCGGGCCGTCTATTAAACCCATTTTATAAGTACGAATAACGCCACTGCCGCCAGATAGCTTATCACCCTCTTCAACAAGGTATGGATCGGTGACGTAGTTGATATCCAGGTTTACCGCACAGTTAACCAAAGTTGTAATGCCTAACTGCTTTTGTAGGCCCTGGTCGCGTGCAGAGTCGTATCCACCAAGGTAAAGGTCTTGGCCTTCTGGGCCAATATTGGTCGCAACAAGGTGGGCTGGGTCACGTTCGTAAACAGGTGCAATCTTCATGGTGTTCCTTGCTTGAAAATGTTTGAGTCTTAATTGATTTTAATTTCGGTTATATCGGCAATTGTTCTAGCAAATTGCGGGGTGCTAGCAAGTACGGCCCCGCCTTGTGGCCAGTTAGAATCAGAGGTAAACGGGTTGCTGACTCCCCCTGCTTCACTAACAAGGAGCAAGCCTGCTAGGCAATCCCACGGGTTCATATGGTGCTCGACATACCCATCAGTCCGACCAACAGCAACGTATGCCAAGGCTAGTGCGCCACAGGCGCTTCTGCGAACATTGGCGCCAAGCTCAAAAAAGCCTTGTAATGAAGTGAAGTAGCGCTCATTCGGCACACGTTGGCTCCAACCCAATTCGAGGTTGGCGGCAGCGAATGAAGATGTGCTGGCGACGTTAATTGCCTTGTCGTTCAATGTTGCCCCTTTGCCATCCTGCGCGACATATAGCTCGTTATGGCAAGGGTCATAAATGATTCCAATACGGGTTCTGTTCTGGCTGACAAATCCCAGCACAATACAAAAGTGGGGGATCCCTCGGGCAAAATTGGCAGTGCCGTCAATGGGGTCAATGATCCACGTATTCTCTTGTAGGGCACCACCGGCTTCTTCACCTAATATTCCGTCTTCAGGAAAAGCGTCACTCAAGCGTTTGCGGATCAATGTTTCCACTTCAAGATCGGTTTCCGTCAGGAAGTCTTGCGGCCCTTTGAAGGCAATTTTTTCAGGCGTCATTGCATTAAATGCGGTTAAGGCAATGTCTCCAGCTTCACGGACGATCTCAAGTGCAGTTTCTAATCGATTGTCTAGACAAGTTTCAGTAAGTAATGTCATAGGTCATTGTTAAAATTGGTTATAAACGCCAGCAACCGCTGGCGTTTAATGAAAGTGTTATCGTGAGAAATTAATGCGCCACAGATCGGCCCAGTCTTGGCGGTGATCGAAGTCATCAAGGCCGGTTTCAGCGTTGTACTGCAGAACATGCTTGTAGATCTTCTGCACACCAGAGGCTTCCTTCGGATGAGGAGCAATGGCTTGGTTACCAGAGACTTTACCGTCAACGGTCTGGTTGCTGATCCCTTCTTCCGTCATCAAGAAGTGCAGGAACAATTTCGCCGCATTCGGACTTTCTGTCTTGGTAGACATTACACCGTAACCCGGAGTTGACCAGCCAACAAACGGTTCTAGACCCTCACAGATTGCTAGGTGGACTTTGCCGCTGGCAACATCACGGTACTTGGCTGTCGACATCAAGCCCATGAAAGTGTCTTTTTGGCCTGGTGCGCCAACAGCGTCACCGGCTGCAGAATCAGAATCGGTTGGAAGCGGGGAGTTTTGTGCCAATGCTTTCACCCATGCCGCTGTCGCTGATGCTTCATCCGTTTCTAGAGGCTTGCCGTAATGCGCTTCATAGGCTTCAGCCACAGCCTCATCATGGTGTGCGGCAAGTTGGTTGAACCAATCTAGGTAAGCCGCTTTGTTAAGAGGATCTGGAATAGCGACTTTTCGCTGCCAGTTCTCATCTGTCAGTTCCCAGATGTTTGATACTGGACAAGTGTCATGTACTTCAGAGTTGTAGGTCCAAACCGCTGGGTCACCGTAAACAATTAGTGGGTTCTTGGCATTTTTAGGAATAGACTCTGCAACGACAGGCGATACCCAGCTTTCTACCACGCCCATCGGGACAAGTTGGGCCATTGTTGCCGATGCATCACCAGTGATCACAACGTCACCACGGATATTGCTGGCGCGGTATTCACGGATCAGCATTTCAACCTGCGCCGAGCTGCTTACCTTGTTACCTGTCGCTTTTACACCGTATTTTTCGGTGAAGTTGTTTGCTGTTTCGACAATCTTGCCAGACGGAGCATAAACAGTAATAGGCGCTTCCTGGCGAGCCGCTTCAATCAGTGCATTTAGGTCAAAATCATTGCTGTCGGCCGCTTGTACAGCACCGGTTAGCGTCAATGCCAGAGTGGCAGCTAAAGTTGTCGTTTTCATGGTGGTCCTTTTCACAATTAACTCCGAGTGAGCGGTTATTTTTGAAACTGTTGTTGAGGTGCTGATGACATGCACGGCATATCAATCGCTAAACCTTGGTTATCGAACAGGTGTAAATTGTCATTGCTGATAACCAATGAAAGTGACTCTCCCTCTTTGTAATGGGGTGGAGTCTGAGTGTTTACATGTAAGCGGTGATCCGCCACGCTGAATTCCAAAATCCAACTGCCACCTGTTGGCAAAATACCTTCTAGTTTCGCGTGAAGCCTGAACGCTTCACGGTTATCGATCTCAGCATCTGCCGCTGCGACTGACATACGCTCCGGGCGAAGGCCAATGGACCCGCCAGGGATATCGTGACCGACATAAGATCGAACGTGGTTGCGGGCAAGCTCGCTACACAGCGAGGCTTCGTCCAGCTCGATAATGTTGATAGGTGGAGTACCGACGAACTCAGCAACGAAGCGGTTGGCTGGGCGGTCGTAGATGTCGTTTGGTGTACCGACTTGCTGCAGCTCGCCGTCTTTCATGACCGCAATCTTGGTTGCCAATGCCATTGCTTCCCATTGGTCATGAGTAACAAATACGATAGTGGTTTTGAATGTATTGTGGATACGCTTCAACTCAGTACGCATTTCAAGACGCAGGCGGGCATCCAGGTTTGAAAGCGGCTCGTCCATCAGCAGGATCTCAGGTTGAACAGCCAGCATTCGGGCCAAAGCGACACGCTGTTGCTGTCCACCAGAGAGCTGTGAAGGGTAGCGGTGACGGTATTTTTCGATTCCAAGTGTTTCCATCACAGTGTGAATTGTTTTCTCGCGTTCGGCTTTTTCAACCTTACGTAGCTTCAGGCCGAAGTCGATGTTCTTCTCGACCGTGAGGTGTGGCCACAACGCATAGCTTTGGAAAACCAAACCGAGGTTACGTTTTTCAGGCGGAACAAAAACGCCATCTTGTTTCGAATCAACTAATTGGTCACCAAGGATTAATTGGCCGTCCGAGATGTTTTCAAGGCCTGCAATCATTCTCAGCGTTGTGGTCTTGCCACAACCAGAAGGGCCAAGAAGACACATGAATTCACCGTCATTGATCTCAAGGTCAACGGCATTAACGGCAGGGGCCGCGCCTTTTTCGTATTGTTTGCTGACGTTGTTTAGATGAATATTTGGCATTAGCTTCCTAGTCCTTCTGCAAGGTTAGTTTTGGTCATTTTTTGTGTGATATAAGTGCCGACAAAAGCAATAAGGCAGATAATCAGTACGACAGCGTTAGAGGCTTGGGTGTAGTTGTAATCAATAAGCCTTAGCGCATAGGTGGTTAATACATCCGTAGACGGTACAGCGAGGATGACAAACAGGCTCAGGCCGTTAATCCCAGAAATGAAAGGCAACAGAATACCGGTAACCAGCGAGCCTTTTTGAATAGGCATGACTATTTGGTGCATGCGGGTAAACCAACCAGCGCCTGCCATTTGTGCTGCTTCTTCAGGGTCTTTACCTAACTGCATCATGGCGGATATACCGGCGCGAGAAGCATATGGCATTTCATCGGCAATCAAGGCCAGGATAAGCAAAGTGACCGTACCGTACAGCGCAGGCATCGGGCCGCGTGGGACTGCGAACAGAGAGAGGTAAGCAGCGGCAAAGGCAACACCCGGCACCAAGTATGGGAAGAAGGTGATCTGGCGCAGCATACTACCCAGCGGACGAAGCGGGCTACGTACCACCACATAGCCGACTAGCAAACCAAGAATGCCCGAACAAATTGAAGCGATACCGACAATCCACAAGGTATTCCACACCGCACTCCACAGGTTGCTGCTTAGCAGGATACCGTTACTTTCTGCGATGGTTTCAAGGCCGGAGCCAATCCAGTAATCCAGTGTGAAGTTGCTGAGGCTGAAGTTGCCAGGCACTTTCATAATGGTCGAAAGGAACAGCACCAGCATTGGCATCACAACCGAAATCAGGAACACACCGCCAGCCAGCATAGTGGCAGGCATGCGCCATTTGCCTAAATCGTTAGTGCGGTGCATAACGCCTTTGCTGCCAACTGTGACAAACTTCCTGGCTTCTTTTAGCAAGGTGGCGTCAATCAGCAACGAAATGATGCCGAAGAACATGATGGCACCGGCCAGTACGGCAGCGACACCGGTCTGGCGTGACTCAATGCTGCGGTATAGCGAGGTGGATAACACTTCGTAGTTAACCGGTAGGCCAAGGATGTACGAAACACCAAACTCACCGAGAACCTTGGCGAAGATAAGCACACAGGCAGACATCAACGCCGGTAGCATCAGTGGCATGATGATTTTGAAAGTGATGGTGCGGCTAGGGGCGCCAAGGATCCGCGCCGAGTCTTCAAGTTGGGTGTCAAACGAGCGCAGCGCATTGCCCAGCAACAGAATCACGAAAGGAATATAGTTAAGCGACAGGATGATAATGATCGGCAGTTCGCCGTATGCCAACCAATCGGCAGGTTGTACTCCGATGCTTTCCAACCAGCCTTGCTGCCCGCCTGTTGAGCGGTTCTTGAAGATGGTTGTCCATGCCATGGCAAAAGTCCAAGCCGGCAGCATGTAAGGCACAATCAGCGCAGTAGCAAACCACTTTTTGCCAAACATGTTACTGCGACTTACTAGCCAAGCCAGCACACTACCCAGCGAAAGTGAGATAACGATAACACCCAATGCAACGCGCATGGTGTGTGAAAGGGGCTGCCAGAATAGTGACTGTGAAATAGGGGACAGCAGCGCACGGTTTATGTAGTAATCCGTCCAGCTTCCGGTGACATCTCCAATCCGCCTTTCATCGCCGAACTGTACTTGGAAAGCATCCAGCAGCAATGAAAAAACCGGTACAGCGATGAAATAGGCAAAAATCACCGCAAGTACAACACCAATTAGCGTTGTCGGTGTCTGCATCATTAACTGTAAGTGATAACGCAGGGCAAGCCAGCGTGAATATTGATTGGAAACAACCGTCCCTGTGGGCAAAGAGTTCAAAATACACCTCGTTCATTTATTTTGCACAGCTGTGCAATGGCGAAGAATACTAGGAGGGATTTATGTTGTTTTGATAGAAGAACGATGACATTGCAATGAAAAGCTGAACGGTTGCTGAATGTGCGCAGGCTGTCATCTAATTGAAAAATACCTTTTCCGAGGGGCTATTCATTTATAAAAGTTCTGTTATTATTTGCACTGCATTGACCAAAACAATAGGAGATAAAGATGATTGTATTACGCACCCACTCGGCAAAGATTGCGAAGCAAACACAATAAGCGTATTTGAGCTGATATTAACTGAATAAGCATCAGCGACACTGAACTAACCGCTTTACGACTTCCTTTCTCTTGCCCGGTGTTATTCAACCCGGGGTCTATCTATATTTATTTGACCCTAAATTCTCATTGATACGCATTATCAGAGCCAAAACTGATTAGTGGCTTGTGCGTGGGGAAAATAATGAATTCTACTATTACACTTAGCCAGCTTGGTTGGCAGCCAGTTTTTCAACAGCAACTAACACTTGAAGATTACGAACAAGCAAAAATTGCCCGTATTTTAGCGCATCACCGAAATGGCTACGCCTTGCAGACAGAGGAGGGTTCGGTCACGCTTAATATCCATCACTCGTTACCGGTAATGACGGTAGGGGACTGGGTACTGATTGACAGTGACAACCGCTTTGTTCGTTTGTTAGAGCGAGTATCGCTCTTTCGCCGTAAGGCCGCTGGAGCTAAAGTAGCAGAACAGTTTATTGCAGCTAATGTCGATACTTTGTTTGTGGTGTGCTCTTTGAATCAAGATTTCAATCTAAGTCGTATTGAGCGTTATCTAGCGATAGCAAGAGAAGCCAATGTCGAACCGGTTATAGTGTTAACCAAAGCCGATTTATGTGATGACAGTGACGACAAGCGTGAACTAGTACAAGCACTTGATCCCATGCTAATGGTTGAAGTAATCAATGCCCTTGATTCTTCATCGTATACGGCACTGGAAGCATGGTGTCGTGCGGGTAAAACTATTGCGTTCATGGGCTCGTCTGGTGTGGGTAAATCCACCCTTGTGAATGCACTCATGGGTGGCTCGGTTCAGCAAACCGGTTCAATCCGAGAGGATGATAGCAAGGGGCGTCATACGACCACATCGCGTTCACTGCACTTCATGCCGTCTGGCGCCGTGTTGATCGACACGCCAGGAATGCGAGAACTGCAATTGACTGATTGCGAAAGCGGGGTTTCTGAAACATTTGCTGATATAGAAGCATTAAGCCAGCAATGTCGCTTTAGTGATTGTCAGCATCAGTCTGAACCTGGCTGCGCTATTCAAGATGCACTGGAAACTGGTGAGGTAGATGAGCGTCGTTTGCAGAACTACTTCAAGCTACTGAGAGAGCAGGCCAGAAATACGGCAACCTTGAACCAGCTTAGAGACAAAGATAAGCAGTTGGGGAAAATGTATCGTTCTGTACAAAGCCAGAGTCGGCAGCGTAAGAAAGGCTACTGATCTGAGCTTAGAGATATCATGATGTTGTAACTTAAAGCCTTGCTAAGTTGTTTAGCAGGGCTTTTTATCAATTTTAAGGGCTACTGATGATAAACGTAGATGAGTCTACTATCTTTAATTCGATTAATACTATCTTCTAGGTCGTCAAACGGAATAGCAAAACACCCTTCGCTCCTACCTAGCGTGCCATTTTGGTTTATAAAAGCTTCGCTAACGTATTCAGCCCCGTGAACCACAATAAAGCGGCTCCGGGTATTGTCATTGATACCAGTTTCAAGACCATCAATACGAAGAGAGTAGCCGTTTATACCAAAATACGTTTCCCCTGTTTTAAAAAGGCCAAGAGAAGATTGGTTAGAGCCATTTATATTCGAGAAACTTGTTGGCAAGCGGTATCCCGATTGCTTGGCATGGGCGACTAAGCTTTGGTGCGTAATTCGACTAGATTCGATATCTACAATGAAAAGCCGCTCTATTTCAGATGGTAGGCTGTAGTCGATAATTGTTATTTTTGAAGGTGTCTCGCCGTGATTGACCGAGCTTGATAATGCCTTTTCAATCAATAGTGGTTTGAAATAAGAATGCTCTGATATTGGGACTCCATGTTGAAGGGGAGCAGTACAACCAGATACGAAAAGAATAATGGCAAGCCTTCTAGCAAGATTTACGGTATTCACATCTTACTCGTAATATTATTGATAAGTCCTATTGGGTTTAAACGACAATAATTTGGCATTTTTTAATAAAACTTAAGTTTGGTCAGCTGTGTGGGAGGTTGTAAAGGCCGTCAATCTTATAAGAAGGATTAGGCGCAGTACCGTTAGGCACTACGCCACTAAAGTTAACAAGCAGTCGATGCCTTCGCTTGTTTATCTTGTTTGCTGGCCCAGTAACCCGCTAATAGTGAACCCGAGATATTGTGCCATACCGAGAAAATGGTACCGGCAATGGCAGAGGCTGGAGAGAAGAATTTCATTGCCAGTGCGGTTGCCAGCCCAGAGTTCTGAAGGCCAACTTCAAAGGCAATTGTGCGACATGTTGATTCGTTGAAGCCTAGAAGGCGGCAACAGTAGTAGCCAGCCGTTAAGCCGAAGCCATTGTGAAGTATCACGGCCAGTGCAACCATCGGACCCACTTGGCTTAGATTTTCGGCGTTTAAAGCGACAACAATCGCGATAATCAATACGATGGCGATCATTGATACAAGTGGCAGTAAAGCATTCACCTTGGCAACAGCTTTATGGGCAAAAGTGTTGATGACAACCCCAAGCCCAACAGGAAAGAGAACTATTTTTACCAAGCTCATCAACATTGCAGATACCGGTACATCGACACTTTCGCCGACCAGCAACTCCACCAACAGAGGGGTCAGGATCACGCCAAGTAGCGTTGATATAGCAGTCATTGAGATGGAAAGCGCGACATTGCCTTTGGCAAGAAAAGCCATAACATTTGATGACGTTCCCCCAGCAACGCTTCCTACCAGTACCATACCGACGGTCAGTTCGGTGCTAAATCCTAATAGAAAGCTGATAAGCAAAGCTGTCAGGGGCATGATGATAAATTGCAACACCACACCGACACCCACAGCTTTTTTGTGCTGGGCAACATTGAGAAAGTCCCTTGCAGATAAGCTGATGCCCATCGCAAGCATGATGATTGTCAGCAAGGGAACGATTTGGGTTTTTAACCCGACAAATAAGCCGGGGGATATATAGGCTAATACGGCAAAGAGTATGGCCCATACGGGAAATAACTGGGTGATCCTTCCCATCATTACAACTTCCTTTTCAAAAAACAGTGCGGTTATTTTTTATGTGTGACAATTATATTTTCATAAAGCTTATTGATAAAAAAGACGAAAAAGGAATACGGTTATAGATTCTATCCTTGTTGTCACTTGGTTCTGTAAATGCCGTATTTTTCGGATGTTGGTAGAGATATATTTAATGTACACCCAATAAGTGCAGTGGTTAATTTTGCAGAGGCTAAAGATGGGGCGGGAAAGTGCCACTGTTTAGTGGCACTATGACTGGTTTAGATTGACTGTGATTAGATCTTGATACCCATGTTTTTATCGATGATCTTATCTAGCTGACCGCTTTTCTCTAGCTGAGATAATACTTCATTAATACGGGCCTTTAGCTCGTCGTCTTTTGGCATCATGGTAGCAATGGTGGATTCTGTAAACTCAAATCCAGGCATTGAACGGCACAGCTCATCATGGTGACGGGCACGGTAGTCCGCTTCCACTGAATCAGGGATCATCAAATCAACGGTGCCATCGAGAATACGGTCATACACATATTTGTTGGTTGGCTCGACATGCAGTTTGGCTTGTTTCAAGTTTGCACGTGCGAATATAGCGTTAGTACCACCTTCGTTAATGATCACTGTTGTTGCCGGTTGGTCAATTTCTTCTAACGAGTCAAATTTCTCAACGTCTTCACAACGTGTGATCGGCGTTTTACCGTAGTTGTAGTAACTAGTAGAAAAGTATGCGTACTCTTTACGTGCATCGGTAACAGAAATGCCGCTCATGCCAACATCATATTTCCCTGCTTGGAAATCTTCCATCAGCGTAGGCCAGCTGGTTGGAACGAGAGTGAGTTTTACGCCTAGCTCATCGGCAATAACGGCGGCAAGATCATGTTCGATACCGACATAGCTACCGTTACTGAGTTTTTCAGAAAATGGCATATAGTCACCCGTTACACCGATACGAATCTCCTGATTTTGTTTAATTCGATCAAGTGTTTCGCCCGCAAAAGCAGAAGAGGTAGCAAGGGCAAGTGCACTGAGCAGCGCAGTAGTAAGTAATCTTGGCTTCATGTTCGGTATCTTATGTTGTGTGATGTCAGTTCATATAAAAGATATAGCTGGGCCGTGGTGAGCCTCTGTTTGTTTTCCAGAACAACATAATCGAGCTGGATTCTCAGCGCAAGACAAAATGTCAATATTGCTGCTGTTTTTTGGTTTTTTGTCTTATGTAAAATATTATTTACAGTCTTCTGGTGGTATGTAGCTAAATTCCGCCTCTGAATGTTACCTGCATCAATGTTTATATATGTAAGCAAGAGAATGACATTTTTATTCGTTGATTCTATTGATAAATTTATGTTGTGTCAGAATGTGCTTGGCTAAATATTTGCGGGGATGGAATCGATGGGCGTGGCTGTGATTATGGTGGTAGGGCTGTTTGGAGCTTTTTCTGCTAGCTTCCTCAATCTACCGATGGGAGAGCTGTTTGGGGCCACCCTCATTGTGATTGCATGCTTAAAAATTACCGGTAAAACAGTCAGGTTACCTGGATGTGTTATTTTGCTCGTCCAAATCATCTTGGGCGTGAGTATTGGGATTACCGTACAGTTAAACCAATTAGTTGCAGCCTTTTCACCCATGCTGTTTATAGGTTTGGTGCTCTGTATGTTGTCCCAAACCATGGTGAGCTACCTGTGGTTGAATAAACGAGAAGGTTGGCGGCCTTTTGAGTCTCTATTGGGTGCTATTCCTGGTGCGCTAGGGGCGATTTTGGTTTTAAACGAGGAGCAGGAAAAGCCATCGTCTAAGGTCATTGTCTCTCATACCATGCGGCTGTTGATGTTGGTGGTATTAGCTGGCTACATTGCTTCACAGGGTGCAGAAGTCATTGCGAAAGATAGTGTGTTTCCCATGAGTTGGGCACTTCATTTGATCGCGATTGGCGCAATGAGCTTTTTACTTGGCAAGTTGACGGGCTTTCTTGGACTGCCGGCACCCTTTATGGTGATGGGGCTGTTTGTCAGCTTGGCTTATAACAATTGGCTACTTGGCGGCGCAATTGCGTTTGTTCCTAAAGAGCTAATTTTGTTTGCAACCTCGATGCTTGGGGTGTTGATTGGTGTGAGGCTAGGGGAGACGACACTGCGTGAAGCATTACGTTATTCTAGAGCCGGCCTAATTATAACCACCATGGGGATAGCGATCACTATTGGTTATGCCATCCTGTTTAGCTTTATAACGGCAAAAGAATGGGAGGTGTTACTGTTGGCATGGCTACCCGGTAGTGTTGAAGCTATGACCGCAGTAGCAATACTCATCGGCCTCGAACCTGCTTTTGTCGCCATTAATCATGTGATGCGATTGAGCCTGCTATATATGCTACCTAGTGTGTGTAAAACACCGCTGCAACAGTTGAGTAAGCGGTGAGCTTTCTAAGCTTCTATACCGCGTTATTGTTTCTTGATTTAGAGCCACTAGACCTTCAAAACAAAGCCTTGCCTTGCCTTGCCTATAAGCTTATAAACTCTCGTTGAACCAGCATCTTGAAGTAGCTTGGGTATATAGGCTTTTATTTTAGTCAGAACCGTGAAAGTAGGATTTTAGCAGCCGCTACTCAATACTGTATCAATCACCTACCTATCGAATTATCTATAATGTTGTGTCATTCTAGTGCGACTTATCAATACCTTTGTTGCATGGAACATGACCAGAACGATTTTTTTTCCCTTTCTTGCTCTTATTTTTTCAGCTTCCGCTGTTTCTGCCCCGAACAATTTCAGCCATGCCAAAGTGTTAGCGAAAGAACACGTCTACTTTGACCAAACAGAGAACGGTACGTTCTACTGCGGTTGTAACTATACCTTCATGGGGAGAAGTGGGGGGCGTGTTGATTTAGACAGCTGTGGATACGAAGTGCGCAAAAACCAAAACCGTGCCCAGCGGATCGAATGGGAGCATATTGTTCCTGCTTCTAACTTTGGCCGAGCGAGGCAGTGCTGGCAGGAAGGCGGGCGTAAAAACTGCGTAAAGAATGACCCTGTTTTTGCTGTTATGGAAGCAGATATGCACAACCTTACGCCTTCTATCGGAGAGGTAAATGGTGACCGTTCAAATTTCAATTTCAGCCAGTTCAATGCGCCCGCTAGCCAATACGGTCAATGTGATTTCAAAGTGGATTTCAAGAGCCGACTGGCAGAGCCGAGAGATGAAGTTAAAGGTCAAGTTGCCCGAACTTACTTCTACATGTTTGACCGCTATAATTTGTCGATGTCTACCCAGCAGCAGCGAATCCTTGTGGCCTGGGACCGACAGTACCCAGTATCGCAGTGGGAGTTAGAGCGTAACCAACGCATTGCCAAACAAATGGGACACGATAACCCGTTCGTAACCGGAAAGGCAGTTTGGAATGTAGGCCACAAAAACAGTGGTGCAGGGACAAACACAGACTTGAGCGCCAAACAGGCCAATAATAGTTCGGAGGCCATGAGCTTCATTAGGGGGAATAAGAATAGCAAGGTATATCACTTGCCTGCAGGGTGCCCGAGTTATGATCGTGTTAGCCCAAAGAACATTGTCAATTTCCATTCAGAGCAAGAAGCTTTATCTGCAGGTTATCGCAAAGCGGGTAACTGTTCATAATCCTATTTGTAAATCTGGCTGAGCGTGCTTGCTCAGCCAATCCTCCACCCAGTCCAACCCTTTCATGTGAATAACTGTAAATTCATCGTATTATATTCTTCAAAATAGAGAAATGAGATTCCATAATTTGCAGTTGTTGGCTATCTAACAGTGATAAGTGCTAAGTTGGCTGGGTGTTTCTAAATGTAATTATATATTTATCTGTGTATCCAGTTATTCGTATTGCAAAACTCTGACTGTTTTATATGCCGCTGCTGCACACCGCAATTATCAGCTTTTCGATAAGTATTCCTGATGGTAGTTTTAAATTTGTTTAGATTTGCTGATTCAGGTGAGTATGAAAAGTTTAGTGGTAATCATAGCGGCAATTTTATGGACGGCTGGGCGCTATAGGATCCATACTCCTGAGCAGTGGCGGTCTAAGCATTGGTTTATCAAAGGTCTTGCCATTACTTTGTCACTCTTCCCTGCAGTACTCTTCTTCTATTGGGATGATGTTGTAACTTCTGCTGCGTTTTTGTCAAAAAATCAGATCATCGCCTGTGAAATATCACTACGCCTCTTTCTTATTGTGATGGGAATTCAAAGTATGATGGGTATCGTGTTTATCGTGAGCTCATTGAAGAACAAAAATAAGTAATCCAAGCGCAGCCTTGGATTACTGTCAGGTTTTTACTCAGGATCAGATTCGGATGTTGATGGAATATTGATTAGGCCAGTACCAGCATCCCGGATTAGGTTAACAGGGGAAAGAAGTACACCTTTGACCGCACCCTGTGTCGCCTGCTGAGTTAACTGTTCGCTTTTCTCTACAATCTCATCTGTTTTTGCGAGGATAATAGGTACGTCTTGTCGTATTTTTTCAGACTCAGCAATCACTGCTGGTATTGTTTTCTGCCTATAAGCCTCAGTTTCAACCAATACTCCAGGTATAACTTCTGTCCGATACTGCTTTATTTCATCGAGTACAACAGGAAGTGTAGTACTGTTTACCGTGTCTACGGTTTTAAGTACAGCGGGTATGGTTTCACTGCGTATCGCATGGACTTCATCCAATAAGCGTGGCACTTTCTGATCAACGGAGGCTACCGTTTGGTTTACTTCCTCTATGGTCGTTTGTAGGTCATTCGCTAGCAAAAGCGCTTGTGGCGTCAGTTCTTCAAATGTTTTGGCCAATAACAACCACTGCTCAATTTCGAGTTTGTCAGCTGTTGAATTGATATCTGCCATCATCTGAGGGTAGGTATCAACGACTTTATTAATCGTGTTGGTGAACGAATAAATGGTGTATCCCAAGTAAAAGATCGCAACAGCCAATAAGAGTTGAATCGCTGAACTTAAACGGTTTTGCATGCCTATATCCGTATTTAGATGCTTATCTTCTCGAATTATATACTTGCGATGAGGCTTTAGAAGGAAAAAAAGCAGTAAGTGAGATACCTATTAGGCGTACTTTTCAAGTTACGGGTTTCCCAATTCACTGAATAGCTTGTTTGGCCCTATACGTAGGCGTAGGTCGGTGATGATAGCGGTGTTGATAGATAAACTGTGCAGCAAAGAGCTGCACAATTTAATCAAAGGAGCATTTGAGTAGGGGATTAGTGCTTATACCTAAAGGTATTACTATCATCGATAATTTCAATTTTGACCGGCGCTAAGCCTTTTTTGATGTCACCGATTTGTTCGAATGATGCTTGGGAAAGGTCAATAACTCGGCCTCTTGCAAAAGGACCTCGGTCGTTGATCTTCACGTTTACCTTTTTGTTATTGGTTGTATTGGTAACCCTCACGATAGTCCCAAAAGGCAATGTTTTATGAGCCGCTGTATAGGCTTTCACATCAAACCGCTCGCCACTTGCAGTGCGCTTTCCATGGTAATGTTTACCGTACCATGAAGCTTGACCTACAAGCGCATGGGACTTGGCGTATGTTCTTGTTTTTCCATTATCAACTGCTGTGGTTGACGAGCAGCCAGCAAGTAAAGTAAAGGTGAGAGCAGTAACAACGAGCTTTAATTTTCTGCTATTTGGATTGTTTATTATCTTCATGCCATGTTTGTCTGTTGATGAATTATACGGGTTATAAAAATTGCTCATTTTCTCATGAACCATATTCCGTTTGGTCAGGGGTAAGAAAGATTTTGGATGAGTAAGTTATGTTGAACACATAAAAAGCGGGAGCCATAATGGCTCCCGCTATCATATCTATTTACAGAAAGGCTTCTGTTGAATAATTGCAATGAATTACTCTTCAGGCTGCCTCATGCGTAATGTCCAGAAGTCGTTATTTACTAAAATGACCCAAGTACCATTAACTGCGTAGAGTTGGCCACTAGTTGGTATACCCCACATCTCTTCGTCTATGATCCATTCACCATCTTTATTAACTATCATTTGTGAATTACCATCCCCAGCTATCAACAATACCTCGCCTTCGAAATTTGGATTTACCAAAAATTTATCTTGGGCATCCATGTTGAGGTGTCTCGTCCTACCATACATAACCGAGCTATTAGAACCAGTTATCTGCAATGACTTCAGTGATGGGGCTTCGATATGTTTATGTTCATACTGATGAGTATTTAAATCAATGGTGGCGACAAAAGTATCTTCTTGTACGGGGTTAGTTCGCCTTCCTAGACCCATACTGACAAACAAAGTATCGCCGTATTTGTGGAAACTTACTGGTTGTGCTTGATTTTGTGAGTAACCTTCCGGCCAAGGTAAGTTAATCGGAAAATCTTCGCTGTGTGGCCAAACCATATTTTGATCATGGTCTTTTTCATTGCAACTGAAGATATAAGAACCTTCCTCCATCATCGACATACTGTAGTTGTATGTGTACGAGTGTAACGTGTCACGTTGACATTCGCGTGTCCCATTGACCAAGAAGTTATCAGACTGAACTGATTTTCCGGTATGTTTGTCAACAAGATAAGTTATTTCTGTTGCACCTTCTACATGGCCAGCTTCAATGGCTACGAAGTAGTCGCTGTGTCGTGTTTCAGCTATGTGTAAGTTGTTCTTGTTATGATTTGTTGCTGCTATCGTCGCAACGTGATTCCATGAGTCAGTACTGTAAGAATATTTGTGTGTATTAATTTGATAACGGTTTGTAGCTCCTTGGTGGGACCTATGCTTCATGACAATGATGTCACCGTTTTCTGTCACCCAGCTAACTTGATCACGATAACGGCTCGGCTCAAACATATTCCCATCGCCCCTATCGAGTGGTTCATAGATAGGTAAAGTTCTTAGCTCAGCTTTTTCGAAGTTGTATAAGAAGTTGTCGTATCCGTAAGTAGGGCTTCCTGCAGCGAATAAGAGATGCCCATTACCGCCCCCACTAAGAGAAGGGACAACTAGCGGTTGCCGATCGCTAAGATAGCTGACCTTTCGTGAAGTAACCTCTCCTGCAGGGGTACGTTCTGCCAGCCAGTATTCTGCCTCTCCGTTCGGACCTGAGCTGTTCATTCTATTAAGAACAAAAACCGAGTCATCTTGGACAAAGCGCTTCAGTAAAGTCTGAGAACTAGAACTAGGCATCTCAGCAGTGACTTTATCCCAACGGTATTGCGTTAAATCTACCTGTGAAGTGATATCAAGCTGGGCATAATTACCATACCGGGAATCGTTGGTTTTGATGATGTGAATGCCTAGAGACTCTAGATCAGGAACCAGCTCGTCAGGGATGTATGTCATTCTCGCGGTCGATTCACCTGAACGAAGGGCGCGAAGCTGGCATTCATTATCAACAAGGATACGCAGCCCTGACTCATCTTGCCCAATGCCTGCGTTTTTTAAACAACTGTCAGCGACTAAAACTTGAGAGCCATCAGAGTAGGTGAGGGTCATAGCCCCAGCGACGTATTCCCCTTCTCTAAGCGTTAGGTCATTGCCAGTAATATCAGGGGACACGGTGACAAGTTCAGGCTCGCCGACAATGAACGTACGTAGTGTACTGATACCGTTCCATGTTGCTATAACTGAAACGCTACCTACTCCTACAGCTTCCAGGTGGCCATTGTCGATAACGGCAATAGTTTCATCTGTAGATGACCAGTCTGCGTACTCTGTGACGTCACGATCTTCAATATCACTGCCATAATCTGCATAGAGGCGAATTTGTCGTGTATCGCCTTTACGGATACCAGCAAAGTTGCCTTCAAAGTAAACGCGGTCTGGAACAGGGTAGGTTATTGTGAGGTCTGTTTCTGCACGGTAGCCAAAATAGCGGGCTGAAATGGTGACCTGACCTGCGTTCTTGGCAACAATCTCATCCTGTTCAATAGCGGCTATATTGCTATCGGACGATGACCAATTGAGGTTATCTGTGATTTCCTCACGGCTCTCGTCTGCAAAGACACTGTAGGCCTTAGCCGCTTGCCTCTCGCCAATTTCCATTGAGCCAGAATCGAGGCTGATTTCAATATGGGTTGGGGATGGCGCATTGACGGTGACAGTGACGTTATGTTCAAACTCCCCATATGATGCAATTACAGAAGCTGTGCCCTGTGCAATGGCGGTGACTACTCCCGTCGAAACATTGATAACTGAATTGTCATTAGTGCTCCAGTTTACTAAGTCGGTGTAATCTAACTTTTGGCCATTATCGAAGTAGCCAAAGGCGTTAAAGCGCCATGCACCACCAATTGGCTGTGGGACGTTTTTGCCTTCGATTCTGATTGAGGTTAGTTCCGGTTCGGGCAGGTAAGCTTTAACTGTTACGTAGTTGCTAACACCGTCATAGGTTGCGCTGATATCCGCTGTACCCTCGTCATGAGTGTACACAAGGCCATTTCTTACTGTGGCAACAGAAGGGTTTGATGTCGTCCATACGGCGTTGTTGCGTAAGTTAACGGTACTGCCATTATCAAACCCAACCATGGCGTCTAACTGCCAGGTCTCACCAACTAGCTTGGGGCCATCGTAGCCTTGAACATCCATCGAGATGGCATCAGGTACTTCTTCATCCATTTCAGCCACCGTGATACGCACACTTTGGCTAAAACCATCAAGCATGGCTGAGATATCGGCATAGCCTGCGCTTAAAGCGAGTACACGCCCTTCAGTCACGCGGGCGACTTGGGTATTGGAGCTACCCCACGATGCCATATGGGTAGCATCACGTTTTTCACCATCACTGTAATGGGCTTGGGCAGAAAGCTCCCAGACGCCACCAGCTTCTTTAGGTAGAAGATCACCGTGGATCACCAAGAAATCAAGGGTTGGTGCTTCATCTGGCACTGACTTGACGTTCAAGTAAGCCACTGCGTCTTTGTCTTGATATGTGAAAGTGACTGAGACGTCACCTGCGGTATGTGCCATGACTCGGTTGTGGGAAAAGCTAGCTACACTATCATTGCTAGATGTCCATGCGCCTAAGTGATCGATACGCGTCATGGTGCCGTCAGACCAGAGACCGAGAGCTTTGACTTCTAGAGATTCACCCTCGTATAGCCATTCTGGCAAGGTGGCAATAACAACATCATTTAATTCAACGTCAGTATCTTCATTAACCACTGTCACATCAAAAGAATCAAAGCAAAGCTGCTCATGCTGAATGGCTTGCGCTGACAAGGTCCCTGAGCCAGGTGACTTAAGAAGTGCCACTCCTGACTGGTTGATATCGATGACATCAGGTTTATTCGTTGCCCAGCTTACGTCCCAGTCAACCGGGATACCCGTAGCTGCGTCAAAAACAGATGCTCGTAGTGCCCAGGTATCACCAACTTTACCGCGCCCAGACTCACTGCCATCGTTATGGATGATAGAAATAAAGCATGAATTTGTGTTTTCATCTAGGATCTCATCTGACTTATCATGCCAGTCGACCAGATCACTTTCACTGTTTGCAAGATCGAGCGCACGTTCAACTTCCAGTGCCATATCACCGACGAACAGGCTATCCCATGAGGAAGCAACTTCTTGCTCATTGTTTTCCAGCCACTGGTTCCAATTACGGTTGTCTTTAAGCTGGTTAAGCCACAGAGCATCTCCATCAACGATTGAGTTTCTTGCCTTTGAGCCTGAAATCAAATGATGCTGTAGAGCAGTAGCTAACTGCATAAGAGTGACATCAGATAACTCAGGTGAGCGGTACTCTAGATAGGCCTGCCACTTGTCAAAGTCTACCAAGCCCTTATCATCGGTATCAGCAAGGGAATATTCCGCTGAACTTAATGGGGAGAGTAAAATTTCGCTGAGTTCGTTATCAACAAAGTTAGACAGTTGTTGATTGGTGAAATGGCTCAATTCTGAACCATTAGATAACTTAGCCCGCACCGTAATAGGGAGATGACTAATAGGTTTGTACTGCTGATCTGATAGTTCAAAAGAAACCTGATATTCACTACCAGTTAATTCCAAATCTGTTTGGATTGTTTCAGAGCCAATAATTACATTTATATTGTTAGCAGAAATTGAGTTTGAAAGTAAATCTCCTGAAATAGCGAAGCTATATTTTACATCCGGTGTTGGGGGAGGTGGTGAATTATCACTACCACTATCAAAGCACCCCGTCAAAAACATGACCATAGGAATGCCTATCCATTTGAATTTCATAATTACCTCTAATGAATCACAATGCGTCGCGATGGTAACAGAAGAAAAAATCTATTTATATCATTGATTTAAAATTTAATCTTAAAGTAGTCAAACATAAACAAAATATAATGCAGTGACATACATGGAAACAATAAAGCTCAAGAAACGAGCTAAATTATTGAGGCTTAATTTATTTTGTTTTTATTTCTGTAACTTTTAATCTAAATCTCAAATAAATTTCCGTAAGAATGTTGTGATTATTAAAGACTAGTATTCTTACAGCCATATTGGCTTACCTAAAAGCACATACCTGCAATGACTGCAAAAAAATGATTTATTATGCTCAAGCAATTTATGGCTTCTGTTAATTCCAATAATTTCCTTTTGGTTATCTATATAAAAGCGGAATATTGACTTTTCAATTGGTAATCTGACGCTATTTAAGTAACGACTTCATAGCTAGATAAGACGCATAACTGACTATACGGTTTCGTACTAGAGCCAACCTTAAATCACTCTTAGTACTACGAGAAAAGCGAACTGATATTACAGCTGAAAAGGTATGCGTTAGCGCAACAATGCACTAGCCTAATGCTTACTAGGGGTGACGGTGTAACGGCATCGCTCTCTCAATACAGTCACTCACAATCTTCATGTTCTAAATATCCTATTTCCCAACCCGTTATCACTATCTAGGTATTCAGCTTTAGCGTTATATACTTTACTATATAACGGTGTTTTTGCTCGTAGGATCTGAAGATGAAGAGCTGGAAAGCGGCCATTGCTGCTGTTGTTATATCTGTATCGTCTTTTTCAACGGTTGCCGCTGAAAAGGTGACCGTATTTGCCGCGTCGTCATTGACCAATGCAATGAACGATGTAGTGTCTGCTTATCAGCAGAAAACTGGCGAGAAACCAACGGTTTCCTATGCATCTTCTTCGGCATTAGCACGTCAGATTGCCCAAGGTGCACCCGCTAATATTTATGTTTCTGCCAATGAAAAATGGATGGATTATCTTTCCGAGCAAGGTGTGATTGTACCGTCAACGAGAAAGCCCCTCCTTCACAACAGTTTAGTGATGGTGGCGCCTAATGATTACCCGCAGCAACATATCACCTTGGATGACTCATTCGATTTCAGCAAAGCTTTAGATGGCACACGTTTAGCCGTTGGTGATCCTAACCATGTTCCAGCAGGGATCTACACCCAAGAGGCTTTGGAAAATCTCGGCTTGTGGATTCAAGCGGAGCGCTTACTCGCAAGGGCAAATAATGTACGTGGTGCATTGTTGCTGGTTGAAAGACAAGAAGCATTACTGGGCGTGGTGTATAAAACCGACGCGCTGATCTCCAAAAAGGTAAAAATCGTTAGTCAATTCCCTGTAGAAAGCCATACCGCGATCAGCTACCCAGTGGCGATGGTTGAAGGGCAGCAAAACGAGAGTGCCAAAGCGTTCTATGATTTCCTTAGTTCTAAAGACGCTGCGGCCATTTTCTCTGAGTATGGCTTCGAAGACATTAACTCCGACGACATAAACTCCGAAGATATTAACGTCGAGGACGTGAACCTCGAGGAAGTGAAATAGTGCTAACCGAGTATGAAGTTCAAGCACTGTTGCTTAGCTTGAAAATTGCCAGTGTCGCTGTCGTTATTAGCCTGCCTTTTGGTATCATTTGCGCTTGGTTGCTGGCGCGCTGTCAGTTTGTCGGTAAGTCGCTATTAGATGGCCTAGTGCATTTACCTTTGGTTTTGCCCCCGGTTGTGATTGGTTATTTATTGTTGGTTGTCATGGGGCGACAGGGTGCAGTAGGCAAGCTGTTGTATGACTGGTTTGGCCTGACATTTAGTTTTAGTTGGCGTGGCGCTGTGCTGGCTGTGGCTGTAGTTTCTTTCCCGCTTATGGTGCGCTCGATCCGGTTGGCGCTAGAAAGTGTCGACTACAAGCTTGAGCAGGCTGCCCGCACATTAGGGGCGAGCCCGCTTAAGGTGTTTTTTACTATTACTTTGCCGCTGACGCTCCCGGGGGTGTTAACTGGGGCTATTTTGGCCTTTGCCCGAGCTTTGGGGGAATTTGGTGCCACCATTACGTTTGTTTCTAATATTCCGGGTGAAACGCAAACTATTCCCTTGGCGATGTATTCATTTATTGAAACACCAGGTGCAGAACAGCAAGCTGCACGGTTGTGTGTTATCGCCATCGTGATTGCGCTTGCGTCGATATTGGCTTCAGAGTGGTTGTCGCGCGCAGCTAGGCAGCGTTTGGAGGCGAGATGATAGAGATTGATGTTAAACAAAAGCTGGGTGATTTGGATATGGATATCCAGCTTCAGTTGCCCATGCAAGGCATCACCGCCATTTTCGGCCGCTCTGGTGCGGGCAAGACGTCATTGATTAATGTATTGAGTGGATTAGCAACACCTGATTCTGGTTCTATCTCACTTGGGCAGCATGTCCTATATAACCAGCAGGCAGGGATAAATTTGCCGCCTGAGAAGCGTCGAATCGGTTATGTATTCCAAGATGCCAGGCTTTTTCCTCATTATACAGTCGCAGGTAACCTAAACTACGGCTGTAAGGCGGAAGATGCTGAGCAGTTCCATTCAGTGACTCAGCTTTTGGGGATTGAACATTTACTAAAGCGCTATCCAGCCTCTTTATCCGGGGGGGAAAAACAGAGGGTGGCAATTGGCAGGGCATTGCTTTCCAATCCTTCAATGCTACTGATGGATGAGCCTCTCGCTTCGCTTGATCTCCCCCGTAAGCAGGAACTGATGCCTTATCTAGAGCGATTGGCTAAAGAGGTACAAATACCTATTGTCTACGTCACTCATAGCCTTGATGAGATCCTACGCCTCGCAGATCATATGGCAATGATCAACCAAGGCAAAGTGGTGGTGTCAGGGCACATTAATAGTGTATGGGGCTCACCCGAGATGCGGCCTTGGCTGCCAGCCAAAGAGCAGAGTTCACTATTGAGTGCGCGAGTTAATCACCACCACCCACACTATGCACTAACACAGGTGATGCTTAACCACGACTCGTATTTATGGGTAAACAGGTTGCAAAGCCTTCGTGGTGAGTGGGTTCGGGTGCGCGTGCACTCCAACGATGTTTCAATCACCAAGGTGAAATCTGAGCAAACCAGTATCCGAAATATTTTGGCCGCAAAGGTTGATAAGATTCACCCGGTTGATGAGCAAGAACGTATCGAAGTGCGTTTGAGAGTGGGGGAGGCGCAATTATGGGCCAATATTACGAAGTGGGCAGCTGACGAGTTGTGTTTGTCGATTGGTGATAAGGTTTTTGCTCAAATTAAAGGTGTCAGTGTGACCCAAGAAGATTTAGCTACAATGTAATACTACACCGGCTATATTTATTATACCCAAGTACCATGAGGTTACTTGGGTGTAATAAGTACCATTTTAAAATGGTACTTATTTTATTTTTATCTGTCGATTTTTAAAGATAAAAAAATAACATCTATAACTATTTTGTCTTTCAAAATAGTCTGTGAAATATACAGTCACTTATTTTTCCTGCCTAAATTTCTTTCAAAGATTAATATTGAATGAATAATGGTACACAAGAGTAAGAAAAACATTACATATCCAATTTCTCGTGTGATTATGATTAAGTTTAATTTTTTCATTATCTTAAATGAGTTTGACGGTTTTAAATAATACCTTTGCAATGTTAATTGTTTGTCAGGTCATTGAGAATATCAGCGTTGCATATTGAATCGTTAAGCATCGAGTCAGTATAGTGTGTCCCGTAAAAAGCGATTAGCAAAATTATTTATTGTGTTTTATTAAGCTAAATAAATACTACTTTTATTATATTATTTAGCGTAATATAGCACACCTAATGCAAACAAGGTCTGTTATGAAAGCTTTACCCGTATTTATGTTATCTGCGCTGTTGTTGGTTGGTTGTGGTTCTGGTGGTTCGTCATCAGGTGATGGCACGGGCTCTACGCTCCCAGATGGTGGTAATGGTTCTGGCGGTGATAACGGCTCCGGGGATGATAACAACTCGGGTGGTGATAACGGTTCCGGCGGTGATAACGGCTCAGGCGGTGGTGACGATGGAAACACTGAACCAGCACCAGGCCCAGGGGATACTTTCGCTGAGCAAATGCTATATGCAGTGAACCAAGCGCGTTCACAAGAGCAAAACTGTGGTGGACAAATCATGCCTGCAGTACCTGCACTGACTTGGGACTATGATCTAGAATCAGCTGCGTTCACGCATTCAAGCGATATGGCCAATAACAACTTTATGAGTCACACTGGCTCTGATGGTAGCTCACCAGAAGACCGAATTAATGCGACCGGCTATTCATGGTCTACATGGGCAGAAAACGTTGCTGCGGGCCAGAAAGATATCGATGCAGTAATGGCAGCATGGATGAGCAGTGCTGGCCACTGTAGAAATATTATGAATGGTACTGTTACTGAAATGGGTGCTTCCTACGTTGAGAACTCTTCAACACAGTACGGTATTTACTGGACTCAGGTGTTTGCTAAACCACGTTAATTCAGACACTCATTTAAAGCAAATTAAGCCGCCATTATTGGCGGCTTAGTCATATGCGTTGAATGATGGCAATATTCCCATCACTGAAGTAATGGTTAGATTTAGAGTAAGCGACGGGTTCTCCCAGCCTTTTTAATTGGGTTCTCCATCCTAATTTTTCAGCATTTATCAATAGTGTATCTCGCTCATTATCGATATCAGGGTCAATGCCATGCAAGATGGTAATTAACCCCTTATAGTGAGCTAACTTTAATCTGTCATCATAACTGATTGAAGCAAGCCAAATATCCTGATTTTTTTCTTCAGACTTACCTACGTACCACCATCGAATATGTCTTCGGTTAATCAAATCCCCTTTGATTTGATAGGCTAATAATTGCGGTTGTTGATTCCAATACAAGTCTGAAATTGGCGGCTGTTGATCTGCCATTAATTCAAGGTATTGAGATAAATCCAATTTATCGCGGGAAAAGGTTTTATTTTCAACCCAGCCTAACTCTGTCATCAACGCGCTAGGATGAGCCCCATACAGGATGATATTGATCGGCTGCGCTTTGTACACAGGTGATAACCCAGGGTAAACAGAGTAATCGAGCTTGCTCAGAGATACATTTTCCAACGCTGTTGCCTGGGGCGCTGCGGCTTGCGCCTGAGTGATCCACTCAATGCTATAGGCTTCACTGTGGAAGAAATGGTAGTAGTTGGCGGTGGTCATTGCCATTATCCAGCAGCTAGCCATAAGTAACCATTTTTTCCAGCGATAGATCCGGTAAAGGATCACCGATACAATCAGTGATACTAGGCAGGCGATGAGTAGCACACTGTGTTCTTGGAAAAATAGCCCGACAGACTGCCAGCTTGGCAGTATTTCAATCCCCTTGCCGATAAAGAATCCAGCCAGGGTAAATTGACCAACGCCAAGGAACAAACCAATGCTTGAGTACAAAGTAAATGTTGTCCAGCGCATGGTATAGCTACCAGCGAGAAAGGGCATTATCCAAGCAACAGGTCCTAGTAAACGTGAGGCTGTGACAATCCAAGGCCCCTTTCTATGTAAGATCAGACGCGTCTTGGCGATTGGACGTTTAGTTTTGCTGAACTTGCACATTAATAAACGACGCCCCTTCGGCCCGCATCGGCGACCAATCAAGAAGCTGATTTGATCGCCAATAAATCCACCGGCAAGCACGGCGAGTAAGCCGTATATGGCACCACTGCTTAGCAGATAGCCGGCAGCAAGCAGGAACGGCTCTCCTGGGAAAAATAAGTTAGGTCCAATCAGGGCATCAAGGAAGCTCCCTCCGAAATACCACCACCAAGCAACGTCATGCATGAATTACTTTGCATCCTTGTAATGATCAAATTGGTATTCCATTTCGTTGTTTCGCATTTCACCGAGGAAGAAGCGGCGAACATTGGCTTTAAGGTAGGTAAGCCCCATTTTGATAAAGCCTTCCTGCTCCAAGCGGCGCGGATCAAACCCAAAGCTCACAGGGATCATGCGATAGCGCCAGGTCTTGGCTGCACGTTTGGCATAGTCGCAGTCCTCACATAGCACTATGGTCTGGTCAAAGCCGCCGATTTCATTGTGGGCTCGCTTGGTTGAAAACATGCAGGCGCCAACAGCGGTTGGAAAGAAAAACGACGTGGTGAACAAGCCAGCGTTAAACAACCCATAACCCATTTTGTAGCCAATGGATAAGTCTTTGGCCGCCATATAGGCACCTGCAACTTCTAATTTGCGGTTGTCTAACTCATAGAGTGCATTGGTTAGGAACGTCGGGCTGAGCCTTACATCGGCATCAAGGAACAACAATCTTTCATGCTTGGCGAGTTGTGCGCCCGTATTGCGGCCAAGGCTCGTACCACGGTCATTCATTTTGTGAACGGTTAAGCTTGGTAGCGCTTGCTCAAAGCCTTTTGCCACTTCACAGGTGTTGTCTTCACTGTTTGAGTCGACAACGATGACTTCAAATTGCTGGTGGCTCTGTTTACTAAGGTCGTCCAGTAGGCGGCCGATACGTTTTTCTTCATTTAATGTGATGATCACAATGCTTACAGGTGTCATAACTATCTCCGGTTTTTGTCTTAACTGAGGATAGTTTGCAACCCTGTGATTGAATTAATGCTGAGAGCTTAATTCATATTGTATTCATGTTCTTGTAACGAGACTGTCTGGCGGTGAAAGAAAAGCTGTATTTTATCTAATAGCCAATTGGGGGCATCTGAGGGAAGATCATGCCCGGCATCGGGGTGGAGCATTAATGGGATATGCCAAGCAGATGCCAGTGCTTTGCTGCATGAAATATCAACCAGAGCATCATTTTGGCTGCCAATTAACAACGTTGTCGCAGAAGGCTTAGCATCATAACGAAATCGACTGGCTGCATAAAGTTGGCGCAGGGCATTTGTTGCTGATACAGGATTGGATAACCGCCACTCAAGCCACTTGTTTTTCACGTTGGGCTGAGTCTTTTTCGTTGTCATTTCAAATATGATGGATTCACGTTGCTTATCGGAGGCGAAGAAGTAACGCACAATATTAGGGTATTGCTGCCACTTGAGCCTTTTATAAAAAGGGGAGTAGTTGCTGAGGCTTGAGTTGATCAATATGGACGAATGAATATCTTGCGGGTATTTTCGCATCCACTCCATGGCGATCATCCCTCCCATTGAAATCGCAATAATATCAACCTTAAGCGAATCACCTGAAGAGTGGGTAAGATCCCATTGAGCTTGGTGAGTAGCTAGTTGGGATTTCAAGTCATCAACCATTTCAGTGATAGCTGTAGATGATTTTTCAAGGTAACGGACGCCATTACCTGCAATGTCATAGGCGATGACTTGTCGATTAGGAAAAGCGGCCTGTAGCTTTACGGCAAAGTCACCCCAGTGACGAGTTTCTCGTAGCAACCCTCTGATTAAGAGGATAGGGCGGTGGGGTCTGTCGGCTAATTGGGGTCTATGGGTTTCAGACTTCATATTACTTTTTGGCGCTATCATCGAGATCATTCGGATACCACAGTGATTTGGCTTGTTGAGCAAGCACTTGGTTTTGTTCACTCAAATACCAGTTTCTATAAGAATAGGTGGCATTCATCAGAAACTCTGTGAGCGTAAGGTGTGTGCGCAGGACGCGCTGTATTCTATGGGGTTTTACAGGGTGAAAGAGTCCTATACGATCCATGAGTTGCAGCGGGTTTTTTCTTACCCATCGCCACGAACCCATCTCTAACGTGATAGGAAGTAGATGACGCTGATGCTTTTCTGCTTGGTCGTAAAGGTAGTCCCATAAGTCTCCATGGCAGGTGTAGTGTTTGGTTTGGGGCTCGAATAAGTAATTTTGGTGCGGGAAAGCGTTAAAAAAAAGCTCTCTCAGGTGATATAAAGCGCCAATCTGAGAGATAGGCTGGAGTTTGCTTTTTGCATAGGGAAACCATAGGCGGTCTTTGGTTCCAAAGCCTGAGTGGCAGTCAAGGGCAAGGGTAAACGGGCTAGACTCAGCCACCTTTAGTACTTCACTGGTTAAAGCCTTAGCTTCGATTTCCATCGCTTGCTCTGCTATCCCTCGGTACCAGGGGATATATTTCGAGACGCGATGCCCCCCGACTAGCCAGGCCGTGGGCTCTGTACTGTCAATGGGAGCATTCCGCATCAAATCAACATGATTACCGTTGGAGCGGTATCGCTTTGCCATTCCAACAGGGTTCAGCAAAGGCATAAATACAAGCTTAACTCGGCTTAGCTTTTGATGAAGGGACTCATCCCAATGTAGCCGTTGGCATAAGCTATCCAAGAGGGAGATAACGACTTGGCTGCCAATGCGCTCTAAGCCGTGGACGCCTCCGACAAAAAACAAACAAGGGGAGTGTTTATCAATCGCACCGATACTGATTTTATAGATGGGGAGAGGGATATTATCGAGCTCGGCATAGCTCACCACTTCTGTAGTGGTATTGATATGGCTAAGGGTTGGTAATGAATGGTTGATTAATGCTTCAAGCTGCATGAGCTCGGGTAATCGTTGGTAAAGGTTTTCTTTGAACAACGCGCTGCACTCCTTCGCCATACTCTATGTGCCAACGGGTCTACTGGCTATTCAGCATACTATCTATTTGGTATGACAGGCGAATGTCAGTATAAACCCTGAACACAGTGTTGATCGCAGGGATGAGCACAGGGTTGAGTATAGAGGGGGAGGAAGCAATCGCTACAAGCTAGGTGGAGAGCATTGTAGCAATTGCGGAGTGCATTAGTGGGATTGACTGTATTTTTTAGCTGACTCTAATTGATACGCTTCAACATCGTGTACCCATTGGGGGCGATTGATAAATCTTGCGATAACGAAGCCCGGTAATACAAAGAGAAAAAGCGGTAATGCTTCATGTAAATACGCATTGGCCAACACCTCTTCATGTGTAATGAAGTTTAAGGCAGCGAGAACACTAAAGATAAAGCCAAGTACAACCAGAATTGCTGAGATCACCAAGCCTATGCCCAATAAATCCCTAAGATAAAGCCTAGAAGCATTCATATCCATTTCCTCATACAAATACGAGGATAAATATACTCTCATTCATCACGGCTGTTGTGATATTGGTCACATATACCCAAGCTACTTCAAGGTGCAGGATTCAGAGGGTTGTCAGAGCATTCAATGCAAGGCGAAGGTTTGCAGGAATGGCATTCCCTTTCAAAAAGCTTCAACGAAGGAGTGAATGGGCTGACACCCTCCCGAAGGGCGAGTTTTCTATGCTTCTATACTGCGTTATTGTTTCTCGATTTAGAGCAACTAGATCTTCAAAACAATGCCTTGTCTATAAGCTTAGAAATTCTCGCTGAACCTGCATCTTGAAGTAGCTTGGGTATATGGTTATGCCAAAACATACTTATTCGTTTATTGATATAAGGCAAATTTTGAGCAAATCAGTGCGTTCTAGAACGTGTAACGTACGCCTAGCTGATAGCTGGTCATTGAATACTTATCAATGGTTGAATATGAAAAGTTAGCTTCTATTTTCATGTAATTAGAGACATTAAATACATTGCCTACTCGGTACTCATTGAATGTATCTTTTAGCTGGTCGCTACGGAATGACGGCTCAATCATCCACGTATCAATAGGTTGGAAACGTAACCCTATTTCAGCACTAGCCCCCGATTCACTGTATTTTTGATCCTTGTGCCCGATAATTTCACCTTGCTCAAGGTCTAGGTGGGCTAAACCCAATGTTGTATACAGGGAAAGAGAGGTTGTTAAAGGGTGATAAAAGCCTACCCCCGCAACTTGGTGTGATAGGGAGACTTGATTACGCTTGGATAGATTAATTTTACCTGTTAGGTAGAGTTGATGAGTGAAGTTCCAACTGCCTGCTAGATAAGCGCCAGCCATACCGTCAGCAATGGTCGTTTTCTCGTTGTCATTATAGAAATAATGAGAGCTCGTGAACTCATGACTTAACCCGGTGTACTGGAAGCCGCCGCTGATATAGTTGAATTCAGTTGTCGCTTGATCGGCATTGGCAAGCGGAGAGCTTAGAAATAGTGCAGTTACCGTGAGCGTACGGAGTGTTTTTTTCATGAGGGTGTGTGTATGGCAGCTAGTGGGTGTTGCTGCGTATCATACAAGTATAAAAACATTGTTCAATAATATATTGAACAATGTTCGTATTAATTTGTAACGAGTAGTATGGTTTGGGTGTTAATTAACCTGTTTTGCTAAAGCGCCCACTTAAAAGCGTTATGGAAGAAGGCTTTGCCATCCGTTTCAATATTATGACCGTGAGATAAGATGATTCGGTCGAATGGCCAGGTAAGAATTTCTTGCAGCGACTGCCTGAGTCTTGTTTTGTTCTGGAACGTCCTCCTCCAGTAAAAGGGCATCGCAGGGTGCTGGTAACAACCGTTGGCGAGTGCTAACGCCATCGTGAAGATATTGGATGAAGGACGAAACCATGCAAGTGTATCGCCGACGATCAAGGTGTTAGAGTGTGGATCGCAAAAGATCACTTCTTCCATCCGGTCGCTACCTCTTAACAGAGTTTGATATAGCTGGTGCTGCCAAATCTCAGGGCTTTTAGCACTCAACGCATCATCAAAGGCAAGGTCGGTTCGTTTAGTCTGTAGCCCAGGAGGCGCGAAAAAGTACGCTTCAGGGTAGGCGAGCCACCATTCAGACAAAAACAAATGGTGGTTCATGTTGGGGGTGACAATAGCTTGGATAGAGCCTAGCTGGCTCAGCTCGAGCTGGAGCGCTGTGGTTAACTGAATAGGGGAGTGGATCAGAAGTTTGTCATTCTCTAGCCTGATAACCGTCATCCTTGCACCAACAGGAATGCCATTCAGTTTGAATGGCATATCCCGAGTCCAGAGCCGATCCTTGCTCCATTCTTCCATAGTGGTCATCCTTAACCAGTAGTCTTGGGGCTTAGAAGCCCATTAGCTTCAGTAAATTTTCCGCTGTTTCAATGGCCTGCTGACGGTTGGCGATATTCAATTTTTGATACAGGTTGCGAATGTGCGTTTTGATGGTCGTTGAAGCGACATCAAGTTCTGATGCAATTTGCTCGTTACTGTACCCGGTATAGATTAATCCCAGTACCTGCCATTCACGTTGGGTGAGTGGGCTGGTACGGATGAGCTCAGGGACGTCCGGTAGGTTAAGCAGCTTCTCGACAAAGTTTTCATCAAAATGAACCGAACGGTTACGTTCTTTGCTCGTCATTTCTCTCAGTAGTTGGCGGGCTCGGTGAAGTTCTAGCTCATTCAGTGCCTTGGTATCGACCAACTCTTGGATCAGATCACAAATCTGGCTACCGTCACAAAGGAAGATACCAACCATGCCTGTACTATTTGTTAATTCAAGCGCTTGCTTCATTTGAGCCAAAGCGAGCTCTCTACGCCCCTGGCGCTTGCTTAGTACTGCTTGCACCACAAGGTTACGGTTCTTGTCTGTGATCAGATTGTGCTTATCACAGCTCTCATCGAGCATATTGAAAATACTCTCAGCACGCTCATAGTCACCAATGTTAACGCATGCACGGCCAATATTACGCCATTGAAGCTGCTGGAAGTGGTTACAAGCCGCTTCAGGTTGCTCTGCGTGGATTAACCACTGCTGGATGCTGTCTATGTCACCTGTGATTTGCCAGTAAAGTAGATTGGCCAAGTCGGTATTAGCACGCCAGTCGATATGATAGATCGAACGGCTCATTAAGCTGTTGCAAAGGTCGAGATAACGGCATGCTTTGTCTTGCTCTCCACGTGTAATGGCAATGCGAGCCAGCATTGAGTACGCATGGAGTGATTTGGTCTCGTCATAAGGTGCCAGCACTTCCAAACTTTTTAATGCCGACTCTTCCGCTTCTTCCAGACGGTTCCAACACCAAAGGATCTGAGCACGGAGGCGTAGTAGGAATTCGTGCAAAGGTACTTGCTGCAAATGCTGCTCTTTGACAAGTTTGAAAGCCTGCTCAAGCAATTCATAGGCATTTTGAACATAGCCCTGTGCCAATAAAATCTCGGCTTGTTGAAGCAGTGCCCATAACGCCTGGTGATAAACATGGTATTGGCGTGCCATCTTTTCCGTCTGCTGCATCATAGGCAACGCACGGCTTAGGTTACCTAAGCAGTGGTGCACTTCACCGACAACGGATGTTGCAACAATACGGCTACGGTAGGTCGTAGACGGGAGTTGTCCCAGCGCTTGCTCAGACAAAATCAAAGCATCGTCGGGTTTACCTTGGTTGATGGCCACTTGCGCACGAAGGGCATTGAACTCACCTTGCAGGGCGTCATCAAGCTCGATATCACGTTTTGCAAACTCGGTCTCTGTCTCTACAATCATGTCACCCACATCGTTGTACAGGTGCTGGCTTTGTAGCAGCCACATGTGGAGCAGGTTTAGGCGAGGCTGGCTATAGAGCTCTTCGGCATCGATGTGTTTCAAAGCATCTTGTAATAGTTTCATCTCACCGTGATGGAACATTTCCCAACCGAAATCACACAGGATATTGATTACCAGTGCAGTATCTTCACACTTTTGCGCGTGGAGTAGGGCTTGTTGAGGTGAATTCTGTTTCAGCCATGCTTTGGCGGCTAAGGCGTGTAATTCAGCCCTCTGCTGTGGGATCTGGGAGTAGCGCTGGTGGCGCAGGAACTCGGCAAACAGGTTATGGAAGCGGTACCAGTTGCTGTCACCTTCAAGTGTATTGAGGAATAAGCCAAAACGGTTGAGGGATTCAAGAACGGCTAACGCGTCACTACGCCCCGTGAGGTCAGTCACCAATTGCGCATTGAACATATCCAATACCGAGCACTGCAATAGGAATTGCTGCGTTTCACCATCAAGCAGGTCAAACACTTCTTCTGCTAGGTAATCCCATAGGTGGCCACGGTTAAAGTTTGCCATAGATTCAGCAGACTCAACCAGATTGTGTGGCTTTTGCTGGGCGTGCAAGGCGATCAACTGTAGTGCTGAGGGCCAGCCTTCCACTTGGTGGTGGAGTGTTCTTAACACGTTTTCTTCGATGCTCTCACCAATACGCTTGTCGAAAAAGCGGGTGGTCTCTTCTTCATCAAAGGCCAGCAGGTCATTATCAACCTCAATCAGCAAATCTCGTATACGAAGGTTCGCAGTACCAAGCGGTGGTAATGTCCGGCTGGTAACAACCAAGGTTAGGTTATCCGGCATATGCTTGAGGAAGAAGCGCAGGCCATCGTGGATATCATCGTTGTTGATGAGGTGGTAGTCGTCGAGGACTACGTAGGTCTGCTCATGGTAATCCGCTAATTCACCAAACAGTTCACTAAACAGAGTAGAAAGGCAAGCAAACTGGCGGCGCTCAGCCATGGCTTGGGTTTTCAAGCAAGCGTTATTCGTCGCTTTGTTGATGGTTTGCAGTAAGTAATTGGCAAAGCGGAAGGTATCGTTGTCATTCTCATCGATGTTGAACCAACCGGTATGCGGGTGCTCATTCAACCATTGGGCTGCCATGGTCGTTTTGCCATAGCCCGCAGGTGATCGAAACAGCACAAGACGGTAAAACGGGGCCTGCTCTAGCGTTTCCAGCAATCGGGGACGCAGTATTGCATTATGAAGGCGTGCCGGACGAGTTAATTTAGATGGTATCCACATAGTCTTGCTATCTTATTGTAAGGTTTCAGTTCCATTGTCGCTCAGGAGCATTGCTCTGACTAAAATATGTTATCTGAGCATTTATGCCGTGTAATCCTGCTAATCATTTCAAAAAATTGCAGAGAGGCATTTGATCTAGTTAATAACTTTGACAGCGCATTAGGTTGAATTCAGCAAAAGTTGTCAACTCATCCCTATATTTATGACACAGTTCACATATCTCTGATTTTTCATCATCTTGTATCTATTCAATTGCACATGAAACGTTAGTCTGTATTTGTGACTTTAAATGCATATGGATGGGCGTTTAAGTCTTTCTACACCCCAGAATTTTGCATTGTGTCACATAAAGTGGGGGAGATTCGTAACTACGCCCCTCCCACTCATCCCTACTCCTCCCTAGTTCGGGAGGATGTTAGCGCTGATAAATACAGGCAATATTGTCAGCAGTTGGAAATAATCCTAGAGCGAGATTGAACCATGCCTAAGAATGGTCAGACACAACAATTTGATAAAGCCGCTTTCCAAGCAGCAGTAGAAAAACACCTCACAACAACTTACGCATCTACAGTAGAAACTGCGACTGAACGCAGTTGGTATCTAGCAATGGGTAAAGCGCTGGCTGAAATCAGCACTGGCAACCTATTAGCTACAGAAAAGAATCTTGCTGAGCAGAAAGCTCGCAGTGTTAACTACCTTTCACTGGAATTTCTGATCGGCCGCCTAACAGGCAACAACCTAATCAGCATGGGTCTATACGAAAACGTTGCTGACGCCATGGAAGAAATGGGTCAAAATCTAACAGATCTGCTTGAAGAAGAGCGTGACCCTGCACTGGGTAACGGTGGTCTAGGTCGACTAGCCGCTTGTTTCATGGACTCACTAGCCGCTCAGGAATACCCTGCAGTAGGTTACGGCCTGCATTATGAGTACGGTCTGTTCCGTCAGTCTTTTGTTGATGGCCGTCAGGTTGAAGCACCAGACGCATGGCGTGGTATCGAAGGGTACCCATGGGAAGTTCTTCGCCCTGAACTAAACCAACAAGTAAACCTTTACGGTCACGTTGAAGGTTACACCGATGAAAACGGTGTTGAGTGCCGCCGTTGGGTACCGGCTATGTCAGTTGAAGGTGTTGCTTGGGACCTACCAATTGTCGGTTACGACAACAAGAGTGTTTACCCGCTACGTCTATGGGAATGTCGCTCGAACGCACCGTTCAACCTAGCGCGTTTCAACGACGGTGACTACGTAGGTGCGCAGTACTCTGCACTAGAAGCAGGTAACGTCACCAAGGTTCTTTACCCGAACGATAATCATGACCAAGGTAAAGCACTTCGCCTAATGCAGCAGTACTTCCACTGTGCTTGTTCGGTTGCAGATATCCTGCGCCGTCACGAAGCTGCGGGCAACTCAATCGAATCACTATCTGAGTTGGAAACCATCCAGCTTAACGATACTCACCCAACTATCGCTATCCCTGAGCTAATGCGCATCCTTCTTGATGAGTACAAGCTAGGCTGGGACAAGGCGTGGGAAATCTCTTCGAAGACCTTTGCTTACACCAACCACACCTTGCTTCCAGAAGCTCTGGAAACGTGGAGCGAAGCATTGATCCAGCAGATGCTACCGCGTCACATGGAAATCATCTTCGAAATCAACCACCGCTTCATGAAGCAGGTTGAGCAAACTTGGCCGGGCAACAACGAAGTGAAGCGCAAGCTTTCTATTATCCAGGAAGGCCCACAGCGCATGGTACGCATGGCGAACCTATGTGTTGTCAGTACATACGCTGTAAACGGTGTAGCGGCGCTTCACTCTGAATTGGTTAAGCGCGACCTATTCCCAGAGTTCAACGAGCTGTTCCCAGGCCGTTTGACCAACGTCACTAACGGTGTAACGCCTCGTCGTTGGATTAAATACTGTAACCCAGGCCTTTCTGCGCTGATCAGCGAGAAAGTAGGGGATGACTGGCCAGCAAACCTTGAGAAAATTGCAGGTCTAGAGAAGTTCGCTGACGATGCAGCCTTCCAGAAGCGCTACATGGCAGTGAAGAAAGAAAACAAACAGCGCCTGGCTGACTGGGTAGAAGAAAACATGGGTATCGAGCTGGATACTGATGCGATCTTCGATATTCAAATCAAGCGTCTGCACGAATACAAGCGTCAGCACCTAAACTTGCTGAACATCCTGGCGCTGTACCACCGCCTATTGAACGACCCAACGTTTGATATGCACCCACGTGTGTTCTTCTTCGGTGCGAAAGCGGCACCGGGTTACGCACTGGCGAAAGACATCATCTTTGCCATCAACAAAGTGGCAGAGAAAGTGAACAACGACCCACGTCTTGGCGGCAAGCTGAAAGTGGTATTCATTCCTGACTACCGCGTAAGCCTGGCTGAAATCCTGTTCCCAGCGGCTGATGTCTCTGAGCAGATTTCAACTGCAGGTAAAGAAGCATCTGGTACGGGTAACATGAAGTTTGCCATGAACGGCGCTCTGACTATCGGAACGATGGACGGCGCAAACGTAGAGATGCGCGAAGAAGTGGGCGACGAAAATATCTTCATCTTCGGCCTATTGGTTGATGAAGTACAGAAACTGAAGCAGGAGGGTTACGACCCTTACCGTTACTACCATGCTGATAGCCTTCTACGCGCAGCACTGGATTTGTTAGAGACCGATGAATTCACACCAGGCAACCCTGGCCAGTTGGCGGCAATTCGCCACAACCTGCTGGACGGTGGTGACCCTTACCTGGTACTGGCTGACTTTGCCGATTACGTGAAGACGCAAGAGAAAATCGATGCGGAATACCGTGACCAGAAGACATGGGCTCGCAAGGCCATTCTGAATACGGCACTGATGAGCAAATTCAGCTCAGACCGTAGTATTCGAGACTACGCTAACAACATCTGGAATCTAGAGTCAGTTTCACTGTAACTGCTCTAGGATGCAAAAAAAGTACGAATTGATATCAGCAAAACTTTAAACATCGTAGCGGCCGCAAGGCCGCTAACGGAGAGAACGATGAAAGACGATCAAGTATTAAAACAAGTGGCAGACATGGTCGGCATTGCCGATAACTATGTCAGTGCTTGGGGGGATGAAGCGCAAGTTGACAGCGATACAATCCGTCGCCTGTTGGCAGCGCTAGGTTACGACACCAAAAGCGATGAAGCTTTGCTGGAATCGGCAAACAAGAAGCTTCGCCCTGATGTGCTAGCACCTGTAAAGGTTGTTCGCAGTGGTGAGCCAATGCACATTGAAATGCATTTGGGCCAAAGCGCACGTATCAGCGATTTCAGCTGGCGCTTGGAAACCGAGCAGGGTGATGTGCTGGAAGGTTGGCTGCAATCACAGCTTGTTTCCGACGAGCGCACAGACGGCGGGACGTTGGTTTTCGCATTGCCAGATGATCTGGAATGGGGTTACCACAAGCTTGAGGTGTTCCGTAAGCGCCGTAAATCTCCTTTTGAAATGACTTTGATCGTGACTCCGACTGCTTGTTTTAAGCAGGAAGACTTGCTGAATAACAAGAAGCTTTGGGGTACCAGCGTTCAGCTGTATTCAATTCGTACCAACCACAACTGGGGTATTGGTGACTTCGGCGACCTGAAGCAACTGGTTGCTGATGTTGCTGCCCGTGGTGGTGACTTTGTGGGTTTGAACCCAATCCACTCCTTATTCCCAGCGAACCCTGAAGGTGCGAGCCCATACAGCCCATCTTCACGCCGTTGGCTGAACCTGATGTACATTGATGTTAGCTCAGTCACTGAGTTTGCCCAGTGTGATGAAGCACAACAGCTTGTCGGTAGCCCTGAGTTCCAGCAGCGCCTGATTGAAGCGCGTGATGCGAACTGGGTAAACTATAGTGAAGTGTCTTGTCTGAAAATGGCTGTTTTGCCTCTGTTGTTCAAAACGTTCAGCGAGCGCCATCTTGAGAAAAACACTGCGCGAGCGCAGAAGTTCCAGCAGTTTGTTGAAGACGGTGGCGAGAGCCTGCTGCACCAAGCGGCATTCGATGCGCTACATGCTGAGCTGAAGAAAGAAGACGATAACACTTGGGGATGGCCTGTATTCCCTGAGCAGTACCGCCACTTCGATAACGCGGCCGTACAGACGTTTATCAAGAAAAACTACTCACAAGTACAGCTATTCATGTACCTGCAATGGCTGGCTGATACCCAGTTGGCAGAGGTGAATGAGCTGGCTGAAGAGAAAGGCATGACCATTGGTCTGTACCGTGACCTTGCAGTTGGTGTTTGTGATTCAGGCTCAGAGACGTGGGCTGACCACGGTGCGCTTTGCCAGGACGTCAGTGTGGGCGCGCCGCCAGATATTCTTGGTCCTCTAGGCCAGAACTGGGGTCTACCTCCGCTAAACCCTGAAGTGCTAAAAGAGCGTTCATACGAGCCGTTTATCCAGCTTCTTCGCGCGAATATGCGTAGCTGTGGTGCATTGCGTATCGACCACGTTCTTGGCCTGTTGCGCCTATGGTGGATCCCGAAAGGCGAATCGGCACAAAACGGTGCTTACATGTACTACCCAGTTGAAGACATGATGTCGATTCTGGCACTTGAGAGCCATCGCTACCAGTGTACAGTTATCGGTGAAGACTTGGGTACAGTACCTGATGAAATCGTTGATAAGCTAGCGACAGCCGGTATTCACTCATACAAAGTATTCTTCTTCGAGACAGCGGAAGACGGCGGTTTCTACTCACCGAAACACTATGCTGACCAGTCAATGTCTGCTCTGTGTACGCATGACATGCCAACACTTCGCGGTTTCTGGCATTGCGATGACCTTAAGATGGGCGAAGAGCTCGGCTTGTACCCGAACAAAGAGCAGTTGGAAGGTTTGTTTGATAGTCGTGCCGAAAGCAAACAAAAAATCCTTGATAGTTTAGCTTGGCATGGTTATCTTCCTGAAGGGGTTGGGCATGATGCTGCATATGTGCCGATGGATCAGCAATTGAGCGAAGCCATGCAACTCCACCTAGCTGCCGGCTCTAGTGCTTTGTTGAGCCTACAGCTGGAAGACTGGCTAGAAATGGACAAGCCAGTCAACATTCCGGGTACCGTTGATGAATACCCGAACTGGCGTCGTAAGCTATCGACCACATTGGATGATATCTTCACCCGCCAGAATATTGTTGACTTGACTCGTCGTTTAACCGACACACGAGCAGAAGCATCAAACAATAAGTAATATCAGGAGTAATGCGTTGGACACACTTACAGTGACCCGCAGTGATAAGGAATACATGCAGCTCGAGAGAGCTGCATTTTCAGACCCATTTTCATTTTTAGGCCCTCAATATCAGTCGACTGACATTGCACTTCGTGTGTACATGCCGGGTGCTGATTCTATTGAAGCAATAACTGAAAACGGTGAACGTTTTACCCTCGCACGCGAAGCTGATAGCGGTTTTGTGCTCGAGGGTGATTTCGATTTTACCACTGCACTATATCAACTTGTCGTTAACTGGCCGCAAGGCGCACAAACGATTTACGACCCTTACCAATTCCACAATCTGATTCAGTCAAGTGAAGCACTGGCAGACCCATCACTGATGCACAGTGAAATGGGAGCCCAGCTTGTCACTTTGAATCGAGGCAGTTCTTCTATCTCCGGCGTACGTTTTCTTGTATTTGCGCCGAATGCCTCAGCAGTAAGTGTCGTTGGCCACTTTAATGCGTGGGATGGCCGCCGTCACCCGATGCAACGCCTTGATGATGGTCTATGGGGGCTATTCATTCCTGAACTTGAGGAAGGCACCCTATATAAATTTGAGCTGAAAGACAGTGCAGGTGAGGGACTACCTCACAAAGCTGACCCATGGGGCTATCAATCGGAGCAACACCCGTCGTTTGCCTCTAAAGTCTTCGATCAGGCGAAATATGATTGGCAAGATAGCGCATGGCAAAACCGCCCGGTAACAGCTAAGCACCAGCAGGCGTTGTCATTCTATGAGCTGCACGCTGGTTCATGGCGCAAGAACGATCAGGGTGAGTTCCTGAACTACCGCGAGCTTGCCGATGAGCTAATCCCTTATCTAAGCGATATGGGTTACACCCACGTAGAGCTGATGCCGGTTTCTGAGCACCCGTTCTATGGTTCATGGGGTTACCAGCCAATCGGCCTGTTTGCACCAACCAGTCGTTTCGGTTCACCGGATGACTTTAAGTATTTCGTTGATCAGTGTCACCAGGCTAACATTGGTGTTGTCTTGGACTGGGTTCCTGCCCACTTCCCGTCAGACGATCATGGTTTGGCGAATTTCGACGGTACGGCACTCTTTAATGACCCTGACCCACGCCGCGGTTGGCACCAGGACTGGCAGAGCTACATTTATGACTACGGTCGTGACCATGTACGCCGTTTCCTAGTGTCGAATGCTCTGTTCTGGTTTGAGCACTACCACATTGATGGCCTGCGCGTTGATGCGGTCGCGTCAATGCTCTACTTGGATTACTCCCGTGAGCACGACCAGTGGATCCCGAACCATGAAGGCGGCAACGTAAACTTTGATGCTGTCAGCCTGCTGCGTTGGGTGAATGAAGAAGTATACCGTCACTACCCGAATGCGATGACCATCGCTGAAGAATCAACGGCCTTCCCGGGCGTGACTAAGCCAACCGATATGGGTGGCTTGGGTTTCGGCTTCAAGTGGAATATGGGATGGATGCACGATAGCCTTTCTTACATCAAGGAAGAGCCAATTCACCGCAGCTATCACCACAACACCATTACTTTCCCTATGGTGTACGCATTCAGCGAAAACTACGTATTGTCACTTTCCCATGACGAAGTGGTTTACGGCAAAGGTTCAATGCTCGACAAGATGCCGGGTGATGAGTGGCAGAAAACTGCTAACCTACGTGCTTACATGGGTTACATGTATGGCCAGCCGGGTAAGAAGCTTAACTTCATGGGCGCTGAAATCGCCCAGAGCGCTGAGTGGAACCACGATGGACAGCTAGAGTGGCACTGGTTGCAGTACCCGCGCCACAGCGGCATGCAGTCATTGGTTAAAGACTTGAACACGCTCTACACCTCAGAGCCTGCAATGCATGAGCAAGACTGTGATCCTGCTGGCTTTGAATGGCGAGTTCAGGATGATGCCGAAAACAGTATTTTGGCCCATGAACGTATTGCGCTCAATGGTGTAAAAGTGCTTGTTGTCAGCAACTTTACGCCGGTACCGCGCGAAGGTTACTTACTTGGTGTTCCAGCAGAAGGTGAGTACGAGTTGCTTGTGAACACCGATGATGAGAAATACTGGGGTGGTAACGCACCAGTGAAGACATCTATCGCGACAGAAGAAGTGCCGAGCCATGGCTTAGCGCAGTCTATCGCAATCGATCTTCCGCCACTGGCAACGGTGTTCTACCGCTTCAAGTGTTAATTACCCGTTAGCCTGTTGCTTAAAATAAACCCATCACTGATAAAGTGGTGGGTTTTTTCTTTTTCGTCACTTTCAAAATTTCTCCAGCTTATTCTTGGTGATTCAGACACGAAATCACTTTTAACTAGAAAGCTTAATGTAAACTTCAAAAAGACAACTAAGAATTCGAGGCTAAGGGAGTTAGCGATGAATAACACTCTATTTGCGGCCAAGGCTCATCATTTCGCTGCATTATTTATGTTGATGACTTTATACGGGTGTTCAACTATCAATCAATATAATGGCCTTACCGCGGTTGATATCTCTATGGTTCCAAACGCAGAGGCTGCGGAAGCTGGTCAATTAAGTGCGAGCAAAAATGATAAGCCCAAGCTAGCTATCGCTTTTGGTGGAGGTGCATCTCGCGGCATGATGCATCTTGGTGTTATGAAGGCATTAGAAGAAGCGGGGATCAAGGCTGATATCGTGACAGGCACATCAGTGGGCTCCATTGCTGCAGCGTTATACAGCAGCAATGAATATTTTGACGTCCAGCGCAAGATGTTTGAATTTTCTGAACATGAGATAGTCGATATTAACCTATCACGGAAAGGGTTGATAAAAGGGAAAGCATTGGCGAAGTGGGTAAATAAACACACTGGGTATGACGATATCAGAGACCTGCCTATCACAACAGGTATTGTTGCTACCAACCTGACTCAGCAGAAGGCTGTAATGTTTACTGCTGGGGATATTGGTGAAGCTGTACAGACATCAGCAAGTGTACCTGGTGTGTTTGTGCCTGTTTATCACAATGCAGATATTCTTGTTGATGGAGGGGTGTTGTCTCTGGTGCCAGTGTATGCAGCCCGTCAACTCGGGGCCGATATTGTCATTGGGGTCGATGTATTCTGTAGTTTGCCACCACCGCTTAAATATACCGCAATTGATACCATGGCTAATACTTTCTGGTTGCAGAGTTGTATTGTGACTAAAAAAGAAAACGATAGCGCGGACATTGCACTCGCTCTAGTATCACCAGATCCGAGTCTTGTGAATTTTGGAAGCCCATTAGAGCGAACCGCAGCCATGGATGCTGGCTATAAAGCCATGAAGCAGGCACTTCCTGAACTAAAGGTTATGTTGGGTATGCCAAATTAAATAATGCTCGTAGCTGTCTTTTCCTGCTTTGTGTAGCAGGTACCGAAAGGGTGAAAATTGATTTGCCCTCGTTTTGTTTCTTTAGTGTCAGATAGTTAATTAATATAAATCAATTTGATTAATTGGAATAAATGTCACAATAAGGTGATGTGAGAAGCGGTAATTTGCTCGCTTTAGCCTCATTTAAACCGGAATAAAAATAATAAGTGACAATAATGACAGCGGAAAACACACATTTTGCGAATACTCCACACCAAGGAAGGGAAGTCGAGTATTCAGCCTCATTGAATCTGATTTCAACGACTGACCCAAGCAGTACGATTACTTATGCCAATAGCACGTTTTGCGATGTAGCAGGCTACAGTAGCGAAGAGCTGATTGATAACCCCCATAACCTAGTTAGGCATCCAGATATGCCTAAAGCGGCTTTTGCGCAACTTTGGCAGTACGTCAAAGCAGGTAAAAGCTGGATGGGGTTGGTAAAAAACAAATGTAAAGATGGCAATTACTATTGGGTTTCTGCTTTTGTTACCCCGATAGTAAACAGCAATGGTCAGGTTGTTGAATACCAATCTGTCCGTAGCCGTCCTTCTAAAGATGAAGTCAAGCGTGCGGAAGCGGCTTACCAAGCATTAAATGAGGGAAAGCCAGGAACTGGCCGCTTCCGCCTAAAGTATGGTGCCTTGTTGAATGCCATTTTGGCACTTACCGCTTTAGCAGCCATGGCTAACACGGCAGTGGCAACGTCTGGGCTTTCGATAGCTATCTTGATGGCAACTATCCTGGGTTTGTTAGTCAACGTAATTGCCCAGAAACGTCTGAATGAGGTAACTCAACTCGCCCTTCAGGCGTATGATAATGCCATGATGGAAAAGATTTATACTGGTAAATACGATGACTACTCCGGGGTAGAGCTTGCGCTTAGAATGCGGCAGGCAGAATTGCGAGCCATAGTTGGTAGGGCTAGTGAAACATCATCAGATATCCTTATATCGGCCGAGGATGAATTTGCTAATACTCAACAGGTGAAAACCAATTTACAACAGCAAGCTTTGGCGACAGAGCTAGTTGGGGTGGCGATTGATCAAATGGCATCTACGGTCAAAGAGGTCGCTGAGAATGCGACTAATGCCTCTGAGATGACAGTAAAAGCACAGCAGGTTGCTAACAACGGGCAAGAAAGGGTTGAAGAAACGATTACGTCGGTTAACGCCCTACATAAAGAGCTTGATGATTCTAAACGGGTAATCAACGCATTATCTGAAAGCAGCCGGCAGATCGAAGGGATCCTCGATGTGATTGGCACAATTGCAGATCAAACCAATTTACTGGCTCTTAATGCAGCGATTGAAGCGGCGAGGGCGGGAGAAGCCGGTAGAGGCTTTGCTGTGGTCGCCGATGAAGTGAGATCGCTAGCCCAGAAGACACAATCATCTACCGGTGAAATTCACCAGATGATCTCTCAGCTTCAAGACATTGCCGGACAAGCAGTCGCTGCGGTTGAAAGAGGTGGTGAGCAGTCAGAGCATTGCCGCCAGCAAGCGTTGGCAATGGGCGAACAGCTCAAGGAAATTAATCAAGTATTAGATATAGTGACAGACAGTAGCCATCAGATAGCTGCAGCCGTTGAGCAACAAGCGGGAGTGAGTGTTGATATTGCCGAGCACATCCAAAAGATAAATATATTGGGCAATGAAACAGAAAAATCGAGTGACACTTCGGTAGAGAGTACTCGCATGCTGGTTGAGCGTTTGGAGGGGCTAGAAAGATTAATGAGCCAATTCCAGCGTTAAGAGGTTTCCCCTTTCGATGACTAGTTTAAAGACAACCTGTTAGTTTCGTTCTACTACGAAACTGACAGGTTGCCTTAAATTACTGAATTATATCAGTCCATCCGGGTAATAAAGGTTTGCTCGTCATCCACAAACGCGACAAAGCCGTCATGATAGATAAACACTCGGCCACGCCCCTCCACTAGGCAGGCAAGCTGTGGGTTCAAATCTTCTTCGTTATCCTGGCTTTGAAAAGTGCCGGTATCAGTGATTACTCCGCTGAGTGTCGGCAAATATCCATAAGTGCGCTTGGCTTGATCAATCAGGCTCAATTCGCTGGCGGTAGAGAAGCACAAGGGGATCTCACCGGCATCTTCGATAAATATCGTTTTCAGTTCTTCAAAAGCTGTTATCACCAGCCAGTCGATGCCGTTAACATGATGGATAAACATTAGAGTTTCTCGTTAATTCTGATGCGGAGATTTTATCACTATCAGTGGGTAGAGCGTAGTCGAGATTTAGTTGCTAAAGGCGGTAATTCTGTGCCATTTCCAGACATTCACTAGGTTAACTTGAAGCAAGTTTTGCCCCAAAGTCATTTTGAACGAAAGCTCATTCACTGGTTGTTAATGTTGTTTCACAATGCATTACCTTATACCACTAGAGTTCGTACTTATATGGATGAAATACATCACTAATCTCTGGGGAACTAGTGAGCGGGGAGCAGGCCACGGGGATCCGGCCAGATTCAACTTTTTCAATTCAAATTAACGACCTATTACAAGTTGGTAGCACCAGCTTAATCTGATCAACATACCTGTAACGCACTTCTCATTATCAATATTTTATATATGAGATAGTTATTGGTGGTACCAATAATTTGTGGGGGTGATTTAGATGTTGAAATTGAAGATTATAGATGCGCATGTCCATTGGTGGGATCTAGATAACCACCTTTATCCTTGGCTCAACGGTGATAACCAAGCAAGAGATCAACAAGAAGCACAAAGACTAGCCAATAATTATTTACCGGAAGATCTGGTTAGTGATGCGAAAAGGTATGAGCTAAGCGGCGCTGTACATATTGAAGCAGGATATGACCCTGCGAAGCCAACATCAGAAACCCGTTGGCTCGATTCTCTTGAGACCACTTTTCCTTTCGTGATTCTTGGCGCAGCTAATCTGGCTAATGAAAATCTGACTTGTTTATTGAATGAGCATAAGCGCTCTCCTCGTTTTAGGGGAGTGAGGCATATGCTTAACTATGTCGAAGGAAGACCAGAACTCTGCTGGGCAGACCAAAATTATCTAGATAACCCTGTGTGGAAAAGTAATTATCCACTCCTTGGAAAACATGGATTGATATTCGAACTCATGTGCTTTGGACATCAGATGGAAGATTTTGCTAGATTGGCTAATGCCCACCCTGAAATACCCGTTGTTCTTGAACATACTGGTATGCCATCAACAGATGAGGCAAGCCTAGAACAATGGCGAAATGGTATTAAAGTGCTTTCACAGTGTGAGCATGTCCATTGTAAGTTAGGTGGTCTTGGAACAATGATCCCTGATTGGAATGAAGAGATAGCGTTTAATGTATTTGATTGGGTTTTGGAGTGCTTTGGTCCAGAAAGAATCATGTTTGCGAGCAACTTCCCAACGGATAGTCAATTTACCAGTTACGACTATATGATGGGCATTATCATCTCTTGGGCAGAGTCGCGTTTAAGCCATAAGCAACAAAATGCGTTTTGGGCTAACAATGCACTCACTTTTTATCAGTTCTAAAATTGACTTTTTGCTAATAAAATAGCGGTTTTAAACGACCGCTTTTTACTACTCTTCTTCGAAAGGTTTCTTTGATTCTACAAAGAATCGATCTACCGCTTTCACTACCTCTTCTCGATTACGCGATCGGAATGCAGCGATGATATCTTTTCGAAGGCTTATACTGCGTTCAGAACTACCTTCCTGTACTAGAAGTCTCTCTACTGTTTTTCTGCGCAAAGCTACCATGGTTTCAATAAGGTTGATGAACAATGGATTGCGAGTAGTACGCGCCATTACTTTGTCACAATGGTCAAGAGCGTCAGCATAAGCAGTGATATCTTTAGGGTTGATCAGGGTTAGCTGTTCATAAGCCTTTTCGATCTTCTCAAAATCTAGTCCATTGCACTGTTCAAAGGCTTTGATATACATTGCCTTTTCCAAGACTTCGCGTACCTCGAATAATTCGATAAATGTTGTATGTGGTGGGTGCAGTAGCCAAGACATCACATCACCAGTGACTCGGTCACTGTATTCTTTTACAAAAGAACCTTGATTGCTACGAATTTCAATCAGGCCAGCGGTTGATAAGCCTCTTAGTGCTTCACGGATGCGACCTCGGGAAACACCGTATTGTTCAGCAAGGTCACGTTCGTTAGGAAGTTTATCTTTCGGATGATACTTCTTGTTGATAATTTGCTCTGCAATATCTTGGATGATTTCATCAGCTGCAGTTAGCTTTTTTTCCATATTTTTCAGACCCTAATTTCTATTTTGCTAAATTCTAACAGAAAATAGCATTGGTATTAATGTCTTCTAATACCAATGCTATCTTGTTTATTCGACGGCTTTGCCGTCGACTCTAGTCAACGCTTTGCATTGTAGAGTTTTATCCCAAAACCTTACATTGTCACAAAATTACCATATGCAACAATTAAAACTGAGAAGGTTAATACAGCTAAGCCATTGTATAGATTGCGCTTCACAGGCTTTGGTGATGATTTCCATTCTTTGAAATAGATACCCCAAAGTTGAGCAAAGATAATCAGCATAATCATGTGGATTGCCCATGATGCGACTGAGAAGTCTTCCATAAAGTGCTCAGCGATGCCGTAGAAGAAGAATTGGAAGTACCACGCTGCGCCACCAGCAATCGCAAGGATGTAGTTGCGCCTCAGTGCTTTGTTTTCTTTATCGAAGAACTGTTTAAAGTTGTTTTCGCGACGAATCAAGAAGTAGCAAATGATCAAGTTTGAAATTAAAGCGCCACTATTAGCCAATACAAAGATTACGTTTACTCGAAGCAGTGGGTTTGCTCCCATATCAACAGCTTGTGCTGCCATTGGCTCGCCAGCATGTAAGGCAAATCCATAACAAGCAGATAGAAAGCCAGCACCAAGAGCAACGAAAATACCTTTCACGATTTTGCTGTCTTTAGCTGATGTTACGTCTCCTGATTGTTGATTCTCGTGCAGTTCACGCCCGTAACCCGCTTTACCCACCAGGAACATACCTACGATTGCGATCAGTAGTGCCGAGAAAATATAGACACCTTGTGTGGTGTGTAGAAGTTTGTGAAGTTGCTCACCCCCCATTACTAGAGGTGGAATAATGGTTCCTACAGTCGCACTGAAACCGATGGATATTGCGTAGGTCATTGAAAAACCTAGCATTCTACATGCCAGCCCAAAGCCGTATCCACCGAAGCCATAGATGAAACCAAGTCCAACTGTCAGCAATATCGTCTTGGTGTCGGCCGCAGCGATGATCATGCGAACTTCTGGTATCGTAAGGCTAGCGACAATAATTGGAAGGAAGAACAAGGAAACCAGAGCAAAGCCAACCCAGTAGACATCCCATTGCCAACCTTTTACAAATTTACCCGGTACAATACTGCTTGCCGATGATGCGGCACCGACAGCATGTAATGCTATCCCTGTTAATGCTGTAATCATAACAATATCTCCATTCTATGCTGTTGGATTACTCTTGGAAAAATACACTTTTCATACCTGCCCACCATTCACCTTCTTCTCTATCCTCGAAGGGAATGTGCATTGGCTTACATATATCCCACCATTTAATGACGGTCTCGTTCTCTGACATACGCTTCATATCAGTTTCAAAATCTTGCCCCCAATATTCCACGTAACTAAATAGGTAGTTTTTCCCGTCTGGCAGTTTGCGAAGAAAGATGCTGTAGTTTCTAAGGTTACTGTCACTGTTCTGAGCCAGTACTTCAGGCCAGGTATCCGCATGTAGTCGGCAATACTCGTCGATGCACTCTGGTCGAATCTGTACGACTGAGCCTAGTCGTTGAGGTTGATTCATTTCTTGCTCCTTATATCTCTTCTAGATAAACGGGACGATTTTCGTTGATTGATTTGACCGCTGCTTCCACCATGCGGATAGTGTCGATTCCATCTTCGATGGAGTTATTAGCTTGGGTATCGTTGTCGATGGCTAGCATGAGCTCACCCATAGTCCCCATAAATGCGTGTGGGAACCAACGACCTTCCAGTTTTGGTTTGTGCCAGACCTTTTCCTCACAATTTAGGAAGGCAATTTCATCTTCTTTACCGTGGGGGTAGTTATGAAGGGCACCATTGGTAGCGTTGATGACGCCTTTACTACCCTCGACTCTGAAACCCGCTTTCCAATCTTCCATTGGGTATCGATTGTCATGATTTACATCAACTTGGGCTTTGAGTTTATTGCCGAAATCTAGGAAGGAGTAATCCTTGATGTGGTCTTCGCCAACCCCTCGTTCAAAACCTGAGGTAGCTTGGGTATAGATGAAAGTGGGTGTTTTATCGAGTAAGTAACGGAGGGTGTCAAAATAATGAATAGTGTGGCCCCACATATTGTAGTTTGGAGTGTTGTGCCAAAATGTCCATTCTTCCCATGGTTGCCTGACATTCACATCGATACTTAGGTGGCTCAACTCGCCTAATTCACCTCGCTGGATCAGATCCCTCGCTGCATTGACAGACGGTGAGTAGCGCATCTGATGATTAACTGCACCTTTTAGGTTGCACTCCTTAAGCATGGTATCCATCAATCTTGCTTGAGCGACATCCAAGGCTAATGGTTTTTGGCAAAGTACGTGCTTTGAGTGGATGCAGGCCAACTCTACTATGCTCGGAGTCACTTCAGCGGGTGTCGCAATATCTATGATGTCGACACAATCCAAAGCCGCTAACTCTGCTGAGGTTTTGCATACATTGGGTATACCAAATTCCTCTGCGAGCCTTTTCGCTTTTTCATGGTCAAGGTCAGAAATGGCTGTTACTTCAAAGTTAGCCATCTTGTACGCAGGCAAATGGCAGTACTTTACGATTTCACCAGCACCAACGATACCTATCTTCTGTTTTGCCTGAGTTGGGTAGCGAGGCTTGTAATTCATCTTCATTAGAGAACCCTTCCTTGTCTGTGGTATCACCAGTTATACATCCACCTCTGGTTTTAGTTAAGTTTTTTACTCGTATTTTGTGAGCTATATTCTGGTGTGGAAAATTGCTCTTATTTAAATTATTGATTTGTTTAGTTTAATTTTTTTGATTTGTTTTTTTGAATTAGATTGGTTGTTTATTTGTCGATTTTTGGTTTATGGTAGTACCACGGGAATTGATTGAGGATGTGAAGGATGAACTTGCCCCTGAAAGGAATGTTAGTGTTGGACTTTAGTCAGTTTTTGGCTGGTCCCTCTGCAGCGCTTCGTCTTGCTGACTTAGGCGCGCGAGTAATCAAGATAGAGCGACCAAATGTGGGAGATCTGTGCCGAAAGCTCACCATATCTAACCTGAAAATTGATCAGGAGAGCGTGGTATTCCAAACCATAAATCGAAACAAGGAGAGTTATACCGCTGACCTAAAAAATGAAGCTGACAAGCAACAGGTAATCAATCTGATTAAGCAGGCTGATGTAATGATCCAAAACTTTCGTCCTGGAATTATTGAGCGGTTAGGTTTGGACTACCAGTCTGTCAAAGAGCTTAACCCTAGGATTGTTTATGGCTCAGTCTCTGGTTATGGAACGCAAGGGCCGTGGGTGGATAAGCCGGGCCAAGATCTCTTGGTGCAATCGATGAGCGGGCTGGTTCACCTCAATGGTAATGCGACAGATGCGCCTATGCCTTTTGGCTTAGCAATCGCAGACATGATTACAGGTGCACACTTAGTACAAGGGATACTCGCATGCTTAGTACGCCGTGGTATTACCAGTAAAGGTGGTCATGTAGAAGTAAGTTTGCTCGAGTCGACGTTAGACTTCCAATTTGAAGTGCTTACTACTCACTTGAATGATGGTGGCAAGCTTCCGCAAAGAAGCAGCATCAATAACGCGCACGCTTATTTAGGCGCGCCATATGGGATCTACAAAACTAAAGATGGTTTCCTTGCATTAGCCATGGGCTCAGTGGTTGAGCTAGGCGAGCTCCTTCAATGCCAGCCGCTAACTGAATATACCAACGAAGATGACTGGTTCGATAAGCGAGATGAAATCAAAGGCATCCTAGTTTCACATCTTGAGAGTAGTTCGACTCAATGTTGGTTGGATCAGTTAGAGCCTGCTGATTATTGGTGTGCGGATGTCATGACATGGGATCGTTTACTGAAGCATGAGGGTTTCACTTGCTTAGAGATGATTCAAACCGTCCAGCATCCAAGTGGCTCTGAAGTAAATACCACTCGCTGTCCTATCTCTATTGATGGCTCTCGACTCTACAGCGAAAAAGCGGCGCCGAGGCTGGGTGAAGACACCGCGCGTATTCAAGACGAATACCAGTTGTAAGGATCTGACTATGCGACCATTGCAAGGTATCAAAGTTGTTGACTTTAGTCAGTTTTTGGCAGGGCCCGCTTGTAGCCTTCGACTAGCAGACCTCGGTGCTGAGGTGATTAAAGTGGAAAGGCCTGGCGTGGGAGATATCTGCCGCCAGCTTTATGTGGCTAAACAGAAAGTCGGTAATGAAAGCACTATTTTTCATGCCATTAACCGCAACAAGAAATCCGTCGCCATTAACCTAAAGTCGAAGTCTGGTTATCAGGATGCATTGCAATTGGTCGCGGGCGCTGATGTGGTGATTCAAAACTTCAGACCCGGCGTAGCCAAGAAACTCGGTATAGATTGGACAACCTTACGAGAGGTTAACCCAAAGCTTGTTTATGGTTCTGTCTCAGGCTATAGCCCTGATTCAACGACCTGGAAAGATAAACCTGGCCAGGATCTTTTGGCGCAGAGCCTATCCGGTTTAGTGTGGTCAAACGGTGATGGTCAAGATCCCCAGCCTATGGGCTTAGCTATTGCAGATCTAACCGCAGCCTATGAGTTAGCTCAAGGCATTCTTGCTCTATTGGTTCGCCGAGGACTAACCGGCGAAGGAGGATTAACAGAGGTTAGTCTAGTTGAATCACTCATTTCGCTGCAATCAATTGCGCTTTTTGAACATTTAAACCATGGGGTGACCTTAGGCGAAGTTAGCAAAGATGCTCAAGGTATTTATCAAACTCTCGATGGGTATTTAGCGATTGGCTCTGTCGACTCCAGAGCTGTGTCAAAGGCCCTTTCCTTGGATGCCAATAAGGCTTTAAGCCTTGGAAAATACATCTCAAAACAACCCAAACGACTATTGCTTGAGGCATTGAAGTCTAACAACATTCCAGCGTGCCCAGTGCTCGATTGGCATGAGCTCAGAGAGTCTGACCATTACAAGTCTCTCAATTTTGAGCAGGGCGTATTCAACAAGCAGCAACAGATCCTTCATACCACTCGCTGTCCTATCACCATTGATGGCGAACGATTTATTTCTCCTATCGGCGCACCTGAAGTAGGGGAGCACACACATTTATTTATAGGAAATTCAACATGTTTATAGACAAATATTTTGAGGATTTCGAGCTTGGTGAAGCCCGAGAAACTATAGGTAGAACTATTACTGAGTCAGATATCGTTCTTCATGCAGGTCAGACGGGTGATTTCTATCCCCACCATATGGATGCAGAATGGTGTAAGACTCAACCATTTGAAAAGCGTATCGCACACGGTACTTTGACCTTTTCTGTTGCTGTGGGTATGACCGCAGGTCTTATCAACAATCGAGCCATGACCTATGGCTATGAAAAGCTTCGTTTTACTAACCCTGTTTACATCGGCGATACCATTAAGGTGCACGTCACGATCACTGAGAAGCGTCCCCACCCAAGAAAAGAGAACTATGGCATCGTTTCAGAAAAACTGGAGGTGCTCAATCAACAGGGCAAGTCCGTGATGGCTACAGAACATCTGCTGCTGGTGGAGAAACGCGATGATTAAGTTAAGGGGAATGACGTGGGATCATGATCGCGGCTATAACCCACTTGTTGCTGCGTCAGAAGTGTTTAATTTTCGATACCCAGAGGTAACGATTGAGTGGGATAAGCGTTCATTGCAAGCTTTTGCCGATAGACCTTTGGATGTGATTGCTGAAGAGTATGATTTCATGATCATCGACCATCCACACATAGGGGAGGCTTCTCAGCAAGGTTCGATCATTGCGCTCAATGATGAGAAATATGTGGATGCGTTGGCGGAATTAAATGCTAACAGTGTAGGGCCATCTCATAAAAGCTATGAGTTGGATGGAAAAAACTGGGCTCTTGCGGTTGATGCTGCCTGTCAGGTGGCTTGTTACAGGCCTGATTTATTGGAATCGCCACCGTCAAACTGGGATGAAGTCTTCGAGTTAGCAAAACAAGGCAAAGTACTGTGGCCACTCAAGCCGGTAGATGCTGTCGATAGTTTTTTTACTCTGTGTGCCAATCTAGGTAAACCGGTGGCAACAACAGAGCATGAGTTCGTTGATAAGGGGGTGGCGAAACAAGCGCTTGAGCTGATGGCAATGTTCGCCCCATACCTGCCTGAAGAAAACCTGGTTCACAATCCAATTGATGTTTTAGAGATCATGTCTACCAGTGATCAATACGTTTACTGCCCACTCCTGTTTGGTTATACCAACTATGCAAGAACAGGCTACCGCACCAACACCATCTGCTTTACTGATATGCCGACCTTCGCAGACAAGGAAATCGGCGGCTCTATCATCGGCGGTACAGGGATCGCTATTTCTTCCAAATGTGCTCACCCAGAACTGGCCAAAGAGTTTGCATTTTCACTTGCGGGTGAAGAGCTACAAAAAAGTATCTATTTTGAGCGAGACGGACAGCCGGCACACAAAGCCGCATGGCTGGATGAAAGCGTAAACAAAGCTTCGAATCAGTTCTTTAAAGACACACTAACGACTATCGAGAATAGCTGGCTACGCCCGAGGTATAACGGATTTTTGTATTTAGCGGATGTCGGTGGTGATTTAGTCAATGAGTTTTTAGAGGGAAAACACAGCGTTGAAGACGTTATTCAAGGGCTTGAGGAGGCGTACCAGAAGAGCCTTCTAGGCGAAAAAGAAAGAAAATACGACTAGTAAGGAAGAGACATGAAACAGACATACAATTTCGAAAAGCGGGTTGTTATTGTGACTGGTGGTGCACGAGGCCTTGGACTGGCGCAAGCGAAGGCGTTTCTCAATGCGAATGCGTCCGTAGTGATCACTGATATTGATCCGAACGCATTGGAAAGTGCACGTGTGGAGTTGAACTCCGAAGATGTTCATACCTATATGCACAATATTAAAGACTTCGACACCACTGCAAACCTCGTTGAGCGCATCGAGCAGGAAGTGGGTGATATTGAATATCTGGTGAACAACGCTGGCGTGCATCTTAAGAAACCTATTTGGGATGTGTCTACGGAAGAGTGGCAAAACATCAACGATATCAACGTGACTGGTTTGTTTGTTATGTCACGTGAGGTGATTCGCAAGATGAAGCAAAGAGAGCGTGGCGCTATCGTAAACGTTTCCTCAATGGGCGGTTTGATGGCGTTGCCAAGCGCTGCAGGCTATGTAACCACTAAAACAGCTGTAGTGGGTTTAACGCGAAGTATCGCGGTGGATTGTGGTGCGTTTAATGTCCGTTGTAACGCAGTGTGTCCTGGATTCATAGACACTGAAATGACCCGCAAAGTACTGGCTGGCGATCCGGCTCGCGCGGCAAAAATTGAAGGCCGTATTCCAATGCCACGCCTGGGTTTGGGTGAGGATATTGCCGCCGCTACTGTGTATCTATGCTCAGAAAGTGCGTCTTATGTAAATGGTCAATTGTTACCGATTGACGGTGGCTACAGTGTCGGATTTTAGGAGGAAGTTATGGTTGATACATACAAAGCTTTGGTTCTGACCGATGCTAAAACAACTCGAGTCGAGCAACGTAAGCCAAGAAGCCTTGATTCAAAAGAGGTGCGAGTGCAATTAGGCTCGGCGGGTATCTGCGGTACCGACCTTCACTATTATCAAGATTTTGCCAATGCGGGTTTCTTACTCCAAAACCCTCTGGTTCTAGGGCATGAAGCCTCGGGCACTATTGTTGAGATAGGCTCAGACGTTAATGATTTAAAAGTCGGTGAGAAAGTTGCTATAACCCCAGTGATGAACTGTGGCGAGTGTGATAACTGCCGAAGTGGAAACAGCAATACCTGTACTAACAAACGTTTTCCTGGCTCAGCCACAACCATTCCACACATAGATGGCTTCTTTCGAGAGTATTTTGAGGTCGAAGCGCGCTGTTGCAGAAAGCTACCCCAGAATGCTGAACTGGATAAGATTGCTTTTGTTGAGCCAGCGGCATGCGCGTTACACGGTGTAGAGCGAGCAGGTGATCTTATCGGTCGTCGAGTATTAGTGACAGGTGCAGGCCCTATCGGTACTTTGGCTGCTGCTATGGCAAAAGTCAGTGGTGCTGCTGAAGTAGTGGTTTCCGATCTAACTGATGAGTCTTTAGCAATCGCTTCTCAGATGGGGGCGGATAAGGTGATTAATATTCGTCATACGTCAGTTGAGGACTTCATTACAGAGAGCGGCGAGTTTGATGTGGCTATTGAGGCCAGTGGGGCAACTTCTGCATACGTATCTTGTCTGACTGGTGTTAAAAAGCAGGGCACGGTAGTCCAGCTATCCGTCCTGGCTGAAAAAGAGCCTAATCTTCCAGCCAACCTGATCATGCTAAAAGAGTTGACACTAAAAGGTGCATTTCAGTTTAACGGTGAGTTTGATAGGGCGCTAGCGCTTATCTCCTCAGGGCGTATAGACCTAACCCCAATGCTCTCTGGTCAGTTTAAATTTGAAGAGGCTAGTAAAGCCTTTGAGATTGCAAAAGACCGAAGCAAATCAATGAAGGTTCAATTTGTGGCTTAGCTATAGCAGACTCTTTGAAAAATCGAGCTATCTAGCCAAGCTGATACGTTAAGGGGTTCTGAGTCAGTCAGATCCCCCATTTCCTGTTGTCTAGGTCGATTCCGATAATATGTGTGTTATTCATTTGGCACTTTCCTTTAAAGACTAAACCCGCTCAAGTTTAGCTGTAGGGAGGGACGTACCATATCATTAAATGTGTTTAAAAAGGTATGGAATCTATTACTCTGTATTAGTTCCGACTAGATCTGACACTTCAATTGAAATGAAGAGAGTTACCCACTTTGATTAAAGGTGCTGAATCCGTAATCAAAGACAATAAGAGGTAACTCTCATGCTTCATACTAGCAATCCAATCATCAAACACAAAGCTGGGCTTCTCAATCTTGCAGAAGAACTCGGTAATGTATCAAAAGCTTGTAAAGTCATGGGTGTCTCAAGAGACACTTTCTATCGTTATCAAGAGTTGGTAGAAACAGGTGGTATCGATGCTCTGATTAATCAAAGCCGCAGAACACCAAACTTAAAGAATCGTGTCGATAGTGAGACTGAGCAGGCTGTGCTCAAATACGCCATCGACTTCCCTGCGCATGGACAAGTCAGAACAAGCAATGAACTGCGTAAACTAGGCGTGTTTATCTCTCCAAGTGGCGTACGCTCAATCTGGCTCCGCAATGACCTAGAAAACTTCAAGAAACGTCTTATCGCACTGGAAAAACAGGTCGCAGAGGACGGTATAATCCTAACGGACGAGCAAGTCGCTGCCCTTGAGCGCAAGAAGCATGATGATGAGGCCTGTGGTGAGATAGAAACTGCACACCCAGGTTATCTCGGCTCTCAAGACACGTTCTATGTTGGCAATCTGAAAGGTGTTGGACGCATCTATCAGCAGACGTTCGTTGATACCTATAGCAAAGTTGCTTTCGCTAAGCTCTATACGACAAAAACACCTATCACCGCAGCAGATATGTTGAATGACAAGGTTCTACCGTTCTTCGAGACTCACGAGTTGCCAATGCTGCGAATCTTGACTGACCGGGGTACTGAATACTGCGGTCGAGTTGAGCAACATGACTACCAACTTTACTTAGCCATCAATGATATCGATCACACTAAAACTAAAGCCATGTCGCCACAGACAAACGGGATCTGCGAGCGCTTCCACAAGACCATATTGAATGAGTTCTACCAAGTGACGTTCAGAAAGAAACTGTATGGCTCAATGGATGAGTTGCAGAAAGATCTGGACGAATGGGTGGACTACTACAACAATCATCGTACCCATCAAGGAAAAATGTGCTGTGGCAGAACGCCCATAGAAACATTAGAGGATGGGAAATCAATCTGGGCCGAAAAGAATCTAGCCCAGATATAATCTGACAGGCACCAAGTCGAAAGTGGGTAACTGTCAGATCGGGTCTGAATTAGTACAATTACTCTCAGGGCCTGCCTTTACTTTGAATAGCCACTAATTCAGTAGACACTAGTTAGCCTCTCTTTGTACTGCTTTTCATACTCTACAGGCGACAACTGGTTATTGGAACCGTGTCTACGTTTAACGTTGTAGAACATCTCTATATATTCGAAGATATCCGTCCGAGCTTCTTCTCGAGTGGCGTATATCTTCCGCTTAATTCTTTCTCTTTTTAGCAGTTGGAAAAAGCTTTCGGCGACGGCATTATCATGGCAGTTGCCTCGGCGACTCATACTTGATTCAAGTCCATGTTGTTTTAAAAAACTATCCCAATCATGGCTCGTGTACTGGCTTCCTTGGTCTGAATGCACAAGTACATTTACTACCGGCGAGCGCCGCCATATAGCCATTAGAAGTGCATCCAGAGCTAACTCTTTAGTTATTCTGCTCTTCATTGACCAACCAATTACCCGTCGAGAGAAAAGGTCAACTACGACGGCTAGGTATAGCCAACCCTCGTGAGTTTTTATATACGTAATATCAGTGACCCAAGATTGATTCGGAGCGGAAGGGTTAAACTCTCTAGCCAATTTATTAGCAACCACAACATTTTCACCACCTGCTTTCGCTCTGGGTTTTCGGTAGCCTCTCTGCGACTGTATGCCTTCTCGTTTCATCAAGCGGTGAACCTGGTTAATTCCACAGAACTCACCTTCATCACGCAGATCACTGTATATCTTCCGGTAACCATAAACTCCGCCAGACTCCAGCCAAAACTGTTTGATCAGCCCGAGAAGGTATTTGCGCCGCTTTTCCTGTCTACTGTCGGGCTGCTTAAGCCAGGCATAATATCCGCTGGGATGTATGCCAAGCACTTTGCACATGCGCCGAACAGACCAAGTAGGTTGGTTGGCTTTAATAAAGGCGTACCTCAGTCGGACTGGCTTGCGAAGTACACCGCGGCTTTTTTTAATATGTCTCGCTCTTCAGTGACTCTTTGTAATTCCTTTTTGAGTCGGCGGATTTCTGCACTTTCATCAGACTGGGCTTGGTATTGGGAGGAGTCAGGACCGTAGCGCTTGATCCAAGCATAAAGGCTATGGGTCGTTGTCCCTAAACGATTCGCAACATCGGCCACGCTATGGCCTTTTTCTGTAACCTGTTTTACGGCTTCAATTTTGAATTCTTCTGGGTATCGTTTGCTGTTCATAAGCACCTCTTTATTAGTCATTTTGTCTAACTAAAAGGTGTCTATCAAGTCGGTGGCTATTCAGACTAACTCGTTAAAGTATACTGATAGGTAGTTGACTACACTCCCACTTGAAGGAGGGGGGATTTTCGCCGATTTTGGTAATAACTAAACAGGCTCGGCTTAGGTGAAAACTAAAGCCGAGCCTGTTATTCAGAGTCTTTAATGTGTTTAACTGTACTAATTCAGACCCGATCTGACAGTTACCCACTTTCGACTTGGTGCCTGTCAGATTATATCTGGGCTAGATTCTTTTCGGCCCAGATTGATTTCCCATCCTCTAATGTTTCTATGGGCGTTCTGCCACAGCACATTTTTCCTTGATGGGTACGATGATTGTTGTAGTAGTCCACCCATTCGTCCAGATCTTTCTGCAACTCATCCATTGAGCCATACAGTTTCTTTCTGAACGTCACTTGGTAGAACTCATTCAATATGGTCTTGTGGAAGCGCTCGCAGATCCCGTTTGTCTGTGGCGACATGGCTTTAGTTTTAGTGTGATCGATATCATTGATGGCTAAGTAAAGTTGGTAGTCATGTTGCTCAACTCGACCGCAGTATTCAGTACCCCGGTCAGTCAAGATTCGCAGCATTGGCAACTCGTGAGTCTCGAAGAACGGTAGAACCTTGTCATTCAACATATCTGCTGCGGTGATAGGTGTTTTTGTCGTATAGAGCTTAGCGAAAGCAACTTTGCTATAGGTATCAACGAACGTCTGCTGATAGATGCGTCCAACACCTTTCAGATTGCCAACATAGAACGTGTCTTGAGAGCCGAGATAACCTGGGTGTGCAGTTTCTATCTCACCACAGGCCTCATCATCATGCTTCTTGCGCTCAAGGGCAGCGACTTGCTCGTCCGTTAGGATTATACCGTCCTCTGCGACCTGTTTTTCCAGTGCGATAAGACGTTTCTTGAAGTTTTCTAGGTCATTGCGGAGCCAGATTGAGCGTACGCCACTTGGAGAGATAAACACGCCTAGTTTACGCAGTTCATTGCTTGTTCTGACTTGTCCATGCGCAGGGAAGTTGATGGCGTATTTGAGCACAGCCTGCTCAGTCTCACTATCGACACGATTCTTTAAGTTTGGTGTTCTGCGGCTTTGATTAATCAGAGCATCGATACCACCTGTTTCTACCAACTCTTGATAACGATAGAAAGTGTCTCTTGAGACACCCATGACTTTACAAGCTTTTGATACATTACCGAGTTCTTCTGCAAGATTGAGAAGCCCAGCTTTGTGTTTGATGATTGGATTGCTAGTATGAAGCATGAGAGTTACCTCTTATTGTCTTTGATTACGGATTCAGCACCTTTAATCAAAGTGGGTAACTCTCTTCATTTCAATTGAAGTGTCAGATCTAGTCGGAACTAATACAGTTTAACTTACCTTACCGCTAATTCATCGATAGACTTACTCTCTTTTACACCGCTTGGATCTCGATACTTCACTGTTTGTAAGTGCTCAGCGTATAGCACTAATTCACCATCGTTTTTGAAGATCTCGTAGCTCACAGTGATGATTCCCATTAAATCATTTTTCGGCTTTTTCTCTTTGTGTGTGCGAACCGTGTAGATGGTGTCACCGATAAACACTGGGCGGATAAATCTTAGCTTGTCGTAGCCGTAACTAAAGGTATTCACGTTATTATTTGCCATTAAGCCAAGGCCATAAGCAAACACCTGAGCACCAGCAACCAGTCGCTTACCAAACATGCCCTCATTTTCTGCAAACCCTTGGTCGCCAACGTAAGGGTGCATGTCTAGTACCAAAGAGTTGAATAACATAGCCTCACCTTCGGAGATGGTGCGGCTGATAGATTTTACTTTCTTACCAATTTCAAAGTCTTCATAGAGCCAGTCTTCAGTATTGTATTTTTCGAGTGTTGAGTGTTCTTCCTTTGGGGTTTTTACGACCATAGTTTGTTCCTCTGAGTATTTAATTAGTATGTTGAGATTAGTGGTTGAAAGTATGCGATCACATCACCCCAAACTTTTTGTATGCCTCGACGGTTGTCATGCCTTGTTGTAAGGCGAGTAGTACCTGGTTCTCTTTTGTTGCCTTCTCAAAGGCGCCTTGGAAAGCGTCAACCTCAATCTCTTTAGGTATGATCAGGATTCCGTCTCTATCTCCAAAAACAATGTCGCCATCCCTAACTAGGATGCCGTCGACTTCAATTGGTACACGCCAATCAATCACCTTGCCACGTACGCCTTGGTCTTGTGCGTAACTCCCAAACGAAGCAATGGGAAAGTTAAGGCGCTCAATTTCATTGGTGTCGCGGTGGAACCCATGTACAACGGCACCTGCCGCACCACATTGGATAGCTCGGGTAGACATTAATCCGCCCCAAAGAGCATATCGGTGAGAACTGCCTGAGCAGATATAGATTTCATTTGATTTAAGATCATCGAGCGCTTCAAACATGCGGCCGAACGGCATTTCACTGATCGATGATTGGCCAGGGTGATCACCAAAAAAGTCAGCTTCCAGAACCGTCATGGCACGGCCAATAATCACCATGTCAGATCGAATTGGTTTAAGGTTGGGAGAAAGAAACTGGTGTGTATAACCCAGCGAATCGAGAACATCGCCAACAAGAGCCACAAACAGATGCTCTTTTGCCAAAGCAAATAGCTCGTCATCGTTTTTCCATTTCATTTTCATTCAGAGGGCTCCTAGTTAGTAAATAGAGTGGAAAGTTGAGGGAATATGATGAGCAGTACACCCACGCACATAACCGTCAATATGTAGGGCATGATTGCTCTAATACATTTATCAATTCTGACACCTGTGACCGAACAGGCCGTGAACATCACAACACCTACTGGCGGACTGACACCGCCCAAATGAGTCATGAACACAAACACGATGCCATAGTGGATGAGGTCAACTCCCATAGCTTGCATTACCGGTATAAACATTGGGCCAAGAATCAATACCAAAGCGGTACCCTCAATGAACATCCCCAGTACCAAAAGCAGAAGTGCAAGCAGTGCCAAGGTTAAGGTAGGGCCTGCGTTTAGACTAATAAGGAAGTGGCTTATCTGTTGAGGGATTTGCTCGAACGTCACAACCCAACTGAACGCGGACGAAGCAACTAGAACCAATATAATTGCTGAAGTTGCGAAGGCTGTGTTCTGTAGGATCTTGTATAGGGGTTTAGCTTCAAGGGTGCCGTATCGCCAGCAAAGGTATAGGCAATATACGACTGCCACTGAGGCGGCTTCGGTGGGAGTGAACACACCAAACCGAATGCCAATTACGATAAAGACAGGCAACACAATAGCGGGCAGAGCCGCTACAAACGTACTTGCTAATCCCTGGCTGACTTCCTGCTCACATCCTACGAGTTTGAACTTTTTGATTTTAACGTAGAAGTGAGTGGTTACCATCAGACCGATAGCCAACAAGATTCCTGGGATGATTGCTGCGATAAACATTTGGCCTATTGAAACATTGGCCGCAAATCCAAACAGGATCAGACATATACCTGGGGGAATCATAGGCGAAATTAGTGCTGAAGCTGCCGTCAGTGCAGTTGCAAATTCCAGTGGATAGCCTCGTTTTACCATTTGAGGGACGAGGAACTTGGCTTGCATAGCGGCATCGGCATTGGATGAACCCGACATCCCAGCAAGAAGGCACGAAAGTAGAATATTGGTTTGGGCCAGTCCTCCTGTCATTTTTCGGGTAAGAACGGCGCAAAATGCCATTACTTTATTTGATATACCAGACAGGTTCATTAGCTCTCCCACTAGAATGAACAGTGGGACCGCCAGCAATGGAAAGGATTGAGCCCCCAGAATAATGCGCTGTGCCAGTACAAAATCCATTAAAGCCGGATTATTGACTACGCAATAGACGGAAAGTGCGAAAATAATGAAGGCTATAGGTACGCCGAGAAATAGCATTGAGAAAAAAATTGCAGGTAAGGCCATTGTCATAGGTTTGCTCCACTTTGTTTGGTGAGTGAAGCTGACTTTTTACCTTTTACGAGTTGGTAAAGTAGCTGCACAACAATCACGAAGGCTAGCAGTCCAAAGCCTATTGGTACTGCAAGATAGAGATATTTGGCTGATATACCCACCGAGTTCAGCTGTAAGCGAGTCCCCATTGCAACAGGCCACGAAATCCAGCTGATATACGAGCTGATGCCAGCCACGATAAGAGAGCGTAGTGTTTTGATGAACGAAAGTTGCTTTGGAGATAGGTAGTTGTCGATTACATCCAGCCCTAAGTGTCCGCCTTTGAGATATGTATGCGCCATACCGAGGAATACAATCCAAACAAAAAGCGCAGTCGTTACCTCAAATGAGAAAAGCAAAGGCTTGTTGAAGCCATAGCGATAAACCACAGCGATAAAAACTAACAAGGTCATCACTGTGGTTAGGGCAGCGAGGGCGGCATTGACGAGTTGTTTGGATAGCCGAAAAAAATTCATAAGACCTCCTAGAAGGAGGGTTATCAACCCTCCCTAGTTTTAGTGAAAACTAACCCCTAATTTCTGCGACTATTTGTTGTGCTTCTTTGTAAAGACCTTCGCGCCATTCAGGGAATGCTTTGTAGATCTCTTGAGAGTTCTTCTCGAAAGCGGCTCTATCTACATCTGTAATGATTTCAACCCCAGCCTCTCTTAATTCATCTAGTTCAGCTGCATAGCTGTTTTTTACGCTTTCGGTAATCCAGTTGCAGGTATTTTCGAACTCTTCATCCAGAATTTTCTGATCTGCCTTTGTAAGAGATGAGTAGACTGTTGCGGGCATTGAAAACGTAGATATGTCGTGAATATGGTTGGTAGTTGAGTAGTACTTGATATGCTCGTAGTGCTTTTGATCAAGCATCGCTGAAGGTGGTGCTTCGGCAGCGTCAATAATGCCGTAAGAAAGAGCATTGTATACGTCTGTCCAGGGCATTGGTGTTGGTACAGCTGTAAACGACTGTCTCGCTAGTTCCACGTATAGCGTTACAGGCTGCTCGCGAATCTTCATGTTACGCATATCTTCTGGAGAACGAATTGGGGTGTTGCGTGAGTAGACATCACGTACACCAAAAGCGAAATAGCACATAACCTTTAGGTTGTTTTCTTTTTCAACTTGTTCCTCCATTGATTTGACTAAGTCACTTCCCATAAAAACCATTGCTTCATCAAAGTCTTGAAACAGGAATGGGTAGGTAGTGACATGATAATCAGGTAAAAAGTCACCAACGTTTGGAGTACCAAAGTGACCTACTATTGGGCTTCCCATAGTAATGAGCTCTGCTACTTGAGCATTAGAGCCCAGTTGGCCGGATGGAAATAGGTTTATTGTCACTCGCCCCTCTGAGCGAGAGTTTACTGCTTGTTGTAATTTCTGCGCACCAAGATGAACTGAGTGGGTCTCAGAGTTCATGTGCGCGAGATTAAGACTTGTAGCATGTGACAAAGATGCAAGAACCAAAGTGGCTATCGCGACAGCAAGTTTTCTTAATTGCATAGCTAATCCCTATCTTGGTAGTACCACACTCCATGGTGCTACCATGGTAGGTGAATAGCTGTTTAGTTACTAGCCTAAAAGGTACTAATGTGCTCATTATCATCAATTTTGATTATGATTTAGCTGAAGCTAAGAGGTCTGTCACATATGTAATTGAGCCTGAAATTATACTGATTGTGAGCTATATCACTAAAAGTGGAGTTTAATAATCTTTGTTAATGGTTTTCTCAATACCATGATCTTTTTTGGCAAAATTCAATTTCCTGGTAGTACCACTGGTGAGGGTTATTGATTGGTATGATTTTGCGCATCACGATAATTCACAAAATAACAGAGCCCCAAAGGCCACCAAAGATTACGATGCCAGCAAGTGAGTCGGTGACTATGAGGGGGGGCCTAGCACTGGGCATAGGTCTGAGAAGGTGGTGGTAAGAGCACACCACCATATATATGATTCGCACCGATGCTACAAAGTGGATTTTTTCAAAGGGGAGTGTCCATGGCTTCGTTGATCTGATGGGCGCCTTATAGCTCCCATATTCGGGGTAAATTATGGCAACAATACAATACGCTTTAGCCAAAATGGCAATGAGAGTCGGAAAGAGGTTGGACATTACACTTTCGTGATCAGCGTACTCTTCGCACTATAGTGGGCATCTAAGTTGACATTTTACGCAACATACACCTGTATATCTCCCTATGGGAAAGCAGCCTGTGAAGGTTGCCAATAGGTATGCAGGTAAAGGAGGTTAGAAAAAGCGAATGCTACTTTGTAATGAAGTGGATACAGGTTTATATCTGGCGCGAAAGCGAGCTGACTTCTAACTGGTCTCCCGTTGCGAGGTAGCTTGAAGAACTTTATTAAAGAAGAAAAGCAAATGATGATTTCGAATGAAATTAGTGCGCCTTCTGACAACGAACCGTGGTTTCTTATTCACTGAGTGACCATTGGGGCAGTTTTAAAGCTTTAAGTGTGTATCGCAAAGGTAATTTAATTACTGGGTGCTTAACGGTGCCTTTGTGGAGGCTTGAGCCGTATGCTGTGAAAGTTGCACGTCGGTTCTGTGAAGGGAAGCACCTGGCAACAGGTGCCGCCTATCCGACACATATGAGTTCCACTACCAGTAAACTGGCTTAAGATTTAGTCGCACCAAATCAGCAGAAGTGCAAGCTTGGATAGCTAGCGCACCTCACGCTTTCTAGATATAAAAAGCCCACAACATTTTCATGTTGTGGGCTTTTTGACAAAGTCGAACTGAGTTTGAAACTTACTTAAATTCAGCTTTACGCATGCGGTTTAATACAGCCATAACCTCAATAACACGAGGTTTAGCGATATCACCATAGTTTGGCATGGTTCGGAACCATTCATCACTGGCTAGCATTTGGCTGAATGCCTTGCTAGGTGCTTTTTCCCAGCCTTTGCCTTGTGCAATCTGGAACCACAACCAACCGATAGCATGAAGCTGGCTTGAATCTGCAATCTGCTCCAAGGCTTGAAGATCGATGAACTCACGGCCAAAACGCATAGACGTTTTATCTTTGACCTGAATTCGGAACTTACCGTCTTCAAGCTGTGCTTTCAGTCCTGCGCGGTTTAGCTTACGCGTACGCGGGCGAGTGATCTCAGTGCTGCCTTCAAGCTGACGGCGGGTAGGGTGCGATGCAACGACTTCTTTCGCTTTTTTTGTAACGTCCAGTGCTTGGTAGTTGTGCATTTGAATGACGGTGTCTGCAACATCTAAGTAGTCACCAGAGCCGCCCATTACCAGCAGTACAGACACATCAAGCTGATCGCGAAGTAGAGAGATGCGATCGACCAGCGGCGTAATTGGCTCGTCATTTTTAGCAATCAAAGCCTGCATACGCTCATCACGGATCATAAAGTTCGATGCCGAGGTATCCTCATCGATCAGCAATGCATTGGAGCCTGACTCGATGGACTCTTGTAGCCATGATGCCTGAGAGGTTGAGCCCGATGCGTTCTGGGTAGAGAACATGCTGGTGTCCTTGCCCATAGGCAAGTTGCTGATGTATGGGGTCAGGTCGACATTGTGTACGCAACGACCGTCTTCAGCACGGATTTTTGATGCTGATTCATCAGTAACAATGTACTCGCGGCCATCACCTGGAATATGGTCATAAACAGAGTTCTCGATTGCATTCAGCAGCGTTGATTTACCATGGAAACCGCCACCGACAATCATGGTAATGCCTTTCGGCACACCCATACCACGGATCTTGCCACGGTGAGGCGCTTCAAGCTCAACGGCTAGGCTTTCAGGGCTGACAAACGGGATAGCATCAGCCATTGGCAAATCACTGTTACCCGCTAGACGCGGAAGAACGCTGTCGTCAGCAACAAATGCCATTAAGCCTTTATCTGCTAACTGCTTGCGTAGGGCAACCTGGTCTTCAACGGTTTCACAGTGGCGCTTCAGCTCATCCATTGGCAACTCACGAGCAATCGTGGCGCGGCGGATGATTTTAGGCATGGTGAATGTCAGTAGGTTTGCTGTTTTCTTGGCAATGATGGTGCGGCCGTCTGACGGCAGGTTCACACGGAAGCGAAGCTCTAGTGCATCGTCATCAAACACAACAGCAGTGCGGTCTAATACAGCCTGGCCCGGGCGGTCAATTTGAATCTCATTGATTTGCTGTGCTAATTCAGCGAAATGGCGGGCGATAAAGTCGCGGGCTGCTCGCTGGTAAACAGGAGACTGTTCTTTTAACCACTCAAGGTCGGTCAAAGACCATTTACGGCGAGCACGTACTCGTGATGCCGGGGCAAATGGATCAGATTGAGTGATATCAATGAAGAAATCGAAGTCAACGAAATGGTATTCACCGCGTAAGCTGGAGTAGCTACGGTAATTATGACGGTCAATTTTATGTAGTTTTGCTTCGAGTAATTGCATGTCGCCTCGATACCTTCGTTAGAAATTCCGGGGGCAGGATTCTACACTAAACGCCTTGAATAAGCATACAAACTTTGATGCTAACGGCTTTTTTTCTTCAATTTGGCGAGGTGGAGATAACGGGACCTCTACCATGGTCTAATTGAGTATTGTAAACATATGGCATTAAATCAGAGTGTAGATGATGAAAAAGGGAGTACACCATGCTGCAGGTATCAATGACAGTGGCTGAATATGTATTAATTTTGGCTGGCTTAGTCTTGGTCGGTAACGGAATTATTTTATATGGCCGCCGCACCAGTGATTGGACGGGGGTGTTGAAAATGTTTTACAACCGTATAGGAATGTCGGCCGCAGAGTTCAAATGGTATCGGCTTGGTGTAGCTGCGTTGGTGCTGGGAGTGATTGTCAGGATCGTTAACCTCACTTTTTGGCCTGCCTAGACAGATTGACTAGACAGATTGACTAACCAGATTGAAGTATGGGCAATTGGAGATAATTGCCCACTAGTACCGCAAATTATGTGTAGAAATGCTTAAAAGTTACTTCCTCGGTTTCGGCAGTGTGATAGCGGCTCTCAATCCACCTAGCTGGCTTCTACTGAGGCTAAGCTCACCGCGATAGCTATGAGCAAGCTCATTCACTATATTTAACCCCAAGCCTGTTCCCGGCGTCGTCTCATCGAGCCTGACACCGCGCTTTAGGGCACTTTGGTAGGCACCATCTTCAATCCCGGGGCCATCATCTTCAATCACTAGCACTACGGTATCATTGGTTTGTTCAAGCTGGTGAACCCTGATAAGACTTTTCGCCCACTTGTAACTGTTTTCAATCAAGTTACCAATAATCTCGTCGAGGTCGCGCTTTTCGATAGCAACCAGTAAGTCGCTCTCTAATTCATTTACCAGTACGACCCCTCGGTTTGCGTAGACTTTATCCATTGCCATAGAAATGGCATCAACGCGAGTAGATGGTGCTGTCTTGGCCGATAAAATGTTAGTTGCCCCTGCCATTCGCGCACGGCCAAGGTGGTAGTCAATGTGCTGCTGGAGTTGCTGAAGTGAAGGCTGCAGGCGTGACTGCTCTTGCTCGTTAAGATGGGCAACCTCGTTATTCAATATCGCTATCGGTGTCTTCAATGCATGCGACAAGTTGCCCGCATGGTTTCGGGCTCGTTCTAGCAGTTCTTGGTAGTGGAAGAGGAGGGCATTTAAATCATCAACCACTGGACGTATTTCTGCAGGATAGACCCCGCTTAATTCGGAGGTTTCACCCTCGCGTACTTGCTTGAGGTTTTTTTGTAGCTTGCGAAGAGGCCAGAGGGACCAACTGACTTGAAGCCATATCAAGCAAAGTATACCGCCTGCCATGATTAGTAGAATTAACCAAAGGCCGCTAGTGAGCTGCGTCAGGGTTTTTAGCAATCTTTCTTGGCTAATCGCCACGGTAAGGGTAACAGGATCATCGAGGTCAGGCAGGAGGATATCCCGCGTTAAAACGATCAGTGACTGTTTATCAGGGCCTACAAAACCAGACTCTTTATCCCCTGATATACGGGTATCCCATAGTGAGCGAGAACGAAGCTCTGTATTAGCAACATTCAGGCTCCAGTAAAGGCCACTATAAGGCTGCTGAAACCGGGGGTTAGAAAGAGGTTTGGGGGTAATAATATTGCCATCGCGGTCAGTATCAATTTGCGCTGTTAACTCATCGAGGTAAATATAAAGCTGGTGCTTTTCCTGATCGACCAGGTAGGTTTTAATAAACGATGGCATCAGGTAACCGGCGGCAAGGGTAATCCCCAATAACCAAACAGCCGCAGCAATAAGCAAGCGGCTGCGCAGGCTAGGCAGAGGTGTTTGTGGCGCTCTAATCTGCATTGATACGGTATCCAAGCCCTCTAACCGTTTTAATGACATCTCCACCAATTTTACGCCGTATACGGCCGATGAATACCTCGATGGTATTGGAGTCACGGTCAAAGTCTTGTTTGTAAATATGCTCAACCAATTCAGTACGAGAGATGACCTTGTCGGCATTGTGCATCATGTAAGAGAGCACTTTGAATTCAAGCGCGGTTAGATCGATACTTTCGCCGTTGTGCATTACCTTCGAAGTACGGGTATCTAAACTTAATCCACCAATTTGAATAACGGGTGAAGCATTGCCCGTTGAGCGCCGAACTTGTGCTCGAAGTCGGGCGACAAGTTCAATCATTTGGAACGGTTTTGTTAGATAGTCATCTGCACCGGCGTTGAGCCCTTCGACACGCTGGGTAAGTTCATTACGGGCACTGAGGATAATGACAGGACAAGTGACATTTTCATCACGAATGCCTTTCAAAACGGTAAGGCCATCTAATTTCGGTAAGCCCAAGTCGAGGACGATGCCATCCCAAGGTTCAGAGGTAGCGCGGTACAAGGCATCAATGCCATCACAGGAAAGCTCGGCTACCCAGCCACTTTGTTCTAAACCTTCAACAATTTGTTCGCCCAAGGTTTGTTCATCTTCAACGACGAGTATTTTCATTGTTCTACCTTGATAATATTTTCAAGACCCCGGCCTTTTATCTCAAGAATGGTTAACGTTTGGGCGTCATACTCCACTTTGACAATATTATTGTTGGGGTCAATAAGCTTTAATTCATAGATCCAAATGTCATCGTCTTCTTCTAGTTCGACGCGGATAATGCGTCCGTGGAGTTGTTCGCTAACTTTGGATTTTAAAGATGAGAAAGGCTGTACAAGCCCTTGTTGAACAGCTCGCATGACATCGTCGTGATCTTCTTCAATTTCCAGTTCAACGTTTGCCAGCGTTGAAGAAACCATGAAGAAAAGCGACAAAAGGATGATGGATTTGCTTTTTTTATTCATACATTGAATTGTAACTGATTGTACGTGAACCGAAAATGAATATAGCGGATAGATTTTTCTTTGTATGTGCGAAGACCAACAAAATGTTTTGAATTTCTTGAGTGTTAAGCTTTTTTGGTCGCTATAAGTAAAAATGGCCTATTGGGAATATCTATGCATAGAAGCATAGCAAGAGTTGAATAAACTACGAAATTTTAGTGGTAGATCATGAATTTAATTCGTGCCACACACTATAATCGCCCCAATTTTGTTTCGAGATAAAGGGAAGTCATGCAGTTATCCTTAAAAACAAAACTTTTACTGTCGAGTTTTGTCGCTATTTCAATTACCGCCATCGCCTTGGGCGGGTTCTCCTACCAATCAATGAAAAACCAAGCTTGGCAGTCAATTGAGAGTGAAAGCCGAAATACGTCGGTTGCCGTCACCAAAGGTATTGGGGACTGGCTTGAAAATAAACAAGCGGCAGTAAACGCTGTGGTCGCTACGATGGCAACCAATAGCACGCCTGATATTGTAGAGCATTTAAAGCAAATGCATGTGTCGGGAGATTTCAGCCTGAGCTTTTATGGTAACCAGCAGGGTGATATGCATCGCCAAGACCCATCACTGAACCGAGCGGGTTATGATCCTCGCGAAAGGGGCTGGTACAAAGAAGCGTCAGCAGCTAGAGATGCGGTAGTCACGGCTCCTTACATGAGCCATACCATGCAAACCTTGGTGGTGACTTTGGCTGAGCCAGTTATGCAAGGCGGTCAATTACAAGGTGTGGTTGGTGCCGATTTAGCACTTGGCGATTTGATGCGTGATGTATTGAATATTCCTGTGTTGGGTGACGGTTATGCCATGCTGCTGGATATGGGCAACCAGGTTGTCGTTGCTCACCCAAATACCGATATGCAGCTCAAACCCATTTCGGAGTTGGGGTTAAACGTTCAGTCACTTCGTAATGAAATGCATGGAAACGGTTTTTTCCTCAGTGACTTTGATGGCCGTGAGCGCGCGGTCGCGATTCACGATGTACCCAATTCAGGTTGGGCATTGGTTATGGTGATGGATAAGTCAGTACTTGAAGCGCCAATCCGTGACATGCTTTTTGATGAGCTATTGATCGGTTTGGTTATTCTTGTTGTTGTTTGTGGTTTGATTAGCTTGTTGCTGACAAAACAATTGAGTGAACTGAAAAAAGTATCTGCTGCATTAGCGGATATTGCGCATGGGGAAGGTGATCTGACTGCACGTATTCCGGTGAACAGCCAAGATGAAGTGGGGCAGTTGGCAGATAACTTCAACCAATTTGTTTCTCATCAGCACGTGATGGCAACAAAACTACGAGATATTGCGATTGAACTGAACCGTAATGCAGCTGATGCTGCCACGGCATCTACTCAGCGAAGCCACAATATTCGCCAGCAGCAGGATGAAATTACCATGGTTGCCACCGCTGTGACCGAGATGGCGAGTGCTACCCAAGAAATCGCAGGGAATGCCGAGAACACGGCGAAGACGGCTGAACAAGCCGTTACCTTGGCTGGTAGCGGCCACCGCCAAGTAGGGCAAAGCCAGCAGTCTATCGGTAATTTAGCTAATGAAGTCACGAATGCTGCATCCATTATTGAAGATCTTAATGAGCACGCCCTGAAGATCAGCACCATTCTATCGACTATTCGTGATATTGCAGAGCAGACTAACCTTCTTGCGCTCAATGCGGCCATTGAAGCGGCACGTGCTGGAGAGCAAGGACGTGGTTTTGCTGTCGTAGCCGATGAGGTCCGTGTACTTTCACAGCGTACACATACCTCAACGGAAGAAATTCAAACCATGATCGAGACACTTCAGTCGACGACGCATAATGCCGTGACGGTGATGAATGATAGTCATCAACTTGCAGATACTAGCGTACAGGATGTTGATGCGGCAGGTGAGAGCATTAACAGTATTGCGAGTGAAATTAATGTGATTAGCGATATGGCGACGCAGATTGCTTCTGCTGCCGAAGAGCAATCGAGTGTGACGGCTGAAATTAGTCGCAATACGGAAGGGGTGCAGGAAGTGGCAAACCAAATGGCTCAAGAAGCCATGGAAGCTGCTCGACAAGCTGAGTCATTGAAAGAGTTAGCGGGGCAACTAGAGAAAGAAGTCCAGCGCTACAAGCTTTAAGTCTTCTTGTAATTGACTCATAAAATGAAAGCCCCCGCAAATGCGGGGGCTAGTTTTATCTGAAGATAATGGAAATTACTCTTCCCATTGTACAAGCTGATCTTTCGGCCAGTTAGCGCCTACATCATGGTATTTCTTCTCAAGCAGGTGACGCTTGATCTTGAGGGTTGGTGTCAGGATGCCGTTCTCGATACTCCAAGGGTCTTTAATCATCAGCACACCTCTAATCTTGGCGTGGGACTCAAGCTCCATGTTCAGAGTATTGATGACTCTCTGTGCGGTACGTGCGTAACGTTCTCGGTCAAAGTTAGGGAAATCATGAGGAACCGCAAGCAAGATTGGTGCAGGCATGCCAGAGCCAACAACACACATCATTTCAATATTGGCCAGCTCGAAGATGCGTTTCTCAATAGGTACAGGAGAAACAAACTTACCTTTGGCAGTTTTGAAAGTATCGTTTTTACGGCCTTGGATAGTCAGGTAACCATCCTCATCCATGAAGCCGATGTCCCCAGTGTGAAGCCAACCTTCCTCATCGAACATCTCTTTGGTGGCGTCTTCGTTTTTGTAATAACCAGAGAATAGACCCATGCCACGGACAAGAATCTCTTCATCGGCGGAGATTTTAATTTCAACACCTGGTCCAGCATTACCTACCGAGCCGATTTTATCGCTGCGGAATGGGTGGTTTAGCGTGCTGTAGGCAAAACTTTCTGTCATCCCCCAGGCCTCAGTGATGTTGAGCCCGATGTTTTCGTACCATCGAAGCAGGGCAGGCGAGACAGGTGCCGAGCCACAACCCAAGACACGAGCTTTATTTAGGCCGAGGCCATCAGCAAGCTTGCGCTTGATAACACCGGAAATGAATGGGATTTTCAGTAACAGGTTAAGCTTCGCTTGTGGCAGTTTGTCCAAAATTCGTTGCTGGAACAGCGTCCATAAACGCGGAACCGAGATAAACAACGTTGGGCGGTGCATTTTGACGTCGTCGATAAAGGTATCAAGCGATTCTGGGAATGCCACCTGAATACCAGACATTACTGAAGAGCCAAAAATGTACACGCGTTCGGTAATATGCGCGAGAGGCAAGTAAGAGAACAGCCGCTCACCTTCTTGCATGCCAATGTGGTCAACTAGACGCTGAGCAGCCCAAGCAAATGAGCCATAACTCAGCATGGCGCCCTTAGGCAGCCCTGAAGTACCAGAGGTATACACGATGGACATTAGGTCATCTTGCTGGTGGTTAGGGCGTTCTTCAGAGGGTTCATGATGAGAAAGTAAGGTGTTGAATTCATGATCACACTTCGGAGCAGAAGGGTAGTCAAAGGAAATGGACAGGATTTCCGGGTGCTTCTCCATGACTGACAGTGCAGCCTTGCTGTCATCAAGCTTACCGATAAGCACGGCTTTTGATTCACTATGAGTTAGGCAGTGCTCAATAGTCTCTGGACCCGCAGTAGGGAAAATGGGCACACTAATATAACTACCTAACATCAATGCCAAATCGGTAATAAACCATTCGGCACAGTTTTTTGACATCAGAGCGATGCGATCACCTGGCTTGAAGCCTTGGGCACGCAGAGCACTTACAAGGCGGAGTGCTTTGTCAGCAACCTCTGCATAAGTAAAATCAACAAACTCTCGATTGATGATCTGGCGAAGATACACATCATCTGCGCGTTCTTCTGCCCATTTTAAAATCATTTCTGTTGGCAGTGGTTGAGTCATCAGTGTATCCCTTAAGCGATCCGATTGCAGAGGTAGAGTCATACTTCGATCCTTCCGTGTTATGTATTTGTTAAAATAATGCTGTTTTCACTGCTTGGTCAAGTAGTTATTTGCTTTAAAATGTTACTAAAAAATCTAGAAAATGAGGTGAGCATCAAAAAAATAATTAGTTTTCAAAGATTAAAATAGAACAAAATTCAAACAGGTGTACAATTTTTTTATCATCTATGTCCTGTTCTTAAATTCCTGTTTCTACTACAATAGTGCCAATTTTTTGCAGTCTTTCTAGATGGATACTGTGTTAATGAATTGTTGTGGTAGTCAAAAGTTCCAATTGTCGACACCAAGTGAATGGATAGTTCTGATATGTGCTTCATGTTTAGCCGTTCATAAAATGGGTTGATGGGAAGGCTGATGACTGAAGCATTAACTTTTCATTTCATGACATTTAATGACTTGAAACTGGCTGCTAAACAGTAATATTATCGATTAACGGAATGATATCCCGTATTGTGTAATTTGTTATCTGTTCAAAGTGTTACCAATGGGGATTCAATACATTTGCTTAAATGATTACATCGCCCTCTCTTGAATATAGTGGGCAGTTGGGTGATCAGAAGAATCATAGAGTCAACGCATTATGCCAAAGCGTAGTAAAGAAGATACTGAAATTACTATTCAGACGATTATGGATGCCGTGGTGGATCAAATTTTGACGTTAGGATACGACAAAATGTCTTACACCACGTTGAGTAAGCAAACAGGGATTTCTCGAACTGGTATCAGTCACCATTTCCCTAAGAAGCATGATTTTGCCACGGCCCTTGATGGTCGTATATTCAAGATATTTGTCGAGAAGCTGGATCTTGACAACGGCTTGGCCGGTTTTTCTTCGAGCTGGATTGCAGCATTGGATGATGAGAAATTCAAGGCGACGTTACGTTTGCTGTTTCATCATATCGCCTCTTCTGAAACAACCAGCGAGTTTGCCAAGCGTGGTATTGATAGGCTTTATGGCCTTTGCCTTGAGCGTTTTGGTGAAGAGAGCCAAAAAGAGCTTGAGTGGTTGCTAGGTAAATCCTTGATTTGCTTAGTGCGCTAATTTATTTCTCAGCTATTAAGCAGCTTCTTCGGAAGCTGTTTTTGTTTGAAGTTATACAATAATAACAAGAGGCCGGAATGTCTCAGTGGTTCAGTTTGCGAAGAGAATTATGAGATGTTGAAATATATTGTTCTGGCACTCGTTGGTTTTGGGATTTACATTGGCGTGACTTATAAAGATCAAATTGAAGATCTTACTGATTCACGTTCCTTTGAAGACGTTCAGGATGTCTTTGAAGATGTGTCTGACAAGGCATCAGATACTGCGGATCAGCTAAGTGAAAAGTTTGAAGAGCTAAAGAAATAGCTTTGACCTTGATGCATTAATTTGAAAAGACCGGCAGATTGCCGGTCTTTTTTTATCTTCATTTAGTGTGAAGAGATGATGTAGAAGTAGTAGATCATTGAAGATGCAATCACATAAACCGACCAGTGATCTTCTTTATAGCGTCCAGTCGCAAGCTTTAGGAATGCATACACCAGCATTGCGGCAGCAATACCATTGCCGGCATTGAAGCTGAATACACTCATGACAACGCAGACAAATGCTGGTAGGTATTCGGTAATGTCATCGTAGTTAATCTTTTTCATCGACCCCATCATGGCGATACCGATATACATTAACACTGGAGCCGTGGCGGCGGTTGGGATCATCCCAGCCAGAGGGGCAAGGAACAGTGTTAAGCAGAAACAAGCAGCAGTCACCAAGGCAGTAAAACCTGTTCGGCCCCCTGACTCAACCCCGGCTGAACTCTCGACGTAGGTTGTCATTACAGGGCAGGAGAATAGAGCACCAAAGGTAGTAGCACTGGAATCGACGTGGAAGTTTTTCTCGATACCCGGCAGGTTACCGTCTTTATCCAAATATCCCGCTTGTGCACCAATCCCTAACATAGCTCCCAGAGTTGAGAAGAAATCTGGAATGAAAAAGGCGAGCAAGAACGGCAGGTAAACAGGGCTCAGAGCACCAATGACATCGAGTTGGAAAGTCATGTCATCGATGCTGCCAGGCATGCTAAAAAAGTTATCAGGTATTGAGGTAATGCCCAAAGGCAGGCTCAGAAGCGTTGTAAGAATGACTGCTAGGATGATCCCACCTTGAATTTTCCGTGATACAAAAAACAGCACCATGAAAAAGCCCAAGATAGCCGTAATGACTTCTATAGAAGCCAGTTCACCGAATACCAATACATTCTTGCGTGGATCAGCAATAATAATACCTGCTTGTTTAAAACCAAGTAGGGCGATGAAAAGGCCAATACCTACGCCAACAGAAACTTTTACACTGTGTGGAATGATACGAACAACAAAGTCCCTGACACCCAGAAAAGACACCAACATAAACAGCACGCCACTGATAAAAACAATGCCGGCAGCAATACTCAGCGGTACATCGTTACCCAGTAGAGTGAAGGAAAAAATAGCGACACTACCTAGTCCTGGGCCCAGTACAAAAGGACGGTTGGTATATAACGCCATGGCAATCGTGGTGATAACCGTCATCAATACGGTGACTGTTAGCGCGCTTTCAAACGGAATGCCGCCTTTACTCATCATCCCTGGTACAACGGCCACCATGTACGCCATTGTGGCGAAGGTAGTCAAACCAGCGATGACTTCGGTTCTTAAATTGGTGTTGTTGCCTTTAAAATCAAACCACTTAGCAATGCTAAAAGCGGGTTTGTCAGCTGCAGTTTCCATGGATTCCCTCTACATGTCTTTTAATATTTGTGACCTGACTTAACGTCGGTAGCTAATTTTCATTTCTGGTGAGATAACGGGTTCAGCAACTAAGTGGGCTCTTAACATATCAAACTCGTCGCTCCACTCAGCTAGCCACTGCTGCTTTACCTTTGTAGGCATCCAGCAAGCTTCAATACTGTTGATCATCATTTGCTTCAAGCTACCTAGGTCGAATCCAAAATCTTCAACCATTACCCTGTAACAGTTAGCGCTGGTGGTATTATGGATATGCCAGTCATCAGTACAAGGGATGATGTTCATACCCGATTTTGCCATGGCTCTGATTGGGTGGTGTTTGCACCATTGCTGGTGTTCTGGCCATTGCTTGAAATAGTAGGTATTCGAAGGAATAACAGTAAATGGGATCCCTTTGTCTGCATACTCTTCAACCAGTGCAGGGTTATCGACAATGGTATAACCGTGATCGATACGATCAACCTCGATCAAATCGATGCCTGTCTCTACGTTGCGCCAATGCAAGCCGAACTCCGAGCAATGCGCTGTGAGCTTGTAACCATGTTGTTTGGCAATACGGTAAGCTTTCCAAAAGTGCTCTACTGGCGCATTATGCTCTTTATAGTCAATACCAATCCCCAGCACGTATGGATGAGGGTAGGCGACCATTTCATTGACCATGGCAACCGCTTCTTCTGGTGACTTCTCACGGTTGATTGAAGGAACTAGTCGGATGATGATGCCCAGATGCTGATAGGCTTCATCAATTGCTTCAGCTAATGCCTTTGTGACTGATGGGTAGTCCAATTCTGTATCTGATGGATTCCAGAAGGTCTCAATATATCTAACCCCACAGGCATGGGCATCCTCTGCGACTTCCTGTAATACACGTGCATAATCAATGGGTTCACGCATTAACTGGTAAAGAAAGGTTAGCGCTTCGATACCTCCTTTGACGATACCTGTCTCTTCCTGATGTGCCCGGTAGTAAGCCTTGGCATCATGTTCTGTCAGGTTGACTTGGTATTTATCGGCTAGTGACAACATGGTTTCAAGCCGCACGCCGCCAAGAAGGTGATAATGGATATCAGCTTTCGGAAAGCGGTGATAGAACTCAGTGAGTGTGATGGGGTTAGATTTCACAGATACCTCATTGACGCAACAATTTGCGCAAACGTTTGCTTTGGGTGTGAGTATCTACCTGATGCTAGCTAAAGTGAAATGCAAATATTGATATGTTAGTGCCGATTCGGCACTGAGCCTAAAGGAAGTATCGAAATCGGCTCTATAGAAAGGTTAGCGTGTAAGGTGCCAGGAACGGTTTATTTGCCAACCGTTTTTTATATGATGGTCGAGATAGTCCCAGAGGCGTTGAGCATCTTGGCGCAAAGGTGCAGAGTTCCGATATAACCGTATCTGGTATGGTAGCCTGAAACGTTCAGGGTCAATGGCGATTAGCTCTCCGGAATTAAGCTCTTTGCGGATCATGGTATCTGGCAACCAAGCTAAGCCTTTTCCCCTTAACGCCATGTCTTTATGTAACTGGCACATTGAACTTTCAAAAACCGGATAGGTATGGAGTCCATCAAGTTGCGGCTGGTATTGTTCGATAAGCCGTGCACTGTATGATTCAGCACTATATCGCAGGATAGGACATGGATTATCGAGCGGATTGAGCAAGGCTTTGCCATCATCTCCTGGGGTAGATACCAGTAAGAAATCACCATGACCAATACATAGATTCTTAAACGGAGGCTGGAGTAAAGACAGGATTTCGAAGCCCAACAAAAAATCACAATTTGATTGGGTTAGCGATTCCACCGCAAAATCGACCCGTAAGATATCAATAGCAAAATTTAAGTCGTTTTCTTTATTGATGTAATCAGTTAGGTCCAGCAAAGTCGGTGAGGAAAGGGAATGCGGGGTAGCAATACGAATAGGGTTTTGTAGAGGCTGCTCAATACCACTGAGCATTTTTACGCCTTCTTCCATCTGTGACACCATATTCCGCGCTATAGTTCTGAATTGCCTTCCTGCTGGCGTCAGGCTCACTGGTGTTGTTGTTCTATCAATGAGGGAGTGTCCGACTGCTTTTTCAAGCGCGCGGATATGACGTCCAAAAGCTGGCTGTGTAATGTGTCTGGCTTCTGCTGCTCGTGAAAAGTGTTGGGTCTCAGCAAGCATTAGAAAATCTTCTAGCCACTTTGTATCTAAATTCATTGAGGTATTTGCTCTTTGTTCTTCGCAGCGCATTGGGTTTGAACTATGAAAGCCCCACTAGGGGGCTAACTTTTAAATCTCACATTGTGGCTTAGGCGTATTGTAGCTAGGTAGCTTGGCAATCTCTGCCCTTAAATCATCAATACGGGTTGAATGAGAAGGGTGGGTCGATAGCAGCTCTGGAGGTTGACTCCCCCCAGCCGCTTTCGCCATGTTTTTCCACAAATTGATACTTTCATAAGGGTCAAAACCAGCCTCTGCCATTAATCTCAGGCCAATGATATCTGACTCCGATTCTTGCGCCCGACCATATGGCATCAATACACCATATTGTACGCCTAGTCCGAGGCCAGCCATGGCGGCATCATGGTACTCAGCACCTCCCATTGCAGCACTGGAAATCTGTAGCCCCATGTTCGCAAGCTGGGAACGTGACAGTCTTTCATTACTGTGCTGGGCGAGGACGTGGCCGATTTCATGACCGATCACGGTTGCCAGTTGATCTTGGTTAGTCGCGACATTCAATAACCCGGTATATACGCCTATTTTACCGCCGGGTAGGGCAAAGGCGTTCACTTGTTCGCTGTCAAATACGACCACTTCCCATTGGCCGACAGCCTGTTGACCGCCGAGCCGGGTTGTCAATGCATCAGTCACACACTGTACGTATTGGTTGGTTTTCTCTTTCGTGTGGATTTTCTCTTGTTCTTTTAGGGCCTCAAAGGATTGTGCGCCTAATTGGGACATATCCTGCTCAGAGAAAAGCAACACTTGCTGCCTGCCAGTCGGCGAGCTACTACAAGCTGAAAGTACTATTGTAGAGGCGATCAAGCCTGCTATAGCAATAGGTTGAAAGCGATCCATCAAAGACTCCTTTCATTTAATGTATAAACCGCAATAGCGGAATTATACAGTTGCTGTATCATTCTCTCCAAATAAGATTGTTTGGATAACGTGATGAGTATTTGGAAAAAATCCTTCACTCTTGAAAGTTTAAATGAGACTTCGGTAAATACGCTAGTTGAACACTTGGGTATTGAGTATTCGGCTTTTGATGACAATAGTTTGTCTGCAGTAATGCCTGTTGAATCAAAGACACACCAGCCGCTTGGGATGCTTCACGGCGGGGCATCTGTGGTGCTAGCTGAGACACTGGGCTCTCTGGCAGCCAATATGTGCGTCGACGACGGCAAATATTGCGTTGGTTTAGATATTAATGCCAATCACCTGCGTGCCATGCGTAGTGGCCATGTTGTTGGTACCGCAGTGCCGGTGCATTTAGGCGCGAAAACGCAAGTCTGGCAGATCGATATTAAGGATCCGCGGGGAAGGATGGTATGCACAAGCCGGCTGACGATTGCAGTTATGACACATAAGAAGGCGGTGGAGTAATGACGATAGTATTCTCAGCCGGGCGGATTATTGCCAATCAACATGAGATCGTTGTTCGGTTAGAAGGGGCTGCACGGGTGTCTTTGCAAGCTACCGTTGATGATATTACCTTGCTTGGCAAAGGGGCGAATGTCATTACGGCTGTCGGTTCCGGCGTGAACTGGTCACTTCGGCTTGATTCGGAACAGCAACTCCAAGAGTTGGCAGATGTCATTGGCGTCGCTATTCAGTAGGGTGTGATACCTGAGTCGCAGGAAGCTGCTTGGGTATTATTTATCAGGCTGTGTATAGCCAATTAGTAGTATTTGTGAGAGCTTGAACTCATTATTGACCATAACGAACCCAAAACTGCTTTTAAAAGGTTATGGTAATACAGGATGAAAATAATTAGGAATTATAGAAAATTCATCGCTTTAACCTGAGTATGTTAATGAGTGAGAAAGGAAGCCAGATTGAATAAATTGCAGCTAAAAAGGATTGCAGAGTTTAGCTATAAAACAATGTTCCGCCAGGCTCCACAAGTCAGTGAAATCCATGAAACATTTTATGGTTGGGTTGTTTTCTTGGCATCACCGGAGGCCAAGGTTGTAGTAAAGTTTTCGCGCGAAATAGGCAGGCTTTCAAAAGAAATTGAAGGTTTGGAACGTCTTAGGCAGGCTTTGCCTTGCCCGGTACCACAGGTTTTGTATTTTGGCCGAGAAGAAGGCTACGATTTTATCATGCTGGAGTGGTTACAAGGGATATCGGCACATCAAATCCCCAATGACCACAAAGCGATCAAGGCTTTCTCAACAAGCTACCTTGAGTTACTTCATTCCTTACACGATATTTCTGAACCGGAAGGGTTTGAAATGAAGAGTGGATGCTTTACGCCCACTTTACCTGAAGCATTTTCCTACTGGATGGAGTCGGTTTACCGGTATATTGTCAGTGAAGTTTCTCCTTTTACTGCCGTGCAAAAAACAGCGTATCAATCGTTGTGGGACAGGCGGAACGATATTTTGTCGACAGCTTCGCCGGAGTCGTCGCTGGTACATGATGATTGTCACGTAGGCAATATTCTTGTGGATCCCAAAACTTATGAAGTTTCCGCGATCCTAGATCCATGTGATGTTGGCTTTAAACACCGGGAAATGGATATTTTCCATTTGTACGATGTTAGGCCAGAGATGCAATTAGCGCAGCTATACCAGCAAGAAACTCCGTTACAACCTGGCTTTGAAGTACGTCGCTGGTACTTTAGTTTGTGGGATGATGCGAAACATAGCCGGAATATGGGGTGGTACGACGAAGCTTGGATCCAAAATAAGCTATCTCAATTTAACCAAACAGCTAATAGCGAGTTTGGGGCTATTGTATAGTGTGATCTTGATTTTGTGGTTGCACCTAATATTTTGAGGATGCCATTGATTGAGCATACTATGTTATAGGTATAAGGAATTATAAATTACCTTTAAGTAATTAATCGCATTGCGCATATTGATGTTGTAGGGATAAATTAAATGAGATTATCGGCTGTATTTATCGCTCTCCTGCTGCTGGCAGGCTGTGCTCAGCAGACTGGGCAGCAGACAGAGTCTTCTCCTGAACCAGACATTGGGGGAGGAACTGTGGAACAACCAGATACTCCGTCTATTGTAGAGCCTGAGCCTCCCGTTACGCCCGAGCCTTTACCCGAACCTGAAGTGAAACCACTTCCTGAAACAGAGGTAAAACCAGAGCCCAAACCTCAACCGGTAGTAACGAAGACCAATGACGGTAAGTTGATACTGGGTAGTGAAGAGTGGTTATGGATTTCGCAAGCCCAGCAACATATCCGTGCTAGGGTGGACGACGGCATGACCCTATCGTCTATTGGTGTCAGCAATGTACAAGCCTTTGAGCGTGATGGCAAAGACTGGGTGAAGTTTAAGGCTGGAGGGCAGGAAGTAGAGCTACCTGTAGAACGCTGGCTGAAGAAGAAAAGTGATTCGCCTCAGGCGGTGGTTAAATTACGTGCCAAACTGGGTGAGCTTAATGAGTTAACGGAGTTTGCACTGACAGCAGGCAAAGGCATTGTGTTGGGGGTGAACTTTATCCGGGATGTTGCCGTGGTAGATAGTAACCGCAAGTTTGTTCAACCTAAAGCGAAATAGCTTACTGCAAATACACGTAAAAACGGCTGAGTTTACTCAGCCGTTTTTCGTTGGGTCTTTTGAGTGAAGAGGATTAGCTCTCTGGTGTTTCTACACTGACCTCATAGCTGGTGAACTTGCGAATATTAATCACACCGGTATCAAAAATGAGGTATTGGCCTTTGATCCCGACTAGGGTGCCTTCAACCACAAGTTCTTTATCGAAGTTATGGGAGGCAATCTTTTTAGGATACTCAGTAACAGGGTACTGGATAGCAACAATCTCTTCATTTAGCTTCTCTACGGCGTCTTCACCGTAAAGTTCCAGCAACTCGTTGATGCGTTGCTCAATAGCCGGCAAAAGGCGCTCTGCTTCGTCTTGAAGAGCGATGTCAGTATTGTCACCTTTTAGCATGGCCCGCCAATTGGTTTTATCGGCGACTAACTCAGCCAAAGCAATTTCTGCAAGACCGGAAATTTGGCGAGTTTTGACCTTTAAAATAGGTAGCGCTTGCGTTGCACCTTGGTCAATCCAACGGGTCGGCAATTGAGTGTGCCTGGTAATGCCTACTTTTAAACCTGAGGTATTTGAAAGATAGACATAGTGGGGAACCATGCAGTTGGCATCACCCCATTCTGGTTCACGGCAAGTCCCTTTCGCGTAATGACAGGTCTCTGGCTTCATAATACACATATCACAGCGGGCCAACTTCTTCATACAAGGAAAGCAGTGGCCTTGGGAGTAACTTTTTTTGGTTTTCTTCCCACAAGAATCACAATAGATATTACCCGTATGGGTAAGCTTGAGGTGCTTGCCAATCAGTGGATTTAATGGGAGTAGCTCATCACCAACAGGGAGTTGGTACTCGACAACGTCGCCGAGTTGAGACTTCATTTTGCTCAGTGTTCCTAGCATGACTTTGCTCTTTGTTATGTTATGCCTCTATCATAACACTTGAGTGATGGTGGGCATATCCTTCGTAGTGCTGGAGTAGGAGTGAATATGGCTGGTAGGTTTGAGGTAGCACAATTATCTCCTGGTTTTATAGAGCCAAATGTATCCAATTTACTTGAATCCGACCGGCGTGAATTGTGGCGTGTTATCAATGAGGCTTTTGCTGAGTATGAAACATTTATTGGTAAGCCATATGAAAGGTTCCCGTCTTACGAACACTTTTTAGAAAGCCTAACGGATGCGAGTAATCACTATCTGTTCATAAAAGCCAATAATGCGTACCTTGCGGGTGTTTGTTATCGGGAGCCAACTGATCAATCCAGTTTGTTATATTTTGGGACTCTCTGGGTATCGGTTATGCACCGGAATAAAGGGCTAGCGTCTCAGCTGATTTATCAACTTGAGCGAGAAGCAAGAAAACGGGGCTTGACTGGCTTAAGTATTCAATTATATCGAATACCCGCACTTATTGATTTATACCGTAGACATCACGGATTTGTCTTTGCAATAGACGAAAACCACGGGAAAATGGTCAAACACTTCGTTTGTAAATAAATGTAATATTAGAGGGTTGAATGTTTACAATGTGTTGTCTGGCGGTATCATTTTATATGCTACTGAGCACCGCAGGTTCTGGCTATAAAACTCGCAGGTGCCTTTATAAATGGAATAATAACAAAGGGAAAGAAGTCATGAAAAAAGTTCTGATTGCAGGATGCGTAATGTTTGCAGCCAGTGTTTCTGCCAGCCCATTTGAAAAGCCTGAAGATGCCATTGAATACCGTCAAGCTGCATTCTCAATGATCGCGACTAACTTCGGTGATTTAGCCGAAATGGTTAAAGGGCGTAAGGATTGGGATCAGCAAACTTTCAGCCAGCGCGCGCAATTTATTTCTCAGTTAACCTATATGCCGGAAGAAGCTTTCAAAGTTGAAGGGTCTGACAAAGGCCAAACCAAAGCAAAACCTGAAATCTGGTCAGATTGGGATGGGTTCAGCGCTAAATTGGATAAGTTCCAGGGTGATATGGCTAATTTAGCGAAAGTATCACTGGATGGTGATGAGCGAGCAACCAAGCGTGCTTTCGGTGAAGCGGCCAAGAACTGCAAGTCATGCCATAGCGATTATAAATATCGCTAGGGATCCAAGCATACTGCGTTAAAAGAAATTGAAAAATGCCAGAGTAGAGTCTGGCATTTTTAGTTAGAACAGGTAAGCAATGACATCCTTGGCGAGGGTAAAATAAATAATTGCGCCAATAACCAAGAATATTACCCAGCCCCAGACGCCATTAACCACTTTAGGTAATGCGTTGCCATCAAGCAGCTTTTTCCCGGTTAGCATTGGTGTAATAAGGTTTTCTTTGCGCAGTAGGTAAACAGCAATAGCCGCTATATGAAGTCCAATAGCACCAAGGATAACATTAAAATTAATCGCGTGGATTTCGGTGAGTAAACTGCTGGTTTCGCCACTGACCAGGTATGCGAAAGGCCCTTCGGAAATAATATCGTCATTGGCAAACAGCCCCGTCGTTAGCTGGGTTGTCAGCAGGATCATAAAAGCGACAACCATATAGGCACCTGCTGGATTGTGGCCAGTTGAGTGTACGGTTTTATCACCCCGAATACTTGACGTTAAATATGAGATTACTGTTCGAGGTGAGCGAACGAAATGGCTGAATTGGGCCGTTTCACTTCCAAACACCCCCCAAATTAGTCGAGTCGCAATAAGTGCTAATAGAAAATAAGCCAAGCTAAAATGCCAATCCATTAACCCTTCTGTACCGGTATACCACAGCCCTGCAATGCTGAGTGCCTGAAGCCAGTGGTAGCCACGGATAAAACTGTCCCACACCGGGTGATGATGGGTATGAGTCATGATCTATTCCTTCGATGAAAAATGATGATGCCATTTTACTCTTTTGAAACATACTAGCTATAGTGTTTGTTGTTTCTTTTCATTTATTTACAAAAATACTTCTCCCTCATATTTGGTTACGTACGAAGCTCGAAAGGGAGCAGTCATCTGAGTGAGGTGTGGAGTTAAGATTAACCCATTATTATTTTTTGCTGATAATTCTTGTGTAGTCACCCGGTGAATTCAAACAATTTCATCCAGGGGCGAGTTTTTGCTTGTACTGTTGTTGGGTTGTTAATCCACACAAAGTAGGATGTTGTTATGAAGGTATGCAAGGTTGCACTAGCTATATCCACCGTTATTTTATTATCTGGGTGTGGTGGGGGCAGCGATGACTCACCAGGTACCAATTCCAATGCAGGTAATGATTCAGGTAATGTTGATAAACCAGAAGTTGAAGTCGATTTAAGTACGCTTAGCGGTTGCATGGATAGCCTTGAAGCGTATTCATTTGATGCTTCGACGGTAGTTAATTCGAGAAGTCATGCGCGTTTATATCAAGTCACTAGATTAAGTCATGGCGAGGAAGTAAAACAACAATTTAAGCAGTCTGAAATTGTTGTAGGGGATCGAGTAGGTTTACCAAATGGTTTATTGCCTGATACGAATGTGAAGGTTACACAAATTTCAATTGCAACTGAAGGTGCTGATGCAAACCCATGGAATCCAAGCTTTGAGCATTCTTATGTTAATGCAGACAGCTCTCAATATATAGGCATTCAGGATGTATTTAGTCGTTGGTGGTTCACGAATATTGATTCGAATAAACCAAATGACTTGAATATTGATGAAGTGACTCAGTTTTGGGTAGACAGGGTCGATCAATTTTCTCCAACAGAGCCGATAAGGCATGAAAACTTATATGCAACCTACAAAGGGAAGGAAACTATTGACACTCTATTAGGAGAAAGGGATGTTTGTGTCGTTGAGTATTCTTCTGAGCTAACGTTAATTGATAATACGGGCGAGGAACCTTCAGAAGTTCTTCATATTGTTGAAAGTAGCACAGAGTATCTTGACAAAGATAATATCGTTCAGCGAATCGTTAAAGATTATAGTGAATATGACCCAGCTGACCAAGATACAGTCATTGGAGGATATACAGGTTATACAAAAGAGCTTATTGGGCTTGTATATGAAGAACAGTTAGTTGGTGTTGATCCTGAAAATTACCTAGTACCTGAAGATGGTTTTGCATCTATGTCGCAATGCTTAGCGTCTCTGCCTGATAGTGATTATGTTGCTGATGCTGGTGTTCAGATAGAGTATTTGATGACGAGAGGTAAAGGTGAAGGCGATGAACTGGTAATACAGGATGCAACTTATACTTTAACTCCCAATAGTTCAGAAGGGATAAGCTGGAAAGGTCAAGAAAACCTCAATACCTCAACGTTGCATGGTGCCTTCATTGATTATTCTGATCTAGATGCTGAGCCTTATTATGAGTTTACAGAAACTTACTATGAAACCCCTGATACGGGTGTAATGGTTGGCTTTGAAGCGACAGAGAATGGTTTTGATTACACCGCTTGGGGAGCAATGCATGTTCTTTCTGAAAGCCAATCGGCAGTCAGTGGCTTCTATATGCCAGACGTCAGGCTGGCTCATGGGGAGTTGCTCAATGCCACACCGGAGCTGGATAACTTTATACAGGTGATGAGCACGGTCTTTGTTGGAACGGAAGCTATTTATGATGCTGTTACAGATGAAACAGTGCCAGCATGTAAAGAATATCGCCGCTGGGAAGCTGATTATTTTACTGAGTCTGGTGAAGTCGCATTAGATGATGAAGGTAAACCAGTGACAGAATTTAATGAGGAAGTCAGTTATTATGATAATCGAGGCTTGATTACCCGACATCGGGTTACTCATAACTGGGACAGTGAAATTTGGAACCGGGAACACATTCTTACTAAAGAATGATTTGAAAGCATTCTGCTCTAGAAAGAAAAAGGTCTAACTGATGAGTTAGACCTTTTTGTTTGATTAGCTCTATTTAGCGATTTTCAATCCGGTTATAGTCGAGCAACCCTGACTCAACAGGAAACATGTTTTGGTTTATTTCGTTGAGCTTATCGCTAAAGGACCAGAAATCTGGGCTAGTGCGGCGCACACCGTATTTATCCAAAAATAGGCGATAATCTTCTTCTGTCTGAATGGAACTGAACTGTTTTGCTGCAGTCGTCAATTCTGACTCTTGAAGGTGCCAGAAGGCCCTTGGATAACTACCGAGCAATCCGCGCACTAAGGTTACATCGTCCTGAGCAGGCAGTCGGTTAGACTCCTCGTCAAATAGGCTTGAGATGTTTTTATGGGCGCTATTTCGAATCAGGGTGAATAGCTCAGCTTCTTGGTTTGGCTCTGTCGGCTCGACCATAATGAAGGTGATTTCTGGCAGCAGGCTGGCTTGTTTACCGCTCAATCTGTTCAGCTTATACAAAGCAAGAGAACCGTTTTGAGCCATTCGTGACTGGGTGAAATCATAGCGGACAGGCAGTACGACTTTCAGTTTCTCTTGAAGCATACCGAACAGCTCATTTTTTGTATGCTGGGTGTGGAATTTGATTCCAGTGGGTTGATCAAATTCATTGATATCCCCCTGAAGGTAGTCGCTGAGGTGCTTATTTGAGCCTTGATACCAATAGGCAAGCTGTTCACGGCGTACATCGGCTGGGAGTAATGATAGGAAATTAGACTCACCCTCCATACGCAGGAAGTCCATATACATGCGAGTCACTAGCTGGTGGCCAAAGTTCCCGTATACGTCGAAGCCGGCAACCAATAGGTAGTGGATACGCTCTAATAGTGAGTAGTCGATAACCCATGCCGTCTTAGGCTGACTGCCTACGAGCCCCTTGGTAACGGTGGCGCTGTCGAAGTGGCGGAACACTGTTAGGCTGGCATTGTCGTTGTATCCATCACCATCCCAGATGAGCTCGCTCGTGAGGTGCTCACCATTCTTAAATGCATCATTAAGAAAAGCATTCTTTGCTTTGAGGAAACGGCCTTGCTGTTTGGAATAAGATATCCAATTAGCGACTGGCAGTGTGTTACTTTCATTTTCTGCCGGCAGCCTTAAATTATCTGCCTGTGTTTCGTAAAACGCATCAACAGCAGGGGTGTTGGCCAGTGCTGGGTCGACAAAGAATACCCAGAAATGGTCATTAATCACATTCAACGCCAACTGGCCTCGGCATACAGGGCCTTTGATGAACCCCATGATGGTATTCTGGGCGTTGTCTATCATAAAGCGATAACGGCTATCGACTGGGATTTGTTTGAATGCAATCAGTGGATTGGCGGCAATGTCCGGATGGTAGCTAGGCATTGACGATACCTTGTACTCCGGCTCGATAAACAACGTATTGAAACGGGCCAGTTTGGCTTTATTCAAGGCATAAGGCATATGGGTCTTATCGACGATGGTTTCCCTGACGGGTTGGAAGCGGTAGTACACCCTCTTTACACCAGGGTCGTCGTAAGGGCGTCTCGTTGCGATAAGATCGATTGGCTCTCCAGGCGCTGTGCGAGAGCGAACGAGATTAAAAAATGTAGGGTGTTGTTCGTCTGAAAAGTAAAGATGAGAGACAAACAAATGCTCGTAAATGTAACGACTGGCAAGTTGCTGCTTCAGGCTACTGCCGTTTAGGAAAGTTTCCCATTCAGTCACTTTAGCTAGGGTTGATATGCTTGGCTGAGGTGCCGTTGCCATCAGGGCGCCACTTGCCAGCCAGTCCATCAAAACTTGATTTTCTTTGTCACTAATTTGCGGCAGGCCATACGGCATACCCCATTGCGGGTAATTTTGCTCATATTTGGCCATTTCCTCAATGGTGGGGCACTGCTGATTTCGGTCTAAAGAGAAGTCCCATTCGTCATGGTTAAGGACTTTCTGCTCAGGGAGCGGGTGTGCCTGTTTCAACTGAAGCATACGCGCCATAACACCGGCTTGGGTATTAGCCTCTTCAGATTGGATTCGCTCATTAAGAACAGGGTTGAAGCCCTTATCCCGCCATTCTGCAGTGGACTGTGCATCAATAAACATACGTGTTGTATTTGCTGCCAGAAGCCGAGTGCCTTCATAGACTTTTTCTTTGCTGGCTCCGCGATCTATGCCTTCTGCCGACGACATTTTTAATTGGCAGGGCGCATCATAACAGGCATGGCAAACCACACAGCGATTTTCGATGATCGGCTTCACTGTGTCCAAGTAATGATTGGCAACGGGCGAGGGAGCAACAGCTAATCGTTCCTGGGGTTGGGGTTTCCCGTACCGTTGATCGAAATTAATCCCGGCATAGACAGCACAGCCGGAAAATATAAGCAGCAGAGAAAACAGCCACATTCGTTTAAAGGATTTGTGTTTTAGAATCATTTTTATTCTTTCTTAGTGCTAGCACGCTAATCAGTAAGCGTGGTATGAGCTAATGTCATGGGTAAGTTTATCAAAATTCGCGAATGCCGTGTAAAAGCTATACTACCTTGTTAGTACTCACCGACGACGGGGCGATGAAATGGGCTATGTGGCAAGGGTAGTATCATTTATATTCTTGGTTTTCTTTAATTCACAAATAATTGCAGCAGAGCCATTACCCAGTTGGAATGACACAGAGATCAAAAAAGACATAATCTCTTATATTGAAAGTGTCACAGAACAATCAAATGAAAGGTACCAGCCACCCGAAAAGCGTATCGCCGTGTTTGACAACGATGGCACCTTGTGGAATGAAAAACCGGTTTATATTCATCTTCAGGCTGTGTTCCATACATTAAAAGAGCAATTAGAAAATGACTCAACCCTGGCAAATAGGCAGCCATGGGCGACAATAGCCTCCGGAAAGTTGGATCCTTCGCATTACGTTCAGATGTTTTCTCAAGAGAGTTTTGGTTTGGACAGTGTTGTCGAGCAGTTGGTGGGGACGCCTTACGTGGGTATGACTAGCAAAGACTACCGGGCATCGAACAAAGCATTCCTATCTGGCTGGAAGCACCCAAAATATAACGTGGGCTACCAAAGCTTGACCTATCAGCCAATGAAAGAGCTGGTTGCCTACCTGCAAGAGCATCAGTTTAAAGTTTACATATACACGGCAGATGAAGGTGACTTCTTAAGACCGTTAGCCATGGAGCTCTATAATATCCCACCCGAAAATGTATTTGGCTCGGCTTTTAAGCATGATTTGACTTTCGAGGAGGGTAAAGGCGTGTTAACCCGATCATCCCGGTTAGTTTGGTTCAATAATTGGGCAAATAAAGTTGAGTTAATACAGCGTACGTTTGGTGATCAAATCCCCTTAATTGCAGTAGGCAATTCAAACGGAGATGAACATATGCTTCATTACACTGCGAGCTTTGGTGGACTGTCTCTCTGGTTGCATCATGATGATGAGGAAAGAGAAGACAAATATGATAAGCATACCGACAAACTCCAGCAACTTACTCAGCAAGGCGAGATTAAGCAAATTAACATGAGTAAGGATTGGAAGGCAGTTTTCTAATGCCTTAATTGTTACTTTGTAACACTGTGGGGGGGGGTTATCCCCTGCATGCCGCTTGTAATTAAAGATCTTTGCGTCTTTATCACTATTATGAACCCAGAAAATGCCAACTTCCTCATTCAAGACTAAATCTATGTAAGGTTGCTGATAGAGCAGGTAGGTGTAACTGACATTTTTGCTGATAAATTGATCTTTGAGTTTATGCTCAAGCGTGAGTGCCGTAGATAACTCTTCTGTAATGAACTCATTGGGTTGGTAAGCCCAATGGTACATGATTGGCTTTAGCTCTATGGTTGAAATAAACGGTGATTCATTTTCAACCACTGTCAACGTTGCAGAGCTGATTGACAAAGCATGGTGATAACCCGTTTTTTCCTCAGAAATAAAATTCAAATAGGAAAAATTAAATTTGTTTTCGTCATCCCTGGTGATGTAGTGGTAAACCACTTGTGAATCAATCCCCGATTGATCGATAAAGTTCATCAAAACTTGGGATGTCGGATCCCGAGCCAAATCTGTTTGAATAATCGGATAAGGGCGTGAAAGCGGGAGATCCACGAGTATATCGTTGGTAAACTGAGTCCAGCCATCTGTACTGACTTGATACGAGAAGTCAGTTTGCGGTGTGCAGTGTTTATTCTCATCCATACGACACCAAGCTAAGGAATAAGAGTCTGCTCCTTTGTAAGCATATAGCTTGAGGTCTGTTAAGTCCGGTGCTTCTTCTAGCTGAGAATAGACTTCATACAGTTCATCAAGTTTATTCTGAAGATCAGATATCCCAGCTTCGCTGGTGGATACCAGTGTAACTGTAATATTTTGCAGCATCGTCGTACGGACTATGTAATGCTCTTTATCCGGGTACTTATAGCCTGTGAACCATAGGTAGCCGCCAATGAGCAAAAAAACAGCGGCTAAAGCCGCAACCGAAAAATATGGCAAGAAAGGAGCGGTTTTCTTTATGACTGTTGTTGTCGATAAGTCGGTGTACTTTTCGGTTTTGACTTGAGTTATTTGGTAACCGACTCGGGGTAGGGTCTCGATGATCTCCCCTTTGGCTTTTTCCTGCAGTTTGACGCGCAGGCTTCGGATCGCTTGGAATAATGATGCTTCTGATACGACACGGTCAGGCCAACCAGCGTTGAGTAAATTTTCCTTAGTGACAGGGCTGTTAGCATGCTCGATAAGATAGAGCAGTATATATTGTTCTGAGAGGTTGAGTTTTTGACTGGTCGAGTCGGATTTAATCACCCCGAGAGCAGGAATAAAAGTAAGCTCATTGGAAAATGTAAACTGCTTTTGGCCAGGCATTGTTACCTCAGAAGCTATCTCTTATCGGATATTGTAGTGGCTGATTGGTGTTTAGGGACATTCAGCGGTGTGCTGATGATAGAAAGCGCTTATCTTATCATGAAAAAAAATAAATGGTATGTGAATGCAGTTTCTATAGAGAAGAAGGGAGGACACAATGGTCCTCCCTGTTACCTTGTATGACCAATAGCGGCTACTGGCTTATTTTTTGAAAATCTCTTGGAACTCACGCTTCATAGGTGGGTTACGGCGAGCTTTTTTCAACTGCTTGCACATGTCTTTAACACAGTTATGCAGCACTTTATCAAGCATTACTGCTTTATAATCAGTGTATTCTTCATCAGTCATGTCTGATGGCTTTTCTGATTCCTGCATTTCACCCAGGAAGTCGACGCCCGAGTAACTTTGGCTAAGGGCAATCAACGCATGGAACTGTTCAAAGTTATCAAGCACATTCTGTGCACTTGCAGGCAGCTGATCCCAAGCTTCACGTGAAGTTGGTTCAGATGCTTTGTAAACGTTAATTAGCATGTCAAGAAGCTCTTCAGGCACCTCTTCAAACTCGACTACTTGGCGTAGTTCTGGCGAACAATCGTCAAGAGTGAATTTCACTTCTTCAATTGTTTGATCTTCGTTTTTTTCAATATCAGACATAGCTAATTCCTAAAGCATGAATTTATTTAAGGGAGGGAATCCTATAGCCCTTTATTTAAATGTCAACTTATATACCAAAGTGACTGGGTAATAAGATAGCGGAATATCAACGATAATCACGTTAAATCGCTCACGTTTATACTCTGTAACCTTGGTTTGAACCGTGAGAGGAAACGTTTTTTGTTGTTTATTGGATGCGCGGTAGCCAAGAGGTGGTTGTTCAACAAGTTGCGTAAATTACCCAAGATGGCAAAATTACGTTTTATTCTGTGCTATAAATAGCTTAAGGAATAGTCAATATATCAATAGGATGCTTAGATGGAAGCGATGCGGATATTACTAGTTGACGATGTGCATCTAGAACGGATGCAGCTGGCTATGCGGTTACAGCGACTTGGGCATGTGGTTGAAGCTGTTGCTTCAGGCCAAGAAGCCATAGAGAAATATCCGCTGTTTGATCCAGATTTGTTGCTGCTAGATGTCAGTATGCCCGACATGAGCGGAACGGAAGTGGCTGAGCAGATCCGAATCAAACACCCTGACTGGGTGCCTATTATCTTTCTCAGTGGCCATGATGAGCCAGAAATGATTGCCAAAGCGATCGATATGGGAGGAGATGATTATATTGTCAAACCGGTGAACAAGATCGTTCTAGCCGCGAAGCTCAAAGCGATGCAGCGAATTGCCCATATGCGTCACCAGCTCAAAGATACCACCAAGAGCCTTGAGCAAGCGAATGAGAGATTGTCACAGCAAGTCAATGAGGACGGTTTGACTAAGTTGGCTAACCGCCGTTACTTGGATAGCAAGCTGGCGGAGTTTATCTCTTGGCATGGTCGTAATACTTTCCCACTAACGTTGATCATGCTAGATGTTGACCATTTCAAGCTATATAACGATCACTACGGCCATCTAGAGGGTGACCGTTGTTTGCAGGCGGTTGCCTCAGATTTGAAGAAAAACTTTAGTCGAGCTGGTGAACTTGCTGCCCGATATGGGGGCGAAGAATTTGTGATTGCATTGAGTAATTGCGATAAAACTCGTGCTGTACGAGAGTGTGAACGGCTAAAGGATTGCATTCAACAGCTTGAAATTCCCCATTCCAAGTCAACCACATCGGACATAGTTACTGTTAGCCAAGGTATGGTCTCTTGGGTTCCTACGGGCTTAGAAACGGTCGAAAACATGTACGAGATCGTCGACCGTGTACTTTACAAAGCAAAAGAGCAAGGTAGGAACCGATTTGTTGCGGCTGAATTTACCTAACGCCTCCCTCCGTTTGTTGATCTAGTTAACATTTTGTACTTTACCAAGCGACATTTGGCTGTTTTGCAGCCAAATGATCCGCCATGTGCTTGCCGTAACTATCTTCAGTGATAATCTGCTGTTAGGTTGAAATGCCTAGCGCAGTGTACATTCTTTTGAGCAGCAGCGATGCTTTGATACGAATGCAAGTTTGTTTTCAGCTATGCTCAATGGAATTTGTATTGTAAAAAGAAAAAGGTGAGGGAAGATCATGGATATTTGCTTTTCGCAGACAGAAGCGCGCGTGCTAGGTTGCTTACTTGAAAAAGAGGTAACCACGCCTGATCAATACCCATTAACACTGAATGCACTGACGACAGCCAGTAATCAGAAGAGTAACCGAGAACCTGTGATGTCGCTTACAGAAGCTGAAGTGCAAGATACTATTGAAGCGCTGAAGGCGAAAAGGTTTGTACAAGAAGTAACAGCTGGTTTAGGTAGTCGTGTGGCTAAATACCAGCATCGTTTCTGTAATACTGAATTCAGCACTTTCCAGTTTAGTGCGCAAGAAAAAGCGATTATCTGTGTGATGTTGCTGCGTGGCCCACAATCTCCTGGTGAACTGCGAACCCGTACTAATCGCCTGTGCAGTTTCTCCGATGTGAAAGAAGTCGAATCTGTACTGAGTACTTTGTCGGAACATCCGAAGGGCCCATTTGTTGTCCAGCTGCCTAAAGAATCAGGCAAACGTGATTATCGCTACATGCATCTATTTAGCGGCGAGATAGACCTCGAGGAGCTTCAACAACAGGCTGCATCTTCTGCAAGCTCACCGTCCTCTCCGACCTCTGAGCGCTTAACGGCCTTGGAAGAAGAAGTCGTAGAGCTTAAAAAAGAAGTGCAAGAGCTCAAAGCAATGCTTGAATCGTTAACTTCATAAGTGTCAAATAGCGTGAGTGTTGTTAGCCCAGCAAAAGCTGGGCTTTTTTGTAAGGTGTAAAGAAAAATGGCCTGTACTAACCCTGCTCAACCGACAGAAAGTGAAGGGCAAGAGAATAAAGTTAGCCATTGGTCGGTCTATTTAATTAGGACAGCGGATAACCAACTGTATTGCGGTGTAACAACAGATGTAGCGAGGCGCTTCAAAGAGCATACTTCCACAAAGCGTGGGGCAAAGTATTTAAAAGGCAAAGGGCCTCTGGTTTTAGCTTGGAGTGAGTGTGTGGGAGACAAACGCTTAGCCATGCAGCTTGAATATAAGATAAAGCGTCTGCCAAAACGTACTAAGGAGCAAATTGTTACAGGCAATGTAAATGTGTTGAGCTTGGTTGAATAAGGGTTAGCTCAGCGGATAGAAAGAAGGTTTCTGCCTTTTTTGAAGATCTTTTGGATGTTTGTTAGACAATTGAAATTGAACCTTCTTCCTGTACAAACTACACTGCATTTATTATTTCTATATCATTTTTTTATTTTTCTAGGAAAATTTTATGGCACTTAAAGCCACTATCTACAAAGCCCAGTTCAATGTTGCCGATCTTGACCGACATGTGTATCTCGATCAACAGCATACGTTGGCTTGCCATCCATCAGAGACGTTACAGCGACTGATGCTAAGGCTGATCGCATGGGGCTTTAATGCCGATGAAGATTTGCAGTTTACCAAAGGGCTTTGTGAAGCCGATGAGCCGGCACTATGGAAAAAAAGCCTGACGGATGACATCGAACTATGGATTGACTTAGGCCTACCTGATGAAAAGCGATTGAAGAAAGCTGCTCATAAGGCGAAAAAAGTGATTATTGTCGCTTATGGCGATCATGCTGCACCAGTATGGTGGAAACAGCACCAGGCGAAAGTAAGCCAATATGGCAACATTTCTGTTGTGTTCTTTAAAGATGAAACACTGGCTGAACTCGAGACTATGGTTGAGCGTTCGATGAACCTCCAGTTAACTATCGAAGCCGAACAGGGTTGGCTAATGCTCGGTGACAAGAGTTGCACCCTGTCACCAGAGTGGTGGCTTCGCTAACAGGGGGCGTAAGCCTTAATACCGTTGACGGCTGTCACTGAATAGTCATCTAAGCCCTTCATGATATTCTCCTGTATACCTAGATTGATACTGCTGCCCGAGCATCGGGCGGCGTTCGCCTTTTCAGCAACAAGGAGTTGTGCAATGCCATCGAATGTGCATGCTTTAGCATCAAAAGTGTGGAACTATCATCTTCTTAACCACACCCTTTCCCCCTCAGACTGCATCTTCGTGCTCGGCAGTAATGATATACGAGTCGCTGAGTATGCGGCGAAGTTGTTTCTCGAAGGATATGCACCATATATTGTCTTTTCTGGTGGGGAGGGAGAGCTAACTAGAGGTATGTTTAAGGGGTCAGAAGCTGAAGCGTTTGCAGAGATTGCTTTGGATATGGGGGTGCCGGAGGATGCGATTCTCCTTGAGCCACAATCCACTAATACGGGAGAGAATGTCCAGTTTACCCGGGCGTTACTTGAGATGAAGGGGCTGCAGCCAGAGAGCTTTATTATCGTTCAGAAGCCGTTTATGGAAAGAAGAGCCTATGCGACTTTCAAGCAGAACTGGCCTGGCAAACAAGTCCTTGTGACTTCACCCCCTATAGACTTTGATGAGTACCCGAATGAAGCCTTGTCATACAGTGATGTTATCAATGTCATGCTAGGTGATCTCCAGCGTATTAAAGTGTATCCGTCATATGGCTACTCTGTAGAGCAAGACATTCCTGATGAAGTATGGACAGCCTATAAAGAGTTGGTCGAGCTCGGTTTCAAGGAGCATCTGCTCATTTAACTGTGATTCTACAAAATGTAAAAAAGCCCTTTTTAAACAGGGCTTTGTATAAAGCGAACTGACCTTATTGTGCCGCGTTCATGCCTTGCTCCCAAAAAGCAACTTCCATTCTGGTCGCTGTTTTGAAAATCTCACATAGGCGCTGGCCGCGTCTGCTTTCCAGTGGAATTTCTTCAAGCATGGCATCTAGTCGACGAATGGTTTCTTCCACCCCTGACTGGAAATCTTCACCACTGTATAGCTCAATCCAACTACGGTAGGGGTTACCCTCAAGTTTTGTTTCAGACCATTTCTCCAGGCGCTGACCCACAACGGCATAGCCAATGGCACAAGGTGCTAGAGCAGTGAAAAGATCAATGCGGTCACCAGCCATGCCGGTATCCAACACATAACGGGTGTAGGATACGGTACCAAAATCTTCTGGCTCAGCTTCCATTTCTTCTGCAGATAGACCCCAAGTCTGACAGTACTCGATGTGGTGGTTCATTTCTGACTCTAGCAAAGCCGTTAGCCCTGGAAGTGGCTCCCGCATCTCAGCAAGTGTTGTTGACTTGAAGATAGCCAGTGCATAAGCACGGGCATAGTGCTTTAGGAACAAGTAATCTTGCTTTAGGTAGTGGAAGAAAGCGTATTTGTTCAAATCACCGGTAGCCAATTGGTTAACAAAGTCATGCTCGGTGTAGTCTTCCCAATCTTGCTGGCAGTAGCGGATCAGATCTTGGTATTCCATGGTGTATCCTTAAAAACGGGTTGTCTAATGACTTAATAGGTCAGCACGTAATCTTTGGCTTTTGGCAGCGACTTAATAATGCCGTGCTGTTTCATGAACTCAGCGTATTCATCGTAACGTTTCAGTTCTACAGCGCCTGGTCGCAAAGCGAAGCGTGTCAATGTATCTTCCCAGGCTCTACGGTTGAGGTCGTTGTCCAAGGTATCTGGCGAGTAGGCGACGAACTCTTTCCAAGCCTGTTCCGGATGGTTAATTAGGTATACTGTTGCTTTTTCAATAGCGGTGTTAAAACGATTAATCGTTTCCGGATCATACTTGTGTTTGTTGGCAACGAAGATCAGCTCATCATAAGGCGGTACGCCGTGTTCTTCTGGGAAGAAAGCTGTTGCGTTATAACCTTCAATCGCGAGTTGGTTAAGCTCAAAATTTCTTAACCCGCCCCAAATCGCATCAACTTGCCCTGATGCCAGTGAGGAGGATAGTGCCCAGCCAACATTGATAATCTTGACGCTATCCATCTCGACACCTTCTGAGGCCAACATTGTGCCAATGCTGGCACCCTCGTTACCACTGATGGCGACACCTATGTTTTTCCCTTTTAAATCTGCCAGCGACTTGATACCGGATTTATCCAGCACGATGAGAGAGTTCAATGGTCCTGAAATAAGAGTGGCAGAACGAACCAGAGGAAGTTTTGCTGCCGTACTTGAGATAAGCGTACTCTGGTAGGAAACGGCGAGGTCGATACGGCCTGCGGCAACTAATTTATCCGGAACGCTTGGGTCCGCAGGCTCTTGAATTTGAACGTCTAGGCCTTGCTTAGCAAACCAGCCTTTTTCTTTGGCAAGAATGATTGGGCCGTGGTTTGGATTGACGAACCAGTCCAGCATGAGAGTGACTTTTTCTTGTGCCGAAGCGCCAAAAGAGGCCAGAATTAACGCGGCAGCGGTGACAATTTTTGGTTTTACCGCTTTCAAAATATTGAATTTCATTAAATTTCCTTGGTGTTGAGCGAAGTAGAGCATTCCGTGTTGTATTGATGGATCATTGGTTTTGCCATGGAATGGCTTTTTTCAATAAAAGATCAGTGATGAAATACAGGCTGATTGAGAAAAATGCCAGGATGAATAAAGCGGCAAACATCTCGTCGACAAACATTCGGGCGTTGGCTTGAAGCATCAGGTACCCCAGTCCTTCACTGGAGCCAACCCATTCACCGATAACGGCACCAATAGGGGCAACAACAACGGCTACACGAATGCCGGACGCTAAAGCCGGAAGCGCTGCAGGCAGGCGAACCCGCCATAACTGCTGCCAGGGCGTAGCCCCCATGGTTGTAGTTAAGTCAAGGTAACCTTTGGGTGTATGACGAAGGCCGTCATAACAGCAGGTGGTCACTGGGAAGAAGATGATCAAGGCCGCCATGACTATTTTTGATGCCATCCCATACCCAAGCCATAGCATGAGGATGGGGGCGATAGCAAAAACCGGTATCGCCTGGCTGGTTATCAAAATTGGCAGGAGCCAGCGACGAAGCGGTTCGAAAACCAGCATCTGAAGAGCAAAAAAGAGCCCCATAGCTAAACCAAGGAGCAGGCCAAACAATACTTCAGTGCCCGTCACCACAGTGTGATGCCAGAGTACGTCAGCACGTTCTACGAGTTTAGAAAGCACAGCGACTGGCCCGGGAAGAATAAACGGAGGCAAGTCAAAGATGACAACACTGGCTTGCCAAAGCCCGAATATTATCGCGATGCTGATGATAAATCGGGTTATATTTTGCGACAGCTGTGACTTGCTGCCAGCGGTGGCCTGTTGGCTAACATCATGCTGTTCGAGCAGTGGGTTTTGTAGCTTTGAAGATATGGATTGATCAGACATAGTCACACTCCAGCTCGTTGATAATAGCTTGCTGGTGTTCGGCTAGCTCCCCGTTAAAAGAGCGGGGTGGCAAACATGAAGGGACAGGCAGAGCTTTAAGCGAGGCTGGTGCGCCTGCCATCATGTAAATCTTGTGCCCAAGCCGCAGTGCTTCCTGTGGGTCATGAGTGATCAACAAAACTGTTTTTCCTTCAAGCAATTTTGCCGAAAGGGATTGAAGCTTATGGCGAGTGACAGCATCGAGTGCCGAGAACGGTTCATCCATCAACACCAGAGGCTTGTCTTGCATGAGAGTACGAGCCAGAGCAACACGCTGGCGCATACCGCCAGAGAGTTGATTAGGCATTACATCTGATTTATCGGCCAGCCCGACGGCATTCAGCAATGCCAAACCGCGTTGTTTGTCTGCTTTCTGTGCTTTACCAAAACGTGCACTCAAGCACACATTGTCAATGACATTCAGCCAAGGGAACAGCAAATCCTGCTGGGCCATGTATGCGATATTGCCGCTTAACGGTAATGTGCTGCTAGTAGAGATGGAGCCACTCCATGTTACATTATCTTCTAGCAGCCCAGCGAGATGACGGAGCAGGGTTGTCTTGCCGCAACCGCTCTTACCTAGCAGGCAAGTCCATTTTCCTGCTGGTAGATCAAGGTTCAAGCGGTTAAACAAAGGAATATTGGCATCGTTATACTGAAGCATTAAATCTTCAATAGTCACGTCCATTCCTCTGGCAACGTATGAATTATTAACGGTGTTTGATGAAGGATTGCTATTCATCTGTTGTGTAGCTTCCATGCTTATTCTGGTTTGAAATGGCCTGCAAAGAAATGGTTCACTGGGCCGTGGCCTGAACCAATTTCTAACTCATCGGCATGCTCTATGGCTTTGGTGATGTAAGATTTGGCATGTTTTACAGCGTCTTGTAGTGGGTAATCCTGGGCGAGGAAAGAGGCCGTTGCTGCAGATAAGGTACAACCGGTTCCGTGGGTATTGCGGGTTGCAATCCGAGGCGTGCTCATGCGGATAACGTCACTTTCAAGGATCAGCAAGTCGGTGCTGAAGTCGTCTTTTTCCAGGTGCCCGCCTTTTAGCAAAATTGAGCGTGAGCCAACTTCACGCAATGCAGCAATCATATCTGTCATTTGCTGTTCAGTCTCAGGAAGAGCTGAGCCAATCAAAGCGGCCGCTTCAGGTAAGTTAGGGGTGATCACATCAGCAAGTGGCAATAGCTCTGACTTAAGCGTTGAGATAGCCTCTTGTTCAAGCAACAAATCACCACTGGTTGCCACCATTACGGGATCAATGACCAAGAACTTTGGCTGATATTGGCGAAGCTTTTTAGCCACCATGCGGATAATATTGGCATCGCTTAGCATTCCAATTTTGACGGCTTTTACATCTAGGTCAGTAAAAACAGCATCAAGTTGCAGTTCGACAAAAGCAGGGTCGATACCTAGGATACCAGTCACACCCTGGGTATTTTGTGCGGTTAGCGCTGTGATAACAGAACACGCATAGCCACCGGTTGCCGAAATGGCTTTGATATCGGCTTGGATACCTGCACCGCCACCGCTATCGGAGCCAGCAATAGTGAGGGTAATTGGAGTTATTGAAGAAATTGGCATAGCTACCTCTATGAAAGACGTAAGGTAGCCAATGTCATTGAACCTACTTCATCAAACCTATGGAGGGTGCGAGATAGGGCAATGCAGCTAGTTCCCTACGCCATTATTAAATGGATCAGGTTCAACGGGTCCCACTACATGTGGTCTCAGCACTAGGCTCCCCGACTAACGGACAAAATGTTGCTTATCTGGCCTATATTGCATATAGACCTAAAAAAATTGGTTTTCTGGCTTAAATGCCTGAAGATGAGGCTAATCTAAACATGTTTTTTTCGTTAGGGCAAACATGTTAGGAATAAAGTGAGGTGATGGATTAAGAAAAAAGCAGAACTTGAAGAATTGGCAGCCACAGGAGTGTGGCTGCCAGAAAAGTTACATCTTTTTGCAGTAAGCAGCAATAATAACCATGTTAGTACCAGCGGCTTTACCTGAAATATGCAGTGGGTTATCAGTTAGTCGGATACCACGAACCGCAGTGCCTTGTTTGATAACCAAGTTTGAGCCTTTCACAGGAAGGTCTTTGATGATTGTGACATTGTCACCGGCTTCAAGTGCTGTACCGTTGACATCAACAGTTTTAACAGCATCCAGTTCGGCAAGAGCGATGCCTTTTTCAGCCCACTCGATCATGTCATCTTCCATGTACATCATATCAAGTAGATCTTGTGCCCAAGTCTCAGAAGATAGGCGCTTAAGCAGGCGGTAAGCCATAACTTGAACTGCTGGCTCCTGGCTCCACATGCTGTCATTTAGGCAACGCCAATGGTTTTGATCCAATGCTTCAGCGTCTTCGATCTCTGTACGACAAGTGCCACATACCATTACACAGCTACCCGCTGTTTGGTCAGGAGAAGCAGGGACTTCGTAAACACTCAGACTGTCTTCTGATCCACATAGTTCACATTTTGCGCCAGAGCGCTCTTTAACGATTGATTCAATGCTCATAGGAATATTCCAAGGAAGTGTAATGCTGTACTCAATCATACAGGTAATTGTTCGGTTTATTATGCCATTTAATTCTGAGAAGAAAAGTAATGAAGATCAAGATCACATTATTATCACCATATGATGGCTAAAAAATATTCCAACTCACAATTTAAGTAAAAAATATGCAACAAAAATGTAGGATAAGTTGGTGGGTTGGGACTAAGCTCAAAGAGCCTAAGTCAGTACTTAGATAGGAATTAATATGAAAAAGGCACTTTTTTTACTCACCGCTTTAGCACTAATTGGTTGTGATGATGATGACGTCATAAATACCGTTTCAGGTAATGCTGAAGTGTTCGCGGTTACTGGAGCAGAAGTCGGTGAAGCACAAGGCTACACTAGTATCGATAGTCTTGAAAATGAATACCCAATTATCTTGCCCGATGAATTTCCAGCAGGCTCAGAAGAAACATTAGATAGCAAGCTGGGCTCGTTAGGGATCGGGATTGAAGAAACGAGCTGTGGTGTTATTGATACCAGTGGTGATGTTTGCTTTGGTGCTGGCAGTGATACAGTTTGTGTGCCAGATGAAGTTAAGAAGTTGGGGATTAAGCTTTATACGATCGATATCGATGAAGTAAAACGTGCCTATGACAACGGCTTCTATCCAAAGCTAGCTGCTGATTTGCTGGGTGATGCCTATGCCAATTTCGATATTGAGCGAGTGAGTTGCTCAAGTATTGGTTTGTAGTAGGTCAATATGAATAAGAGTAAATCTTACGATGATTCTATTAGGTTTACTCATTTCCTTTCCGCTTAAAATAAACTGTATATACGTTTCATTCCTATAGTTATGTTTCATTAAATGCCTCGCATTTTACTTCTTCTCGTGCTCTTTGCTTTTGCCATTTTTGCTATCTTAACAAACGCCTATAGGGAAGAGATGGTGAAAATCGATGAAAATGAAACGTATTGGTGTCCTTGCGGGTATATTGTCCATTATGCCAACAATTTTGCATGCTGCTGATGTCGAAAGCTATGTGGTTGGTGGTACGCCGGTCAGGCCTGGTGATGATTTTACTTGGATGGCTTCATTAAGAAATACGACTGATGAAACATCACACTTTTGTGGTGGTAGCATTATAAATGATAGGTGGATCCTCACAGCAGCTCATTGTGTGGTACAAGGTGAAGTGGGCGGAGAGTTTACCGTCCCTCCAAACAAGCTTGCCGTGATGGTTGGTGCCTTGGATACTGAAGTAATTGACCCTTCAGATTTATATCAAGTTAGTCATGTTGTTGTTCATCCAGATTACTCTCCGAATGCAGAAATCAATGTATCTCTAGATGAAGATGGCAAAGTATCAACTGAAGTACTTACGCTAGCATTAGATAACGATGTTGCACTTCTTAGGGTAAATCGATCCTTTCCATTTCCTCGAGTAAAACCTATAAAAATGGCTAGCAGCCAGACAGCAGATACCTTAGAGGCTATTTTAACTAGTGAGTGGATTGAAGAACAACGTCCAGAGAATGTCATGGTCACTGGCTGGGGATCTACCAATAGTGATGGTACTGGTGTATCAAACACATTAATGGCTGCTGACTTATCATACTTACCGATAGCAGAATGCTTCAATTTGCTTGAAAGAGGCAATGATGAGCATGTCGTTATCGATGGACCTCAGAATAAAACGAAAGTATGCGCTTTGCCTCCTGACGTTATATTTGATGAAGAGGGAGAATCGCTTGGTTATGGACCTGACTCTTGTAAAGGGGATAGCGGAGGTCCATTGGTAACTAAAGACTCTGATGGCAACTGGATACAATTAGGTATTGTAAGTGGAGGACCTATTGGGAGCCCACTTTGCGGAGCATACTTGCGGCCAGGCTTCTACGCGAGAGTTGGAACGTACTATGACTGGATTGTGGAAAGAGTTGGTGCTATTCCCGACAAACCTATCACTAACCCAGACTTTATTGATGAATCAGCCACAGATAGTGGTAGTGACAGTGAGACAGGTGACGGAAAGACTGACCAAGAATGTGATCCTGACGTTTCAGGTATTAGCCCAAATAACTGTGCGCTTGATTCTGACGGAGGCGGTGGAGCGGTAAGCTTTTTGGGCTTAGTAAGCTTGCTATCTATATTGTTGTTTCGGCGCCGTTACACTTAAGGATTATTAAAGTAAAGTAGCCACCCCTGAGGGTGGCTGTTTTTTGCTAGCGTCGGAAAGAAACGGCTTCTTTACCTTCTGCCAGATCAATATGCGTAATAGCAGGCTGAGTTTCGGCAATGACCTTACCAGCACGAACAGAGTAACGCACAGGAACCTGGCGGCGAACCGCATCAAACCCATTTTCTGCTGGTAAGATGATAAGGTTACCAGGCTTGCCAAGCTCAATACCGTAATGGTTTTGAATGTTAAGCGTATAGGCTGAATTAGTACTAATCAAATCAAGTGATTGGTTGATTTGTTCATAACCCATTACTTGGCATACATGCAGACCCATATGCAATACTTGCATCATGTTGGCTGTACCCAGCGGATACCATGGGTCAAACACATCATCATGGCCAAAACACACGTTGATATCGGAAGCGAGCATCTCTTTCACGCGGGTTACACCACGACGTTTCGGATAATCGTCGAAGCGGCCTTGCAAGTGAATATTCACCAAAGGATTTGCCACGAAGCTAATACCGGACATTTTCAATAGGCGGAATAGGCGGGAAGCATACGCGCCATTGTATGAGTGCATCGCCGTTGTGTGGCTAGCTGTTACCTTGTCACCCATTTCATATTTATGGGCAAGTGCAGCAAGGGTTTCTACAAAGCGTGATTGCTCATCGTCAATTTCATCACAGTGAACATCGATGAGGCGATCATATTTACGCGCTAGCTCAAAAACGTAATGAAGAGATTCAACACCGTATTCACGCGTAAACTCAAAGTGAGGAATGGCACCGATAACGTCGGCACCCAGTTTAACGGCTTCTTCAAGAAGTTCCTTACCGTTTGGATAAGACAAAATCCCTTCTTGTGGGAATGCCACAATCTGGATATCAACCCATTGTTTCATCTCCTCACGCACTTCAAGCATTGCCTTCAGGGCAATAAGGGTTGGGTCGGATACGTCGACATGGGTTCGCACGTGTTGTACACCATTGGCAATTTGCCATTTTAGTGTTTGCTTCGCACGAGATTTGACATCTTCAATTGAGAGCATTGACTTACGTTCAGCCCAGCGCTCGATCCCTTCAAACAAGGTGCCGGAAATATTCCAACTTGGCTCACCCGCTGTTTGCGTTGTATCTAGGTGAATATGTGGCTCACAGAAAGGAGGTACAGCCATACCTCCTTCACCATCAAGCACAGGACCGTTGAAGTCAACCTGCTCGTCCATTGGCTTGATAGAATGGAACTTACCTTCGTTAATCAGTATCTGATGCAGGCCATCCTTGCCTTTGATGGTGACGTTTTTTATTAGCATATTTGAGGTTTGCATCTTAGTTGTCCTTACGCGTTACTTGCACAAGTTTCTGTTTCGCGGTTTAGCATCGGGTTAAGGATAAGGTAGCTGATGGCACCGCCAAGCACGGCATTGATTGGCACAACACCTGGCAAGAAATGGCCGGCAGCAACACCTACAGCAACACCGATGATTGCAGCCCAGTTAACTGTTTTGAATTCGGCGTTTGCGAAATCTTTGTAACGATGACGGTTTTTCACGAAATCTGCAATGATAATACCACCGATTGGAGGAATCGCCGCCGACAAGAAGGTTAACCAACCAACGAAATTGTTATAGAGCCATAGTGCACATAGGGTACCGATCAGACCATTAGCCATAGCAAGGTATTTACTTGGCAGGCCGGTAACATTTGAGAAACCGAGGCCAGATGCGTAAAGCGCATTGTCATTGGTCGTCCAAATGTTCAGACCAAGTACAATAATCGCTGGGATAAGAAGCCCTTGGGCAATCATAACTTCAGATATATCCGATTGGCCAGTTGCAGCGGCACCCGCGGCACCAAAGATGAACATGAGCGAGTTGCCAATGAAGAAGGCGATCATAGTGACCATGACTGCGCCCATTGGCTTTTTGCCGAAGCGGACAAAGTCAGCGGTTAACGTACCGGCTGACACGAAAGAGCCTACAACTAAGGCAAGGGCGGTTGAAAACTCAATTGGGTTTTCAGGTGTAATGGCTTTAATACCGTCAATGCCACCAGTACTACCAACGGCTTCGAATACCGAGTAGCCACCCAGCAGAGCAATAGCCGGTACAGCAATGGCTGATAAAACCATTAGCGCTGAAATACCAAAGTACACGGTCGCAGTCATAAGCAAGCCTGATACCAAGATAAGGATGTTGGTATCTATGCCAGTGGCTTTATGAACGGGGATGGCAAACATTGCAACCCCAACACCAAACCAGCCGACTTGTGTACCGCCAAGCAGTAAAGAAGGAAGCCAAGAGCCTTTGGAACCAAAAGAGAATCGTGCGAGGAGGTGAGTAGAGAGGCCAGAGGAGGCACCGATGTAGCCGAGGAAGGAAGTGTAGATACCGAGGATGAGGTTACCGATAAGAACTGCGAGGAAGAAGTCATCATAAGAGAGCCCAGTTCCTAATGTTCCACCTGTCCACATACTGGCTGAAAAGAAGGTCAGTCCTAGCATCACCATTGTAAGTGAAACTACCCCTTTACGCGCCGACTGTGGCACGGGCCCTAGACTGTAGTTGTTGTCGCCAGCCATTGAAACACCTCAAACGTCATTTAAATAATAGTTGTGATTTCTAGATAAACGGCGCGTATTTTAGTGAATAAAAAAATGCTGTCAATCTCAAATTTTGCTTTGTGGTGTTATTTTCCCTTGGTGTGTTAATATGTGGTTGATTTTAATAATTAAATATTTATTTCTTTGTGTAAATTCAATAAAAAGAAAACGTTTTTATGGCTGGTTGTGGCAGTTAAAATTGTAAAAATATGGGTGCTGGTCTGGTTTCTTTGTAGATTGGCGCTTAGTAGGCAGAAATGAAATGGGCTTGAATATGAAAACGATTTCTTTTTGTGCTTAATAACTATAAACATTTGCTTGGCCAGCTTTATGTGCTTGTTTCTGTTTTTTGGTTATGGAAGTGGGCTTTATGCCTGCATATTTGATTATGATTTCTGTTTTTACTATTTAAGTGTGAGTTTTTCACGGTTTTACTCTTGCCTTAATTGAATGTGGTTTGTGGTATACAGTTATAGATGAGGGTTGTGGATAACTTTATTATCCACAAAAGTTGTGAGTAACTCTGTGGGAAATGGTGGGAAGCTAACAGTCATGCTGGCTACAGTAAAGTCAAGATGTTCGTTCATAAAAACGATATAAAAACATCATGAAAAACAGAGGTTTTTGACATAACTCAATTTAGCTTTTCGCCATGTGGCGTGCCCCTTTTGGTTGAATAGACTGCAATTGGAATAGGGAGACATGATTATACGCTTGATAGGATGGGGTAGAGGCAGGATAATGCTGCCTAAATGATAATGATTTAAGCTAGTGTAGTGTATTTTGTCTAAAATCCTTGTAGTTGATGATGATGTAGTTCTGTGTGAATTACTCCAAAAGGTGCTTGAAGAAGAGGGATATGATGTTCATTGTGAACATTGTGGAAAAGCTGGCCTTGCTTATTTACAGGAGCAAGCAGTCGATCTTGTGCTTTTGGATGTGATGTTGCCGCATATTGACGGTATGCAAATGGCTCGTAGAATATGCCAGCGTTTTGCAACACCGATTATAATGCTAACGGCCTTGGGTGATGAATCCTCATTACTTGATGGACTGCAAGCTGGCGCTGATCATTATATGGCCAAGCCATTTAAAGTTCCTGAGTTGCTAGCCCGAATAAAATCAACCATGCGACGTGTGGGCTTAGAAAAGCAACGTGGTACTAATTGTTGTACTGATATTGGCATAGCGGAGCACCTAAGGCGAATACCATTTACAGGCACTGAAAGTGAACTACTAGAATACTTGGTTAAGCATAATGGGATAGTTGTCTCTAAAGCCGAACTTCAGAAATCTGTTTTGAAGAAAGATTTAAGCCCGTTTGATCGAAACCTTGACATGCATATTAGTAATATCCGCCGCAAAATAGTGCAATCAGGCTTACCAAAACAACATATAAAAACGGTTAGAGGAAAGGGGTATAGCTTCTTGGAAGTCGTCGGAAGTTAAGAAATATAAGAGTGGCGCGTTAGCGCCACTCTTTAGCTTACTTACTATATGAACTAGCAATATTGTCAATACGCTGGTTAGCTCGCATAGCTTCTTGGTAAGCAGCGTCAGATGCTGCACGAGCATCATTAACTGCACCAGCCATTTGATCTTGCTGGCTTTGAAGTGCGCCTACCTGATCAGAGAGCATATCAACTTTATTGGTTAGTTGCTGCATTTGGTCAACTTCATCCGAGCTTGAACAACCGATAAGTGTTGCACTCAGAATAATACCGGTAAGGATAGATAATGAACGGTTCATTTTTCTTTCTTCTCCTTTGTTTGCCACTACAGACTGTTTGTTAAAAGTTCCAGTCGGCAAATTCATTATGGCAGAAGTTGCGCAAATTGCTGCTTAAAGTGAAGAAACAGGCAGATTTTTTTCTCTCAAAGATGAGAAAACCCGCTCAAGCGGGTTTATTTATGCGGAGTGCAGAATTTACGCTGCCGTCTTTTCTTCCGTCAATATTCGATTTATCGCATCGACTAAAATATTCGGATTCAGGGTATGTTGCACTTTTTCTACTAAGGTGCCATCAGCGCGTAGGAAATAAAAGTACGAACTATGGTCAACGGCATATTCTAATGCTGAGTTTTCCAGTTCTGTTCGCATGTATAACACGCCATACTTTTCCGCGAGGGCTTTTGTTTGCATGGCGTTTCCTGTCATACCTATAATTTTTTTATGGAAGTACTGGGCATATTGCGCACTTTTCTCAGGTGTGTCACGTTCAGGATCTAAGGTGATAAAAATAGGCCACAGTTTATTTATTTGCTGATCATCGATTTTTTTTAAGGCTGCAGATAGCACGGCTAGCGAGGTTGGGCAGACATCAGGGCAGTGGGTATAGCCAAAATAGATCACCCGGATACGCTGATCCTCTGGATTGTACAAGTCGACGTTATCTTTGCCACTTTTTAAGAGGCTAATCGCTTCATTACTTTGTGCGACTGGGGCTTGGCGATCAACAATGACGCTGGTAATTAGGCCAGCTGTTAAGGCTAGTGCGAGTATAATCCATTGATATTTCACTTGATCATCCTTATTGAAACATAAACTGGTTGTTGTGGATAATTGTCTTCCGGGGTGATCTTCCCTTGCCAGGTCATCTCATCTGACACACAGAAAGGTAATACCAAATGACCAGAAAACGAACCTGTCCCGGCTTGGCGAACAAGCGTCTGCCGGTATACCCCCATCATCATTTCCTCTCCCTCAAGGGTAAGTTGTAATGTCTTGGTTTCAGGTGGCAAAGAGGGCCATTCAATTTGAATTTTAGCCGCTTCCATTGGCCTTATAAGGTCTCGATCTAATTTTACCAGCTTCCCCCTCGTTTCACATTCAACTGAGCTCAGCAGGCAATGTTCTTCAGGAAAAACACTTGTATGGTCAGATAGGTAGTTATCTTCAATCAAAGTTCGAAAGGCGGGGTACCCGTATTGGAATATGCTGTAGCTCACGGCAAAGGCGAGCAGGTAGAGAAAAACAACTCTATAACGTTTCAGGTGTACCACAGTCTGTACTAACTCTAATAATTACAAGGAATTGTGAATTATATCACTGACTAGGTTAATGGAATTGAATTCATGTTGTTTTTTGTGAGGAGGATAATGGTTGCGGCAGTATATGGCAGAGGATGATTGTTAATCATGTGATGGAGTGTCGGTAACTGTATGGAGGGTTGAGGGTTTCAGTTAACGCTTTGAGTTCAGTCTCATATTCTGTAATTAGGATCACTTTTTTAATATTATAAAAGGTGATGTATACCACAAAAGTATTATGCGTTTGGAATAGTATTTCATTCATTGAGTTTATGTTGAAATTAATCACTATTAGGAAATGATAATGAAGAAGAATGCTGTTTCTGTAGGTATGTTTTTAGCGGGTATGTGCTTTAGTTCGCTTAGCTTTGCGAGCGAGTTACCGAACATCAAAATTTTAGCAACAGGTGGTACCATCGCTGGTGCGGGACAATCTAGTACTGAGTCTAATTACACTTCAGGTAAAGTCGGCGTTGATGCGCTGATTGAAGCAGTGCCTGAAATGACCAAAATCGCAGATATTTCCGGCGAGCAAGTTGTGAGCATCGGTTCGCAAGACATGAACGATGAGGTGTGGTTAAAGCTAGCAAAGCGCGTTAACGAGCTACTGGCTAAAGATGATGTTGATGGTGTTGTCATTACTCACGGTACAGACACCATGGAAGAAACAGCTTACTTCCTTGATCTGACGGTTAAGAGTGATAAGCCTGTTGTGCTTGTTGGTGCAATGCGCCCATCAACGGCAATGAGTGCTGATGGCCCGGTAAACTTGTATAACGCTGTTGTAACTGCAACTGATACTGAATCGACAGGCCGCGGCGTGTTAGTTGCCATGAATGACACGGTCTTTGATGCGCGTGATGTCACCAAGACCAACACAACTGCAGTGAATACCTTCAAGTCGCCGAACACTGGCGCATTAGGTTATATCCACAACGGTGATGTGAAATACCAGCGCAGCCCAGAACGCAAACATACAACAGAAACAGTATTTGATCTGTCCAAAGTAGATAGCCTGCCTAAAGTTGGTATTGTTTATAATTATGCAAATGCGACAGCTTTGCCTGTTACTGCGATGATGGAAGCGAACTATGACGGTATTGTTAGCGCGGGCGTGGGTAACGGTAATATGTACCATACCATTTTTGATGAGCTAGCTAAGGCGAGCAAAGAGGGCACAATGGTCGTTCGTAGTTCTCGTACTGCTTCTGGCTCAACAACATTGGATGCGGAAGTTGATGATGACAAATACGGTTTTGTTGCCGCGGGCTCTTTGAACCCTCAGAAAGCACGAATCCTCCTTATGCTGTCTCTTACTCAGACCCAGGATTATCAAGACGTCCAGAAGATGTTCCAGTATTACTAATTGGAGCCACAGAGTAACGGAAATAGTCTTGATTTAGTGAGTAGACGATAGAGCTGCCAAAATTCTTTGGCGGCTTTTTCTTTACTTATCAGTAGAGTGATAATGGAAATCAAAGACAGATTCAGAGCTATTGCTTGGCAGGCTCTGGATAACATGGCCTGCAGTACTATTCTTGTCACCAGAGGTTGTTAGTTGCATCGCTAATGGGTCATGCACGCCTGTTTGTGATTGTTAAGCAAGAGACTAGAGGCCGAAGACTTTTCACCGGCTGTATGAAGGTGAAAGTCTAATACGCTGTTAGCAAAAGTAGATGCCGAAGACAGAATTACGGCTAAGTAAAGGATGTATGTTCTTTTCATAGTGACACTCACGGAAGATTTCGGGTAACTAGCTGATGGAAGTAATACTAACTATCCGAATGAAAATGAGTGTTTAGTTGTGTAAAGCTGAGCAAATGAAAAAGCACCTTTAGCCAAATTAGGCGAAAGGTGCTTCATATACAGGTATTAGAAAGGTGATGACTATTTGTCAGCGACTCTCTCTAGACCCCAGACAAGCAAAATACCAAACAGCATAGCGATAACAGCGTAGCCAAGCAGGGCTGGCTGGCCAGTCACATGCTCGAAACTGAATGGTGAAAGGTTCTGCTCAATTAAAGGTACTTGTTCACCGCTAGAGTTGGTTCTCCAAGTCAATGTTTCTTTCCAAGGCCAAATTTTGCTTAATGTGCCAATCATCAAACCTGTCAAGAAAGTCAGAGCAATATCACGGTAGTTTCTCAGCACCCAAGACAAGATGTGCGAGAAAGTCAGAAGGCCAATGACACAGCCACAAGCGAATAAGCCTAGTGTTATGATATCCAAAGACTTTGCAGCACCTAGAATTGGCGCGTACATACCTAGCAGAAGGAGGATGAAGCTTCCGGAAATACCTGGCAAAATCATCGCGCAGATAGCGATAGAGCCTGCAAGCAAGATATTAAAGTAAGTAGGCTCAAGCGTAAGTGGGTGTAATACAGTAATTCCATAAGCGAAAATTGCACCGGCGATCACTGCAATAATTCGAGATGGCCCCCAGTGAGTGATCTGTTTGAACATGTGGATCACTGAAATAATGATCAAACCAAAGAAGAATGACCATAGTGGGATAGGATGGGTGTGAAGCATCCAGGTAATAACCCGAGCAAGGGTAAAGATACTGGTCAGGATCCCCGACAGCAATAAGATCAAGAAGGTACCATTGACATGGTTGAAGGCCGCTTTGAATCCTTCTTTACGCCAAAGCCCAATCAAGCTAGGGTTAACCCGCCGGATACTCTCAAGTAATGTGTCGTAAATACCTGTTATAAATGCGATTGTTCCACCAGAGACACCCGGTACGACATCTGCCGCCCCCATGGCCATCCCTTTCAGGAAAGTAAAGACTTTGCTCATAGATTTCCGTAAGTTACCAATGCGAAAAAAACTGACGCTATTATACCTACAATGAGTGAAAAAAAAGTGTTTTCCTGCTTACGGGAATGAAAATGGACATTTTTTTGACCACGGCCTTGCTAACTTAACTGCGTAAACAGTGAATTGAGTCAGCTGGAGTGAAATATCTGAAAAATATGCGCTTTTTTAAGTTTGCCATAGTCGGGGCTGGAGGATTCCTGGTTGATGTCTTGGTGACATACATGCTTTCACAGCTAGTATTTGTTGAGTTAGCCAGGGGAATGGCGTTTTGGGTTGCTGCAAGCTCGAATTGGTGGCTAAATAGGCAGTTTACATTCTGTTCAAGTCAACAAGGACAGCCCTTCAAGCAATGGGTGCAGTTTTTGAGCGCGTCGGTCATTGGCTTTTTGCCAAATATGGGGTGCTATTGGTTCTTGATAAATAGCGGTATTGGGCAGGCCACCTCATCAATATTACCGATAGAGATATCAATTTGGTGGCCTTATATGGCAATGGTGCCAGGTATACTGCTAGGGATGGGGGTTAACTTTTTGCTTGCTGAACGCTGGGTTTTTCGTTTGGCTGCAACAAGATAGTTGCAGTACACCCTTGATACGCATTGGTATGGTGACTGAGTTGCCAGTTGTATTTGCGACAAATATCAGCGGCAATTAGCAGCCCCAACCCATAACCTTTGCTTCTGTTAGTACTACTTTCAAGACCAATGCCAGTGTCTTCAACCGTGATTGCTGATGGTGTTATTCTTATAATGACATGACCTTGTTCAGTATAAGCAAATGCATTTTTGATGAGGTTGCCGAGCAAAATCTTAAATGCATTTTCAGGCATTTTTACTTCTATAGGCTCAGATTGCTCCACGCTCCAACGGACAGGCTTTTCATTTAACAGTGAAGAGTGGGCTGAGGCGATATCCTGCAGCTCCTCAACGCCGACTTTCCTAACCGTCACCTTATCCATATCCTCTTCGCGTGTTAGAGATAGTAACGTTGTGACAAAATCATTCATCTCATTACTCGCATGCTGTAGGCGTTTTTGTTGCTTGGCAATAAAGTTAGGATCATTGGATTGCCCGAGAAGAGATATCGCTCCCTTCATGACCATTAATGGCGTGCGTAGCTCATGACTGGCATAGCGGTTAAATGATCGCTCGCGATCGAGCAATGCTTGGATTTGGGTGACATATATATTGAAGCTATCGACCAGTTGAAGCACTTCTCGAGAGGTGATCCCTTGAGGAGGTGTAATCGGTGACAGGTCGTCTGCTTTACGAGAATCGATATCATTAGCCAGCTGCGTTAAAGGGTTTGTAAGTCTGTCTGATACTTTGAATACCACCACAAAACTGACAAACAACAACAGAATGGAAATGCTAAGTTGTTTCAATTGGCTGTTAAATACCTGTTCTTCACTGATCTCATAGATATCATCGAAATAGAGCAGGTATAAGTCTTTTTTCACCCCATCAACTTGTAGGCTGGTTACCATGGCAAAATATTCAGTTTCGTTTGATGTTGTTTTTATCTCGAATGCTTTGTCCCTTGGTGAGCCCTCTGAGAGCCCCAAATTTGAAGGGATCAATGCAGGGTCAAGGTAGGCTTGAGTAAAGGGGGGAATTGAAAACTGGGTTATGTCTTTTTGCTCTTGCAGTACTTCGGCAGCAACGGCTTTAGCGTGGAGTAACCTGTTGTTCGCATTGATATGTTCAAAGTCTTCCAGCGTCGCATCAAGTAGTGAGAAATGTAGCATGATGATTGCAAAGGCGATTATTGAGAAATAGGTTACCGTCAGTTGCTTAGCGCTTTTTACCTTAGACAGTTCTTGTTTCACGTTTAGTCCTCATCGACAAGCTGGTAGCCAACTTTAGGTACATTCTTTATGTACGCTCGCTTGAAAGGCTTGTCTATTTGGTGGCGAAGTTGGTAGATGTGACTTCTAAGTACATTTCCTTCAGGCTCATCATCGCCCCAAAGAGCAGAGATTAACTCTTGTTTGCTGACGACTTTAGGCGCTTTTATCATCAACAGTTTGAGAATGGTGAACAATGTCGGGTTTAGCGCAAAGCTGCAATTGCCACGCTGAACAGTATGCGTGTTGAGGTCTAGTGACATTTCGCAAAAAGTCAGCTGGTTTAGGGCTGTTTCTCCCAGGCGGCGACGGGTGAGTGCCTTGATCCGCGCTTCAAGGATCTCCAAATCAAACGGTTTAACCAAATAATCATCTGCGCCGTGGGAAAAGCCTTCTAGAGTGTCTTCCCGAGTATCTCTGGCAGTCAACATGAGAATAGGGGTATCTACGCCACGTTCGCGGAGCTTTTGGCATACCTCAAAACCATCCATCTTAGGAAGCATGACATCAAGAATGATGAGGTCGTAGTGCTCAGTACAGCCGAGCTCAAACCCATGTAGACCATTATTGGCATAATCTAGCGTAAAGCCCTTCAGTTCAAAGAAATCAAAAATAACACCGGCTATATCCTGGTGATCTTCGACCAATAATAATTTCATTTAGGTACCCTGATAGAGAAGAAGGGGCTCGTGAATAATGTGAGCACCTTTTTGTGACACTTTATCATGCCATATTCAGGAGTGAAAAAAGTGTCAATGACCTTTTTCTGACATGGCTCTTAATAACCTAAGCCTCATCATTAATGTTATGTCAGTTTGAGGTGAGCGATGTCAACCATTACTGTTCTGTCACGGCACAGAGAACGACAGTCACGCTACGCAGAAGAAACACCGTATATCTCTGTTGTTATCCCGTTGTTTAACGAGCAGGAAGTTGTAGAAAGTTGCCATCAACGAGTCTGCAATATTCTTGATAAATTGGGTAAACACTGCGAGATCATCTATGTCGATGACGGTAGTTCAGATAACAGTTGGCAGCTTGTCAGCCAGCTGACTTGCGAACATCATAGTATCAAGTCCATCCGGCTCAGCCGTAATTTTGGTAAAGAAGCTGCGATGAGCGCTGGACTAAAAGCCGTTACCGGTGAAGCTGCCGTGTTAATTGATGCAGATTTACAGGATCCACCTGAGTTGATCCCGGAAATGGTAGCTCAATGGCAGGCAGGTTTTGATGTTGTTGATATGCAGCGCCGCCGACGTTTAGGGGAGGGCTGGTTTAAGCGGTTTACCGCTGCGGCATTTTACCAGGTGATAAACCGGCTGAGTGATATGCCAATCCCTGAGAATGTCGGAGATTTCCGGTTAATCAATCGCCGGGTTATTGATGAAATTAACAAATTGCCTGAACGCACCCGCTTTATGAAAGGGTTATTTGCTTGGCCAGGTTTCAAAAGGGTAACGCTACAGTTTGACCGAGACCCACGCCTAGCGGGTGAAACAAAATGGAATTACCGCAAGCTGATTCATTTAGCTTTTGAGGGGATTACATCATTCAGTACGCGGCCACTTCGTATCGCGACTGGGGCTGGGCTTGTGACTTCATTTTCAGCGTTGCTGCTAGCTGTCGTTGTTCTTACCAAAACCTTAATTTGGGGAGATCCAGTCGCAGGGTATCCCTCCATGATGATTGTTGTATTGCTCGTTGGGGGTGTGCAGCTGCTTTCTATCGGCCTGATGGGAGAGTATGTCGGTCGGTTGTTCATCGAAGCCAAACAACGACCTTTGTTTGTAGTTATGGATGAACAACATTGTGAACCCGGATTAACGGCTAAGGAAGTACAGGCATGAGCAAGCAACAACGACCAAAACTGTCTCTAACGCAGTTTGCTATCTTGATGACGATAGGTACTGTCATTGTGAGAATAGCCACGCTGGGCTTTTATCCTTTAATGGATACGACCGAAGCACGCTACGGTGAAATGGCTAGGATCATGTTTGAGACAGGCAATTGGGTCACACCGATGTTTGATTACAACGTACCGTTCTGGGGTAAACCGCCGCTGTTTACCTGGCTGAGTGCTGGTGGATTCGAACTGCTTGGAGTCAATGAGTTTGCCGCACGTATACCGCACCTTCTCGTTGGTATAGTGATTTTGGCTGTCACTTGGCTGTTTGCATCAAAAGTAAGAGATAACAAAGAGGCATGGTTAGCGACTGCTATTTTAGCAACGACAACGGCATTTATCGTTATATCTGGGGCGGTGATGACAGATACCGCACTGACATTTGCCGTCACCTTAAGTATGGTGAGCTTTTGGTTAGCGTGGGAGTTAGGTAGTCGGCTTTGGGGTTATCTGTTTTTTGTTGGACTGGCAATAGGCATGCTTGCCAAAGGGCCGCTGACTATGGTGCTAGTCGGGATCAGCCTTGTTATTTGGTTAGTACAAGAACAAAGGTGGCGTCGTATTCCCACATGCTTGCCTTGGAAAGGCGGCATAGCACTTTTCCTCATCATTTCATTGCCGTGGTATTTTCTGGCTGAGTGGAAAACACCCGGATTTTTAAATTATTTCATCATCGGTGAGCATATTAAGCGGTTTGTTGTCAGTGGTTGGGAAGGTGACCTTTACGGCTCAGCACATGATGAAGTGAGAGGTACGATTTGGTTATTCTGGTTCCTTGCAGCGCTGCCGTGGGCACCGGTATTAATGTATCAAGTCTCTCGTTTCTTCCGTGCAGGTGAGGAAGGTGTCCAAAGTGGCAATGGCTATATGTGGTACTTGTGGTGCTGGATGCTGTCTCCAATGTTGTTGTTCACCATGGCCGGTAACATATTACCAAGCTATGTGATGCCAGGCTTGCCAGCATTAGGTCTATTGGTTGCCGGCTACCATAGCCAGCAAAGCCTCTCTGAAAAAGTGTTCAAGGTGGGTTTGATCACACCAATATTACTGGTAATGACCGCCGTACTGTTGGGTAATAATTTAACCGGAAAAGAGTCTGAAAAAGTTTTGCTGACTCAGTGGGCAGAACAGGTTGATAGGGAAAATAGTGAGCTTATCTATATTCAAAAGCGACCTTTTTCGGCCCAATTTTACTCAAATGGCAAGGCTAAGCTTAACCAAGAACCACTAAGTGAATTATTGAGAGAACCAATAGAAAATGCTTTCTTTGTCATAGAAAAAGGAAAGGTTCCTGCCGGGTTCCTATGGGATAAATCGCGATGCGAGTTAAGGGCTGAATCGAATAAACGCCAGTTGGTACACTGCAAGGCCGGATAAGTTAATGCCGAGCACATTAATGTTATGGCCAGGTGTGGTTAGCTTAACTTGCTCTCAGAGTGTGATGTTCATAGTTGGCTGTTTTTTAAACTGTGACATGTTTAGAAAAGCATAATCATGAATTGTGGAATGATGACTTCAGATTTGGAATAAAATGGAGTCTGACTATGTACCGTGATTTATTAGAAATCCCAGCAGAGCATCAGTTTATCCGTACTGACATGAAGTGGGACATAGGTAAAAAAAAGGATGTAGATACTTTTTGGTATGATGAACAAAGCCCTAGCGGAGAGGTTGTTGCTAAATATATCGTTAAGGTAACGAAGTACATCTATCCGCCGAAAAAATCAGATATTAGTTTTGAAAAGTATTCCTCCGATGCGTTGTCCTTGCTCGCGTCAGGTGATTTGGCCCATTGAATAAAGTCATTTCACGAATGTTAGAAGTAGATAAGTGGCCTAAGGGCCACTTTTGTATTCCAATTGCCAATATGCTTGGCTGGTGAGCTTTATACTAGAGGGTGATGTAAGTCTCCTAAACAAGGCAAGCGCCTAGAAATATTTCAAAGTCTTGTGAGGAAAAAGACAGACTGTATGTTGCGCAATATGGCGTAATGTGATGTATGTCATGGAATGCGTGTGCGTATTATTAACCGTGTTGAATAAGATGTACCTGAGGAATACACTGTCACGGTAGTAATATAAATGGAGTTTAATTTCAATATGATACCGCAAGATTCGACATTGAGAGTCGTCAGACCAACAGACAATGTTTCTCAAGTTTCTGCTATGTACCGTCAAGCACTTGGTTTCGATTTATTGAAGCAATTTGAAGATTACGATGGCTTTGATGGTGTAGTTCTGGGACATAAACATCACCCGTATCATATCGAGTTTGTTCATAAAATTGGCTCTGAAGTTGGTGGCGCTCCTAGCCATGAGCACTTACTAGTTTTTTACGTTGACTGTAGCCAGGCATGGGAACGTGCATGCCGAAAAATGATTGATGCTGGTTTTGCTGTTGTAGAATCGAGCAACCCATACTGGGAGCAGGTAGGTAAAACCTTTGAAGATCTCGATGGTTACCGTGTTGTATTGCAGAATAGAGACTGGGATATTTGATACTCTAGCACGGTAAGAAAACGACAAAGCTCAAGTTGATAAACTTGAGCTTTTTTATTCATGAGCGACTATCAGTGCTTCTGGTTTTTCAGCGATTCATATGCTGATTTGAACATCAGATTAAAACCTGATTGTGTCAGCTCTCTTGCTGACATTTCTGCTTGCTCCAGTCGACGGTAGCATTCATCAAGTGCGAGAAGCACAGTATCAACTTGATTATTCTTTAGCTCTTGTAGTTGCATGACATCATTCCCATCAAGGTTGTTTGCCAATTCAATGCTGATTGATTCTTTAATTCCTATAAAGCATAACGCTGCTTAGATGAACGAACTCTGAACAGGCTTGTTCGATTTTTGATCAGTGGCATGCTTCAACATATTCATAGTAGATAGCGGATGTTAGTGAGCTGTCATGGTAATGTCAGGGCTATGTCAGAATGAGTGTGCGAAGCAAAATAAAGCTGCGCAATTTCAGTGAGATAGGAAATTGCGCGAAATTGAGCTGTGTGGGATATGAATTAGTAATTCTTATCTATTTCTTCTAGCTTGTGTAGAAACTCCTGTATTTGTACTTCGTTATTGTTGTGAAACTCCGTCGTGGTTTGATTGATCACCGACTCTGGATCTTCATTCATGGTATGGAAGTGGTAGGTATTGTGGAAATTGATATCTAACGTGACCTTGTCATCAGCCAAGCTCACACTGTAGCCATCAGGTGACTCAGTACATTTGATCTCGTCAAGTTGGCTGCCGAACTCAATGGTCTGGCCTTGAGTTTTGATCTTCTCATAGACACTGAGCAGGGTGCGGACATCGACTCTGTTTTTCATCTTTGCCTCCATCATGTACTAATTGCGCATGATCATGCAGCGAGTATACGAACTTTGTAGTATACAAAAACGCCGTTTTCTTACTTTAAATTTAGGTGTTTGCTGCTAGTCTGCAATAGAACTCAAGCAAGCTTTAATCTAGATCAATTATAGATATACCAAAGCAACTTCAAGATGGAGGTTCAGCGAGAATTTATAAGCTTGTAGACAAGGCATTGTTTTAAAGATCTAGTGGCCCTAAATCGAAAAACAATAACGCGGTATACAAGTTTAGAAAACTCGCCCTTCGGGAGGGTGTCAGCCCATTCACTCCTTCGTTGAAGCTTTTTGAAAGGGTAATGCCATTCCTGCAAATCTTCGCCTTGCATTGAATGAGCTGACAACCCTCTGAATCCTGCACCTTGAGGTAGCTTGGGTATATAGATACGCCTCACATTATTGAATTTTAAAGAATTTGAAAATGTTGAAAAATCATGATGACGGAACAGAACTGAAGTGGTAGCTTGAAAGGCATGAAGGACAACTAAACGGAATTTTACTCATGTTTAAGCAACTTGCCGAAGCGCAACTCGATCCTATCCTATCGCTGTCTCTTGCGTATCGCGAAGACCCTCGTGAAGAAAAGGTGGATCTTGGTATTGGTGTTTACCGCAACAGCCAGGGTGAAACCCCAATAATGAAAGCGGTACAATTGGCGCAGCAGCAAGTACAAGCAAGCCAGAAGACAAAAGCTTATGTTGGCCTTGCGGGCAACGAGCAATTCAACCAGTCAATGATGGATCTGCTATTAACCGGGACATCGGCAATGCCACGTGCAGCGGCGGTACAAACACCTGGAGCCAGCGGAGCGCTGCGTATGCTGGCAGACCTCATCAAACTTGCCGAACCAGACACAACGGTTTGGATTTCTAACCCGAGTTACGTGAACCACAAACCAGTGATGGAAGCGGCGGGACTGAAAGTGCGTTATTACCCGTACTTTGATGCAACGACAAAACAGGTTAACAGCGAGGCAATGCTTCTGGAGTTGTCTAAAGCCGGACCGAAAGATGTCGTGCTTCTTCATGGTTGCTGCCATAACCCGACGGGTGCAGATATCTCTTTGGCGGATTGGCAGGCTATCACTGCGCTAGCGAATAAAAATGGCTTTATGCCATTTGTAGATATTGCTTACCAGGGCTTCGGTGATGGCCTGGAACAAGATGCGGCAGGCCTGCAATTCATGGCCGACAATGTCGAAGAGATGGTCATTGCCACATCTTGTTCAAAGAACTTCGGACTTTACCGGGAGCGAACTGGGGCGGCGATATTGGTCGGTGAAAACTTGCAAGAAGCCCAGAAAGCCAAGGGGCGCATTCTTAATCTTGCCCGTTCTACCTACACTATGCCACCTGATCACGGTGCGGCACTCGTTGCGACCATCCTCAATGATACGGCGCTTACCCAAGCGTGGAAGCAAGAACTGAGCGAAATGCACCAGCGTTTGCTGACATTGCGCTCTGGTTTAGTGTCAGAGGTTCAGGCTCTGGGCTCTAACCAGTTTGATTTTATTGAAAGTCATAAAGGGATGTTCTCTGTGACTGGGCTAACGCCAGAACAGATAGCCCGTTTACGTGACGACTATGCCATTTATGCTGTAGGCGATGGCCGGGTCAATATTGCGGGGTTGCAGGAGCAGCACCTTGGCTATTTAGCGAAAGCTCTGTTGGCAGTCTCTAACTAGAGTAGCTGTTTAACAAGCGCCATCAAATGAAAAAGGCCAGTCGTTCGACTGGCCTTTGTATATCGGGTAGAGGATAAAGTTGTGTTACGCAGCCATCGTGTGGCGCTGAATGAAATCTATAGAGTGCTGGTTAAACTCGTCAGGACGCTCTACGTTACAAACATGGCCACAGTTGTCGAATTCGGTTAGGTAGCTGTGTTTATGCTTATTGACCATTTCTTTCACTGGTTTGATAAACATATAGTCATTCCCACCCATTAGATAGAGAGTCGGTATCGGAAGTTCTTTCTCTTTAAAGCACTTCATTAGCGGGTTGACGTCAGTAGCCAGTTTAAACCAGCGCTTGAACTCTTTCTGACACAACTTCTTTGCATCATTGACGAACATCAAGCGAGATTCTTTTTGTGTTTTCTGCGGCATTACCACGTAAGCAAACAACTGATATAGCCACATGTAAGGGATGAAATGCTTACACATGTTACCAGCAGTGATTAACACTTGAGAGCGTGTGTTTAAGCGTGTGACAGCACCGCCTAGCACCATGGTTTTTACCCTTTCAGGCGCTAATTCGGCAAGGCTACGGATAATGATTGTACCCAATGAAATGCCGACAAAATGAGCCGATTGAATTTTGAGGTGGTTCAATACTTGCACGATATCAGTGGTGACAGATTTGAATGTGTAAGGGTTTTTCATCATGTCTTGGAACGTGTTGTTTGAACGACCATGGCCTCTTAGATCAAGAAGTAACAAATTGAAGTGTTGCTTGTAAGCTTTGATCTGCTTGAACCAGATAGATGAACTACCACCCGCACCATGAACAAATACCACCCAGTCTTTGCTGGTGGGGTGAAGGTAAGTTTTATGAAACAACAAATTATCTGACATGTATCGACTCATTTTAGTTTGCTGGGCGCATTATAGCATGGCGCTCCCTAAGACTTTGCTCCGATGTGTGACGCTTTGTAAACACCAGGCGAAGCTATTCTTCAAGTTATTGATAGTGATGCTAATGATAAATATCTAACATTCATTGTTGTGATATTGATCGCGATTTTGGCGGGATGCTGGATGACTCTTGTACGACAAGTAGCACTAATCGGCATAATCATTTGAATATGCCGATTAGTTATGTGATCACGTCAGATTGGTTGGATTAAAGCAGCTGAAGGCGATCGACTTCGATTTCCGGTGTATTGCCTCCTTCATATTCGCCATATAGTCGCAGTCGTGTCGACGCATTGATTGCAGCTGGCATCTTGATGTCATCGTCGATTTCAACTTGTATTTCTTTGGTGCCGTCGCTGAAAATGAAAGTGTCTGCGTTGATTTGCTTAATCAGTTGGCCTTCGACAATAGCCTGCTTCTCAGTGAACATACTGGTATCTTTCAGTAGATCTGCAACGGTGATTGTTTCTACCGGTCCAGAATAATTCAACGTATTTTTGCTTTCGTTGTGTTCTCCGGCTAGTGCAGCTGTTGGAAGAATGATAGCGGCAGTAGCAATAGCGATAACAGTGTTCTTGATCATAATTCGTTCTCCTTGTGTTGATGGTTCTATTTAACAACACCGGTTCTGAATTAATGATGAGTTGTCTATTCAGAATTGGTTCATAAGCGCGCTTTTTTTAACTATTTCATCATTGGGTAGGTGAAAAACAGTAGGTGAACGAAGTTAAAGGCAAAGTGAATCATTACGGCAAAAGCCAATCGCCCCGTCCAATAGTAAGTCAACCCGTACAGCAATCCCGCAAGTGTTGCGATGAAAATGAACAGCCCGCCTCCGGCAAAGTGAGCCAGCCCGAAAAGGGCACTTGCAACTAGAATACCTAAAACAGGGTTGAATCGTTTGGTTAAGCCGTTTTGAATATAGCCTCGAAACAGAGCTTCTTCGGCGACACAGGTAAAAATCAAATTATTAATGATGAATACCCATAGCCAACTTGGTACTGATAACTCTGGCTCTACGATACCTACTCCCCATGCAATGACAGGCAAGGCGATGAACATTGAGCTTAGGATTGAAATTTGAGTAACAGAGGCGGATAAAGGGCGCTTAAGGATATCCGGCATTAGCAGAATCAAAGCGAAAACGATAAGTGGTTTGTCCATGTTGAGGAACATAGTAAATGGAATACTATCTGAACCTGTCGAGACTTTGTCGAGTATCAGTAAGTTGCTAAACCCAGGGATAAGGTGGAGAACAAGCGCAGCACACCAGACAATAACAAAAAGGTGGCAGGCCATTTTGTAGGCGCCTGTCTGCCGCTGGCTAAATTTGGCAACGCAAAGGCCAGTTAGCACTATGCCAAGGGCAAGTGGAGAGAGGCGTTCAAAAATAAGTGCGACTAAGGCAGTGGCACCGAGTAAAATAGGCCAAGCTTGAGCACGGACGAAAATAGACAACACAGCAGCGGCAAGAAGAAGCCAGATTAAGCTATCAGGCCATAGGTCATAAAGGTGAAACATAGTTTTGTAGGCTGTAATAAACGTTATAATGATTAACAATTATGTTAGCGAAAAAAATCTTAATTTTCATTGTGATAATGGACGTAAGCAGAAGGTATTTGTAATTTAGAAGGGGGGTCCCCCTAACAAAGATATATACCGTGAATTACTGCAAGTAAAAGACAAAGGGTAGTGAATGACAACTGAGTTGGTATTGGGTGGAGCCCGGTCGGGTAAAAGTAGCTATGCTGAATCAATTGCACAAGCTAGCGGCAAGCCAGTTATCTATATTGCAACGGCTACAGCAGGCGACGACGAAATGGCTCAGCGAATTGAGCGCCACCGTTTAGAGCGCCCTAATGAATGGACTGTTATCGAAGAGCCATTATCTTTACCCAAGGCCATTGCAGAACACTCTACGGCCGAAAACTGTGTGTTAGTAGATTGCGTGACCCTGTGGTTAACGAATTGTTTGTTCAACCAAGACCATTGCATTGACTGGATGAAACAAAAAGATGCATTCCTGGCCGCACTTAACAAAGCTGAAGGTGACATTATTCTGGTCAGTAACGAGGTTGGACACGGCATCGTTCCTATGGGAGAGATGTCCAGGCGTTTTGTCGATGAAAGTGGCTGGTTACACCAGGCTATTGCAAAGCAGGTTGAAAAGGTCACTTTTGTGACGGCAGGGATCCCACAACACTTGAAGGGGGCATAAATGGCCCAGTACATAAAAACGCGTATTGATATACTACGACATGGTCTGCCTGAAGGTCATGGCTGCTTGAGGGGGCATACGGATTTTGCGATTACCTCAACAGGCTTGGAACAGATGCACAAGGCTGTTAAGGGGCTGGACGATATTGAGCAGGTTATTGCCTCCCCTTTAAAGCGATGTAGTGATTTTGCAAACTTATTTGCGCAGGATTTTTTTCTATCTTGTCAGGAGTTTAGCCATTGGAAAGAAATGGATTTTGGTCAGTGGGATGGCCAAAGCCACGATAGCCTATGGCAACAGTACGGAAAAACGATAGAAGATTATTGGCAAAATCCTTGGCTATCAAATCCACATGGTGGGGAAGCGTTGGAGGCATTCGATAATCGTATTACGGAAGCGTGGCAACACTTACTTGAAAATTTCCTCGGGCAGAAAGTTTTGTTGGTGACACATGCTGGTGTCATGAAGCAGCTTATACGAATTTTACTCGAAATGCCTGAAAGCACGAGTTATCTTCACCGTATCGATTTGCCTTATGCAGCACGTTACCGCGTCACAGTGACGACAGATGAAAATGGCAATCACTGGCCTCAGATCCAGTGGCCAACAGAACAGCAGTATTAAGCGAGAAAAAATGCAATCAACTACCAAAGCTTTGATGGTTCAAGGCACCACGTCGGACGCTGGCAAAAGTGTACTGGCTGCCGGCTTATGCCGAGTTTTAGCGCGCAAGAAGATCAAGGTTGCTCCGTTTAAATCGCAGAATATGGCGTTAAACAGTGCGGTCACAAAAGATGGCGGTGAGATAGGGCGGGCACAAGCGGTACAGGCACAAGCTAGTCAAGTTGAGCCTACGGTGCATATGAATCCAGTTTTGCTTAAGCCGAATACTGACACAGGGGCACAGGTCATTGTTCAGGGAAAAGCGCTGGCGGATATGGATGCTGTTGGTTACCACAATTATAAGAAAGTGGTTTTAGGCCCGATTATGGAGTCCTTCAATATTCTTCAGCAAGAATACCAAACGGTTATCATTGAAGGGGCAGGTAGCCCGGCTGAGATCAACTTGCGTGAAAATGATGTCGCAAATATGGGCTTCGCTGAAGAAGCCGATGTACCTGTCATTATTGTGGCCGATATAGACCGTGGTGGGGTGTTTGCCCATCTATATGGCACACTTGAATTGTTGTCTGAAAGTGAACAAGCGAGGGTAAAAGGCTTTGTTATCAATCGTTTTCGAGGTGATATCAAATTGCTTGAATCAGGCTTAGAGTGGCTTGAGGAAAAAACCGGTAAACCGGTTCTAGGGGTGTTGCCTTACCTTCATGGGTTAATGTTGGAAGCTGAGGACGCTATTGATGTACAACAAGTTGAAGCTGATGGCGAGCAATTGCGGGTGTCGGTGCCGGTTCTTACCCGCGTTAGTAACCATACCGACTTTGATCCTCTGCGTATGCATCCGCAAGTAAATCTGCAATTTATCGGTAAAGGGCGGAAAATTCCGCCATCTGATCTTATCATTATTCCAGGGACTAAAAGTGTTCGCAGCGATTTGGCCTACCTAAAGGAGCAAGGGTGGGATCAACAATTAGCCCGTCATCTTCGCTTAGGCGGTAAGGTGATGGGTATTTGTGGTGGTTACCAGATGTTAGGTGAATCTATCGCTGACCTTGATGGTATCGAAGGCGAACCTGGTACAAGCCAAGGGCTTGGGTACCTACCTGTGTCGACGGTTTTGGCGCCTTATAAACAGCTAAAGCTTGTAAAAGGAACACTAAAGCTACCTAGCCAGGATAGTGTGCCTGTTAAAGGCTATGAAATTCATGCTGGTGTGACAGAGGGAGTCGGGGAAGGATCTCCAATCTGTTTGCCAAGCGGTTTTGATGGGCAGATTGGGCTCGATGAACAAGTGTTTGGTACATACCTGCATGGCATTTTTGAGCAGCAGGAAGCTTGTGACGCTATCCTGAAATGGGCAGGTTTGGACGCAACATCTACGCCGGACTTTGATTTGATCAGGGAACAAGGCATCGATCGTGTTGCTGATATGCTTGAAGATCACATGGATTTTGCCAAGCTCTGGCCGGAATGGTCAGAGCGATTTGATAAGGAGGGGAATTAACGTCTCCTTGTTCAATCACTGAGCCTAGCACGGTGTGTTGCCTAGGCTCAAAAATGAGGGATGAATATGATTCTAGATGTGTCGCCGAGTATTACAACTCAACGCCTTTATACCCGACCTTGGGATGAAGGCGATCTTGCTGGTTTATACCGGATTATGTCCAATCAATCAGTTCATACCTTTACCGAGGAAGAGCCCTGGTCTGAAGACAAGGCACGACTTGAGTTGCAGAAATACCATGGTACCTCAAGTTCTGATCATCGGGGATACTTCAATTGCCCATTGATTTTGTCTGATTGCAATACATTGATCGGTAGGGTGGGCTTGCGCCCCTATGGGGATAATGATGCTACCGCTGAAATAGAATGGGTGATTTGTGAAGATCATTGGCACCAGGGGTATGCAACTGAAATTGGAAGAGCGATCGTAGAGTATGGTTTTCGCGAGGCGGGCTTTCACAGCATTATTGGCTTTACTTGTAACCGGAATATGTCAGCGCGCCAAGTTATGAAGAAAATTGGAATGGAGCATGTTGGTGATAGAGAGATCCACAACAGGAAATTATGTGTATTCCAAATAAAGAGGGAGCCATAAATCGGCTCCCTTTGTTTTATGCGTATATTCTAGTCACTACCTAGGTTGATAGTGCTTTTGCGAGCGTTTCTCTAGGTGGCTGAAAAGGATGGAAAGGCCGAAGCAAAGGCTTAGATAGCCAGCCCCAACCAGTAGCCAGATTTCAAATATCAAACCCGAAGAGTTGGCGATTTCACTTCCTACAAAAGTGAGCTCCTGTATGGATATCAACGAGATGATAGAAGAGTCCTTGACGAGGGATATGAATTGCCCTGCCAATGGAGGGACAATACCACTGAGCGCCTGAGGGAAGATAACGTAGCGGAATCGGTCTAGCCGTGTTAGCCCTAGGGAGTCAGCGGCTTCCCATTGCCCTTTGGCGATTGCGTCAATGCCAGAGCGGACAATTTCAGCGATATACGCTGCAGCAATCAAGCCAACGCAAAGGATCCCGGAGAACAAGTTTTCCCACAATTTTGCTGGGCCAAACAAAAAAGACTGCCAATGGCTTATTTCACTTGGCGTGTTACGTAATACATTTTGCAAACCAAGCGCAGGGATCAGCTGGCTGGAAATAAAAAAGTAAAAAATAAAGACAAACACCAGCGGTGGGATATTGCGCACCAACTGGATATAGGCTTGCGCTGGGAGTCTGAAGAAAAACCATGTTGAGCGGCGAGCCAAGCCAAGCAGCAGCCCCAGTACACCGGCAAACACCATTCCCCATAAACTCAGGCGTAATGTGGCAAGCAATCCCTGGAAAAAATAAGGTAGCTCGCCATTTCGGCCTGGTGTCATTATCAAGCTAAATGCCTTTTCCCAGTTCCACTGATAGTGAATACCAATCGAAGAACGGTACCACAGCCAACTTATAGCGGCTGCAATCAGCAAAATCAGAATGCCATCAAGCTTATTAAGTTTGAAAGAGGCCGGGAACTTAGATCCCGGCACAGTTGTTGTTTTTGTTTGCGACAACACTTATTGCCCTTCTGCGATCTGGTCTTCCCAATCAAGGGTCGTGAACCAGTAGTCATGGCGTTCTTTCAGCCAGCCATCTTCTGTGCGTAATAAAATCCAGTTGTTGAAGAAATTGAGAAGGTCAAATTCACCGTGACGGATTGCAAAGGCTTCAGAGCCGCGGCTCAAGCGCTCATCAAATGGAATGTATATTTTGTCACTGTACTGAATCGCCATGTGCTCAGGCTTTGGTGAAGAGGCCAGTGCTGCATGTGCATTGCCGTTAAGCACTTCTTGGAATGCTTGTGCTTCATCATCAAACTGGCGTAATTTCGCTTTTGGGAAATACTTCTTCGCAGTTTGTACAGTAAAAGCACCTCGTCGAACAGCCAGGGTTACACTGCGTTTGTTGTAGTCCTCGAAGCTCGCCTTGTCTGCGGCGAGTTCTTTGTGAGCCGCCAACTGAACACCAGAATGTGCATATGGGCTGGTAAATAAAACACTCATGTTTCGCTCAGGGGTAATGGACAAGCCCCCGATGATAACATCGAACTTACCGGCTAAAAGGGCAGGGATAATGCCGTCCCATGCGGTTGGAATGAATTCGACTTTCAGGCCGGCATCTTTAGCTAGACGGCGAGCGACATCAACTTCAAAACCAACCAGCTCACCTTGTTTGTCCCGCATTGCCCATGGGACGAATGTTGATAGCCCTACACGTAGCGTTCCGCGTTCTTTGATCTCTACTAGCGCACTTTTGTCAGCGGCAGTCGAGGCCATAGACATTGTTAGCGCCATAACAGCAATTAGAGCTGTAAGTATCCGTTTCATGCTTCCTTTCTCCTTATGTACTTCGATTCTAAATTTCTGTTAGTGGGACGGTGTATTTAATCTATGTGCCAACCAGGCAGCTAAGCCTGATAGCGCAAGGGTGACGACAAGGTAGATGCCAGCGACGGTAAACCAGACTTCAAAAGGCATAGCGGTATCCGCTACGATGTTTCGGCCTTCGGTCGTTAAATCGAAAATTGCCATCACACTCACGATAGAAGAGTTCTTGATTAGAGAAACCCCTTCATTGGTCAGCGGCGGCAAAATGCGTTTGATGACCTGAGGTAAGATGACAAAGCGATAGCTATCCAGTGTCGATAAACCGAGGCTATTACTGGCTTCGAATTGTCCTCGCTCAATATTGGTTAACCCCGCCCTGAAAATTTCAGCCGTATAAGCGCCTTGGAAAAGTGATAGTGCCAATACCGCAGTTGTAAAACGTTCTAGCCCCAAGACTGGGCCGAATACGAAATAAAGCAGGTAGATTTGAACAAGTAGGGGCGTGTTACGAATGAGTTCTATGTAACTCCTGGCAATAATACGTCCAACGATTGAGTCAGACAGCCTTAGCAACGCGGTTGTAAGGCCGATAATCAAAGTAAAAATCAAACTGACCGCTGAAATCTCCAACGTGACCCTTAGCCCTTCTAGCAGTTCAGCAGCGTACCATTCTCCGTCTTCGACAAACCATAAATATTGCGGTATTCGATACCATTGCCAGCGGTAATTCATGGCGTCCGCACCGGTTTCAAGTAACCAGACCAAGAAAACAAATACAAGGCTAAACTGAAGTAACCCAGACAGGAAAGGTTTGGAAATCCGCCCTAGTGTTTTTAACCAACGAGAAGTACCGGCCACATTTTGTACCATAGCCACCCCTTAGTAACTCAAGATCTGTTCTAGGAACATTTGGGTTCGGGGGTGTTGCGGTGCATCAAATAATTTCGCAGGGGGCGCAGTCTCAACGATTTCACCTTCATCCATAAACACCACACGGTCTGCTACTTTTCTGGCGAAACCCATCTCATGGGTCACGCAAATCATGGTCATCCCCTCACTTGCCAGTTCAGTCATGACATCCAATACTTCACGGATCATTTCAGGGTCAAGGGCAGAAGTAGGCTCATCAAACAGAAGAATATCAGGCTTCATACAAAGAGAGCGCGCGATAGCGACTCGTTGTTGCTGACCACCTGATAATTGGGATGGATACTTATCTGCTTGGTGGGCTATATGGACACGTTCCAAATAGTCCATTGCTAACTTTTCAGCCTCGGTTTTACTGAGGTTGCGAGTTCGCCGAGGGGCTAGAGTGAGGTTGTCGAGGACGGTCATATGTGGAAATAAGTTAAAGTGTTGGAAAACCATGCCAACCTGGCCTCGTATGCGTTTGAGGTGGGCAGCATCAAGAGGTTTTCCGGCAACCTGTAACTGACCGCTATTGAACTGTTCAAGCCCATTGATACAACGAATGAGGGTAGATTTTCCTGAGCCTGACGGCCCACAGATAACAAGTTTTTCCCCACGCTCAATGTTCAGGTTTATGTTTTTCAGTGCTTGGAAATCTCCATACCACTTGTTGATGTTTTGAAACGAAATTACAGTTTCTTGGGTCATCCAGACCACTCCAAGACAAGATGCATATGAGACTATGCTATTGCTTTGTAATGAGGATTTCAAAGAGATGATGGGATTATGAATGGATAAATGTGAATTTATCCTTATTACGCATACTGTTGGTTATTAACCGACCAATTTGAAAAAAAATCACCGAATTGATGAATTAGCGTTTGCACTGTACATAAAAGGCGGATAAGTTAATGTCAATTGGATTTGAAAGATACTGTCAACAAACTCTGTAATCATTACTTTACAGCTGGCAGGCGCGTAAATTAGGAAGTAAAAATGCATAAGACCGATGATGTTCGCATTAGCGAAATTAAAGAACTCCTCCCTCCTGTCGCAGTACTGGAGCGTTTCCCAGCAACTGAAAATGCGTCTGAAACGGTATATCAAGCTCGCCAGTCAATTCACAAGATTCTTAATGATGAAGACGACCGTTTGCTGGTCATTGTAGGTCCTTGCTCTATTCACGATACAAAAGCTGCCTTGGAATATGGCCAGCAGCTAAAAGCACTGCGTGAAGAGCTAAAAGGTGAGCTTGAAGTAGTTATGCGTGTTTACTTTGAAAAACCACGCACGACAGTTGGTTGGAAAGGTTTGATCAATGACCCATACATGGATAACAGCTTCAAGCTAAATGATGGCCTGCGCATGGGTCGTAAGCTTTTGCTTGATCTGACAGACATGGGCGTACCAACGGCAGGTGAGTTCCTTGATATGATCACACCACAGTATATGGGTGATTTGATCAGCTGGGGTGCCATCGGTGCACGTACTACTGAATCTCAGGTTCACCGTGAACTAGCGTCAGGCCTTTCTTGCCCAGTAGGTTTCAAGAACGGTACAGACGGCAACATAAAAATTGCAACTGATGCGATTGGCTCAGCCAGTGCGCCGCACCATTTCTTATCAGTGACTAAATACGGTCATTCTGCGATTGTTTCAACCGCAGGCAACGAAGATTGCCACATCATCCTACGTGGTGGTAAAGAGCCAAACTACAGCAAAGAACATGTTGACTCGATTACTGGTCAGCTCGAAAAAGCAGGTCTGCGCCAAAAGGTAATGATTGATTTCAGCCATGCCAATAGCCTCAAGCAGTTCCAGCGCCAGATGTTGGTCTCTGAAGATGTAGGCAGCCAGATTGCAGAAGGTAATAAGGCAATCTTCGGTGTGATGATTGAGAGCCATCTAGTTGAAGGCCGTCAGGACATCATAGACGGCCAGGAGCCGACCTACGGCCAGAGCATTACCGATGCCTGTATTGGTTTTGGTGACACAGAGAAAGTACTGCGTCAACTTGCGGAAGATGTGAAGAAGCGCCGTCAAAAGTAGTCATTCGACCTTCTAGTAATTAGAAACTCAAAGCCAGCAGTTTTTCTGCTGGCTTTTTTGTATAAATGAGATCTACACAGAAAAAACTATAAGCCATGCGGCCCAAGAGGTAGAACTCCCAATCGTTGGGCTCAACGAAACTATCGGTAGGTAGGCTAATATCTTGTCTCCGGATAGGTTTAGCTAACCTAGGTGTCACTAAAATGACCAACTCCGTTTCACCTTTACGAAATGATTGGCTACGGAATAATTGGCCGATAATGGGAAGGTCACCAAGGCCGGGTAACTTATTGACAACGTCCGTGATGTTTTCATTGAGTAAGCCAGCAATACCGATAGTTTGGCCATTACCCAAAGAGACGGTAGTTTTGGTGCTACGCTTGGTGAGAGCCGGCACAAAGAACTGTGAACTGGTACCAGACGGATTAAGTGTGACCGCATTTTGGTTTGTGATTTCACTGACTTCAATATTCAACGCAAGGTTGATATTGCCGGCGGAAGAAACGGTAGGTACGAACTGTAAACCCACACCAAACTCTTTGAACTCAATGGTGATATTGTCATCATTCGGAACTGGGATAGGGAATTCACCGCCCGAAAGAAACTCTGCATTTTCACCACTTAACGCAGTCAGAGTTGGCTCGGCCAGGACTTTGGCTAATCCATTGGTTTTCGCAATACTGAAGGCGGCACTGAATAAGGTACTGTCACTGAGGTAGCTAGCAAAAATGCCGTTGTCATCAATACTGAGAGGGTCACTGATAATGTTACCTGCATCGTTAAGTTCCGGAACCGCGGGAATACTCGCGCCACCATTCACAGTACCCCAGGTCCAGTTGCTGTTATTTCTGGCAAAAACAAAGTTGGAATCAAATTCTCTTACTAGCGTTCGCGAAACTTCGGCAACGGTAACTTCGAGCATGATCTGGTGTGATCCACCCACACTCATTAGGTTGATAATGCCAGTATCGCTATTGGTAAAGGTATGCGCGACCTCTTCGGCCATGGCTATTTTTTCTGCACTGGTTACCTCTCCACTTAATACCAACTTATTCTGGCTGGTATAGACAGATATTTTTTCCTGAGGCATGAATTCATAGAGTTTGGCTTTTAGGGCATTGAGATCGTGGGTGACCTCTACATCCAAAACCGTGATTAAGCGATCTCGTGAGTCCCAGATAATAACATTGGTCGTGCCCAATGCTTTGCCTAACACATAGATACGGTTGGATCTCAGAATGATGATGTCTGCGACATTAGGGTTACCGATGGAGATACATTTTGCACTCCCAGGAATCTCAACCAGCCGAGATTTGTTGTGAGGGACCGAAATTGACTGAGTACGCGCTGCAAAGCTGTAACCACTCAGCAAGAAAGATAGTATTACCCCGAAAAGGAATAACTTTGTAATTGGCTTTATTGCTTCCATGCGGTAGCTCCCTATGACTGCAAACTATATTTTGACATTGACGCGGCTACTTTCGGTGCCCTTGATGATAGTGACGCTATCGGTGGTTTTTCTGTAGACTCGTGGTTTTTCGATTGGGTCGTTGGGATTACGAAGCGATAATTGAAGTTCGCCTTTCGATTTAGCGGTGACCAGTGACTCAGCTTGTCGAGGGGTGAGTTCAAGGGTCACTGCGCGGACAATGATAGGGTCGGATGCATTAGTTTTAGCTGTTTGGTCGACCGCGAGAATTTTTATCCGCTTTAAAACAGTTTGTGCCCGGGATACATTTTTTCGTGCATAAATAACATCGACATAATCACCAGGCAGCAAGAAACCTGCAACACCAATGACGTCATTAACCCTTATGGTGACTGCTCGCATATTCGGAGAGATAAGAGCCGCCAGTGTTGTGCCTTCTCCTGCATTGACTAATCGTTCTTTCCTGATCACTTCACCGGCCAAAATTTCGTTTTTGACCACTTTGCCGACAACATCTTGAGTGTGTTCAAATCCACTAGAAGTAATCACTTCCTTGATGACTTCCCTGACAACTTCCACTTGCTCAGGCTCTGCCTTTACAGGTTCGAGATTCGCTTGCTGCTCTTCCAGCCAGTTATTTGCCAACATCAGTGCACCGAAGCCCATTAATGTTGATATCAATATTGTGATGAGGAGCCTACCTTTAGACATGTTCACCTCCATCAGATGAATCGTTTACGAAGTAACAGTTCCAGACGAGATCAATGAGCTCTGAGTTGATGACAGAGGAAGCCTGGCTAAATTTAATCTGGTTGGCGCACATTGATACTAGATCCCGGGGGTAGCAAGGGAGAAGAGGGACTTTGTCGTAAGCATGAAGCTGATTAATGATATATTCCAGCGTGGTATCAGAAGTATTGAGCTGGTGCTTTTGACACTCTTTGTGCCACAGATCTTGATAATCATTGGTAGATATTGGTCCAAATTGAATTTTGTAACCAATACGCCGTAAAAAAGCATCATCTGCCAGTTTCGCAGGATGAATGTTGGATGAAAACACTAACACTTGCTCGAAAGGGATCTCAAAGTGTTCACCAGAAGCGGTACTCAAATAATCGATACGTTCTTCAAGCGGTATGATCCAGCGGTTTAATATAGCATCGACGCTCATTTTCTGACGGCCTAAATCATCTATAAGCAGCAGACCATTATTGGCTTTGAGTTGTAATGATGCTCGGTTAATTTTGGTGGTGGTGTCAAAACTCACCTCCAACATTTCTGCGGTTAACTCGCCGCCGACAACAACTTCTGGTCGGTAGCAATGAACCAAACGCTCATCCGTACCGCTGTCTAAAAAAATAGATGGGGTGTTAGTTGTCGAAATGGCTTTGTGAACAACGGGGTCAAAAACCTGAATAACTTGCGATCCGCTACAGATGGCATAGGGGATATACACTGTGCTATCAAAGAGTTTTACAAGTCGCCGGGATATATAGGTTTTACCTGTGCCCGGCCGCCCATAAATGAAAATTGCTCTGCCTGAATTCAACGCTGGGCCAACTTGATTAACAATATTATTAGGTAAAATCAGCCCGTTGAGCCCTTTGCGAAGGACAGAAGGGGTAACAGCTTGCTTTAAAGATGATTGGGAAAGCACCAATCGGTTGTAGTGATGCAGAGAAATAGGAACCGGCCCCATGCAGCCATCACGCTGAAGTTCCAAGTTGGCTACGGCTCGACCTTTCTCTGTTAGTGCATATCTCAGCCCGGATGAAAAACGTCCGTCAGAACGTATTTCGACATACGCGTTATCTTTGAGCTTTTGCAGTAGTTGTTCGATGATGTTACCTGGTAGCGCCATACGCTTCGAAAGTTGCAACGCGTCGCTGTCAGCATATTTGGTAAGGTGCTTAAGCAACAAAGCATCAAGTATGCGCAGAGGAATACCTGTTTCTTCAGCGGTTCTTGGCTTTGTAATTAATAAGTTAATACTGTCAGTAGGTTGGGTTTGTTCCACCGGTTTGCTGAATTGATGCGCGTCCATGCAATATCCTTTTAGAATAGGTAGAAATAACAGTATAAATACGCGAGTAAAATCGCTCCCCCCATAGGGACTGCATTTGCCGCAACTGATTCGTCTTCTGGCTTTTGGTAAACCCCGGTCAACAAACCGATACTCCAACGCAGCAACATAGAATTAAATTCGCCGTGACAGACCAGTTTTAATAAGGAAAGAAACCCGGAAACCATAATGGCAACAAGAATTAGGCTAACAATGTTGGGGAAGCCAACAATGATGCTAAGAGACGCCAAAAGTTTGGCGTCTCCAGCACCAAATAGGTTTACCATGTATAAAGGTATACAAATTGCAAAACCTATTAATACTCCAAGTAGAGCATAGGCTAGATGGCTATAATCGAATTGGCTATGAAAAAATAAATTACCTAAAACACCTAATACGAGGATAGTTAAACACACCCAATTCGGTATTTTGTGGAATTTTATATCGTGCAAGCACGCATACATAACTAATATGATTACAAAGAAATCCATAAGGCCAACAAATTTTTAATTTAGAAATAGAAATGAACGGTCTTAATTACCGGCACTTGATATAGCATCTCCGATATCATTCATAGCACCTGATAAAACTGTCCCAAGGTTTGAAAATGCTGCTGCAACAGCACCTACTACCAGTGCCCCTGCAACCGCATATTCGACGGTTGTTAGACCTTCTTCATCTTTATAGAAATCGATAAAAAACTGTTTGACTGAATTCATGGTTTATCTCCTTAATTGACATAACCTTTTGTCGTTGTCCGCCGACAATATAAATTTAGTAACTTGGTTCAGAAATAAAAAAATGAAACTTTTTTGTTATCATGATAAGCAAATTCATGAACTTTATAACTATCTGTTTAGGTGTCTATTTGATAAGGCAGAATGTAGCTTGTGTGGATTGCTGATATTTTTTAAATTTAATTAGTAATTTAAGACACAGAAATGAATTTTGACTTTTAAATTGTGCAATATAGTACAAAAAATAAGACATTGCATTTTTTAGCACTTTTTTAATTGCACTTTATTTATATAAGGTTATTGGTAGGGGGGGTATTCTTTAAACATTTCATTGATTTGATTATCGATGAAAGTCTTGCGGGATGAGGGGGTCATAGTTTCTGTTAGACGGCGTTGTGAGGTTGAACGCCAAACAACACTATTTGTTTTTGAATCAATAAGTTCTACGATTATTTTACCGTACCGGTATTCTCTAATTTGTGTAGGCGTTGAATAGGCTACGCCAAAACTTCTATATCCGTAGCCCAAACCAAATGATGTGCCATAGGATTTGAAATCACTCTGTTCAACAATTGAGTGTCTAACAAATAAGTCAGGTTCTTTTTTCACTGGGGTGAGACCTTTCGTGTACAGTTGGGTAGCAATCGCTTCCTCAATTCTTTTTCCATCTAACGTCGTTGCCTGTGTTGTAGAGAAAGTTGAAAAGTCATAGGTTTTGTAATTTGAATAATTAACAGAACTATTAAAATCAGTTACCACATCTTTGGTGCAGCTGATAATAAATACTATAAAGAATAATATTATTAAATGCTTAGTCATACCCATACCTATTAAGGAGTATATATTTTAGCTGTGGAAATTTATGAGTATCACAGTGTTTCCTCACCAACAATAAAACCGTCATTGAACTCGATGGAAATAGGTGAGGCTTTCTGGAGTCTTTCATGGATCTGCAAGCTGTGGGGAAACTGACAATAAATCTCGAATTCTTTATGCAATCCATTGTCTAGAAAAGCATCCAATACTTCTGTGGTATCAGCGATTAACAGTCTTGAATGAGGTTCCAAATACATATCTGACTCACATCACACTTTGGCTTGTAGTCATTAAAGCATAGCCTAGCAAAGTGCTTTTGCTCATTGCAGAGATCGTTAACAAATGAGTTAGAGGTAAAAGCAAAACATCACTATGCTTATAAATAGTGCGAAAAAGCGTAAGCTACTGACAACTAACACTTCACGCTGCTCAGTATATTAATGTTATCAGTTGTTCATCAGTGACAAGGTGAGTAAATGGGGAAAACAGGTCTAGTTGTAATGAGCTGCATATTAATGAGTGCCTGCACTAGCAAGCATTACTCAAAACCTGCCGTCGATGAAAGCAAAGACATTGCTAGTCTGTCAGCTCAGTATGTGAATGCCACACGTGGTGGCGGCTGGGATTTCACCTCACTTTTCCCAGGTAAGATTTATCATCCCCGTGACGGTTATATTCAATACAACCGCTTGTGGTGTTTGGATGAAGGAAAGGGTTCAATTGAAGATTTTCAGCGTTTTATGGCCGATGTGTGTGTGAGTAAAGGCGGGACGATGGACGCTGACTGGTGCATCTCGGGTAGCCATACCTATCCACTTTTTAAAGCTTTAATTGAGCCGACAGGAACAACGTGCACTGGCGGCGATGTAGCCGCGAGTGTTGAGACGATTGAGCCTATTTCTTCTTCGACGGCATCTGAATGGCGGCTCTTCGCAGAGAAAAAGGGATTCGAGCCGCCACAAAGATGAAAACCCAATGCGGTGATTTGTTGATTTTGTGTTAATGTTCATGGTGTAACTGGACAGACCAGAAGAAAGGAGTGCTTATGTCGTGGACCAGGTTGCTTGTAGAAGAAGTGGATGGTGTGGTTACCGTTGTATTGAACAGGCCAGATAAATGCAATGCGCTGGATATGGCTTTGTTCAAAGAATTGGACGAAGTGAGCCGGCAGCTTCGAAAACGCAAGGATGTGAGAGCGGTGATCGTTCGGGGCGCCGGTGGCAATTTTAGCAGCGGCCTTGATGTCAAAAGTGTGGTGACATCGCGCTCCAACGCACTATCTTTGCTTGCTAAATGGTTACCGGGCAATGCCAACATGGCTCAGCGAGTCTCTCGTAATTGGCGTAAGATCCCATGCCCCGTGATCGCTGTCATTGAAGGTAAATGCTGGGGCGGGGGAATGCAAATTGTGTTGGGGGCAGATTTTCGAATTGCCTCGCCGGAGGCAGAGTTGTCCATTATGGAGATTCGTTGGGGCTTGATGCCAGATATGGCTGGTTTGATGTCGTTGCGTGAAGTCGTGCCAAGAGATGTGGCGATGCGGTTGACCATGACAGGTGAAATACTCTCTGCTGAAGAAGCTAACGGACTGAATTTGGTCAGTGAAGTGGCGGAAGAGCCTATGGTGCATGCCCAAACGTTATGCCAATCAATCAGCAATGGCTCCCCGGATGCCATTGCTGCAATCAAGTTAACGATGAACCGTTGCTGGCACAGCTCTGACCGCCGCCTACTTGCTACTGAAACGATGAATCAGATCAGGTTGATTCTCGGCAAGAACTTTCATATAGCGGGCAAGCGCCAACGTAAGAAAGTTGATGTCGATTACAAACCTAGACAGTCATTTTGGTAGAAAAGCCGTTATGGGGGATGATTGTTTTAAACTAATCTTTTCCGATGGTTACTGAGAATGAAGCTGGATCAGAAAGACAAAGACTCTTTTAAGTTCATTGCAACAGTCGTCGTGCTGGTTACTGTTGTGCATGTCGCGAATGTTATGACCGCCGGTTATCTTTCGGATTTCGGCTTGTTACCCCGTCACTTTTCCGGGTTCACCGGGATCATCGCTTACCCGTTTCTCCATGGTTCTTGGGGGCATTTGATCAGCAATATCCTCTCTTTTTCTGTGTTGGCTTTTCTCCTTTCCCGCACGGGGCTAGCCCGGTTAATTGCGATTTTTATGATTAGCTGGGTCGGCAGCGGAGTCGGTGTGTGGATTTTTGGCCGTATGCATTACCACATAGGGTTGAGTGGGGTTATTTACGGCCTTTGGGCCTATTTACTGATGTATGCCATTATGTACCGCAGCATCAAATCGATAGCGATTGCGATTTTGGTGATGTTTTTCTATGGCTCGATGGTTTGGGGTTTCTTACCCACTCGTGAATGGATAAGTTATGAAAGCCATTTATTCGGTGCTATTTCTGGCGGAATAGCAGGTTACCTCTATGCCCGTCGAGATAAGAAGAGGAGTGATTAATGCTAGTGACTTTCAAGTGCAAGGTTCACGCAAATGTTGTTATGTTTGGCGATGTCGCTAAGCAATTGCTTAAGTTGATGGGGCATTGTGAGAGCATCCCAGGCGCCATTGATCCGCAAGATATTGATGATGCGCTTTCAAAACTTGTAGCAGAAATACAGATGCTACGTCAGTTGGAGCTACAAGCTGCCGATGAAGAAGCTGTTGATGTCGATGATGTTGCTGACTTAGATATGGAGCCTGTCGTTAGCCTCCATAATCGGGCTACGCCACTGATTGAAATGTTGCAAGCCGCTAAACAGGCAGATTGTCATGTTATGTGGGAGGAAGGTTGTTAATCTTTTCTCACTCAAGCCTTATTCAACAATGTGAAGAGGCGCGAAAGGATCATCGTCTGGATCATGAATCCAAAGGTATTCCATTGTTATTGCAAGCTTGCGTGCCGCCTCTTCGTTGAGGAATTCTGCGATAACAGCCATGAGCATGTCTAGACACGCGGTGTTACCCGATGAGGTAAATATCCGTTTGTCTCGTGTCCAGCGGGCAACGGGGTTCCACTTAACTTGGTGACCGAACGCGGTTGCCCAATGATAGTGTTGCTTATTGGTCGTAGCATCATGCTTTTCAAGAAGTCCTGCTTGTGCAAGCAAAACAGCCCCTAAGCAAGAAGTGCAAATGAGAGTGTCATGTCGGTTTTGTTTGGTCAGCCAATGAATGAGATTCTGGTTGAGGAGGGCGTTTTCGACGCCGGTGCCGCCGGGAACAAACAGAATGTCATAGGCCATAAGTGCTTGATAGGTTAAATCAGTGTTTAATACGATTCCTTGTTGGCTGGCCACGGCCTCGCCGTTCTCTGATGTCAGCAAAATCTCGAATTTTTCGGGCAGCCCATGAAAAAGTGCAATGGCAGCCGATACCTGAAGTAAATCAAACCCTTCAAATAAAACGATTGCTAACGTAAAGCGTGATGGTACGGCTGGTTGCTGGTGCTCTGACATAAATTTCTACGTAATGCTGGTTACCTTAAATAAGCGTAGCTTCGAGAACCGCCAGAAGGGATCGCAAATTTGCGCTTTTGGTAATATTTTGCTCATCAATAAAGCCCCTCGAAAGAGGGGCTGTCGTAGGGGGGATGCTGTCAGAATGGTAGCTTTGAATGAAATAGCCTGACTGTTAAACGTTATTCAGTGCTTGGGCAATGGCGATATTACGCTCAATCTCTTTTGCCTCATGTTCATTGACATCACCTTGAAGCAACTGCTGCTGCGCTTTGACGTATGCTGCTGCCTGCTTGTATGAGTTGAACATTAAGTCTTTGACATTAATAGAGGCAATGTTTGTGTAGCGACCATCTTCACTGGTTGGTACAGATATCTTGCCTTCGTTAATTAGTGTCTTAACGATTTCACGCTGTTTTTCATAACCTTCAAGGCCGGACAGTTTCCAACGGTGCATTGGCTTGCCTTCGTACTTGCCGTGCTTCACTTCAGTCAAGTAGCGAATAGTCAGGTTACGGATTGTGCCGTCTTCTTCACCGTATTCCGCTTCGGTATCGAATAGTACTGGGTAGGACTTACCTTCCAGTACGCCTCCAGCTTTTGTCAGGTGCCCCATACGGTAGCTGTTCATCCCTAAACGGATAGGGGTTGTATCGGTAACCGCTGTACCGTCCGCAAATTGCAGATCAGTAATTCTTTGGCCTTGTGGTTGCGTTAGGTCGATGGTGTAAGTCACACCGGCAAAGAAGTCGTTGGTGGAGTACTTTGAGGCACGGCGATCTGGGTTGAAGCTATATGTCACATCACCCGGAGTGACGCTGTTAAAGTAGCCAGCAGACCATTCCATGTAGGTTTTTAGATCTTTACCTGTCATTTCATAGACAGTGATCTCGCCACCTGCATACTGGTAGTTGTAGGCAATATCTTTGGCTTTGATCTTACCAACATTCAGCTCAGCCTTGTCATTATCAATTTGCAGCGCAATGACATTGGCTTTTGGCGCATAATACATGCTGGCTTCTTGGAATAGGGTACTGATACCTGTGTCTTGGATATGTACCTGCGGGATCCCCTTGATCTCATTTTGTGGAACAAGATCGACACCTGTGAGTTCAGCGACTACGCGATTCGCTTGTTCACGAAGTCTTTTGTGATATGGCGAGTACAGCTCGTCCATTTTGTCATCAGAGTCGATGCCGTTGATTTTGTAGGTAAAGCTGTCTTTGTTCACCAAGGTGTATTGACCATTTTTCTCTTCGAACTGAAGGTCGATGCGAGAAAGGGCGCGGCCATATTTATCTGGCTCAGTGATAATTACGCCATTGACAACGGCTTTGTCGATACGAGTATGCATGTGGCCGGCAACAATGGCATCCAGCTCTGGATTGTCGTTGGCGATATCGGTGACACCGGTTGCTTCGATGTTGTTTTCGTTATCCAGACCCATATGGGCAACAAGCACGATAGCGTCAACTTTATCGTCTATTTGCTTAATGACTTTCTTCACCTCCAATGAAGGATTGGTGAAAGTCATGCCTTCCAGCCGGTTTGTCCCTTCAGCAAACACTTGCGTCATTGGGGTATCCATGCCGATAACACCAATTTTGATACCTTGTCGCTCAATGATGGTATGGGAAGGAAGGAAAGGGTTGCCATCCTTGCGCTTGATGTTGCCACCCAGAGAGGTGCCTTCAAACTGCGTAAGGGAGCGGTTTAACACCTTTAGGCCAAAGTCGAATTCATGATTACCCAGTACCCAAACATCGTAGTTCATCTCATTGAAGCCGAGCATCATCGGGTCGACTGGTTCATCTTTGAACGTTTCTACAAAGTTACCCTGAATGGTATCACCGGCATCGACCAAAATAACATTGTCGGCTTGGCCGCGAACCTCTTTTACTTTAGTGGCTATTTGGCTCAGGCTACCACGGGTATTGGATTTGTCACTGGCGTAATCCCACGCCATGAAATGTCCGTGAATGTCAGACGTACCGAGGATAGTGACATCAACAATATCGCCGTCTGCTGCGAATGAGTGGCCGCTTAGTGCCAAAAGAATGGTCGAGGCTAATAAATGTTTTTTCATGTTAACTTATGATTTTTATGAATAAAGTAGCGTAATACTAAAGGTTTATCGTTTTCGTTTTTGCAGTATTGATCACTTTATTGCTTGTTGAATGTATTTGTTTGCATGCCATTGTGAGGAGTGTCTTACATTTTGTTGTGTGATTAAGCGAAATGGGCAGCTTTAAGCCAGCCGTATAAAGTCTTGGGTTTAGATAAAGAGTTATTGCCTTATACGTAGGCTGATCATCACAACAGCATGGTCGGTACTGTGGCTATCAAGCGCATAGGACGGATTGATGAGGTGACGATCGTAGATATGGTAATCATAAACTTCAGCCAGGCTTTCGTTGAAGCCAGGGTCGAATTCACCACTTAGCAAGATATAGTCAAGCACCATGCCTTTTGCTCCATAGTAGAAGGTATACGGCGCAGGATGCTTATGAAAGTCTGCAGCGGCGCGTTTACTGAATTCACGGTGGCACAGGCTGGCTTGAAACAGTGCCCAGCTGTGCTGAAGCCGGAAGCGCTGGGATATAGCGTTCGATAAGGCATCATTTTTCTGGCGACCACCATCTGCAAGTAAATGATGTAACACACTGGACTCTAGCTCGTCATTGAAATCTCCCATTAAAATAGCAGGTACACCCGACTTCATTTTTTGTGTCCAGATTGCATTGATAAGCTGAGCCGCTTCTGCACTTCGCTGTTGGGTTGAAGCCCACTGGCCTAGGATCTCAGCACGTAAATTGTCAGCCGCTATTTCAGAGTGAGATGCCGTATCGACATTAATTTGACTAAACCCTTCATCAGTAATGGGCCTTTTCGATTTGAAATGCACGACGTAGAAATCACAAGCCCCTAATTGTGGGAGCTGAATCGTTGCTCTAAGCGGTTTGCGGCTAAAGGAAAAGTGATCACTGATACCTAGCGGGCTATTGAGACTGGTGTCTTCTTCTACAGCGTCAAAGTCTGTTATCGGAAAGCGTGAAGCAACCGCGACAACAGGGCTATCGTAGATAAAGTCGCCTGTCACGTTCGGCTTGTCGATGACTGCGAAATAGGGGTAGCCTGACTCTTCTGTCAGTTGCTGTAATGACTCGGATGAGAACACTTCCTGAAACCCAACAACATCAGGTTGTTGTTCAACCAAATAAGTACGAATCCAGCTTTGCTTTTTTTCCCATTGCTCCTGCGAGTAGATGTTCTCAAAATCATAAAAAGCATCAGGTGGAGCGAGGTAATTACATAAATTGAAGGTGGCTATCTTGATGAAGTTTTGGGTCTGGTGGCTCTCGGTGGAATACGGCAAACAGCTATCCAAATATTCGGTGATCCTGTAAATAGGATAGGGCTAAACATGCAAAAACAAAACGGAAATTGAAGTTTAGCCCTGATCCAGCGAAAACACCGACTTGATTGGATATTATGCGTTCAACGCTTGTTCCAAATCTTCAATAATATCGTCGATGTGTTCAATACCGACAGAAAGACGAATCATCTCAGGGCTGACACCCGCTTGAGCCTGTTCGGTTTCACTCAACTGTCGGTGTGTCGTTGAGGCGGGGTGGCAAGCTAGAGACTTCGCGTCACCTATGTTGACCAGCCGCTTGAAGATGTTCAGTGCATCATAGAAACGTACACCAGCATCATAACCGTCTTTCAATCCAAATGAGAGAATTGCTGATGGCTTGCCTTTCATGTACTTCTCAGCCAGTGGGTAGTATGGCGAATCAGATAAACCGGCATAGCTCACCCAGCTCACTTTATCATGCTGTTTCAGGTACTCGGCAACTTTCAGTGCATTCTCGGTATGGCGTTCCATGCGAAGTGGCAGTGTCTCTAGCCCTTGTAGCAACATAAAAGCATTCATTGGTGAGAGTGCTGAGCCAGTGTTACGCAGGGGAACAGTACGTGCACGTCCTATAAAGGCAGCTTCGCCAAATGCTTCGGTATAAACCACACCATGGTAAGAGGCTTCTGGCTGGTTGAAGACTGGGAAACGATCTTTGAACTTAGCCCAAGGGAATTGACCTGAGTCGATGATCATGCCACCAAGGGTTGTCCCGTGGCCACCGACATATTTGGTTAGTGAGTGAACCACAATATCAGCGCCGAACTCAATCGGTTTGCACAGTGCTGGGGTAGCGACTGTGTTATCGACAATAACAGGAACGCCTTGCTGGTGGGCAAGCTCTGCGATTTTCTCCAAATCGATAATATTACCCGCTGGGTTACCGATGCTCTCACAGTAAACCGCTTTGGTTTTTTCGTCGATTAGGGCTGCTAGGCTCTCAGGCTTATCATCTGGTGCAAAACGAACTTCAATGCCTTGCTTAGGTAGCATATGGGCGAATAAGGTGTAAGTCCCGCCATATAGCTGAGGGGTAGAGATAATATTATCGCCTGCTTCGGCCAAGGTTTGGACGGCATAGTTGATAGCTGCGCTACCTGCACTGACGGCTAACCCCGCAATTCCACCTTCCAACGCAGCCATCCGCTTTTCTAGTACATCGTTGGTTGGGTTCATAATACGGGTATAGATGTTGCCCGGGACTTCCAAGTTAAAAAGATCAGCACCATGCTGGGCATCATCAAACTCATAGGCCACCGTTTGGTAAATCGGCGTGGCAACAGACTTCGTTGTAGGGCAGGTTTCGTATCCACTGTGTATGGAGATCGTTTCGTCTTTCATTTTGCTTTTCTTCCTTGATCAATGACGGAGCAATTAAAAAAGTATGGCAAATGTTTAATTACTTTACAGTGAAGCAAAACATTAAAAGGAAAAAAGTCGCCGATAATCACAGAATAAAAAGAGAAGCACTGTTTTGGACAAATGTCCTATTTCTTCATTTTGAACTTGCCTAACATCCGCACGCAAACGATTAAACACGCTGGTGGCGCGGATGAATGTACAAACTTGGAACCCTTCTGGCTGTCATGTCATGGCAAAACCGACAGGCTCAAAATGCAATATTGATTGCTCGTATTGCTTCTATTTAGAAAAAGAAAAACTTTACCCTGAGCGCGGTGAAGACTGGATGATGGGAGAAGTAACCTTAGATGCATATATCCAGCAGCAGATAAATGCCCAAAGCGGTAATGAAGTCGTCTTCGCTTGGCAAGGTGGTGAACCCACTTTACGTGGCCTGGCTTTTTTTAAGCAAGCGGTACTGTTACAGCAAGAATACGGTAAGAATAAAAAGATCATTAATACGTTTCAAACCAACGGTATATTGATTGATGAAAAATGGTGTGCTTTTTTTAAGCAGCATGATTTTCTGATCGGTATTTCCATTGATGGTCCATCTGAACTCCATGATGTTTATCGGAAAAGCCGTTCTGGAAAACCCACCCACGCTAAAGTCGAAGCCGCCATCTTGTTGTTTAAACAGTACAAGATTGAATTTAATACTTTAACGGTGGTGAGCAAAGCGAATGTTCACCAAGCCCTCACAGTTTATCGCTACCTGAAGCAGCTAGGCAGCCAGCACATGCAATTTATCCCCTTGGTTGAAAGGAACGCGACTGAACGTACAGCCAATGGATTAACTTTGATTAACCCTGAAAGCAAAGTGGCTGGTGAGCTTTGTGAGTGGTCTGTTGAACCCACAGCTTTCGGTGAGTTTCTTATTCAAGTCTTCCATGAGTGGGTAAGGGTAGATATTGGCAATATCTATATTCAGATGTTTGAAAATACTTTTGCGCTGACGTGCGATCAACCGGCGCAGATTTGTGTGTTTTCACCCCAGTGTGGCAGTGCTTTTGCCCTTGAAGCCAATGGTGATGTGTATAGTTGCGATCACTACGTATACCCCGAATACAAACTGGGGAACATACACGAATCAACAATCAAGCAAATGAATAACTGCGAGAGCAATCGACTGTTTGGTTTAGCTAAATCGGACACTTTGTCTGCCGACTGTCGCCGCTGTGAATTTCGTTCTCTTTGTCATGGTGGTTGTCCTAAACATCGCTTTGCTCTTTCGTCATCCGGCAAGCCGGATCAAAATTATTTATGCCCAGGCTATAAAGCCTTTTTCCGGTATTCCTCCCCGTATATGGCGCTAATGAAAAAGCTGTATCTGAATCAGTATCCGCCTGCGGCAATTAAGCAAATTATCCAAAAGAAAGAATCTCAACAGCAGTAAATGGAGTACGTACCATGTTTAAACTAAGTGCCATTGCCAAAGGGTGTGCATTGGCGGCGTTGTCTTGCTCACCTTTTGTGCAAGCAACCGAAACTGTGAGTACCAATGAGCAGCCAAATATTATTGTGATTATGGCGGATGATCTAGGTCAGTGGGCAACCAGCTTTCGCAACCAAGACATTATCGAAACCCCTAACCTAGATTACTTGGCAGAGAATGGTGTTCGTTTTGAGAACGGGATGACACCCGCTCCGGTCAGTTCAGCGGCTCGTGCCTCGTTTCATACTGGAAAAATGCCGTCGCAGCATGGGGTGTATGACTTCTTGGCCGAAGACCCGAAATTCGATGCTGACTGGCTTGACGGAGAAAAGCTTCTTTCTGAGCGAATGAAAGACGAGGGTTACCGTACAGCCCTGATGGGTAAGTGGCATGCCACAACTGACAGCAAAGATCCTATTAGAGGGTTTGACCGTTGGTTGAGCTATGACGCACTAGAAGCGGGCTGGAAAAATCAATATTTGCATTCTGGGACGGTACTGTTTTCTAGCGATGGCGAAAACATGGAGTACACAGGAATTCAAGCGCAGTTCTTAACAGATGAAACGCTGAAGTTTATCGATCAGGACAGTGAGCAACCCTTCTTTGTGAGCCTAAACTATGTTGAGCCTCATTTTCCGTTCGAAGGACTTCCAGAGCGTTTGGTAACCAAATACCGCGGCATTGCACATAAGGTCGTGGCATTTGGTGGAAACTCTGTGCTCGAGCATATGAGCGACTTTACTTTGGTTCCGGATGACCACGAGGAGCAATTAGCCCAATATTTAGCTGCTGTAACACTGTTAGACGATCAACTTGGTAAGTTGATTGATGGTCTTGAAGGGCGTGATTTGCTTGATAATACGGTCATTGCATTCGTTTCTGATCATGGCTTGTTGATGGGGCAGCATGGATTGTATGGTAAGGTAAATGCATCTTTCCCATACAATTATTACGAAGAGACAGTCCGCATACCGTTTGTTGTATCTGGCCCTGAAAAGTATGTGAGGCCAAAACAAGTACGTGGTGAGTTTGTGGATTTGATTGATCTTCATGCAACCGTGCTGGATTTAGCTGCAGGCGAGAAGCAGATTTATGACGCTAGCTATGGGCCAGGCAAGACATTGCTGCCAATGCTTAAAGGTGAGCGTGTAAGAAATTGGCGTGAATACCAATTTGCAGAACGTGGTAATTCGAGAATGATCTCTAATGGCCATTGGAAGCTAATTCGCTATTACCCGAACCCGGAAGTGAATAAAGAGCCAGAAGATCATTGGTACGACCTAAGCAACCCGATGGGAGAGCGTTACTTGTCAGAGCCACCGCGTGAAGAGTTACGCGTGAAGATGATTGCTGATCTGGATGCATTCTTCGAACAGTACTCAAGCGATGAATATAATGGCTTGAAGATGTGGGAGCAGGCTTACCCGAATTTCACAACGGAAAAGATGCTCAAGCACGAGCGCTGGAATTAATTGATTTATAACTAAGTACTTAATAGCCGACCGAGAAGTAATTGTTCAACCTTCCAGTCGGCTATTTGTCAATTTCCATTTCTAAAATTTCTTCCAGTAGCTCACGGTGGGTGACTTGAATATAGTTTCTGCCTACCTCAATAGCACCATCAACTTGCAGTTGTTTGATAATACGGTTGTACACGCGAATGCTAGTGCCTAACCGTTCAGATTCCAGCGTCTTATTGATATAGAGTTTTTCACCCGGTTGCTGTTCGTCAAAAGACAGTAGCTCGTCAATCACACAGAATTTAATGGTATGAAGGATATTTCGGGTCATCTTTTCAACAGACAAATACCATTTCGATGTAATGTGCTTAAAGACAAATTTGGCCAGCTCAGGTGTTTGATAAATTAGCTGGGTAAACTGTTTAGTATCAAGAAGGTAACCTGTACACATGCTATTTGCACAGACAGTGTAGAAGCATTTTTTTTCGGAAAAAAGCTCCATCAATCCTATAAAGCCATTGTGTTTATAGGTACCTAGCTGAAAGCGTCGCCCATGTACAGTTTGGCGATGCAAAGAGATTTCACCATCCAAAATAAACAATAACTGCTCGACTTGCTGCCCCTGAGTCAGAAGTATTTGGTTTTTCTCAAAGCGAACAGGTTTGAGGCTGATACTGCCTTGATGACGGCTCAGATAATCAATCAAAGTTTTGGTGTCGTAAACATCTTCAGAAGTAACTAACATAGTGATTAGCCGTATGTTGAATAGCCATTATGATAAATTTCAGAAAAGTATACTGTAAACTAATCACTTTTTAGTATTCATTTTTGTCTTTCATATAACATAGCAACGATTATTCCAAGTTTTCATATCAAGCAATTTCCTTATTGATTTGAATGACAATATAGCGTTCTATTTATAGGTCACTCTGACAACAGGAAGTCATAAGCCTCATAAGTGTCATCAATGAACTTGGCTATGTATTAATATAAAAGGACTTAGTAGTAGTGAAAAAATACGTTCTTTCTGCAGCGATCAGTGCTGCCCTTGCTTTTCCCTCTTTTAACCTAATTGCCGCTGATGTAGCAGCAGGTGTAGAACTTGCCCAGAGCCAGCATTTGGTCAGAGCCAATGGCGCAGAACCAAATACGGTAGACCCCGGTTTTGTCAGTTCTGGCAGCCCGGGGGATGTGATCGTCAATGATCTTTTTGAAGGCCTAGTGATCGAGAACCTTAACGGAGAAACTATTCCAGGCCAAGCTGAGTCATGGTCAGTATCTGAAGACGGTAAAACGGTGACATTTGTTTTACGCGATGGTTTGAAATGGTCAGATGGCTCGACTTTGACTGCTGACGATTTTGTCTATGCCTGGCAGCGCGCGGTTGATAGTAAAACGGGCAACAGCACCGGGTTTAACTTTCAAACAGCCAATGTGGTCAATGCTGATGAGATTGTCGCTGGCGATAAGCCTGCCGATGAACTTGGCGTGAAGGCACTAGATCAGCAAACCCTGGTAGTATCACTGACTCGCCCGACACCGTATTTCATCAGTATGATGAGTATAAAAACCTTTTCCCCGGTACCGAAGGCAACAGTCGAAAAGTATGGTGACAACTGGACTCGTGCTGAGAATTTTGTTTCTAACGGTGCATATAAGCTGAAGCAGTGGGTGCCTAATGAAAAAGTAGAGGTGGTAAGGAACAGCCAATACCGTGATGATGATAAAACGGTAATTGAAGGTGTTACCTATCTAGCCTTGTCCTCACAAAATGCTGAGCTAACACGCTACCAAGCCGGTGAAATCCACATGACTAACCGTGTTCAGCTGGAATACTACCAAAAACTTATCAAAGAAAGCCCTGAGCAAATTCAGGCGCTTCGCCTGCTTGGCTCTTATGTCTACGCGTTTAATACCCGTGTGGCTCCTTTCGATAATGCTGATGTACGCCGTGCTCTTAGTATGGTAATCGACCGAGAAATATTGGTTGATAAGATCACCGGCCAAGGGGAGCCAGCAGCTTATGCTGTAGTACCGGATATTATTGCGGGCTATGAAGGGGCAGTGCCATCCTTTAAAGCGGAAGATAGCAAACAGCGACTGGATCAAGCCAAAGCCTTATTGGCAGAAGCAGGCTATGGCCCAAGTAAGCCGCTTACGATCAAGCTGACCTATAACACCAGTGAAAACCACAAGAAAATTGCGTTGGCTATTGCGTCTATGTGGAAGCCTTTGGGGGTGAATGTTCATCTCAATAATATGGAGTGGAACGCGTACTTGTCAGCTAAAACGGCGGGTGATTTTACCTTGGCGCGTTCTTATGCCTTTGGTGATTTTGCTGAGCCGTCATCGGTGCTGGGCAGCTTCCAGTGTGGTCATGTGAGTAACGAGACGGGATTCTGTGACAGTAAATTTGATGATCTGCTTGCGAAGGCAGCTTCTGCTTCAGAGCAAGGCGAGCGCTACGCATTGTATCACCAGGCTGAAGGTATTTTGAATGATGCCGCCCCTGTGATCCCGCTTTATCACTATAACCATACGCGATTGGTAAAAGCTGACTTGAAAGGCTTTCCGGTCAATAACCCTAAGGGCAACATCTACGCCAAGGATATGTATTTTGTGAAGTAAGCAGTGACAGGTGAGATATAGAGAGCAGTAGGGTTATATTTCAAAACGTACTCGCATGGATGGCCCGTGCTGGCGTTCCAGAGTCGGAGCTACATGGATGTATTAATGCGTTTTTGAAATTTGATTCTACTGCTCTTGCATAGATAATGAAGCGTTATTTGCTCTTATACGGCTTATACAAACACAATGACATAATGATACCGAAGCACACGCCTTGGGTGATCATCGCGGTACCGCCATAACTGAAGAAGGGCAGTGGGCTGCCCATTACCGGCAGTACACCGCTTACCATGCCCATATTGATAAACGCATACAAGAAGAAGCTTAATGATAATGCGCCGCTGACCAACCGGTTGAATGGCGACTCGCACTGACAGGCTAGCCAGATCACCCGGCCGGTAATAAACAGGTATAGACCCAGCAATATCAATGTGCCAATGAAACCCCACTCTTCGGCATAGGTAGAAAAGATAAAGTCTGTGTGGCTTTCCGGTATGAAGCCTAGATGTCCCTGAGTGGCATTCGTCCAACCTTTGCCTTTTATTCCTCCTGAACCGATAGCAATTAAAGACTGGATGATCTGATAACCCGCTCCGAGAGGATCTGACTCAGGATCAAGAAACTGGGTCACCCGCTTCTTTTGGTACGCTTCCATAACAAAGAACCACAGCAGAGGAACGGCAGTGGCAATACCGCCGAGAAATGAGCCAATAATTTTCCAGCTCATACCCGCGAAATACAGCACAAAGAGTGCGTAGATAATGGTGAAGATGGCACCGTCAAGGTCGGGCTGGATAAATATCAGACCAGCAGGAATACCTGTTACCAACAAGCACAGGCCAATCTTCTTCAGGTCAGGGCGACCAGCATCGACCACCAATAGCCAGGCAACCATCATTGGGATAGCGACTTTAACCAACTCAGAAGGCTGGAAACGAATAGGGCCAATGGCAAGCCAACGTTGCGAACCATTAGTGCTATCACCCATGACGATGACACCAAGTAATAGAACAACCGCTAAAACATACAGATAAGGGGCGGCATGTTGGTATTTGATCGGTGGAATGGCTGACATAACAACCAAGCTACACAGTGCGATCAATGCGCGAACTAAGTGACGCTCGAGCATCGGTTCACTGAAGCCACTGGCACTCCATACGGTGAGGGAGCCAAGTAAAATCAAAGTGCTGATGGCGATCAGTAAGGGATAATCAATTCTAGGTCTGTAGTTAAGCATAATTTTCTAAATCGTAAGCAATAACAATATGCGCAACATGTATTGCGCACGATGGCTGTTTAATACCAAAAACATCTATGTCGTTGTTTCGATAAGCTAGTGATGCTCAACAATAGTGCGGAATTGGAGGTTGGCTTCTTTCCAGCCACCCAAGCGGTGTTTGGATTTAAATAGCGTGTAAGCACTTAAGGGGATGGCGACAACAGCTATTGCAACCATTATCCATTGTTTGACGATAAGCCGTCTTTCAGACGCTTGCCACCAATGATCAACAGGTACTGTTCTCTGGGAAAGTTCTAGGTGTCTCTGCGACGAAGGCGGGGAGCTGGTGGTTATCCAGCCAATAGGCTCATGTTTGTGCAGTGATGAAAAATACCATTCTTCATCTTCTACCCGTTGCTCGGAGGCTTCAACCACGAGGGTCAGGTGGTAACGGCTGAGCTCAAACCCTGGCTGAAATAAGAAGCTGATATAAGTTGATAGGGATACAAGCGATAACCCAAAGATCAGCATAATGAACTTGGGGAGAGAAAGTGAATGTTTCATTACTTGTATCTAAGCCAAAGCATTTGAGGGCTTTATATCTGATGAGTGCAAACAAGTTATAGCGTTAGTAAAAAAATGCAATTGATTTTTGCAATGCTGGCGCCGGATTGCATTTAGTTGCGGGATATTTATTCAGAATGCCTTGCTAGAGCCTTGTAAAGCTACCGCTATACTTAAGGCAGGATCCTACGTAACAAAAAGGTGTCAGCATGAAGACGTTGTTTTATCCGCTTGTATTGTTGGTTGGTTTATTTGGGCTAGGGATAGCGGGGTGCTCAAGCAACCCATATGGCGATTCTTACGGTGTCGCTGACACAAGAACGATTCAGCAAGTCCGTACTGGCATAATCGTAAGAACCGAACCTGTGACTATTGAAGGGGAAGGCCAAGCAGTTGGAGCCATCGCCGGTGCCGCGGTAGGTGGTATTCTTGGTTCAAAGATCGGCGGTGGTTCAGGCTCTGATATTGCGGCTATCGGTGGTGGTGTACTCGGCGGATATGCCGGTAGTAAAGCCGCAGAAGGGGTAACACGCCGTAACGGTGTCAATTTAACGATTAAGATGGATGACACGGGAGAGACGATAGCTATCGTGCAAGAAGCAAACCCAAACATGATGTTTACGGTAGGGCAGCGAGTCAGGGTTAATGTTGACGGCCGTACCGCACGGGTTGTCCCTGAATAACACATTACTGGCCATTCTAGTTCAAGAGGCAAGGATCAACTTCTCTTCAGCTAGAGTGGCTTTACTGAACCTGTATCTTGAAGTAGCTTGGGTATATACAATAATGAGACCAATCAATTGCAGGATACTCTTTCAATGACGCAAACCCTATCTTTCGTGATTATCGAGCCCGAGGTAACGCCGACAGCAAGTGTTATCTGGCTCCATGGGCTGGGTGCCAATGGCCACGATTTCGAGGCGATAGTCCCTGAGTTACAGCTACCTGATAACGCTCCAATTAGGTTTATATTTCCACATTCGCCTTCTATCCCAGTTACGATTAACGGTGGTATGGTTATGCCGGCTTGGTATGACATTCTCGAGATGGGGGCTGGAAGGAAGCTCAATACGCAGCAGTTACTCGAGTCGGCAAATGCCGTAACAAAGTTGGTAGATCATGAAATAGCTAGCGGTATTCCCAGCGAGCGGATATTGATAGCGGGTTTCTCCCAAGGTGGTGCAGTTGCCTATCAAGTTGCATTAACCTATCCGAAAGCACTGGCAGGGCTTCTCGCACTCTCTACTTATTTTCCTACCGCGGATAATATTGAAGTAAGCAGTGCCAACAAGCAGCTAGGCATAGAAGTAATGCATGGTAGCTATGACCCAGTTGTGCTACCTGCAATGGGAAGGGATGCGCTAGAGGCTCTTGAGAGACTTGGGTTTAAACCAAACTGGCGAGAGTATCCGATGGAACATCAGGTGTGTTACCCACAAATCAAGCATATTTCTGAGTGGCTGCAAGCGATATTGTTATAGTCCACTATTTGTTGCCGGTGTTGTAGAGGTGCCCAAGCGTAAGGCTTGGGCAATAAGAAATGCCGGGCTTAAGCAGCAATTTTCCTCATTAGCGCTGGTACTGACGCTTTACTTGTTTTGCTCAGCTTGCGCATTACATCGAAAGAGATCGATTGTAAATTGGTTTTGTCTTTCACTTCATTAACTAATCGCAACCACAGCCTTGCCGTCATTTCAGCATCCGCCAAAGCCCGGTGGAAGGTACCATCGTTGGGAATATTGAGTTCGTTAACGAGAGTCCCTAGCTTGTGGTTTGGGGCTTCTTGGTATAGCCGGCGTGCCAAGAGCATGGAGCAAACAAAGTCGCCGTTATATTGGCGGTTGAGCATACCCAATTCGGCATCAAGGAAGCGCTGATCGAATGAAGCATTGTGGGCTATGAGGTTATAGCCTTGGATAAAATCAGCAAACTCGTCCATAACCGCATGGCAACTTGGAGCAGACTCTAGCATTTTATTGGTGATACCTGTGTAGCCTTCTATGAAGCTGCTAACACGGAAACCAGGGTTCATCAGTTGCTGGAACTGGTCAATAACAATGCCGTTTTGAATTTTTACAGCACCGATTTCGATGGCACGGTCGCCCATGTTGGGTGAAAGGCCTGTTGTCTCGAAGTCGAGAACAATAACCGTATCAGCGGGATGTTGTGTATACATTAGTAACCTAGCAAATAAGTGTTTATTTTGTGTTTTGTTTTTCTTAGAAAATTAGTAACCACGTTTTTTCCAAAACTCAGCTTCGTCTTTGGCGTAAAGATTAAAGGTTTTTTCTGCTACCACCTTACCTCCAAGCTCAATTGTCATCCGCCATTTGCCGATTTTGTTGGAAATCGGAGCCCAAATGGTATCACCCAAGTAGAAGTCCCAGTCATTGGTGCGAACATGCAACTCTCCGTCAAAAGGCTCTAATTCATCACCATCCTGGTCAGTGATGCCCGGATGGTAAATACAATAGCGGATCTTCTCTCCTCGGGCTTTCTTAATATTGACAGTAAACCCGAACTCGATGTCTATTTCTGCTGGCACATCGGTGGTGAATGTCTTGATTTTGGGAAGGTGCTTGGACTCGGCATCCCAAGTGGTATGGATACCATAGGTCTCAATGCTAACGACAGGTTTTGATTTGGCCATGACTTAAAGCGCAGTGTTACTAAAAATAAAGATGCATTATAAGGGGAAGTCGGGAAGGTTTCATGCTCAATTGTAAGCAGATGCAAAAAGAGGCTAGTTATCTAGCCTCTTGTGTTGCTTGTCGTATTGAATCAATTGATCTCCACATTGGTGCTATTAGGCGAAGCCCCTTCAACTTTTGGTACTTGTATGGTGAGTACGCCATCATTGAAGCTAGCATGAACGTCTTCTTGTTGGATATTGTGGCCGAGATAAAAACTTCGCATCAGCCTACCTTCATAACGTTCTTTACGGATCACTTTTCCATCTTTTTCTTCTAGATCATCTTTCTTAGTGACAGCTTCTATGGTCAAAGAACCATTTGATAGTTGGACAGAAATATCACTCTTGTTAACACCGGGAAGATCAGCGCTGATTTCAAACGCATTGTCTTTTTCAATTATATCGATTCTTGGTGAATAAACATCAGTATCAAGTCTGTGCCTTAGGGTAGGAAAGGCATGATCGAACATCTGCGAAAAGTCGAACCAAGAATCACGAGGTACCAAGCTCATAATTGCCTCCAACAGATTGCTTAACCATCAATACAATTTTAGATAATGGGCAAAAAGCCTGGCACTGTATTTAAACTCGGCTTGATGTATGTCAAGCCGAGTTACCTTTTAGTCTCCGCCATCGTCTCCACTATCATGGCTACCATCATAAGGGCTGTCATCACCTGGGCTACCTTTGGCATATCGATCCATGCCATCTTCATCGTCAGAGGAGTGTTGTTCAACGATATTGTCTTTGTCAGGTTGTTCAGGATTAAAGATATTTTTGAGCCACTCGAACATAGGCTAACCTTACTAATGACCTTTGCGGTTTGAACATTACATCATTAATACTAGCTTGTTGTTTGGGTAATGACATGAAAAGCGTACACATTGGTGAAACTTGCTTAGCGTATCTGAGAGTGACTGGGCCCTATGGTGAAAATTATGAACCCGCCGTCGACCATTTATACCGCTGGGCTGGGGAGCAGAACTTACAAGGTGGCCAGTGTTTGTTTATCTATCACGATGATCCAGACAAAATAGCCCCAGCGCAATGTCGTACTGATATATGTTTGACCGTACCTGCTGGTACCGTTGCAAGTGGTGATGTTGCTATACAACTCTTACCTGCGGGGAAGTACTGTACCCGAAGAGAGATTGTTAGGCAGAAATTAGATTATCCAGTGTATTGGAAAGCGATTGAAAATGACGTTAAAACCGCCGGCTTTGAGCTTGATGAAAGGCCATGTTTCGAGTTGTATCATAGTTATGATATTGAAACACATGTTGCAGATGTCGGTTTTTACCTCGCCGTGAAAGGGGAGTAATGGATTGCCTTGAAGTGAAAAATTGTTGTGCAACAGGGCATAAGCAATGGATTTCAAACTGTAAATACCATTTGTAATTATGGAAAGTTGTAAGGTTCCGCTTCGTTTTGTGGCCGAGTGTTATTCTTTTATCGGTTAGACAGAAAAGACTTGAAGAAAAACCCGAGTTAAGGTTATTATCAACACGCAAAATAAAAATGCCTCGGTAATAAAAGAATCTTACTTTTCCGCTCTAAATCTCCTCCTTAGCTATTTCAAAATGTAAATGGATGAAATGTTTGCTTAACGTTTATCGATATTGTTAATTAAAAAGATATTTCCATTACATATTCATACTTTTTTATACGCTAAATAAAACACTGAAATAAGTTTAATCAATATATTCACACTCAAGAAAACAAAAAAATAGACGCTTGTAGAATGAAGATTACTCTTAATAAGGTTTTAATGTGAAAAAAGTCTTACTCTATTCAATTTTACTTTTGATTGGCTTGTTCTTATCACAATTGCTCCCACTGTATTTCCAAGGCTATAGCGCCTTGCAGCCAGTATTGATGGTTGTGACGATGTCTGCATTGGCTTACATCATGATCAACGTCGGGCGTGAATTCGATATAGATAAAAACAATTTAAAGCAATATGGCTGGGACTATGTCGTAGCTATGACCACTGCGACATTCCCTTGGATCGCTGTTGTTCTCTATTTTATTTTTGTACTGATGCCGAGTGAGCTCTGGTTTAATGCTGATGCTTGGAAAGAAACACTTGTTATAGGCCGCTTTGCAGCACCAACTTCAGCCGGTGTATTGTTCGCGATGCTCGCCGCGGCAGGTCTTGGTGCGACTTGGATGTTCAAAAAGGCGCGGGTGTTAGCCATTTTTGATGATCTTGATACCGTACTATTGATGATCCCATTAACTATTTTGGTTGTCGGTTGGCGACCAGCACTAGGCTTGACCTTAATAGCGATGCTTGTGCTGTTGGTTATGGGCTACAAGTACCTTCACAAGTGGAATATCCCAGCTTCGGCAAGTTCGATTGTGGCTTATTCAGTCTTGATTGCAGGCCTGTGTGAGCTGTTCTATATCTCTACGGATATTCACTTTGAAGTATTACTCCCGGCCTTTGTACTTGGCTGTATGATGAAATCGCAGCATGAATCGGCTGAAGATGTAAAAGTGTCTACTGCAGTTGCCTGTATTTTCATGGTGCTGGTCGGTTTGAGCCTGCCTCAGATTTTCGGTGCTGTTGCGCCAGCGGATAATACAAGCGTGACGACAGCCATGCCGGCAATGGAAATGAGCGAGATAGTATTCCATGTGATTATGATTTCCATTGTGTCTAATCTCGGCAAAATGTTCCCATTATTTTGTTACCGCAACGAGGCCACTGTGAAAGAGCGCTTAGCGCTGTCGATAGGTATGTGGCCGCGTGGCGAAGTTGGTGCTGGTGTGTTGATGATCAGTATCGGTTATGGATTTGGTGGACCTATTGTGACGATCAGTATGTTGTCATTAGCACTGAACTTAGTGCTGACTGGCTTTTTCATCACAATGGTACGTAGTTTGATTCTAAGCCCAGTTAAAGGAGGCGCACATGAAAAAACGCGAGCTTAAATTGCTAGCAGCCGTAATATCAATATTCCTGTTTTCACTCGTAGTAGGTAGAGCAGCAGCATAATAATATCGGCTTAGTTTCCATCTTAACTGGCTACGTTGCTAAATTAACGTAGCCAGTTTTTTTGAACCCGTTTGGGTACTAGGCGTTAGCGGGCTGCGGTTGGACAGTTAAGTTATTTAACCAGCGGCGCTTCAAATAACGTTTGAAACATAGTGACAGTTTAACTACTTCTTCAGCTAATAAAGCCAGATAAACCCATCCAAATGTCCACTCACCAATAAATGCACCGTATGCGGTAAATGGAATACCAATCATCCACATAGCGATAAAGTCCATTCTCAAGCAGAACAGATTCTCGCCACCGGTACGTAAAATGCCGTTAATGATAATCATATTGAGCATTCGCAGTGTGATGCCAATGCTGATCACATACATAGCGGGTTTAGCCAGCGGCATTAAGTCTTCTTGGTTTAGGTTGAGCCAAGAGAGCACATACAGGTGATTGAGATAAAGGAACAGGCCCATCCCCAAGCCGACAATCAGCACGAATTTAAGGAAGAATGCTGTCATCGCTTGGGCTTTTTCGAATTCATCACGCCCTAAAGACTGGCCTATTAATACTGAACATGCCACGGAAATACCCATGAAAACGGAGTATAGCAGTGATTCAAATGGGCCAATCATGCTAAATACCGCAAGTTCAGTGGTGCCCATGTGACCAAAGATAATTTGGTAGGTCAGTGTACCTAGCGCCCAAAGTAGTGCGTTTAAAGATTGCGGAATAGCCAGCTTACGGTACGTCATCCACAGTGTTTGGTGGTTACGGATAGATTGGCTAACAACCAGCCAATGCTTGCGGTAAGCCAATACGGCGCACATCATTAAAACCTGTGCAAATCGAGCAATGGTCGTTGCCAGCGCCGCGCCGGCTACCCCCATAGCAGGTATGCCTAAGCCACCCTTGATTAGCAGGAAATTCAAGGCAATATTCAACGCAATGGTAATAGCACCAAAGATAAGTGGTAGAAGGGCATCATCGCTGGCACGAAGGCTAGATTCCAACGTAATGATCACATGAGTAAGGATCAGAACTGGGAAGCTGTACCACAAGTACTGGCTGCCTTGCATGATGACTTCCAGATCACTAGTCTGCAGACGCATAATTTGCGGGGCAAATACTGTAATCACAATAGTGACTGGTACCATAATGGTTGCCCCAAGCTTCATCGCTTGAATGGTGACCGTTTTGGCATGAATACTGTCTTTTTTGCCCCAATACTGGGACACTAAGATACCATTGGCTGAGGCCAACCCTGCCATGATCATAATGGCAACAAAATGCCATTTCGAAGCGATACCTACAGCGGCTGTGGCTGATTGACCAAAATCACTCACCATTAATACATCGGCAAGTGCTAGAATCGCCACGAGGGCACTTTGAATGGCAACGGGAAAGGCCAGTTTTGCGATACGGGCAAAGAGGTCTTGTGGTAGTGCTGTTGGGTTGTTTTTAATTGTTGTCATCGTCAGTCTCCGGATCATACCCATTAGAGGTAGAGCGGTTTGTAGAGATAGATCGGCTTGGTAATGGACGGCAACTATAGCGAACACAAAAATGGAGTGACATGTTAGAAAATACAGAAAACCTGTGTGAATCTGTCACCATGGGTTTTGCATTGGCTCAGCCCAAAACGGATTGGAAAGAAGAGGTTTATCTGGCTCAAGCTTGTAAGGAGCGCTTTCTTACTCAGTCTGATCTGCCTGAGTTGACCGATAACGGCTTTTTTATGGCGGGCTTGGCCGAATTGGCTGAGGGATATGAGATAGAGCGGGTTGCGACGACCAATCATACTCTTCTGTTGACTCAAGAGGGGGCTGGGTTATTAACCCTTTCAGAACGCCAATATCACCTGATGCCCAATACACTGACGATCTTGCCAGCAGGGCAACCTTTCCGTTTTGAATTGGCAGACAAGAAAAAGGGCTGGAAGATGGCCTGGGTGCTTTTGAAACCCGGTGATAAATGGTTGCCGCTGGTGGCAAATGGACAGCGAGTCGAACATACCCATATCTGTGAGCAAGTATGGTCAGTGATGAATTTGCTACACAGCGAAATCGGTGGCCGAGCCAGTTACAGGAAGCTGTTTGCCAGCGAACTTTCTCGTTTAATGCTCGGGAGTGCCAACTTGGCTCCTTCCAACTCTGTATTGCGCGTTCAAAGTGTTTTCAATGACATTGAGTCTCAGCTTCATCTTAACTGGACGGTGAAGGGAATAGCCAAACAATGCTTTCTCAGTACAGAACAGCTAAATCGCATCACCAAGCAATTGTATGATTGCTCAACACAGCAGCGTTTGATCCAGCTTCGGATGGAAAAGGCCGTAGATTTACTTTACTACCAGGAGTGGACTATCGGTATGGTGGCTCAGCGCCTGGGTTATCAAGACCCATTCAACTTTACTCATCGTTTTAGGCAATATCATGGGTGCTCACCGAGGGAATACCGTAAGCGATTGTTTTTGTCTGAATGATATTAATGTTTGCTGGCCTCACCGTTTACTTTGACAAAAATAAACGGTGAAGCCAAAAAGATTACTTACGCTTAGGCTGTTGGTAAGTGCGGCCTGCAGCTTGGTAAACATCTTTCGCTTTTACGTCAAACATATCAAAGAAGAACCAGGCGACGAATTTGATCACATCATCACCAACATTCATGATCCATTCGGCATACTCTTCCTGCTCACCTTCATCATTTTGTTCTAGTGACACATGGTAGATACGTTGTTCGCCTTCAATTTCAGCCACTTTGAATTGGCCTGTAAGTGATGCTGCCGACTCAGCGATCTCTGTATCTTCGTTGGCTTTAAGTGCTTCAAGTACTTGGGGAACAGAGTCCAATTCACAAAGAGATTTAACCAGTGTTTCGAATTGGTCATGTTGCATGGTTTGATACCTATCATTAAGCAAAATTTATTGCGTTATTCTAGCAGTGTAATTGACTGGAAAGACAGATTTATGGATAAGCACGGTATGGATGGCTATATTTCATCCTTTTTGCTTCACTTCACAGCCAATTTCAAATTTTGAGCGTTCATTCACGAACATTTCAACTCATACATTCATAGACATAGAAACGTGGATTCCCTAACAGAATGTACGTTGAATACTTGTTAACAGGTTGCAGAAAAATGCTTCAGCTCTCATTTTGTAGCTGTTTTTTTCTGTGTGTAACCCCACAAGCGAAAGGAATATTTCAATAATATGCCTCTCAAATTTCTACGCCCCCCCATCTACGCCCCCGTTCACCCTCTAGAGGAGGGTATGACTCCTGCAATGTTATGAATAATAGGGAAATCATAACAACAAACTTGGAGACTCGATGTGAAAAGGAACCTACGATCTTTCCTTGCTGTGGCGATTGCAGCGTCGCTCACTGCCTGCAATAGTGCAGACAATGCCGCTGAAGTGGCTGGCGTAAATTCTAATGCCTATATGTGCGATACCTCAATGATGACGCAATCGGACGATTTGCGTATCTACCAAATTATGGTGGAAAGCTTTGTCAGCGGTGACGATAGCATCGGGCATGGCACTGGTTATGGTACCAGCCACCACAAGGGTGATTTGCAAGGCATCATAGATTCATTGGATTACATCGAGTCTTTGGGGATGAATGCAATATGGCTGACGCCTATTTTTGACTCAATGCCCATTGAGGGGCAGGATCACTGGGCTGACAGACTGGATGCAACAGGCTACTTCACCAGTAATTATTTTGCTATTGACCCACGCTTCGGCACCATGGAGCAAGCAAAAGAGTTGGTAGAAAAAGCGCATGAGAAGGGGCTATATGTCTTCTTCGATGGCGTATTTGGCCATCATAAAGGTAATGTTGTACCTTCGCCTGAAGGTGGATTGCCAGCTGGGGAGAATAACCCAGTTAGCTACCCAGAAAGCCTCGACTTCTATCAGGAAGTTGCTACCTACTGGATCGAAGAGCTTAAGATTGATGGCTGGCGCCTAGACCAAGCTTATCAAGTACCAACTGAGGCATGGGCCGCTATCCGCGCTAGTGTAGATGAAGCCTCTAAATCAGTGACCTATGTTAATTCAGAGGGCGAAACTGTGAACCCGTTGGGTTATATGGTTGCGGAAATCTGGAACAACGAAAACTACATCAAAGAAACAGGTTACGGAAAAGAGGGTGAGCCTGCGCTTTGTTCTGCCTTTGATTTCCCGGTTCGTTACCGCGTCGTAGAAACCTTTGCGGTCAATGAAAACAGTATTGGCAACAAGGGAGGGAAATGGCTTGATGAAGGGATGAACCTTCATAGTCTTTATCCATCACACGCCAAGCCGAACCTGATGCTAGGCAATCACGATTTGGTTCGTTTTGGTGATTTGCTGCAGCGTGGCGATATTGCCTCGCCGGATCAGCCTGAATATTGGGCAAGGCACAAAGCGGCATTGTCTTTCCAAGCGGCATATTCAGGGCCAATCACTTTGTATTACGGTGAAGAAATTGGTGATGAGCTTGAAGGCTATGCGAAGAAGGTCGAGTTAGACTGTGCTGTCCAAGGGCTGTGTGATGACCATGTTGCCCGTACCAGCGCCAATATTGACGGTATAACGGCCTCTCTAAATACTAATCAGCGTGATTTGAAGCATTATGTGTCTCAGTTGATGTCGTTGCGAGCGTCTCACCCAGCCTTAAGCCGTGGAGAGCGAACCAATATCGTCGCCAATGACACCGCCTATGTTGACCATAAGCAGACGGATGATGAAGCACTGTTGTATATGGTTAGCACGACAACACAGGCGGAATCTATTTCCTTACCCGCAGTAGATATTGCTTCTGAAGGGCAATTGGTGGACTTGCTTAGTGGCAAAGTTTACGACGCTACCGGCGGTGAGTATCAAATCAACTTGTCACCTTTTGAAGCAAAGTTTTTGAAGATTGCTAAGCCATCAGCAAACGGACTGACCAAAACCGCAGCAACGACCTCTGTATCATTAATGGGGGAGGGCTTTATGGCTCAATGTGACAACCCTGTAGTTGAAGGTGCCGGCCCTATTGGTAAGACCCTGTATGTTGTAGGTGACTTTGTCGATGCAGGATGGAAACACAAGCCGAATCGAGCTTATAACTACGTCGGTGATAATACCTATCAGGCGGTTATCGATGAGAAAGCCGGGGCATTTCGCATGCAGTACGCAACGAAAGATTGGTCACCGCAATTTACTGCTGACGGTCTTGAGCTGACGCCGGGTAAAGTCGCGATGCTTAAGCGAGGTGGTTACGGTAAAGATACCGCTGTGACGTTACCTGAAACCGGTGAGTACGTTTGGAGCCTAAAATTCTCTGAAACGGGTGAGCCTGAACAGTTAATGGTATCTAAATGCCCATAAAATCAGAATCTTAATTCAACAAGGGAGCAGTGTGCTCCCTTTTTTGTTATTGTTTTTTATCAATAATGATTAATGGAAATGAGAAGATGGCTGATAAATGCGTAGTGATGACAACCTTCGCTGATGAAAAAGTAGGGAAGGCAATTATCCATTCGTTAATCGAGAAGCGGCTGGCTGCTTGTATACAAGTCCAATCGATCGAGAGTTATTACCACTGGGATGGTAAGGTGAATAATGACCTGGAAAAGTTGGCTGTGATTAAGACGACTACCGACCTGTATGAACAGGTGGAGGCAGACATTCTTGCCAACCATGATTACGAAACACCGGAAATCATCCAGCTTCCTATCACAGCCGGTTACAGAGACTATTTGCAGTGGATAGAGCGTGAGTGCAAATAGCTTTTGCATTGGCAATAGCGATATGTGAACAATAGTTATTATGTTACAGGTTGCAATTATACAAAAAAATTATTTGTATAATTGATCCAATCTACTACTCTTCCTTGTACAAGAGATTAGTTTTGTACAAGGTAGGGATAGTCATGCAAATACAAGTTGGGATCAGTGCTTGCGTTCTGGGCGAGCGAGTAAGGTTTGATGGCGGGCACAAACTCAATCGATTTATCGTTGATGAGTTATCCAAGTATCTGAATTTTAAGCCTATTTGCCCTGAGGTGGGCATCGGTATGGATGTTCCACGTCCTGTCATTCGCCTTCTTCAACTGCCCTCAAATGAAATCCGTTTAGTCGAAAGTAAGCGACAAGAAATTGATTACACCGATAAAATGGTGGAATTTGCCCACAAGAAAGCCTCTCAGTTCGATGACTTGTGCGGCTATGTGGTTTGCGCTAAATCCCCGACATGCGGTATGGAACGTGTAAAACTTCACATACCTAACAACAACACCGTTCCAGGTGGTTCTGTTGGCATCTATACCAGAGAGTTAATGGCTAAAATGCCTTGGTTACCGGTTGAAGAAGATGGTCGTTTGAATGATCCGGTGTTGCGTGAGAACTTCGTTTTCCGCATTTTTGCCCTTAATGATTTTTATCATTCAGTGCGAGACCAGCTTTCTGCCAATGCTATTGTGAAATTCCACTCCCGTTACAAGCTGGTATTAATGGCACACAATCCGGGGGCATATAAAGCCTTGGGCAGTATGGTTGCACATATTAGCGAATGGGATATCGACGAATTTTATTTAGAGTACCGCCTCAAATTTATGGAAGCGATAAAAGAGCGCGCTTCGAGGAAAAACAAAACCAATGTGCTGATGCATTTACAGGGTTATTTCAAACGTTCACTAACCAAAGAGCAAAAGCAGGAATTGTCTGAGCTAATCATGAGCTACAAGGAAGGCAATCAACCCATCCTTGCGCCATTGGCTTTAATTAAGCATTACTTACGAGAATATCCTGACCCGTATTTGCAACTACAAACATTCCTTGACCCATATCCGGAAGATTTGAAATTACGCTATGGACTCTGATAACAAATATTACGCGATCAAAGAGGTCTCTGAGATCACAGGTGTGAACTCCGTGACATTAAGGGCTTGGCAGAGACGTTATGGATTGCTTAATCCGATGAGAACCGAGAAAGGGCACCGTCTATACACTGACCACGATATTTCTAAGATAAAAGAAATTGTTGAATGGCTTGATAAAGGTGTCGCCATTGGCAAAGTAAAGCCTATGCTGGGCAAGCTTTCCCCTCTTATTGATGAAGGCGAACAAAACGAGAGTCAGAAGGCAATCGGAAGTATTCTGTCATCATTGGCGCAGTTGGACTCTTTCGCATTGGATAAACAGCTTATCCAATTGATGAAAGAGTATCCTACCAAAGTGTTGGAAAGCAAAATTATCGGGGCGGTTATAAACGAAATCACGCAACCAGACAACCCTTTGCTGGATATGCAAATGGTCATTTGGAGAAGTGTTTTTCAGGAAAGGTGCCTATCGTTGATAGCCGCTTCACGCAAACGTAACAAGAGGCCATGCCTGCTGATTAGTTTTGACGATGAGCCAAACTCACGTTTCTGGCTCAAAGCAGTTGAGTTATCTGAATTAGGATACAGCGTCATGATGCTACCTAAATTAAAAGGAAAACTTGCATCGTTAGCACCTTTACTCAACTCATGGGTGGATAAAAAGTTATTTATCGATGGTGATAATAAATTGCCTTTGGATATCCCTGGTCAGCTTGAGCAGTTAATAGCCGGAACAGGCTGCGAGTTGGTAACAATTGGCAGTATAAACACTATCCATCCTGAATTATTGGAGTGGCAGCATGCGTCAGCATAAGCAAATAGGTTTAGTTTGGTTTCGCACTGACTTGCGTGTTGTGGATAACACCGCTTTGTTTGCAGCGGCAAAACACTGCGACCAGCTCATTGCCCTATATATTTCAACACCAATGCAATGGCATGAACATCATGTCGCCCCAATACAGGTTGATTTAATCCGGCGCCGTTTACCTATTCTAAGGGATCAATTGGCGGAAATTGGTATTCCACTTGTTTGCAAAGAAACTGCTGATTTTGAACAAGCCTCCGAGTTATTGGTGGAGTTCGCGAAAGAGAAAAACGTATCCCATGTTTTCTGCAACAAGCAATATGAGTGGAACGAATTGCAGCGTGATGACATTACGGGTCATAAGTTAGCCGAAGGACAAATTAAATTTAGTCTTTTTGATGATTGCTGCGTTATTGCGCCAGGTAAAGTTCAGACACAAAAGGGGGAAGCGTTTAAGGTATTCACCCCCTTTAGAAAGGAATGGCTGAAAGTGTTCCGATCACTGTCTCCAGCTCCGCTGCCCATACCGGAGGCCTTGAGGGATCCTGTCACCTTGACTGATTGCGGCGAAATACCATTAACGTACCCTCCAGTCGATAGTATGGCTTGGCCTGTCGATGAGGAAACGATTCGCCAGCGTTTGGTGACCTTTTGCTACGAGAAAGTTGAGGACTACCATCAGCAACGCGATATACCAGCTATAGATGGAACCAGTTGTTTGTCTCCGTATCTGGCGCTAGGCATGCTGTCTCCTCGACAGTGTATTGCGGTGCTGGTCGCTGTCAGCCCTATGTGTTTGGATGAGCCAGAAAGTGGGGCATTTAGCTGGCTCAATGAAATAATCTGGCGTGAGTTTTACCGCCACTTGCTCGTTGCCTATCCCAGCCTTAGCCGGGATCAGCCCTTCCAGCAATGGACAAAAAAAGTGCACTGGCAGACATCGAGTGAAATGTTGGCTGCATGGCAGCAGGGTAAGACAGGCTTTCCTATCGTAGATGCCGCAATGCGCCAGTTAAAAGAAACCGGTTGGATGCATAACCGATTAAGGATGATTGCGGCAAGTTTTCTTACCAAAGATCTGTTGATTCACTGGCAGGCTGGGGAGCAATGGTTCATGTCTCAACTCGTTGACGGCGACTTTGCTTCAAACAATGGCGGCTGGCAGTGGGCCGCTTCAACGGGCACTGATGCACAACCTTACTTTCGGGTGTTTAATCCCACAACACAGGGTGAACGCTTTGATCCAAAAGGGGAATTTATCCGTACTTGGTTGTATGAGTTAAAAGACGTTCCGGATAAATATATTCATCAACCGCACCTTTGGCCTGGCAGCGATGGTATCAATTACCCCAAACCGATTGTTGATCACAAACAGGCAAGGTTGATGGCAATCAGTGCATTTAAGGAAGCCAAAGAGTTGTGAATGTCTCTTTAAGAACCTAGCTGAATTACCTCAAGAGTAGGGAGATCATATGGATGGGCAAAATGTAGCGATAGCTGAGAAATTCGTCACAGCGTACCGCAATTTGGATAAGCAGGATTTATCAGAACTAAGAGATATCTACCATAAAGATATTGTCTTTGAAGACCCTGCTCATCGTATGGAAGGCTGGGGGCAGCTATCTGACTATTTTGCTCGATTATTCGATGCAGTAGATTACTGTAGCTTCAATATTACTGAGCAGGTATGCCATGGCGATATTGCTTATGTGCAATGGGTAATGACTTTTCAGCACCCACGCCTGCAGTCAGGTAAAAGTCGATTGGTTAATGGCTGTTCGAGGCTAGTGTTTGCTGAAGGAAAAGTGATCCACCACCGGGATTATTTCGATATGGGGGAAATGCTTTATGAAGGCATCCCCCTGCTAGGATCAATCGTCCGCAAAATCAAAGCGAGACTGTAATCATGAACACAAATAAGCAGGTATTGATAACAGGAGCCAGCTCCGGTATTGGGAAGCAACTCGCCATTGACTATGCAAATGAAGGTTGGTCAGTCCTTGGTTGTGGGCAAAATACCGAACGTTTGCAGGCATTGTCAGAGATAAATGATCATATATCGACAATCAGTTTTGATGTGACAGATAACGCAGATGTGCATGATAAATTAGGGGCATTGAGTGCTATACCTGATTTGATCATTTTAAATGCGGGAACATGCGAATATATAGATCACGGCCAGATTGATGTGGCTTTATTTCGGCGTGTATACGATGTGAATATTTTCGGCCTGCTCAATTGCATCGAAGCACTGCAATCATCTTTCAATGAGCATACTCATCTGGTTATTATTGGTTCTACTGCCTCCTATATCCCGTTGCCGAGGGCGGAAGCGTATGGCTCTTCGAAGGCGGCTATTGCTTATATTGCTAACACTCTGTCTATTGATTTGACAAGCAAAGGAGTGAAAGTCAGCTTAGTCAGTCCTGGTTTTGTAAAAACGCCATTAACGGATAAAAATGATTTTTCAATGCTCATGTTGATGTCACCTGAGTTTGCATCGGAAAAAATTAGGGAAGGTATTAAGGCAGGGAAGAAAGAAATACATTTTCCAAAAAAATTCAGCTTGTTCTTAAAGTTTATTGCTTTGTTACCCATTAGGTTGCAATTGGCTACCGTTAAACGTATGACAGGAAAAACCGCATGAAAATAGCAATTATTGGCAGTGGGATATCAGGCCTTACCTGTGCGCATTACTTAAATACGGATCACGATATCACTCTTTATGAAGCAAATGATTATATCGGTGGGCATACCGCAACGGTAGATGTAGAGGTCAAAAGCGGTAAGTACGCGATTGATACCGGGTTTATTGTGTTTAATGATCGGACTTACCCGAACTTCGAAAAACTGCTTGCAGAAATAGGTATCGTCGGCCAACCCACAGAGATGAGCTTCAGCGTTCATAATACCTTGAATGGCCTTGAATATAATGGCCATGATTTACTTTCGATGTTTGCGCAAAAGCGAAACTTGATAAACCCAGTTTTCTATCGGTTTATTTATGACATATTGCGCTTTAACCGTTTGGCACGTGATATCGATTTACAATCAGAAGTGAGTAAGGCTAGTACGCTGGGAGACTTTCTCTCCACGCACCATTTCAATAGCTATTTCTGTGAAAATTACATCTTGCCCATGGGGGCGGCAATTTGGTCCTCGACATTGTCAGACATGCGCCAATTCCCGCTGGAGTTTTTTATCCGCTTCTTCCGCAATCATGGGTTGCTGGAAGTCACAAACAGGCCGCAGTGGTACGTCATACCGGGAGGCTCAAGGGAGTATGTCAAACGGTTGATTGCCCCTTTCGAAGACAAAATACGTTTATCCACGCCTGTTACTGCGGTTAAACGCACACATGGAAAAGTGGCTATCACTGCCAACGGTGTTTGCGAGATATATGATCATGTCATTTTTGCCAGTCACAGTGATCAGGCACTAGACCTATTGTCGGATGCGTCGGATGATGAGCAAACAATTCTTGGTGCATTGGGCTATCAGAAAAATGACGTGGTACTGCATACTGATGATCAGCTGTTGCCAAAGCGCCGGGCTGCCTGGGCGGCCTGGAACTATTATCTCGGCAAAGATGACACCGGCCAGTGGGAAGACGAACAAACCACGCTAACCTACAACATGAATATTTTACAAGGTCTAGATGCGCCGGAAACATTTTGTGTCACATTGAATCAAACCGAGCAAATTGCGCCTGAGAAAATTTTGCGTAAGTTCGTTTATTCCCACCCAGTTTTTACAACAGAAAGTATCCAAGCCCAGCAATGTCGCGAACAAATTAATGGGGCTGACCATACTTGGTTTTGTGGTGCCTATTGGTACAACGGATTTCATGAAGATGGTGTTCGAAGTGCACTAGATGTCGTCGACCAGATCAACAAGCTAGAACTTGAACTTTCAACACAGAGTCATGGCTCTGGCGAATTATCTGCCTTAGAGGCAGGAAGTAGGGGGGAGTCATGAATAGCGGCTTGTATTCCGGTACTGTCAGGCACCGACGGTTTACGCCTGTTTCGCATCAGTTCCAATATCCGATGTTCATGCCGCTTATCAACTTGGATGAACTCGGCCAGCTTGAAAAACAGGTATTCGGTTTTGGTCACCGCTGGTATCACTTTGCAAGGTTCAAGCTCTCTGATTACTTGCGGGGTAGCGAGCACTTAAAAGTATCAACCTGCGCTGATATCGAACAGCAAGGTCTAGCCTTGAAAGACGCTGTACTTGGAAAACTAGAGCAGTTAACTAATCAGCCTGTAACCGGTCGCGTTTTGATGCTTTGCCAACTTCGGTATGCAGGCTTGTATTTTAGTCCATTGAATATGTACTACGTATTTGATGAGCAAGGTGAGTGGAAATGGGTACTGGCAGAAGTGAGCAATACGCCATGGAATGAAAAACATTACTATGCATTGCCCGCTGTCGAGCGTTGGAGGGATAAACAGTGGCGTGAGGAAAAGTCATTCCATGTTTCGCCCTTCAATCCGATGGAGCAACACTATTACTGGAAATTGAAACAGCCGGCAGATAATGTTTTTCTCCATTTGGATATTCACGAGCAACAAACTGATATCAAGGTGCTGGATGCTACTATGTCGCTTAAGCGTCAGCCTCTAACATCATCCATTTTATGGCAGCATATTGCTAAAACGCCAATTCAGACAGTTAAAGTTGTGTTCGGGATTTACTGGCAGGCGCTGAGGTTGTGGCTAAAAAAAGTGCCATTCTATTCACACCCAGCTAGCACCGATTCACCAGCGACAGTAAATGAAAACAAGCATTTTCCTCAACCATCAAAAAATAAGGAGAAGAGGTATCATGTTAAATAGTGAATTAAGCCAAGGGGCCTTGTCCTTATCAGGTACTGATCGTGTTGCTAGGAAATTCATTTTCCAGTTTTTGGAGCAGCTAGATGGTAGTGGTTTGATGGTGTCAGAAAACCAGAGTGATACCTATCATTTTGGAGATCGTGATGGGGATTTGCAAGCTCAGATAATTGTGAAGCATCAAGGTTTTTACAAGCGAATCCTAGATGGTGGGAGTATCGCTGCTGGCGAAGCCTATATGGATGGTTGGTGGGATTCTCCTGACTTAACACAGGTTGTTCGGGTGTTGGCGCGGAACTTACCTATTCTTGATAACATTGAGTCAAAAATAGGTTGGCTGACGACTTTAAAGAATAATTGGTTGCACTATACCCGCAGAAACAGCAAGCAGTCCTCCAAGAAAAATATTCTTGCGCATTATGATCTTGGTAACGATTTCTACCGTACCTTCCTAGACGAGAATATGCTTTATTCCGCTGCAATCTATGACGGTGAGCATACAAGCCTTTCACAGGCGCAATTTAATAAGATGGATCGTCTCTGCAAGCAGTTGGAACTTAAGCCGCAAGACCATTTGTTGGAAATTGGTACGGGCTGGGGTGCACTCGCCGTTCATGCCGCTAAGCATTATGGGTGCCGAGTGACGACAACAACCATATCTGATGCACAACATCAGTGGGCTAAAAAGCGGATTAAAGAAGAAGGTTTATGCGATCGGGTGACGTTATTGCTCGATGATTACCGGGACTTGACTGGGCAATACGACAAAATTGTATCCGTCGAGATGATTGAAGCGGTTGGGAAAGAGTACCTGACAACTTACATCAAAAAATGCCAGTCACTACTGAAGCAAGATGGTTTGTTGGCAATTCAAGCGATAACTATTGCCGATCAGCGTTATGACAGTTACAGCAAGGGTGTGGATTTCATACAGAAATACATTTTCCCTGGTGGATTCTTGCCTTCAGTGACGGTTCTTTCTCAGCATTTAACACAACATACTGATTTCGTGATCAGGGATCTGAAAGACATGGGTATGGACTACGCAAAAACGTTGGCTGACTGGCATAAAGGATTCAATCAGAATATTGACCAATACCTTCAAAGCGGATTTGACGAGCAGTTCATAAGAATGTGGCGTTATTATCTTTGTTATTGCGAAGGTGGATTTCTAGAGAGAAGTATTAGCACTGTTCAGCTAGTTGCAAGTAGAAGTGGATGGAGAGGCTGAACCGACTTACTAACTAACATTCGGGACGACGATGGTGATGACTATGTCCGGTAAGAAATTACTTCTAGCAGGCCTAATATTTAATGTGTATTGGTTAATCGCGGTGTTAGGGCAACAGGCTTACGTGTGGGTACTTGTGCTACTTGTTGTTGCCTGCTGGTGGAGGTTTCCAAACGGTATAAAAGTCGCATTTTCGATAGCATTAGTCGGTGTGGTAATGGATTTTACTCTCAGTGTTGTTGATATCTTTGCATTTGAAAGCTTTATCCTTCCCACTTGGCTGATCATGCTTTGGCTTGGTTTCGGTACTTTCGTATGGTTTATGAGAAATACAATATCTCATTACCCTGTAACGTTAATCGGCCTTCTAGGCGGAATAGGTGGCTCGATGAGTTACTTTGCCGGATACCGTTTAGAAGCTGTGCAATGGCCTTTGGGTGTCGGGGTAACTATGTCAGTATTGTTTGTCATCTGGCTGTTATTTTCATCGGGCATAGCGCTAATGATGAAACGCACTGAGCCTCATTACTTGTAACTAACGACAATTATCAAGCTTTGCTGCCCTCAAGGGGGATATATGAAACTTTTACGATCCTTGTTAAGCCGATACACCTTGTTGGTGTTGCTTTTGGGCTTTGTATCGGTAAATGTTAATGCTTCAACACCTTGGCAAGCATGGCCTGCTGTCGGAGATGCTAGATTAACTTGGGGGCCATGGGTTATTTACGATTCAGAGCTTCGATCACCTGACGGGGTATACCAAGCTGAAGGCGATAATCTTGCATTAGTCATTCGTTATCATAGAAACATCGACAGCGAAGATCTTATCGAGGCAACAAATGACCAATGGCGTCACCTAGGTATAAGCTCTACCAAACGAAATCAGTGGACCACCCGCCTAGAGCAGATTTGGCCAGATGTTAAAAAAGGTGATCGTTTGATATTCGTTCTAGATGACACCAAAGGGGCTTTTTTCCAAGATAACCGTCAAATTGGCGTGTTGAAGGATATTGAAATGTCTCAATCTTTCCTAGAAATTTGGTTGTCTCCATATACGGCTTACCCTGATATCCGAAACCAGTTGATAGGTAAACGTTAATGAAATCAATAACAAAATCTGGAAATCAATATTGGCTAATCGGGTGGTTGATAATGTGTTTGTTTGGCTTGTTCGGCTGCAGTGCAACGATCACAGACTATAAAAACACCAAGCCTATATTCAACTTATTCAGCTATTTTGAAGGTGATATCAAAGCTTGGGGGATGCTGCAAGATAGAAGCGGGAAGCAGACACGGCGGTTTTCTGTAGATATTAAAGGTACTATTAGCAATGATGTTTTGACCCTAGAAGAAGATTTCGTCTTCGATGATGGGGAAAAACAACGTCGGGTATGGGTGATAAGCCAAAACCAAGATGGAACATATATAGGTCGAGCTGACGATGTGGTAGGTGAGGCTCACGGTGTTGCTTTAGGCAACACACTTCATTGGCAATACGTCTTACGTATTCCGGTTGATGGCACAACATACGACATCACTTTTAATGACTGGATGCATCTGCAAGACGACAAACATTTGTTCAATACAGCCAAGATGACTAAGTGGGGGTTTACGGTCGGCACGGTTACCTTGTTTTTTGAAAAACTAAATTAATACTTTGAGGCTTTAGCTCTGACCTCGAGACATAGCAACAATACGCTTAAGGATCCAGCGTAATAAAATAGGGATGTTATCGACATTCTCTTGTTCAATAAAGTTGATCATGGCGAGCGCTACGTCCGGTTTTGCATGCCGTTTAAGGGCGCGCTGAATGATCTTTTTAGGCGTTATTGGTGAGTCAACTGGAATATTGGCTAAATCTCTAAATAATGGTTCGAAGCCGTTAAAGAACAGAAAGTGCTCTATATCTCTTTTAGGCAGCATGGTTAATCGGTGCCGCTCCGCTTCGTTGCCTAATATATTCCTCACCGTATCGGCATATTTTTTCCCTGCCATGTCGCCATCAGCGACCAAATGCCATTCAATCCCAAAATGACGTGCAACTTTAACTAAGGGTTTCAAGCCACTTTGCGCAAATTCAATAATTTGTACCCCTTCAGCAGCAAGGTTGTAACCACAGATTCTCGCTAGCTCGTTAAACAACCATACTTCTGTCTCTCCCTCAACTAATAACCACGCTCTGGCAAAGAGTGCACTTGGCCTGTGAACACGCAGATGGAAAGTTACCCGTCGTTCTTCGTCACGGCTGAGCCGATGGTTGATAATGGAGTAAACTTTGGTTTTATTGGGTTTACGGATCAGCTTTTTGACACTTTCCAGAGGGACGACTGAGCAAAGATCTGGGCTGTTTGTGGTGAGCACTTTCTGCATCGGCATTTTACAAATAAAAGTCCACGCCTGATGGAGAATCGTCGGGTGCAATCGACCTTCAGGATCTTCCAAGATTAAAATAGGGCGAGAAATCCGTTTTAGCTCCACAGGACCTCTTGCACGTATGAATGCATTGAGTAACCCCATAAGAACAAGGCGACTTTGTTTGGTTGTTTCTGGTTCTGTCAGTTGCTCTAATGGGTTAATCGCATATTGTGCCCGCTCAGGAAAATGAACCCGGTCGAAGTTTTGGTTTCGGTAATGTGGGGTAAAGGCGAAATAGTGATCCACTAACGTCCTTAGTGCATTTATACTGCTTTTTATTTCAGCCTGACTGACATGCCCGGGCTTCGTCATTAGACGCCTGCAGGTGTTGTCTAACCGGCGTTGAATTCGGAGATTGTCATCATTACGGCGCTCAGTCGCGTTGCCATTACTTTGTCCGTTTCCATTACTAGTGCCATTAGAGGGTGACTGGGTATGATACTCACGTAAACGTCGCGCATCACGTATCCTTACTACTGGGTGTAACACCATTAGTTGCTTTGCGAGTTTGTCATTGTCTTCACAGTTTATCGGCTCACCACGCTTATCGAGAAACCGTCTTTTTGTTGTTATTTTATCTCCTGATACGCTACTCGTAATTTGATAAAACAGTGCTTTGCAATTATCTTCGCCTTTAACCCATACTGGTGAAAAGGCTTTATATCGCCTAGCCTTATGCTCTCCGGGGTAATCTTCCTGCCAATGCAATATTATATTGAGGTGGCTCATCTTGGCATGGCCGGCGCTGTAGTCGACATGAAAATCATCGAAATGGAAGGTATGGAATGTTGCCGTTGGCGAGAGGGCGATATCGAGAGCGTCGAGTAATGAGGATTTACCCCAGGCATTTTCACCAATGAGCACGGTCAATTCATCGAATGAAAGGGATAATCGCTTAATACCGCAAAAGCCTGAAATCTCGATGCGTTTTAGCTGCATGGCCACCTCAACATGAAGAAACAAAAAGTAGAGACAATGTGAAGGAATGATGTTTGGCTCATACATTAAGCCTATCTTATACAGCACTGATCTGACGGTGTATTTGTCACAATATTGAAAAAATAACTGATTGATTGAAAAGGGAAACGGCTTGTTGTCCTAGTGTCTAATTGCTATAGTTTGCTGCAAATATAACGACTAAAATATTGATTATCATGGAGATGTCAGATGGCTAAAATTATTCACTCAATGATTCGTGTCGGTGATTTGGATAAATCATTGAAATTCTATAAAGAAGCGCTGGATCTTGATATAGCAGAACGCCTTGATTTTGAAGGCTTTAGCTTAGTTTATCTTCGTAATGAAGAAAACGATATGGAGCTTGAACTGACTTGGAATGAGGGCACTGATGCCTATACACATGGCAGCGGTTACGGTCATATTGCAGTGGCGGTAGACGATCTTGAGGCTGAGCAGAAAAAACTGTCTGAACTTGGTTATGAACCTGCTGAAATTAAAGAGTTCTTCCGTGATGGGCAACTTCTGGCAAAATTTTTCTTTGTCCAAGACCCTGATGGTTACAAGATTGAGTTCCTGCTGCGCCATGGCCGTTACCAGTAAGTGATGAAAAACCACGTTAGCTCAACGTGGTTTTTTACTTTTGGGCAATCCGTTTGTAAGCTTTCCTAAGTGCAAGCCCTGTCGCAATGCCAATGATCATAAACAATATAGTCACGGCACCTGATGGAGAAAAGGCGGGTAGGGCAATGAGTAACTGTGAATCGTTCCCCCCTAAGGCCATTGAGGCACCTAGCCCCATGATGGTACCTGCAAATAAATGAATCAGCACTTGCTTGTATCTAAATTGAAGTTCGTTAAGTGGCAGGCGGCTTTTTGAACCAACAGCCATACCAGAGATTAAGCCAGCAAGGATGAAATACCTTTCCAATGCAGGCCAGTTCACCGTTTCATTGTGATAAAAGCTGTATGAAATGTCTTTGAGCAATTGGCTCGGCGACCATTCAGGCTTAATCAAGGTAAGCAGGCTGGCTGTAATACCAAAAAATAGCACGCCATATAGCAATGATCGCCGCTCAACAGATGTTTGAATGATGGTGACAAAGAGCAGCAGCAATAGGGGAATGAGGATGTACAATAACGGGGTATGGATAGCTTCCAGGGGGTAGTAACTGAGCGAGGGAGTCAACTGGGGAAGAAGCAACCATCCAATAACCCAGCCAGTAATGGTCGATAGCATGTAAAAATGGCCGCTCGCCAATTTTGATATCGTTGAGATAGAACAGCCTTTGTTTAATGCAGCCCCCAAGCCAAACAGGAGACCGCCAATCAAAAAATGAAATGTGGCATCGAAACGGTTGGTTAAGAAAGGAACCCATTCTTTTCCTGAAAAAGGGACAATAAGCCAATACCAGAAGCCGCAGCATAATATGGCAAATAAAAAAGCTGGGCGTCGGGCGATAAGCTCATGTACACCTCGTACCATACACAGGCCAGTTCTTTGTGCAAGGAACCCAACCAATACAGCAAGAATCACTGCGGATATTGACAGCAGCATTATCTTCCGCCTGTCATCGATTCGACATAGATTTAACTATAATACGGATTTATGATTGTGATCTGGGATAGTTTTTGGGTGTAATGAATGAAATATTCTCATGAAATTCTGAGATTACACAGGTTTTGATATAAAATAATTTTCCCCTCTCAGTGGAGTCCTACAACGCTATATGACACATCTGCATCGCTCGGCAAAGATTACTATTGCCCATATTAATGATACCCACTCACACTTCGAGCCATCGACCATCGCTCTGCAAATTCCAGTGAGTAATAACGAGTCACCAATGCCAGTATTCGCAAGTTGTGGTGGCTTTTCAAGGGTGTCTTCTGCGGTGAGAGAAGTAAAGAGGCAGGCACTGCTTAAGAACCGTGACTTTTTGTTTGTCCATGCGGGAGATTGCTTTCAAGGCACTTTGTTTTTTTCGCTGTACAAGGGCACCGCGAACGCCGCACTGTTAAACGCTATTGGCATAGATGCGATGGCTTTGGGCAATCATGAACTCGATATGGGCAATCAGATCGTGGCAGACTTTATGGATCGCGCTGATTTCCCTTTGCTGGCCGGGAACTGGGATTTGTCCAATGAATCTCAGGCTAAACAAAATCCATTACGGCCTAAGCAAAATGTCTTTGGATTTGATAATGCCAAAGGACATGCAAAGTATTTGGTCAGAGAGGTGGACGGTGAACCGATCGCCATTTTTGGTTTAGCGATAGAAAATATGGAAGGGATTGCTAACCCTGATCCTGATACCCACTTCTTGGGCGTTACTCTGGTTGCTCAGCAAACCGTTGAGGCAATTCGCCGGGCTGGCATAAACAAAGTGATTGTTCTTAGCCACCTTGGTTATGAACGCGATCTGGAACTAGCAGGGCAAGTGGATGGGATCGGTGCGATCATCGGTGGCCATACCCATACCATGCAAGGTGATTTTAGTAACATTGGCTTTAGTGTCTCGGATCAATACGCGGTACAAGTCAATGGAACCTGTGTTGTACAAGCGGGCTGTAACGCCCTTGCATTGGGGCAACTGGACATCGACTTCAATGCTGACGGCACAGTGGCCAAGGCAGGAGGCAGAAATCAGTTATTGCTGGGTCGGCAGTTCACTGTTGATGCGAGCCGAAGTGAGCATTTGGATGATTCGACACACCAGAAGGTGAAAGATTACCTGGCTGTGCAAGACAATGTCCGGTTTTGCGTGAAAGATCCGCATATTGAAAACCTGCTGAACCAAGACTATCGGCCTGCGGTGCGGGAACTTCAAACCCAGGATGTCGCTGTGCTTACGGAGCCCTTGCGTCATATTCGTGTGCCTGATCAAAAAGGGCCGAGTCAGATAGCGCCTTTAGTCGTCGATAGTTTTGTCTGGTCATCGCGCCAGCGAGGCCATGCCGTTGATTTCGGCATTCATAATGCTGGCGGAGTGAGAGCATCGCTTCATCAAGGCCCCATTACAGCCGCTGATATATCTGGCCGACTTTTACCATTTGCTATAGGGCTGATGGTCTACGAAGTCAGCGGTAAACAACTGCGAAGGGCGCTAGAAGGTGCCATTAATAATGCTATTGATAATGGCGTCGAAGGGACGGGCAGTGGTAGTTTTCCTTATACATCACGTCTTAAATACACTTATCGATGTTGCGCAACTCAGGGGCAGCGTATAGAAGTGCTGAAGTTGTATAAAAATGGAACCTGGGAAGATATCCAAGACGAGTCTGTCTACTTGTCAGTTTCTTCAGGTTATACAGCAACAGGTAAAGAAGGGTACGATGCACTGGTGAATCCTGGTGCTGAGCCTTTGGCTTTAAACATTACTATGGCTGATGCTTTTGAGGAGTACGCTAGGCACAGACGGGCGTTTGGTGCGTTTGAAGAGGTAATGATTAATTTCATACCTTGCGAGTGCGAACAGGAAGATGTGGCCTAAGCTGCCCCTGCTAAGAAAAAATTAAACCGATAACCTTTGGCCGTCGGTTTTTTTTAAGAAATTCATATAAGCGCCGTTATGAAAGTTAGGTGAGTAATTTTACTGTTGGTTTTATGAATTAACTGGTCAAGTCATTGTCTTACCATCAGAATTTTTTAAATGTGATTTTCAAATCTGGAGTCAAGGATGAAGAAAGATTGGAGCGATATAGCGGTTATTATAGGTTGGCTTTCTGCTTGGTCGGCTTTGATGTATCTAATGCCGAGTGTGTGAGTCGTAAAGACTAATGCTGAGCATAGTACAGAGAACAAAGTAAATGTTGCCGAGTATTTTTATACTCAGCAACATTGATATTCAAACCGCAGTAACTCGCTGGGTAATGATATTAAGCTGTCAGGGTTTCAACGGTTTCAGAATTAGCCACTTCTTTAGCCAGGCGGTATGCCGCCAAGTCTTCGATCGTGAGGACAGGCATGTTATGGATCTTGCCGAACTCAATCACTTCTGGAAGGCGAGCCATCGAACCATCTGGGTTGGTTAGCTCACATAGAACACCGTAAGGCTTCATACCGGACAAGCGCATAAGATCAATGGTTGCTTCGGTATGGCCGCGACGACCTAGTACACCTTCACTGTTCGCTTTTAACGGGAATACATGCCCTGGGCGGCTCAGATCCGATGGGACGGCATTGTCTGCAATCGCTGTTTTAATTGTGGTAACACGATCAGCAGCTGAAACGCCTGTTGTCACCCCTTTGGCTGCCTCGATGGTAACGGTAAAGCCCGTTTGGTTCGCGCTGGTATTATTCTCGACCATCATTGGTAGCTCGAGCTGCTTTACTCGCTCATCGGTTAGGCAGAGGCATACAATTCCCGAACATTCACGGATCATCAACGCCATTTGTTCACTGGTTAAGGTTTCGGCTGCAAAAATAATATCGCCTTCATTTTCGCGATCTTCATCATCAACCACCAAAACACCGCGACCTTGGCGAATGGCTTCAAGACCGGCTTCAACACGTTCAAATGCAGTGCCGTAAGGGGTAAGTAGAGACTGATTCATGGTAAGAAACTCCTAATATAAATATTTACCAGAATCAGGGCATGGAAAGTCAGCAAGCACAGTCACACAAGTAACTGGCAAGAAAAGATATGCAGTATCAACATTAAGTAATCGAACTGCATAAAAGATCCTTGTCCGTTGGGTAGACAAGTACTGTACTGAGATCCTCTTTCATCCGGACTATAACCGTCGGCTCTGGACTGAAAGGCAAAAACCTTGTGCACCAGATCTGCTGACCTTATCTCTTCATCTAGCAGAGAGATAAGCGCTCGCGGGCTTTCCTGTTTAGGGACTACCGCCGGTGGGGAATTTCGCCCCGCCCTGAGAATTCTTTCGCACTATAAGGAAAAGAAATTATGCGTGCAAGATGATCGGACTTCTTTCTTTGATATTTTTGACATCAAGCAGTTAAGCCACTTAGGTATGTTATTTCAGATGGTTGGTTTGAGGTGAATAGTCGCGGGTTGTAATGTAATTGTTTATCCATCTAATGAATAAAGGCAACGCGTAGGTCGGTATTTGCAAAGCACCGAGAAGAATTAAAAAGTCTGCGCCTAAGTAACTGCCGGCTACAGTAAAAGTCAATAAAACATTACGGTTAGCAGAAGTTATAGCAGCGAGTAAAGCAATGTCTTTGCCTCTACGAAAATAAATAGCAGCGCTAATAATAAAAAAGAGAAGGCAAAGCGCGATAGCTATTACCAAATACTGCCCAGCTTCAGCAGGGTTAGCATCAAAAATATCCCTAAACGGGCCAATAAGCCCAAAAGGGAAGGCAAAAACTAAAATAATGGTCAAATGAGAAAGTTTGCCATGCACCCTTGTGAGTGTTTGCTTTGGAACAAGATGGTAGACCAAGGCTGAAAAAGCCATAGGCAATACAATGAATATGAGAAGGCGCATACTATAACTCGCCATATCCAACGTAAAACCTTCACTCTGAAAAATGAGTAAATTGATATAAAGAACTAATGGCATCATCAGTGTGCTAGCAATAGTCATTGCCATTGCCGATAAAGGGTTTAAACCGACAGAACGAGCAATGGCAGGGGTCGCAAATAACGAACCAGTTGCCGTAACACTCACAATGGCGATAAGCAATGATTCTGATGCATTCAGGCTAACAGCGATAGAGGCGGAAATTATCGTCATGCCGACACTATGCAGCAACGAATAGAACCAGCATTGTTTTTGTTTCAACGCGTTAAGTAATGCACCTTGCTCCATTCCAACCAAGGTAAACAGCATCAAGAAGAACAAGACATAAGGCAATGTAGGGAATACGGCATGTGATGCCTCTGGCAATATAAAGCCGAAGAGGGTAGCCATGATTAACAGAACAGAAGAATGTCTAGCGAGGAATGACAGCATCACAAAAATCCACGAAACCTTTTGTTGAGCTATTGTTACGAAAAAGCCGTGCAATATGCAAGGAAATTGATAAATAAGCATAAAATAATCAGCTGTCGCGAGGTTATTCAATTTTACTGCATGTTTTTTCTTTGCGTGGAACTTGCTGTTAACTGATAATTAACACATTAGAAAAACTAATCTTTTTGTGGAAATAATGTCATTTTTGGTTGCAATCTGATCAGCATAAAATGTCTGCAGTTGATTAAAATACAAACGAGAGGCAATCATGGCACAGGCAATGAACTTTGACACCATCGCAACCCCAACCGCAATGGACAAAAAAGCCTATGCGGTAAATTTCAAAGGATTGATTGCACACGCATTTGATATTGCTTTTGGTCGTAAGGCTACACCTAAGCAATACAACGTATCGGATTTGCCGGTGCACCTTCAGAAAGATATTGGCATGTATCGCTAAGCTTCTGAAAAATAGAACATTAAAGCGCTGGTCATCCGGCGCTTTTTCGTATCTGGCGTTATCAATATCGATGACGGGAAATAGCCGCTTACAGGAATAGCCGCTTTGAGGCGATGGAAAAAGATGCACGATAAATTTAGCTTATCTGAATGCTGTGCAAAATTTTATCCTCTCTATTCTGTATTGGTTCAGTTGCCAGAGAGATATGCGCTTTAGTGATAGAATTCCAAGAATTTAATCTTGCTTTCATTTTTAATTATTAGATTATGGCATGATGTCACTGTAACTGAACGATATTTGGAGAAAAATGAAGTGGGTTTCCTTTCAAAGCTATTTGGATTAGGTAAGCAAGAGGCTGAAGCTGCAGCAGTAGAGCCGATTGAGTATGAAGGCTATCTAATTTACCCAGAGCCGAAGGCTGAGGGTGGGCAATTTCGAATTGCTGGCCGAATCTGCAAACAGTTTGGTGAAGAAGTGAAAACGCACGTCTTCGTTCGTTCTGATCTGCTGTCTTCCAAAGCTGATGCTGAGTCCTTTATGATCAACAAGGCAAAAATGTTTATTGATCAGACTGGCGATAAGATGTTCAGCTAACTTTTTTATTTGGCCTGCTAGTCATCTCTATCGCTAGCAGGTATTCCATAAAGGTGGAGAGAGCTGCAACGTATGTATGTAGTGCAACACTCATCAAGGAATGATGAATGTTCTCCTTTCAGGGCTAACCTCATCTCCTTGGTGTTTTAAACGATAAACACACTATTCAGATTGCTGAAAATGGACACTTATAAAGTTAAACCAAGTAAAGTTAGTGATTTATACATTGTTGAGTGTGTGCATTATTAATTTTATTTGTGGTTTGACCTCTGTCCAGGTGTTGGAAACGTTATTTTCTTACTAATAGAAGGTAACATTTGTTAATCAAAACAGCGCTTGTGTAATTTTATTTTGTATTTCGGCTACAAACTGCTTGATATTATGTTCGTGGTTGGATAAAAAATTATTACTTATTTGCCGTAATTTAGGGATTAATAATGCAAATTGGTGTGCCTAAGGAAATACTCGCAAATGAAACGCGAGTAGCTGCAACGCCTAAGACGGTTGAGCAGTTTATAAAAATGGGGTTCAGTGTTGCTGTCGAGCAGAATGCCGGTATTCATGCAAGCTTTGATGATGCCGCGTATGAAGCAGCAGGCGCCACTGTTGTGGGATTAGATGAAGTGTGGGCATCAGATATCATTCTGAAAGTAAATGCCCCGCAAGTGAATGACCAGAGTGGTGTTGACGAGTTTGACCTGATTAAAGAAGGGGCAAGCTTAGTGAGTTTTATTTGGCCAGCACAAAATGAAGATTTGCTAGAGAAACTCTCTGGTAAAAACATCAATGTGATGGCGATGGATTCTGTTCCCCGCATTTCTCGAGCTCAGGCATTGGATGCATTGAGCTCGATGGCAAACATTGCGGGTTATCGTGCCGTTGTTGAGGCTGCACATGAATTTGGCCGATTCTTTACCGGCCAAATCACTGCAGCAGGTAAAGTTCCCCCTGCTAAAGTTCTGGTTGCCGGTGCGGGTGTTGCTGGCCTTGCCGCTATTGGAGCCGCGGGAAGCTTAGGGGCGATTGTTCGTTCTTTTGATGTTCGTCCCGAGGTGAAAGAGCAGGTCGAATCCATGGGCGCTGAATTCCTTGAAGTTGACTTCAAGGAAGACACCTCAACCGGTGATGGCTATGCCAAAGAAATGTCAGATGACTTCAACAAAGCAGCAGAAAAGCTGTATGCCGAGCAGGCTAAAGATGTTGATATCATTATCACAACTGCACTTATCCCTGGGCGTCCTGCGCCGAAATTGATCACCAAAGAAATGGTTGATTCAATGAAGCCTGGCAGCGTGATTGTGGATTTGGCCGCTGCGAACGGTGGTAACTGTGAATATGCAGAGGCTGGTAAAGTCATTACGACTGCAAATGGCGTGAAAGTCATTGGCTATACCGATATGGTAGGCCGTTTGCCGACTCAGTCATCACAGCTTTACGGTACTAACCTCGTAAACTTGTTCAAACTGCTATGTAAAGAAAAAGACGGCACTATCGATATTGATTTCGATGATGAAGTTCTACGCGGTCTGACAGTGATTAAACAAGGTGAAGTAACCTGGCCTGCGCCACCAATCAAGGTGTCTGCCGCGCCTGCTCCTGAAGCTAAGCCTGTCGAAGCGCCAGTTAAAAAGGAAGAAAAACCAGCATCCCCTGCGAAAAAATATGGCCTGATGGCTGCAGGTATTGCAGCCTTTGGCTGGGTTGCAAACTATGCGCCGCCTGAATTCCTTGCCCACTTTACGGTATTTGTACTCGCCTGCGTAGTAGGCTACTACGTGGTATGGAATGTAACCCATGCATTGCATACGCCGCTTATGTCGGTTACCAATGCAATTTCGGGCATCATTATTGTAGGTGCGCTGTTGCAAATAGGTCAGGGAGGCGGTTTGGTGACCTTCCTCGCGTTTATTGCTGTTTTGATAGCCAGCATCAACATCTTTGGTGGCTTCACGGTAACCAAGCGTATGCTTGAAATGTTCCGCAAAGATAGATAAAGGAGTAACAAATGTCTGCAGGAATCGTACAAGCAGCTTACATTGTTGCTGCTGTATTATTTATCATGTCGTTGGCGGGTCTTTCTAAGCAAGAGACAGCACGTTCGGGCAACTACTACGGTATTGCCGGTATGGCTATCGCCTTGATCGCGACTATTTTCGGCCCAGAATCGCAGGGTACTGTGTGGGTGATCATCGCCATGATTATTGGTGGTGCTATCGGTATCTACTACGCAAGACGTGTAGAAATGACCGAAATGCCTGAGCTGGTAGCTATTCTTCACAGCTTTGTGGGTATGGCTGCGGTACTGGTAGGCTTCAATACCTACTTTGACCATGGTGACCTCTCTGGGGTAATGCTTAATATCCACTTGGTGGAAATTTTCCTTGGCGTGTTCATTGGTGCGGTCACGTTTACCGGTTCGGTGGTTGCGTTCGGTAAGCTTCGCGGCAGCATTTCATCAAAGCCACTGATGTTACCTCATCGCCATAAGCTTAACTTGGCAGCGGTTGTTATTTCATTCTTGTTGATGGTCGCGTTTGTAAAAGCCGAAGGCTCAACAATTGCGTTAATCGTCGTCGCACTGATTGCCTTTGCTTTTGGTTACCACCTGGTTGCTTCAATCGGTGGCGCTGATATGCCAGTTGTTGTTTCTATGCTTAACTCTTACTCGGGTTGGGCAGCAGCAGCGGCAGGTTTCATGCTGGCCAATGACCTTCTGATTGTAACGGGTGCCTTGGTAGGTTCTTCAGGTGCGATTCTGTCTTACATTATGTGTAAGGCAATGAACCGCTCTTTCATCAGTGTTATTGCTGGTGGCTTCGGTACTGACGGCTCAGCAGCCGCGGCTGATGAGGATCATGGTGAGCACCAAGAAGCGTCAGCTGAAGAAGTGGCTGAAATGCTGAAAAATGCACGTTCTGTGGTTATCACCCCTGGATACGGTATGGCGGTTGCACAAGCCCAGTACCCAGTTCACGAGATCACCGAAAAGCTACGCAACAAAGGTGTTGATGTCCGTTTTGGCATTCACCCTGTAGCGGGTCGCTTGCCGGGTCACATGAACGTTCTATTGGCTGAAGCGAAAGTACCTTATGACATCGTACTAGAGATGGACGAAATCAATGACGACTTCTCTGAAACCGATGTGGTGTTGGTTATTGGTGCTAACGATACGGTGAACCCAGCAGCGATGGAAGATCCAAACAGTCCGATTGCAGGTATGCCGGTGTTGGAAGTGTGGAACTCCAAGCATGTTATCGTGTTCAAGCGTTCGATGAATACAGGTTACGCTGGTGTTCAGAACCCTCTATTCTTCAAAGAAAACTCTCAGATGCTGTTTGGTGATGCGAAAGAGTCTTGTAACAAGATCCTCGAGCACATTTAACGCCTAGAAGTTAACAACATCATGATTGAAAGGGAGCAAATGCTCCCTTTCTTTTTTATTTTTCAGAATTAAACACTTCCTCTGATTTCAAGGCCTTCAAGCTACTTGGCTATAATTGTTTGTTAGTTAAAACAAATTAGCGTTAGAATTAAGTTTTATCAGATCATTGCCGTTCATATATTCGGTTGAAAAAACTGATTTGAGTGCACATTTATCCATCAGGCTAATGACAAAGCCCTGACAAACCAGGAAAGCGGGGTGATAAACTTCCTTTATGAAAAGATACGTCCTACTGTTATCACTGCTGTTTATCGGTTCGCATTCTGCTTCTGCAGAGAACTTACCCGAGCGCTTAAATGGCGTTCGAGCTGAGCTATTGGCGAGTGAATCCGTAGCGACATATGATTTCAGGCAGCTACAGGGGCAATTTCCAACGCAGTTACTGTTGCCGTCATCTTTGCTGCCCCAGTCAGCAACTTACCCGTTGAAATCTTTGCAGCGTCTTTACCAGAATTCATTAACTTGTAAGGGGCCATGGCCTGTGACGCCGCTACTGACTCAGCCGCTTGTTTTTGTTAGGGCGATTTGTAACAACACCGTGTTGCCGGTTGGTTGGTTTGCTAGGGCGGGCTACATTCACCCTGGGGGCGGGAGCTATGCTTCGCGGTATTTGGATAAACACCCAGATTTAGAAAGCAAGCTTGGTGACTTTCTTCATATTCAAGAAAGAGATCTCGCTCCAACCAATACCGCATTGGGGCGCTTGCAGCGTATGAGCCGAGATGAAATCCAGGTCTATATTGCTGGTGCTGAAGCATTTATTTCTAACGGTGAGCTGTGGATACGCAACGGGAATGAATACCATGTTTATGACCAGCCTCGATGGTCACCGGTGCTCAGTAAATTCGATGTGAATTTTACCCGTTTGAATACGACCAGCTTTTGTCTTCTTAAAAGCGGCAACATTTGTTGGGAAGAAGAAGATAAATCACACCTGACTTTCTACTTGCTGGTTGGCCTATTGGTCGTCAATATCAGCTTGTTGTTTGGTTGGGGATTTTATCGCTGGCGTATCCGTCGACGGGCAATGCAGGAAAGAATGTTGGTACTTCAGATACTGACTCACGAACTGCGCACACCAATTGCCAGCCTGGCTATGACAGTTGAAGGATTTCGCCGACATTTTGATGCACTGCCAGAAACCTTATATGATGAGTTTAGGCGACTGACTGAAGACTCACGTCGTTTGAGGCAGCTTGCTGAGGCAAGTAAAGATTACTTACAGGCGAATCAGCAGGAGTTGAGTGTTCAACATGTTGATTCGTTTAATGAATGGGTCGAGTACCTAAGTGAGCCGTATGAAGTCACACTGGAGCTTGCTGAGGATCGCCCTGTAGATGTAAATATTTATTGGTTGGGCACTTGTATTGACAACCTGTTGTCTAATGCCCATAAGTATGGCGTTAAGCCTGTAAAATTAACATCATCGTATTCTAACGGAAAACTTATTGTAAGCGTTTCAGATAACGGTCAGCTCGGGGCTAAAGACTGGGCAAGATTAAGAAAGCCATTCGTAAGCGAACGCGGACTAGGGCTTGGGCTTACAATCGTTGAATCGATGATCCGAAGAATGGGGGGACGAATGAAGTTAGTAGGCCCTCCTACCACTTTTATATTGGAGCTTCAAATACCTACGCATAAAGGTGAGTAGTTGATGTTGGTAAGTCACTGAAATATAAAGGTCGTAACTCCGTAAAATTTTACTCCCCTTAAAAATTAAAAGGTCACCTTTTCATGGTGGCCTTTTTACGTCTGAGAAAAATATCATAGGGTTCAGTGTCTAGGTGTTTAACAGGTGTGATCCCCCATCAAGCAAACCTACTAAGAATCTAAAATATGACGAAAGGCTGACACATACGCCAGCCCTAACCGTCAACTCACTTGTTCCAGTGACGCTTAACCGTTGCGATACCAAGCCCTAACTGCTTCGCTGTGGCACTCTGTGATAGACCTTCTGCCTTACACTTCTGAACGTTATCAGTTGTACCTTTAGCTGGTGGCCTTCCCAATTTCTTACCTTCTGCCTTAGCTCGGTTAAGTCCTTCCTGAGTACGTTCCCTGATACGGTTACGTTCGAACTCTGCAAAGGCACTGAACATTTGAAGCATGAGCTTGCCTTCTGAACTGCTTAAGTCTGCAACTGGTAAGTCTAGAGAGATCACCTTGATGCCTTTGGCTGTTAGCTTATCGATCGTTCGCTGGACGTCGATGTTGTCACGTCCTAGACGGTCAAGCTTAAGCACTACTAAGCGGTCACCTTCTTCTAGCTTGTGTTCGACTAACATCTTGAATTGTAGACGTTCCATTGCAAGGACGCTGCCAGATACTGTTTCAGATACTACACGGGTGTCTGTTACGTCATAACCTGCACTGCGAATAGCAAGAATTTGGTTCTCAGTTGTTTGTTCTACTGTAGAGACTCGGCAGTATGCGAAAGTGCGACCAGCAGTCATGTTATGTCCTTTAAGGTTGGCATCAAAAATGTGGTATCAAAATAACATTGGTATCATTTGCTTTCAAGGCTATTTTTTTGATACCGAAAATAGGGGGGGCTAGCTGGTATCACTAAGAGACTGTCTTGTGATACCCCACTTGATGGTACGAAAACGGGATTCTGTAAAGGAGGTGATTTGAGGTTGATGCTGTGAGGGGGAGGGTAGAGTCATCCTCCCGTCTGTATAAGGTAAGCTGTCAAAATAAACCCTTAATCTCGTTCAAAACTTGTGCTGTAGAGCTGTCAGGTGAACCAACAAAGCCAGCTGAAAGTCTGATACAGGTATCTTCACTGATTCCGGTTGGTTGACGGTTCTCTGTGACACAACCTCACCGAATGGGTTAGTGACTTTGACCATACGCTTTATGTTGTACTCCGCTATGATGTCGGAACCGCAAGGGCTGAACCTAGCAGCTGTCATTTTGACGTCGTGTAAGTCTCTGTTGAATTCTCTTAGGTAAACCTGCACCGACTTGATGAGATCATGGCTGTTGTCTTGTATGACTGTCATTACAGGACTCCTTGTCGTTGGTAAGCGTGAAGAAGGGATTGTTTAGCAATGAGCATGTTGTTGAAGCGTTGGTCAGTAGGTGACAGTGAAGCCTTTAAGGTGGTCTGTGTAGATTCTTGGGGCAAAGCCCTTGCTTTCAATCCCTTAGCCAGCGCAGTTGCTTGCCTTAAACGGGTTACTTCAACGGCCTCCTGATAGGTCATGCCGTCACAGCTCTGGTAACGGATGAACTCACGTTGACGGTGAAGTTCCCTGTCACACTCACGTTGACGTTGTCGCTGGTAGGTCTGTTCGATTAGTCTTACACGGGCTTCACCTGTGAGGTTGTCTACCTTCTCACGTTGTCCACGGTCAAGGTATAAGTACATGTCGTCAATTGTCATTCATAATCTCTCCTTACTGATAGTAATCAGGTTGTCTTGATTGGTGACGGCTACTTAGTAACCGTCTCCGGATTCGTAATCGAGTGCATTGTGTTCATATCTGATAACCTTCTGTTAGTTGAAGTAGCCGTCTCCGAACTCTCTGTTAAGCTCGTCGAATTCAGCTCGCTGTTTAGCCAGTTCACGATAACGCTTAAGACGCTGCTCCATCTCTTTGCGCTCTTTATCATCACGAGTGATACGTTTCTGTACCTGAACTCGTAATTCTTCACGTAGTTTCTCAGTGATTTGATCAGCTTTTTCACCAATCAGCTTGAAGACAAAGCGGCTATGGGGATCATGTCCTGTAAGGTCGTATGGTGCGTCAATGTGTGATAGTTCCCAATCGTCACTGTTCAGGTGATCTGTAACGATCTTGAAGCCATCTTCAACGCTTATCCTCACCTGTGTATTCGTGTCCTCGCAGAAGCGCTCTGTGAGCCGTACGGTGCGGTATAGAGGGGAGGTCAGGGGGTTATCTAGCTGTGAACGTAACTCTGACTCAACTTCCAGGTTAATTCTGTTGGTTTTCGTGTTGGCTGGAGGCTGTACAGATGGTTCTGTACGTTTAGGCTGTTGGATCTCAACAGCATTGGTAATCTGGTCGTTATCCTTGATCGTGTTTAGTAAGCCGTATGTCTGCATTGTGCTGTTTCCTTAAATGTTGGTTGGTTTGAGATAGACGGTAAAGTCTCCGTCTGTTACGTGAATACGTTTGGTGTCTCATCGATATGACTGTTTCCTTATGTGTAGAAATAGAAAAAGCCGCACTAGGTAGAAGTAGGAGTGAAGACCTAGGCGGCTATGAAGTACAGACAGAACTCTAAAGGTGAACGACCACGACTATTAGGAGTGAAGTGTTGTCGTTAAGTAAGAACGAGGAAACCCTTGTTCAGGAACTGCCAAGGAAGGGGACAGTCGAACTGAACAAGGGTTCTGTATAGGTGTTACTGTATAGCGGAGAAGAGGGTGGTCACCCTTCTTTCATTCTCTGAGTCTTAGAGTTTGGGGCTGTAAGCTACTAGTTCGTTAGCCTGATACGGTACAGGCACTCTTTTGAAGTCAGGGAGAGAGAGTATTTAGACCCATAAGTCTGTACTAGGCAGTTAATGCTATATAGTAAGCTGTTGACCTTACTGATTAATACCTGATTCGGTAATCTTTGCAGTGAAAGCTTTAAAGGGAAAAACTTAAGTAAGGATGGTGATCAAGGGCAAAGTCCCACCTGTTAACAGTACCTGTAAAGATCCTGTTCTTACAAATCACACTCTGTACAGTGACTAAGCGAAGCTAACATACTGTAAAGTATGTCTGTGAAGGTTAAGAGCTTTATCTTTCGCTTCGCTCATTCTTTTCTGCTAACGCAACAGCAAACACTGTAAAGTTAGGAGACTATGGTTATTTAACCACGATCTCGAAATCTTGTCAATAGCAATTATCATTGTTGCATATGTCTATTTTTATCTTGTTCAGGTTTGGTTCAGGTTTTAGTGTTGACGTTATTGAATCAGTGTGCTACCGGTCGGCACGTTGTAACCAGAACACTTTGAATTAATCTTTAAAAGGGGTGAGCTGTATCACGGTAGTTTCTGTCTAGTCTGTTCTAGTTGTTGACTTTGATCAGCTGGTTTTCAGGAATCAGTTTCTACGTACATTAAGAGTGGCATTTGAACGCTTCCCATAAGAATACTGACCAAAAAACATTCAAGATAGAACTTCACGAACCTATTTGAATAAGGGTTGGAGTAGAATCCGTGATCTAATTTAGTCAGTATTTACCGATACTGACAATCGAGCGTTGAATAACGCCGTTTCTAGTTGTATAAGATGTAAGAGCATTAATAGAGTTTTTGTTATTAGGTACTCAAGTCTTTTTTAAATTCATTCTTTTGTAGTTGGTCAACTAATTTTGTGACCTTTCCATATATTAAATACTTGATTTGTATGATAGAAAGTCCTTTTGGACTAAAGAAAGGTAACATATTATGGCTAAGAAAAAGGTTTTTGTCAGCTTTGACTTCGATAATGACAAACATTACAAGTTTTTACTTCAAGCATGGGATGCTAACTCTGATTTTGATTTCACGTTCAGTGATCACTCATCAAAAGAAATTAATAGTTGGGATATCCCCGTTGTACGAGCGGCCTTAACTCGTAAAATCAACTCTGCAACTCACACACTTGTGTTAGTTGGTAAAGAGGCGAACAAGAAGCACAAGGATTCCAGTTCGATTGGCTATTCTAATTGGCTCAACTTTGAAATTGCGAAGAGTAAAGCAAATGGTAATAAGCTAGTTGCAGTTAAATTGGATCGACTTAACGAAAGCCCTTCGGAACTATTAGGTGCTGGTGCATCATGGGCTATGAGCTTTAATGAGGGGGCTATCATTAAGGCGCTGGATGAAGCCTAATGGAAGAAGCGAAGTTTAATAACCTTTGCTCACATTATAAAGACACATTTGATATCCATCGAGCAAGCATAAAGCAACGCGATATGCTGTTTTATGCTTTGCTTTTGATATTAGCCGTCTTTACTCTTCAGTTTACATCTGTGGAAGTTGTTACAAGCATTGTTACTGAATACGTGAAAAAGTCTACGGGCGTAAAGTTGGGACAGAACTCTGACTTCATCTCGACGTTACTTTGGTTTCTACTGCTGGGATTTTCAACACGTTACTTTCAAGTTGTGCTTGAGATAGAAAGACAGTACGGCTATCTTCACAAGTTGGAGGAGAAACTTAACAATTACTATGATGATGAGTTTTCTTTCACTAGGGAGGGGAAAGCATACTTGAGTCGCTACCCATTGTTCTCAAATTGGGTGTGGTTGCTCTATACGCTGTTTTTTCCTTGTCTGCTGTTATCTGTCATCGTCGCTAGGACAAGGTTTCAACTGTCGAATGTTGATGTGATAGGGGTTAACCAGCTAATCGACTTTGCTTGTTATGAGATCGTTGGGGCTAGCACTATACTGTACACGTATCGTTTACATGAACAAAGTGTTGAGAATTTTGTTCGTTGGTTTCCAACGAGGTTGAGACCTATGCTTGCTCGGTTTGATTGATTGTCCAGTAATTCGATCGGTAATGTATTTTATGAGGGCTGAGTTAACAGCCCTTACTTATGCCTATGACCTAACATCAGAAGTCACTTTCCAGTGATCACCTAAACCAAGTTCTTTCCAGTTGTGGTAGATGCTTTCAACCTCATGTGGTAGCGGTAACTGTTCACCGAAGGCACCTTCAATCTTTAAACCGCTTTTGAAGTGGATGACGTACAAGGTTCTGTCAAAAGTGATATGGTCAACATGCTTGTTCAGTTCATTAGCGATTCGTGCATTGACTAAGTTGTCTTCTACATCGTACTGCAACGATTGGTAATCGCTGAGCAGTTCGTCATCTAAACCAACAACAGACGATGTTAGGGCTAGTAGAGCGGCTTCTGCCTGTGACAACTCTTGTTTCAACTTATCTCTAGCCTTTTGGGTTTCAAGAGTATCTGTGAGAGCCTCTGTAACGCCTGCCTTTACGAGTTCAACAAGGTTAGCTATCTCTGTATCCCTTTCCGTTATGGATGCCTGTAGGGATCTTACAGAGCGTTCTAGAGCTGTTACTTCATCACTACTATCAGTGCCAGCTAGAATGTTCTGAATGACGAAGGCTGTTGTTCCGATTATCTCAGGTTGAACCTTACGCCATGTAAGAGAAGCCTCACTACAAGCCCCTGTTTCGGTTCCTTTGCAGCGGAAGCTCTTGGTCACCTTTGACTTGGTGTAGCGTTTAACAGTCTGACCACACTTACTGCATATAAGTAAACCAGATAGGGGGTTCGTCAACTTAGACTGCCTAGGTGCTGACTTTGAGTTAGTGAATGAGGCTGAGACTATTTTGTAGGTGTCTCTGTCAATTACTGCTGGATAATAGTCTGTGACCACTTCTCCGGTGGGCTTCCTGCCTTCTACTTTATCGACTGTATAGAGTGGGAGATCACCAACAGCTTGTGGTTGGGTTAAAGTTCGCCTGACTGTTTGTTGAGTGAAATCTTTACCTTGTAGAGTGGTGTAGCCTTCTTCCTTCAAAGTCTTCCTAATTAGCATGATCCCTGCTCCTTGTAGACGTAGTTCAAACATACGCCTGACAGCAGCTGCTTGTTCGTCCACCAGCTGGAACCCATTACTGTCATGGTTGACTCTTATCCATGCTGGGACATTCTTTGTCAGAATAGCTTCACCTTTTAGGGTATCTTGTCGCTTCTTAGCCTTACCAGCCTTGATCCGTTCAGACTTTTGTTGGGATTCACGGTTAGCAAGGTCGAAACCGAATACCATTTGTATGATGCTCATTGGATCGTTCAACGATGCCTTGTCATATACCTTGCGTTCGCGTAATACTGCTATCTTGATACCTAGGCGTAGCAGTTCTTCGAACGGTGCTCTTGCTTCATCTAGTGTCATTCGAGAGAATCGGTCGTGAGCTTCAATGAAAAGGTAGGAGCCAGTTTTGATAGTGCCGTCCTTCACAGCGGCGATAAAACGACCAAGGTCACCTTGTTTGATGTTATCACCATGAAAAGCGCTTAAACCTTCGTCGGTATACGTCAGGTCTGTGTCAACTTGAACCTTTAGCTGTGAAGACCACTCTAAGATCGTGGTAAGCTGTCTGCCTAAACCGGATTTGTTAACTTGCGTGTCCGTGCTGACACGTGAGTAGATGTAACCTACTGCTTGCATTGTAGATCCCTGAAAAAGAAGTGTTCAGGTGCATCCTAAAGCGTAGGTTTTAGAGAAACAACAACTTTTATATTGGAGATACCGTGTGAATCAAACTCTGCTTCTGGTTGAAGATGACCGCAACCTTGCTGATGGTTTACTCGAGAGCTTAAAAGGGGCAGGTTATCACTGCCTATACGCTGATTGCGCGTCGAATGTTGCTGAGCAGTGGGCTCAAGCTGATCTCGTTGTACTTGACCGTCAGTTACCTGAGGGGGACTCCCTAAGTTACTTGGGTGACTGGTTGAAGATTAAACATGTGCCAGTGATTTTGCTGACTGCGATGGTGTCAGTGTCCGATAAAGTCATTGGCTTAGACTCTGGTGCTAAAGATTACCTCACGAAACCTTTTGCTGAGGAAGAATTGTTAGCGCGTATACGCCTTCACCTCCGTTCCGGGGCGCCTGAGGCTGTACCGAGTAATACAGTCTCTGTGGGCGATATTACTATTGACCTTGATAGCCGTGACGTCATTCAAGGTGGTGACGCTGTCACTTTGACGCGCACTGAATTCGAGCTTTTGGTCTTTTTAGCCAAGAATGCGGGACGTGTGTTTACCCGTGATGAGCTTCTTGACCAGGTATGGGGCTATAACCATTACCCGACGACCCGAACTGTTGATACGCACATTCTACAGTTGCGCCAGAAGCTCCCAGGTATTGAAATCGAAACATTGCGAGGTGTTGGCTACCGTATGAAGTCAGCTTAATTAGGATGTCCAACTTCTCACTTACATGTTCATTGTTGGTATTGCACTCGGCGCTATGGGCGCCGAATGCCGTTGCCAGTTGGTTTGTGTCACAAGATTTATTTACTATGGCACACCAAAAGCTGCTGGAAGGCAAAACCAATGAGAGCTTTGGTTCGATGGTTCAGGCTTGGCAGCAATCCCCCAATATTGAGCAGCAAAATAATCTTAACGATCTATTACTGCTTGCAATTACCGAAGATTGCGGCCGAAGTTTAGATGGTACCGCGCTACCACCGTGGCTCACGACACTGGTCATACAGCGTGAAATGGTGCAAAACCAAAACCAGGTTTTGCCACGCCTTGCTATTACGGGAACATCGGAGCAGCGAATTACAAATATTGATTTTATTCGTTGGCCTGAGCAATCTATTCTATCGGCTACGCCAAAATCCGGTAAAGGTGGCTATTTTTCTATTGAAACTAAAAGATTAGAAAAGTCGAGTAGTGAAGGCTTATACCAGATGATCATCAGTGCAGATGGTCAAGAAAGTTATAAATCCTGGGTACTGTTAACCCGCCAGCAAAGCAAACAAAGTATCGGTTGGGTAGACAGCCGCAATTGGCGTATTGAGCGGAACGGGTTACCTGACAAGGCATGTCCTTCGCCGGTGTTATCTATGAATATCTACGATCTTAACGATACCTCTTGGACGCCGTTATGGACAGAAAATGTCGATGGCAAGCTGCCTACAACGTTACCTGATGTTGATTTACCTGATGGACGGTATTGGCTAAGCGTCGGCATCATACATAGTCGATGGCAGGGTGAGATTGCTATCCGTGATATACAAAGCATTACTAGACCGGTAGAACACACTGATATGTGATATCCAATTGCACTTTATCTATGGTGTATTGTAACTGGTTTCTTTGTAATTGACTGCTTTATAACTAACTGCTTTATAAGCTCTATTTGAGATTTCTTTATTTAAAACTAAAGATGCATTTTCATTGCGACTTTAAAGGTGTATTATCTATGCATGTTTAAAGTGGGTAATAAAACCATGATGCAAATTCTAGATAGTGAAAAAGAGCAAAAGATCCTGCCTTTATTTCGCTTGGCATTCCGTCCTTTTTTCTTAGCGGCTAGCTTCTTGTCAGTTGTCTCGATGTTACTTTGGGGGCTGTTCTGGGCAGGGAATGTTTCTTTAGCAAATTATATGTATAGCAACCCGGTTTGGTGGCATAGCCATGAAATGCTGTTTGGGTTTACTGGCGCCATCATCATTGGATTTCTACTGACCGCGGTACAAAACTGGACTGGTAACCCTGGTGTTAGGGGCTGGAAGCTGGCAGCCATTTTCTCACTGTGGCTTGTTGCTCGCTTGGCAATGTTCTCCAGTACACCACATCTGATTTGGATGCTTATTGACCTATTGTGGATGCCACTTGCTGCCGCCTTCTTAGTGTATCCGATCATTGTGCGCCGCCAGTGGAACAACTTATTCTTTGCACCGCTAATCGTATTGATGACAGTGCTTAATGGCCTGTTTCACTTGATTGCACTTGGCTTGGTTGATATTTCTTTGCGTACTGTCTCATTTGCAACCGTCATGGTGATCAGCACCATTGTCTTGGTTGTTGGGGGCAGGGTGATCCCGTTCTTTACATGGCGGGGGACGAATACGGAACAAATTACTCGTATCAAGTGGCTGGAATACAGTTCCCTAGTGCCTAGCTGGTTACTGCTGATGAATGTGCTGTTATCTATACCAGAAAGTGTATCTGCGATCTCTTTGCCTATCTTGCTAGTAGTAACTGGCGTGATGAACTTATTACGCTTTATTCGCTGGAGAAGCCTTTCAACAATTAATGTTCCATTGCTTTGGCTGCTGCATTTTGCGTATTTGGCAATGGTAGTCGGTATGATTTTACTTGGGCTGCATTTTTGGTCAGGCGTAGTGGGATACAGTTTAGCACTGCATGTATTAACGGTCGGCGGCATTGGGTGTATGATTCTTGCAATGATTGCTCGGGTGTCATTAGGTCATACAGGTCGGCCTCTACAGATTAAACCGCTGGTGGTAATGGCATTTGTTGCATTGGTATTGGCAACATTGTCTCGTACCTTACTGATCGCCTTGGATCCTGTAATGACTATTCAAGGGTATATTATATCCGCTGGGTTGTGGGCCTTTGCATTTGGTATATTTACAGTTGTATATTTCCCAATTTTATCGAAGCCCCGTTTAGATGGGCGCCCTGGGTAAGGTTAAATAGAAGGTGACAATTTGAGCGCAAGCCAATAAAATACGCGCTCTATTATTTCGGGTAAGATGATTTATGTTTAACAACACTCCGACACTGACTCACGCGCAGCAACAAGAAGCGGCAGAAAAAATTCATGAGCTGATGGCTCAAGGGATCAGCAGTGGTGAAGCGATTATGATGGTGGCAAATGCTATTCGTGAAGCAGAAGCCAAAAAAACTGAATCGGAAGACGAACAGGAATAATTTGTCTTATCCCTGATACGAATCTACAAAATGGGCGCTATTTGCGCCCGTTTTTTCATCAAATCGTGCAATAAATCCCAGTTGTTTGTATGGGATTGAGTAAAATCAGTCATTGAAAGCGTAAATCACACCCTGTTTATAATTTGGCCTAATTTTGTTTGGGTGTGGTCTTGTTAGATTTTGATGAAGGAGGGAAGGATGAATGAATAACCGTTACCTCAAGGCTCGTACATTGGCCCGGGCCAAGCACAAAGGACAGATGTACGGTGACGTTCCTTATTATATCCATCTCGATGCAGTATCTCGTTTAGCAAGCCCTTTTGGCACTGATGCCATGATTGTGGCTCAACTGCATGATGTACTTGAAGATACTGAAGCCACGATAGATGAGTTAGTGGCTGATTTTGGTTTTCTTGTTGCTGATGCTGTGAGTTATATGACAGATGAAAAACTGGAACGCCGTCAAGACAGAAAGCTTCAAATCAACCAAAGGTTGGCAAATTTAGATACTGTTGAAGAAGCCGCAAGGGTTGCCCTGATTGTAAAGGCTTGCGATCGTCTAGCGAATGTTCGGGCAAGCTTGTACAGCAATCATCATTTTTATCAATTGTATCAAGAAGAACACCAGGCATTTAAGCAGGCGGTTTATCGAAAAGGACTCTGTGAAGCTATATGGTGGGAGCTAGATAACTTATTGCGCTATTCAGAAGCATCATAAAAGAAGGGCTCAACATAGAGCCCTTTTTTATTAGCTTGACGTGAAGATGATTTGAATTAGTCTTCGTCGTAAATGGTAGGGATCGGCTGGCGTTTGTGTTGTGTCACTTTGAAAATGCCTACTAGACGATCAGCCACAGCTTGGTCAACCGCTTTGCCTTCTAGGAAATCATCGATTTGATCGTAACTGACGTTCAGCGCGTCTTCATCCGCTTTTTGTGGAGCCAGTTCTTCAAGATCAGCAGTAGGGACTTTACGCACTAATTGTTCTGGCGCACCAAGTTTGGCGGCTACCTGGCGAACCTGGCGCTTATTCAGGCCAAATAATGGTGCCAAATCGCATGCGCCGTCTCCGAACTTAGTATAAAAGCCAGTAATATTTTCAGCTGAATGGTCAGTGCCCAAAACAAGGCCGCCGACAAGACCTGCGATTTCATACTGGGCAATCATACGGGTACGCGCCTTGACATTGCCTTTGACAAAGTCGATAGCGCCTTCGCTACTAGGAACTAGGCCTGTACCTTCTAGTGCCAGTAGGGTGCTAGCGTGGGTGCCGTCAACACCATCTTTGATGTTTACGCTTACAGAATGGCTTGGCTTAATAAAAGACAGGGCAAGCTGTGCTTCATCTTCGTCTTTCTGTTCGCCGTAAGGCAAACGAACAGCAATAAATTGGTAGTCTTGCGTTTGCTCAGCAGAATTTAGGTTTTCAACAGCTAATTGTGCTAAACGACCAAGAGTAGTTGAATCAACACCACCACTGATCCCTAAAACCAGTGATTTGCATCCTGACTGTTTGAGTTTCTTCTGGATAAACGCAATACGGCGTTCAATCTCAAAGTCCACGTCAATTTCTGGTAATACGCGCATCTCGTCGCGGATTAACTGTTCCATAATGAATCAATCCTCAGGGGCTCGCCCAATTTGTAACCATCTAGCGTAATTTAATGCAAAAAAATGATGAATTGCATTAAACGTTTTGCAAAATATGCGATAACTCTATGTAAGGATCAATCCTCTTACGTTAAATAAGTAAAATAATCAGTAAAACGGCATAAAAAAAGGACATTTCAGTCATGACAGCATCAATTGCCATTTTTGGTAGCGCATTCAACCCACCGAGCTTGGGGCATAAGTCGGTGATCGAACGTTTAGGTCATTTCGATAAAGTATTGCTGCTCCCTAGCTATGCTCATGCCTGGGGAAAGCAAATGTTAGACTATGATGCGCGTTGCCAATTGGTTGAGGCCTTTATTGAAGATTTAGCTTTGCCGAATGTAGAAATATCCAGATTAGAACAGGATATTGCGGTAGGTGATGAGGCAGTCACCACTTTTACGGTGCTTGAGTCTTTGCAATCTATCTATCCAGAAGCCAATTTAACCTTTGTTATCGGGCCGGATAATTTTCTTAATTTTTCGAAGTTCCATAAGGCAACTGAGATCACCCAGCGGTGGCAGGTGCTTGCATGCCCCGAAACGGTGAAAGTTCGCAGTACTCAAATACGAGAGCAGATTATCAATAGTGGCGAAATTTCACATTTAACAACGGATAAGGTTGCTAAATTGCTGATTGCTAACAGGCTGTATGGGTAATTAAGGCTGGTACTGCCTTACTTAGTATGTGTTCTGCTAGATGCGCTCAAATAATTTTCTAGGGTAGCTTTCTAGAATAGCTATTGCAGAATAGGGTTGTTGATTGTTTCTTGATTAGGCGTGCTGAGTAGTCGCGATGTTTGTGTTTAATGCGTCAGCAGGGATGTTAATTGCAGCTGTTTACTTCAACGCATCCTCGTGTTTTTTAGTCTCTGAATGTCTGCCGTATGATTTTCATGATGACTATGCTGAGGAACGGGTTCCACCGGTGAACTCGGCTTTGGAGTGGAAAATGACAGAAAAATCAGAGGTAAGTTTCTGGGATAATTGGGCAAAAGAGTTAGACTCACCGGTCTTGTCTTCAAATCTCTCATCGAGCTTCTATGGGATCGGGGTGTGGATGCCCGATAAATTCGCCGAAGACGACTTACTGGATTTTGATGAAGTAAAAGAGCTAATGAAGAAGTACGGGCTGCAAATGAGCTTTGGCATCGGTGGAGAAGACGGCAAGTCTCCGCGTCTTCGTTTTGATTATCGCTGGCATGATGATCGCGACTTAGAAGATGTCTTCATTCAAGTAGAGATCCCGTTCTGAAAAGACTTGCCTCTACGTTATTTTTCAATGAGCTTTGAAGCGAGTTTACTCGGCTTGTAACCCTCTAATTGCACTTGATCGAAAGAGAGTGCCTTAATTTCGGGGAAGCGCTCAGTCATCAATGGCTTATCCCTTTTCACGTCATAACGGTGGTGGATTATCCCGAAACCACTCGGGTAGGGTGTATTCCAAAATTGGCTGTTTGCAACCAAGCTCGAGGTGATGAATTGGCCGATATAAGTAACTTGGTCAGCGGAGATATTGAAGAATATTGCCAGGTTATCATTAGATTTAGAGCGGACGGTTTGTCGGCCGTTACTGCCTTTGAAGTGAACTTGGTTGATTTCATACTGGCCGACTGGCAAAGCGGTGACGAAAACTTGACCTTTCTCAGTGTCAGAGCTGAAGTCGGTATTCCTGGGTTGCGTTGTTGTTAGGGTCATAGACTCTGATTGACCGACAGGACGGATAGATAAGGTTGTAATAATACCCTCACCAGTAGAAGGCCACTCCGTTGTGACGCCAAGAGTGCCTGCTAGATAGCCTATTTTTGCATCAGTATTGGCGATGCTATCGGGGACATACAAATTAATGCCTGAGCTGCATCCCAAAAGCGTTAAAGAGATAAAGAAAATGGTAAAGTGTTTCATTTGTTGCATCCTTGCAAATTCAATTACTACTTTAACGTGCTGATATTACAACACCATTTAACATTATATATGTATTAGAAGACAGTTATGTAAACTAAATTTGTTGATTTGATACCTGAAATTAATGATCATAATTCTGTTAATGACGTGTTTGCCACATTTTTCGATTTGGGATTAAAACAACTGAGAGTAAGTTGCCGCTTGTGTTAACCTAGCAAAAAATTCCTTTCGTCTTCTGCAATGAGCCATCATATTATTCAAAAAATAAAGTCTGCTTTCTGTCTCGGTGACCGAGACGGCTTGGCATTTAAGCTATTCTCTTCCTTTGCTATCAGCCTGTTTATTATTCTGTTGCTTCAAAACCTTGCAGAAGCCGCTATGGTAAGAGTAATGTTACACATCCCTGAAAGGATCAAAGCGGAAATGGTCGATATGGCCTATCAGGCTGAAGTGAATATCCGAGAGGGGGACATGGATGAACTAGCTGACTGGGAACGGGGGCAGAAGTACTATCTGTTTGTACTTGACGATAAGCAACAGGCTATCAGCGGCCGAGAGATGCACCCTCACTTTGAGTTCAAGCTTCAGTATGCGCGTGATATTGAAACTGTTTTTGACAATGAAGTTAATCAGCCAATAATTGCTATCCCGCTTCAAACTGGTCATACGCTATTTATACAGTTTCCGCATCGCCATCATCCGGCACGACTATTTACCTATTACTTTTCGATAATCAAGATAGTGATAGCAGGTTTAATACTTGGCGTGTTGTCGCTTTTGCTGGCGAGGTATTTACAGCAACCGCTCAACAAACTCCAAATTGCTAGCCATCGCCTTTCGGAAGGGGACTTCTCTGTCAGGGTAGGTCAAGAGGTTGGTGATTCGGTAACAGAGTTCGCTTCCCTAGCAAATAGTTTTGATCATATGGCCCGCCGAATTGATGCATTATCTGAAAAGCAGAAATGTCTGATCCGAGACGTATCACATGAACTTAAAACGCCTCTGGCAAGGCATGATTTGGCATTGCATTTATTACGAAGAAAATTGCCGCATGAGCAACACGGTTTATTAGATCGCTTAGAGCGTGAGTCTTCGGAAATGAATGAGTTAGTTAGCGAGATCCTTGAATACAGTCGGTTAGAGAATGCTAATTATCAGTTAAAGCTTCGCCCAACAGAACTGTCTAGCCTTTGTGCCCTTCAAGTGGACAAAATGCAAGATGTATTGAATCATGGGCAATCATTACACTTCGCTAGTGGCCATATTGAAAGACTTGCACTGGCAGACAACAGCCTTGTGCTTCGTATTCTCAATAACTTAATAGGAAATGCTATTAAATATGCTGGAGATACGGCCAGTATCAAGGTTTCGGTTCGTGCCGGCAATGAGGCAGTTGAGGTCTTAGTCGAGGACAATGGTAAAGGCATTTCAGCTCAGCACCTCGCACACATATTTGATCCGTTTACCCGGATTGAATCATCCCGTGAAAAGCAAACGGGAGGCTATGGGCTAGGCCTTGCGATTGTGAAAGAGGCGGTTTCAATTATGAATGGAAACGTCGAAGCGGAAAATTTGACAGCAGGCTTTCGGGTTAAGGTTCAACTACCCATTGCCGCTTAAGCTTCTGATAAACAAAGCCCGATGCATTGCATCGGGCTTAGTGTTATTTCTTCAAACGTTCGACATCAATAACGTTTTTGAATTTTCCGGCCTTACTGAAAATGTAATCTACGTCTGGCGGGAAGTCTTTATTACTCTTGGCGTGTTTCATCATGTCAAACACCGTGAATTCAGTCATCACAGCGTACTGGTATTCTTTGAAGTCACCTTCAGCTTGTAGGGTTGGGTCATAATATTTATCGCCTTTACGGATGATTGCATGGTCTACAACCTCTTCGCCGCAGCGATAGCCAAGTACGTAACGATCACCTTTTCCGTAAATGACGTTCATATAGCTGTTATAGAAACATTCACCCTCAGTCGATGTACACGACTCAAGTACATCCTCATCCATTGCAGAAACGGTGACAATGCGCATTTTTTCTGCTTTTAGGTTAAGGGCTGTCAGTTGCTGACAAACGTTATCTAGGTTTACTTCTGTCACTTCAAATGTACCGATAATTTTAAAAAAAACGTCGCATTATACCTGCCTGCAGCGGAAATGACACACTTCATGTATAGGGCACGGTGAAGAGTCAGCTTGACGTAACTTTACACTCCTTTACGAATGCAAAGAATGTAAATTAACTGCAAATGGTAATGGTTATCACTTATATTCCTCCCCAGCACAAAAATGCATGTGGGTACAACTAAGACGCCTCATAGCAAATCAATAACAAGGCGCTGTATCTCAAACAATTTGGAGTAACGGAATATGTTTAACAAAAGTCAATTGACTTTACTTATTGGTTCCATCCTAGCTGCACCAACTGTGTATGCCCAAGAGCACACTGCGACAACCGATGTCGATGAACACATGGTGGTAACCGGTCGTGATTACGGTTACAAGGCAGATACCAATACATCTGCGATGCGTATTGAAGCGAGCCAGTTGGAAACAGCGGGGCAGGTCTCTGTTATTGATGAGCAGTTGATTGACGAACAGCGCGCTAGTTCGTTAGATAAAGTACTGCAAAACGATTCAAGCGTATCTGTTGGTGACAAAACCCGTAACCGAGTGACATATTCTTTGCGTGGCTTTGAGATCCAAAGCGGCAGTGGTTTTTTGCGTGACGGCAAACAACATTGGTCTCATTACCGTCAGCCTATCGAGCTATTAGAGCGAGTAGAAGTTGTTAAAGGCCCGTCAGGTTTGCTGTATGGTAAATCGGCTCCAGGCGGTTTGATCAACATGGTTTCGAAGAAACCAACATACGACACACAAGTGAATGTTAGCCAGGATATCGGTTCTGACAACGAGTCACGAACCGTTGTCGATGTCAGCGGTTCGCTAAATGAAGAGCAAACTCTTCGCGCCCGTGCAATCGTCTCTCAGCAAACCTATGACAACTGGCGTACTTACACAGACGGCAGCACACCATCAACAGAGCGTTTTGTCGGTGGGTTGTTTGTTGATTACGACGTTAACGACAACGTCACTGTATCTGTGCATTATGACAAGACTCGCGACAAGGGGAATGTTGACTCGGGTGCATACGTGAAAGACGGTCAAGTCGTACTGGGTAATGAGCATATCTGGGATGCGCAGTGGTCGCAGATTGAAAATAACGTCGAAAACTACGGTATTGATGTAAACGCTCAGCTAACTGATGCATGGCGCATGACAGCGAGCTATAACCATCAGAACTTCTTGCGTCACGATACTGAAAGCTTTTCCCAGCCAGAAACGTATAACCCTGAGACGGGTGAGTTTTTGTACCAAGGCTATGATCGCTCAGATGATTGGCAATATGACACGGCATTTCTTGACTTTGTAGGCGAATTCTCAGCATTTGGAGTGGATCACCAGCTACTTGTAGGGGCTAACTGGTTAGGCTATTTCTACCAGAGACAGCAGCACTCAGACAGTAACTGTGATGAAAATGGTAAGAATTGTAAGTATTACACAGGCACTGTTGGTAAACCAATCACTAAACCTGATGGCCTTGATTACACGACAAAGGAGAAAGGCACACCAACAGAGCGCGATTCATACGGCTTCTATATCCAAGATATGGTAACGTTTAACGACCAGTGGCAAGCATTGGCGGGTCTTCGTTACGACCGTGAAGAAACAAAAGGTAAAGATCTAGTAGAAGATGCTCTGACGCCTAAAGTCGCTGTGATTTACCACCCACAGAGCAATGGCTCAATTTACGCCTCTTATTCAGAAAGTTTTGAGCCACAGGGCGAAGTAACTTCAAGTAATAAGAAAAAGTACCGTAACGATGGTGATCACCTAAAACCTCGTACCGGTAAGCAATATGAGCTGGGTACGAAGTGGGAACTGTTCGACGAACGTTTGTTTGTGACTGGTGCTGTTTTTGACATCGCATTGGAAGATGTCGCGTTGGATATCAAGCACTCAAATGGCGAATACACTAAAACGCAAGGCGGTGAACAAGTACACCGAGGTGCTGAGTTTGCAATGCAAGGTTACCTGACAGAGAGATTCTCGTTACACGGTAACGCGATGTACCTAGACGCTGAGTACAAGAGCCATGCGGACTATCAGGGTAATCGTCCGGCAGATGTTCCAGAATTTGGTGCGACAGTGTGGTCTCGATACGCATTTGAGAACAATACCAATGTTAACCTTGGATTGACATATGTTGGTGAGCGTTACGGTGATGATGCTAACACGTTTAAGAAAGATGCTTACACGCGTGTAGATATGGGTATTTCTCATACTATCCATTATGATCAGAACCTAGATTTCATCGCTCGCTTCAATGTGGAAAATGTCTTTGATACGGATTACATGATGGGTGGTGATAACACCAATGTAACCCTTGGCGAAGGCCGCAATTACATGGCGATGTTACAAGTACGTTACTAGTTGATTAATAAAGAGGGAGGGCTGTGTGCTCTCCCTTTTACTGTTTAATTAAATAATGTAAATCCAAATGATATTGATTTTCATTTGTTGTATATTAATTTTCACTCATTGACTAGCACTCGATGAGTTTATTTGTTTTTGGTATAGCCTTCATAGATTGAAGATTTTTAACGTTTATTAGTGCATTGATTTTAAAATGAATATCAAGAAAACTAGCCTCGCGCTATTGGTACTTAGCCTCACAGCTGGCGCACAAGCCAGTACACTAGGTGACGCTCGCAGCCTTGAAAGCTCGATGAATGCGGCCTCAGCTAACAGCCAGAAGAAAATTGACCGTAGCGCCGAAGCAACGTTGTCAATGAAAGCGGAAATCGAACAGCTTCAGGAAGAAGTACAGAACCTGCAGGTTTATCGTGACCACCTTGCCAATCTGGTTAACAGCCAGAACCAAGAAATGGCAAGCCTCAACCAGCAGATTGATGGCATTAAAGATACCCGACAGGGTGTGGTGCCATTGATGTACAGCATGCTTAATGGCCTAAAGACCAATGTCGAATCAGACAAGCCTATCCGAAAAGAGCAACGTTTGGCGCGTATTGAAAAGCTAGGAAAGATGATGGTGCAGGCTGATATTAGCGATGCAGAAAAATACCGTCGTATTCTCGAGGCTTATCAAATTGAGCTCGATTACGGTACTAAAATGGGTGTCTATCAGGGCCAACTGGCGCTAGAAAGTGGCTCGATTGAAGCAGATATGCTCTACCTAGGCCGTGTTTCCCTTGTTGCTCGCAGCCTTGATGGAACCAACTACTGGTCTTGGAACGAGAAAGAGTCGGTGTGGCAATCACTTGACCACTCTTTTGCATCAGACATCAACAAGGCTTTTGCAATTGCATCAAAGCAAGCGGCCCCGAGCCTAATTACACTGCCAGTTTCAGTTAACGTGGAGACGAAGTAACATGAAAATCAAAGCGTTAGTGGCAGCATTGTGCCTGTTTACCGTTCCTGTAGTTTCTGCAAATACCTCGTTAGTTCAAGATACCCGTCAAGAAGCCAAAGTTCAGCAGCAACACAATGCTGAGCGTGAACAAGGCTTCAAGATGACTGAGCAAGAATTCAAAGCTCAGCGTGATGCTTTAATTAAACAACGTCAGAAGCTACAAGCAGAAACAGACAAGCTAAGTACGACGTTCAGCTCAAATGAAAACGATTTGGCGAAACTGGAAGAGCAGCTTCGACTAGAAACGGGCAGCCTGGGTGAATTGTTCGGTGTTGTTCGTCAAGCCGCCAAAGATCTTGATTCTGAAATGGGCTTCTCAGTAACGGGTGTTGACCGAAAAGAATACCGTCAGGTTATCGACAGCATTGTTGAAGCAAGAACACTACCTTCATTAGAAGAACTGAACGGCCTGTGGAAAGGACTTGAAGAGCAAATTCAAGCCAGCCGTGAACTGCGTGCGGTATCTGTACCATTTATCGATGGGCAGGGTAAGAGTGCAAGCGTTGATGCATACCGTTTAGGCAGCCTTGGCCTAATTGGCGACCAAGGTTACCTAGCTTGGGATGGTAAGCGTGAATCGGCTAAACCGTACTTGAAACAGCCGCAAAACGGCCCTGTTAGTAATCAGCTTTCTCAGCTTGAGCAAAGCGGTATGCAGTCAATGGTTGTCGACCCATCTCGCGGTATCATGCTTGAACAACTTGCTAATGCGCCCGAACTGAAAGATCGCATCGAGCATGGTGGTGTGGTTGGTAAGATCATTCTTGGCCTATTGGCAATTGGTCTGTCCATTGGCCTTTTCCGGGGTGCTAAGTTATTTGCTATCCGTCAACAAATCAAAAAGCAGCTTAAAACACCCGAAAACCCAGGCAACAACCCACTGGGTCGCGTACTAAGTGTTTACAGCAAAGAACATAACCGCAGTGTTGAAGCACTTGAATTGCGTTTGCTTGAAACGATTGTTGATGAGCAGCAAGGTCTAGAGAAAGGCCTTTCAATGCTGAAGCTTCTGGCGGCTCTTGCGCCGATGCTTGGTCTACTGGGTACAGTGACCGGTATGATCGAAACCTTCCAAGTGATCACCCAGTTTGGTAACGGTGACCCGACTGTAATGGCGGGTGGTATTTCAATGGCACTTGTAACGACAGTACTTGGTCTGGTAGCGGCAATGCCACTGCTTTTGGCACACAACATGTTGACGACTCAGGCTGAAACAATTCGTAGTATCTTGGAAAAACAAGGTATTAGCCTAGTTGCTGAGCAAGCTGAAAAAGCAGGAACGACCGCATAATGGAAAGCAATCTGTATGAAGTTCCGCTAGTGCAAGCTTCATTCTTTGATGCTTGGAAATACTCACTTGAGACCTTTATGAACCAAGGTGGTCAGGTTCTCTGGTGGTTGGCAGCGGTTGTGATGTTTTGCTGGATCCTGGTTATTGAGCGGGTGTTATACCTGCTCATTACCTACCCGAAACAGCGCCAGGTTTGGTTGGAAAAGTGGCAATCAAGGGATGACCATGCATCGTGGTACGCACGCTCAATGCGTGATGGTTGGTTGAGCCAAGCTCATATTGCTCTTAACCAAAACCTGAACCTTATAAAGGTTCTTGTCGCTATTTGCCCAATGCTTGGTTTGCTGGGTACGGTTACCGGTATGATCTCGGTATTTGATGTGATGGCAACGCAAGGTAGTAGCCAGCCAAGGCTGATGGCATCGGGGATTTCCCTTGCCACACTACCGACAATGGCCGGTATGGTTGCTGCGCTATCAGGGATGTTTGTGCATTCTCGTTTATCCAAGTCCTGCCACAAGCGCGAAATTAAGTTAGAAAAATTATTGAGGAGTCAGTAATGAGACTGAGTCGTCCTTCTTCCGCCCGTGAAGATGCCCAGGTAGACCTGACGTCTATGCTGGATATCGTATTTATCATGTTGATTTTCTTCATTGTAACCAGCTCATTTGTTCGAGAGTCCGGTGTCGAAGTGAATCGTCCTCAAGCGAGTAATGTTGTTAGCCAGAAAGATGCGGGTATCTTCATTGCTATTACTTCTGCCAACGATGTCTATATCGATAAGCGCGTTGTTGATGTAGAGCGCGTTCAGGCAACACTTGAACACTTACTTCTTGAACAACCAGAAGCCTCTTTGGTGATTCAGGCTGATGAACACGCCTATAACGGTACAGTTGTTAGAGTGATGGATGCCGCTAAAGGCGCGGGTGTACAGAAAATAGCGCTGGCTGCGGAGAAGCGCTAATGCTGCGTATACTCATTGCAATTCCAGCTGCTTTCGCGATGGCGTTAGGCTTGTTCACTTTCATGGCGTGGATGGTCGATAACGGCAACCAGCGACCTGAGGCTGAAAAACAGCTCTTAGCGTTTGATATGGTGATGGTAGAGCAGGAACGTGAAGCCCAACGCAGGCAGCGTGCGGTGCCGGAGAAACCTGAAACGCCGGAACCGCCGCCGCAGGCAATGCCACAGGCGACGAACCAGGCCGTGACCAATACCATTTCGCCTTCAATGCCGAACTTGAATTTGGACGCGTCGGTATCGGGCTTGGCGATTAATATGCCAACCTTCTCTGATTTTGGTTCTAACCAACAGGCGATGCCGCTATACCGTGTTGAGCCGAAGTATCCTTCAAGGGCGATGAAGCAGGGTGCGGAAGGTTACGTTGTCATGTCATTCACCATTGACCCACAAGGTCGGCCCACGGATATCAGCGTACTGGATGCCAAGCCGCGTCGTTTATTTGAGCGTGAGGCTATTCAAGCACTGAGAAAATGGAAGTACCAGCCTAAAGTTGTCGATGGCAAGTCGATTGCTCAGGTTGGTCAAACGGTAAGACTGGAGTTTAAAATACAGAAATGATCAAGAAACTGACATTACTTGTTGCCTTGTCACTACCGTTTGGCCTAATTCCTGAACAGGCTGTATCGGCTGAGCTTTCCCAGTATACGGCGGGGCGAGTGCAGCGAGCACATAACCTTCAGCAAGATGAGAAGTTGGGTGAAGCAATTACGATGCTTGAGGGGCTAAACCCATCTCGGGCATACGACAAGGCCTATGTCCAACGTATGTTGGGTGTGTTCTATTGGCAACAAGATAACACGGTAAAGGCGATTGAAAATCTAACCGATGCCGTCAATTCAGGTTTGCTCCAAGACGAACAGGCATGGGTGACACAGCGCATGCTGGCTGACATTTTGCTCTCAAGTGAAAGGTTCAAGAAGGCTCTGCCGCATTACTATGCCTTGAGCAAGAACATCCCTGAAAATCAGAAAGCTGATGAGCTCTGGCTTCGTATTGCCCAATCGCACTACCAGATTTCTGAGTGGCAACAAACGTTGAGTGCTATCAACACTTATGGCAAGTATGTAGGCAAACTTGATGTGCAACCTTTGACCATCAAGCTGGGTGCCCAATTACAGCTTAAGCAATGGAAAGCAGCATTACCTACATTGGAAAGGCTGATTGCTCTTGAGCCAAACAAGCTTGTTTGGTGGCAGCAGACAGCCGGTATCCAGTTGCGTTTAGGCCAGTCAAAATCGGCACTAGATACGTTGGCGTTGGCACGTAGACAAGGTGTAGAGTTGTCGCAACAAGACTTGAAGACACTGGCTCAGCTTTATGCTCAGCGTGGTATCCCAGAGCGTGCAGCAATTCTTTACTCTCAGCTTGATAATGCTGAGTCAGATGCTGAGCTTGTCGTACTGCAGGCTCAATATTGGCAAATTGCCAAGGAGTGGGATAAGTCTATTGCGGTATGGCGTAAAGCGGCGGCATTGAACAATAAACACCGTTGGCCTTTAGCGCAATTGCTCCTTCAGCAAGGCTACTACCACAAAGCCATTGCTGAGCTTGATAAAGTCAAAGATAAAGAGCATGAAGCAGATGTTGCCCTTGCCAAGGTGCGCGCTTATTACAAGCTCGATAACCTCGAGAAAGCGATTATCTTTGCTAAGCAGGCAGACAATATTGAATCTACTGCTGCGACAAAGAGTTGGGTTAAATACTTGTCTCAGAAAAGGGAGATAGCAAGTTAACGCATAAGGCTTATCACCTTAAACCCAACTCTTTGCTCCTATAAGGCTGCTGTTGTGTTATTCACACCATATGTTGAATGTCACAAAAGTGGCCTTTTTTTGTAACAAATAGCAGACAATATTCATCCCTATGAAATAACTCACATTAAAGCGAAGTTAATGGGCGCAAGCTATTCGAGACAATGAAATAGTAAAGATTGGTTATTCTTACTAATACTCTTGCGGCGATGTGGGCTCTGCTTATGGATATACCCATCCGAAAATTGACCTGGAAGACGAGAAGGCGGGAAACCGCCATACATGCTGAAAAGTAGCGTTTGTCTTTCTGAACTTCGGAGGCTGTTATGTCTATGAATGAAATTCGCAATATCGCAATTGTCGGTCAAAGCGGTGTAGGTAAAACGACACTCATTGAGCGGCTGCTGTTTGAGTCAGAATGCACCACACATCTCGGTAATGTCAAAGAGGGTGACACCGTCACAGACTTTGATGACCAATCAATCCATTATCAACACAGTATTGAAGCCACCCCCGCCGCACTTTGTTGGCAAAAACACCGCATGAATGTCATCGATACGCCGGGTTTGCCAGAATTGTTGGGTCGTACACTCAGTATCTATCCTGCAGTTGAAACTTCCGCCTTAGTCTTTGATGCCAACACACCGCTTAACCAAGTTTCAGAAAAGTTATTTGCTTTTGCCCAGTCCCAGAAAAAGTGTCAGATGATCATTATCAATAAGGTCGATCTGAACCCTGATAAGACACCACTGCTATTACAAGAGATCCAAGCGCACTATGGTCAGGAATGTTTACCGATTAACTTACCTTCGGCAGATGGCCAATCCATTGTTGACTGTTATTTCTCACCAGACTCTGACACCGACACCTTGTGGGATAGCGTTGAAGCTGCGCACGAGCAGCTTATTGATCAAGTTATCGAAGTTGACGAAAATCTCATGGAGTTGTATTTGGAGCAAGGCTCCTCACTGACCCCAGAGCAGCTTCATGACCCATTTGAGGAAGCTTTAAGAACGGGGCATGTGATCCCGGTTTGTTTCGTATCAGCAGAAACTGGGCAGGGTATTTCACTGCTGCTCCAAACCCTGGCGGAAATCATGCCGATGCCTTCGGAAGGTAACCCGCCAATGTTGGAGAAAAAAGGCCAGCAGATCCGTGTTGACTGTGAACAGTTGGATCATACGGTAGCCCATGTTTATAAAGTTAGTGTCGACCCGTATTTAGGTAAACTGGCATATTTGCGGGTATTCCAGGGTGAAATAAATGCGGGTTCTCAGCTTTACATCGGTGAGAACAGCAAGGCCTTTAAAGTTGGCCACTTGTATCAGTTACAAGGGAAGAAACGGTCAGAAATCACCAGTGCGAGAGCGGGTGATTTTTGTGTGTTGGCAAAAGTGGATGATTTGAATTTTGATTCGGTGGTCCATGACTCCCATGATGAAGATAATGTTCTCATGAAAACCATTGAATTCCCTGCGCCCATGTATAGCTTGGCGCTGCAAACCACCAAAAGGGGAGACGAACAGAAGTTATCAGAAGTACTTAACAAAATATCGTCTGAAGATCCTTCATTGCGCCTTGAGCACCGTACCCGCACCAATGAAACGGTATTGGGCGGCCAAGGGGAATTCCACCTCAAAATCGCCTTGGAGAAAATGGCCTCTGTCTATAAGCTTAACGTCATTACCGAGCAGCCGAGCATCGAATATTTTGAAACGGTCACCCAAGCTGCTGAAGGCCACTATCGACACAAAAAACAGAGTGGTGGTGCAGGGCAGTTTGGTGAAGTACAGCTTAAAGTACGCCCACTAGAGCGCGGGGAAGGCTTTGTGTTTGTCAATAAAGTGGTGGGTGGTGCCATTCCAACATCATTAATTCCAGCGGTCGAGAAGGGCATTCGACAGGCTGTTGATGAGGGGGCGATATCTGGTAATCCAATCCATGATATTGAAGTCACTGTGTATGACGGCAAATACCACTCCGTAGACTCCAAGGAAATCGCGTTTGTGATTGCGGGCAAGAAAGCTTTCCTTGACGCGGTAAACAACGCTAACCCTATTGTGCTTGAGCCTATTGTTGAGCTTAATCTCCAGATCCCAACCGATTCTGTTGGTGACATTAGCGGAGATCTTGCAGCAAACCGTGGCGTCATTTTAGGCACGCAATCTGAAGACAATAACTTCACCTCACTGCAAGCGCGGATCCCACAAAATGAGCTGTTGGATTACTCCCAGCGGTTGAGGGCGATGACTGGTGGTGAGGGAAGTTTTAGTATGGCATTGAGCCACTATGAGCCGGCTCCTCAAGTGGTGCAAAAGAAAGTTTGTGGCGCTGCTGAAGAAGCTTGCTAACAGAATCTTTCACCATTAGTACTTGGAAAGATATGAAAGGCTCCTGATATCAGGAGCCTATTTATTGAGCGTTTCAAAACACGGTGATATGTTCATTTATATAGATAACTGGCTGGGAGGTTACGGGATATGGAAACGAAAAGGCTAAAGCTGGTGCCACTATCGCTAGAAAGAGCCTCAAGGACAAAGCCGTTCCGTATTTTGAGATTGGCTACTGGCTGAGAACATCGGCATATGGGTGTGGTTACATGACGGAAGCGGCTAAATGTTTTACTGATTACGCATTTAATGAGCTGAAGGCTAACCGGGTAGAATTTACTGCGGCAGAGCAGAATCAACCAAGCCGGGCTGTTGCCGAACGTTGTGGGTTTGAGTTTGAATGCCTGAAGAATAATGATCGGCGTTTACCATCAGGCGAGCTTGGGCACACTGTGGTATATAGCAAAACAACTGCAGATAAGGAAAAGGTTGATTGGTAAATCAGTGAGTTACTTGCCCCAACCAAATAGTCACCTCTAGACGTTTAAGTTACTTTCCGTTTGGTCGCTTATTTCAAATAGAATTGTTTTGTTTGGAGGTTGGATGTCTCTTGGAGTAAACCTATCAGTTGATGATAGACAAAAGCTATTGTCAGAACTCAAGGCAGTTGTGATGAGCCGTTTTCCAGATCGGGAAGTAAAAATCATCAAGCAAACCCAGCAACAGGGTACCGTGTCATTACATTTCGAAGTGAATGATGGCGGCCTTATTCAAATAGATCTTCCGCAATAGTACCTTGTCGGTGTCGATTTCCATGGTAGATTATTGAATAGCTTGAAAATCTATCATGGAGTTTTGATGAATCATAATACTGCAGCGCTAAATGCGATTCGCTATGTCAGCGAATATGCCCAAACCTTAAACACCAATGAGTTAAGTACCAATGAGCTTCAGGTGTTTGGGCACGTCCTAGAAATGTCTAACATTGACGAGAACTTGGTGTCGCAGTTTTTAGCTAAGATTCAACAGACAGCGCAGATCGCAGCGCACTTCCACCCAGATAGAGTTACTGCAAACGGCCTAACGGTAGTGGAATCAATGCAACACTCAGGTCGTTACCTCAACCAGTTTGAATCTTTGGTATCGAACGGTAAGCTTGACCCACACCAATAAGGCGAGCGTGCCCAGTGGGAAAACTATTTGTTTGGTGATGTATTTGCAAACGCACCGCTAAATCAACGTCCCAAGTACGGCGCGCTAGATATCGCAAAACATATGGATGGTCCGTGCCCGAGATTTGGGTCATGTTATTTTGTATTCAAACCAGAAGTCAGTCAGCGAGCGACATTTTGTTTTGTCGACTCTTACCAAACACCAGAAATTAGAGGTACGCTAGACGCTTTCAAGCCTATTCTTGCTGCAACACTATTAGAATGCTTTGAGAGAGATGCGGTATTAGGTTTATCAAATATACGCCCAAAGCCGTTTATGGAAAGCTATCTAAGAGGCGATCTAACCAAGCACGAAGGAAATGTAGATTTACGGTTAGCTCAATCGAAGGCAAGAAACCTTGATCATTATGTTGAAGCACAAAGTTCACGGTGATATCAGTTTAACCAATGATGTCGAAAGCCTCATTGCTGATGCGTCATTCAAGGGTACAGAGGTTGGCAATGCTCTTGAGCTATTAGCGAATACACATGATATGAAGCTGTGTTGGCGACCAGCGTATAGATTAGCGGTAGAAAGCGTTCCTGATGATTTTCGCGGGCCAAATATGCTCAAGCTTGCCAAACATATTGCCATTGATGGTGAAATTACGGCCTTCGCTATAGGGCAAGCGGCGCAGAGAGTGGCTAATAGTCAACGAAGCTTATCTCCTGAAGAAATACAGGCAGAACTTCAGCAATTGAAATTGCTATGGCATTTTTTGGTTAAATTTGGCTAATCAATTTAGTTACCAAGCTAATTTATATGTGGCATGAAACTGCTTAATTGATCACAAATCGTATAGGCATGGCTGTGTTTATCATGTATCCAAGCTATTTGGTGTTAAGCAATATATTGGTTTGGAGTTTGTAATGGGTGGTCGTCTAGCTTTCGGTTGTTTCGTGCTTTGTCTCTCTGCGGGTGCATTGGCTAATGATTACGGTGAAAGTGTTAAGGTCCCGTTGGTCGAGAGTGGGGTGTTAGGAAAGAGTAGTATTAATCTTGAAGCGACAGTATACAAACCTGAGGGGGATGGCCCTTTCCCCACTGTCATTTTTAACCATGGCTCAACAGGGCCTTATGTTATTCCCAAAGATTACACCATTAACCCTTGGGGCTTCGGTAGGTATTTAGTCAGTAAAGATATTGCGCTGATTATCCCGATGAGAAGAGGGCGAGGGAAGTCCGAAGGAAGCTATGACGAGTTATATACTTGTGACCGTGAAGGTATTAACAAAGGGTTGGACTATGCTGTGCAATCTTTAGATGCTACGTATGACTATTTAATCGAGCAACCATGGGTAGATAAAAACAAAATACTGTTATCAGGTAATTCGCGTGGCGGAATACTGTCATTGGTTTATGCCTCCCAGCATCCAAACGCCTTTTCTGGAGTGATTAACTTTTCCGGTGGATGGGTAGGGGATACTTGTAATAATGGTACTCTATCGCAAAATATCGAGATATTTGAGAATGCGGCTCATAAAATAAAAATACCGACACTATTTATTTATGGCCATAACGACCCTTACTACGCAGATTCGACAATTCAAAGCTTCGTCACTGCTTATGAGGAAGCGGGTGGCCAAGTTGACTTTAAGTTTTACCAGTTAGGACCGGGTGTTTCAGGGCATGAGGTTTTCTATAACTATGGCCACTTATGGTCGTATGTTGTCGACAATTATCTTATTGAAGCCTTCAAGTAATAATAATTACCTGTAATAGTTGAGCCGCAGCAGTAATCTTTTGTGCTGCTTCGGCTTTTCTATTATGCAGCCAATTCTTGTTTTGCCAGAGTGGCTTCATTGCGCTTTACACAAGCGAAGAAAGCATTACCTGATGTGTTGTCGAGCGGGACAATTTTTTCATAGTCATGCTCGAAAATGTACACATCAAAATACGGTTCTAGCAATTGGCGCATTTGGTCAAAACTGACAGCAACCATCGGGTGTTCATCGCTCCATTGGAGTGATTCATTCTCGCTGTGTTTTTCAATGCTAAGCTTCAGTGACTGGTTTTCACCATTACCTGGGTAGTGCCAACCTGAGGCAAAGATAAAGTTAACACCATTGTGCTGGGCACTATGTCGCACGAACAAGCGGTTATCTATCTTATTTTTTTCTACGACATTAAAGCAGAACATACCGCCGTCATTGAGTGCTGCATGCGCACTGATAATACAAGCACGCAACTTATCAATGTCACCACTGTAATGGATAGAGTAAAGAAAACAGGTGATCAAATCGAGCTTGGTCTCGACAGTAAAACCACACATATCCTGTTGCTTGAAGTTTGCTTCCGGGCAACGCAATTTTGCCTGATCCAGCATGGGTTGGTTTAGATCCAGCCCCTGGCTTAGGTAACCATTGTCAATCAGGTGACGAATGTGAGGTCCGGTACCACATGCCAAATCAAGATGGTGCTTGCCTCCATTACCAAATAGCTGGTGCAACCTGCGTACATATGTACTCTGAGCTTTGTAATCAATACCTGCACACATCAAGTCATAATAACCTGACAAATCGGTGTATAAGGCATTGGAAGAGGTTGTGGTCACTGATATCTACCTGCAAACAAAAAGGCTGCGCAGGATAAGGGGTGTTGGTAAGTAAGGAAAACAAAAAACATTGCACGTATTGATAAGCAAAGTTAATCATCAATATATCTCTAACATTTAAGGGTATAGAGATTTTAGGTATGGTTTTTGTGAATGATGCAATGTGAATTAATAAAGCGCTGTGATTTTTACTTCTCCGCCTTTATGGGGTTCTATCCAAATGAATTCCCCCGACCCAAATCCTTACATTCGTAAACAATGTAAATTTAATGCCAATGAAAACGATTATCAATTATGTTGTGCAGCATAAGATAGTCACTATACATTGAATTGACCATGCTATTGAAAAGTAAAGCGGTTCAACTTTGGGCCCGCCGTCTGCATATCTATGTGTCTATGGCTCTGCTGCTCGTTGTACTGTTTTTCTCAGTAACAGGGATCACACTAAACCGCCCTGAACTGTTCGTAAAAAGCCAGCCAAACGTAGAGTCGCTGACCCTTACCTTGCCACATTCATTAATGGCAAGCAGAAACAATGCTTTCGTACCAGAAGAGCAGGCGTTATTAGCGTTTCTGAAGTCGAATGCTGACTTGTCTGGTATGCCGTCGGCGATGGAAGTCTTTACCGAGGTAGAAGACGGCGAGTTACTCGAAGGTGAAATTACCCTTGATTACAAAGGCCCTGGCTACAATGCGACAGTCTTTATTGATTTGGTCAGCCAAGAAGCCGAAATAGAGAAAAGTCATTATGGCATGGTTGCTGTTCTGAACGACCTTCACAAGGGCAGGAACAGCGGTGAAGTTTGGAAATGGTTTATCGATATTACTGCCTTGCTGATGGTTTTCTTCGTTTTGACCGGTGTATGCCTGTTGCTTCCTAAAAAGAAAACATTGAATACGTCCATGAAATGGATGGCTCTGGGATCGCTGATCACGCTACTTATTTTTATTTTTGCTGTGCCTTAACAGGCTATTTGACAAGGAACACCCATGAATGCTTTTGCTAAATCGCTAGCTGGCTTGACTCTGGTTATGCCGATTGCATTTACCGCTTTCGCTAAACCTCTTCCAGAATCGGCCTCGATGGATATTGATTTTCAATTGCCAAAAATTGAAACCTCGATGTATGCGCGACCTTATGTTGCTGTTTGGATCGAAGACAGCAACCGCAAGCCGGTGCGTACGGTTCAGTTATGGGTTGGCAAGGATGAATGGCTTAAAGACTTGAGAAGCTGGTGGCGTAAAGTTGGGCGATATGACCGTGAGCTAGTTGATGCTGTGACATCGGCCACAAGGCCTGCTGGTGAATATCGTTTTGTCTGGGATGGTTTGGATGATGCCGGAAATCGAGTAGAGCAGGGTGATTATACCTTTTACGTTGAGGTTGTACGCGAGCACGGTGGTCGTAATTACCTGCGTCAAAAAATCAACTTGGCTGAAGCCAGTTTTACTCATCACATTAAGCCTACGGAAGAGACCGGAGATATCCGACTTCAGTACACAGTGAAATAAAGATTCAACACAATTCGAGAATTATAAAATGATTAAATCTTCGCAAGTTAAGGCAGCAACTATTGCCTGTGCTTTAGTAGCTGGCATGGCAGTAAGTGCCACGGCTAATGCCCACCCACGCTGGATTTTGCCTTCCCACTTTACGGTTTCAAAAGAAGGTGGTGATTGGCTGACTTTCGATGTGACCGCGTCACACGGCACCTTTGTGTTTGATAAGCCGGCAGGCAGTGAAACAGGCCAAATCGTCATGCCTGACGGTCGTATTCAGTACCCGTCTTATGTGACGAAGGGAAAGCGCCGCTCGGTGTTTGATTTCTACTTTGAAGAGGAAGGTACCCACAAAGTTCGTGTTAATAACGTGCCTTCTTACTACACCCAGTATAAAGCGGGCCGCCGAGATACCGTTAAGTGGGTTAAGGCGCACAAAGCCGAGCGTGATGAAGTGCTTCCCAAGAAATCCCGCGATGTCATTACCCAGATCAGCTATACGCGAGCTGAAACCTACGTAACCGTGGGTAAGCCAACTGAAAGAGCGTTTGAGATTGAAGGAAAGTACCTAGAGCTTGTACCTGTCACACACCCTGCAGATATCGTTGAGGGTGAAGAGGTGACCTTCCAGTTTTTCTTCAACGGTGAGCCTCAGCAGGGTGTAACAGCCGAAATTACTCGAGAAGGCACGCTTTACCGCAATCACCAAGAGCAGATGAATGTGGTGAGTGATGAGCAGGGTATGGTGACCTTTGTCCCCGAGCATGCTGGCCGTTGGTTGATGAAGGCCAATTATAAAGGGGACCTTGAAAACAATGCGCTAGCTGATCGTGCAAGCGTCAATGTTCACCTGACATTTGAAGCCGTGTTGCAATAAGTGCAGATCTAGGCCCCTAGAATAGCGCAGAAAAGCAATCGTTATGGCCTGTACCTCGTTGCAGGCCATTCCTCTTGAGATGAAATTGTAATGAAGAAATTCCCCAAAAACCTACTTGTTGGTGCAGTTGTTGCCGCGAGCTTAATGAATGTTGGCAGTGCTTACGCACATTTCCCTTTAATGAACTGCTGGTTCGAAGCTGAAAAGGTGGTATGCCAAGCTGGATATAGTGATGGCAGTGAAGCGGTTGACTATGACGTCGAGATGTTTGATTACGAAGACAATCTAATTGACCGTGTGACAACAGATAAACGCTCTATTGCTGAGTTCTCAATGCCTGAAGATGACTTTTACCTGGTATTCGATGCAGGGCATGAAAGCCCAGTTGAAGTCGATGTTGTCGAGATTGAAGAGAAATGATCACTGAAGCAGTAAAAGCAGATGACGGTGGTACCGAAGGCAAGTGGGTTGCCCTAGCAATTGCGGTTATTTTAGCTATCGGTTTTCTTTCATTGCCTTTTCACCAAGCCGGCCATAGTGAGCTCGACCTTGAGGCGTATCAGGTTTCAATCAAGGATATGGCTGCAAATGAACTCTCTATGATAGCCGAGCTACGGCTGGCTCATGAGGAAATCCGGAATGTGTTTCATGATAATTCAGAGTTACTTCCTGCAGATAAAATTTCCACTGATGACCCGCTCTGGCCACAGGTGGCAGAATTAGAATCTCTCTGGTTACCCCCTTTTATCAAAGACAAAAGCTGGGAGCACAAAGGCCGTCATCACTGGCAGCTCGTTGAAGGCGGTGTGTACTTAGGTGTACCGGAGGAAAACGATTCTGACGACACTTTCACGGCGGTGCTGCTAATTTGCTTAGAGAATGAACCTAATATCTGGTTTACATCATTCACGGTTGAAAGTGCTATTGAAACACCTTCTTTATTCACCTCTTCAGCACTGGCGAAATCTGGTTGGTTTCAAGTCTCTTTTATAGAAAACAAGCAACAGCATTCCCACTAAATAGCTAGTAACCGACTATTTGGAATAAAAGATGAAAATAGTAAATATCAGCCTAAAAGGGCTTTTATCAGCAGCATTGATGCTAGCTGTATCGGCACAGGGTTATGCCGCTGAAAAAATCAACATTGGTATCACGCTGCAGCCTTACTATAGCTACGTTAAGGCTGTAGTTGGAGACAAAGCCAATATCACTCCCCTTGTTGATGCCGGTTTTAACCCTCATAACTACCAGCCCCAGCCAAATGATCTGCGCCGCTTGAAACAAATGGATGTCATTGTGGTAAATGGTATTGGCCATGATGATTTTGCATTGAAGGTGATTGCCGCAGCAAACCGCAAAGATTTGGTCGTTATCGAGGCAAACAAAGATGTGCCTTTGCTTCCAGCGATGGGGCAATCGGTAGGGGATGGTGCTGTGAACCCTCATACCTTTGTTGGCCTCTCTACTACGATTCAGAAGGTCTATACCATTGCCAATGAGCTATCCAAACTAGACCCTGAAAATGCACGCTTCTATCGAGCTAATGCCCGCAAATACTCCATCGCTTTCCGTAAATTCAAACACGAGGCGATGGTTAAACTGGGTGATTTGGACACTAGCGGTATGGTCGTGGCTACTACGCACAATGCGTATGGTTACCTGCTGCAGGAGTTTGGTGTTGATGTTGCTGCTGTCATAGAACCTGCGCACGGTGTAGAACCTAGTGCCAGCCAGCTTCAAGAGACTATCGAAAAAATCCGCCAATCTGGCACCGATGTGTTGTTCTATGAACTGAACATGCCTAACCGCTATGTTGATACTATTGAGAAGGCAACAGGCGTCCAGCTATACCGTTTTTCGCATATGACGCACGGCCCATATGAAGCGGGCAAGGTAGAAAAGGAAATGAAAGAAAACCTTGATACCTTAATCGAGGCCATGCAGTTTGTTGCCAAAGGGAAGGTAAGCTAATGGCCGGACCGAGCATTTCACTTCAGAACGTCAACTTGCAGTATGGCGACAATCAAATCCTTCATGACATAAACCACCAATTTGAAGCAGGCAAATGCCACGTTGTCATGGGACCCAACGGTGGTGGCAAAACGTCGCTGCTGCGATCGATTTTAGGTTTAACGCCGTTTACCGGTGACATCAATATTCACTGGCCTGATAGCAAGGGTAAAGTAGGTTATGTACCACAGAAAGCGGTATTTGAATCAAGCTTACCGTTAACGGTCATGGACTTTATTTTACTCAACCAGAGCCGAACACCATTGTTTTGGGCGCGTTGGCGTAATTTGTCTAAGCAACGTAGCTTTGCTCTTGAACAACTTGACCGTGTGGGAATGGCGGAGCGTGCGGACCGCCGGATGGGGCAGCTCTCAGGTGGCGAGCAGCAACGCGTTTTATTTGCCCAAGCCTTGTTGGATAACCCTGATTTGCTTGTATTGGATGAACCAACTACAGGCATGGACGAACAAGGAGTCCGCTATTTGGAATCGCTGATCTTGGAATTGGTATCTGAAGGTAAAACCTTATTGGCTGTGCACCACGATGTCTCTGCCGTAAGGCGCCTTCAAGCCCAGGTACATGTTGTTAACCGCCAGCTGATTGATAGCGGCACGGTGCAGGATGTATTGACTCCTGAAAAAGTCGAAAGGCTATTTAATCATTATTCCTGTTCAAACAATGACGCGATAGTGAGACAAGGTAAAGCAGCATGATGGATTCAATTCGCCAATTGGCATTGTCTGGTGTTGAAGCCGGCTGGTTAAGTGAAAGCTTCTCATATGCTTTTGTCGTTAATGCGGTTGTGGCTGCATTGCTGGTAGGCCCGTTATTAGGTGGTTTGGGCACTTTGGTTATAGCCAAGCGGCTGGCGTTCTTTTCCGAGGCCGTTGGCCATGCTGCGTTAACCGGTATTGCCTTGGGCGTGTTACTGGGCGAGCCACCTGAAAACCCTATTATTGGCTTGTTCTGTTTTTGTATGGTGTTTGCGTTACTGCTGCATTTTGTCAGGAATCGCACCAATGTACCTTACGATACCTTGGTTGGGGTATTTTTGGCCTTAGCTCTTGCCGTGGGTGCGGCATTGCTGATGTACGTTGCGCGCAAGATCAATATCCATATGCTAGAGAATGTGCTGTTTGGCTCGATCCTAACGGTCACCGACCAAGATATTATGATTCTGGGATTGAGTTGCGTGTTGATTATTTTGGTGCTGATCCCAACCTTCAACCGCATTCTCCTGACATGCATTAGCCCGGATATTGCCCGCGTTCGCGGTCATGCAACACACTTCTATGACTACTTGTTTGTCATGATGATCACCCTGGTCACAATCGCTTCTGTCAAAATTATTGGTGCAGTGCTAGTTGGCGCGTTATTACTGATCCCTGGCGCGACTGCTCGCCTGATGACTAAGAATATGGGTGATTTTGTGCTGGTGTCAGCGTTACTTGCAACGGTAAGTTGTTTAGTCGGTACGATTTTACCGATGGAGCTAGAAATGCCAGTACCGTCTGGTGCGGCAATTATTATTGTATCGGCCTTCTTCTTCTTGGTCGTGACAAGCTACCGCATTGTACGTAAAAGCTAGCACAGAGTTGAGATTTCAAATGAACACAAAGATGAAAAAACTCATGGGATTGCTTGGGCTATGCTCAGTAATGTTTTCAACGGCGATCGCGGAGGCTAAAGATATCCTGACTGCGACTCCGGTTACTTACATGATCTCGAGCGAGCTGACGAAAGGGACAGGCCTCGAAACTCAATACTTGCCGCCAAAGCGGTACGGTATGATGCGGTTACCAAACTGGTTTTCCAGTAAAGGGGCTGAAGCGACTGCTGTGGCCGGTGCAAAAGCAACCGCTGTTGTGACCATTGGCGCTGTATGGCCGCAGGAACCGCTTTATGTACATGCACGGCAGGGTAACATCTGTATCGTAGAAATTGATGCTTCACAGTCTATTTCACCAAGGGCGCAAGGGGTAGCGGCACTGCGTTTAGATAGCGGCGCTTTGTCACCATTCCCTTGGCTTAATCCGTCCAACTTGACTCGAATGGCAGCGATTGTTAGTCAGGATCTTCAGAAGCTGTGGCCTGAGCATGCAGACAAGATTGCTGGAAACCAACAGCAGCTGATGATCGATATTCGTGCTCTCATCAACAAGCAGCAAGCAGCGCTGTTTGATGCTGAAGTTGATACAGTGATTTTGCTCTCCCAAGAACTTGAAGATTTTGCCGCAGGGAATCAATTGTTTGTTGTCGGTCGATATACCAAACCTGAGCTGGATTGGACTGAAGAAGAAAAACAAGCGCTATTGAAGACGATGAATGAAGATGACAGTGTATGGATTCTGACTTCACGTAAGCTGAGTAAAACACTTATAGCCCAGTTGCCCAACCCTGAGCGAGTGCTTGAGATCGATAGTATCGATCGCTGGGGAAGGAAAGGGATAAGCCAAGAGAACCCACTTTCCCGGTGGGAAATAGATCTGTAACGGAATAAAGCAAATTAATAATATTTAACTCGGTTAGTCTGAAAAGGGCTTACCGAGTTTTTATGTTTGTGATTTTATTAATTTGTCGGTAAAGGAATAGACCGCATTAGCCTGTCAATTCCCCTGTTTGCAGTGAAAAATAATTCTAATTCAACCATGATGCCGGGATTCACTTTGTACTGAAATTCATGCTGGAAATCGAGCTCAGGGGTAATAGTCATATAGAGCCAATTACTATACAAACGATGTGTCCAACCAACTTCTAGCCACGAGTTGGTGATGGAGTAATTAGGTGTTGAGTCAGCACTTATGCCAATTGCATACCTCAATAAATTATCATCATTAATTCTGTCATATATCTCAGCTAGCTGTACAAATTCCCAGTTATCATCGTCATCTAAATATTGAGCACTTGAGCCTAATTTTAAAATAGTTGTTGGGTCTTCTAGGGATGAAAAATAAAAATCCAGTTCAGTAAGCGCACCTGGGCCACGTGAGTCGAAATAAAATATTTCTTGCTTGATACGGCTAGTCCAGGTATGGCTGAGTTTATCGACTCGCCTTAAATCTGCACGTACAAATGGATCAAGTGGAAGTTTTATTTTCAAACCAAGATCAAGGTTGGTTTTCCATTTCCCTAATTGTTGCCCCTGAAGGCGAAACCCACCAAGGGCACCAGACAAACCGTCATCCGAACGGTCGCTAATGCCACGTTGCTTATCTTCTAGGCGGTCAAAATCTGATGGGTCTGTATCGAGAATAATTTTCCAGTTTTTTTCTGTATGGGGAAGGTCAATTTTGAGCTTCACACTGCCGTCAGGGTCAAAGTATTCCCTGTGGGTGTAACGGCCCTTGAGCTTGATTTTGAGATAGCTGTTATTCAGCATGGGTAGTTCATCGTCGTCTTTGGATATTAAGTGATCGATGTATGAACTATAGTCGTGTACCGAGTCTGAAATTAAATCTTGGGTGTCGTCAACCCAATCTTGAAAAGTCTCTTCGTCATTAAGATCAGAATGCAATCTATCGTAATGAATGTCATAGGCATCTTCTTTTACTTCACCAGCTAAAATACTTAGTGGAGTAAAGAATATTGCACAAGGGATTGCCATAAAGGAAATAGGCTTGCGTATGTAATCAAAGATAATTGAGTACAGCCACATCCCACATCTCCTATAACTACATGACGAATAAGAAATTATCCACACTGATAAGTATAGACTGCAGATATATCGATGACAGACTAAGAATGTGTTTTTATGAAAATGAGATCTGATTCTAAAATTTTAAAACAAAATAGGATGTAGACATCATATGTAAGGTGTTCGATTGGGGTGAAATTTATACAAAACATAACTTTAGTATACAGAATATTTTGTTGCACATGATTTTCCTATTAGTGAATAAATTAAACATCTTCAGCTACACTTTAGGTGTCTAGATTGATCAACACCTCAGACTAAAAAATTGGAGAAGCTGATGGATAGTGTCGATGTTGAAGGGATCAAAAGGGATGTGTCACATAAAGTCGTTGATATCTTTGAGTCTTTTGAGGAGGACAACAACCGCTTACCGACAATGGAAGAGTTCAGGCAACTATTTAACAATGAGGCTGATCAGTTTATTGGCCCGAGTGAAATGCTGAGGGTTAAGCCTGGCAGCGTATTGCATGACAAATTACAAGAGCGAGAGCAGAAGCTCTGGCGAGCAGTAAATGAACTCGAGGCAGAGCAACGATTCCTTCGATCTGAAACCTATTAGCAAGTCGAGCTGCACCGATAGGTAGAATGCGGTTTATGGTGAGTTTGTGGTAATTATCATTTCACGGGTAATTACCACTTTTTTATGGCTCCAAATCAAGCGTATAGAAACTATTGCAGTTTTTTAGCTTTCATTGCTAAGGAGACATTTGAACGAGGGCTAATACCTAGCGCTTGGCTTATCATCCAACCAGCTTGTGCTAGTTTCTCTATTTCAAGATCAGTTTCGATTCCAAGTTGATGGCAAAGATAAACGACGTCTTCAGTGGCTACGTTACCGCTTGCTCCTGGTGCGTAGGGACACCCGCCTAAACCTGCGACACTGGCATCAATAGTACTCACTCCCATCGACAAGGCCTGGTAGATATTAGGTAGGGCTTGTCCCCATGTATTATGAAAATGCACCGCAAGTTTTTCGTTTGGAATGTGAGCATTGATTGTCTCAATGAGTTTGGCAACCTGAAACGGAGTACCTGTACCGATAGTATCACCGAGGGAAATTTGATAGCACCCCATATCAATCAGCGCTCTCGCGACGTCTAGCACCTGGTTAGGTTGGGTAGCCCCGTCGTAAGGGCAATCGATAACACACGAGAGGTAACCCCTTACCGGAATATTGTGTAGCTGTGCTAACGCCATTACAGGTTCAAAACGTTTGAGGCTTTCACTGATAGAGCAATTGATGTTGTGTTGGCTGAAGCCTTCAGAGGCTGAGCCAAAAATAGCAACGGCATCGGCCTGGGCACTGAGGGCGATTTCAAAACCTTGTATATTTGGCGTAAGGGCAGAGTAGGATATGCCGTCATGACGATTTATTGCTCGCATGACGTTAAGGGAGTCTGCCATTTGCGGAACCCGCTTTGCGGAAACAAACGACCCTGCTTCGATATGTTTTAGCCCAGATTCAGACAGTAGGTTAATAAAATCAACCTTGGTTTGAGTTGGCAGCGGCGTTTCATTCTGCAGGCCATCACGTGCGCTGACCTCAAAGAGGGTCACTTTATCGGGAAAGTCGTTTGAATAATCAGGCCGCTTAATCATAAGCCATTTTCCAGTTGGGTTTACGTTTTTCCAAAAAGGCGCTTATTCCTTCTTGCCCTTCAGGAGATACCCTAAGTCCAGCAATTATCTCAGAGGTTTTTTTCCGCAATGACGCATCTAAATCCTCAGACTCGCAGAGGTGACAAAGGTTTTTGGCTTTCCGGACAGCGTTGGGGCTGTTAGCAGTGATCTGTTTTAGCAGTGCATCCAAGCACTGGCTGAAGTCAGCAGGTGTCGGGACGAGTTTATGAATGATATCGAGTGCATTGGCTTCATAAGCGCTGATAACCTCTGCAGTCAGCATGTATCGCCTTGCCTGGCGTTGGCCGATAGCTCGGCAAACATACGGGCATATTGTGGCTGGTACCAGCCCTAGCTTTACTTCGCTCAAACAAAACTGGGTATTTTTGCTGGCTATTGCGATATCACAACAACAAATCAAGCCGAGAGCACCACCAAAGGCGGCACCCTGTACCAAGGCGATAGTCGGTAACGGTAAAGTATCGAGTTGGTAGAGCAGTTCAGCAAGGCGCTCCGCATCTTGGATATTCTCTTGCATTGTGAAATTGGCTAGCGATTGCATCCATTTGAGATCGGCCCCAGCACTGAAATGGCTGCCGTTTGCCCGTAGCACGAGGGCTTTAATCTCTGTGCTTTCTTCCGCTTGATGCAGAATAGCGAGTAAAGCCTCAATGGTATGGTTGTCGAAGGCATTTTTCTTTTCGGGACGATTTAGGGTAATGGTGGCAATACCATTTTCATCAATATGAAAAAGTACATCCTGTTTTTCGGTGTTGGAATTAGGGCTTGTTCTATTACTGATAATTTGATTCATAAACTTGCCTCGCACTTCATTTATAGCCCTACATTCTGAAGATACCAAAAGTACTTTCATTGATTGGGGCTCTTTGGCTTGCATGCAACGCTCTACCAACGATATAGCGAGTGTCTCGTGGGTCGATGATGCCGTCGTCCCAAAGCCTGGCACTGGCGTAGTAGGGCGACCCTTGCTGCTCATAGAGTTCACGAATAGGCTGTTTGAATGCTTCTTCGTCTGCATGGGTCCATTGTTCGCCTTGCCGTCGTTTGTTGTCTCCGTTTACCTGAGCCAATACCCCTGCTGCTTGCTCGCCGCCCATCACTGAGATCCGTGCGTTCGGCCACATCCACATCATGGTAGGGCTGTAGGCGCGGCCGCACATGCCGTAGTTCCCGGCACCATAGGAGCCGCCGATTATGACGGTGAACTTTGGGACATCAGCACATGCCACCGCCATGACCATTTTGGCTCCGTGTTTGGCAATACCTTCTGACTCAAGCTTCTTGCCAACCATAAAACCAGTAATATTTTGAAGGAATAATAGGGGGATTTTTCGCTTGCAGCATAATTCGATGAAATGGGCACCTTTTTGTGCTGATTCAGAAAACAGGATACCGTTGTTGGCCACTATCCCCACTTTCTGGCCATAGATATTGGCGAAGCCGCATACCAAGGTTGTTCCATACAAGGCTTTGAATTCATCGAATGCAGAATCATCGACAATTCGGGCAATGACTTCTCTAACATTAAATGGTGTGCGCAAATCGGTACCCACAATGCCAAACATTTCGTCAGCAGGATAACGTGGAGCCGCTGCGGCTTGATCCAAAGGCGCAAAAGAAGAGAGGCAGCAGCTTGCTAATGCTTGCCTTGCCAGCTCCAATGCGTGCTGCTCATCATTGGCAAAATAGTCGGCAACCCCAGATGTTTTACAGTGGACATAGGCACCACCAAGTTCTTCTGCGGTGACGACTTCGCCGGTAGCCGCTTTTACAAGTGGTGGGCCGGCTAGAAAAATAGTGCCTTGTTCTTTGATGATGATAGAGACATCAGCCATCGCTGGGACATAAGCTCCGCCTGCGGTGCAAGAGCCCATCACAACCGCAATTTGCGGAATGCCTTTGGCGGACATTCTGGCTTGGTTATAGAAAATACGGCCGAAATGATCACGGTCGGGGAACACATCGGCTTGATGGGGCAAGTTGGCACCGCCAGAGTCGACAAGATAGATACAAGGAAGGTGACATCGTTCGGCAATTTCTTGTGCTCTGAGGTGCTTCTTTACTGTCAGAGGGTAATAGGTTCCCCCCTTTACGGAGGGATCATTGGCCACCACCATGCATTCAATCCCTTCAATGCGGCCAATACCAGCAACGATGCCTGCACATGGTATCGATTCAGCGTAGACATCCCACGCCGCAAATTGACCTACTTCAAGGAATTCACTGTCAGCGTCCAATAGTGATTGAATCCTCGATCTTACAGGCTGTTTGCCTTTCTCTTGTTGCTTTTTATGTGCGTTGGCACCACCGCCGAGTTTTATGGCTTCAATATTTGTCTGCAGTTTATCGACAACTTCGGCCATATTTTTGTAGTTGTTAGCGAAAAATGTGTCATCTCGATTGACTGTCGACTTAATGATTGCCATTTCCTTTCCTTATTTAGATTCCTCGAAAAGCTCGCGTCCAATTAACATTCTGCGTATTTCAGATGTGCCAGCACCGATTTCGTAGAGCTTGGCATCACGGAGCAGCCGGCCTGCTGGAAACTCATTGATATAGCCATTGCCCCCGAGTAATTGGATTGCATCTAGTGCAAGTTGAGTGGCCAATTCTGCGGCATATAAAATGACACCAGCCGCATCTTTGCGGGTTGCTTCGCCACGATCACAGGCTTGAGCAACGGTATAGACATAGGCACGGGCAGCGTTGGTTCGGGTATACATATCAGCCACTTTGGCTTGGACTAACTGGAATTCGCCGATTGAGCGGCCAAACTGCTTTCTGTCATGCACATAGGGCAAAACGAGATCCATACAGGCTCTCATGATCCCTAGCGGCCCGGCGGCGAGGACGACACGTTCGTAATCCAACCCGCTCATCAATACTTGCACACCTTTATTGAGGTCACCGAGTAGGTTGTCCGTAGGGACGATACAGTCATTAAACACCAGCTCACAGGTGTTGGAGCCACGCATGCCGAGTTTGTCGAGCTTTTGGGCATGGCTGAAGCCGGGAAGCTGTTTCTCTATAATGAAGGCCGAGATACCGTGTGAGCCTGCATCCGGAGCGGTTTTTGCGTAAACAACAACCGTATCGGCATCAGGGCCATTGGTGATCCACATCTTGCTACCATTAAGGACGAAGTGGTCACCTTGGTTATCCGCCTTGAGCTGCATACTCACCACGTCGGAGCCTGCATTGGGCTCGCTCATTGCCAACGCGCCAATATGCTCACCACTGATCAGCTTTGGTAGGTATTTGGCTTTTTGTGCACGGGTACCATGGCGGTAAATCTGATTGACGCAAAGGTTAGAATGGGCGCCATAACTTAACCCGACAGACGCTGAAGCGCGGCTTATTTCCTCCATGGCGACCACATGGGCAAGGTAACCCATATCTGCTCCACCATATTCTTCACTGACCGTGACACCCAGCAACCCCATTTCACCCATTAATGGCCATAGGTGATTGGGAAACTGATTGTCTTTATCGATGTCTGTGGCTAAAGGGAGAATAGCTTGCTCTGCAAAGCCATTAACTTGCTCCCGAAGCATGTCAATGGTCTCACCTAGGCCATAATTTAAAGGGGTGAAGCTATCTTTCATAAGCGCTCCAGTCGTCGAGTTTGGGCTCGTATTATTCGCCAGGGGATTGGGACTTCAGCGCTTGATGGCATCTGTCCTTGGCAATTTGAAGTTCAGTCATCACGACATTGATATCTTCAAGCTGACGTTGCAGGGCCGCTTGCTTGGTATCAATGATGATGAGCATTTTATTGAGCTGTGAAGAGCTTTGGTTTGTGTCGTACAAATCAAAAAGCTCTCTTATTTCAGCCAGGGAAAATCCCAGCCTTTTGCCTCGTAAAATGAGCTTGAGCCTGATTTTATCGCGGCGATGGTAAACCCGGGTGCTGCCTTGCCTTTGGGGGTGGAGTAATCCCACATCTTCATAGAAACGGATGCTTCTGGTGGTGATGTCAAATTCTCTGGCTAACTCGCTTATTTTGAACGTTTCCACCTTGCTTTGCCCCCAATCTTAGGTAATGGCTTCACAGCTGCAATGTGTATTAGAGTTGTTTCTTAACGTTTACGTAAATGTTAGTGCTATGCTTACGTAAACGTCAAGAAATCGCCTGCAGAGATAGAGCACACCAAGAGGGCTTTGTTATGAGTAAGGAAGTGTGGGTCATCGCGGCAAACCGTACACCTATAGGTAGTTTTCAAGGAGAGCTATCGTCACTAAGTGCTTCCGAGCTGGGTAGTGTGGCCATCAAAGGCGCATTACAGCATTCCGGTCTTTCGGCAGAAATGATTGATGAAGTATTAATGGGTCATGTATTGCTCGCCGGCTGTGGTCAGGCACCAGCAAGACAGGCTGCACTAAAAGCGGGTATTCCAGAAAATATCGGCTGTACCACCATTAACAAAGTGTGTGGCTCCGGCATGAAAACCGTCATGTTAGCCCACGATGCGATTTTGGTTGGAACCAATCAAACGGTGGTAGCGGGCGGTATGGAGAGCATGAGTAATGCCCCATACCTGCAAAGCAAAATTCGCTCAGGTTTACGATTGGGCCACAGCACCTTGCACGATCATATGTTCCTCGATGGCTTGCAAGATGCTTATGAAGGGGATCTGATGGGTGTCTATGCCCAGAAGATAGCCGATGAGCGCCATTACACACGCCAGAGCATGGATAAATGGGCGGTTAAATCCGTCGAGCGTGCATTGATTGCTCAGGAGCAAGGTTGGTTCGAAAGCGAGATTATTCCCGTTAAAGTGGAAAACCCGATGGGGGATGTGGTTGTTAGCCGGGATGAACACCCAAACGAAATAAACCTCACCAAATTACCCGTTTTACGCCCAGCGTTTGCTGAAGGCGGCACGGTAACAGCGGGTAATTCTAGTTCTATTTCCGATGGGGCTGCAGCGCTTATTTTGATGGATGGCGATCTTGCCAGGCAGCAAGGGCACAAACCATTAGCTGTTATTTCGGCGCATTCAAGCCATGCCCGTGCTCCGTCGGAATTTACTATCGCGCCTGTATACGCCATTCGCCAGTTATTGGATAAGCTCGCCTGGTCGCCAGAACAGGTAGATAGCTGGGAGTTAAACGAAGCCTTCGCGGTGGTAACTCAAATTGCGACCAAAGAGCTGGGCATAGACCCTGAGCGAGTCAACCCTGACGGTGGTGCTTGCGCCTTGGGTCACCCCATTGGTGCGAGTGGGGCAAGAATTATCGTTACCTTGATCCATCGTTTGAACCGGTTGCATAAGAGCATCGGACGCCCGGTTAGAGGTATAGCTTCGTGCTGTATTGGTGGTGGGGAAGCGACGGCTATTGCCATTGAGGTCGGTAACAAATAAGTGAGGGGCAGATATGAACGATGCAAATCCTATTTCTCCTGTTCCGCTGTATATCAACGGAGAATTCGTTAGCTCGTCATCTAATCAATGGATTGAGGTGACTAACCCTGCAACCAACGCCGTTATCGCTAATGTTCCATGTGCGAATGAATCTGAACTAGAGTCGGCTATTTCCAGCGCGGGTGCAACTTTCAAGCAATGGAAAGAAGTACCGGTACCCGAGCGTGCCCGTCTGATGTTGTCATATCAGCAGTTATTAAAAGACCATCATGATGATCTGGCGAAGCTGCTTTCCAGTGAAACCGGCAAAAATTTTGCTGATGCTAAAGGCGATGTCTGGCGCGGGATTGAGGTGGTGGAACAAGCAGCCAATATTGCCAACTTGATGATGGGTGAAACCGTTGAGAATGTTGCCAGTGATATAGACAGCTACTCTTTGATCCAACCGCTTGGGGTGTGTTGCGGTATTACCCCGTTCAATTTCCCGGCAATGATCCCTCTATGGATGTTCCCGATGGCGATTGCCGCGGGTAATACCTTCGTCCTCAAACCGTCAGAGCAAGTTCCTTTAACAGCCATGCGTCTAGCTGAACTGTTTGAACAAGCCGGGGCGCCGAAAGGCGTACTGCAAATTGTTCACGGTAGCAAAGAGCAAGTGGATTATCTGCTGGCACACCCAGAAATTCGCACCATATCATTTGTCGGCTCAGTACCCGTTGCGAAGCATATCTATCAAACCGGCACTCAGCACCTTAAACGGGTTCAAGCGTTTGCTGGGGCAAAGAACCATATGGTGGTTATGCCAGATGCCAACATGGATCAGGTTGTCAATCACTTGGTTGGCTCTTCGGTTGGCGCTGCGGGGCAGCGTTGTATGGCGATCTCGGTTGCTGTGCTGGTAGGTAATGCCAGTGAAATTATTCCTGAATTAAAAGCAGCGATGCAAAAAGTCAAACCGGGTGTATTCGATGATAGTAATGCAGCGTACGGACCATTAATCAGCCCAGCCGCTAAGCAACGTGTGCTTAACCTTATTGAACAAGGTAAGCAGCAAGGTGCCACCTGTGAAGTTGATGGTTCACATTGTCAGGTAGATGGCTACCCAGATGGTAATTGGTTGGGACCAACCTTGTTTAGTGATGTGTCGACGGATATGGCGATTTACCAGCAGGAGATCTTCGGCCCCGTACTGGTATGTATTGCCGTCGAAACCCTAGACGAAGCAATTACCTTAATAAACAACAACCCTTATGGTAACGGCACATCTATTTTTACGGCCTGTGGTGCGGCGGCGAGAAAATTCCAGCATCAAATTCAAGTTGGCCAAGTGGGGGTCAACGTGCCGATCCCGGTTCCTCTACCTTTCTTTTCATTTACTGGATGGAGAGGCAGCTTTTATGGTGATTTGCACGCTTACGGAAAACAAGCAGTACGGTTTTACACCGAGACCAAAACGGTGACTGCACGCTGGTTTGATGAAGACATTCCTGACGGGCCAAATATGACCATACACCTTCGCTAAAGAGCCTTTGATAAGGAGCTGATATGGATTTCTCGTTGACAGAAGACCAACGCGCCTTTGCTGATGCCGCTAATCAGTTTTCACAAGACAAACTCGCCCCAAATGCAGCCTTGTGGGATGAAAAGCAAACCTTTCCCAAAGACGTACTCAAAGAAGCCGGCGAAATGGGATTTTTAAGTCTGTACGTCCCTGAAGAGCATGGCGGCATGGGGCTTCCTCGGTTGGATGCCTCCATCATTTTTGAACAGCTCGCGATGGGCTGCACTTCAACGACAGCCTATATGACTATTCACAATATGGTGTCGTGGATGATAGCCAGTTTTGCTTCTGATGAAGTCAAACAACAGTATTGCCCGTTGCTGGTTACAGGAGACCGCTTGGGCTCCTATTGCCTGACAGAAGCGAATGCAGGATCCGATGCCGCTTCCCTGGCAACGACAGCAACAAAGCAAGATGGAGATTATGTGCTTAGGGGAGCGAAAGCGTTTATCTCTGGCGCGGGGGATACCGATGTCTTGGTTGTGATGGCAAGAACGGATATCAACCAAAAGGGCGCATCAGGTGTTTCGGCTTTTGTTGTCCCAGCAAATGCCAAAGGGATTAGCTATGGGCGTAAAGAGCCCAAATTAGGTTGGAATAGTCAGCCGACCAGAGCTGTGACCTTTGATGATGTTCGAATACCGACTAGCCATTTACTTGGCAAGGAAGGCGATGGTTTTAAGTTTGCAATGAAAGGGTTGGATGGAGGCCGGATCAATATTGCAACCTGCTCAATTGGTACTGCCCAGCAGGCGCTAGACCAAGCTATCCAGTATGTGGGCGAGCGAAAGCAGTTCGGTGAAAAATTATCGGATTTTCAGTCGGTACAGTTCAAGCTTGCAGATATGGCAACTGAGTTGGTTGCAGCCAGGCAGTTAGTGCGTTACGCCGCCTATCAGCTGGATCAAAAATCACCAGAGGCGACGGCTTACTGTGCAATGGCTAAGCGGTTTGCTACCGATGTAGGCTTTAAAGTCTGTGACCATGCCCTGCAGCTCTATGGTGGCTACGGCTACATCAAGGAATACCCGCTAGAACGCTACTTCCGAGATGTCAGGGTGCATCAAATCCTAGAAGGCACCAATGAAATCATGCGGCTCATTATTGCCCGCCGGGTACTCAGTGAAGGCTGCCGACTCCTTTAATTGCTTAACAAGAGGGATAGACCTCATGTCAGACCAAGCTAACTCAGAGAATGTCATCGACGTTGAAATAAGTGGCCACACTGCCGTTTTGACCATGAATAACCCACCAGCCAATACCTGGACAAAAGAGAGCCTTAACCTTCTCAGGAATACAGTGCTTAAGCTTAATGAGGATAAGGCAGTTTATGCACTGATCATTACTGGGCAAGGGGAGAAGTTTTTCTCTGCTGGTGCGGATTTAAACCTGTTTGCTGACGGAGACAAAGCGGTTGCTTTAGGTATGGCGCAGGCATTCGGTGAGGCTTTTGAAACCCTGAGTCAGTTTCGCGGGGTATCCATTGCTGCCATTAATGGTTACGCCATGGGGGGAGGCTTAGAAGTCGCTTTGGCTTGCGATATCCGTATCGCAGAAGCACATGCGAGCTTGGCATTGCCTGAAGCAAAAGTTGGGTTATTGCCCTGTGCGGGTGGGACTCAAAACCTGACTTGGTTAGTCGGTGAAGGCTGGGCAAAACGGATTATCCTTTGTGGAGAAAGAGTGACGGCGTCACAGGCTTTGGAAATCGGCTTGGTTGAAGAAGTGGTGGCGTCAGGCCAGGCACTGGAGTGTGCACGACAAATGGCAAGTGATGTCGAAAATCAGTCTCCGTCATCAGTGACAGCGTGCAAGGCGCTTATTCAAAATTGCCGCCATTCTCCATTGACGCATGGCTTGGTTAAAGAACGTGAGCTATTTATGAGGCTTTTTGACACAGAAGACCAAAGCGAAGGGGTGAACGCTTTTTTAGATAAGCGCAAACCTGAGTGGAAGAACCGCTAATAACGAATAATTAGAGGCGCTTTACAAGTTTTAGGGGAATTTACAAGTTTAAGGGGAAGAAGATGTCAGGCATGGTAAATATCAGGGAACTTGATTGCGGTGGCGGGCTCAAGTTTGGTGTGGCGGAACTAGATAATCCCGCATCTTTAAATGCACTTACTTACGAGATGTTGGTCGAGCTGAATGAGGCACTTCGCCATTGGCAGGATGATCATAATATTGTTGGTGTTGTGATCCATGGCGTAGGTGATAAAGCCTTTTGTGCGGGTGGGGATGTCAGGGCGATGTACCACGTTATGCATGAGGCAAAGTCTTCTAAACATCCTGATAGTAAGTTCCATGCAATTGGCTATTTGACGGATTATTTCACTGTTGAGTATCAGACTGATTATCTCATTCATACCTATAGCAAACCTGTCATTGTATGGGGGCAGGGGATCGTGATGGGGGGCGGCATTGGGTTATATATCGGTGCAAGCCACAGGATCAGCACCCCGACGACAAAGCTTGCTATGCCAGAAATTAGTATTGGCTTATATCCTGATGTGGGTGGCACTTGGTTCCTTAATCATTTGCCGCAAGGCGTAGGCTTATTCCTTGGGTTAACAGGGGCAACCGTTAATGCCACCGATGCGCTTGCCTTGTCGCTGTCAGAGCATATTTTATTGCCAGAGCAGAAAGCAGCACTTTTCGAAGGCCTTCAAGCAATGAGCTGGGAAGATGTGGAACCACACCAAGGTGTGACTGAGCTGCTCGAACAACTCGGCAAGAAAGCCATGTACTCACACCCAAGTAATGAGCTGATACCGTTTTTGCCGGCTATTCAATCAGCTTGCCAATATGGGTCTTTATCGGAGATCTACGACCAAATTCAAGCCATGGCTGAACCCGTTGATGAAGGGGAAGGAAAGTGGCTGAGAAGGGCAAAGCAGACGCTAAAAGAAGGGAGCCCTATCACGGCTCATATTTGTTACCGTCAACTCACTCAATTCCATTATGAATCGTTGGCTGATTGCTTCAGGCTCGAATTGACTTTATCTGTTCGCAGCGGAGAGTTGGGTGAATTCTATGAGGGCGTTAAATCTCGGCTCATTGAGAAAACTAACCAACCTGAATGGCTCTTCCCTAATATCGACAGTGTTGACCCTGCAGTGATTGATACTTTGTTTACCCCACTGTGGGCGGATAATGAACACCCGTTATATCGTCTGGGTCTTGATGATTCACTTGAAGGAGCATAATGATGAATATTGCTTTTATTGGTCTTGGCAACATGGGCAACCCAATGGTGTTGAACTTGCTCAAAGCCGGTTGTCAGGTGTCAGTGTTTGATATCAATACCGCAGCGGCAGAATCATTGAAAGCTGAAGGCGCATCGGTTGCCAGTACCATGGAAGAATGTATCAAAGGGGCAGAAACGGTGATGACTATGTTGCCAGCAGGCGAGCATGTCAGAGCGGTTTACCTTGGCGAACATGATGGTGGTATTGGCTTGCTGCGAATGGTTGATGAAGGCACTTTCCTTATCGATTCATCCACAATTGATCCGGCTTCTGCACGGCTGGTGGCCCAAGAAGCGCATTCCAAAGGGTTTGAATTTGTGGATGCACCGGTATCTGGTGGTGTCGCTGGGGCGCAAGCAGGGACACTGACCTTTATTGTTGGAGGTACGGAAAATGGTTTCAAGCAAGCGCAAGCTGTATTGCAGTTTGTCGGCAAAAATATCTTTCATGCCGGTAAGGCGGGTGATGGGCAGATGGCGAAGATTTGCAACAATTTGATGTTGGGGATCTTAATGTCAGGCACTTGTGAAGCATTGAGCTTGGGTATGGATAACGGATTAGATCCCAAAGTGTTATCAGAGATCATGCTACAAAGCTCAGGCCGTAACTGGGCGCTGGAACTCTATAACCCATGCCCGGGAATTATGGAGAAAGCACCTGCTTCGAACCAATATCAGCCAGGGTTTATGGCTAAGTTAATGCTCAAAGATTTAGGTTTGGGGCTGGAAGCTGCAACAAGCAGTCAATCGCCCATTCCTATGGGGACGCTAGCCCGTAATCTATATGCTTTTCATAACGCGGAAGGAAACGAATTAAAAGACTTCTCTAGTTTGTTTGAGTTTTATCGCAAGCAATCGAAAGAATAATTGCGACTGGGGGGATATATGGATTTAAAACAGAGTGTGATTGCCATTACTGGTGCAGGGCAAGGGCTTGGTCAAATGATGGCAATAAGTTTGGCACAGGCTGGTGCCGATCTCGCGTTGATTGATATGAATGAAGACGGACTGCATGAAACTAAACAGCAGTGCCAAATGCTCAGTGCCAAAACATTAACTTATTTGGCTGATGTCACTCATGAGCAGCAAGTCATCGCGGTGTTTGAAAATATCATGGAGGACTTTGGCCAGCTTAATGGCTTGGTAAATAATGCTGGGGTGCTGAGAGATGGGCTACTGGTTAAAGCCAAAGATGACATCATAGAGAAAATGTCTCTTGAGCAGTTTTCAACCGTCATGGATGTCAATGTCACCGGGACATTTCTATGTGGAAGGGAAGCTGCCGCTAACATGGTAAAAGCGGGTAGCCATGGTGCAATCATCAATATATCTAGTGTCGCAAGAGCAGGCAATATTGGACAAACCAACTACGCAGCATCAAAAGCGGCGGTTGCAACAATGGCCGTTTGCTGGGCGAAAGAGCTTGCTCGTTATGGTATTAGAGCTGCTGCTATTGCGCCAGGAGTGGTAGAAACAGCGATGGCAACGCAGTTAAAACCTGAGGCCATCGAAAGGCTCAAATCTATGATACCGGTTGGTCGTATGGGAGAAGCGAGCGAGATAGCCCACGCCGTAAAATATATCTTTGAAAATGATTATTTTACTGGACGTGTACTAGAAATTGATGGTGGTATGCGGATGTAGCGGCCTTAAAAATGAGTATGTTGCTTAAGGACCATAAAAGAACACAAATAGCGCCATGCCACCGCCAATAACGAACATTAGCATTGCAACAATCGAAGCGAACTTGTTGAGAAGTGAAAAGAGTTTATTCATAGCTGGCATCATCATAAGAATGTAATTGACAGCAAGATGCCACAGCTAACAGAAAAATGCGAGAGCGCATTATTGTTAGTAATGTTTCATTACAATTCGCTAGGCTTATGTAGGCAAGAGACCCATAGCCTGAAGCTTGAGGAAAGCGGCTAATGTCTTGGCGTCTTTTATCTCGTTTTCGGCGACTTTGCTGAGAAATTCTGCCGGTGTCATTTTGACTACCTCGATAACTTCGTCATCGTCGCATTGTGCTTTGCAAGGCTTAAGCATTGTCGCTAAGAATAAATACTGTACCTCGTCACAGAAACCGGGGACAGGGAAAAGCTCACCGAGGTTATGCCAATGTCGGGCACTCAATTGCGTTTCTTCAGCCAGTTCACGTTGAGCGCAGCCTAAAATATCTTCATTGCTTTCCAGTGTGCCGGCAGGGAACTCTAGTATCCAATCCATAATCGCGGGACGATATTGGTTGAGCATAATTAAATTACCTGCCTCATCAATAGGCACGATGATCACCGCTCCTGGATGTATGACGGTGGTAAATTCAATTTCTCTCCCATCGGGCAAAGTGTGGCTAGATTGTTCAACTGAGAAACATTTCCATTGGCAAAGGGTTTTTGTTGTCATCATTTACTACCCGTTTTATATGTGCTGCTAGTGTATACCCAAGTGCTTTGTCAGCCGATCGCAATTTGATCCTTGCCCCAGTTTTTTGCCCGAAGTAGGGCGCTGTCGGCTTTGATGTAGTCGAGGCTGAAGTTCTGGTATTCAACTAATGTTAGGCCAATACTCATTGTGACCGAAATTTGTTTTTCATTTTCAAATTCTAGCTGCCAGTTTTTAATCTCTTGTATAAGTTTCAAGGCAATGCCTTCAGTTTCTGCTTGCGAAGTGTCAGGCAAGAGCAGGCAAAACTCGCCACTCCCCATGTGCGCTAAGCTATCTGCAGGATTAAGGTGTTGCTTTAGGTACTGCGACACCATGATGAGGATCTGATCACCGACGTCTAAGCCAAACCTATCATTAATGTCTTTCAGCCCATCAATATCAACAAGCACTAGGGAAAAATCTTTCAAATAGCGGTTACAACGATAGGCTTGGTGAAGGTATTGCTCTTCTATACCTTTGCGATTGAGCAAGCCGGTAAGGAAGTCTGTTTTTGCAGTGACCTTTACACGGTTAATGGCTTCATTGCGATGCTGAGCCAGTAAATAAGCCATCACAAGTACCATTGCGTAGGCACTGATGTTTTGTAGTGCTTCGTTTATCTGAAGGTGTTTTTGAATATATTCCTCGGCACTCATGGCAACGTAGTACAAACCGAATAGTAAGCTATACCAACAAGCGTATTGGTGCCTCAGGGTAAAAAAGCACAGTAATGGGATAGTGAGTGCGATGGTGTTGTTTAGCAGGTTGGGACCATCGGTATAAAATCCGTAGATACAATTGGTTGTGGTGTAGATTATGAAAAGCCAGATGAATAAGCGTGGGCTTTCATAGCGTTTGTTCAATGACGTTAGAAGTTGGCAGAGCACGGCACCAGCAAGAGCTTGGCTTGTGAGCCAGAGGGATCCGGTGGCAACGAAATAGGAAAAAGCAATGATAAGAAAAATGATGCCGGCAACGGGAAAGAGAATGGATAGCTGCCTTTTAAGCGTTTCTTTGCTTAGCTCGATATAGGCGTGATTATTTGATTGTAATTGGTGGCTCTTAAAAACCATAGTCATGGTAGAAGGTTATCCCTAGGTAAAGCAAATATCCAGTCAATACGCAACCGTGCGCATTGACTGGGTTAGCTTAATAGAAGGTGAGAACCCTGTCTAATTTTTTATCGAAAAAAATGTAATTAATTGATCTGTGATAATCCTAGCTTGTGTTATTAACTAATGAATATTTTCAGTAGTTTAGTCACCATGTCCGGTTGTTCATTTGTAACGCCGTGTGCTGTTTCTGGTATCACAACAAGCGCCGAATTTAAGTGTTTGCTTAATGCGACACCACTCTTGAGGGGGAAAATTTCATCGCTATCTCCCCAAATCAGCATGGATGGTGGAAAGCTGGAGGTGTTTGCTCCGGCAATTCGGGCTCTATCGTCAACAAGTGATTGTATTAATTTCTCTTTTTCTTTTTTGTATGGGGAAAAATAGCTGCTGTATATCTGATTGGCGACAAAATCAGGCATTTTTTGCGGCTCATAGAAAACATGGTCGAATAGGCGCCTGACTTCATCGCTATTGTTCGGGACAAAAAGTTGCTCTGGCTTCTCTACACCAGCCCTTAAACACAGTTCATTAAGATCTGCATCGCTGAATAGGGGGCCGGGACTGGCAATAATGACACCTTTCTCCACTCGTTCGGGTTGCATCATCATGTTATACGTAATGAAACCACCATAGGAAATGCCGGCAACATTGACTTTGTAGATATCTAGCACATCAAGTAATTGCCAAATAGTGTTTGTTTGCGTTGTCAGGTTGGGGGGACCCATGCTGTAAGACTGGCCAAACCAAGCAAGATCAGGAGCGATAACACGGTAATGTTTGCTTAGCTCAAGCATTTCCTCTTTCCAGGTCGCGACTGCGGTTCCACCAAAACCGTGGATCAACAGCAAAGGTTTGCCCGAGCCGCCAACCCAGTATTTAAGTTGCCCACCTTCTTCCAGGCTTAGGGTGTGCTCTTGGAAGCCTTGGGCATATAGTTGGTCGTGGTCGTGGTTTTCTTTCCATTGCACCAACTCACAACCGTTAAGCATCAAGAGTGCAAGGAATAAGGTAATAAACTTAATCAATTGGCGGTTTAAATGCGCGCGCATGAGAACTCCTCCATCCCCAGTAATTTTAACAAAATTATTATACGCTGTTTTATTGCCGCTTGTAGTATACCCAAGCTACCTCAAGGTGCGGACTTCAGAGGGGTGCCAGCGCATTCAATACAAGGCGAAGGTTTGCAGGAATGGCACTCCCTTTCAAAAAGCTTCAACGAAGTAGTGAATGTGCTGACACCCTCCCGAAGGGCGAGTTTTCTAAGCTTATATCTCGCGTTATTGTTTATTGATTTAGAGCCGCTAGATGTTCAAAACAATGCCTTGTCTATAAGCTTATAAATTCTCGCTGAATATGCATCTTGAGGTTGCTTGGGTATAAAAATTATTGCTCGCAAATTGCACATGTAATGTGATCCTTGCTTTATTTTCCAGATGGTTATGATACTTTATGCCCAGTTTAACTAAGATTGTTTGAGTAAATCCTCACTCAAAGGGAGAAAAGCATGCGAGTTCTCGTCACCGGTGGTATGGGTTACATTGGCAGCCACACTTGTGTTCAGATGATTGAAGCAGGTATGACGCCAATCATTGTCGATAACCTATACAACAGTAAGAAAACAGTATTGGCTCGAATTGAAAAGTTGACGGGTGTTACTCCAGCATTTTATCAGGGCGATATTCGTGACCGTGCCTTCCTTGATAAGGTTTTAGCTGAAAATGATGTGGAATCGGTTATTCACTTTGCTGGGTTAAAAGCCGTGGGTGAGTCAGTAGAAAAACCGCTGGAATACTATGATAACAACGTTCACGGAACATTGGTGCTCGTTGAAGCTATGCGTGCAGCTGGTGTGAACAGCTTGATCTTTAGCTCTTCGGCTACTGTTTATGGCGATCCGGCGAGTGTGCCTATCACTGAAGACTTTCCTACGAGTGCGACCAATCCATATGGCCGCAGTAAGCTGATGGTCGAAGAGTGTTTGACCGATATTCAAAAAGCACACTCAGAAATGAGTATTACTCTATTGCGATACTTCAACCCGGTAGGTTCGCATCAAAGCGGTGAGATGGGTGAAGACCCGCAGGGTATTCCAAATAACCTGATGCCATTTATCTCTCAGGTCGCTGTAGGCCGACGTGAGTACCTGTCTGTTTTCGGTGATGATTACCCAACAGTAGATGGTACCGGTGTGCGTGATTATATCCACGTGCTTGATTTGGCAGATGGCCACTTGGCAGCTTTGAATCACAAAGGTAAAGAAGCTGGTCTGCATATTTATAACCTTGGTACAGGTAATGGCTTTAGTGTGTTGCAGATGGTTAAAGCCTTTTCTGCAGCTGCGAATGTTGAGGTAGCATATCAAATTGCCCCGCGTCGCCCTGGTGATATCGCAGAATGCTGGGCAGATCCGGCCAAAGCGAAAGCTGAATTGCATTGGGAAGCAACACGTACCATTGAAGATATGACTGCAGATACTTGGCGTTGGCAGTCTGCTAACCCAACAGGTTATCCAGACCTATAATCTGATAGGTTGATACAAAATCGATGATAAAGAAGCCTGCTAAAAGCGGGCTTCTTTATACATGAACTAGTAGGCGTTTCATTTTCTTATTCAGACGGTTGTGTATCAATCTGGTAAGGCTTGACGATATGAAAGAGCAACAAACTAGCGATTGCGCCAAGTGTATCCATCAACATATCTTTTTGTGCGTCCCAGATATCTCCTTGGCTGCCGAGAAACTCTATACCAGCATCACCACCGGCTAGGGCTGCATACCACCATTCAATAATTTCGTAGCCAGCCGCGATGGCCATAATCGTTGCTAGGGCAAAAATAGTCGCCACAAAAGGTTTGCAATGACCCTTGCGAACCATGAACTCAGCAATTGGAAATGCATAAAGGCCTATCGAGAAGTGCGCAACACGGTCGAAATTATTTCGCTGGGAACCAATCAAATCGTTAAACCAATTAAAAGGAACATTGGAAAAGGTGTAATGGGCACCTATGGTGTGAAGAGCCATCCAAATTGCAATCAGGATGTAGGCAGTGTTAGAAAACTGGAAAAAGCGATAGGTAATGAGCAAAGGGGCTAGGATCAGAACCACCGGAATGATTTCCGCCAGCCAGACATCCGGGAACACAGGATTTAAGCCAGACCAAATGATGATCAGGGTGACAATCACAAAAGCTGTGGTAGGTATGGCATGGCTACGAATTTGTGTCATTAATTCAGTATCCTACATGAGGGGATCTTTTCTGAAGGTTAGCACAAGAAAGGTGCTGAAAACTGAACCGATGGCTAGTTCATATGGCTTAATCCAAAGTAGCATTTTCGTTAACCCGCTGTAGGGCTGCAACTGCGGTTTCGAGTCTGGCTACACAGTCCTCGTAATATAAAGTGATTTCAGCAATTCCACGGCTTTTCGGTGGTGACTTAAGTTCTATATCTGGCTTTCCAGTCTCGATGATTAAAAAACGGTGCTTATGTGCCAACTCGCCAAATCTTGATTTGGCAGCCATTAGGCGGCGTTGAGTAAAAGACTGCTTTGGCCTACCAGGATTGCGTTTTTTTCTTTCGGCAGGCTCAAGTACCTTTTCTAAAAGGAATTTTTTCCAAGGCGTTTCGGTTTTCATCGGCTTCATTTCTATGGGGTTGTCGTTGCTTGGGATATAGGAGCGTCCAAGCTAAATGAAACGGCAGAATGTGTGTAGGTCATTTTGCGACAAGTGATAGCGATGATGAAAAAGCCCCATGCGAGAAGCAGGAATCTCGCATGGGGGTAACCCAGTAAGGTCAATACCCATAGAGAGCTCATGGGTAAACAATATGGCGCAAAGAAACTCCTTGTTGCGCACATGGATGTTTTACCTATGCTGATGAGGTTATAACAGGTCATTTAGCGACAAGTTTCGCTGTTTGACAGTCAGTGACAGGTGTCACTGCAGGTAGACAAGGGTATCTTTATGAAAAGGCAATAAATCTATACCAATTAGGTGCTAGTGATTTGAAATGTGGTATAATGACCAGCTAACCAAATTTAGCACTGTGTGATTACTGTCACACAGGCTTGAACTGTATTATTCTTGCTCATAGTTGGGCAATTACCGGAGCATCACTTTGCAATTTAACGATCTTGGATTAGACCAGCGCCTGATTAAAAAACTTCACCATTTGGCGTTCGATAAACCAACTGAAATTCAAAAAGCAGCAATCCCTGTTGGTCTTCTAGGCAAAGATATCTTGGCCTCGTCAAAAACAGGTTCTGGTAAGACACTGGCCTTTTTGTTGCCAGCTATGCAGCGTATGTACCGTAGCAAACCATTTACCCGTCGTGATCCCCGTGTGTTGGTTTTGACGCCGACCCGTGAGCTTGCTAAGCAGGTATTTGCTCAGTTGCGTACTCTGAATGCAGGTACGCCATATGACGGTGCGTTGATTGTCGGTGGTGAGAACTTCAACGATCAGGTGAAAGCGCTACGCAAAGACCCAATGTTTGTGATTGCAACACCAGGCCGTTTGGCTGATCACCTAGAACACCGCAGCACATACCTAGATGGTCTGGAAATGCTTATCCTTGATGAAGCAGACCGTATGCTTGATCTTGGTTTTGAAGCTCAGCTACGTCGTATCCATGAAGCCGCTAATCACCGTCGTCGCCAGACCATGATGTTCTCGGCAACACTGGATCACACAGATGTTGTGAATATTGCGAGCGATATGCTGAATGCGCCAAAGCGTATTTCAATCGGCCACTCTGCTGAAGAGCACACCGATATCACCCAGCGCTTTTTCCTTTGTGATCACCTAGATCATAAGCAAGCTCTACTGGACAAGGTTCTGGAAACTGAAAACTACAACCAGATGATTATCTTTACGGCGACCCGTGCAGATACCGATCGTCTGACCAATGAGCTGAATGAGCGTAAGCTGAAAGCGGTTGCCTTGAGTGGTGATATGAACCAGACGCAGCGCAACGCAATTATGAGCCAGTTCGAGCGTGACTGTCATAAGATCTTGGTCACAACCGATGTTGCATCACGTGGTTTGGATATCGAAAAAGTCTCCCATGTGATCAACTTCGATATGCCTAAGCATGCTGAGGAATATGTTCACCGCATCGGTCGTACTGGCCGTGCGGGTAACAAAGGTGACGCAATCTCTTTGGTTGGCCCTAAAGACTGGAAGAGCTTTAAAAACGTTGAAGCTTTCCTACAGCAGTCAATTAGCTTCACGACTATTGAAGGCCTAGAAGGTAAGTTCAAAGGCTTGAAACCTGCGCCGAAGAAGAAGTTCACTAAGAAGAAACCGACTTCTGCGAAGCCAGTGGCTAAGAAGACTCAAGATAAGCCACAGGCTAAGAAGAAAATGGATAAGCGCTTCTACGACAACATGGCTGTAGGTGACAACGTCTTTATTCCTAAAAAGAAAAAGCCTGCTAGTCCATCAGCAGAAGACTAATACATGCTATAGCTAAATCAACACAGGTTGTTTAGAGCTGCTTAAATAGTGAAAATGCCAGTCACAGACTGGCATTTTTTTCGTCTAAACCAAGTGAAAAGATGTTAAACGGACGGTTGTTGCAGGTGGTTGACCAGCGCTTTTACAAACCTTGCGGCTTCACCACCTGTACAGGCTCGATGGTCAAAAGTCATAGATAGAGGTAAGACTTTGACGGCTTTAACATTGCCGCTGTCGAGAACTAATTTTTCGATGATCCTTCCCGCGCCAATAATCGCTACTTGGGGCGGAGTCACAACAGGTGTGGCATAGATCCCTGCGATTGCACCAAAATTGGATAGGGTGATGGTGGCATGTTGGAGTTGCTCGCGGCCAATCTTACGTTCGCGGATACCTGCAACGGTTTTATCCACCCATTGCCGGATACCCTTGTTGCTGTATTCATCAGCATGCCTTAATACGGGGACATAAAGGCCATGTTTACTGTCTACCGCAATGCCTATATTGACTGTGTGATGTAAACAGCGGGTCATGGTTTCTGCGTCAAACCATGCATTGAGGGCGGGTTCCGCTTGGCAGGCATCGACAATCGCTTGAACTAGGCGGCAGGTAATGTCTTGTTCAGGTAGCCATAGGGCAAGGCTTGCTTCCTCAGTAATAGTGACAGCGGCAATGTTGTGATGAGATTCGGCCATGGCTCCCACCATGGTACGACGGGCGCCTTTGAGTACTTCCGTACCGGGTAGCTGTTTGTCACAGGCATTATAGACATCGCTATCAAGGATGACGCCATCCGGGCCGCTACCTTTAATCGCATTGAGGTCAACGCCCAGCTTTTGCGCAAGTAGCCTTGCAGAGGGCATGGCGCTTAATGGGTGCTCTTTATTTTCTTGATGGGTGTTTCCTACCCAAAACTCATCGACATTGATGTCGTGGCTCTCATTCGCAACAGTACCCACGACAGTGGCTGCGTCAGATTTTTGCTGTTTGATTTCTTTTGATGACGTTGATTTAGTTACCTTCATTGAGGTGGTGGACTCTTCAATCTCCAACAATAAACTGCCGATCCCAATGACATCGCCTGCTTCCCCAAAACGGCTAACAATGGTGCCGCTATATGGGGCAGGAACCTCGACTGTGGCTTTGGCTGTTTCTACGGTGAGTACGACCTGGTCGACTTCGACATAGTCGCCGATATTGACATGCCACTGTACAATTTCAGATTCAGCTAACCCTTCGCCTAAGTCGGGTAAGTTAAATGATTTCATTTCCACCCCTCCACTAGCGATTTCGCTGCATCAACAATGTCATCTTCCTGAATCATAAAATAATCTTCGTTACGGTAATAAGGCATGATGGTATCAGTGCCAGTAACGCGTCTAGGTGGTGCTTTTAAAAGGCACATAGCTTGTTCAGATACTCTCGAGATTATCTCTGCACCTACACCACACGTTTTGCAGGCTTCATGGACAACCAGTAGTCGCCCTGTTTTTTCGAGAGACTTAATGATGGATGCCATATCAAGTGGTTTGATAGTGGCCAAGTCTATCACTTCAGCTTCGATTCCTATTTCCGACAGAGCTTGAGCAGCTTGAAGTGATTCAACAACACATGCCCCCCAAGTTACCAAAGTAAGATCACGGCCTTTTCTTAATGTGAAGCAAGTATTGAGTGGCAAAGCCTCACCATTGTCGACAACGTTGGACTTCACCGTACGATAAATTCGCTTTGGTTCAAAAAACATAATGGGGTCGTTGCTTCTTATTGCTGCTAGCAACAACCCATAAGCCCGCTGTGGCGACGACGGGATAACAACACTAAGGCCAGGTACATGGGTAAATAGTGCTTCAACACTTTCTGAGTGGTGCTCCGGTGCGTGGATACCACCACCAAATGGTGCCCGGAAAACGGCAGGGCAGGTTAAGCGACCCCGGGTACGGTTTCTGATCCTTGCCGCATGGCATACCAGGTGTTCCATGGCTGGGAAAACAAAACCTTGGAATTGAAACTCAGCCACAGGGCGCAAGCCCTGGGTTGCCATACCTACTGTGACACCACCAATTAGGGCTTCAGCAAGCGGCGAATCAATGACACGTTTACAGCCATATTTCTCTTTTAAGCCAACCGTTGCCCTGAACACGCCGCCGTTATCGCCGACGTCTTCACCCAATACAACAACACTTTGGTCATGGGCCATTTCGTAGTGCAATGCCATGTTTACGGCATCTAGGAGGGTGATTTCAGCCATGGCGGCCTCCTTGCATACGCATTGCCTTGTTGATGATGTTGTCTCGTTGGGCCAATAAATCTTCGCTGAGTTCTTCATACAAGAAATCAAAGGCAGACTCCGGGGCTTGCGGTGTCATATTGATGTATTTCTCAACGACTTTTTCTATAACTTCCTTGCAGTGTGCCAGCCAATTTTGATCATCTTGCTCAGACCATACGCCTTGTTCGGTGAGGAAAGTTTTTAGGCGTTTAATTGGTTCGTATTCCCATGCTTGCTGGAGCTCATCGTCACTCCGATAGCGAGAGGCATCATCAGCGGTCGTATGATCACTCAGGCGGTAGCTAACGGCTTCAATTAAGGTGGCACCTTTGCCTTTTCTGGCGTGATCTAACGATTTGGCTACGATATCGAACATAGCCACGACATCATTCCCGTCGACTGTAATACCCTCGATACCAGCACCTTTGGCTTTGTCAGAAAGTAATTCTGCGCCGCATTGAATGGAGCGGGGTACCGATATCGCCCATTGGTTGTTGTTTATCACGAATACCAGTGGAATATTCCAGGCTCCGGCACAGTTTAAGGATTCGAGGAAGTCCCCCTTGGATGTCGCACCATCGCCACATGTCACCAGAGCGACTTGGTGGTTACCTTGGATTTTCAAAGCAGCGGCTACACCCACTGCATGGGTACATTGTGTGGCAATCGGTACACAGAACGGGAGATCTTTACAGGGGCTATCATCAGGTGAAAAATCGCTGCCGCGTTCGTCACCCCCCCAATATTGAAGGTTTTTCTCCATTCCAATCCCTCGTGCCCACAAAGCAGGTAGGTCACGGTAGTAAGGGATAAAAACATCAGATTTTTTTAGCGCGCGGCCAACAGCAATACCAATTGCCTCTGACCCAAGATGAGAAGGGTATGTCCCTAATTTGCCCGTACGCTGCAGGGCGACTGCTTTGTTATCGTATGTACGGGTTAATACCATGTCACAATAGAAGCCTTTCAGGGTTGTTAAATCAGCCCATTCAGGAAGCGGATTAACCAACTTACCGCGATGATCGATGAAACGATGCATCGGCATAGCCAGAACATTCATCGTTAGCTCCTTCTGGTGCTGCCTCAAATGAGGCGGACAGCAAATACAGAACGTGCCATAGAAAGTGGGGTTGGAGTCGTTAGTGTGTCAGGCAGCGTTCAATAGTACTAAGTGTAATCAAATTGTTAACATTCGCAGGTGGTCGTTTTTGTTGGGGTAGTAAACTTATCGGTACACCTGATTGATTTGTCAGTAAGAAGATTTCGAGACGATTGTTTTAGTGTTAAGACCTCGCCAATATATCCATCAGCCCTTTATCAAATCGCACATACTTAGCTTGCAGGGTCACATACGGCTGCGGTACAGCTCATGAATAGGCTGGGTTGCGGAAACGTCATTAATGAGGGCTTTTACATGAAATGGTATAGCAGCTTGGCAGCAATGATTGTGATGTCAGCTTGTTCTTCTCAGGCGAATGTCAGTGAGATAAGCCAGCAAAAAAGCCAGTATATTCAGAATGAGTGCTATGCAAATGAAGGCAGCTCGCTAAACGATGATTTCAAATTATTTATGAGTAATCGCCAAGAGGAACTGGGTGGTTTACGCGCCTCACTCAGTGATGAAAACTACCAACAGCTTGACTACGCCTTGAATCACTTCGTGACTTATTGGGAGGAACTCCAGACAGAACGCAATGTTGCCTGTGAGCAACATGCCACTTGTGAGTTCATTAAAATCAAGACCCCATCTTTGCAGGCAAATAATGAGTTTTGTGACGGCACAGACTTTGAGTACAGCGTGAGTAGAGCGAAAATAATTAACTTTTTCAGTGATATAGAGCGTTTGGAGCTCCAACAGAACCCTTGAGTTTCATTAGCGGTCATTGCCATTGCGTCTGCATCATAGCGCCAATGATGGTGTCACAACCCACACTTCGATTTTGAGTGTCACCGAAAATAATCTCTGCTAATATCCGCCATTTCTACCCTAGAGCAAAATGAAATGGCTTCCTTTTCTATCCAATGCCCCCACTGTAAAAAGTCCACATCGATGTTTATTCAATCGCTATCCAATACCGTCAAATGTGAGCACTGTACTAAGCCTGTTTTAGATGGGCAACCGGTAGAGGCAGATGCTAAGTCATTAGACAAAATCATTAATTCGCCTGTGCCCGTCATTGCGGTGTTTTGGGGAGATAACTGTACGCCATGTAAAGCATTCAAACCCATAGTGGCTAGAGTGGCTAAAGAAATGACAGGTAAGCTTCGTGTTGTTTTGGTGAACATAAATAAAAACAGGATTTTATCGTCAAAATATCGTTTACGTGGTGTGCCAACGACAATTGCGTTCAAAAAGGGGCGCCAGCAAGCCGTTCTTAACACAGCTTTACGCAAAAATGAGCTATCGAAGTGGCTGTCAGAGTCATTATCAATTTGATCACAAAAGTGTAACTGTGCTAAAGGTATAGTGTAGCTAGATGTTTGTGAGCTATCTATACAACCCAACCGAGCAGTTTTTCACATAAGGCTGCTTAAAAATCAATCCTAATGACAAAATGAAGAGGAGGAATTTATGGCTACTAGCCGTAAAATTAGTAAGGAGCGTTTAGCGCTGAAATTATCCCTAGCTGGTACGGTTGTTCTGTCCTCGCTAGGTATTGGCTATGGGTTATATGTTGGATCCAATGCCATTTTGCTAGACGGCATGTTCTCCTTACTTAGTATGGGTATGACAGGGTTAAGTATATATACCGCTTACCTTGTATCCAAACCCGACGATCAATATTTCCAATTCGGATATGCGCACATTGAACCGTTAATCAACGTCGTCAATGGCTTGCTCATCTTACTCACATGTATGTTTGCCTTTTTTAGTGGTGTGCAAACCATTGTCAACGGCGGCCACGAGATTGTACTGGAGCATGCAATTTTTTATGCAGTGCTTTCAACAATTTGTTGTTTTTCTATCTATTTTACTGAAACTTATATTGCTAAAGCTGAGCAATCAGAGTTGGTAAGGGTAGACTCACAAGAATGGCTCATCGATGGCATTTTGAGTGCGTCAATTTTGGTCGGTTTTATCATTGTGATGATCTTAGATCATTACGGCTATTCTCAGTGGAATCGGTACGTTGACCCGATTTTGGTCTCTGCGTTATCACTTGCAGCGGTTGTTCTACCAATCAAGGTGCTACGACGTAATCTTAGGGAGGTGCTGCTGGTAGCCCCTCAGGATGATGTTCAGGAGAGTGTTGACCGTGTCATTGCTAAGCTGTCTAAACAATATCACTTTGATGACTATACCCACCATTTTGCAAAGACAGGCCGACAGTACGATCTTGAAGTGAATATTCTTGTGAAGGACGATACGTACTGGACAACGAAACGTCAGGATAAGATCAGGCTATTACTTTGGGAGGCTTTGTCTGATGAGCTAGGGGATACCTGGCTATCCGTCAGCTTTACGGGGCAGGCAAGGTGGCTCTGATAGGCATTCTTCAGAACTTTTATCTGCAAAAGGGCGGTAATTGCCCTTTTTTTTCTGCATAAATAAATATTTCCAATTATCCTCATACTAATAACTATATCTAATCTGGAGTGAGAAAAATTATAGCCAAAAATATTCTGGTTATTACGACCTTTTCACCGCAAAATAATCATTAATTCATCAATAAAAGAGTGAATGGCAAGCGTAGTGTACGTTACTAGGATGAACTCGTTTCTTAAGTTTCTGTTTTTAAGTAATTTTTATAAAATGAAATGTAATGTTATGTCTTGGTTTACATGCAACTAGCACGAATATTATGCAAACTTTTTAGTGCATTTTTTGTTCTGTTGGGGTATCTTTTCCCCAGTCTAAAAATTGCTTCTAGGTTTAGTGGTAATCTTTAGACTTACAGGCTGCATTTAGGTGCAAAACGTATTCACACATTTAGATAAATCATAGGTTTATGTGACAATGGAAACATTACTGGTTATTGCTTTCATCATTGGTGGCTTCTACATTATTTGCAGAGAAAAGAAGAAATGTACCAAGGAAGTTGATTACTCTCGAGACTCTTTATAATTCATATTTTTAATAGAGTAATCTGCTGGTTTTTAGATGTTGCCAGTCCATCTAGCTATTTTTAACATAGCGCAGATAACTAAATCGCCCATATATTATTCTGCATCTAATTGATGCACTAAAATATAGGGCGATTTTTGTATCTAATAAACAAACGGTTAAGCTTGTTTATCTAACCATTCATTACGTAATCGAGTGATACGCTTTTCAGTTTCTTGCCATTTCGATGTTTTGATTAAGTCGCGGTATTCGCCAGTCGGTTTTTTGCAAAGCGATTCAAGTAATGGGACTTGTGTCTGAGGCAGACCATCTAATGCTTCAATAGCTCCTTGGCGGTTGTTACACAGTAACACCATATCGCATCCAGCTCGCTGAGCAGCAATCGCTCGTTCGCTGTAGTTACCCAGTACGTCAGCTCCCTTCATATTTAGGTCATCAGAGAAAATAACGCCCTTGAACCCTATATCTTCGCGAAGAACCTGTTTAAGCCAGTAGCTCGAGCCGCTTGCTGGTGAAGCATCGTAGTGATTGAAAATTACGTGCGCTGGCATCATCGCATCAAGAAGCTTCGCTTCGATCAAAGATTTGAAAACGGTCATATCGAGTTGCTTGATATTGTCACGAGGGTCAACAGGTGTCTCGAGATGAGAGTCAGCAATAACACCTCCGTGGCCAGGGAAGTGTTTACCTGTTGCTGCCATGCCAGCTAATTTCATGCCTTTGATAAATTCGGAGGCATACTGGATAATTTGCTGCGGATCATCAGAAAACGCTCGGTCCCCAATCGCTTTGCAGTCAAAACCTAGATCTAATACTGGGGCGAAGCTAAGATCGATATCCATCGCGAGCAGTTCAGCGGCCATCAGCCAGCCGCCATCATAAGCTAAGGATTTACCCTCATTACTTTGGGCAAAAGCTTTGGCTGGTGGCAGTAAAGTAAACTCATCACGGAAGCGCTGAACCCGGCCGCCTTCTTGATCGACAGTAATAAGGAGAGGGCGCTTTGCCGTATTGCGGATTTCCTTTGTCAGGGCGCGAAGTTGTTCACGGTCATGGTAGTTACGTGCGAAAAAAATAATCCCACCTACGGTAGGGTGTTGGATGATCTCGCGATCTTCTGCATCTAGCTCATAGCCAGCCACATCAAGCATCAGAGGACCCATGGAATCTCCTTACGGATTTTATCTAATAATTACAACCAGATAATTATGCCCTATATTCAGGGATTACCATACTAAACACGCTTAATTATAGAGAAATTTGACTCACTATTAGCAAAGCAGCACCTTTTAGCTGGAACGATATGCAAATACACCTTTTGCCTAGCAGTCAGGCATTTTGTTTCCATATGGAAACATTGAGTTTTGTAATGGATTGCATTGAAAGTGGTTATCATAATGTGATGTCTTTAGGTGGCTGATAATTAACAATTAAATTGGTGGCTCATATTTGCCTTGAATGTAATGGATGCTTATTACATTAAAATTGTGATCAAAAGCACTTTAATGTATTCGTTTGTTCCTTAAACTGTTTCCTTAACAGTCCAATTAAGGAAATGAAAGATGTCTACCTTGGTCGCTATTGCTATTACAACTGGAATTCTCTCAGGGATATGGGGATGGGTTGCCGTATCGCTCGGTTTACTAAGTTGGGCAGGTTTCCTCGGCTGTACGGCATATTTCGCTTCCCCAAAAGATGGACTAAAAGGGCTATTGTTGAGTCTGGCAACCACTATGAGCGGTGTTTTCTGGGCAATGGTGATTATCCATCTATCAACTTCAGTAGGTATTGAGATCATTGGGTATGTCATTACCGCAGTTGTTGCTTTCTTAATGTGTGTTCAGGCTAAGCAGGCGTGGTTGAGTTTTATCCCCGGTACATTTATTGGCTCTTGTGCAACCTTTGCTGCAGCTGGTGATTGGCAGCTGGTAGTGCCTTCCTTAGTTGTGGGTGTTGTCTTTGGCTATACAATGAAGGCGTCAGGCTTGTGGCTGCAACAAAAAATGGCTAAGCCTGAATCGAGACTTGCGACAGCTGAATAAACGCGATATTAAATTATAAAAAGCCGCATTAGCGGCTTTTTTTGTTTATGAACAATTGGTTATAGGTATTGGGTTACAGGCAAGGAACATAAATGCCGTTGAACTCTTCAATAAATGGTTTCAGGCAAGAAGCAGCTTGTGACTTTGAAGATAGAACACATACCCTTAGGCCTTCTTTTAACAGGTGTTCTATCTGAGCTTTTAACGAATCTTCATTATATGGCTCGCGATCGGCATCTCGACGGCATAAATCGACAAAAGCATCATCAGCGCCTTCCAAGCTATTTGCTTTACCAGGGTAGAGTACAAACTCCGCCTGCTGCATTAGGCGTAATGCTTTCAGCGTCAGCATTTCTGTCTCTGTGCCTGTTTCAATCAAATACAAAGCCGCCTGTGGTTCTTGGTTGTACTTGAGAAGTTCGACAAAGACTTCTTCGAGATCTTTCTTCGTTTTGGCTTGTTCAACAGCCGCATGGCGGAAAAACATTTCCCAGAATTTACGCCTTTCATCAACGGTCGAAAAAGTCTCTTTAATCCGCTCTCGTTGTTCACCTGCATAACTGGCAAGCAGTGATAAGTTATGCGGGAGCTGTGTTTCCAGTTTTTCCCGTAGGTAACGGACGAGTACCGGAGAAGCCCCACCACTTGATACGGCAACCTGAATTGGACTTCTATCGATCATCGAAGGGGTAATGAAGTCACAGTAGTCTTTATCATCGACGACATTGATCCAGATACCCAAATCAGTCGCATCTTGATGAACTTGGTGGTTTAGCGAAGGGTTATCCGTTGTTGCCCAAACTTGATACGCACCCATAAGGTCACTTTTTTCGTAGGACTTATTTTTCCAATGAATATGACCGTTGTTTGCTAATGTAGCTAAATGGTTGTGCAGCTTGGGCGATATAACAGTGATGGATGCGTCAGCTTTGCGCAATAAGTCAACTTTTCGACAAGCAACTTCTCCACCTCCTATAACTGTTACTTTTCTTTGTTTTATAGAGAGGAAAATCGGGAAATAGTCCATATTAGTTATTCTTTCTAGGTATATCTGCTTTCTCTAAGTCACTGACTTGTAGTGATATCTTTTTCTCGCTACTATGAAAACACAAATATATAAGGTTTGAAATAATTTGAAACACTTGCTTGGTAAAAATGTTTCAATACACATAACTGTTCAGCTTGGATTAAAGGCATAATGCTAGTTTATGCGAACTATAATGTTAGTTTTTTTTGAAACCTTAAATAACCTCAAATTACTCTGATTTCATTCGAATGATTAATCATTTAGCGATATCCTTAGTGATTGAATATAACAAATTTTAAGCGTAGTTTTTACATAAATTTAAGATGGTCGGCAATATGAATAAAAAACTTATGATAGCGACACTGATAAGCACGAGCTTGCTTGTTGGTTGTGGCGATAAGTCGTCTGGTCAAGCGGGGGGAATGGTCCCACTGGTTGCAGTACAACCTGTCACTGTAATTGATTACCAACAGGGGAAACAATTTGTTGGTAGGACTGAAGCAATTGAAGATGTGGCCATCACAGCTCAAGTTTCAGGCTACCTTAAAGCGCGTTCGTTCAATGAGGGTGAGGTTGTACAGCAAGGACAAGTCTTGTTTGAAATTGAGCCTGCTGCATATGAAGCGCGTGTAGCAAGTGCTGTTGCTGCAATCGCCCAAGCTGAGGCGACATTACAGCGTGCAAACCTGGATTGGAAGCGTGGTCAAAACCTTTTGCCTAAGGGCAGTATTAGCCAATCTGAATTTGACCGCCTAACTGCTGAAAAGCTGAGTGCTGAAGCACAGCTTAAATCAGCCAATGCCCAGTTGAAGGCTGCAGAAGTTGATTTGTCATTTACTAAGATCACCGCACCATTTACTGGCCGCATCAGTGATAGCAAAGCCAGTATTGGTGATCTTGTCTCGCCAAGCTCGGGTGTATTAACCACACTGGTTAGCCTTGATCCAATGCAAGCCTCTTTTAACGTGAGTGAGCGTGAGCGTCTAAACCTAGGTATCGATAGCCTAGACGGCGCAGGCGAAGGCCAGGGCGATGTCGAAGTTGTATTGACGCTGACTAACGGCAAAGAATATAGCGAGCTAGGTAAAGTTGACTTTATCGGTAACCGTATCGATCTTCAGACCGGTACCATTGCCATGCGTGCTAGTTTTGCTAACCCAGAGCAATCTCTGCTTCCTGGCCAGCATGTTCAAGTTTTCCTTCGCGAAAAAGAGCCAGTGAAGCGCATTGTGATCCCTCGCCGCGCTGTTCAAAGTGATTTGGAAGGTGATTTTGTTATGGTGTTGGCTGACGAGAATGTTGCCGAGCGTCGTAATGTTGTTCTTGGTCCACAAACTGAGCATGGCATCATCATTGCTGAAGGTATCAACGATGATGACGTTGTAATGACCAAAGGTCTTCAGCGTGTCCGTAACGGTGTGACAGTCCGAGTTGAAGAAACAGGGGCGCAAGAGTAATCATGCTAAGTCGCTTTTTTATCCAGCGCCCTAAGTTTGCGCTGGTCATTTCGATAATTCTGACACTGGCAGGTGCGATAGCCGTACTTAACCTGCCTGTGGCTGAATATCCAAAAATCAGTCCACCGTCGGTGGGTGTAACCGCTTTTTATTCTGGTGCAAGTGCCGAAACCGTTGAAGAGGCGATAGCCGACCCGATTGAAGCATCGGTCAATGGTGTAGAAAACATGATCTACATGTCTTCTAAGAGTGCCAACGATGGTTCATATAACTTGAACGTGACCTTTGATATCGGTACCGACCCTGATATGGCACAGGTTAACGTTCAGAACCGAGTTTCACAGATCGAGTCCAAGCTGCCTGCGGAAGTACGTATGGTAGGTGTAACGGTTAAAAAACGTTCGCCTGACTTGCTGATGGTACTTAACTTCTACTCACCAGACGGTAAGTATGATGACCAGTTCCTGATCAACTACATTAACCTAAATGTTAAAGATCAGCTGGCACGTGTGACGGGTATCAGTGAGGTTAACGTAATCGGTGGTGGTGAATACGCTATGCGTGTTTGGCTAAACCCTGAGAAAATGGCCAACCTGAACCTGACAACCTCTGATGTCAATGCCGCGCTTTCTGAGCAGAACGTTCAGGTAGCAGCAGGTCAAGTCGGTGCAGCGCCTTACAATAACCCTCAAGAAGTGCAGTTTAACCTCGTAACCAAAGGCCGACTACAGACTGTTGAAGAGTTCGAGAACGTGGTTCTTCGTGCCAACAACGATGGCTCTATGGTTTACCTGAAAGATGTGGCACGTGTAGAGCTGGGTAAGAAGTTCTACAGCGGTAACGGTATGTTCCGTGGTCAGGATGCTTCTATCGTTGCGCTAAACCTTCAGTCCGATGCCAACGCACTGGAAAGTGGTAAAGCGGTCATGGACTTGCTTGAGCGCTTGAGCGTCGACTTCCCTGAAGGCATGGAATACGAGACCAGTTACGATACAACCTTGTTCGTTGCTGAATCTATCAAAGGTGTTGTAGTTACATTGATTCAGGCCATCTTGCTGGTAATCGCCGTAACATACATGTTCCTGGGTAGCGTACGTTCGACTTTGATCCCGGTTGTTGCGATCCCTGTATCGCTTATCGGTACATTCGCTATCATGCTGGCGGCTGGCTTTACGATCAACACTGTGACCTTGTTCGGTTTGATACTGGCTATCGGTATCGTGGTGGATGATGCGATTCTGGTTATCGAGCAGGTCGATACCAACATGAAGCGCGATCCAAGCCTGACCCCGGCAAAAGCGACGCTTATTGCGATGAAGGAAGTAACCGGTCCGATTGTGACTTCAACGCTGGTACTTCTTGCGGTATTCGTTCCAGTTGCCATGCTGCCTGGTATCACCGGTATTATGTATCGTCAGTTCGCACTAACGATTTGTATTTCGGTAATTATTTCTTCTATCAACGCATTGACGCTTTCACCAGCACTTTGTTCGCTAGTGCTTAAGCAGGGCGGTGGTAACACTGCACGTTGGTTCGAAGTATTCAACCGTGGCCTTGAAAAGGTAACCTTGAAATACGGCGCCATTGCTGGCTTCATGGTTCGAAAAGTTACACTACTAGTGACTTTCTTCGTACTTGCAGTTGGTGCGGTAACTTTCCTATCGAAAACAACGTCAACGGCGTTTGTACCGACGGAAGATAAGGGTATCTTGCTGGTTAACGTACAGCTACCTGACTCGGCCTCTTTGTCCCGTACTGAAGAAACCACAATAAAGCTCCAGGAAATCCTAGCTGACGAACCGGGTATTGAAGGTATTACGGTAGCAAACGGCTATGCATTCATGACTGGTGCGGCAGCCTCAAACGGTGCGTCTCTGTTCATTAAGTTGAAAGACTGGGATGAGCGAAATGCAATGGAAGGGGATCACTCATCGTTTGCTATCTCGAACCGTGTGAATGGCCGAGCAGCAATGGAGCTTCCAGAAGCGATTGTCTTCGCTATGGGTGCACCAGCAGTACCAGGCATGGGGGCGGCTGATGGTTTCGAATTTGTACTTGAAGATACCTTGGGCCGAAGCCGTACAGATCTTGCCAATGTTATGGGTGAAATGATCCAGGCTGCCAACCAGCAACCTGAAATACAATTTACCTTCAGTACATTCCGTGCAAACGTACCGCACTACTACATTGATGTTGACCGTGTTAAAGCTAAGCAGCTGGGTATTCCGCTAACGGAAATCTTCCAGACGCTACAGGGTAACCTTGGCTCAATGTATGTGAATGACTTCACTCTATACGGTAAGAACTTTCGTGTAACAGTACAGGCAGACAGTGACTACCGTGATGGTCTAGATGCACTACAGCGTTTCCATGTCCGTTCATCTTCAGGCGAGATGATCCCGCTAAGTACCATTACTTCGGTCGAGCAAGTGTTCGAGCCAGATGTTGCATGGCGTTACAACATGTACCGTTCAGCGGTTATCCAGGGCAGTCCAGCACCGGGTTACTCAAGTGGTGATGCGATTGCGGCGATGGAGCGCGTTGCTGCTGAAGTGCTTCCACAAGGATACCAGTACGAGTGGACAGGTATGGCTTATCAGGAAGTTAAAGCGGGTAACCAAGCTATCTATGCATTCGCGCTAGCACTTGTGTTCATCTATCTGTTCATGGTTGCTCAGTACGAGAGTTGGAGTATTCCGCTTGCGATTATCTTGGTGGTACCTGTAGCAACATTGGGTTCATTCTTGGCACTGGCAATGACGGGCACACCGCTGAACTTGTATGCTCAGATAGGTCTGGTTCTGTTGATTGCGCTTGCAGCTAAGAACGCCATCCTGATTGTGGAATTCGCCAAGATTGAGCGCGAAGATAATGAGTTGGATATCGAACAGGCAGCGGTACGCGGTGGTAAGCTGCGTTTTCGTGCGGTAAACATGACCTCGTGGTCATTTATCCTAGGTATTCTTCCTCTGATCTTTGCAAATGGTGCTGGCCACATCAGTCAGAACTCCTTGGGTATCTCCCTAACCGGTGGTCTGTTGTGTGTATTGTTGGCAGGTACTTTCCTAATTCCTGGTTTCTTTGCACTGGTACAGCGTCGTCGTGAGAAGTTCCATGGTGGATCAACCAAACTGATTCCGCTTGATGAGGAATAACTTGGTGTAGTAATACCAAGTATCAAATAAAAGCTCCCAGTGATGGGAGCTTTTTTTATGGTTAACCGATTACTGCTTGTAGGTTACAAAGTTTTACGACGCAGCAAGGCGAGGGCAGTCAAGCTAATCAAGCCTGACAGTGGTAGGCTGCCGCCACCGCCAGAGCTTCCTTTTCTGGTTTTGTTATCTAGTTCTTTAGCGAAAGGGTTTATGTTGAAGTCTGACGTAGGCTGTGCAGCCAAAGTTAAGCCAGTTTGAGCTTCAATCCATTCATAATAATGTGCCAGCTCGGTATAGAGACCATTTTGCTGAGCATTGGGGTTGCCAGCTTCTTTTTCATGGCAGTAGGGGCCATTACTGGTTACGCCGATAACACGCAATCCAAAATCGCTGTTACCAGCTTTGGATGGATCTTGCCAGACTAGCGGCCCGCCAGAATCACCACGGCAAACATCTTTCTTTACATCAGGATCGCTGCTATCTGCACAAACAAAATGCGACTCTTCAGACAGTGGATAATGGCTTGCATTACATTCGCTCATCGGGATGCCGCCTAACTTAACAAACATGAGCTTATCGGGTTGATCAAATTTGGGTTCCGTATACCCCCAGCCTGAGGCGATAAGATTTGGTTCTGAATAACCGCTGCTGTTCCAAGTAGCAACAAATTGATCGTTTGCTGTCTTTTGTTCATGAGGTGTCGCCAGTTTAATTGGCTTTGCGACATCAAGCATTGAGCGATCCACTTTAAGCAAAGCAATATCATGATCTAGTGCACTATTGAGAAAATACCCATCATGGATTTTCACATCAACAACGGTAAATTTATACCTGTCATCTAAATCATTAGCATTGCCAGAACTGTTCTTAAGGATATCAACCCCGGTGACTAGCGTGCCACTCATTAAAGGGCTGATACAATGTGCGGCGGTAACAGCCCAATAGTCGCTAATAACCACTGCACCACAGCCCGATGTAATAATATGGGTTCCATTCACTAGCTGAGGAGCTGTCAGTAAAGCGGCTTGCCATGGTAACAGTAAGTCAGCGGAGGGTTGGGTAGCGGACTCGCCATTAAGTATTTTTGTGTTGATCTGAGGTTCTTCGGCGTAAGCCGATGTTGCCAAAGTTGTAGAAGCAAATGCAACTGCTAAGCTGATCGCGACTGGTGTGAAACGATTCTTCATAAGATCCTTGTAATTTTTCTTTTAAGCAAAGTTAATGAGCTTACAATAAATGATAGTGAGCAAAAAATTTTCACTCAAAATGCTTCTAGCGTACTAATGCACATTGTTTTTATAATGGGTATGTTAATTATTTTCTATCATTATTCCAATCAAAAAATTGCTTTGTGTGATATTGGTCTTCGAGTTCATATGTTTGCTTGATGGATTGGGGATGTCAAAGGAGAATCTTGATCTAATGCAAACCCTTGCCATCTACTGTTCGTGATTGTTGGTGCCTCACGTTATACTGGGTTCTGATATTTAGCATTAACAAAGGGTTGCAGTATATGCCTTATAAGCACGTGATTGGTTTTGGGGTGGCGGGTAATTTTGCTGGTCACCTAGAGCAGGCTGGTGAAGATAAAGACTTTTTAGCCGTTGAAGTTAAAGAAGCTGTTCAGCCAAAGGCCATTTTTCCATTTTATGTCCCATCAGATAAAGCAGGGTTCCTATCAACTTACCCATTATCTTCTGATGCTATTATTCCGCCTAATGATGCTGATAACCTGCAAATCGAACCTGAAGTAGCGCTGATTTGTGATCTTGAATATCATGACAATCAAGTTGTGGCGATAAAACCCACCGCTTTTGCTGCCTATAATGATTGCTCAATCCGCAAGCCAAATGCGAAGAAGATCAGTGAAAAGAAAAATTGGGGTGTCAATACCAAAGGTATTTCATCTCAAGTGATTACTGTCGATAACCTAAGCGAGGGTGGTAAACTAGACGATTTCCGTATTGCGAGTTTCCATAAGCGTGGTGAAACGATTACGCGTTACGGTGAAGATAGTCCAGTTGTGGGTTATAGCTACTTCCATGAAAAACTCCTGAACTGGATTGTTGATCGCATGAACAACCAACAAGATGTTGGTCCGACGGAGAACATTGCAGATTTCCTTGCTGAAGCGGATTACCCGTCACAAGCTGTCATCAGTATTGGTGCGACACGCTATACAGAATTTGGTGAGACGACTTTCTTGAAGTCTGGCGACACCAGTATGGTTGTGGTTTATGACGGGACGGTATACAGCCCAGAAGAGATCACTGCAATGGCTGAAACGCAGACCTTTAAAGAGCAGGGTATCTCTGCTCTGGTTCAATCTGTCGCCTAGGTTTAAGAATAGATTTAAAAAAGCACTGTGAAAACAGTGCTTTTTGTCATATCGCTTGCCTATTATTTTGATCAAAGGCGCCAGAATACTTCCAGTGAGCCGTTGGAGTTCGTGCGATGTTTAGCCTCTTTGAATTCAGCAGTATTGGTTGCAAAGCTTAAACTTACCCCCCACTTGGGCTGGTAGTACACACCACCTAGCACAGCGGTTGCCTGCCAATGTTCTACCTTGGTATCAGGGACTTCGCTAGGGCGATCTCCATCAATGGTAATGTCGTTGAGTCGGTAACGACCTTCAATTCCGGTAAAAAGAAAATAACCCGAAGCGTTTGATGACAGCACGCCGACATCAACAAAATTACCCGGTGAGAAGCCGGTTGTCCCGAAGCTGCCTGATAAGCTCTTACCCCACCGAGCTACACCACCTACAGCAAGCTCACTTTGGTAGTTACCGACATTTATGCGTCCTACACCACTTAAGTCATAATCATCCATCAGATAGGCTTGTTGGCGGGTAATCAAGCGGTGACCCTGGTAGCCTAAATTAAAAACAAGTGTGTTTTCTATTTGGTAGTCCCAGCCCATTGGCTCGTCGGAACCCACAATATCGTGGATAAATTTTTGGCTTTGCTCTGCAAATGAATTAGGGCCCACCACACCGAACATAAAACTGAATTTATCGACAAATGTCGGTGTGTATTGATAAGCACTAGACTCCAGGAACAATAAACCAGCATATGGACGTTCGTTTTCAGGCGGCTCTATAGATTCAATGTCTTCAGGGGTCCACATTTGCTGGCCAAGGGTTAGGCTCCATCCTTGCTTGGTGTTATCTTTCAACGGCAAGTATCGACTGACTTGACGGATCGGTGTTGGAGCCGTTTCAGCAAGGTCTGATGAAAAAGGAGAGTTGTACTCGAGGAATACTCCGTTGGTGTAATTCTGATCTGCTCCTACAATGCCATCATTGTCCATAGAAAATGAATAGCTGGCTGAGTTGTAAGCTGTTGCGATGGGAGCAAAGATAGACAGATAAGCGAAAACCACGGGGGAAATTTGTTTCATTGATAATCCTTTGGTACAACAAGCAGGATGAAAGGAGTACGGGTATGCCAAACGACTTTGTTGCTATCAAGTAAAAATGAATTGAACACAATGTCTATTCTCATCCATGTATTTGCTCATGATATCTAAAGGAAGGGATTTATCGCTAGCGGTTTTATCGAATAAGCGTAAATGTTTGTGAATTATCGATTTGTATAAGGAAAAGGAATGTCAGCAGTCAAACTTACATCACCGATAGTGTCGGTTTCTTGGTTAGAGCAGCATTTGACGGATGCTGATTTGGTTGTGCTTGATGCGAGTTGGTTTTTGCTCGGTTCGGATAGGGATGGTTCTACCGAGTGGCAGGAGAAACGTATACCTGGCGCCCGTTTTTTTGATTTCGATAAAAAAATTGCTGAGCCAGCTGCGGCTTTTCCTCACATGCTGCCTGAGCCTGCACTTTTTTCACGCGAGGTAGAGAAGCTGGGCATATCAAACGACAGCATCATAGTTGTCTACGATAGCCAAGGTATGTTTTCTGCGCCAAGAGTGTGGTGGATGTTTAGGGCAATGGGGCATCATCAAGTCGCAGTGCTTGATGGCGGGCTTCCAGCTTGGCTCGCGGCCTCTTCGCAATTGGAAGCAGGTGAGGCGCCAGCTATCAAAGCCGGCAAGTTCGAAGCACAATACCAGCCGCAATGGACGGTTGATGGTGATGCGCTGATGCAGCAGCTTGGTGCTGCTGATGTACAGGTTTTAGATGCACGCTCTGCGGCAAGATTCTATGGTACTCAGCCTGAGCCTCGGCAAGGTGTGCGGAGTGGTCATATGCCAAGTGCCAAGAGTTTGCCATTCGGCCAGTTGCTAAAAGACGGATATTTTTTGCCGAAAGATCAATTAGAGCAGCGGTTTGATGCGGTGAGTGAACCTGACCAGAGGTTAATCTTTAGCTGTGGATCTGGAGTGACTGCTTGTATCCTCGCATTAGCAGCAGAGCTTGCGGGTAGAAAACACCTAGCTGTTTATGATGGTTCTTGGACAGAGTGGGGCTCAACGTATAAGTATCCGGTTGTATAAAAAACAGGCACGGTGCTTGCCCACCGTGCCTGTCCATTGTGCCTTTCATTGATTATGCCTCGGGCTGAAAGGAGTTAGTCGATGACGGACACATAGCCGCGAGCTTCAATCAGGGATTGTCCTGGCTTAGACATCACATAATCAACAAACTGTTTCGCATTGTCAGCGACTTTCTTTTCTTTATATAGCATCAAGAAAGGACGTGAAATTTGGTACTTGCCAGCTTCTAGGTTATCAAGTGTTGGCGATACGCCCTCGAAATCCAATGCTTTAATGGAGTCGTCAACCGAGCCCAGTGAGACATAGCCAAGCGCATGCTTATTGCGTGAGACTAGGCTTTTCACCGTGCCATTGGTATTAACAACAAGTACTTGCGGGTTAATATCAGATACCGTTTGTCCTTCGATTTGCTGGGTCAGCCCCATAAAATCTTCGAATGAAAAACGGGAGCCTGATGCATTTTCTCGGCTGACTACTGCGATTTTAAGGTCAGGACCACCCACTTCTTTCCAGTTAGTTATTTCACCGTGGTAGATCTTTTCAACTTGAGCCTTATTGAGGTTTGCAACTGGATTTTCTTTGTGGACAACCAAAGCGATACCATCATGGGCAATGGTGACTGTGGTAATATCCGGGTTTATCTCTTCTGTTTTCAGGTAACGTGAACTCATCCCTAAATCAGCGACATCCTTTTTGACTGCAGTGATCCCGGCTGAAGAACCGATTCCCTGCACCTCAATCTTGGTATTACTGTGTTCGGCAGAATACGTTTCAGCTAGTACTTCTACGATATGGCTGGCGGAAGTAGAGCCTGTCACTGTGATTGTATCGTTAGCATGTGCTGAGCAAGCAATGCTGGCAATAAGGGCGCAAAGCGCTGTTCTGGTAAGCATTTAATCTCTCCAATTAAACCAGAAAAGGATGGCGGACATCTTATTACGGCTTTATGACATTAATGTGAAAAATCTACATATAAGGAGAAAGGCGCTATTAATTTTTTATACGTAAGTCCTTCGTTTATTTTGTTTTTCTTGGTACATCGCCTTATCTGCTTTGGCAAGGATCGAGTCTGGATCGCTCAAATTACCGGGATAATAGGGTGACAGCCCCAAGCTGATATCAAAGTTGTATTGGGTTCGGGTACGGTTAGACGCATCTAATAACGCGCTTATCCAAGTTTGGCATAGTTCAGGGTCATCAGAGGGAAGCAGAACGACAAACTCATCGCCTCCGATCCGGTAAATATGGCTGCCCTCAGGCACCGTTTCCACAATGTCATTGGCAATTGTGACAAGGACTTCATCACCACATTGATGGCCAAAAGTGTCGTTGACCTGCTTGAAATTATCTAAATCTATGTAGGCCAACAATCCCCTTTGCGTATTAATGGCCATGTCGTCAAACCGGCGGAATAGGGCGCGGCGGTTTTCAAGGCCAGTTAAGTCATCCTCAAGGGCTAAGCGTGTGAGGCTTTTTTCAAGCGATTGCGAAACATCAACTTGCTGGTGCAATTTGGAAATTAAAGTGCGATGAATAGCGAGCATTTTAATAAAGCAAAAGCAGATAAGAAAAACACCAATATGAAGAAAAATGTCATCACTCGAATCAATTAGCCAATGATCATTTAATTCTGGTATTTCATCGAGTAAATCAGCGGTAACGCCAATAGCATAAGTACCCAGTGCTAATTTCATCCACCCACGCATCTGCGTATCCATGTCTTCGCGAAGTAACATGAAAATTAATACTAGAGTCAGAACAGAAACAACAATATCGAGTTTGCCGCTGGAAGGGACGAGTGCTGACAACAAGACGCCGATGCAGACGACGACAGTTAATCGGGTGGGTAATTTAGAAATTGCGCTCATAATGAGTTTTTCGTGTTATAGCAGTTTAATAATATCTTTACAGAGATGTTTGGCTCTAACAAAGGGTTTTATGGCTTAGGCATAGAATTCAAAGTACGGTCATTACTTTTTTATTATGAAATGTGCCAATGGGTTGTTATTGACACTTTAGCCTAATGAATTAAACAAATGGGACTAAGCAACTGGCCATCGTACGTATATTTGGTGTTAGAAACAAATAAAATCCCATTCAAACTAGCAATATTGTCATGAATAGTGCGCCTTTTTGTAGTCATTGGATAGTTTTGAATCTTTATGTTCGTTTTGTTAATCCGATCGCATTTATGGAAACAAAGATTGAGCTCTGGTGGCAGATTAAACTCTTTGATATATAAAGGGTGTAACAAAATATTTCAGTTTACAATATTGTAACATTTAATGGTTTGTGTCTATCCTCTATTTAAGTACGAAAGTACAGGGATATGACAATGTAAGAGGTCGGAAATATGCTGACAATGGCGAGAAAAGCGCAGCCTAATAAAGCGCTTGTTTCTGAAAGGATTCAGAAATTAATCAAAGCGTTATCTAATGGTGTATACGAGCGAGAAGAGACAATCAAACTGTGTCTTCTAGCGGCGCTTGCCGGCGAAAGTGTGTTTTTGCTGGGGCCTCCAGGTATTGCCAAGAGTTTGATCGCTAAAAGGCTGATTCAAGCTTTCGATAATAGCCAGTTTTTTGATTACTTAATGACCCGTTTCTCTACCCCTGAAGAAGTATTTGGTCCTCTTTCTATCCAGGAATTAAAAGACAACGGTAAGTATGTACGTTTAGTTGATGGCTATTTGCCGACCGCACAAGTTGTTTTCCTTGATGAAATCTGGAAAGCCGGTCCTGCCATTCTTAATACATTGCTAACCGTTGTAAATGAACGAACTTTCAAAAATGGGCAAGAGATACTTCCGGTACCAATGCGTTTATTGGTGACAGCATCAAATGAGCTTCCAGAGGAAGACAGCGGTCTAGAGGCGTTATACGACAGGATGCTGGTGAGGGTGTTTGTAAACCGTATCCAGGAAAAGCAAAACTTCAAAGCCATGCTTATGGGAGAGGGGCCTACGATTCAGGAACTCGAACCGGGCTTGGCAATTACTGATGAAGAATATGAAGACTGGCAATCACATATCGAAGATATCAAGTTGTCAGAAGAAATCTTCGAAAAAATCTATCAGCTAAAAAGCATGATCGAACAACGCGCCGAAGGCTCGGATCATATCGACGAACATGACAGCGAGCTATATATCTCAGATCGCCGCTGGAAGAAGTCGGTAAGGTTGCTGAAGGCAAGTGCTTTCTATAATGGCCGTGATGCCATCAATCCACTCGACTTGCTCTTGTTGCAAGACTGTATGTGGCATAGCCCTGAGTCCCGCCATGTTATTCGGGATATTGTCAGTGACTTCGCGGTAGAGAAAGCGTTTGAGCAAGAGTCGGCACAGATTAATGCCACTGAAGCGCAAGCAATTATTGACGATGCTAATGCTGAAGTTGCCAGTGAACTGGCAGTGAGCCTAAGTCGTGAATCCATGATGCGTAAAGAATGGTTTAAGTGTGATCTTAGTGGTGCGAAGCGTTATACCATTAACCACAACACACGCATGATTAAACTGGTTATGCTGCAGCAAAACCCGTCTGTATCAGAGCAGGAGAACGGTGATAGTCGTTGGGTGTATGTTGATGGCGATGATTTTGAAAAGAAAATCAAAACAGGCCAATGTGATGTTTATGGATATGTCAACAAAAATGTCCACCTTTGCCGACTACAGTTCGAAGTGGACGCCGAGCAGCGTCTGGTGATCAAAGATATCGCAAATCGATCTGTGTTAGTCGGTATCGCAGGAGAAAAAGGGATTACCCAGGAGCAACAAGCTCATTGGGTAGCAATGGCAGAGAAAGCATCCTCGAAAGTAATGGACGCCGAGCATAACCTAAAAGTTTCTCGCAGTAGCTTCCATGGGGCACTACCACATAACTTTATCGACCCTCAATTACCAGAGCGGATTGAGCAGAGTTTATCGCAAGCAACGGATTCAGTGCATGACCTGAAAGTAATGGTTGATAAAAATGTATTCCGTATCAGTCATATGACTGAATATTTTGCTTAGCGGGAGAGTTGTGTATGCCAGTTTCTGAAGTTTTGAACTTGGCGATGATGCTATCTGAATCCGGTATTATCGACAATGCTGTGCAGGAATTAATGATGCAACAGCAATTGATAATTGCCGCTGAATCAAACCCCGGTATTAAGTCAGCGATGAAAAAGCAAATTATGAAATGGCGAGGTCATGCTCAAAAACGCATGACCAATATCAGCGTTGAAGAGCGATTTCATCAAGAAATAGAGCTTTACCAACAGGTTTGCCAGTGGGAGGGCGATTATTTCTTTGAGCATGTTGATGAGGTGGTTAAACAGTTAGAAGGTCACTCATCGTTTTATTTTAAAGCAAAAACCTTGCTTGAATGTGATCATCAAAAGCATAACCCGATGTTCCAAAGCTATTTCAGTAGCCAGTGGCACAAGTACTTAACCCTTGCCTTGACCGAAGCACAGCAGATTGAATTGGAGCAGCATAAGGAGAAACTGTTAGCAGATTTATACCAGCGCATTGAGACTATGCAGTACATGGAGTCTGTGACAGAAGCGGGTGATGTAAAGAAAGCAGGGCGGTTATGGGATATGGCCAGGGCGAAGCTAACAAAAACAGACGTTAGTACGCTGAAGAACATGGCGCATTTCCTAAAGAAAAATAGCGGCTTGAAAGAGATAGCGGAAAAGTTAGGCCGGATGGCCAACGAGGTCGATGACCCGAATAAGGAGAGGGTGCGCGCTGAAGATTTAAAAATGGTCGAAGAGCAGAGCGATAACGTGACGGACGATATCGTCGGTATTCATGAAAGCGACGATTTATCCAAGCTGCTTCCTAATGAAGCGATGTTCTTGGCCTACCCGGAGCTGGAGGTTGTTTTCTACAAACATTTAGTTGATAAGCGCCTGCTGAATTACAAAGTGCAAGGGGCGCAGCGAAAGTTGCGCCGTGTAAAAGCATACAAGCGGCAGACAAAACAGGTAGAGCAAGATAAGGGGCCTTTTATTGTCTGTATCGATGCTTCTGGCTCAATGACTGGATTTCCTGAGCAATGCGCCAAAGCGCTAGCTTATGGCTTGATGCAGATTGCCTTAGCTGAGGATCGTGATTGCTACGTGATTATGTTTTCTACTCAGCAAATAACCTACGAGCTGACTAAACAGGATGGGCTGAGTGAGGTACTCAACTTCCTCTCTTACTCTTTCCATGGTGGTACCGATCTCGGCCCTGTGCTCGATCAGTCCATTGAGTTGATGTTGAGTGAGAAATACAAGAATGCAGACCTGATTGTGCTTTCTGACTTCATTGCACCTTCTCAGCCGGAGGAAATGACGAAACGGATTGCAAAGCTTAAAGAAAATAAAAACCGCTTCCATGCTGTTAATTTATCCAAATATGGTAACCCTGAATTGATGACGGTATTTGATCATTGTTGGTCATATCATCCTTCAAAATTCGGACGTTTATTTAAGTGGAAGTAACCACTTTTAACAAAATTAACTACACTGTTTTAGTTGTCTTGGCTTTTGGCGCTCATATGAGCGCCTTTTTTTATTTATCAGCAAAATATTTATTGAGCGTTTGCTGCCATTCTGGGCTATGCCTGATTTTTAATAGCGCTCGGTTTAGTTTCTCTCTGTGAGGGCTGTTATTCTCTATCACCAAGCCGTAATTTTGTTTTTCAAACTGATAAGGCAATACTGATAATGACTCATATTTCCCTTCTTCTTTAGCCTTTTTGATTAAGTATTTTAACACCGCATCATCAGCAACAATGGCCTCCACTTCGTCATTATTTAGCGCTTCAAGCAAGTCATTGGTTGATTCATAACTGCGGTGAACAATACTATGACTGGTTAATAAAAGTGATGATGTTGATTTTGCTTTTGCCCCAACCGTTAGATTCGCTAAATCGTTAGGCCCCTTGATATCACTGCTTATTAAGCCGAGCGTGAATGTACTGGCAAGAATTGCGGTGATACTTGCAATGAAAAAAGTGGTAAATACAGCCAAAAGAACAGTCAATACCCTGCCGGTAAGGGTTTTGAACTCATAATAATTGAAAGGGCCTTTGGTAATGAATAGAAGGCCAAGAATAAACCCTTCAACAAGTTGTGCGACTTTTGAACGCATGGAGTAAAGTTTGTCATTCACTCTGTGCTCAAGTAGGTAATATATACTGCCGACAAAACCTGCTGCGATAAATGCAATACCAAGCACCATCCAAAGTTTTGTATTGGAAAAGATATTTTTAATAGATGATAGATATCCTTGCTGTTTTACAGCAATAGCCAAATGCGTTTCATAGAAAGAGTGGGAGAAATCGAGCACTTCTTCACGTTCGGGTGTGATTGAAATACAAGACACGCCGATGTTAAGCGTATTGTCACTGACTTGTTGCAAAAGCTCTCCAAGCTCATGATGGCTATAGTTATACTCAACACCTAATTCGAGAGCGATCTGTTCCCAAAGGTAGATACTTAACCCTGAAGGGGGGGATGACTCAGTCTCGATAACAAAGGGAGGGCAGTGATAGGTGCCCACATTGACAGTGGCGTTACTGGCTGCAGAGGGAAATGACATTGGTATGAGAGAACTGAGAATAAGCCATGTATACAACAAAACGTGACGCACTGTTCGCATAGGGTTATCTCACTTAGCAGAGAGCGTTGTAATTGTTCTCAGTTAATTATAAACCTCATGAAAATTTCACAAGCCTGTCATCTAAGACAACGCGCCATCCTCCCTTTGATCTTCTGCCTTCTGTCAAAAATGCTTTCCATTTTTAGCTACCGTGACTGCAAAATTGGTTAGTCAATGAAGTCAATGAGCTATGCTTATTAACAAATTGGTAAATACCTTAAAGGATACCGATGGCTGGGTGCGATGCATCTAACTTGTGGTTCATCCAGCAGTGGCGAGGAGGGTGTATGAAAGTGTTGGCTGTTTTTGCGGCACTCTGCATTTGGTTTTTCAGCCAGCCAGTTTTGGCACAAAACGTATGGGTGATTGAGATATCCGGCGGGATAGGGCCTGCAACCAGTGACTATATTTCTCGTGAAATAGAGCAAGCACATAAGGAACAAGCAAGTTTTATTGTATTGAAAGTCGATACACCCGGAGGTTTGGATACCTCCATGAGAGATATCATCCGAGCTATAACAACTTCACCTTTGCCGGTAGCGACTTGGGTTGGGCCTGCCGGGGCGAGAGCTGCTAGTGCTGGTACCTATATACTGTTAGCCAGCCATGTTGCAGCGATGGCCCCAGGTACTAACCTTGGGGCTGCAACACCCGTCTCTTTGACTGCGCCAGGGGGGAAGGATGACGATTCTGGTGGTAACCCCTTTGCACCGAAACAAGACAAAGAACCAGAAGCCTCCGATGACGACAAAGAGCCACAAGAAGGTGACAGTGAAAAAGTAACGGCTAAAACGGCAATGGAAAAGAAAGTCATTAACGATGCCCGCGCTTATATACGAGGTCTGGCAAAACTCCATGGCCGAAATGAAGAGTGGGCAGAAACGGCAGTCACTGAAGCGGCAAGTATTGATGCCGAGAAAGCCCTCGAGCTAAATGTGATCGATTTTCTGGCATCAGACCTTGACGCACTAATCAGCCAGTCTAATGGGCGTACAGTAGTCATCAACGGTCTCGAAGCCAAAATTGAATTGGCTAATGTGGCGTATATTGAGAGAGAGCAGGACTGGCGCTTCAAGCTACTTTCTGTGATAACCAACCCCAATGTCGCATATATATTGATGTTAATTGGTATCTACGGCCTCCTTTTGGAGTTCTACAATCCTGGCGTCGGGCTTCCTGGCGTGTTAGGCGGTATTTGCTTACTACTGGCTATGTACTCCCTACAAATGCTTCCCGTCAGCTATGCTGGCCTAGCGCTGTTATTGCTGGGTATTGCACTCATGGTAGCGGAGGCGTTTAGCCCGAGCTTTGGCATACTGGGCCTTGGGGGGATTGTCGCGTTTGCGCTTGGCTCGGTGATGCTGATGGATACCGAAACGCCGGGCTATCAAATCGCTATCCCTTTGATTGTCGGGCTGACAGTTGTTTCCGCTGTATTTACTTTTGTCATTCTTAGTCTGCTGCTCAAAGCTAGGCGTAAGCCTGTGACGACCGGTATGGAAGCTTTACTAGGGCAAGAGGCGGTTGTAGTAAGTGGTTTCCCTGGTACCGGGCGTGTGCTGGTGGAGGGAGAAATATGGCAAGCCAACTGCGAAGTGCCACTTATTAAAGGTGACAGGGTCACCGTGGTGGAGATTAATGGTCTCTGCCTAGAGGTCAATCAGCGTTCAAAGTAATCCGAATGTGCGTGGTATAACCCTTTTAAGAAGGACCAGAATATGATCACATACTCATTAGCAACGATAATCGTTTTGGTATTCGTGCTTATTGTTAGCATGTTCAAGGTGCTCCGCGAATACGAGCGTGCCGTTGTATTTTTACTCGGTCGATTTTACCAGGTAAAAGGACCGGGCCTGATCATCATTATCCCTATCATTCAGCAAATGGTACGAGTTGATTTGCGGACGATTGTACTCGATGTGCCTACCCAGGATCTGATCACCCGCGATAATGTGTCAGTAAAGGTGAATGCTGTTGTCTATTTCCGAGTGGTAGACCCGAAAATGGCGATTAATAATGTCGAAAATTACCTTGAAGCCACCAGCCAATTGTCACAAACCACTTTGCGCTCGGTATTAGGGCAACATGAGCTTGATGAGTTGCTGTCAGCCCGTGAAGAGCTGAACAAAGATCTACAGGGGATCTTGGATCAGCATACTGATAATTGGGGGATCAAAGTCGCCAACGTAGAGATCAAACATGTTGATCTTGATGACAGTATGGTGCGCGCGCTGGCACGCCAAGCTGAGGCGGAGCGTTCCCGGCGTGCCAAGGTTATCCATGCAACCGGTGAACTTGAAGCTTCAGCAAAATTACGTGAAGCGGCAGAAGTGCTAAATCAATCACCCAATGCGGTGCAATTGCGCTATATGCAGACATTAACAGAAATCGCGAACGATAGGACGACAACAATCGTGTTCCCTATGCCAATCGATTTGGTGGATAATTTGACAGATGTGATGGCATCAGTGAAGCGGAAGGGTGATTAACCCTGCAAGGGAGTGAAGAAGATTAAGCGCCCCTCAAAGGTTTTACGCAATGAGACGGGCGCATTTAGTTTGGAATTAAGAGCGCTGCAGCATGAAGGTTTGATATTCGAGATCATCAAATTGGCTATCAAGCATGACAAGCCCGATGATAGTGGTCACAAGCATCGTTACGGCAAACCCATAGCCATAGAAAACCGGTCCCATGTTGATACTGACATGGGCCAGGATGAAGTTGCCCACTGCCATTAACAGTGTTAGGAGAAGCGCTGAATAACGTTTATCGAGGTAATACATCACATTGAGTATGGCCATGACCAGCACCTGCAGACTGACGCCGACCAAGTCGACATAAAGCAAGTGTAGGTAGGAGAGGTCAATGTTTAAAAATGCCAGAATATCTTCTGCCCAAAGGATAAGTAGTGCGAGTGTTAGTCCTTGGACCTTGAATATTTCATAGATACTTTGCTGGCATGCCAGTACCATTTTATCTTTTAGCAGATAAATCGACTCTAGCGTTGCGCCTTCACGGACAGCATCGTAGAACTTCAAACAAGCATCGGCAAAATCCGTTTCCATCCGAAGCATGAACACTGCCATTCCTGGCACAATCGCCAAATAAGCAATGAAAATCGGTAAATCATAGATATACGATGCTCGGAATACGTCGATAACTTGGTGTGACGTCTCGTCGCGGAACCAAAACACAAACTTGTCGAGCCAAACCCCCAAGTTATAGAGGAAGCCACAAAAAATCAGTGAGAAAAAGGTTTTCTTACGGTTCAAAAACTCAAAAGAGACGAGCTCATTGGCAGGAAAGTCTCGGATCACGTGATAGAGGAAAGCGAAAGTTAGAAGGGCTTGGCAGAAGCAAAATATGACCAATAGCCCTAGTAGCCCAAACGACGGCAAGTAAAGGCTCAGCAGCACCATCAGACCATAACTAAACATCATGGTGATAAAGATTCGGTAGTATTCCTTCATCCCGCTAAGGAAAATAATAATCAGCCACTGGTTACACAACAAAATAAATGAAGTGAAGATGGCGATTTTCTCTGCAGGAGTGATCATCGGGCTAATGGCAAGAACCGCACCGCCTAGTACAGCCCCTATCATGCTGGTTACCAACATCGAACCGAGTAAGTTTGGGACGATCCTGTGATCTTGCTCGGCAAATAACAAGTCTGATATAAAGCGGGTTAACAGCAACTGGAAAAGCCCACTGATAATTAATGAGCCAGCCATCAGATAGGTGACAATGACCAGAAATTGGACAATGACATAGGTAGGAAAAACCACCCCAACGCTGATAATACCTATGGTTAACAAGGCAAGTATTGACAGTACCCAGGGCCCAGAGCTAATTAAACCCGCCAAGCCATAGGCTTCAAGCATGGAGAGAAGGGAGTTTTTCTTGAGAATTTTCCGTAATTCAAATCCGATCCCGGCCACTGATTGCCTCCTTGTATAAACTACGGTATGCACCGTACATCATAGGTTCATCGTAATAGCGTTTGACCCTTACCCGGCCAATATCGCCGGCTTGGCGCCATTTCTCATCATCAGCAAGCACCTTGACGATTGCTTCAGCACCATCTGTCGGGCTGGCAATGGGGATGATCTCGCCGGCTGAGCCTATATTGGCATCTTCTCCTGCCGCGCCATCGATAATTTCCCGGCAGGCACCCACTTCAGTCGCTATGCAAGGGATCCCTGCAGCCATGGCTTCAAGCAACACCAAGGGTTGTGCTTCACTAATGGAAGTCAGCATCATGACCCCTAACTCTGGCATGATTTCCGCCACGTTTTTGCTACCAAGCATTTTGACGTTTTTTTCAAGCCCTAGGCTTTCAATCAGTAGTTCGCATTCTCGGACATATTCTTGATCTTCTTCAGTTGGGCCAATAATCCACCCTTCGAGTGTAGGAAGGGTTTCGATTGCACCTCGAATAGTACGGATGAAGGTTTTTATATCTTTGATAGGAACCACCCGGCCGACTAAGCCAACAACTAAGGGGGGGGTGTCAGGACGTCGTTGATACGCCTCTTCAAAGCGCTCGGTGTTGATGCCATTAACGATTACCCGTGTTCTGTCAGTAGGTGCGCCGTCAGTATGCTGGCGCTGCCTATTCCCCTCAAACAATGCCACGATATGATCCGCTTGGTGGTAGGCGGATAAACCAAGCTGCTCAAAAAATTGGATCCAAGTTTTGCGGGTCGTATCCATGCCTTTATGCATAGAGATATCGATTTGACTGTGGGTATCCTTGATCCATGTGGCCTGTGAGAGATCTATTTTCCGTTCTTTAGTGTAAATACCATGCTCAGTAAGGATAAAAGGGCTCTTGGTTTTTTCCCGGCTCATTGCTCCTAAAAAACCGGCGTAGCCAGTAGATACACTATGGAACAGTTTTACTTTCGGAAGCTGTTGCGAAATGCGAGATAATACGAATAAGGGTTGGTATATATTTCGATAAGTCCAAAAATAGTCCACAAACGACTGTCTCGGTGCCGAGGCCAAGTAACGCTCGGTAAGTACTTCCCAAGATGCCCGGCTATAAAGAAAATCCACCAAAGTCAGATTGTTGTCTGTATTTAGGAATGAAGAGACTTCTGACAATAACTGTCCTGGAATAGGCTCGTTTTTTTTCTCGAAGTAGGAAAGAAAGCGATTCCAAACACTAAATAGTTTTCGTTTTCCTTTCCGGGTTGAAGGTTTAAGGTGGCCTTTGTCTGATAAAAGATAATGCACCTCAAATCCTACGACATTATCTGGAAACTCATAAGCCGGCTTATCATAAAAATCTGGGTGCCCGCCCAGAAATATTAAGTGGAAGCGATATTCCGGTAAGCCGCTAATTATCTGGTGTACCCAGCTTGATACGCCGCCACGAACATAAGGATAGGTACCTTCTAACAGTAGGCAAACATCTACTTCGTTACTGTCGATGTTAGATTTTCGCTTAAACCATTCCATCCCAATACTCCTTTATCTGACTCAACTTGTTGCCTTTTTGTTCTGGGAAATATCCAATATAAGCTTTGGCCGTTGGGTAGTCGCCAGCAATATAGGCAGCTTCTGCAAGATAAGGAGCGACTTGTTTAATGAGTAAGCCGCCATCCATTGCTGCCTTTAAAACCGGTACGGCTTCAGTGGGCCGCTTTTGCTCTAGTAGTACACGCCCTAAAAGTAGATTCGTTGAAGCAGAAGGTTTGATAGTGCTCGATTGGTTGAGATAATTTTCAGCTTGCTCCAAATAGTGGTTGCGTAGGATGCCTTCTGCAATACCCAGGTAACATAACTCCCAATATTGCTGTGCGATGTCAAATGCCTTGGATGCAGAGGGTTTATTTTCAAACTGTCGCTTTGATAAAGAAATAGACTCATTGATTTGTGTTTCAATGCTTTCCAAGCAAGCGTATGCCAATAATCGTACGTCATCGGTTAAATCTTTCAGGGCTAACTGCAATAGTGGTACTGCATGTTGGCGTGGCAAATTGCGGATAGCACTGACAGCTATTAACCGGCGCTCGGGATCTTGGTTATACAGAAGGATCTCCCTTAAGGCGCCGGAACCGAACTGGGTGCCGATAACCTCTCCGGGACTTTGGGGAAGCTCACTTTTCTCGCATTCTTGCCAGGTAACGTTGGATTTCTCTCTTGGCAAATAGAGTGCGATTAATAAAGAACAGCTAGTGCCTATCATACCGACAACCGGTAATAGGTAATTAAAGATGAATAGGAATGAAAAAGAACTGACTATCGGTGTTTTGTATTTCTTTGGCAGGATCAGCCAGCAAAGCCCAGAAAAACTAAGGCACGACAATGCATGTACGCCTGCGACAGCTAGCCAAAGACTTAGAGACATTGACTGGGTTGAGATAATGTAAAGGCCAGAGCTTTCAAAGGCTATGGTCTGAAGAAGTAGCCATGTCTTCATCGTACGCTCCAAGCTCATCCATTAGTTTTCTGATTTCAGGCCTATCTGTCGACATCGACAAAGGCCCAACGATATCAATATCTTTGACGTTATCTCCTAGCTGGTCTTTGAGTAGCTCTTTTAACCTGACGATATATTGCTGGGCATCATAGGCTGTTGTTAGGGGGAGTAATACGGTAAGGGCGGCTTGTCCTTGTTTCGTTCGGCATGACCAGTAGACATCAGCTCCCCGGCGATAGCTGATGGTGTTATCAAGTTCTTGATGGTGCCGGCCTTGAGAATCAATACAAACAACGACTGAGCTATCGGCACCATAATGGCGCTTGTTGTAACCGGCTCGCTTAAGGTAATCCATGAAAAGATCACTTTGATGTGGTTGTAAGATAGGCGTAATAATTTCATTACTTAACAGATCAGCGGCATAATTTGCCACCAATGCCAGTAAGGCAACATTCGCAGGGGTGAGCATGAAAAATTTGGCATTCTCGGCAACGATCGCTGCCTGTAAAGTCCCTTGGGTGTCCATCAAAGGGATACAAAGTTGATACCGTGATTGGTGTACTTGGTTTGCTTCAAGTTTGGCAGGAGACAGGAGCTTTTTGGTTTCCAGCATGTCGATTAACATTGCGTCACTTTCTTCGAGAAGGTGATGATCCCCCAATGTTGCAGCGGGCTGCTTCTCGAATTTTCCACCAGAAATCTTATAGATACCGGCGACCTCGATCCCACCGATGTCGGCCATTAAGTTGAGGTAGGGCTGGCCAAGACATTCCAATCGATGCTCGGCATGTTTGGCTGCGATTTTATGAAGCGCACTGATGCTAGATCGCAAGCTGACTGTTTGACCTGCAGTACGTTGTTCTAACTGGTCGTGTGAAACTTTTAATAGATGGTAGTTTTGCGTAAAGCTATCTAGCTTCTGTGCCATGTACAGATGATCAAGAATGTGTTTCTTGTTGATGTTATGCCAGTAGTCATGAAATTCTCCCGCGATCATTGCGACCATGATGGTACCGATAGCTAAAGAAAGCGGGTAGTAGTCCAACATGCCGGAAGCATTCATTATGCTGGCAAGTCCAGCCGTGGTGAATAAAGCGCAAATAAAACCTTTAGCGAAGCCGTAACGCAAAGCGATAAGGAGAGGGCCAAAGAGTGGCCAGAAAAAGTTATGCTCGGTGGATGTAGGCGCTAAAGAATCTGACTCTATCCATACATAAATGGAGAGAAGAGCGACCACAAGGGTTTCGAGCCACACATAAAGACTTCGAGAAAACCCGAGAAAAGCTTTGTTATTGGTTTTCTTATCCATAAAAAACAACCATCATTTATCAGCGAAACAACCGTTCAGAGATTAGTCAACTTGCGGAGCAACATTTAGCCCACTAAGTAATTCTTCAATGACAATGTGTCCGGTACCGCTGACACTTTCCCGTCCCCAACCCCCACGACTGCCAGAAGCTTGCCAGTAGGTTGTTCCACTCTTGGCGGATTTAACTTCTAGCGTGATGCCAACAGCAGGCTCGCCATCAAGGCCACTTTTATAATGCCACTCTTCAACAGAGCCGGTGATCACATAGTCTACTGGCTGTGTCGCAAGCCATGCTTGCGCTTGTTTTTGCTTGGCTGAGTCATCCAGAATACTTTGCAAGTCATTGACTGCGGATGGTGGGTATTTCACTGCAATTATGCCTTTGGCAAACAGCTGAGAGCTGAGAATTTGCTCGGCCTTTTCAGCGGCGAGCGGGGTACTTGAGTGATTGTACATTGGCATAATGGCCCAGCGACTTTCTGCTGGGAATTGATTGCTGTCTGTTACTTGGTAGCTGCTGCAAGCACTAAGTGTTAAAAGGCTGGCTAGGGTAAGTATCTTTTTCATCACGGTCATCCTTGTTAAATTCGCTACAGGCTAGAAACCATAGTAATAGCCTAATGATATTTTTAACGACTCATCGCCATTTCTGTCTTGGCTCTGCCAGTCTGTACTTAAATAAAGCTCATCATTGCCGAAGAGCCGCCAGCCCAAGCCTGCGCTTAATGTGACGTCAACTTGTGAGCTCGAGAAGTTGTATCCCAGCGAACTATCAAACCAATATCTTGGTGATGGCACTGTGGCTCCTGGTTGACCAGGTTCTCCATGCCATACTCGCTGACCAATGCCGACGCGTTGGTATTGATCTTCAATGAAATCGCTGCTGACGAGCGGCGTGCTTTCGCTGTGCCAACGGTTGATTCCATTTAATGGGTCATTGCTGAGGTTCACGTCCTGCATGGTAACGTCGGCATAGACCTGCCATGCAGGATCGGCGAAGAAAAACCGCTCTGCTACGCGTAGGTTTAAGTCCCAGCCTTGGCCTATTTCATCATCAAACCGGGTGGAAAGATCATGAAGGTTAAATTGAAAGGCAACGGATTCTCTTGCTGTCGGCTGGTAGGCAAGGTTGAATCCAAGCCAGTTGTCTTGACCTGCAATATTGAGCAAATCACTGGCTTCGATATGGCTGTTGAGGCCAAAACGGACACCAAGCCGTAAGTAATCATCAACGGCAAATTGGTATTCACCATTGAAACCGAGCCTTTGGTCACCGACACCGTCAGCAAGGTCAAACCCCATAGCCCAGTAACTTTCACTCATTTGGCGCTGGTAGCGGCTCCGTAAGCGAAACTCATCATCAATACCCGTATTGGATAATTGATCTGGCGCACCGGCCTTTTGATGATCCATACCAAGCCGCCAGTTGCCGTGATAATGCGGTGAGTAATAATCTAAACTAGATCGCTCAACATCCCAGTGTGTGATTTGGGTGTGTTGTGCCCGGATACTGTGTGTTTTCGATGGGTGTTGGAGTACATGTACCCGGCGCAGCTGATTTTCAGCCGTTTTATCTGCCATTTGTCCAACATTGGACTGACCGTGTTGCCATGCCTCTTGGTGTTTTCCTACAAATTGCAATGCAACGTTTTCATCGGCTTTGGGTAAGTTCACCGCGCGGGCTAAAATCTTTTCGACCTCCACGCGATCCTTCTGTTGAAGTGCCAACGAGAGCTGCTGCCATTCAGGGATCTTATATTGGCCAAGTGCAGTTCTTTGTTGCCAGAATAAGATCTTTTCACCGTGGTTATAGGCCAGGTAGTTGCCATACAATTCACCCACCGTATTATCGGACGGGTTAGACAGGGTGTTATCTTCAGTTAATTGAAAGGCTATACGTTCACCAACTAGCATTCTAACGAGAGCGCGATAACTGATGTCGCCATCCGGTAATGCAAGCAACTCATCCGTTTGATTTTTGAGCAACCAACGACGTAGTTGATACGCTTTTTCACCATTGCCTTGTTGCTCGAGTAATTGTGTATAATTGAGTAAAACTGATGGCTCGGGCGAGCTATCGCTAAGGAGTAATTGCCGATACCATATGTCTGCATCTTGGTTGAATCCAAGTTGCTGGCTGGCGCTGGCAAAAGCTAGCCACAGGTCGCTATCAGCAGCCATAACCGGCTTGTACTGAAGGTATATTTGTTCAAGCGTTTCTTTATCGCCTTCGTTGAGGGCGAACCAAATCAAGTTACCGACCGCCGAAGAATTGAGAGGGTCTAATTGCAAAATAGCCAAATAGATTTGCTTAGCGTGCTCTGCTTCACCTTGCCATTCCGCCAACACCGCCTGGTAAGTCAGCATTTCGAGGTTCTTCTCGAAGCCCGGGTTCTGTTTGGCTTTTCCTATTAGCTCTTCCAGTAAATCTACATCCTTTAATTCCACAGCATACCTAGTAGCGGCGAGGAGCAGCTCAGGGTTTTGGTTGTTGTCATAGAGGGCTAATAGTTCCACTAATTTAGTTTCATTTAGTGGCGACATCACGTTGATATAGCGGTAAATATCAATACTGGCACTGGATCGCGAGGCTAGTTCTGATTGTGATATAACAGATACATTACGATTGTTTGTTTCCCAGGCCAGTGAAGAAATAGCCTCAAGATAGTCCTCGTCAGCTTGCTGCCAGCCTGTCGGGTTGATCAACGTATTTAACGCCAACTTGGGCTGGTTCAACATAATATGGGCGTTGGCAATGCGTTCAGCTTCGATGAAGTTAAGAGAGCGCCTTTGTTGAAGTCGGTTACCATAACGTATCACGGACCGATGATCGCTGCGGTAACTGTACAAGCGGGTGGTGTGGCTCAATAAATCTGTATCATAAGGGCGTTTTCCTAGTAATGACAGCAGGCTATTAAAAGCGGCAGGTGTCCCTTCACCTTTTTCGAGCGCATTAAGCCAATCATTGTATTCTGACGGGTAGATATAGTTATGAGCAGCCAGTTTTTTGAAAAAGCGGCCTTCATTTAGAATATCGCCAAGCGCCTTCGATTCTTCAATACCGGCTCGAATGTTCTTTGCGCTTGGGTTTAAGGAAACGAGCTTAATGCTGGTCGATTGTGCTTTGTGGATCTCACTTTTCCAGCGGTAAATTTGATGTAGCAATACGTAATCATATTGGCTGGGCGAGACGCTTATCGCTTCTAATAACAGCTCCTCAGCCAAAGCCAGATCGCCGATGGAAATAGCGATTTGTGCCGTTTGTCTATAGAGCTCTCCCGTTGGGGCGATGGTCAACAAATGCCGAGAAAGAGATATGGCTACATCAAGATTGCCAATTTCTTTTGAGTGGGCGATACCCGCAGCGAGAAATTCAATATCGTTATATAATTCCCCTCGGTAACTAGCAAAAAAACGGCGACTAAGCTGCGGTTGACCGCTTTTCAGCATTAGGTCAAATAGCTTATGTGCATTATTTAAATCTTCAAACTCTCTAAATGCATCAAGTTGCACTTTTAGTGAGCTATCATAATCTTCGGTTTGCAATGCGAGTGAAACCAATTCGTCATAGGAAGTTTCACCACTTTGCTGATGAGGATAGAGATAACTGAAGCCTTTGTCAGGCATCGAGAGAGATATAGCCGTATCAGCAAACCTACGAGCTAACTCAGCCTCTGGTACATAATTATACTTTCCTAACAGGGCTAACAGAGCATCATGTGCCTGCTGTTGTTGTTCTGGGTGATCTAGATAAGTCTGTTCTAACAATAAGCTAAGGTAACGACTAATTGCTTCCCAGTCGTCTTTACCTTCAGTTGTTTTGAGGATAGTTTCAAGCAGGGCACTCGCATCTGTCAATTGTCCTGTTACAGCATAGTTATCGACAATTTGCTTAATAATTTCACGGTTTTCCGGGTCTTCATTGTAAAGCTGCTCTAAGAAAGCAAGGGATACTTCCGGTGAAGAAGAACGGGCAATAAGTTGGATAAGCATTGATTTAGAAGGCGCAACTAACCACAACGCCCATAGAGAGGTTGCAGTTAACACCCCAAGGGTGAATTTATTGATGAGCCTAATCCTTGGCTTATTCTTATCTTTTGCCATCGCTTATTGACTATTCCCTTCGTTTTACATCATTTGACACTGCAAGGTGCCTGAGAGTAACCCTTTGCTTGAGCTCGATAGCTGTATTTGCCCATTGCCTTTGGGCGAGGCCTTCAATTTAGTGCCAGAAACACTTTGGCAACGCTTGGCTCCGTTGACCACCATCTTAAGGGGCATATGGCTTGAAACAGACCAATTGATGGTATTGCTATCTACTTCCCACGTTACTAGCTTGCCATTAGCACTTTTGAGGTACAGCTCGCTTTTTGGACTGCTTACTATTTCAAACCTTGTTTTCGGTTGTTTCAGGATCAGAAAGTTACCATCTGGCCCTTTATTCCAACCCGCTAGCTCATTACCTTCTGGGTAGCCCAATGTTTCAGGAAGCCGGATGCTTGCAACACCGGTACTGGTTACTTGCCACTGCCCATCCAGAGTTTTGGCTATGCCGGTTTCGTACAGGGCTCTTGCTCTTTTGGCATACTCGCTCAAATAAAGCGGTGTCGTTTGCTGCGCTATTGCCCAGTCATAAACCTGTAATAAGCCATTGAGTGATGCCGGATAAGCACCTGAGTACATATGATAGTAAATACTAATACTTTTTAAACGCCGTGGGCTGCCTAATATTTCAAAGGTTTCAACCGCACGCCCATAGCCATCGTGGTGTTCAGTCCATAAATTGGTGTAGAGGTTTTCATTTAGTACAGGGGCGTAGACTTGAACGGCGGATGGATACCAGGCAATGGTCGGCGAAACTTGAGTAAAGTTACTATTGCCTCGAACTACATAAGTGTTTCCACCATTAACGTTGAGAATATTGGCATCTTCAGCAATGGAGAGGATTTCTTCAGTCGGATCAGCGCGCCCAGACCATAACAAAAGTTTAGCTTTTTTGTCCTTAGGGGCCAGCTCTTTATTTATGTAGTTTATTGAGCCCAAAATCTCGTTGTAATAATCCACGGTATAGTTGGGGATCGGAAGGTTGTCTCCATACTGTTTAGTTTGGATGTTGGCCGAGAAGTCCCAGAAGAACGGATGGCTAAAGGTATGCGAAGCAATTTCAATGTTTGGCAGACGGAAAATGTCTCGGGCAATGGCTTCCATTTTGTCACTTTGTTCTGGGTACAAACCACGCTTGCCTACTTCTCCTTCAATCACTGAAACTGTTTGGGGGATATCATATTTTTTAAATACATAGTCATTGAGCACTTCGGCCGTATAGGGTTTGCCCGGGAACCAAGCTTTTGACGGGAAGCCATCGCCATCGACGTGGCTGGTCAATATACGTAGTCCTGATTCTGTGGTTGCATCTGCAGCAGGTATCGGGGGTAAAGGAAAAATCTCATTGATCAGCCGGAAAGGATCAATAATCCATGTCTCGCTATTATTGGCAAGAGCCATTACTGGGAAGGGTGACAAGGCTGCGCCTCCCCACGGTGCTTTGAACAAGACAGTTGTCGTTTGGCCGTTTTCATTACCAAAAGTAATCTCACTGCTGACACCAATTTGTGTTGGTTGCCAAATAGTATGTTTTTCAAACAGGCTGAAAGAAGCGGGATAGAATTGTTTTGTCCAGCTGTGACCTTGCACTTGAGTGATATTGCCTGAAATTTCCCCTTTGTTGGCGATACCTAGCTTGGATAATAGAGATTGATTAGTTGGCAGCGCATTGAGAAATAAAACAGGGCGTTTGCCCATTAGAGAGTTAATCCAGGTTTGAAGCGCAGGCACCTGTCTATAACTTGATTCTTCTAACCAGAAGAAGAAACCAGCATAACGGCTGATATCAATATTATTGAAATTGGTTGTGCGCACATCTACACATTCTGGGACGTAACCATAATATTCAATGGGCATCGACATCATTCGGTGACACTGTGACGTCACCATGCGGCCAAATTGACTGTCGTAGAAACCGAGTATGCGCTTTGCAATCGGCTCTACAGTACTGATACCGAATTCATACAGTAATCCGTCGCTGATATACGGCGTATACCCTTCATCAATTAAACGTTTGGCCGCTTGTTTTTGAGCTTCACGATTGCTGGCGGGGAGGTAGTCGATGACAATCGCCTCGACACCAGATTGCTTCACTTCATTTAGCTTACCGGTAAGCCACGTTCTGTCTGATTCCGGCACAAGCTGATAGCTGTCAGTTACTGGGTCGTAACTGTTGTACATTGATTCGGCGGCTAAGGCGTAAGGTTTGAATGTGAGCTTCTCAATGACCTCAAAACCACGGTTAAAAATTAGCAGCGGCTTTTTAGGAAGGGCATTTAAACCCTCAAGAATTTTGCTTAGAGCGGCTTGCTGGTTTGTTGCTTCTTCGGGAGTTTTAGCAAACAAGGTATAGCTATCGAGCGTGTCGAGAAATATGCCGTCAAAACCGCGTTCAGAGAGCATAACGGATTGCTCGAGAAGATAGGTTTGCCACCCCTCTGCCGCCAAGTCCATCACATGACTGGACCAGTTAGGATTGATAAGCGGAGATAGCCCTTGCAGTTTCTCAGGTAGTTTATTGCCGTCGTACTCTCCAACACTGAGATAGGCGAAAACCAAAGTATCAGCTTTTTGCAGAGTAGATATTTGTTTATCTGAAATTAGAGATGGTGTTACCACGACACGGTCGTAGTTAATCAACTCACGCACTGAATCGATATTGTTGTAGTAGAAAGCAACGGACTGGCTACCTTGGGCCGTACCCAAAGGAATGATGAGGAGCAGTAAAATGATACATGTGCGTTTGATGACATCCATAATCAAGCTAGTCCTTTAACTGTACAGTCCTTAGTAGCATTTTTAATGCTCCACATGTAATAGTAAAGTTAAGATTATGAAAATGTACAATTTATAATGAAGTTGTCACGAAATCTTTCTGTGTCAAGTCTCATATTGTTAGTAATCTTAGTTTCACAGGGCGAATATTAACCAAACCCTGTAAGTTTGTTTCCGTTGCAGAACCCAAAATATGTTGGAGGTATCGCGTTTGGTGAGGCAGGGCAACAATAGTTTTGGCAATTTTACATCTGTGGTTCCAAGGGGACTGAGTTTCGCGTAGGATACTTTTCCTTTTGGCCTAAGGCCGAGCAAAACACTGTATAGAAAGCGATATGTCACATAAACATAAGCAGAAAGCGCCAAGCAAGGGACTGCACCCACGAAACCCTCATCGAGCCCGTTATGATTTCGACAAGCTGATAAAAAGCTGTCCGGAGCTATCGCCGTTTGTTGAAAAGAACCCTTATGGTGACTTATCGGTTAACTTTAGTGATCCGGCTGCGGTAAAGATGCTCAATCGCGCGTTGCTGAGCCATTTCTACTCGGTTTCATATTGGGATATCCCTGAGGGATTTCTTTGTCCGCCTATCCCTGGCAGGGCGGATTATTTGCACTATATCGCTGATTTGTTGGCTGATTCTAACGGAGGCAACATCCCCAAAGGAAAGACTGTCAAAGGTCTAGATATCGGCACAGGTGCGAATTGTGTGTATCCTATTATCGGCCACCGTGTTTATGGTTGGCAGTTTGTCGCAGCAGATATTGATCCTAGCTCGATTAAATCGGCCAAATTCATCGTTGATGCTAACCCTTCGTTGAAAGGGGGCATTCAGTGTCGCCTACAGAAAAATCCAGATCATATTTTTACCGGTATGATCAACGACAATGATCTGTTTGATTTCACTTTATGTAATCCTCCGTTCCATACTTCTCTAGAAGAAGCGATGGCAGGTAGTGCCCGTAAGGTGAAAAACTTAAAAGCTAATTCAGACAAAAAATCTGGTTCAGACAAAAAATCCGGGCAATTTAAGGCTTCCAAAAACAAAAGCGTTAAGCCAGTACTAAACTTCGGTGGTCAAAAAGCTGAACTTTGGTGCCCGGGCGGAGAAGCGGCATTTATCAAACGGATGATCAACCAAAGTGCAGAGAAGGCCAACCAATGCTTTTGGTTTACGACTTTGGTATCGAAAAAAGACAACCTGTCGTTAATCTATAAGCAACTGAAAAAGGCAGGGGCAGTTGATGTCAAAACAATAGATATGGCACAGGGGCAGAAGCTGACGCGGTTTGTGGCTTGGACATTTTTATCTGTTGAGCAACAAGCGCTGTGGCGAAAGACCCGCTGGGTGAAATAGCTGCACGCCTGTATGGGCAGCCCCCAAGAATAATTGTTTAAACGGTAGTGCTGTCCCTCATTACATGTTGGGGTAATTTGGCCCGCCCCCGCCTTCTGGTGGAACCCAGGTAATATTCTGCGAAGGGTCTTTAATGTCGCAGGTTTTACAGTGGACGCAGTTGGCGGCATTGATTTGAAATGCCGCTTTTCCGTCTTTTTCTATTATTTCATACACCCCCGCAGGGCAATACCTCTGGCTAGGTTCATCGAAGCGCTCTAGGTGCAAGTTGATAGGAATTGAACTATCAGATAGATGCAAATGACAGGGCTGGTTTTCCTCATGCTGCGCGCCGGAGAGAAAAACGGATGAGGGTTTATCAAAGCTCAACAGGCCATCAGGCTTTGGATACGCAATAGGCTGGTGGTCGCTAATGGGTTCGAGGCACGCATGGTCGGGTCTGTCGTCTTTGAGTGACCACTTGAACGTTTTTTTAAACCACTTTTGTTCGATAGATGCCAGTGTTCCACCGATTAAGGTGCCAAAGCGGTGGATCTCAGCACCGAAATTGCGCGACTCGTGTAATTCTTCATATAGCCAAGAGTTATTGAAGAATTTGTCATACCCTGGTGTGGTTTGATGAAAGCCTTGCTCTAATTCATGGAAGACAGCTTCAGCCGCAATTGTGCCGGATTTCATTCCGGTATGACTGCCTTTGATTTTAGCCATGTTCAATGTGCCCGCATCGCATCCTATCAACACCCCCCCTGGAAACTGTTGCCTTGGTAATGAAGAAAGGCCGCCTTTGGTAATGGCTCTCGCGCCATAGGCAATACGTTGACCGCCTGCCAAATGTTGGCTGAATAAGGGGTGATGCTTGAGTTGCTGGAACTCATCAAACGGGCTGAGGTAGGGGTTGTGATAGTTAAGGTCGACAATAAGACCAACAGCGATTTGATTGTTTTCCAAGTGATACAAAAAACTGCCGCCATTAGTGCCGGTTTGGCTTAATGGCCAGCCCACACCATGAATAACATGACCGGGTTTGTGGTGCTTAGGGGGAACTTCCCACAGCTCTTTGAGCCCAAGTGCATAATGCTGTGGTTGTTTGCCGTGGTCGAGATGAAACTGCTCAATAAGTTGTTTACCCAAGTGGCCGCGTGAGCCTTCGGCAAAAATCGTATATTTGGCATGTAGCTCAATGCCAGGCTCAAAAGCAGCTTTCTTTTCGCCATGTTTATCCAGCCCCATGTCTTTGGTAACAATACCTGCGACCATACCTTGGTTGTTATACAGAACCTCACTGGCTGGAAAACCGGGGAATATTTCGACACCAAGGGCTTCAGCCTGTTTGGCTAACCAGCGGCATAAAATTCCTAGGCTAATTACAAAATTACCAATATTCTGCAGGGTTTCGGGGACAAGCTGTTCAGCAACGGTAATGTAGTTGAATTGGTTGGTCAGGTAGCAGAACTTATCTTCAGACACCGCGGTATGTAGCGGTGCTTCCATCCGCTCCCAGTCAGGGAATAACTCATCCAACGCCTTGTGTTCAAACAGCGCACCAGAAAGGATATGACTGCCTACTTCAGCGCCTTTTTCAACAACACATACTGACAATTGAACTTCATTTTCGTTTGCTAACTGCATTAACCGGCAGGCGGCAGAAAGTCCGGCGGGGCCAGCTCCTACAATCACAACATCAAATGACATGCTTTCTCTTTGCTGCTCTGAACTCATGCTTCAATCCCTAGTAGAACGGCGCATTGTTAAAATATAGTCCAGTTGACGTAAACGTAAACTCAACTAGGCTCAAAGAATAAATCAATTGCAAGGCTGAAAAGTCTTGGTTTGATAAGGAAGTGCCTGTGAAAGTGTATGTTGCGATAAAGCGTGTTATCGATCCTTACGTAAAGGTAAGGGTGAAAAATGATGGCTCTGGTGTGGAAACCGCCAACGTAAAAATGTCGATGAACCCTTTCTGTGAAATTGCCGTCGAAGAAGCAATTCGCCTCCGTGAGGCAGACCATGCTGACGAGGTGGTAGTCATCTCTGCTGGCGAAGCGTCTTGTCAAGAACAGTTAAGAACCGCCTTAGCCTTGGGTGCTGACAAAGCAATACATATTGAGTGTGACGCTGTCACTGAGCCTCTATCAGTGGCAAAACTGCTTGCGGCGGTGGCTAACCGGGATCAGCCTGATCTATTCATTTTGGGCAAGCAATCCATTGATACGGACAACAACCAGGTAGCACAAATGCTCTCGGCATTGCTTGGATACCCACAGGCTACATTTGCTTCAAATGTTGATGTTGTGAGTGACGGTGTCACGGGTGGTGCTCAACGAACACTAAAAGTCACCCGTGAAGTCGATGGCGGGTTAGAAACATTACAGCTTGTGTTACCTGCGGTTGTGAGTACGGATCTTCGCCTTAATGAGCCGCGCTACGCTTCGCTACCGAATATTATGAAAGCCAAGAAAAAGCCATTGGATATCATAACCCCTGACGAATTGGGTGTGACCATAGAAAACCATCAGGAAGTGCTTGAGGTAATGGCACCGGCACAGCGTGCTGGCGGGGTGAAAGTGAACTCTGTCTTAGAGCTTGTCGATAAACTAAAAAATACTTCAAAGGTGATCTGATGATAGTACTTGTAATTGCAGAGCATGATAATCAGCGCCTATCAGGTGAAACGCTTAAGGCTGTTGGGGCGGCATATTCATTAAATTTGCCTATTGAAGTATTGGTAATGGGTTACCAGTGCCAGACAGTTGCCGATGAAGCGTCATGTATCAATGGGATCAGCCGAGTGTTGGTGGCAGACAGTGCTATTTACCAGTATCAGCTAGCTGAAAATAGTGCCACGCTGATCACCGAACTTGCTGCCGATCATAGCCATATCATTGCACCTGCAACGACATTTGGTAAGAACCTGCTGCCGCGAGTAGCTGCTTTACTTGATGTGGGGATGCTGTCTGATGTTATAGCGATTGAAAGTGCTGACACCGTGGTCAGGCCGATATATGCGGGGAATGCATTAGCCCGGGTCCGCTCTAAAGACAGCAAGCTGCTGATGACGACACGTGGATCGGCGTTCGAGGCGGCTAAAATGTCAGAGAGTCAGGCGGAGCAAAAGCCACTCGACATCGTTATTGCAAATGCGTTGAGTGAGTTTGTCGAGCGGCAGGTATCTGAAAGTGAAAGGCCAGAGTTGCCCGCTGCGCGTGTTGTTGTCTCTGGAGGCCGCGCTTTGGGGAGTAAAGAGAATTTTGCTTTGATTGAGCAACTGGCTGACAAACTCGGTGGTGCAGTGGGAGCCTCAAGGGCAGCGGTAGATGCTGGTTTCATATCGAATGATTACCAAGTTGGCCAAACGGGTAAGATAGTTGCCCCTGAACTGTATATTGCTGTGGGGATTTCCGGTGCTATTCAGCACCTAGCCGGAATGAAAGATGCCAAGGTCATTGTGGCAATCAACAGCGATCCTGAAGCGCCTATCTTTGAGATCGCAGACTATGGTTTGGTCGGGGACTTGTTTGAAATCCTGCCTGAGCTTATTGAATCGGTGTAAACGTGTTTACCGAGCCTCTTAATCTATAATCTTCCAGCCGTGCAGCTCAGACATATGAGTGAGCGCGGCCCAATCTTTCTTCTCTTCTTGTACCATCCACTCAATGAATTGTGAGACGGCGTCACCTTTGCTGACTGTTTGATAGTAATACTGCCAGGTACTGTTGGTGACAATAGTTGCCTGGGTAGGTAACTTTAAATACCCCTGCTGTAATTCATGCACGACTAGCATCAAGTCTGTGATGGTTACTCCTTGTCCGGCAAAGCAGGATGTTAAAGCCATATCAAGTGTATTAAAGGTTAAGCCATCTTTATTGATTTGATCTGTCCGGTCATTGCGAGTGAGCCATTCACGCCAATCACATTGGTCAGACGTTGGATGCAAGCGCGGGTAGTTGGCAATCAGAGCATCGACAGAGATGGGTTCGTCAGTTTTGGTCAATAACTCGGAGTAGACAGGGGCGAGATATTCTTTTCTGAAAAAAGTGGGTATATTGGTGCTTTTGCTAATTTCAGGCACATTATATATCGCTATATCACAGTCATCTTCTTCCAACTGCAACAGTTCATTGCTGTGTCCCATACTTGATGACAAGACGATATTGATATCAGGATAGAGTGATTTAAAGGAATGCAAACGAGGGATCAACCAACGTACTGCAAAGCTCATGGCAACTTGTACGCGTAATGTACCTGTTTCCTTCGCTTTCAACTGGCGTATGGTTTGGTTCAGTTCGCTATATTGGCGGGTCAGCAACAAAGCGACTTCTTTTCCTTGAGCAGAAAGCTCCAAGGCGCGATGGTGCCTGATAAACAGCGCAAATCCAAGTTGCTCTTCTAACTGCCTGATTTGCCGACTTACTGCACTTTGCGTCACGTTTAATTCTTCAGCGGCCAGCGTGAAGCTAAGATGCCTTGCTGAAGCTTCAAACACCCTGAGTCCATTCAAAGAAGATGGCAGTAAATTGTGTCTTTTTTTCATTGTCAGCCTCGTGAGGGAAGAAAAATGCTTCAAGAACTCTCTTGCATGAGTTTTATGAATGCTAAGGTACTATAAATGTCGTTTGAAACACAAATTGGGAAAACTTACATTAGTAGTATCTCAACAGTTTGATGGCTGTATCGCACTTTTAGCTTACTTTTCTTGTTAGAAACTACATGTTGTAGGCCGCCTTTTCTGCCATCCCTGAGATCCTTGTCTGTTTTGCAATGCTTTAGTGTTTCGTGGTGAATAATGAAAAAATTAATCAGCCTGGCAGTACCGCTAATTATTTCTCAGCTGGTTGCTCAATTATTGGTTTTTACCGATGTGTGGATGATGGCTCAAATGAGTATCCTTGCTATTGCTGGCGGGGGGCTTGGTGCGGCGGTGTATTCAATTGTCTTTACGGTTGCGGGCAGTACCGTCGGCTGTGTGGCCAATTTAATTGCTATCGCATATGGCAAAAGGCTGAAAGATGTTGAGAAAGGGGATGCTGAAGTCAGCACTTCTCTTAAGAGTGGCTTATTGTTATCGCTGATTTTAACCGTGACGCTGCTGCCTATCTTCTTTTGGATGGATGGTTTGCTTAATGCGGCCGGCCAGGATCCAAACGCAGTTGTATTGGCGGTGGATTATTTGGATGCCTTGAAGTGGGCAATGCTGCCAACTTTGGTCTTGCTCGTCTTGCGTAGTTTGGTCAGTGCGTTTGGCGATACCCGCTCTGTTATGGTGATGTCCATTGTGACGGTTATTCTCAATGTGCCGCTGAGTTACTTGATGGCGTTCAAGCTCGATATGGGCCTCGCAGGACTTGGCTACGGTACAGCATTGGCAGCGTTCATTGTGATGCTGGGCTACGGCTACTGGGTGTTTACTCGTAACAAGTACCGTCACTACAATCCTTTTGCCAAATGGCATGAATACCGTATCGGTATCCTTGTGCCTTTGTTGGCCATTGGCGTGCCTATCATGATTGCCACCTTGATGGAGCATGCACTGTTCTCAACAGCAGCCTTGTTGGCTGGTACGCTCGGCGCAGTGTCATTGGCCATTCACCAGATTGCGTTACAGTGCCTTAACTTGTCTTGGAACGTCGCTTTTGGCTTGTCTCAAGCGGCCTCTATCTTGGTCAGTCAGCATGTTGGCCAGCAACAGCCTGCCATGGTTAAGCGTTATGCCAAGCATGGCTTGTTGCTGGTCACGGTGACCAGTGCAGTATTTGGCGCATTCTTAATCGCAAAACCAGAGTTCTTGACTGTTGTCTTCAACGTTGAAGGTGATGCGCTAGCAGAAGAGCTTGTTGCAGCTCTGCCAAGCGTGATGATTATGGTCGCTGCTTGCTTTGTCGTAGATGCCTGGCAGTTGGCTGCCATTAGCATTCTTCGCGGGATGAAACTGGTGAAAGCACCAACGGTAACTACAGCTATTGGCTACTGGCTCATCGGTTTGCCATCGGCGTGGGTTTTGATGAACCTATTTGGTTTGGAAGGCGTTTGGGGCGGATTGGCGGTTGGACTCGCTGCCACTGGTCTGATGTTGTTGTTTATCCTGCTACGTGAACTTCGTAAACTTGAAAGCAAGTATGCGCATAGCCATGAAGGCTACAGCAATGAAGATCTCAGTACTAACGATCATGGCGCTGCGGTGATTTCTTCTTAATGGCGATTAAAAGCTAGCGAGTGTGTCTAGCACTTGCGCAGCAAACCGTACGGAAAAGTTCCGTACGGTTTGCCGTGTAAGCGGTCAAAGGTTATACTCTATGTGTACGGAAAATTTCCGTACTTATGGAGGTTATTATGGCAACAGCCCGACTAGACTTGCGTTTAGATGAAGAAATAAAAGCCAAAGCCGAAAAAGCGTCAGCGCTGCTGGGGCTGAAAAGCTTGACGGAGTATGTGGTTCGTCTTATGGATGAAGATGCCACTCAGGTGATTGCTCAACATGAAAGTATCACCGTTGATGGTGATGTGTTTGACCGGTTTGTTGATGCTTGCGATAAAGCCAAAGCACCGAATAAAGCGTTGCTCGATGCAGTAGACTTTGCGGAAGAGAAGGGCTTTAAGTAAGTGAGTTGGTCAAAAGAGTTTATCGAGCTAGATAAAAAACAGCATGATCGTACTTCGTTTGACTGTGGCGAGCCGGAGCTAAACACCTTTATTCAAACTCAGGCGTCAAAACATATGCAGGCAGGTATTAGCCGGACTATGGTATTACCTGCCTTACTTCCCCTGCCAAATCAAAAATTGCCTATCTGCGCTTTTTACAGCATTGCCCCTAGCTCGATATGCCGTGACACCTTACCTGCGGCGATGGCTAAAAAGCTACCCAAGTATCCTATACCCGTATTTTTACTCGCCCAATTGGCTGTCCATCATGAGTACCACGGAAACGGTTTGGGGAAAGTCGGCTTGGTGAAAGCCTTAAAGTATTTATGGCAGGTTAATGCTCATATGAGAGCCTATGCGATAGTGGTTGACTGTTTGAGCCCAGAAGCCGAATCCTTCTATACCAAGTATGGTTTTGAAGTACTATGCGAACATAATGGCCGGGTGAGGATGTTTATCCCGATGCAAACGGTCGGGCAGTTGTTTGAAGGACGCTAATCGCATAGCCATTAATGAAGTACAAAAAAGCCGGAATGATCATTCCGGCTTTTTGGCTTATCGCAAACGAAATACGTCGGTTTGCTGGTCACTTTTAACTTCAGCGAAGCTTCTAATGAATGGCCCTTGTTGACGAACCGCTTCTGGCAGGCGATCGATCACTGACTTCGCTTCTTCTTTTGTTTCGAAATCACCGTAAATGACGGCATACCAGCGTCCACTCTGGCTTTTCTTCCAGTTAACCCAAATTGGCTGCTGACCCTGGATATGGTTGATGTAATTTCGAACGTCAGCCTGACGCTCTTCAGTCAGAGCCAGTACCTGGATGGTAAAGCGTTCTGGGTTTAGGTGGCCATAGGCTTCTTCAGTAGTCATTTGACCAATGCACTGGCTTTCGGTGTGTGTGTGTGTATTTTCAGTTGTTGAACAGCCGGCTAATAGAAGCACAGCTAACATTGCAAAAATTTTTTGCATTAAAAACTCCTTGGATAATCCCTGCTTTTTCATTTTTATAAGCGACAATTTTATCAACATTAATGAGGGGATGTTGGTTAATACGTGATGATAAAAGTGCGTTTGTCGAAGATGGCAGCAATAGTTGTTGAAATTATCGCCACTGGTTTTAAGCCCGTCAGCACAATTATGCTAGGTGGTTGAAATTGTGTATAAATTGGCTGAATTGATTGCTCAAGCTTCAGTTGTCCCAAAAGTTAAAACTAGAGTGTGACTATTCTAACTATTTTTTATTATACTGTATATATGCACAGTATAATTAAGAGCAGTGGAAATGAAGGTATTTCCTTACTTTATCGAGGGGGTGAAATGTGGTTTCCCTTCACCTGCGGATGGTCATCAGGAAGAACTCGATTTAGAAAGCTACATGGTTCGAAATCCGAATGCGACTTTTTTTCTTCGGGCATCGGGCGACTCGATGACAGGAGCGGGTATCTATGATGGTGACTTGTTAGTCGTTGACCGGGCTGAAGCTGTGGTACCGGGGAGAATCGTCATCGCTAGAGTGTATGACGAGTTTACTTGTAAGCGTCTCGTACGCCATGAGCAGGCTTGGTGGCTGGTTGCAGAAAACCCTCACTACAAGCCATTTCCTATGCCAGAAGATTCTGAGATCTTCGGTGTGGTAACGCGTAACGTGCATAATTTACTGGGTTAAGCGATGGCTGCATTAGACGGATATCGTGATCAGGTTTGGGCACTGGTAGATGCGAAGAGTTTTTACTGTGCCTGCGAGCAGATGTTTGATCCCAAATTGGTCAACAAGCCATTGGTTGTTCTTTCCAACAATGATGGCTGCTGCGTTGCGTTGTCACCGGAGGCCAAAGCGCTAGGTATAAAGCGTGGTGCACCGTGGTTTAAAATAGAGCGCGAAGCCCGCAAGATGGGAGTTGAGGTAAGAAGCTCAAATTACACCTTATATGCTGACATGAGCCGTCGGTTCATAGAAGAGCTCCATCGTTTCTCACCCCATGTTGAACAATACTCGATCGATGAGGCTTTCGTCCGCCTTGATGGCTTCAATCTGGATGGTTTGACTCAATACGGCAAAGAAATCAAGGATACCATCTATAAGCACTTGGGGTTGCCTGTCCGGGTTGGTATTGGGGCAAGTCCAACTTTGGCAAAGCTTGGTAACCATGCAGCTAAGCAATATGAGCAAAGGGTTGAAGGTGTCATTCAGATCGATAATGAAGAACGCCGGAGATGGCTACTTGAACGCTGCACTGTTCAGGAGATTTGGGGAGTTGGCGCTAAAACGGCAACGCGATTGCAAACAAGTGGCATTACCAATGCTTTGCAACTATCGGGGCAAAATCCTGCAGATATGCGTCGGCTGTGGAATGTTGGGCTAGCCAGAACGGTACTTGAACTACAAGGTGTTTCCTGTATCGACCCCGGGGATATCGATGAGAAGCGAAAGCAGATCTTGTCTAGCCGTAGCTTTGGCTCAGATATCAGTGATTTGAACGATTTGAAGTCAGCCCTTGCTTTTCATTGCCAACGGGCTGGGGAAAAATTACGGCGGCAGCAGAGTCAGGCTAATGTGGTTGGCGTGTTTCTTCGTACCAACCGATATAAGGACTTGCCGCAACATAATATCAGTAGCGCCAGGGAGTTGATGTGCCCGAGCCAGGATAGCTATAGATTTCTTGATATTGCTTTGGAGCAGCTCGAGTCTATTTATCGTCCGGGTTATGCCTACCAGAAGATCGGCGTCATTCTAGACGGGTTAACCAATTCAAATAATGATCATTTCCAATTTGATATGTTTGATACCAGTGCCTTAGATGAAATGAAACGAAGAGAGCTGATGGCTATTACCGATCAGATGAATGCCAGGTTTAAAAACGGCGTTAAGCCTGCCTCGGTGATCGGTTCGACCAATTGGCATATGCGCCAAGCTTTTCGTTCCAATCGCTGGACAACCCGGCTCGATGAACTGCAAGTTGCAAAGTGTTGATCTTTCCCGAGCGACTTGGGTACATATAACAAATCTGAATGTTATAGAGTGAAAGCGAATTTCTGAATGCGGACAATTAGTTAATAATTATCTCAGTCAATTACTGAAAGATGGGAGGTATTAGCGTGTTTGTCTGGATAGGGATTGTCGCTTGCGTTTTGTTCACATCATCATTTACCTCTGGGCTATTCAGTGCAATTTTAGATTTTGCTGCTTTTTTGATTATCCTATGCTTGGGTGTAAGACGGCTGAAGCAAAGTAATGCGCAAGCAAACAAAGAAGCTATTCAGTCGAATCCTGTCTTGGACGACACTGAATTTAATGAAGAGCTCAAGCAAATCAATATCAACTCGGAGCGAATAGATATTACACCGTAACGAGGCTAAACAAGCCGGCAACCCGCAACTGTCTAGGAATAAGACGGTCGTTGCGGGTAGTGCTTTGTAGGTTTAATTGACCATTTGGATATAGGCTAGCGAGCCCCCGCCGATAGCCACCCACAGTGTTACACCTAGTAGCAGCGGCTGAAATCCGGCTGCACGTAGTTTTGCGATGGTAATGCCTGAGCCAATTAAAAATAGGCAGACTACCAAAACACGCTTAGACATGTTGAAAATCGCTGAGTAAAACGGTTGGAAATCAGGTAGTAGGTAAGCAACCCCAATAGCCAAGCAGTAGAAAACAATAAAAAAAGGCACACCAATCTTTTTGCTGTTGCCCTTAAACATCAAAGCACTTAAGAAAGCGATAGGGATGATCCACAGCGCCCGAGCCAATTTCAATGTCGTGGCTGTTCTTAAAGCCTCATCTCCATATGCCCCCGCAGCCCCGACTACAGATGAAGTGTCATGTATGGCAATTGCGGCCCATGTCCCAAATGCATGTTGGCTCATTTCAAAGAAATGGCCTATTACAGGGAAGATAAATAAGGCAATTGCGTTAAGCACAAATACAGTCGCTAATGCCAGTGATGTTTGGTCATCCTTAGCGTTAATTGCAGGAGCAACAGCCGCAATGGCGCTTCCGCCGCAAATTGCAGTGCCTGAAGCAATAAGGTGCCCGGTTTTCTGGTTAATCCCCAACAGCTTAGTGAGTATATAGCCGAGCAACAAGGTACAGAAAATGGAAGCAACGATAAGTCCGAACCCTTGCTTACTTGCTTCGATGGCTTGATCCAGCTGGATACCAAAGCCTAGGCCGATAATGGAATAGGAGAGTAGTTTCTTGGTTAGTGCTGCCAGGTTAAATTGGCTTGGTACCCATCCAAAGGTCGCCAAGGTAAAGCCCAAGACTAAAGCAATGGGCGAGCTGACAACGGGGAACAGGCATAACAACGCTATAGCAATGAAAATACCGTCGGTCTTGGATAGTTTATTGAAAAATGAATGAACTGCGGGCATGGGTTATAAAAATGAGAAAGTCGTCGCAGGAGTATATGCGCAAAGCGCTGTAAGGATAATTATAATATTTTTATTCCGGGGTTAAGATTTACTTAACACCTAGTTCAACAGAGATTTACGGAGTGAGCTCATGGCTAAACGTAAATCTATTTCTTGATCCACTTACCTGATGAGTCTTGATAGTAATTTCCCGGAGAGGTGCGCTCAATGGCCTTTTTGTGGGCGATGTGACCGACTTCTTTGACAGTCAAGCCATGTGAAACAGCTATTTTTTTGAAGGTGTTGGTTCGGCGGTTGTTCACTTCGGAAATCAAGCTCCTGACCTGCTGAGACGGCCGAGCAGTGACGGGGGCGATAAGTCCAGTGTTTGCTTCACCCACAAGGCCTTGGTCTTTAGCCTGTTGAAGATCGAGAGCAATTGCACTAAATGCGAGGAAGAAAGAAAAGAAGAAGAGCAGTATTCGCGTCATGGCATACTCCCTGCCAACTCAAAAGACATCATCATCATTAAACAGCTCATCGATTTCCTTATCAACTTTAATACGAATTTCGTGTTCTATTTTGACGTTTAAATTAACTTCTATCGGCTTTTCTGAAGCGGTAACTTGTACCGTGGGTGTACAGCCTGATAGTGCTGTGAGTGTCAATACCGAAAGCATGGCGATAAAAATTGGTATACAAAACAGCTTAAGTTGGATATCCATTGGTTACAACCTTTTGTGGACCTAATACCTATATGCCTTAATAAAAAGGCAGTGATGTAGGCACGTCCAGCCATTTGATTTTTTAAATTTCAAGCGCAAAATGCTACTTATCCACACCAATCTGCTTTAAGAACATATTTTCCAGCTTAGATGCATTTATCATATTTAGCGTCTTTAGTAGGGCTGGAATGTTTTCTTCTATGCTGAGATTCAGGTTAATCGGACGACCCGACAAAACATCAGGGTTTCGCCCCTTAAACTGTGATCTAGCACTCAATTGTCCTTCTTTAGAATAGTCTAGATTAATGTTGAGCGAGTGGTAGTTATAATTTTTGAGAATCTTACTCACAACTAACAAGCTATTCTCTCCAGCGGCTTCCACATTCTGATCGATGGCGGATCCTTCTTTGTACTTTAGGATCCCGCCAGGATAGCGGGCATGAAGACGGCCCCCCTTAATCACGGGTGCATTGCCTTCTAGGCCAAAGGGCAGTATTCCATCAACGGTTCCTGTCATTTCTATATCTTTTGCTTCTACGGTTTCTATCAATTTTTCTAGCTTCAAGCCATGCACCCTAATTGGGTTTGCCGGTATGTCTGACAGAGAGTCGCTAATGACATTATGCAGGCTTATATCTCCCCCAAGCAGGTAAGCTTTGGCCCTGTGCAGCTTGTAAGAAGGCGTAAAAGTATCAAACTCAATGAGGGCGTAGAGGTTCTCTAATAATATGCCAGCATGTAAGTAGCTGATATGAAAGCTTATTGGTTGATGAGAACGAAATCCATGATTGGAGGCGTCGACGGTTAGAGACACATTGAGGTCAGCATAATGGATGTCATGTATATAGCCACTTAAGTTGTGTGTATAGAGGCCAATTTTCCCTTTCCATTGTTTGTCCTTAATCGTTATCTTTGCATCGAAACCTAGTGAGCCTGCATAGATATCGTGGTCGACCGGAAGTTTGGGCAGATAGAACTTCTTAAGCGATTGCTTGCTGGAGAATGGAATATCATTACGGTGTAACTCAATATTGGCTTGCTGCTGTGGTATCAAGTACTCGATGGTATAGACGAGTAATTTTGTGTGGCGTTTATTTAAAATGTCGCCTTTGAACTCAGTTCTGTTAGGGGTGATTGCCATAATCCCTTCAGTCATGATCCCTGGAAGGCGCTGGTTATTTTGATTCAAGGAGAGGTGGGCTTGATACCCAGATTTCAAGAGCAAGTTTGATTCGTTTCCGGAGAGCCAATCGAGGTGTAAATCAAAGCCTGAAAAGACAGAAGAAAACTTACCGCTGTAGCGCTGTACGGGTAATTGACCGATATTTTTTTCCCGCCTTATCGATGCAATTTCTGCTTCTGATGAATCTTCTGATGTGATTAATTTCAACGCTGAAAGGTTGTCTGCATTTACGACTATGCTACTGCCACTATCTGCCAAAATGGATAGTGCAGTCGTCTTTCCTTGCTTGAAAAGTTGCTGCAGCCGGATTATCCCAGCCGTTATGTTTATGCTATCTGCATTTGCTTCAATCCACTCCCCATGGTGTTGAATATTTATTTTTTCAATGTCGATGGCTGTGCCACTTAATTTCAGTTCAACCTTGTTGTCTGTCCACTCACCTGACAGCGTCGATTGTAGCTGGCTGTTTTGAACATTAATTGTTGGGCTGGGAAACAATTGTGGGATCACCGCGTTGATATTACTTTTTGCGTGACACTGTAATGCTGTATTGCTACTGAGGAAAGGTATCTGGCATTGTAGGAGAGAAAAATCGATGTTGAAGTCATACCCGAATTTCTCATTTCGAAAGTGCAGCTGCTCACTACTCTTATCTAGGCCTAACGCGATATCGCCATCATGATAATCCGCATTAAAGGTCAGTGCTCCATCAGTGCTGAGTTCAAGCAAGGAAATAGCAGAGTTTGAATTCTTTTTTGGGTTCATTACCTTATGATGGAAGGCAAAGCGGTTGAGTTCGACATTAACCTTTTCCGGCAAGGTAACTTCTAGTGAATAACTCGCACGCTCAACATCTCTAAAATGAAAGGGATCCCCATGCTTGGCTGAGCTTTTATCCTTGAAAGCTAGTGATGTTTGCTTAGCTGAGATAATAATGGGCTTGGTTAACTCTGCGCTAGGAATATCATAGAGCTTCAGGCGATCTGTGAGATCTTGGGTTCGCTTAAATTGTGCTTCGCAGTGAAACAGTTTGGGCAACGGGCTGATGAAATTGATATCAGCTTTGCAGTCAAGCTTATTGCCTTTGGGGCCTACAACTGTCCCAGTAAAGTCTGCATCGTTCAGTGTACGGTGTTTGATCAATACATTGATATCGTATGGGTTGTCTGGGCCAAGGGCTTTACCTTTCAAGTGTAATTTGGCTTGTTTATCGGGCCTGTTTTGGCGAACCCTGGGGGTATCCAGTACAAGTTTTGCATCCATGATGAGGTTGCCATAAGTGAAATGGCTTACTTTTAGGTGTTTAAGCGGAAGTTGGGCAAGATTTGCGATGGCATGGCCAAGGTGTAAACCTTCATGTGTTTGATCGGGTTTGTCGAGAAACTCAGGGAGATCGGAAGGCTGTGCAAAACGAAGCTCTTTTGCCAGTAACCGCATACTCTGAGTCGGTTGGTTCAGATCGACAGTTAAGGCGATGTCATGTCCTTGCTGCTCGAAGCCTTTTAATTCGGTTGCCCATAAGGGGGTGAGTTTCTCGATATGGACAGCAAGTGGCGTTTTGTTTTGTTGCCAGCTAAGTGAAAAATGGCCATTGCTGAACCCGATTGGGTAGGTGTTCTGGCCAATGTCTTGTGGCAGGAAAAGCTCAAGATCCGTTGAGCCTATGATACCAGTGAGGGTAACGAATGGCTCAGTGGTGAGGACAAGCTGTAAATCATTTACCCGCTGGGGGATGTGGCTACCAACAGTGTTTTCAATGTCGACAGAAGCCTGCTGGCTATGGGCACTGAACACATAGGGTGCTGAAAGATCGGTTAAGTTAAAGCTTATGTCGTTGAAGGTGATGTCTTTAATCGTAACGCCATGTGGTTTTATCGCATTTTGAATATCTGGCGATAGCCGCACAACGGTATGGGGAGACACCAAGCGCCAAGAGGAAGTTGATATCGCACTTTTATCATCAGAAAAATGCTCAAGCGATAACTGCCTTATGGTGATTGCCGTTTTGTTTACCGCAATTGATAGCTCGTCAATTTGAATGCGCTTGCTAACATGGATGCCAGATATAGCATTTATCTCAATGCCCTTGGAAGCTAGCCAGGGGGGAATGAACACGGCCAGCATTATAATTGCGAAGACAATAAAGAACAGGCCATAGATGAACATGCGCACAAACCGATAACGGCCGGGCTTAGAGCGCGTTGGGTTGTTCTTGGTGCCTACAGCATTATTCATATGGCTTTTTTATCTGACCAACATAATAGTAATGTGACATTTCTAAGCATAATCGCTAGCGAGAAAGTTGTGATAAATATTGGATAAATCAAGCACTTCAAGATGAAAATTGATGCGGTTGATTCTACTGCGTGTGAGTAAATCTGCCCATCTAGTATAAAATTTTGCCATTTACTGAAGTTGCTGAAATCCTGTGATTTTTTTATTGTTTTTTTGCGGTGCTTTGCCTGATATCACTGATGTTTGGTTGTCATATATTGATGCTTTCAACTGCATATAAGCCCAAAAGTAGACGAATCAGCTAACTGGTTGTTTGCGGGAGGTTGATTATTTGTGACAAAACTGAGACAAAGTGAGGACAATAATAGAAAATCATCAGGATGTGATTATGTCAGAAACCTCTCCAGTACAGCCATCTCCCTCGGGATCACTCTCATTGGGTAAGTTATTACGCTCTTTAGGCCCAGGTGTAATGATGGCAACGGCAGCCGTCGGTGGCTCTCATTTAGTGGCTTCTACCAAAGCCGGTGCTATATACGGCTGGCAGCTTGCCGCATTGATTTTGCTGGTAAACCTTTTGAAATACCCATTTTTCCGTGCCGGCGTTCAATACACAATGGGAACAGGCAACAGCTTGGTTCAAGGGTATGACGGTATGGGGCGCGGTTACCTGTGGGTGTTTACAGGACTAAGCTTGATCTCTGGTGTGGTGAATACGGCAGCCTTGCTATTGTTTAGCGCAAGCTTACTGGGGTATTTCTTGCCATTCAGCCTTTCGCTGCCGGTATTATCGGGCATTGTTGTCGTAGCTTGCTTGGTTATTTTGATGGCCGGCCACTACAAAGCACTCGATGGCCTTTCTAAGATCATCATGACAGTGTTGGTTATTGCAACACTATCAGCCGTAGTGATAGCTGCGGGTAAGGGCAGCGTTGCGCCAGCGGATTTTGAAGCGCCTTCTGCATGGTCAATTGCCTCGATTGGTTTTATCGTTGTTATGATGGGCTGGATGCCTGCACCGATTGAAATTTCATGCCTGACATCACTGTGGCTCAAGAGCCAGCGGAAAGAGCAGCAGGTGACCTCCGAGTCCGCACTGTTTGATTTTAATGTTGGCTATATTGGTACTGCGGTACTTGCGATCGTATTCCTTTCTTTGGGGGCGTTGGTATTGCACGGTAATGGAACCGAGCTAAAAGCATCGGGTATTGGTTTCTCGCATCAACTAGTCAGTATGTACGCATCAACAATAGGAGAGTGGTCTCGTTATTTGATTGCCGTGGTCGCTTTCTTTTGTATCTTCGGCAGTACGATTACCGTCATTGATGGCTATGCCCGTTCATTAGCAGAAGCACAGTCTCTGCTTCAATCCAAACCATTAGGCCAAAGGTCATACCACAATGGCTGGATGGTGTTTATTGCGGTTTCAGCAATGGGGATCATTTTGTTCTTTAGCTCTGCTTTGATGCCAATGCTTGATTTCGCCATGGTATTGGCATTCATGACGACTCCGATTTTCGCATTGCTCAACTACCAGCTAGTGTCTAAAGCAGATCTACCTGTGGCTCTTCAGTGGTCGAAGCGAATGAAAGCACTGTCTTGGGTTGGCCTAACATACTTGTTTGGGTTCTTGGCCGTATTCATTTGGTGGAAATGGTTGATGTAGAGTTCAAAAAAAAGCCGGATACAGACAGGACGTAGGTATCCGGCAGATTCCATGTTGGTGTAGGGCTATCGCATTACTCAACGCTCTAGCCGTCTCACGTTATTATTATTAAAATTCTTTCTACCCGCCTACTTACTGCCTATATCGTATTAACCAGAGCAGCATCATTATCCCGTTCACTGTTTGAATCTTGAGGGCTAACACCTTGTTCTTTGTTAGCCTGTTCTTTGTTAGGTACTGTGAGCTCGTGGTTTAGCTGCTCGATTCCTTCTATAAGTGCATGACGAACATGTGCTGTTTGACCTGCTTCAAGAGCATGTAATGCTCGGAACAGGGTCTTTTGAAGTTCGGTGACTTGTTTGTTGGCATGATCAAGCTCAATAGAGCCAAGAGAGATAAGGTCGCTAATTTGTTTTGCTGAGCCCGAAGATGATGTTGAGAGTTGATTCGAGATAATTTGTGAAGTGCACAGTTTTAGGTAAGAAAGGGTCTGACTGAGTGACTGTGAGGTTTTGTCCATCGGAATACTCCTTGAAATTTCATCCAGCCTCAGGGCTCATGGGCATGAATGATGTCCGTTATTGATAAGCGTTAAATTGAACAAAAGCGTTGTACGGTTGTTGCGGCTCTTTTAAATTCAATCTAATTCAGTGTGAATTTTGAGAATTTGGCTCAGATCAATTTGTAGGCAAAGAAGGGTTTGCTTAGATAGGGTTTTAGTCGTTTTTATGACTAACTTATCACAATGGTATGAAATTTTACCGGGGAAATACAAAATGTTTTGAATTTATATTCTGTGGCGTGAATAAAGCGTGTTATGAAATTTCAGGCAATGCCTGGGATGTATCATTACACGCTAATTCATGATATTTAATCGCCGTTGCTATAGCGACTAGTCATTGCGGCTAAACGTTATTGTTTGAAGTAGAACTGCCAGCTAGCAGTCACTCGGTCAAATTCTTCGATACAAATTTCCTCTCGCTCAGTTTTGATTTCAGAGGCCAAGTTAGAAAACAAGGAAGTATGTTGCTCTGGGTTACTGCCATAAATTAAACACATGCTGTAGTAATATCTTTGAATGTCTAAACTGTGTTCATCGATAAAATCGAGATCATCAAAACTGTCTATTTGCTGATCTTCAATGGCAAACAGTGTGGCGGCGTGTACTGCTTGTGTATCGCCATTTTCAACATTGTTGAGCAAGAGGACATTAGCAAAGCTGTCTGCTGCATCTTCCTCTTTGCCAAGTATGGGAATATTGTTCAGTTCAATAAAGGCATGCCCAACCTCATGGAGAAGCGTATGCAATAGCGCAGCATCACTGGCTTCATAAGCATATATTGAATTGCCAGCTACTTGATTATCGCCATTTAACGCCGCTTCGGATGAAAAGTTATCAAGCATTTCACGCCAAAATGAATAAGGGATGTCTATTTGATTGAGCTCAGGATCAAACAGCGGCCCGTCCATTGCGCCGAAAACGATATTCACGGGCTGTGGTAAATCAATAACCGTCTCAGTGAGTTCTTTTACGGTTTGAAGCGCCTCTGACTGTTTGATGTCCTGAATTGTCTGCTTATCCATTTGGCTGAGGCTAGGAATGAAAGTAAAGCGAACGGAAGGCATCTCGCTGCTTATTACAAAGCTTGGGATAAGGCCGATGATAACCCATACCATAAGGTAGGAATTACGTAGCCATGCGATGTTATTGAAGCGACTAGTTCTGTGGTGACAGTTTTTGAGGAGGCAGGGATAGAGGTGCTTTTTCATACTTTATCTTTGAATTACCGTGAAATATTACAATTATGATACTCAATGCTATGCGTTGTTTTGTGTAGCTTTGTAATAGAAAGTATGGGCTACAAACAACCTCAAGAGAATGATATTTCTACCATATGGCTCATTTATTAGTGATGTAGTGTAGATTGCTAGTGACGTCCAATCCCATATGTGTGTATGCTAAATCTATTATGGCAAGATAAATAAAAACAAGGAAAAAGGGTGAACAAGCTATTGTCTTTTGAAGCGTTGATGGTGCTAGATGCGATTGAGCGCCGGGGAAGTTTTGCAGCAGCATCGGAAGAGCTTGGCAGGGCACCTTCGTCATTGAGCTATCAGGTTCAGAAGCTCGAGCAGGAGTTGGATCTTGTTATTTTTGATCGTTCTGGTCATAAGGCGGTATTTACTAAGGCCGGGCAGCTACTCCTTGAAAGAGGAAGGATGTTATTAACTGCTGCCGATGAGATGATTGCTGATGCGAGTGCTTTGGCACATGGCTGGGAGCTTGATATCACCATTGCATACGATGGTTTGGTAAAAGTGGATGCTTTGTTTCCACTGGTTGAAGGGCTTGCTCAGCAAAGCAAAACACGAGTTCGTTTCCAGGAAGAGATATTGGCAGGTTGCTGGGAAGCATTAGCACAAGACCGGGCGGATATTCTTATTGCCCCGGCACCGACTGTGGCGCCACCTGAAGTAAAGATTCAAGCGCTTGGCACTATCGATACTATTTGGGTTGCCCATCCTGACCACCCAATACACAATCATAAGTACCCTTTGGATCCCGTTATCAGAAAACAATACCGTGGTATTGCCGTTGCTGATACCGCCCGTAATCTACCTCCGATGACTTACAACATTCTTGATGATCAGCCGTTATTAACGGTAACGTCTATGCATGACAAGCTAATGGCGTTAAAGGCTGGGCTTGGTGTAGCGACGATGTCTTATAGCTATGCGAAAGAGGCCATAGACAATGGCGAGCTGGTGGTTATAGGGGACGATCCTGTTCATGAACTGGAATTGGTTCTTGCATGGAATCGAAGCCAAATGGGCAAAGCGAAAACGTGGTGCATCCAGCATATTGCTTCATTGTGGAAAAAGCAGGCAGCGCGCTAACCCTAAGTGATAACTCCTAGGTTGGGGTAAACATGATTGGCGGATGATAATGGCTGTGTGTTTTTTGTACACTTCGTCTGTGGCTGGCGTAAAAAGGTAAGTAGGAAAACTCATGGGTAATATCATGCAACCTCCACGATAGGAGGATGCATGAAATTGAAAACGACTGTTCTAACAGATGATTTTGATCACAACGAGTATTTGAAAACCTTTATGGCCGATCTCCAATTTGCTATTGATGAGCAAGATTGGGATGTTGCTGTTGATTTTGCCCAAAACTTATTGGCTACGGTCATCGTTCTGAAGGAAGAAGAGGCAACAGCATCTCGACAATTCCATCTTCCATCTGAATATCGATCTCGAACCCAACTTTTTGAGCCAGCATGATCATACCTCGGTTAGAGGGCATGGTCATGCCAGTAATACGTTTAAGGCCAGCTTCTCTGCAATAGCGGATGATCTTATTCATCAAGATACTACCAAGGCCGATTCCTTTCAGATCCGAGCGCACAAGGATGGCGAACTCGGCTTCAATATTTTCAGGATCTGACAGCGCGCGCGTAACCCCTATAATCCTTTCCTCTGTTTCCCCTTTGTCATTGGTTAATTGTTTAACTGCAACAAAGGCCATTTCTCGGTCGTAATCAATCTGGGTCAAATTTGCCAGTGCTTCATGGTTTAGCTCACCGACATCCGAGAAAAAACGCTTGTAGAGATCATCAACAGAAACATTTGAGATAAATTCAGCATGCTGTGGTTCATCCTCGGGCAAAATGGGACGCAGCATAATATGTTCGCCATTTTTCAAGGCAACATTTTCTTCGAGCTCTTTGGGGTATGGGCGAATAGCCAAACGTTCCTGCCTGTTACTATTAAACTGACGTATTGTCATAGAGGCATCGATGACGGTCATTTCATCGCCGGTTGCGAGCAACGGATGGATATCGAAGGACTCAATCTCTGGGCAATCGATAATCAGTTGTGACGTTTTTACTAATAGGCGACACAGCGCGGGAATATCAATTTTATCCGGTAGATTTCGTTGGGTGATCTTGCCTGTTTTAATAGCATTGATGACCATATAACGGGCTAGCGCCATATTTAGCGGTGGAATACCGACTGCTGCATTTTTATGGATATCCCAGTCACCGGCATCTTCGCCCAATAAAATGACGGGGCCGAAGATACTATCATTGTGCACCGATAGCCTGAGCTCTTGGGCGCCGGCACGTTTTGCCATCCGCTGCACTAACAGGCCATCGATCCTCGCATTTGGGTATTCCAGTGACACTCGATCCAATATTGCTTGTGCGCCGTTGGCGACTTCATCTGCCGTGCGTAGATAGAGAAGAACGCCATGAACCTCTGACTTATGGGGGATATCCGGCGAACGTAATTTGACTGCAACAGGATAGCCAATTTGATTGGCGATATGTGCTGCTTCCGCAGGGTCGCTGGCAATCCAAGTTGGCAGGGTATTGAAGCCGTATGCTTCTAGGACAGGCCGTACATCGTGTGTTTCTAACTGGGTGACACCTTGTGCAAGAAGGTGGTTGACCACGTCATGGACATGTTTCGGGTTCGCTTTTGTTTCTCCGAAAGAGACAGGTGTCTCCATCAATTGTTTTTGGTTTCTACGGTACTCAACTAAATGCATGAAGGCTGACACGGCACTTTCTGGTGTTCTGTATGCTGGGTAACCGGCCTCGGTGAAAATTTTGCGGGAAGCAATAGCTTCGTCTTCGCCAGCCCAATTGGTCAAGATATTGAATTTTCGTGAGCGGGGGTGGTTATTGAGTACTTCAACTAAACGCTTTGCCGTTTCGTTTCCATGTGCAATGGCTGAGGGCGAATGCATTATTAACAGGGCATCAAAATCATCACTATCTAGCAGGATGTTGACAGCTTGTTCATACCGTTTGATATCGGCATCACCGATGATGTCAATAGGATTAGAATTAGACCAGCATGAAGGTAATATCGCTGATAGTTTGCTGGTGGTTTCTTCACTCAATTGTGCCAGCTTGCCCCCTCTGTCCGCCAGGGCGTCTACAGCCATAATTGCAGGTCCACCGCCATTGGTTAATATCGCGAGTCGCTCACCACGTAATGGTACAGAGTGGGCAAGGGTTTCAACGGCTGCGAACAATTCATGAGTATTGTTGACTCGAAGCATACCAGAACGGCGTATCGCTGCGTCATAAACCGCATCTAGCCCAGCTGGTGATCCGGTATGTAAAAAAGCTGCGGCACTACCTGCTTGCGTTCGGCCGCTTTTCACCACCAAAATGCGGCGGTTACGCGCAGCTGCCCGAGCTGCCGACATGAACCGTCGAGCATCTTTGACAGAATCAATATAGAGCAAAATGGCTTCGGTTTTGCTGTCACGACATAAATTGTCCAACAGCTCAGCGAAATTGATGTCACAGGCATCGCCGAGTGAGAGAAATGTGGAAAAGCCGACATTTTTGTTTTTGGCCCAATCGAGTATGGTGGTACAGACAGCGGCTGATTGGGAAATAAAAGCAATGTTCCCTTTGTTGGCAGCGATAGGAGAAAACGAAGCGTTGAGATTAATCCAAGGGAGAATGAGCCCCATACTGTTAGGGCCGACCAAGCGCATATTATACTGGCGGGCAACATCAAACATTCGCTGTTCTTCTGTTTGTCCGCCTGATTCAATATTTGCCATTCCCGCTGCCAAAACAATAGCAACTTTGACGCCTTTCTCGCCAAGTTGACGAATGATCTCAACATTGCGGTGAGCATTGGTACAGACAATGGCTAGATCTGGCACTCTGGGAAGTGAATCAATTGACGGGTAGGCGAGTACCCCAGCAACGGCATCATACTTAGGAGTTACAGGCATGATGGGTCCATGAAAAGAACCTGACAATAGGTTTCTTATTACCACATTGCCAGCCCTGTTCGGGTTGTCTGAAGCCCCGATCACGGCAATTGACTTAGGTTTTAGGAGTTTGTCCAATCCGTCCATATATCACTCACTTTGCCATTACTTTTTACTGAGTGTAACTAAAGCAACAGCGACTTTCTGACTAAAGTGTGTGAGCTGTGATCAATGCCTAATATCAATGGATTAGGGGGTGTGGCAGATCCTTTGCCACCATGAAAATTTAGATCTGATATTTGGTTTTATCGCCGATGTCGTAATGCATTGGCATGCGCCATTTAGAGAATGCAGCCACAGCAAGTAAAATTGCGCCTGTCATACTGAATACAATACTGATTTGAGTGTTATCGAAGACCAAACAAAACCAAAAGCCGGCTAATGCAAGGGGAGTAAGCAGTAAAACTTTTAGCTGGAAACAGAAGTACTCTTTTATCGCCAAAGCGCTGAAGGAAAACAATGCGGCGCCTAAAGCCAGCGGCGGCCATAAACCGGCTAATTGCCAAGTCACAGCAAAGAGCGCGCTACCAAGGATAAGCCAGCGGAAACGTTTGTCGTAAATATGCACGGTAGTGGTAGCAATAATTGCAGCGATGATAAGTGCATTGGTACCAGTTTCAAACTCCCAGGCAAGGATTGACATAATTGCGGAAGCAGCAGTAAGCGCACTTCGATATAGAATTACCGTCAACTTATCCAGATTGTCTAAATTGCTCTGAATATGTGGGTCGGCCATGATGAACTCCAATAAAATAGAAAAATACAGATATACCCATATACCAAAGTTACCTCAAGACAATGCCTAGTCTATAAGCTTAGAAATTCTCGTTGATCGAGCATCTTGAAGTAACTTGGGCATATATAGTACCTTTAATTCCTGTGATATAGGGCATGTTGTTATTGATCTAACATAAACTTAGGCTTGAATGGTGGTATATCCGGCGGCAAAATGTCATTAGATTTTTTGTCTGGCAGAGAAATAATGAAAAAACTAGCCGTATTGGCCGTTGCTGCGGTGATTTCAGGGTGTGCATCTGGTCCTGAAACAACAGAGATAATATCGTCTTCAGCCGAAGAGGTCATTCAGCAGGAACCACTTGAATCAGAAACATTGGCCAAGTTAGAAGAAGAGAGCACTGTTCAAGAAACAGTGACAGAGGTAATAAAGAAAGCGGCTGAACAGAGCAATGATGCGGGCTCTGATGTTTCGAAAATGGGCTACTCAATACAGGTACTCGCGTTAAGCCACAATAAAGGCTTTATTACGTATATGAACAAGCTTCCATCTGACAAACCCGTTTGGACTAATGAGAAGCAGCTTAACGGTGTTCCTTGGTTTACCTTACTGTACGGGCAATTTGAAACCCGGGAGCAAGCACGACAAGCCCTTGATGCATTACCGAATGATGTCAAAACTTATGGGCCTTTCATCAGAGACCTCGATGAAGTGAAGTCATCCCCAAGCCCTAAACTCACCCGGTTGAACTGATCTTGAGCAAATCCACAGCGATGTTCAAAAAGCAGCCTCTTATGGCTGCTTTTTTACAATACTGACAGGCTGTACGGTGTATTGTGAGTGTTGTATTCTAAAAATGTTACTCAGTAGTGCTTTAGCCTAAACAAGAATCGGGGTAAATGACTGTTGATTGTAAAAATCTTGAAAGAAACGGCTATAAAGATAGATATGAGGTGCAATAGTCACCTTTTTTTTATTACTATTAAGGAAGAATTTTACACAAGGGATGATAATGAGCTCAATCCACGTTTTATTACTCTGTGGCGGTGGAAGCGCCGAACACGAAGTCTCTCTAGTTTCTGCAAACTATATCGAACAGCAGCTCAAGCAGATTGACGACATTACCTATACCCGAATAGAAATGAAATCTGATGGTTGGTTCAATAGCCAATATCAGCTTTGTCACCTAAATCTTGACCGCACACTCCATCAAGGTGAAGAAAAACAGAAAGTGGATTATGTGATCCCATGTGTCCATGGCTTTCCAGGTGAAACGGGTGACCTTCAGTCTTTCCTGGATATGGCTAAGTTGCCTTACTTAGGCTGTGGTGCTGAAGCGAGCACAAACTGTTTTAATAAAATCACCACGAAATTGTGGTTTGATGCATTAGATATTCCCAATACACCTTATGTCTTCTTAAGTGAAAACAATGAACTATCCCATAAAGAAGCGGAAGAAGCTTTTGATAAGTGGGGTAAGGTCTTTGTGAAGGCGGCATGCCAGGGATCATCGGTTGGTTGTTACCGTGTCACTGAGAAGGAAGCATTAGCAGAAGCAGTGAATGCTGCGTTTGGCTATTCTGAACAAGTGCTAATCGAAAAGGCTATCAAGCCGCGTGAGCTAGAGATTTCGTCGTATGAGTACGAAGGGGAGCTAGTTATCACTAAGCCTGGTGAAGTCTCTTGCCCGGACGATCAATTCTATACATATGAAGAAAAGTATAGCGCTGACAGCCACTCAACAACGGCTGTCGAGGCAAAAGGCCTGACTGAAGCGCAAATCGAAGACATTCGTGAATATGCCCGTAAGGCGTTTGTTCATATGAAATTGAAAGATTTGTCTCGAATTGACTTTTTCCTGAGTGAAGATGGCGAAATTCTTCTTAATGAAATCAATACCTTCCCAGGTATGACACCGATTTCTATGTTCCCTAAAATGCTTGAGCATCATGGCCATACATTTAAGGGCTTTTTAGAACAAGCAATTAAAAATGCAGTTCAATAAATGAAGCCGGGTTTATCCCGGCTTTTTTCAACCCTCTGTAAACTGGCTATACTTTTGATAAGTACGCCAGCGAAGATAACAATTATGAGGCGACACGGGATTGAATGTTAACGGATGATATGAAAAAGCAACGCTTTAAGCAGTTGCAAGCGAGAAACTACCGGGCCAGTTTGCGCCTTGAAGGGATACATATAGAAGTCGATGAATGTGATAACCCGGAAAGTAAAATGGCAGAAACTGAACATATTAAAAAATTAAAAGGGCAATATGCCAGATAGGTATGACGTGGATAGGGATCCGGATTGTTATCCCAACAGTACGGTTCTGATAAACCTTCTTAATATTCGGGATGAAGATGAACTCGAATCGGCTGAGCGAGATTTCACTCGAGTTCGAGCGAGCCACTTTGAACCTGATTTTGATAACTTCACTTTTAGCTACCTCAAGCAAATCCATCAAACACTGTTTCAAGACCTGTATCCTTGGGCTGGGAAACAACGAACCGTTGATATCACAAAAGGTGAAACCCGATTTTGCCACTGGGAAAATATTGGGCGGGAAACGAATAAGCTACTTGATGAGTTAGCAAAGCAAGATTATTTGTGCGGACTTAACTTAGCTAGCTTTATTGATAAGGCATCATACTTTTATTGTGAGTTAAACGTCGTTCACCCATTTCGGGAGGGAAATGGGCGGGTACAGCGGATCTTTTTTGAGATCCTAGCAATCAATGCAGGTTACGAAATATGCTGGGAAGGAATTAAGCTGGAAGAGTGGATTGAAGCAAATCAAGCAGGTTACTTCGGCAATATGGAACCATTACAAAAACTGTTTGAACGCATTACTACTCCGATCAACTTAAATACAGGATATACAGAGCATTGGACTGATGAACCCAAACGCTAATGTTTTCTTAAACCCTAGCGCACTATAATTTTACATTTGCTAATCTGGAACAAAACATCGCAAAGACAGAATGCCAATTACTACAGCTACTCCCAGGGCTTTTTCTTTATAAACTTAGCGACTTCTTTATCGTGTCTATCAGTATTACCGACATACTGAGCCGGCATCGCTGGGCTTTTCCAGCGGCCTTGTTCTTGTATCTCAATAATAGATAGACCAGCATCAGATAAATCTTTCGCAGCGCCGACGCGAGGGGACTGACCAGAAAAAAGAGCTGCACTACCTAGACCCAACTCATCGCTCGCGCGACGGAAAATACGATAGATAGATGAATGGTCTAAAGGTTTGTCTCCGATATTACTGTGCCTGTCGATACGCCTGAAAACAAAACTGCTTTCAATCATACCTATAACCAACCATCGTTGTAGGGCTTTAGATGCTATGCTGCTGAGTGAAATTGTTGTTTCATTCACATCTAAATCTATTAGCCCTGAGCTATGAATGAATAAATTTTCGACTGAAAGGGCGGCAAGCTCACTGCGTTTTAGCATGGCTTCAAACATCACTGCCCATATAGCTAAATCTCTGATATCCTTGGGCTTTGTAGATAACTCAAAGCTATCAATCAATTTCTGTAAGTGTTCGTCACGGAAAGGCACAGCGTTTTGATAGTCGTCGTGTTTTTCTAGTTGCTGCTTTTTCATTGCCAACCTGATTTCCGCTTTAGCACATGGATCGGGTAAGTTATGGCATCGATGGATAAGAGATATAGTGACAATGTAACGTTTAAGGCTGGCTAATTTGCGTACTTTAGCCATTTGCTCGATGTATCTATGGACTGTATCCGGTTTGGCGGGAAGTGGCGGGATATGCTCTGAAACACAGAATGCTAAAAAATTATTCCAGTCATTCTTAAAAGAAATAAGTGTATTCGAGGCATATTTACCATGAGCCAACTTATCAAGCGGCGTTATGGACTCTAAAGGTTTATTAAATTGTTGAATGCTTATTGAGCAGTCTGAATCATTCTCAATCGGCGGAATGTTTTTTGCCATAATATAATCCCCTGACGCACTATAATTTATTATTGTTCAAATTATAATATAGAATACGACGCATATCATATATAATTGAAGACATGTAACAAATTTGAGCCTATCAAGCAGACAAACAGAGTGTTTGATGCTTATATTTAAAATAATTGATGATAATGATAAGGTTCATAATGGCTCAACCACACGAGGCAGAAATGAAAAAGAGACTGTTCCATAGAGGCCACAATATCGAAAATGCCTCAGGAGCACCAGATGGTTGGAAAGCAACTATCAATGGAAAAACCGTTATCAATAAATTGACCCTGGTAAAGAAGAGTATTGATTGGTGGTATGACATGCAAACATTCATGCCACCTGAAAAGTTCATCGTTTCAGGTGCAACTGAAAAGAGCGAACAAAAAGTTGAAGAGTACAAAGGCTTTAAACTGATCAATGACAATGGGGAGCCAAATGGCTGGTACGTCATTTTAGGAACCAAGTTACTGAAAGGGTCTCCAGTTGCAATCAAACAGCATCTTGATTTAGTCATCGCAAAAATGCAAAAGAAGTAACAAGTAATAGATAAAAGAACGCCCAGAGTAGGGCGTTCTTTTGTGGTTCATCTATTAGTACTAGTCATTTTCATCAAGCTTTTCAACATCGACTAAGTAATCACCCTCAAGCCAATTTCGTCCAATAAGCAGCTTGTATTCAAGTTTACTTCGGTCTCGAAGGTTTACTGCTACCGTTTTATGCTCGCCGTTCCAACCTAAGTCCATTTTTACAGCGTACCGGCGTTCTACACCTTGCGCGTTACGGATTTTACTGACTTTGACGATTTTTCCTTTGTAAGTGGCTTCTTCACCTTTTTCATTGAGCGAAGTAAACTCGACCGTATGACCCAAGTGGTCACGCATGTTGTCGCTATCGCTTTCCTCACCAATTACTTTAATATCTTTGGCATGGATAGATGTTGTCGCAGCGCCGGTATCGATACGGGCGAGGTAATCAATGTCTAAGTTATAGACTTTAATGGTTTCGACTTGACCTACAATCGATTTCGAATCGTCACTTTTTGACTCAGCCAAGGCAAGGTTTGAACCCATAACAGAGAATAACAACATTGCTGGGATAAAAAGTCTTTTCACGAAAACTCCTGACTATTAGGTACAAATTAAAGGCAATATGCCATTTTTATGATGAACGTTAAATGAATTTCATCGTATAACGAAAATTCTAGTTAATTTTTAGCAAATTACGAATATCTGAACAGCTTTGTTGAGGTGATTTGAACTGGTAAACCTTAAAGCCCATCTCTTTGGCAGCTTCAAGGTTTTTCGGATGGTCATCAATGAAAAGCGATTCGCTTGGCTCAATATCAAACCGCTGGCAAAGCAATTCAAAAATTTCAGCTTCAGGTTTTATCGTAAGCTCTTTTCCAGAGACTAGGCCACCATCAAAGAGTTGATATAGGCCATGACGTTCATTTAACTTTTCAAAGAAAGCACTGCTCATATTCGTGAGAAAGTAAGCAGAAAGGTTGAGGCTGAGTACCTGGTTGACTAAGTCATACGTTTCTTCAATCAGATGAAGGTTGCTTTGAATATGCTCGAAGAAGTCTTCCATTCTAGATTCAGGCAGGTTTACCCGGGCAGCACACCGTGGAATAGCTTCGGCCATCAGCATGGTTCCACGATCAAGAGATAACCAGTCCGGGTGCTGAAGAACATGTTCAAGTAGTAGAGCCTGTTCGTCCTTGGAATCTGTAAAGGTAGAGACGATTTTTGCAGGGTTCCATTCGAACAGCACAGCACCAAAGTCAAAAATTACGTTTTTAATCATAACTGTTTCCGTTACAGTACCTATTATTGATAGTATTCTGGTTCAGGTGATATTCAAATGTGAAATCGCAAGATAGTACCTGGTTCACAGATCCAAGAAATTAAACGAGATTTTCCCATGAACGACAATAGCCGCTTGGTATTTTCAACAGAAAATGGCCGTATTAAAGAAGACAAGCCAACAGCACAGCGTCCTAAGGGCGATGGTGTTGTGCGCATTCAACGCCAGACAAAAGGTCGCAAAGGTAAAGGTGTTTGCATTGTAACGGGCTTAGATCTTGAAGATGCACAACTTAAGCTATTAGCTGCTGAACTGAAAAAAGTATGTGGCTGTGGCGGCTCGGTTAAGGACGGCAACATCGAAATCCAAGGTGATAAGCGTGACGTAATCAAAGCGGCCCTTGAGAAAAAAGGCCATACCGTGAAGCTTGCTGGCGGTTAATTATCTATTTTCGCTAATGCCTAGAACCAAGCCCTGAGCATCTCTTAGGGCTTTTTATTAGATAATTTTCACGGTAGCAAACTGACAAACGCATCCTGCGAAAGGCATTTTGCTTACCTGCAAATTATCTACTTTATGGTAAATCGGCATTATGGTTAAATCAGTGCGAAGTGACAGTGTAATAGTGTGTGCAATTTCAATTTTCCTGAACAAGAGGAGGGTTACGATAGGTGTGTTTTTAAACCTATATGTTGATGGTATTACTTATATACACCTTATTTAACATAATATACATAATGCGTACTGAGGGGTGTTTTTTTAACATCTGATTTAGGACATTTGTGTCGGCCTAGAAACTTCACTTTAAGGAGTCTCAAAATGTATTGGAAACAGTTAATTAAATCAAAACCTCCTTCTTTTTATCCCTTTCAACTTTCAGTACCGTCTTGTGCCCACAAACGCTCGGTTACGTTCGGTTGCCGTTGTTGGCTAGGTATTATCGGCGTGCTCTATCAACCTGCGTTTGATTAATCGGAAATAACTTTTATAAACGATAAATTTTGCGAGGCACATCATGCTACATGAATCCTTCGTCAAGCTGTTCTGGCGTCACTTCGATAACATTGCCGAGGCTTCGGCTTGGTTCCACGTCCGTCCCATCACGGTCAAACGTTGGCTCACGGGAAAAATAGATGTTAACCCGATGGCTGAGAAACTTCTTATCATCAAAGCCCGTGGCTATCTGCCCGATGATACCCGCTGGCAAGGTTTTCGGGTTGATGAAGACCGCTGCATCATCATTACCCCCGAAGGCCGCCAGTTCAGACCCAAAGAGCTGGACTCTTGGGCGCTTCGTTTTGATCGCTACCATGCCTTGTGCCGAATGTACGAATTGGACTATGTCCCGGTGCGAACCAATGACGTGTCGCCTTTGCCGTTCCGTGGTGGCCGCCGTATTAAGCAGCCCCAACAAGAAACTGTTTCCAAGGACAAAAAGAAAGCGTGTCGAAAAGCTAGGGAAAAGCTCAACGCCCGGCGAAGCGCATCAGCTCCTTAGCCTTTGTTCAGGCGTAAAAAAGCCCGCGATTGCGGGCTTCTTTCTTCTATTCAATATAAGCATGACTTAGCGCTTTCATGCTTATATTGAATACCTTCCAGCACTATTAGATAATTGCTATTGAACAAACCATTTTGCAATCTATCGTATTATTAGTGGAGCATATGAAAAAAATTCTAGGATTCTTTGTAATTTTATTCTTTTCAACACAAAGTGTTGCAGAAGGTTTACCTTTGCTTGGATGGTCTGATGGAACTGAAGTATCTTTCAAGGAGGAACCCAATGAAGCCTTGATAGCACGGATTGATCATAATGATTTTGGGAAGAAAACCTTTATTATTTTTCAAATACAAAGCTCAAAAGATGCATGTACACAAGATACAGGTCGAAGTGTCTTACGTATTAATGGTACAGCCGTAAACTTTAACTATGAATGTGAGCATCATGATGGAAAGTTAATCCACCTCTATTACCCGCATTCTGATGCTGGAGCTGAACATATAATGAATCAATTCCGCCAAAAAACTACTGTTTCAATCAATGGCCCTAAGTTTAAACACAGTCATAAAATCAATGCTATAGGCTTCACTGATGCTTGGAATAACTTTGGCGGTGATGCTTTATAGTTAACATGTGAAAAATAGGTCTACAACAGGCCTATTTTTCATGACTTTGCCACTCAAGCTTCATGATACGCTTATCATGTTGAGCAACCATCTTCTTTAACTCATCCAATACGGATTCATGTGCCTTTACTGAACGAAACAACAAATAGCAGATGATCAATGTTGGTGGTGTTACCCCCAGTTCACTGAACAATTTGATCAGCTCTCCCACATAAGCCCCCTAACCTTTTTCCTTGCGAACCGTGTCGAATAAGCCGATAAGCATCGCAGCAACCATCGGAATTGTGCCGCCAAGTTGCGCGCCAGATTCACCGATTGTCACGGTGACCAGTTCGCTATTGCCTGTCAGCAACCCCGCGGCTGCACTGCCGAGAAGCATCAATTTAGCTTGCGAGCTAAAATGCCGTCACCACCCACGGGTTTGGTTAAAAGTGGCGTCGTTGCATAGACTCTAACCGCCTGACCACTCTCAAATTTCACTCGTGGTAGCTCTGTTACCGCGACTTGTTGCCCTTCAGCCAAAGACACACTTGGCAGTTGTGACACGGTCACGGATTGGTTTGGTTCTAGCTGCATCTTGGGCAATTGCGATACGATTACCGCTTGGCCATCAACTAATGCTACTCTCGGCAATTGGCCTATATTGACCTGCTGGTTAGGTGACAGGGTCACTGCTGGCATTTGGGTAACGGTGACCTGTTGCCCGTCAGTTGGTGGGATGTATTGGCCGTACCCACAAATTATGCTGACCTCGCCCGCTTCCCCCATGTTCTCGACGGTAATACGTCCGGTTAAGTCCGGGTCAAGGATCTGCGCCCCTGCTTCAAGTCGGTAATCGCCACGCTCGGTGGTAATAACTACACTATCGGGACACGATTCAACATAGAGAAACTCACCAACAGCGTGGAATTGCGAACGTTGGCGCGGTTGCATCACTTGGTAAAAGTTCATCGTTTACCTCCAAGCATAATGATCGCCATAAAAGTCATCACCAGACCGACGACAATGGTCATTTGCCGACTTGTTGACACCTGTCCGCCATCAGATTTCATCCCGGCTAAATCTTTGAGCGTCTCCAAGTTCTCAGTGTTTTGAGCTGCTTGGTTTCCTGCTAGCCCAGCGATCATTTGCAGGTTTTCATGGTGGGCCTGACTAACTTCATCAATTGCATTGCTGCTTACTTCGGCATTAAGCAGCATGGCGTCACTACCAAACTGCAAAGCGCCCTCCAATGAATCTCGACCAAAGTCCATAGCTTCACTGACTGAGCTTTCCCCCATTGCCAATGCAGCTTCGGTTACATCAGCCATGCTCCAAAGCGCCTCTTCTGTCACATCGGCATTACTGAGCAATGCCAGCTCTGACAAATCAGATGCCCGTTGCATCGCGCCGTGGTCGGTCATGGTCATCGAAACGCGAACATCGGAATCATTGACACACCAAGGTTATCGCCATCAATCGCATTTTGACCGCTAGTATTGGTGTTAGTGGTGGTGTTTGAGCTGGAACTGCTTCCTCCCTTACCCATTAAGACCTCCGTAAACGGCTAGCTTTGCTTTGGCTAGTTGTGCGTAGTTCCGAAACACCTTCACGCCTTGCCAAATTCCCTTGTGCGCTTTTGGCTCCGCCGCTAGCACTACCACCCGATTTACCTCGGAAGTTTTCGGCTAATGTTGGGCGGCGAGCTTTACCATTTCGTGTAGGTCGAGCGGTGACACGTGACGGCTGTTTGCCCGAGCGGCGAGAACGACGTTCAGCACTACTACTGCCTGACGGTGTTTTAGCTGTTGGCCTTGATGCTTGGGTTGTTGGCTTTTTGGTTGCCGCTGCTTTGTTAGCACTGCTTTTTGACGCTTTACCCATCTTATGATCCCTCAATCTCTAGTTGATGGACGGTTTCTTTGGTGTTGTCGAACTCCCTAACTTGTTCAACCTGCTTGAAACCAAATGCCCCCAAAATACGCCGCATCCCTTTGCGGTAGGTATGATAGGAAATGGCCGAATAGCCGCAGTCAGCAACGCGCTCGATAATATGGTTTGCAGCATCAACCAAGCCTTTTCCGGTCATCGCAATGATGTGGTAGCGGTTGTCTTGAATGCGGCTGATAAACCACAATTTGATCCCCTTGCCAGTCAGTAGGTAGAAACTGGCTTCCTTGGCACAGACCATTGATTTCACTTCATCAAATTCCGCTTTTGGGGTATCAGAACCCGCAAACGCAGGTTTGATTAGCTCCAAGTGGGCGTGGAAGTCTGGTGCCGATGGTCGAATTAATCGAAAGTGCATTATCGGCCTCCTTTTAACAGAAACCACAAAGCAACGGCACCGATACCAACAAGTAACCAGTTGGGCAGCGAACTGCTACCCATACTGATCCCACCGACACGCAACGCCGAATCATTTTGGCTATGCACACCCGATGGACCTGCCGAACCGCCGCCCGCATTAATCGGCATACTGCCGGAATTAGTTAGACCGGGAATATTCATCATGCTTTCTTCCCTGTCACTATGTCATAGAGCCATAGCCCCATGACCACCGCCGCCAGAATGCGCACTGTTCGCCCGACTTTTTCGCTGGTAAACATGCCAGTAGCAAAACCAACGGTTCCCGCCAGTAGCGGCCAAAATAGTAATGGCATTATTTCCCCCTAAGCAGGACAACCAAGGCCAACACCACCATACCGCCACCCATCAACATCATGGCGGTGTTGTTCTGGGCCATGGTATAAATCGGCTGACCTGTCGGCTGCTTTGCTGGCTCTTGGTGTTGCGGTGTGCGGTTTTCTTCCGGTGCTGCCGAGGCGACTTTTTCTGCCTCGTTATCGAACCAAGAATTTAACCAGGCTTCACCACCATCACTGGCTGTATCCCAAATTCCACCCAGTGTTTCACCTACGGAATCAAGTAGACTCATTGCGCGCCTCCTTAGCCCTTGGTCGGCAATGCGTTTACCTGCTCAACGGCTTCGATGATCACCGGTACGCTACCGACTTCTGACTTATCCAGCTCAAAAGCCAATTGGCTGCGGGCGGCAGTATTCAACATGCCATCAGCACCAAAGCCATAACGGATGAAATCAAGGCTGAACCATTCAGGGTTTTGCTCTTTCTTGGCCTGCGCCAAGTCATACGCGTTATCTTCTTTGGTGACGTTCATTTCTTCGAAGCTGTCACGCAATACACGAACACGATCAATTGAGTTATCAAGGAAATGAATGCGCTTGAGGTTCAGTGCCGGACTGCGCTCGGAAAAATCAAACGGCGTGCGGCCTGTTGCCGAGGCAAACCAAGTCAGCTCATAGATTCGCGGCATGTAGTAACGCACCGATTGTGCAGGTAGCACATGAGCACGTGCTCGGATACTTGGCGCAGTGGTTCCGGCAGGTTTTGACTTGAGGGTGATATACACAAACCAGATTTCCCCGGCCAAGGTGACAAGGTCGGTTTGGCGTACACCAATCTTGGTGCGCAGCGTGGCATCACCAAACGAAATGACATAGCGCCCGTCTTGGGCGTAGTTCTTGCGGTGGGTTTGCAGTTTAACCAGCGTTTCGCCAGTCACATTGATTTTGGCCGAACCGTTCAACGACACTTCGACACGTTCAATGTCGCTCGGGTCGGTAATGTCCGTAACCAGTTCAATGCTGTGATACGTCGGGCCAGATACCAGACGCAGTGACGCACGGTTGCCCCAACCTACACCCTCAACCGGGTCTAGCTCTTTGGGACGTGGTGCGAATGGGGTTTGCACTAATTCCATAATGCTCCCCTTAACCGATCGCGTCTTCAACGGCATCAACATTGTTCGATGCCCAGACAACCGCGCCAGCGACCATTAACGCGATCACCCCGGTGATCACATAGCCCTTAGTTTTTGCACTCATGATGTTTGCTCTCTGTTGGTTAACAAAAGTTCCCCATCAGGAAAGCAAGTGATTTGGTTTTAAGGCAAGCACAAAAAAGCCCGCTAAGGCTATAGGTTAGCGGGCATAAACTATTGTGAAACAATTCAAATTATGTGCAAATAAACAGGCAAATTTACAAATTTTTCTTTTGTAAAATAGAAATACCAAATTAAAACAAATGCTAAAGCAAAAACAGAATATGAAAGTATTTCAAGTTTCTTACTTTCAGACAAAGTGATTGCATTCGTTAATGACTTTGAATTAAAAAAAGCATCAATTTCATCAGGGCACAACAACATTTGATTTCTTTGTTTAATTTCATCTAGAACATCTTGTTGATGTTTAACAATAGTCTCCAATTCTTTTTTATTAAAAAAAACAATCAAAGTTGACACAAATAAAAAAAGAGAAGATAGCAAGCATACATGCAGAGAAAAAAGGTTAACAATTTTACCCTTATCAATTGCTGTGAATACAAAGATAGAAAAGAAATAAGACATTGTTACAAATAATGTCTGTTTAACACCACTTCGACTTTGATAAATAGACTCAGATATTTTATTACACTGTTCAATAATTGAGTCTGAAACTTTATTTCTTATCTCTAGATAATTTTCGAAGTCTTCTCTTAAATGAATCTGATATAGTGATGATAAAGATGCTAAGATGCCATCATTAAATGCTAGCTTTATATTTCTAGATTTAGATATCAGTTGGTTGACTATACCAACCTTCACAACATACTTTTCATCATTGTATGACCATTTGAAAACATTATATATGCAATCTGAATTATCAAATAAAAAGTCATCATCTTTACCTGATAGGTCAAATATAACATCACCTTCAAAGTGGAAAATACATTTTCTTTTGTTTAAGTTAAAATCTTTGGATAATAAAGAAAGGCAGATTATAGACCTAAGCTCCTTAAAGTACTTAATCAAAGATTCATTCAATGTCATATTTGATAAAAAATCGAAAAAACAAGGCTTCAAGTCAACTTTTGCAAAGTCAATATAATGGTTACTTCTATTTTCTAGAACTTGTTTTGATGATGTATGAATATTATAACTCTCAAAATCTATATTATTCTCTTTGAGGTTAATCTCAGAAATATTTGATGATGTAATTTTAAGCCAATCTCGTAACTGCTCTAGATAGCTTACTTCATTCATCGATTTAATAAATGTATCTGAGCATAATATAGATATAGCAGTATCAGTTGTTTTATCACACTTTAAAGTTAGGTTAATATACTCATTGCTGTAAAAAAGTACATCTATACTAACAACACATGACTCTAGCTCATCACTATTATTAATTGGATAAGTGTCATAGTGTTCTTTGCCAATGTATACAAGACAATCTTTTGTATTGAACTCACTGGTTTCAGCCAAAAAACTATTTATGACTTCCTTAAACTCAACCTTACTCACATTATTAAAGGATGATTCATAAAATTTAAGGCTTTCTTTTTTTGATAGTTCCATCATCAAATATCACGTTCATCAAACTCGTCTAAGCCAACTTTAGTATCAATAACAAGATAATACTTGTTCTTTATTTTTGTTTTGAAAACTTTATCTTTGACACTTCCCTTTGTAATTAATTCCATACCTTCATCTAACTTTACTACTTTTTTAAAGTGCTTTCTGACGTCTTCAACAACAATGTTAAACTGACCATCCAGCTTTGCTTTTTCTTTGCATTTTATTATTTCTTTAACCACTAACTCCATTTTTACTTCGGTAACTCTAGGGCTATATGACTCAATGGTATTTTTAATGAAGTCATCGAAATTAAAAACTTTATTAGTCGAAAAATAGCCATTCATGCACTCGACTAAGTCATTAAAGTCAGTCTTAGACTCTTTAAATACAGTTCTTTTTATGGCGTCTTTAAATATTGTGTAAGATTTTTGAGTGTTAAGACTATCTTTTTCAACTGGCGTGGACATGAGAAACTTCTCATACCAAAAAAGAGAAATCTTACCATTCTTATCACTCAAATATATAACATCTTCTTTTTCACCTGATGAATCAATGTTAATCAAACAGCTTTTCAATATTCCATTATCTTCAGGTAATCCAGTTTTTAACTCAAAGCTTCCTCTGGCAAAATAATTTTCAAAGTCAAGTTTTGAAATTATAAATGAATCGAGATTTGAGTTTTTAATTCTAGCTATTATGAATGTTCCATCTTTAACTGTTTTGTTTTCAGCAGTTGATAACTGAATGGCGATAGAATTTGCAACATCTTCATAATTTATATGTTCACCAGAAAGTAAGAGATCAACATACTGAGACACCAGTGAGTCTTTATTAAAATTATAAGCCTGAGATGACTTACTAGAGTATGTTAAACGGCACACCCTTACTAGAAAACTAAGAAGTTCTTGTTTTTTACTGATATCAATGTCAGCTTTTTGATAACCACCATCTGCTGTTGTTTCAAAAATGAATAGTTGCTTTATTGGAAAGCTATCTTCCTGTGCTTCTGTGTTTAAATTTAAGGCTTCAGACATAATAAAAAATCACTAACAGTTTGTTTTGCAGTGAATTCTATACCTAGGCGTCCACTAAAACAAACACAATTGATGATTTTGCTATCAACACGACAAACTTCTGACACCTTTTTACCACTGCAGAACACCAAGCTTCCAGTCCTTTCCATCTTGCAAAACATACTCTAGCTTTTTTAGTTGAACTATCTCGCTTGCCGGTATCCCCGTCTTTTGCTGTAAATACCGTGCGCTATCATCAGCCTTTTGCATCATCACACACGCGAACTGGCAGTTATCAATGATGGTCTTCGATACTTCCTGCCCACGCTGGAACATGTTAATCGAGTGCAGGCCAAACTTGCGCCCTAGCCTCAATATTTTGCCGTGGTAGCCCGTGGCTTTGCCTGAGGTGCTGGTATGCTCGGCCACTTCTTCACAGATCACCTTTAGTGGCTTTTTGTGCTTACCGTTCCCCATGCCCCACACTACCATGCAGAACTTATCAAAATCGTCTTCGGTGGTTTCGTGGTTTGGGTAGTAGGCGATCTTAAAACCTTGGTTGGTTTTGCGCCCTGCAATCAAGGCGGCGGCAAAGGCTTTCAATGTGGCATAGCTGCGAACCTGACGCCCGGCTAGCTTACCTTCGTAATCGCCCAGCGGGTCAAAGATAGCGACTTGGTCGGTGGGTTTGATAAACAGCTTTTTGGCTGCGGAGGTTTTCCCGCAGCCAGACATACCAACCACATAGACATGATGATTACTCAGCGTATTGTTTTGGTTGATAGGTTGCAGTTTCAAGCGGCCTCCTGCTGATTATCATCATTAGCGGCTTGCTTGGCCTTTTTAGCCAATTCAATATCTTCCACTTTGAGGCTACGAACCTGCATATAGCTAGATAACCCGAGCATACCAATTGCAGCAACGGCCATGATTTCATCCATGTGCTTAGCCAACCAAGGCGGCGGATTACCGCCATATTTCACAATCAGTGGTGCTATCTTTTCGGCTACGCTTTCGGCCTGTTTCGGGTCAAACTCAAACCGTGGATGAACCATGGTTTTCATGGTCTGCTCGATAGTCATCAAGCCCACAAACACCATCGCGCCAGCGGCTTGGGTTTCTAATTCTTGTTGCTGCACTTGGGTATCGGCAACGGTCGGATCAAAGTCTTCATCCAAGCTGTTGATGAAGTCTTTTTCATCTTGCTCGTTGTGAGTATCAAGCCCTTTATTGATATTTAGCTCGTCATCATTGGCGGCTAGTTGTTCGGTTTCCATATCGGTTCTCTCGGTTAGTTTTGGTTAAAATCGGGCTATCATGCCGCCAGTGAGTGCACCAAGCACAACGCCCGCTATGACTGACTTCCAACCTGATACTTTCGCATCCGGTTGGGTTTCATGCTCGGGTTCGGTTGGGCTTGATTGCGGTTTATCTTCGGCTACGACTTCTACTATTTCGGTATCTAGCTCGGTTAATTCCGGTTCATTATTCGGTTCCGCTTCAAGTTCCGATTCCACGACTGGTGCGGGTTGTTCGGCTTGGTGCAGTGCTTCGATACTTGGGTAATGCTGTTCAAACCGAGACTGCCAGTATTTTCCGGTTTGTTGGTTGGTACCGCAGTCGTCACAAATCGCATATAGATACTTGGCGCGTTTGCCCCTTGCCCGGTGGATGGTGCGGACATTGCCGCACTCACACCGATTAACTCCTTCGACCTTGTTGGCCGACGCACGAACGGGCATTGATTCAGCCATGTTTCCCCCTTTGCTCTAGTTCCATCAGTTTGTTGTTTACACCTTGCATCCAGACCAGCACCAAACGGAGCGGTGACATGATTTTGCCTGCGAACGGGTTTTTCTCCGCCTTGGATACTTCGCCCTTGAGTTGGTCTGTGATTTGGTTCAGTTCTTCCATTTGATAGCGTCCTTTACGCAGCTAATTGCTGATTTTGATACCATTCGAGATCAGCTTTAGCGGCTGACACATCGAGTTCGGTGGGTTCTTCCCTGTTTGAAGCAAGCGGGTCATTCAATACTGATTTCCAGTAGGCCTGTTTGAGCAAAAAACGTTGGTACTGTTGGGTGTATTCTCGTTGGGCTATTGCTCGGGCTTTGGAAACGTTTTGCTGATAATCGAGATCATCATCTTTGGGCAGCATGGACCATCCTCGGGCACCTGCTGCCCAAAGCAGAAAATCATAGGCTTTGTTTTCGGCCTGTTCGCCTTCGAATGACAAACAGAACCGGTTCTTAGTGCTGGCATGAATGCCGCGCTGTTTGATTTGGTTATTAATGGCTTGTTGTTGGCCTTCAAGCCGGGTAATTAAGGCGGTCAGCTTTTGGATAGCGGCCTTGGATCGTTGGGCTTTTTTGGCAATGGCTTTGGCCTTAATAGCGCGTTCTTTTTTCTTATCCAGTCGGGAAAGGCTGCGCTGTAGTGGCTTTTTCCAATGCTCTAACCGATAGCCACATTCTTTGATGATCGCGGCCATGTTATGGGCTTCGAAATTAGCTAAACAATCCCAACCGGGGGCACGGCTACAACGAGCAATGTTATAGCGGTTGCCTTTGATTAACCCTTGGTCGGCGTTCTCACCTTTGGCGGCATAGCCAACAGCCTTAATGATGTAAGAGCCAGCCGCTTTCGGTTGGCGGATTCGCTCCAAGTGGGCGAACCCGTTACCCCAAATGTTTTCCAATCGTTCAGACCAGGCTTTGAAATATTGCTTATCCACTTTCCAGTTCATGATTAAGTGGACGTGCGGATTGGGTTCACCATCATCATTGGCCGGACACTCAGCTACCCAGATGTAATGGAATGGCTCGGCAATGCCATCGATTTCAAACGGTTCGCCATCAGAACAAATGCCGTGCCAGCCACGCTGGAACATCTTTTTGATGCCATCAAGAAACCGCGACACTTCACGGCCTAGCGTGGTGTCACCACCAAAGATGGCGTTGCGCTGCTCGGTGGTAAAAGTCAGGGTAAGAAACGTGGTAAACCCTTCTTCACAAGCAGCAACATAGGCGCCCGACTCGAAAATTTTGGTGACGGCACGTTGGGTTAGTTTTTCGGTGTAGCGCTCGCCGCTTTGTGGGTCTGGCGCATCACCCGGACGGGTTTGGGTATGGTGCAAAATGCGGTAACTACCCGACCATTCACGGTGCATGAGCCGAACGGTTGATAAACGCTTATCCGCAGGCGCATCAGGAAGATCATACAGGCGGTCATGGTTGTAGTGAGACTCAGTGCTTTCCAGTTCGACATCACGGCGCTGTGCCTTGCGTAGCCTGCCCATACGGCTGGATAGATTAACCACTTTCTGGTGTGTCGGACTTTTGCGCCCTTGGACAAGCCTATTGTCTCCGTCACTACGTGCCGCCGCTTCGCGGGCGTGTTTGGCGATCGTTTTGGTGCGCACATAGTGAAGTTGGGCAAACTGGTTGAGTTTTTGCTGTTCGTGTTTTAACCACTCGCCAGAATTGGAACCAAAAAAACCAGCTTCATGGCTGGCAATATTCTTTTTGGTAATGTCATGTGGCTGGACGGCGCCAGCCACATACAAGAGATCGTTTATGGGGAGCATCAAAGCCCTCCCATTTCGGTTACAGCTCGCCGGAACGCTACATAAATGCGGCGAAATTCGGCTGCATCATTTAGAAAGAACGCGGCTCCTTCTTTATCGCCCAAGCGTCGGTGGTGCTTCACCATTTTCATAGAATGCTGCCACTCAACAAGGGCATGTTTCGACATGAAGTCGGCAGTTACAGGTTTATCCAATGGGATTGCAACTTCATGTAACGGCATAGAAGAAACCGCCGCCCCCAACTTGGGGGCTTTGGCTGCTTGCTTAGGGATAAGGTTTAAATTAGTCATGGCTACCTCCGAGCTGCTCATTAACCGCAAGTAATAATCTGCGTGTAATTTCACAGTCTGCCATTGCTCGGTGGGCTTTCAAGTCAGTAATATCAATGCCTTGCTGAATTGCGGCGTTTGTCAGGCTTTGCCATTTAAAGTTGCCGTGGTGTTCATTCCACTCACCAAAAAACTCAGCGTACCATTCCATAACGCATTGGGTTTTAAATGGCAGAAAATCAATACCGTAACGCTTGAGGCTTTGCCGGATTAAGCGAACATCAAAGGCGGCGTTATAAATCAGAACATCTCGCCCTTTGACGGCTTGGGCAAGTTGCTTGTAGACAATTGGGAACGTAGACGCGCCAACCAACATACGGTTAGTAATGCCATGGATTGCCATTGCTTCGCCGGGTACTAGTTGGGCTGGCATCACCAATGTATCTAACAATGGTTGACCTGTTTTGGCGTCCATCACCGATAGTTCGACGATTTCAGCGTCGGCATACAAGCCTGTTGTTTCAGTATCTAAAATGACTGCGTTATCTAAGCAAATAGGTTTCATCGGGCACCTCCTGCCATCAAATCACGGTTGTGTTGAAAGACGGCTAGTTGCTTGAGGTACTGCCGCTGCTCAGCAGCGCGTTGTTTGGAGGTTTTAAAGCCAAACTTCTCACGAAGTTGGCGAACGGTTTCGAGAGATCTTTTTGTCAGTTCAGGTTTTGGGTCAATACAGCCAGCCATATCTGGGCAGGGTCGATGTATTGGGTTACGGCTAGTTATGTTTGAGTTATCCATTTGCTAGTATCCCTATAAGCAAGAATGTGCATACAAGTATTAGCAAGATAAATCTTCATATCAAGACGCCCCTTACTATGGGAATCGTCATTTTGATCGCCTAAACTTTAACAAGTTGCGCGTATGGGAAGCCTTTGAATGACTTACACAATTGAATTAATGGATATGGTTAAAGCCAAGTATAAACTAGGCTCTGACTATCAATTGGCAAAGAAACTCAACGTAACTGGTGCTAGAGTCAGCAACTGGCGTTGTGGTAAAAACTCAATGGATTGGGATATTGCCTTTCAAATCGCTGACTTACTAGAAATAGACGATCAAAATGTCGTCTATGGTTTGTTAAAAGACAAATATGAAAACCCGCGTATTATCAATGTTTTAGATGAGAAAACATCCTAAATATCGCAGCTAGGTATTCTTTATACACTTTACCACACTATACATAATGCGTACTGAAGGCTGTAGCCACAAAGCTAAAGTGTCTCTTTTCTACAAAGTGAAAATGTCCTGTTTTTCCTATGTTGATCAGATCCTGTCTGATCTGTGTGAGATGAACTGAAGATGTTGGTAACCATGAATGATAAAGAGATTTTACGCCTGAGTGCTATCCGCGATGTGTGTGAACACCGTATTCGTCGTTCCGATGCTGCACGTATCCTTTCACTCAGCGTTCGCCAGGTACAACGTTTAGTGACACGTTTCCGTAAATCTGGCGCCGCTGGTCTTGTCCATCAACGCCGAGGCAAGCCGTCTTCGAATAAAATCAACGACAGCATTCGTTACCGTTGTTTGAGTTTGCTCAATCTAAAATACCCTGACTTTGGTCCAACGTTAGCCCACGAAAAAAACAGCGAGCATCATGGCATTTCAATTTCATTGGAGACGTTACGCCAATGGATGATCGCTGATGGTCTTTGGGTTCCCCATACCAAACGCAAGCCGCGAGTTTATCAGCCTCGTCATCGCCGTGATTGTTTGGGTGAGCTGGTTCAAATGGACGGCTCCGACCATGACAGGTTCGAAAGTCGTAGCACTTAACGTGCCGTGGTGTAAGTCGAATAAGAAGATAAAGAAGAAAACATGCCGCAAAACCAAGGAAAAACTCAATTCCCGGCGCAGTACATTGGCTCCCTAGCCTTTGTTCAGGCGTAAAAAAGCCCGCGATTGCGGGCTTGATAAATTAGGCTTCATTCAGGCAAACTAATGGTACAGCAAATTGCTTACTCTTCTCGGCAATCTTCGAAGGTGGTAGCGACTTTTTATCTGAAGTTGTCTTGTAGTCAATATTGGATTCGTTCAAGAAAATACTGAACATCGAAGACTTAATTGACTCTTTATCATCTTTAACCAAGCCAATAACTGCACCATTTTCCGCAATTACCGGTCCACCTATGTTTCCTTGATCAACCGCATTAGTTGTTTCCATAAATCTGACATCGTTATCGCTTCCAGACACGGAGCTAATAATACCGTCAGTGATTTTTCCTTGGTATGTTGGTGCCTTTGCTTTCATACCATTTGATAATGGAACGTAGCCGTATGTGTACGCACGATCACCTTGTATAGTTTGTTTATTTAGACTGATTGTTGCATAAGATTCATTTGGCGTTAGTGCCTTAAGGATGGCAATTTTATTTGCTTTATCGACACTGACAAGCCTAGTTTCAAAGAGTTGACCTGAGCGTTCATAGTTGATTTTTGCACAGCTATCGATCATGTCACTTGTAGTTAAAATATTGATATTATTTACAAAAAAACCAGCCCCTTTTTTATTGATATTAGCTTTATAAACAGTACCTTGAGATATGATATTGTAGTTGTTGACCGTAGAGTTGGTAGAAGGTGGTGCAATTGGTGCTTGAGACGTAATTGGGCTCCCATTAACTTCCGTCACACTGCAATTATTACCACCTGAATCAACACAAGTTTTCTTCGCAAGCGCAATTGCTTCGGATGTTGTTGGTGCCCCCCAAGCTGCGCCTGCTACGTTATTTGTACCGATAGCAAATGCTTTATTATTTGGCTTCGCTCTATGCTGGTTGTAAAGGTTATCCGCGCTACTTACCGTTGTTTGGCATCCTGCCATCAAAGCTACCGACATTGCTGCAATGCCAAGTTTAAATGATTTATTGTTCATTATTATCCACGTGAATATATGAGTGTTACTATAAAACCCTATGCATTTTAACGTGATAATATCATGTTTAATAACGATAAAATGTGGTAGTTATCAATATACCCCGGCTTTTTCATTAAACCATTCAAGCTCGAGGATATGTTTTTTCATGATGAGCTAACATCTTCTTAAGCTTCTCCAATATGGATTCTTGTTCCTTCATGAAGGAAACAATAAATAGTAGATGATCAATGTTGGTGTTACCCCAATTCACTGAACAATTTGATCGGCTCAACCATGCAAGCCCCCTAACCTTTTTTCTATCTAACTTTGTCGAACAAGCGGATAAACATGGCTGTACTACCAAGTAACATCTAGCCAGTCTTGGTGCTGGACTGTTTTAAATCAATCATAACCATCCTTTTTTTCGTAGAAATTTGAGTGTATAGGCGTCAATAACAACTCCTGATACGCTGAGTGCTATCGAAGTCGTTGACGAACTGAATGTAATGCAGATTCAGTTCGTCAGCAGTGTTGCCTTTAATGGTTTTTAATTAGTTATCCATTGAAGTGCTTCGCAGTTTGTAACCTTGAGCGTTTAATTTGCACCTGGTTTCGCGCATAGTTTTGTCAAACGTGACTAAGCGCCTTAACTACAAATAATGCACTTAATATTATTCTTATTTTTGTTCTTCGTGAGCTCTGTTAATGCGGCGAGTGTTTCGGCGTACCAACGTAAGTTCGCTCATTTGCCCTGTACAGGAATACAAGGCGTGTTGACTGACATCGATACTAAATATGAGTATGTAAACAAGCGGAAGCAGAAAGAGTATGACAAACAAATCATTCCGTTGCAGCGGTTGAAAGAGAAAAAGAAATGCTATCGTAAAATGTACTTATAGCTTCATCCACAGTTAACCCTCCTGCCCTGTTTTAATCAATACATCTTATCGTCACAAGCAGAAAATCGATTAGTCGCAAAGTACGATCTTTGATTTAATAGAACCCACAGGTAATTCTAATCTTATTGTTAATAAACAAGGTGTTATAATGTTTTCAGTAGACGATCGTGTAGTGGCGACTAAAGGTATTGAGCTTGGTGAAATGGTTGTTACTGGCCTAAGCAGTGGCGGCTTTTGGGTACATGTCAAAGTCGATGGTATGGATCTGACTTACCCTGCTCGTGATCTAAAGAAAGCATAATTATTGCTCTCCAATGGCATTCTTAAAGGTAGCTTCGGCTGCCTTTTTTCGTTTTAGAACTCCCTACCTATACTTACCTTATCGACAAAATATGTAAAGTACCGGAGTTGTGTATGACCATAGCCTATCACCCTGATTCCGATTTAGACGACGATAAGTTGAAGCTGCTTCATGATGAATTGCTAGAGAAGCGCGACCACTTTAAGGAAGAGATCATCAAACTTAACTTGGTCATATCCAAAAAGGATGATTGCTCGGTAACCGATGTCGCTGAGGCCGCTAATATTCGGGAAGAAGCCGACAGAGCGATGGGGCTAGTCGATCAATACAATGATACGCTGATTCAAATTGAAAAAGCACTAGCACACATGGCATATGGTACTTATGGAGTAAGTGACAAAACCGGTAACCCTATCCCATTCGAAAGACTGAAAATTATCCCATGGACATCAACCTGTACTGACGATTAGTTCAAAATCTTGAGCGATTCACCTCTATAGGTTCTGAATGGGAATTTCTAAATTTGATGAAGGGTTTTGATTGATAAAATATTTCCAAACGTGCTCGTAAAATTTCGCTTGATTTGGAAATGCAGCTAATTGGATGGCTTGTTGTAAGGTACACCATCGATACTCAGTGTGCTCGTTATTGAGCACTACATTTTGACCAGGTTCGCAGAACACCACAAAGCCTGTAGCGATGTAAATTTGTTCGGCTTCTGGGTAGTAGAACTGTTGTAGGTAAATCTGCATGGTACAAGTTAGAAGGCGTTAACTGTGTCTCTTCTTTCAATTCCCTTAACATAGCCATCCAGGCCGTTTCATTGTGTTCAATATTACCTGCAACGTTACACCAATAATTCTGTACAGATCTTTTTAACATTAGCATCATGAAATGTTGATTAATTTGGGTAACTACCACCCCAGAAACCAGACTAGCATTAACGTCCATGATACCCCCACAGATACAGTTTGTAATACTGTCGACCTCATATTTACTATAAATTTTATGTTTACATAGTCAAATTGAGAAAGATATATGTGCACAACATACTGATAAGTTGGGCAATAATGTAGACTTGTTCTATTATCAGATGTAACAGTGAAAGTATTAGCTATCTATTGTTTTTCATGCAACAAAATCACCTTTGTCAACACCGTAATGCAACACAATCTTGCTTTTATATAAAAACACGTCATTCCTCAATGGCATATGCATACCGATCATGATAGTGTGGACATGTAACAAATTAAACAAAGATATAACATTTAGGGTTTTCATTGTTAGGGGTTAAGATATGGATATCAAATCACAAGAACTAAATAATGGTTTCGATGCTGATGTTATTCATCTGTATCTGCAAGAAATCGCGCATAAACCGTTGTTGTCAAAGCAAGAGGAGATCCTGTTTAGTAGAAAATGCTTGAGAGGTGATAAGTTTGCCAAGGCGACAATGATAGAAAGCAATTTGCGATTGGTCGTAAGTATTGCCAAGAAGTACCGTAACAGTGGTATGTCTCTTAGTGATTTAATCGATGAGGGAAATATCGGTTTAATTACGGCCGTAGAGAAATTTGATCCAGAGCGTGGGTTTAGGTTCTCTACTTATGCTACATGGTGGATTAAGCAAACCATCGAGCGTGCAATTCATAATCAAGCACGTACTATCCGTCTTCCGGTACATGTCTCCAAAGAGATCAACACTATTTTGCGTACCCATAAGCAACTTATGAAGACGACAAACCAGGAGCCAAGCCAAGAGGAAATCGCGGCAAAACTAGAACGCTCTGTTGAAGATATTTCAAACGTACTTGCTTATGATGCGCCTGTTGTCTCCATTGACCAACAAATCTCGGATGATTCGGGTTCGCAAACAATTTCAGCCTTTATAGCTGATGATGACGGTGTGAAGCCTGAGAAAGAGTTGGATAAGCAAGATATCAGCAATCTAGCAATTGCTATGCTTGAAAGTTTAAACGAGCGGGATCGTGAAATTCTTTGCCGCCGCTTTGGACTGTTAGGTTACGAAGCACAAACATTACAGCAAGTTGCCGATGAGGTTGGACTTACCCGTGAGCGTATTCGCCAACTTCAAGTAAGCTCTTTGAAGAAGCTTAAGAATACACTTAGCCGAGAAAACTATGACCTTGAGCTGCTGTTTGCTGAAACAGCATAGCTAACACTATAATTAAGCCCTCTCAATAAGAGGGCTTAATTTTTTGTAAATCATAAAACAGTTATTTCATCCCCTTCCGATACAGCTTCAAACATCCACGTCATATCATATCAACATAGAACTCCTGGCTTTATATTGTCTTTCCATTGCTAAGAATTTGCTCCAATATGGAAGGCTCAATATGAAACTCATAAAACTTTGGTTACTACTTATAACCGTTTTCTTATTATCTTCAGAATCACCGCCGGTATCGGCCACCCAAAAGAAGCATGAGTGCGCTAAAGTCCAAAAGAAAATCAGTAAAATACAAAAGAAAATGCGATCCGGCTATACGGCAAAGCAAGGTGAAAAATACCATAAGCAATTAAACGAACTCTATAAAAAGGAGTTCAAATTCTGTTTTTGAGTGGTATAAACACATCTTGATATCTCGGATGTGAGCCTTTGATACAGATTTCTTCTGATAGTCTTTACAGATTGGTACTGTCAGAGGCGTTAACGTTGAAAATTCTCTATGCCCTATTTATATCTGTTGTTCTATGCTCTTGTGCGAGTTACAGCGTAACTGAGCAGGAGATCCAAGACTATCTTGATGATAGGAGCGGATTTGAAAGAACCGTTGGGATTAAAGGACTTGCGTACGCCAATGTGAAATTTGACAATGTTAAAGTTGGCATTGGGAGAGTTGCAGGTGATCGTGTTAACCTTGATGCAGATTCAGTCGCACAGATTTCAATACAAGGGCAAAAGCCTCAGAATTTACAAATCAAAGTAAGTTTTAGTGCAGTCCCCTACTATGATAAGGAGGAAGGCGCGATTTTCCTCAATGACTTGAATGTAGAAGATATAGACATTCAACCCAACGATTACAATCTACCAAGTAAGCAGTTGTTATCACCTATAATCGAAATGGTTGGACAGTATATTTTAACCCGGCCGGTATACCGGTTAAGTGATGAAGACTTCAAGCAATCAATGTTGAAAACAGCAAGACCAGAGCTTTTGATTAAGAATCATGAATTGGTCATTCAGATATAAAATTCAAAACACGATAGACACTACAGTATTACAATGTCTATCGTGTTGAGAACCCACCCAATAATGAAAATGACTAGAGACCCTTTCCTTGCTCAAGAAAGTTTGTCCCAGCAGCTTCATCAATAATATGAATCGCACGCTCTGTCTCAAACGCCTTTTTCATGGCTTCCGCAGCATAGTTTTTGATTGTTGCTTCATGTGAGTTCACAAAAACATAGATAAACAGTGCCAAACCGAACAAAGCGGCGATTACTGCTAACACAGTTCGTTGAACTATACGTTTTTCTGATGCCCTAAGTTCTTTTTCAAGTATTTCGATAACATCATAATTTGTAAGGTTTGGCCTTATTTTTCTTTGAGTTTTCATATGGTTAATTCTGACCAATTAGTGATGATTCCTGTGTGCTACTGTATCAGTAGATTCTTAACTTTACCTTAATCATCTATAAACATCCTTTATAGCGATTATTTTAGATAGAAATGATGTTTGAAATATGAATACAATTAAAAAGTTATAATGCGTTAGAGCAGATAAAACACACAGCTAAAGAGCTGTGTGTTTTAAGATTAGAACTAATACAACCTGTTAGATAAGTGATTGATAAGCTACAAATAAAAGTATCAAGCCCCACACTGGAATATTACGATACTTCAATAAGTAGAAGCCAATAAGCACAGCCACCACATCAAGTACTGAACCAATTGAGGTTGAAATAACAGGCTTTATAAATGCACTTCCCAGAAGGCCAACTACACAGGCATTAACCAGCAAAATCGATTCTTGTAGACGCTGATGCTTAAACAACGCACTCCAGGCCGGCAAGAAGGCAAACAACAGTAAACTACCAGGTAAGAACACTGCAATTGTTGCCGACAAACTTCCAATGAATGGGCTGCCACCAATCGTGGATGCGCCTAAGTAACTCGCCATGGTAAACATTGGGCCTGGTACTAACTGCGCGGAAGCATAGGCACTTAAAAAAGTATCTGGCTCAACCATCCCTTCCATCATAGGCTCAAGAAGTGGAAGAACAACATGACCACCACCGAATACGAAACTACCAGCCTGATAGAAAACATTCACAAGGTTCAACAACTCAGACTGTCCAGCTACCAATGGCAAACCGAGCAATAAGATGACAAACACACTAACGATACCAAGATGAGGCTTAATCATCGGTTGACTTGGTAGCTCAACGTTCTTGAGCTTTTGCGATGACAACACGAAACCAAGAGACGCGGCCAACAAGATAGGAACAATTTGACCAAGCAAACCTGAAGTCAAAAAGACACTTATCGCTGTGGCTATCGCAACTGCGGCCGTGAGCTTACTAGTGATGTTCTTCTTCACCATCCCCCACATTGCATCAGCAACAACGACAACAGCCAGGAGTTTTGCAGCTTGAATCACTGTATCAATAATAGGAACGTCATTGTATTGCTGGTTACCGATAGCCAATACAGTCAACAATATAAAGGACGGTAAGGTGAAACCAATGAATGCTGCAAGCGCACCTGCATAACCTGCTTTCTTAAAACCAATATACATACCCAACTGGCTACTTGCTGGGCCGGGAAGAAACTGACAAAGCGCAACAGCGTGAGTAAAGTCTTGATCAGACAACCACTTCTTGTTTTGAACGAACTCTCGTTGAAAATATCCAATATGAGCAGCAGGGCCACCGAAACTATATAGACCTAGCAGAAAAAACTGCCACATGACTTTAAACATAAAACCTCCTAATGAGGCCCAGATCATATCGTCAGCGCCGTGATTAATAAAATCGTTAAACTTAATCCAACTCATCGATAGTACTAATCTTAATTAAATCTGTTCAAATACTGGCAGTTAAGTGTTTGGTCTGTCTTGATTTTCTATCGTTTACCAGTATGGATGATTATCCACTGCTGTGAACAATAAGTACTCGTGGTGTTGCACATCTCTGTTTTAAACTTTTACTACAGGTTGATCTTGATGCTATGTATCTGCCACAAATGGCGCTCTATCATTCTCCCCATTTACGTTCAGTGATATAATTCCATAGTTAACATGAAGTTGGTCTTAGCTATGCTAGAAAATCTGCAACAAATGGTGATCCTTGCAACCGTTGGCCATGAACAAAATTTCACTCGGGCTGCGGAGCGTCTTGGTATTTCTAAATCCCAAGTAAGTAAACAAATTCGTTTCTTAGAAGAACGGCTCGGTTGTCAACTTGTGCAACGGAGTACTCGAACGGTGGCTTTAACTGAGATTGGCCTTCAATATGCAGAATATGGCCAGCAACTCTTAGATACCGTCAATGAAGCAGAAGCCTTAGTTGCAGGTTATCGAAATGAGATTAAAGGTGTATTGCGTATTGGTATTGCGCAGTCATTTGGCAATTCTCACATCACTTCTGCACTGGCAGAATTCCAAAAAGAGCACCCAGGGCTTGAACTTGAGGTAAGTTTGTTTGACCACCGCCCTAACCTATTGGAAGAAGGATTTGATTGCTGGGTAGCCATTCATGAGCATCCGCCTGAAGGCATGGTCGCCCGACGACTTGCAGATTGCCATTTTGCTGTTGTGGCCTCGCCTGGTTACATCGAAGAAAACGGTGCGCCAAAAGTACCAGGAGATTTACGCCAGCATAACTGTATCACCTATCAAAGCCGTGAAAGGAAATACATCAACTGGGAATTCACAAGAGACGGCGTCAGGCAGTCCATTCGTGCACGGGGTAATTATAGAATTGACAATGCCCCTGCCGTTCTTGATGCTGCTATGTCTGGGCTTGGCGTTGCGTACTTAGCGACTTACCTGATCACCGATGAGCTTGAAACCGGCAAACTTGTACAGCTACTTCCTGAGTGGAAGGCTGACGTTGAGCTGCCTATTTATGCTGTTTATCCTCGACGTAAATACCTTGCTCCCAAAGTACGATCCTTTATCGATTTCATGGCAGAGCGGATGTCCGTTCCTCCTTATAGAACACCGAATCCTATAGCCCATTGATCTTCCATAGTATCTTATTTTCGCAGTTGTGATTCGGTCCAAATCAGCTAAACCTAACATATATGACTTCATTATTAGGTTTAGTTGGTTTGAAAACTCTCGTATCTAATCTCTGCCATTATATCTGCCGCACAGTACTGCTTTTATTTACATTGTTAGCTCTAGGGTGTGGCAACGGAAGTGACAGCGTCACCGACTCAACACCATCAACTGCTCCACAATCAACGGGTAGTAATACTAATGTCGTACCCAATGCGCAGATTCTATTGACTGAGTTACCAGAACTGCGAACCACGGTTTATTTTGATGCTGAAAGTTATGAATTAACGCCAGATGGGCTACTCCTGCTAGATCCTATCGCCGTAAGATTACGCCAGCATCCGGATAGCTACGTCATTGTCGTGGGTCATGGTGATGACTTCCCGGGTGAAGATGACAATGTAGGGTTATCATATGAACGTGCATTTACGGTGGCTATTTACATCTCATCGGTATTCGGTGTTGAAGAAGAGCGTATTCAAATTGTCTCTGCAGGAAGCACAGAACCATTAAGCTCAGGCTCCCGAGCTGTCGATAAGCAGCGTAACCGGCGGGTTGAAGTGTTATCTCCGAAATCAATAGTAAGAACACTTAGTCCCACTAATGATGCAAAATTCTAGTTATAAAAAAGCAGCCCTTCAGGCTGCTTTTTTATTAGTGCTGTTTTTTTTGCGCGGGTATCGCGTACATCTGCTTTAGAATAGCAACAACCCCTTCTGGCAGGTCGGCAAACTTTTCTTGGAACCTTGCGATTTCATTATCATTAACCGAACTGTCATCCAGCCCAGCAGCAATATAATTTGCAGGGAATAGGTGGTAGTTGGTTGTGATTTGACGATCAATTTCTTCCGCTAAAGATTCAGGAGTATCAAAGCCTGTACCAATAACATCACCGAAGCTAACGTGGATTCGACGTTTCTGGCCTACGATACCTTGAATAATACTTTCTATATCTTCAAGCTCGCCTTTTTCATAGCTGCCTTCTGTTTGCTTTTGGTAAAGCTCTTTAGCCTTAGCGATATCACACGGGTCATTCTCATAAGAAATTGCCACAGGCACGATATTTAGCTCTGCCATGTATTGTGAAAACTCTACCTTTTGCTTACGCCCGTCCATGTAGAACATCTTGAGGATTGCAGGATCAGTCTTGTCATTACCGTCTTTCGCACGTCCCTCTTTTTGGGCAATCCATATGGAATTACCCGTTTCTAAAGAGTGGGCAATATAATTCGAAAGCAGGCCTAATGCTTTCATCATTTCGCGAGGCCCTTTTGCCGAACGCTTTACAATAAAGCTCTTGTTCAACCGCATTAGCTCAGTCGCACACGGCTTTTTAAGCAAGTTATCACCGATAGCGATACGAACGGTATTGAACCCATTATTGAACAAGCACCAGTTCACCATCGCCGGGTCCATAGCTATATCTCTATGGTTAGAAACGAACAGATAGGACTTGTTAGAATCAAGCTTATCAAGGCCAGTAAAAGTGACGCCGTCACAAGAATGATCAATCGTTGCATGCATATATTTGGCAATTTGGCGCTGTACATCATCAACGGTCTTGATATTCGACCATTTGCTTATTAAAAAACGCTTGATCAAAGGTGTAAGCAACCAGCCAAACACACCAGAAAGCTGAGGAAATCGGTAGTTTAGAATGGCATTAATGAATTCTTTGTCGTTAACTAGACGCTCAATAGCCCCGCTGACTTCGTCGTCATTATACGGGCGAATTTCTTTGTAGATATCGTTATTAGACTGCACTGTAATGCTTCATAAGTTAGAAAAACTGCGACATTTTACGCAAATTTATGTGATTTACCCAATGACATACCCCAAACAACATAATGGTTGGAGGTCTTACCAGGTAAAATTGGCTCAATTTCAAACACTTTAGCCTTTCTGCCCTGCAAAGTCTGCCTAACTGCTAGCATTTCTAGCCAAAAAAACATCATTTATCTGTTATTATCATCCGATCAGTTGACGCTTACAATAAAAGCGAACAACATGTGTCAGCTAATTTGCTAGAGATTTACTATGAAACAGGCTATCGATTATTCACTTCATCAACAAACTTTTTTAGACGTCGGTTCTAGGAAAAAAAGCCATACTGCTTACATGCTCATCATATCTTCAGGATGTGCTTTTGTTCGCTTGGGTAAGGCGGAATACACTGTGACTACGGGTAATGGTTTATTTATCCCTTTCGACTGTCTGCATGCTGTTACTATCATGCCTGGTTCAAGCTATAGCAAAGTTGAGTTTTCTCCTCGCCTGACACAACCAATCTGCCGTGAAGCTGGGTTCTTCAGAGTGACACCGCTTATTTCTGCAGTCTCAAGAGAGCTCAATAAGTGGTTAAAGATGGATAATGAGATATCACTTGAGGGCGAGAGCGGAAACCTGCTGCGCGTTTTGGCTGATCAAGCAACGAAGCTAAAAGTAAATAGCAAAGCGACCTGCCCGTCACTCAGTGGACACCATCAATTGTGCCTTAATTCACTACTAAAAGGTGACAAGGTAACAGATAGTAAAGCTTTAGAAGCGATCACCGCCTACACGAGCTTCTCTGTTAAAGAGATTGAATCTTGTGTGCTAATGCGTGAAGCACTCAAGCTTTCTCGTTCTGGTCGTAAGCTTCCTCAAATCGCCGAAACACTCAACACATCACCTGAGATGATTTCCTCTCTAGCTATGCCTGTACTGGGCCAAGATCTGTAATATAACGGCATTAGTCCCCCAATAAACAAAAAGCCACCTTCCGGTGGCTTTGTTGATCTCTGCTCGAGGTTACTGCTTAGTTTAGTCTTAGCGGCACACCAGATTGCTTAAGCAAAGCAACTTCAAGGTTCTGGTAACCCTCGTCACTACCAGCCACCTCTGCAATTAGGCTGTCTGGGGCTTTAACAGTCTTAAATTCACCTTTTTGGTTTTCACTTCTGGATAGTGGCTCATGAACCTCTACATACACACTGCCATCAGGCTCTACTGTGTGCTTCAAAGGCTGGTTGATGATTTGTACTCGGGTTCCTCGGTTAACCTGGCTAAATAACCACTCAACGTCCCATGGGTTCATTCGAATACAACCAGAGCTGACACGCATGCCAATACCAAAGTCTTTATTAGTACCGTGGATCAAATATTGGCCGCTGCCATAAGACAGCCTCATTGCATACTCACCCAATGGGTTTTCTGGGCCTGCTGGTACAACACCCGGAAGCTCAATGTTGTGCTTCTCACGGTATTCCTTACGAATGTTGGCCGTCGGTGTCCAGGTTGGATTCTCAATCATCTGACTGATACTGGTTGTCATCTTAGGGGTTTCACGCCCTACCCGACCAATACCAATTGGGAATACGTACATTCTTTCACTATCTTTCGGGAAGTAGTACAAACGAAGCTCAGCAAGGTTGATTACTATGCCCTGTCGTTTTGCATTGGGCAGTACAAGCTGCATCGGTACCGTCAACAGCGAGCCTGGAGTCGGTAGGAACGGGTCAACACCCGGATTGGCAGCCATCAACTGCAACAAACCGATGTTGTATTTATTGGCAATATCAAGAAGACTGTCGCCTTTAACAACTTGATAGTACTCCATAACGCCAACTAACTTACTGTCGGCATCAGGCTTTATATATTCAACGGCTTGAACAGAGCACGACATTACACCAGCGAGTAGCATTAACAACAAGCGTCTCACACCAGTACCTCCATCTATAGATCCCCTAATTATGGCAAATCTCATTCTGCTTAATTTTATGAATCACTACATTTGCAAAAATGAGACATTCTTTGACAATTCTACTGGTGACCTTGCATCGCTACGTCAACAAAACGTCAATGATTTTTTAAGAGCTTAACTTGTGACCAATCAATAAGTCAAAAAAAGCGGGGATATTCCCCGCTTATGTTAACTATGTCACTGTTTTTAAGCATATTGCGCAGTAAGGCGATGCCATGACTTCCGCTGCTCCTCGAGCATGGATTTCATTTCTTTATATTGTTGCAAGAACTCGAAACTCTCGTAATGCTTGAGCAACTTCTTCTTCTTGAGGTCGATTAGACGCTTCTTAACGGCATAGTAATCCGCAATTTTCTGCAACAGTAGCTCATATTCTTCATCTAACCGTGCAAGTTTCAATTGGGTGGTTTGACTTTGTGTATTCCCCATCAATTTCTCTTGAACTCGCTTGTGAAGCATTTTAGCTTTCGCTTTTTCAATACGGTCTTCTGGGCTTACACGCAGGTTCTTCGTCGCTCCCAACCACGATAGTGATTTGATCAGCCATTTTGTTGGGTCAAACTGCCACCAGCGGATACCGTTACGGTAGTCATTTTCGAAAATGTGGTGATAGTTATGATAGCCCTCACCGAATGTCAGAAAAGCTAGGAAGCCATTGTCACGGGCAGTATTTTTCTCGGTGTAAGGCTGAGATCCCCAGATATGGGCCAGGGAATTGATGAAGAAAGTGGTATGGTGGCTCAATACTAAACGTACGACGCCGACTAACAATAGGGCTCCCCATACATCTCCATGAATCAAACCAAAAGCAAGAGGTATACCGAAATTAGTGGCTAGCGCCAAAGGTACATAATACTTGTGTTGCCACATTACGATTTTGTCTTTCTGTAAGTCTCGACAGTTGGTGTAATCACTGTATCGACTGGCTTGGTACTCCCGCAGCATCCATCCTATGTGACAATAGAAAAACCCCATTTTCGCAGAGTATGGGTCTTTATCATTGTTATCGACATAACGGTGATGAACACGGTGATCTGAAGACCAGTGGAGAATACTGTTTTGCAACGCAAATGCGCCGCCAATTGCAAAAATAAACCTTACAACAGCGTTGGCTTCATAGGTTTTATGTGACCAGAGACGGTGGTAGCCCGCGGTAATTGACATACCACAGAACGAAAACGCAAACAGCAGCATGAGCCACTGTGCCCCATCAAAGCCTACAAAATAAGCGTAAAGCGGGGTTGCTATAACAGCAACAAGAAAAGTAACAGCAAAAATCGCAACATTTAGCCATAAAATCGGCGGTTTGGTAGAGGTCATCCTTTTGATCCTATCCATTGAGCGTACAACTGTAAGCCAGAATAGCCTTCATTATCATTTGCGTCAATTGGTTAAACAATTAGCAACAAAAAAAAGCCATCAATAATGATGGCTTTGCAATATTTGAACCGGATTTTTTAGAGGTACTCAGCACTTGAAGTTCGCTGTGTAGACAGGATCAACACAGGCATAGATTTGCCCTACCGCATTGTCTTCAGATAATACCTGATAAATCAGACGAGCAACTTCAGCGCGAGTTATCAAGCCGTGTACTTCCCCATCTTGCGAAAGTTGACCCTGTTCAGTCACTTCGCCGTCTTGCAAGCCTCCAGGGCGAAGGATAGTGAAATCTAGTTGGCTTGTGGCCAACCATGATTCGGCAAGGCTCTTCTCACGTACTGCTTTACCAAACACGGCTTTGGCTTTATCAGATAAAAACGCCCATGAATCACCACAACCCAGCGAAGTGACCATCACGAAACGACGAATATTTCGTTGCTCTAGTTCATTAATCACCAAACGGTGACCAATGTAATCGACGGGAACGTCAGCCTGAAAACTTCCCATCGTAGATACTGCGACAGCATCACTAGGGACAGAATCCAACAACTGATTAATGCTCGCTTGTTCAAGCGCATCACCCAAAACGACATTTACACCCATAGCTTCCAGTGCTTCAGCGCTTTCTGGTTTACGTACCATTGCATATACATCTACGCCCTGGTCACGAAAATAACGCGCAACTTCAAAACCAAGACCACGGCTAGCGCCAAACAAAACAACAGGATTCATTGAAAACTTCCATTAGACAAAAACAAACAATAATGATTATAACTATCATTACTGCTTTGTCTTAACTTACTATCAAATCGTTGATCTATCCCAAGTTCTATAGTCTTTTACACTTCCTAATAGATCACTTTATATACTTCACATGCGCTTCCATCTCCTCTCCGATTTCCTTGCGCATGTTCATCAATTTAATAGCCGACTCTCTAAGCACTTTATCTTCGTCGGTTTGTGGTACCCATTCGGGCACATCTGTAGGCTGACCCTGTTCATCGACGGCAACCATAATCACAATACAATGCGTTGTCAGTTGGTTCTTCAGTTCTTTCGGATCGCTAGCCTGTACGTCTATCGCGATATGCATAGAAGAACGCCCGGTGTAGATTACCTTAGCTGTTACTTCGACTAGGTTTCCTACATGAATAGGTTTTACGAAACGAATGCCACCAGCGTAAGCCGTAATACAGTATTTGCCACTCCACCCCGCCGAACAGGCATAAGCAGCCAAATCGATCCACTTCATTACGGCGCCACCATGCACTTTGCCACCAAAATTGACATCTCCAGGCTCAGCTAAAAACCTTAATGTCACTTCCCGCTGTCGATTACTCATATTAACTCCCACTACTTTTGGCGGCATACCTGCCCACTATTGTCATCTTAGTGACGTATAAACATCATTAGTATTAACACAAAGGCAACAATAAACACGTGGCAAGCTCACGGAAATGGTATTTATCTAATTTGAAAGGAAAAGAAAAAGCGCCCTGAGGCGCTTTGTGGCGGTTCTGTTTGTGCAATGATTATGAGCTTTGGCTGACAGATTCCAATTGACGCTCTAACGTCGCAAGCTGTTGCTTCAATTCTGCGTTTTGCTGGCTCAATGATTGATTAGCTTGTTTCGCTTCTATGTTATCCACTTCAAGCAGACGCACTTGCTCTTCAAGCTGCTTGCTGGTTTCAGTCGCGGTTTCTAGATCTGCTTTAACTTTACGTGCGTTACGTTGTGCCGTTTGCTTGGCTCTTGTCGCTTTAGTCACGGCCTCCTCGCTTTGAGTCAAGGAAGAAGCCATTTCTTCTACCTTAACTTGCTGAGCAGATAACTCAGCCAGTAGTTCAGCCTCCTTTTCCTTAGCCTGTTCTAGCTCTTGCGCAAATTCCTCGCTCGCACTAGTGGGCAACCCTGCTAGTACACTCCACTGATCGGCCATATTCCTCGTCATTTGATCCATTAGATCAAACGGAAAGCACAAAGATTGTTGTTGATCACTTCTATAGGCAAATTGCTTATCCATCTCCTCAATGATTTTGAGGCTTTGTTGATAGCTCTGCTCCAACATCCGTTTTGTGCTTTCAACCGTCATGGTTTCAATAGCTTTACCAGCTAGCATCATATGCTGAAATTGTTTAACGAGTGCTTCCGGCTGTGCCGCTTCGCTAAACTTCATAAAAGGGTGAGAGTTAACATCATAATCCATCATGTGTTCCTGCCATGTATCGTTTTGAATAGTTAAAAAAGTATGTAAAACCAGCCATCTATTCTTATAACAAATTAACGCCAAATTGGACAAACATTAAGCAAGGTATTTCATAAAATTTGATCTACCTGCAATGCACTATTCATCTTACAAGGCTTGCATGACAATTTTGATTGCGCACAGTGATCACCATCAAACCAGAGCCTTAGTAGAAATGTCACATAATTAGGCTATATGTTTTAGTCATCTATCCGGTGAGGCCAGCGTTGAATGAAACCGTTAAAACGATACCAATATGAGCGCTATGCCATTCTTTGTAACCTCGCCTACCCCACAACCTTTAACCACACCTTGTATGGTTTCGATAAAAATGGTCGCCATGAAGTCACAGACCGTTGGGGCCGAACCATCATTCGTATTCTATGGGGAGAAAGAAAGGAAGTGGTTGTAGTATTCAAAGGGTCGCAAAGTGTTTGGGATTGGTTGATCAATTTGGCTTTTTTTCCCAAAAAAATTCGTTCAGGGGATCGAGAATGCCATGTTCACTGGGGATACTATTCATTACTGGAGCAACGTAGCCAGGCTAGTACTATCAAGCCTAACCCGCATTTAAGTGACACGATGAACGCCGAGTTCATGCAGGCTAGCGAGAAAAACCTTAAGCAAACATCGCTTTCATTGTATGAGCAGATAGAATCCGTGTTGCTTCCCCTTATACAGCAAGGGAAAAGAATAAGCTTTACCGGTCATTCTTCAGGAGGCGCTATGGCAATATTAGTCGCACACCGGCTATACCAGCATCAACCCGCCGCGATTAGAAGGATTGTGACTTTCGGTCAACCCGCTACCGGTTTCTGGAATTTCAAACAGCATTACCCACTCGCTAAACGTACCTACCGTATATGCTGTGATTTGGATGTTGTGACCTTTCTGCCCCCTATTCCTTTTATGTTTTGGCATGTAGGGAAAGCACTCTGGCTTCACAATGGTAAAATTTATGAAGATACGCCTACCATGGTGAGGTTATACCGCTCTATTGTGAGTTGGTTGCTTAGGCCCATTACCTACCATTACATGAACAAGTACATCCGGAACAAAGACTTCTTTGATAAACACTAAGTAAATGGTGCCATCAACTTTGGGACTGTTCGTAAAGCAGGTATAGTGAGTTCAGGCTTTTTACTTTATCGATCAATATGTCTGAATCAACAACTGTATTATCTGAAATCATTCACTCTCGACGCTCAGTGCGTAAATACGATCAATCCGCTCCCTTCGACCATCAAGCTGTCACCCGTTCACTTGAGCTTGCTATCCTTTCTCCAAATAGCTCGAACATGCAGTTATGGGAGTTTCACCGTGTCGCTAGCGATGACAAAAGGCAACAACTTGCACATTATTGCATGGGACAAAACGCCGCTAAAACTGCCAATGAATTAGTGGCTTTTGTTGTGACACCACATAAGTGGAAAGGTCGGGCTGAAATGAATGCCGAAACAATACGGGGAGCATTTGAAGGGCGCGAAGACGCCACAGCAAAACGTGCACTTAAGTATTATGAGAAATTGATCCCTTTCGTTTATAACAATGATCGGTTCGGGATCTTTGGCTTCGGCAGAAAGATCCTCTGTTATGTCCTGGGCTTCAACAAACCAATGGTGCGTGAAGTCAGCAAAGCGGATGTACGCGTGTGCCTTCATAAAAGCAGCTCACTAGCTGCCATGACATTTATGACAGCTATGCGCGCCGAAGGCTATGACACCTGCCCGATGGAAGGGTTTGACTCCAAGCGTGCAAAAACGCTTCTAGGGCTACATAAAGATGCGGAAATCACCATGATAGTAAGCTGTGGTAAACGCGCTGATGATGGTATCTATAGCGAAAGGCATCGAGTTGCCAACGATGAGGTTATAATCAGTCATTAATTAGGCAAATAAATCGCGAGCCATACCCAGAAGGTTTCTTTTGCGGTATGGTGTTGTCAATCAAAGCAAAAAGAACGGTCAGTAGTCCAGATGAAACAGCTCATCGAACGAAAAAACCGGTGGATGGCAAGCCATATCACCGATGCGGAGTTCCCAACCCCACTCAGTGAAAAAGGTCTTGCCTTATACCATGCTGCTCAAGAATCATTAGATTTTGGTCCCTACCAATCTCCTGATTCAGAAAGCTCACTATCACTGACCATCTACCCAGTAGACTGCCATCCTCTCACTATTCGATACTCGCTTGTTCTTGCTAACCGCTGGCAAAGCGAATCTGACAAAGAAGCCTTGATTGAATACCTTACACAAATTATGTTTGAAGAAAATTCGCCTGCGCAGTTATTTGTTGGCTTCTTCAAAGGCAAGCCAGCGGCATGTGGCATGATCTTCCAAGATGACGAGCACGGCAGTTTGATTTGCGATGTGGCAGCACTGCCATTACCTAATCAATCTGAACTGATCAGTGAAATGCAGCAAGCGTTGTCAGAAAGGGCTGCTAGCCAGCCGCTTTACTGTGAGAAATAAACTAAGCTCCCCTGCCTGGTTTGCATAAACATCTATTACAAAAAGAGCCAGTCATTTGTGACTGGCTCTTTAGTCTCTACCCGTTTAAGTTACCTGTTCGAGTCAAATCATGTTAACCGGCATGCTTAGATAAAAACGCACCCAACTTTTCAGTGACAAAATCAGGTTGTTCTAGGTTACTGATATGGCCAGCATTTGGGATCAGCACAAATTCACTGCCAGTGATACCATCATGCATCAACTGAGACTCCAATACCGGGCGCATCGCATCTTGTGCACCAACCATGATCAAGGTAGGCAGCGCAAACATCTCAGCATCTTCGAACATATCACGACGTCCGAAGACCATTCGGCCTACTTTTGCCAAGGTATGGGCTTTATCTTTTGTTACTGACAACAGTTTTTCACGGAATCCATTGCGGATTGGATGGTTATTGTCCAACGCTGCAAACTGTCGCTCATCGAAGAACTGAACGATGTCAGAAGTCAGTGCTGAGTGTTCTTCCATTTCGGCCATCTTGGCAAAATATTTGGTATGGACGACTTCTGGTTCAAGACCAACAAAAGTATCCATCAATACCAAGCTCTTAACGCGAGCAGGTGCATTAATCACAAGTTCGGTAGCCCACATCCCCCCGGAAGACAAACCAACAAGGGAAAATGTCTCAATCCCCAAACTATCAAGAAGAGCCAACACATCATTGGCATAATCACTCAGTGTTCGGGTTGACTCTGGTGCTACTGAAGAGTCCCCATGGCCCCAAAAATCCGGGACGATACAACGGTATGACTGGCTTAGCACTTCAACCTGCGGCGCCCACATACTGCTATCCCACAAATAACTATGCCCGAAGACAAGCACAGGGCCTTCACCAATATCCTGATAATGCATTGTTTGCGCATTAAGAGTAAAAGTTTTCATACGTTCCATTCCAACTTTTTGTTTTCGTTATAATTCAGACCCAAAGTACTTGGGTATATTTCGCTATTACGTCGTGCTGTTAGCAAACTTAGTTTCTACTGCGCGCATGCCTCGCTGATAGGCGCTCCAAGCGACAACACCCGCCATCACATTGCCCACCATAGCGCCAATAAATAGCCCCTGAATGCCACCGTATTCTGCACCAAGCCAAAGCAGTGGCAAGAAACAAACAAACAGACGAAGAGCGGATATCACCAAAGCACGCATTGGCATGGTTAACGCATTACAGATAGAAACCATCAGCATGCAAATACCCAGCGGTCCAAGACTCAACGGTACCCAAGTTAAATGAATGGCAAGAATCTCACCAACAGCCTCTTCACTGGTGAGTAAACCCGTTAGTGGCGAAAGCGCAATAAAAAGAAGAACCGCTATTGCCAGCTGCCATACCAGAACGAACTTCACTGCCAGTGATACCAGAGACTTAATCTTACCTATTTCCCCTTTCCCTAACCATCGGCCCACCATAGGCGGCATTGACATGGTAAGTGCCAGGATAATTACGATAGAGAAAAATTCCAGCCTTGAGCCCAATGCCCAGGCAGCAACAGTCGCTGCGCCAAAACCCGCCACCAGTTTAGTTGCCAACATCGACGAGACAGGTGGCAATAGCTGGCTAAGCATTGCTGGCGCCATGATATTGACTAGCTCTTTCATCGAGGCAAAAACATCCAAGCCCTGCCATTCAAAGCTTAGCCAATGGCGCTGAATGACCTTTGGGTACACAGCAATCATACCAATGCCGAAAGCCACGACAGTCGCCCAAGCAGCGCCGACTAACCCCATGTCGAAGGTAAAGATAAACAAAGGGTCAAGCGCCATGTTAAGCAAGCTGGTTACCACCATCATGATTCCCGGTAGCATAGTATTACCATTGGCGCGGCATAAACTATAAGCAAAGTACAACATGGCACCACACCAAGAGCTCGCCAGCCATGCAGGCCAGTAACTATCAATCACTGGATACACAGCTTGTGGTGCACTGAGCAATTGCAAGATGCCACCGCGAGCGAACCAGATAAACAGGCAGATAAGCAATACGCTAAGGGCGCCAGTAATGACCACTAATCCACCCAACTGTTTAGCACGTTGGAAATCACCACTGCCCAATACTCGCGATATCAAAGATGTTGTTGCGATACCTAGCCCCACCTGCAGGCCGATAATCACCATTTGCATCGGCAGCGTAAAGCCTTGAGCAGCAAGAGGCAGCACACCTAGCTGACCAATAAAAGCACTATCAACCAGTTGAAAGCTCATGAGGGAAAGTACGCCAAACAACATTGGCCAAGTCATGTCGAATAACTGGCGACCGAGAGACGTTTCAGAAGAAGGCTGAGTTTCTGATTTTGAAGGCATAGTGTTATATATCTTTTTTTTCGATTATAAAAGTCTACATACAAAAAAGCTCGGCAGTAAGAATACGTTGTTCTCACTTCACCGAGCTTTATCATTGCCGACTTAAGTTACGCTGTCACCAGCTTAACGAGATCAGCTGGACGGTAGTAGACCGATTTTAGTACTTTACCTTGGCGAACTAGTTTGCCACCAAGATCAACGTCTTTGGCACACTTAGCGATGATGAATTCGCCTTTCTGGCTACCGACAATCTCTACACCTTGCTTGGCATAGAAAGCCTGAGTCTCTTCGAACTCTGTTTCATTACGGCACACTTTGCTCATGTTGCTTGAATGTACTTCGTCCCAGCATGAAACAAAGTCAAAGCCCAAGCGGTTGGCAATTTGCAGCAACAAGTCAATCAGGTAGCTGATACCGATGTTTGACTCAACCTTGTTATCACCAAGGTGAACCAAGCGGCCCATTAGCACATAAACAGAATCGACAATTGCATCGGCCTGCTCAACTAAAGAATCTGCTTCTGCAAGCTCGGTCAGTTCTTCTACTGCCAGCGATGTGTGTAGTGCATCAGCCTGTTCGTTCAAACTGGAAGGCGAATCGATATCCAAGTCAAATGTGTTACGAAATTCATGAATATCACGGTAAAGGTGATCGAACAGTGCTTGATCCAAAACAGACAGCTTCATGCAACTTTCCTTTAAGTCAAAATAACCCTATTACACCAATGAGTATCACGCGGCTATGTTCAATGCTTCAACCTCGATGGTATCTGCCTAGCACGCAAAACAATAAACTCGCTGGTATATTTAGGTTGGAGAAAACCAAAACTAAGGAGCATTTAGCTCCTTAGTTAATTTCGCCTTTGCTAGATATAGCATTGGCGGATAGCCAGGCTCGTAGCCGGCTAATTAGAACTCTTTAGGAGCAAAACCAGTCACAACTGTAATACCCATTTCACGACCAAGTGCCGTCATAGGGTGTACAACAACCAATCCTTTCACTGACTTTTTCAGTTTGCCCATGTCAGATTGTTCAGCTTTAGTCAGAGGACGATTGAAAGCCAACGACGTCACATCAGACCCTTTTTTGTTAAGTTGACGTTTTGTCTGGTGCTTAACTTTATTAATTTTTTTGGTAATGGTCTCGATTTCTTGTGTCGCTTGACCTGCAATTGCCTGATCACCGCGCTCTTGTGCCCCAGCCAACTTACGACGAAGTTTATCTAAACGGTTATTTAGATTCTGAAGCTCTTTATTTAAATTCATGTAGTTACCTTATTTTACTGCACAATACCCCGTGGCTTGATGCCAGGATAAATTGCTTGACCGACAAGTATATAACAAGCGTCACACTTTGGTCGAAGGATCTCACAAAAAATATCCCACTATCACTGCCCCCTTTCACGATTCAATTGTCACATATCTGCCGCCACCGCCATTAAACCGCCACAAGCGTCGCAAAAACGACACACGACATGTTGATGGAGTGGCTTATTTTTGCTCTCATTGTATTTTATAAATACCTTTAATTATCTGAAAGTAAAGTCAACATAAAGTCGCAAGGGGTTAGCATAAGGATATGTGCAGATATTGTGGGGAACAGCAGCACCGACTACGGGTAAGACGTAGTTTCATAGAACGTCACATTACCCATAAAAAACAATACAAGCTGTACTGCCCGGTGTGTAAGCGGACTTCTTTCGTCACTATCGGGGGTAACCTCAATGAGTTAGTTAGCAACCAAAAGTAAAAACAGGCCTCTCGACCTGTTTTTTCATGATGTTACTTTATCGCTAACAACTGATCTGCAAACTCTGCGAAACCGAACCCGCCAGGTTTGGTCATTACTATCTGTGGCTTAAATTGCAGCTGATCCCAGTAATGCTTGATATTTGCCACACCAACACTTTTTGGCAACAACTCAAACATGTATTGATCATTCATAGAATCACCGACGTAGCACGCAGTCTGCTTGATCTGATTATCCGTTAAGCCTTTTTCTTTTAAGAAAGCCGTTGCAGTGTCTTTCTTCGAATGGTCACCATACCATGCATTGATATGAATAGAGCTTGCTGTTGCACTGGCACCCAGCGCATGAATACGGCTTACAATTTGATTCACCGTTTCACTATCCACCTTAGGGCGGTTCTGGCCGATATCAATGGCGACTTCGCAAATTCGGTAAGCTTGGTCCAACGTCAGATTCAGCTCTGGGTAGTCAACAAGAATCGCCTCTATCTCTACTTTCAGGCGTTGCTGCGTGTTGCGAATATCTTCAATGGGTACATCGGAGCGAAGCGTCAAAAAGCCGTCTTTCTTCTCCATGATCACGGCACCATTTTCCGCCAGTACCGCATCGACTGGCCAAAGCTGGGCAATATGATCCCCCCAGCCTGCACATGCCCCAGTGACAGCAACCACTTTCTTGCCTGCTTCTCGCAGTTTTTGCAGGGCAATTAACGTCTCTGGTGGAAGTTGACCTTGCCAGGTTAGCGTATCATCAACATCCGTCAGTACCCATTCAATCTCTTTCCAATCTGGCGAAAGCACCATCTCTTGCGAATTCATATAAACCTCAAACCTTTCTATGTGACTCCCTTGGTACTGCTCCACCAAGGGAATCGAGTTACAGCATATTCGGCAAGAACATCACCAAACTTTCTGAAAATGTCAGTAGCATCAACACACTGAACAGTGCCAACAGCAATGGCAGCACTTCTTTGACGAAATCCACCATTTTTACTTTTAGGATGGAGCAAACAGTAAACATCATCGAGCCAAATGGCGGGGTTACCCCACCGATCATAATGTTGACGATAACGATGATGCCAAAGTGCACAGGGTTCACACCCAAGTTCAGTACTGCCGGTAGCAATAGAGGCGTCAGAATAATCATCGCCGCACCGCCTTCAATGAACATGCCCACAACAAGCAGCAAGATGTTGATCAACAGCAACAACATATATTTATTATCTGTCAGCTCAATCAATGCAGAGGCAACATTGTGTGGAATTTGCTCCAGCGTCATGTAATAGCCGAATACCATTGCACCAATGATAATAAACATCACACTACTGGTACCTTGTACCGTCTCGCGAAAAATCATTGTCAAATGGCGTAAATGCAGCTGACGGTAGACAAAAATACCGATGATAGTACATAGCAAGACGGCAATCGCACCGGCTTCAGTCGGTGTAAACAGGCCAAAACGCATACCTAAAATGATACCGAAAGGGATCAACAAAGCAGGGATAGCTTTGAAAAAGTACTGCCAACGCTCTTTCGCTGGAGCAGCTTCACTGCGAGATGGCTTGTAATTTCGTTTTCTCGCGATAAAGGCAATGGTTACCATCAACGAGATAGCCATTAAAATTGCTGGCACATAGCCGGCAATAAACATTTGGTGTACAGATACGTTTGCCAGTAGTGCAAAGATAATCAGGTTGATACCTGGCGGAATAACCGGGCTGATGCTCGACGAAGCTGCGGTCACTGCCGCAGTAAAAGGCAGACCATAACCTCGTTTAGTCATCTCAGGCGCCAAAATCTTTGACTGCATCGCAGCATCAGCATTGGCAGAACCTGAGATGCCGCCCATCATCGTACTGAGCAATACGTTGACCTGAGCAAGGCCACCGGTTCGGTGTCCTATCATTGCATCAGCAAACGCCAGCAAACTTCGACTTATCCCGGCATAGTTCATCACAGAGCCCACCATGATAAAGAACGGGATAGCCAACAGAGGGAAAGATTCCGCTGAACTGATAAAGCGCTGCATCACCAAAGTGACGGGAATCGAGCTATTCAAGAAAAGGAAATACACCATCGCCGAGGCAATCAGCGAAAAGGCAATGGGGATGTTCAGCAGAAATAGAACAAACAAAATTACAATAGGTAGATAGCTTTCCACGAAAAGACCTATTTATTACCGCGTTTTAGCGTGTTGATATCATCAAAAATGAATTTCACGGTATGAAGCGCCATCAGCAAAAAGCTAACAAACAACACACCATTAATGGTGAAGTAAGACATTCCCATTACAGGAGTGACCTTATTAGACAGCATCATGTACTGGTAGCTCAGCACTGCCATCAAGATGTTCAGAGCAAGCAAAAACAGCATTACCAGTAAATGGAAAGGACGTTTGGCTTTTTTCGGCAACAGGGCCACCACCACATCAACGCCCATATGGAGTTTGTGCTTGTAGCATGAGCTGATCCCTAGGTAGACCGCCCAAATAAAGCAAACAACAGAAAGCTCTTCGCTCCATGGCACGACAAAGCCAAAGCCATATCGCAGCACGACATTCACAATCACCATCAGCACCGTGATACTGATAGCAATAGACGCCAATATTTCTTCAAGGTTACGAATCAAAAACACATTGTTCTCCTAAGCAGTAAATAAAGCGCCATGCAGGTAAGAAAGCGCCGGTGCTCCCTACTTCACTGGCGATTCCTAGTATGGCGCTACTGCTTATTCTTGGTTAGCTCGGATTGTCGCCAGTTCATTCATGATGGTGGCGTGCACACCTTCGCTCCACGTTGGGAACTGGTTGTAAACCTCAGCAGTCAGTTTGTTGAACTCTTCAGAGTTAACTTCATTAAACGTTACACCAAGCTCTTCTAGTTTCTGGGTGTATTCTTGGTCTAGCTTGATGAGTTCTGCCGTATTGGATTCAGCACCTGTTTCTAGCTCTTCCATGATGATTTGCTGTTGTTCAGGAGTGAACTTGTCCCATACAGAAGGTGAGATATAAATGCCTACAGTACCCAAGAAGTGCTTACTCAAAGACATGTTCTTCGCCACTTCATAGATCTTCGTTGAGTACATGGTTAGGATAGAGCCTTCCAGACCATCAACGACACCTTGCTGCACACCCGCATAAGTCTCAGGGAAAGGCAGTGCCGCAGGCGCTGCACCCATTGACTGCAGTGTGCTAATGAACAGCTGGCTCTGCGGAACACGGATACGCATGCCTTTCATATCTTCCGAGTTCACAATCTCTTTGTTACTGATCATATGGCGGAAGCCAAACATGTAATCAGCATTCAGTACCTTGATACCCTTTGCTTCTGCCTGCGCTGACAAACCGGCTACATAGTCAGTTTTCATCATTGCTAGGTATTCATCGTAAGTGTTGTAAAGCATTGGTCCAGCCAAGGCGGCAAAATCAGGTACGTAATCGCCGAGGTAGCTCAAGTCTTCTACCGCAATCCAATTCGCACCATTAACCACTTGCTCTAGGTTATCTTTGTAAACAGGTAGCTGGCCGCCAGGGAAAACCTTAATATTCACCGAACCGTCTGTACGTTCGCGGATAGCATCCGTTGCTTTAATCAATTCCTGCGTCAACAGTTCATTTTGGGTAAACACCAAGCTCATGTTCAGATCAATCGGAGCCGCTGTATCCGCGGTTTGATTATCAGCTTCACCACAGCCAACAAGCAGAGCAGTAGCAGTCAAAACAGTTCCTAGTAGCTTTTTCATGTCCTTTAGCCTTCAATATAATTATTCGGATGAAAACGATTTACGGCTGCGAGTATGAAATGAAAATATTACATTCATATGAACATTGAAATGTTGAGTTTGAACATTCAAATGAAAAAATTCATCACGCCGTAAGTCCTGCCATTTAAACTAGAAATACAAACCAATAGTTAAATTATAGTGCAAATCCCATGTGTCATAATACGGTAACATTAGCCGAATAATGTTATGCCAATTTTCAAATGAACATCAACCAAAAATCATAGGTATATCATGATCACTGGCCATCGCGGTGCCGCAGCCCTTGCTCCCGAAAACACACTAATCAGCATCCAAAAAGCAGCCGAAGCCGGTGTTAGCTGGGTAGAAATCGATACCCAGCTGAGTGCCGATGGCATTCCTGTCGTCTTCCATGATGAAACAGTCAATCGCTGCACAAACGGTAAAGGCAAAATCGCTGACTTAACTCTAGCGCACTTAAAATCTCTCGATGCGGGAAGCTGGTTTAGCCCGGATTTCTCAGGAGAGAAGATCCCGACGCTCAGCGATGCACTTGATGTATGCTTGGCACTTGATCTCACACTTAATCTAGAGTTAAAAATCCACCACGATGAACATACCGAAGCTTTGGTTAAGGCTGTCGTTGCTTTGATTAAAGAGAAGGGTTACCCGCTTGATAAGCTGCTTTTTTCTAGCTTCAAGAAACAAGCATTGGCATTATGCCAGCAGCTAATGCCAGAAGTGCGCCGTGGCTTCATCTGTGAAGTGTGGAATGATTACAGCTTAACATCCTTAGCAGCAAGCAAGCCTTACAGTGTGCACATTGACCACCACATTCTGACTCCAGTCATTGCCAAGAGCATCAAAGATGCTGGTTACATACTAAAAATCTGGACGCTGAACAAAGCCGACAAAGCCCCACACTTCTTCGACATGGGTGTCGACAGCATCATTACCGACGCGCCAGATAAATTTTAATCATTTTCAACATATTGGCTGAATAGACAAACTGGTACAAAAATGGAATTGAATCACCGCCAAAAGCAAATCCTGACAACCATTCGGGCTGAAACCGAAGTACAGATAGATCAGCTCGCCGAGAAATTTGCTGTCACAACACAAACTATCCGGCGTGATGTTAACTACCTGTGCGAACAAGGGCTTGCCCGCCGAGTCCATGGCGGTGTCAGCCTACCTGCGTCAATGACTAATACCAGTTACCGCTATCGCTCTGAAGTCGAATCCAAAGCTAAAGGTGACTTAACCGCAATGGCTGCAGCGGCTATACCAGACGGTGCCACGATTATGATTGGCATAGGCACCACCCTCGCGCACTTGGCCCAGCATCTGCTTGCCAAGCAATCATTGCGTGTCATCACTAATAACCTTAAAGTCGCCCAAATCCTTGAAGCCAATGAAAATATTGAAATCTATCTAGCCGGCGGCCAGTTCCGCCGCGAGCATCAAGATATAATGGGCAGTAGCGCCGTAGATTTTTTCAATAGTTTTGAGGCTGATATCGGGATTTGTGGATGCGCGTCGGTGACTGCAAGCCACTATGTCATGGAGCACGAGAACATCGAGTCCGATATTTCCAAAGCAATAATCGGGAACAGCCGTAAGCAATGGCTGGTTGCTGATGCGAGCAAGTGGGGTCGCTTTGCGGCCATGAAGGTTTCCCCTTTAGATCAGTTCGATAAGATCTTTACTAACAACAGCTATCTACCTAGCGAGTTACCTGTACAGCTGGCAACAGGCGCTGAGTAATACCTTGGCGAGTCAGCAAAAGTAGCCGCCATTGAAGTCGGTCATAGTTAGCATCAGGGCTGCAAATCCCTCCGCAGCCCTCTCTCTTTACCCTGTATCTTTGATTATTCAGTACCAACTGCCGAAATTAACGTCATTTTTTCCAAATAAGTCCCCACAGGTGACTAATATTCATCTATAATCTTCGCCCATATTTTTGTCAGGCTCAGCCGTCTGCTTTAGGAAAGAAGAATGTCATTTGCATCACAAAACTTTTCTCAGGATATTGTTCGCGCACTTACCGAGTGCGGCTATGAGAAATTAACTCCAATCCAACAACAAGCGATCCCACACGCTCGTCGCGGAAACGATATTCTTGCCAATGCCCAAACAGGTACCGGTAAAACAGCAGCTTTCTCACTGCCGATCATCCAGCAGATCCTGGACAACCCAAAACCCCGTAACCGTTTCAACGTTCGTGCCCTTATTTTGGCACCAACCCGTGAACTGGTTGCTCAGATTGCCAAAAACATCGAAGACTACACCAAATATACCGATATCTCGGTGGCGGCTGTCTACGGTGGAACCAAGATGGGCTCTCAAGAGAAAAAACTTGAGCCTGGCTTGGATATTTTAGTTGCCACTCCAGGTCGCCTGCTAGAGCACATGGAGTTAAGCAATGTGACACTTGCTAACCTTGAGTTCTTGGTATTCGATGAAGCCGACCGTATGTTGGACATGGGCTTCATCAATGATATCCGTATGATCATGAGTGACATCCGTAACCACCCTCAGACGATGCTGTTTTCTGCCACTTTCTCTTCTCAAATGAACAAGCTGGCAAACGACATTACCCGCAAGCCAAAGCGTATTTCAGTGAGCCCTGAAAATGCTACGGCAGATACGGTCGCCCACGTTGTTTACCCTGTTGACCAAGATCGCAAACGCGAGTTGCTGTCTGAGTTGATCGGTAAGAAAAACTGGAAGCAAGTGCTGGTTTTCGTTAATTACAAAGAGACAGCCAACGAGCTGGTGAAAGAACTTAAGCTTGATGGCATCAAAGCAGTGCTTTGCCATGGTGACAAGGCGCAAAGTGCCCGTCGTCGTGCGCTAGATGAGTTCAAAGAAGGCAAAGCACGTGTGATGGTGGCAACCGAAGTCGCTGCACGAGGTTTGGATATCCAAGGCCTGCCGCACGTAGTTAACTTCGACATGCCTTTCCTGGCTGAAGACTACGTTCACCGTATTGGCCGAACTGGCCGTGCTGGGCTACAAGGTCATGCGGTATCTTTTGTTAGCCGTGAAGAAGAGCTAACACTTCAGCAGGTTGAAAACCTGATCAAACAACGCATCAAACGTATTCAACTTACGGGTTATGAGCCGAAAAGCCGTGATGCTCTATTGGATAAAATCCATAATAAAGCGGCATTCCGTGATCGCAAAGGCCGTACCAATAACCCAGCGGATCAATCAGATGCAGAACGCCGTGCTCGCCTGCGCCGTGCGGTACTGAACAAGTCTAAAGTGACCAAGCTGAAGAAATAAGTTATTTGCAACCTACTATCAAAAAAAGGTTAGCCATTGGCTAACCCTTTTTTATCCCTTCTGCGCCAGATAAGCTTTAAACGCCTCGCCAGGGACCGAGCTCTTGGTCGAAACCGCTATCGCGGCCCAAGATGAACCTACCTCCATTGACTCTGTAATGGATAGACCTTGTAACAAGCCATGGATAACCCCGGCAGCATAAGCATCACCAGCACCAGTCGTATCAACCACTTCGGCATGAGCCGCCGCGACATAATATTCACCAGACTCTGTATAGGCAGTCGCCCCTTTGTCACCATCAGTCACAATGAAATATTGAAGCGAGTCTCCCGCAATGGACTTGCCGTATTGGAAAGGCTCAAGTTTATCATCGTGGGCTTCACCACCTTGAGAATAAAAATGCGCCATTAGATCCGATTGAGATGTAATAAGCACCTGACACGGTCGAACGCTTTGACTTTTAGGTAACTGAGCAACAACCAAAGATGTCCTTGTTTGCAGAGCGCTGGTTTGCATAGCTTGGGTTTGCAAAGCTTTGGCTGCCCACTCCTCAATACCATCGGCACTGGAGTTGAAATATACAGCATCCCAGTTAGCAAAGTCGGGGGCGGCACCTAGCGCAAAAGCCGGACGCTCGGGACGGATAATCGTACGCTCGCCATCGGGTGTCATTAACAGCATCAGCTCGGGAGTCACGATATCATTACGTTGTAACAACGAACAATTGAGACCTTTCAGACTGGCTTCGGCAAGCAGCCAATCTGCCGTTTCATCACGACCGACCTGGCTTACCAGTGATACATTATGCCCGGCATAAACAAGTGCCAAGCCTGTATTAGCGCCGCCACCACCTAAACGACGGCCCAAATCCTGATAATGATGCCTACCACCCGCTTGCAGTGATTCTTTAAGCTGCAGAACCCTATCACAGTTAAGGTTTGCAACTAGCATAACGTTAGCCAACGCCTAAGACTCCTATTCGTTGTAATAATTCTTGTTGTTATAAAAGTTTTAACGGCTCACGTTACCATAAAAAAGCCGCAGTGTATGAACTGCGGCTTTTATTCGTTAACTCCCCCATATCGGGTTGGTTTAACTGTAATCGGCGTATGGGTTAACCGCTGTCAGTGGGATTGGCTCAGCAAATGCTGAAAGCTTAATAGAATCCGTTGTTAGCTCCACAGAGGTTTCGTCCATGACACTTTTGCCAAAGTGGTATCGAATTGTCTCTTCACCTACACAGGCCGCCTTGTCATTAGCAACAGCCTGCGAAGATACGGATTCATTCTTGTTAGAGTAAGCAGCAATTTTCTCGTTGCTGTATTTCTTCGACAGCATTGTCATCGTTTGCTGTGGCGAAAGCACAAGGCTAGAAGCGTTGTTGCCACCAAATCCTTTGGCATTAAGGATCACCGCTTTGTAATCCTCACCATGCTCGCCAGCAAAATAGTGATCAGTCAAGATGTTCAGATTCGACTGATGCACATCATCTGCGATATGGTCGATCGTCTTGATCCCCGGGATCCAACCATACTGCCACACACCCAAGGATGCTATTAGCTGATCGCCAGGCGCTGAGCTCATTGAATGGCCGACATAAGACTTGATCGCCGCCACTGGCCAATTCTCGATGCTGAATGTTTTAGCGACCTCATTCAAAATATGGCTTTCAGTCACTCGGTTCTGCGGTGTTCCCGTACCATGCGCTTGGACATAAGTCTGCTTAACACCTTCAGGGCCAAGGATCGCTTTCGCTAATGCTGCAGCTTTGGCGACAGTGACATAGTTACCCACGCCCGGTGCCGAGATGGATTTTTTATTGGCATCAGCATTGATGAAGACATCCGCTACCGAACCATAAATGTTTGCGCCAAGTTCGAGCGCCAACTCATCATCCATCAACACTACAAACTGAGCTGATTCTGCCATGGTAAAGCCAGCATTCGATGAAAACGGTCGGCAAGCACGACGGTTGTCAACGGTATCACTGTTATCCAATGCCTTTAGTTGAGCGTCTTCAGCCAATGCCCCCATCACTCGGAAGCCTTCCATGATTTCGGCAACAACTGGCGCTTCAGCATTACCCACAATGGCTACGCGAGACTTGCCCTGCTGAATATCTAACATGCCTTGGCGCAGGTTATACAAGAAAGTGGCACATGCTCCCATACTGGTACCTGTTGTACCAATACTGTTGATCACATAGCCATTGATGAAATCAGCAGGCATTTCAGCGAGAGACAACGCCATCATCTTCGAACTCACGCGGCCACCAGTCAAAGGTGCAGCCAACATGCCGGACAATGAATTATCGTCTACCTGAGCCAATGCACTGCCCGCGTAGACCGAAACCTGATCCGGCTTGATATGCTTGAGCACTTCATCCCAATCCATACCTAGCGAGTTAAGGGCATCAGATGCGCCGTATACGGTCAAAGTGAGTCCACGGGGATGGAAGCGAGAGTTATAAAGCTTAGCCGGGTCAAACCCAGTCGGAATATTACCGCCACTTGTCACTGGAAAACTCACGCGATCTTCCAGCAACGCGTTCAGCTCTCCCGTCACCGTGATCTGTACTTTGCTACCCTGCTCTTCCACTTGCCAGTTGTCCGGGATCTGAGTGGGCATTTTCAACTTTCTTAACGTGAAAGAAATTGTTTCCTGGCCACCGTTTAGCGCCGCTTTGTATTGATAGCGCAAGCTATCAGGATCAAACGATTCAATGCGTCTTACAAGCGTACCCGCCTTGATAGCCTCGATGATTTCGGGATCTAAACCTGCCTCACCAGACAACCCCATCCGGTGTGCTAGATCCTGCCAAGTGGAGGCCATTTCCTGGTCGGTAAGCACATCTGCCACCATGCGCTTATAACTATGAAAACCCGAACTACGACCAGCGGCATTGATACCACCGAAGCCTACAATTAGCGGTAATGTTGACATCCTGAACCTGCTCCCAAAATTGAAGAGCACATAGATTACCAATTTACACTGTTCATTCATCTGGCATTAATGCCAAATTAACTGACAAATACGCCAATCGATAATATGATTGGTCGAATTGATGTTTTGGTATACTTTGATAGGTTATTGATAAACATGAAAATTGGTTTTCTCCTCTATGAAAGAGCGCTAATAACCGGGATTTCTTTAGCCGCCGAAATGCTCAGTTCTGCGGCCAGTCTTCGCCCTCGAGCACAACAACGGAGTCAGCCGTTTACAATCAATCTCATCGCTCCCAAACTAGCTCCAACCAAAGTCACTGCAGGGCTAAAACTTCAGCCGGACATTACCTATGACGACGACCAGCACACTTTCGATATATTGATCCTGCCCCCCATGTGGGGAAACCCGCAGCAGTCTATCCACCGTACACCAGAAATTATTCCTTGGCTCAAGGCTCAATACCAAAAAGGGGCGAAGCTAGTGGCTACCGGTACAGGCGTCGCTTGGCTAGCCGAAACAGGTTTGCTTAACAACCAAGTGGCGACAACCCACTGGTATTTCTTCGATACATTTGCCAACCGCTACCCGAAAGTCATCTTGAACCGCCAAGCTTCAATCACCGCTGCCGACGGTATTTACTGTACAACCAGTATCAACTCACAATCGGAGATGATACTGCACCTAATCACTGAGTATTTCGGTCAAAAAACAGCGCAGACCATAGAGACTCACTTCGGCCATGAAATCTCTAAATCAACCCAGCAGCCGTTTTATCAAATTGGTGGACAGCTACAGTTCGACGAATCGATAGCCCTTGCGCAAGACTGGATGAAGAGGAATCTTGCCAGCCCTATCACTGCACAAAGTATTGCAGATCATTGTGGCGTGCCGCTTCGGACATTTAACCGGAAGTTTAAAGACCAAGTAGGAGAAACGCCCCACCAGCATCTACAGCGCTTAAGAATGGATGCCGCACAGCAACTGCTGCGAGATTTTGGTATGTCGGTACAAGATGTTGCCGAGCAAGTTGGCTACAAAGATGCACATCATTTTTCAACCCGGTTCCAACAGCAGTTTACTATGAGCCCAAGCCAATACCGAAGAATGGTGAAGACCAAGATTTATAATTCATAACCAGAAATAAAAAGAATTATATGTTTGTAGCTAATTTAAGACACTGCCAAAACAGTATGAATCACTATGCTTTGAAAAGATGTTTTCAAGGGCAGTTGTATGAAGCACCTCACTTTCGCTTTTTTGCTTACTTCTTATTTGGTCAGTACCTATGCTAGCGCCAAGATCCAACCTACCAGTGGGACACTCAATAACGAAGGTATGTGCCGGCTTGATATGTACCATCTGACCAAAAGCCAGCAAAACACCTTCACCCCCGACTTGCAGATAGCCGTCATTACCAACAACACCATGCGCCATCGTTATGTTGATTTGAAAACGGATATCGATCACCCGGTCGGTTTCGAGAATATCCACTACTATCGCTCAGGTAGCCCAGTGGAAGTTTTCACCACTAACTGGCGTAACAATGGCACCAAGCACACAGTCGGCAGGTTCGTCATGCTTGGAGGCACCAGCGACAAACAAGCCTTTGATATATTTGCAACTTTAATTAAAGAAGATAAAGGGCACTTCGAGTTACGTGGTAACGACAAAAAGTACCGAATCAATGCAAACGAGGAAGATGTCACCGATTTTCTTGCTTGTGTGAGAAGTCACTATCGTCCTTGAGAGCAGCGTCCTTAACAAATCTAGATACAACACCGAATAGAACCCATAAAAAAACGCCAGCTTTAAAAACTGGCGTTTTTCGAATCTGATTTATTTCAAGCCTATTTATTTCAAGCCATTGACTGCTTCGAACCATGAGGTGCTGAGTGGGTAACGTCCTCATATTCACCGTCAATAGTCGAACCACTTTGTGTCTGACCATAGCTCTGGGTGTAGCTTTGCTGGGTATATCCCTGTTGTCTCAACGCTTCTTCATAAGCAGCATTGATTTTCTTTCTGATAAACGGTCTGGCAATCAGTGCACCCAATCCGATGAATAGCCCCATGACAGCCGCAAATGTCACAGTAAAGAAACCCAGTACTAAAGCAAAAATGCTGGTAAGTGTATTTTTCATCGCTAACCTTCTTTTCTATCGTACTTTCATGCTTTGCAGTGTATAGCAGCGAAAATGAACCAATGATGAACGATCTGTTTATCTTTGCAATTGACAGGCTCTCAATACGGGCTCCATAAAAAAGCCCTCTACATAGAGGGCTTTAGGCTCAATAATAAATATTGATTATTTTTCTGTTACCGGGATACCTGCGCCACGGTTAGCGCCCTCACGTTGGATTTCAAACACAACAGACGTCCAGGCGGGTACCTTAGCTGTTGCGCCATCTGTAACACCTGAGGTTAAATCAGACGTGTGGTAAGGGCTTAGGGTTAGTTCCTTTTTCACACCATTCGCATCTTCCACATCGATTTCTTGCTCAGTCGGTGAAGCGTTAATCACAATGACTAGGCCATCAACTTTACTATCCAAATCAGCACCTGAAGTTGTACCGTTATCAATAGACATAACGATTAAGCCAGGTGTTTGATCACTGCCCGTATTGTGGAAATCAACGCGTTGCTTAACTTCTTCACCCTTGCCCAACGAGATTAGTGGATACGACTTACGAAGCAATGCCAACTCTTTGAAGTACTCAACCATATTGGCCATATCGTCGTGATCTGGCTTCGCATTGAGCCCTGCTGAATTGATCACCTCTTCGATAAGTTCGTAGTTGTCGCCATCTTTATCCTTACGCGGTAAACCTTTATCCCAGTTGTTATCATTAAGGGTGAAGTCAACCAAGTTATACCAATCCCCTGAATCATAGGAGTCACGCTGCATAGACTTAGAACGCAATAGTTCAGATCCCATGTGGGTAAATGGCATACCTTGACCTAGCATTGCGGTAGCAAGCGAAACAGCCTGCATACGAACACGTTCTCCAGTCGTCACAGCGTAACCAATCTTGTATTGGTTGTTGTCCCACAGCGTTTGGTTATCGTGTTTAGAGACGTAGTTTTGGATCTCTGTTGGATCAACCGCATAACCAGCAGGTGCACCGTTGTAATCGAGGTCTTCACCGGTGATCTTTTCTCCTGTCGAATCAATCATCTCAAAGTCTTTCAGGTTGCCAGCCATGCCAAGACGGGTAAGGTCGGCATAATGCAGTGCTGTTTCTTTCGTTACATCACTGCTCTCATTAGGCTGAACATAGGCACCATTACCAAAGCCTTGGGTTTTGCGAATGCCCTCTTTGCTGTCAAACGGGCTGCCGCCCCGCACCGCATCACGCAAGCGATCAGAGAAACTACCGATACCTGTTCCGCCCAGGTTCGGCTGGGTTGCTTGGACAAACAAGGCGTCATTCTCTACTTCACCGAAGTTCCAACCTTCACCATAGAAGTAGGTATTCGGATCAACCTTCTGGACTTCAAGCAACGAACGCTGCATTTGATCCAGAGGATGGTGCCCCATCAAGTCGAAACGGAATGAGTCAATCTTGTAATCACGAGACCAAACCACCAGCGAATCACTGATCATCTTCTCGAACATGGCTCGCTCCGGTGCCGTATTTGAACAACAGGTAGAGTTTTCAACGGTACCCGTTGTTGGATTCAAGCGCTGGTAATACCAAGGAACAAGTTTATCGAGCACAGAAGTACGGGCTTCAGGTCCTGCTGAGTTGGTATGGTTGTAGACCACATCCATTACTACGTTCATGCCAATATCTTGTTTAATTGACAACACTGCTTCACGCAGTTCTTTTATCCGTTGCGGCCCATCTGGATTGGTTGAGTAAGAGCCTTCCGGCACGGTGTAATGGAATGGGTCATAGCCCCAGTTAAAGCCATCGACATCTGAAACAAAACGGTTCAGTTCCTGTACGACTGGGTTGTCCTTGGTATCACCCTGCTTCACCTCGGCAAGTGCTTCGGCAATTGTCATACCTGATGTACAGTATTTGGCAAAGTCAGAGTTTTTCACTGCCGGGTTGACGTCGCAGAGTTTGCTAAACGGCTCTTCGATATTTGCAGCTTCATTCGGGTTTTCATTGATAGTGGCAATATCGAAAATAGGCAATAGATGTAAGTGAGTAACACCATTTTCACTCAATGATTTTAGGTGTTTAACCGGGACAGAGTCCGATTGCGTAAAGGCAACAAACTTACCACGTGCACTTGCCGCTGTGGATTCATCTTGCGCAGAGAAATCACGGACATGCGATTCATAAATCACGAATTGCGAAGGATTTGACTGATCTATTGGGCGCTGAAGATCGTCCCAGCCCTGAGGTTTAAGTGCAGGATCATCAAGATCAATCACCTGGCTGAACTCAGAGTTCATCGACAGGCTCAATGAATACGGATCAGTGACCTGATAACTTTCAACTTTTCCTGAAACCGGATGGAATACATCGACCAAATACCGGAAGTAAGTACCATTTGGTGCCTTATCCGTATCTAAAGACCATACGCCTGAGGTTTCATCGTAATCCATCTGAAGGCGACCCAGTTCTTCTTTGTCATTGTCAAAGAGAACGGCTACGACATTCTGCGCTGATGGTGCCCACACGTTGAATTTCGTTGAGCTGCCCTCTATAACCGCACCTAATTCAACATTGGCTGCTGCTGTTGCAAATAGCTGATCAAAAGCCCCTGCTGGCTGAACTTTTGTTCCGCTTTGAACAAGGCCCTCTTCATCAACAGCAAGGGCAGCTAATTCTGCCTTGATAACCGGGCGCATATCTATCGCACTGTCGATCGAGTATGCTGTTTTATCAGCAAGGTGAGGGAACTTCGCTTTTACATCAGCACTTAATACTGTTGGTTCCAATACGATGTATTCGGCGTCATATTGATTTTCGCTGTTTGGGCCAAAACCGCCTTCCAACTGAACGTAGAGTCGAACCTCGTCTGCTGACTCCGCTCCCTCCCAGATTAACGTATGCCCTTCAACCAAATGTGCTTCGGCATTAGACACACCAAATAACAATACATAAGCATCGCCACGATCGTCATAAGCGACATTGCTACCTTTAACATACGACGCAGTCCTATCTTTGATCTCGTTGAAGTCTAGTTTTGCGTCGCTACCGGAAAGGTTACTTAAGTTGTCATCACGAATGATAAAGTTAATACAATCTTTACTTCCGCTTTGTAGTGGTAACTTCCAATATGGTCCGTACTCATCCTCACCTGCAGGGACGATTGATTTATTACTCCAGTCACCATTAACTAACCCAGCACGATCACAAGTATCATCGTTCCATACATGAAGGCTATAACCGCTGAAGTTGGCTGATGATTTAGCAGCACCATTTCTCGCAACCATATAGATAACGGCTTCATCATTTCCGGCTGTAATTGGCTCTTCTACCGAGCCACTTTCAGGAAGATAAGCCGCTGGGCCATCCGTTTCAGGTAGTTCAATATCAATAGCAGGTGGATTGGTCGTATCAAACTTACCATCATCTGACGACGATGAGCTGTTACAACCAACAATAACAAATGCAGAACACAGTGGAATAACGGCCTTGGCAACCGTTGATAATTTAAAGTTCACGAGATTTTTCCCTTTATACTCATAATTTTATGGGGGGAAGTATAAAATTTGAGTTTTAATTATGGCGGGAACAATACTGAATTTTACGCTCTGCATACTGTGATCGAAAGCACTAAAAAGTAGATTATTAACAACAGTTCATAGCATTATTGGCTGGAGGTCACCATTTGTAGTCGGTCTACCAAAATTTGTGGTGTGTACAGAATAGGACATTCCTCACGGAAGGTGTGTCACACTAACCGACAGAAATATAAAGAATAAATATCGTCCAATCGTGCCCATAAAACAAAGCCCGGCTTAGCCGGGCAGATAATCTTTAGATGTCGACATTCACATTAATCCAGCGCCATACTCAGTCCCACAGAGATGGTATAAGCCGATAAGTCGTCATGCCATACCAGTTGACTTGCTTCAGCATAACCATACCAGTCCTTGCTGAGTGCGCCTGAAATACCTAAATGCACACGCCCATAAACATCATCATCAGACTCAATCACAATAGGTAAGATACTGCCAGAATAGTTGGATTTGAGCTGAGAGATGATACGCTCCTTACTGCTGGCGATATCATAATGTAAATACCCCTTCGCATAAGGCTGGAACACACCGAAAGGAGTCCTGAATGGATGCGATATGCTCATACCTGTGATCAACATGGTTGACTCAAGCGCATCAACATCTTCGATCTTTGAGAATAGATAACTAGAATTGCTCAGCGACAATCGCTCCTCGTACCGATCAGTATCCGACAAGGTATATTGTAAGCTGCTTTCCAGAGCAATATTTAAGTAGTTATATTCAAAAATATAACCAGTACCCAACGAGAACACCCATATATCTGAGTCTGCTTCACTCGCATTATTAACAACAGGGTCGGTGTACAAAGTCACCTGCCGCTCTATATCGGTGTCCATCACCGCATAACTGGCGTTAAAGTCTATAAACCATGCATCTTGGAAGTAGGTGAAATACCCAGAAGCCATTAAGCCATCAATTTCGGTATCACTGCCTTCTGACAAAGGTTTATAGAACGGTAAACCCAACGTTAACCCGAATAAATATTGGTTTTGATATAAATAATCCCCACCTAGGGTTAACGAGTAACCACTTTGCTCCTGCTCTGCCGATTTGCTAAATGATGCATTATCGGCAAGCACGGTATTATCTACTCGAATATAGCCGGCAACTTGGGAGTGATAACCGTCTCCGAATACTCCGCTATCTGCCAAGGCTTTTTCTGGTAAGCCTGGCGGTGTATAAACTGAAAGGGGATCATTGCTATACAATGGCACATAAGATGATGAGATACGGTGCCCATGTGACGCATGCCTTAATCCGGCAGAATTAGCATGGTTGTTTATAGACCGATATTTTTTATCGACTTTATCACCCCGGACATGGCTAGCCATGCCTTTGAGTTCTGCCATCGCCGTATCAACTTCTGCAGTAAGCTTTTTCTTCAATGACCCATCAAATAAATCCGAGCCAAAAGCATTATTAGCCGCTACAAAACCAATGATACAGATCACGGGCAGGCAGGATTTTCCCCTTACAACTGACGCAATCATATAGCCCCCAATTTCACGCCACTTATTTATCTACAAACTGCGATGTGGCTTATAGTTATGAGTGTAGATAGCCTTGGGAGTCCAAAAGTATGAACTGCACGACCGTCGCAAAAACTATACAATTCTCTTTTTTTTGATATTAAAACTGTCTCTAACCATAAATTTTTGTTCAAATCCGGAGTAAAAAAATGCCCTATATATGGTTGTGAATTTCGAAGTATGGCAAAATTGTCAAATTAAATAGATACTTATATTTCCCTGTTGAATAATTCAGCCCCGATTTAACTAACACATATGATACTGAGCACATTAAATGTCCAAGAAAGTTAATGATTCTAACCACGTAGCACAGATTTCTGATAACTTTTTCTTTGACTGCCAAAAAAAATCATTATTCAGTCAAGCTGGTCAAATACTGCTAAATCGAGCTGAAAAAGAAGTGCTGTTCCAGCTCGTTAGCAGAACACCGGATATGGTCAGTAAAAAAGATTTAATAACAGCCGGTTGGGCACGGGAAGGCGTATCTGAAACATCACTTTTTCAAACGATCCGTACGCTTAGGATTAAGCTTCAGGAAGAAGAAATAGGTCAATATATCCAGCTTGTCCCACGCTTAGGATATAAAATAACTATAAGAAAATTTGTGACACCAGTTGAAATCAGTGTCGGTATAACCTCTACAAAACACGCTCACAAAGCCAAAGCAAAAAATCACACACACCTGCTTAGCCTGTTGTTATTAGTTGTATGTATCCCTTTATTTTGGTTTCTTTCCAATGGTTGGGTTGCCAATTATAAGTACAAACTCATTAATGATGATAAAAATAATACAATTATCTTTTTGTCTTTGTGGCAGGATGACTTCGACTACCTCCTCCAAGCTAATGACACCTTCATCACCCCCGGCAACCTCAACAATAAGCTTATGTTTATTCACAAGCTAGATAATGAATTTTCTATTGCACTCTGTGATAAGACACCGGATGGCTGCGATATCAACACCGCCCATGCAATTAACTTCCATCACTCTGAACTGACTGCAATATGGGATCTTCTTGGAAACTATCTACCGAAGGTGCCGCCACTCGCTTCAATGGATGTACTGAAGGACAATACCTCCATCCAGACTGGGGTTAAGTCCTATAATATTTTCCTGGAAAACGGTGCTTTTACAGCAACTCTTTCACATCATTTCGCTAATTTAGTTGATGACGGGAGTTGGTATTTCAACACAATTAATTATCGTCCAACCGCTGATCATACTCAGTTCATCGCTTATACCTTCCGAGGCGGGAGAGCTACGATGAATGAGAACAGCAAAATGCCCTTCTTAATATCCGTTGATAGTTTTCCTGAATACCACTACTGGGCGCTTAGTCCTGAAGACCAAAAACAGTTTGGCATCAAGCCATTCACTCAGCGTGAACTTGAAACTAATGATTTCAATGTCAATGTCGATGAGTACACAAGCTACTTGCTATACCGCCAGCCACGTCTTCAATTGTGGCTCTCTGAAGGGTACGGCTTTCACTGGTTCATTAAGCAAAAGAGCGATGATGATGTCTTCAATAAATTAATTGAGGGAACCAAGTGTTCAGCCTTACCCATTAAGTTTGACAACCCTTCAATATGCCCTTAGCCCCTAGAATGAGAGGATAACCTACCGCATCCTGCACCTGCGTATATACTTACACAATCCGGTTGCGAGGAGGCTGTATGCTAAACAATATTAATATGTTGTATCTTTTTGGCTTCCTCTCATTTAATACTTCAGCAGTTGATCAACTAGATTCTATCACCGATGAAATTTGCCTGTGTTTAGAGGCACCTCACCAGCAAGTTGAAAAAGAGCTCGATTTGTTGCTTGTAGCCCAAGACGCCAAGGATCTTGCTGGCATAACCCACTCCCAAAACCTCATAATGGAACTCATTAGTGCTTCAAAGCTGTGTCTGGAGTCTTACCGCCAGCGATACCCTGACATAGCGAAAGACATCACCATGGAGGAACAAGCACTCAGCCTTTTAGATCAAAAATGCCCTGACCCACTTCTTGTCTACAGAAGCAAAACGGAAAACGTGCCGGTGCTACAAGAAAACAGTCACTAAACCAATAGAACGGTTATTGCGATCGCGATTGAATGTAAATAATATGTAAAATAAACCTACAAGAGTACAGGGATTGGGGGCAGCTTTATGGTAGTGAAAAAAGCGCTATTTCTGTTTTTTTATCACTTGAGAACATTCTTTGAATTAACTTTCAAGCCAATGCTCGGGCTTCTTACCATTGGCATCCTTGTTGCTCTCTTACTCATGATCTCAGGTCAAAACCAGATGGTTGGCATGTTGGTTTTGCTGGGCTGCATTAGCATTGCATTGTGGATCGCTCTCGTTCGCTACTACTATTCAGCTATCCTCTGTTGGTCCGATACCCGAGAAGATGACACAACAATCATCCCCTTTCCTGCCCGAACAGATAACTAGCAGGAAGATATAAACAAGCAATGCTGAAATAACAAGCCTAAAAAAGGCGCACAAGGCGCCTTCATTCAAAGTGAGTGACTTATCAAACAGTGTAAAGCACTTTGATAATATGCCAGCCAAACTTGGTCTTTACGACTTCTGGGATCAACCCACGTAACTCTGGGTTCTTCAATTTCAGTGCTTCACTGGTGCTTATCGCTTTGTTGGAGAAAACCGCTTTATCAAACTGCGGCACCATCTGGCCTTTACGGAACTCACCCAAGTCACCACCTTTTTTGCCTGACGGGCATGTGGAATGCTTCTTTGCCAACGTCTGGAATTTTGCACCCTTCTTCAATTGCTGAAGAAGATCCTCTGCCAGTTCTTTATGTTTCACCAGAATGTGTAGTGCATGTGCAGTGCGAGCCATGGAGTACCTCATTTTTCTATGCTGCTATAACAGCATTATTCAATATCGCTTGCTCTTGCATCTACCGAATAGGCAAGAGCTTTTGGCGTGAACTATACACGTCTATCGCTTTTCAACCAACTCTGCTTTTCAGAAGACATAAAAAAAGCCAGCAATGATGCTGGCTTTGATTGCAGAGCGTGCTGTTACTGCTCAGCTTTCAATATTTCGGCAGTTTCAAGCTGGGTCATCTGACGGATCTGACGCCACATATAAAAGAAAATACCCATCATCATTATCATGGAAGGAATCGCAATCGCAGGGTAACTCACCAGCGTTAGGCGTCCCAATTCTTCATTGAATGCCTGAGAGCCAGCAGGGCTAGTGACAATCATTTTAGCCAGGATGTAGTTCATTGCTGATGAGAATACGAAAGTACCGGCGAACAGGTAATTCGATGTTAGCAAGCGACGGTCAAAATCACGCTTGCGCCCGAACTCGTTCAACTTTTCGTTTATGAGGGGAAGGTTCAATACCGTGTCGTTAAACAGCATCTTGCTAACAACTGGGTACTTGGTGAAGGTCGACGCAAATACACCGATACCAATCAAGCCAGGGATCAATGCCTCTTTGACTGCTAACCATTTCGGGTCAAGCTGCAATAGGCCGATACCACCAGTCAGGAGTACACTGATAAAACCTAACAAAGATATAAAGTTGAATTTTTTGTACTTAATGAGCTCGTAGCCACCCAGCACAACCGGAAAAGCCAAGGCAACTACCAAAGCGCCAACAGAGCCTAGGTATTCATCACCACTGAGCTTCATCAATACAACTGAAGGCACGATGACATTAAAAATCAAATCGTTAAGAGGGCTAGCTTTCTTTTCCGTCATAGTATTTTACAAAGTCTTTTAAACGTAAACATCTGCATTGTTCCGTGAATTAGGTCCGCTGTAAAGTAGCTGACCGTTACAAAAGATTAAATTGTCTTTTCTGAATTAGCAAAAATCATTCAATTTCGCTATCAATCGTCTAACGATCCCTTCGTTTACCCTAGCAACGACAATCGTGCAAACATGCGCATCCTCTTCCATACTTTGAGCATACTTTTTGGCTGTTCTTGTGGAGCGATTAATGAGTAAGCCTGTCATTGCAAATAACAAACCCGTCAAAGTTCAGTTAGAAAAAGGGCAAACCTACTACTTCTGCACCTGCGGGCGTTCGACCAAACAACCTTTTTGTGATGGCTCGCACCAAACGACCGACTTCAAGCCAAAGAGCTTCAAAGCCGAGCAAGATGGCGATGCCTTTCTTTGTGCCTGCAAACATACTGCGAATGCGCCATTTTGCGACGGTACACACAAGCAATTTAGCCAAGAGGATGTTGGCAATGAAGGTCCGGGAGTGACAGCAAGCCAAGATGCGCTCCCAACCGCCAAGGCAACAAAAGAAGAGCCCACCGTTGAGTTCATCCACCAGTTAGCCCGAGAGGGGCTCAGTAACCTTGGTCACCACGGTGCCATGACTGCCATGGGAGTCCCCCGTTACCAACTCCCTGATTGGAATGATATACAAATCATGGTGGCCCAGATGGCTAAAAAGCCGCTGATGGAAGATGCCAAGGTAGGAACGGAATTGGTTATTGGGCCTAAAGCGAAAAAGCCACTTGTGCTTAGCATGCCTTTGTTTGTTTCTGACATGAGTTTCGGTGCCCTTTCCGAGGAAGCTAAAACAGCACTTGCCATGGGCGCAGAAATGGTTGGTACCGGTATCTGCTCAGGGGAAGGAGGTATGCTAGCAGAAGAGCAGCAAGCCAACAGCCGGTACTTCTACGAGCTGGCCAGCGCTATGTTTGGTTACCACGAAGGCTTATTGAAAAAAGTCCAAGCCTTCCATTTCAAAGGAGGACAAGGTGCAAAAACCGGTACAGGGGGCCACCTTCCAGCAATTAAAAATACCGGTAAAATTGCCAAGACCCGCTGCCTACAAGAGGGTACAGATGCCATTTCTCCCCCCACCTTCAAAGATCTGAAAACACCACGCGACTTCGCTGCTTTTGCTGAAAATGTCCGGGTGATCACTGGAGGGATCCCTATTGGATTCAAACTCAGCGCCAACCATATTGAGCGAGACATGGGTTTTGCTCTCGAGGCAGGTGCTGACTACATCATCCTCGATGGCCGTGGCGGAGGAACCGGTGCCGCACCTGAAATTTTCAGGGATCATATTAGTGTTCCCACCATACCGGCTCTAGCAAGAGCAAGATACTTCCTCGATAAGCAAGGTATGACGGGGGAAGTGACATTAATTATTACTGGCGGCTTGCGCACGCCAACTGATTTCATCAAAGCTATGGCCTTAGGGGCTGATGGCATTGCGCTGGCCAATAGCGCTATGCAAGCCATAGGTTGTGTGGGAGCTAGGATCTGCAATACCAATAACTGCCCCGCAGGGATTGCCACGCAAAACCCAGAGCTGCGCAAGAAGCTCGACCCCAATATCGCTGCAGGTAAGCTATCTAACTTTTTAACGGCATCTTGCGAATTAATGCAGGTGATGGCGCGAGCCTGTGGCCATCATCACCTTAACCAGTTCAACCAAGATGATTTAGCAACCTGGAATCGAGAAATGGCGCAACTTGCTGGTATTGAATACTCGGGATTTAAGCAACGCGAATAACCAAATTGCGAACAGGCTATTTTTAATCGCCCTCAAATTCCTATATGGTAGTAGCTTAACTAATGAGTGGATATTCATATGCTTACAACAAACGATACTGCGCTAGTAATAGTTGATGTCCAGGGAAAGCTGGCTCAAATCATGGACGGCAAAGAAACCCTTTTCAAAAGCCTAGAAACGGTTGTTAAAGGTGCCAAAATTCTGGATATCCCGATTATTTGGGTAGAGCAAATTCCTCACAAGCTAGGCCCAACCATTCCGCAAATCTCTGATCACTTGCATGGTCACACCCCAATCGCAAAAAATAGCTTCAGCTGTTATCGAGAGCCTAAATTTGTCGAAGCATTGGCTGCATCAGGCTGCAAGAACGTAATTGTAGTCGGTATCGAAGCTCATATTTGTGTTTACCAAACAGTTCGCCAACTACTTGAAGCGGACTATCATGTAGAGGTTGTTGCCGATGCTGTGTCGTCACGCAACCCAACGAATAAACAAGTTGCCCTGCAAAAGATGCAGCAATTTGGTGCGTCGTTAACAACAGCCGAAATGCTAATTTTCGAACTCCAGGAAGTGGCCGAAGGTGACCGTTTTAGGGAAATCCTAGGCGTTGTAAAATAGTCACTTGAGACTTACTCATACAAAAAACCGCGATGCTAAAACCTTAGCATCGCGGTTTTTTGTTGGGGGCTAAATGAGAGTATGCCTAATAACCAACACCCGCAAAGTATGATGAAAGTACGCTCAAGGCTAATGCAAAAGTCATTACACTCATCACAGGCTTGCTCTTGGTCATAATAGGCATATACCAAACGCCCACAGCAGCCAATAACAGCCCGAGGCTCACGACCTGAGCAACGAAAGGCATGATTGTCCCCTCTGCTTCAATTTGGCTCGCCAGCTCTCCGAGTTGCGCCAAACCGGTCAGCAAGCAAACAATAGCGATAGCTGCGCCTACTCGGGGCAATATCGAATTCAATTCTTCAACTTTGTGTTTTGCTCTAATTAGACATGCATGTGCTAGCAGCGTCCCCCCACACAGCGTAGTCGCCAAGAAATGTGAAGCAACAAGCCATTGCTCACTGCGCATCATCAAGCCATTGAACAAGTAGCCTGCACCTACGGCAACAGCGAGTGCCAGGCAACACTTACGAAAAGCATCTGAGCCAACTAGCGCTTTTTCTGCAAACCAATACATTAACGCAGAGGCAAAAAATGTTATAGCAAGAAGTGCCTCGTACCCTATCTGATAACCATCGTCAGTTTTAGAAAGCATCAAATTGAGTTCCCGCAACATGAGTGCACAAAAAAGCATTAGCCATAAAACAGGCATAGCCCTATGCAGCCTATCTGCTTGGCCAAAACACAGCTTGCCCGTAAACAGTGCTAGGCCTTGTACAATAAATGCACCAATGGCTAATTGGGTTAACACACTAGAAAGAATAAACGGCCACTCATACCATGCCATGACTCACCTCGTCGCCACACACCGTGACGATATTAAAAACTAAGGCGGCGTATTGTGCCTGACAGCAATAATTTGTCCACAAAAAAGCCCTGTTTAAATCCAAGCGACTTCAAGGTAACTTAGATTTAAACAGAGCTTTTCATTGAGTCGATTGTGCGGAGCTAGATATGCTCTCTATTGCTCGGGTTTATAAGACCGCTTGGGCTTAGCCACATCCGTCGATAACGGCTGCACCTTCAAGCACAAAAGTGCCACAACCAAAGATACCACTGCAACAATAACCAAGCCGCCGTAGGTTACTGTGAAGCCCTGCCCCAACGCGACGGGATCGAACTGTGCAAGGCCGTCTGCACTTCCTTCCCCCACCAGTACAGGCACTTTGATATGAAAGAGCGCCGCACAAAACGCAACACCTATCGCACCGCCAAACTCACGGCCATAGCCAAACATGGAAAGCCCGATCCCCCTATCCTGGGGAGGTAATACATTCTGCACAACAACATTCAAGCTTGGTAATGTCAGCCCAAGCCCCAAACCAGCAAACGCAAGGGCTACAGTCATCAGCAAGCCTTGATATAGGAGGAAAACGGCGACAACGGACATCGCAAAACCGAGCACAACCAGTGATTTATAGTAACCCGTTTTGGCGATTCGTTTGCCCCCTAGATATGCCCCACTGGTAATACTCATCATAAAGACCATCATGATAAGGCCACTAGCCGAGGCGGTCATGCCATGCTGCCATTGCATCTGTAGCGGTAGATACACCAGCACAGCAAACATCAGGAGCTGCGAACACATGATGAGCAAAACACTGATGAGATAACCAGGAAGCTCAAACAGCCTAGCAGGGAGAATCGGATCAGTAACTCGCTTCTCGACAATAATAAACATCATGGTTGCGACAATAGTCGCGAGGATCAAACCCACTTTGCTGAACGCGATATCCGGTGACATCAACAACAGCAAGAGCGTGGTAATTGTCATCAATAAACCGGCTCCAGCCCAGTCAAAACGGCTATCGCGCCCTTTACTGAGGTGCTTGAGGTTAGTATTAATCATCCACAACGCCAAAGCGCCTAGCGGTAGATTGATCCAAAATACCCAACGCCAACTCAAGTGTTCGGCAAAGTAGCCGCCAAGCAATGGGCCAGCAATACTCGATGCGGCATATACCGCAGATATGTACCCCTGGTACTTACCGACTTCACGCGCAGGAATACAATCAGCAATAACCGTGAATGCAAGGGCAATCAAGCCACCACCGCCAATCCCTTGTAATACCCTCGCCCCTACTAGGGTCGGTAAGTCTTGGGCTATAGCACAAGCGACCGAGCCCAACAGGAATAATGCGACACTGACATTGAGCATCTTTACCCTGCCAAAAATATCACTCAATTTGCCATACACTGGCAATACAGCGGTTGCTGCCAATAGGTAGGCCGTCACCACCCAGGTCAGGGCTTGTCCGGCTCCCAACTCCTCACCAATGATCGGCAACGGCGTCGTAACAATGCTTTTTTCTAGTGAACCCAGCGCAATAACCAATGCAACGCTGGCAAAAATCGTTTTAGGCGACATATGCCCTCCTGTGAATGCGCCACAAGGATAAATCAAACAATTGATTACGAAAACAAAATATTACGGAGCATAAGCTGACATTAATAGCCATTACAGGATTGACAAGCGAGAAGTATTACTCTAACTTATTTTTTAAAAGAAAATAAGTTAACTTGTATCACACAGATTTGCTTAATCGTAGGGTAAAGCATTCACTTATTCTATAACGCTTCGAAAGATGGGACGCCTATGTACGCTATCACAAATATCAATGTTTTTAACGGTCGAGACACCCTCGAAAACCATGCAATTATTGTTAACGGCGATACCATTGAGGCCATCGTTCCGATGGAAGGCAGTAGCCTACCAGCAACAGTCCATGATGGGCAGGGCCTGACAGCAACCGCGGGGTTCATTGACCTACAGCTCAATGGTTGCGGCGGCGTAATGCTAAATGTCGATCTCTCAAAGCAAACACTTGACACCATGAATGCGACTAACATTCAGAACGGCACCACCCAATACCTGCCGACACTCATTACTAGCAGGCAAGAAACCATGTGCCAAGCCGTAGAGCTAGTTTCTACAATTCAAAACCATGAGAGCGAAGGTATCATCGGTCTGCACCTAGAAGGGCCATTTATTAGCAAAGAAAAAAAAGGGGCCCATAATGAAAGCCACATTCGAATCTTGGATGAGCTAACAGCGCAATACCTAGCAGATAATGCAAACCACATTTCTGTGGTGACCCTAGCACCGGAAAATACATCCCAAGCTGTTATCGATATACTCAACGATGCGGGTATTACAGTATCTCTGGGTCATACTAACGCTAGTTACCAGCAGCTATCAGCCAAAAAGAACCTGAAAATGGCGACGCATTTATACAATGCAATGACACCTCTGGGCTCCAGAGAGCCTGGCACCGTGGGTTATATTTTCGATAAAAAACCCCATGCCGGCATCATTGTGGATGGCATCCACTCTTCTTACGCCTCTGTTCGCATTGCTCACCAATTACTTGGCGAAAAACTATTTATGGTGACTGATGCTGTTGCCCCTGCCGGCACGGATATGACCGAATATGACATGGCCGGCACCACTGCGTATGTCACCGATGGCAAATGCCATTACGCTGACGGAACGATTGCCGGTGCAGCCATTACAATGATTCAAGGTGTAAAAAACTTAATAAATCATGTTGGCCTTAGCCGAGAGGAAGCGCTTCGAATGGCCAACCTCTACCCTGCTAAAGCGGCTGGAATTGCCGATCAGTACGGCCAGCTCTCTCCAGGCTACAAAGCCAACATTACTTTGCTCGATGATCACAATGATGTGTGCTCTGTATACCAGATGGGTAAAAAGCACTTTTAAGCACAAAACATATATATCGTAGAAAGCGGATACCTTTGGGTATCCGCTTGACGTTATAGCTAGGCAAATGGTACTAATCGCTTCATGTTGTCTAAACAGTCCTTTATCTTCGATGCTAAATAACCAATGGCTACATACTTTTATCACCTTGGTGGAAGTTGGCCACTTCACTCAAACCGCAGAAAAGCTGTTTATGACCCAACCAGGTGTCAGCCAGCATATTAAGAAGCTGGAAGAGCAAGCCGGCACACCGTTGATCAAACGTATCGGCAAACGGTTTGAGTTAACCCCCGCAGGCCAACACCTTTACCAGTACGGGTTAAGACGGCAGGAAGAAGAGAAGCAACTATTGGGACAGCTTTTGGCTGATGACCCATATAGCGGAGCGTGTCATCTGGCCTGTTCAGGCTCCTTAGCCATGTTTTTGTACCCTCATTTTCTCGCCCACCAACAAGAACACCCGGCAATGAGTATCCACTTAGAGTCGGCACCGAACCAAAAGATTCTTGAAGGGATCAAAAATAGTCAATTTGATATCGGCATTATTACGCATGCTGTTGAAGATCAGTATTTCGAGCATACACAAATTGGCCAGGAAGCATTATGCGTCGTTGTGCCAGCGACCTACCCTGACGATAAACTGGACATGACATCGCTCTATTCAGCCGGCTTTATCAACCACCCTGACGGTAAGCACTACCTACAACAGGTTCACAACGCCAATTACAGCGACAGCCATTTTGATTTCAACAAAATCAAACAGACGGGGTACATCAACCAGCTCAATCAAATCTTGCTGCCAGTCTCTAAAGGACTCGGGTTCACGGTACTTCCAGAAAAAGCCGTTAATCACTTTAGCTATCAAGAGAAAATCAAAACCTTAGCGCTACCCAATATCGTCCGCCAAGACCTCTATTTAATCAGAAAGCTACATAAGCCTTTACCCAAGCGCTATCTACATATCATTGATAAAATAACGGCACTGTTAAGTGACAATAAATAAAAAAATCCTGCTGTTTAGGCAGGATAAAAGAACTCTTCACACAGGTGCAGAACCAATATGTCATAGATCTAGACGTTACAGATCCCGCATTAAAATTTCATATTCCTCTTCAGCAAGCTCTATGAGCTTGGCAAGTTCTCGTGCATCATCACTCGACAAAGGCAATTGCCACTGCACATCATCCTTTTGAAGCTGACTTTTACAAACAAGTTCTGTTTTTTTACCTTTAGAATAGAAATAGAGCTGGTCAAACTCACCACTCAAATGGCTATTCTGCTCTACAATATCCACCTCAAGCTCTCCTACAGGACTTACAGTAACCTCAGCATGTAGATTTGATTCTCCAGGTAAAATGAAATGTCTATGCTCAGCCAACATATGACAGCCTCCTATCTGACTTACGCCATGATTCTCCCGCGACAGCGAACTTACCAGAGTAGCCCGCTGATCAACGCTGCATGCAGCGCCCCAGTCTGCTTTCAGTAATAAGTCTAGTTAAAACAAAAACCATCTAATTAAAATTCACGAAAAGATAACAAATATTCAATCGTTTTTTTGCTCGGTATCAAATTTTCGCTATTTCAAAAAAATCATGGCATGGTTTTCTATCCACAAAGGTCAGTTTCTGGCAAAGTCATATACCAAAGGCAAATAACGCCCAGATTCAACCATCAAAACCAAGGAAGTACCCATGATAGATTTTCGTTCTGACACGATTACCCGCCCTACGCAGGCCATGAGAGATGCAATGGCGACAGCACCTGTAGGGGATGATGTGTACGGTGATGATCCTACCGTCAATGATCTAGAGCAGTGGGCGGCAGAGCGTCATGGTTTTGAAAGTGCACTCTTTTGTAGTTCTGGCACCCAGGCTAATTTGCTGTCGCTCATGGCTCACTGCGAACGTGGTGATGAATATCTATGCGGCCAACAAGCCCATAACTATATGTTTGAAGGTGGCGGTGCAGCTGTACTTGGCTCAATCCAACCGCAGCCGATTGAAAATGAAATAGACGGCACACTTCCCTTTACCAAATTGCGCGCAGCGATCAAACCCGATGACGCTCACTTTGCCCGTACTCGCCTCCTAAGCCTCGAGAACACAATTAATGGAAAAGTCTTGCCCCTTTCCTACATGGCAGAAGCTCGAGAATTTGTAGACCAACATAACCTCAAGCTGCATTTGGACGGAGCCCGAGTTTACAATGCTGCCACAGCCCTGAATGTGGACATCAAAGAAATCAGCCAATATTTTGATTCTATGACAGTGTGTTTGTCTAAAGGCTTGGGGGCACCAATTGGGTCGCTGGTATTAGGTGATAGTGCTTTTATCGCCAGAGTGCGTCGTTGGAGAAAAGTGCTGGGCGGAGGCATGAGACAAGCCGGTATATTAGCCGCAGCAGCCAAAATAGCGCTGACTGATCATGTAGATCGCCTTGATGAAGATCACGCCAATGCAAAGAAATTGGCTGAAGGCTTAAGTCGCTTACCGGGATTTAACGTCAATACTGATGTGGTTCAAACCAACATTGTCTTTACCAAAGTGGATCCAGCAATCGACCAGCAACAATTAGCACAGGCGCTGAAAGCGAAAGATATCATTATCACCCCAGGAAATCCGATGCGGCTCGTCACCCACCTTGATATCAGTAGTGAGGATATCGATACCTTCCTTATTGAGTTGGAAGCCGCTTTGAAATAACCAATCAAATATAATAAAGGCGCTTAACTCACTGTGAGTTAAGCGCCTTAATGTCTCTACCAAGCGAGTTCAAACTAGAAACGGTAGCCAAGACTCACTGATGATAGCCCGTGTTCAACTTTAATATCGCCATCATCCATTCTTGTTGGCACAACCAGCCTCAAGCCCAACTCCCATTGCTTATAATTGACTACCGTGCCGAGGTGGGAACTAAAGCCAAACCCCGAAGTGTCAAAACCTATCTGGGTATTATCCGAATTCTTTAATTTTCCATCAGCATTGAGATAATGCACACCCGCACCAATTTCAAAGCGCCAGCTTTTACACGATGAACAGAGTTTTCGATCACCGAGCTGGTAAAACAATACCGGTGTAAGCCCAACGGAATACCCTTTGTAGTCGCCGCCAACAAACTGATCATCATCACCATCGTCGTAATCAAGATCAAAGTAGCTTGCTGACATTTCAGTGTGATAGCCCCAGCGCGTTGATTCAGAGAAAAAATACGGCGCTTGAAAGAGAGAGATAACAGGGGTAACCGAATGTGATGAATTAAATGGAATATTGTTGAATTGCCCCTGACGAGAGATATCAACATTACCGGTCGATTTAGCAATGGCCAACTTCACACTGGGAACCCGGAACAAAGTATCCAAGTCCAAAGCACTGGCCGATGGGGCCGAACAAAGCGCAACTACGCCAAAAATTAAACATCCTTTATTTTTCATACGCCATCCTATGACTAATACAGCTTATCAACCTCAAGTACAAACCTTATTGAGGTGGCTTGGGTATACTTCTAGTTAAGCACGACAATTACCCAAAAAAAAGCCCAGCATTTGCTGGGCTTACATTTCATTATTCTTTAGTGATGTTCTACACACTTTCTTTATATCACAGTCATTTGACAGGTGTTTTTTTAACCAGATGCGTTTTTAAAACCTGCTTCCAATACAGTATTAGAATAAATGATTATTCAAAAATAGATGGCAAAGGATGCTAGCAATATACCCCAAAGCAATAACGGGCATCCATTTAAGATGACCGAAGAAAGTATATTTCCCATGAGCCGCCCCCATCAGTGCTACGCCAGCCGCAGAGCCAATCGACAGCAAGCTACCACCAACACCAGCAGTCAACGTTACCAGCAACCAGTTACCCAGTGAGAGCTCTGGCTGCATTGTCAAAACTGCAAACATGACAGGAATATTATCTACAATGGCTGACAATATGCCTACCATCACATTGGCCCAGACAGGATCCCATTGGGTGTACATAATCTCAGAGACCACTCCCAAATAACCCAACAAGCTGAGGCCACCCACACACATCACCACCCCGTAGAAGAATAACAAGGTATCCCACTCGGCATGTGAAACCCGTTTGAACACATCAAAAGGCACTACCGAGCCAATCCGCTTTAGGGCTTCTTCATCATTATTAGCGATTGCCAATGCGGTTTTCTTTTCCAACGAACGCGGCAGGGTTTTGCGAAGGTAAAAACCAAAGAACTGCAAGTAAGCCAAGCCCATCATCATGCCAATCACCGGTGGGAAATGAACCCAGGCATGGAAGCCAACCGCTGTTGCGATAGTCATAATGAACAAGAACACAATGCGCCTTGCCCCACGTTTCAATTCGACATACTCGCTTGTGGTATTTGGTCGCGTCTTAGGCACAAAGAACGACATGATGATCGCAGGGATCAGGTAATTCACCAGGGATGGAATAAACAAATCGAGGAACTGCATGAAGCTAACGAGACCAGTCTGCCAAACCATCAAGGTCGTAATATCGCCAAAAGGACTGAACGCCCCGCCAGCATTGGCTGCTACGACAATATTGATACAAGCAATATTAATAAAGCGAAGGTTGCTACCGCCAACTTTCATCACAACCGCACACATAAGCAGAGCTGTCGTCAGGTTATCTGCGATAGGAGAAATAACAAAGGACAAGAAACCAGTCAGCCAAAACAGGCTCCTGAAGTTAAACCCCTTACTGACCATCCATGCTTGCAATGAATCAAAAAGACGCCGCTCTTCCATCGCACTGATATAGGTCATAGCGACTAATAAGAACAGTAACAGTTCGGCATATTCCAGTAAGTTATGCTCCAGGGCTGACTGTGCCAATTCTATCTGTCCTAGTTGTTGGAAGACAAAACCGATCATCAACCAAATTAAGCCAGCAGCTAACAAAACTGGCTTCGATTTTCTTAACTGAAGATACTCTTCCCCCATGACCAAACAGTATGCAAGGCCAAAAATAATTAATGAAGCGTACCCCACTGTCGACTGGGTAAGATCTGTTCCTGGTACCGCCGCAAAAACATTTCCTGATGCCATCAGGGTTGCTGCGCTCCCCCCGCACAACATACTTCCTCGTAACCGATTCATTGCTACTCAACTCCATGAGTGATTTACCTAGCATTAGTCTACACATTCCTTTAAGACATTTTCGTGAACCAATCCAACAAGTTAGCAATAGCACCAACATGCAATTAACAATACTTAAACACAAATGGGTTCGTCATAGTTTTAGAACCAATCGCATGCAACACACAGCATTTTTTTTGCTAACTCGATCGCACTTAAAGCGACATATCCTTTGCAAAACACATAAATGATAATAGTTTTCATTTGGTTTTAGAGATTAGGGAAAGAACATGGAACAGGCGTTTCACCCCGACCCTCTATTGAAAGTTAGAGAACTCGAGGTCACCTATGTCACTGATAATGGTGATTTTAAAGCAGTAAGAAGAAACCGCCGTTATGTACCGTGGCAGAATTGTAGAATGGGGAGATACTCAAGATATTCTTAAAAACCCTACCCATCCCTATACCCGGCTGCTGATTTCAGCAGTACCAGATCCTGATCTTCCTTTTGCCAATCTAGTTGAAAGTGAACCAAACTATTCTTTGACTGCTGATAAAATCCGTTCTGTCAGCATCATGCCGTCTAAGGAAATTATCCAACTTGGCAAGAATCACTTTGCCCTTAAATGGAAGGAGGAAACCGTAGCGTGAATGAAATCAATTGCTGGCTAACAAAGCTAAAAAATGAAGTCGCCCATAAAGAATGGGACACGACAATCAGCGCTCAAATACTCAATCATGCACCGAGGTTAATGTTTGGTTCCATTATTTCCGAAAGCCAGCATGAAGCCATCGCACATTGGCTTGAGCTTTGCCAGCAATTGAGTCTTTACTACCAACGTAGCGGTGAGGATGATCTTGCTTTTCATTACATGCAGTTCAGTTACAGTAAAGTACAGTTGCTCGCCATAGCGCCAGATCAAGACGAAGCAATACAACGCTGGGCGATCAAGAAACTTGAACGCATGACCATCAATATGCTTGAGTTTTGTCAGCGGCATCCTCAGCCAATTTGGCAAGAGCATAGTCGGCAATTGATTGAAGACCATATCAGTTTCATGCACCTTTGCAGCGACAAGAACCTTTCTTATGGTTCGGTCATACAACAACGGCATTAAAATAAAATAGCTAACAATCGGAATACCCCGCCAAGCTGTATCAGTATTGAGACAATGTGATTATTCATGACAGACTCAATATCAAGTTAGTCCTGCATTAGGATTATTTACTATGATGAAAAGTGCAACAATACAGCAGACACGGGGTTTGTTCCGATGATACTTCCATCCTTTCGACACCTATACCAACCGCTGATCTTTGGTGCGGTTTCGCTAGTGACTTCAACAGTCAGCATGGCAGATACCCACCCTACACCGCCGGAAATTGCGGCTCAGTCATGGCTTCTTATGAGTTATGACACAGGACAGGTTATTGCGGGTGAAAATATCAATGCCCCCCATGCCCCGGCTAGCCTAGTAAAAATCATGACCAGCTATGTAGTTGGGCAAGAGCTTAAATCAGGGCATATTGCCTCTGATGATTTGGTGGTAATAAGTGAAAATGCGTGGGGCAAAAAATTTCCTGGCTCGTCAAAAATGTTCTTAAATGTGGGCGATCAGGTATCGGTCGATGATTTGAATCGTGGGGTCATTATCTCATCAGGCAATGATGCTACAGTTGCGCTCGCGGAACATGTTGCCGGGCACCAATCTGCCTTCATCGAAATGATGAACCGCTACGCCGAAAAAGTCGGAATGAAGGATACATACTTTACCAACCCACATGGCCTGGACTCTGCTGACCAGCAAACAACTGCTTATGATATAGCATTGCTATCTAAGGCACTGATAACAGACTTGCCCGACATATACCCGCTATTCAAAGAGAAATCATTTACGTTTGGTAAAATCAAACAAGGGAACCGCAATGCGCTGCTATGGGATACCACCATCAATGTCGATGGCGTCAAAACTGGTTACACCAAGCAGGCTGGATACAGCTTGGTTTCCTCTGCAGAGCAAAATGGTCAGCGGCTGATTGCTGTTGTGCTTGGTACCCAAAGTGCAACAGTTCGCCGCTCTGAGAGCAAGAAGCTATTAACCTGGGGCTTTCGTTTCTATCAAGATATCGAGCCGAATTTCAGCAAGGATGAACTTTTGCCTTTGCGTGTCTGGTACGGCAGCCCATCCACGGTTGATGTTGAAATCGGCTCTGGGGGAAAAGTCACTATTCCCCGCCGCCAGAGGAAAAATGTTGAATACGAAATTGTCTACCAAAACTTGGAAGCCCCTATCAGCGAAGGGCAAGAGGTCGGCAAAGTGGTGTGGTATATCAAAGATGAAGTCATTGCTGAGCAACCGTTGCTAGCGACCGGGGCTGTCGAAGAGGCACCATGGTACAAATCCATGTTTGATATCATGTGGCGGCCTATCAACCAATGGTTCAGTGACCAAAACGATGCATTAAAAGCGTCTGTAAACCAAACCTAACTTTTGAACAAGACACAGAACAGGCATAACCTGTTCTGTGTCTTTAATTGGGTTTACTCATAGTCATCATCAATATCTTCAGAGTCAAACCAGTCATCAAATTCAACTTCATCCTGATTTTCATCCCAAAGTTCTTCGTCTCTCAATTCAATATCATTCGGGTCAAATTCAAACATTGTGACTCTCCATGCTAGTTATGAACATGTCATGACATAACAATCCGCTTAATTGACCGCTTCTTGTTAAAACACGACATGGGTACTTTGTAATCAGCAGGGATGTCAAAACGATGAATGAAAAATGGTAGAAATATGAACTTTGAACTTAGCTACGGCTAGTGGCTCAGAATGCCTTATCGTTATGCTCTGGTTTCATCCAAACAGACTTAAAGTCGAACCAACCCATTGAGTTTGATTGCATTCCCTGAACTGCACCTGTGTCGTCGACACCAAGCCAGTTGTGAAACAGAGGCATAATCTGGCCAAACTCAACGAGCTTTGCCCCTATATGCTGGCATGGCGAGGCTTGATCAGGGTCTGCTCGCCACCTCATGACCTCTTGTTCGAGCAAATTAAACTCATCACTAGGCATCGCTCTGGCAATATGATCGAAATTAAAAAACCAAGATAGCAAAGCATCATCTCGGTAATTCATCAAGCTCATGCCACCCAACCAAAAATCAATTTTATTACTGTGCTTACCTAGTGCGATTTCTGTTGTTGTTAGTTCTAGCATTTTTAGCTTTATACCATCTTCCGCCAAAATATCCTTTATGGCATTGGCGACATGCGGATAAACCGGATGCTGACAGGCAAAAGCAATAGTGACAATACGTTTTGACGTGGGCACTGAGACAGGCTGTGAGTGCAGCGGTACATGGGTCCAGCCGGGCAATATGCCGTAGGCATTGGTAAGGCGAAAATCACCAATTTGATCTTTGTTGAGACGCTGCAACAAATGCAACGCGGTCAAGCGTCCTTGCAGGTATTGAAGCCAGCTTGGATCGGCAGGTAACCCACTGATACGGTTAAATAATAGGAAGTTACACCCCTCGTCTAATTTCAGCCGGCTAGATACACTTACCCCCCCTAGCTGGCTGGCATCTGTAGCAGGTTGCAAGTAACATGAAGCAACTTCAGACAGCATCCAGATATCAACCACGTCAATCAGAGCACGGAATCCAAAATAGTGATCGGAGGCTTCAAGTTTAAATCGCTTATTGTCGTTTTGAATGACTTTGTAGGGGCCAGTGCCAACAGGAAATAATACATTGGGGTTATCCATATCCGCATCAGCAGGCTGGATCATGGCAACTAGGTTAGTCAGCAAATCTGGGAATCGGTGATCATCTTCTGAGAGGAAGAAATCAATGGTATTGGTAAAAGGCGCTTCAATTTCTTCGATATGGCTGAACAGACGATGCTGTTTCACCTGATTAAAGGTAGCAACAATATCTTCACTACTCAGTAGCCGCCCATCATGGAACCTTACAGAAGGCCGGATATAAAAACGCCAGTGTCGAGGGTTCAGCACCTCCCAATGATGGGCTAAGTCCCCTTCTACTTCCTCTTTTTCCTCGTTTATACGGGTGAGGCCATTAAAGATCTGCCTTACCAGATGCTGCTCGGAACGGCGCAGCGGTTGAAGCGGGTTAAGGTTACTGAAGGCACGATAATAAGGTAAACGTACGATCTGCTTACCATGTGCTGTCGTATGGCCAAGCTGCTCTTGGATAATCTGCGCTAGCTTGTCAGCATTGTGCTCAAGTGCTTCGAGAGCAGGTTCAAGCTTGCCTTCTGCCACCAACTTCCTAGCATGCATAAGTTGCAATTCATTGTCAGTGCTACAAAAAGTTAGCCGCGACTGCTTTCCACGCCCGACAGCAGGATCCCACTCGATCCAGCCTTTGTCGACCATTTTATTGATAACCATCCGAACATTACGCCGAGTACAAAACAGGACTTCTGCGATGTCTTGGAGGTTAGTATCGGCATCTTGCCCAGAGAAATGGTTGTACAAGCGCTGAAATTGAACTTTTAGCCGTTGACCGCTCATAAAAGAGGAACCTATTTATATTGTTTCTTCTGTTTTAGACTTCCTATTTTAACGTAAAAATAGCCATGTACCCAAGAGGTACTTGGCGGCATAGTGCAAGTTATTATCTAGCTGATAGATACCCCCCCAAAATAACTCCTGAGTGAACCTATGCCGCCATCCTTACTTCCTTACTCCATCACCCGCAGCATAGTACGAATCAAGGCAAATTCCAGACACAAAAAAACGGGCATTAAGCCCGTTTTTATCAAGATGCTAACCCGTTATGCTGTTTTGGCAATTAGCGTAGCCGTGGTACGTGACATCTGGAATTCACGCCATTTTGCATACATATAAGTCACTACGACAGAGAAGAACAAATATGATAGCGAGAAGACAAACGGCGAATTGATTAGGTTTAATTCAAGCCCCCACATGACGCCGGCAATAGTGACACCGATTTTGGCCATCAATCCCATCAGCAACATCAATAATGCAAGTTGTGGATATCGCGTCGAACAACGGAATGCGAGCCAGTAACCAGCTCCAACCGCCATTGAGGCTACTCCAAAGCCGACAAGAAAGGAGTGAAAATGCTCACCAGATAGTAAACCAGCAACGGCAGACAACAAAAAAATCAGACCGAATTTCATAATCACCTCTTTAGAGAAAGTTAAGAATGCGTCCTTTCGATGTTCTAAGCTAATACGAGCATTTTCCCACCTCTCGATCAAAATGCACACACCCTGCTGCTCTGTAGCACACCAATTCTCACTCCAACTTTCATCATTTTACAAATTGTAACACCCTAAATATCTATCACTATTCAGTTTAACCCCACCCTGTTAAGAATGTGTAACAAAGCACTTAAAATGTAAGAAATAGTGTCAACAAGCCAAAATTCGTAGAAACCCTCTGGTTTATAGCGCTATAAGAGTGAAATCTTAGAATTTAATATCAGCATAAAACCCACCAGCAGGATTAAATATGGAATTTAATCTTCCACTTATGGTGATTTATAATTTGTGACAGACATAAAAAAACACCCAGTAAAACTGGGTGTTTCAGATTGCTGACGAACCCCACTTTTTAAGTGGGGTTCTTTTTAGAGAGCGGCCGTAGGCCGCGATCGCGATTTTTTTACCTACCAGCTCGGTTGGAGGCTCCTTTGCTCTTCTCGCCTGATATTGACTCGTATTAACCTAATTAGAGCGTTTATAAGGCCTATTTTCTGTAAGCAGCCCAGCACCAAGGCCATCTTCTTGATATTTTGAGCAGCAGCGGCCAACCAACATTGCATCTGCACCTTGTTCAACCCCCGGAACCGTGCATATCGGTGACCATGATGCTGTTTCGCATCTGCGAAGCTTCTTTCTACCGTTTCTCCCCTTCGCCGATAGGTCCTTTTACCATAAGGTGTCAGCCGTATTTTGTTTGCTCGTTCCACAGCCTCCGCGTAGATATGCCGGGTTATCACCTTCTTCATTGTTTTGCTTTGGGTGCAGTCATTTCTCATCGAGCAGAGCTCACACTCCTTGGGGGCCGAGTGGTATTCTCTGTAGCCTTCTCTTGACGTGGTTTTATAGATAAGTTCCTGGCCATTTGGGCACAGGTAAGTGTCTGTTTCTTTGTTATAGATAAAGTGCTTCTTCTTGATAGCATTCTGGGTGCGAGGCGGCCTACGGTAACCAAAGAGGCCAAGGATTTCTCTTCGTTCAAGGCTCTCAGCAACAGGAGCCGTGAAGTATCCAGCATCAAGGCCTACGGCTATAGGATTCAGGTTGAACTGGTTGAGCGTGTAGTCTAGCCGATTGATATAAGGCTGGGAGTCATTGACGTTACCTGCGGTCGCATAGGTATCGACGATAATCCCATGCATGCCATCGACGGTGCGGTGGTCAAGGTAAAAGAACCCTTGCGGCTTGTTATCCCGCGTCATAAAGCCGCTTTCAGAATCAGTCGTGCTCACTTTGGTATTTTTGAGCTTAGGCTCTGATTTTCGCTCAGCTAAAGGTTTTTTCCCTTCGGCTTCCCGCTCCTTGGCCACATCTTCGTTGAGCATCTCAAGGTAGGCACTGGTGCGGACAGCTTGCTGTTCATTGGTAAATTTCTTCTTGTTAGCATTGGCTTTGAGGTGGGTGCTGTCGGTGAATAATTCATTCCCGGCGACGAGCCCTTTATCCATGGCCTGGAGTACGATATTGGTAAAGATGCGTTCAAAAATATCCGTCCCGTTGAAGCGGCGGATGCGGTTTTGGCTGAGCGTCGAGGCATGGATAACTTTCTCTGTCAGTGACATGCGAAGGAACCACCGATAGGCCACATTGACCTCGATTTCTTTGACTAGCTGACGCTCGCTCTTGATGCCAAAGATGTAGCCCAGCAGGATGATTTTAAACAAGCGGACGGGGTCAACAGGAGGCCGGCCATTGTCTTGGCAATATAGGTGAGCGACTTCGTCTCTAATAAATTCGAAATCTATAACTTGGTCGATTTTACGTACGAGATGATGCTTCGGAACCAGCTGTTCCATTGTGACCATTTCGAGTTCGTACTGTTGGGGTGAGGGTTCTTTTAACATGTCGAGATATCCATATTTCGATATCTCTATTAGATCAAAGGCCTAGCTTAAAAGCCAGACCTTTGTCATCAGTCTGAAACACCCAGTAAAACTGGGTGTTTTATGATATATGGAAACTAAGGCTTAATGACTAGATAGACAAACTATTCTACTGTCTCTAGCATTTTTTCTACCCTAACCGCAGCAACCTTAAACTCAGGGATCTTCGCATAAGGGTCTGTCGCAGTAACGGTCAGCTTATTGGCCGCTGACTCCACAAAGTGGAACGGGACAAAGACGACATTAGGTTGAATTCGCTTGGTAACAAAAGCCGGCGCATCAATTGAGCCACGGCGAGTTGACAAGGTCAGCATCTCACCGTTAGATACACCTAATCGCTCAGCATCAAATACTGAGATCATCACTCTAGGTCCAGCAAGATTATCAAGGCCTTTCGTTTTGCGCGTCATTGTTCCTGTGTGGAACTGCTCCAACAGTCGCCCTGTGGAAAGCACCATCGGATACTCATCATCAGGAAGCTCTGCAGCATACAAGAATGGTACTGCAGCCATCTCAGCCTTTTCGCCACGGACAAAGTTCTCTTGGTGCATCACACGCGTACCTGAGTGGTTTTCATCACGACATGGCCACTGCAGCCCGTCTTTGCCGACACGCTCCCAAGTAATACCTGCGTATTGAGGTGTTAGCGCATTAATCTCTGCCGTAATCTCCTCAACTGACTGATAATTCCAGTCACTGCCCATCGCGTTAGCAATATTCTGAATGATCTGCCAATCTTCCATTGCCAAGCCCGGCGCATTAACAGCTGGGTTCAAGCGCTGAACTCGACGTTCAGTATTGGTAAAGTGGCCAGCCTTTTCAGCAAATGAGTAGGCAGGAAGCACGACATCCGCCAACTGAGCGGTCTCAGTCATGAAAATATCCTGCACAACCAAGAAATCGAGCTTATCAATTGCTTCTAATACGTGCTTCTGGTCAGGATCGCTCAATACGGGGTTCTCACCCATTACGTACAAACCGCGTACTTCCTGCTTACAAGCTGCATCGATAATCTCAGTCAGGGTCAAACCAAGCTCAGCTGATAAGTCTGGGCGATCCCATGCTTTAGCAAACTTAGCGTGGGCTTCCTTATTGGTGACCTTCTGGTAACCAGGGAAATCCCAAGGCAACGCACCCATGTCACAAGCACCCTGCACATTCGATTGACCACGAAGCGGGTTAATACCGCCGCCTTCAATACCGATGTTGCCGCACAACAGCTGTAGGTTCGCAATTGAACGTACGTTATCGTGGCCAGTCGTATGCTGGGTAATACCCATTGAATAGTAAATCGCCGTACGTTTGGCCGTACCAATAACCTCAGCCAGCTTGAGCAAATCAGCTTGTTTAACACCGGTAACCAGTTCAACTTTATCCGGCGCGTAAGCGTCACTCATTACCTCAGCTTTGAGGTTCTCATAACCCTCTACGCGTTGTTCGATATAGCTCTGATCTTGCCAGCCGTTCTTGATGATTTGCTGCATAATACCGTTTAGCAGCATCACGTCAGTACCCGGGCGATGTGCCACGTATAGCTCGGAGTGATCAGCAATATCCACTTTCTTCGGATCAGCGACAACCAAACGTGCCGTACCCTTGCGAAGCGCCTGTTTGATATGCGAAGCAATGATCGGGTGAGCTGAAGTGGTATCCGAGCCGATAATAAAGATCAGATCAGAATGGGCAATACTCGGAATATCATTGGTCATTGCCCCACTACCCAGCGACGCCTCTAGCCCTGTCACCGTTGTGGAGTGACACAAACGCGCACAGTGGTCGACGTTGTTGGTGCCAAATTCACGGCGAATAAACTTCTGGAAAGCGAAGTTATCTTCGTTAGTGGTTTTCGCTGAAGAGAAACCAGCTAATGCATTACCGCCCGACTCTTTCTTGATTGAAGAGAATTTATCAGCAATCAGTGAAATGGCTTCATCCCAGCTAGCAGGTTGCAGTTCGCCATCTTTGCGGATCAACGGCTGGCTCAGGCGCTCTTCGCTTTGGATAAAGTCAAAGCCAAAGCGGCCTTTAACACAAAGCATGCCTTGGTTCACCGGCGAATCTTTTGCACCCTGGACATAGCGGATCTTATCCGTCAGTTCATCCACATACATGGTGACCTTACAGCCCACGCCACAGTAGGTACAAATGGTATCTACCGGCTTAAGCATTTCAATACGGCCCTGGGACTTGTCGCGGGCGTCGGTCAATGCGCCAGTCGGACATACCTGCACACAAGCACCACACTGAACACAGTTTGAGTCGCCCATGTTATAGCCGTTCTCAAAGCCCGGGCGGCACTCCGGACGCTTGGCGCTGTTGCCGTCAGCATCTTTCATGAAGCCCAGTACACCATGAACAGCTTTGTTGCTACAGGTATCGACACACTGGCCACAGCTGATACAGCGGTTGGCATCAAAGACAATAAATTCAGAGCTGTCGTCAACAGCAAACTTCTGGCAACTGGACATATCCAGCTCATCTTTGTCGACCTCGTATTCAGTCGCAAAGTCACGAAGTTTACAGTCGGTATTAGCTTGGCAGCCACACTCTAGGCAGCGCGCGGCTTCACGCATCGCTTCTTCGTTCACAAAGCCTGTTTCAACTTCAGCGAAGTTCAGCTCGCGTTGTTCACTGGTCAGCTCGGGCATGATCGAGCGCATGGCCTTCTGGATCCCTTCGAACTGCTTAGGATCCACGTCTTTTACCTTGGCCGCCTTCTGCGAGTTGTATGGCTTGACAGGAATATGCTCCATATCGCCATTAAAGAAGCGATCAATTGCCTCAGCAGCTATTCGACCATCTGCAACGGCTTCAATAGCTGTAGCCGGACCACGGCGGAAGTCACCAATACTGAAGATGTTTTCAACACCTGAGTGCATGGTGCTGTCGTTCGACTCAAGGGTTAACCAGCGGGTCACTGGCAATTCAATAGTGTCATTATCAAGGAACGACAAATCCGGCTTTTGCGATACCGCAGAAATCACTGTATCGAAATGCTCGACAAAATACTCGCCCGTGGCTTCCGGACGGCGGCGGCCTGAAGCATCCGGCTCACCCAATGCCATTTTCTCAAGCTTGATTTCTGTCACTCGGCCATTGCTATCAGCAATGTTTTCAACCGGATTGGTCAGGAAGTGGAACTTCACGCCTTCATGCTCAGCTTCAACAATCTCATAGTCTTCGGCTGGCATTTCATCACGGGTACGACGGTAAATCAGTGTGGTATCCGCGCCGGCACGTACTGCGGTACGCGCACAGTCAATCGCGGTATTACCACCACCAATAACGGCTACTTTTTTACCCGTGGTGTAGTTTTGTGTCGTTACGTAATCTTTCAGGTAATCGACGCCTAGGTAGCAACCGTCTTGATCACTACCCGGGTAGTTCATTTCAACTGCTTGAGAAGCACCAACCGCCAGGCAAACCGCGTCATACTGCTTGGTCAGCTCAGATAACAAGAAGTCTTTACCCAGCGTGGTATTGGTTTCTACCTTCATACCATTGCGGCAGATAAGTTCGATTTCTTTATCCAAAATCGCTTTTGGCAGACGATACTCAGGAATACCATAACGCAGCCAACCACCCGCTTCAGGCATCGACTCGAATACAGTGACAGTGTAACCCTCATTACTGAGGTAATAACCACAGCTCAAGCCACCCGGTCCACTACCGATAATGGCAACATTCTTGCCCTTATCAGTTTTTCGCGGTGGTACATACTGCTCTTGCGCTTCCAGATCAATATCGGCAGCATGGCGCTTCAGCTGGCGGATTGCGATAGGCTCATCGACAATACCGCGGCGACATTCAGTCTCACAGAATGCAGGACAAACACGACCGATAGAGAGCGGCATCGGCAAGGTGCGTTTGATCACCTCGACAGCTTTTTGATGGTCGTTTTGGGAAATATGGTACAGGTAGGACTGAATATCGACACCAGCAGGACATGCTGTTTGGCAAGGTGCCTCACAGTCTGCATAGTGATCTGACATAATACGGTTAAGTGATTGGCGGCGGCGCTCAGACAGCACTTCGCTCTGTGTCGTGATAACCATTTCAGGAGTGGCTGCCACTTCACATGCACGCTGAATACCTTGGCCTTCAATATCCACCACGCACAAATCGCATGGTACTTTTTCACCGTTTTTATTTAGCCCACACAGGGATGGGATTTCAATCTCGAACTGTTGAGCGAGTTCAAGAATTGACAATTGACCGTCAGTAGCCAGAACCTGACCGTCTATCGTGACATTGCTCATAGTTGCCTCTTTCTGTTGCTGGCACTGTGCCTTTATTATGAGTTTCATAGGCTCTTTAAATAGCTAACTTCTTGTTTATAGGGAGAAGCAGCACAGTGCTCAGGATGATAACCAGTAGAATTTTTATTTAGGTTTAGTCGATCATCTTTTTTTAGTTATTAGGCCAGACTATCGGGCTACAGCAGCAAATTCCTTGATTTGAAACATTTCGGCAATTTATTTTGTAAAATAATTAATGACATCGGATCTGTTCTAGCTTTTTATTGCATGTGGTTACTCTGACTTAGACAAGACCATGACACTGAGATAATATATTGATAAATTTAATATTACCGATCTCTTGAGCATTTAATGACCAATATCCTCGACTCTGTTGACCAGCGAACAAACCTCGTTGGTGAAAACCGCTTAGAACTACTCATCTTCCGGCTTCACACCTCTCAGTTGTTCGCCATTAATGTGTTCAAAGTAAAAGAAGTGGTAAAACTACCCCGGTTAAATCAATTACCAGGCTCTCACCCTAATATCAGCGGCGTTGCTAACATTCGTGGCGTTTCTATTCCGGTTATCGACTTACGAAGTGCCATTGGAATGCGTGTTTCCGAGCCGCAGTGCGAATGCAACATCATCATCACCGAGTACAACCGTAGTGTGCAGGCTTTCTTAGTCGGCCAAGTGATGAATATCATGAATTTGACATGGCAAGATATCCAGCCACCGCCGAGCCAGGTAGGTAAAAATAACTACCTCACCGCTATTACTAAAATTCAAAAAGACAACCATGAAAGACTGGTCAGTATCATTGATGTCGAGAAAGTACTGGCAGAAATTATTGATTACGACACGCAAATCTCCCAGGATGTGTTGGATCAATCCCTACTCAATCACTTTGCAGGTCGTAAAGTGCTTATCGTTGATGACTCATCGACAGCCCGTGGCCAAATAAGAGAAACCTTGTCGCAACTTGGTTTGGAAGTTATTGAAGCACATAACGGACTTCATGCTCTAACAATGTTGAAAAACTGGTGTGACAAAGGCATCAACCTCAACGATGAGCTACTGATGATCTTCACCGATGCAGAAATGCCCGAAATGGACGGCTACAAACTAACCCATGAAATTCGCAATGATCCGAGAATGCGTGATCTGCATATTGCCTTAAACACCTCGCTAAGCGGTAACTTCAATGAGGCGATGGTAAAAAAAGTAGGCTGTGACCGGTTTATTTCTAAATTCCAACCCGACCTTCTAGTCGAAGTGGTCCAAGACAGGCTAAAGCAGATCCTTTAACCATATAAGCTCGCCCTAGAGGTTTTCTAACCAAATAAGGGCGAGCATTTATACCGCCTTTCATTACTCTCTCCGGTTCGTTTTCCTCCTTTTCTTTTCATTTTTCAGCAATAGATAAGGCTGAAATGCAATAATGAGACTTTAAGTAACAGTTCGTACCAAACGACTTCATCTATCATTTTTGCCCTACCTTTTTCTGCATTCCAAGCGTGTTATCAGCTTTATTAGGTAAGCGGTGAATGTGTTGCTCGGTATCAACTGCCCGCCAATTTTCATCCCAGGCGTAAAGTGTTTCCCCGCCAACAATATCTATCTTTTGATCACTAATATCATCAGCCCTCACCGTTAGTTGCATGGTGAGCAGCAAGGTGATCAGGAAGGAAAGCACCCAGCTAGGTGCCTCCTCTTTGACCTTTTTCGTCTGTTGTTCAGTCATGCCCACCTCGCTTAGTGGCTTTTCGCTGTGCTGACGTTGTCACTTGCACTACGCAAGGTCACACGGCGGTCAAAAAAGTCGCCTTCGAAATTCTGCTCATTTTTAAGTGGCTCTTGATCACCATAGGCACTTGCGTACAGCTGAACACTTTCAACCCCTTGTGACTCGAGGTAATTTCTTACCGCTTCTACGCGCTGTTCCGAAAGCGTTAGGTTACGTTCGCTACTACCACGGCGGTCTGAGTACCCAGATAGCTCCCAGCGAATATCTGGTGCATGCTTCATGATCTCGGCGATTTCAGCCAACTGTGCCTTAAATAGAGGTTCGATGTCTGCCGAGCCGGTTCTGAAGTGAACATTCATTTCGAGCGCTAAATCTAGCTGACGATCCTGGTGGTTCATCAGGTCGTATTTATCTTGCTCTAGTCGGGCAATATCAATTTGGGCTTGGTTATATTTCTGGCTGATTCGCTCTAACTCGGTATTGCGGGCAACCAACTCACCCAACTCTTCATCCTGGGCTTGGATTTGTTCATCTTGACCAACCGCAGTACCCACAATGCCGCCCACCATAGCGCCGACTACCGCACCGACTGGCCCACCAACAATGGCGCCGAATGCAGCACCAGAACCCAGGCCAATAAGCTGTTCTTGTTCACCGACTTTGTAACTATCGTCTGAGTTGTCATTGGCCGTTGCGATTGGAGATACCAAAGAAGCTACTAACGTTGTTGCGATTAGGGTTGAAATAATCTGCTTTTTCATTGTGATGTCCTCATCATATGTATTGTGTCCGACTAACTGCTTAAGTCGCTGTGTCGTTTCGATGAGGTTATTAAAGCAAGCCGATCTGGCGAATCGGGGCGCAAAAAAAGGCAATGTCATGATCAATTGTGGCAAAAAAATGGCAATTGCCACGATTGCCCCAACAAGCCTTTTCTATCCGCTAGATTGTTGTATAGTCACAGCATAAACACTGTTCACAATATTTTACCGCTAGCGGTATAGGTAATAGGTCATGAAGAAAATTGTCATTGTCGAAGATGAAAAAGCCATCCGTGAAAACTACATCGATGTGTTGAAAAAACACGGCTACGATGTACAAGGCTATGACAACCGCCCTGATGCCCAGGCTGAATTTGAGAACGATCTGCCCGATTTGGCCATTATCGATATCGGCTTACAGGATGAAATAGACGGTGGCTTTACCCTTTGCCAGTCTTTGAGGGCTTTATCACCAACCCTGCCTATTATCTTTCTTACTGCAAGGGACAGTGATTTCGATACAGTCTGTGGATTACGCATGGGTGCAGACGATTACCTCACTAAGGATATCAGCCTGCCGCATTTGATTGCCCGCATTGCTGCCTTGTTCCGCCGTAGCGATCTGATGCAACAGCCAACCGATAAAGTTGAACTGATACAGCATGGCGATCTGTCTATCGACAAAAATAAGATGCAGGTGTTCTGGCAGCAAAATCTGGTAGAACTGACTGTGACTGAATTCTGGATGGTCTACGCCCTTGCCAAGCGCCCGGGGCATGTAAAGAGTCGCCATGATTTAATGGATGAAGCCCAAGTTGTTGTCGATGACAGCACCATTACTTCTCATATCAAACGGATCCGTAAGAAGTTCATGCAGTTTGACTCCAGTTTCGACTGCATCAATACCGTTTATGGCATGGGCTACCGCTGGGGGTCTTAATGCTCAAACACTTAATGGCTAAAGTAACCCACTTCGAACGAATAAGGCTAAAGCCATCCTTTGGCTTGCGTTCAAAAATCACCCTTATCGCCTGTTTGCTGCTAACACTCCCCTGGATCGGTTATAACTACATCCTTGAAATGGAAAAACTACTACGCCAAGGACAAGAGCAAACCTTGGTGGGAACGACTCGGGCTGTGGCGACCGCACTCAACGAACGTCCCAACCTATTTAGTGATCAAGCCAGCTTTTTGCAATCAGTACAAAAAGGGCGAGATCTTTATGCCTACGAACTGACATCAGCCATTAAGCTTGATGGACAAATCAATGACTGGGCCGACTATACCGAACAGGTTGTAAACTATGGTCGCGAATATATTCAATTCAGTCGTTGGCCCTACCAAAGATCCAGTATTCATTTCAATCATATGGTCGGTAAATATGAGGGTTACCTCTACGCCATGTTTGAAGTCAATGACAAGAAGCCTGTCATGCGACGGAAAGGATCAGCAAGAGTAGATCGCAACGATCATCTCATCATTGCAATGACAACGCCTAGCGGTGATTTCCAACGCTATGTCGTTTCGGTGTATGATGACGGTTGGTTTAATGCTTGGTATATCAATGGAGAAATCTCCAACCCTGCTGATTTGGTACTTGAGAGCCAAATACAGGGCTATTGGCATACCACTGACACTGGCTATAACATTGAGCTGCGCATCCCTGTGGAAATGCTAGGTAGCAAGCTAGGCTTTGCTTTCTATGATGTTAATAACACCAGCAACCGTGAAATTGAAACCATTATCGGTACCTCGAACACCAATCAGGTCAGCAAACTGGGCACTGTTCTTATTCCCTCACCGGAGATTGAAAATATCCTTAAAGGTATGGGCCACACCAGCTCACGGATTTGGGTAATAGACCGACACCAACGTGTTTTAGCACAAACGGGCGATATCCAAGACTCAAATGGCGTATGGTCATCATCGGTTAAATATGGCGATGATAATGATTCTTGGTGGGCGGCGTTAGAGCAAAAGTGGCTTCATCCCCTCTATTACCGCTATCTCATCAACGAGCCAACCGAATTCCAGGACTCTCTAAAAGATGCCGCTAGAGTTGAAGGTGTCCATATATCGCAAGCTCTGCAAGGACGAGGCTATTCACACTGGCGCCGTTCAAGTGATGGCAAAGCAATGATCTTGGCTGCCGCCTACCCGATTTGGTTAGGTGACAACGTAATGGGTGCAGTTGTTGCGGAAGAATCCACCATCGGTATCCAGACGCTGCGTAATCGCGCCCTTGAAAAGCTACTTAATGCCCTTATTGCTATTATCGCAATTGGTACGCTTACCCTCTTCTTGTTTGCCTCTAATATCTCACGCCGTATCAGAAAGCTACGCAATGAAGCCGAAAGAGCCATAGACAGCCAAGGTAAAATACAACATACCATTACTGCAGCAAGTGAAAGTGATGAAATTGGCGACCTTAGCCGCAGCCTGGCCGGCATGGTTAGTCGCCTTGGCCAATACAATCATTATCTCGAGAACCTTTCATCAAGGCTATCACATGAATTACGCACTCCGGTCGCTGTCGTCCGCTCATCGATTGAGAACCTGTCAATGCATGAACAAGACGAAGACGCCAAGCGCTACATAGACAGGGCTCAAGAAGGGGTTCAGAGGTTAAACACGATATTGTCGAGCATGACAGAGGCCACCCGGATAGAGCAGAGCCTTCAAGGTGCGGAAAAGGAGGTTTTCCCGCTAAACGAACTGGTTGAAGGCTGTATGCAAGGTTATCAAATGGCATACAAAGGCCAGTCTTTCAATGTTGATGCAGGCATGGAGCCTGTCATGGTTGATGGCGCACCGGATTACCTCGCCCAATTACTCGACAAGCTAATATCGAACGCTGTCGACTTCAGTCAAGATGATCACCCTATTAATGTGACATTGTCACAAAGCCATAGCCAAGCTTGCCTCATAGTCAGCAACAAAGGTCCACTACTACCAAAAGATATGGGCGATCAACTACTGAACTCTATGGTGTCTGTTCGCAGCCAAAGTAAGCATGATAAACCACATTTGGGGCTTGGGCTGTTCATCGCTCGCTTGATAACGGACTACCATCAAGGAACAATTGTGCTTAGAAACCGCAAAGACAATCTGGGTGTTGAAGTTTGCGTCACACTACCTGTAACGCAGCAAGAGGAAGAGTGATTAACTAGGCCATAACAGCAGCGGTAAACAAACCAATTGCTGCTGCTATTGCCACGACCACCAAAACGATCTCGAATAACATTTCTCGCATATTTAATTGCTCACGAACAAACAATGGAAACTTAGTCAAATAATGCCGCATAACCATACACTCACAAGGGTTAATGAAAGCAATTTATTTATCGTAACTATGATAAATAAAGCAAGCTTTCATTAGATGTTTAATTTACCTTATAGATAGTACGCCTATCGGCTAAATATAAGCTGAACAGTTAAAAAGCAGACGATCGATTATCCTATGCATAGAAACACACAGCATAAAGCCCAAGATATTGATAATTAAGTACTTATGATAGGTAGAAAATTATCGAACACAAATAAGCTTGTATCTCGTGTGAATTTACAAATAAATCACACGCACAGACAGCTTTCATTCAGAAAAGATTTTCAGAGGTAGCATAAAAAAGCTGGGAAAAAGGAAGGTACCTTACCCCAACAAATTGAACTCATTCACAGCATTGAATAAGTGATTAATTTTGTTCTCTCAGCTTTTCATCATTATTATTATCTTTGAGCCATTTCTCACTCTCTAAACCATTGGTTTGAGCAAATATTTCCTGCTCTTTTTTTTCGATGTCCCTATATTGATTTTCGCAAACGGAGCGTGTGACCTTATCCTGCCCATAAGAGGACATACACCTGTCCATATACTCATCGTACCCCATCAACAGAGTCTCGGCTGAAAGGCCAAATGACACAGCCATCGCCAAAGCAACCATCGAACTGTACTTCAAAGCCCGGTTCTTAAATGAGCAAGCATTCTTAAGTAAGCAAACCTCTAGCATATCAACCTCAGCTTAACTGGCAACGCCATAATTAAAGCAAAGTTGATTTCGGCTTCTTTTTCCAACCTGACTTTGAGACAAAATGAGACAAAAAAAGGAGCCTTTGTGGCTGTCTCTTATACACAAGTCCCCCGCCTCATGGCGGGGGCTTTTTTTGAACTCTTTTTCTTTATTGCGATCCGATCTTACACAATATGAGTAAAGGTCATCATCATGATAGGGAATTCTACTTTAGAATGGGCTCAACAAACCTTTTCGCATGCCAAGCTTGGCGACTCTAGACGTACACAACGACTAGTCCAATTAGCCAGTGATATGGCATCTAATGTTGGAGTGTCTATTGTGCAAGCCTGCCCTAATCCCGCCTCTATTGAAGGGGCATATCGCCTCATCCGTAACCCTGATGTTGAAGCCAATGCGATAGCTGAAGCCGGTTTTGTGGCAACAACTAACGAGGCTGAAGCGCATGACTTATTACTTGCCCTTGAAGACTCCACCGCTCTAACCTACACGCATAAAAGCCTCTCCGATGAACTTGGTCACGTGAACTCGGGAAATCGAACCCGGGGGATGCTAGCTCACTCTGTTCTGTTGTTTGCACCACGCGAGCAAAAGGTTGTGGGGCTAATCGAACAACAGCGGTGGACGAGGGATATTGCGACTCGAGGCCGGGGACATAAGTTCGCCAAGCGACCGTATGAAGAGAAGGAGACCTTCAAGTGGCAACAGGCATCAACCGCAATGTCTGAACGTTTAGGTCAACTCCAAGCCCGAGTCATTTCAGTGTGTGATAGGGAGTCAGACATCTACGAATACTTACATTACAAGCTGACCAACCAGCAGCGTTTTGTTGTGCGCTCGACCTATAGTCGCTGCATTGAGGAAAGTGGTTATAAGCTCCATGATTATGCAAAGGAGTTATCCCCATCGGGACAACGAACTGTCCATATTGCTCAACGGGGTGGTCGCAAAGCGCGTAAAGCAACATTAGATGTATGCTTTGCTCCTATTACGATTAAGGTTCCAGCCAATAAGTGTGGCAAGTCACTTTCTCTGTATTATGTTGGTTGTAAAGAGCGAGGTGACAACAACGAAAAATTGGAGTGGCACTTACTGACTTCAGAGCCAGTGACAACGTTAGCGAAAGCCCAGGAGATAATCAGTTACTACGAACAGCGCTGGTTGGTTGAAGAGTTCCACAAGGCGTGGAAAAGTGATGGAACCGATGTCGAAGCACTGCAACTTCAATCAAAGGACAACCTGGAGAGAGTTGCCGTCATTCAAGCGTTTATCGCTATCCGCTTGTTACAACTTAGAGCAGAAAGCCGCGGACAAGAAACCAGTAGCTGTGAGTCTGTTCTACCCGGAATATGCTGGAAATTATTATGGGTCAAACAAGAAAATAAGCCCTTACCAACAACAGCTCCAGATCTGAAATGGGCTCGAGTTACATTAGCAAGGCTAGGCGGATGGTATGACAGTAAGCGAACAGGGCGGCCCGGTTGGGCCGCCCTATGGCGAGGCTGGTATAAATTAGCAGCAATTCAAGAAGGATACCTTATAGCCCAATCCTTTACCTCTGATGAGATGTGATCAAGAGACAGCCTTTGTGGCTCCTTTTGAAATCAACAATAAAATCTAATAATTCCAATAATTTATTGGAAAATTATTGATTAACCACGATAGTAGTTTTGAGGAACGAATGGCATTTTTTCTACGGTCATCGGTAGTTTCTTGCCACGTACTTCAGCGAAAATCTCAGTACCGATAACAGCTAGGTCTGTTTTGACATAACCCATCGCTACTGGCGCACCTTTCGTTGGGCCAAAAGTGCCTGATGTAACGATACCGATTTCATTATCATCAGCATCAAATAGCTTGCTACCTTCACGGACAGGCGCTTTTGATTGACCAATCAAACCGATACGTTTACGAGCGACATCTTTAGTTTTGATCTGCTCAAGAATAATATCAGCACCAGGGAAACCGCCTGCACGCTCGCCATCGGCACGGCGCGGCTTGCTAATGCCCCACAACAGGCTACCTTCAACAGGTGTTGTTGTTGTATCGATATCATGGCCGTATAGGCATAGGCCACACTCAAGACGAAGTGAGTCACGGGCACCAAGGCCAATCCACTCTACTTCTTCTTGCCCAAGCAGTTCACGTGCTAGCGCTTCTGCTTTATCCGAAGGCACAGAGATCTCATAGCCGTCTTCACCGGTATAGCCAGAACGGCTGACTAGACACTCAACACCTAATAATTCAACACTTTCTGCATCCATGAAAATCATGTCGCTAACTGATGGGTTCAAGCGAGCCAATACCTGCGCAGCTTTAGGGCCTTGTAATGCCAGCAGAGCACGGTCTTCAATGATTTCCAAAGTGACATCTTCAGGAAGGTGCGCTTTGATGTGGGCAATATCTTGCTCTTTACATGCCGCGTTCACGACAACGAACAGGTGATCGCCGAAGTTTGTCACCATCAGATCATCAAGGATACCACCCTGCTCATTGGTGAAGAACGCATAACGCTGCTTGCCTTCAGGCAGGTCGATAATATCAACAGGAACCAGTGACTCAATCGCTTTTGCTGCGTTTGCACCGTGTAGGCGAAGTTGCCCCATGTGTGATACATCGAATAGACCAGCCGACTCACGGCAATGGATATGTTCTTTACGTACACCCAACGCATACTGTACTGGCATATCATAGCCAGCAAAAGGAACCATCTTGGCGCCCATTTCAATGTGAAGTGCGTGTAGTGGTGTTACCAGTAATTCTTGTGACATACGATTTTACTCCATACACCGCGAGCAATGCGGCGATACTCCATATCAGCTGTTACAACCATGTTATACATGGTTTCTTATAGTAAACAAAGTTTCCTATCATTCAACCGTGCTACATCACACATTTGAATCATAGGCAAATAATCTTGAGTTAACACTTTTTCAAAATAAAAGGAGCCTCACAACAAGCTCCCTTTCTTCCCAAGCAAGCCAGCAATTGTTAAATCACTCAATAGCATTAACAATCAACAGGCCGTTTGGTGATATTCAATAACCATGCGAAACATCATCAACAAAGAACTGTCTATGGTACAAAGCAGTTTCGTTTGCGGTTTTCTCTCCACACCAAAAGTTACACGGTCACTTAAGATGCAGTAACCCACAGTATTAATGCGTCGGCTTCACTGACAGAAGTGAGCATATGTCCCATGTTGGCATCGTAATAGACAGAGTCGCCTTCGCTTAAAGTCACTGGCTCGTAGAATTCTGAATAAAAGGTGATCTCACCATCTAACACCAACAAGAACTCTTCGCCATCATGACGAATCCAATCACTGTAATCCTCAAAAGCCCGCGCTCGAACTTTTGATTTAAAAGGCATCATCTTCTTATTGGTTAACTGCGTCGCCAATAACTCATGTTCATAGGTTGTTGTAGGATGCGGCTTGCCCTGCTCCTTACGGGTAATATCCCTCCGCCCCGTCGCCTTTAGCTGTTTTGGTGGTGCAAAAAGTTGAGGAATATCAATCTCTAACCCACCAGCGAGTTTTTGCATCGCCTGAAATGTCGGTGAAATTTGCTCATTTTCGATTTTTGACAACGTTGAACGAGCAAGCCCAGTTCGTTTACTGGCTTCCTCAAGAGTCAGGCCATGTGCCATACGAATTTCTTTGAGCCGCTTTCCTAGTTGCATTGGCTCAATCTTATCTGCCTTATCAGACTCGAACTCTTTTACGACGGTCATTGATGGATAAACATCAACCTGCTGTTCGTCACTCATTACTTCCCTCCCTGGTAACGACACTTACTTCATTCTGGCATAGCAACTCGGAAACATAAAAGCACATAGGTAAAAAAAATATGACCAATGCATCATATTTGAAATTTAGTTTCCAAAAGGAAACAGAGCAAAAATCAAACGTTCCTCTCGCATTGAATCACACCATAAAATGCATAACTAAGTTAAATCTGGTTCCTTTGTAATTGCGCTGTAGAACGTCATAATCCCTTACACAACAAGGGCTGATATACAAATTTAACCTTTTCAACACAGTTGAAGCCAAGCCACTCTTTAGAAAAAAGTTAACACCATATTAGAAATTTAGTTTGCAAAAGGCAAACGTTTGCGTAAGATTGTGACTACTAAAGTACATGATGTTCCACTATTGGAAATTTTCGTTTAATCGGCTATCTATAATAAGGCATGTTATGCAGTTGTTAGGGTGATACGTTACTCAACGCGTATTACTAGTAATCAGCAACGTGTAACAACAACTATCCATAACAACGATACACGCTTTGGCTCGGAACAAGGGATGACCTTAAAGAGCGCGATTAGAGGATAACGTGAAATGAAAGCTTCATACCAAAACCACGATTTAGAAGTGTTCTTCTCAACCCACCTTGCAGAGGTTGACGGTGCGGTTAACGCAGGTATTGCTGCAGAACTAACACGCCAAAACCAGCAGATCGAGTTGATTGCATCAGAGAACATTGTGTCTAAAGCGGTAATGCAAGCCCAAGGCAGCTGTCTAACCAACAAGTATGCAGAAGGTTATGCTGGTCGCCGTTACTATGGTGGTTGTGAGCATGTCGACGAAGTTGAACGCATCGCTATTGCCCGCGCCAAGCAACTTTTCCAATGTAAATACGTCAACGTTCAGCCTCACTCAGGCGCCCAAGCTAATGGTGCGGTGATGCTAGCTCTTCTTCAGCCAGGCGACACAATTTTAGGTATGTCGCTTGATGCGGGTGGTCACCTAACACACGGTGCACGACCTGCTCTATCAGGCAAATGGTTTGATGCCGTTCAATACGGTGTAGATAAAGAGACTTGTGAGATTGATTACGAGCAGGTTCGCCAACTTGCTATCGAAAGCCAGCCGAAGATGATTATCGCTGGTGGCTCAGCCATCCCTCGCCAGATCGACTTTGCTAAATTCCGTGCCATCGCTGATGAAGTCGGCGCATACCTAATGGTCGATATGGCACACATTGCTGGCCTAATCGCTGCTGGCGAGCACCCTAGCCCAATTCCCCATGCCCACGTTATTACTACCACGACTCACAAAACGCTTCGTGGCCCTCGTGGCGGCATGATTCTGACTAACCTGGAAGACATCAACAAGAAGATCAATTCTGCGGTATTCCCTGGCCTTCAGGGTGGCCCGCTAATGCATGTCATCGCGGGTAAAGCGGTTGCACTAGGCGAAGCCCTAGAGCCGGAATTTAAGTTATATATCAAGAATGTGATCAACAACGCGAAAGTCTTGGCCGAAGTGCTGCAAGCTCGCGGTTGCGATATCGTCACAAACGGTACTGATACACATTTGATGCTGGTTGACCTACGTCCGAAAGGCCTGAAAGGCAACCAAGTTGAAGAAGCACTGGAGCGTGCAGGCATTACCTGTAACAAAAACGGTATACCTTTTGATCCTGAAAAACCAATGGTGACTTCAGGTATCCGCCTTGGTACACCAGCAGGCACTAGCCGTGGCTTTGGTGCTGAAGAATTTAAGCAAATTGGTCAGTGGATCGGCGATGTACTTGACGGTTTGGCAGCAAACCCAGAAAACAACAGCGCCGTTGAACAGAAAGTGAAGCAGCAGGTGCAAAAACTTTGCAGCCGCTTCCCTCTTTACCAATAAGCTGAAGCAATAAAGTTAACTAACACATTTATATAGACATAGCGGCTGGTAAAGCCAGTCGCTGAAACAACTAATAAAATCTGCGGAAAGATTGCGCAAGGAGTTACAAATGGAAAATACACTGAAGTTCGCTGAAAGCCACGAGTGGGTTCGAGACAATGGTGACGGCACTATCACTATGGGCATCTCTGACCACGCTCAGGGTCTTCTTGGTGATGTTGTATTTGTTGACCTACCAGAAGTTGGCGATTCAACAGAAGCTGGCGAGTCTTTCTCTCTTGTTGAGTCAGTCAAAGCCGCATCTGATATCTACGCACCTGTAACTGGTGAAATCGTTGAAGTGAACGAAGAGCTGGAAGACAGCCCTGAGCTTGTAAACGAAGAACCGTACGAAGGCGGCTGGATTGCTAAAATCAAGATTCAGGATGTTGAAGAACTCTCCAACCTGATCGACGCTGAGAAATACCTAGCGAACATCGAAGAAGACTAATTGAGCCGGGCTTTCGTTGTTAATCATCTGAAAGCCCATTTAACACTGATACTCGCTCAACAACTCGATGACCCAAAGCTATTGCAATATGCTCAATGCAATAGGTAGTAACTGTTCAGGAAAGAACCATGACCGACATGACTCTTCTAAATGCTCTAAGTGACGATAAAGAATTTGCAGGTCGTCACAATGGCCCGGATTCGGCACAACAAAAAATCATGCTGGAAACCATTGGCGCTTCAAGCGTCGATCAGCTAATCGATGAAACGGTTCCGGCAGCAATTCGCCTACCAGAGGCAATGCAGCTCGACCTGCCACAAAGCGAAGCGGACATGCTGGCCTCTCTTAAAGCTATCGCCAGCAAAAACATTATCAACCGCAGCTTTATCGGTCAGGGTTACTACAACACCTTTACTCCGAATGTTATTCTACGCAACGTATTGGAAAACCCAGGTTGGTACACGGCTTACACTCCTTACCAGCCAGAAATCTCACAGGGCCGCCTAGAATCACTGCTTAACTACCAGCAAGTGATCATGGATCTAACCGGTATGGAACTGGCTAACGCATCACTTCTTGATGAAGCAACGGCAGCAGCCGAAGCCATGACCCTGTGTCAGCGCGCGAGCAAAAACAAGAGCAAGGCGTTCTTCGTTTCTAACGACTTGCACCCTCAAACCGTTGATGTTGTTCTGACTCGTGCCGGTTACATTGGTATCGAAATCATCCGCGGTGATATCAAAGATCTTGACCAGCACGACGTATTCGGTGCATTGGTTCAATACCCTGGTACTACCGGTAACGTACAAGATCTCACAGACATTATCGAAGCTGCTCACGCCAAGAAAACCTTGGTAGCGGTTGCTTCAGACCTACTAGCCCTTACCCTGCTTAAAGCACCGGGTGAAATGGGTGCAGATGTGGTTATCGGCTCAGCACAGCGCTTCGGCGTACCTATGGGCTTTGGTGGTCCACACGCTGGCTTTATGGCAACTAAAGACAAGCACAAGCGTACTATGCCTGGCCGTGTTATCGGTGTGTCTAAAGATTCCCGTGACAACCAAGCGCTACGTATGGCGATGCAGACGCGTGAGCAACATATCCGCCGTGAGAAAGCAACGTCTAATATCTGTACCGCTCAGGCACTCCTTGCCAACATGGCTGCTTTCTACGCGCTATACCATGGTCCAGAAGGCCTGCGTAAAATTGGCCGCCGTGTACACCACCTAACCGCTATTCTTGCTGCAGGTCTTCGTAACTCTGGCATTGAGCTTGCGAACGACAGCTTCTTCGATACCCTGACACTGAACACTGGCAAGAAAACGACTGAGTTCTATAACAAGGCGCTAGATGCTGGCATTAACCTGCGTAAATACGACGTTCAGTTGGGTATCAGCATTGATGAAACTACCAAGGTTGCCGACATCGAAGAGCTATTGGCTCTATTCAGCGGCGAAAACCTTAAAGCATCAATGTTCACAGCCGACATTGCTAGCGACGAGTTTGCTGCTATCCCTGAAAGCTGCCGTCGTACCAGCCAGTACCTGACTCACCCAGTGTTCAACCAGTACCACAGTGAAACGCTAATGATGCGTTACATGAAGAAACTGGAAAACAAAGATTACTCGCTAACACATGGCATGATCCCACTGGGCAGCTGTACCATGAAGCTAAATGCTGCTGCAGAGATGATCCCGGTTACTTGGCCTGAGTTTGGTGCCCTTCACCCATTTGCGCCTGCAGACCAAGCGAAAGGTTATGCTGAGCTAGCAGACAACCTGTCTAAGATGCTTTGTGAAATCACGGGCTACGATGCATTCTCGCTACAGCCAAACTCTGGTGCTCAGGGTGAATACGCAGGTCTTATCGCAATCCAGCGTTACCATGAAGCCAATGGCGACACACACCGTAATGTTTGTTTGATCCCAAGCTCTGCGCACGGTACTAACCCTGCTTCCGCGGCAATGGTTTCAATGAAAGTTGTGGTTGTAGGCTGTGATGATCAAGGCAACATCGATGTTGAAGATCTTAAAGCGAAGATCGAAAAACACCGTGACAGCCTGTCTTGCATCATGATCACCTACCCGTCTACGCACGGTGTATATGAAGAAGCGGTACAGGAAGTGTGTGAGCTTGTTCATGAAGCGGGTGGTCAGGTTTACCTTGACGGTGCAAACATGAACGCACAGGTTGGCCTAACTAGCCCTGGCTTCATCGGCTCTGACGTTTCTCACCTTAACCTGCACAAGACCTTCTGTATTCCACACGGTGGTGGCGGTCCAGGTATGGGTCCTATCGGTGTTAAATCTCACCTTGCTCCGTTCCTACCGGGCCACGTTGAGAACACTGAAGCTGATCAGCCACAATACTCAGTATCTGCTGCAGACCTTGGCTCTGCGTCAATCCTACCAATCTCTTACGCTTACATTGCGATGATGGGCGAAGAAGGTTTGACGGAAGCAACCAAGCTGGCAATCCTGAACGCTAACTACGTTATGGAACGCCTACGTCCGCACTACCCTGTGCTATACCGTGGTACACATGGCCGCATTGCGCACGAATGTATTATCGACATTCGCCCAATCAAAGAAGCGTCAGGTATCTCGGAAGAAGATGTTGCTAAGCGTCTGATGGACTACGGTTTCCACGCGCCAACCATGTCGTTCCCAGTAGCGGGTACGCTAATGATTGAGCCAACGGAATCTGAGGACATTGCAGAGCTAGACCGCTTCTGTGAGGCTATGATTGCAATCCGCCATGAAATCGCACGTGTTCAAGATGGCGAGTGGGATCTGAAAGACAACCCACTGGTTAACGCACCGCACACCCAAGCTGACATGATGGACGCTGAGTGGAACCGCAGCTACAGCCGCGAACTGGCTTGCTTCCCATCTGCACAGACTAAAGATGCGAAATACTGGCCAACTGCAAACCGTGTCGATAACGTGTTCGGTGACCGTAACCTAGTTTGTTCTTGCCCAAGCATTGATAACTACATTGAAGATTGAGTAAAGACAAAAGGTTTACAGCAACCAAATAGTAATTTGGACTAACCTATCAAAAATGGGCAAACTTCGGTTTGTCCATTTTTTATTTGCGCGAGTAACATCTAACCAAGGAAGGAAGAACATGCCCTCTTCAAAGCCAAAGCTGTATTACGTTTACGACCCAATGTGTTCTTGGTGTTGGGGTTACAAGCCGATCTAGAAGGAAATTTCCGAAGCGATATCCGATGAGGTAGAAATCATCTATGTTGTTGGCGGCCTTGCCCCTGATTCTGACGTGCCTATGCCCGAAATCATGCAACAACAGATTAAGGCTTATTGGAAGAAGATCGAGGACTACCTTGGCACCCAGTTCAATTATGACTTTTGGGTCAAGAACACCCCTCGCCGCTCAACTTATCCCGCCTGTAGAGCACTTCTCGCAGCCCGCTCACAAGGCGCAGAATTAGCAATGTTAAATGTCATTCAAGAAGCCTACTACCTAAATGCCAAAAACCCGAGTGATAACGACGTTCTGCAGAAATTGGCACAAGATATGGGCTTAGATATGGCTCGATTCAACACTGACTTTCTTTCTGAGCAAACTCACCAACGTTTATTGGATGAGATTGCCTTTTCTCGCTCGATCGGCGGTAGTAGTTTCCCTTCATTATTTATTGAAACCTCAGGAAGAATATTCCAATTACCCATTGATTATCAAAATGCAGTAACAACCGTTGGCCAGATCAGAAAGGTCACCGTAAACTGAAAACAAAAAGGCGAACTAAATGGTTCGCCTTTTTGCGTATGTCTGGACTAGAACAAATCCCAACCGATAAGACCATTGACTATTCCAGCAATGGCATCAATTGCTGCGTTGACCGCTTTTCAGCTAGCACCTAGTCATCAACACGCTCCCAAGCCATTACACTGTCGTAATTCACACAACTTTGAGTCACGTCAGATGCATCAGCAATAAATACCTGCTGTTTCTCCGATACTGGGTAGCTTAAATACTCTGAACATTTGGCGCTTTGCCCATTGCCAAGCACAATGCTTGTTCCTGGCTTTAAAGTGCATCGTACAAGCTTATCGAGCGGAGACCATTGATAGCAGATTTCATAAGCTTCTCTATAACCTGCAGTCTTACCTGCCGGGCGGGTAAATGACCACCATTGCCCCAATTGGCTACTGGGGTTAGTACTATTCCAAACCCGGTAAATCGTTACTTCTTGATTGCTTTGATATACTTGCCCCTGACATAACTTCCCTTCAAGAGGCTTACCAATGGCCTGATTCAGTAATGCAGCGTCTTGAACTTCAATAAATTTGTCACTCAGTTCATGGCTAAGTTCTGTCGTTCCTACGCATATTTGATCCTGCGTGCTTGCTGTCGTTACGGGATCACTCGCACACCCCTGGATGCCAACAATAAGCAATCCGATTAAAATCCTTTTCATACTTATTTCTTCCCTTCCTAAGTCGCTGCAACCTTGAGGGCAGCGCGTCAAATACCCACACAGCCCTAGGTTAGTCCACCCACTATGAGTCAACCTGCTTATTAATCGATTGCTGGTTTTTAAAATCATGTCGTGTTTCATGCTTAAATATCACGCCTTCTTTGCGCAATTTCGGGTCGCCCGCCTCATCCAAAAGAAAAACGGCTTGGTCAACACGACGCTGAATCTCAATGTTTATATAGAGGGTTTCATTGGGCTGTAACAGTGTGTTGATCTCTTCTTGTTCAAATCGATACTCAACGGCATGATAAAAACTAAAGCCTTGGGTTGGCCGAGCTATAATCCTGATACCCGTCAGTTGGCTCTTAATGATCACATCGTAATTTATGTAGTAAATAAGGTGATTGGGGCAGGCAGCGTTTTTCTGTCGGTCGACAAAAAAACCTTTCTTAAGTTTGTTTGGATCACGCTCTTGGCCACCAAGCAACACGATATCATAGTCAGTAATCGGCTCTGATTGATCATCATTCAGGACAAAAACCAGGCTAGAGTAACGTTTAGTGCTTTTTTGTGTTTGTTGAGTAAGTGCAGATAATTCCTGCTCCCGTGCCTTATATTTAGCGGATGAATCAACTTGTAAGCATTTTAGGATTTCGGCTAGTTGTGGCTTGTTCGATTTGTCGCTGATGATACTTCGCATTATCCCCTTGTCTTTGCCTGAATGGCTGGCATTAGGAATTACCCCAAGGGCAACAGGTTCGGGACGCTGTGCACTACCAACTAACTTTAGCAAGTTCACTTTAGGTTTTTCTATTCCATGAATAACGGTATCTGTAACATCAGATTCAACTAGCTTAACTGTAGTGAAGTTCATGTTTGCGCCAGAAACCCTGACGACCCCATCTGAGCCAGGTTCAGCGAGATAGCTATTCACGAAGTCGTAAAACTTCTTATCGATGGATTGGCCTGTTAAGACAAATGGGTAAAAATGATTAGCGACTGGTTTGTAGTCAAGGTAGGAAGTTGATAACTCAATTTGCTGCTGGCTTCCCAATGATAACCAATTGAGTATCAATTGACCGGGTTCAACCCCATCAAACCACGCCTTTATTCTACCTACCCTCTGCTTACCGAGCGCTGCTAGTGGTGAGCCATGGTTAGCCGGCGCTAGCATTATCAAATGACGTAGAGGGCTCTGGGACAGATTGGCACTTCCATAGTAGCGATCCAACCATTCTCGAACAACAGGCCCTCCCGTTGAATGGGTGATGCATGAAAACTCGGCGATACCACCAGCATCTGGATCACCACCTTCTGGGATAACATCGCGAAGTGCGCTATCAAACGCACGTATAATATCCCCCATGTTCACAGTATCGTTAAAACTAATGTATCTCCCTAACCAAAGGTGTTTTATTTCAATATCAAGCCCATAGAGAGTTGACTGTTTTGCCATCGCTTCTGGTAAAAGGCCATAGGTATTGGTATCTGTAACGCTCCATCCATGTACAAATATCACAATCATGTAATCACTCCTTTCATACACGTTAAATTTGAGACATTAAAATGCGGTAACTAAAATGTAACAATTGAAATTAATGCTGAAACAACTGCATAAAAACCTAGACTATGGGTGAATAATTTTTTGAGAGGGAGGTCATATAATAAACACTAACCTCTGTTATGTATTTCAACGGACACCAGTACAGTATGAAACGTCGCTAATGACATTTAACTCTATGGCGCGGCTGAGATTATTGGATTGGCTAAAGGCTGTAACGCAGAAAAAACTTGCAGAGAATTGTGACTCATGTAATTTGTCATACTAAATTTAATTGTATTGCCAACAGCTCGGTCAACTATGCCAACTAATAACATCAAATTCATTGCCGTCGATATGGACGGAACCCTACTCGATGAAAATAGCCAGCTACCTGAAGATTTCTATTCGGTATACCAGCAGCTAGAGCAGCGAGAGATTATTTTTGCTGCAGCATCAGGGCGTCAATATTACAGCTTGATGGAGACGTTCGCACCGGTAAGCGCAGATATGATGTTTATTGCTGAAAATGGCACCATGGTGATGCACCAAGGTAAAGAGTTGTACCGCTGCGAAATCGGCAAAGAATCTATTACTGCGATTATTCAGCAAGCGCGTGCTATCGACGGGGCTCATATCGTGTTGTGTGGTACGCAGTCAGCCTACATTGAAACCCAAGACCCACAGGCACTTACAGAGTTCGCGAAGTACTACCACCGCTGCCAGTATGTGGAAGATCTCTTGGACGTCGATGATGACTTCATCAAAGTCGCTATCTGCCATTTTGATGGCACTGAAGAGCATGTTTTCCCAAGCTTTGATCACGAGTTTGGTCAAAGCCATCAGGTGGTAGTCAGTGCCAAAATCTGGCTTGATGTAATGAATGCCGAAGCTTCAAAAGGTGCTGCCATTGAACACTTACAGAATACGCTTGGCTTTAGTTTTGAGCAAACTATGAGCTTTGGTGATTACCTTAATGATCTGGAAATGCTCAAAGCAAGCTACCACTCTTATGCCATGGAAAATGCCCACTCGAAGGTGAAAGAGATTGCGCGTTTCGCAGCACCAAGCCATCGTGATGCGGGTGTAATGACAGTAATCAAGCGCGAGTTGCTCAATTAAGCTTGATTGAAACTAGCCGGAGAGCCCTACTAAGCTCTCCGCTGTTTATTTCCCTAAAGGTATAAGCTGACTACTGACCAATAGGTGGCCAGGGCCTGTGCTGTTCGGAGTCAATCCATTCGGTCACCCACTGTGGCAGTATCGGTGTATTCACCGCCTCGTTCATTGCTTCAAGCAATTCGTGTGGTGAAACCAATCCCTTTTTAGATGTCACCCCCGCCCGAATCAATACAGACGAACACGGTTTGCCGTCTACCCACATAGATTGCTCTACATATAGCCATTTATCGTCCCAGCCGACGCACTGTGAGTACATTTTAACTTTGTGGAACATATGAATGCGTTTTCGATAACGCACCGAGCTGCCAGCAACCACCAATGCCCACCGTTTTTTCGCTAAGGTCTTCATCAAGCCGCAGCGAATCCCCAGCTCAGTACGCCCCAAGTCATACAGGGTAAGCACGCGGCCGTTATTCATTTCATTAAAAATATCGAGATCCCAAGGGCGGCAGGAGAAAGAAATTTCACTTTTGTCGGTAATGTGAACCGGCGAGTTTCGCTTGGCTTGCCACATTACTTTTGCTAGACGCATAAACGGGTACATAATCAGCTCTTCCTTTAACTGTTCTCTTTGTTATATACCACTGACATTTTGGACAATAATGACAATGGCAGGTACCACTATAGAGCAAAAAATCTAAACCCCATCATTATTCTGTCCAAATTGTCGTCTTCCAACAAATATTGTTGAAAATAAGCAATAATAAGGCCGAGTAAATTTACTCGGCTTTTTGCACATCAGCAATCGCTATAGATCAAGTGAGTTTCTGGCACTTAATAAAAATGAAGTTTGGGTTCTTCGATAAGTATTCGTAGCGGCCAGCATCCATTTCCTTGACCTTCTCTGATACTTCACCTTCAGATAGCTTAGTGATCACCAAGCCATTCTGTGTAAGCGCATTCATGATTTCGGTCAGCGAACGGCGATAAAAGCTTACTTGAACCGGTTTACCTACTGTATTCCACTCTTCTTGCACTAATTCGCGCTCAAAGTAGTTGCCGCTTTGTGTGCATTCAAAATCGGCAAACGGATGGTGGGTTGAAAACACAAACGAACCACCAGTTCTTAAGACACGATTCACATCACTGAACAACGGATTCAGATCTTCCAGGTAATGCACCATCAGCGGAGAAATAACCAAATCAGCGCTGGCATCTTTTTCTTTCGGTAGCCCTTTTGAAAGATTCTGAGCATAAGCAATTACCTTATCGGTTAGCTGTGCATTTTGTGCCTTACTCGCGACCAACTGAACCATTTCTTCAGAGTAATCAATACAAGTAACGTGTTTGGCGCCGTGCTCAAGCAAGTATTTTGCATAGACTCCCTAGCCACAGCCAAGATCGAGCACATCAAGATCGTTTAGGGCTGGCAGCATAGCTTGAAGCGTTGGTCGCTCTAAATGAGCGTTATAGATGTTGTCTTGAATAACTTCGTCATATTCGCTAGCGAATGTTGAGTACATCTTTGATTTCATAATACCTTCTCTGCTTAAGAATGCCGCGGTAAGGGGATGCATGTTTTACAGTATCAACTATTCAACAGCAATAGATGTAATGTGATCTTGCTCATAGTGATACAGTTTAAAACACAGCTAACCCTCTAAAATATCACCAGATTCAATATCAGAAACACAACCATACTCACTACAGTAGTCAGCAGGACATTTTTTGTTCTCCAGGCGAGGATTGCGGCTAGTAGTGCAGATACCAAATACGGGTTATCAAAAGCTAGCCACAACCCTTCCCCTTCGGGCATAAATACGATGGGTGCCCAAATCGCTGTCAGTACTGCTGGGCTTGAGTATTTCAGCAAGCGCTGCAATTCAGAGTTTATTTTGAGTGGCAGTTTAGGCTCTAAGAACAAATAACGACTCAAAAATACCAACGACGTCAGCACTAAAATCGATATAATAATCATCCCTGCTCTCCTCGCCATTTCTCAGCAAAGTAGCCCGCTAGCATGCCGCCTAGACTTGCGATCATTAACGCCCCACCAATCTCGAAGTAGTTCAAGGTAATTGATAAGCCAAGTGCAGCCAACACTGCAACAACTACCGGGAGGTTTATGACATGCGGTATCACCAAGGCAATAAACGTTGCCGCAACAGCAAACTCAAGTCCTAGCTCATTCAGCGCTGGGATATAACTACCAGCGACAATCCCAACCAGCGTCGCCGCATTCCACGCCAAATAGAAACTCAAACCCGCGCCTAACGCATACCAACGGTTAAATTGCTTTATTGATTGCTGACCACAGATGGCAAATAACTCATCGGTTAAAAGAAAACCCAGCCCCAAACGCCATCGCAATGGCAACGGGCTGATTTTCTCTCGCATCGATACGCTGTAGAGAAAGTGCCGTGAGGTAATAAAGAAAGTCGCCAGCATCATGGTAAGCAGTCCAGCCCCGGCCTTGAACATACCTGTCGCCACTAGTTGCGCCGATCCCGCAAATAAAATGGCTGACATCGCTTGGCTTTCCCAAGGGTTCAGTCCGGCATCAATCGCAAAAGACCCTGCCAATAGTCCCCATGGGATAACCGCAATGCTCAGTGGCAACATGGCTACAGCACCCTGACCAAATAAATACGATCTTCGGGTTTGGTCTAAATCATCCACTAACGTTGTATCCACCATGTCTCATTCTTCTTTGTTTCGAAATCATGCCTTCATCTCGCCAAAAAAACGTAATCAATACTTGTACAAAATTGCCCAATTCATAGTTAGCTTAGTGAGTGGGTGTATTGCTTGGGGGTTATGCCCATCGCACGCTTGAAATGGCGATGGAAGTGACTTTGATCATGAAAACCCGCTTCCTGTGCAGCATCTGAAATTGAATGTCCTGATTTCAGCAGCTTCTTAGCATAGCGTAAGCGACTTTGGATCTGGTATGCATGGGGAGGAAGACCAAACTCTTTTTGAAATGCCCGAACTAAATAGTAAGGACTATAGCCTGCTAAAGAAGCAAGCTCTTCCAGTGACACATCTGCTTGCGGAAAATCATCAAGAAACGTTTTCACCAACAGCACTTGCTTCTGACCACGAGTCCGCGGTTCAAACTCACTGCGGGTTTTGCTGTGCCTAGCCATTAGCTTAACAAGCGCACCATATACCAGGGTTTCACGTAATGGGCGATTGTCAGAGTTTTCCAGGGTAGAAAAAACCAAACGTAGCTGCTGAGCAACCTCGGGATCATGCACCACGGGTTCAGGAAAGTAAGGCACTGACGGATGGGAGCCTATCCCCTCTGTCATCGCGGCGAACTGCTCTGGCAACGGGTACATCGCCCTATATTCCCAGCCTCCTTCCGTTGCAGCATGACCGGTGTGTACCTCATCGGCATTGACCAAGATGATATGATCTTTGGGTGCAACATGGTTGCCACCGGTGCGGTAAAAACGCTGCGCACCTTTTTCAATCACGCCTATGGTGTAACCTTCATGGCTGTGGCGTGAAAAATTCTGGCGCTTGTATTTGGCCTGCAATAGTTCAAGGCCGCCCAGTTCATCGGCTATTGAGAAACTCGCATCCTCTTTGAATTTCTTTGTTTTCTCTGACATTGCTCACTCACTTTTCCTGTGATGCCAGTCTAGCTTAACGACCTTTGTGAATTTTGTACAAAATTGCCCTATTCAAATCAATCTCACTTAAAGCAACAAACAATATTTGCAGCCAAACCAGTCAACTGCTTCACATTTTGGCGCTATAAAGCCTTAAACTCATTGCTGTTAACGTGGTCAAAAGGCATCGTATGGACAGTTTTTTTAGTTGTTTTTCAAGGCTGTTCATGACAACTCACAATCATCTGCACTTTTATGTCGGTACTTATACCGATGCACCAAGTACCAGTACAGGTATTGCCCACATCAAGTTAGACCCTGCATCGGGTAAACTGACCCGCTGCGAAGATTTAACCTCGCTTCGTAATCCTTCTTACCTAACCACCACGGCTAATAGCCTCTATAGCTTCAGTGAAATATCTCAAGAAGAAGGGGCGGCGCTTCAGTTTTCGTCAGATATCGGCAATGCTTTCTTACCTATCGCAGGAGATTACCCTTGCCATGTAGATACCAAAGCCCCCTACCTTGCTGTTGCAAACTACGGTTCAGGTAATGTCTCTGTTTATCTGCTCGATGATAACGGTAGGCCCTTAAAAGCTGTTGCAAACTTATACGAAGATGGTTGTGGGCCAAATACTGACCGGCAGACAGCCCCTCATGCTCATCAGGTCACCTTCTTAGCACATTCTAATCAACTGGCCGTTGTTGATCTCGGCTCTGATCGTATTAGGTTTTACCAATACGATGACAAGCACTCATTCCAATTAGTTCAAAGCATTGCCATGCAAGCAGGCTCTGGGCCACGCCACATGGTATTTACCCACAATGAAAATCGCGCTTACGTCGTATGTGAGCTCTCTGAAACGCTTATCACTATAGACAGGCAAGGCAAAAGTTGGCAGGTATCTGAGCAATGCGAGCTATTACCGGGTGTGGCTAGCGGCGAAGCGGCATCGGCTATCCACCTTTCGGGAGATGAGAAATACCTCTATGTGTCCTGTCGAGCACAGAACAAAATCAGTACTTTTGACGTTTCTGGCGAGCAGCCGAAGCATCTCAATGCCTATGATTGCCATGGAGAATTTCCAAGAGATTTTACCCTTTCCGAAGATGGTCAATGGCTAATCGTTGCCAACCAGCATTCAAACAATATCGTGAGTTTCCACCATAACATTGAAACGGGAGAAATCACTCCAACAGGCTATCAGTGCAGCGTTGACGCACCTGTTTGTTTGGTTGAAGTTTGAATAACGGAAAAGACAGGCTTACTTACCTAACTCCCTGTATCGAAATAAGAATAAACCTTCGAGCTAAGAAAAAGCCTCTGTTCAAAATCAGAGGCTTTGGCTTTGGCTTTGGCTTTGGAGCTTAGACTTATGCCGATTTCAGCTCAGCTAGTACATCGCACAGCGAAGGGACAATCGCATGGCCAAACTGACGCACTTCTTCGCAAGGCTCGACCAAATCAGGGATTTGGTAAGTTTTCATTTTCGCTGCAACGGCGGCGCGAACACCATTGTTTGAGTCCTCAAAAGCCAGACAGTGCTCAGGCTCTACATTAAGACGGCTGGCCGCAAGCTGATAAATCTCTGGATGAGGCTTACCGTTAGCCACTTCACACCCCGTAGTGAGGTTATCAAAGTACTTGGCAATACCCGCTAGTTCTAACTTTGTTTTGGCAACATCTTTGGCGGTAGACGTCGCGATAGCAATCGGCGTACCTTGCGATTTAAGCCACTCCAATAGCTCTATCACTCCCTCTTTTATCGGGATTGCTTGATGCTTTACCACTGCAGTGTAACGAGTACGCCACTCGCTATGCAGGCGGTCTAAATCATCGCCATAGGTTTTGCGGAAAATCACCTCGATTCCCGCCGCGTTACGGCCAATGATAGAAAGGTAAACATCTTCATGAAATGGAAGGTTTTGTACCTCACATGCTTCTTTAAAGATACGCATACAGACGCGTTCCGTATCGAGAAGCAAACCATCCATATCGAAAATAGCAGCTTGATAGTTCATTACATTACAGATTTCTTGATGGAGACAGCACATTTTGACATAAGCACACAACTTTTTCCTGAATAATAACGTAATAAATAGCGTCTTAATCCTCTATTCATATTCAGAATGGTAGCCTTAACCCGACAAACAATAACGTTACTCAATACATCGCCATGAAACCAACTAAGACAATAATACTCAGTGCGACTGTTGCCGCGTTTACCCTAGCCGGTTGCCAAAGCACTGTAGAACATCCACTATATCAACCTTCAGGCAGCCAGACAGTCAAAAGCTACAAGTCTTTGATGAGTACCTTGGCAAAACTGAACGGCAACTCACCCAGCATCGCTACTTTTTGACTGACAACAAGCAGCTGGAAATAAAGGCAAACATGCCTTTTGAGGTGGAGCCTCGCTCACAACCTGGCCATTCACAAGCAGCCCTGCCTTCTGACACGCCACGAAAAGGGATACTACTGATTCACGGTTTGGGCGATTCCCCGTGGTCTTTTGTCGATATCAGCCAATCATTTGCTGATAGCGGTTTCCTAGTCAGGACTGTTTTACTTGATGGCCATGGCACACGCCCAGCAGATATGATGAATGCAGATCATGAGCAGTGGCAAAAGCTCGTTGATAAACAGGTACAATTACTGGAACAAGAGGTCGATGAGGTTTATTTAGGCGGATTTTCAACAGGGGGGAACCTTGCCTACCTTCATGCGGCTGATAATCCGGAGATATCTGGGCTGATGCTGTTTTCACCTGGTTTTCAATCCAATGAGCCGATGGCATTTATGACCCCTTTGCTTTCAACAGTAAGACCTTGGCTGCGCACAAACATCCCCAATGGCGAAACCAACTATACGCGCTACAGCAACATGCCCACCAATGGCTTTGCCCAGTATTACCACACCAGCAAAGCGACCATGGAAGATTTAGACAAACGGCATTTTGACCGCCCTACGTTCATGGTTGTGACTGAGCATGACAGTGTATTTGATACCAAGGCTATCCGAGAAGTGTTTCAAACTCGATTCACCCACCCTGACAACAAGCTAATGTGGTTTGGCACGAGCCCCGAACCTGCAGAAGATAATGTCGTTTATCTAAACAGCCGAGTACCCGAATTACGGATAAGTAATATGTCCCATATGGGCGTCTTATACTCACCGGATAACCATTATTACGGTATCTATGGTAGTGAAACAATTTGCCGTAACGGGCAAGAATCGCAAGAGGCAGAAGATTACTGCCGCTCTGGCGGTGAAGTCTGGTACAGCGCTTGGGATCACCGAGAACCGAATAAAGTACACGCTAGGCTGACATTCAACCCGTATTACGATCAGATGATAGATACAATCACAGAGGTATTTGAGCTCTAGGCCGTTTGCTTGGGCTCTAGGCAGTTTACTTCTGCTCTGGCAGTTAGTATTAGATGTCAGGTGGCCTTTTTATCGTCAGTCGTATTACCTCAGTTAGCACAAAGGCATTATTTCAGTTACATCTCACAGCAAAGGTGCGATAATCTTGCACCTCTGATTACCGAGAGTTCTCGACTGATTATCAGATCCCTGATTCAAAAGTATTTTTTCTGTAGGACATTCTTCAATGCGCGCCTTTGTATTACGAGCCCGATCCGCTCCTACCGACAGCCAGCTACTACTGGCTTCAGTTGGCCAAGAAGCTCACACCGAAATTTTGGCCCACACCCTAATGAACTCGATCTTTGTGGCGCAATCGCACCGTGAAGATGTGATTGTTCACCTGGTACTGGAAAGTACCCAGGACTTCTCCCGCACAGTGACGTTTGTTGCCAATGAAATGACCAATATCGGTGGTTTCCATGAGCAAGCACTGCTAAGCAAAGTCGCTAAAGCACTCGATGCATCACGTGGGATGACCAAAGAGCAAGAACGTCAAGTCGAACCAGGTATTACCGTTCGCACGCTAAGCTTCGAAAAGCTTGTGAAAGATCTAGCTGAAGATTACCAGCTATACATGATGGACAAGAAAGGAGCTTCAATCCGCGAACAAGAGTTCAGCGGCAACTCCTGCTTCCTGTTGACCGACCACATTCCAATGCCGAAGAAGACTTTCAAAAGCTTGGAACGCCTCGGCACCCAGAAGATCAGCTTAGGTCCGAAGATGATCTTCGCTTCTCAATGTGTGGTGCTGATCCATAACGAATTGGATCTTTGCGAATAACCGCCCCAGGCTATATACATTAAGCCCGAGTCAATCAGATTGGCTCGGTTTTTTCATTTTGCACTCTTGTATTTGTGCAGTAAATCCAACGGAATGTGGCAATAGTCGTTAGGAAAGCGCGTTAATCTGTCTTGGTGCTCTTCATCGCTTTTCACATAGTTGGTCAAAGGAAGCACTTCAACCGCGATACGATCTTTATCTACGCGGGCATTAATATACGCCTTAGCTAACAGAAGATGGTCCGGGTCTTTGCTATACACGCCTGTACGGTACTTTTCGCCAACATCCTCACCCTGCTTGTTAATACTGTAGGGGTCAATAATCTCGAACAAGTAGCCGATTAACTGCTCAACGCTCACGATCTTGGCGTCAAACTGAATCTGAACGCATTCGGCGTAACCATCGTAGTCACTTTGTGTTGTTTGCGTCGTACCATTTGCTCGGCCGGCCTCGGTAGCAATCACTCCGGGTAGGTGTTTCATAAACTCCTGAACACCCCAAAGGCAGCCGCCAGCAAAATAAATTTGTTCCATTCGAGTCTCCTGAGTTCTCAGGCTGATTATCTAACCATTGACGGCTCAATAGCAAGGAGTGACTACCATTAGCTCGTTTTTCTTTTTGGTTTGAACTGCTTAATACTCCGCTTAGCTTGGCTACGACGGTTAGCTTTTTTATCGCGTGGCGGCCGCTTACGTTCTGTGTTTGATGTAAGATCAGCAGGTTTATCCGTTACAGGGAAACCTTCAAGCTCTGTCGTTTCCATCGGCCTCCCCGTAAGCTTGCGGATAGCACTCAGGGCTAGCGTTTCACCGTGGCATACCAAGGAGATGGCGAGGCCATTATTACCTGCACGAGCCGTTCGCCCCACACGGTGAACATATACAGCTGCATTTTCAGGAAGATCAGCGTTGATCACGACTGGCAGCGCATCAACATGGATGCCTCGCGATAGTAAATCAGTGGTTATTAGCACCTGCGTTTTTTGTACTTTAAAGTCTGCCAATGTCTGCTCACGCATAGTTTGCTCTTTATCACCATGCAGCGCATCCACGCTGATACCCGCTTTTGACAGGCGTTTTGTCAGATTATCCGCAGCCTTCTTTTCACTAACAAAGACCAATACTTGCGGCCAGTTATTCTGCTTCAATAAGGCAATCAAGGCTTGAGGTTTGCTGCCTTTATTGACCAAATAAAGCTGCTCATGAATGTCTTCAACGACACTATTTTTCGTATTGGCCATAACACGCTCAGGTTTGTACATTAAACCCAATGCAGCTTTCTCTAACGTTTCAGGCAGCGTTGCTGAAAACAACAAGGTCTGTCTCGCAGCCGGAGCGAAAGAAAAGATCTTCTGGACATCAGGCCAAAAGCCCATTTCTAATAAGCGGTCGGCCTCATCAAGGGCAAACTGTGATAGGGATTTAAGCGAAATCAGCTCTTTGCTTAGAAAGTCCAACAAGCGCCCTGGCGTCGCAACGACTACCTGGGCGCCCTGCTCTACCTCTGCCTGTTGCGACTCTGGAGATACGCCACCGCAAAGCATGGCTACCTGTATACCCAACTTAACGCCAACTTCTTTCAAAGAGTCAGTCACCTGGGAGGCGAGCTCACGGGTTGGCACCAAGACCAAACTCTGAACCTGTTTCAGCTCGGTATCCACTCGCTGCAACATAGGCAGGCCGAAAGCATAGGTTTTACCGCTTCCAGTTTGTGCCAGTGCCAACAAATCACTTCCCTTGATAATGGTAGGGATCGCAAGACGTTGAATGTCGGTTGGTTTAGTCAGCTGGGATGGCAGTGCATCCAGTACCGACTTATTTAGCTGCAGTGAAGCAAATGTCATGGTAATTAACTATCACAATAGAAAAATTGGATGCGCAGTCTACCAGCCCACAACGTGTTTTTATAGTCAGACAAGACAGTTACCCACGGTACAATAGATAATTAGATCTTCTACTTCACGACTTGCCGATTAATAAAAGACAATTGCTGGTATACGGCTTCTGTTTTGGGCATTGCAACGCCCTGTTCCGCCGCCATATCCAATACGTTCTTGTACATATACTGCAACTCCATTTCACGGTTATTGCGTTTGTCTAACAACATACTGGTTAAGTATGGCTTCATCTTCGCCGTATTGGTCAGCATAGTGTCGATTAAAGACAGTTCAAGAATAGACCCTGTTGCCTGCGCGGCTTGCCTCACTTCAAGCATGATTGCTCTTGCCAACTGCGCCATTTCAGGGCAGCTCATCATCTTGGCGGTATCGGTATCTAATACTGCGGATAAACCATTGAAAGGCACGTTCCAGAGCAGCTTTTTCCAACGGGCATCCATAATGCTGGCTTCAACATCGACTTCAACGCCACTTTGTCTAAAGTCGTTCGCAACATCATTGAGATCAGCCATCCCTGATTCACCGTCAACTCCGAGGGTCAAGCGCCCATAGTCAATATGATTGATATGGCCTGGGCCTATTTTGTTGGAACAAATAAAACATAAACCACCAGCGATATGTTTCAACCCAAGCCTTTCAGAGAGAACTTGCTCTGCACCTATCCCATTCTGCAGCAGCACAACCAGTGTGTTTGGCTTGAGTAATGGGCGTATCAGTGTTTCTAGAAAGCCGTTTTGTGTCGTTTTCAACGCAACAAGCACTACATCGACTTTCGGCATAGCTTTGCTCGAATGATAAGCATTAAGCTGTTCAGCTGGTATCGAATAATCACCGTAATGCGAATCTACTTTCAAGCCGTTATCGCAAACAAAGTGGTAATCAGAATTGAAGAGAAAGTGCACATTGTGACCACTGCAATGAAGCCTAGCCCCGTAATATCCACCAATAGCACCAGAACCTATGACCGCATAAATCTTGCTACCCATCCGTTGAGTCTCCTCCTTTCCATATATCTTTATTGCTAGCTGTTTTGCCACTGTATAAGGTTTAGCCAATGGAACTAAGCTCTCGGTTATTGCTATGCTTCAATTGACTCATTGTTTTCTGATGGCACGTAACATACTTTCAGAGGACGTAATTTAGATTTACGTTTACGTTGATGCGCGTCCATCCTAGTCAAAACATTTACCAACAAAGCGATAGTATTTCGCATATTTTCACCTTTATTGAGCATAACGCACTCAGCTCGACTTGCCATAACGGCATCACTAATCTCCGCTCTTGATGGTGAACCTTTTTTAGCCAAATTTTCAAGTACCTGCGTAGCCCATATTACAGGTACATGGGCGGCTTCACACAGCCATAAAATCTCTTCCTGCAGTTCAGCTAATCGCTCGAAACCGACTTCAGCTGCGAGATCCCCCCGGGCAACCATCACACCAAACTTTGGCACTTCCAATCCAGTTAAGAGTAAATTACCTAGATTATTAAAAGCCATGTTGTTTTCAATCTTTAGCACAATGCCTTTATCTTGCGCGTTTAGCTTCTTAAGCATTTGCGTTAGATTTTTTATATCTTTAGGCTTTGTAACAAAAGACATTCCAATGATATCGACACGATTTACCAACTCAGCAAGGTCTGCTTGATCTTTTGGCGTCATTGCAGAAACAGATAACTGTGTTTTAGGTAAATTAATACCTTTATCTCCCTGCAGTTTAGTTCCCGATGGTCGGGCATGAGTAATTCTTATCCTTAAATACTGTTCTGACACATACTCAATTCTTCCCAGCAACTTGCCATCATCAAAACTAACTGGTTGACCGCTTTTGGCTGAAGTAAATACTTCCTGCATCGTACAGCTGACAGCTGGAATGTTATTATCAATAGGCTCAATCCTTCCTGGCGGCAGAAGATCGAGCAAATCGTCAATATTCAATGTAATTGAACTATATAGTTCAGGCAGTCGACCTATCAACTCCTGCGCGACCAACTTACCGTTACGGTAAAGATTCAATATTTGTCCAGCTTCAAAATATATTGATTTATCACAACTTGCGGTAACATAACCTTGATCAACTGACGTAACAATAAGTCGGCGTGATTTGCCCCTGCAATCGGTTAAGACAATCATATCCCTTAAACATACTTCATCCTGAAATAATGTCGAAATGGGAATATGGTTCTGATCACCAAACAGAGAGGGACTGTCAGCACATAAAATAATCTTTGCAGGTTCAATGACATACCCACGAGAATCTTTTCTGGCTTTGACATGTAAGATCCTTCCTAAGGATGACATTTGCCCGGTACGTAGCTTAGGGCCAGCTAAATCCATATAGACCTTACAACTCTTTCCAGAGAGTCTCTTCGCCGATTCTAAAAAGTCAATCATACGATGCCATTGTTCAGGTGAATCATGTGCACAGTTAATTCTCATGATATCCATACCAGCATTAAGGTAGCTATGTATCAATCCAGGCTCACTAGCCGCATCTGAAGGCATTGTCACCATAATATGCGAGCGGTGTTGAATCGGTCTTGGACCAAGTAGTTGATGACTATTTTCAGACAGTCGTTCATTTCCTGCCCTAAAGCTGCTTGGCTCGACTACTTGCATAGGCTTTCCTTGCATAGCAACTAATGCCTGCAATACCGCTTTAAGACTTGGTAAAATGTGTGCTTCAGAACGATCTAATGAGCTTAATCCTAATTCGGTTAATTGCTGTTGTAACTGCTGGATGTCAATTTGACGAAATGCGAGATAATTTAGAAGGTTTTGCGCACTAAAATAGTTATTTGAACTAAATTTATTTGGGTCTAAATTATATCTTTCTGTAAATTCAATAACGTAAGTAATAGTCTTTCGTAATAGCTTTTCCAAATCCATTAGATTATTCACAACACACTACCTTTAAAACTACTTGAATATAGCCACATTACGCTGTTAACTTGTTCAGGTACTGACCAAGATCATAAAACAATATGAATTTAAATTAAATATTTGTGTAAAAAATACCCTCTTAAAAGAGCCGGATATTAGGTTGATATTTCTAGTTATTCAGTATTTTTGTTAAAATTTATTTAAACTTGCTGCGCTATTATTATTAACCACTTAAGCAGTATTTCGGCTTGTTTAAGCAGAGCGATTCAATTTTGAGCAACTAAAACGGACACATTTCAATTTCTCCTCTATCCTCTGTAAAATGCATCCACAAACTTTCAGTAAAGAAAAATATTATGATCAATGAAAATGACGTTATCACCACGTTGGATGAACTTGAAGCCTTCCTTCTTTCAGTTGAAAACGGTGGTTTGGGTCTAACCAATGTCGCAGGCATTGCTCTAGCAACCAACAACGCGGATGGCCGCCACTTTGTCGCTGTCCTTGATGATAAGCATCAACTACTGATGGGTCGCTGGGTGACTGACGATGTTTATGAAAATGGTAAAGACCTTGTTCGTAACGGTCCAAAGAAACCACTTCACTAATTCGTGAGTGGTTAAAATGCCGCCACCAGCCAAGGCGGCATTTTTAGCTTCCACTGTTCGCCATATAGCCACAGTTTCCACTATAAACAGTTGCACCTAGGAAATATCTACTGTGATCTCAGCCTTAACAGAGTTCGCAATAAAGCAATTATCATGAGCGACTTTATGCAGTTTCTTCAAATTTCCCTCTGATGGTACATTTTCGCCGGAGAAACGAATATTAGGCATAAGCGTCACTTTTGTTATTGATAGTCTTCCCGACTTATCGCTTTCTAGAATACCAATTGCTTTGTCACTGTAGCTTTCAACTACATACTTACGCTTAGACGCTATAGTGAGAAATGCCATCATATGGCAACTTGACACTGCAGCAATGAAAGCTTGTTCAGGGTCAATATTATCTGGCTTGGAGAATGGAACAGGAACTATGTGATGAGATGATGATGCAGGAATACTCAAGCCGCCATCAAATTGCCAAAGATGTACCCTGCTGAATTTGTTATTAACAAATTGCTCCTCTTTCCCTTTTATCCAATCGACTTTTGCTTCAAAAGTAAGCTTATCCATTGCTCATCCTAAATAACACGATTTAACACCAAAGAAACATACAATACACTTAAAGCAACCCCGCATTCCAAATACGTATCGAAAGTAGTAAAACTGCGACATCAGTCACATGATTCAGCTGGCACATATTTATTATTATGCTATCGTTTTCATAAAAGCACTTTAATTGCTGTATTTTACCGTTACAGGTATCCGCAGTCGTACTGATCTTAAGTTATTTGTAATATGAGGTTGATTTATGGATCAAGCGGACAGCTTACGCAATCTCTTTGGAGAAAGAACAGCGAAGGATAAGCTTATCGATTGTAGAAACAAACTTTATGAAGCCATCATAATGGGAAATAATGAAAATATCGATTTCTTAATGGCAGAGCTTGAGCAAGCACAACGTCTTTTCGAAGCAAGCCTAAAAACAGATAAAACCACAGATACAGAGCAGCCATGATTAACTGGGGTTTATTCACTTCCGTTATAAATGATTTAATTAAAATACATCACTTTAAGTTACGACTGGTCAATCGTAACTTAAAGCCCTATGCCATAGAAAACGAAGGAATGCGTTTATTTGACAGGTAACTCAGTGTATAGAAATGTTATCTAGCTCTACAACCAAGTCATTATTGAGCTTATCAAGCCAACTATATCTGTCCCTGTACATTTTCCGCTTCGGCCTTTTTATTGACTCTATCTCTTTTCTCTCACTGCACAATGGTAATTGATAATACCATTCATTAAAGTCAGTACCACTTTGCTCAAGCCAAAGTTGATCGTAATTGAGCTTTAGCTTCTTGTTATAACGTGTATCTGAATACACATGTGCTGAGTTCTTTACAGCATACAAATTGTTGATATTGAAATAGTTCAACACAACCCTCAATGCTTCCACTACAAACGCTTTTGGGCGAATACCATAAACTGTTTTGGTAAATCGCTTACTAAAATTGTCCTTGTCAACACTCCCTTGAACACCACCAATGTAGGCATTACCTTCGTGTACCGTAAATGTAATCACATAGCGACGGTTTCCGCTGCTATCGCACAATGCTAACGTAAGCTCACCCTCTCGACGAAAGTTATCCAAAAAGAGTAGTTTTATCGAAAAATTTTCTTCATCAACATTGAATGTATGGAGTGTTAAGCCATTCTGATAAATAATATTTCTAGCTTCTTTTTTAATATTCGTGTCTATCCAATCATGGTGATTGATAACAACTTGTACCGCTTGTATACGACTAAGGTTTGTCCTTAGATACGGCCTCATTGCCTTTAGCGCAAATTCAGGCTGGTTGCGAAAAACTTGTACTCTTTCCCCGTGCCTGAAGTTGTCATTCAAAACCTTCAATGGCTTGTGATGAATCACACCCCGGAGTATGTATTTTGCTATACACTTAGGTTTATTACGGTAAGTATTTTTATAAGTACTAAAAGCATCGCGTATTAAAGTCATCACACACCAAAAATAAAACAGTATTTTTTAAGGGTAAAAACCAATACAGGATGACTCAATACCAACATTGTACTACTCTGTATCACTTTGTATTAAGGTTATGTCCTCTCGTGGATTATCCAGCCCTTCTATCTTTAGATTTAATGAAAGTTATTCACCATAATTAATCACATCAAAACCTATGTTGAATACCCGCCCAGGCTGCTCCAAAATGAGGGGCACCAAGGACAATCACCATGTAAGATATGCTGCCGCCCATTAAATACGAAATTAACTCTTTTAATTCAAATCTTTTAAGTTAATATCCAAGCCATGATCACCTAACAGTCAGGTTTGTCGTTCTATAATTTCAACAAGCCAAAGTATTTTATAGGAAAGGGTATGAAGCAGGGTCAACTGGTTCCACTTATCAAAACGGTTAATGCCAGTACCTTGATAGCGTTGATCAAACATTTCGAAAAAGACATCTACCCGCTACTTAGCGCGGCGGGTATCCCTGAAGATATTCTTCACCAAAAACATGAATACCTTCCTGAAGCGCCAATCAGAAATTTATTGGGGATGATGGCCGAACGAGCCGAACCTGAGTTTTACGGAGATATCCTCTGTACTTCCCTTCGTGAGTATTTTATTCCTAGAATGCTCAATTATCTGGTTTCCCCAAAAACCATTGGAGAAGCACTAGATCAAATGCTGACAGCAGTGCTGCATGAATCTCCGACAACACAAGTGAGCATAGAAATATTTAACGGAACCCCGTGGCTGTGTCGATATAAGCAGGTTGATGACTCAGACGGCTACGTATGGGCTGAGATTTTCGCCATTTTATTTCTTGTCGAGTTCATACGTTACGCCAGTAAGACAACATGGTCACCTTCTTGTATTGCCATGCAATCTAACGGAGCCGGGAAGCTAGCAAGTATCTTGCAGTCGAATGAAACGACTTACTACGGTGAGAGAAAACTCGCTGCCATCGCCCTAGATCAACAGATTCTAAACCTGCCTTACCATTCTGCAGCCAACTTCGATGATGCGGCCCCGTTTGATAATTCCCCTAAGTCAATTACCTATATTGAGTCTATATATCTCGCGCTGTCACCATATCTGTGCAAACAGTCAATGACCATTACCGAAGCGGCGAAAATCTTAGGAACTACATCACGAACGCTACAGCGCAGATTGGCGCAAGAACATACCAGCTTCAAACACATCAGAGATAACATTATGCTAGCTACAGCATGTCGGTTAATGGAACAAAAAGAGTATTCCCTTACAGACATCGCCATCGAGCTTGGTTACGCAGATATTGCTCATTTTTCGAGGGCTTTTAGAAAGTTAACCGGCTTTCCACCCAAGGATTATCGAAAACAATTTGTCCGCTAGCCAATGGGTACCGGTTGAGAGACCGATTGATTTGCTGCCAGGTTTAAAGCACGTCCGACCTGCCAGCATTCGATCAGTTTCGCCACTCCAATCATATAGACACTCATCAACACCAACTGCCAAATACGTGTATAGAAATTCATATCAATAAGTTTGCTGTCACTGGCAACAACCGCTCCGAAGATCACCAGAAACGCCGAGAATACCCCAGCATATAATGGTGCTTTAGCGGGTTGGCTAAAGATCTTACTCGCGAAACTCAGGGTTAAGAATGCCATCATTGCCAACAAGAAAGGAAACCAAGGTACAGTCACCAACAGCTCATAGGCAACGATTGCCAAAACACCACCAATAACATTGGTCATCAGCACAAACATGCTGAGTTTTACACTCTTTGGTGCCGTGAGTTGTAATGACAAAATCCCGACAAAAATCATGGTCAGGATCGCCCCTGTCAGCTGATTAAAATAACAAAACGCAATGACAGGGAAACTCACCAATAACGCTTTATAAGATTCCTGCATTCGCTGCTGATTCTCCGCCTGCGTTTGCTGAGCCGTTTTCGTCACTGGTTTGGGGAGTTCTTGCTGCTGGGGTGGCAAAACCCAGTGCATCAACCCATAAATAACAACCGCCCCGCCACCAGCCAACATTAACGCCTTACCCACTTGCAACGCGATGAAAGGCTGCATCAATCCCAAGTAAGGTAGCAGCAAAGCCGACACCATCAGCATAGTGGCAAAGAAATTCCAGTTGGGGTCTTGGAACAGGTAATATGCCCACAACATCATGACCCCAACCAACAACAACATAATGATTGGGTATTGTGCCAACCCATTGGTAACGGTTAAGGCTATCAGCACAGTTGCAACCATAGACAGCCCCAACTCCGTCATAACCTGCCTGGTTGCTACTGGCTTATCAACTAATAGTTTTGCAAGAAAAACCGGCATCACATAGGCCAATGTCCAATTGATGCTGTATGCGAGAATCAGCGACAACATGACACCAATGACATACCGGAGAATTTGATAGTTTCGCTCAGAGACCATCTCTTAAACCTCAACGTTATGATGTTATTATCGAATATATGAGAACCAAGTAATAATGCGGATCCAGGCTTTACCAAACACGTTCATCACAGAGCTTTCTTCGGTATACAGCATAATATCAGCCTGTCCGCCAACCCGTAGACTGCCGGATGGCATCGCTTCATCGAACTTGATCATAACAGGAAATCGCTGTGTTTGACGCAGCCAGCCTGACTGATTGGCAACAGTCGCAAGCTGCCCTGTTTGATGTGTTTGCCCCCAATCGACACCGTAATCAATGCTGGTCACTACACCGGTAAACACCTCGCCAGGAACATTATCCAAAGCAATTTCTACTTTGTTGCCCGGCTCAACATTGCCCAAACTGTTCTCACGGTAATATGCTTCGACCCAACTACCATCCCCCGAAAGAAACGTCATTAACGGTTGTCCTTTATTGGCAAACACCCCTTCATCTAATTTGAAGTTAGTGACCGCCCCTTTTGAAGGCGCACGGATAATGGTTCGCTCTAAATCAAGCTGCGCTTTTTGCAACGCAAGGATCGCCGCTTTAATTTCGGTATTTTCTTCCCCAATGGCACCTAGCTGCTTCTTGGCCTGATCAACAGCCGCTCTGGCTTGATCCACTCGGGCGCTGGCTTGTGCCAAAGCTGCATGAGTTTTGTCAGCATCAGCCTGGGTGACAATGCCTTTTTTGACCATTGCAAACACACGATTAGCTTGGCGGCGAACGTTCTGCTGGTTAGCGATGGCATCACTCAACTGTGCTTGAGCTGATTCAACAGATGCCGTTTGCACCCCAACTTGCTTACCCGCTTTTTCTAAATTCTCTTCAGCCTGCTTTAAAGCAATTTCGTAATCTGTCCTGTCTAACTCAATCAGTGGCTGACCAGCCTCTACAACATCATTGGGTTCAACATGCACCTTGGTAACAGGACCACTCACTAAAGGAGCTAGAGGTACAACATTGGCACGTACACGAGCCATGTCTGTCGTAGGAATGACCCTATCCGACACAAGATAGAACAGAAATAAGGCCGCACAGATCAGCAAAGCTATAGAGGTAGCTCGGCGGGGATCGGCTGCTTTTGGGCTTTCTTTACTATCAACGGTGCTACTCGTGTTTTCCACACTGTCTTTTACTGCTTGTTGTTGGTCTTGTGATTCTTGTTTTGTTTGTTCTGATGAAACTTTACTTTGCTGGCTCATTACAACCTCATTGTAATCATACAATTAGTTAATAACTTTCAATGCCAGCATTGTAGGTTTTACAGCGAACTATTCTTATCAATTCACGCCAGAAAGCATAATTTCGCACCTACACAATTTATCACTAAACAAAAGATGATAAAGCTCTGATTATCTGAATTAACTTGCTTATTAAATGCAATTTAGCTTGAAATATTGGAATCGATGTCACATATTGTCTTTATTGATGCTTTAATCAAAGAAATTATTGACCCATTTAGGTCTTACCACGGATGTATACGGTTGTAGTAGCTTAGATGATTGAATTCCCTCAGATCCATCTTGACCCTGATAACACCTTTGCCTCTGATTTCGGCATACTGATCCATGACGAGTTCGAAATCCTCTATGTCGATGAGAACCTCTGCAACATCATTGGTGTCGGTGAAGTGCCTGACAACATGTCTCTGCCTAACCTGCTGAGTTTAATCGTCGACATCAATCCAGAGCTCGCCCTGGCACACTATCACCGATTGATGGAAGGCTCGGTTCGACCTAGAGTTCAAACTTTCAAAGTCACTAAACCTTCTGGCAAAGTCGCCCATGTACTGGCTGCTGAATCTATTGTGCAATGGAAAGGTGAAATGGCGATACAATTGGCGATTATCGATATCACTGAAAAGTACAACGACTTTTACCAGCTGGAGCAGCAAGCTTCTGTTGACTCACTGTCCGGATTAACTACCCGCAATCGGTTTGAGTCTATTCTAAGCAATGAACTATCTAAGGCTCAGAAATACAACTACCCAATATCCTGTTTATACATCGACATCGATGACTTCAAACTCATCAATGACGCTTATGGGCACCAAGCAGGTGACAATGTCATTCAGCAATTTTCTCAGTGCTGTAAGTCTAGTATTCGTCAGTCGGACTTTATTGGCCGATGGGGAGGCGAAGAGTTCATTATCTTACTGCCACATACCTCTCATCAGTTCGCATTGCTATTAGCAGAACGTTTGCGCTGGCGGGTCAGCAAACTAGATATCACTATCCCTGAGGGAATAATTAACTTTACCATCAGCATAGGTGTGAAAACTCAGCTGAATGATTCGTCACCACCAGCCACAGTGCTACACCAGGCCGATCAGGCTCTTACTTATGCTAAACGCCACGGCAAGGATCAGGTTGTTTCTTACGAAAAACAGATTATCGCCGAAAACAAAAAAGACAAATAAAATCATAACCTTAAAAAATAAAAACCCATTAACTCTTTACTATCCATCACATTTCACTCAGTAATGGCGCGAATTGATAAACTCTATTTGCTGGTATTTTCTACACTTCTCCTCATCCAATAAACAACGAGGTTAAAAGTAAAGTGAAAAGTATTTGGAATAAAATTAAATATTTTCTAACTACACCTTACGGTAAAGCTTACTTAGTCTTTATTACCCTCACCAAGCTATTTCTTGTCTATGAGTGGGCTTTAGATCACGTCATCAACTATGGTGGACAATTGTTCAATTTCGTCGGAGCATCAATTAATTTTGGTGAGTCCGTCAGTGCTATTTCATTTACTACTCTGTGCGGTTATTACACGGTAAAAGCCGTGATAAATATCTTCAAGCCTTCTCCAAAAGAAGTCACCGCTTAAAATATCACCGGATATAATACTGAATGAAAAAAGATGGGAGCCAATTGGCTCCCATTGTTATTATTGTTTACTTTCCAACTCTACAGTATATCCCCAAACCTCCCCTTCACCTTCTGCTGGTGGTGGGTTATTCCACTCACCAGAGGTATCAATCCAGAAAGACTTGATAGCAAACTGAATACCATCAGATTCAGTGATCGCTAGTATCTCAGACGAGCCAATATAATCCTGATAGGTAATGGTAATACGAACCTGCCCATCGACCAATTGCCAATTAAATGGGAAATCACCATCTACCGGGTCAATGAATGCACCAGTATGGTCTGGGCTAAAGCGGATCATTTCCCCATCGTCATCAGATGTAATCCGCCAGATAGTCTGCTCATTGCCCTCTTTCCCAATCAACATATCTTCGGTGAATTTCAACATTCGGTTGTCAGTCCATACCAAACATTGCTGCACCGCATCCTGATATTCCTGTTCACTCGCATAGCTAGCTGGTTGCTCGGCCTCATCGTTCCAAGGGGTATCGCCATTTTCACAAATTGGAAGTGCTATACCTTGCTCATATTCCCGGAAGACAAAGCTCCAAATATCAGCTTGAAGAATACCGTCTTCTAGATATTGCTCATACACAACAAAGCTACTTTGGTTATCGTAGAATTGCTGATGAGCCAATAGCATGTACTCATTTGGGTTGCCGGTATCAGATACCATCTTCAGGAAGCCCTCAGTAGTGATTTCCCAATATGTCCCTTCTTCTGAACGCCAATCACCTGCGCGTATCCGGTTAAATAAACCGTTTTCATGGAACTGATAAGCGCGTGTATCGCCATCACTTCGCACTCGCACATAGGTCATGCCAGCTAGCGTGTTATTGAAGTCATCCTCGATGACATTGTATCCACCGCAGGTTTCTATAGCCTGATAGAAATCTTCCAGACTGGCACCCTGCTGGTCGACCGGACAGCTGGTTATCATTGGTGGATACGTCGTTACCCTTGCCGCCCATATGTTGTACCGGGACTCGCCACCTTCGTCCCACTGGCTATATATTTTCAACCCAACATATTGATCATCACTGCCTGTAATCGCAAAGTAATCAACAATCCCCGGGCCATAGGTGATCTCAATAACACCATCACTATTTACCCGCCAAGTGAAGTCTGCTGAAGTATCGTCGCTAAACACAACCTGGCCTTTTTCTTGATCCTTAAAGTGCCATTGCTGCAACTCTTGGCCGTTAAACAAGTAGTATGACTGACCCGCTATGTCTCTCTCAGTCGTTTGCACATAGACACACTGATCAAGAATATCTGCATAATCACCATATTGCGGCTCGCCTATTGGACCACCAGCATCCCACTCGGTATTGCCTAGATTACAGATCCTACCGTGTTGGGTAATCGCGACTTCCGCTTCGTCTTGGGATAGATAAAACTCGCCCAACCAGCTTTTCCATGCCCCTGAAGCCAAATCGATTTCATCAGCATTTACCATTACTCGCCGATACGCATCGAACCAATTCCACGGATTATCTATATGAGGAACAGAAATCACCAGCGTACCGCTTTGCGTATCATCTACTCGCCAATTGGGTTTAATACCATCATGAACCAACTGCAGTGAGCCAAGCTGATATTCCCCATCTGGATTTGGCGTCAATAGATCATTATTCGACACAACATATCAGTGCCTTGGTGCGCCTGACGCATCATATTGGAATGATTGCCCCAACAACATACCATTGTAATTACTTAGCCCGGGAAGAAGTGCTTCGTCTATTTCTTCGAACCCGTAACCACCGCTACGCAAGGCTTCTACTTTACCGCCTAAGTCGTTAACTTCCTTGCTTCCCCATTCAGCAAAACGATGACCTACCCACAAGCCATTGTCGCCTTTGATAAATACTTTGTAGTCTTGGCCGATATCAGCCTGCTGGACAGTAAAGTTACTCTCAGAGGAATCAAAATACTCATCAGAGACAGGCGTGTGATTCCAGCTAACGGACTCCCTATATTCTGATTCAGTTACCGCTGTTTGTTTCAAATTGAAGGAGTTAAACATCACACCATAAGGATTGGCTTCGTCTGTCAGTTTTCCTTCACTGCCTGATAATAGGTAACGATAACCTGTTACAACCTGAGACTTAGCGCTAAGATCGTATTCCGTCGTGACTTCATACCAATAGTTTCCTAGCACATCGGCTTTGTTGGGTACAAAGCTATATTGGGCATACTCTTCAAAATACGGCTGTTCCGGAGCGGCCCATATTGGACGGAAATGGCTGAAGGTATATTGCTGTTCATTGAGCACCGAGAAGCCAATTAAGGTATTGATAACCCCATTTGCTTGCCAGTCACGGGTATCTTGATAATCGACCACTACCCCTTTGCTAGCGGTAGAGGTTGCTTGTGCACTGTAGTTCAGCTCGCCATCTTTATCGCCAAACACCCAATTTGAAAGCTCATACTGTTCTAGCGTTGTTGTCGTAGTAACGGCATCTTGTTGGCTAACACGGGACACCTTGAGGTATTGCACGGCATCGATACCGTCGATACTCCCAAGAGCAACTTTAGCGGCTAAATCAATATCATCAAATTCACGGCCACTACCGTTGCTGCCACCCTCTGGTGCCGCATCTGATTCATCTATATAGCGCCAGAAGCTCTCCTGGTTTTCTGTGTATGTCCCAATATCAAGCCATTGGCTTTCATATTGGATATTACCGTCTAGGTTGTAATCGTAATAGCCGAAGCTATGGCGCTCGAAATTACCATCTTCTTTATAAGTCGCATGACTCTCCCATTCGCCGAACAAAGTGCCTGAGTCAGCATCGGTATAGGTTACTGTTTCCGTCTTGCGAATATCAGTATTATTCAACGTTTCGACGGTTATTTCGTGAATAACATCCAAGCTTTTCACATCTATCAAAATATCGATGAACATTGGTGAGGTATAGACATAGTGTTTGACGACATCTTCCATAGATTTTTCTGGATCATTGGGGTAAACATCACTGTTGTCGCCAACTTTATCTGAATCGCTGTCTAGCCATTCAGTGCCATCCAGCGGGAAAGCATCGTCTTCATCATTAACATCATCACCGTCATCATCAGGGTCAGCATTATTCCCTATTTTATCGCCATCAGTATCTAGCCATTCACTTTTATCAAAAGGAAAAGCATCTAGATTGTCGTCAACGTCGTCATTATCATCATCGGGATCACTGTTATCCCCAATTTCATCTAGGTCAAAGTCAGCCCACTCGGTTTTGTCATCAGGGAATTTATCAGCGAGATTATCGCCGTATCCATCACCGTCTTTATCTTCCCACTCATCTTTATCATCAGGGAACTTATCGGCTTTGTTGTCCCCATAACCATCGCCGTCTGTATCTTTCCATTCTGCACTGTTTTTCGGGAAGTCATCTTCTGAATCAGTGACACCGTCACTGTCTGTATCTGCCTCGACGGTTTTATTCTCTTCACTAACCACACGGTCAAAATCATAATCTTCAGGGAGTTCATCGCCACGGTCGGTTATCAAAGCATCACCAACCTGGTTACCCTCCTCTATCACTTCGGCGACATTGGCATCAATGTTATTTTCATCCAGCTCTTCTTCAGATTCAGGCAGCACGCCAGCAGTCACAATGGATTTAGCCGATTGTTTGACCAGCTTGACTGCAACACTAGCACCAACTGTCTCTGTGTCTTCATAATCTCTGTCTAACAGCTCAGGCTCAACACCAAACATTTGCGCCACATTCGCCTTCGCTTCATCGTGTGAAAGCCCCTCTTGGCGCATCTTAAAGTCAACCATCGTCGTCAGCGGCGATACCACAGTAGCGCCACTTGGTGCTGACATCACAAAGCTCTTCGAAACTGTCACATCAGGGTTATCAAGGTCGATCGTTTCCTTCTCGATCGCCTTTACCACCACCGGATACAACTGCGGGTTTTCAACGCCACTGACATCCAACGTCGCGGTGCCATTTTCACTTCGACCACTAGGCTCAGTGCCTTGATCAAACTGATAGTCTTTATCTAAATCCAACCAAACAAACGTATTATGGAGATATCCGTCTATCGCTTTAACACTCATGGATGTTGTAGGCTCAGGAATTGGCTGCTCGACATTGGAATTGTTATCGTCATTACAAGCCGCTACCGTCAATAAGGTGCCTATCCCTACTGCGACAGCTATGGGGTGCCGTTTCATACATGCTTCCTTGTCTATCCTCTACACAATACAGCTCAAGTCGTTCTCTTTATTTGGGGCATTTAAGAGCTATTACTGAGGTTATATGCAGGATATTTTTTGCTCGCATCACCCACACGGGGGAGAAAAGCCAACAAGAGCAGTAAATAACCGAATGGTTTGATATGGCTCAATAAAAAGCAGGTACAAAAAAGGAAGCCAAAGCCTGTCTCTTGATCACATCTCATCAGAGGTAAAGGATTGGGCTATAAGGTATCCTTCTTGAATTGCTGCTAATTTATACCAGCCTCGCCATAGGGCGGCCCAACCGGGCCGCCCTGTTCGCTTACTGTCATACCATCCGCCTAGCCTTGCTAATGTAACTCGAGCCCATTTCAGATCTGGAGCTGTTGTTGGTAAGGGCTTATTTTCTTGTTTGACCCATAATAATTTCCAGCATATTCCGGGTAGAACAGACTCACAGCTACTGGTTTCTTGTCCGCGGCTTTCTGCTCTAAGTTGTAACAAGCGGATAGCGATAAACGCTTGAATGACGGCAACTCTCTCCAGGTTGTCCTTTGATTGAAGTTGCAGTGCTTCGACATCGGTTCCATCACTTTTCCACGCCTTGTGGAACTCTTCAACCAACCAGCGCTGTTCGTAGTAACTGATTATCTCCTGGGCTTTCGCTAACGTTGTCACTGGCTCTGAAGTCAGTAAGTGCCACTCCAATTTTTCGTTGTTGTCACCTCGCTCTTTACAACCAACATAATACAGAGAAAGTGACTTGCCACACTTATTGGCTGGAACCTTAATCGTAATAGGAGCAAAGCATACATCTAATGTTGCTTTACGCGCTTTGCGACCACCCCGTTGAGCAATATGGACAGTTCGTTGTCCCGATGGGGATAACTCCTTTGCATAATCATGGAGCTTATAACCACTTTCCTCAATGCAGCGACTATAGGTCGAGCGCACAACAAAACGCTGCTGGTTGGTCAGCTTGTAATGTAAGTATTCGTAGATGTCTGACTCCCTATCACACACTGAAATGACTCGGGCTTGGAGTTGACCTAAACGTTCAGACATTGCGGTTGATGCCTGTTGCCACTTGAAGGTCTCCTTCTCTTCATACGGTCGCTTGGCGAACTTATGTCCCCGGCCTCGAGTCGCAATATCCCTCGTCCACCGCTGTTGTTCGATTAGCCCCACAACCTTTTGCTCGCGTGGTGCAAACAACAGAACAGAGTGAGCTAGCATCCCCCGGGTTCGATTTCCCGAGTTCACGTGACCAAGTTCATCGGAGAGGCTTTTATGCGTGTAGGTTAGAGCGGTGGAGTCTTCAAGGGCAAGTAATAAGTCATGCGCTTCAGCCTCGTTAGTTGTTGCCACAAAACCGGCTTCAGCTATCGCATTGGCTTCAACATCAGGGTTACGGATGAGGCGATATGCCCCTTCAATAGAGGCGGGATTAGGGCAGGCTTGCACAATAGACACTCCAACATTAGATGCCATATCACTGGCTAATTGGACTAGTCGTTGTGTACGTCTAGAGTCGCCAAGCTTGGCATGCGAAAAGGTTTGTTGAGCCCATTCTAAAGTAGAATTCCCTATCATGATGATGACCTTTACTCATATTGTGTAAGATCGGATCGCAATAAAGAAAAAGAGTTCAAAAAAAGCCCCCGCCATGAGGCGGGGGACTTGTGTATAAGAGACAGGCCAAAGCTTCTTTTTTTAATTAGAAATGACACTCAGAAATTAATAGCGGAAAAATGCCAACTGCTTGCGCTGCTGTTCTGCCAGTTGCGATAGCTCTTCACTGGCACTGGCACTCTGGCTAATACCAACCACGTTTTGATTAACCAGCTCAGACATATTCACCACATTCTTATTGATATCTTGCGTCACCATTGACTGTTGCTCAGCCGCTGTTGCTACCTCGGTATTCATATCACCAATCGAGGTAATCGCATCTGTAATGCCTTCAAATACTTCATTGGCTAGCCCGGTTAGTTCTTCGGACTCTTTCAGCATTTGCAGTGACTGCTGCATTCCATCGTTAGCACTCGCAGACTGGCGCTGCAGATCTTCAATGATCGCCTGGATCTCTTGCGTCGACTCTTGGGTGCGTGCTGCAAGCATTCGTACTTCGTCAGCAACAACGGCAAAGCCTCGACCAGACTCACCTGCTCGTGCCGCTTCAATGGCAGCATTGAGCGCCAGTAAGTTTGTCTGCTCGGAAATGGCCTGGATAACTTCGATAACCTTGCTAACTTGATCCGACTGCTCACGAAGGTGCATCACAACATTGGCCGCTTCAGACATCTTCTGTGAGGTAATTTGGTTAGATTGCTCGCTTTGGGTAAAGACGTTTCGACCTTCATCAACCATTCTCTGGCTTTGCTTCGCACAGGTATCAGCATCCTGAGCATTGCTACTCACATTGTCAGCAGTACTCGATAGTTCATTAACCGCTGAGGCAACCTGTTCAATCTCGGCCATCTCTTGTTGGGCATTGGCCTGAGAACTGTTCATCACCTCAGCAAGTTCAGTGGACGCAGCGGCAACTTCTTCACTAATACGGTTTAAGTGAGCGATGGTGTCTTGCATCTTTTCCAGCGTGTTATTCAAGTCGCGGCTAAGCTCACCGATTTCATTGGAACCCGAAACATGTACACGACCAGTCAAATTGCCAAGGGACAACTGCTTCAACACTTCACGTACTTCGAGGATCGGTTTTACCATCCGACCAGAAACGAGCCACGCAATAACTAAACCACTGATGACCATCACCGCCATAATTAACATGACACTCTGCATCATTTGGCGGTATTCCGCTTCTACTTCTTCAATTTCGTGTTCAACATACTGATCAATGGCAATGGTTAAATCATCTATCGATTGAATTAACTCGCTTCCTACCACTCTGAAATTCGTTGCCAGCATTTCTGATTCTTGCATCGTAACGCCAATGCTATTTTTGCGAGCAACAAAAGGCTTTAGATCACTATTTAAAAAGCGCTCATAACTTGCCATTTTTGCTTTAACTGCGTTGACATTTTGAGCGAGAGAGGATGTTTGGGAAAGCGTATCGAGCAATACTCTGTTTGCATCGAAGCCTTGCTTAACTGCACTATCTAAGTTATTAAATGCCGAAGGATCATACAGGGCATAAATAGCACTAACTCGAGCGGCGAAACTATTCTCAAGTATTTGTTGAGACATGGTTTTTTGCTGCAAAGCTGAAAAAGTTGTTTCGCTTGTCTGTGCTCGCTGTGAACGTGATTCCTTTGTTACTACGGCAAAAGCAACGGCCATAATTACGCATATTAGCAAGACCGGAACAAGCACCTGCTTCCTGATAGATATATTATTAATATTTATGAGCATGAGAAAAAATAAAAACTAAAACGTAATGAGAATGCAACTTTACCATGAATTAGCACTCTGTTTTTGATTTTTATCAATACGCTTGCACCGTTAATTTTATGACGGATATCGTCAAATAACCGCCTTTTAGAGATTAAAAAAAGCGGCGTAATAGCACCGCTTTTATCACTAGCCTTCTTTTGAGCTTTGGCTCATCGCTTCCCGTGTTGAGGTGATCACTTCATCAAAGAACAGCATCACTTCATCACGATTTAACCACTCAGGTTTAAATCGGAACTCGCTCCAATTGGTCACATGCTTCCATGTATTATCAATTGATGGTCCATGGAGATATAACATTGCTATCAATAGGCACTGAAAAGCGCTAATAAAAGGGTTTTTCGGTGAGAAAAACTTAAATGCAGAGCCAAAGGATAGCTTTAGACGGCGGTTGGCTAAGTCCACACTGTATAATTCGTCGAGCAATAAATGTACAACCCCACCAAAAAACAGAAAAGAACCGGATAACCAGGCGGTGACATCGCTATAGCCCAATAGATAAACAAGCCACACGGTGAAGAGCCCTGCAACAGCAATAAAAGCCAATGAGTGGCAGCAACCGCGATGTACTGTTATTTTTTCAAGTGAAGATTTGAAGTTGTACCTGATTGTCAAATAACAGAAGCCGCTATACACGATAAGCTCTAGCATCGACACCAGTTGATAGATATGACCGACAAAACTAAAGGTGATCAAGCCACCAAAAAACCGGAATAACGTACTCATTGACGTCGAGTTATCTGAGTCAATGTCCGGTAAAAGACCGCCTATTGTGCCAAGAAGCATCAACCATAACGCAGTGATCGGCACAATATGCCCTGCTGAGAGCAGGGCTGTCGCCGCCAAACTACTCGTAAGTGCGGCTGTTCCAAGATGTGTGTTGAAATTAGCCACTGTAATCACATATACATGACAGTTACTCAATCTATACTTTGGTCATAATGAGACCAACTCTAATTGTAGTATTCGTTGATAACTGCCATTGTCTCGTTAACTGGATAAATAACCAGTATATCGTATTACAGGGCGATTACTGTAATAAAATACAGTATTTTAATGCCACATCATGGTTGCGTGATCATTTTTTGGTCGCTTTTGACATCATGTTGACATATATGCTTTGAAGAACTCAGAGATCGAGAGCCAACTGATAAAATGCCAAATCTAACCATCGTTCGAATTTATAACCGGCACTCTTAATCACACCGACTTCTTCAAAGCCAAATTTTTGGTGCAGACGCAAACTCGCAATATTCTCTAAGTCTATTGCACCAATTAATGAACGATAACCTTGGCGTGAAGCGAGGACAATGATGGTTTTCATCAACTCCATGGCGACCCCCTTCCCACGGAAGTCGCCCGAAACATAAATGCTGTGCTCAACGGTAAATTGAAAAGCAGGCTGCTCCCTAAATTTGCCAAACGATGCAAAACCCATCAATCGGCCATTCTCATCAAAAGCACCTATAACGGGATAATCACCTTGTGTTTTCGATTCAAACCACTGCTCCATAACACCAATGGTCCGCGGTTCGTACTCATATAATGCCGTTGTGTTCAAAATGGCATCATTAAAGATGTCTAGCATCTCGCCAGCGTGTTCTTCATAAGAACAATATGTAATATGCATATCTTCCTTTCTTTGTATTTCGCCACACCCGTATACCCTAGTAATTTAGGTATATACCTACCAGGATCACAAGATGCACGCTTTTTTTTGTAATTAAATTCGTTATTGTCAAAAATCATTATAAGACTTAACGGATTAGGTTTGATATGGCTTTAGCTGATATATGGGTACGAAAGTTGATCGAAGCCGCTCAGTCTCCCTCTGATATCAACAGCGTGTTAGCTGAAATAAGCCATGCTATTGGTGCTGATGTCGGCGTGTTATTCATTGGTCCCTCCCCCAAGTTTGGGCCAGGTCATACTTTCCAATATGGCATCGAAAGCACTCTACTCGATTTTTACCATCGCCATTCAGACAACGATGCCTATCTCCAGCATTACTCTACCCATCACTTTCAAGGAAAAATGGTTCCTCTGCAGTCCATGCTGCCTATCAAACGGATAGAGAATGAATGGTTCCGGGACGTCATGCTGCCAACCTTGTCTGTCAAATATTCAATTAGCGGTTACAGCTACATAAGCAAGCACGAAGTACAAGTACTTACGTTTCATCGCTACACGACCCCCTTTGCACCTAACTGCCAAATCCAATTGCAGCAATTTATGGATGAACTTATTCCATGGTCACAGTACTACCTTTCAAGCCAAAAACTCATTGACCAGTTTGGTACAACCCCGCTTCACCATGGCAGCATACAACTTCCGGATGAATTAACCCCTGCAGAGCGGCAAGTGATCAAGCTATTGTCTAAAGGGTACGATGGCAGTGAAATTACCCAGTTCAGAGGCGTCTCCAAGGAAACCACCAAATCCCAAATCAAAAGCATACTGCACAAGCTTGACTGCAAACACCAGAACCACTTACTGCACAAACTATATACCCAGCTGGTCATCTAGCCTTTGTTTTTCAGTAATATAGTGAGAACCAGCACGCCCTAGCACAAGCAATCTTTGCTGAATTAGGTATACTATTAGCCATTCTCCATAAGCATTACGGAACAAACAATGGAAGCCGAACAGCTGGAAATTCTCAACTTTATCAGCCAGTACCCTCCTTTTAAGGCACTCCCGGAAGAGTCCATAAAAGAAATCGCCCTCAATATCGAAGTTGCCTATTACCGAGCTGACTCAATGATCCTGAATTTTGGCGATGAGATTCATGACCTTTACCTGATCCGCAGCGGTGCAGTCGAGATCTATCGCCGTAAGGGTGAACTATACAACAGGATTGATGAAGGTGACCTGTTCGGCCAAATGGGCCTGCTGATGAATAATAAAGTCAGGATGCCAGCCCGTGCCATTGAAGACACCTTGGTTTACTGTATCCCTGAAGATATTTTCAACAAGCTATGCGATGAGTTTGATTCCTTTGCTGATTTTGTTGAGCTTGAAGATAGTGCAAGGCTACGTAATGTCGTTTCCACCCAAGCTGAAGAAAACGATCTTACTACGTCTAAGGTACGCACCCTACTTTCTCGTGACCCTGTAACCATCAGCCGCGATGAAAGCATTCAAACCGCTGCGATGACAATGGCAGAAGAGAATATCTCGGCGATGCTCATTGTTGAGCCAAACGAAGACAGTGACGATGACGATTATGATCCACTGGTTGGTATCATTACTGATCGCGACCTGTGCTCTCGTGTTATTGCCAAAGGGTTAGACACATCGACCCCAGTGTCAGAAGTAATGAGCACCGAGCTTATCTCGCTCGATTACAACGCCTATGTCTTCGAAGCCATGCTCACTATGCTTCGCTACAATGTGCACCACCTTCCGGTTTTAAGAAACAAAAACCCAATCGGTATTATTGGTTTAACCGACATCGTCCGTTACGAGTCCCAAAACAGCCTTTTGCTTGTGAGTACCATTTTCCAGCAGCAAACCGTTGAAGAGCTGAAGGTTGTATCTGAAGAAGTTAAGCACTGTTTTGTCCGAATGGTAAACGAAGATGCCAACGCCCACATGATAGGTAGTGCATTGTCAGTTATTGGCCGCAGCTTCAAACAGCGTTTGGCTGAATTGGCACAAGAAGAGTTGGGGCCAGCCCCTATCCCATTCTGTCTCATGGCAATGGGCTCAATGGCAAGGGATGAACAGCTCATCGTTACTGATCAAGACAACGCATTGATCCTTGACGACAGCTACGATGAAAAACTTCACGGTGAGTACTTTGAGAAATTCGCTAAGTTTGTCTGTGATGGCTTAGCGGCATGTGGTTACAGCTATTGTACCGGTGATATCATGGCAACCAACCCAGAATGGCGTAAAACCCGTTCACAATGGGAACAATGTTTCGCTGAATGGATTGATAATCCAAAGCCACAGGCTCTGCTTAACAGCTCTATTTTCTTTGATTTGTCTGGCGTATGCGGTCGTGAAAAATGGGCCGAGCAGCTCAATAGCTTTGTAGTACGCCGTGCCCGAAAAAATAACCGCTTCCTGGCATGTTTGGCACGCAATGCGATTAGCCGTACCCCGCCACTTGGCTTCTTCAAAGACTTTGTGATGGAAAAAGATGGCAGGCACAATAACTCAATCAACCTTAAACGCCGTGGTACTGCCCCGCTGGCAGATTTGATCCGTGTCCATGCGCTGGCTGTTGGCTCGCGTTCGCAGAATTCCTTCGAACGTCTGGATGATGTCATCGATGCCGGCATCTTGCCTAAAGGGCGAGGCCAAGATTTACGTGATGCCATGGAATTAATCTACATGGTACGTATTCGTCACCAAGCATTGGATATTGAAGCAGGTATTGAAGCCGATAACAGTATCGAGCCGGAAAACATGTCAGACTTTGAACGCCGAAACCTAAAAGCAGCATTCCAAATTCTGAGTAACGCACAAAACTTTATTAAATTCCGCTACCAAGGTAACCGTCGTTAGTAAGCAGTATGACAGTTAACAAACCAAAATCTCATCGACAACTGCTGAATACGCGCAGTACGCCGGATTGGCCAACGTTTTTTCAGACGCTGCTCAACAAAGCCAATGATGAGAGACTAAAAAGTTTCTACTCCACTCCGATGGTAAGTGGTGATACTCCCCTAAGTGAGGTGCCATTCGTGGCACTTGATTTTGAGACGACAGGGCTAGACCCAAAGAAAGATGAAATCATCAGCATTGGCCTGGTTCCCTTCACACTGCAGCGCATCCGATGCCGGGAGTCAGCGCAGTGGACAGTGAACCCGCACCGCCCTCTCAATGAAGAGTCCGTAGTGATTCATGGTATCACCGACTCTGAAGTAGAAAACGCCCCTGATTTACTCAAAATCCTAGAGCGTGTATTGAATGCGCTCGCGGGAAAAATTGTTGTTGTTCACTATCAGAAGATCGAGCGTGAGTTCATGAATCAAGCATTGCTCAGCCGCTTAGAAGAAGGGATCCATTTCCCTGTTGTCGATACCATGGCAATAGAAATGGCCATTCAGCAACGAGATCACGGTGGCTTTATTAACCGACTTAAAGGTAACCGACCGGGCTCTGTTCGTTTGGCTCGTTCACGCCAGCGCTATGGTTTACCGGATTACCCTCCCCACCACGCCATGACGGATGCCTTGGCCACAGCGGAATTGTTGCAGGCTCAGATTGCCTATCATTTCTCTCCGGATACACCAATCTCGGAAATTTGGTTATAAAACGCTAATGCTTCACCCATAAAAAAAACGCCGTCATTATGACGGCGTCAGATTGCTGACGAACCCCACTTTTTAAGTGGGGTTCTTTTTAGAGAGCGGCCGTAGGCCGCGATCGCGATTTTTTTACCTACCAGCTCGGTTGGAGGCTCCTTTGCTCTTCTCGCCTGATATTGACTCGTATTAACCTAATTAGAGCGTTTATAAGGCCTATTTTCTGTAAGCAGCCCAGCACCAAGGCCATCTTCTTGATATTTTGAGCAGCAGCGGCCAACCAACATTGCATCTGCACCTTGTTCAACCCCCGGAACCGTGCATATCGGTGACCATGATGCTGTTTCGCATCTGCGAAGCTTCTTTCTACCGTTTCTCCCCTTCGCCGATAGGTCCTTTTACCATAAGGTGTCAGCCGTATTTTGTTTGCTCGTTCCACAGCCTCCGCGTAGATATGCCGGGTTATCACCTTCTTCATTGTTTTGCTTTGGGTGCAGTCATTTCTCATCGAGCAGAGCTCACACTCCTTGGGGGCCGAGTGGTATTCTCTGTAGCCTTCTCTTGACGTGGTTTTATAGATAAGTTCCTGGCCATTTGGGCACAGGTAAGTGTCTGTTTCTTTGTTATAGATAAAGTGCTTCTTCTTGATAGCATTCTGGGTGCGAGGCGGCCTACGGTAACCAAAGAGGCCAAGGATTTCTCTTCGTTCAAGGCTCTCAGCAACAGGAGCCGTGAAGTATCCAGCATCAAGGCCTACGGCTATAGGATTCAGGTTGAACTGGTTGAGCGTGTAGTCTAGCCGATTGATATAAGGCTGGGAGTCATTGACGTTACCTGCGGTCGCATAGGTATCGACGATAATCCCATGCATGCCATCGACGGTGCGGTGGTCAAGGTAAAAGAACCCTTGCGGCTTGTTATCCCGCGTCATAAAGCCGCTTTCAGAATCAGTCGTGCTCACTTTGGTATTTTTGAGCTTAGGCTCTGATTTTCGCTCAGCTAAAGGTTTTTTCCCTTCGGCTTCCCGCTCCTTGGCCACATCTTCGTTGAGCATCTCAAGGTAGGCACTGGTGCGGACAGCTTGCTGTTCATTGGTAAATTTCTTCTTGTTAGCATTGGCTTTGAGGTGGGTGCTGTCGGTGAATAATTCATTCCCGGCGACGAGCCCTTTATCCATGGCCTGGAGTACGATATTGGTAAAGATGCGTTCAAAAATATCCGTCCCGTTGAAGCGGCGGATGCGGTTTTGGCTGAGCGTCGAGGCATGGATAACTTTCTCTGTCAGTGACATGCGAAGGAACCACCGATAGGCCACATTGACCTCGATTTCTTTGACTAGCTGACGCTCGCTCTTGATGCCAAAGATGTAGCCCAGCAGGATGATTTTAAACAAGCGGACGGGGTCAACAGGAGGCCGGCCATTGTCTTGGCAATATAGGTGAGCGACTTCGTCTCTAATAAATTCGAAATCTATAACTTGGTCGATTTTACGTACGAGATGATGCTTCGGAACCAGCTGTTCCATTGTGACCATTTCGAGTTCGTACTGTTGGGGTGAGGGTTCTTTTAACATGTCGAGATATCCATATTTCGATATCTCTATTAGATCAAAGGCCTAGCTTAAAAGCCAGACCTTTGTCATCAGTCTGACGCCGTCATTATGACGGCGTTTTTTTATCTTCGCGACTGCTACTTGTTGTACTTTTCAGTGCTAAAGCCCATCAGCAAGCTTACACACATCAGCAGCAGGATAAAGACGAATGGCAATGCCGTCGATATTGCACCGGCTTGCAGCGCCTCGATAGCTTCTGTACCACCGACGTAAAGAAGAACCGCAGCAACTGCACCTTCGATAAAGGCCCAGAAGATACGCTGTGGCATTGGTGAATCAATCTTACCGCCCGCAGTGATGTTATCGATAACCAGTGAGCCTGAGTCAGATGAAGTGATGAAGAACACCATTACCAAGATGATTGCCGTTACAGATAGCAATGTGCTCAGTGGCAGTGATTCAAACATTTCAAACATCGCAAGCGGCACAGAAGTCAGGCCGTTTTCACCCAGAACGCCGATACCATTAATCACTTGATCAATTGCCTGGCCGCCAAATACTGACATCCAAAGCGTTGTGATTAGCGTTGGTACAATCAGTACTGCAACCATGAATTCACGGATAGTACGACCTTTCGATACACGTGCGATGAACATACCGACGAATGGAGACCAAGACACCCACCAAGCCCAGTAGAAAATAGTCCAACCGTGCAACCAAGTTTGGTCTTCACGACCATGTGGGTTACTCAGTGCGAAGAAGTTTTTCGCATAGCCCGCAACGGTTGTTGGTACTGTGCCCATTGAGATAGCGAAGCCAGCCAAGGCAACGAAAACTAGTAGCGCCAAAGCAACAAGCATGTTGATGTTACTCAGCAGCTTAACACCACCGTCGATACCACGGGCAACGGAAATAACAGCGAGCAACGTCACAATCGCAATAACCGCGATTTGCAAACCAATACCGCCAGAGATCCCAAATACGTGTTCAATACCACTTGCTGCCTGCTGAGCGCCCAAACCAAGTGAGGTTGCAAGGCCAAACAAGGTTGCAAGCACAGCAAAGATATCAATGATGTGACCCGGCCAGCCCCATACACGATCGCCAAGGATTGGGTAGAAAATAGAGCGGATTGAGAGTGGCAGACCTTTGTTGTAGGCAAAGAACGCGAGTGACAACGCCACAACACCGTAGATAGCCCAAGGGTGTAGACCCCAGTGATACATGGTGGCACCCAATGCCAGCTCTACCGCTGCAGGCGTATTTGGATCAACATTCAATGGGGTACCAAACCAACCTGTGTAGTAAGCCACAGGCTCAGCCACACTCCAGAACATCAGGCCAATACCCATACCTGCTGCGAACAGCATAGCTAGCCATGACATACGAGAGTAGTCAGCTTCGGCATCCTGACCACCAATGCGGATTTTACCAAAAGGAGAGAAAATAAGGCCTAGGCAAAAGATAACGAAGATGTTACCAGACCAAAGGAACAAAGCATCGAAGTTGTTAATGATGCCGTTTTTAACGCCATCCAATGCCGCTTTTGATGATGTTGGGTCACTTACCAAAATGGCTACGATGAAGAGAACAATCAAACCAGCACTGGTGCCGAAAACAGGGTTATGAACATCAAAGCCCCATTTCTGAATGTTATCCTGCCCTACCGTGTAATCCGTATTGTCTATGCTGTATCTATCAACTTTTTTCATTGTATTTTCCTACAAGCATACCGAAGTACTTCGGAAGCATTATCTGACCTATCAGTAAGATTAGACTGATGGGCCAGATAATGTCTCAGACGCGCCTCGGCACAAAATAGTTAGCCCTGTAAATATTCAAACGTGAAGTAGATCAAACCATTTCCACCCCCAGAGTGTCAAGTTTTGCTATAAATCAACGGTTAAAGCACAAATTTTAACCAAAAAATGTTAGTTTTATGCTCACTAAAAGCATAACCCAGCAGGTGAATTATTTTGTGAACTAATCATTATTGCTTCTAGCAGGAAAATGTTGCTTTCGTTATTTTCCCTTCTTTGTCAGCCTGTACGCATCAATAAGCGCAACTCACCGACACCAGATAACTCACAGCTCTCTGAATCCTGCACGTTTAGGTAAAGGGGATTAATGTTTATTTCATATAAAATTAGGCTTATCAAACTAATAGACTATTTATCGCCTAGTCATTAGCTGCCGCTAAGTCATTGATGGCGGCTAAACGAAAGAAGCGGCCGTTTGGCCGCTTCAATTATCTGTTTTTTACCTGGCAAAAAATTAGATAAACAGCAAGTAACCTAAGAACATGGCTGCTAGCGAGTAAATCACTGGGTGTACTTCTTTTGCTTTACCTGCAACGACCATTGAGAACGCATAACTTACAAAACCCATTGCCATACCGTTTGCTGGCGAGAAAGACAGCACCGTGAACATAATGGTAAAGAAAGAAGCGATACGTACTTCAATCACTTCCCAGCGGATCTTGGCAATACGGCCAATCATGTAGATACCGACCACAACCATCGCTGGAGCAACCATTGCCGCCGAGAAGATAGAAAAGATTGGGTAGAAGAATAACGAGGCGAAGAACATGCCGGCTGCCACTACGGCACTCAAGCCAGTCTTCGCACCTTGTGAAGATGCAATACCTGACTCTGAGAATGCTGTCACAGATGTTGTACCCAAAACCGCACCCACAACCGTACCACCCGCATCTGCAACCAGCGCAGACTTCGCATTTGGCACCTTGCCGTCCTTATCGATGATACCCGCATCGCGGCCTACACCAACGATGGTACTCAAGCCGTCGAAGAAGTCGACAATCAAGAAAATTAGCACAACAAATAGTAGGTCGAACATTTTCTCAGGTGTGAAGCCTGAGAAATCAAAAATCTGCCCGAAAGTTGGTGCAATGCTCGGTGGCAACGAAACAATTGAATCTGGGATCGGTGCATTGCTGGTGCCGAATACAAAATCGGCAGCGACCGTTAGAACAATCGCAGAAATGAAAGCAAAAAATGTGGCCAGTTTGATATTGCGGATCATACAAGCCAGCGCGATGAAGATAGAGATATAGGCAATCGCCACCTGAGGGTCACGGATGTCGCCTAGGCTAACCAGGATAATAGGGTTTGATACGATAATACCGGCGTTCTTTAGGCCAAGGAACGCAATGAATAAGCCCAAAGATACCGAGATAGCCAATTTTAGATCTTCTGGAATCGACTCAATCAAGCTCTTACGGATTGAAGTCATGCTCAGCAGAAGGTAAATGATACCTGAAATGAAGATACCCAATAGCGCTTCATGCCATACTAAGGCAATAGTACCGCTCAGTAGAACGCCCTTAAAGAAGCCGTTCATACTCATACCCGGTGCAAGCATAACTGGGTAGTTACCCCAAATACCCATCACCAAGGTAGCTAAGCCTGAAGCAATCGCTGTTGCTGTGAATAGCGCTCCCCTATCCATTCCGGGGATATCCCCCAAAATAGCAGGGTTAACAGCAAGGATGTAGCTCATCGCCAAAAAGGTAATGAAACCTGCATACATTTCTGTCGAAACAGTCGTCTTTCGCTCAGAAAGTTTAAATATCTTTTCCAAATTCACAACAAATCCCTAAGGGCAAAAAATCACAGGAAAGATATTATTAAATAGATACTTAGCGTGAGACATCTGAACCAAGATGTATAGCTACCGAGCTACGGATAAATTGTAGATTCAGAAATAGGTCCTGAAGTAGAAACTTTTGGTCCGTCTCACCAAAAATATACAATTTAATAATTCTTGGGCGCGGATTTTAATGGTCTGAGATTTGATTTCAATCTTGCAAATAGAAAAAAGTGACCCCAGAAACATTTTGAAACAATATAAAGCAAACGTTTGCGTCGCTATCGCAATATTGCTTCTGTTTCGTAAACCGACGATCACCTAACTGATACATTTCTGTCACAATCACCCTATAGGATACTGACAACAAAATGCATAACAGCCTAATATTGCGATAATAAAAAGGAAGCCAATAATGAGCGCCAAACCTAATTCCTCTCACCATGCAGAACCTGAGTTCAATCAAATCATCGAAAAAGGACTTAACCGTCGTCAGTTCCTCAAAGCCTCTTCAGCGGCAGGGACTGTCGCTTTTTTCGGAACCTCACCGCTATCGAGTGCTATTGCTGCATCGAAAGACAACAAAGATCTGATTGGATTTGATGCGATTCCTGCATCAACCGAAGATAAAGTGATTGTGCCAAAAGGTTACCAAGCTGATGTCCTTATCTCATGGGGCGATCCACTATTTAAAGGTGCTCCGGCGTTTAGCCAAAAAGCAGACAGCAAAGCGCAAGCCCTACAATTTGGTGATAATAATGACGGCATGACATTCTTCCAGATCAGCGATGATCGCGGCGTGCTCTCTATCAACAATGAATACACCAACCACGAATACTTGTTTGCCCATCAGGGTAAAGAAATGTCGGCTGATGATGTACTCAAGTCACAGAACGCACATGGCATTTCTGTTGTGGAGTTAAAGAAAGTGAACGGCCAATGGGAAATTAACGTAGATGGTCGCTTAAACCGCCGTATTACTGCCAATACCGAGATGGAACTGACTGGCCCAGCAGCGGGTGACGCCCTACTCAAGACTTCTGCCGATCCTAAAGGCACCAAAGTACTGGGTACTTTCAACAACTGTGCAAATGGTGAAACGCCGTGGGGGACTTATCTCACCTGTGAAGAAAACTTCAATGGTTTGTTTGGCTCAAAAGAAAGCCCAGCCCTTGACAGTAACTATGCGCGCTACGGCCTAAATACAAAGGGATCAGGTTACGACTGGTTCAAGCATGACGACCGTTTTGACCTAGCTAAAAACCCGAATGAACCACACCGCCATGGATGGGTGGTTGAAATCGATCCGATGAACCCAAATTCGACACCGAAAAAACGCACTGCACTTGGTCGCTTCAAGCATGAGAATGCCGCCTTGACTATCAACAATGACGGTCATGTTGTGGTTTACTTGGGCGATGACGAACGAGGTGAACACCTCTATCGCTTCGTATCTAAAAACAAATACAACCCAAGCAATCCAACTGCCAACCGCGACATCCTTGATGAAGGTACCTTGTATGTGGCTAAGTTCAATGCCAAAGAAGGTGAACTGGAAGGCAAAGGCGAATGGATTGAATTGACGTTTGGTAAAAACGGACTGAACAAAGAAAACGGCTTTAACAGTCAGGCTGAAGTGCTTATTTTTGCCCGTAAAGCAGCAACTCAAGTTGGCGCAACCACCATGGACCGCCCTGAATGGGTTGCGGTAAACCCTAAGAACCAGAGCGTATTCTGCACCCTAACCAACAACAAATACCGTGGTGTTAAAGCCAACCAACCTGTTGATGCGGTCAACCCACGAGAAAAGAACCCATATGGCCACATTGTTCGCTGGATGCCATCGGGGCAAGATCATACTTCGAACAACTTCGATTGGGACCTATACCTGATTGCGGGTAACCCTACCGTACACCAAGGTTTGATGGGCGGCAGTGACAACATCAATGCCGATAACATGTTCAACAGCCCAGACGGTATTGGTTTTGATAATGCTGGCCGCCTTTGGATCCAAACCGATGGTAAATACTCAAATACGGGTGATTTTGCCGGTATGGGGAACAACCAAATGCTATGTGGTGATCCGGACAGTGGCGAAGTGCGCCGCTTCCTAACTGGCCCTATTGCTTGTGAAATTACTGGGTTGACGTTTAGCCCTGATCAGAAAACGATGTTCATTGGTGTTCAGCACCCAGGTGAAGATCTCGCACCCTCACATTTCCCTGACGGCGGTAACACAATCCCGCGTTCGTCAGTGATTCGTATCACCCGCACTGATGGCGGTATCATCGGCGCGGCTTAATACAACAAGAACCATAACTCACTAGCTCATTTTGGCGGTTCTTCGGAGCCGCCTTTATTGTTTGTGCCCTTCTCTCGCATTGCCTCTTCGATGATAGCCCTTTTGTCTACGCTGATATGCTCATCAAAACGCGCTATCAAGATTTGTAGCTTAGGCATGATCTGTCCCTCGCAAAACGGCCGGTTAGGATGATTGAAAAAGTAATTCTGCTTTTCATCATCACAAGGTTCAAACTCACCCGCGGCTTCTACTTGAGTGACCAACCGATCACTAAAGTCACTCTGGTGCAACCTCAATGCTTCAACAGCCCTCTCGCTTTGAGGATCCGAGTAAGCATAAATGACAGAAGGATAACGGGTGCGAAGCGCATGATCGGAGGTGCAATGATGAGTATGTAGATGGACACCTACCAGTACATCAACCGAGATTGTTAATGGGTCATACTCCACCAGAACAGCTTCATAGCGCTCATTATTAGTCAGCGAAGTCATCCAGCCCTGTTCTGCCGATATCACCCCTTCTAATGACTGGAACACCGCTTCCATGCACCAATAACAACTTCCCGAAAAACCAAGTTGGAGTGTTTTCAACATGTGTATGACCTAGCTTGCTCTCACCCTATCAATGATAGTGTAGTGTGGCCATAGCCTGTTATGATCTTAGGTGCACTTAGGTAGTTAGTCGCTTGGCGGCTTCAATACCCTGCTCATACCCTTGCTGCAATTTAACACTATCTGTGGTTACCCGCCCAACTTCAAAGTTATCAGGGGGTGCTATCACCTTTACGTTACAGCCTTCCGGCGGGTTGAAGATAAAATCTATCGCTCGGTTATAGCTTTCAGCCCGATCCATCATTGCCTGTGCCAAATTAGGTTTATCATGCAGCAACTTTCTCACCAGCCAAGCACTTCTCGGCGCTTTCTTTCGATAACCTTTCGGACGGGAAAGCACAACGGTAATATCCCGGGCTCCCATCTCGTACGCTTTGATAACGGGTATCGAGTCGGCCACACCGCCATCCGTCATTTCGTACCCATCCAATTCTGGATAATGCCGGTAGGCTAATGGTACTGCGCAAGAAGCCTTGAGCAATTGATTCAGGTTTTGCTCTGTGGCTTGAATATAATGCGGCTCACCATTGTTTACATTGGTCGTGACAACAAACAGCGGGATCGATTGCTGCTCTAGTTCCCAGCCATCGATAGGAATTTCATCAATCGTCACATCCCAAAGCCAGTCAATATCAAGCCAGTGACCTCCTCGAATAAAACGGGGTAAGTCGATAAATTCGTCGCGGCACGAGTAATCGGTAATAACACGATGAGAGCGGCCATGCTGGTTTGCCAACCATGCTGCTATATTCGTTGAGCCTGCAGAAACGCCAATACAAAAGTCGAAAGTTCGGTACCCAATGTCGAGGAAATGATCCAGCACACCCGCTGCAAAAATTCCTCTCATTGCCCCACCTTCAACAACTAGCGCTGACTTTGTTCCTAGTGTGCCTTCTATGAACATACTGTCTAAAACTCCTTTTGATTCAGACAGTTTAGAATAAGAAATCTAAATATTAACTGAAGAGAAATAACTATTTGCTCAAAATTGGATCTCTGCCATATTAAACCTAGCCATAGCGTCTTGATAGGCAGGGTTATCTTGCTGGTAAAAGGCAGGAGGCATTCGGTCGCCAAGGCCGAGTTGACAAAGTGACTGCCACTCATTTCGTGACAGGATCACGTAATCTAAATATTGATCAAGTAATTCTCCAATCGCCTCTACCGTTAATTCGTCATCTCGGACTAATACTTTTAGCATGCCCGTTAGCACTGACAAAGGTAGCACCAGCTCTTTGATTGTCTCTTTACGAGCCTTGCAATGCTTAGCCTGTTTTGATGCCTTGGCGAAGCTAAAGACCTGCTGCCAATCCGGCTTTCCTTGCCGGGTTACTAAATTATGCCGATAACAATAATATGCCTCGAAGTATTGCTTTAGCGAATGATAACGTTCGCTATAAACTTCAAGGTAGATATGTTGTAACTCAAGATTGGCATTAAAATCGTTTGATGCCCCCATACTGGCTCCATCTTTTCTATGTATAACTACATACTGAGTGGGTGTACTCAGCCATGACGGGCGCAGACCTTACTCGTTTTAATCATTGGATCCAATGAAATCTTTGAAATTTATTAGCATGTAGCTAGGTCTACTTGTTTAACATCATCTTAGGTAAAGGAATATTCAATGTTTATCAAAAAACCTTCTCAGCTATCACTGAGTGAGAATGAGGCCACACCAGAAGCTATTTACAAGCAAAGGCGCACCATCTTGAAGGCATTGGGCATTACCGCTGCAAGCATCCCGCTTGCACAAACAGCGCAGGCTGGCCTATTTGATGGATTTGGAAAAAAAGAAGCGCCGGCCGATAAAAGGCGAGTATTAGCTTCCGCATCATCACCATACTCAAATAAGGCCTTGTCATTGACCCCTGAAGACAAGGTTCTGCAATACAACAATTTTTATGAGTTCGGAACGGACAAATCCGACCCGGCTGAAAGAGCTCAAAACTTTAAAACCAACCCATGGAACATAGAAATCGGCGGGCTTGTCAGTAAGCCAATCACATTGGGCTATGAAGATCTGTTCAAGTCTTTCCCTATTGAGGAGCGGATTTACCGTCTGCGCTGTGTTGAGGCTTGGTCAATGAATATCCCTTGGCTCGGCTTTCCTTTAGCGGCTTTACTCCGCAAAGCAGGTCCACTCAGCAATGCCAAGTATGTTGCATTTGAAACCCTCTATGATCCCAAACAAATGCCGGGGCAAGCATCACGCCGCTTGGGTGGTGGTATTGATTACCCTTATGTAGAAGGGCTGAGGTTGGATGAGGCCATGCATCCTTTAACTCTGATGTCTGTTGGCCTATACGGCAAAACATTAGCCCCTCAGAACGGCGCGCCAATTCGGCTTGTCGTGCCATGGAAGTACGGCTTCAAGAGCATTAAATCGGTAGTCAAAATCACATTGACGGACAAACAGCCACCAACGACCTGGAACATACTGGCACCTAACGAATACGGGTTTTATGCCAATGTAAACCCAAAAGTGGATCACCCTCGTTGGAGTCAATCCAGTGAACGTTTTATTGGTGAAGGCAGTATCTTTAGTAGTCGCCGCCAACCAACCAAGATGTTCAACGGCTATGAATCTCAAGTAGCCTCGTTATACAAAGGCTTAGATCTCAAACGAAATTACTAACCAACCACCTGTGTAACCAAGCTTTGAATCACAAGGGTTCAAGCTTAAAGGCATCAAACTGGATTTATATCAGGAGAGCTACATGCCATTACAAATGACGACTCAATGGCGATTAAAGATTACGCCACGCCAAGTGTTTTGGCTAAAGGTACTGATCCACGGTGTGTCCCTTATTTTCGTTGGACAGTTGGTATACCTTACGCTTTCCGGTGGCTTAGGTGCTGATCCCGTACAAGGGATCAGTCACTACACAGGTATAGCCGCCTTAAACACCTTATTGTTAACGCTGTGCATTTCACCACTGGCAAAATTGCTAAAAGCAGGGATGCTGGTACGCGTTCGCCGCCTACTCGGCTTGTATTGTTTTTTCTGGGCGTTACTACATCTAGCAGGCTATATCGCACTGGATTTGAATTTTAATTGGTCACTCGTGCTCGATGAAATTGTCAGCAGACCCTACCTTAGTGTTGGCGCGGTAAGCTGGTTAATCCTACTAGCCTTGGCAGTAACCTCGACCCAAGGCATCCAACGGCGAATGGGTAAGCACTGGCAAAAACTGCACAACTGGGTGTACCTTGCGACCTTACTATCACCTATTCATTATATCTGGTCGGTAAAATCAGGGCTTATCGAGCCGATCATTTACATTTTTATTGCACTAGGTCTTCTAGCATTTCGCTACAAAACCTTTATCAAGAGGCTTCCTGTTAAGGTAAACACCATACGTGTTAAATAAGTCACTGTTTCACCCCAACTAAATCACTGATATTAAGTGCTCATAGTCATTTTTCTGATACGATATAGATATCTACGTCCATAACGGACTTTAAGGCTGGAGAAAAGGGTTCCCACTCCAGCCTATGCTGTGAGCTAGTGGGGCAAACTTGTTTTCTGAACAACTAATTTCTGAATACCTTTCAACCAGCATTGAGCAGTTTCAACAAGACTGCTCAAAATTGTGTGCGCAACATTACCCTACGGTTCATAACCGAGGAATGCGTGAGAATCACCTTGGAAAAGCACTTTGCCGTAGAATTATGGCCACACTGCAACAAGCAGAATTCGCCCCTCATTTCTCGCAACTCAAAAATGATAACCAGATCTCACAGCCAGTGTTTGTGCTAGAAACTACGGATTTCACCATTGCGGTTGTAGCTCACCGTTTACTTAGCGCCAACAAGGCGTGCCGGAATGGTTTGGTTTCCACTATTGCCAATGTAAAAAGCAATCTTTCATTGTCAAAGACCTCTTTTATTGTTGTGGTTGCTGATCATTGGTTTGATCGCAGCAAAGCCAGTAAAGAGATCCCTGCTTGGTGGCTTGGCGAGTTACCTGCCAATTTCGATGACTATGTCAAAGACGGCATCAAGTTGATGGAATCAACTGATCATATTGCCGCTCAGTTACTCAACGAGCACCAAGTTTCTGATGGAGAATATCATCTCCATCATCCCCTAAAGCGTGAATCAAACAATAAGACTGTTCACAAATACCTCTTATTAAGTGCCTTTATCCCATTACATAAGTAGTTAGCTATGTCTTCAGCTTCACACCTTTCGCTCAAGGAAGATTCGATCGGTCGTCTTTTCTTACGCTATACCATGCCCACCATTGCCGCAATGCTGGTTACCGGAATTTATGTCGCTATCGACGGTATGTTCGTCGGCCACTTTATTGGTGAAAATGGCCTAGCCGGTATCATGCTCGGCTACCCAATAGGCTCTGTCCTCTATGCGCTTGGTGCTATGGTTGGTATGGGAGCTTCTGCCCTGGTATCGATTAAGCTAGGAGAAGGCAACGAACAGCAAGCCAAAAATATTGTTGGCAATGCACTGTCTCTCTGTATAGTCATCTCTCTAGTCACCTGTACCCTTGGTGTCGCTTACGGCGAAGCACTCCTTCGTTGGCTGGGCGCAGAAAGTGAAATTTTACAGATGGCCTCTGATTATCTGTTTTGGTATTTCACCCTTGGTGCCTTTCCTATTATCTCTATGGCTTTTTCTGCCCTTCTGAGAAACGACGGGCAGCCTAATCGCGTTACCATGATAATGATACTGGGTGGTGTGTTGAATGTAGTCTTGGATTGGCTGTTTATTGTTGTGATCCCTTGGGAGCTCACTGGTGCAGCCATTGCAACAATGCTATCGCAACTGGCAACAGCCCTACTTTGCCTTCAGCATTTCTTCTCAGACAAAAGCCAGCTTCGCATTACCTGGCAAACACTTAAGCTTAGGTGGCATGATGTTGGCCAGATATGCCAACTCGGCTTCTCCAGCCTGCTTATGTATCTTTATCTCTCTGTGGTGCTGACACTCCACAACAAGGCCTTTCTGTGGGTCGGTAAGCCAATTCATGTAGCAGCATATGGCATTGTCAGTTACACCGAAGCCTTCTTCTATCTTATCTTTGAAGGTATCGCGCTTGGTATCCAACCAATCACCAGTTACAACACAGGTGCTGGTCGGCATGATCGGGTCATCGCCGTAAGAAACCTGGCCTTTGCGGTTACTTTAGGTTTTGCACTATTGGGAGTCGCTTTCATTTACAGTCAGCCTCATTGGCTCGTCTATGCGTTTGCTGGTGACAACCCTGCCCTATATCCGGTTGCCATCAACGGCATTCAACATTATTTCTGGGGCTTGCCTATGGAAGGGATGCTGCTAGTCGGCGCTACTTACTTCCAGTCCATCAACCGTGCTCGAGAAGCCTCTGTGCTATCGGGTGGTAAGCTGATCCTGATTAGCTTATTCATCTTCGGCCTCGCTAAACTCTGGGGTGTAGATGGTGTTTGGATCGCACTACCACTGTGTAGCACTTTGCTAACAATATGGATGGTTTACGTTCTACGTAAGCAACATATGAAACAATAACAAACACAAGAAAAAGGGGCGACGCAAACGTTTCGCCCCTTCATTTCGTTGCATTATTGCGCGACTTTTACCTGCTCCCTACCCAAGATAGTGACCATGCTCACAGAATGTGATCTGACTCTGCAATACTGATTTCCAATAAATTGCTATTAGGTATTATCTGCGCAATTTCATTGATGTCTGGTGATGATCATGTTCAAAAAAACTCTTGTCGCAGTTTCCCTTGCTGCCGCCTCCCTTGCTAGTGTTTCTAGCTTTGCCGCCGAAAATGTTGACTTGCTGATCAAAAACGCAACTGTCTTAACGATGGATGAAGACAAAAACGTTTATGAAAACGGCTTAGTTGCAGTAAAAGAAAATAAAATTGTTGCAGTTACTGACGGCAGCGACCTTAAAGAGTTTGAGGCCAAGAAAATCATCGATGCTGATGGTGATATCGTGATGCCGGGTTTGATTAATACCCACACCCACGTATCAATGACAGTTTTCCGCTCGCTAGCCGATGACGTGCCTGACCGACTGCACCGCTACATCTTCCCGCTAGAAAAAAAACTAGTATCTCGTGACATGGTTCGCATCGGTGCCCAACTGGGTAACGTAGAAATGCTGAAAGGCGGTGTTACTACTTACGCAGACATGTATTACTTCGAAGATGAAGTCGCGAAAACTGTTGATGAAATTGGTATGCGCGCCATCTTAGGTGAAACTGTCATCATGTTCCCTGTTGCCGATGCGGCTAATGCCGATGAAGGTATCAAATATGCAGTTAACTTCATTGAAGAATACAAAGATCACCCTCGTATTACTCCAGCTTTTGCACCACATGCGCCATATACCAACACAACAGAGACACTAAAAAAGATTACTGAGCTGTCGTTGAAGTATGATGTACCTGTCCTTACCCACCTGGCTGAGTCAGATCGTGAAGAAGAAGTCATCGCAGAACGGAGTGGTGGTATGTCTCCGGTTGAGTACATGGCTGATATCGGTGCACTAACACCTAAGCTTGTAGGCGCACACGTTATTCATGTCAGCGACAGCGATATTGAGTTGCTGAAAAAGCATGACGTAGGTATTGCCCACAACATGAGTGCGAATGTCAAGTCAGCCAAAGGCGTATCTCCAGCAATGAAGATGCAGGAAGAAGGTCTGCGTATTGGCCTAGGAACTGATGGTCCAATGTCCGGTAATACTATCTCTACCATTGATGAGTTCAACCAGGTTGCTAAGGTACACAAGCTAGTCAACCAAGACCGTGCGGCTATGCCTCCGATTAAAGTGATTGAAATGGCAACCATTGGTGCAGCGCGCGCTCTTCACATGGAAGATACTATCGGCTCACTAGAAGTTGGTAAACTGGCGGATATCATTGTCATCGATACCAAAGCACCAAACATGGTACCGGTTTACAACCCATATTCTGCACTGGTTTACTCTGCTTATGCACCGAACGTTAAGCACACCATTGTTGACGGTAAAATCCTGATGAAAAACCGCGAAATGACAACCGTTGACGAAGACAAAATCCGCCAAGAAGCATTGGATTTTGCCGACAAAGTCCGTCAAACAGTTATCGAAAGTGGCGAAGTGGTTCAATAAACATCAAGCATCTTTTGAATAAAATTAAACACCGCCAGCTGGCGGTGTTTTTCATGAAGCACTTAATTGCTAGTGATTAACTTAATAATCAAACTTCATCGATTCAATCAAACTTATTATCTAGAAAAAAAGCCCTATTCCTTTTAGGATGCCGGTTCAAAATAAAGTCACACACTCGCGAGAAGCTATGTTCAAGGTAAGAGAAAGGTTCCAAACCGTCACTGTATATAATCAGCACGATCTAGATTGTGCACTGCGAGAGCTAATGGATGTTGAGATCCATCTGCAAGGTGACGTGTTTGAAATTTCTGCCGAGGATCTTTGTAGTGTGACACTTGTTGGCAGCGAAAGCCGCAAGACAACACTCATCCTCAAAGGTGCACCTGAGTTGTCAGCCAGAATGGATAATAGCCAGGCCGTACAACAGTTCTATCTGTCTAATTTTACCAATAGCGTATTTGTTAATGTTAGCTTAACGGCCAACGAACCAACTGAGTTACTCTTTGAATCTAAAGCAAATATTGATGCGAATGTGAATGTCTTTTATGACATCTCAAAACTTGAAGTATTGTCACTAAGTCATGATCACTCAAACATTTCTCATCGCATCAATTATGCAAGCAAGAAACCAGATACCGCACGTTTATTAGTAGAACATCTAGCGTAAATTAATTTTCAGTGAGCAAACTGGGCCAATTTTTATCACCCTGCGCTATGTGCTTGTGAACATTTTGTTGCCATTTCTTTTGAACTGACTTGTTATAGTTCAAGTAAAGTTTGCCTTGATGGATATGCCAGGCATCTGGATCTATTTTTGCGGTATAACCCTGGCTGACCGCCCATGCACAGTATCCACCATATTGTGGAGCATACTTTGCAGGGTTTTGGATGAATGAGTCCCTATTCTGTGCAGATGAAAAATACCACTTAGCTCCATTCCAACGATAGGTAAAATCGTTGTCTCCACGAACTGGCTTGCTCTGTGTAAAATAGGCGACCGGGTCATAGCCCTTAATCGCCTTACCAAAGAAGTCACTATACACTGGCTCTAATGCCATTGCTGGTAATGATAGGCTACCCCAAAGGGCAAAAATACCCAATATCCTAAGCATGAATTTCATCACTCGCCCTCTCCCTGTTCTAGCAGTCAGTAGTATAGACACGAGAAACAAATGAAAAATTTCAATTCAGGTCTCTTCAAATTGTTTAATCACGCCTGCTGCAGATAACCTATTTTGCTTACTGACTCCAACTAAGCTTCGCAATTTGCGAATATCGGCGACCAACAAGCGAATATGATTTCTTTTTTGCTCTCGGTGCGAGCGATTTGACGGACAGGTAAAGTCTCCGCGCTCTTTTAGAGAGTCGCATAGCCTACGCTCAAAGATCGCCAGCAACTCAGAGGGTGTATAGCGGAAAAGATCAGTGCTTAGCACGACATGAAATGATATAGCTTCCAAATACGTACCTTTCATATTTGCCTCCTATGAAACAAACAAATGTTAGGGCTTCTATTCCTCTCATGAATTGAATTTAGCTGGTTTACATTTTTAATCCTTAATTAAAGCAATATATAAGCCAATGCATAAAATTAGGGGGTATTGAATTTCATAATATAGGATAAATTTTTGATGTTGAGAGACTTAGTTTAGAGGATTTCATTAGAATGAAAGCCTGAGATATAGAGGTAGGGAAATATAGGGGTTGGAACATATAGAGCCTGGGAAGGCTCTATATGAAAATAGCTGCGACTTAAACGTAGTACGCTTCTACTGTACCCTTCAGGGTGATCAGGATTGGCTGGCCGCGGCGATCCAATGCTTTAGGAGAAGGGATTTTTACCCAACCTTCACTGATGCAGTACTCTTCAACATCTGTACGCTCTTTGCCGTTAAGACGGATACCGATCGCGTGCTCGAAGCACTCTGCCACGTGGTGTGGGCTACGAGGGTTACATGCAAGATGATCTGGCAATGCTGGTTTAGAATCGCTCATAATTATGACCTGGTTATAGTAAAAAGTGCGTCATTGTAGACAATGCTTGCTTGGCACTCAAGCACTGTAATCGTAGTTGAAGCAGTTATTTACCTCAAATCAGTTACCTAATTAGAAGCACTACTGTTGTTCTACGATCAGATAAGTGTGCAACTCAGGGTATTGGTCAAATTCAAGGTGTCTTATCGCACAGCCTAGTTCAATGAAAAGGTTTAGGAAGCCATTGGTGCCAAGCGATGAATAATATACATCGGGTCCCATAAAGTTATCGGTATGATCGCCTTCTTCGGCAGTACCGCCAAAAGAAAAGATAAATAGCCCACCACTATTCAGACTAGAAATGATTTTAATCAGTACATTGCGCTGCTCTGTCAGCGGAATATGCCAAATACTGTCCCAAGCAGTGATAAAGTCATACTTTTCGGTTAACTGATGCTTGCAAATATCAGCATGGATTAACTCCAGTTGTGGATGACGTTTCCTCGCAAGCACAATCTTCTTCTCAGACACATCAATGCCTGAAATAGTGTTCGCTTCAAAGCCCTCTTCCAATAGTAAATCAATAAACCGGCCTGTACAGCCACAACCGATATCCAGCGCTTTGCCTTTGTTTTTAACAAAAGATAACGCTCTCTTATGCGCCTCTATACCGTTGTTACGGTTAAAATCGTCACTTTCCCATAGGTGGGTAATTTGGTCGTAGGCTTTACCAATCTGCTCAGGTTTCATACATTATCCCTGCCGAATTTCTAAACAAGCTTTTCCATATAGATAAACTTTTCATCTTCACTGACGACAAGAAAGCCGCAGCGTTGATATAGATGAAATGCAGGACTTATCTTAAAGACTCTAAGCCTGAGCTTCTCTGCGCAAGCCTGTTTACTCAGTCGCATCGCTTCATCTAAAGCTTTTGCACCTAACCCTTTGTTTTGAAATTCCCCACTGATCTGAAGATCGCGTAAATAACCGCCCTCACTATCAAATGACATCCGTATGGCCCCAATAACTTCCCCATCATAGAGAATATCCCAGTTATCTAGGCCTTGAATCTGCTCCAGTATTTTCGACGGCTCCCAAGACACCGAAAGCTGCTCATAATATGGGCGCATATTAAAAAATGTGATTTCAGCAGATTTAGTTAGGTTCTTAGACGGCTGATATGAAATCATTATTTACTTCCTTATATCCATCACAACACTAAGCCCAATTCTCGTAACTCTTCCTCACACTGCACTGCATTTTCAAATTGAATTGCGGCAATACCCTCAGCCTTAGCACCTTCGACGTTATATGGCATATCATCGATAAACACAGTCTCTGATGGCTTAATATCATTTTGTTTCAACAAAGCTTGGTAAATGGCAGCTTGAGGTTTTAGTAAGCCTAAGTCAGCAGAAACTGTTGCACCTTTAAACAAGCTCCAGAACGAATAGGTCGACTTAAGGTAAGCTACAATTTCATGCACATTGTCGGTAAGCGCATAAACATTATAACCTGTGGCTTTGACACGCTTAACTAGATCAACAGACCCAAATATCAGAAGCTGGGTGTGCTTTATGTAGTAAAACAGCCGTTCACATTCTAGATCTGATAAGCCCAATGAAGTCTGATACCGTACCTTGGCTTCTGCTTCTGATATAAAGCCTTTGTTGAGATCCATCCAGGTATCAGATTGAAAGATGGCTTTGGCTAGCTCCTGGTGATCACGACCATTGCCAAATGTCAGCCTGATAATTTCTAAAGGAGCCCAACGTACAATGACATTACCGATATCAAAAACGACGTTTTTAATGCTTGTTGATTTCATTCTTGCTCCTTTGAAGTAATCAGGTACGTTATCGTACATCTCACTAGAAATGACTTATGACATATTGCTGTAGAGCCTTAATGAAATACAAGTAAAATCAGCAAGCTCAATGGACTTGGCTCAAAGAGTCTAGTAGGACGCCCCATCGATTTTTCGTACGGGAATACTAGCGAGTACCTCGAATTCAGCCATTTTCATATTAACCGCCAAAATATTCGCATCGCATTTCTCTGTGGTTACATAATGGGTCAAACAACCACAAGCACTACAGCGATGAAATTCGACCTCTTTATCACCCCAGCAATAGAAATCGGTTTCCTCGTTACAAGTCACCTCAACTTGCTTCGGAGAAAAGTAAGCCCAAGATGCAGCATACCTCCGGCAAATCGAGCAATTGCACTCGCCCACTTCACTGGGCGCAGATTCTAGTTTGATATTGACGTTACCGCAGTGGCAGGTTAATTCCATTTAATAATCCCTTATATGCTCAAGTTAACTGAAACCGTCTGCAGCACACCTTTTCCGCCTAACCACCTACACAATAGAACTAATCAGATCTCAGTTTCATAAGGCGCACTAATGTATCCATCTGAACTGATGTTTGTATCATAAAATCATTCCGAGATGACCTTAAGTCCTTTGTGATATCAGCCAAATTTAAATCATACGCACACACTATACTTAACCTTCAAAATAATCATGTCTGTTATACCCGGGATTCAGGAGCGACTTGAACAACTTTTTTATACTTAGTCCCTCATAAGAATAAATTCTTAAGGGGTTTTCACTTTTCTAAAATAAGGCATTGGTATTGCGCAATTTTAGCCAGCTCTGCTGTTTTACTCGGAAATTCAGATTCTAGGAAAAGCAAAGCATCAGCAAGCGTGATTTGGTGTAAATTTGAGGTGTAGTCGAATATTAAGCGATTCACTTGTTGGATAAACATTTTTCTATCTTGTTGTAACTCGCACCGCTCCCAAATTGATAGATCAATATTATCGTCAGGGTCTTCCAGTGGGCTATTTGCCTGAAGATATAAATTAGAAAGCATAGATTCATATTGAGTAGTTGATAAATGCTCTTTACAGCGTAACAACCATGCTAAGGTAATAAGGTTATGCCCAAAGAAACCGAATTGTTCAAGGCAAGATACCAATACATCTGAAACAACGAGCTTCTCTTTCTTAACTTCAACCTCGTTTGCACCGGAAAAGGTAGATGTAACAAACTCTGTAAAGCGATTTAGGAATGTTGGTACCTGGTCTGGACTCAGCTCTGAATACACTGAATTCACCGCAAGTAGAATCGTAACATTGTGCGACAGATACTCATTATTCAGTGAGGCTTTATTAGCAAAATGTTCAAAAATACCCTGAAAGCCTTTGCTTTGATACCACTGAAAGGTAGCTTGATATGATGCAGGATAAATACCACGTTGTAACATACGATGAATACGAAATTCTGGTAATTGTGGAGCTTGTACTGATTCAACATATTCAGGCAAAACATGGATTGAATCATTCTTCATTAGCATTGATGTATGTAAAAATATAGCTTCGCCATTACCCAGTCTATCCGTCAGATAATTTGCTGATAAATATGCCTTTAAAGCATGAGGTTGATGAATTATCGCTCCACTATGAAGTGCCTGTTCTAATAAATCTTGGTTGGTCATCTTTCCTGCATGAAATTAACCGCTTTATATATTGTTTTTCTACATCATCACACATATAAAACCCTAACGCACTTTTTATTAATGCGACACCACTCCAGATAGCGAAAGCGTGAATATCATGATGAAGAGTTCTTGAACAAAATTCATTTAGGCATACACCCATTTTTTCAGATGGTTTTAACGGCGGTTGGCATCTACACTTCTAGGACATTAGCCAACAAGGACATTACGCATGATTCAACAAGGTCAATCTATACCTAATGGTACGGTTAGCCAGTTAACCGAAGACGGGATGCAAAACCACTCAACCCAAGAGTTGTTTGCCAATAAAACCGTAGTGCTTTTCGCCGTACCCGGTGCTTTTACACCAACTTGTTCAGAAGCACACTTGCCCGGTTTTGTGGTCTTGGCTGATCAAATTAAAGCAAAAGGGGTCGACGTTATTGCGTGTGTCGCTGTGAATGACGCTTTTGTGATGCAGGCATGGGGCGAAGCACAAAACGCTTCTGAGCTAATGATGCTCGCAGATGGTGATGCGAGCTTTACCAAGTCAATGGGTCTAGAAATGGACACTGAGGGATTTGGTGGAATACGCTCACAGCGTTATGCCATGATTGTTGAAAATGGTGTTGTCAAACAACTGAATGTCGAAGAAGGCGGCCAGTTTGAAGTCAGTTCTGCCGAGGCGATCCTTGCCGCGTTATAGGATGTAGATTAATTTGGATCGGGATGAGGCTCCCGATCCGCACTCTCCTTTACTCTTCTATATACCCCATTTTCCAATGGCTGCTTCTAGTGACTTATTGATTACAACGACCTATTCAACGCCAAAATGCGGTGCTTAAACCGAGTTGATATCACCCTGTCCTCTGCATACTTTTCTATTAAAGTGTCGAAGCCTTCCATTGTCGACTCATTAACACGTGTCTCCGGCTCAAACAGCACCATCAATGAGATTAGATAGGCGTAATAATCTTGCTTGATAGTTGCGGTAGATGAGTGCTTATTGCAGAAATAGGATGGACTGAATTGTTTGAAGCCTCGCTCCAGCCATGGCTCTCCTATCCTTCGAGTATTTGAAAAGTCGATGAGATTGGCTGTATTGTCAGGGTGAAAGATAATATTGCTGGGTTTGATATCGCCATGAACAAAACCATTACTATGAATGGCTTCTAATTGGTCTAATACCGACTCAAGGTATTTTGATATCTGGTGATAATAGCTTAGCTGGTGAGTGTAGCTGGGTTGGTCATTGTAGCCTTGCTGAGCGATGTAGCTTGGTTCATCAATACTCTTACGCCGTTCTCGCAGCCATTGGTTGGCTGACAAGCCTGATAGGTAATTTGTCAGCAAGTAACTTTGCTGGCCGTTTCTATAGAATTTAATGCATTCACTGCTCGTGAGGTTAAGTGCGCTAAGCCGAGTCAACCACTCGGCTTCACGCTGCAGGACATAGGCTTCAGCAGGTGTTTCCCCATATTTCACCTTGAAAGCCTTGTCTTCCTGAGTCACCTTCAAGCAACTCTGCCCTATAATCTTAATCTGGGCGTCACTCGGCAGGCATAATTGTTCCAAAGAGGCTGAAATAACTTGAAGCTTTGAGGAAACAACCTGAGACATCAGGTTGTCAAATTTCATGTAGTTCATCAAATACAACAGGCCAAGCACAGAGAGTAAAATCACCCAAACCGTGATCACTAATCTTAAATGCACTTCAAAAAAATCCTTCATTGGCCACTTAATCCTAGAACGTGACGCTACCGCCAATCAAATATTTAGCAGTCAAGGGAGAAAAATGTGCATGAAATTTTGATTTGTTTTTAAAACCTGCTCTTGAGCCGAAAAACAATAATATATTTTTGTGTTTTCTTTAAATTTCGACTAGTCGAGATTTTTCGATAATAACCATATATAATACAATAAATTAATTTATAAGCAATCAACAACATCCACACAACAATTAATGAAAAACGTCGAAAAAAGGAAATAACCTCAACAAACAATAGGTGAAATTTATTTTACACGCCTCGATTTAATTAATATATAAAATAAACACACGTTTACATTCACCGAATTCACCATCTATTGTTCAATTATTCATTAGCGGCATATTATTAGGGCGTCCCATATCTCCGAGACTGTAATCACAGACACCGTCAGGAAAGGTTGCCTTTAGGCTTTCAATCTTACTAGATACATCGACTGACCCATAAATGCCCTTTTCAATCGCTTTCTCTAACGAAATTCTGTGACACTTGAATATACTACCTTTCCATGGTGCTCCCGCTTGAATACGGCTGTTACTATAGATTGGATAGGCTTGGGTACATGGACCATTGGCTTGTCCATTCCACTTCCCATCAAACACACCATTTCCAGATGCGTGTATGTTACCTTCAGTATTAAAACACGTATCAACGGCCAATTGCGGTTTTGTCGCTTTTACCTTCTGTTGGTAGCTCATCGTCGCTGGCATGCTTTTTATCGCCATCAGCCACTCATCCATCAGAGAGTATGCCTGCTCCACCGGATTAAACTGTTTATGGGAAATCCAGATAACATGGTTATCAGCATGGTTCATTGCTTCCAGAATCCGTAATCGAGTCGAGAACGATGCCGAAGTGTGATGCATATTCAGATCATCTTCGAGGTGATGGCGAATATCAATGATAGGTAAGCTAACATTTCCCAAGAATACTTGGCCATATTGATAAGCTCTTTCGATTGCAGATAAAGGAGCAGATCGCCGTTTAGCCGGCGTTGTTTTGTCTTCCGTTACGTTGTGTTCTCCCCAGAGTGAGAGCCAAAGCGGCGGGATACTTGCGCTTAAACTGAGTTTTTTCTCCGACTCCATGTCATTAAAAGGTTTCCAAGCCCCTATTCTCTGGTTTATTTCTATAAACTCATCTAAGGAAATCGTCTTATCGCGCAACGCTAGCAGACCATACTGTACACCTACGTTATCCCAAGTCGATTGGGCAAATCCGTGCTCGTCTTTGCCATAGACATGAACCAAATCCTGCCAGTAATTCCAATTGACCTTATCGACGACTGATTCATGGTAGTAAGGCTTAAGGAAGCCCTGTCTGGGATTGTTGAGGTAACTGCTAAGGCCAAAGTAACCGTTGATGCATTCGCTATTACCTTGCGGAAATTCAGGCATTTTCAATCGAACGAGCTGGTTTAATGGTTGCAGCCAGCCAAACCTTTGCTCCGCCTCATTAATCGCTCTTAGCCCTTCAATATGCTGTCGGGACTGCCAATCCTGCCACCTTTCTCTATCACTGGCTCTAAAGCTGAAATAGGTGTTGAGCAAGTCACAATCTAAGGCATATATCGAGACACTGACCATATCCGGATAGGAGTAGAGTGGCAGCAAACCATCCAAAATACCTTCACTGTTTTGAGCAATCAGGTATTGGGCAAGTCCTCCCCCAGAGCCACCGATACCTATGGTATACAAAGGCTCGCCAAACAGGCTAACAAACTGGGTCTTTACTCGACGTGCGGTATCTTCAGCAAGCAGCATGTTATAGCCATAGCTTGTTTTGTTCCCACTTGAAGCGATAACAGCGTAACCTTTTCTAATCTGTGGCAGCTCTTTTTTGATCAAGCGGTGTAGCTTCATTTTCCCTTGGCGAAACCCTAAGCCAGAGCCCCCCTCGAAACGGTATATCAAGCGCTTATTCCATGCTTTGGCACTGTCCTGCGACCCGACCTCATCGAGGCCAATAGGCATGGCGATGGTATAGATGTATCGATTAATGGTTCCTTTTTCGATTCGGACAAGGAGCTCTTCGTCTCTCGGAGGGTTATGTTGTAGCTCTAACTCGCTCCTTGGGGAAATGGTATTTTCTTTATCAATGACTACGTAAGAAAGCTGGGTTCTTATCGCACAATCTTTTGAGTAGCCAATGAGTTTCTTACCATTAAACACTTCGTAAATTGGAACACCGAAGCCGTCTTGGTTATCCACAACGGGCTGCCCGAGGCCTGAGTCCACCGTCATACAGAAAAAAGGATATTGGTTCGGGCCAGAGTAGAGAGATTTAACCGGGCCGATCTCGCCGACACGAATTGGAAAAGAAAAGGTTTCTTCTGGACGCGGGCTTTTGCTGATATGCCCTTTTATTTCAAGTAGGTAATTAGACTGTTCAGGAGCGAGTGCTTTCACTTGCCTTTCGACAATGTCGCCTTGATCATCAAACTGAAGGGCGATAGTGATAACAACAAAAAGACCAATCAAGCCAAATATCAGTTTTTTCATAGTGTCTACGAAGCTTTATTTACTCTTGTATAGTCTAGCTTCGTTACAGTTCTGCAGGGTCTTGGGACTTAGATTAGAAGATGATGAAGGATTTACTGGTAGGCTGAAAACGAAAAGGAGTACAAAACGTACTCCCTTCAATCAACATGTCAATCTGCGTAAGTATCTGATCAAAAATTATTAATCATATAGTTACTTAGATTCAATTAAGGCTCTTCATGTTCCGATTCGAGATCTGAACAGAATTTCAGTGTGCCTGTTTCAATATGATGACATAAGGGTGCCCGTCCATTGTGAACATTTTCAACTTCTACCCATTTGCCAGCTGATTGTACGCTTCCAGCAAAAAGGAGTCCGCTAACCACTACTCCACTGCTTACGCCAAGTATTTTTTTTGTACGGCGCGTGTTATGTGTCTTGATTGTAATTTGCTTTTTCATTTATCTATTCTGTTTTCTTGATTTAAGACTATTGATCAACAACAAAAAAGTCCTAGCCCAATAGTGCGTTTGCATTCAAACAGTTGATAACTCAATGACCTAGCCAGCATCAAACTGTCACTTTTTTAACATAACCCCACATAAGATATTAAAATTTAAGAATTTTATTGGTCATGCTACCCTGTTACAGGGTTGTACATAATGCAAGCTGAACAGAAAACAAACAACCCCGAATTTGGTTAAATGTGAGAATTTGGGTGTCAATTTATGAATGGATTTGAACAAATCACGACAGTACTGACGACTAACTATACATAGCGTGACTTGTCACGCAGATTCGATTTGAAAGACTTGAAACGATGTATTTACACTCAACAGCAAAGCAAATATAAATTGCCATAGTTATCGATAATAATTATCATTAACACCACTAAAGCTAAATGTACTGACAATTAATGTATGGAGGGGAATATGGATGTATCCCGGTGGGAGCAGCACACGTTGTTAGCCGACAACGCCGATAAGCAAGCAAAACCTATGATGGCAGTGCTTCATTATCACCTGGCTCTCGCAGAAGCTCAGCAACTCTCACCTGTCATTGGCACACAGGATGAACTAGATGAACTGCTGACTATCAAAGTGATGTCTTGTCATAATCTGGCAAATTTCTGGCGGATCCATGGTGATGATGAATATGAACTGAAGTACTTACAGCTCGCTTCGGAAGAAGTAATGGCGTTACTGCCACAGTGTCCATATACCAGCTGTAAAAGCTTCGTTTCTTCACTGGGCTGTTGCAAATCCGCGCTCATTGAATACTTGAAGCGCCATCCTAACCCGGCAGTGGCAAAACACGTCGAACGAATGCAGTCCACCAGCGAGTGCGAGCTGATTGTGAAATTCCAACTGCTTAAAATGTAGGAGAGAGTGCTATACAATTGAAGCTTCTATCAAGCTGCAATTGAATAGGACTCTCGTCCTGCATGTTTGTTCTTACGCTGGAAGCTCCCCTTGCCTTTTTTCGCCTTCACAACCCGTGTTTTGTACAGCTGGCTAGTCACTACTGCTTTTAGCGCATTGTCCCTAATAGTTCCTCTGCCGAAATCAGTTTCAACAATGTTCGTTTGATTTTGCTCTACAACTTCCTTTACAGGCGTTGAGTTCTTTCTTTTTTTACCCATTTTCAGGCCTCTTTTTGAGTTAAGTACCGGTCTCTTTGACCTCGTACCGCTGACGATACAACTTGAGGAAATAAAGTACAATCTCTCTGGCTACATCTGTCTCGCAATTAGTCAAAAATACCATACCTGTCTGAGTATGACGGTTAAACAGCATCTCAGTACGGATCCCTTTGACCCAGCCGCCATGATGGACAAATCCTGAGATCTCCTTGTAGTCAAAAGTACGCCAACCCAAGCCATAATACACATTACTGAGTTTCGCTCGGTAACGGTATTGGTTAGCTCTAATATGTGGTTTATGCATTATATCCAACAGTGGCGGCTGCAAAACTGAAGGGTTGTGACCAAACTGCGCCAGCATCCATTTCGATAAATCCTGCGCACTGGCATTAACACCCGCAGCAGCGGGTACTCGGTAGTAATACGGTGCAGGTTTAACCGGTGCAAAGCCCGCCTTCACTTTGACATGCGGTGTAACACGGTTTTCTGTTTCTTTGAATCCCTCCATTCCAAAAGAGGCATGATCCATCTCTAATGGGATGAAGATATTCTCCTGGACAAAAGTGGGGTAATCCATACCAACAGCTAAAGCCAGCATGTCGGCAGCCAAATTATAAACGACATTCTGATAGCCATAGCATTTGCCCGGATCACAAACGAACTTCACCCTATCCAGCATCTGTAGAATGCGCGTGTACCTGACGTTGTCCTCGATTAAATCTGAATATGCTTGTGGTACCAACCCGGTTGTATGGGACAGTAAATGACGCAAAGTGACATCTTTTCCCAACTGCGGGTCACTAAACTCTATGTTGTCTAAATACGGAACCACATGGGTATCCCACTCTATAGATTTCTGATCAACAAGTATTGATACTGCTGCTGAAGCGAAAGTCTTTGAAATTGAGGCCAGTGGAAACACCGTCGCTGAATCAATCTTATCTTTTCCCCCCTTCTTGGTCACTCCATAGCCCCGAAGCAATCGAATGTCCCCATTAATCACAACGGCCAGTGAAGCTCCCGGAATACCCTTCTTAACCGCCTTTTTGACATATTGATCAAGTTCAATTGCCATATCGTCATGCTCGGCACTGACGACAGGGACCGAAGCTAGCAACAACAAGGCCAGCCCCAGAATCCGATAACTTTTCATCAATTTACTACCTAGCCAAAATTATACTTACCAAAACACGCCAAGGCGTTCGGTTTCTATTAATTTTTTACCGCTGGCTATAAGCGTAGACGTATCACAGAAGGGGCTTTTTTCTCTTAAATGAGAAAGAATGTCAGCAATGGAACGTTGTTGACTAGTTAGCAATTTTAAGACGTAAAGTATTTCTCTAGATGATAAATAATTGCTATTTTTTAGAGCATTTATTTTGAATTTCTTCTAAGATAAGTTTGTTCTTCAACAGTTTTATACAGTGTATTTTTGTGCTTTTATCATTAAAATAAATATACATCTGTACGCTGAAATATAGGAACACATGTAAGCTGAAATAACTTACAGGTGTACGCTTAAATTTATGGGAAAGACTATTTTCTTACGACCGAATATCAAATGCGAGTTAAGTTAGTATTTTTACACTAAACCAAAACCTCTAAATATTGCTTGATATTCAGTTAGTTAAAGAAATGCTAGTAAGAAAACCGAGATGTAGAACACATTTTTTTCTTTCAATATTTTTATTTCCCATTACAATACTTCGCCTTGATTCGGCTTCAGGCAGTTTTAAATAATAAGGTATCAAGTCATGAAAGTTGTCGATTATTTTAAGCAAAAGCGTGGTGATCTATCGCTACATGCCTTTGAACTAAAAGACTTACTCTCTCCTTCTCTGCGTGAACATTGGCTTGATTTTGTCAACCGAGCAAACAAAACGCAGTTGGGCGCCCTTGTTATGCACAAACAGTCTGCATCCAACGATGATGTTGCCGAACAACCTAGTAAAAACAAGATAGAAAAAACTGTTGTGGAAAATATCGCACCTGAAGCTGTTGCTAAAACACCAGCTCCTATTGAAATGAAGCCTGAAGCAGAAGCCTTATACAAAGAGCTCACTGCTACCCTTGGCGAAGTCATCCATACTGGTGAATGGATGACTGTTGATCAGGGTCGTATCAACCAATTTGCTGATGTGACTGAAGATCACCAGTGGATTCACACTAACCCAGAGCGTGCAGCTGAAGAGTCTCCATTTAAGACGACTATTGCACACGGCTTCCTGACGCTGTCACTACTCTCTGTTCTTACAGACAGCGTTGACCCTGAGAACCAAAAGTTCCCAACGGCTAAAATGACCGTCAATATGGGTTTCAACAAAATCCGATTCCCATACCCGGTTAAATCTGAGAACCGTATTCGCGCTACTACCAAGATTCAATCTGTAAAGCCCGTTAAGCGCGGTTTGGAGATTGTCCAAGAGCTTACCGTTCAGATTGAAGGGATTCGTCGTCCTGGCTGTGTAGCGGAATCCGTTATCCAGCTTCACTTCTAATTCAAGAAGTACATCGCTGAACTATCATAGATGCCAAAAGCCATTGCTTTTGGCATTTTTGTATCTTGCGTCTAACCTCAAGATCAAACTCCCTCCAAGCGCTCCTCGATCAATAAAACTGTGTGATAGTTCAGCACACAATCAATCACTTCTTGCGTGAGCAAAAAATTACTCATACAATCACGCCAATTAAAAACATCATTCAAAAATAATTAACTATATTATCAATAATTTAAGCCAAACCATTCATTATGATTAGACTTGTCACCGTTATTCTTTTAGTCGCTATTTTAGCCGTTACTGGTGCAGTAACGATGTTAGGGATTCAGTCCGATGCTCGAAAATCAACACTAAACTCGATCGCCTCCACCATGCATACCACTTCGGAGATCGTTCATACCAAGGCTATTGTAAATGGCCTTACCGAAGCCTGTTATGTCTACAAGGATGAGACCACTCTCCGCGCATTCATTGAAGGAATTTATATCTGTAACGGCTACCCAACAGCCCATATAGATAACGTTAAGCGCGCCTTTAACATCAGCGATGATCTTGAAGTGAATAACCGAATGAAAGACGGAGGACGAATTGCTTATGTTTCTTTCAAGGAGGTCACTTACATCTCTGATAATGAAAGCAAACAGATTACTGTAACGCCTAAATGTTATGTCAGCTATCAAGATGCAAAAAGGGCTCATGGTCCGGAAATCTATGAGGTAACAGTTGAACTAGAGGATTGCTAAAAGAACCATGCCTAGGCACGGTTCTTCAATATCCAGCATGTGCCAAAGTATTAAGATACCACTAAGCTAACTGCTCTAAGCCCTCGAGGAAGGCAGTTGCATCTTGCTGAAACAAATGAAGGTTATCGCGGATTTTTTCGTCTTGCCAATCCCACCAGGCTAATGCCTCTAGCTTAGCCCCCATATCGGGATCTTCAAATCGCGGCCTCAGGATGCGGGCTGGATTGCCAACCACGATTGACCATGGCGGGACATCTTTAGTCACCACACTGCCCGCCCCGACAATGGAGCCGTTGCCTATCGTGACACCAGGTAGAATGATGGCACCATGGCCAATCCACACATCATGGCCGATAACCACTTTGTCTTCTTCACGCCACGCAAACACTTCATCATCAAGAGTTGCAGGGTCATCACCCAACTGATACTTACCCGGACGGTAGGTGAAATGATGCAAGGTCGGCCGCCACCAAGGGTGGTTACTCGGGTTTACCCTGACACTAGCCGCAATAGACGTAAATTTGCCGACTTGGGCAAACATCAGGTTGCTGTCATTCTGGATATAGCTGTAATCACCGACTGACACATTGTTCAAAATGCACCTGTCTGCAATTTCCACCCAACGGCCAAGTTTGGCATTATGCAGCTTGCTACTTTCAGCAATACTTGGCTCAGAGGATAAAGTTGGAGATAGCGGTTGATTCATTATTGCTTACTCATCGTTATGAGCCTACCTGTTCGTTCAAAAGCAGTTCGTTCAAAATCAGTTCTCTCTAAAGCTGCTCTCTCAAAAGCTACTCGCACGAAAACTATAGACTCAAAAGTTAAATTCCTGTCCATCGGAAACCAGAAAGAAGTCGTCATCAAAGGCTTGCGGGTTCGCCATGGCCCAGCTTTCAAGGTCATGGCCAATATGGATCAAGCCCATTTTCTTTGGACGGCATTCTTCTTTGAGTGATTTTGCCAGTATCACGTCGTTATGATTGCTCGGCTGCTCCCCTGCACTTCTATCAACAGGCGCAAAACTGCAGTCTATAAGCATTAGCTCTACGGGGTTATCTGCAAGCCATTGTTTAACCTCTGCTGGTAAATCAACGGTGTCAGTTAGGTATGCGATTCGCTTGCCCTGACATTCGAAGATATACCCTAAGCAAGGCTTCGAGTGAATCAAAGGCATAGGGGTGATACGGATATCTCGCCAATAGAAATGCTCAAACGGCTGCCTTGCCGCTTTGAAGTCCAAGATACCGGGATGTTTAAACAGATCATCACAGCCGACTGGGTCATCTGGACCAAACACCGGAATCGATAAATTCACTCCCCAGCGCAGATCAAACAGGGATTGCACATGATCCATGTGGTAATGGGTCAGCAAAATACTGTCGATACTCCCAGCGGGAAAACGTGCCATCAAGTCATCAGCATTGGCATCTATCAACAAGTTCCTGCCTTGATTGCTAATAAATGCCGATGTTTTCCCACGGGCATAGTCAGGGGTTGTCCTCGCCCTTTCGCAAGCTATGCAATGGCAGCCGTACACTGGCAATAGCCGAGCATTACCAGTCCCAATAACCGTGAGCTTCATTGCAATCTCTCCTTGTTGATTGGCAGCGCATGCTGGCTAAGGCGAGGCATGGCGCTCCGGTATTGGCTGTAATTTTTAATAAATTGTCCAATGGTCTGCTGCAACGAGCCGCTATTGTCCACGACAAAACCACTATCAGGGCATTGACCGCGGTAATACTCTGCCCTCGCCAGCCTGTCGACTATTTGATCCGGCGTCTCACGCCCTCTGGCATACAGCCGGGCTTCCAGGACTTCAGCGCTGACGTCGACGATGACAGGCACGACACGATAGCCGAAATCCATCATAGCTTGCTCTAAATAGGCTCTTGAGCCATTGACCACCACATCAAACCCTTGAGATAGCCAAAGCTCAATTTCTTTACCTAAGGCGTAATTAAAACCATTGGCCTTCCAACTCATAGCAAACAAACCTTGCTGCTTGCGCTGGGCAAACTCCTCCGCTGAGAGCTCTACGTGGTTCTCCCCGCCCGCCAGCGCAGAACGGGTGATATAACGATGTGCGACCAGCAACTGTTTGGGGTAGAGCGTGCGTATCGCCTGGAGCAGACTGTCTTTACCTGCCCCCGACGCGCCCATTACATAAAATAAGGTGCCTTGTTTATTCAACGCAGATCTCCTAGCGTTTCTAGTTCTTGGCATATCCCAGTATTAATTAAAATACCTGCTTGCCCTGACGCCAAACACGAGTGACATAAGTGTGATCATGCAAATGGTGTGCAAGGAGTAAGTCTGCACGTTTGCCCTCTGCTATCACACCGCGATCATTGAGTTGAAGTGCCTGTGCAGGGTTAATCGTCGCTAGCTTGGTTGCCTGCGGCAAATCCAAATCATTGCGCTCATCGTCTGCCAACTGGAACAGCGCATCAAGAAGGCTTCCCGGATAATAATCTGATGACAAAATATCCAATACGCCCAGGCTCGCGAGTTCATGTGCTGCCACATTGCCTGAATGCGAACCGCCACGAACAACATTCGGCGCGCCCATCATGACCTTCAATCCCATGTCATGAGATGCCTTGGCGGCTTCAATCGTGGTTGGAAACTCTGCAATCACCATCCCCAAGTCTTTTGACTCCTGAACGTGCTCAATGGTTGCATCATCATGGCTTGCCATTGGGATATTTCGCTCACGGCACTGGCGGGTAATTTCAGTGCGGTTCACCGCAGACCATTGCTGAGAACGTGCTACCTGCTCTTTCTCAAAGGCGAACATCTGCTCGTCGGAGAACTTGTATTTACCTTGGTAGTACTCACGGTATTTCTGAACATTGACGAACTGGCGTTGACCCGGCGCATGATCCATCAGTGACACCAAATGTACCTCAGGCAAATTGGCATAACGCTCAAACATCCCAACCGTAGTTTCATGGGGGACTTCACAGCGCAGATGCAAGAAATGTTCAGCGCGGTTTACCCCACGTTTTTGGCTTTCAATGACGGTGTCGATAAGGTGATCCAAATTTTCTTGGCGGCGTCCGCCTTCACGATAATCACCTAGGGCGACTGCATCCAATACCGTGGTGATCCCCGAGCCAACCAATTGGGCATCATGAGCGCTCATTGCCGAAAATGGCGGCCAGTCAACCTTAGGGCGCGGCGTGAAGTACTTTTCCAGGTTATCGGTATGGAGCTCAATCAAACCCGGCATCAGCCAGCCATTCTCGCCGTCATAGGCCTGTGGCAATTGGCTAAATGTGTCCGACATCGATTTAATCACGCCATTTTCCAATTCAACCGAGCCTTTTACGATCTCGTCTTCAAGGACCATATGTACATTGGTAATAATCACAATTGTTTCCTCATCCCTGAATTAGGCAACGTGTTCGGCTACTGGAGCCATTTCAAATTGCAATGATGATTGCTCTGTCATCTCGTACAAACGGTCTGCGACCTGCGACCTGACGTCTTCATCGTGGAATATGCCCACTATTGCTGCACCGCGAGATTTAGCCTCTTCAATCAAACTCACCACAACCGCGCTGTTGGTCGCATCCAATGACGCCGTTGGCTCATCAAGTAGCAAAATTGGGTAATCGACAATAAAACCCCTCGCGATGTTGACCCGCTGCTGCTCACCCCCAGAGAAGGTTGCTGGAGCCAAGTGCCATAGGTGCTCAGGCACATTCAATCGGCGAAGCAGCTCACTGGCTTTGCGCTTGGCCTCTTCACGGCAGCCTCCAATTTCCAGCATTGGCTGCATAACAACTTCCAGTGCGCTAATTCGAGGAATAACACGCAAGAACTGGCTTACCCACCCCACAGTATCACGGCGAACATTCAGCACATCTCGTGGGGCGGCGCTGACAAGGTCAACCCATTGGTCATTGTGGCGTACTTCAATGGAGCCACAATCAACCAGGTAGTTCGCATACAAAGCTCGCAGCAAGGTTGACTTACCCGAGCCAGAGTGGCCATGCAGCACAACACACTCCCCCTGCTCGACACCCATGGATGCATTTTGAAGAACTGGCAATTCAATACCGTTTTGATTATGCAAAACAAAGGTTTTGCTAACATTACAGACTTTCAACATTGGCTTGTTCATGTTCTTTCCTTAGTTTTGCAGTACCGATGAGACCAAAAGCTGGGTGTAAGGATGCTGGGGGTCGTCAAGCACCTGATCGGTCAAGCCAGTTTCCACTACATGGCTTTGCTTCATCACCATCAACCGGTGAGCAAGCAAACGTGCAACGGCCAAGTCATGAGTCACAATAACAACAGCAAGTTCCAGTTCTGTGACTAAGCGACGCAATAAATCCAATAGTTTTGCCTGAACAGACACATCGAGTCCGCCTGTGGGTTCATCCATAAAGATCAATTTAGGGTGAGTCACCAAGTTTCGGGCAATCTGCAAACGCTGCTGCATACCACCAGAGAAGGTGGTTGGCATGTCATCAATGCGTTCGGCTGGAATTTCAACATCGCCTAGCCACTTCTCGGCTTCGTTACGAATTTCACCGTAATGGCTTTTGCCTACAGCCATTAGCCGTTCGCCAATATTACCGCCAGCAGAGACACGCCCGCGCAAGCCATCCATAGGGTGCTGATGAACCACACCCCACTCAGTGCGAAGCAGGTGGCGGCGCTGGCTTTCTGCCATTGCATACAGGTCTTCTATCTGTGTAAGCTGTTGTTCTGCGCCACCGCGTAGGTAAAGCACTTCGCCATTGTCAGGTTGCAAGCGGCCAGAAATAGCCTTGAGCAAGGTACTTTTTCCCGAGCCTGATTCGCCAACAATACCCAAGACTTCACCAGGGAATAGCTCAAACGATACCTCTGAAAACCCTTTGCCAGGCGCATAGAGTTTGGTGAGATTTTGCACCGACAGTAGCGGTTGTTCTTTAAGGTTTGTCATTTCCATTATCTTCTTCTCGCACTGCCTATAGCGTATCCGTTAGTTCTGCGGTTTCAGGTGTGAATCCGGCAGCCTGTGACTCTGAGTTCTTTTCAACCTGCTGACGGCAGTAGTCGGTATCCGAGCAGACAAACATTCGGCTGCCCTCGTCATCAATCACCACCTCATCCAAAAAGGTATCAGTCGAGCCACAGATGCTGCATGGTTCATCCCACTTCTGTACTTCAAACGGGTGGTCATCAAAATCTAAACTGTGAACCTTGGTATATGGCGGGATGGCATAAATACGCTTCTCACGACCTGCGCCAAACAATTGAAGTGCCGCCATGTTGTCCATTTTCGGGTTGTCGAATTTCGGGATTGGAGACGGATCCATGATGTAACGATCATTGACGCGAACCGGATACGCATAAGCGGTTGCAATATGACCAAAACGTGCAATATCTTCATACAGTTTGACGTGCATGATGCCGTACTCCTGTAGGGCATGCATTTTACGGGTTTCCGTTTCACGCGGTTCGATAAAACGCAATGGCTCAGGGATCGGCACTTGATAGACAAGGATCTGATCTTCCTCCAACGCGACTTCAGGTATACGGTGGCGAGTCTGGATGATAGATGCTTCGGTTGTCGTTTCGGTGGTTTTAGCCCCGGCGACGGTTTTGAAAAACTCACGGATTGAAACGGCGTTAGTCGTATCGTCTGCCCCCTGGTCAATCACCTTCAGGGTATCGTCCTGACCAATGATGGTGGCTGTAAGCTGAACGCCCCCCGTCCCCCACCCATAGGGCATCGGCATTTCTCGACCGCCAAAAGGCACCTGATAACCAGGAATCGCTACCGCTTTTAGCAGCGCCCTACGGATCATTCGTTTGGTTTGCTCGTCTAGATAACCGTAGTTGTAGCCATGATTGTGTGTTTGTGACATTTACTTGTCCTCACCGTCTACGTGCTGTGTTGCCATCATTTCATCGTGTTCCTTGTGCATCTTGCGCAGAAGCTCCAATTCAGCTTGGAAATCAACGTAGTGCGGTAGTTTCAGGTGAGAGACAAAACCAGCAGCCTCAACGTTATCAGCGTGGGCCAAGACAAATTCTTCATCCTGCGCTGGGCCATCAACAGGCTCATCGTATTCGGCACCTTGCAACGCGCGGTCAACCAGCGCCATCGACATCGCTTTGCGCTCAGTAAAACCAAAGGTCAGGCCATAACCCCGTGTCAGCTTAGGTTTCTGCTGCTTATTACCAATGAATCCGTTAATCATCTGGCACTCGGTCAACTCAAGCTCACCGATATCAATATCAAAGCTTTCGGTTTTGGCTTCGGCTTCAGTTTCGGCGCATAGCTCTTCAGGACTCAGTGACAGCGTCACCTTCCCTGAGCGAATTTCACCAGCAAACGGGTGGTTGCGGCCGTAGCCACGTTGGGTCGAATAGCCAAGCGCCAGCAAAAAGCCCTCATCACCACGGGCCAGCTGCTGCAAGCGTGCAGAACGATCACATGGGAAATTAACCGGCTCCATGGTGACATCGTCGGGTTGCTCACCCTTATCCTGTTCAAAAACCATCAAATCCAGCTTTTCAAGAATCCCCATGACTTGCGGGCAAGGCTCGCTAGCGCTTTGAGCCCCCTCTTCAGCAGCCACCTGCTGCGCCATGTTCACCGGATTTTCACCCTCTGCAAGTAGGCTGAAATCCAACAAACGATGGGTGTAGTCATACGTTGGCCCTAACAACTGTCCGCCTGGTAAGTCTTTGTATGTCGCCGAGATACGGCGTTCTATACGCATATCTGAAGTATCAACCGGTTCCAGCACGGCCAAGCGAGGCAGCGTGGTACGGTAGGCGCGCAATAGGAAGATAGCTTCAACCAAGTCACCGCTCGCCTGTTTGATTGCCAGTGCCGCTAACTCTTTGTCGTAAATACCACCCTCAGTCATCACACGGTCGACAGAGCCGGCAAGCTGTTCGCTAATTTGTTCGACTTTCAACTCAGGCAAGTCGGTATTGCCCCGGCGTTTTTGTGCCTGAAGTTGGTGCGCGGCTTTAATCGCTTTTTCACCGCCTTTTACTGCAACGTACATTACATCGCCTCCACTGACGTTGAGCGCGGGATGGCCACCACTTGCTCACCTGAAACAAAAATCAAATCCAACCCTAGGGGAAACGCTTCTCCCTGAGCCAATAGGATGTTTTTTACATCCAGCGAAAGCACACCAAGCTGAATGCATTGTTCATCTTTGATACCCGGGCCTGTTAACTTGAACTGCTGGCCAGAAGATAAGCTATCTGTTTCGATAACAAGGGTTGTACTGCGGTCTGGGTACTCTTCATTGCCAGTATTAAAGGCAAGCTCATCCAAATTAATCGCTGGCATGTCCGTTAATGCAATGGCGGCAAATGATGCGTTGTCCGGGGTTGCATTGGTTGAAGCGCCAGTGTGGAAATGGATATTTTTTGTCGCAGCATTGTCTTGTAAAAACGACTGGGACAGCCATAAAGGCGTGCTGTTATCCGCCATCGCAAGTAACACTTGGCTTGTCGCAGGCATCATTGACCCGAAACCATGGCAGCGGTCTAATTTGACCTGGGTGCCCGGCTCCGACATGGCCTTAAGCAGGCGCCTGAAACAAAACTGACTGTCATGTACGGCATCAGTGAAAGCCGAGGTAATTTGGCTCATCGTATTTCTCCTTTATCTATTACCGCGGCTTAATCTTCACCACGAACCATGGTGAAAAAGTCCACTTTGCTGCTTGCAACTTCTTTCTGACGCAGCTCCCTTTCCGCTTGCTTGTCCGCCGCCAATGGGGAGATGATTTGAGCGAATATGACCTTGTGGTAATTTTCTGTTTGCAGCAATCCATCCAGCACTGCCGCTAGCTCTGCATGCTGCTTGTTGCGCCCCTGAAGGTAGCTATAACCCATCTCACCGCTTGCCAACTGAACCGCAGCACGAGTTATGGTGACATCGCCAATATTGAACTGGCGGCCAGTGCTCCCCATCCTTGCCCGTACTTGTGCCAAGCCGATTTCGGCCGGGCGGATGATCTGATAATCCGGAGCCAATCCATGTTGGTTTCGGCTCTGCAGCCAAAGGGTTGAGAGTTTTTCAAAACTGGCCTGAGCCAGTACAGACATCCAATGCTTTCTTTTTTCCGTGGTGTCCATTTAGTGCTCCATGACTAATTCAATGACATCGGATCGCGTATTTGAATTCGAATATTCAGCTACTTTTTCCGTGCCTTTGATGACATTTGTGGTACGTATAATTAATAACGGGATACTGCTATTTATTTGTAAAAGTCGGCAGTACTCGGTATTCGGTATTTGGGCGCGAAGCCGAGTGCTTTTACGCTCTAATTCAACACCCAATTCTTTTTTAATAAAATTATGCAGGGAGCCAGATTGAAAATGCTTAATCACTGGCCACCAGCTATAGTCAGGCAAATAATGATCAATCACGGTACGTGGAACACCATCCATTTTTCGGTATGTCCGCAAATGGATAATCTTACTTTCCGGTTCACAATCAAGCTTTCTGGCCAACCGTTCACTCGCTACAAGAATGCGGGACTGCAGGACTTCACAACGAGGTAGGGAACCTTGTTCAAGCAGGTTCCCGGTAAAGTGGGCGCCAGCGTGCAGGTAGTAGTCTGCTGGTTGGCTTAACACCATATTTCCTTTGCCTTGGTGGCGCAAAATCAACCCTGCCGTTACCAACTCATCTATAGCTCGTCTCACCGTGTGACGATTGACTTGAAAATATTTCGCTAATTGTGATTCGGATGGTAAATAATCACCTGCCTGATATTTATGACGTAAGTCATCCTCCAATTCCTTGGCAATTTTTTGATAGACAGGCATTTTCATTTCCTTAAATTTTGGTTTGCTAGTAGGTAAATAGTTATCTAGACATGTAAACCGAAAATTTTTATTTCGTGATTAAATCTATATTTCATTTAAATGAATTTCTTGCGAATGATCTGAGAAACAAAATCAATAATGCTCACAGTGACAATAACGATCAGCATGATGGCGGCAGTCTGCTGCATCTGGAAACCGGAGATTGATTGCCACAACAGTACGCCTATACCGCCCGCACCAACCATACCAACAACAGTCGCAGAGCGAATATTTGATTCTAGGCGATACAAGGAGTAAGAAATCCACAGCGGCATAACTTGCGGTATGACCCCATACAGAATCACTTCCAGTGGGTTTGCGCCGGTGGCTTTCACGCCTTCAATAGGTCCCGGCTCAATCGCTTCCACGGCCTCAGCAAACAGTTTGGCCAAAACACCCGTGGTGTGAATGAACAATGCCATAACACCGGCAAAAGGACCTAGGCCAACCACCACCACAAACAGCATGGCAAAAACCATCTCGTTGATTGCACGCAGGCCGTCCATCAAGCGCCTTACCGGAAAGGTAACCCAGGTCGGCATTAAGTTTTCTGCACTCAATATACCAAAAGGGACAGCCAGCATAATCGAAAGCAAGGTTCCCCAAATACCAATCTGAATCGTGACTAGCATTTCGCTGAAATACAGCTCAACATCAGTAAAGTCAGGTGGAAAGAAGTCCTTAAGTAGCTGCACCATATTTTCAGGATGCTCGAAGAACATCATAGGTGCCATTTCTGCGCCACGCCAAGCCCACATTAAAATGCTGAGCACGATGACCGCGACGACTGCGTTTTTAATCGAAAGCTTTGATGGTGGCATCAAGTGTTGAGTATTGGTGTGCATCATTATGTCCTTGTGTGGCAGGGACATCGCCCCTGCCCTCATCCTTTATTAACCTTGTGCTTTATCTAAGCTTGCGTTGAGTGCTTCAATTTCAGCACTCAAAGCGTCAAGTTCAGCCTGGTACTGGGCAATACGCTCTTGCTTCACTTTGTCACTCAAGCGTGGGTTATCTTGAGTTTCTACCAGTGCCTTATATGCTTCCATCTGTCGAATTGGCAGCAACTGGTTATTGTCTGCCGGTGCAAAGCCAGACCATGCCAATAACTTGAGGTTATCCAGCTGCTGAGGGTTTTCTCTTCCGTAAGCAAGGAAAAATTCACGAGCCTGTTCTTTGACGTTTTCAGGAATATCCTTACGCCAAGTGATCACATCCGAAGGGATCAGATCTGACTGCCACACCACTTTCAACTTGCTATACAAATCTGGATTGCTTTGCTTGATACGCACGAGGTTCATCGTGTGGTTCGTCGCCACATCGACCTGCTTGTTCGCCACAGCCATGGCATTTGACCCATGGTTAGCGATAATTGTGCGCTTAAAGTCGTTAGCTGAAATATGGTTCTGGGCAAAAGCATAGTAATTCGGAACCAAGAAACCTGAGGTTGAGTTAGGCTCACCATTGCCCAGCATCAAGTCTTTGCGGTTATCAATCACATCTTGCAGTGTATTGATGTCATCATTTTCACTGTTGACTAGCAATACGCTGTAATAACCTTGGGTTCCGTCTTTATCGATATAGCGAGCAAAGATTTCTGCATTGGCACGGTCAACCGCTTCCATCGCGGATTTATTACCAAAATAGGCGAAGTCGACTTTATTGAAGCGCATTCCCTGGATAATCCCAGCATAGTCTGGAGCAAAGTAGGCATTCACTTTGATACCCAGCTCTTCACTGAGGTCATCCAACATTGGCTCCCAGCGTTGCTTTAGGTTTTGCTGAGCATCAGTTGCAATAATGCCAAAGTTAATTTCTTTCATGGTTTCCGCCACGCTGGTTAGCGGTGATACCAAGCTGGCTGCTAATGCAATGGAGCAGCCAACTTTTTTGATAGTGGTAAACATGATCTTTCCCTGTCTAATTAAAATGATGGCGCTAGTTCAACACCAACAGGCGTATTTTCAGCCTGTGGCTTTGCCGCGGTATAAAGTGCTGTTAGTTTTTGCTCTGTCAATTCAGCCGCTGCGCCTTGATAGAAAACTTCCCCTTCACGCAGTGCGATGATCTGCTCGCAGTATTTAAGGGCATGGTCAACTTGGTGGAGGGTCACAATAACCGGAATGCCTTCTTTGCGGTTGATGTCCTCAAGTAACTCCATCACGATGCGGGATGACTCCGGGTCTAATGAAGCGATAGGCTCATCGGCGAAAATGATTTTAGCCCGCTGCATAAGCGCACGGGCGATTGCCACGCGCTGCTGCTGGCCGCCAGAAAGTGTTGATACTCGCTGATGGGCGAATTGTTCCATCCCTACACGTTGTAGTGCCTGCAACGCTCGTTGTTTCTGCTCTGCCGTAAAAGTGCCTGTCAGGGTGCGCCACTTGGATGTTTCGCTAAGTGCGCCAATAAGTACATTAGTCAATACACTCAGGCGATTCACCAAGTTGAACTGCTGGAAGATGTACCCTGCCTGTGCGCGGCACTGGCGAACCTGCTTACTGGCTTTACCCTGTGCCTGGACCGTTTCGCCAAGCACTGATATGTGTGAATCTGCGTCTTTGTCCGATACAACCAAGCCACTAAGGTGGCGCATTAACGTTGACTTTCCTGAACCCGATGGGCCCAGTAATGCAGTCATCGAGCGTTCTTTGATTGTCAGGTTAATCCCTTTCAGTGCCTGCTTGTTACCGAAAGTCTTATTGATATTGCTGATGCTTATGATGGTATCCATGTCCGTCATCTCATGTCCGATTCGAGGTACAGAGTGCGGGTGAAATATGAATGTTTTATTGATTGAAGATGTCAGGCTCGTGACGGGAGCAAACAACAATTAGCTTGTTGTTGTGAGGAAAAGTACCTAATAATCAATGAGCAATGCCAAAAATAAGCCAACAACAGGACAACTTGTCTAGATAACACCGTCAAGAAAGATTCATCAAGGGCAGATACTTGCTTCCATCGACCAAACACTCTAGGCTTGCAGGGTTTTTGATTATCCGTTGTAAGCATATGACTGCCAAGACCCGCTATCTAATCCACCACGAACCACAGATTTTGTTCACGCCAGATCAAAACCAGATCACCATAGGGCAAGAAGAAATACACCTAGAACCTTTGCAGTCAAAACTCCTGAGCTATTTCATCATTCAAAATGGTGTGGTCGTTAATGCTCGCCAGATCGCCGATAGCGTGTGGCAAAGAAACCATGTCTCCGACAACCTCGTTCGCCAAGTGATCAGTCTGCTTCGCAGTCAGCTAAAAGATAAATCCCGCCCTTACCAAATCGTCAAAACGATTCCCAAACAGGGATACCTGTTCGACCTACCGGTTTCAGCTATCATTGTTGAGGAAGTCACAGCAGAAGAAGCTAATTTAAGAGAACACAATCAAGATAGTTGCTCGCTAGGTGGTTGCTCCCAAAGTAATTGCTCTCAAGATAGTCAACCTGCAACTAAAGCGGTTACCAGCAAAGCGGAATCAGCAAAATCAGCTAACACGTTCAATGAAGTACAGAACAGTCCAGAACAATCATTTACTAATAAGCGAAAACACAAACGCATTGCAGCGACTCTATCTGGTATATTGGCATTAGCTGTAATGGGTTTAGGCGCAGGTTACATCTGGCAGAATACTCAGCCAGCACAAGAAACGATTATCACAGCTCAAACAAATCTCAATACCCCTGTATTTTTGCATCAAGTCCAGTTAGACACTGAGCAAGACTTTGAAATGGCACAAAGTGTCTATAACTATCTTTTCTACGGACTCAATTCTGCAAAAACAATCTCAGGCTATCATTTTTCAGAGCTAACCCCTGAGGCGAAGGACGCACTAGAAAATAAAGGTTTTGAACTTAAAAGTTGGATAAAGCATAACGGTCAAGACTATACATTTACTGTAATCTTGCAAAACACGAAACAGCCAGAGCTAAATCATAAAGTTGAAAAGCATTTTAACGAGCAAAGCTTTTTTAATGATATTGGTGATATCGTACTTGAATTAAAATCTCTTATATCACCCAATTATCCTGGCTATGAGATATCTAACCACCGTATTACTTCAATATCTGATTATGAAGACTGGAAAGCTATTTCTGCTGGCATCTCTCTTTTCTATCAAGGCAAGGGGAATAAAGCCTTAGATGCTGTTGCCGAACAACTTAAAATGATCAAATCGCAGGGGCGTGAGAATTACCTTGTCAATTCACTTCTTTCATACCACTCATCACTCGCTTTTTTGCAGTCAGGAAATGAGAGTGATAAGGAACTCGCACTTAACCTTGCTCATCAAGCTTTCGAAATGAATCCACGCTGTGACATTGCCAACTTAACTTTAGGGTTAGCACTGCTTCTCAATAAACGAAGTGATCAGGCTTTCCCTTATCTATTCTATGCGGCAGAAAGTACGCCTAGCCCTATCAGTTTTTATCTATTGAGTGTTGTCGACACCCAATCAATGAATCCGCGCGGTGCCGCATACCATTACCAATGCTATAGCGATATGAAAAAAGAGGTAAATGGTCAACTATATGATCTTATGGCACCTTTACAAAAAACAAACCTTTTCCAAACCCAAGATAAAAAGCATCAATAGACACTTTGGTCTATCTTGCCTAGCCTTTGCAACATAAGGGCTAGGCGCTTCATCACCCTGTTTAACCTGTTGGATAGCTCCTCTCAAAAGCTTTGATTTTTGTTTGTTTTCTTTTCGTCTTGCCTTGCATCAACAACCAATTAGTTCAATCTTTTCATAATCTCCTCATCCAACACTCTCTGTTTATTGAGGTAAAAGCATGTTAAAAAAGATGGCCTTCCAAATTATTCCTCTTCAAATTTTCTTGTTTGTATTTTGGTTTAAAAATGGCTTTATCGATAAGGTTATGGGCGTATTGTTAGGCGTGGTTACGCCAGACACCGCTTATTCTGGTGATACTTGGGCTGGATGGAAAGGCTATATTGTTGGCACGTGGGATAAAAGCCAAGTGGGACATGCTTTCCTCAGTCCTACTTTTGATTTCATGTTCCCTATTTTGATTGCATTGCAATGCGTTCCATTCATTTTAATTATTCGCTCTGTATTTAATGGAGAGTTCCTTTCAAATAAAGAGCGCCCATGGCTATTTTACTCAGCAGTATCTTCATTGTTTGTTGCTGGCTGTATGGCATTTACCCAAACACTTTCAGGTGCGAGTGATGGTCAATATCTATGGCAATTTATGGGCTTTAGTATGATTGCTATCATGTATATTCGTCATGAACAAGCCAAATAAGTAAAGTATTAAATTAAGCCACTCAATTAAACACGTTGAGTGGCTTTATTTGTTTAATGATACAGAACTCGTTTAATTAGTCTTCTTTGGGAAACCATCGATATACCGCTAAGAGGCTACAAAGACAAAGAGCGCCCATTACCCAATAAGCCGCAGATAACCCTAGCATTACCGCACTCCACCCTGCGAGCAAATAGGTAAACAACCACCACAAGTGGGTAAGCGAAAAATGAGCGGCTAAAAAAGCTGTTGCATCTTCCTCTTGGCATGAGCGGGTGATCAGCACACCTGCAGGAGTCTGGATAAATGACATACCGGCCCCAAACAGCAAACATACCCAACTAAACCCATACCAACCGGGAAGCTGAGTCGCTATCAAAAATGCGGTGACAATCATCGTGCTACCGAGCAACATGAAACTGCGAAGCTTTCTACCTTCGAGCCATTTAGGCAGTTTCAGCGCAATTACCATAGAGCCAAAACCTACCACTGCCATCGCTAATGCGGTCTCTTGTTCTCCTCCAACCAAAACCTGATTCACATAAACGACCGTATTTACAATAACCATTGCACTGGCAGCAGAAGCCGCCAGGTACCCAATCCACAGTGCCCTTAGCCTTGGTGTCGACAAATAAGACTGCATACCGTGCTTCAGTTGATTAAGAGGACCTCTATTACATGGCGGCGTTGCTTTGATTAATGGAAAAACACAAATCATCAGTAATATCGCCGACAACAAGAAGGTAAAAGCATTGAGAATAAATAACTGCCTGAACCCCAACATCACCAGCAATGAGGCGGTAAGTAACGGGCTGATGATTTGCTCCAGATCGTAGGCCAACCTGCTAAATGATAACGCCCTTAAATACTGGTTCTCATCAGGAAGTACAGCTGGCAGCGTTGATTGATACAAAGGAGTAAAACCTGCCGAACACATTAATGCAAAAGACCAGCACATAGATCTGCCAAGTTTCAGTGACAAAAAAACATAATGAAACCTGCTCGGAGTAAATCCAACGTGATCATTGCAGGTTTTCTGGGCAGCTTATAGGCAACGGCACCAAACACAGGTGCCAAGCCAACGTAAGCAATCATCTTCAAAGCAAATGCGATACCCAGTACAGCACTGGCTTCTTCCCCTGCGATATCCCAAGCAAGCAGCGCCAGCGTCAAGGTACTGATCCCAGTCCGTATAAGGGAAACCACTTGTGCAGACAGCAACTTCACATATGTCGCGTTTTTTCTCATCGGGATAGGTTCTGTCTGGCTCAGTAACGCCATGCTTACCATTCCTCTATAGAAGTTTATTTCACCGTAAGGTCTGCCGGTTCCGCTGATTCAACAAGCCCTGTCACAAGCTGCAAACCTATGGTTTCAGATGCCATTTTCACTGCATCCAAGTCTCCCACATATGGCTTTGCTTCATTCTTATTGCTAGTAATGTACTGGTACTTTTCATGTCCTTTACCACAGAGCAGCAAAACATCTCCCGATTGGAGCTCAGTAATGGCCACTTTGATTGCCAACAATCGGTCCTCAATACATGCGCTAGCTTTGTTTGAGTTCAATGGCAGTTTACTTGTCAGCGCCTTAAACAAATCTTCCTGATTAACGCCTAATGGATTATCCGTGGTCAGCACGAGTTGATCTGAATGCTCAAAACACAACGCACCAATATCATCGGCATCTGCTAGCCTCTCTCCCGTCACACCGATAACCGTCACGACTTTGCCAGTTTTATGCTCAAGGACATTCCGATAGAGATTACTTAGGCTATCGTAATTATGGGCATAATCGAGAATCACGGTTGCACCATTACTGAGTGGATACACTTCACTACGTCCTGGTGCCGGTTGCATTAACTCTAATAAACCCAGAACCTCTTTTATCGGCATTCCCAAACCCAGCATAGAAGCAATAATGGCAAGGCTATTTTCAACATTGAAAAGGAACGGCAAACTCGATGTGACTTGATATTCTGTCCCTTGGTAATTCAAGTTAAATTGACTGCCACTGCAAGTAGAAAGTACCTTTGAAGCAAAGAGATCTGCCCCTTCATCAACACAGCTAAAGCTGATAACTTCACAACGGCTTCGGCACCGTTCAATCACGGAAAGAGACTGCTCATCATCCAAATTTACAATGGCAACACCACCGGGCTTTAGCCTATCAATAAGCCTTAATTTCGCTTGAATGTAATCTTCACGGTGCTTGTGATAATCCAGATGGTCAGAACCAATATTGGTAATAATGACAATATCAAAGTCGATATGTGTCACCCTATCCTGCGATAAAGCATGGCTGCTCACTTCCATGACATGGTGGGACACACCACATTTCTCCATCGCATGAAATATGTTCAGTAAGGTAATAGCATCTGGCGTGGTGTTGTCCAACGGGTAATAAACGTCGTCAAACGAGCTGCCTAGTGTACCGGTATAAGCTGACTTGCCTCTGAGGTTGAGCAACTGGTTCAAGCAATATGCTACGGTTGTTTTGCCGTTGGTCCCTGTCACCCCAATATGCTTGATCTGATCTTGAGGGTAAGCATAGTACTGGTTAATCAAACTAACAGATGTACTGTGGCTGGGCGTCACCATGCATGGCACCGACAAGTCCAAGGGCCGATTCGCAATTACACCACAAGCACCACGTTCGACTGCGTCTTGAGCCGATAAATGACTATCCCATGTTAGGCCTTGTCGACATACAAACACATCGTCAGGATTCACCTTTTGGCTATGTGTCTTAAATTCCTTTACTGGTAATGAAGCTAATGACGTTAAAACTTTTCGGTGGCTACTATTCATACTGTTCTCAAGTCGAATACTCTCTTCAATGCTGTTATCTTAGCGCTATCAAAGATATCAACGAAATCGAATGGGCTGATTAAAGTTATGAGTGGTATTAATTGGAAAGGTGTCGACCTCAACCTTCTGCTGACGTTTGAAGCAATCATGATTTGCCGCAGTGACTCTGGAGCATCCGAACGCCTTCACCTTGGGCAACCTGCTACCAGTTATAACCTGAAGCGTCTCCGTGGTTTACTGGGTGATCCACTATTTGAACGGCAAGGTAACATCATGGTACCAACACAACGGGCCCACGAGTTATCACCAAAGATATCTGCCGTACTAACTATCATCCGCGAAGACATTCTGCTTCCTAATATTTTTGAGCCGCAAGAATACCACGACAAATTCGTCATTGGCCTTTCAGACTACGCAGAACAAGTGTTTGGTCCCGTCCTTTTTGATCAATTGCTGAGTGTTTGTCCAAACAGCCAGGTATTATTCAAAGCGATTGACCCTTCTAACTGCGAGTCTGCTCTTGAGTCAGGTGATATTGATTAGCCATTGGTGTGTTCAAAACCCTCCCCGAAAGCCTGTTGCGTACGTTTTTATACCGGGAGCGTCATGTTTGCTTATTCGATAACTCGGTATTGAACGTCAAATTGCCGATTAGTCTTGATGATTATCTAGCAACGCCACAGATGGTGATCACAGCCAATCGTGAATTAACCTCCCCGGTTGATATCACATTGTCTGACTTGGAAAAGAAACGAAAAGTCGTACTTGGCTCAACCCGCTTTCTTACCCTGCGTCATATGCTAATGGGTAGGCCGCTACTTTGCGTTATGGCAGAACTCGTTGGCCGCTCAGCGCCAAAAGGTGACATCGTTACTATATGTGAAGCCCCCATCCCAATCCCTGACTTTGATATTGAAATGATCACCCGACGGCGCGACAGTGAACATCCTAAACAAAAGTGGCTAACCAACCGGGTGCTTTCGATAATCCAACAGAAAGTTGCTGTATTAGTGAAATAGTAACGCGATAGTCTAGTTACCTTTACGCTTTTATATCTGAGACAATAAAATATTGTTTAATTAATAAATGCCATCAATAAAACAATATTCTTTTACTCACCAATCAATCCTGCTTATCGCAGTTATCAACGAGAGTAATGATCCTCATAACAATAATACAGTGTATAAATACACCATAACGTAAGCACTTAATCCAACGCCTACTTCTGTGGTAGGTCATCAATATGGTGAATTGAAATGAAAAAACTCTCTGCTGTTCTTGCAGTTGCATTGCTAGCTGGTTGTAACTCATCAAGCAACTCGTCAAATGATCCTTCTGATGACAAGATCCTGCCACCATCAAGCCATTTACCTGAGATTGCAGTGCCGGAAAGACCTGTGCCTGAAGTGCCTGATCATCTGCCGGAGTTTGGTCCTGATCGCCCACACCCAGACAACTGGTACCCGGAAGTATCTGCACGATTTGGTATGACGGTAGCTGCTCTTCACAAAGCGTGTAGCTTTGAAGGCGAGCATCCGCAATATGAAGTCTTCACAGGTTGTGACTGGGCCAATGAAACGCTAACTATCACCTACTACGCTGCTAAGCATACTGGCGATGATGACCAAGGCCATAGCAGCACTGACTTTGAGCACAATTTCACCTGGGTAATTAATGAAGACAACATAGCTGCGGGCAAAATTTGGCCTCAGGCAAACCATGTTGCAACAGGTCTAGACGGAAAAGAGCTGCATATCGAATATGGTAATGTCTCGTATGGCTTGAATATGTGTAATGTTGATGCGTGTAACACTGAAAGTGACTTTGACACGATCAATCACCCTCTTGCGGTTATTTCAAATAATAACCACATCTTCTCTGATGGGTCACCTCTCGATGGAGGCAATTCTGACTTTGTGATGGATTCGTACCGAACTGTTGAGCGTCTATTCTTTGTAGCTCACTTCACGGACAATAGTGATGGATTTGTCTACCAAAGACCTCTGATGATGGATACCGCATACCCTGCCATCATTTATGATGTACTTGCACCATCATTCGGTTACTAAACATATGATATGAGGGGGAGTTAACTCCCTCTCACTGCCTAAGTTCCTATTGTAATCTACCTTAAAAAGTGAAAATCTCACTCTATTACCCATGCAATATGGTGACTGAGTATGATTACTATCCATCCTTTGGATATCGCTTTGGAAAGCGGCATCCTGGACATTCAAGCAGACCAAGAGCAAATCGTTTTCTCTGCTTCGCCGGAATCTTTTTTAGCGACCAAGGAAGCAGGCATCCTTCCCTTTGCTATTTGCAAAGACCGCCAAGTCATCGGTTATTTCAAACTCGATATTCTCTTGTCTCAAAAACAAAACTACTGCCCTGCAAACAGTGTGGGACTGTGCACTTTGCTAATTGATAACAGGATGCAGGGAAAAGGCGTAGGCACACAGTCTGTTATCCGTGCTGTTGAGTATTGCAAAACACATTTCAAGCAATACGACTGCATTTACCTAACCGTAAATTGCAAAAACCCAGCCGCATACCGCTGTTACCTCAAGGCAGGATTTGAAGATACGAACGAATTGTATTGGGGTGGTCCTGTAGGGCCTCAGCACATAATGAGAGCCCCTCTAAAACCCGCAAAGACATAACCGCATGCCTTTGGTGCATATAATAGAGCGAGAAAGCTTGATAAGCCTCACTCTTTGATCAATCAAACCTTAATGAACTGTTTTTAAGTCACTGCTTTTAAACTATGTTTAAAGAGTGATTGATAAGGATGGAGTAATTTAGGATGCCACTGCAAGCTTGTCCACTTTGCGAAAAAGAAATTTCCAAACGTGCTCATACCTGCCCCAATTGCGGCGAGCCAGACCCATTTCGCTACTACAGCCGAAAGAGTTGGATCGAGCGCATCATATGGACCATCGTCATTGCCGTTATCGTTATCTACAGTTGGGTAGAATTGCTGCCAATGGCCATTGAAGCGCTTCGATAATTCCAAGCTAAAGAGCCTAAATCAAGAATAGATTTCCTCCTTGGACTGCTGCTGCGCTTCTATCTCGCTGATAAGGTCAAGCCTATATCGGCGAGTTTCCGTCCCATCAAACTCTGCATCAAGCCACGTGGTCACCAATTGCTTCGCATTGGCCTTCTCTGTGGTCAATGCGCCAAGTGTCAACACGTTGGTATCATTATGCTCTTTTGACTGTTTTACCGTGTAGAGGTTTGCCCCCATCACAGCGCGAACACCATTGAATTTATTGGCACAAATCGACATGCCAACCCCTGTACCACAAATTAAAATACCTAATTCGACTTCACCGTGATTGATTAGCCCTGCCACTGCGGTGGCATAAATGGCTGAATGTGTACGGTCAGTATCATTTGTCCCAACATTGACTACCGTGTGGCCAAGCTGTTCGAGTTGGGCTGTCAAATAACGTTTAAGCTCGACACCTGTGTGGTCATTACCTATTGCTATTTTCATATTGAGTCAGTCCTTTGATTATTATTGTGAATTTTACATGGGCGTATATACAAAAAGAGCCAGACTTACTCAGTGCAAGTCTGACTCTATTTTATTCAAATAAAAGAACCATTACATTGTCGGCATCACAAAACTGCTGCTGTGTTGCTCCAATCGTACGCTTGTAGGCCAACGGCTTGTCACTGTCTTCATTCGAGTATAAAAGCGAACGCCGTCGTTGCCGTGGACATTCAGCGGGCCAAACACTGAACGCTTCCAGCCACCGAAACTATGGAAAGCCATTGGCACAGGAATTGGTACATTCACACCCACCATGCCAGCCAATACATCTTCACTGAACTGGCGAGCCGTTTCGCCATCACGAGTAAAGATTGCAGTACCGTTACCGTACTCGTGGCGATTGATTAGCTCTAGGCCTGTCTGGTAGTCAGGCACACGAACGACGGCTAGTACCGGGCCAAAGATTTCTTCTTGGTAAATAGTCATCTCTGGCGACACATTATCAAACAGAGTTGGGCCAACGAAGAAGCCATTCTCATGCCCTTCGATACGGATATCACGGCCATCGACTACCAAAGCAGCACCCTGCTCAACGCCCGATGTGATGTAATCGCAGATCTTGTCTTTATGCTGTGAAGAGATCACAGGTCCCATGTCATTTTCAGGGCCGTCCACCACGCCAGGACCAACCTTCATCACATCAATTTGTGACTTCAGTTTACCAATAAGCTCGTTAGCAGTTTCATCACCCACAGCGACAACCACTGACAACGCCATACAACGTTCACCTGCCGCGCCATAAGCTGCACCCATGATTGCGCTTGTTGCCATATCCAAATCGGCATCCGGCATCAGGATACAGTGATTCTTCGCCCCACCAAGTGCCTGGCAACGCTTGCCATGTGCAGAGGCGGTTGAGTAAATATATTCTGCAATTGGTGTTGAGCCAACAAAGCTAACGGCTTGAATCCGAGGGTCAGTCAGCAATACATCGACCGCTTCTTTGTCACCGTTTACTACATTGAAGACACCATCTGGTAAGCCAGCTTCTTTTAATAGCTCAGCCAATACCAAACCCAGTGATGGATCTTTCTCTGACGGCTTCAAGACAAACGTGTTACCGGTTGCCAAAGCTATTGGGAACATCCACATCGGCACCATCGCTGGGAAGTTGAACGGCGTAATACCGGCACATACACCAAGCGGTTGCATCAGTGAATGGCTATCAACGCCCGTTCCCACGTTTGCTGAATGCTCGCCTTTTTGCAGGTGCGGAATACCACAGGCAAACTCAACCACTTCAAGGCCACGCGTAACTTCACCCACGGCATCCGAATACACTTTACCGTGCTCGTTTGAAATCAGGCGAGCCAGTTTGTCCATGTTCTGCTCAAGCAATGCTTTAAATTTGAACATGACACGGGCACGCTTCAATGGTGACGTTTTCGCCCAAGCCGGGAACGCTTTATCTGCCGCTGCAATAGCTTCTGCCGTTTCTGCTGCCGAGCTAAGTACTACCTGACGTGTCTGCTCACCGGTTGCGGGGTTGAATACAGGTGCAAAGCGCTGGCTGTGGCTTTCGCTGATTTGACCCTGAATGAAGTTTTGAACTGTTTCCATGTTTTGCTCCTGTAATTACTCTTGGCCTTCGCCATTTAATAGCCCGGCCTCGCGAGCAAGTTTTTGTAAATTGTTAAATCCTAAGGTGGCATAGGTCATTGGGTGGGCGATGGCTGGATCCTGCTCTGCCTCAACCACACACCAACCTTGGTAATTCGCTTTTTTCAGCTGTTCAAACACCGCTGGGTAATTCACACAACCATCACCCGGTACGGTGAACACGCCATCTAATACCGCATCAAGGAAGCTGGTTTGACGGTTCTTCACATCAGCCAATACATCGGCACGAACGTCTTTGGTATGGACATGGTTAATTCGGTGTGCCCAACGCGTTGCAACCTGCACCGGATCCGCGCCAGCAAATGTCAGGTGACCAGTATCAAGCAGCAGCCCGACTTCTTCACTGGTGAACTCCATGAGGTTATCGATATCTTCAGCCGTTTCGATAACGGTTCCCATGTGATGGTGATAGGCGACCTCAACACCTTGGCTTTTGGTGTACTTGGCAAACTCGCTCAGTTTCTTGCCATACTCTTGCCACTTGCCTGCAGGGAAATGAGGGCGTAAACGAACTGGTGTGTTTTGCTGGCCATGGATGCAATCGGTCACTTCAGCAAAAACCATTACCTTTGCCCCAAGTTCACGCAGCAATGTCAGGTGAGGCTGAACCGCTTCGATTTCTTCCTCTACCGAACGTGTTAGCAATTCGCCCGAATACCAACCTGATACTAACTTGAGGTCATGTTTAGCTAAAATAGGCCCAAGCACACTCGCTTCACGTGGAAACTTATTGCCAAGCTCAAAGCCGGCAAATCCTGCTTGGCGACCTTCGGTCAAACATGTTTCTAGCGGGGTTTCAGCTCCCAGAGACGGCAAGTCATCGTTGGTCCAAGTCAGAGGGTTGATACCTAGTTGAACAGTCATGCTAATTCTCCTTAAATAACTTGCTGTTGTTTGGCGACTTCATAACGTGCTCTGGCAGCACGTACTTGTTCTCGCTCAGACACTTCAGGTACTGCGACTTCCCACCATGAACCGCCCGATTCAGTTGTACTTAGTGGGTCGGTATCCAAGGTGATGACATACGTCGATGTCGCTTGCTTGGCTCGCACCAGGGCTTGCTCTAGCTCAGCAATATTGGCCACTTTCTCGGCCTGTGCCCCTAGCGAGCGGGCATGTGTAGCAAAATCTGTCTTCGGCGCTCCCTCATCAATGGTGTTGCAGTCTTTGAGCAAGTTATTGAAACCTGCCCCACCGCAAGCATGTTGAAGACGGTTAATACACCCGAATCCACGGTTATCCAGTACTACAAGCACCAACTTGTGCCCTAGCATCACCGAGGTAGCGATTTCTGAATTCAACATCAGGTATGAGCCATCACCGATCATGACGAAAACTTCAGACTCCGGCTTGGCCATCTTGACGCCAAGGCCACCGGCAATCTCATAGCCCATGCAAGAAAATCCATATTCGAGGTGATAGCCTTTGTCATAGCGGGTACGCCATAACTTATGCAGCTCGCCTGGCAGGCCACCAGCAGCACAAACCACTATGTCTTTTTCATCTGCCGAGCGGTTAACCGCACCAATCACTTCTGCATCGGTCGGCAGCTCTGTGCCACGGTCAGTCATAGCGATTGACACCGTTTCATTCCACTCAAGGCGAAGCGACTCGGCCTTTTGTTTCCAATCAGTACTCACTGGCCAATCCACTAACAGCTCTGTCAGTTTTGGCAGTGTTGACTTGGCATCGGCAACCAATGGCATGCCGTAATGCTTGGTCGCATCAAAACCATTGACGTTAAGCGAGACTATCTTGGCACCTGGCTTAAATAGCGCTCTTGAGCTAGAGGTAAAGTCTTGCAAGCGGCTACCAACTGCGATGATTATGTCTGCTTCTGCGGCCATCTTGTTGACTGCTGCCGAGCCAGTCACACCAATAGAGCCAAGGTTAGAGGTATGATCCCAAGGCAATGCCCCTTTACCTGCTTGTGTTTCACCAACCGGTAGCTGGTAGGTTTCAACAAATTCGCGGAATTGTTCCAGCGCACCTGAGTAATGAATACCACCACCAGCAATCACCAATGGCTGTTTGGCTTGCTTAATGAGTTCAACTACTTCAGCCAGTTCATGCTCGTCTGCACCTGGGCGGCGCACGCGGTGAACCTTTTCGTCAAAGAAATGCAGCGGATAGTCAAACGCCATGGTCTGCACATCTTGCGGGATGGCTATGGTAGCCGGGCCACACTCAACAGGGTCAGTTAACACACGCATCGCTTGCGGCAGACTGTTCAGCAGCTGCTCTGGGCGAGTAATGCGGTCAAAGAAACGACTGACAGGTTTGAAACAATCATTCGGCGTAATGGTTGCGTCACTCCAATCTTCAACTTGCTGAAGCACTGGATCCGGTTCACGAGTCGCAAAAGTGTCACCCGGCAGAAGCAGAACAGGCAAGCGGTTTACATGAGCCAGCGCCGCAGCTGTCACCATATTCAATGCACCTGGTCCAACCGAAGTTGTCGCTGCCATCATACGCTGACGATTATTCGCCTTGGCAAAGGCAATGGCACTGTGCGCCATTGCTTGCTCATTATGGGCGCGGTAAGTCGGCAAAATTTCGTTGGCGTGGTAAAGCGCTTCCCCTAGCCCGGCAACATTGCCATGGCCAAAGATGGCAAATACCCCAGCAAACATAGGCTTAATCTCGCCATCAATGTCTACTTTTTGTGCTTGAAGGTATTTCACTAGTGCCTGAGCCATTGTCAGGCGTACAGTATTAACACTCATGGTTGATTCCTTTAGCCACGCTGGCGCCACAGAGTAATTAGGTTGTGGTAGTTCTGTTTGATTTGTTCAATCAAACCAGCATCGTCAATCTCATTGGCAAGCCACAGGCGCGATGGCTGTCCGAAAATGGTTCTCCCCACCGCAAAGCCTTTTACAATGTCGGTGCTTGCCGCTGCATTGAACCCAGCTTTCAGCTCTTCTTCTGGTGCATCCAAGCCCAGCAGTACAACACCTCGGCAGTGCTTATCACGCGATTGAATAAGCGCATTAACAGCTTGCCAAGAATCAGCCTCCATCGGCGGTAGTTTCCACCAATCAGGTTTCACCCCTATGTTGTAGAAACGTTGCATTGCACGCAGATATAACTCATCAGTGCGTTCCATATCTGCAGGCAAAATCACTTCTAGCAGTAGCTCATGCCCTGTTTTACAGCAGGCTTCGTACACTTCACGCACTTGTTTCTCCTGCTCAAGGCGTAACGCATGGTGATCATCCGGGTGGAAGAACACAAGGCACTTCACAACATGCTCAAGCGGCCAATCAATCAACTGAGAGCCAATATTGCCGTGTTCCAACTCAAGCGGACGAGAAGCTGGCAGCTCTACCGGTCGGCCAATCCACCAACCTTCGCCGGTAATGTCATTCAGAACATCTTGTCCGAATGTGCTATCGCAAAGTAAACCGGCTTTACCTGACAGACCAGCCTCTTCAGCCACTTCACGGCTCGCCTGGAGGATAAGCTTTTTCAATGTTTTAACACGGCTGATATCCGTATTAGCTTCACGAGCCATTTCGACAAACTGGATACGGTGATCAAACGCAAGGACGCAGAGCTCTTCCCACTCTTTATCACGGGTCGTTACGCGGTGGAGGTGGTTCAGCGTATCATCTAGATCTGGACGGGGTACGTCATTGGCACGGGCTAAATAATTGTCTAGCTCTTCTTTAGATGGCATGGCAGGTGCACAACCATGGCGAGAAACTACCAAGGCACCACATGCGTTGGCATAAGCACAGGCTTTTTCCCAACCTTCATTATTTAGGTAGCCACGCAGCAAGCCAGACATAAAGGCATCGCCTGCCCCAAGTACATTCAGTACATCAACGCGAACGCCTTCAACGGTAATACCGTCGTCGAGATCATTTGGGATCTCATCAGAAAATACTGAGCAACCTAGTGGACCACGCTTACACACTAATTCGGCATTACTCACTTCACGAACGGCTTTCAGTGCTTCAACAGTATCTGTCGAGCCACCAGCGATGTGGAACTCTTCTTCGGTACCGACAATCAAGTCGAACAGCCCGAGAACTTCCTGCAATTGCTCAGTTACCTGACCTGATTCAATAAAGCGTGTCTCGCCATCGCCAAGTGTGGTTAAGCCCCAAAGTACAGGACGGTAATCAATATCAATGGCGGTTTTCACACCGTGCTTTCGGGCATAGCGCAAAGCCGTTAAGACTGCTTCGCGAGTGTTGGGATGAGAAAGATGGGTACCTGTTATCGCAAGACACCGAGCAGATGCAATGTATTGCTCATCAATATCATCGGCAGTAATCGCCATATCAGCGCAGTTATCACGGTAGAAAATCAGAGGAAAAGTATCTTCATCCTTAATTCCGAGGATGACCAGGGCGGTCAGGCGTTCTTTATCTGTAATCAAATTACTGGTATCAACACCCACACGTTGCAGCTCTTCGCGCAGAAAGCGCCCCATGTGTTCATCACCGACCCTTGCCAGCATGGAAGACTTCAAACCTTGCCTTGCTGTGCCATAAGCGACGTTGCCTGATGACCCACCAAGATACTTAGAGAAAGTGCCCATATCTTCTAGGCGAGCCCCAATTTGCTGGCCATATAGGTCAACAGCAACTCGCCCCAAACAAATAAGATCTAATTTCTTATTGCTGGTATTCATCCTTTTCACTCCTTCCTTTAACTACCGAGTAGTTAAGAACCGTTCAGATATTGATTAAACTGATTCCGACAATATTTGCTGAGAACACCTATCCCAACCCTCATTGTTTCGATACTCATATCATACGAAATATTAATTTCATTTTAAATGAAAAATGAAATGAAAAATATATTTTGTGATCAAGGTAAAATTTCCTTACCACTCAGAATCTCGCTCTCAACAGAAAAGAAATGGAAAATATTTTTCAAACATTTGCAACATACTAACAACAAGGTATCGTTTGCTTATTATTTTGTATAATTTCAATAACTTATACTTTTTACAGCACAAGCACTCAAATTTTAACCATAAAAATCATTAATTTAGAGGATAAGATAGCTATTAGACATTGATTCCAGTGAGACATGGTTAACAATTTTGTCATTTACACTCAATCAGTGGTGGTTATTAATTGAGCTCAGGCATATAGTTGTTTACATAAAAATAATAAATTTATTTCAATCAACGTGAACACGCTTTCTGGAGAGACATTTCACTCTAGAAAGTGACAAGCATCTATTTACCGTATTTTTGAAATGTACATTTCACCCAAGAAAACGGTTAGATGCATCATATTAAGGAGGCAACAATGCCGTCACTGATACATGGAATTACTTCTCTAATTACTAACTCTATTTCAACGACAAAGTCCCTATCCAAAGGGATCCTACGTAAGTTCGCGATCATCGGTGCTGTATTTGTACTGGCAGCCTGTGGTGGTGAAGATGGTGAAGATAAGATTAGGATTGGCGTTGCCATTCCTAACTTTGACGACACCTTCCTGGTCAATATGAAAGACTCCATGGATAAATACGCCAAGGAGATGGGCAACATAGATTTGATTTTCGTTGATGCAAAAGAAGACACAGTGAAACAGTTGGGTCAAATCCAAAACTTCATTGTTCAGCAAGTTGACGGCATCATCCTCGTACCGGTAAACACCGATGCGACCCAACCAATGACAGACAGCATCCAGAAAGCAGGCATCGAACTGGTTTACCTAAACCGTCGCCCTTCTTACCTGCCAGAAGGTGTGTCTTATGTTGGTTCTGACGAGCTTCGTTTCGGTGAAGAACAGGCTAAATACGCAGCATCTAAAGTAGAAGGCGGTAACATCGGTATCATCATGGGTATGATGACAGTAGAAGCGGCTATCCTACGTACCCAAGGTGTAGAAGACTTCTTCAAAGACAAGCCTGAATTTAACATCACCCGTAAGCAAACTGGCCTTTGGCAGCGTTCACAGGGCATGATCGTAATGGAAAACTGGATCAACTCTGGTGAACAGATCGACATTATCCTATCTAACAATGACGACATGGCTTTGGGTGCTATCCAGGCGCTACGTGCTGCGGGTAAACTTGATGACACTATCGTTGTCGGTGTCGATGCAACGCCAGACGGCATCATGGCAATCCAGGATGGTGCATTGGATGCAACCGTATTCCAAGACGGTGTTGGCCAAGCCCGCGGCGCACTTGACGCAGCAATGAATGCCATTAACAAAAAGCCTCAGGAAAAAATCACTTGGATCCCTGCTGAACTTGTTACCAAAGACAACCTAGCTGAATTCCAAGCTAAAAGTTAATCCACCACCCTCTCTATAAATAACTTATCCGGCCCTGCAACAGACTAGCCACGCGCTAGAGACGTAGGGCCAATTTTGGAGCAATTCTGTATGAGCCAAGTAATACTTGAGATGCGTGGTATTACCAAAACTTTTCCCGGTGTAAAGGCACTTGATAACGTGCAGCTTACCCTGAAGAAAGGCCGTGTAATGGCACTCATGGGCGAAAATGGTGCAGGAAAATCAACCTTGATGAAAGTGCTGTTTGGCACTTACCAGCGCGATGCTGGCACCATTCGCTACCTAGGGGAACTCGTAGATTTCTCTGGCGCTAAAGAATCTTTAGAGAGCGGGATTTCAATGATTCACCAAGAACTCTCTCCCGTTCTACACCGAAATATTGCTGAAAATATCTGGCTGGGACGCGAACCATTAAAAGGGCCACTTAAGCTCATCGACCATAAGAAGATGTTCGCTGATACCGAAGCCCTACTACAGCGTCTGGACTTAGAGCTTGATCCACGAACCCTGATGAGTGAGTTGACCGTGGCAACCATGCAGATGGTAGAAATCGCCAAGGCTATTTCCTTCGACTCAAAAATCATCATCATGGACGAGCCAACTTCAGCTCTGACCGATAAAGAAGTCGCCCACCTGTTTGAGATTATCGAAAAGCTCAAATCCCAAGGTGTGGCCATGGTGTATATCAGCCATAAAATGGATGAGATTTTCAAGATCTGTGATGACATCACAGTTTTCCGTGACGGGTGCTACATCGGCGAGCGGGAAGCACGGGACACCAATCATGATGAACTGGTTCAAATGATGGTTGGCCGTGATCTAGGTGATGTGTTCCCACCTCCTACCGCCAAGCCTGGTAGAACACGCCTCGAAGTGAAGAACCTCTCCGTTGATGGCTGCTTCCGTGATGTGAATTTCAAACTCCATGAAGGAGAGATCCTCGGGATTGCTGGGCTGGTCGGTGCAGGTCGCACTGAACTTATCGAAACACTGTTTGGTGTACGCGAAAAGGAAACCGGTGAGATATGGATCAACGGTGATCAAGTCGAGATCAAAGCTCCTCAGGACGCCATCAGCCATAAAATGGCTTTCTTGACCGAAGACCGCCGTCATTCAGGCCTCTACCTGATGCTCGATATCTTCGCCAACACCTCTATTGCCCATCTTGACGCCTACAAGAGCCGCGTTGCCAATGTCCTTGATGTCCGCCAAATGCGTAGCGACAGTGAGGATCACTGTAAAAAGCTAAAAGTCAAAACCCCACATATGAACGAGGCTATCGATAACCTCAGTGGTGGTAACCAGCAGAAAGTACTGCTAGCCCGCTGGATGTTAACCAAGCCTGACATCCTGTTCCTCGACGAGCCAACCCGAGGCATCGATGTGGGCGCGAAATCCGAAATCTACAAACTGATGCGTCTTTTAACCGGTATGGGTAAGAGCTTGGTCATGATCTCGTCTGAACTACCTGAAGTTATCGGCATGAGTGACCGTGTATTGGTCATGCATGAAGGGAAACTTAAAGGTGAGCTCGACGGTACCGAAGCGACCCAGGAAAAAATCATGTCAATGGCGTTGGCATAACGACCAGGCCAGCAAAAACATATATTCACCGCTGTTGTTACAGGGTGACGCAATAATTTATCAAGGAAAGTCATTATGATTGCGAAGTTAATAGAAGCAACGTCTGGTGCGAAATCGCCTCAGAATTATAAACGTTTGATTTCTAAATATGCCATCTACTTTGTTTTCATCGCCATGTGTGTGGTGATGTCGATTCTGTCTCCAGTATTCCTTACTGTAGCCAACCTGCTTAACGTTGTAACCCAAATGGCCAGTATCGGCCTGCTAGCACTTGGGGTAACCATCATCATTATCACCCGGGGTATCGACCTGTCGTCCGGTTCGGTACTCGCGGTCGCCGCTGTGGCCTCGGCTAGTATGGCCCAGACTCTCGACTGGGGTATGCGGATGTATCCTGCTATGCCTGAACTGCCGGTAATCGTGCCTATTCTGGTCGCGTTGGCAGTGGGTGCTCTATGTGGTTTCATCAATGGTGCATTGATTGCCTATACCGGTATCCCTCCGTTTATCGCCACTCTGGGTATGATGATCATCGCGCGTGGTGCAGCCCTACTCTACTCTGACGGCCGTCCAGTCAGTAGCTTGATCGATTCTTACCAGTGGATTGGCCAAGGCACCGTTGCAGGTATTCCGGTTCCAGTCATCATCTTTATTGTTATGGCTATTGTGTCTTATATCCTGCTGAACTATACACGCTTCGGTAAATACGCCTACGCTATTGGTGGTAACGAAACTGCAGCTTATGTATCGGGCATCAACGTTAAGAAATACAAAATCTTGGTTTACACCTACGCTGGCCTACTAGCCGGTATCGCGGCTCTTATCCTGTCTGCCCGTATCAACTCAGGTCAGCCTGGCCTTGGTGTGATGTACGAGCTTGATGCCATCGCATCGGCAACGGTAGGTGGTGTATCACACGCCGGTGGTATCGGTACGATTCAGGGCACCATCATTGGTACCATGATCATGGGTGTACTGCAGAATGGTCTCGACCTGCTCAACGTCTCGGCATACTGGCAGCAGGTTGTGAAAGGCTTAGTCATTGTGGTCGCTGTTGTCTTCGATATGAAACGCCAGAAGAAGAGCAAGTAACCATTAACTCAAATGAGCCATAAAGAAAATAACAACTCGAGCCTATAAAGAATTAGCTTTACTGTAGGACTTCACGTTGAAGTGCCACGTTGCTCCCCCTAGGGTTACGTGGCTTTTTTTATTTCACGTATTAGATCTCGGCGCCGAGTTGATGCAGGTACTCTTTCATAAAAGCAGTACGCTTTTCAGCTTCTACGATTGCAGACTGGGTGTTCATCGAGTCTTTCAACTTGAATAACTTGGTGTAGAAATGATCAATTGTATATTGTTTATCATTTAGCTCTCTATCCTCACTGAATGGGTCTTCTGCGTCATATAAGCTAACACCCAAATTTGAACTGACCTGGATACAACGGGCAATACCAATCGCCCCTAATGCATCAAGCCTGTCGGCATCTTGAACGATTTGGGCTTCCAAGGTTTCAGGCTTGATATTCGCGCTGAAACTGTGCGTCACAATAGCATGGTGGATTGCTTCCAAATGCTCCGCAGGGTAATCAATACTCGCCAGAAACGCTACCGCTTTATCTGCTGCAATCTTTGAACTCTTGGCTCTATCCGGATGATTTTTCGGAAAGGAAAAGCAGTCATGTAAGTAAGCGGCAGGGAGCACTACCTCAAGTTTTGCACCTTCACTGGCACACAATGTTTTGGCCGTTTTAACCACTCTCAGTACATGATTTAAATCATGCGCAAGATCTTGTTGCATTTCAGATTGGATAAACTCAATAAAGTGTTTTTCGATTTTATTATCAATAGTCGTTTTAAATGTATCTAACACTTTTACTCCTTATTGGCTTTTTCTATCACCTATTTCAGAAAGTACCATACACGCAACTGGCTTATCGCTCTAGCGTAATATGCTTACACGGCTAATGTTACTTTTTCTTCGCTTACAAGATAAAAACCATTACAATGCGCCCTGATTTAGACGTTAATCAGGCATTTTCATTGAAACTCAGTACAAGACTAAAGCAAATTGAACAAATGGTTCCATCTGGCTACGACTATGTTTGGGATTGCTGCTGTGACCACGGGCTCATCGGCGCTGCACTGCTATCACGACAGGCCGCTCCCAATGTTCACTTTGTCGATATTGTGCCTGACCTGATGGTCAAAGTAGAAAAGAACCTACATCGCTTCTTTCCAGAGGAGAATTGGCAAGTTCACTGCCAGGATGTCGCCACAATTCCTCTGAACCACTATGACGGCAAACACCTTGTGATCATTGCAGGCGTGGGCGGTGATTTAATGAGCGACCTTGCAGAAGCCATTCAACAGAACCATCAAGGCACTGACTTTGATTTTTTGCTGTGCCCGGTAAATAACCCATACACACTACGTCAAAAACTCAGAGAGCATCAATTTGGCCTAAAAAATGAGGTGCTAATTGAAGATAATCGACGCTTTTATGAAATCATGCATGTTACATCGACAGTTGGAGAAAACGGTCCTATCAACGCCGTCGGCTGTAAAATATGGCAATCTGATTCTGATGAGCAAACCGATTTAATCACACGATATATAGCCAAAACCTTGAGCCACTACCGACGCCTTCAACGAGGCAGTGCCGACAATATCAAGGCAATTATTGAGAGTTATAACGCTATAGTGGTTTGATTCAGCCTAAACGTCTGAAGGTAGCCACTCTCAATAACTTGGTAAGTTTTAAAGCCACACTTTTCGTAAAATGAAATCGCTGCTTTATTCTTAGGGTGTACCCCAAGTCGTACACCCAGTGCCAACTGGTCGGTATTAGAAAGCAGCTTCCGACTCTAACACCAAAATTACATCTCGGGTTGAGTAGGCATCAACGACAGGAGTATTTAAGCCTATTTTGACCATATCTACTGGCAGAGCATTCCAGCTAGGTAAAACAATTTTGTAGCGATCATTGTCCTTGGTTATTACAACCTGCCCGTGCTGGCTATTTAGCGTGACTGATTCACTACTAAAAACATCGTGTAGTTGAGCCTTGATGATTCACCGTCCCTTGTCTTACTACAGCGTAGTACTTTGATTTATTGCAACATTCACTGAGTATCCACGGTATTTATCAGGGAGGCAAGCTATTGATGCAATGAGAAGTTTTAGACCATTTTTCCAGTAATCAATGACTTTGACTCAAGCCACTTAAGAACAACCAATGCAGCAACAGAGCAAATGGCTTCATCATTACCATCGATAAATTTGAGCTCTTCAATTTCAGCATCTGGAAGTAACTCGCCAGTAAAGTCAGCGAAATAACAGGTTAACTTTACAGAGACACCTTCAGCTTTACCTTCAGCTTGAGCAGTAAATGTCTCCATATACTTAATACTATTCGAATCAAGTTCAGCGGATAGCTCTTCTTTGATTTCACGGATAATCGCCTGTTCATCACTTTCCCCGACTTCACGCTTGCCGCCAGGTAGGTAAAACAGCTCTTTGCCTTTCGATCTTACAACCAAAAGCTTGCCATCTTGAATCAACACCCAAGCAAGCTTATCTATGACTTTATTCATTATTATTCCTTAATCTACATTATTACACGAATGACTAATCGCTTGGCTAAGTGCTTGTTATTTCGCTGAACCCAGCATTTCATGCAATATATCTACTGAGTATTTCCAGCCAAGATTCCGCTGAGGTATTCTGTTTATTTTCATTGTTATTTCATTCAAATCACATACCCCCAACCCACCTTCAAGATGGATAAAATGTTCGAAATTCTCCAACAAGTCTTTCATGTTACCTAATAGTTTTTTGCTATCCGTCTTTGTAAATTCGACTTGCTCAGGAGCATTATCAAAGGCTTGAAGTACTTCAGCAGATACACCTTCAGATTTAAGGAGGCGCTTAACTCCATCTTGGAATAGTTGCCCAATGTCCTTATGATGTTCTTTACGGAGACCAACCAACACAAACGACATTAACGTTTTCTCTTCCATGAAAAATAGACACTTACGTCTATTTGATGTAAACGTATTTACATACCAGTTTCCTAGGACAAAGCCTTCCTCTTTTACCTCGGACAATTTAGATGATTTTAGTCCTAATACATCTTGAGCTTTCTTCGTACATCTTAGTTGGTACATTCTTTCTAGCCCCTTATTTTAAATCGATTTAGCTAAAGCTATTAAGCTACTCTCAATTACATCATATCGTCGAGCTGTAGCGTAAACCATTGTAATATTGGATAAATGACGAAATTGCAATGAAAAAGTGACAAAAACATTGTTAATCGAACATTTCCCAACGTAAATACGGGCGCTGACCATACATAATTTCCATAATTTCTGCACCGTAGCCTCTCGAACGGTGCTTGCTAGTACATTTACACCCATACATCTTGGAATGTATATTCTAATTACGCATATCAGTGGCCATTAATGAAAAAAAAGTTTCATAACAAAGCATAAGCCATTACAATAGATAAATGAGCAATTGAAGGGAGTGAAAAATGTCTGTTGCCAACAACCTTACCGAACTGCAAGATCAAATTCGAACGCGTTATAGCGATCTTAGCAAGCGTTTACAGCAGGTTGCCCGTTATGTGCTAGATAATTCCAACAGTGTTGCTTTCGATACAGTTGCGACTATTGCCAGCCAAGCCGAAGTTCCCCCTTCTACTCTTATCCGCTTTGCTAATGCTTTCGGTTTCAACGGTTTCAATGATATGAAACAACTGTTCCGTCGTAATCTTGTCGAGGAAACCGCGAGCTATACTGAACGGGCCAAACTGTTCAAAGAGCTCGATACCGACCAGAACGCACCGGAAAGCCCGGCGATGATTCTGCAAGAATTTGCTCGTGCTAATGCGCAGGCGATGAACCATCTTGCGGCACAAACACCGAGCGACAAACTCGAACAAGCGGTTGAGATCCTCAGTGAGGCGGAAAACATCTACCTGATTGGTTTAAGACGCTCTTTCAGCGTCGCCTCGTACCTTACGTATGCGCTGCGCCACTTAGAGCGCCGAGCCTTTCTTATCGATGGTCTCGGCGGTATGTTCAAAGAGCAGCTCTCGATGATTGGTCCTAAAGATGCGGTACTGTCGATTAGCTTTAGCCCATACGCGCAAGAGACAGTCACCCTTAGCGAAATCGCCTCTCAAGCTGGCGCCAAACAAATCGTTATCACCGACAGCCAGGTAAGCCCACTTGCTACCTTCAGTGACGTCTGCTTTGTGGTCAAAGAAGCCCAAGTTGAAGCCTTCCGCTCACAATCTGCTTCTCTGTGCCTGGCGCAAACATTGGCAGTTTCTTTGGCCTATCGGCAAGGTGCAACAAACGACTTTGAATCGAGCGTGACGAGTTAGCCCCCGTATACATAATTTGTTGCAGAATGCCGTCCTATTCTATCTATAGAAATGACGGCATTTTTGTTTCTGCCTAAAATTTTCGTTTCTGTCTAGAGTCGCATTCAGAGGTGATACCCCAATAGAAAAAGCCCCGCAAGTGCGAGGCTTAAAGAGTGATAAAACTTAAGGGGCGATGTCATTGGGGGGTAACTTCAACCCATACCGTCATCACTCAGGAGCTGTTAATTTAAGGTTTGATAAACCTGAAAGCTTAAAGCTTAAAGCTTGATGGTTTTACCCTGCTTCATTGACTCAAGCGCGGCATCCGCCAGCACTAGCGCGTATTCACCATCGGCACCGCCACACTCTGGCTCTTGACCTTCAAGCACATCTACGAAGTCCTGCCATTCAGCAACATAAGCCGCTTCGTAGCGCTCGAGGAAGAAATGCTGAGGTTTCGCGGCTACGCAGCCCTCTTCACCCCAGTGCTGAACCAAATTCTCTTTGACGTTGTGCGCTTGTAGCAAACCTTTTGAACCATGAAGTTCAAGGCGCTGATCATATCCGTAACCAGAGCGACGGCTATTGTTGATGGTTGCAATAGCGCCTGACGGGAAATTCATAACCAATACCGCAGTATCGATATCGCCAGCTTCACCGATTGCAGGATCAACCATGCAGCTACCGTGTGCAGTGATCGAGACTGGATCTTCACCCATGATAAAACGAGCCATATCCAAATCATGGATAGTCATGTCGCGGAACATACCACCTGATACTTTGGTGTACTCAGCTGGCGGTGGTGACGGATCACGTGAGGTGATCACCAAAGATTCAGGCTGGCCGATCACACCAGCATTAAGCTGATTCTTCACTGTTCTGAACTGAGGGTCATAACGGCGGTTAAAGCCAACCATCATTGGCACACCATGCTGGCGTACAGTAGCCAAACAATCGCGTACTCGGCTGATATCCAGATCAATTGGCTTCTCACAGAAGATCACTTTGCCATGCTGAGCTGCCATTTCGATCAAGTCGGCATGTGTATGGGTTGCAGAGCAAATACATACGGCGTGTACATTCGGATCAGACATAGCTTCGTCGATCTTTTGTATTTTCGCGCCATATTCTTCAGAGATCTTCTTCGCACCCTCTAAATATGGGTCGATGATTGAATACAATGTCGTCTTGGGATGCTTTGCAATATTTACAGCATGCACTTGGCCAATCCTGCCAGCGCCGAATAACGCAATATTAAACATGTCTCACTCCTTTGCCGGAAACTAATTATTGATGTTTTCTTGCATATTGCTCTTCGTTAATCCATTGGTGGTCATCTTCCCAGGTAAACAACCATTTACGTGTTGGCCCTGCCATTACATTAAGGTAATAGCTGTCGTAACCTGCAATGGTTGCCACTGGGTGATACCCCTTGGGTACTTGTACGACATCTTTGTCGTAAACCGCCATGCACTCGTCCAACGAACGGTCGTCGGTGTAGACACGCTGCATACAGAATCCTTGAGCTGGATTCAGACGGTGGTAATAAGTTTCTTCTAGATAGGTTTCGCTTGGCTCAGCGTCCTGGTCGTGCTTATGGCTTGGGTAAGAGCTGGTACAGCCTTCATCGGTATACACTTCAACCACCAGCAAGCTGTCGGCTGCTTTGTAATCAGGCAGGATGTTATGAACAAAACGCTTATTGTTACCTGCTCCACGCTGCTCGGCGTCAATATTGTCAGGCGCGATTAAACGTGTTGGGAAGTTACCCTGGCCTGGCGCAGTACACACCGCCAACTCAAGCTCGGTATTAGCCACCACTTTAATCGCCTCACCTTTTGCGACATACACGGCATAAGGCTTTTTGTGCTCGAACGGGCTCATTCGATCGCCGATATTTTCGAAGGTAGCAGTGGGTGTCGTCACAGTGGCAAAGCCACCTACCAACACCAAACAGACTTCATTATCGCTGGCTGGTAAGTCGATGCTCTGACCGCTTTCAAGTTCAAACGCTTGGAATCCTACATAGCCCCAACCTGCTGATTCCGGAGTAATATTCTGGGTATTACCCTGCTGGTCTGGTGCATGATATTTGGAGAGCAGTTTTGACATGGCGACCTTCCCGTTACCTATGATTAGAAATTATTTTTCAAAATAATAAGAGAATAAAAAAACCTTTTCAAACCAATTATGAAACAAATAATTCATTTTGTGGGCGAGGTAACACAGCAAAAATTTCTTCTTTTTTGATGAAATAATTGGCATAAAAAAATGATCTAGCCCGAAAAAATCGAGCCAAGCGATATGGCTTGGCTCGTGTATTTTCTACAGGAATATCAGAGGGTAATTAACGACGTCTGCTTGGTAGCATATCTGTCATTGAGCCATCTACCAGTTCAGCGGCAAATGCGAAGGTTTCTGCCAATGTCGGGTGGGCATGAACCGTATGAGCGATATCTTTTGCTGTACCACCAAATTGAAGCACTGCAGCCGCTTCGTGAATAAGCTCTCCGGCATTCTCGCCACATATTCCGGCACCCAACAAAGTGCCCGACTCTTTATCAAACAGTGCTTTGGTAACGCCATTAGTCGCACCGACACTTTGAGCACGCCCGCTAACAAGCCATGGTACTTTACCAGTTGTGTATTCGATACCTTGTAGCTTGGCTTCTTTCTCAGTCAGACCGACCCAAGCTACTTCCGGGCTCGTGTAAGCTACCGATGGGATCGCGACCGGATGGAAGGTGGCATCCAAACCTGAAATCACTTCAGAAGCAACCTTCCCTTCATGCGTTGCCTTGTGAGCGAGCATTGGACCTTTGACAATGTCACCAATCGCAAAAATATGCGGAACCGAGGTCTGCATTCTGTCATTGACTTCAACCAGTCCTTGCTCGTTGATATCAACACCGATATTTTCCAGGCCAATACCTGAAGTATTTGGCCTGCGACCAACAGCAACCAATACAGCATCAAAGACCGCACTCTCTGGCGCTTTCTTTCCTTCAAAACAAACAACGATGCCTTCCGGCTGTGCGGTCATATCCGTGACTTTGGTTTTCGTCAGCATTTGATAGGTCTTTTTCGTTGCCTTAAGCAACGGCTGAACAACGTCTTTATCAGCTGCAGGGATAATCTGATCTTGCGCTTCTACGATAGTAATATCAGAGCCAAGCGCTGAATAGACCTGCGCCATCTCCAACCCGATGATCCCGCCGCCGATGATCAACAGTTTTTCTGGGATGAATGGCAAAGACAGTGCATCCGTCGAGTCCCAAACCCTCGAGTCTTGCGGAGCAATCGGCAATTTGACCGAGTGTGATCCAGTCGCGACGATGGCATGTTTAAACTCTACCTGCTGCTCGCTGTCCCCTTTCACTAGCAGCGTATGTTCACCAATGAAATGTCCTTCACCTTGGACGCGCACCACTTTTCTCGCTTTGGATAGATTGGCAATGCCTTTGGTTAGCTCGGTGATCGTCTCTTCTTTATGGGAGCGCAGTGCATCAATATCGATATTGGGGGCGGAGAACGTGATACCCATTTGTGCACCATGCTTAGCATGCTCAACAAGCGATGCCGCATGAAGCAGGGTCTTCGAGGGAATACAGCCCACATTGACACACACACCACCTAATGTATCGCGCTTTTCAACGATACACACCGACAACCCAAGATCTGCAGCTCGAAAAGCTGCTGTATACCCACCGGGTCCACCACCGAGTACAACAACATCTACGTTGATAGATTCCGTCATTACGATTCCTTCTCTGCCTAGTGATTGACTTAAGTTATAAGCATCTGGATGAACAGATTTATCCCAGACGAAGTCAAAAATAAATCGCAAAGTTGGAATATCCGATGTTGGTCCACTTAATTGATAGGTTTCACCACCAAATTGTCTAGCAGCTCAATGTTTATGTTTTACAACGCTCGTGACACATTGCGCTTCTATCGGTGCTCTTAACGGCTAAACGTGTTGTTGAGTGCTTGATCTAGATGAGGTAGGTAGTAACGATGGTACAGCTAAGCAGAAGCTAGCCCGAGTATTGTGCAAATTATTGGAGCAGGTACATTCGGTCGTATTCATGAACGACGAGCTTAGTTGCTTGAAAATTGAAGTCGACGTACTCGCAAACTGGCGATTGTGAGAGCAGTCCCGGTATTATTGACTTACAAATGAGGTTCAAAACAGCTAAAGAAAAGCACTGAAAAGCTATACAATACTCGGGTTGCGAGGTCGCAGCATTGGATACTCATTCACAGAAAGCCTCAAAGTACCCATATGTCTAAAGATTTTAGTTTCACTACAGAGTACACCCTCGACAAGCCCTTTTTTGCCGAGTGTTATGATCAGACTAGCCGCCCTACTGAATTTCCAAAATCCTATTACAAAGCAATACTTTTTCTTCTTTTTGGGGTGGTTTTAGTCAAATTTGAGCTACTACCCAATAATTACGTTGGTTGGTTCTTTATTGTTTTGAGCATCGTTGAGGTGCTCAGTGTTTACTTTAAGAGAACCTGGTGGTTATGGCGACAATCTATCAGCTCAAGCTCTGGCAGCAAAGTAGGATTTCAGGTTGACTCTACAGGTGTGAGTTATACAAGAGGTAATAAAACTCATCACATCGCTTGGAATGAAATCGACCAGCTTCAACAAAGCGAATTAGGTTTAATCCTTCATATGGGTAAACAGCGCCAATATGTCAGTAAATCTTGCTTAAATGACGAAGTGATCGCGTTCATGGTAGAGCAGCACGCAATATCCAAAAAGCACTAACGTCAATGCGTGCAGAGTGGTGTTTATCTCTGCCGTTTTGTCCATTCTGTAATAGAATACCCGCAACCAACTCTCTTTCATATTGATAAGGAATGCCATGAGCAGCCAGAATGCACAATCAGATGATGTAGTGATTGTCAGTAACTCATCCGACAACCCGTTTGCAATCGATGTTGCATATGCAATGGGCCAAGATGAAGATATCTCAGATGTAATCAGCATGAAGCACTTCATGAACTCTGAGTTTTGCCCACGCTTTATCTCTGATGAAAATGACATGGAGAATATCGGCAACAGTTTAGAAGGCAAGACTGTTGTTATTGTGAGTACCGGTAACCTGGTTACTAGCCGCCAAGAATTGGCCATGCACAACCTTATCATTGCACGTGCGGCTAAAGAAAACGGTGCCAGCCGAGTAGTGTTGGTTGAGCCAGACCTCTTCTTCTCCGCTCAAGATCGTGGCCCCCGTGCAGATTTGGGGGATACGCCCGGCAAGCGTGATGTAGCCGACATCAAGAAGTTTGATGGCCAACCCTTTACTTCTAAACTCTATGCACAAATGCTAAAGCTTGCTGGGGTTGATGATGTCGTGACGGTGCATAACCATTCTGATTCTGTACAGAAAATGTTTAGCGAAGTGTTCGGTGGTCGATTCTACAACCTCATTCCTTACAAGATTTACACCCACTACTTGTTGAATTCAAATATTTTGAGCTACGGGCCTGACGGTGAAGGACTTGTTCTCTGTGCACCTGACAAAGGTGCTCGCGACTTCGTCAAAGAGATGTACAACACACTTGGTTTACCCAAGGCGAAGTTCATCATGTTAGACAAAGAACGTACTGCTGAACGTAAGGTAGAAATCACCCTACACGAAGAAAGTGAAGACACATTCGAGGGACTGAACAACCCGAGTATTGTGCTATTTGATGATATGGTGCGTACTGGCTCAACCGTAGTAAAATCCTGTCAGTTCCTTCAACAATTAAAGCCTGAGCGCATGGTATTTACCGTCTCACACTTCTATGCAAGTACTGAAGGACGTGAACGTATGTCTGACCCTGCATTGGGGGAGATTCTGACGCTGAATACAATGCCAACTATCCTCAATCGTGATGAGCAAGGCCGTTTACGCAAAAAAATGGTTGTACTGAAGATTGAGAAATTTTTGGCTCAAGAGCTTTGCAAGATCCTGGACCTACCACAGCGCTCTGAAGAAACGAACCCTTACAAGATTGACATGTCATCTAAAAACCCTCGCTTCCAGCGGAAGATTTGGTTCTCTGATCAACTATCCGAACTGTAGTCGTGGTACCTCTATATTCATAGGCTTGTTATCCAATTAGGGGAACATTTGTTCCCCTACATTTTCAACAATGATGATGTGAGAGGAGTTCATGAAATATGAGACGTTGTATTCTTTTTAAGAATGGTGCCACATTACGTCAAACATACGCGTCCGTCAGTTGAAATTAAATGAAGGTAATTGGTATTGTTGTGGCACGTAACCACACGCAATTGGGGGATAGCACGCTAGGTACCCCTTAATCTTTATTTATTCAACGAGAAAACCAAACATGTCAGCTACGCAATATCAATCAAACTGGATTAAGCCTTTCACTCTTGATCACGCTGCCCTCAAGCTCGGCAAAAGCAAAAAAGAAATCAAGGCGTTGTGTGAATCAAAAGTGTTGAATGGCGGTTGGGACGACTTTATCGGCGAGAATGGCGCTTTTGTAGTTTGGCTGCCAGAAGACCAAAATGATATTACAGCCGACGAAATACGTGCTGGCGCAACAATCCACTAAGCATTCAATCGAATTTTCCCACATCGTACCTCTGGTAAAGTCAGTTGAATCGTTGTCAGCCCTGTTTCAACCACGTTAATTCAGCAATAAATGCCTAATGAGATGGTATTTTGCAAGAAAATGCGCATAATCGTTGTTTACAACACTCTATGAAGAATTACCCATGACTACTTTTCAATATTTCTTTCATCAACTTCCTTGTTTTAACTGTAAAAAAGCCAAAGTAAGCACGGATCTTGGCTGGCTAACCCCAGCGATGAAAGAGGAAGCAATCGCGCAAGTGGCTACGATCATCGAGCAGGGCAAAGTTGAACCTGATCTTTCGGTAAACGTGACTTGTACTAAAGAAGAAGCACGTGACTACCTACTGCTGAACTTCTTTGGCTACCCAGAAGAAGAGCTAGCGAACCAAGTTGAAGCAGAAGATGAGCAAGAAGTCGCGGACGAAATCGCAGAGCTATTTGCTGAAGGTAACGAAACAGCTGTATTTGAGCACGAGATCGCATTGCAAAGTTGCACTGATTGCGACGTTGAATAAGCTTTAAGCTTAAAAAGAGCACCGTATATAGCACGGTGCTCTCTTTAAAACACCCGCTATCCCCACGGTCTACGATTCATGATGAAGCCGAGCATTTCAATCAACCTACCCTCTCTGGCACATAAAGTCACAACCGCAGGTATTTCAGAAATCAATTCAGTCATCACACCGTATGCTTGTGTTGTGAAACGCATTCGCCGCAGCCGAAACTACGTTCTTGTCGGCAGTTATAATGATCTGGTTTCGATAAAAACTGAATTGGCGCACCTCGTTAACTCCAAGAATTGTTTGAAGTGGCAGCGAGTCTATCAAAGCTTTCTTGCTGGCTTGGAAAAACTTAGCGAGGAAAGTGAATCTGCAACCTTTGAGATAAAGAACGCCACTGTTTCTCTTGGTAAAACAGACCGTATCTTCTTACTTGAAAAACTGACAGAAATTGGCATTGATACAAAACGCAAAGCTAACCAAAGGCACCTAGAGCTTTCTGGAGCATTAACGAAGTTAAACGCGCTACAGTCGATACTACAAGGTATGTCTAGTGAACCTTTAGCCGCCATCGGGAAATCAATTCAAAAGCGCCTTGCGAAATATCACGATATCGAAGAAATAGGCTTCGACTTCGGTAACACTGAGCAACCGCGTACTCTACTTTCCTATGTAGTCGAAAACCCAGCGATTACTGTTGCCGAGCTATGCTTTGAGACCAACTGCTCGACGGCAGATGCCAGAAAAGCGCTAGATGACTACTTCGAGCTCTAGCGCCCCCCAAGCCACCATTAAGCTAACTCCTATCAATTAAGATGTTTGGAGCGAACCACATAGCGGGTTTTACTGATACGAACGGTCCTTGATTTGGGCCGTTTTTTTCGTTCCGGCAAAATATAACGTTTCACTCTTTCCCGCATTGCCCTTAACTTCTTGGGTATTGAACCGGGCGATGCGATTGCACACCACATTAGTTCATCCTGGATATCCCTCAACGCCATCATGAAACTGATCCGTAAAGGCGACACTTTAGCTTCTTTTGCTATCCTGCTTATTTCCAACCGGACTAGGTTATAAGCAATTAAAATGCCCCAGATCTCCTGCTCAACACCTTCGATTGATTGACTACGGAGTAGGATCTCATCTTCAAGCATGTCATGCTTTATCTCCCCATAACTGTTTTCGATTTCCCATCGTTCGAAGTAAACATCAAGTAAGGATTGCAGGTCATATTTTTTGTCTGTTAGGGACGTCAAAACCCCTTTTATATGATTGGGTTGCTCTTTTTCTGGATAAAGCGCAAGCCTAGCTTGCCACTTTTCAGGCAGATGAGGATCTTTTTTGCGAGCGTGTTGAGAAACATTCATTTCGACTATCAAGTCACGCCCGTCTTCATCTAACTGCTCTATGATTGTGTACTTTGTATTGGATTTTATGGGGGTCATCCAGTGGCTAGAACCATGTTGGTTTTGCCAGTTAATCATTAACTCCGCACCTAAATAACATCGGTCGAAAATAGTAAGAGAGTTGGCCGTTGCAGAGGAAATGAGTTGCTTGGCGTAGCTTTCTTCACCGTTGTAGCTAGGGCCAAAAGCGACATTATGGATTAGGCGACTTCGAAGGGAGCAAAGTGCACATAGCCTTACAACTGGGTATTCAGTATGGCGTGTTTTACTGTGCTTAACGTATTGAAAATGCTCTGCAAGAGCTGGGGTATCGTGGGTTCTAAATTGCGTACCATCAACAGAGAAAAGCTTTAATCCGAACCATGTATCATCACTATCTTCTGTTTGTGCCCAATGTTGTGCAGTTAATGTAAATAAAGCTTCGAGAGGCTTAGCCGTTAACCGTTTTCTTGCTTGGGGGATCGCACTTGGAGCAATGGATTCACCTAGAGAACTGGAAAGCTTCAGATCTAACTTATCAAGTACATCGGTAATCGGTCTATCGCGGTATAAACCAATCCCGACAACGAGCCAGACCACAAGCTCAGCCGGTAACTTCCGTCGCCTCAAGCTTGCTTTATTGGTGTCATCGAGTGCCTGCTGAATCCACTCAAGCGGCAACTCTTTCTGAAACAAAGAGAGTGAGTCAGGTGAAGCAAAATCATCAACATCTATAAGCCAATGTGCCAACATAAAAAATACCCCCAAACTTAATGTCTGGGGGTATTTTCACTCAACCGTAGGATCATTCAACTGATCAATGGCTTAACTGATCGGTGTTAACCATTAAGCCGCTTTTTTGGTGATAAAACCGATCACGTGGCCGAGGCCACGATAGGTAAACAAAGCCAGCAGGATCATCAAGCACCCGGCTAGCTTATTGGCAGGCATTTCTTCGGCATACCAAATTACGCTTAGGATCACCGTCCATACCGGCTCCAGGATCATAATGATCGCTGCATTAGCAGCCGTGCTGTGCTTTTGTCCCATCGTCTGCATGACATATCGCAAACTGGTCGCAACCAACATGCTCAAGGTGAACCACCCCCATGTCGTCATGCTGACAGACTCTGGCCAGGTTTCGAACAGCAATGAGGCTATCAACCCCATACAACCAATGCTGAACAACTGCAAGCAGGTCAGTAACAACGTAGGGATCTTCCGGGCATACTGGCTGTTGAAATTAAAATGAACCGCCAGCATGACAGCCGAAGCCATAAACCATAATTGACTCGAAGACATCTGCCAGCCATTACCGCCGCCCAGTGATAGCATCAATAGACCTGCAAAGGCGATAGGTAACGCCAACCAGAATGTCCGAGGGGGTTTAGCCTTGAATAATGGCCAAGCAATTAAAGGAACGAACAGCATGGACAAGCTCATGATGAATGCGCCTTCACCCAGTGTTTCACTCACAGAGATAGCATGGATCCAAAGCAAGATAGCAGTACCTAAGATGCACCCTACCCCCAACGCTTTAGGGATAACGGATTTATCGACTTTCTTGATATCAGAAAAGCAAAATACCAACAGGCACAAAGAAGCCAGTACAAAACGTAGGCCAATAAAACCAAAAGCCGGCAACCCTTGGATAGCTTCTTTCGAAAATATCCAACCGGCTGCCGCCAACATTGTTGTTGCGACTAATATTAAATCTGCACGGCGCTCAAGATTCATTCTTAAACGCCTCCCATTTTGGTAGCGCGCAGACAATAACAACAAATTATATTCAACGTATTATTCCAAAAATTAGCCGAAACTCCTTGCCGGCTATTTCACTAATGCTTTCATCCCGCTCAGCATTTTTTCTGCCACTTCATAATGATCGTGTTCCCACAATTGGTCATTGAGGAATTCACCAGAGAAGAAGCCGTCATATCCTGTCTGTAGCAAGGCATCTACCCACTCTTGCATCGGGATATCACCTTCACCGATGTAGAAGCCGCGCAGCTCTCTTTCATCAACCCAAGGCTGGCCTTCTGCTGGGCGTTTACCATCAGAAAGGTGAACATTGTAAATCAATGACTTGTCAACTTGAGAGATCTGCTCAAGGGTAGCACCGCGACATGCCCACAGGTGCCATGTATCTAAAACGAAACCAAAATTATCACGCCCTACCGCATCGAGCAATCGATAGTAGTCTTCTAGCGTAGCAATAGGTGTCCATGCCGCACCTTCATACTGGAATCGGATACCATGCTCGCGACCAATATCGGCGATAGAACGGATGTTTTTAGCCGTTAATTGGATGTTGTCTTCGGTACTAAAAGCATTCAAACTTTCAAAGGCATTAAGCTGAATTGTCGGGGCACCAATATCCTTGGCAAAACGACATAAAATCTCGGCTTCTTTGAATACGCGCTGCTGCTCTTCTTTGGTTGCCGCTTCCACCCCGCCGATAATATCAATCGCAGAAGGCGTAATATTGGCCGCATCAAGTCTTGCCTTAAATTCTTCACTGGTAAAACCAGCGTTAATATAGCGCCATAATTTCTCAGTATGTATTTCTAAACCCTGGTAACCCGTTTCTTTTGCCAAACGAATATCAGAAAGAATATTACTGTGAAGCGCACACATTCCATGAAGAGCAAAACGCATTTTCAATCCTTATCGACAACAAATGCCGTGCATGAAGTTCCTAGGCGCCACGTCGAAGCACCTACCCAAATGAGAGTTTTAGCTGAAATTATTTATCTTGGTTTTAACTTGTTTATACCTAAGCACCTTCAAACGTCACTCTAATTTCAAAGATACTTAGATATAGGTAACCAAGTTATATAACTTGGTTACTCAATTTAAAGAAAGTAATTTAATTTAATTCAGTACCATTTATTTCACGGCAACTTAATTAACTGTCCTTTACTTCCTGGCACATCAAGCTAACTGCCAGTGTTTGTGTCAGATAAAGCGAACTACTCAAAGAACGGAAGCCCATGATTTCACCTTCAAGAACTTCGAAGCACACTTCCATTTTACTGCCCTGCGAAGTCATTTGATTATCGGTAATCGCGACAATAGGCACCTTCTTTTCAAACGCAGTATCAATCAGGCTACTGGTTTCTGGCGCATAAGGGCTGAATGTCACAGTGACCAATACATCTTGTTCATTCATACGGCGCGTCATTGGCGACAGCATCCCACCATGATCATCAAGCAGCACCACATTGTTGTCTGACTTCATTAGGGCATACCAGAGATAAAAAGCTACCGGATATGCACGGCGCATACCCTGGATGTAAATTGTCTCTGCCCCATCAAGTAAACTCACCGCTCTTTCAAGCTTTTGCGGAGAAACAGACATTTGCAGCTGTTCCATCGCTTCAATATTGGCTTGGCCAAAGTCTTGGAAAATAGCCATGGGTGAGTCTTGGCTCACTTCTTCTGTTTCACGCGCTTTTTTTACACGCTCGATATAATCCCGCGGACGATTCAAATACTGGTCGCGGAACAACGACTGCATTGAGCTAAAGCCTGAATAGCCCATCGCATTCGAAAACCGGCTCAGTGTAGACAAAGGAACATTGGCCTGTTCAGCAATGGTTGCCATTGTTTCGACCGCGACCAACATCGGCTGGGCCATCACAAAATCAGCTACCTGTTGTAGTCGCCCACTTAGGCTGTCGTATCGCTTTACAATAAGCTCACGCAGCGTATCTAAGTCAGCTGGTACTTGTTCTTCAACATCCATAATTGGCCGCTCTCCTGCCCGAAAGCACTACTACAAAATAAGAATACCTCAAGTGCTTAGCACCTGAGGCTATAGTTTATGATAATAATTCAAAGTTGCGAATCGCTTCTTCCTTAACGAAAGGCATTGCCTTCTTCATAAAGTAAATGCGATCAAACTTTTGTGGCTCCGCGTTCATAAAATCGCGCAAGTTATGACCCAAAGCCTGACGCAAACATGTGCCAATATTGAACTTGGACACACGAGTACGCTTTAGTACTTCCATGTCTTCGTCACGGATCCCGCTAGTACCATGAATAACCAAAGGAATATCTACCACATTCGCAATACGATCTAAACGACCGAAATCAATAGTACATGTAGGTTCGGTCAATCGGTGTACGTTTCCGACTGAAATGGCGACACAATCAGCGCCACTTTCTTTGGCAAAACGCAGTGCGTCTTCCGGCTCGGTATAAATCGACTTGATATGATCCCGGCCTTCATCGTAAGGCACCGAGCCAATCTCACCTTCTACTGATGCACCCAGTGCATGGGCGACGTCTGCAACGGCACGAGTACGAGCGATGTTCTCATCAAGCGGCAGCTGAGAGCCATCAAACATGACTGAGCTAAACCCCGCTTTCAGTGCACGGTATACAACATCTTCCTCGTAAGTATGATCGAGATGCAGGCAAACAGGTACTGTGCTGTTGTGGGCCAATGGCAACAACATTGCGGCAGCTGTCTCTACCCCGTAGAAGTCAGCGACATCTTTGTTGCAAGCCAAGATAACCGGCTTGTTCACCGCTTCAGCAGCTTCAACCACTGCGCAAGCATCTTCATAACCAAATACGTTAAAACAAGGTACTGCGTAATCAGATGCGGCAGCCTGAGGCAATAGTTCTTTTAAACTGACGAGCATATTGCCCCTCCTTATTTGAACTTGGCAATCATGTCCTTGATGCCAGGGATCGTCTCTACTTGGTACTCATGGTGTGGGTCGAAGTGCTGAATGAGCGACTTTTCGGTTTTGCCCACAATGATGGTGAAGTAGTACATTTCATAGCCCGGAGCGGCCACACTTGGGTGATAACCTTTGTCGATAGCAATCACAGAGCCTGTGCGCACGTGGTAAACCGGACCGAAGTCATCTTCATGTTCGTAAAGGAACTGGGCACCGAAGCCAAAGTCTGGGTTGAAACGGAACTGGTACACTTCTTCGTAAAGTGTCTCTTTGCTGCCATCAGGCTTAACGCGGTCTTCATCATGCTTGTGAGGAGGGAAACCTGACCAACCACCGGCACCAACGGTGAACAACTCGCTCACTAGCAGACGGCCGCGGTTATCGGCATTTGACTGACCCAGTACGTGTTTAATCTTACGGTGGGTTTTAGTGTCATCAGAGCCATACTGAACAATATCAACATTCTCTTCTCGGACACAGAATGGTTCCAGCGACTGTTCGAACTTACCGCCTGCAATCATCACATCAGCCGTATCGCTAACACAGTCAACGGTTGCGCTGTAGCCAAGCGGGACATACACCGCTTCAGGGTTACCGTCCCATACAGACTTACGCTTACCGATATTGTCGAATACTTCGGTCTTTTCACCATTGGTCACTGTGATTGAACAGGTACCGCCAGCCAGAACGATGACAGATTCATAGCCTTCAACAACGTGCTGGTGCTGCTCACCTTGAGCCAAACGAACTTGGTTGAAATAGCACAGTGGTGTTACTTCATCATTAACATCGATGATTGGTTGGTTTTTATTGTCAAATGGTGGGATATGCTTGCCCATGTTACTCTCTCCTCACTGCCCTGCTATTCCAACTGTCATTCGCCAGCACAGTGTTTATCAGTCTAATTTGTTTGAATAAAAAGGCCGGGCCTCGATGGTTTGTACCCTTCTAGACGTGTCCAGTAAAAATACTGACCCGGCAGGACCTAATTACCTTTAATCACTTCGTCCGGAGGTGGTTTATTAAAGGCTTTGTTCTCTGGTCTCAATAAAATCGAATAATTGTTCTTTGGTTGGCATCGCTTCGGTACAGCTATTACCGCTCACATTAATGGCAGCAGCGGCTGAACCATGTTTTACGCCGTCTTCTAACTCGCCACCGTTAACCAGTGTCCAAATCAAGCCACCAGCGAATGAGTCACCCGAGCCAAAAGGTTTTTGAACTTCTACGCGGAAGATGCCTTGCTGGAACTTGTGGCCGTCACGGCAGTAAACTTTAGAGCCGAACTCACCGGCTTTGATCACCACTACCTGGGTATTAGCTCGCAGGAAGCGCTCTGCCGTTGCATCGTCATCCTTGTTGCCCGGTGCCAACACGGTTTCCATCATGTCGAATTCTTCGCGGTTACCGATAACGATATCGGACAAGCTTGCTGCAATGCCGTAGTAGATAGAGGCATCAACATCGGTGCGCCAAGAATATGGGCGGTAATCAACATCTAGAACGACTAGCGTATTGCTACGGCGTGCATGATCCATCGCAATCAATGTGGCTTCACGGCTCGGGCTTTCAGAAAGCGCTGTACCTGTAACTACCAACACTTTTGCATTGGCGATGTATTCTGGGTCTACTTGCTCTGGCTTGATGGTCAAATCAGAGGCTGTATTGCGGTAAATCAATACCGTACAGTCACTTGGTTTCATCTCGGTAAACGCAACGGAAGTGCGCGAGCCCGAGTTGTCTGTCATCATGCCATCAAGGTTAATACCCTGGCCTGACATGTACTGCTTTACGTAGCCACCGAATGCATCATCAGCGACACAACCAATAAACCCTACTTTGCCGCCTAACTTGCTAACCGCCACTGCAATATTGGCTGCAGAGCCGCCGACAAACTTATTAAAGCCAGAAATGTCTGCCATGTCCGTGTTTGATTCACGGGCGTAGAGATCTACGCCCGCACGTCCCAACACGATGGCATCCAGCTTACGGTCTTGCTGAAGTGCAATCTTTGTCATGGTCCGTCCTTTCGTTATTACTTGTATTCAACCCATGCAGCGTTTTGGTCTGCTGACTCAACACACTTCTCACATAGGCGTACGCCTTCGATACCTGCATCGATACCTGGGAACCAGATACCTGCCAGTGTTTCTTGGTCATCACGGTCTGCAGCATCGAATGCCAATGCAAAACGGTGATATAGGTTTGCCCAAGACTCGAAGTAACCTTCAGCATGACCACCACCAACGCGGTTAGCAGCAACGCCTTCTACGTCTTGGTATAGGTAGCCCATACCGCGGTCTAGAATGCGTGGAGGCTCGCCCTGAATTTCGTAGCGAAGCTGGTTAGGCTGCTCATCCCACCACTCGATAGACGCTTTAGAACCCACGATGCGGATCTTCTGCTGGTGCATAGAGCCTGCGTTAACCGCTGATGCCCATAGCGTGCCCACAGCACCGCCTTTGAATTCCATCATCACGTGGGCGTTATCTTCTAGCGGTGTGCGTGATTTGATGAAGCTCTGGCGCATGCAAGATAGGCGGTCTACTTCCAGCCCTGTCATCACTTCACACAGGTAGAACGCGTGGGTACCGATATCGCCTAGCACGTACGTTGGGCCAGAGACTTCTGGGCTTACACGCCACTTCAAGCCTGGATCGTTTAGTTCGTACTCTTCGTTGTGGAAGCCATGCGCGAACTGCATGTTGATAACGCGGATTTCACCTAGGTCGCCACGCTTAACCATTTCGCGTGCCTGCTGAACCATTGGGAAACCGCTGTAGCCATACATCACGCCGATAACACGGTTGTTCTTCGCCGCAATTTCCTTCAGCTCTTCTGCTTCTTCTGTAGTGAAAGTAATTGGCTTTTCACACACCACGTGTAGCTTTGATTCAAGTGCTGCCTTACAGATTTCGTAATGCGTCGAGTTTGGCGTTGCGATAGATACCGCCTGAATGCCATCTTCGCGCTGGGCTTCTTGCTCGAACATCTCTTTGTAGTTGGCGTAGCAACGGTCGCCATCAAGGCCGAGGTTTTCACCGAAGTCACGGCAGCGCTGAGGATCAAGGTCAAAAGCACCGGCTACCAACTTGAACAAACCATCACGCTGTGCAGCGTTACGGTGAGAGTAACCGATCTGGCTACCACGACCGCCGCCCACCATTGCCCAACGGATAGGTTGATCAAAATGACGTTCTTCATTAAACATGGCTTCACTCCTTGCCAGGTATCCCCACCACTTTTTGAGAGAGACCTGCGTTTCAGATATTGGAAATAGTTTGTTCTTTTTTACTGAGTTCTTGTTTGCAAAGTTCTTGTTTACAAAGTTTTTATTCTCAGAGGCTCTCTGTGATAAGAGCCTCTTGGTTAATAAATTCTCTATACACCACGCCTTTGTGTAGCTCGGCCTTCTTCCCACTCTGCGACTTTCTGTGCAGTGTGGTCGTTGCGAGTCACTTCAGGCAGACCTACTTCCCACCAGCAGTCACACTTAGACCATGCCGCAGGTGATACCGGGTCGATATCCACCACAATCACGTAAGTACGGTCAGCTTCTTTAGCGCGGGCGAATGCTGCATCAAAGTCTTCGATAGAGGTCAGCTTCTCGGAAATCGCACCTTGAGCTTCTGCATGCTTGGCAAAGTCTACGCGGGCCAACTCGCCATCTGGGCGGCGGCAGTCTTCAAGCAGGTTGTTGAACGACTCGTTGCCGGTATTATTCTGTAGTTTGTTGATAACCGCGAAACCGCCGTTGTCACACACCACGACAATCATCTTGTGACCAGTCAGTACTGAGGAGTAGATATCTGAGTTCTGGATAAGGTATGAACCGTCACCAACTAGCACTACAACGTCGTTATCTGGGTTGGCAATTTTCGCGCCCCATCCGCCGGCAATCTCATAACCCATGCATGAGTAACCGAAGTCGATATCGAATTTACCGATCTGGTAGTTCTGCCAGTTCATTGACAGCTCAGCTGGAAGGCCACCTGCAGCAGTCAGTACGGTATCGCCTTTTTCCATTGACTTGTTTAGCTTGCCGATCACTTCCGCGTAAGAAGACATGCCCGGTAGCAAGTCGCCTTCTTGCGGGTGAGTACGGCGGTGAACCAGTTCTTTCCACTCATCCGCTTCTGCCTTGGCTTTTGCCGACCACTCATCACCTGAGCGCCAGTCGCCAAGTAGAGCAGACAGCTTGGTCATCGATGTTTTTGCATCGCCCAAGATTGGGTAAGACATGTGCTTGATGGCATCGAATTTCGCCACGTTGATGCTGACCAGCTTCATCTCTGGGTTCTTGAACACAGTCCAAGAGCCTGTGGTGAAGTCTTGTAGACGTGTACCGATAGCTAATACCACGTCCGCTTCGTTAGCCATGTGGTTGGCTGAATCAGAGCCGGTAACACCGATTGGGCCTGCGTTCAGCGGGTTGCCCTGCAGCATGGTGGCGCGACCAGCAATGGTCTCGACTACAGGGATATTGTGTTTGCCAGCAAAGTCAGCCAGCTCATCAGTAGCAAGTGAGTAGTGCACGCCGCCACCTGAAATGATCAGTGGCTTATTCGCTTGCATTAGGATTTCTTTCGCTTCTTCCAGAACAATCGCTTCAGGCTCTGGACGGCGGATACGGTGTACTTTCTCGGCGAAGAACACTTCAGGGAAGTCGTAAGCGACACCCTGGATATCTTGCGGTAGGCCAAGGAATACTGGGCCACAAGTGGCTGGGTCTAGCATGGTATCAAGCGCTTGCGGCAGCGTGTGCATTAGCTGAGATGGAGATAGAACGCGATCCCAGTAGCGCGTTAGCGGTTTAAAGGCATCATTTGAAGTCACAGACGGATCTTCGAAGTTCTCCGGTTGCTGCAAAACAGGGTCTGGCAGGCGGCTAACATAGGCGTCACCAGCAATAAGTAGTAGAGGTAGACGGTTGGTGTGTGCGATACCCGCAGCGGTAACCATGTTGGTTGCGCCTGGGCCGATAGAGCTGGTTGCAATACCAATGCGGCGACGCTGGTTAGCTTTCGCGTATGCAATGGCTGCTGTCGCCATCGACTGTTCGTTCTGACCACGCCAAGTTGGAATTTTATCTTCGATATTCTTTAGCTGCTGGCCAAAGCACGTCACATTACCGTGACCGAAAATCGCAAAGGCGGCACCAAAAAGTTGTTCTTTCTTTCCATCAATTTCAATCATTTGTGCTGCAAGGTACTTGGCAAGTGCTTCAGCAACGGTCAGGCGTACAGTATTCATTGTCTTCCTCGTTTTTCGATAGTCGAAAAATATTTCCTTTACTCACGGCAACTTTTTCATCGTTCTTGCTATGAGATGTTAAGGAGGCCTAGCCTGCCCCCTTATCCTTCAGCCTTTACTTACAGGCCGTATTTAGTCGCGTAGCCAGTGATGTTCTCAAAAGCGGTTTTTGCGAAAGTCAGCGGGTGCGCTTTTGCAGGATCCTGCTCAGCTTCAACCAATAGCCAACCTTTGTAGTCGCGCTCTTTCAGTGCAGCGAAAACGTCATCGTAATCAACATCGCCAGTGCCAGGAACGGTGAATACACCATCAAGAACTGCGTTAAGGAATGATTTGTCTGCATCACGAGCGGCCTTCATAACGTCTAGGCGTAGGTCTTTAAAATGCATGTGGCCGATACGGTGGCCCCAGCGCTTGATCATAGTGACAGGGTTACCGCCACCGTAGGTGATGTGGCCAGTATCCAGTGTTAGGTGAACAGCGTCGCCAGTCAGTTCCATCATTAGGTTGATGTCATCTTCTGTTTCACAGATAGTGCCCACGTGATGGTGGAAAGACAGCTTGATGTCGTGCTCGTTAAGTAGGTAATCAGCCACTGTAGTTAGCTTCTCACAGTAAGCCTTCCACTCATCCATCGTTAAGATAACGCGCTGAGATAGAGGGGTATTGATGTCGCCGTGAACTGTGTTGCTCACTTCACCGAATACCATGGCATTACAGCCAGCAGCCTTAAGCAGTTTGATGTGCTCTTGCATTGCTGCGATTTCTTCTTCAGCGGTTAGCGTCATCAAGTTGCCGCTGTACCAACCAGAAGCAAGAACAAGGCCGTGCTGTTCTAGAAGAGGGATAAGCACTTCAGGCTCACGTGGGTATTTAGTACCTAGCTCAGTACCAGTAAAGCCCGCTTCCGCCATTTCACTCAAACATGTTTCCAATGGGATCTCGCCGCCCAGTTCAGGCATATCATCGTTAGTCCAAGTTAGTGGGCTGATTCCGTATTGAACATTGCTCATGTTTGTACTCCAATTTTTTTGATTATTAAATTCCGGGTCGGTGACGATTGTGGTCAGTCCAGTGGAATATGTTCTTTAGGAATCTCTGAACCGCTTTTCAATCTGCACCATTTGCTTCACTGGAAATCACTATAACCGAAAAAATAAAAACGAAAAATATTTTTCACCAGTCACAATCGTTTTCACTTTTCCACATCAAAATGAAAAAACCCCAGTAATCACGCGGCTTAGAAGAAATTCTTGAGCAAGATCACAATTAATTATAACCATTTAAAATCAAATACTTAACCAGAAAACAAGTAACGGAAAATATTTTTCGCAATTTGACGTAAGTATCATTTTTAGACAAAACCACTTATTGGCTATAGCCGTAAAAATATTGGGAGCTTATGATTTAGGCCGTCACCAAGTGGAAAATTATTATCAAGGCAATAAATTACTATTACAAATATTGGTGGTGAGAATAATGCCGATGCAAATACCCTACAGTAATTAGCGCATTGGAAAGCTACCCAACTCAAACTTATTCGATGGTTGAGTAAGAGACGGGGATCTCATAAAGGAGTAGAACATGTCACCCACAACCGCGGCCGAGGCCCGAAAACATAACTTTGCATATATCATCAGAATTTGTTGTATCGCAGCCCTAGGGGGAATTTTATTAGGTTACGATACCGCTGTTATTTCAGGCGCCATCGGTCCTATCAGGGAGCACTTTGGCTTAACCCCGGCACAAACCGGCTGGGCAGTATCAAGTGTTGTTCTAGGTAGTATTATCGGTGCCGTCAGCGCCGGTTGGTCCGCACTAAAGTACGGACGCCGTAACACCCTCTTCATCGCCGCTATCCTCTTTATGATCTCCGCCATAGGCTCCGCACTGGCAACCACCTTCTCTTTCTACGTTATGCTTCGCATCGTTGGTGGTGTCGCAGTTGGTTTGGCCTGTGTGGTTTCACCTATGTACATGTCGGAAGTGGCACCGAAAGATTTCCGTGGCCGTGCGGTGAGTATGTTCCAGCAGTCTGCCGTTATCGGCCAGACCGGTGTATTCTACGTTAACTACCTGATTGCCAAAGGTATGAGTGAAGCTTGGTTGGTTGATATGGGCTGGCGCTGGATGCTGGGCTCAGAGGTGATCCCTGCCGCGCTATTTGCCGGTCTATTGTTCCTTATTCCGGAATCACCACGCTGGTTGGTATTGAAAGGCAAAATCGACCAAGCAAAAGAAACTCTATCGCGTATTTCCAACCCGAAACATGCTGATCAACTTATCGGCGAGATCCAGGATTCACTGGCTGACTCCAATCAACCGGGCAAAAAACAAGTTAGCCTGCGCTCACCGCTGCTGTTCGCTATCTTGGTGATCGGTACCTTCGTCGCCGCTGCCCAGCAGCTGACCGGTATCAACGTCATTATGTACTACACGCCGGAAATCCTGCGTCCAATTACTGGCAGCACAGAGAATGCGCTGTTCCAGACTACTTTCGTTGGTGTCGTCTTCATCCTGGGTAACGCTCTGGGTATGTACTTGATTGATAAAGTCGGCCGCCTACCACTGATGAAATACGGTACCTTTGGCTGTGCCGTCGGTATGACAGTGGTTGGCTTCGTGCTATACACCGGCACTGAAGGCTATGCGGCCCTGTTTGCTCTGTGTCTATACGTTGTTTCATACGCGACCTCTTGGGGCTGTGCGTGCTGGACCATGATTTCTGAAATCTTCCCGAACAGCATCCGCTCCCGTGCAATGGCTATCGCAGTGGGTGCCCAGTGGTTCACTGGCTTCATTGTGACCCAGTCATTCCCAATGCTGAACGAAAATGCCTTCCTGAAAGAGAACTTCAACGGCGCGTTCAGCTTCTGGTTGTTCGCAGCCCTGTCGCTAATCTGTATGTTTGTGGTCGTTAAATATGTACCAGAAACCAAAGGCGTCAGCTTGGAGAAAATGGAAGAAGCCATGGCCAAGAAGCTTGGTAAGAAAGTCCCGGCTAAAACTGCAGAAACCACCGCTTAACTTTTATAAATAGAACGAATGGCAGGCTTTCGTAAAGAAAGCCTGCTTTTGCATCATCACAAGGGAGAAATAATGCTCGATAAAATGGCTTTCTTTGTTTACGTCATCCGCACCGGTTCCATTTCTGCCGCCGCGCGGAAATTCAATATCTCTGTTTCTGCTGGGAGTCGCTGGCTACAGGATCTCGAACAGAGCTTTGGTATTACCCTCTGCCGCCGCACTAACCGGCTATTAACCGCCACCCCGGCAGGCCAAAAACTGGTTGATGAGTTCTCCCCTTTGGTTGATAACGCCGAGCAACTTTGTCGCAGCCTGCAAGATTTCCAGGAACAAGACAAAGGCCATATTAATATCGTTTGCACCCCTGTTTATGCCAATAATTTTTTGATGGATAAAATCAGTAACTACCTGATATCCCATCCGAATGTCACCTTTAACCTCAATGTGACGCCGTGGGCACTCGACCATGCTGCTGAGGCCGATTTGGTGATCAGTGCCAATGCTTGCTATCAAGGCTACCAGGAAAAAGATCTGCACCTAGTGCGTAGAGAGCTGATGCAAAGCCCGTTTGTTGCGGTGGCTTCTCCAACGTATCTGGAGCGAAACCCTGCCCCCGAACTGCCTACCGAACTTTCACAGCATCAATGCTTGTTCGCCACCACTCTGACCGGCAGCAATGATTGGATTTTCGAGCGCAATGGCGAAACCCAGATGATCAAAGTGCCTAAATCACTGGAAGTTAACGACAGCGATTTACTTTTACAAAGCGCGATAAAAGGCGCTGGAATTGCCTATCTTCCTGCTTTCATTGTTAATAAGCCATTATCTGATAAAGAGCTTACCCCTGTACTGGAAGAGTACGAAACCAGTATCTGGAGCCTCAACCTTTATTATCATCCACCGACAAAAGCTTCGGCGGTTGCGAGTCACTTCAAAAGCTACTTGCTAGACAATACGTAGCCCACTGGTTACAACAACGCACTGGAATGTCCATTCATAATGGCTTTTATGGATGGACATGTAAGACGTTTCTGGACAATTTCGAGCTTCGTTCTTTCTAATTTAGTAACACATGAATTAACTGAAGTATGGCAACTCACTTCGTCGAGTGCTCGATATCACTGGGGCAGGTCAAAATGAAAACACCGCTATAATTCTACAAATTAGCAGCTAAAGTTGTCCAAAATCGGCTGGGTCATTACAAGAATCCTCACAAAACAATATCAAATAACCATGACGAGAATTGTGCCCCTGCTTGATGTAGTTGAACCAAGAACGCCAGCAGACCCTCTGGCAGGATAGTTGTCACTGTTAAAATATCAGTAAATTTTATGTCCGCAGTAAGTTTTTGGGACTACAAGATAAAGCCCTGTATATTAACGCAGCAATCAGAAAACTTTTAGTTGAATCTAAAATAATTCCTAAGTACCATCACGCGCTCTCTGAACTCACAGAAAAAATCCGGACTAAAATTGAACTCACTTGATGAACTGAACGCATTCGCTCTTAAACTGCAGGAAGGTAAACTCCCTATTAGTGTTAAGGAATCATACAAAAAATATTTATATGAAGCTGCTTTTAGAACTATTAACCATATTGATTTACCCCTAACTACAGATGTAGATCAGATCTCTGAAGAAACAATTAGGAAGTGTATAAGAGACAGTGCTACAAAAGGTGTCAGAAAAGACTCCACAATTGATCGAATGTATAAAAACTGGATTGCAGTTGTTAAACACTTTAAAGCACATCAACAGCAATGTTATTCCGAAAATACTGTCGCTGAAGGTCTTGATCTCGAGCACAAGTCAGGAAGTACGAATGCTATTCTTACCTCAACACCTGATTACTCCGTTTTAAGCCATGAGCGCAACCAAAATGAAGGTGAACTAGAGATAGTTTTTGGGGAGATTAATAAGTATCAATCGCTCTGTCGCCGTTTTCCTGAACTAGAACCAAAGCTGACGCCACTTCTCAAGCAAGCCAAACAACGCTCTGCAGGTCTGCTAGGTAGTATAAATGCTTTGACAGAAGCACTTAGAGTACTCAAGGAGGATAAGTCAGCGTGTTAAGACATTGGCAGGTAGAATGCTCAGAACAAGCGTTACAGAAATATAAATCAAAGCAAGCCCATTTTTTCTGCCAAGCCACACCTGGTGCCGGTAAAACTGTGCTGGCAGCAAACATAGCTTCGAGATTACTTCAAAATGACATGATAGATCTTGTATTGTGTTTCTCACCTTCATTAGCTGTTGCAGAGGGGATTAAGAAGACCTTTTCGAACACTCTAAAATGTTCTTTTAGTGGCGAGTTAGGCTCTATCGGATGTTCACTTACTTATCAATCGATTCAATTTCTCAATGAGGAATTTTGGAAAACTTTGAGTAACTTTCGTGTGTTTGTCGTGTTTGATGAAATCCATCACTGCTCTGGTTCAGAGGCTGGGACTGCGAATGTCTGGGGGCAACAAATACTAACAAAAATTCAAGGGTTAGCTACATACACTCTTGCAATGTCTGGAACTCCTTGGCGATCGGATTCGTTGCCAATAGTAATGGCTGAATATAGCGCCCCCGATGGAAAGTTACTGGTCGACTACCAATACAGTTTAAAGCAAGCCATTGCCGATAAAGTTTGTCGTAGCCCTAAGATTGTACTTGTCGATAATGAACATTTGACAGTAACTAACGATGATGAGAAACAATCCTTTTCGTCGATTCTGGAGATGCTTAAACAAACTAAGACGTCTTACCAAAGTGTTCTTCACAATCAAGAAGCAATGGAGCACCTACTTGGCCTAGGCTGCAAAAAGCTAGTAAAGCTGCGCCGTCTAAAAAACGACGCCGGGGGCTTGGTCGTTGCCTCATCTGTTGCGCATGCACAAGAGATTAAAAGGATACTTACTAAAAAATACGCTCAAACAGTTTCTATCGTAACGTATCGTCACGAAGAGCCACTGGCAGAAATAGAACGATTTCGCAGTGGCAATACGCAATGGATCGTTAGTGTAGGGATGATTAGCGAGGGGACTGATATACCTCGCCTACAAGTTTGTTGCCACATGAGCTCGATAAAAACTGAGCTGTATTTTAGGCAAGTACTTGGTCGTATCCTGAGGGCAAATGGAATGGATCGTCAGTATGCATGGCTGTTTACTTTTGCAGAGCAAAGCTTGGTAGAGTTCTCTGAGCAAATAGAGCAAGACATCCCAACGTCTTGCATGTTCACTAGCGTAAAAGCACCAATAGTGCAGGATTTAATTTCTGCAGTTAAGTTGCTAGGAACTCGATCAACCCAACAAGCTGAAGGCTGTGCTGACCCGAGAGTTATCTGGGACGAAAAAACTACTCATGGCTCCCCTCAAGCACTAAATTGTACTTTAGATGAAATAAGGCTCGGCTTATTCAAGCAAAGGGTTATTGCAGCATTTACGTCACATGAACAGTAAGGTTACAAAGATAAGCAAGGCTACTAAGCCTTGCTCTGAGCTCAAAAGCTCATTGACAACATCACACGCTAGCAGCTATCCAGCAAGCATATGGACAATTCTGAGTTAATATTTGTAACAACTTTGACTAAACTCTTATAGAGTTAATTGATTAGGGAGATATCAAACTAGATTTTTGTAGCAATAATTTGTATTAGTTCCGACTAGATCTGACACTTCAATTGAAATGAAGAGAGTTACCCACTTTGATTAAAGGTGCTGAATCCGTAATCAAAGACAATAAGAGGTAACTCTCATGCTTCATACTAGCAATCCAATCATCAAACACAAAGCTGGGCTTCTCAATCTTGCAGAAGAACTCGGTAATGTATCAAAAGCTTGTAAAGTCATGGGTGTCTCAAGAGACACTTTCTATCGTTATCAAGAGTTGGTAGAAACAGGTGGTATCGATGCTCTGATTAATCAAAGCCGCAGAACACCAAACTTAAAGAATCGTGTCGATAGTGAGACTGAGCAGGCTGTGCTCAAATACGCCATCGACTTCCCTGCGCATGGACAAGTCAGAACAAGCAATGAACTGCGTAAACTAGGCGTGTTTATCTCTCCAAGTGGCGTACGCTCAATCTGGCTCCGCAATGACCTAGAAAACTTCAAGAAACGTCTTATCGCACTGGAAAAACAGGTCGCAGAGGACGGTATAATCCTAACGGACGAGCAAGTCGCTGCCCTTGAGCGCAAGAAGCATGATGATGAGGCCTGTGGTGAGATAGAAACTGCACACCCAGGTTATCTCGGCTCTCAAGACACGTTCTATGTTGGCAATCTGAAAGGTGTTGGACGCATCTATCAGCAGACGTTCGTTGATACCTATAGCAAAGTTGCTTTCGCTAAGCTCTATACGACAAAAACACCTATCACCGCAGCAGATATGTTGAATGACAAGGTTCTACCGTTCTTCGAGACTCACGAGTTGCCAATGCTGCGAATCTTGACTGACCGGGGTACTGAATACTGCGGTCGAGTTGAGCAACATGACTACCAACTTTACTTAGCCATCAATGATATCGATCACACTAAAACTAAAGCCATGTCGCCACAGACAAACGGGATCTGCGAGCGCTTCCACAAGACCATATTGAATGAGTTCTACCAAGTGACGTTCAGAAAGAAACTGTATGGCTCAATGGATGAGTTGCAGAAAGATCTGGACGAATGGGTGGACTACTACAACAATCATCGTACCCATCAAGGAAAAATGTGCTGTGGCAGAACGCCCATAGAAACATTAGAGGATGGGAAATCAATCTGGGCCGAAAAGAATCTAGCCCAGATATAATCTGACAGGCACCAAGTCGAAAGTGGGTAACTGTCAGATCGGGTCTGAATTAGTACATTTAATGAGTAACAATGCCAAACAATTCAGCTAATAGGGTCGCCCTTTCATCAGAATGATACGGGGTAATGGTTTTGCCCTCACTGGATGTTCTTGCTACATGCTCGTCAGACAACGCGATTCTTGTGTCACCCTGTAACTTTGAAACCACCCACTGTTTATTAAAGATTGATCGTTCATCATGCTCGATAAACGCAATACCATGTTTGAAGTCGATACGCTGATAAGGTTCATCGATGAATTGATAACGTGGTGACAGGCCTGGATTCTCTTTCCCCTTATCGCAATTAATGTCATGCAGCCACAATTGATAACAGTCCTGTCCAATGGGCTTTATTTGATGGGTAATGCCAAGGTGTTCGAAGCCAAGGCTGCCATCCATAGGAATAATTTGGGACATCGCCCGGGCATCCCCGACATCTGCGATGTACTTTTGCTCATCAAGCTCAAGAACCAGAGTGATGTGATTCGCAACATCTCTTAATTCACCTTCAACAAACATTCTTGCCGCAACACGATATACGCGGTAACCACAAAATGTAAGCAGCTCAAACAAGAAATTATTGAGCTCGAAGCAAACCCCTCCCCGTTTCGACAGAATTAATTTTTGGTAAAGGTGAGAGGTTTCATCATTGATTGGAATACCTGATAGCACATCCAAGTTCTCAAACGGAATCGCCGTCACCATCGCCTGGCAAAGTGCGTTTGCCCCTTCAAGGCCACTTAGTTGTGACAGCTGAAGACCAAGTCGCTGTTCAATTTGGGGTATCCAAGCTTTCTCTATCAACATCTGCTCCAATTATTTTTCGGTGGCTGCCAACAATGCTGCCCTATCATATAGCAACATAAAATCTGCAACTACGGAGGTAAATCAAGATTTTCTAACCCATACCACAGAAATCCCACAATAGTCGGTAGTAACCTGTTGGTTTCAAGAAGAATAACGCCACATAACCTTTTGGAACATCCTATGTATTTTAACCATCTCCAACAACCTATTGGCTCACCAATGCCTGACTGGCAAGGTGCCACCGTCCCAGAGCCTGTGACACTTTCCGGGCACTTTACCCGCTTAGAACCGCTTAACCCAAGCCGCCATGGCGATGATCTGTTTGCAGCATTCTCTGCCGACAAAGAGAACCGATTATGGACTTACATGTTCATGGGGCCATTTGATAGCAAAGAGAGCTTCTTTGACTGGCTAACCCCTCTAAAGCAAAGCCGCGACCCGCTTTTCTTTGCCATTATCGACCCTGCGACAGAACAAGCCGTGGGTATTGCTTCCTATATGCGAATTGTTCCCCAAATGGGTGTCATTGAAGTTGGCAACTTTCTTTTCTCGGCCAAACTGCAAAAAACGCCTGCTTCAACCGAAGCCATCCACCTAATGCTTAAACACGCCATCGAAACATTAGGCTACCGCCGCTGCGAGTGGAAGTGTGATTCCCTCAACCAGCCTTCGCGCCTTGCAGCAGAGCGCCTAGGGTTCACTTATGAAGGGTTGTTCAGACAAGCAATCGTCTACAACGGACGAAATAGAGATACTACTTGGTATGCCATCATTGACAGCGACTGGCCGCAAATCTCCAGCGCACATCAAGCTTGGCTGTCAGCGGATAATTTCGATGAAAAAGGAAGGCAGAAACAGCGCTTAGCAGACCTACTTCACTAGGCATAGCCTAACTATTTATAGCGTGTTATTTGGCTTTCCTTTAACCTAGCGCCGTACTGAACTGATAAGAAACAAAATTCAACAAAGGGATAACTGTGAAAATTTACCAGATCACCGACACTCACCTAGCCGTGGCTAGCAATGAGCTAGATGCCAATCTCATCAGGCTATTAGACATTGTTAACCAAGATAAGGACGAGAAAGTTTTGCTGCTGACCGGTGATCTTGCCAATGCCGCAGTCCCTGCTGCTTATCAGCGTATCCGAGCTTACCTTGAAGCCTGCGAGTTCATTACCCATTGCTATGCGCTTGCAGGAAATCATGACGATCTGAATGTTATGAAAACTTGCTTCAAGGGCAGCAAAATTAAGATTCGCCAATCAGCAACTGTGCACGGTATCCCTTTCCATTTCCTCGATACCAGCGAAAAGCCACAGGCAAATCTCTGGAGCTTGGTGCTGGGAGAGTTACAAGCAGAGAGATAGTGGCTCTAAGAAAGGCCATAAGGAAAACACCAAGGTTAATCGTCTCACACCACCCGATCCTTGATGTTAGCGAGCAATGGTTCAAGCAGATTGGCATTGAAAACCAAGCTGAGGTTGTTCGCTGTTTTACAAGCAAATGCAATGTGATTAGTGGCCATGCTCATCACCACTTTGATATTGAGGAAGGCGATGTCCGCCAGTTGGTCGGCATCGCTTCAGCCTATGGTTTTGAGCACCAAACTAATTCCCCACAGCGCAATGGCAGCAAAGGGATGACCATCTACAAAGCTAACTGGAAAGGTGGGGAAATCTGTGTCGAACACCTTGGCAACCACCAGCTATAGCTTCTTCTATATCTGATTACCACTGGTTTTGAGAAATGGTGCTCAAAATACAGCCCAGTCAAGTACTCACTGGGCTTGGTCTATGGCACTTATTGGTGGTGAAGTAGCTCTACGCCATCAAGTTCCACAATGGCTTGTGACATAGGTAATACCTGCCCCTCAGAAAGTAGGGACTCAAATTTTTCATTCGGCAGCGCCACCGAGTACGCACAGCGATCTTCTATACACACAAGTGCTTTGTCGTCAGAGCGGTGAATATCAGTGATCTTCTGCGTCATTGCCATACCTGCGACAAGCTGCTCGCCGGAAGACGATAGATCGAATAAGGTCGCTGTACTTGGGTACAGCACATCAACCTGCTCAACACTATCAGTCGGCGTAGATGTGCAGGCAGATAAGACAAAAGCAGCAAAAGCTGGCAAAAGAAGGTACTTGGTTTGCATTATGTCCCTTAATAATAGATTCCCTCCCCTATAGGAAGAACTAGGTAATATCCTACATCATCAAAAGACTAAGGCCACTTACCTTTGCCAAAATAGCCACTAAATGTCGTAAAATGACACTGTTGACATAAAAGCCGTAAGCTTTAGGTTGGTAGCTCTTTTATGCCCCTTTCCTTGTTTCAGCTTGCTGACGGTTAACTTCATCTAAGCGTTATTTGACTTACTTTCTCTCATATCAGTGACGTGATCATCAAGAGGCAAAAAGCAACCCCAGAATTAGTTCGCATCCTTACTATAACATTAGTAATGGTAGGCCAAATGTAATACTAACCATTACAATGCTAAGCCTTAATAACTTTCTGTTTTTTTAAAGTCAGCGATTAGAATTTCTGGCTTCATAAGACCCATCAACAGGCTAATGAATCAGACATAGTCTAATCCATTAACCTCCATAAGCTTGTTGATAAATAAAAGCAGATGAATTATTTATCAACTTTATAAGTAATGGTGGAGCCGCCTTCCCAGAATACACGATCCACTTCTGTTTTTGTGACATCTCTCCACGAGTCAAACAGAATATCACCTGGAGTCAATACGTTGTCTGTGTAGACAACAACCATTTCATCAGCATATGGCAGGAACAATTCCCATGTGGTTTTTCCGCCTGTAACAAGCAGCGTTTCATCACTGCCACTGAATTTATCTACCAGTTGTTTAAAATCAGTTACAACCTTTGCGTTTTCGTTGCCCATAAGATCAAAGTCTTCATCCAGAGATAAAACATTGATGTTCATGCCTTCTACAGCATTGGCATAAAATGCAGGGTAGGTAACACCTCCACTAGCGATATGTTCACCGTAGAAAAGTCGGCCTAGTTCAGCTTCAAAGTCTTTACCTTGTGGCCATTTTGCTACCCTGTTTTGCATATCCTGAGGATCTTTGCAGCCAATCATATTGCTGTCATCGGTCATAAATACTAGTCGGATCATGAAACGCTCCTATATTTGTTGTTTGTAAAATGTTTTATAAACGCAAAGTGCGTCTGCTATTGCATTATGAAATTAAGAACATTGTGTATTTTAAGAAGGCACTCAATATTCAGATTGAGATATTCTCTTTAAGTAAAATTCTTCAAACCCTGTTACTATGAAATAACTGGCGATACTGGACTCTCATCTGCCTTAAGTACCTGCCTGCATCACCACATGACTGCTCTAAGTGCAATGCCCATCACAATGGCGTACGCTGTAAGTACACAGGGGTAAATACGTTTAAACTAAATGGCTATTGACGCACAGTGAAAGACAATGCGACAAAGATTTAGACTCTGTCAGGCTAAATGCTTCTTCAAGAACCGACAATTGTTCGATTCGATCGAGATGAAAGTGGCGATAATCATCACTTTGTTCGCACCAAGCCACTAATGTCCAGTTGTTTCCCCAGAATATCTGCCCTAATGGTTGCAGTACGCGCTCAGTCACAAGGCCATCTTCAGTTATGTAATGAACTGAAACTTTATTTTGCTTATCAATTGCATGCCTTAGTAACTGCCCCCGCTTGGTGATATCAGACGGAATATGATTATCAGCAACAGCCATCGGGAAGGACTCGATTTGCTTCTTTACTCTGTCCGGCAGCACTGACTGTATTTTGGTTGACGCACTTTGAGCGGCTTTTGCAAGTTCTTCGTCTGACCAAGCTCGAACCATGCGCATACCCAGTTCAAACGCTACCATCTCTTGCTCTGTCAGCATCAAAGGAGGCAGGTGTGAACCAGCTTGTAGCATATAACCTACTCCGGTTTCTCCCTGAATGGGAACACCGGAATTTTGCAGTGACTGAATATCGCGGTAGATAGTCCGTTCACTCACATTCATTACTTTCGCAAGCTCAGTTGCGGTAACGGCATAGCGCTTTGAGCGTAGCACTGTCAGCAGGTCAAAAAGTCGTTCTGATTTACTCATATCAATTTCTATCCACCCGAACTTAGGGAATTCCTTTTATTTTAATTACTTGGTGATTAATAGCTAATGATTCAAAACCGATAAGTGACTTTGCTCGCCAGTCGTTCGTGCAAATCAATTGTTCAGTCGAGCGCGGATATTTTTACAACTACTGTCAGTTATTTTTAATGAATGTTTATAGCTCTGCTCAAGAGGCGTCTTCTCTCTGACCATGTCCTTGACGTTGAAATAATAGTATCTGACAGGAGTGTCAGTTTCTGTCAGTAGTGTGGGCAAATATTTTATTTTCAAATGTCAGCCACGATTAAGGCGTTGATTTAGTTGTGTTTTATGATAAAAAAAGGGGGGGGCTATCTATATTCTTCAAGGAAAGTTGCCTCAAAATCGGTGAGCTATTTTATAGGGTTAATGTTAACTAATTTTTTCCATGACTTTCCTAGCTAGAATGTCCCGCTAGCTTTCCTAAAATCCTAGTTGGCCAATAACATTCGAAGGAGGTCAACATGAGGAAGCAATCACCAAGGGCATGTAGCGGAATAAAAAGGCCATTCAAGCTTGAAGAAATCTGGCGAATCAGAACTCGATTAGAGCTTGAAAACGATTTGATGCAGCTTGCACTGCTTAATCTGGCAATTGATAGTAAATTGAGAGCCAGCGATTTACTTCAACTCCACGTATACGATGTATCATCCCAAGGAGTGATCTACGAAAGGGTGCAATGCATCCAGCAGAAAACTGGTACTGATGTGCATTACGAGATCACACCAAGAACGCAGGCAAAGTATCAGCCGATGGATCTATTCAGCCTCTCTAGAAGCAAATAATTACCTTTTCCCGAGTGCTCGACGAAAGGGGCAACCTATAAGCTACTCTTTTTATCGTTCAATAATCAGGAATTGGGCGAGCAAACTGGGGTTGAATGCAGATAATTATGGAACACATTCCATGCGTCGCACTAAAGCCACTTTAATCTACGCTAGAACAAAGAATATCAGGGCTGTGCAACTCCTGTTGGGGCACTCTAAATTAGATAACACAATCCGTTACCTTGGCGTTGAGTTGGAAGATGCACTGAGGCTTTCAGAGCAAACAGACTGCTAGAGTTAGTAATACAGGCTTTTTAATACACCGAAAAGCCTGTGCCGCAAAGCGTTGCAAGTGTTATTTCTTTGATTGTGAATAGTCTAATTACCAATAATAATGTAATGTATCTGCTTTATTTACTATGAACATTTAAATTATGAGTGATGTTTTTAAAACGCTATTAAACCTACGTTCTTTGCGCGCTACTGCACGAGAAGAGTTTACGTTAGAACAACTTCAAGAAGCCCTTGAGAAACTGCAAACTGTGGTTTCTGAGCGTGAAGAAGCTGAGGCAGAATCTCGCCAAGTAGAGAAAGAAAAAGAAGAAAAATTACAGGCGTACCGCGCTATGCTGATAGCAGATGGTATTGACCCAGAAGAATTGCTAGCAACATTGGCCGACACACCTAAAAAAGCTAAGCGTGCACCTCGTCCAGCTAAGTATAAATTCACCGTTGATGGTGAAGAGCGCACCTGGACAGGTCAAGGTCGTATGCCTGTGCCTCTGAAAGAGGCTATCGAGAATGAAGGAAAATCACTAGATGATTTTCTGATCTAATCTAATCGGGGAAAAGCCCCGATTGTTGGGGGCTTTCCCTTGAATTCAGCCTGTGCTTAATAGTTAGCTTTTTATCACTTAACTGACTTTGTAAGTATGTTCTGCCTCTTTCTAAGCTAGAGCATATATCCATCAATCTTTTCGGATCGCTATTTGACCTACTTTTTCTAATTATTTGTTCAGTGAAGAGAGGTCTTACCACTGGCTCTTGACTCGGCAGTAATTAATATATGTTGAAATCCCAAACTGAGGCACTGAGCAATCCCAAGCTAACCACATGATTTATAGATAAATAAAAAATAGAAGAAGAAATGTATATCTATTTGGTTCATACCGTGTATAGTAGCACTCAACTCAAACAGTGAGCTATTGATAACTTATTTAGTTCAAGCTCTTCTCAGTTCTCTATTGATTTGATTAATCATCTCTATCCTGCCCTGTGATACCTTTTTCTTCATTCCTTATTTAGTAGTTCGCTTTTTAACTCAATCTATCGAGATATACATGTCAAATAAAACAACTGGCTCAGTAAAATGGTTTAACGAAACAAAAGGCTTTGGATTTATCGCACCAGATAATGGGAGTTCTGATGTATTTGTTCATTTTAGGTCAATTACTTGCGATGGCTTCAAAACACTAGCGGAAGGTCAAAAAGTTTCCTTCAACGTGGAACAAGGTGGCAAAGGCCCACAAGCAGTCAACGTTACTACATTGTAAGAATTTTGGTGAGAACTTGCCTATTCCCTAGTGAAAGTAAGATCTCTCTATTTGAGCACTTATTAAGGAGTGAAATGATTAGAAGAACCAATCGAAAAAAATATTGGTACTATGTTTTGCGTGAGAAAAATCACCATAAGAGCAAAAGTTAATTGTATCAAGTTAAATATTATCTTTATCACAACAATACCTCTTGGTCAGCTATGATTAATCAGCTAAATAGCGATGTTTTAAAGCGTCATATCTTCCCTAGAGTAAATACTACCTGCCTTGACTTGCGTTTTACGTTTTGTGAGTCTGAAAATACTGGGGAAATCAGAAATGAAGAAGATATGGTTTTGGGACATTATTATATATTATAAGTAAAGGAGATTAGACTTTGAAAAAAACATCTGGTCGAAAATTGAAATCAAAAAATGTCGAAAGTCATGGCAACGGAGATCGTAAGGACAACATCCATAAGATAAGAAAGGAGATCGAGAATATTCTACTAGAACGAGAACAGAAAAAGCTATGGGAACTATGAAATGAAAATGAGAAAACCAGCAAAAAAATCAAGTAAGAATATTCGAAAAAACAACTTCGAAGAGAGGTTTTCTCTTATGGTAGCTGAGTATCACAAAGCTAAAGAAATTCTTGATTCTATGGCAGAAGGCACTCCAGAGTTTGCCAAACAGAAGAAAAAGTGTAATAGCCTGTTCGCTACCGCTGAACGGTTCATAAACACAAATTAATGCAATCTAATAGTTTTAGCCTTACTTGTGTGATTCATAGACATCCTTTCAACTATACTGGGTGTCTATGGACAGAGAAATCCAACAAAGACTTCAGTGGGTAAAAATGTATGAGGAATGTGGTGACGCAGGCCTCGTATGTCGACGCAGTGGTATTTCCAGACCAACATTACGCAAGTGGGCTAAGCGATATAAGGAGTGTGGAATAGCTGGTCTGGAAAGCCAGAGCAGACGCCCTCATTCATCTCCAGATACCAAAGTCACTGACAAGCTAAGAGCATTGATCCTTACGATGCGTGAGAAACGTAATCTAGGGGCGCGGCGTTTACAAACGGAATTAATCCGACTTCACCAAATACACCTAAGCACCGCAACACTCCATAAAGTTTTATCTGAAGCATCAGTGAAACCCATCGTAACTTACCGACGCAAAAAAGATTTCCAAAGATATGAGCGCCCAATTCCTGGTGATAGAGTCCAGATGGACACCTGTAAAATAGCGCCTGGAATTTATCAGTACACAGCTATTGATGACTGCTCTCGCTATCGGGTTCTAAGGTGCTACTCTCGACGCACAGCAGCAAATACAGTCGACTTTATTGATTGTGTCGTGGAAGAGATGCCATTTCCTATCCAGCGTATTCAGACGGACAGAGGGCGTGAATTCTTTGCTGAGAAAGTCCAGAAAAAACTCATGATTTATGGAATCAAGTTTCGCCCGAATAAACCTGGCTCACCTCACTTGAATGGTAAAGTGGAACGCTCGCAGAAAACAGATAAAAGTGAGTTCTATCCGACCATAGATGTCTCCGTGGGGCTGGAAGATCTGGATCTGCTACTAGCTGAAGACAACACTACTACAACTGGGAACGACCCCACAGCTCGTTAAATGGGCTAACCCCGATAGACAGGATTACGGAGATATCTGATCAGACTCCTTTGTCTGAAGACGTATCTCAGCACTACCAGATCGAGAAAGAGCGGTTTCAAGAGCAGAATTACAAGCTCGATCTTCAGCTAAGAAAATTGAAACCATCTCTATGATAGTGTTCATGCTCACCTAAATGCGACTTTGTTCTCACTTTTGTAATCGATTGTAAATAGCTGTAAAACACATTTAAGGCAGCCATCACGTTTCATTTTTCCCGTCTACATTGTAATCAGAAGGAATCGACACAACAGAATTATTCATTGTAAGGATGTAGAGGGTATTATGAGAAAGTATTGTCCTAACTGCAGCACTGAACTGATTGATCACTGCAATCGACTTGTGTGTCCGAGGAACGACATTGGTGAGTGCACCTATGACGGCTATGAGGTCTATAGACTTTACGAAGAGACCCATAACCTGATGGAAAGACACAGCCATTCAATTCACGATAATGAATTGACGACTGTTGATTAATAACAGTATCTTAGATGTAAGAAAAAGGTTTATGGATTAACCTTTTTAACAATATTCAAACAATAGGGATAGTTATCGATAGTGGCAGATAATCAAGGCAAGTCAAAGCCCTTACTAGACAGCGGCAAACACCAATATTCCCTTCTTGGGTTTGTGGTGTTTCCTGCTCTCATTTGTTTTGCTGCTATCTATTATTATCAGCCTTCCCCTGCCGGGCTTCGCTGGTCGGCTTCGTGGGTTCCCAGCCTCGATATCAACTTAAGCCTTCAACTCGATGCACTCTCCTTCGTTTTTGTCGGATTAATCAGCAGCATTGGCTTTTTTATTCAGCTCTATGCGCTGGCTTATATGAAGAGCAAAGCCGAACGCTTTTCATTCCACCTCTATCTCACCCTGTTCATGCTCTCAATGCTCGGGCTGGTGCTAAGTGACAACATCATCTTGATGTTTGTGTTCTGGGAACTCACAACAATCACTTCTTACCTGCTTATCGGGTTCAATCATGAAAACGAAAAGTCGCGCAAGAACGCCTTGCAGTCTTTGGTTGTCACAGGGGCTGGCGGCCTAGCACTGCTGGCTGGTTTGATACTACTAGGCCAAATTGCAGGTAGCTATGAAATAAGCACCATCATAGACAAGACGGTTAACGCCAAAGACAGTGTTACCCAGCATCCCTATTTCACCCCATCGTTAGTGCTGGTTCTCCTTGGCGCTTTTACCAAATCCGCCCAGTTTCCTTTTCACTTCTGGTTGCCTGGCGCGATGGCTGCACCGACGCCTGTCAGTGCCTTTCTACACTCAGCGACCATGGTCAAAGCTGGTATCTACCTGCTGGCCAGGCTTTCGCCTGTGTATGCCAGCAGTGATCTCTGGTTCTATACACTTATTACTGTTGGTGGTTTCACTGCGCTGTGGTCGGCTGTCATTGCGCTGATGCAAAAAGACCTCAAACTGATGCTGGCTTTCAGTACCAATACGATACTTGGGATCCTGACCCTACTGCTCGGCATCGGAACAGAAACGGCCTTGGCTGCCGCTATCTTGTTTATCCTTGCCCATGCCTTCTATAAGGCTGCATTGTTCATGGTGGTCGGCAATATCGACAAGGCAACCGGTACCCGTGATATTAGGGTATTGTATGGCTTAAAGGCCGTACTCATCTTTAGCTTTGCTTCTGGCCTTATTGCCGCCCTATCAAAAGCTGGAATACCGCCATTATTGGGGTTCCTGAGTAAAGAATACGCTTATAAGGCAGGGCTGGAAGTCCATGGCATCGTAATGTTAGCCCTAGTCATGATAAACGCTGTAATGGTCGCGCTAGCTATTGCGGTGATATCGCAGCCATTTTTACGGGAGAAAATAGAAGATAACCCTACGGTGAAATCCATCGAGGCAGAAATAGGCTACTGGATCCCGCCCATGGTCTTAGCCTGTTGCAGCGTTATTGTCCCGACTCTTGGGCTTGGCTGGCTTAATGAATATGTACTATCTGTCGCCATTTTTGAAATTAACCAAGTCGACCAGTCGAGTCCGGTTAAATTATGGCAAGGGATCAACCTGCCCTTAATCATGAGTGCAGTAACGCTAGCGCTTGGGATCCTTATCTTTAAGTACATGTCGTCAGTTACCCAAGCGTTAAATAAAGTGCTTAACCCTCTCCCAGTCGCTAGCGAAGTTTTTGAAAAGTGCATGGCAGCAATGTTGTCTGTTGCCACTTGGCAAACAGCGCGTTTACAGCAACGCAAGCTTAGCGTGTATGCCTTACTATTCTTCTCAGTGCTTGCCGCAATTTTGCTGTTGAGCCCAATTTTGCCAAATGGCGACTTCCTTGAGCGTATCCTTACGCTCAAGCTGTACGAAATTTCCATCGCACTGTTATTGATAGCTGCCGCCCTGCTGTGTGTTTTCTCCACCTCACGGCTTCTTTCAATTGCGGGGCTCGGTGCTATCGGCTTTTTAATGACACTGGTCTTCATGATTTACAGCGCGCCAGATGTGGCCAAAACCCTATTGCTGGTTGAAACCTTGATGGTGGTGTTTGTTGCGTTATTAATTCGCCACTTACCCCACTTCAGCACGGTTGCAAAGCATCCGGCTAGCCGCCGGGCTTTCCATGCTGCCATCGCTGCCGTAATCGGCTTTTCTGTTACCGCGCTGCTTGTCACCATTACCAAGGCTCCGCTGGACTCTCCACTCGCTGACTTCTTCGCTCAGAACAGCGTACCCGGCGGCCATGGCCGAAATATTGTCAATGTCATTCTGGTCGACTTCAGGGCTTTCGATACCATGGGCGAAGCCATTGTTGTGGTTATCGCAGCAATTGCTGCTATTAGCTTGTTTCAAAATCATTCCCAACAGCAAAACCGAATTCAATCTCTGATTTTTGGTACGACTGCACACATCGTTTCCGTATTGATGATGGTCTTTTCCCTGTACCTCCTTCTGCGCGGCCATAACTCACCGGGTGGCGGTTTCATCGGTGCCTTGATCGCCGTTATTGGTTTGACCCTGCTTATTTTCGCCGAGTCACCACAATACGTCAGGGAACGACTAGGCTATAGGCCGATGAATATTGCAATGGTTGGCGTCTTCCTGAGCTTATTGGCAGGCGGTATTGGCCTAGTGATGGGACAGCCTTTCTTAACCGGGATTTGGTGGAAGGAGATTTTACCTTTGGGCACACCGCTCATTTTCGATGTCGGTATCTATCTCGCCGTTATTGGTGGCGTGCTTGAAGTCTTATTGCGCGTGAATGAGGAGCTCGATTGATGGAAATACTTTGGAGCTTGGTCGTTGGGGGATTTGTCACAGCAGGGGTTTACCTCATGCTGGAGCGCCACATTATACGCATTCTGCTTGGGCTTATCTTAATCAGTAACGCGGTCAATTTAGCCATTTTCACTGCTGGTCGGCTAACGCCGGGCAATCCGCCGTTGATTGATGCTAACTCTGTGCTACCGCCAGAGGGAGCTGCGGATCCCTTGCCGCAAGCACTTATTCTGACCGCTATCGTGATTGGCTTTGGGTTATTGGTTTTCGCATTGATGTTGCTCTACCGGGCATACACCGAAACAGGATCTGCTGATGTCGATGCCATGCAACGCTCTGAGGAGGATCAATGACCTCAGTTTGGCTCACACTACCTGTTGTTATATCGCTACTGACCGCAACCGGTGCCTTTTTTGTCCGCCACAACCACAAGGCCATCAACTGGATTAGCGGCTCAAGCGTTATCCTTTCTGTATTATGTAGTGTGCAGTTATTGGCTGATATCACGGCAAACGGCCCTTATGCTGTGGCATTTAGTAACTGGATGGCTCCTTTCGGCATAGTGTTTGCGGCGGATTACCTTGCCGTTGCAATGACTGTCATAACCGCAATTATCGGTGCAGTCACCGTGTTTTACGCCATGGCTGATCTCAAGCACAAGCCTTCATACGGCCTCTATCATGTGTTGTTTCATGTTTTGCTGGCGGGGGTATATGGTGCATTTTTGACAGGCGATATCTTCAACCTGTATGTATGGTTCGAGGTCATGCTCATTGCGTCATTTGGCCTGATGATTGTCGATGCCGAGCGAAAGCAAATCGACGGTGCCGTTAAATACGTCCTGCTCAACCTAATTTCGACACTGGTCTTCCTATTAGCGATTGGCTTGACCTATGGGGCAACGGGAAGCCTCAACCTTGCCGATCTACACCTAAAATTCCCTGGAGTAGATACGCAAACTGCCACTGTGCTGTCAGCGTTATTCCTATTCACTTTTGCCATCAAATCAGCGCTATTCCCTTTATTTGCTTGGTTACCAGCGTCATACCATACATTGCCCAGTGCTGTCGTCGCCCTATTTGCAGCCCTGCTCACCAAGGTAGGGGTTTATGCCTTGATCAGGGTTTTCACCTTACTTTTTCCGCTTACCGAAACCAATTGGCAACCCATGCTATTCTGGATTAGCGGCCTGACAATGCTCACTGGTGTACTGGGTGCTGCCAGCCAATTTGATATTAAAAAGATCCTTTCATTTCATATTATCAGCCAGATTGGTTATATGATTATGGGCTTAGCTTTGTATACCCCTATCGCCATTGCCGGCGCGATTTTCTATATCATTCACCACATCATCGTAAAAGCAAATCTGTTCTTGATTGGCGGCTTTATTGAGAGAAAATATGGGACAAGCCAGTTGCGCCATTTAGGCGGCGTTTACAAAGCCATGCCATGGCTTGCTTTCCTGTTTCTTATCCCTGCTTTTTCATTAGCCGGTTTCCCACCGCTATCTGGCTTTTGGGGTAAATTTTTGGTTATCAAAGCCAGTATTATCAATGACTACAATGTACTGGCAGCCACAGCTCTGGTGGTTGGTTTATTGACTATTTTCTCTATGACAAAAATATGGAGTGAAGCCTTCTGGAAAGCGCCTGCAGCAGAGCAAACAGCACAGGAACTTACCCTGCCTACCACACTGCTTTACTGCTTGCCCATTGCCACTTTAACGATGATGACAATAACTATCGGGCTTGTGGCCCAGCCTTTCTTCGAATTTGCCAATGAAGCAGCAGAGCAGCTATTGAACCCAATACAGTATATTCACGCTGTACTGGGCGAGCCGTAAAGGAGCAAAGAAATGAGTTATTTTATCCTAAACCTGTTTCTTGCCATGGCATGGACACTGATCAATGGCCAATACAGCAGTGTCGATTTTATTGTTGGCTTTATTGTCGGGTATTTTACCCTCAGCCTTTGCCAACCGTTCGGGTTGAAAACCGGTTACTTCAAGAAATTTACTGCTTTCGTAAAACTCGTCATTTATTTCTGTTACGAAATGATCGTATCTGTCGCTAAAGTGGTCTGGGATGTCATCACGCCAACCCATTTGAGCCAACCGGACATTGTCTACGTACCGCTTGATGCCGAGACAGATCTCGAAATTACCCTGCTGGCCAACATGGTGTCATTAACACCGGGTAGCTTGAGCCTAGATGTCACGCCCGACAAGAAATACCTCATCTTGCATGTCATGTTTGCCCCTGATCATGAAAGCGTCAAGCAGGACATCAAACAGGGGATGGAAGCGCGGATTTTGGAGGTAACACGTGGCTGATTTCCTTCAAGTGAGCATTCAACTCTCCTACATCGGCTTAATTGTCAGCTTGGTATTGGCCTTTATACGCCTAATACTTGGACCAACTTTAGCTGACCGGGTGGTTGCATTGGATTTGATATCTTTCGTTACTATCGGCTTTATTGCTGTGTATACCCTAGATAGTGGCCAGAAGTCATTGCTCGATGTTGCCATCACCCTCGCGTTGGTCGCTTTCCTCGGCACCATTGCCTTTGCTCGGCTGATCACCAAACAGAAACTTGATAAAGGTTAACCATGGACATTTTAATCAGCATACTGCTGCTTTTCGGCACCTTTTTCACCCTTGTTGCCAGCCTAGGTATCGTCAGGATGCCCGATCTTTACACCCGCATGCATGCCGCGACAAAGGCTGGTACCGTGGGGATTTGTTTCCTTTTACTGGCCGTTTCATTATCAATGCCAGAGGTCACTGTGATCTCCAGGGTTATCGGTACGATTTTATTCCTCTTTATCACTGCCCCTGTTGCCGCCCACCTACTCGGCAAAGCAATGCGACAAGCTAACTATCAGATTTGGCGTAATAAGAAGTAACTCCTTTACGCACAGGCCTTCATTGAGATTATTTCCAAACTGATGCCTTTAGTTGTTTTGCCAATTCTCGATATTTTGCTTCATTGATAATCAAATTAAGCTCCGATATTGATATCGGTGTTTTCCCTGACTGGAAATAAAGTGTACGTAATTCATTGATGGCGCTGTTGACCTGAGCTAGAGGAACAGAATCATTTATTATCTCAACCGCATGCCTGACTGAGGCGTCAAAAGAAACAGCATCTTGCCACTCATCATCATTTGATAAGGTAATGAGATCAGTATTCGCACTATTTTTTATTATTGAGGTTCCACCATCAGCCTTTGTCATCACACTGTTTGTAGTAGCGGTATCTTCAACAGGAGGCAACAAGACAGCAAGAATTACAGCCCCTAAAGGGGAAAGAATCAAAGAGATAACGAAGAAGTCAGTCCCAGAATGAGCTCGAAGAGTTGCGAAAACAGCAACAACCACAGATAAAAACAACCACACAAAAGCAAATATTAACCACATAACAGCCCCTTAATGAATTGTTTTTCATTAATGCCAAATACGCAGTCGCCAAGTTTTTAGCTCTACCTTTGATAAACAAACTCGCACTGAATAACAGCATTTGTTTAATTTTTATACACGACATCTATTTGAACCGTGATCTTTCTCGAAATACGTGAATATTAATTAGTTTCATTACAAGATAATGACCTATGCCTAACTATCTCCCATGTCGAAATCTACATACCCACCATTTAGCGGCAACCTGCCACTAAATGGTAATTCCTTTCATATTAACTTTGCCTCTATTCCGGGCTTCGCATAACTTAACCGGCCTAGCCTGTGTGTTGAGTGATAGCTGTCCAAGCCTGACAACGCCACAGTACCCAGTGCTTCTATATCAATGTATCCACCAGAAGTCAGGGCGTTAACATCGACATCAATGTGTGTCACCTCGCCGATAACCATATCCACACCATTAATTTCCAGGGTCTGTACCGAGCGCAAAGCCAGTGCGAATTTCAAAGCGCTCTCTTTTACAAATGGTGCCGATGTGCCAGATAGCCATTGGGGGGTTAGTCCCACTTCAGAAAATTCAGAAACATCTTTGGAGTAACGAGCGGAGGTTTGATGAGCACGCTGCCAGATCTCCACATTGACATGATTGACTGTGTATTCACCCACTTCGAGAATGTTTTCGAGCGTATCTCGCCTTAAAGTATGAGGGCGCATTATCATACCGATTAACGCTGGATTTGCACCAAGGTGAAACACCGAACTGACAATAGCAAGATTGGTATTGCCTTTGTTATCTTGGGTCCCGATTAAATTTGCACTTTTGAACCCAGACAGGCTGTTAATTAAATTAATTCGATAACGGTCGTCCATTTCCAATAAGTCTGCTTTGCTAAAATGCATCTTACCTACCTGACATTGAATGATCATGGGATTGCTATACAGCCTTTCAGATACTCAGCCGCAAAGCAGAATGATCACACCCTTATCTTATTTCTCCTCCCCTTCTCCCCTATTTCGCACCTCTTTCGACCTATAATTATCCATTGTGAATAGGCGAGACCGAAAAAAACCGAAAAAAACCGAAAAAAACCGAAAAAAACCGAAAAAAATTAAATAGATAAAGCCATGTAAAACAAAGGAAAAAATGGAAAAACATCAAAACCTCATGCAGGTTACTAAAAGTTAACTAGTTGCACTTAGCATCCAGGCAACCATAATAAACCACATAGAGGGGGCGATCGAATTGATTGTTAGCCCAGTACAGTCCAGTGACATCTATTGAAGGATTTAGTTATGAATAGCGTTCTAATCATCAACGCCCATGAACCATCACCATTTTCTGAAGGCAAACTAAACGCAGCCCTGGTAGAAAAGGCGCGTACCCAGCTTGAAGCTAAAGGTCATGCTGTTCGCGTAGTGACGATGCAAGACGAGATTATTGTCGATGAACAGCTAGGTCACTTTGACTGGGCTGACCGCGTTATTTTGCAGTCACCTGTCAACTGGATGACAATCCCATGGTCTTTCAAACGCTATATGGATGACGTATTCACTGCAGGTATGGGCGGAGGCCTGTGTAATTTTGATGGCCGCAGCTCAGAGAACCCAACCAAAAATTACGGGACTGGCGGTACTCAAACGAACACTAAATATATGCTTTCTTTCACTTTCAACGCCCCTGAAGAATCATTCAATGACGAGAATGAATATTTGTTTGAAGGTAAGAGTGTCGATGATTTAATGTTCCATATGCATGCTAACTTCCGTTTCTTCGGCATGTCAGCCCTACCGACATTTGCTTGTTACGACGTAATGAAAAATGGCGATATTGAAAATGACTTCAATCGCTTCGAAGCGCATTTGGACGCAAACTTTTAACAGGGGGTAGCAAAATGAGCAAATTCACTTACTACACCGAAGATAGCGCTCCTGATGAGTCAAAAGAACTGGTCGCACAGTCACTCAAGGGATTTGGTATGCTTCCTAACCTTCACAGCATCTTAGCGGAAGCTCCTGCAACTTACGAAGCCTACAACACAACCTTTGAGTTGTTCATGAAGAACACAACTTTTAGCCCGCTGGAGCAACAAGTCGTGTTTATGACAGCTAACTTCGAAAATAACTGCCATTACTGTGTACCAGGCCATACTTGGATGATGAAAGCAGGGAAAATGCCAGAGGAAGTGATTGAGGCTTTGCGTGAAGGCACCGTCATTCCCGACGCCAAACTGCAAGCACTGCATGACTTTGCAAAAGCCCTGTTAGATAACCGCGGTCACATTGGTGATGAGCGCCTACAGGCTTTCTTGGATGCCGGTTATACCAAACGACAGGCATTAGAGGTACTAACAGGTCTATCGGCAAAGTTAATTTCTAACTTCACCAATGCCCTGGCTCATACCCAAACAGATAAGCCTTTTGAGCAATTTGCCTGGATCCACCCAAGCGAAAGATAACGGTTTATCTATTTACCAAGCTATTAAATAACAGCAGAACAAGCATAGGCTTGTTCTGCTTTTTGTTATATTGCCGTCTGTGATGCAGCTCGTTGTTAGACTCTTAAAACAACAGAGATATCTCATTCTTGCCCCATTCTGTTTTGTTTTAGATATCAATGATGTAAAGAGAGTCAATTTATGATGTGCGTTTATTCATCACATAAGGCTGTTAAGAAACCTCACGACTAACCTGTTTAGGTTGTTTTCTATCATTCACATTAGTTATGCACTATTGCAGGCCATCTGGTACATAAAAAATTCATATGCTTCAGTTACTCTCACACACCAGACTGTTTCAACGAATTTTGTATGCGTGATAAGCATCCCATAGACGGGTCAAAAACAGATTAAATGAGATAGCTACAGAGGAACAGTGAGTAAACCACTGTGAGGATCACAAGGGAAATAATAAGCAATGAAAAATACACATTTTATCGAAGTAAAAAGGTACATGGAACGTCATTATTCAGTACCTGCAGCTTACATTGATAACCTGAAGTCAGCACCACTTAAAGGGTTTCCTAATCAATATGCTGTCCTTGTAGAAGCGTTCGATAAAGAGTGGAGCTTATTGATTGATACCAGCACGTCGAATATCAACATTACAGAAGTTTAAACAGCGTATATTTCGTAATGGTTTGTAGTGGCTGAATGAGTTTGGCCACTCTATTAGAGGCTTCGCAATACTTCAGATGATCCGTTAAACGTTAATTTATCAAAATCACTGACCGCTTTTTCCAACATATTTCCGGCCCGGTATATAACCGATGAGGAAACTTTTCATGGCTCGATGTCTAAACAGATAAAGCCCTGGAAAGAAAGTTTAAGTTCATAACGCTGTGGGGTTTCAATGCCAAACGCTCATAGGCGAGAGCTTCAGCCAGCTCTTTCATACCGCCCCTTAGCGCTGACTCCGTCAGTGTCCAGTCAATGATATCCCGCTGAGCATGGCTGCCTCCGAAGCTATTTGTAATGTAACGGGCTTGGTAGAGTCTCTCTGCAGCGACTCTATAGTCGCCTTGCCAAAATGACTTGAACCCTTCAAGCAGTGGCAAACCGGTTTGACGTGCCCATACCTCCACCTCGCTCTGTGGGTTGTCCAGCCTCTGGAAGATTGTCAAAAGCCGCTCCACCTCTTCATTGCGCCCTGCGCCTAGGTAGGCCATCACTGCATGACAATCATTAAAAGGGTAGAGTTTGCCATCTGCGTGTTGATCCCACATATTCGCCAGCTCCAGCCAACGATTCGCAACCTTACAACCTGACAGTTCCAGCCGCCATAGAAGAGCTGAGGCATCAACCATATCTAGGGCAACACTGCTGTGATTCCCGCGAATCGGCCCGTCATAGAGTTCAAGAGCCTCTTCAGAGTGTCCCTGTTCCAAGTGATAGAGTGCCAAGTGCCACCAATTATGTACCTTGAAAAAGTTATCATCTCCGGACCAATAGCGCTCACGGTTGGTCATCCAACCTATACCGTCCTGAACCCGCCCCTGCATCTCCATTACGTGGGCAACAGCGTGATGTGCCCAGCAATCAAGGGGCTCGAGCTCAGTAGCCTGTCGTCCAACCTCTTCAGCTTGAGCATAATGATTACACTCCTCCAAGCCAAAGGAGTACATCCCAAGAACTATGGAGTAGCCTGGTATATCTGGAGACCAGTTACGCAAAACACGAGCCATCCGATCACGCAGGTTCCTGGCATTTGCCCGGTAGAAATCGATCAGGTGACCTACCTGTAAGCCAACAATATCCTGCGGGTAAGCGACATTATGGTGATCCAGAGCGATGGCAGCAGCACTCCAATTGCCTTTGAGCAGTTGATTCAAGGTGGCAATATGAGACTTTTCCCTTTCGTTGAGCGAAAGTGTTTTTGCTTTATCCAGGAGCTGTTGACTCGCTGTTATAGCTTCGGGCTCTGTCGCCATTGCGTATAGATAAGCCTTGAGGATATAAGCCATTCCCAAACCGGGGGCTTGCTCTATGGCATTGTCTAATAAAGTAATAGGATCGCCCCGGTATAGATTGAAGGTTTCGACTGCCTTGTTATATAGCTCAACCGCTTCTGGTGTTGCGCCTGACAACTTATTACCTTGTTGATCAGAAAACATAACCGAATCCTCCTAGGATGCCTTTACTCGAAGGAACTTTTGCACAGGTTAGGTCGCTTAAGTGTAGTCAATTTAGATGTACTCTTAGTGCACTAAGAATCGATACGCTCAGTGTGGACAGCAGATAATTATGACTTCATAACTCACCACTTCACTATGCCGAGTGTCACTTTTACCCCACCCACCAAGGTAGAACCGCCGTAATCCTTGGCTAGGCGTAACAAAGTGTCATGAAACCCAAGGTTAGGAAACGCCGCTTCCACTTCTGCAATAATTTCCTTACTCAAGCCTTTTCGGATGGTTCCTTTTGAAGCATCTATCCAATCGGCTTTGCGGCAAGCTTCAATCACCTTTTGGTGCTCCCCTTTGTAAGGTGAGATCTTATGGTGCCAATGAATTGCACCGCGCAGCGCCTCAGGGTCCAGACCCGACTCAAATTTCTCATTATCGGCCAATGCTACTGCCTCGGAAGGCTCCAAATAAGCCAGTTCGTGATCTGTCCATAATCCTATATCGTGATAGACAAAAGCCGTTTCGACCAACTGCTCATACTCCGCATCATTTCCCAGAAAGTGCATGGCGTAAGTAATGGTGCGATAAACATGGTTTCGGTAGCCGGGATAATCATCACCGATCTGGTCTTTATACCGTGCGAATAGCATTTCAACTCGTGGACGCTCAAGCTGTATATCTATCAGGGACATGCCTCATGCTCCTTTGGAGAAAGTGTTGTACGCTTTGGTCACTGGAATAATGATTTGAGAAAACAGTGCGGTTCCCCAAAGCAAATTCGCGACTATCGATGGAACAAATGCAACCGTCGCCAAGGTTATCAATGCCATTGTGATACCGAATGCCCTTACTTTGGCCGTCGCAAAGCGATGGGCTGTGCGAAGCTCAATCACATCTTGTATTTTCAATAAGCAATAAAGATAGGACACCAGTCCCAAGCAGCCAATTACTGCGTATTTCAGCGGGTACTGGTCGAGGAAAGAGACCTTTACCTCGGCTGATAATGCCACACCGATTGTGACCGCTGACAGCATCAATATTAGATGGGCAATAACCCATTTGACCAATGTCTTTGGCTTATCATCCCTTGGCTTGCCATTTCCGACAAAATCAAAATAAATCCAACACAGGACGAAAATGGCTGCGCCACCCAGGACATAATTAAAGAACACATCGACCACAACCTGGTCGATGCCTTTATCCGCCAACGTAATAACCAGTTTGAAAAAGCCCTCACCGGCGACAATAAGTAATAACAGTGCAAAACGCTCTGCCATATGACCAAACCGAGGAATAAAACGCTCACAATGTAATACACCCACTTTAGGAAGGACATAGAGAACAGCCATCAGCAACATGGCAAGGCTAAATACCAGATAGCTATAGGGTTTTGGCAAGAATGCACTGATAAGAAACAAGATTGCCCCTATTAAAAAAAAACGGGCTAATCTGCTTGGCAACTCCGCTTCCGTTTCCCCTACAAATCTCGCCCGCCAATATAACAAGGCAATAATGGCTCGGTTTACGGCATAACCCACCGCGAAATACGCCCAGCCACCTCCGTCTATATGCATGATAGACGCAGACATCACCATGATAGTAATGATCTGGGAAGCCATGATGTAACGATGCTGTATATCGGTACTGACGTAAAGTGAGTTAAACAAGCTTAAATCGAACCAAGCAAACCAAATCACCACAAAGATAGCGACAACATGAACAAGATCGTAGAACAGCTCTATCCAATGAACGTGATCATTACTGGTTTTGGCATCTAAATGATGCTGCGGCTTACGCCAAAGAGGATGGCTCGAGAGACTCATTTCAACATCAACCTTCCATATGTATTTTTCGTCACATGGTTTATTATGGTAACCTTAATCCCATAATCAACCAGTTTACTTTTTGTAACTTATAAATGAGGTAGATAGCGTGGAAGGCGTCGTAAAAGTTGATAGCAAAGGGCGTAAGTCTGTCGCCAATGTCTGCACAGAGCCATGCGCCATTGAGAAAGGCATGCGCCTGATTGGCGGAAAATGGAAAGGCTCGCTGATTTATCACTTAAAAGATGGTCCAGTTCGTTTCAACGACTTGGCTCGTTTACTGGGTGGCGCAAGTAAAAAGATGGTCGACCAGCGCCTCAAAGAACTTGAAGCTGAAGGCATGGTGATTCGCAAAGTGATCAGTGACCGCCCTATCGCCGTCAGTTATGAACTTACTGAGTTTGGCCGAACAGCCCTGAAGATTCTTGATGACCTTCGTGTCTGGTCTGAAAGTCACAAGCTTTAGGCTATTCTCTATCCACAACAGTGATTATATTCAAGCGTAAAAGCGGGGTAACAGCCATGACAAAAACGGTTGAACAAGCTTCTGAGTTGCTTAAAATCTGGGGAGCAACTGACGCCCAGTGCAAGCTCATCCTGCCCGATGACATCAGCCACACCGAACTGGAAGCAAGGGTTAACACCTTGCTTTCCATCCAAGAAAGCCTGGTTTGTATCTAACACCCAGTAAATCAACAAAAATTCGAATAGAACTTTAAATGTGCTTGCAAACACCCAGAGATGGGTATACCATCATCGTAAATTCACGATGAACGATAAACGATAAACACGAGTTAAAATCACTATGGCCGACTGTTTAACTAACCTCGACCCGATTGAACTAGATGAAGCAACCGAAAAAGAACTCGCTGCTTTTGGCAAGGCAATCAGCCATCCGGCTCGAGTCCGGTTGCTAAGGATCCTGGCCAGTGGCCAATGTCTTGGTACTGATCTTGTCGACCAATTGGATCTTGCACAATCGACAATTTCTGAGCATCTACGCGTTCTTAAGCTAGCGGGCTTGGTTCATGCTGAAGTCCAGCACCCCCGCACTTGTTTCAGCCTGAAGCCTGAAGCAATGGCAAGAATGAAAGAATTAATTGGCTACATCGCCTAATTTCAACAGCGCCTGAATGTTATTTCCCAGTCAGGCATTTTTATCACCATCATAATCGCAATTCGACGATAATCGATAAACATTAAGGTACAACTCATGGGCATATTTGAACGTTATCTAAGTGTCTGGGTAGGTCTGGCAATGGTTGCTGGCCTACTTGGGGGCACTGCTTTTCCCGAGCTCTTCTCATTTATGGGTGGACTAGAATACGCAAATATCAACTTCATCATCGCCGTTCTGATTTGGCTAATGATTTACCCAATGATGATGCAGATTGACTTTTCTTCGATAAAAGATATCCACCGCCGTCCCAAGGGGTTAATCGTTACTCTTACCGTAAACTGGCTGATCAAGCCTTTTACTATGGCGTTTTTGGCTGTGTTGTTCATCAAGCACCTGTTTGGCGACATGATGGGTTTAATTACGCCTGATTTGGCCAATGAATACATCGCAGGCATGATCCTTTTGGGCGTAGCGCCTTGTACGGCAATGGTATTTGTATGGAGTCAATTAACCAAAGGTGATGCCAACTACACCTTGGTTCAGGTTGCCGTCAATGACCTGATTATGGTTGTTGCCTTTGCCCCTCTAGCTGCATTCCTACTGGGTGTAACGGACGTGACAGTACCATGGAGCACGCTAATCATTGCGGTCGTCCTGTATATCGTCATTCCGTTAATCGCTGGCTTGATAACCCGTAAAGTGTTGAAGTCAGAGCAGGCATTGCAGCGCTTTGGTAGCAAAGTGAAACCACTTTCAATCCTTGGCTTAATCAGTACCGTTGTTCTGCTGTTCGGTTTCCAGGCTCCACAAATCCTGGCTAACCCTCTGGATATTGTATTGATTGCTATCCCACTGATCATTCAAACATTCTTGATCTTTGCGATTGCCTACTACTGGATGTTCAAGTGGAAAGAGCCGCATCGTGTAGCAGCACCTGGCGGTATGATTGGCGCTTCTAACTTCTTCGAGCTTGCTGTTGCCGTCGCTATCAGTCTGTTTGGTCTTCACTCAGGCGCCGCTCTGGCGACCGTAGTTGGCGTACTGGTCGAGGTACCTGTCATGCTGGCTCTAGTGGCCTATGCGAACAAGACCCGCGATAAATTCCCAGTTGCTCACGCTGTTTAATTCCTGACAATGCCTGCCCCTGACAACAGGGGCAGCAAATACTCACAATCAATAACGAAAAACGGAATCCTCACTATGTCTACTATTACTGTTTTCGACCCTGCAATGTGTTGTTCATCTGGTGTCTGTGGCCCGAAGCCGGACCAAAAGCTATCTGTTTTTTCCGCTGACCTTCAACACCTAGAAACGATCGGTCATAGCGTAACTCGCCACAACCTTGCACAAGAACCAGCAGCCTTCGTCTCAAACCTAACCGTCAAAGCGCTATTGGATGCAAATCAAAACGAAGCATTACCTATCATCCTGCGCGACGGTGAGTTGATCAGCTATGGCACCTACCCTAACCGTGAACAGCTTATTGCGTTAGTCAACGGTAGCCAACCACAGCCAGAACACGTCGAAGAAACCGTTGCAAAGACAACTAGCTGTTGCTGCAACGGTGAATGCTAAGGGGGGATCCAGATGGAATTTCTCTCACAATTACCGCGCGTTTTATTTTTTACCGGCAAAGGTGGTGTTGGCAAAACCAGTACCGCCTGCGCAACCGCCTTGCATCAAGCTAACTTAGGTGAAAAAGTCCTGCTCGTCAGCACTGATCCAGCCTCGAACATTGATGAAGTGTTAGAAACCCAGTTGGGTAGCACTCCAACAGCCGTTAACGGTGTAGACAAGTTGTTTGCCCTTAACATCGACCCTCGAGCAGCAGCGGCAGCATACCGCGCAAAAGCCATCGATCCTTATCGTGGTGTATTGCCTGATGCCGTTGTTGAAAATATGGAAGAGCAGCTTTCTGGTGCATGTACGTTGGAAATCGCCGCTTTTGATGCGTTTACCGAATTACTCGCAGACGAGAAAGCAACAGCAGGGTTTGACCGGGTTGTCTTTGATACTGCACCAACCGGCCATACGCTTCGCTTGCTGTCTCTGCCTAAAGCCTGGACGGGGTTTGTTGATGACAACTCTACCGGTACCTCTTGCCTTGGGCCGCTGGCTGCACTCGAGAAGCAGACCGAGCTTTATGCCAAAGCTGTTGAGTTACTGGCAGACGAGAGCCATACCCGACTGGTTCTGGTTACCCGCCCGGATCAAGCCGCATTGAAAGAAGCCGCTCGCAGTAGCGTTGAGCTACTGGACCTTGGTATAACCAACCAGCATCTTGTTATCAATGGCTTATTTACCGCAACGGATCAAACAGACTCTGTTGCCAATGCACTGGCACTGAGAGCTTCAGAAGCACTGGCAAAGATGCCGGAGCAACTGACTGAGCTACCTCAGACCATCATTCCGATGAAGGCAAACCCACCAATCGGCTTACAGGGATTGGCCTGTTTCTTTGAAGCTGAAGGTAACATTCAGCCAGTTCCGCAGGTGAACCTGTACGACAGTCACAGTGATGATCTTACCTCTTTCATTGACGACTTGGCAGAAAGTGGCCGCGGCGTAGTAATGACCATGGGTAAAGGTGGTGTAGGTAAAACATCTGTGGCAGCAATGATTGCCCGCCAACTGGCTGACAAAGGGCTGCCGGTGACATTGACGACTACCGACCCAGCAGCCCACGTTCAGGATGCAGCCGGACAAGTTCCTGGTAACTTGAATGTGGAACGTATCGACCCTGTGGCCGAGATTAAACGCTACAAAGAAGACGTGATCCGCGATGCGGGTGAACTCGATGCCGATGGTTTGGCATTGCTTGAAGAAGATCTCCGCTCACCATGCATTGAAGAAATAGCGGTATTCCAAGCTTTTGCCCGTACGGTTTACCAGGCAGATAACAGAATTACCGTTATCGATACCGCCCCGACCGGCCACACTATCTTGTTGCTAGATGCCGCGCAGAGCTATCACCGCGAGGTTCTCAAGCGTGGTGATGCCCACTCGGAAGAGGTGAGCGGCTTATTGCCAAGGTTGCGAGCCCCTGACTTTACCCGTTTGTTAATCTGCACTTTGCCAGAAGCGACACCTGTTCATGAGGCAGCTGATTTACAGCAAGATTTAGCACGCGCAGAGATCAAACCTGCGAGCTGGGTAGTGAATCAGTCACTTAACCCACTGACAGTGACTGATCCATTGCTAGTTGCCAAGCAATCACGCGAGTCGCAGTTTTTAACAGAGATTCGTTCCCAGCATGCCGAGCGTATGTTTGTTCTCCCATGGCAAGAACAAGGGTTGTAACTCCCAATTAGCTTTGCATACGTGTAAACCCTAAAAAAAGCAAAGGCCTTCAAAGCCTTTGCTTTTCCCTATCTCTACTCAACACTCACTTTACCGCTTTCTCTCGCTTTAAAAATCTCTTTAGCTAGAAACCGATAACCTCGCCCCCAAGGTCAGGGTTGTGATTGATTTTTTCTCCCAAAAATACGGTAAGCCTTGCTATTGGGATAATATTTGATGCTGCAACATTGATAAGATGATCGAGCTCTCAATTCCCACTAACAAAGTACGATTTCTGAAACGCTTATCAAACACGGTATAAACTTGGTATACAACAAGTTTGTTATTGGTACTGCTATGCTTTTGAAATCCCGCTTAATAGCCATGTTTAAAGGAATAAAGGTATGGCTGATCAAACGCATGATTTGGCGTATATTATTTATCGCCCTGTTTAGTACGGTTATCAATGCCGCTCAGTTCTATTTCTTCTACTCTCAAACTTTAGAAGTACTGGCGCAAGAATTATCTTTCCAGTTATTGCCTGAAGAATTTAATGCTGTCGCCCAATCTCTACCTTCAATGTATGAAGCCATGAACAATTGGCTGATATTACTGCTTTCCTTGCAGCTTGCATTAGCCACATGGGCAGGATGCTGGCTCAGTTATCGCCTTTACGGCCCTGTCGAGCGTATTCGCAATGCGCTAGTCGATATATCCATGGGAAAACTATCTTCAGAAATACAAATTCGCAAAGGAGATGAACTCACTGATATCGCGGAAGATATCAACGACAGTTCTGCGCGCATTCAAGTGATGGTGATGGGCATGAAGGAAAACCTCGCCGTACTGGAAAATTGTGACCTGCCCGAAGAGCACAATATCCATCTCGATACCATCCGCCATAACCTAGAATATTTCGAAACCCTAGAAATCGATTACGGGGACAAAAAAAAGTACAAAGCGGAGCGTGATGATGAGCCTGTGCTCTAACTCTCAAATGTCTATCAACCGTTTTATTGCTCTACTAATCACAATTTTCTTGTTGGGAAACTTCAGCAGCACTCGCGCCCAAACCCCAACGATCAATCAAACGATCGGTGAAGGCATACAACTAATTCAGCAGGGCCAGGTCAACGCAGCAAAGGTACGCTTAGCCAGCGCACGCCTGCCTGATAACGTCAATCCCTATCGTGGTGAAGCCTTGTTCTTGGCAGCCCGAATTGCTGAGTTCGAACACAATTGGCCGCAGGCCATGGCCTATTATCGCCAGTACCTGAGTGAGGACCCCTTCAGTGTGCACAGGCTAGAAGCCCGTGCTGCATTTGCCTTGCTACGAGCCTACCGCAATGATCCTCTTCTGCCTGATTTTCTGTACCTTATTCAATTGCGCGATCAGTATGCTATTTCGCAAATGCAGCAGGCGAGCTCTCGATTAATTGCGACCAACCCAAATCAACCACTGGCTATCAGAGGGCAAATTTTGATGGCTCACAGCCTATTAGAGCTTGCCCAACAGCCTGATAAAGCGTTGAACTTATACATGAGTGTCGCAAAGAAGACCGAAAGCCTAAATGCTGATTGGTATATTCAAGCCATGTTTGGGGCAGTATTTTCCGCACTCAGAACAAACCAGCCTGAAACAGCAATGGCATTATATAACCAACTCCAAGAAAAGCTGGACTCCAGTTGGGCAAGCCGGAATAGCCTGCTAGCCCTGAGTTGGCAACAGCGTGTAAATGCAATGACGTTTATGCTCAAGCTACAAGACAATGAATCCCCTCCCCCTGTTGAGCCCTTTCTATGGGGGATCGGCGCTAGACTCCTGCTGGATAACCCCGTAGGCAGCGGCAACCAGTTTGCTCCGATTTGGGATACGTTAACTCAACAAGAGTTAGCGGTTAAAAGCGTGACCCTTTGGATCACCCAAGAGAGTGATTGGCGCTGGTTACGCACAGATCTATTACGTGGTGCACATGCTAACGGTTATATTCCAATGATCAGTTATTGGTATTTTGGCGATAAAATCAGCCCTGATTATGTTCAAGCGAACCGCAGCCGTTATCTTGAGGAAATCCAAACCAAGCTGATCCCCTTATTGCGCGATCTACCGCAGGCATATTTGATCCTAGAACCTGAATTCAACAAACAAGGTATCGAGAGCTGGGAAGGTTGGGATCCTCTCATGCTAGAAGTGATTGCGCTCATTCGCGAAGGTGCACCACAGGTTAAAATCGGCCTTGGCTTGGGTGATTGGGATCAGCCAGGCAGCACCCCAAGCTATGCCAGCGCGCAAAAAAGCATTGAAGCTAGCGACTTTGTCGCTAGTATGTTGATGCTATCAAGTTACACCGAGCGAGTTCATTCCGCGCCAGATTGGTCGGCTTGGGTTCGCGCATTGCGTTTAGGTGAACGACTTCAACAGCGCTTCAATAAGCCTTGGATGCTGGCCTATCTATCCATTGCGTCCCAACCCAGCTGGGAAGCCCAGCAAGCCAATGAACTGCAAAAGTTGAATTATTACCTCCCCATGCTGCGTAAACTTGGCCTGTTTGCCTTGAACTGGTTCTCTCTTACCGATGAGCCTTTACAGCAAGGTTGGTTTGCCGATGCAGAACAGAGTTTTGGCCTTCTCGCTGCCGACTACCAAACCAAGGCCTCATTCAATGTTTACAAGAAACTGGTTAATAAAAACAACCACCTGATAGCCCCTCCGGCAATACTCAATTTTACTGTAGAGAAAACACCGGCACCAGTACTCACCCCCTTAACCATCCATGCCGAATTTTCCCATTGGGCGACTTGGCAAGTTGTTATTAAACAAGATGGTAAAGAGTGGATAACACAAGGGGTCGGAGACTCACTAATACTCGATTGGCATGGTCAAATGCTGCCAGAATGGGCGCATTCCGGTCCGGTCACAATCAGCCTTTCACTTAACGGGCAGGTCATTACGCATTCCCAGGCTTTGTGGGATGGAACATTGAGTCGCACATTTACCGTTAATGAAAGTATGAAGCTCAGTAAATGGCAGATATGGCAGAGGGAACCACCGGAAGAGCTTAACCCAACAATACTAGGCCAAGATACAAGCGGCGCTGTTGAGATTGTTTTAGCTAACACTTCGCCAAAGCAGGTGTCGCCACTTTACGTTGGCCTTATAGACAGTGACGGGTACTTGCAGACACTCTCCTCCTCTGGATATACCTACTCAAAGGGCAAAAACATTGCTATCAATATTCCCTTATCAGAGTTTAAATATTCTTGGGTAAAATATGAAAATGGCGTGCCAATATGGCGAAATAGCCCAACTGGAGCAATATCTATCGTGCTACAAAATAGTGCTCCCTCACCTATTTTTATTGAAGTAAATAAATTACGCGCTTTATTGCCTTAATCAAATCACTCTTAGTCCAATCAGCAATAAAAAAGGCAGGTATTTTACAATACCTGCCTACTCTTTATTTTTTTAATCTAAATATACTGACTAAATCAAAAATTATTCTACTTGCGGTAGCGTACCTTCGCCGTTAGACACAACAGCATCAATCTGAACTAGCGCATCCATTTCAATCTGAGAAACACCAACCACTGTACGAGCCGGTAGCTCGCCATTGAAGAAAGTGGTGTAAACCTCGTTGATTGCTTCGATGTCAGCAACATCTTTCAGGTGGATGTTGATTTTAACGATATCGTCCATAACGTGGTCAACACTTTCAACGATCGCTTTGATGTTCTTCAAGCACTGCTCTGCCTGCTCTTTGGCACCACCAGCAACGATAGCATTTGTTGCAACATCCACAGGCAACTGAGCAGCAATGTGGTTGTAGTGTGAGAACGCAACAGTTTGGGTGTGTAGCGCGTTACGTGGCGCAGCATCAGTATTGTTAGCACGAATAACGATATTGTGGCGATCTTCAACTTCTTGTGGTGGAGTACCGTCACCGTGAGAAACAGAAGCGTCGATTTGCACTAGCGCGCCCATAGGTAGTGCATCAGCTGCGATGATAGAACGTGCAGGTACGTAAGCGACGGTACGAGCAATAGATGAGTCAGGGAAGAAAGTTGAGTACACTTCGTTCACAGCATCAACATTAGCTAGATCACTTAGGTATAGGTTGATTTTTACGATGTCATCAAATGGTACATCGATGCTTTCAAGGATCGCTTTCATGTTCTTCAAACACTGAGCAGTTTGCTCCTTCACACCACCTTCAACGATAGCACCCGTTTTCGGGTCTACTGGCAGCTGAGCTGAGATATTGTTGTAGTGAGAGAAAGCAACAGTTTGAGTCGCTAATGGGTTTAGCGGTGCATTTTCAGTGTTGCGAGACAGTTTAACAAGCGGGCAAGGAGCTTGAGGAGCAGTACCCTCACCATTAGAAATTAGTGCATCCATCTGAACACGTGCATCGCTCATTGGTAGCGCTGCAACTTGAACCACTGTACGCGTTGGGATCAGGTTTTCAAAGAAAGTCGCGTAGACTTCGTCTACCGCTTCCATGTCTGCAATATCTTTAAGGAACACGTTGATTTTAACAACGTCGTCCATCACGTGATCGATGCTCTCTACAATCGCCTTGATGTTTGTTAGACACTGTTTCGCCTGCTCTTTGATATCGCCAACAACAATCTCACCTGTTTTAGGATCAACAGGAAGTTGTGCAGAGAAGTTATTGTAATGAGAGAAAGCCACTGTCTGAGTAGATACAGCGCTTAGAGGGGCATTTTCAGTGTTACGAGAAACTTTAATGATCGCATCAGTCATTTCTAATTATATCCTTTGATGTAGTACAGAAATAAATATCTATCTAAAGTAGATTTACTTTGAAGTGTTTTGAAAGTGAAGAGATAGTATGGGAAAAAATTCCGTTTAAATGTGACTCACATCAAAATATATTTTCACTAGCAGTTGACTATTGATAAGAATAATTAGTCATTTTACGACTAATTATCCACAAAAGTGATTATTTGCTGATTGCAGCTCTATTTTTTATTCAAATGATTCGAAAATAATGAATATAATCTCACGAGGTTAAAATCAAAAATTACCTTTTTTAAATCATTTTTGATATATTGTTCACAATAAATATATCCAAGTTGATATACGCCATGCTTTTCTATGTCGTTTATAGCGCTATTAATGAATAAAAACCCTCATTAAATTCCAGTTGAGAATAAAAATCACCGTTTCATACGCATACTTCTACATGAAATTTAAGCTAACGAGCCAAATGTTAAATTATTAACCAAAATGATAGGTGATTGTTAACACCTCAATGAAAGTAAAACTAATCAAGATATATAAAAAATAAAGGCCAAACACATATGTTGGCCTTTTTAAGAGCAAGCCTATTCAATAGTGGTTATAAACTATTGAAATGAGATATTTGATATCACAGATAAGTGATCAGAAGCGTAAATACCGTCTATGATTACATTCCGATATTCAAACGTGTTGACCGCTAATTTATCATTCACGAAAATGTAATCGATATCTTCCGGTTTCTCCTTGCCATAGCCTTGATAGGTAAAGACTTGATCTTTATTGCCATTGACGCCAGTAAATGGTTGTTTGGTGATCTCCCTGGCATCCTGATACAAATCTGTTAATGCTTTATAAGATGCAGTATCACTCCGCTCAAAATTCAGATCACCCAACACAATAACCGCATCGCCTGCGCCATTGGTGATCTCATCAGCTTTCTGGCTCAGCAGCTTGGCGCTCTCTTGCCTTGCCGTTTTCCCGATATGATCAAAGTGGGCATTGAACACAAGTACACGTTTGCCTGTTGCGATCTCTTCCAACCTAACCCAGGTAGTGATCCGGGTTAAATCTGCATCCCAGCCCACACTTGCGACGACTTGCGGGGTTTCTGACAACCAGAATGTACCCCCCCCCAGCTTCACATACTTATCATTGCGATAGAAAATCGGTACCGCTTCACCCTCTGCATTGCCGTCATCACGCCCTACCCCTACCCAGCTATATTCTGGTAGCTCACGAGCCAAATAGGCAATTTGATCACTGAAAGCCTCTTGTAACCCGGCGATATCTGTCTTCGCTACGATATCCACCACTATAGCCTTACGGTTATCCCACGTGTTGTTACCGTCGTATTCGCTGCCGATGACGCTGTCTTTATTATTGCGGATGTTGAATGACATCACATCGAAATCCGCTGCTATCGCCGGTAGACCAAGTGATATTAATAATGCCACTGCAATTTTGTTCATTATTAATTTTTCCATTAATGAAATTAAGAAGTGGCAGGGAAAGATGACCTTCCCTGCAACAAGAGAACATTAACCTTTGAGGTTTACTGTTTAATCTTTGAAACCTTTCCTGTTTCCAGATCCAATCGCTTCAAATCCACGATGGACCCTTTATCCAGGTTCAACTCGAAGTGATAGCTTGGCTCGCCATTAGCAAACTTGGTCAAGATGCCAAATAAGCCGCCAAAACGTTGTTTGAAAACATCGCCGAATTGGGTTGAATCCGTCACGGTCTGCTCAGCCAAGGTACTCGCCAAGAGTTCATATTGTGGCATCCGGTTTCGGTCAACGTCTTTGAAAGCCAATTCATCGGCGTTTCTCAAGCGGTAGAAATCGACAGCGAGATCGAAACCATTCCATTTTTCAAAGTCATCAAGCGATAGGCCATTCTCAGATGCTATCTGCTTGGCACTAGCCTCTGCCTGTTGCCATGCTTTAGAAAACGCGGGATCGTTTATGCCTGATGGGTCGAAGTTCACTGGATTTTCTTGACAAATTTCAATGGCATGGCGACCATTTGCCAGTTTCATGACTTGCTCTTGAGTTAACGGGCTGTCCAACTGGCTAAGAGTCAGCATCTGACGGCCGTCAAGTGCAAATACCATCTGTTTCAAGTCGCACGGCCATTCTTCCGGCAAGAAACGCATTCTTGTCAGCTCGGTAATATGCCAATTGGTAAACTCATAGTAATCCTTCGATGTCAGGACATCCTTGTTCCAAATTTCATCAGCCCCTTCGGCCTTGAGGTGTTTCCATTCCTTCTCATAATGCTCAAACAACTCATCGAAGCGCGGTACTTTGTCGAGTATCACCGTCTCGACTTCAACTTCGCTGTCCGATTTAAAGCTCAGCAATTTGTAGGCAGGAACATAGGCTGCCATCGACGGAGCCTGAACGTTAAATATGAAAGACCCATCATCATAGCGTTTCACACCGGTGTCATTGAAATGCATGTGGCCACCAATATGGAGCTTGATCCCCGTTTTAGCCAAAGCATGGCTAACATCCTCTTTCGGCGAGCGTGCTAATTGGAAGTTACCCGGACCAAAGATATCCTCTATGGTCTCCGCGGCGCCATTATAAAATTCCGTCATAGGAAAATGACTGAAAGCCACCAGCGTCTTGCCTTCGGCATTGGCCCTTTCAACAACGGTTTTCATCCATTCAATCACATGCTGTTTGTGAGTCAGCATCTTGTTGTAGCCGGCATTACCCGAGCCAGCGAAGTTCGAAGCCAATTCTGGCTGAGCAGTATCGGCGTCAGCATTTGGGATATACACGTTGGCATCGATTACCAGCAACCACAACCCTTCCACAGGCTCGACGAGGTAGCTAGTATCAGGAACCGTAAAACAAGCTGAATAGTTTGACTGTTTATACTCTCCCCCCGTCCCTTCGTGGCAAATCTCATACTGGCGCTGTTGATAGTTCGATTGGGCCAATGCCTTGTCGAAATCATATGTGACTTGGGTATAAGTTGAATATGGCGTTTCCCAATACACATTCGATGCCTGCGGAAAGAAACCAAAATCTCCCAACTCCGCCATCAAGCCTTCGTAGCCAAGTTCACGGATTTCTTCGGTACATACCGTTGGTAATTCATGGCCAGCATTAATGACAGCACTTTTTCCTTCGTAACCGGCACATTCATTGGCTCCTTTACTAAAAATACGCTGGGTCTTACCGTCTTTGCCGAGAAAGTCCTTCTCCCCGCTAGGCCTATCAAATGGGCGAACCGGGTCATGGTTACCGGGTGCGGCAAAGAACTCAATGCCATAAGTCTGGGCATAATGGTCGAGTATTTTTTTCAATCCTCGGATATGAACCGGTTGGCCGTCATCACTGAAATCACCCGGCAGAGCGATATACTTCACACCACGCCGCACGGCATCATCAAGCGCTGCCAGAAGGGCAAAGTAGTTTTCATTAAACAAGCGGGTCGAAGTCAGCTGGGCATGCATACTGCGGATAGTTGCATTCTGGCCACTATGGCTGTTTTTCAGGCCATCGAAACTGCCATCGGTAAAATCACCATATACATCATGGAAATGAATATCCGGCATGAAGGCGATTTGAACCTGATCCGCTGCCGAGGCCGTATTGAATGCCATTGCTGTAGCTATAGAAACGAGGAGCGCAACACTGCTTTTTCTGAACCTTTTCATTAAGGTATCTCCGTGAAGGGTCTTATTATTGGGCCCGAGTGATTTTGAATTTCGGTTTTGCTTCTTCTTGTTTTTTGGGTAGCTCTTCACCCTTGAAAACCAGCAATGAGCCAGCCGCGATGATGCCCGAGCCAACGGCAATTGCCAGCACATAAACCAGCCAGTTTTCAACGGCTAGCCAACCATAAAAACCAGAGATAGGTGCACGGTTTACAGCGCCTAACCCGACAGCCATAGCCGAGCCGACAGCTGAGCCGATCACGTTCACAACGATAATTTTCGGATTTGCCAGTGCGAATGGAATGGCACCTTCAGAGACACCTATGAGTCCCATTAAGGTTGATGCTTTACCTGCATCTTGTAGGGAATGTGGGAAACGCTGCTTCCAGATAAGTGTCGCGACGCCAATACCGATAGGCGGAATAATAATGGCGACCTGAGCGGCGGTGTTCGGATCATAGATCCCAGATGCAAGCATCGCCATCGCGGTTGTTACCGCCGCCTTGTTGATAGGACCACCGAGGTCAAAGCCGACCATACCACCAACGACTGCCGCCAGGACAATCTTGTTGCCATCAGACATGCTTAGTAGCCAGTTCTCCAATCCACGGTTCATGGCTGCAAGCGGATCACCAATGATGTACATCATGACGAGACAGGCAAGTAAGGTACCGCCTACGGGGATAATAAAAATGGGACCGGCAGATGCAACAGATTTAGGCAGCTTAACCTTGGTAACCAGCAACTTAACGATATAACCAGCAATAAAACCAGCCGCTAAGGCACCGAGGAAGCCTGTACCCATCTCTTTGGCTAACAAGCCGGCAACCATACCCGGAGCAATACCCGGTTTGTCTGCAATCGAGAAGGCGATATAGCCTGCGACAACCGGTAACATCAGGCTCAGTGCCAGCCCACCAAAGCCGTCAAAGGCATGGAAAAGTCGGACCAATGCATTGGCTGCTTCGGCGTGGCTTCCATCCCAAATATTGTCGATGCCATAGAATGACGCGCCGATACGGGCGATCCCCATGATCACTGCCCCGGCAATGATCAATGGCAGCATGTAGGAAACCCCGGTCATAATTGCGGTCTTAACTTCTGTTCCTACTGACTTTTCTTTTTTATTCATCGAAAACTTAGCCATTATTTATTTCCTCGCAAATTGCTTCGAAAACGGCATTTCCATGTTTAATTGGGTCTGCTACCGCACATTCCAAAATTGGTAAGGTTGAGAACCTGTCTTTTTTTGCAATCGCTACTTCAGCGGCAATAATACAACCGTCTGCGCGTGCAATATCTTCCTCTGTTATTTCGTTTTCAATCCCCAAGCTACCCTGGGTTTCGACTTTTACTTCATGTCCTAATTCTTTTCCAACCATTGCCAGTGATTCTGCCGCCATATAAGTATGTGCGACACCTGTTGGACAAGCCGCTACACAAACAAAATACATAATTAACCTCGTTGATTTTCACTTGGATAAAATAGAAAAAGCACAGAAAAGACATAAGTGCTTTCTGTGCTTTTATTCGGTTCGTTTCTTGCTTTGTATCTAGAACAGTTTCTAGACGTAAAGCGAGTTTATTTTCTTGATAGTTTTGATGAGAGGTAGAACGAAGAGACAAGCAAGTGGTGAGGGTGAAAAGTTGCAAGTACGCGGCTGCTGGATCACCCATATTGCGCTGACAAGACAACATCTGTGCAATAGAAGAGTTCACACAACCGTGAGATAGCAGATTAAAATCAGCAACTTGAATATTCAAGCGTGATTGCATTTCTGCTAACACAAGTAGCTCACGAACAGGCTTTTTACCCGACTTACGGAATGATAAACGATCAGTCACCGTATCCCACATTCCACTCCACTGCTTAGCTATTGTATCTAACTCATCAGTTTTGTTTTCATCAGACCGATTCAACTTCTCTAATTCAGGTGTTAGCGCTAGGCTAATATTTTCAAGCATAGTAAGCATGGAAAAGAGAGCATCTTTTCCCTTAACTACCACTATGCTGAAAAACAATACCAAACGAAGCATTGATATCACCTAATCAAATAAAAGTTAACGAACTAATCCTAACAGTAATAATCTTATATCGTCTAAGACAAAGATCACATTAACAGGAGTATGTAGAAATCAATCAATTTTTATATAGAAGATACTTAAGATAGATACCTTATTTTTATAAAATTAACATTAAGAGTAAAGATTATTAAATCGCTGTATTTCCTTCAGATTTAGACTTTAGCTTCATTAATAAAACAATACTTGAAAGAACCAAGGTAATACCATTGCCAAGCATAAGAGGCAGATCATGGGAGATTAATCCATAAATAAGCCAACATAAGATCCCAAACACAAACAAAACATACATAGCTAGCGAAATCCCTGCTGTATCTTTGGTCCTGATGGTATGCAGGACCTGGGGAAGAAATGACAGGGTTGTACATGCTGCCGCCAGGCTACCTAACATGGTGGGATGATCTATCATCAAAGGCAGCCCAATGGCCAATATTGTCATCACGACCAATACATTCAACGATATTACTTTCATTATTTTCAATCCAATACAGACCCTCAGGTATTTACCCGAAGTCATGTTGCCTATGCCACCTGCTCGTAGAGGATCCCTTGGAGTAGAGCAATTGTTTCCCCACTACTAGCGGCTGGGTTCATTAATGACTCGCGAAAATCTCGGTGCATCAGTTTCCGGGCCAGTTTGGAGAAAATACTCATATGAGTCCCCTCTTCATCACGACTGGAAATAGTTAGCATGATCACAGCAGAGACAGCTTCCCCCTCCGCTTCATTCCAAATTATTGGCTTCTCGAGTTGTGCTATCGAAATACTGTTATGGCTAACAGCGTCTGACTTACAGTGTGGAACAGCGACACCAAAGCCCAAGGACGTTGCAAAAATAGCCTCCCTGTCCCAGATAGCCTGCTCTACCGCTTCGGCTTTTTCCGTCCTTCCCTGTACTTCGAGAATATCCGTCAACTGCTTGATCACACCTGCTTTATCATTGGCATCACTCCGAATAACAAGGCTTTCGGATAGAATTTCTGGTTTTTCTTGCTGTTGCCAGAAGTGTTCGATACACGCCTTCACCTGATCTGCCGTTCCTTGGGCGCAGACTTCGTCAAGCAACTTACCGCATGCATCAAAATCAACTTTAGCCAGTTCTGCTCGTAACGGGATAATACTCGGCGCCGACATGCTGATTTCATCAAACCCCATGGCTAACAGTAGTGGCAATGCCCTTTTGTCACTGGCCATCTCACCACAGATACCCAACTCAAGCCCTGCACTTTTTGCCGCTCTGGCTATGTCACGCAGGAAGGCAATAAATCCAGGATGGAAGCTGTCATAAAGAGATGAAACTTGGCGGTTACCTCGATCACACGCCATGAAGTACTGGGTGAGGTCATTACTGCCTATTGAGATGAAATCGATCAACCCTGCCACTTTTTCAATCAAGTAACGTGCTGAAGGCACTTCGACCATAATTCCTAGCCGCCACTGGCCAACTTCTGTCCCTTCGGCCTGCAATTGTGCTTGGCATTGCTGGCATAACTGACTGATCCACTCCACCTCTTCCATGCAAGAAATCATCGGGATCATGATATCGACTTGACCATAACGAGATGCCTTTAGCAAAGCTCTTAGCTGAGTCTCTACCATAGCTTGGTACTGCGGGTACATCCGAACAGCGCGATAGCCCAAGAATGGATTTTCTTCTTCAGGTAACTCCAGATAAGGCAAAGGCTTGTCTCCGCCAATATCCAAAGTACGGATAATGACTGATTTTCCTGCAGCAGCCTCGATAACTTCACGATAAACCTCGAACTGTTCATCCTCACCAGGTGCTTGTTCTTGGTCCATAAATAGCATTTCGGTTCGGAATAGCCCTATCCCTTCAGCGCCCCGTCCAAAGGCACTACCGGCTTCCATACCCATTGCGATATTGGCAAACAACGCCATACGCTTTCCGTCTTTGCTTTGGCCCTGGCTGGTCGCAAATGGTATCAATATGGACGTTTTAGCCGCCTGTTTGCGTTGCTCTAAAAGGTAGAACTGATCCACTTTTTCATTTGGCTCGCGGATCAAACAACCATAGCTAGCATCAACCACCAAAGTATCAGTACCATGTGCAAAGGCATTGACGCCCTCAACAGTGGTTAATACCGGTACACCAAAAGAGCGTGCCAGAATCACGGTATGCGATGTCTGTCCTGCTTCTGCTAGCACAACCCCCTTGAGTAGTTGCTTATCCAATGCCAAAAACTCACTTGGCGTCAGGTTATCGGCGATTACAACACTGTTTTCAGAAAGAACAATAGGCTGCTGAAGGGGTTTACCCAAAACAATACCGGCTAACCTTGCACACAAGTCATCGATATCCAACGCCCGTTCACGCATGTAATTACTCTGACTTTTCAGCAATGGTACTTTTAACTCATCGCTTGCCTTTGCAATAGCATGGATAGGATTTCCCTGAGTGCTGAACTTCACCAACGATTCACTGAACAAACTGTCACCTGCAATCTGCAAATGGGCTTTGAGGATAGTGATCTCTTCATGACTGCTTTTTGATTCAGCTTCTACGATTTCCTGTTCAAGCTGCTGGCAAAGCGTGAACAACGCTTTTGCCAGCACGCTTTCGACGTTGCTACCAGACTGTAATTGCACATCTATAGCCAATTGGTGGAGGTCGATCTTGCTGCAAACAACCGGTCGCCCTCGGCCAATACCTCGGGAAACAATGGTGCCTCGAACCAAATCCGGCTCGGCTTTCACCAGCGCCACGGGAAGGGGCTGGTTTACGTCAGCTTCGATCACTTCCAGCGGCTCATCGCAAGAGGCGAAATCCTTGTCAATGAAGGATTTAATAGCCTCACAGGCAGCTTGCTCATCAGCGCCTTCGAATACCAGAAGACAATCGTCCCCCATTACAACATCGGCACCAACCAGCGAGAGCACGCTTTTTGCGTCTGCTTGTGTGCCTTTCGTTTTATTCATGAGGGTGATCTGACAGCTATACCGCTTTGCGCGGATCTCTATTTCAGCAGCAGGCCTAGCGTGAATGCCATTAACCAACGGATTGGTAAATTCAAATGATGTAGTCATGATTGCCCCTTGGGGTATATTTTGTTCGAATTTTCGGTGTAGCAGGCCACTCACCCGATCCGTTCACCTGGATCTGTAGTGAGGGCCTAATGCTATGGTTTAGGTTTTGCCTAAAGACTTTCTTTGCTCAATCGAAGGCCAATAATGCCTTGTGCAGGGATTGTCGTATCGGTTGTTGCATCACCCATTACTCGCTCCAAGCCGTCTACCTGCCAGGCCTTCCATCCAGACGGAAGTTGGCCCAGTTTGGCCTCGCCTTTACCGGCATTCATCAAACGGATGACGATACTATTGGCATCGTCCTCGCAGACCTTGATGGCGCTAACAGCCATTTCTGGCATGCCGAGCGCCACTAGGCTGAATGCCTCCGGTGCTGTGAACACTGGCGGTGCAATCATAAAGCGTTGCACCACCCCGTTATGCAAGGTCAACGGGGAACTCAACCACTCTTTCACTTGTTGACACAATCCAGCGTCAAAAGCACTACCACTGAATGGACAAAGTATCAGTCGGAATGACAGTGGCTGGCGAAGTTGAGAGTCAGGGCTGGCATCAGGCAGCCCGGACAGACGGCCTGGCCGGTATTTCAGCTCAGGCTTACCGACATATCCCATCGCTCGGAACAAAGTAATGGCAATTGAGTCATCATATTGCTGGTATTCACGGATACCGTCAGTCATCACAGCCAAACCACCTTTAGTGGTCTCCCCTGCAACAACACTTTGCATCGGGTAAATCGGCACTGGGCATGATGTCCACTCTTGGGCCTGCCAAACAGACAATGCAGATGCATCATCCCCACGCTTAATTAAACCGATAGGCTGATCGGCCACACTTTGGGCTCGAGCAAAATCTCCATTAATATGTAGCTGTACCCGATGGTCGTTGGCCTGATTGTCCAGCTCAACCGAAATTTCCAAACCTCGGCTGCCTTTTGCCAACCCAAGGATCACGTCGATGCGCTGTGTTACCGAACATTGCTTCGCAGCGCGCTCAGTTAAATCCGCAGGTAACATCGCTTGGTAAGAAATACGAACTTCAGAGCGCAAGCAACCTTCGGATACACTGATCGCATCTTCAAGCACTTCATAGGAAATTTTCAGATCGTCATGCGGCTCAGAAAAGTCGTAGTTATCACCATCATCACCACCATCGATCAAGGTAATCACATCATCCCAATGCTGGCCGCTGTCGAGACAAGATAAACTCACCCTGCCATGCTTATCGACATCAACTTTCATGGCTTCGTTAACTATGCTGATTGATGTCTCTTCAGTTGTTTCAGGCAGGCACGCGTTAGTGGCCATGTCCCCATCAGCCAAGCGCTCTACCCTCAGGTTGCGATAGCCACAGGCAGGCAAACCTTCCAAAGACACCCAAACACGGTGGCGGTACCAGGAGCGGAACCGCTCATCGCCCAAAGTGGTTGGATCCTGGACTATGGCATTGATATCGACCAGCTCACACGAAATGAACTGTATCTCAACGATTTGCTCACCGTCGTGAATGGCCAGATTGCGAGTCGGCAGCACCAGCTCCAACTCTATTTGGGCATTGCGTGAATAAGGCAATGGGTTGAAAACCAACACATACTCACCCTCTTTGCCTTTGGTTGATGCATCTGCCAGCTGCTTGAGCGTGATCGCTTGTAAACGCTCTGCATTTTCACGTACAGCTTGAATACGGGCTTTAACCTGACGGTTGACCGAGTCAGTGTTACAACCGCCGATAGAGTCATGAGCATGACTTTGCATCAGTTGTTTCCAGTTTTTCTCCATCAAGCCGTACGGGTACTTCAAGCCCAACTCATTGGCAACCGTCAACAATGGCTCCAACTGGTTGACCAACAGGTTCTCGACATCACTGTTGAGCTTCTTGATATCGTAGCGGGTTGAATAAATCCCACGGTGGATACGGCTGTATTTGCCATAGAGCATTTCGCTCTCAACCACAGGTAAAGTGTCGTTGGTCGTTTGGGCGAAATAATCTTCAAAAGTGCACAGCTGATATTGGTAAGGCCGCGATTCATTCGCGTACTTGATAGCTTCAACCGTTTCCCTTTGCCAAGGCTTTTGATCGTGCCCTCCCATGAACAGAAAGTGCTCACGTTCACCCGGCCAAAAACGTTCAGCTATTTTCTGGTCGATACCGTCAAGGTGGGTATCCATTGGCTTCATTCCCTGGAAGGCACTGTAGCCAAACTCGAGTACCGCAGTTGTCACTTCGCTGCCATCCGGAGCCCGCCAGACAAACTCAGTATTGCTGCAAATCCCTTCCCAGATCCCCCGCCAGAACACGCATTTATCGATTTTAAAATGTTGGAGAAGCTGAGGCAGTTGCTCACTCTGGCCGAATGAATCAGGTACATATCCAACTTTCATTATTGCGCCAAAGCGCTCGGCATCACGGCAACCCCACATCAAGTTTCTGATCTGCGATTCTCCGTGGACCACACATTGATCGGTTTGAGTGTACCAAGGGCCAACCAATAACTTACCCGACTCAACCAGGGCTTTCACCCTCTCTGTATCTTCAGGTACAACACTCAAGTAATCTTCAAGCATCACCGATTGGCCATCAAGTACGAAGCAAGGCAATCCTTCATCATTTTCCAACTGTTCTAAGATTTGCTGCATGGTAAAGACCAGCAAGACTTGTGATTCTTCCGTGCTGAAATACCACTCTCGATCCCAGTGAGTATGAGGAACTATGTAGGCTTTCTTATTCATTGACATCATTCTTACCTTAAGCAGATTTCGCTACTTGCTGCTGGTTTTCAGCATCAGTGGCCTGTTTATTAAACTGTCGCTTCATCAGTACTGTGGTGCAGGCGGCAACAAAAGCCACACCGGTTGCGATAGAAATGAAATACAAGAAGAAATGGGACGAAAGGATCAGGGCGAGAATGCCTGCCGCTGGCGCTTGGACTATCGAATCAAACATAATAACCATGGCAGCTGAAATGGCACTACCTATGGTATTGATAATGATCAGCGCGGGATTAGCAAGAATAAAAGGTATCGCCCCTTCACTGATCCCAACACAAGACATCATTAATGCAGCGCGGCCATTTTCCTGAAGTTCTTTGCTGTAGTATTGCTTGGCAAAAATCGTGGACAAGCCAATACCAAATGGGGCAATCATAATAGCGATATGTGACGCGGTAACTGGCTCAAAAATTCCCTGAGCAAACAGACCCAAGCTCACTGTAATGGCTGCTTTGTTGATTGGCCCACCCAAGTCAAAACCGACCATCGCGCCCAATACAGCGGCCATCACCACCTTGTTACCACCAGACATACCAACCAACCAGTTTTCCAAACCAGTGTTAAGGGCAATCAGTGGATAACCAACAATATACTTCATAACGAAAAGGATGATGGCAGAGCCGATAAGGGGAATAATGACCATCGGTAACAAACTTCGGAACTCTTTCGGCAGTTTAATGTTAGCCAGCATCCAGCGGACTAAGTACCCCACCATCAAGCCGCCTAATAAAGCGCCTAAAAAGCCCATTTGCATATCGCGGGCTAACATACCCGCAATGAGCCCCGGGGCAATTGCAGGTTTACCAGCTAGACCAAACCCGACAAATGCAGCAATGACTGGAAATAATAAAGTCAGGCCATATAAGCCAAAGGTTTTTAGATCATTTATTAATTGGGCAGCTAAAGAGTTGCTTTCTTTTAAATCAACACCAGTTAACGTTTCAAATAAAGAACCAAATGCCAACATCATACCACCAGCGACAATTACTGGGATCATATATGATACGCCGGTCATTAATGCTTCACGTAATTTATCTATTTCTGTTTTTTCTTTTTTTAGTAGTAGGGCCATGGTAATTATCCTTAATTAGTATTAATTAAATGCATCATGGTTTCATAAACGGCATCAGGTTGTTTGATTGGGTCTGCCACTGCGCATTCCAAAATGGTAAGAGGTTCAAACCTGTCCATTCCTTCCACTGCGACTTCTGCAGCAATGATAGCGCCATCTGCCCTTGAGATATCCTCAGCCGTGATTGCATTATCGATACCCGTACTGCCTTGAGTTTCGACCTTCACTTCCCAACCGTGATCCTTACCCAAGACTTCAAGTGCTTCTGCCGCCATATAGGTATGGGCAATGCCTGTCGGACACGCTGCTACACAAACAATATACATTTTGACCTCGCTAGCAACTTATTAAGCTGCTGTTATTTAATACAAAAAAAGCAGCAATCATCTTACGACGATTGCTGCTCATTGGATGGGTGCTAACGTAATTTACGTTGCTTTTGCTAGCATGTTCACGACCAACAGATGCAGTTCCATTGTTTAAAGACATCGCTGCGTTCGCTGGTGCATAGCGGTAGAAGCACACCAAGGAACTGGCCGAAACCTGCTTAGCAAAATATAGGTATGTCAGAGACAGTAAAGAAAACAAGGTGCGCATCTGAGCGGCACAGTACTGGTGATTGCGTTTCCAACGTGCAAAAGATGCATCACACCAATACCTGACTTGTTTCCCTAGCATGTCACCAACACTAATATAAAGCTGGTTATAGTTCGACGCTATCTCATCCAGTTCCTTGTCAGAGCTGGAGACTAAGCTTTCGCTAGAACTGATACAGACACACGAATAAATAGCATTAACCAGAGTGTGTAAAACACCCCGGACAAATACTAATAGTGTCGCCGCATCAAATTTCATCAAAGTATCCCCTATAAAGATACGCAAATCATATACACTTGAAATCAGTTAAGATGTGATGAAATTCACAAATAAACATCAATTGTTTTTTCACATGACTATTAATGACATTCATCACAAATATTAAAATAAATAAAATGGAAGCTTAATTATTAATATTTCATGAAAATTACTGTTTATTTTAAAATAGAAACCCCTGAAATACAGATTAAAAAGCCGCAGTATTATTTCCCTACGGCTTTTGTATTTATCAGCATGATATGGAGTTACAACACATCTAATACCAACTTCATCCCTGATAAGAAAAGGAAAAGATAGCACAGACGGTAAACTACATCCTGGCTGACACGATGAAGTAGCCACACCCCCATGTACACCCCAACCGGAGCGAGTGGCATAAGCACCATCGCCGTCATTAAGTTCGTGGTATCAAATTCACCAAGCATGCTATAAGGGATCAGCTTAGCCAAATTGATAATGCCGAACAGCACGGCCATGGTTGCAATCAGGGTGACTTTCTCCAGTCGCAGCGGCAGTAGATAAATACTGGCCGGCCCGCCCCCTGCATGAATTGCAGTGCTGGAGAAACCACCCAAGCTGCTCCACCACCACGCACTGGCTTTGCCGGGCTTTTTATCTTGCTGGCTACCGCCTAGCACATACTGCACACAGAACAGCAGTGATAACACCCCAATCAAAAGTTTGAGCCCTGCTTCAGGGGTTACGCTAAGAAACAGCCCTGCAAGCAATACCCCTAACAAGGAGCCTGGCAGCATTTGCTTCAGTACAGAATAATCAGCACTGCGATAGTGCTGCTTGACCGCAAATGCATCCATCACACACAGGATAGGAAGCAAAATAGCAGCGGCTTGTGTTGGCGAGACTACTAAAGCCATCAGGGGAACCGCGATGATCCCTAACGCCCCGCCCAAACCGCCTTTACCAATCCCGTAAATCAATACAGCAGGTACAGCAGTGATGTAAAACCAAGGATCGGTAACTATCATCTCAACCCTTACCTGCAATGCTCAGCAAGATAACCTCGGCTTTTCGCCATATCACCCTTCACATGGTCTAGCTGGGTTACTGCACGTTCTTGCTCGACTACGATCCAACCTTGGTAGTCGATATCCTGCAATACCTTGAAGATTTTAGAGAAGTTGATACTCCCCTCGCCCAGCGGGCGGGTCAGCCCTTTACTGAACGCATTGGTCATACCGCAGCGGTCGCGCATCGCATTGTGTAATTGCTGGCCATCAACATCTTTAAAGTGCAAGTGTTCTAAGCGGTTTGCATACCGGCGGATAAACTCTTCAGGTTTCATACCATCAATAAACAGGTGGCCGATATCCAAACACAAGCCAAGACGCTCAGCTGGAATTGTGTTCAATATCGTGGCAATCTCATCAGAAAACGCCACAAAGCCGCCTGAACTTGGATGCAGCAAGGTTCGCACACCTTTAGCCGCCGCCATATCAGCAACCTCGGAGATAGTCGATATCATCGCCTGCATTTGATCCTGCTTCAGCCGTGGTGCGATAACGCCATGGCCAACATAAGCATCCCTCGCCGCATTAGCGCGATCCAGGATGATCAGCTTATCGACGCCAATGGCGCTGAGCAGATCTATCACGCGCTGCGCATTTGCCAGCACCTCACCTCTTGAATCTGGGCAACTAAAATCACCATGCAGATTACCGGCGCAAACTCGCATTCCCCTTACCCGAAGAGAGCTAGCAAGGATCGTCGGGTCTTCAGGAAAGTACCCCACAGGCCCAAGCTCAATCCCTTCATACCCTGCTTCACGTGCCTCTACCAGCACTTTCGCCCAACTCGGGTTTCCACCTTGCTCTGAATTTTCCACTCCCCACGAGCAAGGTGCACACGCTATCTTCATTGCCATAATTACATCCTCTACATGACAAACTACTAAACAAAATTCTTTTGCAAACTCGCTTGCGACTAAATGAAGCCTTTTTCAACCAAGAACTGACGGCTTTTCTTAATATCGGGCAGCGTAGTGTCTGAGTTACGTGGGTCGCGCTCTTGCTCAATCGTGATCCAGCCGTGGTAGCCGATGCTATCCAAGGCATTCGCCACTTGGTCATAATCCACCGCACCTTCACCTAGTGGACACATCACACCATCGGCACAGGCTTGCCAGAAACCAACTTGCTTCTCAATAGCTTGTTGCAAGCGCTGCTGGTTAACATCTTTGAAGTGGACATATTCCAGCCGGTCTTTGTATTCAACCAAGCTCTTGGCAGGATCCATGGTCGCGTAATAGAGGTGGCCAGTATCAAGGCACAGACCCACCTCGTCAGCAGGCAAATCGGCAAGCATATGATCAATTTCATCCCGGTATTCGATATACCCACCCGCATGTGGATGGACAACAGCCCTGATCTGATGGCGCTTTGCAATCTCGGCAATATCCCTAATGGTGTTCATCATCTGCGCCCAGCGCACATCGTCGAGTCTTGGTGCCTGCTCTGGCATACCGGCATATCGGCTTCTTATGTCGTTGACGCAATCAATCACCACCAGCTTTTCACAGCCAATCTGTTGTAACAGGCCACACAAGCGCTTGGTTTTACTGATAATGCCTTCATAATTAGCAGACTCGGATAGCGGCTCGAAAATAGTCCCCGCGCAAATTTCCAACTCTTTGACATACAGAGCCGTGTTTACCGTATCGGCATCGAGTGGCAAAAAACCGTAAGGCCCCAACTCTGTACCGGTAAAACCACCCGACCTAGCTTCTGACAAGACTGTCATCCAATTCGGGTTATGTGGATTGTCAGATGATTCAACACCCCAGCAGCAAGGTGCACATGCAATTGAATAACTCATAGTTCCACCCTCAAGTGATCCAGTAACTGAACAAAACAAATTACAGTCAGACTAATCACTCTCCAGCCGAAATGGCGTGACCAAGCGCGCATCTTATTTTTGCATTTTCGCAAATCAGATTTGAATCTATGCCTATAACACCTCCAGCCCGCTCCCAAATACACTGTTGATAACAAATCAAACTGAAACAGGAAGTTGTATGGAATCTGTATACATTGTTGCCGCCAAACGCACCCCAATAGGCAGTTTTAATGGCGCCCTCGCCCCAGTCTCTGCCCCTCAGCTAGGGGCAACTGCCATCAAGGGTGCACTTGAGCAATGTCATCTCGATCCAAGCCTGGTTGATGAAGTAATTGCCGGTAATGTCCTTAGTGCTGGGATAGGTATGGGGCCGGGCAGGCAGGCTGCCATTTTGGCCGGTATCCCTGAAACCGTGCCGGCTTATACACTCAATATGATCTGTGGCTCTGGCATGAAAACCGTGATGGATGGTGTCAGCCATATCCGAGCAGGCGAGGCCGAGGTAGTTATTGCATGTGGAATGGAGAGCATGTCACAAGCGCCTTTCATTTCTGCAAACCCACTGCGTGATGGCGTGAAAATGGGTCAGCTGACACTTGACGACTCAATAATCAAAGATGGCCTGACCGATGTGTTCAACCAATACCACATGGGGCTTACCGCAGAGAACATTGCCGAACTGCACGAACTTAGCCGTGAAGAGCAAGACCTATTTGCCCTATCAAGCCAGCAGAAAGCGACGGCAGCTATTAACGAGCATGGCTTCAGCGATGAAATCGAGCCGGTCAATGTCTCCCACCGCCGTCAGCAATATAGCGTCAGCATTGATGAATACCCAAAAGCCGATGCGACGTTTGAAAAATTACAAAGCCTCCGTACCGCCTTCAAAAAAGAAGGCACAGTCACTGCCGGTAATGCTTCTGGCATTAACGATGGTGCCTCCGCCATTATTCTTGCTTCCAAGGCTGCGGTTGAGCGCTATAACCTCACGCCTATGGCTGAGATCGTCTCTTGCGGCCAAGCAGGACTATCACCAAAAGTAATGGGTCTTGGCCCTGTACCAGCCATCGCCAACGCGCTGGATAAAGCCAAATTGACCTTGGCTGATATCGAATATTTCGAGCTCAATGAAGCCTTCGCAGCCCAGGCACTTGGGGTAATGAAAGAGCTATGCGAGAAACACGGTGTCGATAAGTCTTGGCTAGAATCTCGAACCAACTTAAATGGCGGCGCAATCGCCCTAGGTCACCCTCTTGGGGCTTCAGGCAACCGCATTCTAACCACATTGATTTACCAACTTGAACGTTCACAGCAAACCTATGGCTTAGCCTCCCTCTGCATTGGTGGTGGTATGGGTACTGCTGTGATTATCCGTCGATGCCAGGCGAACAAATAGGAGCACAAGATGAAAAAATCTATTTCAGCCAATGAGATCGCCAACCTACTCCGTGATGATATGACCATCATGATTGGTGGCTTTATGGCAAACGGCGCACCTGAAGGGCTTATTGATATCATTCTTGAGTCTGATATTAAAAATATCACATTGATCACCACAGACACTGGTACGCCTGAGTCAGGCTCTGGCCGCCTGATCAAAGCCAAGCGTATCAAAAAGCTTTTTGCCTCCCACATCGGCACCAACCCTGAAACTGGCGCGCAGATGAACAGTGGCGAACTGGATGTTGAACTCGTACCCCAAGGCACATTAGCCGAACGTATTCGGGCGGCAGGCGCGGGCCTTGGTGGTGTATTGACGCCTACCGGTCTCGGTACGCTCGTCGCGGAGTCCAAGCAGGTCATTCAAGTCGATGGCAAAGATTTCCTATTGGAAAAACCGCTGCACGCAGACCTCGCTCTGATCCGAGGCTCTGTGGTCGATACCAAAGGCAATACTGTCTACAAAGGCACTACGCAAAACTTCAATCCGCTTATGGCCACAGCTGCTGATACCGTCATTATTGAAGCGGCAAGCTTGGTCAACGCTGGTGACATTGCCCCTGAGGCAGTGCACACACCAGGGCTGTTCATTGATCATATTTACCAAGGAGCCTAACCATGACAATTCAACGAGAAAAGCATCAGATCCGACGCATGATTGCATGGCGTGTCGCTCAAGAGCTTCATGATGGCGATGTGGTCAACCTAGGCATCGGGCTACCTAGCCTTGTGGCTAATGAGACTTCATCAGATATTGAAATTCTACTGCAGGCCGAGAATGGTCTTATCGGCATCGGTGAAATGCCGGACGAAGCCAACATTGACCCAGACTTGGTAAATGCCGGTGGTCAGTCTATTACCGCGACGACAGGCGCATGTACGTTCCACAGTGCTGACTCATTTACCATCATCCGTGGTGGCCACGTTGATGCAACGGTGCTGGGTGCACTGCAAGTTGACCAGTTCGGCAATTTGGCCAACTGGATCATCCCGGGGAAAATGGTGCCGGGCATGGGCGGTGCCATGGATCTTGTGGTCGGCGCCAAAAAGGTTATCGTTGCCATGGAGCACACCGTTAAAGGGAAGCCTAAGCTACTCAAACACTGCTCGCTACCGCTTACTGCGGCCAATCAGGTTGATCTGATTGTGACAGAACTCGGCGTTATCAAAATCACCGAGCAAGGGATGATGCTGACTGAGCTGGCACCGGGTACCACCATTGATGAGATACAAGCAGCAACAGAAGCCGAGCTGATCATCTCGCCGGATCTGAAAGCGATGCCGATCCCTAACGATCTGTAATATCACCAACGGCTGTTACTTAACCATATACAACACCGAGATCATGTTCCTATGAGTCTTGGTGTTGTTTTAAAGAAGGCTAAAACAGCACGCTGATAGTTACACCGTCGCACACGCCTCTTTATTATGTGAAGGAGTACGTTTTAACCACATGTCCTGCCCTAACCGCATGGCCAGCGCAATAACGACCGAAACTAAGCACACCCACAACGCCAAGTAGTAAGTAAAATATTCACCTAGAATACCGATGGCTAAACTGGCTAGTAGCAAGCTGGTTTGAATCGCATTTGAGAACAAAGTTGTCGCTGTGCCGACTTGGTCTTTCATCATGTCTTGCAAAACAACCATTCCCAGCGTCGCTGTTGCCCCGATAAACAAACCATTAAATAACTGCAAAGCTAACATCGCTGGCTCACTATCAACGACGGCCATACCCGCGAAAAACAAACACCCAAAAAACACACCAAGGTTCAGCAGGCGGTGAGGCCCCCATTTTACCGTCAGCAACCCAATCCCCAGCATAATTGGGATTTCAAACAAGGCCGCTAACCCCATCATATTCCCCACTAAGCCGCTGCCGTAATCAAGCTCATGGGTCAAGTACAATGGAATGGTCGTGAGGTAGAGGTTGTTTGCAAGAAACATCAGTACCACTGACACCAAGAATACCCATACCGATATTTGGCGATACCAAGGTTCAATAGGCATCGTTTGCGACGCGCTTCCCTCTTCAACCAGCTCTTTTTTTGTTCCATTAGGCAAGGTAATGACTATCAATAAAGTGATAACACAGCACAACGATGCCAGCAAAAATGTTAATGTAAAACCATATTGCGCTTGAGCCATGAAAGCCATTGGCGGGCCGCATACCCAAGCGAGCGCAATCCCAGCCCGCATAGCATTAAGAAAAAGTGTTCCTTTATCGCCTAAATGTTCATCCGCGTATTCCCTTCCTAAGGCAAACACCTGCGGAAATGCTGCACTGCTAATACTGGTTATCGCCATGACTACCGCCAATGCAAGCCAGTAATCCCTATTAAAAGCAAAAATAACCGCAGTGATTACGTAGCATGAGAAAGCAATGAATATAAGTCGCTTACGGCTTGTGCCCGTATCTGAAAAATACGCTATACGCTGGGAAACAATAATTGCACTCAACACGCTGCAAACGAGATATAAACTGATTTTAAATGGTGATGCACCCAGCGCTTCAACCAGATAAAGGGTGGTGTTCGGAAATAAAAAGGCTCCCCCTAACCCAAAAAAAAAGCGGTTGCAATAAAGCTAAAGACATGTCGGTTCAATGGCATGCGAAATCCTTTGACAAGAATGTGATTCAATTCACAAGAAGTTTACAGCGACTACCGGCCTAATGTTATACCCCCCCTCCATCAACTAATATTATTCATTCACTTTTGTCTGAAATTATAAAAGCTATGTATTAGTTATTTTGATAAGCCACGGATAAGGCAACTAAACCAATGAAACCCTACATCGAAAAAGTCAGTCCAGAACATGGTGCCACTTGGCGTTTAGAGCACTATCTTTCATTAGAAGAATCTTATGAGCTGAAGTGCGGCTGGCATTACCACCATGAGTATGAACTTGCCCTATGCCATGACCCGGGTGGTGCATTGCAAAGTACTGCTGTAAGCGGTGACCACTGCTATGAGCAAACGCACAACACATTGGTGCTATACGGGCCGGGACTCCCCCATATGATGTCAGGCCATGTATATGCTAAAAAGGGTTTGCCCGTCAGTAACCATATCCTCTGGTTTGACCCTAAATGGATTGAAAAGCTGATTCAGGCAGAGCCTGCACTATTAGTTCTTGAAAACACGCTCAAGCGTTCAAAAAGCGGTATAAAATTTAGCTCGAGATGTGCCGAACAAGTATCAGCTTTACTCAGAGAAACTAAACAGCTCTCACCCGCCCGGCAATTTAGTCAAATATTGAATATCCTACTTTGCCTTGCCGAAGATAGTGAAGCTCAGTCAATGGCTTCAACGAGCTATACCTACCATATACCCGATGACTCAGGCAGCCACCTACAGCGTTTGAAAAAGCTTCAGAGCTACATTGAAAAAAATTATCACAGACCGATAAAGATTGCAGAAATTTGCGACGAGCTACATATGAGTGAAAGCTCGGTTTACCGTTTATTTGAGCGCCACTTTATGGAAAGTTTTGCCGAGCACCTCAAGCGTTACCGGCTAGGAAAAGCCAGCGAAAAAATCATTAATACGGAATTACCGATTGCCTTGATTGCCGAGCAAAGCGGCTTTGCCAATTTGTCCAACTTCAACCGTCAGTTCAAGCAACAGAAGCAGATGACACCCAGCCAATTTCGCAGCATGTTCCGGCTGAATAGCAAAAATAAAAAAGCCAATGCTTAACAAGCATTGGCTTTGCTCATAGGTTGTTTACCTAATTAAACTTCTTCCGGTTGACCTTGCAACACGTTAGACACTTCAATAGGTAGCTTTTGCATCACATAGTCACCAGGAGCTGCGCATTTCACTGGGTAGTTCTCACTACCAGCAGAGCGAGCATCAACGACCTCGGCCTCTTCGAAGCCTGCCATCCACTGGTTCCAATGACCCCACCAAGAACCTTCCTGGCGTTTAGCCCCTTTCAGCCATGTTTCAGGCTCAGCCGAAGACTTATCATTCGTCCAGAAACCGTACTTGTTCTTGGCTGGATGGTTAACAATACCTGCAATGTGCCCTGACTCACCTAGAACAAACGTGGACTTGCCACCTAGCTTGCGTGCACCGCGATAAGTACCCTGCCACAGCGCGATGTGATCTTCCTGGGTTGAGATGAAGTAGGTCGGGATCTTGATCTTCGCCAGATCAATATACACGCCACCCACTTTGAACCCTTTAGGATCAACAAGACGGTTTTCCAGGTAGAACTGGCGCAGCAGCGTACTGTGACACGCTACAGCAACATTGGTGCTATCACCGTTCCAGTACAGCAAATCAAAATCGATTGGGCTGTTACCTTTCAGGTAGTTGTTGATGTAGTAGTTCCAGTACAGGCTGTTCTCACGCAGCAGGCTGAAGGTGACACTCAGCGAGCGGCCATCCATATACCCTTTTGCTTCGTTCTGCGCTTCAATGGCCGAGACTATCGGATCGTTGATATAAGCACCGATTTCACCTGGCTGAGAGAAGTCTAGCAGCGTGGTAAAGAATGTCGCCGATTTAATGCGGCTACGCATGCGCTTCGCAGAGTAGTACGCCAAGGCAGTCGCTAGCAGCGTACCACCAATACAGTAACCGGCTGCATTGATTTGCTTCTCACCAGTGATATCTTCAATAACATCAACGGCTTTGACCACCCCATCAACAACGTAGTTGTCAAAGTCGACATCGTACATGCTGGCATCAGGGTTACGCCAAGACATCATAAATACGGTATGCCCTTGCTCCACCAGCCAACGCACCATTGAATTCTTCTCACGAAGATCCAAGATGTAGTACTTATTGATAAACGGCGGTACGATCAAAAGCGGTGTTGAGTTGACTTTTTCAGTGAGTGGCTTGTACTGAATCAGCTCAAACAGGTGGTTCTTGTAGACAACATCACCGGCGGTGTTTGCCACATTTTCACCCAGCTGGAAAGCCGCATCATTGGTCATGCGGATCTTCAACACATCGGCACTTGACTGCATGTCTTGCTGAAGCAACTCCATACCTTTGAGCAGGTTTTCACCATTACTTTCAACCGTTAGCTTCGCCAGCTCAGGGTTGGTGGTGATAAAGTTGGTCGGCGACAATGCATTGATCGCCTGGCGCGAAAAGAAGCCCAAACGCTCTTTCGACTTCTCATCCAGCCCTTCAATTGACTCGATGGACTCTTTCATCTTATTGCTAAATAGCAGATAAGATTGCTTGATATAGTTGTAAAACGCCTCATTTTCCCATGCTGGGTCGGTGAAGCGCTTATCATCTTTTTCGGGCTGAATAAAATCTGACGTATCGCTATCTTTCATGACGACATTTTGCCAAATCTTCATTTGGTTTTCCCACCAGTCCATTTGCAATTGGGCAATGACGGCTGGCTGCGCTGATGCTTTTTCGATAAATTCGGTCGTATCTTCCAAGCTAACTTCATTAAGCGCTTTATTAAGGGGAGTATTCATGGCTGCCTTGCCTGAATCCAGCTCCTTCCACCACATTTGGTTCATTTCTTGGAGCTTGGCAAAGTAGTCCGAAAAAAAGTTCTGGTTCATTCCAATGACCTCTAATTTTGGACTAAAAATGCCGCCCCGGAGCGGGGGCGGCAGAGTGGTCATTTTGATTAAGCTGGAGTGACTTGCTTTACGTTTTCAGCAACTAGCTCTTCAACTTCAGTCTTGAAAGACTGAGCGATTGCAGTGAACTTGTTGCTGTCATCGATTAGCTGCTGAGAAAGCTTAGTCAATGTTTCTAGCTGCTGGCTGTTGTAAGCAGCAAATGACTGAACGTCTTTAACTTCGCTAACAGCTTTAAGCTGCGTTAGGCCTAGGTCGCTGTAAGCGCGAACAGCTGCAAGCTGAAGTTCAGTTAGGTCTTCAACGTTCTTAGTGAACAACTTGTTGAACTTAACGTATGGTGCTAGTGATTTTTCAGTCTGCTCAGAGAAAGATTTAAACATTTCCGTATACATAGCTTGTTTCCTTCATTTAAAGAATGATTGAGTACCTGTGCCATGGTGAATACAGGTACTGTTTAGCTTTACAATTGAATTAGACGCTCTTCAGTACAATCGCTGTACCCATACCACCACCAACACAAAGAGTGGCAAGGCCATGGTCTGTGCCGCGACGGCGCATTTCGTGAAGAAGGCTGACAATAATACGGTTACCTGAAGCACCCAATGGGTGACCCAGTGCAATCGCACCACCATTTACATTGGAACGCTCGGCCAGGTCTTCAACTTGAGACCCTAGCTCGTCAGCCAATTCATGTAGTACACCTAGTGCCTGACCCGCAAACGCCTCATTGAACTCGAACAGACCAACATCAGCAATGTTGAGTTCTGCTTTGTCCAACGCTTTAACCACAGCAGGAACCGGTCCTAGACCCATTACCTCTGGAGCAATGCCTGCTTGGGCATAGCTTTCAATTTCAGCTAGCGGTGTTAGGCCATATTTTTCAACAGCAGCTTCTGAAGCTACGATAATTGCACTAGCACCATCGTTGATGCCTGACGCATTACCTGCTGTCACAGAGCCGCCTTCTTTCTTGAAAGCAGGGCGTAATTTAGCCAAGCTTTCAATACTTGCGTCCGCCTTTGGATACTCATCGGTATCTACAACACTGGTTTTCCTGCGAACAGTCACTTCAACAGGTGCAATCTCACCTGCAAATTTGCCTTGTTCAATAGCAGCCACTGCTTTTTGCTGGCTAGCCAGTGCAAAGTTGTCCTGTTGTTCACGGGTAAGGCCTACTTTTGCAACAACATTTTCAGCTGTTACGCCCATATGGTACTTATTGAAGACATCGGTCAGACCGTCAGAAATAAGTAGATCATCCAGGCTTAGAGAGCCCATTTTCTGACCATCACGAATCGTTGCAGGTGCACAGAATGGAATCTGTGACATATTTTCTGCACCGGCTGCAACAACAAGTTCAGCATCACCTGCTTTGATATGAGCAGCAGCATCCATCACCGCTTTCATACCTGAGCCACATACCATATTTAGGCTGTATGCGGGTACTTCCTGAGGGACGCCAGCATAAATAGCAGCCTGACGGCCAGGACCCATACCTTGTCCAGCACCAACAACATTACCCAGAATAACTTCGTCAAGGTTTGCTGGGTCAACCTTTGCTTCTTCCAGCGCTGCTTTAATTGCAACAGCAGCAAGTTGAGAAGCAGGAACTGATTTCAGCGCACCATTGAAACTACCGATAGGCGTACGTTTAGCCGCAACGATATATACTTTTGACATGATTTTTTGCGTCCTTTCGAAATTCAGAAATTAAACCATTAGTGCATGTACAAGCCGCCGTTCACAGACAGCGTTTCGCCTGTGATGTAAGCAGCAGCATCGCTCGCCAAGAAAGTTACCGCCGCTGCAACTTCAGCAGGAGCTGCGAGACGCTTCATTGGGATTTCAGCTTTAATGCTATCGAGTACTTCTGGTTTAATTGCTTCTACCATTGGCGTACCGGTGTAGCCTGGGGCAATGGCATTAACAGTAACACCAGAGCGTGCACCTTCTGCTGCCAATGCTTTCGTGAAGCCGATCATCCCTGCTTTAGCAGCAGAGTAGTTCGCCTGACCAAACTGACCTTTAAGACCATTTACTGAGGAAATATTAATCACACGTGAATTACCGTGTTCGCACATAGAAGCAAATAGCGGCTGAGTAACGTTAAACAAACTGTTCAGGTTTGTTGTAATGACATCCCCCCATTGCTCTTTGGACATGCGCTTGAATGTTGTGTCACGTGTAATGCCTGCGTTATTAACAAGAACATCAATATTACCTTCCTCCTGCAACAATGTTGCCAGAGCCTCTGAGCAATAGTCAGCATCTGTAACATCCAGCGGGAACAAACGAACCTGCTCTTCTGAATAATTATTCTCTTTAAACCATTCTTTAGCTTTGGCTTCACCGCTTGGGAAATATGTGGCAATCACACGAAAACCCGCATCCACTAATCCTTTAGTGATCGCTGAACCAATACCACCTTTTGCACCAGTTACTAATGCTTTTTTACTCATTACAGAAGACTCCATTCCATCTTTATGATGACTTACCATCCCTAAATTCAAACACTTATAAGCATTATGTCAATAAGGACCACTAACCAACTTAGGCTGTTTTTCAGCCTTATTTTTAATCTTGTTGCATCCTAGCGAGTGAAAAAGACACTTGGGTGACTTTTACATTGCACGAATATTATAAGAACACATGCACATAGCAATATCAACACGGAGTATCAATGGTCGTACCAATATTCCTGCATAGAATCACGCTAAAGCACAAAACCAAGACTAACCTTTAAATGTGTCATTAATGTTAACTTTCATAAGCACAATAGGTGCCAAGTTTTATATATGCAAAAACAATGATATAGAAGGGGCTAACAGCTAAGCTTTGACTGAAATTTGTGCAAAGTTGCACTTCAAAAGTGCATCAATAATCACCAATTCAAAGAGGTCATACCTGTTATATACTTGGATGAAAGGCTAGAAAATAGACACCTACACCTTAGCGCTGAACTAAAACTTTTAATTTGAGTCTTAATTTTCATATTTGACTGTTTCATTTAAGGAAAATAGCACCCCATGTTGACAACGACTTTCCAACGCCTTCAATCTCACCTGAATACTCAGGTCATCGGTCAACCAAATCTTGTTAAACAGTTAATGATTGCCCTACTCGCTGACGGCCATATTTTGGTTGAAGGGCCTCCTGGACTAGCAAAAACACGAGCTGTAAAAGTGTTATCAGACAGTATTGAGGGGAACTTCCACCGCATCCAATTTACCCCGGACCTGTTGCCCGCAGATTTAACAGGTACTGATATTTTCCGTCCTGAAACGGGGGACTTCACATTCCAACCAGGGCCGATCTTTAATGCCTTGTTGCTAGCCGATGAAATAAACCGGGCGCCGGCAAAAGTGCAAGCCGCGATGCTAGAAGCAATGGCTGAAAAGCAAATCACCGCAGGGCGTAAAACCTATCAACTGCCTGAATTGTTTTTGGTCATGGCGACCCAAAACCCTATTGAGCAAGAAGGAACCTATCCACTGCCAGAAGCTCAGTTGGATCGCTTTCTACTGCAGTTGAATGTTGAATATCCAGACGAATCCAGCGAACTGGAAATTCTGCGACTTAATCGAGGGGAAGCTTTAGGGATCACTGCTGAGGAACAAGTACAAATCACACAAGAAGAGATATTTGCGGCCCGTAAGGAAGTGCTCAACATCCATATGGCGGAAGAGGTTGAGCAATACATCATTCGCTTGGTCATGGCGACACGCCACCCTCACCGATACAGCGAGCAACTTGCCAACTGGTTACAGATGGGGGTCAGCCCACGTGCAACACTTGCGCTTGACCGCTGTGCCCGTGCCCATGCTTGGCTTAACGGCAGGGACTTTGTCACACCTGAAGATGTCCAGCTAATGGCTTACCCCGTGCTACGTCACCGCTTGCTCCTCAGCTATGAGGCCCAGGCTGAAGCTGTCGCCCCGGATACCATTATCGAGCAGCTTGTTTCACAGGTTGCTTGCGCATGAATTCAAAGGATTTAACTCCAATACTCCCTACTCACAGTGATGGTGTTAACCTCTGCCTGGCTGAGTTACTGCAATACAAAAACCAGTCTGTCAGATGGTTGCCGCCAGCGCAAAGTGTCTGGTCACAGCTCAATGGCCAGCACCAGAGCCGCCACAAAGGGCGTGGAATGAATTTTGCCGAAGTACGCCCTTATCAGGCTGGAGATGACATCCGCTCCATTGATTGGCGAGTTACAGCACGCACAGGTAAAACGCATACCAAACTGTTCACCGAGGAACGCGAACAACCGGTTATGCTGTTAATTGATGTTAGCCCTAGTATGAAGTTCGGTACGCAGCTATTGCTTAAATCCGTTCAAGCAGCCCATTTTTCCAGCTTATTAAGTTGGCTCGCTGTCAGTGAACAAGACCGGATCGGAGCCATAGTGTTTAACGGTAATCGCTTGTACGAATGTAAACCAACCGCTCGCCAGCAAGGACCTTTGAGAGTCATCAATACCATGATTGCCGCCCACCAAGAAAGTGTAAGTGAAGAGAGTGTGAACGGCGGATTCGATGGCAAGCGACTCAGCTTTTCCGATGCCTTGAAGCATCTCCACCACCTCTGCCCTAAAGGTAGCGAAATCATCGTACTCAGTGATTTCTATCAATTGCAGGAAAAAGACAAACGGCGTTTAAGCCAGCTTCGCCAACATAACCGGCTTCAGTTTGTGCAACTCTTTGACCCATTGGAATTGGGTCAAACTTCATTCAATGGCACTGAGTTTGTCACCGATGATCATCAGTCAACGTGGCTAGACTTTTCGGCTAAAAGTACCCGTGACAGCCTGAGCACTCAGTACCAGCAGCATCAGCAATTTATTCAGGAAATGTGCAAAAGCCTAGCCATACCATTGCACCACTTATCTGCGGCTCAAACCTTGATGGAGCAATTGGGTCATTCTGGTTTCAAGCCTTATAAAGGAGGGGAAAATGGCTGAAGCAGCAGTACTCCCAGCGCTTCCCCTTGCTGATATTCACCTGCCTGATGCCCCGGGAGTTTGGCCGCTGGCATGGGGATGGTGGGTAGCAATCATAATCACTTGTATCGGGGCTGCTTATTTGGTGATGGCAGTCAAGAAACAGCGACGTTACAACCTTGCAAGGCGGGAAGCTTTACAACATATGGCAACATTTAAGTCTCCTGAGGATTTCAACCAAATCAACTTGCTATTGCGCCGGGTGGCAATGTCATACCACTCGCGCGAGTACGTGGCTGGCTTGACTGGTCAATCGTGGCTTGTGTTTCTCGATCAGCATCTTGAGCAGAGGGATCAAGGTTTTGTTCGTTTGTCAGTAGCTTGGCAGCAGGGGTTATTTTCACCTGTCCCATTAGAAAAAGATCAATTTACGATGTGTCACCAACAAGCCAAAAAATGGATACGCAAGGCTAAGTTCAATACCTTGCCAGAAATATCCAAGGAGTCGGGTAATGTTTGAATTTACTTGGCTTTGGGCGTTCGGGCTGATCCCATTACCCGCTGCCATCTATTTCTTTAGTAAACCCAAAGCTCAGCCATCGGCTATCAGGCTACCGAAATTACCTGACGGGCTCGGCCAGAAAGCCAAAGTCAGCCGCTGGTTAGTGATACTTATGGTGACGGCATGGATAAGCTTGATCGGTGCGCTTTCACGCCCGGTCTGGTATGGGGATCCAATAGAGATCAACCCAGATCACCGGGATATGATGCTCGCAGTCGATTTATCAGGATCGATGTCGATCAAAGATATGATCACCCAAGATGGGGAGGCCATTGATCGCCTAACAGCCGTTAAAGATGTGCTGCATCAGTTCATCGGCAAGCGTAGTGGCGATCGTCTCGGGCTGGTTTTATTTGCCAACCATGCCTATCTGCAAACACCTCTGACCTTTGACCGAGATACCGTCCAGCAACAACTCGACCGTACTGTATTAGGGCTTATCGGCCAAAGTACCGCTATCGGTGAAGGACTGGGTATCGCGACAAAGACCTTCATTGATAGTGAAGCACCACAGCGAGTGATTGTGTTGCTGAGTGACGGTGCCAATACAGCGGGTGTCATTGAGCCTTTGGAAGCTGCTGAGCTCGCTGCGCGCAGTGATGTCACCATTTATACCGTTGGTGTCGGCGCTGAAGAGATGGAGCAACGTACCTTCTTCTCTACCCGCACGGTTAACCCTTCCCACGATCTCGATGAAAGGATGCTAACCCGCATTGCGGAAATGACTGGCGGGCAATACTTCCGTGCCAGAAACCCGCAAGAGTTAGAGCAAATTTATCAGATGATTGACCAACTAGAGCCTATTAATACCGCCCAGCAGACTTGGCGGCCTCGTCAGGAGCTATTCCGATTCCCATTGGCTCTATCTCTGTTGTTGTCGGTCGTTATTGTTGTTATGAGAAAGCGTAATGGTTAGTTTTACATTTCTATATCCATATTGGCTAATCGCTCTGCTGCCATTGCTGATGATCTTACCTTGGCTAGCCAAGAAGAAACACAAGCAAGGGCTTATTGCACCGCACTTGGCCGAAAAACTCGGGCTATCAACTAAAGGTCAATCTCGGGCAACCTTACCCGCTTTAGGTATCCTGTGGACCTTGGCAGTTGTCGCTCTTGCAGGCCCAAGCTGGCAGAAATCACCGATCCCCGCATTCAGCCTTGCTGGGGCTCGGGTTTTGGTCATGGACATGTCTCGCTCTATGTATGCCGATGACATTGTGCCTAACCGTCTTAGCCAAGCCCGCTTCAAGGCACTTGATCTCCTGCCCGGCTGGAAAGAAGGCAGCACAGGGTTGGTCACCTATGCTGCTGATGGCTATATTGTGAGTCCTTTAACCAAAGACAGCTCAACGCTATCGAGCCTTATCCCCCACCTCTCCCCCGAGATAATGCCAATACAGGGCAGTAATGCTGCTGCAGGCATTCAGGAAGCCATTAACTTACTTAAACAAGCTGGCCACCAGCAAGGGGATATCATCTTGATCACTGATGGGCTCAGCCCAAAAGAGAGTCGTGATAGCAAAAAGCTCTTGGGTGATAATCTATACCGACTTTCTATTTTAGGCGTCGGGACAACCGATGGTGCCCCAATTCGGTTACAAGACGGAACGCTGCTGACCAATACCAATGGCAAAACTGTCATTGATAAGCTTGAAGTCGCTCCTCTGCGTGAGTTAGCGCGATTAACAGGTGGTATTTTCCAGCTATCCCAACCTACCGACTTTGATATCGAAGCGCTCATCAAGGCAACAGAGAAGCCTGTCAGCAACAATAGCAGCGATGCCAGCAAAGAGCTCGAAGAGCGCATCAATGGCGGCTTCTGGCTATTGGTTCCTATTGTCTTGCTTGCCTTACTTGGTTTCCGCCGTGGTGTGATTATCGCGGCCGTATTGATAATCACACCAGTTGATAATGCATTCGCTGCGTCCTTGTCTTCTCCATTCACCAATAGCGACAATCTGGGATTTGAATTATTTGAGCAGGAAAAGTTTGCTGAAGCCGCCGAGCAATTTTCTTCGCCGCAATGGCGTGGTGCCGCGCAATATAGAGCGGGAGACTTTGAAGGGGCGATAGATACTCTCTCACCGCTTTCTGATGAGCAGTCCCAATACAACCTTGCCAATGCCTATGCGCAAAGCGGCGATTTAGACCATGCCGAAGATCTTTATCAATCAATTCTTGATAACAGCCCTGATCACCAAGATGCTCAAAAAAACCTATCACTAGTCCAAGCCCTCAAACAACAGCAAGAGAAGCAACAACCAGAAAACCAGCAGCAGGATCAGAGCCAGCAGCAGAGCGATCAGCAATCAAAGCAAGATCAGAATCAATCTCAGGGGCAACAGCAACCCCAAGATAATTCATCTGAGAATGGGCAAAACCAGTCGCAAGACAATCATCAAGATCAGCAACAGGAACAAACAGGAGATAGCTTTGACTCCGAGCAAGGCCAAGATCAAAATCAACCAGATGGTTCACAGCAACAGAGCCAACAAGCTCAGGCTGGCCAACAGCAGAATGATCAACAACAAAGTGATCAACAATCAGGACAAGCTCAGAATCAATCTAATGATGACCCGGCTAATGAGATGAAGCCACAACAGGCTCAACCTTCTGCAGAGCAACAACAATCAGACGAAGAGAGCTCAGCGCAGTCATCACCGGCTGGGGATACCAATGAAGAACCAGACGAAAACAGTACTCGTGCCGCCACAAGCTCGCAAGGCCAAGAAACGCCAGACAATGTGACAGCCAGTGATCCGGTTCTGAAAAAATTAGAACAGGTGCCGAATGACACCAGTGCCTTGATCCGTGCTCAGCTTATCTTGCAAGCTCGAGAGAAACAGGCGCCTGAAGCAACAGATAACTCTTGGTAAATATATGATTAGTAATAATATGTTTAGCTTTCAATGTAAAACCCATGCAGGGAATCACTGGCTGAAAATGCTATTTTTGGGATGGCTACTCGCGTTTTCATTGCCTTCAAATGCCGCCCAGGCCATCGCAACGGTTTCCAAAAATATCGTTGGGGTTAATGAGGTATTTCAGCTCACGATTAATGTCGATGATAACGTCAACACGAATGCCCTAGATCTCAGTGTGCTCGACGGTGATTTCAATTACGGCACCCCGTCGGTAAGCAGTGGAACCAGTTTTGTGAACGGCGTTGTGACCCGGCAAACCGAATGGAAAATTGCCGTTGCCGCAAAAGAGGTCGGGGAATTTACTATCCCGAGCTTTCGAATCGGCGCCAGCCAGACCGATCCTATCACCATGACGGTTATGAAATCGGCAAACAAATCTTCGACAAACGCATCCAAGCCAGAAATTCGAATTGATGCGGAAAGCAATAAAGACCAACTGTACGTTGGTGAAAGCATTCGTTACACCGTGCGGATCCGTATTGGTGAGCAAATGAGCCAGGCTGCACTGCAAGCTCCTTCTGGTGATGGCCTCAGCGTGAAACAATTAGGCGAAGATCGCCAGGTCGAAACGGTATTGAACGGACGCCGTTACTTGATCATTACCCGTGACTACCAGATATCTGCCAATAAGTCTGGCGATATTCTGCTTCGCGGCGCCAAGTTTACCGGCAACTTAATCAAAGGTAACCGTGGCTTTGGCTCTACCTTGCAGATCCCGTTCGAACAACAAGCTGATGACCTGACACTAACTGTATTGGCCAAGCCTGCTGATTACAAAGGGCTATGGCTTCCAACTGAAGCCTTAGAGCTAGAGCAGCAATGGCAGCCTGAAGTCAACGAGATAAAAGTCGGCGAGCCGATTAGCCGGACCATCACCTTACGGATAAAGAATGCCGAACAAAGTACGCTACCCAACCTCAATTTGCAGTACCCGAACTCGGTAAGGGTTTATGATGAAAGCCCTGTCTATGGCAGTGATGATGACTTTACCTTTATGACAATCAAGCAAGTGATCATCCCGCGCCAGTCAGGAGAAATTACACTGCCACCGTTGTCGATCAATTGGTGGAACACAGCTACCTCAAAACAAGAAACCAGCAAAATCGATGGCTTAACATTATCGGTACTACCGGGAGATCCTAATTCACAAGCATTGCTGCCACCTCAGGCCTTGCAATCAGATCAATCTGAGCCTGAAACCACAAATGTTCAGACAGAGATCGTTAAAGACAGTGGCTGGTGGCCTTGGCTATCCTTGTGCCTTGCCATCCTTTGGCTAGCGACGTTAATGCTATGGCTCGTTGAAAGGAACAAGCCCAAGCAGCAACTTCAACCGTCATATAAAGCACCCAATCCCAAAAAGCTTACGCCTGTAAACGGGATGATTGATGCACTCGAGAATAACCAACCCGTTCAGCTTCAAACCTACTACCAACAATGGCTTAAACAGCACCCTGCCCATCCGCTAGTTAAAGAGTTGGACGAAGCAATACAGCACGTTATGCAGTGCCATTACAGCAAAGATAAACACCAGTTTAGTGAAACTGATAAGCATAAAGCACTCTCTGTTATGCAAAGACTGAATAAAACAACCAGTACAGACGTGAATATGAAGTCAAGCACACTAGAGCCAATAACCCCAAAATAACAGCACTTTACCGCCCACAAAGCCCACCTCCCGGTGGGCTTTTTAACAATTACCCGCTAACCATGGATGCCATGCCTTAACAACCTTCTTCTGACAAGCGAATAGAATTAAAGGCTTCAATATAAGCAGAAACAAACTGTTAACACCGTGTAAATCAAAAGTTTCTTTAATTGATTGTGGAAATATGCCAAAATTCCTGTTACAAAATGTGTCGCAGGCAAGATTTAATGCTTAGCGTCAAAATTATAAATATGCAGGATGTAATATGAATCAAACACAACCCTTTCTAGCCCGAGTCGCGAATGGAAGCCTGGTGGTACAAATACTGTTTGGTATTGTCGCCGGTGTTCTCCTCGCACTATTTTCACCCGCTTCAGCTGTTAAAGTTGGCTTTTTAGGCGGCTTGTTCGTCAGCGCCCTTAAAGCTGTTGCTCCGATTTTGGTCTTCATTCTTGTCGCCTCTTCTATTGCTAACCAAAAGAAAGGCGCTCATACCAACATGAAGCCGATCATTGTGCTGTACCTATTCGGTACCTTGATGGCATCGCTAACCGCCGTAACCATGAGTTTCCTTTTCCCTACCACTCTAACTCTGGTTACCGGTGCAACCGGTGCGACACCGCCTGAAGGCATTACTGAGGTTCTTAATACCTTACTATTCAAGATTGTCGATAACCCAGTAAACGCCCTAATGTCTGGTAACTTCATTGGTATTCTGGCGTGGGCAATCGCGTTGGGCTTTGCCCTTCACCAAGCCAGTGATGCAACCAAGCAGGTTTTCCATGATGTTTCTAACGGCATCACGCTAATTGTTCGCTTTGTTATCCGCCTAGCACCAATTGGCATCTTTGGCCTTGTTGCCAATACATTTGCTGAAACAGGTTTTGAGGCTCTGTTTGGTTATGGCCACCTACTCGCAGTGCTGCTAGGCTCTATGGCCGTTATCGCCTTTGTGGTTAACCCAATCATCGTTTTTGTGAAAACCAAAGAAAACCCATACCCGCTGGTCCTTCGCTGTATTCGTGAAAGTGGTATTACAGCGTTCTTCACCCGTAGTTCTGCGGCAAACATCCCGGTCAACATGCAGCTATGCAAAGACCTGGATTTGCATGAAGATACTTACTCTGTATCGATCCCTCTGGGTGCTACCATCAACATGGCAGGTGCTGCAATTACCATCACGGTTCTGACTTTGGCTGCCGTGCACACTATGGGTATCGACGTTGATGTGGCAACCGCGGTGCTATTGAGTGTGGTTGCTGCAGTATCAGCTTGTGGTGCTTCTGGCGTGGCAGGTGGTTCGCTATTGCTGATCCCTCTTGCATGTAGCTTGTTTGGTATCCCTAACGATGTGGCAATGCAGGTTGTCGCTGTAGGTTTCATCATCGGTGTAATTCAGGATTCAGCTGAAACAGCCCTGAACAGCTCGACTGACGTCATCTTTACAGCCGCTGCGTGTAAAGCTGCTGAAGCCAAGCTTGAAAATGCTGATGTTAAAGCCGCATAAAATAAGGCTTAATCAGTACTGATTAAGTACTAAATAATAAAAATCCAGCATCGTTGATGCTGGATTTTTCATATAACTCAAGCTATTCGCTTAAAACTATTTTTCCATTTCGAAGCCAGGAACAAACACTTCAACGCGACGGTTCTGTGCACGGCCTTCTTCAGTATCATTGCTCGCAACAGGTTCTAGCTCACCGCGGCCTTGGGCTACAATACGTCTTTCATCAATACCGAAGTGATTGCCTACATAGCCAGCAACAACCGCTGCACGGTCTTCAGACAGCTTCTGGTTGTATTCAATAGAACCACGGCTGTCAGTATGACCGACCACATAAAGCTGGGTATCTGGGTACTTCACAAGCTGCTGGGCAACTGGCTGAAGCAGCTCGATATCACGCTGGGTCAAATTATCACTGTCAAACGCAAATGGAAGTACAGCGCCTACGGCCTCAACTTTTACAATTTCTGGTACTGGCTCTGGCATAGGTTCTGGCTCAGGCTCAATCACTGCTACCGGCGCGGGCGCACCCCAGTGGTAGACCAAACTTAGGCCATAGAAGTGAATATCACTTTCGCCCGGTGAGTCAGTATCACCCACCTGGTTATAATATTGGTACTCTGCACGGGCTGATAGATCATTATTGAAGAAATACTCAAGACCGACACCAGCCGTACCAGCCAGGCCACTCTTATCATCATTTTCAACACCATTGTCTGCATCGAAAACGAAGCCGCCAAGCTTACCGTAGATATCAAACGAGTCTGAGACTTCGTAGGTAAACTTACCTAACAGATCAATACCCTGAACTTCAAAACCATCATTCATGTAGTCGGCTTGACCGAGATAAGTGTACCCACCCTCGAGAGCAAACCAAGAGTTAAAGTTATAACCAAGGAAGACACCGCCACCCCAGTCATCTTTATCGGCATTCTCGCCTTTAATTACACCGTCCAGGTTGTCATACGTAGTACCACCGACACGTGCACCCACATACCATGGATTATCAGTGGCCGCTTGAACAGCTCCAGATATCAATAGTGCGAGAGGAAGTACCTTGAAGACTTTATTCATAACTAACTGTCCTTATTTATTATTTACCACTACCACATTAGGTGTAGAACAAAGAACAGCTTATGTACAAATTTAGATAACAAAATTCTTCAATAAAAAGAGCTAATAACGTGATATTTTGCTCAATTAGCTATAACGGCTAAGTGAAAATTTACGTTTATTTTCTTATTTATAGGCAATTTCTGTTTCAAAAGGGCTGTAGGCTACGTCATTGTGTTGATCGGACTTTTTACTGTTCTGATATGCACTTTTTTAACATTCCTCACCCTCATAGGGTTAGCATTGACAGTCGCCAGGCCTTTTTATACGTACATCACTAAAAAATATTAACAAAACCCTATTCTTTTTCGGTTTTCAATGTGATCCATGCAAAGTAAAATCAGGTAACTTAAACATTGTATTATAACGACGCGCATTTATATGAAAGAACAAGCTAACCCGCATGAACATCACCCCTCTTTGACAGTAGGAATAATTGGTGGTGGCGTAGCAGGCTCAACCATTGCGCTGCGTTTGGCAGAGTTAGGTATCAACGTCGAGATTTTTGAGGAAGGCACAAGCCTAGTCAACGGTCCGCCAATTTGTCACCTTCATGCTGGTGGTAACTTATACCGTGAAATTTCAGATGAGCAATGCATTGCCCTCCTTCAGCAATCTATTGATTCACTCAAAGTCTATCCGCACACCGTCAATGTTCGCCCGACGGTTATTGCGACTCCGAAGCATGATAAAGGTGAGCCAGATGCCCTTATCCATCGTTTGGAAAGGTTGCAGTCAGTTTACCAGCAGATAGTTGATGAAGACCTAACCAACCAGGTTATTGGCAACCCTGAGCATTACTTCAAACTCTACTATCAGCAAGATCTTGAAGCGCTCTCTATGCGAGACATACCTTCTTGCCCAGAGACGTTTGATGACTGGATGATCCCGGTTGCAAAAAACCTAGAGCTAGACCAATTCAAATACCCGTTGGTTCTTGTACAAGAATACGGCTGGAGCGTTTTTCGCCTTGCGGCTACCGCCAACCTTGCACTCGGTAAGCTAGATACCTGCCAAGTTCATACACAAAGCAAAGTTACTCACGTCACTCAATATGATAATTCCACTTGGCAAATTGAGTACCAAGAGTATGACGCAAGCTGCCAAGACTATATCACCCGTCATATCAATGTTGACTACCTTGTTAATGCCTGTGGTTTCCAAACTGGTGTCGTTGATGATATGGCAAAGCTGAAGCGTAGCCGCCTAGTGGAATTCAAAGCTGCGTACGTTACCCAGTGGCCAAATTGCCAGGGTTGCTGGCCAGAAGTGATCTTCCACGGTGAACGCGGTACACCAGACGGTATGGCACAGTTAACCCCATACCCTGATGGCTATTTCCAGTTACACGGTATGACGGAAGATATCACCCTGTTCAAACAGGGCCTTGTCCAAAGTACCTCCGAGAGCGCGCAGCCAAAGCTCGCGGATAGCTTCATGCGCAAAATTAAATCGGGCTGGGATCATCATGAAATCGATACGCGTACCACTCGCGCAATCAATCATATGTCCCGCTTTGTGCCAAACTACAAGTCAGCGAAAGTAGGTGGAAAACCCTTATTTGGTGCCCAGCAGGTACCTGGTGACGATATTACCCTCCGTGCAGCAGATGTATCCTTTGCTGGAAAGCGTTATGCCCGCACTGAAATTGTTAAAGCTTCTTCTGCTTTGTCAGCAGCAAATAGTATTCTTGAGCAATTCCATACTGAAGGTTTGTTTATGCAACCAATCAACGAGCTGAGCGTAGAGCACTCCTTCCCTGTGACACGGTCACTTTCTGCTGAAGATATTGAACGGTATGCTGTAGAGCTTGCTCACGAGCGTGACTACCCAGCCGCCCTAGCTAAGATATTATCTTTTGAGCTAAAGAACTAGTTCCGTCCTAAGTATCATTTGTATTCAGGGGAGAGTTTTCTCCCCCCTTATCTATATATCCGTTTTTGTCATAAAAACAGTCACTTTATCCTGTAAAGTCTCTCTGCTTCTAACCGACCTTGGTAAAAATCATGACAGCAGATAAAGTCATCGCACTCTATTCACTTTTCAAACAACACGATATACAAATATGGATTGACGGCGGATGGGGGATTGATGCGCTATTGAGGGCACAAACACGAGACCATTCAGATTTAGATATCGTTATCCAAACTAATGATGTGCATAACGCTACTCAATTATTGCAAGATCATGGCTACAGGAAACTCGAAGAGACGAATACACGCCATCATAACTTTGTCATGATATGTGATACCGACCATATCGATTTTCATGTCATCTGCTTCGATAAAGCTGGGAACGGTATTTATGGACCAAAAGAGGAAAACGCTTTCTATCCTCATTATGCTTTTGGACACTGTGGCCTGATCAAAAATTTAGCTGTTAATTGTATCTCTCCCCAGTATCAGCTTGAAAGCCACAGCGGTTATACATTAAGACCCTGTGACTATCTGGATATACAGCGGCTCTGCGAGAAATTCCAACTACCAACTCCAATCTGGCTACATCAAGTGGCGGAGTAGAATACCGCTAACCAGATTGTTTCTTGCCTAGGATCAGTCCAAGAAACGCGGTGGCGTTGATGGGCAGGGATATTAATGTGGTCACCTGCTTCCATGGAGACTTCACGCATCCCCTCCTCAAAAAGGAGCTTTGCACTGCCTTTTACCACCATCACCCACTCCCCTTCATCTTGATCGTACCACTCCCCTTCTGGGGTAATGTGACCACGGGAGATAATGCGCTCAATCCTCACCTTGTCTGTCTTTAGGATATCCTCAAAAAGCTCATCCGGTAATGATTCAGGAATCGCGCCAAGCAAATTGTTCATATAGACTCCAAAGAACAAGGCGAGCCTACGCTCGCCTCAGATTGCTGACGAACCCCACTTTTTAAGTGGGGTTCTTTTTAGAGAGCGGCCGTAGGCCGCGATCGCGATTTTTTTACCTACCAGCTCGGTTGGAGGCTCCTTTGCTCTTCTCGCCTGATATTGACTCGTATTAACCTAATTAGAGCGTTTATAAGGCCTATTTTCTGTAAGCAGCCCAGCACCAAGGCCATCTTCTTGATATTTTGAGCAGCAGCGGCCAACCAACATTGCATCTGCACCTTGTTCAACCCCCGGAACCGTGCATATCGGTGACCATGATGCTGTTTCGCATCTGCGAAGCTTCTTTCTACCGTTTCTCCCCTTCGCCGATAGGTCCTTTTACCATAAGGTGTCAGCCGTATTTTGTTTGCTCGTTCCACAGCCTCCGCGTAGATATGCCGGGTTATCACCTTCTTCATTGTTTTGCTTTGGGTGCAGTCATTTCTCATCGAGCAGAGCTCACACTCCTTGGGGGCCGAGTGGTATTCTCTGTAGCCTTCTCTTGACGTGGTTTTATAGATAAGTTCCTGGCCATTTGGGCACAGGTAAGTGTCTGTTTCTTTGTTATAGATAAAGTGCTTCTTCTTGATAGCATTCTGGGTGCGAGGCGGCCTACGGTAACCAAAGAGGCCAAGGATTTCTCTTCGTTCAAGGCTCTCAGCAACAGGAGCCGTGAAGTATCCAGCATCAAGGCCTACGGCTATAGGATTCAGGTTGAACTGGTTGAGCGTGTAGTCTAGCCGATTGATATAAGGCTGGGAGTCATTGACGTTACCTGCGGTCGCATAGGTATCGACGATAATCCCATGCATGCCATCGACGGTGCGGTGGTCAAGGTAAAAGAACCCTTGCGGCTTGTTATCCCGCGTCATAAAGCCGCTTTCAGAATCAGTCGTGCTCACTTTGGTATTTTTGAGCTTAGGCTCTGATTTTCGCTCAGCTAAAGGTTTTTTCCCTTCGGCTTCCCGCTCCTTGGCCACATCTTCGTTGAGCATCTCAAGGTAGGCACTGGTGCGGACAGCTTGCTGTTCATTGGTAAATTTCTTCTTGTTAGCATTGGCTTTGAGGTGGGTGCTGTCGGTGAATAATTCATTCCCGGCGACGAGCCCTTTATCCATGGCCTGGAGTACGATATTGGTAAAGATGCGTTCAAAAATATCCGTCCCGTTGAAGCGGCGGATGCGGTTTTGGCTGAGCGTCGAGGCATGGATAACTTTCTCTGTCAGTGACATGCGAAGGAACCACCGATAGGCCACATTGACCTCGATTTCTTTGACTAGCTGACGCTCGCTCTTGATGCCAAAGATGTAGCCCAGCAGGATGATTTTAAACAAGCGGACGGGGTCAACAGGAGGCCGGCCATTGTCTTGGCAATATAGGTGAGCGACTTCGTCTCTAATAAATTCGAAATCTATAACTTGGTCGATTTTACGTACGAGATGATGCTTCGGAACCAGCTGTTCCATTGTGACCATTTCGAGTTCGTACTGTTGGGGTGAGGGTTCTTTTAACATGTCGAGATATCCATATTTCGATATCTCTATTAGATCAAAGGCCTAGCTTAAAAGCCAGACCTTTGTCATCAGTCTGAGGCGAGCCTACGCTCGCCTTTTTCTTTCTCTTAATTAATTCATTTTCGGAATTTCTATTTCAATACGCTGGTTTAACTGGTCAAGCTCTTGCTCCAACGCAGCCAGTTGCGCTTGCTCACCTTCAACCACTTTTAGCCGTGCTTCATATTTGTCACAGTCGGCTTGTGAAACCCAATTCCAGCTAGTCCCTGACTTGAACTCATCACAAGCTTGTTTGAACTCAGCAGCAACTTGTTCTGCCTTCTTAACATCAGCTTTAGCTGTCCTTATCTGCTTTTGAAGCTCTAGCTGCTGTTGGTACAAGGCTTTTGAGTTATCCAATACGGCTTTTTGCTGTTCAGCGGTGCTGGTTAATTTAACGACTTGGGTATCGAGCTTTTTCTTGGTCACAACCAACGATTTTTTCTCAGTCGTCATCGCCTTCAATTTTTGATCAAACTCGGCTTTTTGATCTTCTATCGCTTGATGAGATGCTTTTAGCTCAGTACGAACTTGCTCAATATCAAGTGCGCTTTGGGTTTGGAATGCTTCAAACTCTTGCTCGACTGCTGTCTTTTGAGCAATCAATTGCTGGTTTTCCTGCTGAAGTTGCTCAAAGTCTTCTTGTGTTGGTCTAGGCGTGCGGTGCCAAACAGCGGTTGTCAACAAAGCGCCAGTCACCAAACCTGCAACTAAAGATATTTTCCAAGATGTCATATAACGATATCCATAAGAATTGGAAATATTTCCCCTCACTAGGCAGCAATACAGCGATTTACAACATAAAAGGAGTTGCAATCGGACAAGCAAAATCCAGCCGCCAACAATCAAATTATCAGTGTAGAGAAACCGAATGTCAGATTTATATCAAATTTTCCGAAAATTCTATATAGCCATATTTGTTTCTTGATTTAGAGCCATTAAATTTTCAAAACAATGGGTTGTCACTGCAAGTTGAGCTTTAGATCACCCGCTTTTATCCAGCCGACTTTTCTTAGCATCTCCGAAAACAGTAACGTAAGCACAGCAGGAAGAACAAAGTGAAGCAAGGCAATCACGCTGTACATCGTCATGCTATCCCAACCAGCAGCTTCTAAAGCAATAAAGGTTTGGATTTGACCTACGAAGCCAGATGTCCCCATACCCGCCCCTAATGGGGTATTTTCCACCACAAAAACAGTCGTTGCCACTGGGCCAAGAACCGCAGAAGTCAAAATGGTCGGGATCCAAATTTTATAGTTTTTGATGATATTTGGCATTTGCAGCATAGATGTTCCTAGCCCTTGTGCCATTACCCCAGCCCAGCGGTTTTCGCGGAAGCTCATTACTGCAAAGCCAACCATTTGAGCACAGCACCCTACTGTGGCCGCACCGGCAGCCAACCCGTTAAGGCTCAGCATAATGGCTATCGCCGCACTACTAATAGGAAGTGTTAACGCCATTCCCATTAAAACGGCAACGATGACGCCCATAAGGAAAGGCTGCAACAGTGTTGCCGACATGATCAAGTCACCAAGAGAGGTCATAAACTGGCTGATATAAGGGCCAATCAATGTCCCGACTAATACACCGCTAATCATCGTAACAGCAGGTGTCACAAGAATATCGACCTTGGTTTCATTGGCGACCAGCTTGCCCAACTCTGTGGCAATCAATGCCGATACGAACGCGCCTACAGGCCCTCCCAGCATAGCGCCAGCTGCACCGACCGTCGTTACCGAGAACATCACCAGAGGCGGTGCCTTCAAGGCGAAGGCAACAGCGACAGCAATGGCTGGGCCTGTCATTTGCTTGGCTAATGGCCACAACGTATCAGTAAACAGTGGGATACCCAATTTGATCCCTACCGTGTTTAAAATCGAACCAATCAGAAGTGATGAGAACAGTCCGAGTGCCATAAAACTCATAGCGTGGATAAAGTAAGTTCTTGGGGAAAGCGTGACACCTTTGCGGTGGAAAAACGCCTGGCATTGAGCCGAAAAGGTAGCGGACTGGGTACTGGACATATTTTAACGTAACTAAACTTCTAACGCACAAGCGGTTAATTTTATCCCTCGCATACAAAGATGCAACTAAATATACCCAAGCTACTTCAAGATGCTGGTTCCGCGAGAATTTATAAGCTTATAGACAAGGCATTGTTTTGAAGATCTAGTGGCTCTAAATCAAGAAACAAGGACGCGGTATAAATCTTCCAATTTCAACGCTCTATTTCTCATTCGGTGCACCTTTTTTTCACTAAGAAAGCTTAAAAATGCCTTACCGATCCTATTGCTGGGGATCACTTAACAATGTCATTTTTATCACTGCCCCCATGGCCTTTATCGTTTTTACACATTTTTTTGTCACGAGGCTAAAGTTGATGACCCAAAGTATGTTTCCGTTTTGCTTTCAGTACAGTTCTCTCGCAGCCTGTATCATTCTGGCAGCTAGCCCGTTTAACCCTGCATCCGCTGCAAGCCCCATCAAACAAGAACTGATGCATGCTCAAAGCAAGACAATGGAGGCTCTCGAGCATGATGAAGCCTTCAAAACGCAGCTGAATGGCTTTCTTGCCAGTGAAAAACTCGATGGTATCAGGGCTATCTGGACAGGGAGCTCACTTGTCACTCGGCAAGGAAACACCATTTATGCTCCAACATGGTTTACTGACGGTCTTCCTCAAAATATCTGGCTGGAAGGCGAGCTTTGGGTTGGCAGACAGCAGTTTCAATTAGTCAGCAGTATAGTCCGTGATCATGTCCCCATCGATAAAGAGTGGAATAAAGTAAAGTTCATGATATTTGATTCCCCTTCTCTGAATACACCGTTCAAACACAGGCTGAAAACACTAGAGGCACTGCTCCCTTCTCTCAATGTGCCTTTCGTCCAGTTACTGGCTCAATACGAGATTGACCACCTTGACGACTTAGAAAAACTACTCGAATCCATTGAAAGCCGAGGCGGTGAAGGGGTTATGCTGCACCAACAAGACAACCTCTATCAACCCGGTAGAAGTCCACAACTGATCAAGGTTAAATCATTTACAGACAGTGAAGCTGTTGTTGTTGGGTATGAACCAGGCAAAGGCAAATACCAAGGGCAGATGGGGGCAATTTGGGTAATAACATCTGATAACAAGAAGTTCAAAATTGGCTCAGGCTTTAGTGACAACGACAGAAAGCGCCCCCCAGCCCTGGGGTCGATTATCCAATACCGTTTCAGCGGCTTCACAGACAGTGGGCTACCCCGCTTTGCTCGATATCTCAGGGTACGCAATAGCCCAGACGCATAAACAAGGTTAAGAGGCACATATAAAAAAGTACTACTCCCCCGCTACTGAGAGTAGTACGTAAAAAAGATGTGATTGTGTACCATCTGCTGCAACCCTAAGCTATGTTAAGGAGTGTCAGATTGCAATTAAACCAATGCATGATGTTTGCCAACTTTTCAGTTGTTATAAATCAGTGGGTTACTATAAGCCAAGTCTTCTTCGTGCCCCATAACAGTGATTAGCTGCACTACTCAGTGGCAGTGGCAGTGGCAGTGGCAGTGGCAAAAGCCGTAGAAAATCGACATGCCAGTAACGAAAAATACAGTCGATCCTGTCCCTTCATGAAAAAATCATCTTTTATCAAAATATAAAATCAATATTTGGCTAAACTTCAAATCATTTAGTTTACTAAGCATTTTTCACGTATTAACCCCAACCAAGATTACAGCACTAAACTTATAAGATGATTTTATTCAATTACTTAGAATATAAAACACAGAATTACTGTAGCCAACATAACATTACCCATCAAAGTATTAATTTACCCTTATTATTCAGATAAATTCGATTGTTATTTCGCATTAGAATTAGTCATTTTACTCAACCTCTTTTTCTCGCCATAGTCCCGATCAGCGACAATCCATTGGGCATATCCATTGCCAATACCATCGCCTAAATACCCTATAACCACCGCTTCTCTACCTGAGTGAGTGGTCATTATTTATTGCTTACTTTTTTGGAGATTAAAGTAGTGAACAAGCACGCTACGACATCAGCAAAGAGCCCTGTTTGGGTTCCTATTTTGGGGCTATCTATTTTTGCAGTTGCCTCGGGGTATTTTATGAGCGTGCTGCCTCTTACCTTGGCTAGCCATCAAATTCCTGAAACCGCGGCAGGATGGCTTGCAAGCATTTATTACTTTGGCCTCTTGGCGGGTGCGATGTTTATCGAGCCAGTCATAAAAAAAACCGGCCACCGTATGGCCTTTATTGGCTTCGTAGCCTTATTGGCTGTATCTGTTGGCTTTATGGGGTTTACCTCAACACTAAGCCTCTGGATGGCAAGCCGTTTTGTCGCAGGTTTCGCGGTTGCGGGGATTTTTGTCGTGATTGAGTCTTGGTTATTGATCGGAGACAGCAAAGAAGAACGAGCTAAGAACCTTGGCCTGTATATGACCTCCCTTTATGGCGGCACGACAGTCGGCCAATTTGGCATTAGTGTAATAGGTACTAGCGGTGCATTGCCATTTATTGTAACGGTTGCTTTGTTAGCGATTGCAATTGTTCCTGCGCTAACGGCAAAGCAATCAAACCCTGTTCATGAAGAGCATGTGAGCCTGAGCGTGAAACAAATCTTAGCCCTCAGCAAACCAGCACTCATCGGCTGTTTAGTCTCAGGCGTTGTAATGGGCTCAATATATGGCTTGCTCCCTCTGGCTTTAAAAGCGACCACCAGCAACCTAGAGCAAGTGGGTAGCCTTATGGCCGCGACAGTGCTGGGTGGAATGAGCATTCAGCCAGTTCTGAGCAAGCTCTCGTGCCGAATGCCAAAATCGCTGCTATTGGCATTGATGAGTCTTCTCGGGGTATTTGCGATGGGCTTATTGCATATAGATAACAGCTACGGGGTACAAATCGTGGCATTGGCACTATTGGGGATGTCTGCCTTTGCGCTATACCCTATTGCCATTACTTTGGCATGTGATGGGCTAGCGTCAGCTTCGATTGTATCGGCAACACAGATTATGTTGTTTAGCTACAGTGTCGGGTCGGCATTTGGCCCTGTAGCAGCAAACCACATCATGCAAACAGAAACAGGGTTAGCTGGCTTTTTCTTTGCCGTGTTAACCGCAACGGCTATTTACATGTTGCTGGCGAGTTTGAAAACCAAGCCAACTGCGATTGCTCAATAAAGCTCAGAGAGAAATGGATGATAAGAATTTTGTAGGGCTACAAAAAAGAGCGGGCGCGACTTTCGTCGCGCCCTTTGGTCTTACTTGCAGCAATCCGGCTACTAAGGTGCTCCCTGCATCATTCCATGATCATGCTGTTTCCGTCAGCGTATCCTTTTATATCCGTCCTGGACATGTCCTATTGGTCTCGCCTTGACCCGTCGATTCTTCCTGTATCGACTCTCTTCTCCATCCTGGAGGTGTCCCTAACTTCTTCCTGAAGTGGTCCGTCTGCGTCGTCATGACTGGCAAGCATCCTACCTACCGTATCGCTTCCGTTCGATTTTCCCTTCACAGTCCTTGTCCGATAAATCTTCCTGATCTACCGACCTCATCCTGAGGTTGCCAACTTCCCTGGCCGCTTTCCTGTTCCGTTCCGTCAGTTCCTTCCGACGCAGTAAAGATTACGCGAACTGAAAATCTTCACAACCAATAAAGATCACATTTCTCGTACCTATTTCGTTGCTATACAACAAGTTACTTATAAGTATTTGTTTTTAAACAGATCAATTTTAACCGCACATTTCATCTGACATGCATAAACATAAAAATCCCACCGTTTTGTAAGAGATCTCTCACAAGGCGATGGGATGATTGCGCATTAGTACAGCTAAACTACCTGGTCTTCTACACTTTTTGACCGCGCTAGATCTTGAAGCTTCTCTAGCAAAGTGTCCTTCTTAAACGGCTTGGCCACATAATCATTCATACCGACTTCATAACATTTCGAAATATCAGCATCGAGTACACTCGCCGTGAGTGCAATGATATGCAAACTTTGAGCAGCAGTTTGTTGTTCCCATGACCGTATAGCTTCTGTCGCGGTAAAGCCATCCATCACCGGCATCATACAATCCATAAGAACGGCATAGTATTGGTTACCCGCTTTCACTTTATCAACGGCTTCCTGGCCATTATTGGCGATATCGAACTGGTAACCGGCTTTTTTCAAAAACAGCCCTGCTACTTTCTGGTTAACGGCATTATCTTCAACAATCAGTACTTTTGGTTGTTCTGTATTAAGCTCCTGAGTTTGCTCTGAAGACTCAACAGTTGCTGTTGTAGCGTGAGTAGCTGTTTTGGTTAAAGCAGCCTCAATAGAAGCACTGGTGCTATTTGGCGGTATATCACTTTGTTGGTGAGAAACGGGTGATTTTTTCGCTTCCAGCGCTTTATTAAGAGTTTTAACCAACCGCTTACCAAAAAACGGCAGAGTAACAATTCCGCTGATCATATTACCAAAGTCATGCTGTTCGTTTCGATGATCAACACACAGCACAACATTCAAGCTTGGCATCAGTGAGTTTATTAACCCAAGGTCGTATTGGGTCTGTTTTATATTTTGCTGGCAATAGAAAATAACATCGAAGTCATTTTCTGATTGAGTTGAAAGGTCGGCAATGTTCACCGTTGTTGCCTGCAGACCAAGGTCTTTGCACTCAGCCTTTATACGGTGTATCGCCTGTATATTGGCACCAAGGATCATTGCTTTGCGGTTATTTAGCGTAGCTAGAGAGTCATCATGCGCTTTGCACACTTCAACATCCAAGCTGAAGAAAAACCGGCTGCCTACCCCTTTTTCAGACTCCAAGGCCAATTCCCCTCCCATCAGCTCCACCAATTGGCGACAAATTGCCAAGCCTAAGCCCGTACCACCAAACTGCCGGGTAATTGAGCTGTCTTCTTGGATAAACGGTGCAAACACCTGTGCTTGTTTATCTTTCTCGATACCAATGCCGGTATCTATCATTGAAAACATAACCTTGGCGCGGCCATTGTGATGTTCTGTGCAGTGGATCTCAAGGGTGACCCCGCCTTCCTGCGTAAACTTGACCGCATTGGATGCCAGGTTCATTAGTACTTGCCTCAAACGGTGTTCGTCCAAGATAACCATGGCAGGTAAATCAGGATCAATTTTGACATCAAGATTGAGCTGGCTAGCCGTCGCCTTTGCCAATACCACCGTCATTGTATCGTAGGCAACCTCAGCAACCCGACTTTCACTCGCCGCGAGCACTAAGTTACCAGATTCAATTTTCGATAAGTCAAGGATGTCATTGATCAGCAACAGCAAGGTTTGAGAAGAGGTTTCAATCGTCTGAACATATTCAAACTGTGAGGGCGCCAGATCCGTATCAGATAGAATACCTGACATGCCAATAATCCCATTGAGTGGTGTGCGGATTTCATGAGACATATTGGCCAAGAATGAACTTTTTGCGAGGTTGGCTTTTTCTGCCTCGTCTTTAGCAATAATCAACTTATTGTGGTTATCTATACGCTCTTCTATCATGCCGTTGAGTTGGTGGCTGAAAACCGTAAATTCATCCTTGCCATCGACCTTTATCTTGGCCTCAGAACCATTATTGCTGCTGGTTTCAAGTAAAGACATGGCCTTGAGTATCCGGTTCAAATATGAGCCTATCCGCCTGATAAGGTTCACCCCCAGCCAAATAATCATGGTCACAGAAGCCAAGATAACAGTGACATATAACCAGATCAGTGTTTTTGAGTGGCTGATACTGCCCTGAATGTCTTGGGCTAATTCCCGGCTGATTTCGGTAACAACGAACTGAATTAACGTGTAGCGCTCATCCAGCGCAGAAAACGAATCCATTTGCGGGAAGCCAGTAAATGAGTCGGAAAAAATACTTTCGCGTAGCTGGTAGCTTTTGGCAAAGACAGGGTTGGCAAAGGTTTTCCGCAACAGCTCAATCTGTGCCGAGGTCGCATTAACCGATAAGTACCGTTCAATGATCAGCTGCTGCCTTTCTATAATGGTATCTAGCTGCTCCTTGTAGTCAGATACTTGTTCAGGCTGGCTCGCAATGATCCGGATATACCAGTTTTCTTGCTGTGCCCATAATTGCAGCCACTGCAATTGATACAAAATAGATAATTTTTGTTCAATGTTGGCATCAGCAACATGCAGCGGTGCTTTCTCTAATGAGATCAAGTTCTGGATTAAAAGATCAAATCCCCAATCAGACCAATCATTCACATCCATCGGCTCAACAAATTCATATTCAGTGAGCAAATCATTCATTTCAGCACTGGACGATATTTGTTCTGTGAAGTCAATATTAGAAAATGCCTGGGGTATTAAAGCAGAATAATGTGATGCTTGTTCAGAAGCAAAAACCTGCGTTTCATTATTTTCATTGCTAGACAACTTATCTAGCTTTAACTCATGTACTGCATTTGAAAATTGAGAATTCGCTTTCAGCAAATCCATCCTGGCTGTTAATGTATTTAACGAGGAGACCTTGTCGAATAAGCTAGATATCTCTATTGCAGCAAAGACACCAGAAAATGTAAGTGGCAGAACAACAAGAGAAATTAGCCTAAATTTTATCGAAAACCGATTAAGCAGTCCCATAACCTCACCTTGATCAAAAAATCCTATTTTGACTATTTGTACTAACGTCAATGTCTACTAACATTTATAGCAGGAATGGACGCTAATGATGGAACTAAATCAATGATCAAAGGATTGACTTTAAAAAGTTTATTACCTTTCACATTATTATTGACAAGTATGTCGATAATGATTTTTCCGGCACACGCCAAAACTACTGATGTCGAGTTTGCCGTTTTTTCTTTAAATAGTGATATTCCAGCTTTAACGAAAAGCAAAGCCAGAATGTTATACAAGGGAAAAACGAAGAAGCTAAATGGTAGCATCAAGATTGTATTAGTTGATTTACCTGAGAAGTCGATTCACAGGGAAGAATTCTACAACATGCTATTAGGTAAGTCGGTATCCCAAATGAATGGTTATTGGGCTAGCCTATCATTCTCTGGTAAAGGTACACCGCCAGAAGAATTAAGCAGTGACGATATTAAAGAGATCCTTGAGTGGCTCAACGCCAACCCCAATGGCATCGCCTATGCACCCGTTACTGCAGTACCAGAAAATGCCAATATCCTTATTACAGTCTTACAAGGAGAGTAAGATATGACTCATAAATCATTACTTGCATTCACTCTGCTTGTAACGCCATTAACCAGTGTGGCAGCCATACAAGTTACCGATAATTTTTCTATCAGCGGCTTTGGTTCCACCTCTATTGCCAAAACCGATAACAGCACCCCGTTGTTCGTCAACCGCGAAATTACAGACGATACCTGCTACGACTGTGACACCACGTTTGGCCTGCAGGCGGACTTGTCCATTGTGGACAACTTAAATGCCTCGGTGCAGGTCGTTAAGCGTCCACAAGATGATTGGTCAGATCCTGAATTGGAATGGGCTTACCTCAACTACGAGTTCAACCAGTTTTCTTTCCGTGGCGGCAAGCTTCGTATACCGCTATTCCTTGTTTCTGAATACTTCTTTGTCGGACAGGCATACACTTGGGCTCGCCCACCGCAGGATGTCTATGACAGTATTCTTGGTTTTACCTCTTTCGAAGGCTTAAGTGCGTCATGGCAGTGGGATGCTAACGATGAAATTGTGGTAAATATCACCCCGTATTACGGCTTTGGTAATGACAATAAAGTCGAGTTCAGTGGGGATCAATTTAATTTCAAGTCAGACTACATGGCTGGTTTATCGACTGAGGTGAGTGGGTTTAACTACCGTATTCACCTAGGATATATGCGCTCTGAATATCAAATTGAGCGACCCGGCACTCAAAAAGAAACCACCAATATTTATACCTTGGGCGGTGAATATTCCTATGAGCAATGGCACTTTATGTCCGAAGTGCAGACCGATGATATCCAGACTAACTGGTATGTAAGTGCAGGCTATAACATTAACGACTTCACCCCCTATTTGGTATATGGCGAGAGTCACCACCGCCGTAAAACCAATAGCGTGACAGCTGGTGTGCGTTATGATCTTACTCCGAAGATTTCACTCAATGCCGAATGGCAAGGGATCTATATGGACCGTGACGACTATAACGCAGGCAATGACGGGCAGTTTGTTACAGCACCAATCAGGTTCAATGAAGACAAAGACGTCAACCTATACACCTTGATGGTTAACTTTTTCTTCTAGAACTGAATCGTAAGCCCAATAAAACGGAAGCGTCTCCGGTTCTTAGCCTGAGACGCTTCTTCTGTCTTTACACCCTAAGAGAAATACCCCTGGGGTCAATCGTGGTGTATTTTCATATGAAGTATCGGGAAAGGTTTGCCCATACCGTCAAGCGGTGACCGAGATTCTACCTTGAAGCCCATGTGCTGGTAGAAACCGACAGCTTGTGGGTTTTGCTCATTCACATCGACAAATCGAGCGCCCAGCTCATCTATCGCATGCTGAAGCAAGAGCTTACCTACCCCTTTTCCTCTGGCATCGTCATGAACAAATAGCATTTCAACTTTTGCATCATGGATACCAACAAAACCTAAAATCACACCCTGTGTGTCTTTGACGCACTTGAGCGTGACGGCAGGAAATGCCTGCTCAATGATAATAGGCTTGAAGAACTCAATGTCCTCTTCAGTAATGAAGTCATGAGTCGCTCGGACTGAATTCTCCCAGACACTCATTAGCTCTGAGTAATCTTTGGAGTTAACACTTTCTACAATCATCTTGTTCTCTTTTGCCCAGACTGACGGGGCTATTGTAACAGCCTATTTACCTAGCATGGATTACTTCACTAGCATGGCCGCACCAAATACGCCAGCGCTGTCGCCCAATGCCGGTTTTGCCAGTACGGTATTAAGTTCAGGGTTAAATAGGTGAGGGAGAATCGCATCCCTACCCTCGGCATACAGTGAGTCAATGTTACCCACACCGCCACCTACGACAATGACATCTGGGTCAATCACATTAATGATAGAGGCAACGGCCAATCCAAAATACGAATGCATTCTATCTATGGTCTGCTTCGCTAGTTTATCCCCTTGCGCTACCAATGACACAATCTCAGGTAAGCTCAAGTCGCAATCACTTTGTTCTCTGTAATAGCGCTCTAAGCCTTTGCCTGAAAGCACGGTTTCAACACATCCCTGCTTGCCGCAATAACAAGGTGCACCTCCGGCCTCTAGTACATTGTGCCCCCATTCTCCGGCAATACCGTGGCAACCACTTAGGACCTTGCCGTTAACCACAATACCGCTACCAACACCGGTTCCCATGATGATACCAAATACCACTTCCGCATCCGGTTTGATCTGCTTAGCCACACCCAGGGTCGCTTCTGCCAACGCAAAGCAGTTGGCATCGTTGGCTAACTTAACAGAGCATCTCAATAAGGCTTGAAGATCTTTATCCAGAGGCTGGCCGTTGAGATGGGTCGAGTTACAGTTCTTCATGGTGCCCGTCGCTGGGTCTAGCGTCCCGGGCGTGCCGAAACCAACTGAGCAGGGATATTCTCCGACCTTTTTTGCACATAAGTCGATCAGTTTTTTTATCTGATTAAGAACATGCTGGTAGCCCTTGTCGCCCTCCGTCGGTACGCGTTCACGCAATACACAGTGGTCATCTTCATATTGCATCACTGCACATTCAATCTTGGTGCCGCCAAGGTCAACACCCCAATAGTATTTGCTCATAGCTCTCCTGCTCTGCAAAGCGCGTAAAATCAGCCATACTTATACCAAAACATAATGGCACCGATGATGCGTTATCGTCATTAATTCAATATATTTTGGAGATTTGTGATGTTTCTAAAAGAGTCACGCACTGGTGATTTGGTTGACGTCATCGACATGTCTTCCTTGATCAACCCATTCTCCTCGCATGTAAAAGTGCAGTATCAGTCTGGCGAAGATCTTGCCGACCCCGTCACTATCGACAAACAAAATTTAGCCTTCCCTTCAGGTGAAGAGTTACCTGAATGCTGGATCAACGGTTACTATCGGCACAGCCAGCGTTAAACCCAATAGTTAATTCTAAACAGTTAGTACCCAGCAGTTCCACCAAACAAAAGCGCCCTCACTGACTGTGAGGGTGCTTTCTTATTACGTCAGCTTAGGTGAAATGGCTTCTACAAACCATTCATGCTTTGGCTAATTTGGTTGGTTAGGCGTGTCACCCCTTGAGAAAGGGCTTTAACCTGCGCATCATAACCATCTTGTTCCAAAGGCACCTGAATAAAAAACGGTTGCCTTGCCAAGGCTTCACCTTGTTCGCCAATCAAAAGCCATTGCCCACTCAATCTTGCCAAACCACTGTAATGCCCATTGAACTGGGTAAATTTCACCTGCAGCTTGGGCAAACCACTACTGCTAACCGCAGGAGTCAGCTCATCAAACCAATACCTTGACTGCTTCTGGCGTAAATCTTGAGTAATCATCCGGGTCAACTGGCGCGATAGGCTCTCGGCCCACAAGTTCTGCTGAGCCTGTACAACTTCAGTTTCACTGGTTTGATAAACCAGCCCTGTGCCGGCCAAATGCTCTGCAACTTCTACGGGGCGGACAATCACCACAGGCTGATGCTTGTTGGCAAAGGCCATCGTTAAGTCACCGCTTTGAGCGGGCAACAAGTACGTTTTTGTCACTGGATCTGTTGAACTACACCCTGCCACAGCAAGCAGAATCAACGCCATCAAGCTTCCCTTTAACATTATTGACGTCCTCCTACTGGAATTGGGTCAGCGGCTTTCTCGCCACTGAAGATCAACGAGTTTGGTTTTTCATTTATTTGACGTAATACCGGCTGCAACTCGGCCATTACCTGCTCAAACTGCACCAGCGCCTGCTCAAGACTTTGGTATGGAGCGCCATCTGGGCTATAGCCGTTAAGAGTATCTTGGATTTGCTGCAAGCTTTCACGGATCTCACCCGGAATCGCTTTAGTGTCTTTCTGGGCAAGCAAGCTATTCAACTCCTTGGCCACTTTCTCAGCCGCTAGTAAGGTTTTCTGGGAGGTTTCCAGCGTCTTATTGAGCGTTAACAGTGTATCCTCAACCGGCAAATTGTTGATCTTCTTGAGTACTGCAGATATTTCTTTCTGAATTTGGGCAAACCCACCCGCTTTGGTTGGGAACACATCATATTCACCATAGGTTTGATGCTTATATCTATTCTCTTCTTCAAAGACACCCACATCCACCAACAATGCACCTGTCAGCAAGTTAGCCGTTTTCAACGACCCACGCAGACCGTATTTGAATTCTTCTTCAAGGCTTGCTTTGAGCAAATCCAAATTATCATACCTGACATGGGCTATTACCCTGTCCAGTTCGATGCGCACTAATACAGGGATTTCTCTATTGGAGAAGTTTTTCTCACTGGCCATGATATCGAGTGGCACTTTACGTACGGTACCAATTTGAATACCGCGATACTCAACTGGCGCGCCCGGCTTCAATCCACGAACGGACTCATCAAACAACATGACGTACTCAAGATAGTCCTCGAAAAAACGCTCTCGTACTTGCTTAATATTGTTATACAAGCGGAACTTGGCTTTATCTTTAGTAATAAGCTCGCCAGGTTCCCTCCCTTTGGGTACGCGGAAACTTACGCCACCAGTGATCAGCGATTCGATCGAGCCGATTTTCAAATTAAAGCCTTCCGCAGACATCTGAAGATCAACGCCAGATGTTAGCCAAAACCGGGTACTCTTACGGATCAGGCTATTGTAAGGCTCGAAAATAAACAGCTGGTAGTGGGCTTTCTTGCTCTCGGTATCAAAGGTTACGTTCTCTACCCGTCCAACGGTGAACCCCTCGTAAAGTACTGGGTCACCAACACCCAATTTCCCCGCTTCGTTATGTGACAAAATTAAACGAAGCCCTTTCGCGTCAGGCGGAGCAACAGGCGGGATATCCAGTACCTCAAACGAGCGTTGCTCTTTGTCACTCTTCCCAGGTTGCAATTGGATATAGGCCCCTGATAGCAATGTATCTAGCCCAGACACCCCAGATTTCCCGATGCGCGGTTTCACTACCCAAAACAAGGTGTCATCTTTAAGCATGCGTGCGGCATCTTTGTCCATTTGGGCAGTCACTTCGATGGCACTGTAATCCTCATTCAACGTCACACTCGTCACAACGCCGACTTTCACATTCAGCGCTTTGATCTCGGTCTTACCCACCTCAATGCCTTCGGCGGTGTCGATTTTCAATGTAATTTCTGGGCCTTGGCTGGTAATAAACTGAAACAGCATCCAGATACCAATCCCTACAGCAATGACGGGCACCAACCAAATCGATGATATTTGTTTAATGGCTTCTTTCTTAGCCTTTGGAGGTGAGGCTTCATTCATAACTGTTTTTCTCTTTATTGTTGTTCACATAGCCTGCAGGTGAGACAAGCGCCGGATCCTTGGGCCAAAATACACGTGGATCAAAAGTCATTGCCGATAGCATGGTTAGCAGCACAACACAGGCAAAGGATAGTGCAGCAGGGCCGGGGTAAATCGCCATCAGGTTCTGGAGTTGTACCAAGGCCACAAGAATCGCCACTACAAATATGTCGATCATCGACCATCGGCCGATAAATTCTGTAATTCGATATACCTTCAGCTTCTGCACGGCTTTCTTTTCATCAGCAGTTCCCCCCTTACCTGCCACAATATACAGCCAGGACAGTGCAATGATTTTTGCCAGGGGAATAACAACGCTGGCGATAAAGATAACCGCGGCAATAGGATAGGACTTCAATTGCCACAACAGCACTACCCCACCAAGTATGGTTGAACCTTCAGCCTTACCCAAGCTGACGGTATACATCATGGGGTACAAATTGGCAGGAATGAAAAAGACAGCGGATGCAATCAATAACGCCCATGAGCGTTGCAGCATTTGTTGTGGCTCATAGGGGTGTAACTTGCCATGGCAACGCAGACATCGAGCATGCTTCTCATCTGTTACCGGGTTTAACTGCGAGCAAACATGACAGCTGATGTGGTTGTGACTGTTGTGGCAATCTCCCGCTTTCACGCCTTCTTGAGGTTTAAGGGGAAGAAACTGCAGCCATAGCCAAGTTCGGTCAGCCATAGAGACGCATTTCACCACCAGCATGGTATAAAGGCAGAACGCCCAGAATGACATCCCTAACCCAATGTCTGCCAACGAGGCAATTTTGATCAGGCTAACCAGAACACCGATCAAGAACACATCCACCATCAACCACGGCTCTATGCGGATCATCAAACGGCACAGTCGCTTTTCCCATATCGCAATAGGCTTTTTCCCTGCCAGTTTGATTAATTGACCCGCGCGGAAATAAAGATAGAGCAAAGAGAGCAAATACATCGCTGGCAAAACGATAACAGTGAGCAAAAGGAGTACTGCCAGTAAGCTATTTTGAAAAACGCTGAGCATTTCTGCGGAATGCATCAAGGTAATTTCCTGGCTTATACCCTTCACGCTGAAAGACATAAACGGGAAGCTAACGCTGGCAACAAGCATCACAAGGCTCGCCAAACCATAAGACAGCGGCCTTTGAAAGGGTTGGGCTATACGTTTAACTAATGTGTGATGGCACCTTGGACAAACCGACTTCTCATCGTCTTCAAGCTCTGGCAACGCAACCACCAATCCACACTCTTCACACCCGACTAGCGCCTGTCGTTGTTGTGGTTCACCCATTTGTACCTCAATCCACCCTACCTACTGGCAAGGTCATCCTGTTTGTGAGCGGTATAATACTTTATTTTTTTAACTTATACCCAAGTTACCTCAAGGTGAAGGATTCAGAGGGTTGTCAGCGCATTCAATGCAAGGCGAAGATTTGCAGGAATGTCACTCCCTTTCAATAAGCTTCAACGAAGGAGTGAATGAGCTGACACCCTCCCAAAGGGCGAGTTTTCTAAGCTCATATACAGCCTTATTGTTTCTTGACTTAGAACCACTAGGTCTTCAAAACAATGCCTTGTCTATAAGCTTATAAATTCTCGCTGAACCTGCACCTTGAAGTAGCTTGGGTATATAACATATTTAAGTTATTAGCACATAACAGAAAAAGCACCCGGTTTATTCGGGTGCTTCTTTAAAATAAGAGGGGTTTAACCGATAATTTTCGGCGAGTTAATCTTCGGCGAGTAAACGATCTGTTTTTGCGGCACAGATAAAATCATTCTTATGAAGCCCTTTCGCTGAATGGCTCCACCAGCGTACCCTGACCTTGCCCCATTCAAGGGTAATTTCAGGGTGATGAAACTCTTCTTCGGCCAAAGCCGCTACTTTGTCGGTAAATGCCCAGGCCAGCTTGAAGTTCTTGAAAGTATACTGGCGCTCCAATTGTTCAACACCACCGATATCAACTGCCTGCCAATCAGGCAAAGAAGCTAGCAATGCTATTTTTTCATTTTCAGTAACTTTCGGTGCCCCAGCATGGCACGCTTCGCATTTCTGTTGATGTAGTTCTGTCATCAGTACCCCTTAACCCACGTCCTTGATTTTTGTTTCGAACAGTGGCGGATGCAGCCCCTGTATCTGTGCTTGGCTTACCAACGCCATAATGTCTTGATGTGCCAAATCGTATAGCTGATTAATATCTTCAAGAATAAAGTAGAGCGGCTGCATGATATCAATCCGATACGGCGTCCGCATGATATCCACCGGATCAAATGGCTTATAGCGTGGCTTGCATTTTTCCTGCTCGGAACCGCTCTTTAGCGCTCCCGTCAAGGCATATTGCGTCTCGCCAGGAGAAGATAAAACCCCCCCGCCGTATATCCTCAAACCATCTGATTGCTGTAACAACCCAAACTCAACTGTAAACCAGTATAGCCTTGCTAAATAAACTCTTTGTGCAGAATTCGCTTTGGCTCCCAGTTTTCCGTAAGTATGAGTAAATGCTGCAAAAGCTGAGTTGGTCAACATCGCACAATGACCAAATATCTCGTGGAAGAAATCCGGCTCCTGAAGGTAATCAAACTCGTCCCTTCGGCGCAGGAAAGTGGCAACAGGAAACTGCTGGTTGGCTAACAATGCAAAAAAGCGGTCAAAATTGATAAGAGCAGGGACAGCAACGCATTCCCACCCGGTTGTAGATTTCAATACCGCATTAATGTCAGCCAGTTGCGGCGGATATTCCCGCGGTAAGTTTAATAAGTCCAGTCCATCGATATAGGCTTGGCAAGCCCGTCCCTCAATACAGGCAAGCTGGCGCTCAAGCAAATCGTGCCAAACCTGGCTTTCCTCACTGTCCCAATGGACAACCCCATTTTCATCTGGCTTATTTGATACGTATTTCGTTCCGCTACCCATAAGTGACCTTCATCTTTGTTTCTGCCTCACCCTGGCATCCGATTATTCCGCTGATTTCACGTTCGTTTCTTTTAGATTAGGCCGGGTCACTAAGGCTCCGAAAGCTCTTCTCAGCAATGAAACCAAACCAATATGTAACATTTATTTTACACCTACAAATTTCACTTGTAGCACATCCACAGCGCTAGCTTATAGTCATCAAGGCATTGGGAAATATCGATAAACAAATGATTTAATTTGCAGTTATTGTAAATCCTTACGAACAGCCCTTTCGGTTTGTTGTTAGGGTATTTTGTTGCCTTGCCCACCTGAGTGCGCCAGAGTTAAGTCATTGAGCTAACATTTTATTAACAGAGTCGTTCTGGAATGACTGTGATCACGAGGGACATGCAATGCGGCAATGGTTTCAATTTCCTATCACCGAAGGAGACGCTTCACGACAAGCACACTGTGACTTGCCTGAAGGTACATTCGAGCGCGAGTGTGGCCGGGAAGGTTTTTTTGGCCCCGCAAGCCACATGTACCATCGCCACCCTCCTACTGGGTGGATAGATTGGGACGGACCACTTCGCCCACGATCGATAGACACCAACAAGATGCCTTGTGAAGGGGTGTCGCCTTGGGATGCCTCACTGATTTTGTTCAACAACAACCTTAAGATGAGGGTTTGGCATTGCAACAGAGCGATGAAAGATCTTGCCCGCAATGGTGACGGCGATGAAGTGCTGTTCATCCACCAAGGAAGCGGTGACTTGTTCTGTGATTACGGCCATATGACGTTCCGTGATGGTGACTACATTGTCCTGCCAAGGGCAACCAGCTGGCGCATTGAGCCTAAAGAGCCTGTCTCAATGCTGCTCATCGAAGCGTCTAACAGTGCCTACCAGATGGCAGAGCGCGGTATTGTCGGCCAACATGCTGTCTATGACCCAGCGGTGTTGGAATATGCCCGAATAAATGATGCTTTCCTCAGCCAGCAACATGACCATCAACACTGGCGGGTACAGTTAAAAGCCCGAAACCAACTCAATACGATCACCTACCCCTACAACCCGCTCGATGCCCAGGGCTGGAAAGGCAACCTAACGGCATTCAAGCTCAACTGGCGTGACATCAGGCCCTTGATGAGCCACCGCTATCATCTTCCCCCATCGGCACATACAACCTTTGTCGCTGATGGCTTTGTGATCTGTACTTTTGTGCCACGACCGATAGAAAGTGACCCCAATGCGTTGAAAGTCCCCTTCTACCATAACAATGACGATTACGACGAAGTGCTGTTTTACCACCGGGGGAACTTCTTCAGCCGCGACAATATCGATGCCGGCATGATCACCCATCATCCATGTGGCTTCTCCCATGGTCCACACCCCAAAGCGTTAGCAACAAGTATGGCCTCTCCGAAAAAGGAAACGGATGAAGTCGCGGTGATGATAGATGCCCGCTGGCCACTCGAAGTTGCTCCTCTGCCCGAGGGTGCTGAAAACAAAAATTATGTCTTTTCATGGAAGGGGGAAACGGATGAGAAGTAGCACTGAGTAATCCCCTGGATAAACACATTAAGGAGACGAACGTGAAACTTGCATCACTTAACCATGGCCGAGACGGCCAGCTCATTGTGGTTTCCCGTGACCTAAAACAGGCTGTTCACGCCCATGATATTGCCCCGACCCTGCAATTTGCCCTGGATAACTGGCAGGAAGTCGAAGCTGATTTACAGCACTTATACCGCAACCTTAACGACGGTGTTGCCCAGCATGCCTTCCCCTTTAACCCAGTCCTTTGTAGTTCACCACTACCACGTGCCTACCAATGGGCTGACGGCAGCGCCTACGTCAACCATGTAGAACTGGTACGCAAGGCCCGAGGCGCTGAAATGCCAGAAAGCTTCTGGACCGACCCTTTGATATACCAAGGCATGTCAGACGGCTTCCTTGGCCCCACAGAAGATATCCGAATTGCCGATGAACAATGGGGGATTGACTTTGAGGGAGAAATCGCCGTCATTACCGATGATATCGATATGGGGATCCGCACCGAAGAAGTCCGTGGCCATATCAAGCTACTGATGCTGGTCAATGATGTCTCGCTTCGCAATTTGATCCCGAGCGAGCTGGCAAAAGGCTTTGGCTTTTTCCAATCCAAGCCCTCTTCATCGTTTTCGCCTGTCGCGGTCACACCCGATGAACTCGGTGACAGCTGGCATGATTTCAAACTCCACCATCGCCTATCTGTCCACCTTAATGGAACGTTATTCGGTCAACCCCACGCTGGCACAGACATGACATTCAATTTCGCTGAGCTTGTCCAGCATGTGGCGAAAAGCCGGGCTGTCTGCGCCGGCACCATCATAGGCTCAGGAACGGTCTCCAACAAAGATCGCAGCAGTGGCTCTTGTTGCTTGGCAGAAAAAAGGATGCTGGAAACCTTGGAATACGGCAATCCGGAAACGCCGTTCATGAAATTTGGCGATACGGTCAAAATTGAAATGTTCGACAGCAACGGAGATTCCATCTTCGGGGCTATCGAACAAACCGTGGTTAAGTACGAACATCAATACCACGATGAAGATTTAAACCACCATAACCCGCACCACCATCAATGATAATAACGCTAAGGGATCTGGGAACGTGAAACTGTATGATTACTATCGCTCATCGGCATCGTACCGGGTGCGAATTGCGCTAAACCTCAAGGGCTTGAGCTACGACCAAGTCACTATATCACTACTGGACAACGAGCAAAGCAGTGCCGCCTATTCGGCGCTCAACCCAAACAAACTGGTGCCAGGGCTTTCTCGGGAAAAGACAAGCAACAACGACGCAGAAAATACAGCAGTATTAGGCCAGTCCCTCGCAATTATCGAATACCTCGACGAGTGTTATCCCGAGCCCGCATTATTGCCCAGCGATCCTTGGCACAAGGCCCAATGTCGGGAAATAGCCCTTATCGTCGCCTGTGATATCCACCCGCTGAACAATCTTCGAGTCCTCAACTATTTGAATAGCGAACTCGGCGTTAACCAAAACGAGAAGATGGTTTGGTACCACCATTGGCTCAAACAAGGATTCCAGAGCCTAGAGACCTTATCGAGCCGCTACAGGTCACATTTCACCTGTTCCGATAGCCCATCCCTTGCTGATATTTGCCTAATCCCCCAGCTTTACAATGCCAAACGATTCGGCTTTGAGACCAGCCATTACCCCAGACTGCTCGAGGTTGAGCAAAGGTGCCTAGCGCTACCCGAATTCCAGCAAGCACACCCTGATAACCAGTAAGGAGACCGCTGTGAACGATAAAACACCTGAAAGCTCAGCCTCTTCAAATACAGGCTATCAACCCGCAGAGCAGCCCAAATTGTTGTGGATGCCAGAGAAAGACCGGATTCACGATAGCAAGCTCTACCAATTCATGGTCGAGCTCAGTGAGAAAAAGAACACCCTCTATCATGACTACAACCAGCTCCACCATTGGAGTGTCAACCACAGTGAAGAGTTTTGGAGCATGGTATGGGATTTCTGCCAGGTGGAAGGCGCGAAAAAACCGCCCGTCACATTTTGCCCGCCTGATAGCATCACTCCGGCTAAAGACACCCAATGGTTCCCGCACGCCAAGCTCAATTACGCCGAGAACCTATTGCGTAACTGGCGGACCCGCGCTGCGGCTGATGCCATTATCTTTCACTGCGAGGGTGACCCAGAGCAGAGACAACACCTGAGCTGGCAACAGCTTTACCGGCAAACCGCTCAGGTTGCCAGCTTTCTCCATAACCACGGCGTCAAGAAAGGCGATGTTGTTGCGGGCTATCTGCCGAATATCCCTCAGACCGTCGTTGCTATGCTTGCCACCGCGTCACTTGGCGCAATATGGACTTCAACCTCACCGGATTTCGGCGCGGAGAGTGTCATTGAGCGATTTGGTCAAACCAAACCGAAAGTGATGTTTTTCGCCCAAGGATACCAATACAACGGCAAACCTATTTCCTACCGTGATAAGGTCGTGGCGGTCAGTAACAGCATCCCCGAACTGGAGCACTTGGTCGAAATACCAGCCACTGCATCTATATCCCACGCTCTGTCTATATCCGGCCATTCAAACACAGCCACACTTTCTGATAAGATTCAGCATCACTACTGGAGTGATATCCTCGACAGTACAGTTCCCAGTGAGCTTGGCTTTACCCCTGTACCCTTCAATCATCCGCTCTATATCCTTTACTCATCGGGTACCACAGGCAAACCCAAGTGTATTGTCCATAGCGTGGGCGGCACCCTACTCAACCACCTTAAAGAGCATCAACTGCAAACGGACATCCGGGCCGGCGACAAAGTCTTCTACTTCACCACGTGCGGCTGGATGATGTGGAACTGGCTGGTATCTGGGCTGGCTTCAGGCGCGACGTTGATCCTCTATGACGGCTCTCCCTTCTATCCCGACGGTAATGTGTTGTGGCAACTCGCCGAGCAAGAGGAAGTCACCTTATTTGGTACCTCGGCTAAATACCTTGAGGCTTTGGAAAAGCAAGGCTATCGACCCAAAGATAATACTCAGCTGTCATCGCTCCGTACCCTGTGCTCAACAGGATCCGTGCTTGCACCCGAGCAATTTGATTTTGTCTATGAGGCGATTCACAGTGACATTCAGCTCGCCAGTATTTCCGGGGGCACTGATATCTGTGGCTGTTTTGCCATCGGTAACCCCCTTAGCCCTGTTTACCGTGGTGAGTGCCAAGGGCTTGCACTGGGTATGGATGTTCAGGTGTTCAATGAACAAGGCCAGTCGGTATACCAGCAGCATGGCGAGCTGGTCTGCCTCAATAGCTTTCCTAATCAGCCTATTGGCTTCTGGAACGATCCTGATGGCAGTAAATACCATAGCGCTTACTGGGCGACCTATTCCGATATTCGTCCCGGTATTTGGCACCATGGCGACTACGTCAGCCTCACCAGTACAGGTGGCATGGTGTTCTACGGCCGATCCGATGCCGTCCTTAACCCCGGTGGAGTTAGGATAGGAACCGCAGAAATATACCGCCAGGTTAACCGCTTAGAGGAAATAAAAGACTCATTGGTGATAGGCCAGAACAAAGATGCGGATGTGCGTGTCGTTTTGTTTGTTCAGCTCGTTGAGGGAGAACTGCTGACCGACGAGTTAAAAACCAACATCAAGCAAAAGATCCGAGAGCATTGCTCACCCCGCCATGTGCCCGAGCTGATCCTAGCTGTGAGGGATGTCCCCCGCACCAAATCCGGCAAGCTGGTTGAACTGGCTGTTCGCAATATCGTCCATGATCAACCGGTTAAAAATGTCGGGGCGCTGGCAAACCCTGAATCATTAGAGGAATTTAGAGATAGGGAAGAGCTAAAGACGTAGCATCAACAACTGTTACTTGTTGGCGTTAACTCCCCCAAGTGGCCTGAACCATTGCAGCCAGCGATGTATTCGACGTATTGGCGATGGTGTCACGACAATACTGGAGGTTGCTACGCGTATTGCATGGATGGTTGTCTAACCACTCATAAATCAGCTCGGGTGTCGTAATGTCGTCCAGTGCTACACCACTGTCGAGTTGATCTTCAACCTTACTGAACTCATCGCGTAGTTCCTGCGCCAACTCAAAGCATTCCTGAATCGAATTCATTCAAACCTGTCCTTTGTACCTACCTTTGTTGAGTGTAGGGTACTGCCCTGATAATTAGAAATGTTTGCCGACTCAGGGTAAGCCGCCATGAACACAATTATGAAGGCAAGCTTAAATCCGATTTAGCTCAAGACAGATTCATATTATCCCAACCATGGCGAAGTAAGACTAAAGCTCTCTTGGTCAAAATCTATTTCGCCTTGAACGCCGATAGGTGTTACCAGCATTGGATGGGTATGACAGCTATCAAAACCATTTAGAATCGGAACCGCTTGTCCGTTGAGTACTTCCGTTAACACGTCCAAAGGTTGGCGACCTGTCCCCTTATCATCAAACAGCTCATGCTTGCCGAGTATAATCGCTGAAACTTTGTCGAATACCCCACAAAGCTTTAAGTGACTAAATGAGCGCTCTACCGTCTCTATCCCCTTTAAGCAGTCTTCAATCAGTAAAATATCCCCTTGCTTGATCTCCGGCATATAAGGGCTTCCCCATATTCCCGCCATGGTACTTAAGTTTCCACCAACAACTCGGCCTTTTACGACCCCGCTACCAATAAACTGCCAATTATTGGCTTGGGTCGGTTTTGCTTCATTTTGACTTTCCCAGTCTATTTTTACGTCTGTCCATTGCTGGGGCATTGGATAGCGGTAAGGGAGGTTTTGCTGTTCAGAAGCTTTTTCACATTGCCTGTCACACAACAGCGTTTCAAAGGAAGCAAATGTCTCATCGACCAATGGATGGAATTCGCCAAACGATGCCACAAGTGCGGGACCGTAAAAAGTCACCAGGCCTGTTTGGGCGTAAATACCCAGCAGCAAGGCAGTGACGTCCGAATAGCCAATAATGATTTTCGGATCTTTCCTTAAGGCTTCGTAATCTATATAGGGCAACAAGGCATTACTGTTATTGCCGCCAATGGTGGACATAATACAGCGGACTTCTGGATCACGGATTAGCGCATTAAGCTCTTCCGCTCGTGCTTGGATACTACCCGAGCGGTAGTAGTCTGACTTCCCCGTTAACTGCCCAGCTTTCAGCTTAAAGCCTTTTTGCTGTAAAAATAACTTTGCCCTCTCGAATCGCTTCGGTGCAAAACACGTTGCGGGTGAGGACGGAGAGAAAAAGCCTATGGTGTCGCCACGTTTTAATGGTGAGGGAAATAGTGTCATCCTTGACTCACTCTTTAACTGCACTAAATTACCTTCACCATCTTACTCATATTACTTTCATATTTTCCCAAAACTTAACAGACACTTAGATCTTCATCACAAAGTTTGCTTCTATACAACGTCATCTAAAACACATTTCTGAAACAAAAAATTCATTAGAGAACGAAACATATCAAAATCAACAAAACAAATTCCAGCTATAAAAATGAGATCTAAATCTTACTTGAATAGACTCAAATCCTTATGTTACAGATAAAAAAGCAAAATCCAGTCACATTTGTTCACAAATCATATACAATCTTATTGAGCAACTCATTCGAACACTAATAATTGTGTTGGGTGAAACTAAAATTTGAGGAAGGATACTCGATATGAAATATAAAACCCCATTACTGCTTGCCATAAGCGCATTGGCAATGAATGCCAATGCCAGCGAGTGTGGGAAAGTCACCATTGCTGACATGAATTGGAGTTCTGCCAGCCTTATCGCCAACATTGACCGCTTTATCTTAGAGCACGGCTATGGATGTGACGCCGAGCTCATTCCGGGCGATACCATGCCAACCGGCACATCAATGATTGAAAAAGGCCAGCCAGATGTTGCTCCAGAACTGTGGAGCAACAGTCTAAAAGATGCCTTGGATAAAGGCTTAGAGGAAAAACGTCTTCGCTACGCGGGTAAAGCCCTTGTCGACGGTGGTGAAGAAGGCTTTTGGGTTCCTTCTTACTTAGTCGAGAAATACCCAGAGATGAAAACCATCGAGGGCATTGAAAAGCACGCCAAACTGTTCGAGCACCCGGAAGATCCAGATAAATCGGCTTTCTACAGCTGTCCGGCTGGTTGGAACTGTCAAATCAGTGCTGGTAACCTCTTCAAGGCCATGAAGCTTGATGAATCAGGTTTTGTCATTGTTGACCCAGGTTCAGCGGCCGGTTTATCCGGCTCGATTGCAAAAGCTTATGAGCGCCAAGAGCCATGGTTTGGCTACTACTGGGCCCCGACTGCCGTACTGGGTAAATACAATATGGTTAAAGTCGACTTCGGCAGTGGCATTGACGAAGAGGAGTTCGTCAAATGTACCACCAATGCCGAATGTGATTCACCCAAAACAACTATGTACCCACCATCACCAGTCCATACCGTTACCACTGAAAAGTTTGCTGCTAGTGCCCCAGAGGCTTATGAATACTTTACCAAACGTGGTTTCACCAATGCTGACATGAACCAGATTCTGGCATGGATGGAAGATAACCAGGCTGATGGTGAAGAGGCGATGTTCTACTTCCTCGAAGAGTATCCGCAAATTTGGCAACAATGGGTACCACAAGATGTCGCGAAAAAAGTGCAGAACGCATTGTAAAACACATCTAAATTTTGAGGTATAGGATTACCTTGCAGTACGCCAGAGCCCTTCGGGGCTCAGGTAAGAAAAGGAATTAAACATGTCTGAGTCTAATTGGCTTAGTGAATTTCCGGAGATGGATCGTTCTGATCTCCGTGCAATTCGCAAATCACTTGATGGCGCTTATCGCGACTTTTCTCGCGAATACGGCGACCTCATCGAATCTTTCTTCGATCCCCTACTTTCTTTCTTGGTCTGGTTTGAAAAGCTCCTCATTTCCACCCCTTGGGTTATTGTTCTTGCCGTCTGTACCGCGTTAATTTACACAGCTAGCCGCTCTTGGAAGCTTTCCCTAGGCTGTTTTGTTTCCCTCCTTCTCATCGGCTATTTCGGCATGTGGGAAGATACTATGCGTACCCTTAGCATCATCACGGTATGCACCCTACTCGCCATTGTGATGGGCATCCCTATCGGCATCGCCATGGCCCGCTCTAACCGGGTACAAGCAACAGTGACACCCTTACTGGATGTCATGCAGACCATGCCGGCATTTGTCTACCTCATTCCGGTCGTCATGTTGTTGGGCATAGGGAAAATCCCAGGGCTGATTGCCGTTGTGATCTATGCCATTCCGCCAGTTATCCGCCTGACTAACCTTGGCATCCGTCTTGTCGATAAGGAAGTGTTAGAAGCTGCAACCGCTTTCGGAGCTAACAAGAAACAGCGCTTACTGGGCGTCCAACTACCTTTGGCCATGCCAACGATCATGGCTGGTATCAACCAAACCATTATGATGGCGCTGTCTATGGTCGTCATTGCATCGATGATCGGTGTGAAAGGTTTGGGGCAACCTGTACTTAAGTCGATAACCAATCAATACTTTACACTAGGATTGTTAAACGGTTTGGCGATTGTAGCCCTTGCAATCCTGTTTGATCGTGCGTCACAAGCATATGCCAAACGTACCCAGGCCCATTTAGGAGATCTTACACATGACTGAGCCATTAATTGAAGTTAGCGGTCTGTACAAGATCTTCGGTCCCAAGCCGGCTTCGGTCATTGACCGAGTCAAAAACGGTGAAAGCAAAGATCAGGTACTCAATGACACCAGCCACACTGTCGGCCTCAAAGATATCAACCTGAAGATCAATAAAGGGGAGATCTTTGTCATAATGGGCCTATCAGGATCTGGTAAATCCACCCTGATCCGTCACTTCAACCGTCTTATCGACCCAACACTAGGGCAAATCCTGGTTGAAGGGATCGATGTCATGAAGCTATCGGCCGATGAACTGGTTGCTTTCCGCCGACATAAAATGTCGATGGTTTTTCAGCGCTTTGGCCTGCTGCCTCACCGTACTGTGGTCGACAATGTCGCATATGGATTAGAAATTCAGGGGTTGCCTAAGGCAGAACGCTTGGCAAAAGCCAATGAGTGGCTCGACACGGTTGGCCTTAAAGGTTACGGGAAGCAATATCCTGCACAGCTATCAGGTGGACAGCAGCAACGTGTCGGGCTAGCTCGGGCATTAAGTACGGATGCAGAAATTCTGTTGATGGATGAAGCATTTTCAGCACTTGATCCCCTGATCCGAAGTGAAATGCAAGATCAACTTATTGAGTTACAAGAGAAGCTCCATAAGACCATCATCTTTATCACTCACGATTTAGACGAAGCTTTACGGCTTGGCGATCGCATAGCCATTCTCAAAGACGGTGAACTGGTGCAGCAAGGCTCACCGGATCAAATCCTGCTACACCCTGCCGATGAGTATGTCGAAGCCTTCGTTAAAGACGTAAACCGCGCTCGGGCTCTGACTGTAGAAACGGTTATGCAGCCTCCGGCTTACCGGATAACAGCGAAAACTATTGAAGAAGCGTTAGCGGAAATGAAGCGTATCAAACAAGATTACGCCTATAACGTGACCGACGAAGGCTATCAGGGGGTTGTCACCAAAGAAAGCTTACTTGATGCCGCCAAGACGGATGCGAGCCAAAGCCTGGAAGAAGACATTTACGAGGAAGTCCCTGTTGTCTCTCCAGACTCTGTTATCGAAGAGGTGCTACCTGACACTATGTCTTGTGATTATTCACTACCTGTGGTGGATGAAGACGGCAATTTACAAGGTGAACTGGAACGCAGTGCAGTTGCAGAAATCTTTACTGACGTCAGCGAGGCTAAGCCATCCACAAAGGAAGATCTCAGCATCCACCCCGTGATGGATAAAGCTTCATAGCCAAAATTCGAATACCACGACCTATCGGCTTACAATACCAGCCGTCTCACAATATAAAAACCGCCCACACCTGAAAAGTGTGGACGGTTTTAATTTCTAAGCGCAATAGAAGAATTAAGCGCTCTCTTTCATTGCCGAAATCACCGACGGATCATTAAGCAAATTAAACAGCATGCTTTTAGCTGATGCACGCTGAGCATCCGAAAGCACCTTCTTCGGGTTCTCTCGAGCCATAGTCAGGATATTCTTAATGAACTTGCTGTTAGTACCTGAAAGCTCGTACACATAACGTAGGGTATCAAGCAGTTCGCCTTGTGGCAGGCTGTAAACCGCCATTTCACAGCTAAGGCCATCCATCGCTAGGAAATTGTTCACGACTTCCCTACGCTCTGCGTTAAACTTCTCTTTGGCAATATGGCCATCGATCAAAGCCTGCACTCTATCAGCAATTGCGACAGGTACTTCCATTGTTCTTGTTTCTTGAGTCATTTTGTTCTTCTCCTGCTCTAGCTGAAGATTAGTGTTTAAAGTAAGCCGATACAATTAGGAAGGCTAACCTCTTTGCTTAGGTAAGTAGTTATCGTTTATTCCTGAAACTGTAGACTACCCACCTTCGAATGAAAGGTTATAAATCTGAGATCCCCAGCAGCACTTGCTCGAGTTCATCCCACGGCATAAGTTGGCTATCGATAACTTCAAGGCGGCTCTCAAAACCTTCCAGCGTCACTTGGTTTACCGAGACGACACCATTGTTCACATTAAATGCGTGGCAGCCCTTATCAGTATTGATCACCCCTTTCACACGCTCAGCGGTCAAATTGCAGAACATCGAAAAAAGCTGGTCAAAATCAAAAGTCACTTCGGCACCGAAAATCCAGCCACAGCTGTAATAGCCCTGCCCTTTGTTTTCCTTGCGGATAAACGTCTCATTCGGCGGCAGCTGAAATTGTGGCTCCATCTCTGCGTGTTCATGGTGATGGGCTTCGATTTCTGTCGCTTCGTTTTGCTGCGCTCGCTCGGTATCGAGCAGCTCTAGTGGAAACTCACCCTGGTTAACTAACATGCTGGCGAGTTTTTTCGGCTGCTGCGTCGCTACCCAGTGTTCAAAAATCCCTACATCGACCTCATCGCATTCATCAAGCTTGTTACCGATGACGATATCTGCCACATCGAGCTGATCGTTGAAGTTCTGGTTTTCCGTGTACTTTTTGTCAGAGAGGTTACGGGGGTCAACCAAAGCCAAGGTGGCTTTCAAATCTATGTAGTCTTTGAATTGGTTCGAGGTCAAGACCGAGATAATTTTATGAGGATGGCCAAGCCCAGTCGGCTCGATAAGCAGCCGGTCAGGGTTCTGGCGCAACAAGGCGGTGATCCCAACAGACGTCGGCACACCGGCAGTGCAGCACATACAGCCACCCGGGACTTCTTTGATCATCGCACCGGAGTCGGTAAGAATGGCACCATCAATACCGATTTCGCCAAACTCGTTGACCAATACAGCCCATTTTTCATTGGCAGGCTTATTCTTCAACAGGTTGAGGATCGTCGTGGTTTTTCCTACACCAAGAAAACCGGTGATGACATTCGTTGGTATTCGCATAATGAGTGATTTTTCCGTAAATGTTGACGGGAAATTTACATGAAATACGCCCTCGCCTCAAATCATTGTGGCGGTATTGTGGCTCTGAGGCTTTTGATTTATTTTAGTTTATTACCCAGAATTAGACTATTGGGTAAAAAGTTACCCTTTTTGAGCACTTGCCTCCCATATAAACGGTAAATCCAAGCCAATAATGGCAATTCTGCTCACAATTTGTTTACATAACGTTTTCCGTGAGATTGCTAACACGCAAGGAGCATCTATGCTAAACCCTGCAACAGCGCAAGCAGTGATCGACCATGCCCTCTTCCTTGGCGCCGATTTTGCCGAACTGTTCGTTGAACACCATCAATCCAGCTCAGTCGAGCTACTGTCCGGTGATATCGACAAAATAAACTCCGGTATCGATTTCGGTATTGGTGTTCGCCTTTTCTTTGGCCACAAAGTGCTTTACGGCTACACCAACAGCACTGATGAGGAAGAGCTAAAACGCGTCATCAGCTTGCTTGCCGCCAAAGACAAGCGCGACCAAATCGCCAATGCAGGCGCATTAAACCTTAGCCGCTACCAGAGCAAACATGCTTGTCAGCAGCCTTTGAGCCAAAACCCTAACCTTGAGGCTAAAATTGCCTTCCTGCGCCAGTGCGACGCCGCTGCGCGAGACGAAGACGAGAAAATCAACCAGTTCATTGGCCGTATCTTGCAGCGTGAACAACAAGTCGAAATTTTCAACTCAACCGGCCTGCATATTGGCGACACCCGCCACTATACCCGTGTCGCGGCAACGGCTATCGCGCAAAACGGCAGCGATCAGTCAACTGGCTTTGAAGCACCAGGTGCTTTGACCGGCTGGGAGTTCAATAACCAGCTAGAAGCCAAAGAGCTTGGCCACACTGTTGCCAAGCAAGCGATGGTGAAGCTGTTTGCTGAAAACTGCCCGTCGGGTGAAATGCCGGTCATTATCGGCAATGGTTTCGGTGGTGTTATCTTCCATGAAGCGTGTGGCCACTTGCTTGAAACCACATCTGTCGCGAAAAAAGCCTCGGTATTCCACGACAAGATGGGTGAAATGATTGCCAACCCTGTGGTCAGCGCTGTCGATGACGGCACCATGGCCAACGAGTGGGGTTCAATCAATATTGATGACGAGGGTATGGAAACCCAACGTACCCAGCTCATTAAAGACGGTAAGCTGACCAGCTTTATGGTTGATCATATGGGCTCGCTGAAAACCGGCTTTGCGCCAACTGGATCCGGCCGCCGTGAGTCCTATAAGTTTGCCCCGACCTCAAGGATGCGAAATACCTTTATCGAGCCAGGCGATAGCTCACTGGAGGAGATGATTTCCAGTGTCGAGAAAGGCATCTATGCCAAGAAGATGGGCGGTGGTTCTGTACAACCTGGTACCGGTGAATTCAATTTTGCCGTGCAGGAAGCCTACCTGGTTGAAGATGGTCAAATCACCAAGCCATTGAAATCAGCCACGCTGATCAGCACCGGTCCAAAAGTTCTCAAAGAGATTTCCATGATCGGGCGTGATTTCGCCTTGGCCGCAGGAATGTGTGGCTCTGTAAGCGGCTCGGTACCGACCACGGTTGGTCAGCCAGCACTTAAAGTGGACAACATTCTTGTAGGGGGTAACTAATGGCCGATCACCAACAACTTCAACACGCGATTGATCAAGTGCTAGAGCGTGCCAAGGCAGCAGGTGCCGAAGCGGATGTTATTGCGAGCAGCAGCAATAACTTCTCACTTAAAGCCAACGCCGGAGAACTTGATGAATACAAGGTAACATCGGGCCAAGTGATCGGCGTACGTATTGTCAAAGACGAGCATATCGCTACGAGTTATTCAGAGTCATTAGAGCCTGCCAGCCTGGATATGATGGTTGAGCATGCCCTTGCCAATGCGACATACACCAAGAAAGATCCTCACCAGACCATCGCTTGTGCAAACAGCCAACTCACAACCGAATACCCAGAAATCTACCAGTCCGATACTGCGACGGTGGATGACAAGATCTCCCTTGCCCTAGCACTAGAGAAAGGTGTGGTCGAGAAGCCAAACGCCACCTCAGCACCTTATAATGGGTTCGGCGAATCTGACAGCCAAGTTATTCTTGCCAATACCTTAGGTACCCGCTGTTACCACAAAGAGCGTTCAACCTACTGCTATGCCTATACCTTGTTCGAAAAAGACGGCAAGCAGTCCATGCACGGCGGAATGTCTACCGGTCGTCGTTTCGATGAACTCGACCCAGAATATTGCATCAATCACGGCTACGACATGGCAAAAGCCCTGCTGGATGGTGAGCCTGTCAATACCGGGAATTACAGCGTTGTCTTTGACCTGAACTGCCTGAGCAGCCTGTTTGGCGCATTTGGTATGTGTTTTTCTGGCCAGTCCGCAATGAAGGGTATTAACCCATGGCGTGATTCACTGCATGCTACTGTTGCCAGTCCTTTGCTGACCATTTCAGATACCGCCTACATCGAAGGTGGCTCTGCCATCAAAGCCTTTGACAGTGAAGGCTTCGCGACTTGCGATACAATTCTGATTGGTGAGGGACAACTGCAGAGCTTGCTGCACAACAGCCATACCGCCAGCTTCTTTGGTATTGAGAATACTGCAAACGGTTCTCGCTCGGCGAAAGGCGGTCTAGGCGTGTCTGCTCGCCATACCGTTATCGCAACAGGACAAAGCAGTGAAACTGAACTTACTGGTGGCGAATACCTAGAGCTAATCGAGCTTCAAGGGGTTCACTCTGGTGCCGATGCTGTCAGCGGTGACTTCTCATTTGGTGCAAGTGGCTTCCTATGCAGGGACGGCAAGCGTATTCAGCCCGTTCGTGGTATTACGGTTGCTGGTAACTTCTATCAAATGATCAAAGAAATTGATGCCGTAGGCGATACACTCAACCACGACCACGGCAAAAACTTCTTTGCCCCTCTTATTCGCTTTAGCAAACTGAGCATTGCAGGCAAATAAGTGGCGAGTTAGTCACCTCATTTAATGGTTTGGCTACCAGTAGATATATCCTGCTGGTAGCCTTAATGACTACTTTGCAATTAAATACCCCACTCTTCATTTTTATCGACTTCTCCTTTTTTTCTGGTTTTCCATCAAAATAAAACACCAGGCCATTTACGTGATTCAAATCACGTTTTTGCTCGCCTTTACTTTCCTCTGACTTTAGCCAACAAAAAACAAGCAGTTGCTGATTTTCCCCTAACAATTGCTTTCATTATTTCTGTTTTAATACACGCATACTGAAAAGCATAAATAAAACTGTTTAAAACATAAAAACAACGTACAAAAAGGTATTCACATTTATCAAGAAAGCTAAAAGATGAAGTTTCTGGCACATTTTTTATCTATTTTATTGTTAAATAGAATAACTTTATGTAATGCTAATTCAGTGTTTGTAGCAGTAGTAAATATCAACCAATTGTGGAGAATAATTATGAAACGTTCTATGACTCTAGCTGTCGGCCTTATTCTTAGTGCAACTCTTATGGGCTGTTCAAGCAGCGAAGAAGCAGATCAGCTAAGCCAGCTAACAAATAAAGTTGATGCGCTATCTGATCAAGTTGCAGGTCTTCAGAGCCAGCAAGATCAAATGGCTGGTGCGGTTAACGATACTCGCGCTGCATCTGATGCTGCATACCAAGAAGCCATGCGTGCAAACCAGCGTATCGATAACATCGCTGACTCTTACACCAAATAATGAAAAAGAGTGGCGCCGTCATTACTGCGCCACTCTTTTAACCTATTGCTTTATCCGGGTCGACCAAGCCATACGTATTGATGCTTGCCTCACCCAGCTCAGGTTCTAGGTAATTCCGTACTACATCGATTGATTCCGCTTCCCACATGCATTGGCAAAGTGTATGCCGCTCGACAACCATAGTGGTATGTAAGCGCATTCCAGAAGGTGGATGAGTCAGCACACCACTTGCCTTTTGCCAAAACAGTTCGGGATCGGTGATCTCATGCTGGATAACAATATACATTCCCTATTCCTTGTTTTAACAATGACCATAACCCCATTATAGGCGGCATACTAACCAACAATGTATCAGCAATGAAGAGAATCAATCAGTTGTAACACCAAGCTCTGGTTCCATTGAGACAATCTTTTCAAGTAATGATGGGCTCAAGCTAGCACGTTTTTGCGTTTTAAAATTAATCATCACCACCTTTGCGGTCCCTGTGGTCGTCACGGCTCCCTGCTGCTGACTGACAATCTTGTAATCCATCACAAAGCTATCATCAGCAAGCTCAGATACCCTGCTACCCACCAATAATTTATCGGGGTATGTCACAGGCCTGCGGTATCGGCTTGAAGTTTCGCTTAGTACTGGCCCTGTGCCAGTCACCTGCATTTCTTCCATCAGGCCAATGTCAGCAAAATAATCTAGCCTTGCCGTCTCAAAGTAGCGGAAATACACCACATTATTGACATGGTTTAGAGCATCCATTTCGCCCCAAGCTACTGGAATTTCGGTAATGACGGGGTAACCTTCAAGTAAATCGTACATGTGCAGTTCCTTGCATCAACTTATGTGGGACTCTATTAAACGCTTAATTCAAACTTGCGTTTGATTTCTAACCTACACGGCAAGTAACAAGTTTGCAACAACGGCTGTTGTTTCTTGTTTCCTCGAACCATCCACGCATTCCTCAAAAGAATGGTGGACATCTTTTCTACAGTTATGAAAGCAGCGTGTAAAAATTCGGCGTAAAAACGGTAAAGGCCTTAATTTATAAGGGATAGCGGGCGCTTTTACGTTATCCTAGGCCACCTTTTTTCTACCTGACGAGAAATGATGCTTTTCGGCAGGTTACTTTCGGCGCCAGCGCCAGTTATAACGATCAACAAGTATGCTTTACGATAACAATATTCCAGCCCGTTACCCCAAAGGGGCTTTTGCAATGGGGACGGTATACAGCTTTACCGGTGCTTCCATTCTTGCGTCTATCATTTTTTCACTACTGCTCTTCCTCTCTATTGATGAAGATCCTGTCATGCAGGTCTTGTTTGGCGGCCTAGCTGTCATCTTCGAGTTGGGTAAGTTCTTTGCGTGGTATGAATTTGGCGAACGCCGTGCGAGGCGAAACTACGCAGGGGCCGCTTCGGCCTTTGCTTTTTATACTGTCCTTGCCGCAATTTCGATTGGCGGCTCGGTTGGGGGAATCAACAGTGCCACCAACCAAGCTCAAAGCCATGTCAATGTGCAGCAGAGCAGAGTCAACAACTACGACATGCAAATTGCCGCGATTGAAAGGCAAATTGAACTGAACAACTCAGCTGCTGAGAAATACATTGAGATGGAACGTATCGCGACCGGTGTGGCACGTATCCAGCGAGAAAACGATGAGCTGCGTGAGCAGCAGCTAAAACTTGCCGCTGAGCGGGACAACTTGCCGGTTGTAAATCAAGGCTCAGTTATTGGCCTGATTGACAGCTTAGCGAAATCGCTAAAAGTGGAAACAGAAACTGCCCAGCTAAGCTTGGTAATATTTCTGTCGGTTCTTCTGGACTTCTTCGCCGCTTTCTTTGTTGGCCTGATTGGTGAAGAGCTTCGTTTCAGGAACCAGTTCCGCCGTGTCGGGCCAATTACCATCGACACCTATGCCGAGAACGAGATTAAGCAGCCTGAATTGCTGACTAATCAGCAGCCGGAACCTGCAGAAGACAAAGCGGGAACCGATGAGAAAGAGCCTGTAGCGCCTGCCGAACCAGAAAAGCCAAAGTCACTGTACGAACAGGCTATCGAGGCACTGAGCACCAACCAGGTCAACTGTACCAAGCGTGCCGTCACCAAATACCTCAAGACCAGCAGTGACGAGGTTGACGACATCTTCAGTCGCTTTATGGAAGAAGGTATTGTCAGCAAGAAGCCTAACAACCATTACCAATGGCACGGCGTTTCTGAGGCCGCCGAGGCATAAATTGTTCACTTGCTAAGACGCAAATAAAAGCCCGACTTTATGTTAATAAAGTCGGGCTTTTCTATGCTTGGGCTAGTAGGCAAATACTATTCCTACAAACCTTTTTTGTATTGGGCCATCGTCGTTGGGGCAAGCTTGGCATGAAGTGCGGCCGATGCGACATCACCTTTGAGCTGCTCCCGAAAGGCTTCAAGCAATTCAGGTTTTTCCAACGCCGTCTGGGTGTGGGTCTTAATATCACGCAGATCCACCATATAGCCATCAAATAGACCAGAATGATCCGCCAGCACATCCAAGTTAAGGTAATTCTCTTGGCTGTACAAAGCGTTATGGGCACCGCGCTGTTTATCTACCACATAAGAAGCATGTTTAAGGCTTAGGATAGACGCTGACTTATCACATTTACGCAAGCACTTGTCATCGAACCGCTTCTTCTTGCAGCCAACTGTTTGGTGGAACAAACACTGTCGGCTAGTTAATAAGGTGATTGGATGGTAAATACTGTAGTACAGCTCAAAGTTGTCTGGCTTGGCCAGTGGCTTGATCTGCTTCTTGTTGATCTCGTTAGAGACAAACGCTCCCACGCAGTTAAACTCCTCTTTCAAGCAAGCCAAACTGTATGAGTTGATAATATTCATCTGTGGGCCTGCGACCCAATCAATGCCCAGCTGGTAGGCGGCGTAACCCACCCCGCTGTTATTGGTCACAATACGGCTTGGCTTTACTTGCTCAAGGAAAGTAACAGCCGCCTCATAGTTCTCACCGATTAAGATAGCCGGGAACCAAGGTAGCAATTGCGTGTTGTCCTTGAATAAAGTGACCAACTTTGGCAATTCACTCGCCAATGCTTCAGGCAACTGGAAGTAAACCGTTGTATTTGGCTCAGACAATAGAGGTAAATCACTTTGCGATGAAATCAGCGTGGAAAGGCGTGTTGCCTGGCCAGCCTCTATATTATCGGCCTGCTGAGGTTTTCCAAGCTCAACAGGTGCAACAAGCGGTTTGTTTCCATTGAGGGCAACAGCCACCTGCTCTTTAATTGCAGTTTGCTCTTTGTAAGGAATGTATAGGCCGCTTTCTAGCGCACTCAGGTCAATGTCATTGATCTGGTAATCTGCATTGGCAAAGCTGTTGACCCACTTGGTTACCCCTTCTTCATCGAGGGTATATTTGCCTGAAGCCACCAAGTTTGATTCTGACAGAAGTTCAACCAAACCTTGAACTGTGAGAAGTTCGACCTTCAGTGGCTGGCCTTCAACCGCAATGACTTTGACATCAAGCGGTAACTTCTCAACACACAAATCTTTGGTGACCCGCTCAACTTCCTGGATGATGTCTGTTTTTGTGTCATAGAGCTTTTTCTTCACCGCTTTGACATCATCCATGCTGGTGCAGCTGTAGATATTCGAGAAGTGAGTCGCGGCATGATCCCTTGGGTTATCAATAAACATGTTTTTATTGATTTCGCCGGTCAGGAAGGCATTGGAGAAATCACGGTTAAATACCGTGTAAAGTCGGCTGGTATCCGTCAGCATCTCTCCCTTGCTGCAGTAGCTGTCGATTTGTTTGCGCCAGGAATCCACTACCGTATAAACATAGTGGGACTTCTTGATTCGCCCTTCGACTTTCAAGGAATAAACCCCAGCATCAGCCAGAGCCACCATATCAGAATAGGCAGAGTTATCCTTCAGGTTCAGAGGGTAATCTTTGCCTGCGTCGGTCGTTTGGTACTGTTCACGGCAAGGCTGGCTACAACGGCCTCGGTTACCAGAACTACCATTTCTCACCGAGCTGATATAACACAGGCCAGAAAAGCCTATGCAGTAAGAGCCATGGACAAAGACTTCCATCAATACGTCATGCTGATGGCCAAACTGTGCCAGGTGTTTGATCTCTTTGATATTCAGTTCACGTGACAAGTTCACTCGTGAAGCCGTCAACTGCTTGAGGAAAAGGATTTGGCCTTCATTATGGGTGTTTAGCTGTGTCGAAGCATGCACATCCAAAGTAGGGAAATACGTCTTCAAAATAGAAAACAAACCGATGTCCTGAACAATCACCCCATCGATATCGGTATTGACCAGTTTATTCAGCAGGCGGATCAAAGCCGGTACTTCGCTTTCGAGGATGATGACATTGAGTGTCAGGAAGATCTTGCATTGGTGCTGATGGGCAAGCCGAACCACGCCGCTGAGATTTTCGAAAGTAAGGTTGGTTGCCCGGTTACGCGCATTAAAGTTATCCAGCCCGCAGTACACCGCGTCAGCACCTGCAACAATAGCGGCTTTTATTGATTCTAAATCGCCGCCCGGTGCTAACAGCTCAAATTGGTCACTCATTTCGACATTACCCTTTTGCCAATACCCAATGCAAAAGGGCGGTATTCTACGTGGTACGAGCTGTAAATTCCATGAATAACATTAACAGCACTAAGGAGATTAATGGCGATCAGTTGTCACCATCATGCTCAAAACATTGCAGCTTGAGCCATTGGCCGAGTGTTTTGATTTCAAATTGCTTAACTCGCGATTGCTTGTAGACGAAATAGAGGTTGTCACCGGTCGGCAGATCATGCATTGGAATGCGAACAAGGTTTTGCTGGTGATCATGATCATTGAGGAAATAATCATTCAAAAACGCAATACCCTGATGATACTTCACCGCTTCGGCGGCCAGCACCATATGACTAAAATGGCTGACCTTCACCTCTTCGGGTAACTCAAACCCGCCACGCCGACACCAGGTTTGCCAATCTTTCGCCTGATTGCCATCTTTAAAGATTGAATGAACCGACAGCAATGGGTGCTCCCACAGAGCCTCTGGCAAAGGCTTGTCCTGGATCTGTTGCCACAATTTTTGGCTGCAAAACGGGTACAGCAACTCTTTATACAGAAAATCACTGACGTAGTTTTTCTTAGGGGGATGCGCTGTAATGAAGCAATCAGCCACCTGATCGGTAAACTCAGGCTCATCGGCAAACATCGCAAGTGATAAATCAATTTCAGGGTGTTGCTGGCGCAAATTTTCCAGCCTTGGCACCAGCCATTTCACCGCAAGTGAGCTATACATGGCGAGCCGTATCTTGCCGCTCTCCCCTTCTCGGATCTGTTGGCTGGCCTGTGCAATATTCTGCAGTGAATGGGAAATTTCTTCGTAATACTTCTCTCCCATAGGGGTCAGGGATAAGCGCCTCCCCTGCCGCACAAACAGGTTTTCACCCAAATATTCTTCCAACAGCCGCACCTGATGGCTAATCGCACTTTGTGTCACATTCAATGACCTTGCTGCATGCGAAAAGCTATTTAAGCGAGCAACAGATTCGAAACACTGGACAGCACGTAAAGGAGGCAGCTTCATTATTAGATTAGCTCATACTAAGTGAATATTTATCATTATATATGAAGGGGATTTATAGATTAAGCTTACCCAATCACAACTCTTCACTTTCCTTTTGCACGAACTTGGAATGCGTGTCAGTCAATGACAGGAGCTTAGTCATGCCTTCAATGTCTGTTGGAATGGCAATGGGTTTACTCATTGTCGGCAACCTTATTGCGGTTTTTTCTGATGCCTTGATTAAAACCTTGGGCGAAGATACAGCGGTTTTTCAATTTGTCTTTTTCAGGCAATTAACAGCAGTATTGATATTATTGCCCTTTTGTTATGGTGTCAGTAAAAAGAGCTTTACCGACGGGCTAAAATGGCATGCCTTGCGAGCCCATATCTGGTTGCTTGGGGCAATCTTTATGGTATTCGCAATCAACGCTATGCCACTGGCAACGGCTAACGCCATCTTCTACGCAGCGCCTTTGATGATGCTGCCCCTCGCATTGTTGTTTTTCAAAGAACAACTCACTCGATACTCCATTGCAACAGGAGTGCTTGGATTTATTGGCGTATTGGTGATCATCCGGCCTACAGAAATTGACTGGGCGGCAATAGCCGCATTGATTGTTGCTCTAACGATTGCCAGCAATAACTTGCTGATCCGCAAACTGCCCAAACACCAAACGGTGGCACAAACCATATTGTTAACCAACCTGGCTGGTATTCCGGCTTCACTCGGGCTGGCACTATGGGAAGGACGAGAGTGGGATTGGGCACCACTCATCACTGCAGCAGGCTCAAGTAGCTTCATATTAATCTATGCCGCTATTTGTGTGGTTGCCTATCGCTCTGCAGAAAGCAATAAAATCGCCAGTGCCGAATACAGCGGCCTGCTTGGTGCTGTGGGGGTCGGCTTAGTCTGGTTTGGAGAAACCCCGGATATGGCTATGATGCTTGGGACAGCCATGATTGTACTACCGCTTATCTGGCTAGCGCGAATCGAGAAGAAGAAGGCCGCAACGAATACTGAACTTTCGGAATAACTTATGTCAGCATTTTTACTATCACAAATATTAATAGGTATCGCAGTTTGCTTTGATCTTGTTTCCTTCCAGTTCAAGGACAAGAAAAACATCATCAAATGTTTTGTCTGCGCGGTTACCCTGATCGGTATCCACTTTGCGTTATTGGAACAATGGACTGGCGCTAGCCTGATGGCTCTGGGGGCAGTACGCTATTTTACCAGCCTGTATACAACGTGCAAGAAGATGGTATTGCTATTTTGCATCAACACGCTGGCCATCACCTTCTTTACCTACGCGGGCCTTGCCAGCATCATCAGCTGCACGGCAGCCTTAGTTCAAACTATCGCGACTTTCAGCAACGACGACAAGCGGCTGCGTCTGCTAATGATCATAGGTACAAGCTTGTGGCTAACCCATAACATCGTTATTGGCTCACCGACAGCCGTGCTACTGGAGGCGTTATTCCTCTCCAGTAACCTTATTGGCTTCTATCGCTACTACCTAAAACCCACGAAAACTGCCGAGCAGATGTAAAAAAGGGCCTTCCGGCCCTTTTTCGTTTATCTCTGGTAGATGTTAGGCCGTCGCCTTGTCCGCCCTTTCCTTTACTTTATCCAGGATGGCAGAAATCGGAACTATAGGCCCCATCATATTCACCCTCAGTGCGTCACTGCCCGATGCATAGTGCAGCTCTGACGAATCGTAAGAGGAATAGTTATACTTGTAGTTAAACTTCCCCGTTGCGATATGTAACAGATCGAACTCTTTTCGATGGCAAGAGATATAAGCCCGCCAGTACATCGCATCCACAATTTCTGACGGCCGATCTGCGCGAATAATAAATCGCCAGCTCCCATCCTCGCCGTAGAAATCCAAAGGAAAATTATTTTTTGTTTTTCTTTTGCTAAACAAAGTCAATTAATCCACTTAACCAGCCTATCAAATGAATTATGCAAGGATTAAAAAATAATGGAAGAGATTACCGACCAAAACCGTCAATTTTGACATAACTGTACAATTTTCGACGCATTTAATTTAACCACATTCATCATTTCGCCGATTCTGCGAGTGCTCAGTTCAGTAGCGGTAACTTCCATCATTTTTCAATGAAAAAATCGCTGTGCCAAGCACCCGCAACCAATACACACCAATTGTCAAACGAAAATCATTACTATTGATAATAATACAATAGCCAACCAACTTTAGCGCACCCAGATATTAAGCTATTGAAAATATGATTAAAAGTCTAAGTATCAGGTGATTATTGTTTCTAATAACTACCCTGCATAAAAATAATTAACTCTATTGATAAATATAACTAATGTTTTCTTTGTCACTAAAGGCACATTTTAAAGAGTACCTGACGGTAAGAAGTGATAACATCCCCTCCGATTTACATTTGGTTACATTTAGTCAGATGTACCTCAAACACTCAATCCATGAACATAGAGATGTATTATGTGGAATAGACTCAATAAGTCGATGATGGTTTGCCAAATGATGTTTGGCCTGTCCTTCTACGGTGTGATGGTGATCCTCACCCGCTTTTTCCTAGAAAACCTCAACTATAGTGAAGCCGACACCATGATGGTCGTAGGTGCTTTCTCATCAATAGGCCCGTTGTTCGCCATTGCCGGCGGTTTTATTGCTGATAAATTTCTTGGGGCTTACCGTTCGCTCACTATCAGTTATTTCGGTTTTGCGGTTGGCTATGCCCTGCTTGTGATGGGTGCATCGACACTGAATGTACCAATGAGCTTGATTGGTATTGCACTTGCAAGTTATTCCCGCGGTTTAATGTCTCCTTCTTACCCAAGCCTGTACAAGCGTACATTCCAGTCTGAAGAACACTTTGAGAATGCCTACCCGGTTAACTACTCTGTCAACAACATTGGTGCGCTACTGGGCCAGTACTTCTTCCCGATGCTGGTGTTGATCCTTGGCTTCAATGGCAGCTTTGCCCTGTCAGGTGCAATGGCTACATTGGCTTTCGTTATCTTGATCATTTCGCGTAAGCCTCTGCTATCTGTTGCTACAGACATGGATACCAAACCGGCTGGTGCGAAGAACTGGCTGGCCTTTATTGCCATTTCAGCTTCGATGATCGGCCTTGTTTTCTTCATGTTCTCCAACATGGATATCGGCAAAAACATCGTATATGCCATTGGCGCCGCAGCTATTGGTTACTTCATTTGGTTAATGATGCAAGCCAACCGTTCAGACTCTCTGAAAATGGGGACTATCTTGATCATCACTGCGTTGACCACGGCATTTTTCGTTTACTACGGCCAGATGATGACTTCAATGACCATGGTGACCATCAACACCATGCGTGGCGATCTCTTCGGTATCATCCCAATCGCACCGGAAGCCTCAATGGCGATGAACCCGCTGTGGTGTATTGTCGGTGGCCCTTTGGTATCGTGGGGTTTCTCTTCACTTGAAAAGCGCAACATCAACTTCTCGACCGCAACGAAAGTGAGCTTCTCTTTCGTATTAACCGCTATCGCCTTTGGTATTTTGACCATGGCGATCTACAACATCGGTGAAAATGTCATTATCCGTCCAGAAGTGTTCTTGGCTATCCACTTCTTCCAGGCTCTGGCAGAAGTGATTGTCGGCAGCTTGGTCGTTGCTTTCATCCTGTCGGTTGCACCTAAGCACATTGAGAACTTCTCTGTCAGCCTTTTCTCGGTGGCTATTGCCCTAAGTGGCATTGTCGGTGCGGTATTCTCAACCTCAATCGCGCTGGAAAAAGGTCAGGAAATTACCCAAGAAATAGTAAAAACCGTTTACGGTGACTACTTCAGCCTATTGACGATGCTTGCAGCCGTGATGGTTGCGGTTGCCCTGCTTGCTTCTCGCATGATCCGTGTAATGCTGAAAAAAGCAGACGCCGAACAAGAGCAAGACGCTACGTTGGCTGAAGCCTAATAGCTAATCCATAACCTAATGCATAAAGACACCATGATTAATTGAGGCTCCGAAAGGGGCCTTTTTTATGACTTGAAAACCATAAACAATGGAAAGGGCTAATTATTGTGCAACACGCGAGAAAATGATGAAGATTTGAGTGAAAGTAACAGGAAAGTTGAAGGTAGCGTGGGTACTATCTTTTTAAAGATAACACAAAAAAATTTCTATTATTAGACTTGTTAAAAAACTTTCTCAGCCTATAATGCTGAAAACCGGAGCGTCTGCCAACGCTCCGGTTTTTTTGTGCCTGCAACATGGTGTATGCAAAAGCTGTCTGCCAACAGCCGCCTACCATGTGGCAATATTCGATAAGATTTAAGGAATTACCAATGCGTATCGAACAAGACTTGAAGCTGGGTTTTAAAGATGTACTGTTTCGTCCAAAACGTTCAACCCTAAAAAGCCGTTCTCAAGTTGAATTAACCCGCGATTTTACATTCAAGCATAGCGGTCGTCAATGGTCTGGTGTACCTATTATTGCTGCCAATATGGACTCTGTGGGTAGCTTCGAAATGACCGCTGCCCTTGCCAAGCACGGCGTAATGACAGCTGTTCACAAGCACTACACAGTAGCTGACTGGGCGGAGTTCGTTAAAAACAACGACGCTAACGTGCTGAACAACGCAATGGTGTCTACCGGTACGTCTGATGCTGACTTCCAGAAAACCAAAGACATCATGGAGCTGTCTGACGACCTTATCTTCATCTGTATCGATATTGCCAACGGTTACTCTGAGCACCTTGTACAGTACGTACAGAAAGTCCGTGCCGAGTTCCCTAACAAGGTTATCAGTGCTGGTAACGTGGTAACGGGCGACATGGTTGAAGAGCTTATCCTTGCAGGTGCTGACATCGTTAAAGTCGGTATCGGCCCTGGCTCTGTATGTACTACCCGCGTTAAGACAGGTGTAGGCTACCCTCAGCTGTCTGCCATCATCGAATGTGCTGACGCAGCACACGGCCTAGGTGGTCGTATCATCGGTGACGGTGGTTGTGCCTGTGCCGGTGATGTTGCCAAAGCCTTCGGTGGCGGTGCTGACTTCGTGATGCTTGGCGGTATGCTGGCTGGTCACGAAGAGAGCAACGGTGAAGTTATCGAGCAAGACGGTAAGACTTTCATGAAGTTCTACGGCATGTCTTCACAAAGCGCGATGGACAAGCACTCTGGCGGTGTAGCCAAGTACCGTGCAGCTGAAGGCAAGACAGTTCTTCTGCCGTTCCGTGGCCCAGTAGAGAACACTATCCAGGACATCATGGGTGGCGTACGTTCTACGTGTACTTACGTCGGTGCCGCGAAGCTGAAAGAGCTAACCAAGCGCACGACGTTCATCCGCGTACAAGAACAAGAAAACAACGTATTCGGTAAAGAGTAAACAGGTTTTCGGTAAATTATAAGCCATTGCTTATTTTTGACAGATTTCTACAAGGCCGCTTAGTAATAAGCGGCCTTTCTTATATCGCTCTTAGACTCCACAAAAGAATAATTCATATCCGCTTACATTCTTTGGCTCAAAACCTAATACCCAAACCAATCTGAACAAGCATGTTCACCGTAACCATGGATAGTTGTAACGTGAACAAGTTATGCGGAGGCAGATATGGACTTAGCAGATAAACTTAGATCCAGAGGTAAAGCCGTAGAAGATGACTACTTTGCCCGTGAGGAAAGAGCACTGATTGAAGCTATTCGTGAAAAGCATCAGAACGGAGAGCTTGAAAGCTGGCACCGAGATGATGAATCGTTAAGCGAATAGCGATCACCTTATTTTTATTGGTTCGACTGAACTAGATGCTGCAATCAGAGGCCACATCATAGTGGCCTTTTAAATTATTGCTGACACTGGTTCAGATATTCCACTAATCCATCGAGGTCTACAGGGACGATCGTAGAGTTATCCTCCCCTTTCTTCACTAGCCCTTCCTTAATTAACTCATGAATGATTCGGGTATAGGCTCTATCCGTACAACCGAAGCGCTGTGCTTCCTGATACATATAATCATGTTTTAAAGAACGGGCATCAGTCGTACATCTGTCTACGATATCTTTAACGATGTTGAACTTCAGCGGATACAAAGATCGCTCGATGGCAATGTTCATTGACGATTGATACATATTCGCCATGCGGTGATTCATCCAAAATGAAATCGTCGCATCTTCAAGCAAGATTTCAGCAAACCGCTCCTTTGGGATCACAACAAGCTCGGTTGTCGCTGTAGCTACCACATCGAATGAGCAACGATTTCCTGAGAAAAACTCGATCTCGCCAAAGAAGTTATCTTCCAGGAAGTAGTCACCCAAGCTAAGAGTTTTACCATTAAGTGCTGTGTGTAACAGCATAAACTGGGCGGTAGCTGACCAATATACCTCGGTGATATCGTGTTCTTGCCTGACGATATAGTCGCCCTTATGCCGAGTAATGCGCCGAAAGTTCTCATTGGCAATTAACTGACGAAACCTTTCTGGCCCTTTGCTCAAATTTTCAGACATATCCATTTTGTGTAAACTGTGTCCAACCTATCAAAATATAAAATTATTTTTGCCACACCCGGACAATTGTCGTGCTAGTGTCCCTAAGCGATTCTATAAGCTACAGTTCATAAGCTTAGGAAGCAAAATGCTAACTATCTATACTCATAATAATCAACCGCAATTTGGGAAACACTGCGTTTTCCCGGATTATACATTGTTGGGACAACACGAATGAATTACTTCGATCTTCCGAAAATTGATCTTCATTGCCACCTAGATGGCAGCGTCAGACCACAAACTGTTATCGATCTGGCCAAACAGCAAAACATCACGCTACCTAGCTATGATGTTGATGAAATCAACGCTTTGATGGTTGCCCCAGAAACTTGCTCTGACCTGCCAGAATACCTAAGCCGCTTTGATCTACCGGTATCTGTGATGCAAACAGCTGAAAGCCTGGAGCGCATTTCCTTTGAGCTGTTTGAAGACGCAGCCAAAGAAAACGTGAAGTACTTGGAAGTTCGCTTTGCGCCTCAACTTCACATTCAAAACGGCCTGACGTATGAAGAAATCATTGCCAGCGCGGTTAAGGGAATGACAAAAGCTGAAGCGCAATACGATATCAAAGGTAACTACATCCTTTCGATGGTGAAGTTCCTACCTTCTGATACTATCCCGCAGGTTATTGACGCAGGTGTTAGCCTGCTGAACCAAGGCGTGGTTGCCTTTGATCTTGCGGGTAGTGAACTCGATGGCTTTAGCCATGACTATGCCACCTTCGCACAGGATGCAAAGGATAAAGGGTATAGAGTAACTATTCACGCCGGCGAACAAGGCAGCGGCCAAAATGTCTATGAAGCGATTTCTATCCTAGGTGCTGAGCGCATTGGCCATGGTGTTGCGATCAAAGACCATCAGCAAGCTTACAACCTAGTTAAGGATGAAGATGTTGCACTTGAAACTTGCCCAAGCAGCAACGTACAAACTAAAGCGATCCCAGAACTATCGCAGCACCCAATCAAAGCGTTTTACAAAGATGGTGTGCCAGTCACAATCAACACTGACAACCGCACAGTATCAAACACTACGATGACCGATGAAGTTCGCAAGGTGGTGGAGCAGTTCGATCTCACTGAAGAAGATTACTACCAAATCTACAAGATGAGTGTTAAGCACTCCTTCGCTTCTGATGACGTCAAGCAAGCACTGATGCAGTTTACTAAATAACACCTAAAACGATTCCATCATGGCTAACCTGTATTAGTTCCGACTAGATCTGACACTTCAATTGAAATGAAGAGAGTTACCCACTTTGATTAAAGGTGCTGAATCCGTAATCAAAGACAATAAGAGGTAACTCTCATGCTTCATACTAGCAATCCAATCATCAAACACAAAGCTGGGCTTCTCAATCTTGCAGAAGAACTCGGTAATGTATCAAAAGCTTGTAAAGTCATGGGTGTCTCAAGAGACACTTTCTATCGTTATCAAGAGTTGGTAGAAACAGGTGGTATCGATGCTCTGATTAATCAAAGCCGCAGAACACCAAACTTAAAGAATCGTGTCGATAGTGAGACTGAGCAGGCTGTGCTCAAATACGCCATCGACTTCCCTGCGCATGGACAAGTCAGAACAAGCAATGAACTGCGTAAACTAGGCGTGTTTATCTCTCCAAGTGGCGTACGCTCAATCTGGCTCCGCAATGACCTAGAAAACTTCAAGAAACGTCTTATCGCACTGGAAAAACAGGTCGCAGAGGACGGTATAATCCTAACGGACGAGCAAGTCGCTGCCCTTGAGCGCAAGAAGCATGATGATGAGGCCTGTGGTGAGATAGAAACTGCACACCCAGGTTATCTCGGCTCTCAAGACACGTTCTATGTTGGCAATCTGAAAGGTGTTGGACGCATCTATCAGCAGACGTTCGTTGATACCTATAGCAAAGTTGCTTTCGCTAAGCTCTATACGACAAAAACACCTATCACCGCAGCAGATATGTTGAATGACAAGGTTCTACCGTTCTTCGAGACTCACGAGTTGCCAATGCTGCGAATCTTGACTGACCGGGGTACTGAATACTGCGGTCGAGTTGAGCAACATGACTACCAACTTTACTTAGCCATCAATGATATCGATCACACTAAAACTAAAGCCATGTCGCCACAGACAAACGGGATCTGCGAGCGCTTCCACAAGACCATATTGAATGAGTTCTACCAAGTGACGTTCAGAAAGAAACTGTATGGCTCAATGGATGAGTTGCAGAAAGATCTGGACGAATGGGTGGACTACTACAACAATCATCGTACCCATCAAGGAAAAATGTGCTGTGGCAGAACGCCCATAGAAACATTAGAGGATGGGAAATCAATCTGGGCCGAAAAGAATCTAGCCCAGATATAATCTGACAGGCACCAAGTCGAAAGTGGGTAACTGTCAGATCGGGTCTGAATTAGTACAGCTAACCCTATAGCCATGATGGTTTTTCTAGTTCGCTAAATTGTATTGAATCAAGGCCGACTTAGCATTGTTGACCGAACAGTTCGTCTGCCCACTGCGGATTATCAATAAATGGATTACGGTTGCCTTGTACCTTGTGGATCAAATCGTTACGGTTTGACTCAAACTGATCCACGGGATCCTGCTTGTTCCACTCAAGCATGGTACACACATTGCCAAAGTCAGTGCCGTTACCTGTTATCGCCTTGCTCAACTCAAGATCCGGTGTTTTCGGGTCGTACCCTTCATAACGTACAGCCATATAAAACATCATTCTTGATGCGTCTCCCTTGACTTCATCTCGGGGCTCAAAGCTCGTACTGGTTTTTTTATTGCCAAGCCAAGGTGACTCAATCGTTGCCTCACCACCCCAATCATATTCTAAGCTGCCACGCTCGCTGTTTATGGATTTGTCCGCTGGGCGCAGATGGTGGATATCGGTATAGGCGAATGCCGACTTATTGTTAAAGCCTCCATTAGACTTGGGGTACACATGCTCACGATTCCATAAATCACCATCTCTTCCACCGTCGTCTTTAGACAACTTGCCTTGAGAGCGACCGGTATAGAAAAGAATGACATTATTCTTATCATTCGGGTCTTCATCTGTAATCATCAGAGCCTTCCATACATCTGTGGTCGACTTAGAGGTGTATGGCAAACGTTTATGCCCTGCTGTAACAATAGTGTTTAGTGACGCTTTTAACACCTCTCCGGTTTTACCGATCGCTGAGTCATAGTAACCATCTGGGTTATTTATCTCTTCCTGTGTAATTTCAGCTTCCTTAACTTCAAGGGTGCAAGTTAGGGAAAAAGGCGTCAAGATATGTGGATCGTGAGACTGAACATAAGCGGCATTTGCGCTGGTTGCGAATAAGGTTGCGAGCGCAAGAGCTTTCAATTTCATGGAATTACCTTAATAGGCGCATCACTGAAAATGATGCGCCATGTTGCTACTTATAAAGGGTTATTTTTTAAAACGACGGGATACAGCAAGCAGGGCTAGGCCAAATAGCGATAACAAACCTGTAGAGCCACCACCTCGATGTGTACGCTCGTTGGTAATAACATCGATAGCAGTATCAGGCTCGGCAACCTTGATGACAGTTGCTGGGTAGTTGAAGACTTTACCGCTGGCACTTTGGATGCTCTTTCTCAGCTCAAACTCACCTGCTGTCTCTATCTGGACAGAAGCAACAGCCCAACCCTGTTCAATGTCTTTTCGCGTCAGTTCAACAGTTGTGCTATTACCGCCGCCTGTGCGCGAATACTCACTGTATGAACGGCCTTGTGTCATCTTGCTCAATGACATACTGATCGTGTCACCTGCACGCAACTCAAAACCGTTGATAGCGGTAAGGTCAAACACTGCTTTGATCGGCTCGCCGGCGACTGGCGCCTCAGGGGTCTCTGAGATGTCGGCAGGTGGATTGACCGGGTTTGTTGGCGTCGGAATTGGTTTTGGTAACTCTGTAATGATATCCGGACCGACAACCTCAACGATTTCGCTGGTTTCAGGCTTGATTCCAAAGGTCAGGTCAAGAATGGCCGGGTCATGATCCGAAGAGCGGAAATGGTCGCTTGCACGGTATGAACAATCTTTCGTTCCTTTTACACAGTTATTTTTATTGGCATATTCCAGCAGTTTCGATTCAGCCGCATTGATATTCCAGTCGATAGCATCGACAAACTTTGGCATCAATGAAGGGCTCATCAGCAGGTAATCCAACGTACCCGTTTCACCACCGTACACATAGCTGTAAGAGTATGGGTGGTTAATTGATACCGCACTGGTGTAACCAAAGGATTGCTCAATGATACGCCCCTGCTCACCATCAAGCGGTTTGCCCAACACATCTTTCGTACCACCAATAAAAGTATCTCGAGCGGCTTTGATAACATACCCTTCTGGTGCCTTATTACGGTTGGTCAGAACCATCACTGGGTCTTCGCTTGCGTAAGAGTTCAAGTCGCCAAGAATGATTTTATGCCCGTCAATTTTTGCAAGCTGCTCTCCCAAGTAGTAGGCTGCGGAGACACGGAATGCTTCACAGTTACCCTGCTTGTCGGTGTCTTTACCCGCTTGGCCACCTTGATCCAGGGGGGCGGCATCTTCCCAACAAGACGAGCCTTTGGACTTAAAGTGGTTGACTGACAAAGTGATTGATTCGCTAGTACCGTTCACTTTGAACGTTGGCGATACTGCTTCACGCTGGTAGTTATGGCCGTCTTCGAGCACCTTTTCATTGCCATGGCGATCAGTGCCTCTTACTTCCGGTGCATGCTGCTGCGGCATTGGGATAACACGGTACTTATCCAGCGTCAGCTTGTTGGTTCGGTAAATAACGTGGTTGGTGATAACGTCAGTGCCAATACTCTCGATCAGCTCATCTTCTGGCGAGATATAAACATAATGCTTAGACTCGTCATGGATCTTGCCATTAATCTTCTCAACCAAATGGTGAATGGCAGAAGACGAATCAAAGCCATTATTTTCGACTTCCATCAACCCCACAACGTCAGCATCCATGGCGGCAATAGCCACTGCTACCTTTTCAGCCTGAAGTTCAAACTCCTCTACTGACTGTGCACCACGGCTCTTACCGAATGGGTTAGGGTTACCACCAGCATGATCCGATGTGAAGTAGTTCAGAACGTTGAAAGAAGCGACGCGTAGATCACCGCCTTCTTTGAGCTCAGGCTTATCGCTGCGAGGGTTATGGCGAATCAAGTCTTTGTCAGTGATTTTGTTGGAGGTAAACAGGCGGTAATCGTTATAACTGTAACCAATAACACCTTTCAGTCCGGTGACACCATCACCAATACGTACATAGTTTTCATCTTGGCTGGCAGCTTCTAGCCAAGGGACATTTTCGCTAGAACCTGAAGTCACCTTGTGTAAGGTTTCAATAATCAGTTTTTTGTCTTCGTTACAATCTGCCTGGCCTTCAGAAACCGTATCGATATTGCCATCAAACTTAACGGGTGCGTTATGCTGATTAGGGTGGACATTCACCTGCCCCTGCGACACAACAGCATTGTAACGACGCGGGCCGTAATCAAAGCCGAACGTCTTAGTCAGACGCATATCAAGAGCGTGGTCAAGCTCAACCAGCATACCTTCATAGCGCTCCAGCGTTGCATCAAAATCTATATCTGATCCTAAGCGCTCAATCGCTGTACTGTGGATATTGGCCTGTCTTGCCCCCAGCTTTTCTACCTTCTCAGCAGGGATCATTGTCCAGCCATAACGCTCCTCCACTGGTCCCGTTACATCAACAACATCGCCTACTTTTAAGCCTTCCGTTTTGGTAGCGACGAAGATACCGTCTGAGGTTTTAGGATCTCCATCTCCATTGATGTCTTGGATGTATACCCCAGCAGGCAGGTCTCTGCTTAAGTTATCCTGAATCGCAGTGATAGCACCTTCTACGACGAAGCTTTCATCAGACTTGTACTTCTTATTGGCGACGTCGGTAAACGGCGACTGCCAACCACTTCCCTGAAGCTCAGGTATCGTTGTTCTATTTGATTTGCCAGTTTGCTCGGTAGTGACTGTACCAGACACACCGCCAAGGCCATCAATAACGTCTTTCTTGTCCCTCTTCCAATCACTCGGCTCAAAGGTGGTCGAAGGTGTAAGGTTTACCCGTGAAAGTGTAACGTCTTTGCCGAAGTGATATTTGCTGTCGCTGGGTTTGTAATCGCCAACAACATCAAAGAGTTCTCCGTTCTTAAATACGGCGACTGGATCATTCCCACTAAACTCAGCGACTGCATTCGTTATCTGAGCAACAGCGAGGATTTGTGGGTTAGCGCTTTTATTGGCGACGACCAGCTTGCCACCCGCCGATAGCGTTCGGTCGGATAAATCCAAGTTTTTTTTATAGTCTTGACCATTGGTCGATATAGCTAGCTCATAGCCATCAAGGCTTATTGCTTGGCCTGCAATATTGGTCAGTTCAATGGCTTTATTTAAAGCAGAGCCTTCAACATACTTAGTGATAATAAGCTCTGCATTGGCGGCAGGAACCATCGACGCAGCAATCGCTACGCTGAGAAATGTTTTTTTCATGCTATTTCCTAGAAAAAGCCCCGCTTTTGCGAGGCTAAAGAGGCGTGTAAAGTTAGAACCAGTAGTAGGCTTTACCGTAACCGTAAGTACCGTCGTTGCCGCCAGTGACAAGCTCTGCTGACAGTTTGATGTTGCGGGCATACTTGAAGTTGATACCGGCAGTCACCCAGCGATCGTTATCTTTTGATGCTTTATCAACGTAAGAGAAGGTCGACACACCCTCAAGCTTGTCTGTGAAGCTGTATGATGCTGAAGTCACATACGTATGAGAGTCTGAGCTGCTGTTTGATTTTTCAGAGTATGAGTACAAACCACCAACAGCAAAGTCACCGAAGCTATATTTACTGTGTAGAGAATAAATTTCGCCACGATCATCAACAGTCTCTGCACCTAAAATCACCGTCAGAGCTTGACCAAAATAGCCTGCATAACCGTTAACGACTACGCCGTAACGGCTATCCGTTTTGTATGAGCCCTTATCGACAAGTGCAACCAACTTACCGTCTTGGTCAAAGGTCGGTTTATAGTCAGCTTCATAGTCATCACCTTTAGCTGAGTAAGACAAACCGTACTTCAGGCTTTTGAATTGACCTTGGTATTTTATGGTATTGTCCTGATCACCCGCTTCAGATACCTCAGCTGCTTCATTTACCGAAAAATCGCCAAACGAATCGAAATGATCATAAGCAGTATCAGTTCGGCCAAGCTCAACAGAGTGGCCTTCAGCTAGGTTGTATCCGATATAGGCTTTGTCGATAACAACACGCATGTTGTTTTCTTTTGTCCAAGGAGTACGTTCGGCATCAAGCTCAAACTTTGCGTAAAAATCGCCGGTTTGACCTTTGATCCCTATGGTTGCAAATGAGTCATCAACATAATTCGAGTCATGGGTAACGCGACCATGGTTTGTTTTACCGACCCAACCGCCAATTTCTGCGCCGCCGTAAAGGCTCATAGAGTCGCCATTATCATGTTCAACGATTGTCATGGCATTTGCCGACATTGAAATTGCCGACGCGATAGAGAGAGCGATTATTTTTGTTTTCATGGTTCTTCCAATTTTTAGGCTTAGCCTGTTTATTTCCGGCGGGAAATCTACACAACAAAAACATTCATGCAAGTAATAAATCGCTAAATGCACGATTTTAAATATTAAACTTTTATGACAGAACAAAATCCAAACTAAATAATTTAATATTTGTTTATATCTTTTATTTATAATTTCAAACTTTGAAAAGTAACGTCAAAAAACCGTCACAGCGTAAAATAAAGCCAAAAACAACCCTAATAATTCAACAATTTAGAATGATAATGAAACATTCATGAAAATACAGTGGACAGACCAGAAGGCAAATCTTTGAATGCAATGATTATTTTAAACACCGTTCGATATCGATAGTTAAACATAGACTTTACATTCATAAATCTAATGCTTGGCGTGGGAGTTAAATAAATAAATTTGATCAAAAAAATATTTTGAACGCTATTCAATCAAGTTATTTGTTTTTTAATCAATATATCTATATGTGTATTTCACAATAGGCTATAGCAGCCCCTCCCCCTCCTTGTTGAATTTCTGACCCTGCTTCTTGTGGTGACGAAAAGTACAGTCCTGATAACATCAACATATAATGTGCCTAAGCTTGACTATATAATGAAGGCACACCCCAAATAGTAGTGGTCATAAAACGTGCCTGAACTTATCTCATCTGTACTCTTACCCAAAGGCCGGCCCTTAAGTGTCGAATACATAGAAGGTCGCCCCGAGGACTTATTTTCTAAGCCTCACCGGCATGAGTATTACGAGATAGTGTGGGCACTTGAAGGGTCAGGAAGCCATAGCATCGATTTCATTGAGTACCCGTTGAATAGAGGGGATATCTACTTTATCTCACCGGGCCAGGTGCACAGTGATACAAGGACTAGCGGGAAGATCTGCCTAATTACTTTTCAGCCTGACTTTGTCGAAAACAATTACCGCGGCCAACTGATCATCGATCAAACCTTTTATCATGAGAAAAACTCCGCCTCCATGGTCACCATTGATGCTCAAGGTGAAAAAGATCTCGCTGATCTTGTTCGTATTTTATCGCAGGAGATTGATCGAGAGGAAACCAACTGGCGGTTAGTCAATACACTAGTGAGCAGTATTTTATCTTACATCCAGCGCTACCATGAGAAAGAACTCAAAGCTGACACTTTGCTCGAACAACGTATGCACAAACTCTATGTATTGATAGATGAATATTTCCGAACCGAAAAAAAGACCGATTTCTATGCCAGACAGCTGGCAGTTTCGAACAAACGAGCCAATGAGATTTCCCGGCAGCACTGCGGCAAAACTATCACCAAGTTAATCCAGGATCGAACCCTGTTAGATGCAAGGCGCGAGCTTGCTTTTACCAACAAAACAGTCAAACAAATTGCCCACGAACTGGGATATGACGACGTTGCCTATTTCTGCAGATTCTTTCGCAAAGCTGCCCACGAGTCACCGTTAGACTTTCGCGCCAGAGTGTTCAAATAGTCCTATCATTAGGCCATATAGTCCCTTTTTACCCCGATCGCCCTGCCACATAATACCCAGCACATACAATGAATGATTATGCCAGGAAAGTGCTTCTATCCTGGCGGAGCAAAGCATGGCAGAAACACGCATCGACCTTCGCACGACCCCAATAGAACAATGCTTCAAGCATTATCTCCTCCCGGCGATCACCGGCTTGGCCATCAAGTCACTCTTCATCATGGGTGACAGTATCATGATTGGCCGTGGGGTTGGCCCGGATGGCCTGGGCGCTATTGCACTGACTATCCCGTTTTTTTCTTTCTTTACCGCGATTGCCATGATGGTTGGCATTGGTGGCTCTGCCATGATGTCAATCCAGTTCGGCAAAGGGCACTATCAAGAAGGCCAAACATTGTTTGCCCAATCTTTGCTGCTGACTCTCATCCTTTCAGCCGGCCTATCCTTTACTGCACTTTACTGGCTTGATGACATACTGCTATTTATCGGTGCGCAGGGCAGCATTGCCAGCCTTGCTGGTGACTTTCTTGGTGTTATGCTGCAATTTTTTGTTATTTACGCCATTGCTTGGGTTATTTCCTGTTTTGTCCGCAATGACGGTAATCCAAAGCTTGCCATGTATGCTATGGCTGGCGGCGCTATCGTCAATTTGGTGTTAGACTACTTTTTCATTTTCCATTTCGGGTGGGGCTTGAAAGGTGCCGCATACGCAACCGGGATTGCCCAAGTATTGATGCTGGTAAGTTTGTTGAGCCACTTCATACGCGGACAAGGAAAACTGACTCTATCCCTGCAAGACATCGGTTTAGGTAAAGCACCAAAAATTTTGGCTATCGGCCTGCCTATTTTCTTTATTGAATCATCAATGGCAGCAACCACTTTCATCTACAACGCTGTATTGCTTGAACTCGGGGGTGAGTTGTACCTCAATGCCTTTAGTATCGTGATGAATGTAGGTGTCTTTGTCATGTTCATTTTGGTTGGCATTGGCCAAGCCTGCCAGCCGATTATCAGTTTCAACCACGGTGCCAATGCCCCTGAACGGGTAGAAAGAACCCTTTCTATCGGCTTGAAGTTTGCGGTAACTGTTGGTGTGATAGCTATCATCGTTGTACAGTGCTTCGCGACTGAAATTGCCAGCCTGTTTACGGTTGATCACCAACCATTAATTTTACTCGCTGCAACCGCACTGGGGCTGTACTTCCTCGCCTACCCGTTCATGGCGATCAACCTGGTTACAGCTACCATGTTTCAGTCAATTGGCAGCCCGGCTCAAGCCAATATCATATCGGTATGCCGAGGGTTCGTTTTCGTGATTATCGGCCTGTTCCTCTTGCCTAAAACTATGCCGGAAACAGGTGTTTGGCTAAGCCCACTCTTTGCAGAAACACTGGCTGCAGGCATTAGCCTATTTTTCCTTGCCAAAGTTAGGAAGAAATCAAAGCTTGCACAGAGCACTATCTGCCAGTCAGAAGCCTAAGCCAGTATGGGCTCAAATAACCAAAAGACCGCCTGTGCGGTCTTTTTTCATAATGGCTGCTATCTAAGTTCAGATATAGACCTAATTTCAGATATAGACGTTGAAGCAAGATAGATCTCTGCTTTATTTGCCAAAAACTCTTTCAAAGCCTGGATCTGCGGGTTAATGACTCTTCTACTTGCACAAACCAGATACAAAGGAGCCGGCTCTGGCTCTCTGCCGATATCTATCGCAATCAACCGCCCAGTCAAGAGATCCTCTTTGGCATCCAATAGCGACTTGTAAGCAATCCCCTTCCCAGCCAGGGCCCAACGCCTTACTGCCTCACCATCATTGGCATAGCGATTGCCTTTAACGACCAGTGTCACCTCTTGGCCATCGTGGAAGAAACGCCAACGGTTATACAAGCTATCGCCCAAAGCAAAACACAGGCAATTGTGAGAAGCCAAAGCTTCAGGCGTTGTGGGTATACCATGTCCATCTAAATAGTCAGGAGAAGCACACAAGACCCGGGTATTTCCCCCTGCAATCGGTAAGGCCACCAGCGAAGAGTCACTTGGCTCGCCATAGCGAAGGGCTACATCGACAGGTTGGGTATACATGTCTGCTAGCCCATCTGTTAATTGCACCCTGATTTCCAACTTTGGGTGCATTGCCATAAACTCATCAATCCAGCCCAGCAGTAAATTTCGGCCACAGTCGGATGGCATAGAGAGTTTTATCACCCCCTGAAACTCCGCCTGCCCCTCTGAGAGGGAACTGCACGCTTCGACCATCAAGCCAACAGCTTGTTCGCAGTAATTAAGAAATTGCTCTCCTTGCTGGGTGAGCCTGAGGTTTCGAGTTGAGCGAATAAAAAGTAACGTGCCGACCTCTGCCTCTAGCCTTTTGAGGGCAACACTGGCCGCCGCTGGGGTAATATCCATATTTCTGGCTGCGGCAGAAAGACTGTGCTGTTTTGCCGTTTCTATAAAAATCTTTAGATCGTTGAGCGCTTTCACAGAGATCCTTTATTTTCAAAAAACATTTGAAAGTAATTTAAACCAATACTGGTTTTTCAAAATTTCATTGTCAAATAAACTTCAATCATAATTTTTATACAGCACCTACCTTTTGATAAGGGAGGCTAAAGTTGTAAGGAACGCAAAAGGAGAGCAACATGAAAGCAGTCGGCTATCAACAATCACTACCTATTTCTGAACCTCAATCACTGGTGGATATTACCCTGCCTGAGCCAGTTGCTACGGGCACTGACATCTTGGTAGAAGTTAAAGCTATCTCAGTTAACCCTGTGGATACCAAAGTACGGATGCGCGCTGCGCCTGAACAAGGTGAATATAAAGTACTTGGCTGGGATGCGGCTGGTATTGTCAAAGCCGTTGGCCCTGATGCCACTTTATTCAAACCAGGCGACAAGGTTTGGTATGCAGGTGATCTGACTCGCTCAGGCTCCAATGCCGAGTTCCAGCTAGTCGATGAGAAAATTGTCGGCCATATGCCACAGAGCCTTGGATTTGCAGAAGCTGCTGCTTTGCCACTGACTACCATCACCGCATGGGAGCTGCTATTTGACCGCCTACAGGTAGAAAAAGAAGGAAATAAGAAGATTCTGATCATCGGCGCGGCAGGTGGTGTGGGTTCGATTATGGTTCAGTTAGCGAAAAAACTGACTAACCTAACCGTTATCGGTACTGCTTCCCGCCCTGAAACCCAAGCATGGCTCGAAGAGCTTGGGGCAGATCATGTGATCAACCACCGCGAGTCGCTGAGCAAGCAATTGGCTGATAAAAGTCTAGGTGAAGTGGATTACGTCGTAGGGCTTACTAACTCGGATGATCACCTAAGCGAGATTGTCGAGTCTATTAAACCACAAGGCAAATTCGGCTTGATTGATGATCCGGCATCGTTTGATATCTTACAGCTCAAACGTAAAAGCATTTCATTGCATTGGGAATTTATGTATACCCGTTCATTATTTGGCACAGAAGACATGATTGATCAGCATCACCTACTCAACAATGTTGCAAAAATGGTCGATAACGGGGACATAAAATCAACAGTTGCCCATCAAGGCGGTAAGATTTGCGCGGATAACTTGAAGAAAGCACATGAGCTGTTGGAATCACAGAAGGCGCTAGGCAAAATCGTACTTGAAGGTTTCTGATTGATATTCAGTGACTTAAAATGTTAAGCGAGAAAGTATGTGGAGGTAGCAGACAGCAGTCTAGGTGCTATCTTCGTAAAGGTAACACAAAAAAATCTCTATTATTAGACTTGTTAAAAAACTTTCTCAGCCTATAATGCTGAAAACCGGAGCGTCTGCCAACGCTCCGGTTTTTTTGTGCCTGCAACATGGTGTATGCAAAAGCTGTCTGCCAACAGCCGCCATCCATGTGGCAATATTCGATAAGATTTAAGGAATTACCAATGCGTATCGAACAAGACTTGAAACTAGGTTTTAAAGATGTACTGTTTCGTCCAAAACGTTCAACCCTAAAAAGCCGTTCTCAAGTTGAATTAACCCGCGATTTTACATTCAAGCATAGCGGTCGTCAATGGTCTGGTGTACCTATTATTGCTGCCAATATGGACTCTGTGGGTAGCTTCGAAATGACCGCTGCCCTTGCCAAGCACGGCGTGATGACGGCTGTTCACAAGCACTACACCGTGGCTGACTGGGCTGAGTTCGTTAAAAACAATGACGCTAGCGTGCTGAACAACGCAATGGTGTCTACCGGTACGTCTGACGCTGACTTCCAGAAGACCAAAGACATCATGGAACTGTCTGACGACCTTATCTTCATCTGTATCGATATCGCCAACGGCTACTCTGAGCACCTAGTACAGTACGTACAAAAAGTCCGTGCCGAGTTCCCTAACAAGGTTATCAGTGCCGGTAACGTGGTAACTGGCGACATGGTTGAAGAGCTTATCCTTGCAGGTGCTGACATCGTTAAAGTCGGTATCGGCCCAGGCTCTGTATGTACTACCCGTGTTAAGACTGGCGTAGGCTACCCTCAGCTATCTGCCATTATCGAATGTGCTGACGCAGCACACGGCCTAGGCGGTCGCATCATCGGTGACGGCGGTTGTGCTTGTGCGGGTGATGTTGCCAAAGCCTTCGGTGGCGGTGCTGACTTCGTGATGCTTGGCGGTATGCTTGCTGGCCACGAAGAGAGCAACGGTGAAGTTATCGAGCAAGACGGTAAGACTTTCATGAAGTTCTACGGCATGTCTTCACAAAGCGCGATGGACAAGCACTCTGGCGGTGTAGCCAAGTACCGTGCAGCTGAAGGCAAGACAGTTCTTCTGCCGTTCCGTGGCCCAGTAGAGAACACTATCCAGGACATCATGGGTGGCGTACGTTCTACGTGTACTTACGTCGGTGCCGCGAAGCTGAAAGAGCTAACCAAGCGCACGACGTTCATCCGCGTACAAGAACAAGAAAACAACGTATTCGGTAAAGAGTAAATAGGTTTTCGGTAAAGAATAAGTCTGGACAAGGAGAAATAGCCTCCTTACGATAGACATAGATTTAAAAGGCCACTGTTTTTTCAGTGGCCTTTTTTCATACAAATGCCACTAGAGCCTTTTTGAAGTCAATTGCTCTATAATCAATCATTACAGTCATGCTAGCTTTATTCTAGATAAGTGATTAGAGGAAAATGAAAAATTCACAACATTAAAAATTGCTTTAAAGATTACATGTAAACATCCAGGATATAAGTTTACCTTAACATGTATTACAAAAGGACAAACTGTCTCAGTTTGGATAAATTCGGTTAAACTCTGTTGTGTAACTATAATAAAAACTGAGCTACCCTTTCCTTGAATGAATAAATTCAAGGAATGTCCTCATGAAATACGTATTTGCATTAACATTAGCGTTATGCTCTTTTTCTTCTTACGCGACAACAGATAAAGAGTTGTGCGAACAATATGGTCACGCTTTAGCAGGTAACTATGTTGAAAAGCAAAAGGTTTTTCTCAATGAGTTAACGTCTCGAACCCAGCAAGGCACTTGGTCGTTAAGCGTAGAGGAATGCTCAATGTATATCAATCATGGAAAGCATGACTTCAACTATGAGCTCGTTGAAATCGTTCTCGATTAATCTTCTTGGTGAGTAGCATTCAATTGATGGTTCACTCACTGACTCGGAATTAAGCAATAATTCTAATAGGCCACTGATAATAAAGTGGCCCTTTTATTATTAATCCCGCGTCACTCTAAAGTAATAATGGCCTCTACAATCTCATTCATAGTCTTTCCTATTATATCGGGTTTCTTATACAAAGGATTATATGGCCAATTCAAACGATCGATATAAGCTGCTTTCATTCCCACGCTAAGAGCCCCATGCGTATCCCAGTCATGGGTAGCCACCAAGCGTAACTTCTCCATTGGCAAGTTCATGTTTTCGGCTAAGTAACCATAGGCTGCAGGATCAGGCTTGAAAGTTCCAGCTTCTTCAACTGACACAATTTCATCGAAATACCCTAACAAGCCTGCCTGTTTGATTTGCGCAGAGACTAAGCTCAACGATGAACTTGAAAACGCTACTGTTTTATGCCCAGCGGACCGCAACCGCAAAAGTGCGCTTTTAATATCATCATGTGGCTGCAAGCTAGCGAAAGTTGTTAGCATTTCAGTCTTCTTATCTTCCGTTAGCTCAACCCCAAGACGGGATGCGACGGTATCCAACGTGATTTTTGAAAGAGTCAGGAAATCGGTTTTCACTTTCGTCAAAATACAAACAGTCGATGAGTGCAGTAACATTGAAAACCATAACCCCGTGATTTTTTCATCACCAAAGACTCTCCCAAATTTGGGCTTTAATGAATCAAGGTTTAATACTGTTTCGTTTATATCGAAAATTATCGTGTCCTTTTCCACCAAAGCCCCCTTTGAGCCGTTAGATATAAGACTGCGGATACATATCGCACCCGCCATCCCTACTTATTGTCCTCGGTTTTGTTTCGGATAATTTGATGGAAATAGCGCACGTCGGCTTTCATCATCCACCGTTGATTTAAACTCGATATCTTTGTCAATGCTTCTAGCGACTGCCACTGCCGGGCGACTATTCACGCTATCAAACCAACGCTTGAGGTTAGGATATGACGCTAGCCCCTCTTCACTCAAGACAACTTGCGCCTTATCAATCCAGCCCCAAGCCGCCACATCTACAATTGTGAACTCATCACTGACAATGTACTCACGCCCTTCCAGGTGACCATCTAGCACCTCGTAATGACGCTGCGCTTCTCGCAAGTAACGATTTTGCGCATAAGGGATTTGTTCTGGAGCCATACGGTGAAAATGCACACATTGACCGGAGAATGGGCCAAGTCCAGATGCTATGAACATCATCCAGGACAACAACTCTGCCCGATCTTCCGTCTTACCAGCCAACAAACCTGTTTTTTCTGATAGATATAGCAAGATGGCATTAGAGTCAAACACACGGGTACCTTCATCGACAATCGCCGGAAGCTTGCCATTTGGATTGATCGCACGGAACTCCGCAGTGTGCTGCTCCCCTTTTAGCGTATCTACCGCAACCAGTTCATAGGGCAAATCGGTTTCAGCAAGAAACAGAGCAACCTTCATTGGGTTAGGCGTTTGATGAAAATAAAACTTAAGCATTGATAACTCTCCTGATGAATGGTGTTTAGTCGCAGGCGTCTGTCGGCGACGTGTGATCCCTTGTAGCAAAAGGTTTTATTGATTTTGTCGTTAAACTATAGAACAACATGAACGATCGCTCAATATCATTTTGAACTAATGTTCAAAATCTTTAAGTAACATCTTCTTTCATGCTTTTTTGAACTGGAAAAATGCCCGCACACGTCTACAGTAATGTCTAATACCACCACCTATGGCTATGCCATATAAGCTGACATTATAAACTCCCACCAAGAAACTCTCAGCAGTCAGTTTCAAGGAAGAATCATCGTACCTGATGGCAGTGATTATGATGACGTACGGCAAATATGGAATGCGATGATAGATAAACGGCCTTCAGTTATCGCTCAATGCAGCAGGTGCTTATGTGAACTGCATGACTGAAGAAGAAGGAGGGCGAGTAACTGCTGCTTATGACAGTAATTACCAACAACTAGTTGAACTCAAACGCCAATACGACCCTGATAACCTGTTCCATCATAATCAGAATATTAAGCCGTAACGTATTCAACAAGGCCACCAAGCGTGGCCTTAAATTATGCACTTTTTTATATTTAATTGGAGTAAAAAAGATCGCATTATAAATTCACATTATAAAGCCACCCCAAAACGTTAAATTACCGTTACAGCTTGAGTTGCGATGATACACAAATAAAACAATTGAAACATTGATGATACAGAGACCTATAACACCAAAACTCAACAATATAGTCAATTATTATTATGGTTAAATAAAAAAACACGTTAGATATTGCTATCCCAACAAATAAAAACGCAATTTAAGCCTGTAACGAAACCATAATAAGTCAACTCGTAACAGCCCAACATTCATCACCCTTACTATAAAAAACAAAATTATTTATTACTTTTCAAACACTTTCATTGAAAAATATTTTTCAACCAGTCAAAAACCTGTATATCGTCATTGGAAATTAAAATAAAAATAATATCCCAACAAGTTATTTGTAATTTTCACACCTATAAACGACATTAAGTTTGTCACATGAAATTAATGCATAAAACTCAACAAGTAAGGGAGTACAGATATGAGGACGATTTTATCTTTAATAATATCAATAACTGCATTTCATGCAAGTGCCGAAGCGATATTGAACGTTGAAGGACAAATACAGATTAACGGAGAAACGGTAATCAACAGTGCTGGGCAATGGGTTGGAAATAATCCAATCAACTCTGATTTTATCAACGTCAGTGACTACCGTTCGTCTCCAAGCGGACGAGCACTCACTTACCTTCACTATGATTTCACAACTGACTTATACTCATCAAATTCAATCACTTATACACTAGACAGCAATACAGGACTTATGAGTGAAAGTGAAATTGGATTTGATGAAAATGGTGTTGAAGTGGGCCGTTATACCTATCAGCCTACTGCAGTAGATGGCAATACTGTAACAGCAATAATTACCGAATCAGAAGGTGGTGAGCAAATACAATTCACTGAGGCTTTAACAACAGTCACTAGCTTACCTGACACTATGGAAGTCGGTAAAAACTATGGCATGTTTTATTACCTTACCGCAACAGGAGGTGGGGAGGATGATTATATGCGCGATTACGAAACCTTCAATATATTGGGAAAAACAACTTGGGCATTAGATACCGTCCCTAATGAAAATATACCAGCTGTATTTAGCGCAAACAGAAGCCTGAAATATGATGATTGTATTCTCACACTTAGGACTGAGTCAGACAGGTTCCGTACACGCTATATCACCTATTGTAAGGGAATAGGTAAAGTTGAAGAACGACGCGTAGAGCACCGTCCGGGGAACGACACGAGAAGCCGTTTGATAGTATTAATCAATGCAGGGTAAGCATTATGACAAAATGGATATTTATCGTATTGGTTCCAGCTTTAATTCTTGGCTGTAGTGACAGTTCGTCGCCTGCTCCTTCGTCAAACTCAGAAGAGTTTTTTGATAATGAAGATCAAATTAATACCTTTATTGCAAGCGGTAAGGTTGAAGAAGGAAAAACTGTTACAATCAAGCTTCCGGCTGATATGGATACGTTCGAAATCAGTGAAAAAAGCCTTGGTGATAATGTCGAAGTAGACGCTGCTGGAAATAAAATATTTACCATTTCAGGCATACTCAACATTACGAAATAATGTATGCATATATAAAGGCCGCATCGCGGCCTTTCAGAGGTATTTTCGACCGGTATATTAACTTACTCGACCCAGATCAAACTTCTGTCACTTAACCCCTAAGTGCTTCAATACAATGACTACACTTATAGTGAAAATCATCATTGGAGGGGGAAGGATTATGGACTTCACACAAAAGATGAGACTGAGGGGTAAAGCCGAAGAAGATCTCTATTTCGCAGAACAAGACAGAGCGCTTATTGAAGCCCTGCACGATATGCAGGAAAACGGTGAAATTGACAACTGGCATAAGTCGTCAAAGCGTGACAGCCAAGCAAAGCCGCAATAAATCTGATCCAAATAACTTTTCGCGGCTCTGAGGCAAGACAAATAAGGAACCTTGTTCAATAAGGTTTCTTTGGTCGTGCTTGGTATTTAACACGATTAACCTAGCCTAAAGACTCATTCCAGGTCAAAAGGTTAACTCTAGGTCCAAGTCCGATTTATGCAGTCAGCACTTTTTTCATATACAGTGCAGTCCAACTCTCCCCGCTTGCTGCCATAAACCCTGGCTTTCGCTCGTAGAGCTCAAATCCTAACGACTCATAACATCTTCGCGCTTGGCGATTATGCTCAAAGACAGTGAGTTTAAGGTGCTTAGCGCTTAACTGGGTTCGTGCATGCTCTATTGCAAACTCTACCATCCTTCGCCCATGGCCTTTTCCCCGGCTTGATGGTTCGCCAATCAGGACGCGGCATAATCGATAAATTGTCTCTGATTCTCGGAATAGTTCTATATATCCGAGTTTTTTCCATTTTCATCCAGTACCAGAGGCGTGACTTCTTCACAAAGAAGGTGTTTTGAAAGTTGTCTTTTATCGAGTGGGAATGTAAATCGGTCACCACCCCAGAGGTGATTAAACTCAGCCGTATGAACCCAATTTATCAATAAATCCATATCTTCTTTTCGAAAAGCGACTAGATCCATGTCTAGCTCCCTAATTGCGTAAATACCTTAGATTCAGCATTAAATCAGAAAGATACCTAATCCACTACACTTAAGCACGTGATAACAGCTTACGTATTAGCAGTCAGGTATATCTATGGGAGCGTAGTTATGGGGAAACTGCTAGGGTTAATTATGGGTGGTGACATCAAAGATGAGTGGAGCTAGTCGCTTCTTCCGGTTATTAACACCGTCAAATGGGTCTTTCTACTTCACTGGGTTTATCTAAACACCGAAAACATTTATGTATCCCGCTAGTTACGTTAAACTTCACGGCAACTGACAATCAAAAGCCCCCCAGGTACCTCGAATTGGCTCGGTTATCGCTGATTCGAGAATTATTTATCTTGGGAGACTGATTTCGGCACATCATTCTTGCAGGTACTAAGGTACTCAATGCCGGTGTCCGAGCTAATAAGAGTTAACAAACCATGAGTAACACAATCCAGTGGTTCCCAGGCCACATGCACAAGGCCCGTAAAGAGATCGAAGAAGTTCTACCAAAGGTCGATGTGATCATCGAAGTGCTTGATGCGCGTATCCCTTTCAGTAGTGAGAACCCACTGATCAAAACCTTCCGCGAGAAAACCAACAAGCCTGTTGTTAAGGTTTTGAATAAGCGTGACCTTGCAGATCCTGAAATGACCCAGCTTTGGATTGAGCACCTTGAACAAGAGCAAGGTGTAAAGGCTCTTGCGATCACCACAGAGAATGTCAACGAAGTTAATAAGATCATGGATCTTTGCCGCAAGCTAGCGCCAAACCGTGAAGAAATGGGCAAGAACATTCGTACCATGATCATGGGTATTCCAAATGTTGGTAAATCTACCATCATCAATACCCTTGCAGGCCGTACTGTTGCCGTCACCGGTAACCAGCCAGCGGTTACCCGCCAACAGCAGCGCATCAACCTGCAAAACGGCATTGTACTTTCTGACACCCCGGGGATCCTATGGCCTAAAGTAGAAAACCCACACAGTGGTTTCCGCTTGGCAGCGACCGGCGCGGTAAAAGACACAGCCATGGACTACATTGATGTGGCCTTCTTTACCATCGAGTACTTGATCAAGGCATACCCTAACCTCATCAAGGCCCGTTACGATCTCGACGAAGATGAAGTTCCAGAAACTGAAATCGAGCTAATGGAAGCCATTGGCCGCAAACGTGGCTGCCTGAAAGCCGGTGGTCGTGTCGATCTTCACAAAGCTTCTGAGATCCTAATCAATGAACTGCGTAACGGCACTCTGGGCCAAATCACTATGGAACGCCCTGAGATGATCACTCAAGAGCTGATCAACGTAGCAATCGAAGCTGAGCAGAAAGCAGAGCAAAAAGCGAAGAAGAAAGAAGAACGCCGCAAACGCTATCTAAAGAACAAGCGTTAATCTGATTTCGTGCTTTACGGCACAATGCCGAAATACGAAGCCCTCATGAGCTTAGGCCCATGAGGGCTTTCTTTTATCTCAGTGTGTTACCAACATGCTGACAATGCCTGTTTACACACAAACCTTGCACATCAGTTGCGGTATAGAAAGAAAAGTTAGAAAATGGCCAACAGCATACTTACAGTGAAACTTTTCATTTCACATACGGTCTGAATGTCATTGTAAGGAATCAAGTTGTTACTGAGATATTCAATGAGCAAAGCGGTAAACCGAAGCCATACAGCCAGATATACCCTGCTGTTAGTAATGGTCGTCATTTTTGTCTGTTCCGGGCAAAATTTCGGCTTTGCGGCTTCGTGCACCTTGAACTCATCACCAGGCTATGAAGTCACTCAGGGTAAACAAGCTGTTGCTCAACACACGGTAACCGACAACTCCAGTACTGACTCATCTGAACAGGGTCACTGCTCGCTTGCAGACCATTTACTTCAGATGCACCAACACTCAGTAGAGCATGCCATTGTTAGCATGTTTATCGTAGTACTGGCACTGTTGATCTATGCTGCAGTAACCAAAGCCACACCAGTATTCACTGAACCTATTCCTCCCACACGGCGGCGTCATCTAACGTTGTGTGTGTTCCGAGAATAAACCTAAGCCTTTATCTATCAAGCCTTGCTTGAGTTTGCTTTAGTTATTCTTGGAGTTATTACATTGAAAAATATAATTTTTAAACGATTTTCCGTTCTGACATCCCTGCTTATTTTGCTGGGTAGCCTTTTCTCGTTCTCGGCTTCTGCGGTTGAGTATTCTTCCGGCTGGTTGCAAAACCCTGATCACCCTCCTGTCCAGCTTCGCTATATGCTGACAGGCCAACAAGACCCGCAAAACAAGACAGTCGAAGCCCTGTTAGAAGTAAAGCTCGACACAGATTGGAAAACCTACTGGCGCAGCCCGGGCGAAGGCGGCGTTGCACCTTCTATTGACTGGTCGCTTTCCAACAACCTCGAAGACGTTGACTGGCATTGGCCGATGCCCAAGCGTTATGAGTTCTTGGGCGTTGAAACACTAGGCTACAAGCATACCATCATCTTCCCGATGACTATTCACGTCAAAGACATGTCCAAGCCTGTATTTCTTTCAGGAATCCTGACTATGTCTTCGTGTACCAATATCTGTGTACTGACCGATTACGAAATCTCACTCGATTTTAACCCGGCCAATCTGACTGCTTCTGAGCAGGCAATGCATTTGTACAACCAAGGAATGAGCCACGTACCGACAGAGCAACCAAGCGTCGAGATCAAGGCCCTTTCTTGGGACAAGAATAAAAAAGTATTGTCTGTCGTCGCCAGTAATACGCTTGGTTGGAACCAACCAGATGTGTTCATTGATGGCGAATCACAGAACGTTCAAGATGCGTCTTTCCTAAAACCAACCGTCAATGTGGACGGCAACACGCTTACTGCACAAATGAAAGTCAGCAGTTGGTTCGGTGAGCCGAAACTGCTTGGGGAGGCGCTCAATATCACCATCAGTGACACCGACTTTTCAGTTGAAACCAAAGGTGTTGCCAATGATATTCCCGTTACCATTACAGCCAGTAGCAACAACTTACTCGAAATCATCGGTATTGCCCTGCTTGGTGGTTTAATTCTAAACATCATGCCTTGCGTACTTCCTGTATTGGGTATGAAGTTAAGCAGTGTGATTGCAGCTGAAGGGTTGGAAAAACGCCAAATCCGCATGCAGTTCCTGTCGTCTGCAGCCGGGATCCTGACCTCTTTTTGGCTATTGGCAGGCTTCCTGATCGCACTTAAGCTTTCAGGGCAAGCTCTTGGCTGGGGTGTACAGTTCCAAAGTCCTTATTTCATTGGCGCTATGGTGATCATCACCGCGCTGTTCGCCGCTAATATGCTTGGTTTGTTCGAAATACGGCTATCAAGCGAAGCCAATACATGGATGGCGACTAAAGGTGATGACTCTTATGTCGGTCACTTTGTCCAAGGTATGTTTGCTACCTTGTTAGCTACCCCATGCAGTGCCCCTTTCCTTGGCACCGCCGTCGCGTTCGCCCTCGGCGCTGATATCGTTACCCTAGTTGCTATCTTTACTGCCCTGGCCGTTGGTATGGCTGCGCCTTGGCTACTGATTGCTCTGTTCCCTCGCCTTGCTAGGCTACTGCCGAAACCAGGCATGTGGATGGATAAAGTTAAAAGCTTGTTCGGTTTGATGATGCTGGCGACCAGCTTGTGGCTACTGAGCTTGATGACCAGCTTCTTCTCAACCGCCGTAGTCATTCTGATCGACGTCTTAATGGTTGTGGTATTGCTGTGGCGTCTAGGTATGGTAAAAGGCCGCAAGCCGGTCATTCTGGCGATGGCTTTCATCATCGTCGGCTCTGGTGGTGGTTTAATCGCAGGAAGCATGACAGCCGACAACTGGGCGACACCTCTGCCACAGGATCATGCATGGCAACCGCTCAATATCGATGCTATCCAGCAACAAGTCAGCCAAGGCAAGACCGTGTTTGTCGATGTAACCGCAGACTGGTGTATTACCTGTAAGGTCAATAAGGTCAGTGTACTGCTTCAAGACCCGGTTTACTCAGCTCTTAAGCAAGACCATATGGTTCTGATGAAAGGGGATTGGACCAAGCCTTCTGACTATGTCACCGGCTATCTGCGCTCCAATGGTCGCTTTGGTGTGCCATTCAACATCGTCTACGGGCCTAATGCCCCTACAGGCATTGCCCTACCGGTTATCCTGACCAGTAACGATGTTATCAAGGCGATTGAAGCTGCGAGCGGCAAAGGAGTTGAGTGATGGCATCGAAATCAACTGATGAGTCAAACAAAGCTATTCAAGCTGATAAAGCTAAACCCTCGAGGCTGATGAAGTGGATAAAAGAAGCACTCCTAATGGGCCTTGTACTCATTGCTGTTTCAACGGGATTAGATGTTTGGCGTAGCCAGAGCATGCCGCAAGATGCGATTCCGCCGTTGGTTGCCCAGTCAACCACAGGCGAACATATCGACCTTATCGCTCGTAGTCATGAAAAACCGGTCTTAGTCTATTTCTGGGGAACCTGGTGCAGTGTCTGCCGCTTTGTCAGCCCAACGATAAATTGGCTGGATGACAGCTTTGATGTGGTCTCTATCGCGGTTAATTCCGGCGATAACCGACGTCTTAACGCTTACCTTGGCCACCATGAATATGGCTTTACCACCATCAATGATAACCGTGGTAGTTTGATGCAACAGTGGGGAATTTCAGCAGTTCCTTCAGTCTTCATCATTAAAGACGGTGAAGTAGCTTCTGTCACCACAGGTTTCAGCACCCCGCCGGGTTTATGGCTCAGAATGAAAATGGCCAGTTAAGGAAAAACAATCAGCCCAGTCTATGACTGGGCTGTTTTCTTCGTAATACGTTACAACGTCAATACCAAGCTATTCCTATTCCCACTCCCAGTGCCTGCCTTCATGGCCATCTGAAAACATCATCCGATACCCGCTGATGTTCTTATGGGGAATATCATGCATGATTTTGTGAAACTGCTTGCTATCAACATGAATCAGGTTCTCATGGTCACCCGATTCAATGAACAGCTCATCTTGATCAAACAGCATATCATCCACCAGCATATCTACCTGATAAGCTTGGCCAATTGATGGAACCGCACCGGGTTCGCAGTCTTGGAATATGCCTGATAGTTCATGCTCACCGACAAGGAAATATTGTTTCCCCATCATGCGGCTGATTTTATCTATCATTACGCGGCGGTTTGAAGGAACGACAGCCATCAAGAACTCACCGTTTTGATCTTTCAGCATTACCGCTTTCGCAACCTGTGAGGTTGGAACATGAGCCGATATGGCCGAGCTAAATGACGTATCGGTATGTTTGTGTCGAGTCAGACTAAAATCGACATTGTGGCTGTTGAGGAATTGCCCTACTGTCAGTGCCATAGCCATGGGATCACCTCCTGATCAATCATCAAGCCACTTCCCAACACTAGAAATCGGGCCTGATGGAAACTGGACCTACAGCCTCAGTATGGAAGGTGATGGCCAATTTCGCGAGCTAAATTCAGAGCCAGAGCCGTAAAGAAATTCACACAGAAAGAAGTGCTATTGGACAACCCGTCTTGCTTGCCAGTAAGTGCTACGCCAATAAGGGTTTTTAAGATTCGAAATCATCACACCTTGTGATGTTGAGGCATGAAGAAATTGTGAGTCCCCAAGGTAAATACCAACGTGACGCAGGGTGCGGCCAGTCTTGAAGAAAACGAGATCGCCTTCTTCCAGCTCTGTAATCGCCACCCACTTGCCCTGCCTTACCTGCTCACCGGTCGATCTTGGAAGCTTTTTCTGAAACACCTCGGCAAGACCAATCTGGACGAAGGCCGAACAATCAATGCCAGACTTAGTCGTTCCCCCTAACCGATAAGGGGTGCCTCGCCACTGGCGGTAAACAGAATCAAGCGAAGGTGATTGATGAGTGGGGACATTCATTTCAACAAATTCATAGCGCGGAGTATTGGCCTGTAGCTCGCTAGAAGCTTTATCGCTTTCCAGAGAGTCAGGGGAAGAGGAACACCCCGAAAGCCAAATTGTCAAAGCCAGTGATAGTAACTGCTTCTTCACTGTGGTTGGCTCCTTTGCAATGTCAGAATTTGTCTAAGTATGATTTTTTTGTGGTAGCAATTTACTAGGATAGTCAATTGCTGAGGCTACGGAAACCCAAATCGCCACCCGACTCAAAAATTTGACATAACTGATGATAAACTCAGCAAATAAAGGCTTGGAGGCGAATTTTAGCCAAAAAAAATGGCTGACAATTGTCAGCCAACAAAACTCCACACAACAGAAGAGATAGATACTTGATGCTCCCACAACCAAGGAGAGCTCTCTGCATCTATCAAATGTATTTATCTCTTTAATTCAGGAACTTATCCAGGTGTTTTTTCCAACTACGACAACAACTGCGAGTAACTTCACGCTATTAATGCCCCCTAAATGTATTTTGTTCAAATTATTACTTATTAGCTATACGATTGATTTAATTGAGTGAGTTATCAAAACAAGCATCTTCCCCAACCAGGACTGTACACAAAGCAGCCAATTGTTACTAGCCATCTCGTATTTAAATAAAACGCGTTGTTAATTACTGGTCATACAACGAAAAAGATTTCATAATGCACACAGTTTTTCATTAAATCGCTAAGGAGTAAGCGTGCTTGCATTCTTCCGTATTTTCCTCGCGGCCATTTTTATTGTCTTTACTACACTCTTCGCACTGGTGTACTGCACTGTGTTTAAACCGCGCGATCCCAAGCACGTGCATTTTTTCTGTCGCTGGTTTAATCAGCTGCATCGTATCGTCGGCGTCGAGCTAATCCACCGGGGCCAGGAAAAGATCACTAATACTCCCAAAGCCGTTTACATCTCTAACCACCAAAACGTCTTTGATTTCGTGACTTCACCAGGCATGTTGCCACCACGTGCTGTATCTATTGGTAAAAAAAGCCTGTTATGGGTGCCTTTCTTCGGGCAACTGTATTGGATAACGGGCAATATACTGATCGATCGTGAAAACAAGTCCAGTGCCCGTAATACCATCCAGCAGGTTGCTGATGCGATCCACAAGCGCAACCTTTCGGTTTGGATGTACCCGGAAGGTACCCGCAGCAAAGGCCGTGGCCTTTTGCCGTTCAAGACCGGCGCTTTCCGTATGGCTATCGAAGCGGGTGTACCCATCGTTCCTATGTGTGTAAGCTCAATTCACAATAAGATCTCACTCTCCAACCGTGATAATGGCATTGTCATTGCGGAAATGTTGGATCCTATTGATGTGTCCGGTTATGAACTAGCAGATGCTCGCAAATTAGCTGACCACTGCCATGAGTTGATGGAAAAGAAGATTGCAGAATTAGACGCTGAAGTTGCCCAGCTTGAACAAGCCCGCTTAAGAGATAAGGTCAGTATCAGCTCCTAGCATGCTAGATACGGATATATACCCGTTAATTTAAAACAGGCTTGCCAAGTGGCAAGCCTGTTTTTTTACCTATCAGATAACCCTATCATGCCTCTTTAATGAGTAAGTCGAAACCACCCTTGAGCTGCTCACTCTGCAAGATCCTGCCATGCCCCAAGCCTTCTGTCGCAATCAAGGTAACGTGTTGGTTAGTGCTTGCTAGCTCAGAGTGGGCATAGGAAGCAAAACGATCATATTTATCATGGACAATCACCGCTTTCGCCCCCCTAGCCTCAAGGCGACCCATAGGGTTGATACTATCTAGCGGGTATTGGTATTGCTCAGCAATATCATCCACCACTTCATGGAACAACTTCATGGAATACCCAGACTGTGCCACTGTCGATACTAGGTTCTCGGTATAATTAAGTACCGGTGCAACCAGTAAGACGGGTTTGTCTTGTAATCGTGGGTGGCGGCTTTCCAAAACCATTGCACCGCCCATGCTATGGGCAACAACGCCAGCAATCGACTCTTGCTGCTCTAAAACACTGTCAAATGCCGCAACAAAGCCCGGCAAATGTCCAAACCGCCCTTCACTCTCGCCATGGGCAGGGTTATCGAAAGCCAGCGCCTTATAACCCGATGCTGCAATATGCTCCATCAAGGCGTAGTACTGACGAGATGAACCTGACCAGCCATGGCCTAGCACCCATGTAGGTCCTTCGCCCAAGCTGTAAGTCATCATCATGCCTTCAGAGGTTTCAATGGGCTTTCTTTCCATTCCTATCGGTTCTTCAACGGCTTTTTTACTGCGCACTGGGGTAAGCAGTACCTTGCGCGCCAAACGCTTTGCGTGCTCAGGGGCAAGCCGGTGATGTAGACTGGTTGTCAGGTTGATAAGCTTCCTGCGCACATCAAAGCCTCGACTTTTCTTGAAATAAATCTTGCTGCTCATGACTTTCTCTCTTATGAAAAAATAGAACGACCGTGCTATTTGTATTCAATATAATTTTTATAGACGCGGCTTCATCGACAGCAAAACTGTGATGAAGCTTCTCTCTTTTTCGGATTTCTTGTATCTTGGCTACACTCGCCACTGCTCAAGTAGCCCTTCGACGCCTTGCCAAAAACGTTGGTGATCATCCGTTTCTAGCTCCATGCTAAGGAACAAGTGGCTACTGAGGTAAACCCCATAAACTTGATACACACATTGCCAGCTATCCAGCGTGGACTTAAATTCACCCTGCTGCTTACCCTGTTCAAACTGACGGTATAAATAATCAAGCCAGCGCTTGGTCACTTCTTTTAGTCTTAGTTGCATGGACGGTTCTTGGTCACTCCGTTCTGTCCAAGCATCCAAGAACATACAGCTGCCCTGAAACGAGCGGTTCCAGGCCAACCAATTTGCCAGCAAATGCCGTAACTTTTGCTTAATGGTATCAGCTTGTTGCAAATGAGCTGGCTGAATCACTCGCTCTACAAATTGCTCTCCAGCAAAGTCCAGGACAGCAATCTGCAAATTTTCTCTTGAGTTGAAATGGGCAAACAAACCGCTTTTGGACATGCCTGACGCTTTCGCCAACTGGCCAATCGTCAAACTATCAAGCCCTTCTCGACTCGCCAATGAAAAAGCGGTATTTAAAATATGGAGGCGAGTGGCCTCTTTTTTACTCATTGCTTGTTTGTCCATTACAAAAACTCATTTTTACTGTCAGTTTTCGATTACCTTGTATATTTAGCACGATCGTACTTTTATGGGAAGGCTTATGAGGATTGTTACACAATTCTTCATGCCTGTATCTAAAATACAGGCACGAAGGAAGAGGAGTTAGCGCTCAGCAAAGCGGAACAAGCTATCTATGCGAACGGGACAGTCTCCAACTTGGTGAACCATATCTTCCGCTTGCTTGAGCGAGTCATAGCTGCATGGGATTCCGTAAGTATCCGTTATCGGGTACTCATTACCTTGGTTATCGATAAAGTTAACCCCCCACCCAGCACTCAGGAAATCATGTACTAAACGGGCTTCTACAATTGCATTTTCTGCCATCAACTGGCGACATTCTGACAGGACCATAATACTCTCCTAGCAGAAAGAGCCTTCACTCCCCAGTGACCTCAATAATTTCTGGGTAGCACCGACTCTGTTAATGTTAGTTCTATTATAGCAACGGCATGAAAAAGGCCACCTGACGGTGGCCTGTGGAGTGTACTTATAGGTACATTTTCGCCACATCAGAAGGCTCAGATTCAGAGCCTTCAAGCTGATCAGTCCAGTTCAAACCAACCAGTACACCGTCTTCAGCAAGTGTAATCATCCAATCTTCAACAAATACATCCAGTGGAATCATCACAGCAGAGAATTCAGCCCACTCGTCAACACAGTGAACAGTTGCATCAGCTTCGTTAGACCAGAAAGGCATTACTTCAGATTCTTCGAACTCGCTAGAGTCAACAGAAAGCCAGTCACCCTCTTCGTTACAAAGTCCCCAGACTTGCTGAGTATCTTTGGTTTCTTCAACAAACAGATCACAATTTGCTTTAATGTCTGTGGTTAACTTAGTCATTCTATTCTCTCTTATATATGTTTATACCCAAGAGGCTTGGGTATAGCATCAGTTGCTTGGGTATCATAATACCAGAGAATCATGGAGGAAGATGAACAATTTCTTACGTTATGCCTGGCTAAAAGCATCTAATTTTTGGCAGTTTGAGCTTGAGATCGAGAATTGCCCATTGATAGCTATACTTGTTTAGATGACTGGAATATCAATACGTAACGGGCAGTAACAGAGGAATACACATGGCAACCGTCGACTGGCTATCAAACCTCAATAACCAAACCATTCTTAATCCACGTTCCCACCTGGTAGAAGCTCACGAGTATATCGGTGAACACGGTGACAGAAAAGTCGCGGTTGACTGTGCCTGTGGCAATGGCAGAGATACATTATACCTACTCGAGCAAGGCTACCAAGTCTATGCATTTGATAACGATAGGCCTCGGCTCAAAACCCTGTCTGAGCACCCTCTGCTAGGCGCACATCCCAACCTTGATATTCAGATCAGCAGCTTTGCCGAGTATCAATTTCCACGAGCTAACCTCATTAATGCCAGTGCTTGCCTATTTTTTTGCACCCCACATGATTTCAATATACTTTGGGCAAACATTTCTGCCAGCCTCAAGAAAAATGGCATATTTTGTGGTCACTTTTTAGGTAAAGAAGCGTTAGAGCCCAATGAAAAGCTACCTATTCTCACCCACAGTCAATTTGAACTCGAACAGCTCTTCGCTGACTTTTACATCATTTCTTGGAAAAAGAAACAAGAGTGCTCGGCAAACCTCACTGGGAAAAAAAGGCTTTGGGTTATCCATACTATTATTGCGATGAAGAAGTAATGCCAAATACATCAACATAGTAAATAGCAAATAAAAACTAGTTATTTATGTTCGTTTTTTGTTCTTGTTTAGATGAAACCATGCCAAAATATCAACTCCCCAATGAGTTTCACCGAATCACACTCAATCAAAGCCTTGACTGAGTGCTATTGGGTTTTTGTCTTTCATGTAATTATGTAGGTTTGCTGCTATGCACACTCAACGTGCCGGAAATGCACTTGCTGCATTTTCATTTGTGCTTTGGGGGATCCTCCCTCTTTACTATCAGTATCTACCAAGAGCTGATATCAATGATTTGCTAGCATTAAGGATTGTTTTTTCTATCCCATTTATGTTGCTCGTCATGTTGCTATTACGCCGACCGATGCCGAAGCTCACTCAAATCTGGCAGGACAAGCGCTCCCTTACAATGGCAGGCCTTGCTGGCGTAATCATGTGTGTATCATGGTATGCCTTCACCTGGGCTATGACTCATGATCAGGTTCTAGCAGCTAGCTTAGGCTTTTTCATCAACCCAATCTTTGCTATTGCCTTGGGAGTCCTCTTCCTTAAAGAAAAACTGACTAAGGCACAGTCAGCAGCTGTGGTGCTGGGGATTCTGGGTATCGGTTACCAGGTCTGGCAATACGGCGTGTTCCCATGGATCTCCTTAATCATGGGGAGCTTCTTCGCACTGTATGGCTTGTGCAAAAAGCACATCCGTTACGATGCACTGACTTCAGTAACACTTGAGGCCTTACTTCTTGCCCCATTCGCACTCATGTACCTGGGATATACCTATGCCAGCCAGACCTCTACGGCACTTTCGTCAGATATCACGACGCTTATGCTTTATATTGGCTCAGCACCTATCACGCTAGCGCCACTGATTTTCTTCGCGCTTGCAGTCAACCGTACCAGTTTAACCATGATTGGCTTGATGCAGTACATTGAGCCAACGTTACAGTTTCTTTTGGCTGTGATCTTATTTGGCGAGGTCTTTGACCAAGTAAAAGCGGTCAGTTTCAGCTTTATCTGGCTGGGCTTGTTGCTTTGCAGCTTAGAAGCAATTAGCTCTTTGGCATCAAGAAGGCTGAAATCCACTTAACCTCTTTCCTCTCCTTGCGGTGCTCGGACCATGATGAATGGGACGAGCACCATATATCACTATTTGTATAATAAAAAATGATTGCCATAATAAAATTAAGGTTTTATCGAAAAGGCTGGCTGAGGTATGGATACCCACGAAATTTTCAATGACAGCTATGCGCGCTGTCAGCGAAATAAGCAGTTTTTCTATATTTTTTATCGCAATTTCTGGCAAAAAGATGAGCGGTTTAAAGATATCTTCGAAGGTGTCGATTTAGAGCGCCAAATTCAGATGCTTAAATTATCTATATCAATGATCATGCTGGCGTCCTCTTCCGAGCAAGCAAAATTAGGTATCCGTCGGTTTGGTAAAGCGCATGGGCCTGAAGGTATTGGTGTAAAGCCAGAAGACTTTGAGGTTTGGCTAGATTCTCTCATAGAGTCCGTTCAATTTTGCGATCCCAAATACAATGATGAGATTGCATTGGCATGGCGGCAATGCTTCAAAGAAGGTATCGCTATAATGAAAGAGGAATGTTCCTAGAGACTGACTATGCCTTCAAAGCCCCAGCCAAAAGATGTAAAGCCACCAAACAAGCAGGCGCCATTGAGCAAAAACACATTATATGACAGGCGCTACGCCTTGCTCATCGCCATTGCCGTAGTGCTTGGGGTATTGGCACTCTACTTCTCACCGATACATCAAAGCCGTAACTTTTATGACTATGCCGACCATCGGCATTTGCTCGGAGTCCCCCACTTCTGGGATGTGGTCAGTAATGCGGGCTTCCTCATCGTTGGCGTTATGGGGTTAATCAAAAACAAACGCCAATCCCTTGCACTCATCCCCTCAATATCATTTGCTTACCAACTTTTCTTTATTGGGCTTATTTGTGCTTGTTTCGGGTCTAGTCTTTACCACTGGGCACCAGGCGCTTTTACCTTGATGATAGATAGGATCCCGATAACGGTGTGCTTTATCAGCCTGTATTGCATCATTCTTGCTGAATACCTGTCGCCTAAACTGGGGAAGGCAATGCTATTGCCTATGCTAGCCTATGGGGTGCTTTCTGTCATTTATTGGTATATGACCGATGTCATTACCGGCCGTGGTGATATTGCTCCATATGTACTGGTTCAGTTACTTCCCATCATTCATATCCCTCTCATCGTCTGGCTCTACCCCAATAAGCAAAGCCCAACCAAGTATTACCTTTATGCCGTTGGCTTGTATGTTCTTTGCAAATGGGCAGAATCAAATGATGACGAACTCTATGCACTCACTTCACTGCTGAGTGGCCATAGCATCAAACATATCCTGGCAGCTATTGGTGGCTACTACATTTACCTTGGCTGGAAAAATGCAGCCACAAAAAAGCCCTGCGTATAGCAGGGCTTCCATTTATAACTCAATAGCTTACTTTTTACCGACGCCGCGGTTCTCTTTTTGCATCAAGGCAATCTTGCCAAAACCAAGCTTGCGGAAGTGGCTATCTCGGAAATCCCTCACCGCCTTACTGCCGGCAGACACAGCTTCAACTTGCTGTTCCATTTTTAGGTATTCGGTCAGATCAATGCCTTCTGCTGCTGCAACCGCCTCATGAATCGTATGATACTGAGAGTAAGAAAACGTGATTGTTTTCTCTTCTTTCTTATAGGTATAAATAATAGTGCGTGACATAACGCCTCCAACAGCAAAACAAAGACAGGGAATTTACCCTACTTCAATTTGAGAAGAAACCTTTTTTGAGGCGCTATCCGGCCTTGTTGGTACAATATGCTCAGCTAAGATCTGTGCTTTTGTCATCGGGCGGTAAAAAAAGAACCCCTGCACATACTGTACCCCTTTCTCTTGTATAAAGCTTAGCTCTTCAGCGGTCTCAACACCCTCTACCACAATCTTTGCTTGCGTAATATGGCCAAGTTGAACCACTACATCAAACAGGCTCCGACCGCGTTCCGTATCAAGGTTCTCAACCAGCGTTCGGTCAATTTTAATCTTGTCGAATTCAAAACGAGACAGGTAAGCCAACGATGAATAGCCGGTTCCAAAATCATCCAAAGCAACGGATACGCCCAACGCCTTGATGTCTTGAATAACACTCGCTGTTCTTACCTCATCTTGGATCAGCATATCTTCAGTAATTTCTATTTCAACTTGCTCATAATCCAATACGCTGTTATCGATCACCTGCTTCAGTGACTTCACAAAACCTTTCTTCAACATAGTTTCAGGGGAAATATTTACCGAAATGGTAAAGTGCGGTGAACTTACCATGTCTGAAGCGTCTGATATCGCTCTCTCCAAAACCCAGAAATCCACATCTGATGATAGCCCCAACTGGCTAAATGACTTCAAAAAGGTTGGTCCTATAACACGGCCTTTAACATCTTCATGGCGAATTAACGCCTCCAAAGCCACGACTTCAGCACTGATGATGTCAACTTGAGGTTGGTAATGAAGTACAAAAGACCCGCTATTTTGAAGCCGCTCGACTTCACGCTGCGCATTAATATTGTCTTGAATCGATGGGATAAAGCTGTTCAGCTTCGACTTAATCGGCACTTCATCTCCTTTAAAGAAATGAGTGCGAAATATCGCGGAGACGTCAACCCCCATAGACCGCTGATCCATAACCTTAAAGAAAGGGTAATAAATGGCTATACCTAGCAAAATAAGCATACCCTGGAAAAGAACGACTGAAACAGCTCCCCCTGATGCGACATAACCGCTGAATAACGGGGGGAGCAGCCAGCTATGAACTTCACTCAAGGGTGGGATGACACCAGTAAAAATAGCCCCATAAGCCAATATATAACTAACAATAGGTACGCACAAAAACGGCAATAGCATAATCGGGTTGAATATGATCGGTATACCAAAAAGAAGCGGCTCATTAATATTAAAAATAACTAAAACAAGTGCTGCTTTTGCTAGTAGCTTATAACCTTTACTCTTCGCAAAAAGTAACATACATAAGACAAGGCTAATGGTATTACCGCTACCTCCCATACCTGTAAAGAAATCATAAAAATTCGTACTGATTATATTGAGATCCGTACCAAAGTTCTTCCAGTCCGCCATATTCGCAATACTGATATCATATAACTCAGTCTTATACATATGCAGAATATTATGCCCGTTAACGCCAATACTCCATAATACCCCTCGTATAAACTCATACAAAAGGCCATCATAAAAAGACGTTGGGTCAAGCTTTGGAATAATCAACTCTGGCTGGATCTGCTTAATATATATAAGTAAAAACAGGTGGGAGCTCACGATTAATATCGTTAAGGTAAGAACACAAGTGACTACCATCTGAACAGATGAATCTACTGCACTTATAAATTTATCGAAATTAAATAAACGTATCTTACTGAACTTGGCGATAATGACGCACGACGCATAAGCCGTCAAAAGGGAAAGTGCGAAACTGTTTGGCAAAGCGATTACAGGGGAGATAAGCCCCCACTGCTGTGAAATAATAAAGAAAGAGGCTAGAGCACAAGATATAGGTGCAGCTTTTGGTAACCGGAGTAGTGATGAGTAGTATGAAGCAAAAAAGATATTGAGTAATAATGGAAAGATATGCCCCGTCATCTCACCCATATAACCTAGTGCGACACTGACTCCATCAAGACCATACTTTCCTGAAAATATCGAAAGCAAGTTAAAAAACGCTGCCATCAAGGATACAGGCAGGGCCATTATAAAGACATTGCTAATAGCAACAATAAAGGAGTTAGTGGATAACTTTGATAATAAAAGTGGCAATGTATACTATCCAATATCTAAAACACTAAGCTGTATACGCCCAGGTATAGTTGTATGAAAGAAACCAGAGGCTCATTACTTAGCATCATATCAAATTAGTTTTATTAGCACACTACTTATCACTTTTATATGACTTAAAATTATATTTTACATTCAAATAATTTATTAAACTTAAAAAATAATAAACTTAACTCATGAAACAAAACAAACAAAATGCATTCCCCTTAGAGATATAATTCCTCGTAGATATTATACCCAGAGGAACAAAAAATATGATTAAAGGGGAATGAGTGACGCGGCTTTAGTATAAAAATCACTTTTTTATACTGGAATTCTCATTAACTACGTTGTTTTCCCAAAGTTATGCACAGAAACAGTGGATAACCCTTGAGATTAAACATTTCCTTAACAAATAGCATGACTTTCCTCCCCTCCATGCTATATAAAGACCAAAGTTACACTGTCATCTCACTCTGCATCTAGCTAAGATCGTTTCAAGTAGTGGATAACTTGATTACGACTACCTCGCCAAACCAGCTCAGGATCGTGTAATTCTTTCTCAAACTTACCGTCAACCACAACGTCAACATATTCGAGTACTGCTCTCTGCTGAGCAGTGAGTTCTTGTAGCCGATAACCTGTCCACAACCAGATGTCTTTCCCCTGGCATTCAGCATGTACCCGCTTCACCAGTTTCAAAATTGCAGGCACATTTGAGGGATGAAGAGGGTCTCCACCGGACAGAGACAAGCCTCGGCGCTTTATGCGGTTGTCATTAAGATCTGCAATGATTTGGTCTTCCATCTCCGGAGTGTAGACATGCCCTGCATCAAGACGCCATGTACTCTGGTTGTAACAGCCTCGGCATTGATGCACACACCCTGACACAAACAGTGTACAACGTGTACCAGGACCATTGACTACATCAACAGAATAATAGTTATGGTAATTCATTGCAGCTCCAAACAAAAAGTGCCGAGAACTCGGCACTTGATTCAATATGAGGTGTTTACGCCAGAAATTACATGTGTTTTACGCGGCGTTTTACTTCTTCTTGTTTACCGAAGTTAAATGGACGAGCATCCGGGCTGCCTAGGTAACCACATACTCGGCGGGTAACAGACACTTTGGATGGCTCATGGTTGCCACATTTAGGGCAAGTGAAACCTTTGCTGGTACAGTCAAACTCACCGGTAAACCCACACTCGTAACACTCATCAATTGGTGTGTTTGTTCCATAGTATGGCACACGGGTGTAGCTGTAATCCCAAACGTTCTCTAGCGCTTCAACATTATGCTGAATGTTCGGGTATTCGCCGTAACAGATAAAGCCACCATTTGCGATTTCAGGATATGGCATCTCAAAATCAATCTTGTCGTAAGGGTTAACCTTCTTTTCAACATCCAGGTGGAAGCTATTGGTGTAGTAACCCTTATCGGTAACGCCATCTACCACACCAAACTCTTTGGTGTCGATAGAGCAGAAACGGCTGCACAAGTTTTCGCTCGGTGTGCTGTAAAGACTAAAGCCGTAGCCTGTTTCTTCCTTCCAGCTATCCGTTGCCTCTTTCAATCGCTCAACAATCGCGATTGCTTTTTGGCGTAGAGCTTCATTATCGTATACATGCTCATCTGTTCCATACAGAGCATTGATAGTTTCATGGATACCGATATAACCCAATGAAATCGATGCACGACCGTTTTTGAAGATTTCCGATACGTCATCGTCTGGCTTTAGACGTACACCACAGGCACCTTCCATATAAAGAATAGGTGCAACACGTGCTTTAACGCCTTCCAAACGGCTGATACGCGTTTCTAGTGCACGACGAGCTAGACCCAACTTCTCATCAAGCAAAGCGAAGAATGTCGCCTCATCACCCTTGGCTTTGAGTGCAATTCGCGGCAAGTTCAAACTTACCACACCGATGTTGTTACGGCCTTCGTGGATCAGCTCACCGTTTTCTTCGTATGCACCCAAGAAGCTACGGCAACCCATTGGAGTCTTGAATGAGCCTGTTACTTCAACCACTTTGTCGTAGTTTAGAATATCTGGGTACATTCGCTTAGATGCACACTCAAGCGCCAGTTTCTTGATGTCATAGTTTGCATCTTCTGGCTTATGGTTCAAGCCGTCTCTAATCGCAAAAACCAACTTAGGGAAAACTGCAGTCTTGTGATTTTTACCCAAGCCCGCAATCCGGTTTTTCAAGATAGACGACTGAATCAAACGTGATTCCCAAGATGTACCCAAGCCAAAGCCAAAGGTCACGAACGGTGTTTGGCCGTTTGCTGTGTGAAGGGTATTTACTTCATACTCAAGAGACTGGAATGCGTCATAACACTCTTTCTCAGTACGCGCCTTAGCGAATTCCTCTGGTTGAGGAATATCCCACTCCATTGCGACTTTAAGATGCTTCTCATAACTCACAGTGACGTATGGTGCCAGTACTTCATCGATACGGTTAATTGTTGTACCGCCGTATATATGGCTGGCAACCTGAGCAATGATCTGAGCAGTAACCGCTGTTGCAGTAGAAATCGATTTTGGCGTATCGATTTCAGCGTTACCCATCTTAAAACCGTGAGTCAGCATGCCGTTTAGGTCAATCAGCATACAGTTAAACATTGGGAAGAAAGGTGAGTAATCCAAATCATGGAAATGGATATCGCCATCTTCGTGTGCTGACACAATATCACGCGGTAGTAGATGCTGTTTTGCGTAGTGCTTGGCCACAATACCAGCAAGAAGATCACGCTGAGTAGGGATAACCTTACCATCTTTGTTAGCATTTTCATTAAGTAGAGACGCATTGCTCTGCTCAATCAAGCCACGGATTTCATTATTTAGGTGGCTCTTCTTCTCACGCGCGATATCGCGATCGTGGCGGTACTCAATATAAGCACGAGCAACTTCTTTGTGTGGACCATTCATCAGGTGATTTTCAACCGCGTCCTGAATAGCGTGGATCTCGACCTGATCCTGGTCAGTAAACTGAGAAAGTACTTGCTCAGCAACAGACTCAGCATAAGTGGCATCCATTGCCTCTACAGATTCGGCAGCGCTTAGTACCGCTTCTTTAATACGCTTGGTATTAAACGGTACAAGGCAACCATCACGCTTAATCACAACAGGGTTCACACAAGGCTCCTAAAAATGACAGTGTCACGAAAACCACTAAATATAGGGCTAACTAAATTGACCAATACAAGATGTGGTGTATTAAGCGAGAATTCAGGATTGGAAACATTGATCTATGTCAGTATTTCACCAAGACCGTACACCTAACGAGCGATGTTTTCGGTGAGCTCTCAAATTGGACATTTTCACTCGTTGCATTACAAAATTGTCAACTCATTTATTTGTTGCTGAACGCTGAAATCACTGAAAAAAAACTTGAAATATCTTTAGAGTTTTAGTTCCAATTTTGAGCACAATTAGCGCTCATCACGGCAGCATTTTGTCGGTTACCTTCACGCCCTCTATACTCAAAAGCATTATTGTGAAGAGTATTGCCTATGCGAACCGCATTGCCTTTCTTGTTCATGATTGGCGTACTGTTGTCTTCCGTCTGCGGCGCATTCCAAATCACCCCGCAGAAATACGAAAGATACACCGGTGATCTTCCTGTTATGGAAGAGGAGCGAGTGATCAGAGTTCTCGTGGCCGCAGATCTGGGGTTTTACTACCTAGACAGAGGTCAACCCAAAGGTCTCATTTCTGAGATGCTGCTGCTATTTGAAAAATTTGTCACTGAGAAAACCCAGAAAAAAATTCGTATCCAAATCATCCCTGTCAACCGAGATCAACTTCTCCCTGCGCTGAATGCCGGCATAGGTGATCTTGTCACAGCCAACCTGACCATTACACCAAGGCGAATGAAGCAAGTGGACTTTAGCCGCCCGATTCTCTCTGATATCCAGGAACTGTTCATCACCCACTCTACCCGCAGCCCAATCACAAATATTAAGCAACTGTCGAAAAAGAGTGTCTGGCTTCGAGCCAGTTCTAGCTACTACCAAAGTATCCGCCGCATAAACCAACGGCTTGAAAAGCTTGGCAAAGAGCCAATGTTCGTCCATTTTCTAGAAGAAACACTTCAAGACTTTGAGATGTTGCAGATGGTTCAGGAAGGTATTATTCCGATGACTGTAATGGATTCACACAAAGCCGAGTTTTGGGATCTCGTTACCGACGATTTACAGATCCACTATGAATACCCAATCCGTAAAAATGGGGCTATTGGCTGGAGTTTTCGCAAAAATAGCCCTGAATTTAAAGCATTAGTCGATGAGTTTGTGGAAAACAACCGCCGCGGGACGCTAAATGGCAATGTCTTGTTCAACCGCTACCTCAACAGCAAACAGTGGTTCCAGAAAGTGATGAGCCCAGACAATATTGAAAAATTTCAAGAATTGGAAGATAGGTTTATCCGCTACGGTAATATGTACGATATCAACTGGTTAATCATCGCTGCTCAAGCTTACCAGGAGTCAGGCTTTGATCAGTCCAAACGCTCGCATGCCGGTGCCATCGGCATCATGCAGGTGCTACCACAAACGGCCAGTGAACCTTACATCAACATTCGCAATATCCAGAACATTGAAAACAATATCCATGCCGGAGTGAAATATATGGATTTCATCCGCGAACGATACGTAACGGATGACGACACTGACGAACTCAACCAGCTCTACTTTGCCCTTGCGAGCTACAATGCCGGGCCAAACCGGATAAGGCGACTAAGAAAAGTTGCTGAAGAGCGCGGCTACGATCCGACCAAATGGTTCAACAATGTCGAAGTGATTGTTAAAGAGGAAGTCGGCATGGAGCCGATCACCTATGTAGGGAACATCAACAGATACTTCACTATCTACAAGCAAATCTTTTCTTTACAGAATGCCGCTGGACAACGGATGGCTAGCCAAAACCGATTGCGCTTTAAGCTATCTCGTTAGACTATTTCGTTCAGCTATCTCCCTGCTTAAAATTCATCCAAAAAATAGCAAGTCGGGCTTGATGGTGAGATCAGTGTCTCGCTTTCATCAATCTGTCATTTAACGTCCCTACTCTTGCCAGTACAACAATAAGTAATGGAAAGTCCTCTTGAGGATAAACTGGCTATGGGCCTCTGCCATAGCGCTATACAAGGTGTGTAACTATGGATTTACTGAACAATACAACAATTGTCGTACCGACAGATGAAGAGCTACTGGCAAACTGCCCAGATAGCCTGAACTTAAATGATGATGAAGACGAGCTTGCCAATGACATTATTGTGCTCTAGCTCTCTATGCTGCAGTGATCAAAAAGAGCGAATCTGTGACTCGCTCTTTTTGTATTAGCTGTATTAGTTCCGACTAGATCTGACACTTCAATTGAAATGAAGAGAGTTACCCACTTTGATTAAAGGTGCTGAATCCGTAATCAAAGACAATAAGAGGTAACTCTCATGCTTCATACTAGCAATCCAATCATCAAACACAAAGCTGGGCTTCTCAATCTTGCAGAAGAACTCGGTAATGTATCAAAAGCTTGTAAAGTCATGGGTGTCTCAAGAGACACTTTCTATCGTTATCAAGAGTTGGTAGAAACAGGTGGTATCGATGCTCTGATTAATCAAAGCCGCAGAACACCAAACTTAAAGAATCGTGTCGATAGTGAGACTGAGCAGGCTGTGCTCAAATACGCCATCGACTTCCCTGCGCATGGACAAGTCAGAACAAGCAATGAACTGCGTAAACTAGGCGTGTTTATCTCTCCAAGTGGCGTACGCTCAATCTGGCTCCGCAATGACCTAGAAAACTTCAAGAAACGTCTTATCGCACTGGAAAAACAGGTCGCAGAGGACGGTATAATCCTAACGGACGAGCAAGTCGCTGCCCTTGAGCGCAAGAAGCATGATGATGAGGCCTGTGGTGAGATAGAAACTGCACACCCAGGTTATCTCGGCTCTCAAGACACGTTCTATGTTGGCAATCTGAAAGGTGTTGGACGCATCTATCAGCAGACGTTCGTTGATACCTATAGCAAAGTTGCTTTCGCTAAGCTCTATACGACAAAAACACCTATCACCGCAGCAGATATGTTGAATGACAAGGTTCTACCGTTCTTCGAGACTCACGAGTTGCCAATGCTGCGAATCTTGACTGACCGGGGTACTGAATACTGCGGTCGAGTTGAGCAACATGACTACCAACTTTACTTAGCCATCAATGATATCGATCACACTAAAACTAAAGCCATGTCGCCACAGACAAACGGGATCTGCGAGCGCTTCCACAAGACCATATTGAATGAGTTCTACCAAGTGACGTTCAGAAAGAAACTGTATGGCTCAATGGATGAGTTGCAGAAAGATCTGGACGAATGGGTGGACTACTACAACAATCATCGTACCCATCAAGGAAAAATGTGCTGTGGCAGAACGCCCATAGAAACATTAGAGGATGGGAAATCAATCTGGGCCGAAAAGAATCTAGCCCAGATATAATCTGACAGGCACCAAGTCGAAAGTGGGTAACTGTCAGATCGGGTCTGAATTAGTACATATTAGCATATAGAGGCATGATCCGGCCTGATCCGCGACATCAGCACCATATCGATATACTTACCTGCTTTGAATATACTCAATCGTTTTATTCCTTCGGTTTCAAATCCCACTTTTTATACAGCGCGCATGCCGCTTCATTATCAACATGGACTTCCAGTTCTAACCTGATCAAATTCAACCAGTTGTCAGCCTGCTCAACAGCTTGCTCCATAAGGTATCGCCCTATCCCTGACTTTGTTAGTCAAAAACAGTGTAACGTGGCCAACGCCCCCTCCATCCACTTCAGCAACCAGCGTGTAGTTTTCAGGGTTATCAAACAACTGGGCAACAGTGTCTGATAAATATTTCCACAAAATTCCTTTCTGCTTTATTAACGATTAATTTCGTCTCAATGGACGTATGACGCTCTCCAGCCCTTCAATTTTCATCTCAAGGGCTAATGCCATTAGTAAGCCCAATTCACCTTCAGGAAAGCCTTTTTTCTGAAACCACAGCAAGTACTCTTCAGGCAAATCAATAATGACCCTGCCTGCATACTTACCAAACGGCATCTTCACATTTGCTAACTTTACAATTTTTTCTTTATCAAACACGCGTAGCTTTCTCTTTTGGTATGGTGCAGGTATTTCAACGTTTTACTTGGCTAGCCATTGCGTTGCAACGATAACCTCTTCACCCGCCGTTACCTGAGCCTCAAACTGGCTCCCGGCTTGTACTTTACCAACACCAGACGGTGTACCTGTCATCACAATATCACCATCATTAAGCGTCATGAAAGTTTGGACTTCTTGCAAAATGACATCAGGCGAATAAATCATCAGAGAGATATTTCCTGCCTGGATCAACTCACCATCAATATACAGACGCAAGCCTAGTTCTCCCAGAGCATCTGAAGGCAATGAAACAAAATCACTAAACAATACTGATCCATCAAACGCTTTACTTCGCTCCCAAGGCAGCCCTTTCTCCTTTAGCTTGCTTTGTACACCTCGCTTGGTGAGATCTAACCCAACAGCTACGGCATCAAAACGGCCATTGCGAAATAAAAAAGAAAGCTCAGCCTCATAGTGAAGCTGATCACTCCGGTGGGAGGATAACAGCACTTCAGAGATCGCCGAATTAGGTTTAGTGAAAAGTACCATCTCATCAGGGATTTCATTGCCTAGTTCATGAATGTGGGCCACGTAATTTCGGCCTACACACACCACTTTATTTGGCATCACAGCTTGTTTCTCGACGCTAACTGTTTTCATTTCAATCCCTTTCAACATGTCCTTGATTTAGCAAAATAACACCGATAAAAAAAGCCGACAATGATCGGCTTTGAAAAAACTTATAATATGGGTATTGGTTTTAGGTATAACCTACTAGGCATAATGTACCAAGATTGATTTGTTTGCCTATTCAGCCACAAAAACCAAGTTTGCATTAACAGGAACAGTTAGCAGAATCGAGTTTAGTTTCGCGATATCTTTGAGCTTACCGACTCCTGCATCAAGACCAAAGGAGCCTGCCTGCACTTCTACCGGGCTAATTGTCGAAACCAACAAGCCGCCACCGTCTAGCCCTGTCACTTGAACTTTGGCATTCAGCGCTTCTTCCTTGCCATGCAGGTCGAGCTTAAACTCAACATCTTGCACCAGTGTTTGCCCGGCACTCAAACCGCTGATCGCGTCGCTATCCACTTTAGCTTCAACCGTAGTAAGCGGGTACTCTTCGGTATTAAAGAGCTCTTTCTTCATTCGCTCATCACGGATCTGGATCTTGGTATCTACACTTGTTAAGTCAATCGACAACGATACGTCACCACTATCAGAAATAGCGCCACTCAAGTTGCGAAAGCCGTGTTGCTCCATCACGCTATCGTTTTTAACCGAAGAGAACCCGACAGAAGATTGAGTACTATCTAACTTCCATCCCGCCCATGCACTACTAGCCCCTAGCATTAAGGCAGTAGATAAAGCCCCCACCATTAAATGCTTCTTCCTATTTACCGCCATTGACTTCCCCTTCTCTTGTTATTTCTTTGAATATTTCTTAGAAAATATAGGCTAGTTCATAGCAAGCCGGAAAGAAGCCGTTCAATTTTTTAAATGCGATATGGTTCTAAAAGTGCTACTGCCCATTGGGGTTTATCGATTTAAGCCTTGACTTAAAGCCTACTCAAACCTGTATTCCTGAGGCTATCAGTTTTTATTTTTGCAGCAAAGATACAGGATATGAGAATGGATACAAAAACACTTGGTAATTCCGATTTGAAAATCAGCCGACTAGGTATTGGAAGCTGGGCTATTGGTGGCGATATCGGTGAGTGGGGATGGGGAAAACAATCAACACAAGATTCAATAAACACCATCCACGCGGCGCTAGACAATGGAATAAACTGGATTGATACCGCACCAGCGTACGGCTTAGGGAATGCAGAAAAGGTCATTAGCAAAGCATTAAAACAAACCGGCAGTAAGCCATACATATTTACCAAATGTGGTTTGTGTTGGAAGCCTGGTGAAACCGAGCTATTCAATAGAATTTCGAGTGAGTCCGTCATCAAGGAAGTTGAAGATAGCCTTCGTCGGCTCGATGTCGAGGCAATTGATCTCTACCAAATACACTGGCCGCTACCAGAGGCAGATATCACAGAAGCTTGGCAAACATTGGCAGATTTGAAGAAACAGGGAAAAGTACGCCATATTGGTGTATCAAACTTTTCAGCCGAGCAAATGGAGACGCTAAACGAGATCTCCCCGATCACATCAAACCAGTCTGCCTATTCACTCTTGAATCGAACTATAGAAGATAGTGTTATGCCTTGGTGTGCTGAACATAACGTGGGGACTATCCATCATTCAACGATGGCTTCAGGCCTTCTAACCGGCGCAATGACTAAGGAAAGGTTTGCGCAATTGGATCTACGGGACTGGCGCCATAAAAATCACCTTTTTCATGAGCCAGATTTCACCAGAAACCTACTCTTGGTGGACTTACTAAAACAGATAGCTGCAAACAAAGGCTGTAGCGTTGGTGAACTCAGCATTGCCTGGACGCTTTCACACCCAGCAACCACAGGATCAATTATCGGTGCACGTACACCTCAACAGTTAATGGAGCTCATTAACGCTTCAAAGATAAAACTAACGAAAGAAGACATTGCTAAAATAAATAATTTTTTTGAATCAAACAAACTAGAAACTGCATAGCATAGCAATTCATTAAAATTCCACTGCAGGCTTTAATAGCCTGCAGTGCTAAACATAATCTACTTTTGATCGACCAAAATTTCTTGGTAATGGCTTATTTTCCAATCTATATGCGAGAGAAAGTCCTGGGTCTCAAGTAATTTACTTTGAAGCCTTTTTCTATGACTAATAAGAATATCAAGTAATAAATCATCTCTACTATTAGCATGAGTCATCTTTTCAACATACAACTGAATATCCCTAAGTGGCATTCCCGTACTTTTTAAACACTGAACAAACTGCAACCATTTAATATCATGCTCTCTGTAATACCTGTGGCCTGATGAATCCCTCGGGATAGGGTAAATCAAACCACTACGCTCATAATACCTCAAGGTGTGGCAACTTAAACCACTCTGTTTAGCCGCTTCCTGTATTCTCACTATTTTTCCTTACTACTTCACGTTCCTGTTTCCACCATCCCATTATCAATAAATTTCATGGATATAATCCATCGATTTAAAAGTATAAATGGTGATATCCGCTGGAATTAGACAAGGCCACTAGCAGTTAGGTGGTAATGATTAATCTTGACTAATCAGGCTACTTACCAATTGGAGGAAAACTCACCCTCTCCCCTTCGGCAGTCAAGATAGCGATATCGATAGGTTTACCGTCCGCATCTAACCGGACTTCACCGATGGCACTGCGGTTTATCAAACGATGATTTCCGGGTAAATCCGGATCACGCTTGAAGATTTTGAGCCGCTTTCGCTTGGTAAGCCAATTGAGTGGCGAACGAGGGCTATAGAGTATTCGATCCATGAAATCACAGACACGAAGTAAACCATTAGGAAACTCGTTTTTAATTCCACTTGAGGTGATCTGATAAATATTCGGGCTACAGTTTCTAAAACGCAGTTTAACGTCGTAGGCAAACGAATAATGCACATCGCCCGAGAGGATCACAAAGTTTGTGGGAGTCTTAGTATGAGTAAAAATACTCATCAAGGTATTGGCCGATCCCGGGTGCGCCATCCAGTTTTCAGCATCGATCAACAATGGCTGCCCTAGCCATGTCATCCCACGCTGCAGCGATTCAATAAACTTTACTCCGAACATCGGCGCGGCAGAAACCAAAATCACTGCGGGTTCATTCATCAAGGACATTTGCAGCTCACTGAGTGCTTCCCAGTCCATTAAGCCCGATGGCTTGTTCATCTTGGACTCTGAACGCCACCGACGAGTACGGGTATCAAGCACCAGCATTTTCGGCACCGTGCCAATGGTGTAATGCCATTGTTCAAAGCGGTAAAGAAAATCAATCAAGCTGTCTTGGCTATCACTGTCAGGGTGATTGAAGTAGGTGTCCACATGGGTATGAAATGTCTTGTCGAATTTCTCAGGTGCGTTCCCCCATCCCTGGCATAACCAATAGCTGATCAAGCCATTTCCAATAATCCTCCTAGAAAAGTGATTATGGTAAGCCGCTTGTTCCCACCCCACCGTTAGGTTCCAGTCATCTGTTATGTCGTGATCGTCAAAAATCATGTAGGTAGGAATATGCGCCATTAACCGACGGACTTGCGGCAAGCCTTCGACAAACTGATCGATCTGGACTTTTTCATCAGCCCAAAGGTTTTGCCATTTGGCTTCCAGAATATTGGTTACACTGCTATTACTACCTTCCAAAGAAGTGCCTTGCCACTGAAATCGATTTTTCTCCAGTCGAGAGCTATCAACCAGCTTCCACAACTCTGGCGACCACACCAACAAGTACATGGCATTAAACTCACTCAAGGTGATCAAGTGGTTGCCTGATTCCCGGGAGCTGAAAACCGGAGACTTGCGCCTTAGCCAGTTAGCGATGCGGGGAAAACGTTCAATGATGTCTTCACCGCCTTCTAGGTATTGCGGTAGCAGTTTATCCCTGCCATAGAAGTTATCGGCATGGCATAGCAGTTCATTGGTATTGGCGACCGGCGCTTTGTCAAAAGCTTCATCATATAAACCAAGCAGAGAGATAACTTGATGAATACTATCAAGGGTTGAACCAGCAACGTGGTCGGCATAGATCTGATCACCGCTCATCATAAGCAGTGATGGCCTATCGGTAATTTCTTGGCTTGCAACTTTATCATCGGCGGCCACTAAGCTGTCTTTGCTTGGGTAATGCGGGTTCCGGCAGGAGCCGTGCATCACATAATCGGCTTGGGTTCTAATGATAAAGGCCGGGCGTGTTTCACCACCATAAAGTAGATCAGGAATGAGTTCAGTGACTAAACCATCCTGTGTTTCAATTTGGTACTCTAACGGGATATCAGCAGGAAACTCACCACGATAAGTTACTTGATATACCCAAGCTCGCCCCCCAATTTGGATGTGCTTTCCCTGAGAGAGGCTGCCAGAAAACAGTTCTTTTTGTTCTGCTTGCTGATAGAGAGTAAAGGTGCCTTCCAGCGGGCTTGAAACCGCAAACCACAACGTCAGCTCCTTGGGTGTTACCTTACGTAAAATCGGCCCGGCAAGGATAAGAGGCAATGGCTGAGAGTTAATTTGAGTTCTGTTTAACGGCGATTCAACGGTCATAGCTTGGCTGTACTCTTTATTTCTTTATGTTTCGCGGTGTTGTTTTTTTAGTGTGTTATAGGTACGACATTAGCAGCAACAATTTGTTTAATAAAGATAACTAGAAATTGAACCTCAGCTAAAAAATGTCTGCCAACTCGGCATACATCCAATTCATCACTTGGCCGACTCCTTTGTCCCTGCGCTTAACTACACCCATCTCAACTAAAAGGGGCTCAGGGATTTCTTCACTCGACAACTCCACCAGTTCATCCACGTACCATATCTCCTTTGCAACGTGCTCAGGAACTAACGCCCAGCCTATGCCGCGTATCACCATGGCGGAAATCAGATAATAAGAGTCAATATGCCAATAGTTTGATGAAATAGGCTTCGCTTTACCTATTCCCATTCGATCACGAATCACGAGTTGCCTGTGCTGGGTTAGATCAGCGATTTTCGGAGCAGGGATTTTTGCCAAAGGGTGTGCTTTCGACACAATCAAGGCATGTTTGAATTGGCCTATTGAGGTAAATTCCAAGCTCTCAGGCAAAACATCTTGGTGAAACAGTACTCCAAGATCAGCCTTTTCAGACTCCACCCATTGCGAAATATCTTGTTGCGAGCCATTAATGATTGTCAGTTTCAGCAATGGATGGCGCTCTGCCAACAAAGCAAATAGGCTCTCAAATGCAGTAACCGGCACTGCTTCATCAATCGCTATAGTAAATGTCGCCTCCTCACCTGAGGATACAGTCATGGCTCTGGCCGATAAACGCTGACACTGTGCCAGTACCGTCTGAGCTTCTATGTACATTTCTTCACCGGCGGCAGTTAACACCGGCAACCGGGCACTCCGATCAAACAACTCAAACCCCAAGTCCAGCTCAAGGTTGTTAATCGCGGTACTCACTCGTGATTGCGCTTTACCCAGGTGCCTGGCTGCGGCGGAAAAAGAGCCGTGTTTCACCGCACTTACAAAAGCTTCCAGTTGATCTATCGTCCAATTCACGCAGCTCATCCCACAGTAATCCAATGACTCTTCATTTTAACCCATCCGAAAACCGGATGGATACCAACTTCAATCAATCTTGAAAATAACGATAATGATATCAAAGTCACAAAAGCCTGATATCCCATGCAAGAGAAAATCACTCAAGAGTCACCACAGCCAAGCACTACAATTGATAACAAAAGTATTAGTAAAACTTTCTGGCGATATGCGATACCGTCCGTCGCCGCCATGCTGGTAAACGGCCTGTATCAAGTCATTGATGGTATTTTCGTTGGCCACTACATCGGTTTTGAAGGCTTGGCTGGTATCAATATGGCCTGGCCAATCATCGGCCTTATTGCTGGCCTCGGCTTACTTGTGGGCATGGGTACAGGCAGCCTTATTTCAATCTACAAAGGCGAAGGCAACCACACCAAGGCGCAGCAGGCACTCTCAACCGGCCTGGGCCTAATCGCGATCTTTGGTTTATTGGTGATGGCTCTGCTGGCCATGATTGCTCCATCGTTATTGCTCGCACAGGGCGCAACAGGAACGCCATTGGCAATGGGCAGCGCCTATATCGAAGTCTTCACTTGGGGCGCAGTATTTACGATCGCCGCAGGTGCCCTGCCCATGCTCATCCGTAACGACGATAGCCCTAACTTCTCAACCGCATTGATGATGGCGGGTGCAGTGATCAATATCATCCTCGATTACATTTTCATTGCCCATTTGGATATGGGGCTCAAAGGGGCTGCGATTGCAACAATCATTGCCCAAATATCTATCACTGTCGTGGCGGTTGGCTATTTTTTTACGCACTATTCAAAGCTAAGGCTCAATTTAAGCACTCTGAGATTTAACTTCCGTATTGCGGCTAATGCAGTAAGCCTTGGCACATCTAGCTTGTTTATGTATGTCTATTTCAGCTTTATCATTGCCGTACACAACAAGCTTTTTATGGATTATGGCAGTGCCATCCATGTCGGGGCATTTGCTATTGTTGGCTACTTAATGACCATGTACTACCTACTTGCGGAAGGTATTGCTAGCGGTATGCAGCCACCGGTCAGTTATTACTATGGGGCTGGCCATGGCAAGAAAATCCGGGCAACGCTCATCCTTGCTAGCAAAGTCGTTGTGCTCACAGGGGTAGGCTCAGTTATCTTCCTAAACCTGTTCCCTAATACCTTGGTAAGCTTATTCAGCAACGGCGACCCTGCCCTTGCGACTGAAACAGTCAATGGGCTTCGCTTGCATCTGTTTGCCATGTTCCTAGATGGCTTTATTGCGCTAGCTTCCGTTTACTTCATGTCAGTTAACCAAGGCGGAAAGGCGCTCGGTATCTCAGCGGGTAACATGCTGGTTCAATTGCCATTCCTGTACTTTTTGCCGCAATGGCTTGGTGTAGATGGTGTTTGGCTGTCGGTGCCATTATCGAACATTCTGCTGGCAGCGATTGTTGTGCCTTTGGTATGGAAAGATATTCAGAAAAAGCAGCGTAGCGATATCTCGTTCAACGCGGTAACGGCGTAACGCAGCCATAGGAAGTTAAAATGCACCCAATAAAAAAGTACACGCAGAAAGCGTGTACTTTTTACTTGTTCTTTTACCTTAAATTGCAGCCGGCAGGTATCGCTAGAATATCCCTTTCTTCTTGATCTTCTGCACATGGGCAAGACGCTCATTAAGATCAACAACCGGCGTTTCATTATTCTCTTGTAACGGTTGCCCCTGCTGAGCCCCAGCACTGCCATTAGGTAAGTTACGGATCATATCGGTTTGGGCTGTAAGTAATTGCTTTAGTTCAGCAATCTGTTGCGACTGTTCCTCTACCCGCTTCAATAGCTCTGCCTGTGATGGATGCAGCTCCTGTGACTCAAGGTGATTTTGCGACGCTTGGTGCTTCTGCGACGTCTGCTGACTTTGTAACGATAGCTGCTCGCGGGTATGGTTTGCTTCAGCTTGAATGTGTTCGACAATTGAAGCTTTCATTGCCTGAAGCATTTCATTCTGTGCTTGTTGGCTTGCTGCTGGCTCGATTTCTTTCGCTAGCAACCCCAACCCTTTCAGGATTCCCTCCAAAGTTGACGCTGACACCTGCGCTTCTGTTACCTGCAAACTCAGTTGCTGGGAAAGTTCAGGGTTTAACAGATACAAGAACAAACCACTGAGATAGACTTGTTTCTGAACATTCCGCGCATTGATTAAGGCCAACCCATTCTCTTCGGCTGACTCTGCTTTCAAACGCGAAAAGTCTTCAGCCCATTGATGAAGAACTTTACTCGCATAAAGATCTGCCGGGTTGTTGAGCGGGTCGAGGTAAATCGAATAATTAATCCGCTTCAAACGATCAACCATTGACAGCCTCTTGCTCTGGCATGTTCACAGCCTCGCCGTCTGCATGGTACAAACAAAGCTCGCGGGCCAATGCTTCTTGTGGCTCATCCACCAGCACGACTCGCTCACCCAATGTCTCATAGGCTTTTTTCACGGCCGGATAGATTAAACTCGCTCCACCACCGACTAGGTAGACACGGTTAGGGTTCTTGGCGAACTTCTTCGCTTCGTATGCCACTTGCTTACCTAGCTCTTCAACCTTGGTTTCGATTTTGTCGAGAATGACCGAAATCTGGCTCTCGTCGTTCACTACCTCGCGAACAAAACCCAAATTATCACGTTGCTTGATAAGCTCATTGGCCACCAAGTAACTTGAATCACTGTCAGCAACAGCCAGTGACTTGCGCGCCACATCCGTCACCATGGACACACCGATTTCATTATTGCCGTAGATTGCAGAAACATCATCAAACTCACCAACAATCACCCCCATATCCAGTGTCGTACCACCGATATCAATCACCAGAGAACGATTAAACTGGCTAACAGACTGCATAGTCAGGGTAGAAAGCACCGCAGGTAAACTCTCCGGCATCACCTCAACATCAACGATTTCAAACAACTCGCCTTTGTTAAGCTCGATCTGGCGCATCAAATTGTCACGCTTACGGGCAATTTTATCTTCGTTCTTCTGACAGTCTTCGCCGTTGTAGTATTCCGTTATTGGCAAGGTGACCACCAATTTTACCGGGCTTGGTTCAATACCTGTCTGTAACAAGGCATGGTGGACGGACAGCAGGTTCAAATCATCATATTGATAATCGACATGTGTTGTTTCCAGCGCCTTGTCTGAAGTCATGTCGTAGGTATATTTGGTTGAGCCAATCGTATAGTTAAAGATCTTCTTGTCTTTTCGCAGTGCGGCACTTTTCCAGTTTTTTCGGAACGAGTTAGGCGAGATAACGGTGTGTAGTTCACCTTGCTCAATCCAACTTACTTTAACGTTGGTTGAACCGTCATCAACCGCAAATTTACGTGGCGTCATTGTTTTCCTGCTTTTTCTCAGTGAGAGTAATTTGTCTACGCGAAAGTAAATATAAACCGCAGTCCAATGGCAAACGCAGCACGAGAGATTTGAAGCAAATCAGCAAAAACAAAATAATCTTAGTTATTCATTTAATTTCTTCGAAAGTGCGTCGATCAGCTTTATTTGACAGCAATTTCTCGCTAACACCCAGCCTAGTTACAACCAGTGAATAACAGTACTTAATTTTAACGTTTAACTTTCTTGCTCATTCACCTCACCTTATTTCAAATGATATTAGTAAGCGATTGATTTAAAATAAAAATAGATTAGGTCCTTGAATTTTATAAATCATTTTCTGAATACCTTTCAACACCATTGCTTCATAGAACACCTAAATAAAAGAACAGTATATTGGTGTCAGATTGAGTGTTATGGATTACCTTGGTCTATATTCACCTAAAAAATATAGCCCGAGCCATCTATAACAATAAAAAATAGTAAGTTATATCGACATTTTTTTGTCACCATAGGCCGCAGTGCATGGCGATCAGGGAGTTAAACTGGTCGCACCAATTTGCTAGACACAGATCACCAAACCAATTAAATTCAAACACTTAATTGAATTAATTTTACCATTAAAGTTCATGAAGCAAGCTCACATACCTACAATTTTTTGCTACCAAACAAAAGATTTTTCTTTGACCAAAATAAGAGGCTTTGCTACTAATTTAATAGTACTTGTGACAACGGCAAACTAAATGAAAGTTTAGGACGCAAAGCTTCCGGTCTAATGATTTATCTATGATAGCGGGGCTACCTCAAGTGGAGTTTACTCCCTTTCGTTGTGCTTGTATTTATTAAAACAAATGGAGTGTGAACATTATTGATTGGTTCTGTTTTGTCTCGTTTTCTAAATAGAGTTTCAATTTATTCCGCTCAACAAACCATTACTCGTTATATGTAAATGGAGTTCATTCTGTGAAAAAGTCTAATCTAGCCATATTTATTGGCGGCTTACTCTCGTCCTCAATAAGCTATGCTGCCGCACCCGGCGCACCAACCATTGATTGGGGTGAGCACACCTACGCTCTTGTCGAGTTAAACCGAGATGCCAGCAGCTACGAAGATATCGTGGTTGATGTACATGACAGTGTCGCCGTTACCGTTTCTTGGCAAACATGGAGCGGCGACCCTGCAGAGACGGCCAATGTGAAACTTGATGGCAGTACGGTCTGGACCGGCAGTGGCAGCGTTAAAAGCGCCACATTTGATGTCAGCAAAGGTGGTGTCTACGACATGACTGTTGAACTGTGTAACGCTGATGGCTGCAGCGAAAGTGGCAGCGTCGAGCTTACTATCGCCGATACCGATGGTAGCCACTTAGCGCCGTTGGTACCCGTTCTGCAAGAGAACAATAAACCTTATACCAATAAATCAGGTAAGGTTGTCGGTAGCTATTTTGTTGAGTGGAGTGTGTATGACCGCGCCTTCCCTATCGATAAAGTCCCAGCCCAAAACCTCACTCACATCATCTACGGTTTCACCCCAATCTGTGGCGGCAATGGCATCAATGACAGCTTGAAGCAAATCCCTGGCAGCTTCGAAGCATTGCAAAAAGCCTGTGCGGGGCGAGAGGATTTCAAAGTCGCTATCCATGACCCTTGGGCTGCACTTCAAAAAGGCCAACAAGGCGTCAGTGACTGGGCTGATCCGTACCGGGGTAACTTTGGCCAGATGATGGCGCTCAAACAAGCCTACCCAGATTTGAAGCTCCTGCCTTCTATTGGTGGCTGGACCCTATCAGACCCATTCTACTTCATGCACGATGAAGCGAAGCGCCGGACCTTTGTTAACTCAGTCAAAGAGTTCCTGCAGACCTGGAAGTTCTTCGATGGTGTAGATATCGACTGGGAATACCCGGGCGGTAACGGTGCTCACCCTACTCTTGGTGACAAAGAAAAAGACGGTGAATTGTATGTCACGCTGATGAAAGAGCTGCGTGAAATGCTGGATGACTTGTCCAAAGAAACCGGCCGTACCTATGAGCTGACTTCTGCCATCGGTGTCGATGTCAAAAAGATCGAAGTCGTAGATTACAGCCGCGCCCAGCAATATATGGACTACATCTTCCTGATGAACTACGACATGTTCGGTGCCTTCGATTTGAACAACCTAGGCCATCAATCCGGACTGTATGATGCGAGCCATAACCCTGCGGTTACCCACACCACAGACCGCGGCGTCAATGACCTCCTAGCACAAGGGCTCGATCCGAAAAAGCTTGTCATAGGCGTACCTAAATATGGACGAGGCTGGAAAGGCGTTCACAACTATACTGGCGATAACCCGATGACCGGACAGGCCACCGGCGGCATTGATGGCACCTGGGAGGCTGGTGTGCTCGATTACCGTGACATTGCCGACAACCATTCAGGCAATGGCTGGGAAGATCGTTACGATGAGCAAGCAGAAGCCTCTTACAAGTGGAACCCAACCACCAGGGAGCTTATCTCTTACGATAATGCCAGAGCAGTTAAAGCCAAGGGCAACTATGTCCAGCAACATGGCTTAGCCGGCTTGTTCTCATGGGAAATTGATGCCGATAATGGCGATGTCCTTAATGCCATGCACGAAGGGCTGGGCCATGGTGATGGCGGAGTGACACCACCACCGGAGAACAAACCGCCTCATGCCAATGCCGGCGTTGACAAGACCGTTACAGGGCCAATTGATGTCATATTAGATGGCTCAAACTCCTACGATCCGGAACAGCAAGCTATTAGTTATGCCTGGAAACAAACTGCTGGTGACACCCTGGCTATTACTGGGGAACACGAAGCAAAGGCAACGATAGCCGTTCCGTCTACCGATATTGACATCAGCTATTCCTTCACCCTGACAGTAACAGACGAGGAAGGCCTAACTGACAGCGACACGGTAACCATCAACAACAAGGCAGAGCAGGAAAACCAGCCGCCGAGCGTATCGCTACCCGCCCAGCTTCCTGTGGAATCACAGGATACCTTCACCCTCAATGCCCAAGCGGATGACCCAGACGGTGACCCGTTGACTTACAGCTGGACTATCCCTCAAGGGTTTAGCTTAGTTTCGGGTCAAGGCACAGCATCACTCACCCTTTCTGCTCCTGCCGTTACTGAAACATTGCAGGCAACAGTGTCTGTATTGGTATCAGACGGCGCACTGGATGCACAGGCGCAAACCTCAGTGACTGTGACACCTAAAGATACAGGTGGCAATGAGTGTGACTTAACCGATCCAAATGCTGGCAACTACCCTGCTTGGTCTGGTGGTGCTGTTTACAATACCGGTGACCAAGTCAGCCACGACCAACTAGTCTGGGAAGCTAAGTACTGGACACAAAACAACAAGCCAAGTGCGACTGCCGATCAGTGGAAACTGATCAGTGATGTTGAGTTTGGTTGGAACACGGGTGTGGCGTACAACGGTGGTGATGAGGTCAACCATAACGACTACCGTTGGAAAGCCAAATGGTGGACCAAAGGCGAAGAGCCAGGAGTTGCTTCAGTATGGGAGAACATCGGTGCTGTTACTTGTGACTAACAAAAGCTAAGTGACAAACAAGTAAACCAACACCTCGAAAAGAAAAACAGCGACTCAGTGAGTCGCTGTTTTTCATGTTTTCTTCAAGTTAATCTCGGGTCAAGTTCAGTTCAATTCGATCCCACTCGACTAAGCGTTCTTCAGTAATGCCAGTTTCTTCAGACTTCACTTTAGCACTACGATAAACAACAAACGGCTGCAACGTTTCCCATGCACCATCATAAAAATCAAACTTATTAATTTCTGATTTATCAAGAATTGTATAAGTCAAAATTAGATTTGTTGGACCATTTTCACATTGCTTACCTTCGTAAAAATTAACGGCTTTTTTCTGTTCCATTAATTCATGCAGATTAGCCTCGTTAACAATAGAAGCACAGCCTTCATAGCGTTGTACAAGTAGACGAACTGTCCGTTGATATTGCTGCCCTGAGTTCCCGAACAATTCGGAAGATAACACTTCAACCGGAATAACAACCCCATTTCCATATTGAGTCATTTCTTCTCTTGTCGGATGTATGACTGTAGCGCCAGCAATATCAAATTCGGTTTTATCAAACCACGGTTCATCACTATCTACTGAGCTTCCCATAACAGTCAATGAGTCTGAGATGGTAAAGTCACGGTTTGCATTTCCTTTAGTCGGTGGCGTTATGCTAATGAGACTCACAGGTTGAGGGTCTAAGTGCTTGTAAAGATTATTGGCATCTTCACCTACCCACAAGGAATAGAGTTTACCTTGAGTATAATTTTGCAGTGATATTTCGCCGGTACTCTCCTGAACCCTCAACTCATAACCTACCCAGCCACCTGTAGGGCTTTGTAGACTGTACCTTCTTGTACCTTTAGCCTCAGGAAGATCTATCGTGACTTTCTTCAAGGGTGCATATTCAAAAGTATCATTGCGAAAATCAATACCTGGGTTTTCAGCCAAATCTACATATGCTGTCGCTAGCTTTGTTACAGGTTTATAGTTTCGTGTTTCGACAGCATCAAAGTAAACATGAAAAGTCCCTGTAGAGCGAATCGATAGCTGCCCTTGCCTTAGTAGTTCGACTGGTGATGTATCAGGCTCATACAGCCTAAATGTGATTTCACCAACTTGGTTTTCAACTACTGGTGTAATTATTCCATTTGGAGAATATGCTACATCATCATATGACACAGTAACTGGGTTTACCGCTTTTTCAATATTTACAGTAAATGATGTTGAGGCTGGGCCATACTTATCATCACCTTGGTCAGTCACTTCAACAACAGCGTGCCCAGAATTAAGAATTGTGATATCCCCGCTTTGAGCATTCACAGTAATGACATCGCTTTCACTTTTATCTTCAACTAACTTAAAGCTTAAATTATCAGTACCCCCACCGATAGCTGGAGAATGAACAGTTGGCTTACCTTCTGTATAAGTTCTCGTTAAATTGCCATCAACACTTAAGCGAGAATCAGCGGGATCAACCACAACAGTCAAGCGTTGTGGCTCTGAAGCTAAATAGTTATCCGTTTCTCCAGCAATAGCATTAAAGCTTGCAACACCACTTCTTTTTATCTTAAAGCACTGGTTGTCAGCATCGTATTCAGCGACACTTTGATCATCATCAGTTAATGGTAATACTGTTACCTTACCCACACTGTTAGTAAAGATTGCATTCTCACACTGTCCAGGAGCGTATGATGTCGATATATCACTAACAGTAAAGTCAAGTTGTCGAGCTTTGAGCACTTTCACTGTCAAGAAACCTGGTGTGGATGTTTGATAATTTTCGCCACCATCATCAACAACTTTTAACTTAGCGACGCCAGATTTAAGAAGAGTCAGTTTATTTCCAGCAACAGAAACGACATTTGTATCACCACTGAAAGTTAAACTTCCTAATTGTCCCTTCATGTTTGGAGATACTTTCATATCTTCTGCGAAGGTATAGGTTACTTGACCATCTTCAATCCCTGGGTGAATCGCGGGGTTCACTGTCACTGTAAATGAGCGTTCATCTGCGGCGTAATTCTTATTGATATCATCAACAGCTTTAACTTCGGCATAGCCTACTTTCAGTATTCGCAATAAACCAGTTTGATCATCTACTTCAATAACATCATTACCAGATAAAACCTCATAATGGACAGGTGCGACACTGTTGTTTACTGCTGGAGAAAACAGCGTCTTATTGTCAAACTGGATATCGGCATTTTTTACATCTAAATTTGCACGGTCACCAAGATCAATCCTCACTCTAAAAATGGCTTCTTTCTTCGCATATCCGTACTCGCTGCCAAGGTGCTGAGTAGCTTTAACAGTAGCCTCACCAACTCGTAAAGCAGTCATCAAGCCTGTTTCTTCATTGAGCGTAATGACAGGGTTTGATATATCCTGGTCAGTGAGTTCATAGTGGATGTATCCACTTTCAGAACCGCTGATCTTGATTGGATTAAAGGTCAAACCTGTTTGATAGCTGCGTGTGATTGGCGAAAAATCAAGTATATCGGCTTCAATTGCCTCAATATCTATTGTGGCTGATTTAGACGTTTCTAAGTAATTTCTATTGCCAAGATCAGTTAGCGTAACTTCGACCTCCCCCGGTACTCCCTCTGCCACGATAGTATCCGTTTCTGGGTCAAAACGTACTAAGCCTTCAGGCTGAAACTCAACTTTTATTTCGCCTTTATTGCCAGAGAATGGTAATAACACATCTTCTGTAGAGCTAGTCGATATCTTGATATCAGAGAGTTCTAATTCGTTATTCTTGGCTTTTTCAACCACAACATTAAATGTAGTACTTGAAGTCTTATATTCACTGCTGCTGTCCACAACCGTAACTGCAGTTTCTCCAGCTGCGAGAATTGTTATCACACCTGAATCAGAATCAATTGCGATCACATCATGAGGTTTACCAGCAGAGATACTAAATTCAGTCTCTCCAACTTGATAGTGTACTTGCGGGGAAGCAATACCTTGTTCAGAAAAGGTTAGAGAAATGTCTTGAGCTGATATTGCTGTTCGTTCTAGTTTTTCAGGTGGTTTCGGGGCTGAATTTGGCTCACTTGAACCTCCGCCGCCTCCACCACAACCAAATAATAGTAAACTTAAAATTACCGCAGAATATTTTATTTTCATTGTCATGCCATACTGCCACAAGCTGTTATTTACCACTTAAGTGGTAATAAATCATTGAACACCGTTTTATTTTCGCCGTGATTATATGTTCAGCAATTATTCAGGTTCAAGACATTAAATGAATGAATGTGTATGGACAGGTGCTTATATTTTATAAAAAATGAATTGGTGTTATTTAAAATTCATACAATTCAGCAACTTAAGGTACGCTATTATATGTATTTAAAAGATATTAATTGATTTAACCAATCAAAATTTCCAAATTTGAAAATAGATTAACCATGAAGTGGGATGAAAACCCTTGTAAAACATTTCACAAGGGCATTTATACATGAGCTCTACTAGTACAAAAGTAGTAAATAAAGTAGTTACTACTGAAGCAACTGTACTGTCGTGACAACTTTGTCATTCAGATGCGGATGAATAATGCCACCATTTTCAGCATCGAAATTCTCATAGAAGCTTGGTACCGAAAGCGTTGCCTTCACTTCTGCACCGAAGAATGGCATTGATGCCTCTGCGGCTGCCAATACGTTCTTGGCACCACCTGGACCCGGTGAGGTTGATAGCAAAACAACGGGTTTATCTTGATACACTTTAGGCTCGATGCGAGAAACCCAATCAAACAAATTCTTATAGGCCGCTGTGTATGAACCATTGTGCTCGGCGAATGAAATCAGCAGTGCATCTGCAGATTGAACCTTCTTAAGGAATGCATGGGCGAGTGCGGGTTGTCCCAGTTCATTTTCCTTATCCTGGCTAAAAAGTGGCAACTCGAAATCATTGAGATCCAACACTTCAACGTTGATGCCTTCCAATTGCGAGGCGGCATAGGTGACAAGTTGTTTATTAATGGAGGTGCTGCTGTTGCTTGCGGCGAAGGCTATCACTTTCATTTTGTCATCCTTTTCAATAAGTATTATTTTGCTTTCCCGTTAACAGTAGCAATCCAGTTTAGCTAAGTAAACCTAATAGCTTATTTAGCACCCGGCTATATAACCTTATGATAAAAGGGGATAACTAGCGTTCTCCCCTCTTGCTTATTCATTCAACCCGGCCATATAGAAGGCTGAAAGTATTCTCTTTTTTAAAGTAATACCGTGCTTAAAGTGACAGAATCACACCTGCGATTGAGGCACTCATCAAGTTCGCCAGTACACCAGCAGCAATCGCACGGAAGCCCATTTTCGAAATAAAGGTGCGACGTTCAGGGGCAAGGCTGCCCAAACCACCAATCAGAATCGCCATGGTTGAAACATTGGCAAAGCCGCACAATGCGAAAGTGACAATCGCCAGTGAGTGCTCGCTCAGCTGATCTTTCACTTCCATCATTTGGATAAAGGCAACGAATTCGTTAACTACTACCTTGCTACCAATCAATGAGCCAGCCACCAAGGCTTCATTCCATGGCACACCAATCAGGAAGGCAATCGGTGCAAACAGGTAACCAAGGATAATTTCAAAGCTAAGCTGAATACCAAACAAGTCGCCGGCGCTACCCAGTAAGCCGTTAAGCAGCGCAATCACACTAATGAAAGCAAGTAGCGTTGCACCTACCGCAACAGCAATACGCACGCCGGACATGGCACCGTCCGCCAAAGCTTCAACCACGTTGGTTGCGCGTGGCAGCTCTACAGACGTGATTTCATCTTCATCGTTCGCCTGCTCGCTTGGTGGTACCATCATTTTAGCCATCAACAAGCCTGCAGGAGCCGACATGAAGGCCGCAGCAATCAGAAAGTTCAATTCCACACCCAGCGAGGCATAGCCAACCAAGGTTCCACCTGCCACTGAAGCTAGGCCGCAAGTCATCACCGCAAAGAATTGCGAGTCACTCATTTTTGTCAGGTAAGGCTTAACCACCAGCGGTGCTTCAACCATACCAACAAAGATATTAGCGGTTGCAGATAGTGATTCCGCACGGCCGGTGCCCAGCAGACGCTGCAAGCCGCCGCCAATGACGTTAATCACTTTCGGCATCAAGCCAATATGGTATAGGGCAGAAATAAGCGCCGAGAAGAAAATGATAATACCCAGTACATTAATGGCAAAAACAAACCCTACACTGCCGGTTGCCAAGCCACCAAACAAAAAGCTAATTCCCTGCTGCCCATAATCGATGACACTGGAGACACCTGCTGTTACTGCATTTAAGGCATCTTTCCCTGCCGGGACATACAGTACCAACAAAGCAAAAATAATCTGCAGACCAAATGCCAGTGATACAGTTCTGACTGGAATATTGCGGCGATCTGTTGATAGAAGATACGCAATAACCAGAATGGCGAAAATACCCAGTAAGGAAGACATGAAATAAGCACCTTTGCTCTAAATGTTGAGCCGCGCATTCTAGAGAGCAAAGGATTGCGTACAAGGCGAGTTTGCTATTCGTTTGTTACATGTTGGGCATGCCAATAATGACAATCTATTCAACTACTTGATTTTAAAGCACTAAAATCACCTCATCTAACTATTATTGCCAGATGGAAAAAGTATTTATGCCTTCACGAACAATTATTTGCTATCAACTGTTGGAAATATCAGCAATTTTTATAACTTAACCCAAGGCTTTAGTGCTTCATCCCAATAAGGGGACTCGCCGATGTAGTGTTTAAAGAAATCAATAACAGCACTTACCTTACGGGGCAAATGCTTGCGGCTTGGATAAACGGCATAAAACGGCATGGTCTGGTTGGCAGTCCAGTCCGGTAATAGCTGTATCAATTTACCGTCCCTAAACTCATCCGTTATTAAATAACTGGCAAGATAGGCAACTCCCCAACCAGCGATTGCAGCATCCCTAACGGCTTCTGCCAAATCAACCCGGTAGTTACCTGACACCTTCACACTCAAAGACTCCCCCTCTTTGGTAAAGTCCCAACAACTATAATCACGCTGGCGACTTTGGTAGGTCACGCAGTTGTGGTTGGCAAGCTCTGACGGATGGCTGGGTGCAGGGTGTTCAATCAGGTATTTAGGCGAAGCAGTAACAATAAAACGCGTCTCTGCCAAGCGCTGGGCAACGTACCCTTCCGGAATATGCTCAAAGTTGGTAATCCACAAATCCAAGCCATCCGCCAACATATCCGCTTTATGATCAAACAGGCTAAGCTCAACCTGTAAATCTGGATACATCTGGCGCAGCTTTTCTATGGCAGGGATAATATGCATGGTGCCAAAAGACTGGGACAACCCCAAACGAATCACACCCGTTACGTCATCACGCTCCTGCGCCATGCTGTCATTGGCTTCATTGACTGCAGAAAAAACTTGCTTGGCATAAGTCGCAAAGTGATGCCCTGCCTCTGTCAGGGTTAAGCTGCGCGTTGTCCGCTGGATCAACTTGACATTCAAATCACTCTCCAACATCCCCAACTGCTTACTGACATGGGAAGTCGATACCCCTAGAGTGCGCGCTGCGGCGGTAAAGCTCCCCGCCTCGACTAAGGTATGAAAAATCACCATTTGGCTGGCTCGGTCATGGATCATGTTTTGCCCTCTCTACACACCATCCATGGCCCACATTCCAACATCAGGAATTAAAAGCCGGCAAGTTTACTCTTAAAGCACTGAATGTCACGCTCAAATAGGTATGCATCCCAAAGGCGACTATGATTATCTTCATGCCTATACGTTTATATTCAACCTTAGCCTTATTTTTTGCCCACGCTGCTGGAGCATATGAGATTCCCGTTGCCCAGTTTGGCCAGGAATCTATCGCGTCTTGGAACGTCAAGCACTTTGCCGGCCGCACACACTATGTCGTGGTTCCCCTCGACGGACAGCGTGTTCTCAAGGCCACAAGCAACGATAGCGCCACCATCATCACCAAACCTATTCGGATTGACCTTGAAGAGACTCCTTATATCAATTGGTCATGGCGGATGGAAGATAAGTTAAACGGTATTGATGAAACGACTAAGAGCGGCGATGACTTCGCTGTTCGGATTTACCTTGTCATTGGCGACAATTTGCTGAAACCCTCTACGAAAGCAATAAATTATGTGTGGTCTAGCAACCAGCCTCGCTACTCGCGCTGGAGCAATGCGTTTGCTGGGGATAAAGTCCAAATGCTAGCTGTTAGAGGGGTAAGTGATAGTGTTTCTCGATGGCAAAAAGAGAAACGCAATGTCTATCAAGATTTTATCAACTTATTTGGTGATAAAGGCAGCGAGCACAAAAACCGTCAGGCCTATCGGTATATCAATGGCATCGCCATCATGACAGATACCGATAACAGCGGCCAAGCCGTTACCGCTTACTATGGCGATATCTTCTTTTCGACAAAGTAGAAAAAGAAACCAGTAACAAAAGAAAAGTGTAATGGCAAACAAGCAGACGTTCGTTGCCATTACACTCCCCCAATCTGAGGTAAATAGACGAGATTTTAATAAAACATCATCAAAGGTCACACAGACTGCATATTATCAGTACTAGGTACGGAACGCTATACCATATAGTGGGTAATTTCATTCTTAAGGCATTTCGCGAGCATCAGGCCCTTCATAAGTCCACAGCAGGTTCCGTGGAATCGGCCCTTTATTCCTGCCGCCTTGTCCTGTTTGCTCCCAAGCATGGGCCAATATCCCTACCGAGCGGGACAGGCAAAACAATCCCCTTGCTAGCGGCGCAGGAATGCCCAACTCGGCATATATCACAGCCGTTGCGCCGTCGATATTCATCGGAATGCGTTTGCCTTTTTGCTGATACAGGTAGTTTTCTACCCCCATAGCAATCTCTGCGAATTGCCCGGTTACGGTTCCACTATCTGCTGTTTGCTTCACTAGCGCCATCAAAGCAGGAGCTCGGGGGTCTACGGGGTGGAAACGATGGCCAAAGCCAGGAATGAATTTACCGTGTAGCTCTTTGTGCGCCGTCACTTCTAACTCAATCGCCGTCTCCAGCGATTCCCCTTGCTCGCAACGAGCTGCAATGGCTTGATATAAAGCGACAGCTTGCTCACCCGCTCCACCATGCACATCACCCAGCACATTCACCGCCGATGCCATAGCATTATTGAGGCCAACGCCACAGGTCGCCGCCATTCTGGCAATCGCAATACTTGGCGCTTGTGGGCCGTGATCGACGGCTGACATCAGCGCCGCATCAAGCAGCTTTGCCTGTGAGGGCAACGGCAACTCACCGCTTACCATCAGCCAAATCATCTGGGCAAAGCTGACATTGCCAATGAGATCTTCAATCGGGTAACCATAATAGCGAATCACACCTGGTGACATGTCGATAATATCGGTCTTCCACCAATCGCTCACTTCACGACCAACGCCATGTTCCGGTCTTTCGATACTCATATTGCTCCCTGCCCTTGTAATTGTTCGATCTCTTCTTTGCTTAATCCCAATGTCGTCAACCACTGTTCGGTATGCTCTCCCAATTGAGGGGGTGGCAAGGTTACCGCTGGGCGCTCACCATCGAGTTTGAAGCCTGTTCTGACATAACGGACATCTTGGTTAACCCCGGGCGAATCAACAAAACACCCGGTAAAATCACGGCCTTGTACCTGTGGCAAATCCAATGCTTGTGGGACGCTCAGCACCCTACCAGCAGGCACACCTATATGGTTAAGGGCAGATTCCCACTCTTTTGCTGATTTAACCGCAAAGGCCGCTTCAATATGGCCGGTGAGTAACTCGCGATTTTCCAGCCTCGCCTGCCGCTCTGCAAAACGGGGCTCAGTAATCAAATCGTTCCGCCCAATGAGTTGGCACAACGCTTCGAACTGCTCTTGTTTATTGGCAGCAATATTCAACAATCCTTCACCTGTTTTAAAGGTTCCTGACGGGCTGGCGGTGACATTGTTATTGCCTAGTGGCTGAGGCACTTTATCTGCCACCAGAAAATTAGAAACTGCCCACCCCATTGTGGTCAACGTTGACTCCAACATGGATACATCGATGAATGAACCTTCGCCCGCTTTCTCCCTGCCTGCCAATGCAGCACAGATTGCAAATGCAGCGGTCATCCCCCCTATGGTATCGGCTATCGGGTACCCCACTCGGTACGGGCATTTTCCGGCGCTCCGGTAATGCTCATTACCCCAGACATACCCTGGATGATTTGATCATAGGCAGGCAAGTGGCGCATCGGGCCATCAGCGCCATAGCCAGAGATTGCGCAATAAACAATATTGGGGTTCACCTCTTTAAGCTCTGTATAACCCAAGCCCAGCCTATCCATGACACCCGGACGGAAGTTTTCTATCACCACATCCGCAGTTTTTACCAACTGCTTAAACAGGGATTTCCCTTCATCTGTTTTCAAGTTAAGCGTGACCGACTGTTTGCCCACATTCTGAGCGAGGAATGAAATCCCCATTCCCGCTTTGTTCAACGTGGGAGAAGCCCCTAACTGGCGGGCTAGATCGCCACTTTTAGGCACTTCAACCTTAATGACTTCAGCACCCAAGTGGGCCAGCTGATGCCCACAGAATGGCCCCGCCAGCACATTAGTCAGATCCAGTACTCGGTATTGGTTTAGTGGTGTCAGCATCCTTCGACTCCATCGTAGTAATTGTTATTTCTGTGTGTTTACTGTTGTTCTGTTGCTGCTACATCATCTGATATTTGTTCGCGCTTGGCTTTTCGGGCATCTAACACGTTGCTGACCATTGGCATCATCAAAGCCAGTACGGCACAAATCATGATGGACAGTGTCAATGGGCGCTCCCACAAGAAAGCATAACTACCATCTGACAAGGTCAGAGAACGACTGAGGTTCTTCTCAAGTATTTCGCCAAGGATGAAACCCAGCAGCATAGGAGCCATCGGAAAATGAAGCAACTTCAAGAAGGTAGCGATAACCGTGATAATCACCATCATGTGGATATCGAAAGTATTGAAGCTCACCAAATACACGCCAGTGATAGAGAAGAACAAGATCAATGGGATCAAAATAGGTCTTGGGATCACCAACAAGCGTGAAATATAAGGGATCAACGGCAGGTTCAAAATAAGCAGAACCAAGTTACCGAAGTACATCGAAATAATCACCGACCAGAAGACATCTGGGTTATTAACGAACAAGCGTGGACCTGGCTGAATACCGTAGGCAATGAGTGCCCCCAGCATAATTGCCGTGGTACCAGAGCCGGGGATACCCAGTGTAAGGAGCGGCACAAAAGAACCTGTCGATGCCGCGTTGTTGGCTGATTCCGGTGCAGCCAAACCACGCAAGGCACCTTTGCCGAATTTGGCTTTTTCTTCTTTGCTGGCAAGGTTCCGCTCCATGCCGTAGCTAAGGAATGACGCAATCGTCGCACCTGCGCCTGGCAATACCCCAACCAAAAAGCCAAACACCGATGAACGCACTACTGTCGGCGCAACGTGCTTCACTTCCTCTTTATTCAGCTTCATGCTGCCCAACGAGTCCATGTCCATCTGCGGCTCTTTCTCTTTGTGCTCACCACGCAGTACCGTCATGATCACTTCGGTCAGAGCAAAAGTCGCCATTGCTAGCAACAAGAAGCTGATACCATCAATCAAGTTAATATTGTCGAAGGTAAAACGCGGGATCCCCGACATGACATCGTTACCCACAGTGGCAATCATCAAGCCAAACACAGTCATCATTAGTGCTTTGATCACTTGCCCTTTTCCGGAAAAGGCAGCAACGGCGGTAAGGCCTAAGATCATCAAGGCAAAATAATCAGACGACTGGAAGCTGAGTGACACCTTGGCAAGCGCAGGTGCGGCAAACAACAGGATAATCGCACCAATGGTTCCGCCAGTGAAAGAAGAGTAAGCCGCCAATGCCAGTGCTTTACCGGCTTGCTTGCGCTGCGCCATTGGATAGCCATCAAACGCGGTAACCACGGTACTGGCACAACCCGGTGCATTAATAAGGATTGAAGACGTTGAGCCACCAAAAATGGCACCGTAATACACCCCGGCCATCAAGATAATGCCCGATGAAGGATCCAGCCCGTAGGTAATCGGGATCATCAAGGCAATCGCAGAAATTGGCCCTAAACCCGGTAGCATTCCGATGAAGGTACCGGCAAAGCAGCCGATCACCACCATCATTAAATTAAATGGCATAAATGCCGTTGTCAGTCCTGACATCATTCCATCAAACATGGAAGTTTCTCCCTTTTAGATGAATGCCCAAAATCGGCCTGGGGCTAAGTAAATATCGAGCAACTGAGTCAGGACGTACCAAAACCCCGTCGCAAACGGCACCGATGCCAGAAAGATGATTTTCGGGCGACGCTCACCCAGTAGCCAGTAACCACCGACAAGAAAGAAAACAGTGGAAACCAGAAAGCCTACCCACTCCAGCGCAATGGCAAACAGCACCATCAGGACTAACAGCTTGCTGATAATTTTGAAATCCAGCCCTGCCAGCGACAGCATGTCTGAAGCGGTAACTTGGTTTTTTCTATGTGCGGCGACTAGCTGTAATAGTGATAGTACAATCCCCAATCCAGCCAGCATGGTCGGCATCGATTTCGCGTGGAAGGGTTCGTACTCATCTCCTGGAAACAGTGGTATTTGGGTGGCGTAATAGCCGTAGGCAACTGAAAAGCACAAGAAGATCAGCCCGCCGATATGATCTTTGGTAAGCGTCATGGGTGTATCCCCTGATTAATATTATTTGAAATCTTTCGCTTTAGAAGTGGGCAGAGCAGGCATATTGCCTACCCTGCATTTAGACAAGCAATGGGATTAATTTAAAAAGCCAAGCTCTTTCATCAAGTTACCCATCTCTTTTTCCTGCTCTTGCAAGAAGGCTTCAAATTCTGCGCGAGGTTTGTAGATTTCTGTCCAACCATAGCGGTCTCGGACTGATGTCCACTCGTTGGTCTGGTACATCTTCTCAAGCACAGCAGCGAACTCGTCTGCCTGCTCATCGCTGATCCCTGGAGCTGCGAAAAAGCCGCGCCAGTTTACAAAGCTTGCGTCATAACCTAACTCTTTCAGAGTCGGTACATCCGGTGCGACTGGCGAACGGCTTTCACCGGTCATAGCCAGAATGCGCACTTCACCCGCCTCGGCAAGGCTAAGCGCTTCGCTTAAACCCGTTGATAGCACTTGGGTTTCTCCCGATAGCAAGCCAGCCATTGCTTTACCGCCAGCATCATAGGCAAGGTATTTCACCCGACGTGGTTCACCACCAGCGGCTTTGAAAGCCAATGCCGCAACAAGGTGATCCATACCGCCACGGGATGAACCTCCAGCCACAGACACTGAGCGAGGGTTTTTCTTGTACTCTTCAGCCAGTTCATTAAATGACTGGTAAGGAGAGTCTTTCGCCACCACAAAGGCGGCATAATCACCAATGGTAGCGGCGACTGGGGTCAGGTCACGGAATGACTGAGGGAAGACTTTAGAAAGGGAGCGAATAACAATAGGCGTCGAATTCACCATCAAGGTATCTTGTGACTGCTCAGCCGTCTTGATCAGATAGGCAATTGCTTTACCGCCGCCGCCACCAGACATATTTTCATAAGACACTTTGTCGACCAATTCGGATTTTGCGAGTGCTTCACCGGTACCACGTGCTGTGCTATCCCAGCCACCACCTGCACCACCCGGTACCAAGAAGTGAATTTCGTCGACTTTCGCCTGCACAGAGCCAATGCTCATAGCAGAAGCCATAATCGTCGCCAGTAGGGTTACACGTTTGCGGGTAATAAACTGAGTAAGCATAGCTCTTTCCTCGTTGAGTGTTGTTTTTATCCTTCAACACAAAGGTAAGGCAGCTATTGAGCAAACTAAAGATTGTAAAATTAATGTGAATAACGGCTTTATTTATCATTTTGTTCATATTGTTCACAGCATGTCGCCACAAAAACAGGTAAAGTCGTTACATCATTTACGGTGAAAGGAATCACCCGCTTCATGTTACGTATGCTGTCATTACGTCACCTCAGATTAAAGTGGCGTATGGTATTGATTTTAGGTGTTATTGCTGTATTGCAGACCGGCATGCTTGGCCATTTTGCTATCCGCTACCTCGATAGTGTGCTGGATGAACAAATCGGTCAGCAAGCCATGCGTGTGGCATTGGCAATTGCTGCTTCACCCGATGTGGTTCGCGCAGTAGAGGGCAGAGACTCTGATTTTTTGCAACCTTTAAGTTACAAACTTGCTCACTCAGCCGAAGCGCGGTTTGTGGTTTTTGGCGATAAGGACGGCATACGCCTTGCGCACCCTTTCCCCCATATGATTGGCCAGTCCATGGCAGATGACGATGGCGATACCAATGAGCCAGCCCTTGTTCATGGTAAGCCCTATATATCCAAAGCCCTTGGCAGTATCGGCTGGTCAATGCGAGGCAAAGCACCAGTGTTCAATCCCGCCGGCACTGAAGTTATCGGTATCGTCTCGGTGGGCTATATGCTTGATACTGTTGATAGATTAGTGAGCAACCACCGCCTCAGTATGTTCTTCGCTATTGGTGGCGCTTTCCTTTTCAGTGTATTTACTGCTGTCTGGTTTGCCTCCCATTTCAAAAAGGCCATTTTCAACCTAGAGCCGGAACAAATCGGCCGAATGTTCCAGGAACGAAATGCGACGTTAGAGACCGTTCGTGAAGGGATTGTCGCTATCAACCACGAAGGGAGAATCACCACCTTCAACCACGCAGCAATTAAAACATTGGAGCTGCCGGAAGACGGCAACTATATTGGCAAACATATTCAATCTGTGTTGCCAGACAGCGGCATGCTCGATGTTCTGGAGCAAGGAGAGCCCCAATATGATCAAGAGGTTTGGCTGCACAATCATCTGTTGATAGCGAACCGGATCCCGCTGATCCAAGGCGATCAGGTTAATGGCGTGGTCTCGAGTTTTAGGCTTAAGAACGAGGTGGATCTGGTCAGCCGTAAACTAACCCGCATCAAGCAATATGCCGAGAGCTTGCGTAGTCAATCCCATGAGTACAACAACAAACTCCACACCATTGCCGGGCTGATCCAAATCGATGCCAAAGACGAGGCTCTGGCGGTTATCGGCCAAGAATCATCAAGTCACCAAGCTTTTATCCAACAGCTTATGGAAGTCACCTCCGATAGCATTCTCGCAGGGTGCCTACTGGGTAAATACAATCGAGCCAAAGAACTAGGTTTAGAATTGGTCATCGAGCAAGACAGCCAAATGTCAGCCCTGCCTGACGCCCTACCCCGAGAGCAACTGGTCAGCATTTTAGGCAACCTGATAGACAATGCATTAGAAGCGACCCTGTCCCACCACGGCAAGGGCGGCACAGTCACAGTGATCTTGTCAGATTTTGGTAAAGAACTGATATTTGAGGTAGAGGACCAAGGACCAGGCATTGCCGGTGAAATGCAGGACAAGATCTTTACCCGTGGTTTTACAACTAAAGCATCACAAGGACACGGAATCGGGTTGGATTTAGTGAAAAGCCTGACAGAACATCTCGGTGGACTCATTACCGTTGAGCCTATTGAAGCGAATACTGATGCCACAGGCAGCCGGTTTACCTTATATCTACCCAAACAGCTAAACCACAATAACAACAATATTCAGGACAAGGATTCAACGACGCACATGGAGGAGCAATCATGACCACTACTATCCGTATTGTCATCGCTGAGGATGACCCGCAGATTGCAGAGATCCAACGGCGTTTCATTGAGCGTATCGAAGGGTTCGAGGTAGTTGGCCTCGCTCATGGCATTGATGAAACGCGCGACCTAATTGAAGTGCTCGCGCCAGAGCTGGTACTACTTGATAATCAATTCCCTACCGGTACCGGCCTCGACTTACTCAGGGAGCTGCGCGCCAATGGCTGCAACACCGATGTCATTCTGGTAACGGCAGCCAAAGAAGTCGATACCCTGCGCCAGGCGATGCACAACGGCATTTTTGATTACATTCTCAAACCTCTGGTATTCGAAAGGCTGCAAGCCTCATTACAAAAGTTTCGCGATCACCTTAATCGTTTTTCTGACATCGAGTCACTGATGCAGAGTGACGTTGATGGGCTATTGCAGGCAACACCGGACACAGCCACAAAGCCTAATAGTTCATTCACACCAGCAAGCCGACTACCCAAAGGGATCGACGGGCTAACCTTGGATAAAATCCGTGCAGTGTTCAATGCGCCAAAGACACTGTTGAATGCAGAAGAAGTCGGGCAACATATCGGTGCGAGTCGAACCACCGCCAGACGTTACCTTGAATATATGGTCAGTACCGATGAGCTCAGTGCCGAAGTCTCCTATGGCAGTGTCGGCCGCCCAGAACGGCGCTATCAGCTATGTTCATGAAGCTATTAGCGATGCTCATAAAGCAAAAAGAAGGGGAAGCCATTGGCCTGTCTCTTATACACAAGTCCCCCGCCTCATGGCGGGGGCTTTTTTTGAACTCTTTTTCTTTATTGCGATCCGATCTTACACAATATGAGTAAAGGTCATCATCATGATAGGGAATTCTACTTTAGAATGGGCTCAACAAACCTTTTCGCATGCCAAGCTTGGCGACTCTAGACGTACACAACGACTAGTCCAATTAGCCAGTGATATGGCATCTAATGTTGGAGTGTCTATTGTGCAAGCCTGCCCTAATCCCGCCTCTATTGAAGGGGCATATCGCCTCATCCGTAACCCTGATGTTGAAGCCAATGCGATAGCTGAAGCCGGTTTTGTGGCAACAACTAACGAGGCTGAAGCGCATGACTTATTACTTGCCCTTGAAGACTCCACCGCTCTAACCTACACGCATAAAAGCCTCTCCGATGAACTTGGTCACGTGAACTCGGGAAATCGAACCCGGGGGATGCTAGCTCACTCTGTTCTGTTGTTTGCACCACGCGAGCAAAAGGTTGTGGGGCTAATCGAACAACAGCGGTGGACGAGGGATATTGCGACTCGAGGCCGGGGACATAAGTTCGCCAAGCGACCGTATGAAGAGAAGGAGACCTTCAAGTGGCAACAGGCATCAACCGCAATGTCTGAACGTTTAGGTCAACTCCAAGCCCGAGTCATTTCAGTGTGTGATAGGGAGTCAGACATCTACGAATACTTACATTACAAGCTGACCAACCAGCAGCGTTTTGTTGTGCGCTCGACCTATAGTCGCTGCATTGAGGAAAGTGGTTATAAGCTCCATGATTATGCAAAGGAGTTATCCCCATCGGGACAACGAACTGTCCATATTGCTCAACGGGGTGGTCGCAAAGCGCGTAAAGCAACATTAGATGTATGCTTTGCTCCTATTACGATTAAGGTTCCAGCCAATAAGTGTGGCAAGTCACTTTCTCTGTATTATGTTGGTTGTAAAGAGCGAGGTGACAACAACGAAAAATTGGAGTGGCACTTACTGACTTCAGAGCCAGTGACAACGTTAGCGAAAGCCCAGGAGATAATCAGTTACTACGAACAGCGCTGGTTGGTTGAAGAGTTCCACAAGGCGTGGAAAAGTGATGGAACCGATGTCGAAGCACTGCAACTTCAATCAAAGGACAACCTGGAGAGAGTTGCCGTCATTCAAGCGTTTATCGCTATCCGCTTGTTACAACTTAGAGCAGAAAGCCGCGGACAAGAAACCAGTAGCTGTGAGTCTGTTCTACCCGGAATATGCTGGAAATTATTATGGGTCAAACAAGAAAATAAGCCCTTACCAACAACAGCTCCAGATCTGAAATGGGCTCGAGTTACATTAGCAAGGCTAGGCGGATGGTATGACAGTAAGCGAACAGGGCGGCCCGGTTGGGCCGCCCTATGGCGAGGCTGGTATAAATTAGCAGCAATTCAAGAAGGATACCTTATAGCCCAATCCTTTACCTCTGATGAGATGTGATCAAGAGACAGGCCATTGGCTTCCCCTCTTCATCTATTCGTGATTGATACTAAGGCTATTAAACAGGAGTGACGCTTCTTTCCCTGCCCCGAAACGCATTAAGTGACACAATAACAACCACAATAGCAACCGCCGCTAGTTTGATCATTAGCCCACTGAAAATCAGCGCAAAGGGCACAACCAGCAGCACAGCCCTCTCAATCATCGACAATGGCTTGATCAGCCGGCCTTCAATACCTCCAGCAAAGGCAACAATCAAAGCAATCGTCGTCACAATTGCAAACATGAAACCAAGTAGGTTTTCCCCGTCATAGATAAGCGGTGAGAAAGCCATCATCAATGGTATCAGGAAGAAGCCCTGTGCCAGCTTAAATGCCTGAACCGCTGACTGCATCGGTGAAGCACCAGCGACACCTGCGCCAGCAAAGGCTGCCAAAGCAATTGGTGGTGTCACATTCGAGGTTTGCGACAACCAGAACACAATCATGTGTGCGGCCAAGATGCTCAAGCCCAACTCCGTCAAAGCTGGCACTGCCATGATCGACAGCACAATATACGCAGCAGTAACAGGCAAGCCCATACCAAGAATAACGGCGGCTACTGCAATCAAGGCCATCACCGACCATAAGTAACCACCAGATAGCGCCATCAGGAACTGGGTGAACTGCAGACCGATGCCGGTTTGACCGACGACCCCAACCACAATACCCGCGGTAGCACAGGCAACCGAAATAGGCAGCGCCAATAGTGCCCCTTCTTTCATCCCTTCAAAGAAAAGACGGATACTGATACGGCTGTGCTTACGGCACATGGCTGCGACCAATATAGCACTACAGCCTGCGATACCCACCAGCACAGGCGAGTAACTCATCAGCAGCAAGGTCGTGATCAGCACCAAAGGCACAATAAAGTGCCAGCCTTGCTTCATCACTATTTTTAGCTGGGTGACTTTGTCCATGCCTTTTAGGCCAAGCTTACAGGCCATCAAGTGGACATAAAGTAAAGTACAACCAAAGTACAAAATAGCCGGTGCAATCGACACCAATAGAATTTCGCTATAGGCAATACCGGTGAACTGGGCCATGACAAAGGCCCCTGCCCCCATTACCGGCGGCATAATTTGCCCACCCGTAGAGGCCGCCGCTTCAATACCCGCCGCTTGCTCAGGCTTATATCCGAGCTTTTTCATCATCGGAATGGTCAAGGCACCGGTGGTCACCGTATTGGCAATAGCCGAGCCGGAAATCGACCCCAGCGCAGCAGAAGCCACCACACTGGCCTTTGCCGGACCACCACGGTATTTACCCGCGACAGCAAACGCCGCGTCAATAAAGAATTGGCCCGCGCCGGTCACCTGCAAAAATGCACCAAACAGCACGAAGATAAAAACCACACCTGCGGCAATTGCCAACGGCGCACCAAACACCCCGTTGGTAGAATAAATATGGAAACGGATGATTTCATCCAGTGCGAAACCTTTACTCGCTACACTGGCAGGCAAGACATCGCCAAACATGGCGTAAGCCAAAAAGATCGCAGCAATCACCACCATGACCATCCCCACGGTCCGGCGTGTCGCTTCAAGCAGTGTGACGATTAATATCGAGCCGGCCAGGACATCATCAGCACCTAACCCGTCAAGCAAAAAGCCAATATCGTCATAATCAAACCGGACGATATGCTGCGCAGCCCACAAGGTGGCTAATACCATTGATAAATCGATAAACCTTGCTGGAAGATAAAGTCGGCTATCTTCTTTGACTAATGGCCTAACGAGGAATACGAGAGCGAGGATCCAACATAGGTGGACGGGGCGAAATACAGGTGCGGAGAGGTTGGCAGTTAGCCCCTGCCAAATTTGAAACACTGATAATGCAATTGCAGCAATGGTTGCTATTTGCATTAACCGCTCAGTGACCCTGTGATTTAACGCCGAAGATTTGGTCATTGCGAACTCCTTGTACACTGCAATGTTTTCTACCCCCGAAATGCTTCGGGGGTATACGTTTACCTATCGATAGAGATAGGCATTACTTCGGTTCTCTTACTTTTTCTCATCCATGAACTGCTGAGAGCCTGGGTGCAGAGGAATACCTGCAAGCTTGTTCATGTTCTCAACCGTAGTGAACTTAGTCACACCGATAGACTGGCGGATTTGATCGATGTTATCAAACGCCACCTTAGTCATCTCGTAAGCGAGTTCTTTATCCAGATCGCCTTTCACCACGAGTACATTCCATACCGCAGGCGCTTGGAAAGCAGGAACATTGCGGTAGCTGTCAGCATCGACATCCAGGCCGCTGTATGACGCATTGGCTTCGTTGATTTGCGCAATTTCCTCATCGCTGAATGACAAAATACGGATATCACGAGTCAAAGCTAGCTCGGTAATTGCACCAACACCTAGGCTACCTACAATAACACCGGCATCAATCTGGCCATTTGCCAATGCTTCGGTCGTCGCCGTGTAATTCAGCGCCTGGCCGCGCATATCGCTTTCTTCAACACCAAGGGTCTTCAAAATGTTCAGGGCACTAACACGAGTACCTGAACCTGGCGCGCCAAGGGCAACACGTTTGCCTTTCAGGTCTGCTACAGACTTAATGTCTGAGTTGGCAGGTACCATGAATTGAACAACGTTAGGATACAGTGCAAATAAAACTGACACGTCCATCTTACGCGGGAAAGGCTCTGTGCCCTGATAAGCCTGCTGCACTACGTTGCCCATAGCGATACCGGCAAGCTGTTGTTTAGTCGATACTTTGATGACATTTTCTACCGAAGCTGCCGTCACTTCCGCACGCATATTGAAGTCATCTATATTTTCACTCCACACCTTTGCTAGCAAACCACCTAAAGGATAGTAAGTACCGCTTTGGCTACCTGTGCCTATGGTGTAGTTATTCGCTGCAACAGGCAGAGAAACCGCTAGAGCCAAAGAGATAATCCCTTTTTTGATCATTGAACGCATTGAGTACTCCTTCTCGTTGAATGCCGGATGCAAAGTGTCAAACTCGACACATACGCATCAGGTTTTATTGTCATACAGATGTTGCATCAAATGAAATCGCATTTAAATGTTAAAATTGTGAAAGTTGTGAAAATGAGATATTGGTGGTGATAAGCATATCAATAAGTTTGCTTCTTCTTACCTAGCATAAAACCCTCGCTACATTCAGAATTGTTACCAACAGTAAAAAGTAATTTGCAATACATGGTAATTATCATCAAATAGGAAATAGTTATACTTCTCCCATCTTGATACCGCATATCAACAACCAAAATAAGAGAGGATTAAATGGGCTGGGTATTTCTACTTCTAGGGGTAATGGCTGAAGCAACATCGCATGTTGCACTTCGTGCTACAAACGGATTTTCGAACTGGTTGCCTAGCACCATAGTGATCTTTGGACACCTCATTGCCTTTATCTTTCTTGGTCAGGCCATGAAATCACTGCCTGTTGGTATCGTCCATGCAATCTGGGCAGGGCTTGCGATTGTTACCGTGACAGCGATGTCCGGACTTATCTATAAACAGCACCTTGATGCCAAGGTGTGGCTAGGTATGGTGATTGTTGCGATTGGTATTGCCATTATCAACTTGGGTGGCGCTGCCCACAGCCATTAATAACGCCTTCATTTCATTAAGCTTTCCTTTCTAAGAGAAGGCTCGTTGATGATGTCATCAACTTTGGCGTCTGCCCAAGCGACTTCAAGTAAACATATTTGATCATTCACCAATTTGATCATTCACCGATCAGTTTAAACATTCAGATTTGGAGGAAAGTATGACTGAAGAACGTGCCATCAACCTTTACTACTTCTTGCTGCAGAATAAAGCCCCGAAACGAGAACTCGATGTAGTATTAGATTTACTAAAGCAACAATACCAAATCGACCTATCCCGCTTAGAGAGGAAAAGACATCGTCCGCAGAACCGCTTTGACATCAACAGTTATGGTGCTGGAGGGTCAAGGACGATGAACCAAACTCGCCAACTTGGGGGGTGACAGCCAGTCACTCCCACTCTTTAGATATATACCCGCAGCCCCACTTTTACATTTACTTACATTCAATAACTTAAGTTTGCACAGAATCAGTTTTTGATCCAACTCCACAAACTGAAAAACCGCTCGTATTTAAAAACAGCGTTTTTAAAATCAACCACATAGGAAAAAGCGATACTGCGCTCTATATATAGCGATAAAACGCAAGCATATTTACATTTTGAAATATAAAAAACACCGTTCAATTCGTACAGGAATGATTCAGTTTTAGGTTGTTAAATTAGCGCCATAACAAAACGCAATCACATCAGTGATAAGCCTTAAAGCATATTTATCAGCAGGAATCATCATGAACACATTCGCTAAGAGCTCTATTGTTTCAATCATCGGCCTGACTCTTCTTACTGGCTGTGTTAACCCTGATACCCAAGATGATCCAAACGCCCTGACCAAACAAGGTGCAGCCGGTGGTGCCCTACTTGGCCTAACTCTGGGAGCTTTGACAGGTGATGCTGACCTTGCTGTTAAAGGTGCAATTGCAGGTGGTGTTTCTGGTGGTGTAGCAGGCGCTTCTGCTGATATACAAAACAACCGTGAAAACCAACGCCACGACAGCCGCAATGATGCATTGGCTCAAATAGGTAACGGTGGCCAAGTCGCAGCAACCAACGCACAGCCACAAAACTGGGATAAGCTCGACAACTTCACAGGTAATTGGAACGTAAGTATCTGGAGTGGAGCGACTGAAAAGCCAATTAATGCAACAGCCAAAGCGGCAGGCTCACTAGCGAAGACCACCGAGGCCAGCGTTAACATTAATAACCTAAACATTGATGGTAAATCACAGGCACTGTCTATTACTGCTAACTTTGCCTACACCCCAGAAGCAGGCTATAGCCTGACCGTTACTGATAACGCAACCAATGTACCAGTGACCTTTGCCGGTGAGTACCAGCAGAACAAGAACCGTTACAACTTCTACCCAACAAATGCTCAGGCAAGCATTTACGAGAACTTTGACTCCTCAACCGTTCGTGTAGAGTTGGGTTTCGCTGGGCCGAGTGTTTGGATGGTTGACACCTACGCTCAAGTAAGCGGTCAGGAGCAAAAGATTCAGACCTACCGCTTTACAAAAGGTTAATTCAACCCAACTTAATTTCCTGTAGCGCTGTGCCTTCAAGGGCGTCAATCGAAGGCACGGCGTCTTTTTCCCTTCACTTTAACACCTTATATACTGCACACCCTCCCCCCCAAAATCCCCCCCTTCCTCACCCACCGCCATCAAAATAGCAGCAGCGCCTATAAATAGCCCCTCACTTACCCCCACGACTTCTGTGGAAAAAAACAAGAAATAAACCACACTTTGTTCGGGGACAACGGTTCAATACAACTGTTGCAAGCTTTTTAACTCGTTCTGTAGAGCACTGACCATGGTGAAGGTAATTATCAACAAGACGTTGGCTGAACATGCCAACCTTAAGGATTACAATCAAGCGCAAACCCTCTCTCCTCCTGCTTGTACTCTCCCTAAAGGGCTTTCATCAGGGGGACTGAATATGGGGTATGAAGCCATCGACCGTCACCTTGGACTGCCTTGTGAAGATAAAATAGCCATCCGCTGGATTAGCAAGAAAGACCAGGTCATGGATCTGAGCTATCGAGATCTTTACCAGCAAACGAGTCGCTTTGCCAACCTACTTCGACAGCTAGCACTTTCCCCTGGTAGCCGGGTATTTAGCCTTGCTGGGCGTAGACCTGAACTCTATATTGCTGCATTAGGCACTTTGCGTGCTGGCTGTGTATTTACCCCGCTATTTTCTGCTTTTGGCCCTGAACCCATTCGCTCCCGTATGGAAATTGGTGAAGCTAATCTGATCCTGACAACTCGCAGCCTATACCGTAAGAAACTCAAAGGCTGGTGGAATGAACTTCCCCATTTAAAGGCGGTATTGCTGATTGATGGTGATCCTGACAACGAACCAGGCTGCTTTGACTACCCCACGATGATGGCAGCGGCCGAAGACCAATTTACCTGCCATCCAACCCATGCTGAAGATAACGCATTACTTCACTTTACCAGCGGAACAACGGGAAAACCCAAGGGGGTGCTCCACGTTCACCAAGCTGTTAGTCACCATATTCTATCCGCATACTATGCCCTTGATCTAAAACCTGATGATATTTACTGGTGTACCGCGGATCCCGGTTGGGTAACAGGTACCACCTACGGGATAATTGCCCCGCTTTGCCTAGGTGTCACAATGATTATTGATGAGGCGGAGTTTGATGCGAAAAGGTGGTATTGGGTTCTGCAGGATTTTCACGTATCGGTTTGGTATACCGCTCCCACGGCAATTCGTATGCTGATGAAAGCGGGGGAATCACTGCCGGCTCAATACGATTTATCCGCCCTGAGATTTATGGCCAGTGTCGGTGAGCCGCTCAATCCAGAAGCCGTTGAATGGGGAAACCAAGTACTCGGCATGCCTTTTCACGACAACTGGTGGCAAACCGAAACTGGCGGCATATTGATTGCCAATTACCCCAGCGAACCGATAAAACCCGGCTCAATGGGCCAGCCTCTTCCTGGTATCGAGGCCGCTATTGTCAACCAAGATGAAGATGGCCAACTGACAGTCGAACAATCGCCAATGCAAGTTGGCGAGCTGGCAATCAAACCCAACTGGCCTTCGATGTTCCGCGGCTACCTCCATCAGCCCGAGAAATACCAGGCCTGTTTCGTTGGCGGCTGGTATTTAAGTGGTGACCTAGCCATGAAAGACGAAGATGGCTATTTCTGGTTTGTAGGAAGAAAGGATGACCTTATTAAGTCTTCTGGCCACCTTATCGGGCCTTTCGAAGTCGAAAGTGTCCTGATGGAACACCCTGCCGTTGCGGAAGCTGGCGTCATTGGCGTGCCCGATGCCGTAGCAGGTCAACTCGTTAAAGCATTTGTCGCTTTAAAACCTGGTATCCAGGCTGATGATGAATTGCAACAACAGTTGTTGGCGCTTGCCAGAAGTCGGCTTGGCGCAGCGGTTTCTCCCAAGGAAGTTGTCTTCCGAACCAACCTTCCGAAAACACGTAGCGGAAAGATCATGCGCCGCTTACTCAAGGCTCGTGAGCTTGGCCTGCCCGAGGGGGATATTTCAACCCTGGAGAGTGATGAACAATGACAAACCGACTCCATATAAACAGGCAGCACCTCATCGAGCAACTCCATCAAATGCTGCGTATCAGACGATTTGAAGAAAAGTGTGCTGAGTTATACGCACACGAGAAAATTCGGGGATTCCTTCACCTTTATATTGGCGAAGAAGCCATTGCGGTGGGTGTGATGTCCAGTCTTCGGCCCGATGACCAAATCGTTGCGACCTACCGGGAGCATGGCCATGCCCTTGCCCGGGGCATGAGTATGAATAGCATATTGGCAGAAATGTATGGCCGCTCTAATGGCTGTAGCCGCGGGCGGGGAGGCTCAATGCACCTTTTCGACAAAAGTTGCCACTTCTATGGCGGCAATGCGATTGTGGGAGGAGGGTTGCCGCTGGCAACCGGCCTAGCCATGGCTAACAAAAAGATGCAACGAGACGCCATTGCCGTTTGTTTTTTCGGAGAAGGTGCCGTCGCTGAAGGCGAATTTCATGAAAGCTTGAATTTAGCGGCCCTTTGGCAGCTTCCTGTCCTGTTTGTCTGCGAAAATAACCAATACGCAATGGGAACCGCGCTGAATCTATCAGAATCTGAAACAGATATTACAAAGAAAGCACAAAGTTATGGCATCAATGCCACAAAGGTCGATGGCATGAATGTTGTTGACGTAGAAGCAGTCGCCAGTAACGCTGTTGAATATATCCGTCAGCACCAACGCCCATTTTTCATCGAGTGCCAAACCTATCGATTCCGTGGGCACTCAAGCTTTGACACCCAACTCTATCGCGACAAAGCAGAAATCGCCCACTGGGAAGAAAAAGGCCCGGTCAAAAAGCTGATTCAGTGGTTGCAGAAAAACAGCCACTTCCAAGATCATGAACTCACGCAGATCGAATCTGCGATCGCCCAAGAAATCGATGCCGCTATCGCCTTTGCTGAGGCCGGTCAGTTGGAGCCAACCGAGGAACTGACCCGCTATGTTTACAGCCCGGGAAGTCGCCCACCGCCACCAGAAGTGATCAGTACCCAGCAGCCGGCTGAGCTGACCTACCGCGAAAGCCTTCGCGCCGGAATTAAAGATGCTCTCAGCCATGACCCCCGTGTATTCTTGATGGGGGAAGATGTTGGGCGTTACGGTGGATGTTATGCTGTTAGCAAAGGGCTCATTGAGCAATTCGGCCCTGATCGAATCATTGACACGCCATTGTGTGAGTCAGGTTTTGTCGGTGTCGGCATTGGCGCAGCGCTTGGCGGAATGAAACCGATTGTTGAAGTCATGACGGTGAATTTCAGCCTGCTTGCGATGGATCAGATCATCAACAGTGCTGCAACCCTGCTACATATGTCTGGCGGTCAGTTTAATGTTCCTCTGGTAATTCGCATGGCGTGTGGCGCGGGTAAACAACTGGCTGCCCAGCATTCTCACAGCTGGGAAAACTATTATGCCCATGTGCCTGGCTTAAAGGTATTAAGTCCTGCAACCCATAATGATGCGAGGTATATGCTTGGCCAGGCGCTAGTTGATCCCGACCCTGTTCTGATTTTCGAGCATGTCATGCTACTCAACGAAAACGGTCCTGTCTCCGAGGAGCCAGACGCCCCCATGGACCAAGCCATGATCAGGCGGATCGGCACCGATATCAGCTTAATTACCTACGGTGGCAGCCTGGGCAAGACTCTGGAAGCCGCGGAGCAACTCCAAAAGGAAGGGGTCAGTGCCGAAGTCATCGACCTGCGCTCCCTGAGACCACTCGATACGCCTACGATTATCGCCAGTGTAAATAAAACCCATAGAGCAGTCATCGTTGATGAGGGTTGGTATACGGGCAGCCTTGCGGGTGAAATCAGTGCCATTATCATGGAACAAGCCTTCTGGCAGTTGGACGCACCTGTTGGCCGAGTATGTACGATAGAAGTCCCAATACCTTATGCCCAACACCTCGAGCAGGCAGCACTGCCCCAATGCAATAAGATTATCGCAGCGGCAAGATCTGCTCTTGCCATAGCGGATTGGCAGGACAACACAGGTAAGCCATCCCATGGATAAAATGCAATCAGAAGACACATTGATTGATATCACGATGCCTGCTCTAGGGGCTGACATGCATGATGGCACCCTTGTTGAGTGGCAAGTCAATCTGGGTGATGAAGTCCAAAAAGGCGATATCATCGCAGTTATCGAAACCAGCAAGGGAGCCATTGATATGGAGTCCTATCATGACGGTACGATCACTGATCTGCTGGTAGAGCCCGAAATCAAACTTCCCGTCGGGAGTGTCATGGCCCGTATGACAACTGCACAGCCAGCTAATACTGAGCCAAAAGCAAATGAGAGCCAACCTTCCGCGCCAAAGCCTAACTCAAACGAGCCTACATCGGCCTTCAGCGAAGACAATTACCCCTTCCCTCCTTTTGCCCTCGCCCGCCAACATAAAAACAATGACCAACATTCGACACGGGTGCTCATTTCTCCTGCTGCTCGGCACCGGGTCGAAGAAGACCATCTTGATGTCTCGTACCTACATGGCAGCGGCCCCGAGGGCGCGATTGTACTTCGTGATTTGCCTCCCCAGATACCCACCGGCAGCAAAACGAAAACGAGCACTAAGAGTAGCCAAATGCGGCAGGCAATCAGTGAAGCAATGAGTCGTTCTAAACAGCAAATCCCACATTACTACCTTTCCTTGGAGGCTGATTTATCAAAGGCTGAGCAATGGTTAGTGCAATACAACCAGCAACGAGAGCCGGAAGACCGAATGCTGCTATCATCCCTTGTAATTACCGCCATTGCTCGGCAACTTACCAAATACCCTTCCCTGAACGGCTATTATATCAAAGGGGAATTTATCCCATCGCCTGCTGTAAATATCGGTAATGCCATTAGCTTGCGAGAAGGAGGCTTAGTCGTTCCAGCCATTCTCAATGCCAATGAACTTTCCTTAGAACAGGTCATGATAAAGCTAAAAGAGCTGGCAGAAAGGGGACGTCATGGGCACCTACGCAGCACAGAGCTCACTGACGCAACCATCACAGTAACGAGTATTGGCGAGCGCGGCGCTGATATGATCACCGGGATCATATACCCCCCTCAAGTCGCTATTATTGGGCTTGGCCGAGTGCGAGAAGCGGCCATCGTCAGTAAGGGCACGCTTACCGTGGGAAGTGTGATGACCATTACCCTCGCCGCGGATCACCGTGTCAGCGACGGCATCATCGGAGCCCGTTTTCTTCACTCCGTTGCCAAACAACTCCAAAAACCAGAGGCGCTCTACCATGATTGATCCTGCCAGCAGCATTGCCAATGCCTTGAAACGTATCGCCCCGGAAATTGACATCTCAGATATCGACCTTGATGAAGATTTGCGCGAGGAGTGCGATCTCGATTCCATGGATTTCCTCAACCTACTGGCTGCCATCAAGCAGCAGACCGGTGTCAGCATTCCCGAGGATGATTACCCCAAAGTAAGAAGCTACAGCCAGCTCATTGCCTACCTTTCGAACAGAGACCAAAGCTAGGGAGCGCATGATGGACAAACCAGAACTCATCTACTGGTACAGACAACTTCGAGCGACAGATGTCGGCCTTGTCGGTGGTAAAAATGCCAGTCTCGGGGAAATGTTAAGCCAACTTGATAAGGCCGGTATCCGGGTGCCGGATGGCTTCGCAACCAGCGCACAATTATTTCGAGATTTCCTTCACCAAAACCAACTCAATAGTCCCATCGACGACCAGCTCAATGCCATGCATGCCGGTCAGGTGAGCCTGGCTGAAGCCGGGCATGAAATCCGGAAACGGATCATCCAGGGTCATTTTACCGCCGAGCAAGAGCAGGCAATTACCAGCGCCTACCTGCAGCTGTGCCAGCACGTTTCAGCCCCAGAATTTTCAGTGGCCGTCAGAAGCTCAGCGACAGCCGAAGATCTGCCTGAAGCCAGTTTTGCCGGCCAGCAAGAGAGCTACTTGAATATCCGAGGTGAGCATCAAGTCATCGCGGCCTGCAAACAGTGCTTTGCCTCGTTGTATACCGACCGGGCCATTATCTACCGCGAAGAGCAAGGCTTTGCCCACCAGCAGGTCGCCTTATCGGTGGGCATACAGCAAATGATCGAAGCAGAATGTGCGGGAGTGATGTTCACCCTTGATACCGAAAATGGCTTCCCAGATGTCGTTATGATCAATGGCAACTGGGGCCTGGGGGAAACCGTCGTAAAAGGCACAGTGACCCCGGATCGGTTTATGGTCTTCAAACCTTTGCTCGCTGAGTCTGATAAAACACCGATTATCGAAAAGCATCTCGGCAAGAAAACAGAAAAGATGCAATTCGCTGCCACTGCCAGCGCCTCTCCCACTGTCACCCTGCCGACTAGCGAACATGAGCGCAGCCACCTGGTGCTGACGGTTCAGGAAATACTGCAGCTAAGCCGGTGGGCCGTGCTGATTGAACAGCATTATGGCCATGCCATGGATATCGAGTGGGTGAAAGACACCCATCGCCAGCGACTGTATATCGTGCAGGCCCGGCCGGAGACGGTTGAAGCACGCAAAGACACCGCGGTATTGCTCAACTACCGGCTGGACAAAAACAAGGCACCGGTATTGCTAGAGGGTGCCAGCGTTGGTGGAGCCATCGCCAGCGGCAAGACCTTTACTATCCTTTCCCCCGAAGACAGCGAACAGTTTCCCGAAGGCGCCATTCTGGTGACCGAGCGAACCGATCCCGACTGGGTTCCCCTGATGCGCAAAGCGGCGGGCATCATCACCGACTCCGGGGGGCCGACCAGCCATGCCGCAATCGTCAGCCGGGAGCTAAAAGTCCCGGCTATCGTTGGTACCGAAGAGGCCACCCGGATTTTACCATCGGGAACCCCCGTCACGATGAGCTGTGCCACTGGCGCTGTCGGGCAAATATTCGACGGTATCATCAACTTCACCACCGAGGAGATTGATCTTGCATCGCTGCCCAACACACAGACTCAAATCATGATCAACGCGGCCATGCCAGACGGTATTTTTCATTGGTGGCAACTACCAACGGCTGGCATAGGGTTAACAAGAATTGAGTTCATCATATCAAGCTTGATAGGCATTCATCCGATGGCACTGCTGCATCCCGAAAAGGTTACTGATCCCAAGGTCATGCAGGCCATACGCCAGCGCTGCACCGGGGTCGAAAGCCTGCCTGACTTCTTCGTTGAGAACCTCGCGCTCGGCGTCGGCAAAATCGCTGCCAGCCAGCACCCCAAACCGGTGATCGTAAGGATGTCGGATTTCAAGTCGAACGAATACCGCGGGCTTATCGGCGGCGAGTTCTTTGAACTGCACGAAGAAAACCCGATGCTAGGCTTGCGCGGCGCATCCCGCTATTACCATCCCCGCTACCAGGAAGCCTTCCAGCTCGAATGCCAGGCCATTGCAAAAGCACGTGATGAGATGGGCTTTAACAATATCATTGTGATGATCCCATTCTGCCGCACGGTCCAAGAAGCCGACAAGGTACTTGGCGTGATGGCCCAAGCAGGACTCGAGCGGGGTAAAAACGGGCTTCAAGTCTATGTGATGTGTGAAATACCGTCGAACATCATTCTCGCCGAGCGTTTTGCTGAGCGTTTTGATGGCTTCTCCATCGGCAGTAACGATTTGACGCAGCTGGTGCTAGGTATAGACCGGGATTCCGCCGAGCTAAAACCCATGTTTGATGCCCAGGATGATGCGGTTAAAATTTTGATTGAACAGGTGATCACGGTTGCCCACCAAAAAGGCTGTAAAGTCGGGATCTGCGGCCAGGCACCTTCCGATCATCCAGAGTTTGCCGCTTTTCTTGTCCATCAAGGCATCGACTCCATTTCCCTCAACCCTGACTCTTTTGCCAAGGGATGCAAAGTGATATCAGACGCTGAGCACCAACGCCAGGAGCGCCCCGCCACCGCCCCGCCTAAAGACAAGGAGGACTAGGCCATAGCCGATGAGATTAGGATACATTGATCACCACCAACCTGTTACCCGGGCGGCTATTGCCCGCTACTATGGAGTGGCATAAGCTCTGCCCAGGAAAAGGTTGGACCATCAGTACAGACATACCGGTTTTGCAGGTAACAGTGCCCGCATAAGCCAACGGCACAATGCATACGCCGCTCAACCGAGAGGTAAATGGCTTGAGAAGCGATGCCGTAAGCGGTAAGGTATTCAGCTGCTGCCTCCATCATTCCCTCAGGCCCGGCCAACAGCACCCTGTCTGGTTGCTCAGCGAAGGCATGAAGCACTTTGGGTAAAATCCCTACCGCGGTTCCCGGATAAAACTCTTGCTCATTAAGATCAGTCATATCTTCAACAACGGTAAAAAAAGGAACGCAGTGCTGCCAGCGCTCTCGTTCAGGGTTGAGCATCAAGGTCGCTCGACTTCTCGCGGCATAAACCACTTCAAGCTGAGTAAAACACTGTGTATCAATAAGTCGATTAATGAGACTGGCTAGAGGCGCAATGCCACACCCACCAGCAACAATGAGCAAGCGCTCTTTGGACATATCATCTACTGGCCACCCTCGGCCAAAAGGCCCTCTCGCACCAATTACATCCCCGACAGAGCAATTAAATAAGGCGTGAGTCACACTGCCCACTTGGCGTACCAAGGCGCGAAACTCACCATCTTCACCGGGTAACTCCGTAAAGGTAAAAGGCGCCTCGCCAATACCCGGCAGGCAAAGCATAAAAAATTGACCGTTTTGTGCCGTGCGCCATGCTACTTGCTGGTTTGGATCACCGTCATCCATCAGTCGAAAACGATAATGGCGGGTGTCTTGGCCATCATCATAAAAGTCGAGCACTTCAATTGGCACTGGCGTCAAATTAAACATCATCAGCAATCCTTTTCATTATGGCGTGGACACCAACAACCCCGGGGCAAGTCTGTTCACACCGCCCGCAACCTACACATCCATAGCGGCCAAATTCAGGTATAAAGTCATCGCTGAATTTGTGATACCAAAACCGCTGCATTCTTTGTCCAGCATTCTTACTCGGATTGTGAAAGCTCGCTTCCCGCTGGAACCCCTCATAGAGGCATGAGTCCCAGAACCTGACTTGAGTGGTTTCAATTTCAGATTCCTCCCCGGCTTCTGACACCGAACGAGTCGCAAAGCACGAGCAGGTAGGACACAAGGTTGTACAGCCTGAGCACCCAAGACATTGAACGCCAACCTGCAGCCAAAACTCATCAGGGATCTGCTCATTGTTAATCTTCTTGATCCCGTCGAGGATATATTGATGAGCTGGGAAAGACTGCTCGCAATGGCTGATATTTTCCCAGCGCAAACTGACATCGTGCGGTGAAGCGGGGTGCAAAGACAGTCCATCTAGAGCTTCCTTACCAGCAGCGCTTAAGATAACCAATAACCATTGCTCACTACTGAGAGGATGTAACACTATATCTGCCGTTTCATCGCGTACACTGGGACCTGCATTCACGGCCGGGCAAAACCCATGCTCACAAGGAGAAGTACAATCAATACCAACAAGCAATGCCTGGCTTCGCCTCGCCTGATAATAGGGATCTTGTTCAAAAAAAGTGTCTTGATAATGGATTGCCATCAAATCACAGCTTTTTACCCCAAAGAGAACAAACGGCGCGATATTCGGCAGGGTCTCGCGGAAGAAACGGCCATCAAAGACATACAGCGGTTCTTCGTCGCTGAAAAAGAACTGCTTCGCAGAGTGTAAGGGCTTATTGTGTTGCAAAGCCGGCCAAGATCCCCCCTCCACCTGTTGCCAGTGCACATCATTAGGTTCCCCTTCTGCCGAAGCAACCACCTGGAAGATATTCCTATCCTGGGCTAAGTGAGTACGTAACGCGTCCAATGAATCAAGCAGGTAAGTACTGTGCATACTAGCTATCCTCCTTCAGCTGCCAGACAGGGCTTGGAATATGATCAGCCGGTAAAGCAATGACTGCTACGGCACAAGCCTTCAATTCAGGCATCTTGGTTACAGGATCCTGAGCAGTATTGGTTAGTTGGTTGGAAGGCGCCTCCTTGAAATGGTAGGGCATGCTAACTAACCCAGGCGCGACATCTTTTGTTATCACTGCCCGCGTTTCCACGTAACCTCGACGCGAACGGACGCCAACAGGGCCGTACGGGTCTATGGACAGCGCCTCGGCATCCACCGGATGGATAAACAAAATCCCAGGAGGGGTCTCTCGTTCAAGCAAAGGGGATTTTCGGCTCATTGAGCCACAACCATAATGGAAGTGCAGGCGATTGGTAGTAAGAAGCAACGGATAAAACTCATCTGCAGATTCATCTATCGGTACATAATGCACTGGCGTTAGCCGGGCTCTGCCAATTGGAAAGGTCGATTGATGCAGTATACGCGTTCCTTGAGGAGCCCCATCGTTACATGGCCACTGCAAGCCAGCGTCCAGATCAAGTTTGTGATAGTTCATCCCTTGGTAAGGCGGTGTCAGCGAGGCCATTTCATCAAAGACCGCTTCGCTGTCTGGCCATTTGAGACACTCACTTCCCATTGCCTCGGCGAGGGCACTCAACCACTGCCAATCCCCTTTAGCCTCTCCGGGAGGATCGATGAGCGGTCGTATTCGCTGTACCCTTCGCTCGCAATTTGTAAAAGTGCCTGACTTTTCAGCAAAAGAAGCCGCAGGCAAAATATAATCAGCCAGCTTAGCCGTTTCGGTCATTGTCAGTTCAGCAACGACGAGTAGATCCAGCGATTTATACGCTTCACGAACATGGTTTTGGTCCGGATCGGTCACAACCGGATCCTCGCCAAATAATATCTGCGCCCTAAACTGACCAGCCAATGCCGCCTTGGTCATACCCAGCGACGTTAACCCAGCACTTTCAGCGACTTTCGTTCCCCAAGCATTAGAGAAACGCTCTTGGGTTGCTTGTTGATCTGCTAATTGATAACCAGGATAGACATTGGGCAAACATCCCATATCGCATGCCCCTTGGACATTATTTTGCCCACGCAAGGGATTTATCCCTGTCCCGGGCTTGCCAATGTGACCACATACCAATGCCAAATCAGCCAGCGCCATCACACTCGAGGTTCCCGCGACAAATTGGGTGATTCCCATACCATAAAGGATCATGGCCCGTTCCGCTTGACTGTAATACTGGGCTGCTTGACGGATTAATAGCGGTTCTAGGCCGGTTATTTCCTCAACAGATTCAGGTGTCACCTTGTCAACATGTGACGCTAAGGTTTCGAACCCCTCGCAGCGACGCTCGATAAAATCTTGATCATGCCACTGGTTACCCAAGATCACATGGATCATGGCATTTATAAGGGCAATATTGGTGCCCGGATTGAGCTGTAAGTGGATATCCGCCAGCTTCGCCAGTCGGGTTACCCTTGGGTCAACCACAATCAGGGTAGCGCCAGCAAGCTTCGCCTCGATCACCTGACCGCCCAAGACACTGTGGTTTTCAGTCGGATCTGCACCAATCACTACAATGACATCTGCCTTGAAAACATCATCAGTGCTGTTTGTCATTGCGCCAGAGCCAAGGACTTGCTTGAGTCCGGCCACTGTTGGGCTATGGCAAATCCGTGCACAATGATCGACATTGTTGGTCTTCAATACAGATCGAGCAAATTTCTGGGCGGCATAATTATCTTCATTGGTTGCCCGGGCACTGCTTATCACACCAACAGCACCGGCGCCTGATTCATCAATAATTTCTGTTAGCGCAGAGGCAATTGAGGAGAGTGCTTCATCCCAACTCACAGGGACAAACTTGTCGACTTCTCTTTTGAGGGGGTGGGTAATTCGATTCTCGGGTGAGACGGCGTAGACTGTGCTCCACCCTTTGTCACATAACTTACCTTTGCTTATAGGGTGATCCCACTGTGGGGTCACCCTACACACCCTCCCTTCACTATCACGGGCTAAGTACATTCCGCACCCAACCCCACAGAAAGGACAGACAGTTTTCACGACTTTGGACTGCATGCTGGTTGCCTGATGATTTATGCCAGATAAATTATAGCACCCAGCACTGACTCAAAGATGCTCCACCTTCAAACAGCGCTGTTCAACTAAACGCCTTCGCTCTCTAGCCTTGCTTGCGCAAGTAAATGATGTGATACACCAATCCAACCAGGACACTGCCACCAACCAAGTTTCCCAAAATCACAGGAATCAAATTCCCGATAAACCCGATCATTGTGACCGAATCAGCCACTTCAACCGAACCTGAAGCTTTGAGTAGCATTGCCAAGGGAATGAAGTACATGTTGGCAATGCTGTGTTCAAAACCAGCAGCGACAAAAGCTGAAATGGGGAACACGATGGCGACCGCTTTGTCAATCACGCTGCGGCCGGCGAGCGCCATCCATACAGCCATGCAGACCAGAACATTACACAGTACCCCACGGAAAAAAGCCTCCCAAAAGGGCAGTTCACACTTAGCAGCGGCAATCTTGGCGTACATCAGTGCAATGGCGCCGTCATTCATCCCGGTATGGCCAGAAAAAAAAGCTAACACCGCCACCCCAACAGCACCGACCAAGTTAGCCAGGCACACCACAATCCAGTTTTTTAATATTTCTCCGGTCGTGATCTTCTTATCAGCCCATGCCATCGCCAATAAGTTGTTGCCAGTAAATAGTTCAGCACCTGCCACAATAACAAGTAACAAGCCAAGGGAAAAAGTAAGCCCGCCCACAACCTGCTGAGTAGCAAACCCCAATGTGGGATCAGACTTCACCAAGGTAAAATACAAGCCACCAAGACCGATGAACGCACCAGCCAATATCCCCAGCATCACCATGGATAACAGTGGCAACCTTGCTTTCACCACCCCGATGCTGTCTACCTTCTCGGCGATTTGCTTGGGAGAGAACGCATCGAAACCAAATACATCAGCCATTACCTTTTTCCTTTCCCACAATTCATACACACAACCTAGACCAGATTGCCTAATAATCAATTAACGTCGAATTTAGGCTTCTGGGTATGCTGCCATGTACGAGCCCCCCCATCCCTGGCACCATTGCTCTGTGCAACAAGCTTTCAAGGCAGTAAACAGCCAGCCCGAAGGCCTGGATTCAGCAGAAGCCAAAAGACGCCTGGAAAGTCACGGCGCAAATAAATTACCTGATAGTCAAAAACGCTCTGTTATCTTTCGCTTTATAAGCCAATTCAATAACTTACTTATTTATGTACTACTTGCCGTCATGATCATTACGGGTTTTCTTGGCCATTGGCTTGATACCGGTGTCATTGCAGGCGTTGTTCTCATCAATGCCATTATCGGTTTTATACAAGAAGGCCGAGCTGAAGAAGCCTTGAAAGCTATCCATAGCATGTTGTCGCCCAATGCTGAAGTTATCCGCGATGGGCAACAGCAAACTATCGCGGTCGAAAATTTGGTTGTCGGCGATATCGTATTACTGCAGGCCGGAGATCGCATACCCGCAGATTTACGGCTCAGCCTAGTTAAGGGGCTGCAAATATCTGAAGCGGTACTGACCGGGGAGTCAGTTGCCATCGACAAACAATGTGAACCTGTCGAGCCTCAAGCGGAATTAGCCAGTCGCACTTCGATGGCTTTTTCCGGCACGCTAGTAACCCACGGTCTAGGGACTGGTATTGTGGTGGCAACAGGCACCCAAACAGCACTGGGGCAAATCAGTGAGTTAGTATCAAAGGTAACACCAACAGATACCCCCTTACTTAGGCAGATAGCCATTTTCGGTCGATGGTTGACTGCCACCATATTGATACTGGCCACCGCGACTTTTTCCTTTGGGGTATTAATCCGTGGTTATCCTACCTCCGAAATGTTTCTTGCCGCTGTCAGCTTGGCTGTGGCGGCTATTCCTGAGGGACTGCCAGCCATTATGACGATCACATTGGCCATCGGGGTCGAGCGAATGGCAAAGCGCCAAGCGGTGATCCGCCGCCTCCCCGCCGTTGAAACCCTAGGTTCAGTCAATGTGATATGCACAGATAAAACGGGAACACTAACCCGCAATGAGATGACGGTTCGCACGATAATCACCACAGACAGGCAATATACGCTAACTGGCACCGGCTATGATCCTCATGGGTTTCTGACAATCGGGAAACAGGCCACCTTCCCCGAAGCTAACCATCCCATCTCTTTGGCTATCAGAGCCGCAGTGCTATGCAATGACTCCACCCTGAGAAATGAAGGTAATGAATGGCGTGTACATGGTGACCCAATGGAAGGGGCTTTGCTCGTCGCAGGTGCGAAGGTCGGCCTCGATGCAGAAGAAGAAAAACAAAATTACCCCCGTACTGACCTGATCCCCTTCGAATCTGAACACCGCTTTATGGCCACGCTCCATCACAGCCATGATGGGCATGCCTTCATATTTCTCAAGGGGGCTCCGGAGCGAATCCTTGAAATGTGCAGCCAACAAATGGCCACATCAGGGCCTACCGCCATCCAGCAGGATTTCTGGTCTGAAATGATTGAACAGCAGGCGCACAATGGCCAAAGGCTTTTAGCTGTCGCTTATAGTCCTGCAAATTATGCCCAAGTTGAGCTGACTTTTACCGACATTGCTAACCAATTCATTATGTTAGGGTTGTTTGGCTTGATTGATCCCCCCCGGGATGAAGCTATAGAGGCTGTAAATGACTGCAATAAAGCCGGAATACGCGTCAAAATGATCACCGGTGACCACGCCCTGACAGCCAGAGCCATCGCAATGCAACTGGGGATGGTCAATACGGAGGAAGCCCTGACAGGCCAGCAAATGGATAGACTCAGTGACGAGGAATTATTTGAACTTGCGGGCCGAATCGATATTTATGCACGAGTCAATCCGGAGCATAAAATGCGCCTTATCAATACATTACAGCAACACGGGCAAATCGTGGCAATGACGGGGGATGGCGTCAACGATGCACCAGCCCTTAAATGCTCCGATATAGGAACAGCTATGGGACAAAACGGCACAGAAGCGGCGAAAGAGGCCTCTGAAATGGTACTTGCCGATGACAATTTTGCCACTATTACCGCAGCCGTCGAGGAGGGGCGAGCCGTATACGACAACCTCCAAAAAGCGATTCTGTTTATTCTGCCAACTAATGGTGGTGAGGCCCTAATCATTCTCACCGCAGTATTGCTAGGCTTTCAGCAATTACCCCTAACTCCAGTCCAAATCCTCTGGGTCAATATGGTCACGGCAGTGACTCTGGCTCTTTCACTGGCTTTCGAGCCCAAAGAAAAGGGCATCATGCAGCGTCCGCCCCGCCCGACAAACCAGCCGCTCCTAAGCAACCATCTCATTTGGCGAGTAGCTTTCGTCTCTGTGATCATCATGGGAGGCACCCTTGGGTTATTTCAATGGGAATTGGCACAGAATCCAGATACCGAACGTGCCCGCACAATAGCAGTTAATACGCTTGTGATGTTCGAGATCTTCTACCTCTTTAACTCACGCTTTTTTCTTGAGCCTATTTTAAACCGCCAGGGCATTATGGGGAACTATTACATCCTTCTTGCAATCAGTATCCTATGCGTGTTCCAACTTGCATTCACCTATGTGCCAATCATGCAGGTACTTTTCGGCACCTATGCGCTTGAAATCAGTGCATGGCCAAAAATTGTTATCATAGCTTCAAGCGTATTCCTATTTGTCGAAACCGAAAAAGCTATCATGCGACACTTCTTCGCCAAACCTGCATAGCCCTATGCCGAATCATTACTAATTCCCTGCTAAATTGCCACTTTGATCTCAAAAGCGCTACAAACATTTAACCATAAAAGTTACATCCAGGCTTTTGCTTGATACTATCCTTGCATTGTCCACCCAACACACAGTTCCATGCCGTTGCCCCCACCTTCATGTAAATCATTATTTACTTATAGAAAATTGATCAGTTTACTGGTGGCGGCTGCACTTATAACCTCCTCACTGCTTTCATCCGTCGTTGTTCTTAATCCTCAATTTTTCGCAAAAAACGCTGGATGGCTCACTGGTGAAAAAGTTCTTATCTGTACTTCTGAGGGGTTAAAGTGGGTTTCTGCCTCTTCCCTTGAAAGGCACAACAACCATCAGGACCATAGTGAGCATTCAGGATTTAATACCCACTGTCCTATTTTTAAACTGCATGACGGAAAAGGCTTTTCGTTCGATGGCGCCTACAATTTTGTAGGTTTTATCCAGTTTGTCGGGCACATAGGACACATTCAATCTCAACACCATGCTGTTACAAGTAAACTGTACCGAATTGCCCCCAAGCACTCTCCACCTATATCGATTATATTTTCATAAATTTAATATATTGATATCAAAAATAATTTTATTGGCATGACGCCTAATGGAGAACGTAATGAAAACAATAAAAAATATCCTGCTTGGAAGCCTATTCGCTCTAACCGCGACCGCCAACGCCCATGACTACAAAGCTGGCGATTTGCATATCGATCACCCTTGGTCGAAGCAAGTCCCGCCGACTTCTCAGGTCGCTGCGGCATTTTTCACTATCATGAACCACAGTGACAGTAGTGATGAACTATTAAGCGCTTCTTCCCCGATTGCAGGAAAAACCGAGCTCCATGCCCATATCCATGAAGATGGCATGATGAAAATGCGCGAAGTTGGAAAAATTGATATTCCAGCCCATGGTTCGCAAATGCTACAGCCAGGCGGTTATCACATTATGTTTTTTAATCTTAATGATGTCCCACAGTTAGGTGAAAGTTTCCCGCTGACGCTGAGCTTCAAAAATGCCGGTTCCGTTGAGGTCGAAGTAAAGGTTGAGGAATCGACTTACATGCCTGAAGGTATGAAGCACGAGAAAATGGATCATAGCCATCACTGATTCTAATAAGCATCTGAATAACCACTAACAGAAGCCGACAATAAGTCGGCTTTCTTCTTCCTCCTTCATGACATTTATCATTCCCTTGCAAATGCTCGGCATTTACACTGTAAAACAGTGAATAATATCTATAAGTGCCATTTATGCGTCTGGATGATCTCAAGCTGTTTACCACAGTCGTCGAACTGGGTAGCTTTTCGGCTGCCGCCAATGCACTCGATCTGCCGCGGGCCAACGTAAGCCGCCGCATAGGCGAGTTAGAAAAACACCTCAACGCCCAGTTGTTTTTCCGAACCACACGTAAACTTCGCCTTACTCAACATGGCGAAGTGCTCTATCAGGAGCTGTTGAAAGTGGTTCAGGGGATAGAAAAAGCCCAAGAAGCGATGTACCAGCTTGATAGCAAGCCAACAGGCAAGGTTAAAATCGGCGCACTCCCCGATAGCGATGAACTACTAGAACCTATCCTCACCCAGTTTCAACAAGAATTCCCTGATGTGGAACTGGACGTTCGCTTCAGTACCAATGGCTACCACGACCTGTACGAGCAAGGGCTTGATTTAAGTTTCCATGTAGGCCCACTACAAGATTCAAGCTTGGTTGCTCGCCACATTACCTCTATCCATCGTTTTTTATTGGCAAGTCCCAAATACATCGAGCAATACGGTGAACCTAACAGTATTGATGAACTCACTCACCATCGCTGCATTTGCTATCGCTGGCCTGATGGCAGAATCGAAGATACCTGGCGATTTACGGACACGAGTTTGAAAGTTAAGCCAGTGCTCAGTAGCAACAGTACAGGCTATATCCGTCGCTCCATGATCGCCGGCCAAGGGATCAGCTTCCTTCCATTGCTTCTCGCAATCAAAGCCATGGAATCCGGTGAGTTAGTCCAGATCCTCCCCGACTGCAAATCGCAGTCAGAAGATGTGTGGCTAATTTACCCCGACCGGATGGGTATAAGCCAAGCAACTCGAGTGCTTATTGACCACTTACTCGAATACTTACCCAAGGCCTTTTGACTGTTACGTTTTTTGCATCAAATATAGAGATTAACCTCAATTAGCAAGAGAAAATTTGCTTTTATTGTCACAAATACCGTGACAGTGTTTCACGGTACAGCCTGATTATCCTTTCCGCTTCAAAACTTAAAATAACACTGTTTTAAATTTATCGACTTTAAATAAAACAGCATTTTTTGAGTGGAATGGAATATGAAAACAATAACTCCCTATGTATTGGCACCGATTGCCATACTTGTTCTCAGCGGTTGCAGTGAAACAGCGCCACCAACCGCTGAAAAATCTCCGCGCCCTGTACAAACCATTGAGCTTGGCAGCCAGCACCAATTTAATACCCGTCAATTTTCTGGGGTACTAGAAGCCATAGATACCGCCAACCTTGCGTTCAAGGTACCGGGTACTATTACAGAAGTGCTAGTAAGAACGGGGGAGCACGTTAAACAGGGCCAGCTCATCGCAAGGCTAGACCCACATGATTATCAGGTTGCGGTACTTGAACTGGAAGCTAGATTGGATGAGGCTAAGGCCGCTAAAGCACTCGCGGCTATAGAGCTGAAGCGTGTGAAGCAAGCCACCCAGGATAATGCTATTGCGGCAGTCAACCTCGACCGCGCGGTATCCGGTTACAAGCGCAGCGAAGCAATGGTCAAAGTGGTTGAGCAGAACCTGCAAAAAGCCCAAGATGCCCTCTCTTACACCGAGTTAACCGCGCCTTTTGACGGTGTAGTTGGCAAGCGCTTTAGCGAGCAATTCGAACAAGCTGCGCCGGGGCTTCCTGTCTTTACTCTCCACCAGCCAAATCACCTCCAAGCGGTTGTTGATGTGCCTGAAAGCTTGATCGGCGAATTTAAAGCCCAGCCAACCGGCTCTGTATCATGGTATGGCAATAATGAGGCGATCAAAGCCACATTGAAGGAAGTGAATACCCTTCCAGATCCTATCAAACAAACATACCAGATCACCTACCAGCTGGATCAAAGCGCCTTGACCATCACTGACACCGCCCTGCCGGGCAAAGCTATTCAATTAAATGTCGCGTTTAAACAAACGGCTGGACAATATTGCATTCCCTACTCTGCTCTGAGGCAAAACGGTGAGGCGCATACGGTATTCGCTATTGAGAATGGGAAAACTCAGACAAGAACAGTGCACATCGAATCACTACAGGCTCAGCAGGCCTGTGTTACTGGCAATATAGCTGCCGGTGATCACATCATCACTGCTGGCGTGCACTACCTTCAGCCAGGGCAAACTGTTGGCAAGATCCTAACAACAGCATTGATCCAGCCGCAGAGCTTGTACAGCGAAAGCCTCATTGCTTCCGTACCAAGCCCTTCCGTACCAAGCTCCTCCGCGCCAAACAACTCAAAACCACAAAGCTAATAGGTGACAAAGATGAATCTTGCAGAATTTGCAATTCGACAGCGCACCTTCATTGTATTTTTCAGTGTGATCTGCGTAATTGCCGGTATTACTTCGTACTTCAAGCTAGGCAAGCTTGAAGACCCGACCTTCACCGTAAAAAGTGCCGTTGTTGTGACGCTCTATCCCGGCGCCTCTGCACAAGAAGTCGAAGAACAAGTAACAGATAAGATCGAGACCAAGCTACAGGAAATGGAGGCAGTCTGGAAACTTCGCTCCCTATCGCGACCTGGCAGCTCGATGATTTTCGTTGATCTTCAAGAGGCAACCAATTCAAAGGATCTTCCTCAGCAATGGGACTTGCTGCGCCGTAAGGTTAACGACGTCAAACTCAACTTGCCGGCCACCGCCCAAATCAGCATTGTTCAGGATGAATTCTCTGAAGTGTACGGCATGTTGTTTGCCGTAACTGGTGAAGGTGTCGAGCCCAGTGAGCTGCGCCTGTATGCCAAAGAGCTCCAACGCCGCTTAAAAGCAGTCGAGGGGATCAAGAAAATTGAACTTCACGGCGTACGCAATCAGGTGGTAAACATCGACTTGCCTGATGAGCGCTTGGCAGATTACGGCATTTCGTCAGCTCAAGTAATCAACCAATTAGCCAGCCAAAACATGATATATGAAGCGGGCAAATTCAAAGCGGGTATCGAACGTATCAGAATCGATCAAGGTAGTGAATTCAATAACTTGGATGATGTCCGGAACTTGATGATCAAAGGTGGCGTAGGTAACTTGGGAACCGGGCTGATCCGCCTTGGTGATATTGCCACTGTCTCGATGGGTTACCAAACGCCAGCCCTTACTGAAAGCCGCTTCAACGGCATCGATGCCATTACTCTCGCGGTTAGCCCTAACTCAGGCATCAATGTGGTTTCGCTAGGTGCTCAACTTAACCAAGTCATTGATGAATACCAGCAGACTCTACCACTAGGCGTTGAAATCAACACCGTTGCTTTCCAACCAGAAGAAGTACAAAAGTCGATCAACAACTTCGTCTTCAACTTGGTAGAAAGTGTCGCTATCGTCGTTGTGATCCTATGGCTGTTCATGGGTATGAAAAGCGCATTCATTGTTGGCAGCAGCTTGATGCTCACTATTCTGCTGACACTGATCTACATGAAGATAAGTGCGATTGATCTCCAGCGAGTTTCGCTTGGTACCTTCATCCTTGCCTTGGGTATGTTGGTAGATAACGCGATTGTCGTAACAGACATGATCATCTCAAAGGTCAACAAAGGCATTGATCGTCTAAAAGCGGCAAAAGAGACTGTTCAGGAAACCGCCGTACCGCTTCTTGCCGCCACTTTCATCGCAGTAATGGGTGCTAGCCCTGTGATGTTCTCAAAGACTGACTCTGCCGAATTTGCTGGCTCGGTATTCTGGGTGATGTGTGCCTCATTGCTACTTTCCTGGCTAATTGCCATGACTATCACCCCATTGATGTGCTGGGCATGGATAAAACCGACCAAAGCACCATCGGTAGCGGGTAACGCGCAAACAGACAACAAACCATCACTGTACCGTAAAGCTGTTCACTACACAGTCCGTCATCCGCTGAAGGGGCTCAGCCTATTAATACCGCTGCTTGGTATCACCGCTTTCGTTGTGCCACATATCGCAGTGAACTTCATGCCAACCTCCGATCGCCCAATGGTCTTCCTGGATTACTGGCTGCCTAATGGCGCTCAAATAGAACAGACTTCAGCAGATATGGTTGAAATCGAAGATTGGTTACGTGAACAGCCCGAGGTAAAAGACTTCACTACCTTTGTCGGTGCCAGCGCGCCACGTTTCTCGGTAACGGTCGAGCCAGAGCCTTATGACCCAAGTTACGGCCAGATTCTGATCAACACCCACGACTTTGATGGTATTGCAGCGCTTGAACGTCGCGGCGATAAATGGCTGGAACAGCAGTTCCCTCATGCAGAACCGCGTTTCAGGGCTCTCAAGCTTGCCACTAAAGACAAATTCAGCATTGAAGCCAGGTTTATTGGCCCTGATCCCGATGTGCTGCATGACTTGTCCAAACAAGCACAAGCCATTATGCAAGCGCATCCAAATACCAAATATGTCCGTGATGACTGGCGCCAAAAAAGTAAGGTCATCGTGCCGCAGCTTAACCAAGAGCAAGCCCGACAGGCTGGGATCAACCGCACCGATGTCGCCCTTGCGATTCAACGTGCAACAGAAGGCGTTACCTTGGCACAACTGCATCAAGGTGACGAGCTGATCCCAATCAAGATCCGCAGCACAGAGGCCGACATTAATTCGCTAGAAACCCTGCCGGTTCGTTCCCTGATGGGCATGCACTCTGTTCCTCTAGGCCAGGTCGTTGATAAATTTGAGCTTAAAGAAGAAGAGAGCATGGTCTGGCGGCGTAACCGTGTACCGGCAATCACAGTACAAGCTTCTGTTACTGGCAAGACGGCTTCTGATGTACGCAAGGAATTAACTGCGGACATTGAAGCAATAGAGCTTCCATACGGCTATAGCTTCGAGTGGGGCGGTGAATTTTACGATGAAGACAGGGCAATCACTGATACCTTCAAACAGCTGCCAAAAGCCCTGTTGATTATGGTGATCATCCTTGTTGCTTTATTCAATGGCTTCAAGCAGCCCATCATCATCCTAACCACTGTGCCGCTGGCTGCCACTGGTGCAAGCTGGTTCCTATTAATGGCGGATAAACCATTCGGCTTCATGGCATTGATCGGCGCCATTGCCCTATCAGGCATGATCATCAAAAACGGCATCGTACTGATGGATCAAATAGAACTGGAAAGGAAGAACGGTAAAGGATTGGAAGAAGCGGTTGAGGAAGCAACCTTAAACCGCACCATGGCGATTTCGATGGGGGCACTAACAACCGCCCTGGGTATGATCCCACTACTGTCGGACCGCTTGTTTGACCAAATGGCTGCAACCATCATCGGCGGTTTGGCGGCAGCGACGGTACTGTCCCTGTTTGTGATGCCAGCCTTATACCGGCTGTTCTATCGGGCAGATCTGAACCAAACAACCCAAAGTAATGTGGCTAACGAGGAGCTGACTAATGAAAAAGCGTGATCTATCGGTATTGGTCGCTGCCTTAATCCTAACCGGCTGTGCATCGGCACCTGACTACCAGCAGCCAAGCCACTCACTGACGGAGACCTTCCTGAATCAATCCGTTGCCGGAACACATTCAGGCCAGCGCCTCGCCAATGAGCCAATCAGTGCCCATTGGTGGTCGCAATTTAATGACCCTACCCTAAATCAACTGATTGAGGATGCCCAGAACCAAAACATACCGCTGAAAGTGGCCTCTGAGCGGATCAAATCTGCCCAGGCTTTCAACCAGATCGTCGAGTCTTTCAAAGTACCGACGGTCAGCCTTGGCGCTGGTTATATCTCGTATGGGATCAGTGAGAACGACCCGCTGCTCGGTGCCGCGGTGTCATCCAACAACCCATTGGGTACACCGATTCTCGACAGTGATCAAAGCGCATTTCATGCTGGCATGACTATCGCCTGGGAATTGGACTTGTTTGGTCGCATCGACAACCAAGCCAAAGCCGCCTCGATCCGTGCCGAGCAAGCTGAAATCATGCGACAGGGACTGACAACCTTGATCACCAGTGATGTGATCCATAACTACCTGCAGCTGCGAGGCGCACAGGATCGTAAGGCTATCGCGCTCGATCTTATTGAAGATCAGCAGCAAACACTGGAGTTAGTAGAAAAAGTCCAGCGCAGTGGCTACGGCTCACAGCTTGATGTTGCAAGGGCTAAAGCCATGCTGGCAGCAACCAAAGCCGTTATCCCTCAATTGGAAACAGCAGAAACTGCCCACCAGCAACGTTTGGCAATACTGCTCGGTGAATCACCAAGACAAATGCAGCAGCGCCTTATAACCGCTCCCCCATTGCCGACCTTTGACGGTGTCATTCCCACCGGATTGCCATCTGATTTGTTGCAAAGACGGCCAGATCTTCGCATCGCCGAACGGGAAATGGCTGCACAAAATGCCGAACTTGCCGCTGCGGTTGCCAACCAATACCCAAAATTCTACCTGACCGGCGCGCCGGGAGTCTTGGCCAACGACTTTGATGATTTGTTTAGCAGCGACTCGGCTACCTGGATGGCAAGTTTAGGTGTCAGCTGGAACATTTTCGACGGTGGACGTACCGACGCCATGATTAAGCTTCAAGAGTCACGTTTCGAAGCCAGTGCCCTCTCTTACCAGCATGCTTTTAACAGCGCGGTTGGCGAAGTGGAAACCTTACTGGCGGGCTACGGCAACAGCCAGCAATACCAAACATTGCTACTAGAGGCTGAAGCAGAGACAGACAAAGCAGTCAACAAAGCGCTTTCACTCTATAAAGCAGGCTTGATCGACTATCTGTCGGTGTTGGATGCCCAGCGCCAGCAGCATGCAATGCGTGATCAAGTGGTAGCCGCCCGACTTCAGACCGCCAACATGGTTGTTGGCTTGAACAAAGCACTAGGAGGTGACTGGGAAATTTAAAACCGCTCTCTGTTCGTTATTTTTAGGTATCTAAACCTTTGCCCAGCAAGTTGCTCGCTCTACCACTCATAACAGGCTTGCTGGGCCTTTTTCTTAATATTCGCGTTACTAAGAGTTCCGCCACTCACCTTATTCCTTCCACAACCACGCTATAACCTTGCAATTCCCTGCTTGATTGGTCTGATGAGTTGTTAAATAATGATTTCATTACGGAAGGTTCAATTGCTTTCATCCATATAGGGATATTAAGATGAAACTGCACCATATCAATGGCTACATCCAATCGATATACCTCGCTGAATACCGCTACGGCCTGTTATTGCTCGATGGCTGCTGCCGGGCGGATATCCCTATTCTGCTAGATTTCATCTCTAAACAGCTCAAACGCCCAGTCAAGGATCTCAAGCTCGTCGTGGTAACTCACATGCATCCCGATCATGCAGGTGCGGCACACCGCCTTCGTAAACTCACCGGTTGCGCAATTGCGGCTGCTAATGTGCCAGGCCACTGGTATCAAGGCTTTGACGGTGCATTAATGCATTGGACGGACTTGCTGCTGGCGGGTTGGGTAGCAAAACGAATGAAGAAGCCCCGTACTAACTTATGGTATAACGCCAAGTTAAAGCCAGACTACTTGCTGGATGACCAAGAGCCATTGCCTGGTTTCCCTGAGTGGCAGGCATTGGCAACCCAAGGCCATACCGACAGGGATTTATCTTTATACCACAAGGATTCAGGCAAGATTTATGTCGCGGACTTGATGGTGAAAGTCAAAGGGCGCTATATCCCGCCTTTCCCGGTGTTCTACCCTAAGCGTTACCGCAGCTCGGTTGAAAAAATTATCAATCTGTCACCTTCAAGTGTGCTACTTGCCCACGGTGGCGAGATCAGCCCTGAATCCCAGGATTACCAACACCTACTCGACAAGGCTCCAACAACGCCAGTCACCCATTGGCGGTCGGTAAAAACAAAATTCAAACGTGCGATTTCAGCAACTTGAGTTGCCTGTTTTGGTAGCCAATTTAACGTAGTATCAATGCGAACCTTTATCGCATACGGAAGATAGCCCGCAATGAGCCAGAGCCATACAGAAACAGCCGCCAATACTGCCATCAATACGGCGACAAAAGCCCGCCCTTGCCTGATGTCGGCTTGGTCTGAAAACGCCCAACCTCTCCGCCACTGGCTCAAGGCAAAGTCTCATAACGAAGCATTGGCTGAAGATCTACTCCAAGAAGTGTTTATCCGTGCCATGCTCAAAGATGCTGAGTTCTGTGACATTACCAACCCTCGCGCTTGGCTTTATCGTGTCGCTAATAACCTGCTTATCGACCAAAGCCGAAAGAAACGCCTTGACCCACTTGAGCAAGATATCGAACAGGATGCAGACTCAGAAGAAGTCATCGACACGCTTACCCAATGCCTGGAACGGGTGCTGACAGAGCTCCCTGAGCCAGATAGGCACATTCTCCAAGCTTGCGACATAAAAGGGATGGCTCAGCAATCCTATGCCAATCAACATGGCCTAACCCTTCCCGCAGTTAAATCTCGCCTGCTACGTGCGCGTGGGAAATTGAAGAAACAATTGATGACGTCATGCAAAGTGAAGCTAGATGCTAATGAACATGTTTGTTGTTTTACACCGAGAACATAGAAGAAAGAAATGTATGGACAAAAGACACTCATAAAAGGCAACCCAGCCCAAATAAAACGACTACAAACTATTCCATACAATCATGAAAAATGACCCAGCAGCAACTAACCATAGTATTGGATGAGCCTTGATATTCTTTACAAAAAACATTTGATACGCGAGCCCGGCAATTAAAATCAATTCAAACAAAATTTGTCCCGGAAAAATGACAAGTGCGTAAAGTATGCCATAGCCAGGTGCCTGGCCGTGCACCCGACTGTCAGCATTCATCATCATAGATTCAATATACTGTTCAAAGCATAAGAATAATGTGTGATTCAATATTAATATAGCTAACAGTACTTTCATTTATCTCTCAATGAATTAAACGTCTCCTGAAAGTACACCAGTTAACTCTGTCATACAACGTAAATTTAAAAAGCTAAACCTTTAAGGCTTATGTTACAATCATGGAAGAAAGAAGTGCGGTGAGACATTATAAGTAAAAACTATATATTCATCTATATACATAATTTTTTCGATCTACCGCAAATCTCGACACTAAATATATACTTACATTCGACATAGGGATTTATTTTATATGCCAAGTCAAACCACTGGATATTGTTAATCCCTTACTTATGGCTCACTTCTATTTTTAACCGCATTGATAAACGTTTCCCTGGCGTTAGGCACGCCTTTTTCTTCCGCTTCATTCAGCAAGGTAATCGCCTGATCCATATCACCTTGCTCCACGCTGTTTTGAATCGAATCCAGGTAGTCAATTTGCCCACTTAAGCTGGTGCTGGTATTGCTGGCTGGTCGGTAGTCAGGTGCATAATAGGCAGTGCCTTGATGACCTTGGCCTAGCGCCAGTGCCGTTAAATGTAGCTGGCCATACCTACTATGCAACGCCGTAAGATCAGGGATACTGGGTGGCTGGTTTCCTTTTCCAATCGCGAAAGCTTTGGCAGGATGCAGCACCGTAGTACTTCCTTCTAGATCCTCAGGAGTGGTATAGATTAAAACATTAACCTGCTCAGTACCGAACTTCGGTGCAATCGTAAACCGAGCCTGAACTTGGTCTCCTTGCAACAGCCTGGCTGGTATATATTTGAACTCACCCGATTCAATATGGTAAAGCACTTCCCCTTCGGGATCCGTAATCAAGACATTTGGGTTGTAAAGGGTTAATTTGCTATCCACATAACTGGTCAGCACCATTTCTATCGGCGTACTCGTTACCGGAATAACAAAACTGGCAACTGGGCCTGTACTCTCATCACTGACCAGAACCTGGCTTTTTTCGTTAAACTCAAAATTGATATCTAACGGCATAGCCAATTCCTGCCAATTTAATTCAGCTGAAGAAACAACCCTCTTGCTGTCTGGGCTCTTGGCTTGAGTACTGACTTCGGGTATTGACGAGCAACCCGAAGTCATAACAAAGCACAGGGATAAAATTATGGTGATTGACTTAATCATTGCCTATCCCTCTATGCCTCTTACCACCAAGCTTCAACCTGAACACCTAAGTTGTATTCCGAGTCATCCGCTTCGCCAATCGAGTTATCTTCATAATCTTCTATGTAACTGGCATACACACGAAGTTCAGGACGGGCCCAGAAGCTGCTACCGGCTGACCAAGCTTGTGCGATGGTAAATTTACTCGCAGAGCTGTCGACATTATCCTTTTCTTCAGTAAACCAACCCGCCTCAAACACGGTCCGGTTATATTCATTCCATTTGTACATCGGGCGAGCAACTATGCTAAAAATGTCGTGATCGTCCTGACTATCAAAAGTTGAACGAGCATAAACAAGCTGGTAACCAATTTCCCAAGTATCCGATGGAGCCATCACCCCCCAGTTAATGATTCGATAACCGTCAACACCATCATCTGAGTTTGCATCAGGAGAATTACCCGCTCCCAACCCGGCCATTTGCTCACCAAAGCTTTCAGTAGCATATTGGAGAATGACTTTGTTCAAGCCACCAACAACATCATCCATGGTAAGCTCAGCGGTTACCATTAGTGGGTCTTCACCTACGCCCAATCCTTCATCTTTTTGGCTATCTGTTTCGTTAATGAAGCCGTAATTAAAGCCAAGTTCAAGGTTGGCTCCATCCCAAAGTCCAATCTCGGCATACCGAATATCCAAATTATTCACATTGACGTCACCGTCATCTTGGCGAAGAGCGGCTAACGACAGTTTACCCGCGCCAGCAGAGATGTTCTCCACACCCGCACCTGAGCCTGAGGTATCCCAGTAGTAAAAGTCAGTAATGTGAATGTCATGACGTTGATAGTAGCGCTTGCCTGCCCAGATAATCGCCCCTGGATCGCGTGCAATAAGCCCCTCTGTTTGGACATTAAACTGTCGGATGGCAAACTCTGCATCATTGTCACAGGAGATAACGCCATCTTCATCAGGATCCAACTCACAAGAAGTATTTGTCCCTTCAAAGTCGTTACTTCCATCAGAGAGCCAAGCGGCCATTGAATCGACATAAAAGGATTTACCATTCTGGTTATAGACTTCTTTGCCTAATTGGACTTCAGCATATAAGTCATCCTCGTTACCGAGTCGGCCAATCTTGTTGGACTCATAACGCACCTGCTGGCCATTATCACCGCTGATACCTATACCTGCTCGCATATAGCCGTGAAAATCCACTTCAGCCGTGACGGATGTTGAAACAATCAAGGTCGAGATAACACCAGTCAAATTCAGCGTTTGCTTTTTCATTGTTAGCGCTCCTATGATGGATCTTATTATTTTGTTATTCGTTTTTCTTTATTAGCAAGCATAGCGAACCCTAAGCCGCTGGCCATCACAGTTACAGAATAATTTGCTATTTGTATTTTTTTATTGTGTATTCAAGACAAAATATTACTTTTGATACTATCTTCTAACCGATAAAAATAGGAATTATTGATTCTTGATACACAACTATAAGACATATATTAATAATGATAAAACAGCTCAATTTAATTAATGTTATCAAACCTGAGAGAAATCAGTCAGCAATAAATATACCCAAGATACTTCAAGATGCAGATTAAGAGATAATTCATAAGCTTATAAACAATAACGCGTTCTAAAAGCTAGATAGGATAATGGCGTCTAACACAGAATACTGTGGCCCAGCAAAGTAACACTGTGATAGTAGCACTATTGATTCTCGCGAAAATCAATTTTGATTTCTAACTTTATATAGAGTGGATCTATCGCAACTGATAACGCAGGAAATTCTTATGTTAAAGGCTCAACTGAAACGTGTCGCTTTGCTAACTGGTTTACTTGTTTCATCATCAGTCTTTGCAACAAACGGCGCCTATAATACTGATATTCCACCCAGCATCGTGACCCCGGATAAAGTTGAAACCAGCATTGGTACACTGAACTTCAACGATGGCGTGCCCAGCGAACAAACCATGGAAACGCTTTACAATAATCTCGACACCATGCGTGCTACCGAGGTGTTTATGAATGCCATTCCAATGGCGTCGTTAGAAGCACTAAGAATTGGTCATGAGAAAATGGGGATAACTCAATCCAATCAAGTCATGATATTCGATAAATTGATGGATTCTAATCCTCTGTTCCTAACAGGCAATACTGACACAGTGTATGCCTCAGCCTTTTTGGATCTTGAGCGAGATGGCCCGACAGTAGTCGAGATTCCACCGGGCATGGGGCCAACAACAGTGAACGATGCCTTCTTTCGATTTGTGACTGACATGGGTATTGTTGGCCCCGACAAAGGCGAAGGAGGCAAATACTTAATCCTTCCCCCTAACTACGACGGCGAGGTACCTGATGGCTACCATGTTTCACAATCAACCAGTTATGTGAACTGGTTTATCGCCCGTGGCTTCTTGAAAGACGGTAAAACGGATGCCGCTGTGAATGCTTATCACACCGGTTTAAAGATCTACCCGTTATCAAAGAAAGATGATCAGCCTAAAATGGCGTTTATCTCTGGCAGCGGTAAATCATTCAACACCATTCATGCTAATGATGAACATTTCTACGATGAAATTAAAACTGTGATTGATAAGGAACCGATTGAGTTCATCGACCCTGAATTAAGAGGCTTAATTGCAACAATTGGTATTCAAAAAAATAAGCCGTTCACGCCAGATGAACGTACGCAAAAAATCCTTAAAGACGGTGCAGCAATCGGCAATGCCACAGCACGCGCGTTAATGTTCAACCCGCGTACCGAGAACGCCTATCTATGGGATGATCGCAACTGGAAAACCGCATTCATTGGCAAAGATTACCAATGGTTGATTGAGGGAGGTAATGGTGGCCGAAACCTTGATGCACGAACATACTTCTTCTACATGGCAACAGTCAACACGCCAGCAATGGCGTTGAAAATGGTCGGTAAAGGCTCGAAGTACGCAATTGTTGATAAGACTGAAAAGGGACAGTTCTTTGATGGTGGGAAAAACTATAAGCTGACTATTCCTGCCAACGTACCGGCAAAAAATTTCTGGTCAGTGGTTGCTTACGATACGCAAACACGTTCTGAGCTTCAGACCAGCCAGCCGTTCCCAAGTAAGAACGATAAACGTGACAACATGATGGAAAACTCAGATGGCTCAGTAGATTTGTATTTCGGACCTACTGCGCCAGAAGGTAAAGAAGCAAACTGGATTCAAACTGTACCGGAGAAAGGGTGGTTTGCCATCTTACGTATTTATGGCCCACTTGACCCTTGGTATGACGGCAGTTGGAAACCGAGTGATATCACTGAAGTGAAGTAGCAGAATAAAAGGGAAGTGAAAAGCCAGTCAGTCCAAAGACTGGCTTTTTCATATCTGCTCGCTAGCCTGACTAATAAGCGCTTGCTTAATAAAGACTTCTACTTGCTCAATGAGAGGGTGTTGGTAGAACGCGCGGTGAAATTGGATACCGACGCCAAACAGTACAAGTAAAGCTTGTCCAACCCAAAATAAACGGATTACTCCCTCTGATATCTGTTGATCACGTTCTCTATCGTCATGATGCCAAACATGATTTTTCGTACAAATGACTCAGAACTGCCAACAAAATAAAAGTTAGGATGCCGAGCCCAGATATTTTGCAGGGCGATATCCAGTTGTGCCGCCTGCTCTGATGATTCACTCCGTACCGGGTTGTTACTACTGATGTCATGGCCTGTAGCACCCGCAGACTCAAAAAAGATCACCGCATCATAACGGGATATTTCCTCTTCAAACGTTGAGTTCACCTGTTTGAAAAAGTCTTTTTCGCTGCCAGGCCAATAGGCTAAACCGTCCAGCGAGCCACGGTCACACACCAGCAATCGGTCTGGATAATGTGCTTCATTGATATCCTCTAAGTTTTTCTGCAATTGGAAGATGGTTCTCTGGATAATTTTTAGCACTTGCTCATCTTCAGAGCGTGTAATCCCACCGGAAAAAAGGACAGTTGCCGCCTCAGGGACTACTGCAATTTTGTTACCTAACTCCCTGCGGAACAAGTCCAGTGCCGTGGTTTTGCCACCACCCGGCCCGCCTGTAATGACCACTTTGAGCTGTTCCTTCATCATGTCCCCTCAGCAAACAGAGCCTGTTAACAGACTAGCTAACAACAGGTCTTATTGCTTCATAGAAAACACTCCAACTAGCTACCTTCCCGAATAACTGAAACCCACATCTGCATACGAAATCCACGTAAAGTACGCCGCATAGTCATTCGGAGGCACTTAGAGTCATTGAAAAAGCCGTTTTTGGGGGCATTCCCCACCCCTTCTCCTCGCTTAGGGGGCTTTTTCAATTTTTCTAAAAAAAAAAAGCGAATCCTTTTCCCCCTTGCTTCGTCTTTATCAGTAGTTATTCATTTTGCTAAGGACGAAGTATGTTCCAAGTATTCACCGATATCGCCTCATGGGCAGTATATTCGGTATTGGGTTTATCTCCTGACACTCAACTCGCAGGCGCCCTGCACTTCTTCATTGACGACACCCTCAAGATTTTTTCCCTCTTGCTGGTAATGATTTACATCATTGCCTTGGTAAGGGCGTCTCTCAACGTAGAACGAGTTAGGGATTACCTCGCAGGCAAACACCGGGCATTAGGTTATTCACTGGGGTCACTCTTTGGCGCAATTACCCCATTTTGCTCCTGCTCCAGTATTCCGGTTTTCCTGGGTTTCACCTCTGCGGGGATCCCTTTGGGGATCACTATGACTTTTCTCATTACGTCACCGCTGATTAACGAGGTCGCGGTGTTATTGCTGGTGAGCCTCCTCGGCTGGAAATTCACCCTTGTCTATATTGCGCTGGGAATGTCGGTTGGAATATTGGGTGGGGTTTTCCTCGATGCCATTAAGGCCGAGCGTTGGCTTCAGCCGTTTGCGGCCAATGCCCTTAAACAAGGGCAGATAACACATCAAAATAGAACACAAAACGAGGAAGATACAGCAGACGCTGAAGCCCACTTAACCCCTTTATCTCTGGCTGAAAGGCACAGGTTCGCCAAAGAGGAAGTGGTAACCATATTCAGCCGAGTATGGAAATGGGTGTTCATCGGGGTCGGATTGGGTGCAGCCCTGCACGGTTACGTTCCTGAAGGCTTGATTGAGTCATATCTTGGTGCTGGACAATGGTGGTCGGTTCCGGCTGCGGTGGTACTCGGGATTCCGCTGTATTCCAATGCGACCGGGGTTATTCCTGTAATGGAAAGCCTTATAACCAACGGGTTGCCGATAGGGACTACCCTGGCTTTTTGCATGAGTACGGTTGCAGCAAGCTTCCCTGAATTCATTTTGTTAAAGCAAGTCATGCAGTGGCGCCTACTTGCCATGCTGTTTGTTGTTTTATTGGTGGCATTCACCCTGATTGGCTGGGTGTTCAATGCCACCTTCCCCATTTTGTAACACCGATTGAACTAACGATAAGGATTGAAAAATGAAAAATGTAAAAGTACTCGGCTCTGGTTGTAAAAACTGCAAAGTCACAGCCGAACTCATTAATGATGTATTCCAGCACCAAGGCATTGAATTTGAGCTGGAAAAAGTGCAAGACATGGCACAAATCATGGCATACGGGGTGATGTCGACACCTGCAGTTGTCATCGACGACGTTGTTGTACACAAAGGCAGCGTACCTAAAAAAGAGAATATTGAAGGCTGGTTGATGAGCTAACTCAAATAAACCTTTATACAGCGCAATAACAGGGAGAGTTGTTTATCAAACCCTCCCTGTTTCACTCAAATCTATGATACCCATCGAAAATAGAATGGCTTGCCGCCGATAACCCCAGAAGCTTGTTCTACGCTTATGGCTACCAGTTATGACACGGAGCAAGCAATGAACCTAAGGATAACGTCCCCTAAAGCACTATTACCTTTAGTGCTACTCCCGTTAGCACTATTGCTGTGCAATTTTTCAGTTTCAGCAGCAACATCGAAGGATCTGGTGAAAACAACCACCAGCTGGAATGGCGAACCACTTCCCTCGATTCAACTCCAACAGCCGGAAATCACCATCAAAGAGATCACCGTTGCGCCGGGAGAAAAGCTTCCATGGCACCAACACCCCGTTATCAATACCGGGATCTTACACAGCGGGCAGTTGACCGTTCACACCCAAGATAAGAAAGTCACTGTTAATGCTGGAGAAGTACTGGTTGAAGTGATGAACACCTCCCATTACGGTGAAAATACCGGCGATGAACCCGCTAAGGTCATTGTGTTTTATATTGGTGAGAAAGACAGCAAGGTTACCGTGCTGGATGACTAGCCTTTTTATGACGAGGCATTGCATCAATTTCTTCGCTATGCGATGATCACGAAAACGTTTGCTTGCACTATTTTGTGATTTATTACTACACTGAACGAATAAGCAAACGGCTTCGTATAACCCCATTGATATGGTATGGGGGTCTCTACCAGAATCCGTAAAATTCTGATTACGAAGAGTTAAGCGCATGTGTGCTTTTCTCTTTGTATGTCAGTCTCCGACGCAACAGAAAAGCACCTTAATACTCCACAATCCATACGCCTACCACAGTAAGGCTTGTTTAGAATTATAATAAGGGCTTGATATGAAAGACTTTATCCAAGGACTACCTAAAGTAGAACTGCACTTGCACATCGAAGGCACGCTTGAACCTGAATTAATGTTTGAGCTTGCACAACGCAACAAGGTGGCCATCCCATTTTCATCCCCCCAAGCAGTTCGCGATGCCTACCAATTCCATAACCTGCAATCTTTTTTAGATATTTACTACCAAGGCGCCAATGTGCTCATTACAGAGCAGGACTTTTTTGATCTTACCTGGGCCTACCTATTACGTTGCCGCGAGGACAACGTCGTACACACTGAGATCTTCTTTGATCCGCAAACCCATACCGAACGTGGAATTGCCTTCGAAACCGTCATTAACGGCATCACCCGGGCACTCGACCAAGCCCAGTCCCAGCTAGATATTTCAAGCCAATTGATCATGTGCTTCCTGCATCATCTTGATGAAGAAGCAGCGTTCGATACACTAGAACAAGCAAAGCCATTTAAAGATAAGATCATCGCTGTAGGTCTGGACTCCTCTGAACTGGGTCATCCACCAGAAAAATTTGCCAGAGTCTTCCAGTCGGCCAGAGAGGCTGGCTTCCTAACCGTTGCCCATGCTGGCGAAGAAGGCCCGGCCCAAAACATACTCGATGCCATTTATATGCTTGGTATCAGTCGTATTGACCATGGGGTACGCTGTGTTGAAAACCCTGAGTTGGTCAAACAACTTGCTGAAAGCCAGATGCCTTTGACCGTCTGCCCACTTTCCAATATTAAACTTAAAGTATTCGACAATATGGAACAGCACAATATTGTTGATCTGCTTGAAACTGGCCTGTGTGTCACGATCAACTCGGATGACCCGGCTTACTTTGGTGGGTACATGACCGACAACTTTTCGGCGGTAGTTGATGCACACCCAATCAGCCATCAGCAGATTGCTCAGTTCAGCCTGAATGCTATCGAAGCCAGTTTTATCGAAAACACCCATAAAGTGACACTGTCACAGAAAGTGGAAGACTACCTCTCTAATTACAGCGGCTAACGACAACGCCTGCCTCTGCTACCGCAGGCTTTGATAGAGCCGTCATTGAAACAAAATCAGGCCGACATTCTGCCCTGCAAGCTGAATAGGAAACGCTGGCGTTTTGACTTTCACCATCATGTTAGGCAGAACCAGTGCGGTTGGTTGGCCTAGCAGGGTTTTGGCTAGTGCATTGGCACTCAACAAAGCCGGTTGCAGGTAGGCAAACACCTCACCATTTATCTCGGCGCAGTCACCAAGGGCGTATACATCAGTAATAGATGATTGCAGATACTCATCAACCACGATACCTCGGTTAACCTTAATCCCGGCACCTGCGGCTAATTGCGTGTTGGGCTTTAGCCCTGCGGCTGAGATCACTGCATCAACCTCGATCACTTTGCCCGATGCCAGCTCAACACTTATCGATAAAGCCGATGCCGATAAGTCCGCCACCGATAACTGCAATACGTTGTGCTCGCTGCAAGGTCTCTTGTGCATCCTCGTATTCTGATAGGCTATTTAGCGTTAATACCCGATGAGCCGCATCACCACTGATAGGCGGGACAAAAGCCTTCGCACCTGTTGCCAGAACTAATTTTCCATATTGGTAATGCTTACCATCCACTTCGAGGTACTTTTGAGTGGTATTAATAGCTTCAACATGACAATTGGCATGTAACTCGATGTGGTGTTCTTGAGCAAAGTCTTGCCCACTCATCCGGATCAAATCACGCGCCGTTTGCTTTTTCGACAATACATGGCTCAAATCAGGCTTGTTGTAGTCATGGCCATCGTCAGCCGTGAACACGTGGATTGGCATCGCCTTATCTTGGCGTCGAATCGCCTTAACCAGTTGGTAAGCGGCAAAGCCGCTACCAATTATCACTAGGGGCTGTACCATGAATCACGCCCCTTTCACTGGTTCGAACACATCTTTGCCCAAGCCACATTCTGGGCATAAGAAGCTCTCAAGAATATCTGACCAACACGTCCCAACTTCAATCCCTTGATTCACCTCACCCACCGCAGGGTCGTAGATCCAGTTACAAACGGTGCACAGCATCTTCTGGCTATCTGACATTGCTTGTTCTATTGGTGCAGATACTGGCTCTGCTATTGCAACTGGCGCGGCGTCGTAAAAATCAACAGTTTCTTTCTTCGGCTTGGCAGCCAACGGTTGAACCGGCGGCAATGCTTTCAATGCCCATTGTTTAGCGATCGTACGGCCATGTTCACGACACTCACGCATCGCTTTACCATCAGGCTTCCATTTCGCTTTCAGCCCCACAGTTGTCTCAAATCCTGCATCTGTCAACCGAGAGTGAATACGGTCTACCGCGCCGCCATTCCAACCATAACTACCAAAGGCACCGGCTTTTTTATTTTTGAAGCGAAGCCCTGTGATTTCCTCAAGCATGCCGGCAACTTTTGGCATCATTACGTTGTTCATGGTAGAAGATCCGACCAAGATCCCTTTAGAACGGAACACATTAGCGAGAATTTCGTTCTTATCCTGACGCGAAACATTAAACACTTTCACGGCAACACCAGGATCAACATCGTGGATCCCCTGGGCAATAGCATCAGCCATCATTCGCGTGTTATTGGACATGGTGTCGTAAAAGATCGTAATGCGATCTTCCTGGTAGTTATCAGCCCATTCCAGGTATTGCTGAATGATCTGGGTCGGATTATCACGCCATACAATACCGTGCGAAGTCGCAATCATGTCTACCGGCACGTTGAAGCTTAGAACCTCATGAATCTTGACAGTCACCAAACCGCTAAACGGGGTGAGGATGTTGGAGTAATAGCGCAAACACTGCTCCATCAATTCGTTCTGATCGACTTCGTCGTTAAACAGGCGCTCATCGCAGTAATGCTGGCCAAAAGCATCGTTACTGAAAAGCACAGCATCACCGGTTAGGTAAGTCATCATGCTGTCCGGCCAATGAAGCATTGGGGCTTCGATAAAGATCAGCTGCTTGCCGTTACCAATATCAAGCGTGTCACCGGTTTTAACGACATTGAAATTCCACTCTGGATGGTGACCGACAATGGAGTCTACCGCGTTTTCTGTACAGTAAATTGGCGTGTTAGGGATGCGAGCCATCAACGCAGTTAGCGCACCAGAGTGATCTTCCTCTGCGTGATTAATATGAAGAACACGCCCAAGGAATTAACCCAGCTAGCACTGGATCTGACCCAAGGTATTTCCAGCCAACACCGGTTTGACCGGCTACTCTCTGTGATTAAGTCTCTTTTTGGCTGTGATTCATCAGCCCTACTGGCTTTCCGGGACCAACACTTTTCCCCGCTCGCGATTAACGGGCTTTATGAAGAAGTACTTGAGCGCCAGTTTCACATTGATGAACACCCTCGGCTGGAAGCTATCGCCAGAGCCGGCGACATCGTCCGTTTTCCTCATGACAGCGATCTGCCCGATCCTTACGATGGGCTAATTCCAAGCCATCAAGGGAACCTCCATGTCCATGCGTGTATTGGCCTCCCGCTTATCGCTAACGAGTCGCTCATCGGCGCGTTGACCATTGATGGTTTTGACCCCCACCAATTTGACCAGTTTAGTGATGATGAGCTCAGGGTGATCAGTGCCCTTGCCGCCGCAAGCTTGCACACCGCATTATTGATGGAGCAACTTGAATACCAAGCCCTCAATATGCCGGAACCGCAAGGAGCCAATAACTTCCAGGCCGGAAAACACCCCCAGTCCGAAAAGGTGGAGATGATCGGTAAGTCAAAAGCCATGGAGGGTCTCAGAAACCACATCCAAGCCGTTGCGGCGACCGAGCTAACAGTATTAGTCACTGGGGAAACTGGCGTGGGTAAAGAGCTGATCGCAGCTTCCATCCATCAAGCCTCACACAGAAGCCAACAGCCACTGGTTTACCTCAACTGCGCTGCACTGCCAGAGTCCGTCGCTGAGAGCGAATTGTTCGGCCATGTGAAAGGGGCATTTACCGGTGCCATTAGCGATCGCAAGGGCAAGTTTGAAATGGCAGATGGCGGTACCCTTTTCCTTGATGAAGTGGGTGAGCTGCCCCTCGCTTTGCAAGCGAAGCTTTTGCGGGTGTTACAATATGGCGATCTGCAACGAGTGGGTGACGATAGCGTACTGAAAGTGAATACCCGGATAGTGGCGGCGACAAACCGGTTGCTGCATGAAGAAGTGAAAGAAGGAAAGTTCAGGGCTGATCTCTACCACCGTTTGAGTGTGTTTCCCATTATGGCTCCACCACTTAGAGAGCGTGAGAATGACATCTTGCTTTTGGCAGGCTTCTTCATGGAACGCTGTAAAGGCAAGCTTGGCATTCAATCTATGCGCTTGAGCCAAGAGGCTGTAGCACAGCTCAGTGCATATTCTTGGCCGGGCAATGTCCGGGAGCTTGAACATGCCATCAACCGGGCATCTGTGGTGGCAAGGGCAGAATCAAATAACCTGGACTTCATTGAGCTCCAACCGCTGCATTTTGATTTCCATACAGAGTCTCATCTTCCGCCACCGGCGATACTCATAGCTCCTCCGAACCGCATTCCTACGAACAGCATGGAAAAAGCCCAATATCAGTGGATACCAATATTGGGCTTAAAGAGGCCACCAACTACTTTCAGTACCAGTTTATTGATGCGTGCTACCAACGTAACAACCAAAACTGGGCGGCAACCGCCAGAGAGCTTGAACTAGACGCAGGAAACCTCCATCGCCTAGCCAAGCGCCTTGGGTTAAAGTAACGCCTTTAGACGATGAAAGTGGACACCTTGTCATTCAAACTTGCTGCTTGCTGGCTAAGGCTTTCAGCCTGCTGGCGTGCTTGATGGGCGTCTTCCGTTAACTGATCACTCACATCCTTAATGGTGGTAGTATTTTGGGTGATTTCATCGGTCACATGGGTTTGCTCTTCAGCGGCGGTGGCTATCTGAGTAGCCATATCGCTAATCATCGCAACCGAAGCATTGATTTGCTCCAGCGCCACATTCGCTTCGTCAGCATCCTCAACAGTACACTGGGCTAGCTTGGAGCTGGTCTCCATCAAGTTCACCGCCTTGGTGGTAATTTGTTGCAAGGTAGCAATCATGCTCTGGATCTCTTCTGTCGAGGTATGAGTGCGCTGAGAAAGGACACGTACTTCATCAGCAACCACCGCAAAGCCCCTGCCCTGCTCACCGGCACGCGCAGCCTCGATCGCCGCATTCAATGCTAATAGGTTTGTCTGCTCAGCAATGCCTTGAATCGTCGATAGAATACTGTTGATGCCTTGAGCATGTTCATTTAGCTGGCTGATCACCGTAGAGGCTTCATTCACCTCATTGGCTAAATTCGAAATCGAATGGCGGCTTTGGATAACCAGTTCACGCCCACTGTTAGTATGAGAAGTAGAGTCTTGTGCAGCACGGGCGGTTTGCTCGGCATGTGAAGCAATTTCCTGAGTGGCTGACGCCATTTCAGTGACTGCTGTCGCTACCATGGTGATTTCATCTTGCTGGCGCTGAAGCTCCATGGCTTGCTTATCAGCACGGGATTCACTCTGTGATGCGCTATTACCTAACTCTTCACCCTGGTGGCGGACATGACGAATCAATGTTTGAAGGCTAGCCACGAACTGGTTGAAATTTCGTGCCAAATCACCCACTTCATCTTGCGTATCAATATTAATTCGCTGGGTTAGATCACCGCCACCCTGTGCAATCACACCCAAAGCCGAAGACACCTGCTGTAGCGGCTTGAACAAGTACATGCACAGTAAGTTAAACAAGAACGCACACACAACAACGACCAACAGCGTCATAAACAATTGTTCATATAAAGTACTGTACAGAGGCTCCAGTACTGACTTGGCATCAATCACAATGACCGTTTGCAAAGGCTTGCCAACAATTGGGGCGACATACAGGTAGCTATCTGTCCCATTGATATCAACCCGTTCAACATGGCGACCATTCGCCAAACGAGCAAGCAGACGGTCTGTTAAATCACTGTCTTTGTAATTGGTTGGCTGGTTTAGCAATGAGGTATCAGCATGGGCGAAAATATTGCCTTGGTCATTGGCAATAAACATGTAACCAGCCCCCGGCAAAACCACATTATCCAGCTGGCTGATAATATTTTTGATCTCTACATCCGCGCCAAGCACCGCCTGGCTGCCCAGCACATTCACTGCCTTCCCCATAGAGACCACACTGGCACCCGTCGCCGCCGCGACTGTCGGGTTTTCAACAGTTACCTTGCCATTTTGACCCAGTGCATTCTGGTACCAATGCCATTGGCGAGGATCGTTATTGCCATCAGGCAGCAATACTTGGTTGGCATTAACCTGTAAGCCATCAGAAAATGCCAAGAATACGTTATCAAAGCCAGCTGAATGCTTGACTTGTCGTAGGTGGACAGGGATCTCTTGCGCAGAAATATCAAGGGGAAAGGCCGATAGCGCCATGGCCTTTGAGTCGAGCCAATCGGTGACATATTCATTGTATGCAGAAGCAACACCACGGAGCCTTGCATTAAGATCATCATCAAGGCGGTTAAGGGAAGAGACAAACGAGAGTACAGTGACCAGAGCACCGCCAAGGATAATGGCAACGCTTGCGGAAATGGCAAGTTTCTGCCGTAAAGATAAACTGAGCATCTGTTTCCTTTATTATAAAATATAATGCATAAATTAATTCACACCTCGAATTATTACATTTTTATCTCGACAAGAGTATTACTTAGTAGCACTTTTTAACACTGAAATTATTTGTGCAGAATTAATTTGATCGCTATCAAGAAATGCAGTACCTCCCTGCATACAAAGCAACCCAATACGGAAATATTCCAATAAAATACATGCGTAAAAAAAAAGACCCTGAATGGGTCTTTTTACTAAAGGAATATTTTAACTCAATCCCTTGCATATCCATTGTTATAATGGCGGACATCCGGCACTATATTATGCTTATTAAGCAACCTGTACATTGTTGCCCTTGAAACCCCCAAGTCTTTTGCAGCTGATGCCACTTGTCCTCGATGAGTTTCTAGAACAGCAACCAGTACATCTTTTTCGGCTTCATCTTTAATATTACGTAAACTTTGCTTGAGGTTAGACTTACTTGGTAAGTCAAAGTGTTCAGCTTTAACCTCATTACCCTCAGCTAACAAAGCTGCACGCTTGACCTGATTAATCAGCTCACGGACATTGCCAGGCCAACTATAGCGTAATAACAGCTGCTTAGAGTCTTCTGAAAACGATGAGGCCATCGTACTGTACTCACGTGCGAACTTGGTCAAAAAGGTTTCAGCTAGCAAGAAGATATCTGAACCACGCTCACGCAAAGTTGGTACTTTGATATGGAATACATTCAGGCGGTAGAACAACTCTTTGCTAAACAACCCATTTGTCACCGCGGCTTCAAGGTCAGCACTTGTGGAAGCAATAATTCTTACATCTCCAGAAGCCTCACCCTCTAAGCTCTCACAACTAGGTGCCTGTAGATAAGCCAGCAACGTTTCCTGCAACTCTTTAGATAACTCATCAACGTTATCTAGCATGAGGGTACCATTAAATGGCGAACCATCTTCTTGACGATAGCTGCCATCTAGCAGAGCCATATTCTCATCATCTTGATTCAAAGCGGCACAATTAACTGCAATGAAAGGCGTGTTTTTACGTTTTGATAGGTTATGTACGGACTTCGCAATCAGCTCTTTACCAGTGCCATTTTCACCCGTAAGGAATACATTGACTTCGGTCATCGCTACACGACGAACCATATCGCGTAATTGTTTAATGGATTTTGACTCACCGTAAAGCCCCATGTCGTGCTGAGAGGTGATCTCAACCCAAGAGCTTGACTCAATCTCAAGCATACCCAACTGGTGTCCAATAGTGCTGAGTAAATGGCTGCTCGGAATAGGTACAGTAAAGTAATCAACGCAGAAGTTATTAATAAACTGACAGATAGCATCGGTTTTCAATTGTTCCTTTTTAATAATTGCTATCCATTTAACTTGTTTTGTTTTATTTGCCCTCAAAGAAATGCTGTTTAAGCTAAAATCATTATTACTTAAATCAACAACACAAATACACGGACTGTATTCTTCCAAGATTGAATCAACCGTACGTAGATCATAACAACAGTGGGTTTTCCATCCAGATTGTTCTAATAGCGCAATCCAAGGTTCGTAGTTACATCCTAGAGCTACTAAACGACCATCTATTGATTTGTTTTGACTTTGAGTCACCATCGAAGTCACCTTCTATCAACTTATATTTATTTTGGTTGTATTGAAAATATAGGTGACATTTTTGTGTTGTGACGCGTTTCAATTATAAGAAATTTCATTAAGACTATTGCAACCCTTAGAAAGCACACCCAATTCACATAATTATCAATAAGTTACAAAAGTGAAAAAGACATAAAAAAAATTGAACTTTTTATCAGTGACAAGAGTTTCACTAGAAATAAAAAAAAGCATTGTTAAGAAAACAATGCTTTAAATGACAAAAATGTACCAAATAACAAAAAATTAATGCACTTGGTTTAGTATCCGTTATGCAGAATTGCATGCTCCAAGCGGTTATTAAACAGGCTTTGTCGATTGAAGGTCTTAACATCAGCCTCAATATCCAAAACTGTTTGGGTTTGGATAGTAACGTCATCTTTGGTGTTTTGCACAACATACCCTATTGCATCACCAGAATCACTGACGTTTGCAACGTTACCCGCCCCATAGCTTAAGACCTTGAGCGGATCACCGTGATCATAGGTTTTCGTACCATCATGGCTTGTGAGTATACCGTTACTTATCGTAAAGTCTGCAACATGACTCGACAAAACGGTTTCACCATTTAATTGGGTTTTCACTGACAAGCCGATATTAATAACATTATCGTTAATTGAGACGAACCCGCCTCGCAGTGAGGACATTTCAGAATCAGACAACGTCGTCAGCCCCAGCTCGTCAATGGAAAGAAATCCAATAGATGCATGCGTTATAAGAGCGGAGCCACTAATTGCTGACGCAATAAATAACCGCGATAACTTTTTCATACTAGCCTCTAATATTCATTACTACCAGGCAGAGTAATGCTAAACGTTGATAGTGAGTCTCTGACAACAGCCTCTGACGTGGGAGATGTGTTATATATATTATAGTTATCTGCTGTAATGAAGCTTCCCCGGCCTTGCTCAACCATATTCTTAACCAATAAGACAGTCCCTTTATATACTTGTTCGAAGTCTTTAATTGGGATCATTAACGTTCCTCGCGAGGGATCCCCTAAAATAACATTATTTTGGTTCATCCCTTTAATCACGACGAAGTGCATATACCCATCAAAGTTTACTATAGTAATTGCCGGGATACGTAATTCATGAAACTTATCTAGTGGTATATTATACCCGTTTGCATCGAGTCCAACAGAATGCAGGTATTTTTTCATATCGAGCATGGAAAAACCTTGTTTTTCTATTTTATCTTTATCTCCATGCTTGAACATAAACTCAAAGATAGTACTTTCTTGAGATTCAATATCATAATGGTAAGTCAGCAGTGAGGCTACAGCAGCAGAGCCACAACTGAAATCATATTGCTGCCTGAATACATCACCAAACAGTTGCTCTTGGTAAGTTTTCACTTCCACGTTATAGCCCCCCCTGGATGGGAAATAATCCAAAGCATGGACACTTGATGACGCTAAAGCACTGATAAGCAGAATAATTGATTTTTTCATATGCTATCGCCTATCACACAATACTCCATAAAACACTACTCAAGCAAAGCAAGAAAGGGCCTTTCGGCCCTTAATCTTAATATGAGCCGCCACCACCAGGGAGGGTAGCTCCACCTGAGCCAACAAGCGCTGCGTTTGTACTTGTTGTTTGTTGTACCATTGAGTTGTTACCCACGTTCTGACCGGCAATGTTGATACCAGAAGCACTTTGGTAACCAGAATAAAGGGTGTTGGTTTGATCGATGACAACGTCTGGAGAAGTGCCTTTACAGCAAGCACCGCCATATGTCACTTCAGTACCCATTACATGACCATCAATTTTTGACTTGGCTAGGTATTTTTCAACTTCGATAGTGACTTTTTTGTCTAGCTCAAACTTAGTTTCAGAATTGTTTTTATATACTTTGTCGTAAGTGTTCCCAACATGCTTCATGATTAACTTGTCATCATCTTTATCTGCATAGTAAGTATCAGTATAGGTCTTATTGATAGTCGCATCTGCATTAAGAGTTAGCTCTTTGTTGAAGCTATCCTCAATGGTGACATCATCGATGTCATCATAGCCGTAGCCATAGTCATAGCCATCTGCAAAGGCCATTGGTGATGCGATAATTGCTGCTAAAAGCATAAGATTTGTTTTACGCATGATTAAACTCCGAATTTGTAATTATGTTATATCAAGTCCATTTGTATTGGTAATCTCACAAATATCTAAATAAACCAGAAGCTTTTTGTTACCCCTGCGAAACCAGCATTTAAGTGGTTGCTGACATAAAATGCCAGCAGAGATAGACTAACAATTACTTCAATGTCAGGTTTATTACGGTTGCATTTTGAATTAATACATTGTTACCGGTATTTTGTACGATATTATATACCCCAGACGAGTTGCTTAACGCATTTCCATCAAGCACATTGTTACCTGTAGTATTGTTATACGCACTATTATTACTAACATCGCCATACATCTCTGACTGCGCGAGAAGGTACTCAGATTCGAGCTCATATTCACCACCACGAGAGTGGGTCATAAATTCTTCACTTAACATCTCAGAGCTTGCTAGAATATCCAACTCCTCAGCAGCAGCTGTATTATATGAAATTAGCGCAACCACTATCAGTGTTAAATATTTCATGACATCCTCCTGAGGACTGCCGAAGCAGCCCTCAGTTATGTATTAATTACCTGCCAATGCTGCGTTGGTGCTAGCACTCTGTTGAACCAGAGAGTTGTTACCCGCATTCTGGCCCGCAATATTGATACCTGAGGCACCAGAGAAAGCGCCTGTCATATCATTAGATTGAGTTACCATTAAGCTTGATGGGTCAGATGAACCGCCGTAGTAGCCTTTACCTTTGCCGTACCCACCCTTGTCACAACAAGCACCACCGTATTCAACTGATGCATAGCCAACATGACCGTCAAGCTTAGACTTAGCAACGTTGTAAGTGTGCATTTCACTTAGTTCAAAGTTTGAAGAGTGCTCGTACACACTGTTGTCAATCCACTCTTTGCTGTAAGAGTTATTCACATCATGCATCTTCAATGTATCATCATCAGAGTAGTATTTGTGATCTACTGTATATTCTTTATTTACATCTAGAGTTAGATCTTTATCGATTGTTTTATTGAAAGATCCACTTACTTCAATGTCTTTACCATCATCATATGATGGGTAGTAAGGATTGTAATAATCGTTCGCTAGCGCAAGTGGTGAACTAACAACTGCTACTAAAAGTGCGATATGTGTTTTACGCATGGTCATACTCCAAATATATTTAGTAGTTATTTTCTTATAATCACTCGCATGTGTTTGCGAGATAACTTAACTATAGTGTTGGCAAGAAATGACCATGTATTATTTTTAATAATTTTTTGTCCATTTCATTATTTAATTTCCCTTTTAATTCCTAGAGCTTATAACGTAAAAAATATGAAAAAAATTCTCACTTTATCAACTTTAGGAATAATAACTCAATTAGTTTACATTGTTTTTTCTTCTCATTATTTAGAAAGCGCTCTCATTTAATAAACACGCATTTAATTTTCTCGAAAAAGAGATAACATCAAAATATTCTCACAAACAAGACTAATAATAAGATTCTTAATTACCATATAATTCTCACCTCTACTATTATTTTCTTATCTAGCAATATGCTTTTTTTATTGCATATATATAAGCAGAACTAACAACACTTTTTTGGGTATGCTAAGAGTATTAAGTGAGGAAATCGTGAGTACTTTCAACAACAAAAGCTTTATCGCGCTTCTTGCTTTGATTTCAGGGACTGTCTCCGCGGAAACAGACCAAACACCAGGCGCCTCTCAACCTGGCGAAAAACCTAAGCGAGTACAAACATTTGGCGATCTCCTTGACCCTGATTTGCCTGGTGTCCTGACACCAAAGGGATCGTTTGTTCTAGATACCAGTTTTTCATTCACGCAGAACTCTTCCAATACAGTATCTGTCGTCGGTTATACCGTTTTACCTTCTTTGCTCGTCGGCCTCATCGAGGCTAACGACACGGACAGGACTACGCTTACCTTTGGACTTACCGGTCGATATGGTATTACCAACCGTTTGGAAGTAGAAGCAAGGATTCCCTGGGTTTACCGCTATGACTCCATTTCGAAAAGAAGCGTAAGCGCCCCAAGTGAAGGTTCCCAGACACAAACTTTTGACAGTAGTGACCTTGGTGATATTGAAGCGGGATTTAAATATCAAATTAACATGGAAACGGCTCCCTATTGGATTGCTGGCTTGCGCTTCAAAACCACAACCGGGACATCTCCCTATGATGTTCCGGTAGACAGTACCTTCGGCTTCGAGGAATTACCTACAGGCTCAGGTTTTCCAAGCATTGAGCCCAGTGTCACCATGATTATGCCGATGGATCCCGCAGTCATCTACGCCAACTTAAGCTATATATGGAACATAAAAGATGATGTCACGACAGAAGTTGATAATACAACCACACGCAATGAAATAGATCTAGGCGACACAATTGGCTTCAGCGCCGGTATGGGTTTTGCTGTGAACCCAAAATTTTCCTTTAGCCTAGGACTAAGCCACAGAACCATACTTAAATCGAAAATTGACGGTCGTACCCAGGATGATGCAAAGTTACTTCAATTAGATTCCATCTCTATGGGGGCAAACTATGCCATCAACCCTGAAACCACTTTGAACGTGGGTGTCAGTGCTGGCTTAACTGCCGATGCTCCTGACTTCCAACTGACAGTCCGTGTCCCTTATACCTTGCGCTAACTAATCTGCTTGCCTTGCCCACTATAAAATAGCCCTACCTATTGCAGGTGGGGCTATTTTCATGACTAAAGTCTAATTTTCCTCTATGCTATGTCGCTACTACTATGTGTTACAGGAAAATAAGAATGCCGACGCCATTAGATCCAAGCCAAATCGAACAAATTCAAGGCTATGATGCTGAAAAGCGATACAAGTATTTGGTGAAAGAAGTGGTGAGTAACCGCGAAATCTGGATTCTGACGGATGAGCATGGTTGTGTCATGCTAAATACCGATGACGAAGATTGTGTACCTGTGTGGCCGAATAAAGAATTTGCTGAGTCTTGGGCAACCGGAGAGTGGGACAACTGCAAAGCAGAAGCTATATCACTCAACAAATGGCACAGCCGCTGGACAGTCGGCCTTGAAGACGATGAACTTGCCGTCGTTATTTTCCCAAACCAAGATGAAGATGGTCTTGTGGTTTTCCCTGATGAGCTGGATTTTGAGCTGAAACAGCAAGCAAAAAAATCAGGTAACCGCTAAACCAACCAATAAAAACCTATAGCTCGGGGGCGATCTCATCATTTCGCCCCCCATTTTAAGGATATCAGCCATGGAAGCGCTTCTCGCTAAGCTTAAATCCCAGCCAGATTCAGTCTCATTTACTGAAGTAATGAGCGCTATTGAGAAGAATTATACTTACCAACCGACTCCATTTACCAACGGACTTGGTAATGACACCCTGATAAATGAAGCTGGCTCCAATGAAGGATCGTGCCGGATCTTCGCGTTTGCGAAACTTAATTGCTTATCTGAAGCGGAAACCCTCGCCTGTTTTGGTGACTATTACCGTGTTGACGTTCTGAAGCACCCCGACAGAGATGATCACCAAAACATTCGCCACTTTATGAAATACGGCTGGCAAGGTATTCAATTTGCTCAGGCTCCACTAAGTGAAAAGGCCTGCGCTTAGGAAGGTAGGTTAGAAATACCCAAGTAGCTTCAAGGTGCTCGGCTCAGTGAGAATTACTTGGGTAAAAGTACTCTTAATTTACAGTTTTTTCTGGCAGTGAGAGCACTTCTCTGGAGGCTTCATGAAAAATGGAGAGCGTGATGGACTGCCGCAGCTATCACAAAACTTTGTAGAACGGATCGTCAACCAAGTTAATGGCACCATAAATAGCAATAAACCTATTAACATTGCCATCGGTGGTTGTAAGTAAACAATCACCGCACCTATCACAACATTGCTAGCAACTGTATAAATTGGCCACAACTTACGCTTTCTTTCAACATCCGTCCCTCTTTGAAACAACATATAGCTTCCTGCAGCCATCGCCAGCCAAATTGCGGCAAAGATAATCATTAAGTTTTGTTGCATCGTTTATCTCTTCATTAACATCACTTTGGCATTCTATCATTTTCCCTGAGCTCATCGTAAATGTTCCGTAAACGCTGCTAACTTTATAATCCAAAACCCGCCTCACCCTGGACAATAAACAGTCACATGTGATGCAAAGCTTGTCTTGTGGCCACGCACCCCATTAAAGAATGATTTTCTATTTTTGCCCTTGATCACATTGCAAATCTGTCGATTGGGAAGCGCGTCACAGGATGATAATTTACCACCCGCTTTTCTACTTGGTTCCTATTGAAAACCCAGCCCCCGCCCAGATATCTTACGTGTACCGCTTGAACTTAGAGCGGTGATACCAAGGAGATCCAATGATCGCGAAGTCTTTGTTCAGAACGTGTTTTGTTCTGTTATGTGTTTTCGGACGTGGCCCAGTTGCCAATGCAGCAGTACCACAATTTACTGATTCGGAGTTTAAGCTTCCATCCCCAACACAAGACACCAAGGATAACTTCCAACGCTCACTAAGCGGTTTATTCGCAATACCCAGCTTCCGTCAAGAAACTTTGAGCCAGCCTTACCATAACTTCGACGAGCTATACCATCACGCTCATACAGCCCAGCATGAGCTGGAGCAACTACTGACTCACATCAGCCTTCACACAGAAGCTAAACCTATCATTCCGGGTATTAAGTCTCGCCAACGCGCAGAGCAGAAAATCGCCACAGAACTCAATGGCCAACCAGAAAAGCTGACAGATCTCGCCCGTGGGACACTGGTTGCCAATAATATTTCTTCGTTAGTCGACGCATTTAACCACCTTAGCCGTGAGAGCACTATCGTAGAAACAAAAAACCGCTTCAAGCAGCCGGCTTCATCTGGCTACCGTGACTTGAAAATGCTGGTTCAGCTCCCTCAATCAGGCTTAATTGCTGAGGTACAGATCCACCTAGATACCATTGCCGAGATCAAAAGCGGCCCCGAACACGACATTTACGTAGCGATTCAGCATATAGAACGCCAAGCAAACCTTGAGCAGCGTGAATTGAATGATATCGAAGTGGCCAAAATCAAGGCGTTGCGCAAGCAATCACAGCAAATGTACCAGCAAGCATGGCACCAGTATTTACAGCCTGAACCACTAGCCATGGCAAGTTAGTTAAAAGGAATATTAGAGGGGAGCTGCTTGCTCCCCTTTTTATTTCAGCCGCTTACCACTTCCTCTGTCAGGCCTTTGTTAACTCTCATCAATGAATTTTCCAAATTCATCCAGCGTTCAGATAACTCTGTTAATCTATGAAGCATAGAGTAGCTAGCAACTCACCCCAAAATACGTCACTTTTTCTGAGCAGGTCCTTACCCGCTGAGATGCACCTTTTTACGTATGATGCCCGATTCGATCGGGCAACCAAGGAGTTGTTTGATGGATTTGAAATCTGTACTTCGAACGTGTTTTGTTCTGTTTTTCCTGACCCGCGGGTCAGCGATGGCAACACCATTGATGACAGACTACTCTGGGCAAGATTATGAGTTATCACCAAAGCATTCAGAAGCCAGTAAAAAGTCGTTCCAGAAAAGTCTGAGCGGTCTTTATAGCATTGAGAGCTGGCGCGCTGCTGATATCCAGCAGCCACACCAAAATTTTGAAGATTTATACAAAGTGGCTCCTTCAGTCCAGCAGGAACTGGCAAACCTGATGAATGAAGTGGGTCTGATGACAAACACCAACATCGTCATACCTGATGTGAAATCACGCGAACGAGCCGAGAAGAAAATTGCCACCGAGCTTAATGGCGATGCCAGTAAGATTACCGATCTTGCCCGTGCATCCCTCGTTGCTGACGATATTCCTGGCTTGGTGCACGCTTTTGAGTTGATTAGCAAAGAGGCGACGATTGTCTCGGTTAAAAACCGATTTAAATCGCCAACAGACTCAGGCTACCGTGATTTGAAACTGTTGGTTCAGCTGCCAGGCTCTGAATTGATTGCTGAAGTTCAGCTGCACTTGGATGCCATTTCTGAAGTAAAAAATGGTGAAGAGCACAAGATTTACGAGCAGATTCAGCACATCGAGCGTACTGCGCTAAGCCAGAGCCGCCCGCAGAGTGAATTTGAAGTGGCTCAAATCAACAAGCTGCGTGCTACTTCGAAAGCACTTTACCACGATGCGTGGCAGCAATACCTTCAGCCTGCAAGTATCGCGGTTTAAACTTCCCCCAGAGGTCACTACGATTGGGTAGTGGCCTCTCCCCCTAAACGATTATTCATCCATTAAATCATTTCAAGTTGTTTCAGTTTTAAGCGAGATTCTCATTCTTGACTACGCTTTTATGTGGTGGCTATGGAATCTTGATCCAACTTCAACTCAACTTGGGGCCATAACAACAACGCAGCCCCTAATTACAGAGACCGCGTTATGACCAATAGATACCAACCCATAGACTACACACTGCAGAATTACCTCGAGCAAGCCTGTGATGCCCATTATGACGTCCTGCTTGAGCTCACGGATGACAGCACTGTGGAAGGCCAATGTATCAACACTGAAATTCACCCAGACCGCTCTGAATGGCTGGTGTGTAAAACACAATACCAGTACACCAAAATACGGCTTGATTTCATTTCCAAAATGAAGTCATTGACTCCGGGTTCAAGTTTTTCAGAAGTCACGTCTTCTTCGCCACAGGTCATTTTCAAAGGATAAAAAAAGAGCACCTTGGTGCCCTTCTTCATCATTTGCGATGCACTAGTTAGTGATCATTTATGAACCATGATCTCCAAGATCTGAACATCGGTTTGGGTCATTGCGCCGTTGGCTAGTGCTGACATATTGCGAATTGAAGCATCAACATCATCAGCAACAATGCCTTCATTGCCTGTTACTCGAATGCCATCAAGCGCCATCAAAGCCGCTTTAATCGCTGCGCTTGCAGATGAGGATACTTTCATTGCACAGCTTGTTTTGGCACCGTCACAAATAATGCCAGTGATATCACCAATCATGCTGCAGATTGCATTGCTGATGTGGCTAAACTGACCACCAAGCAACCAAGTCATACCCGCTACTGCGCCCATCGAAGCGGTAGTTGCCCCGCAAAGGGCTGACAGTTTATTTTGATAACTCTTAATATAGATAGCCATCAGGTGAGACATCATCAGAGCGCGAATAGTTGTTTCTTGATCTGCCTTTATATGCTCCGCCACCACGACGACCGGCATTGTTGCTGCAATACCTTGGTTACCTGATCCTGAGTTGCTCATCGCCGGTTTCATCGCACCATCCATGCGGGCATCAGAAGCCGCTGATGTACGACGAAGAATGTCCGTCAATAGACCACCTGACAGTAAACCACGGTCCACATTGCGCTGGAACGTCGCCCCGATTTGTAAGCCATATTTGCCTGTCAAACCTTCTTTCGACAGTTCATCATTGAGCGAGTATGCCTGTGAAATAAAGTCGATATCCTCAATCGGTGCATTTAACGCAAATTCAAAAATATCATGGGCTGTAGCTTGCTCGAAAATATTCTCTTTGGCTGCTGGCTGTGCTGAATCTGCTTGATCGGCAATAAACAACACCTGGTCATTTTTTTCAATAGAAACAACACGTGTGTGGCTATCTGCAATGATCACGGTTACCAAGTCAGTACCGCTGCGAACAGTCACTTTGGCAAACAAGATATTACTAACATCAGCCACACCTACAGATACTGATTTGCTATCTAGCATCTCTCTAGCTTTATCAACATCTACAGGCGTAATATTTTTAAGTACTTCAAGACCAGCATCGGCATCACCCGCAATTGCACCCACTGCCGCAGCAATGGGCAAACCGACCATTCCGGTACCAGGCACACCAACACCCATACCATTTTTCATCAGGTTAGGCGAAACAAAAGCATCAATTTGGGTTGGGATGCCCCCCAGTTCGCGCGTGGCTAAAGCAGCGGCCAAGGCAACAGAAACAGGCTCGGTACAACCCAGCGCCGGGACAACTTCACGCTTTACAGTTTCAATGAAACCATTCCATAGATGCTTTTTCATGTTCATCACCTTTATGCTATTCGGTAGGGCTACGGGCTTATTGAAATGCGAAATGAGGAAATATAAGCCGTAAGATTTATAAGGCTAATGTACAGCTATCTTGAGGAAAATGTTTTCTTATTTACCCTACTCCAACCATGATATTTAGAAAGTTTTTCTCCTAAGGCCGTGAAGTGTGACATAAATCATGCATTATTCCACCACCAATGCAAATATTCACACTATCAAACTATAAGCCTCACCACCCCCAAGCCGCGAAAATAAAAACACTATGCATACCTTGAAAAACGATCTGTCTACGACCATAAAAAACGGCCTCATAAGAGGCCGTTCAAAGGAAAATAATCTCTCTGTTACCAGTAGCAGGGTTAGCTGGCCGCTTTCAATTCAAAAGCACTCGCTTCAGCCACTTCCTGACCAAGTAGCTCGGCGGCAATGGTTTTAAGCAAGAAGGTTTCACGCTCAATCGACATGCCTTTCTTTTCGCTGTTGGCGATGGTGTGTTCATTGTGGGCAATGGCATCAAAGATATTGATCCAAACTGGCTTCATGCCGTTTTTCACTTCGTAATCTTCCAATTTGGTATCACCCAGTTTCTCGTCGATCGTGCAGACATAGCAGTAAGAAAGCATATGCATGATATCAAAGTCTGGCTTGTACCAAGGGCGGTATTCTTCGTAAATACCAAACTCACGGATATCACGAATGTTCTGCGCGCCGGTTTCTTCTTCCAGTTCGCGGATCAAGCCTTCGATGGCGTCTTCACCCTGATCGATACCACCACCAGGTAAGGTGTAATCGTGGTAACGCTCGGTATACAGCATTAGGATATTGTCGCCATTGAGAATGATGCCTCGTGCAGCCTTACGGTGAAACGTATTTCGGTGAAGCTCAGACGTTTCTAAATGTTGTAAATCAGGATGCACGGTCGCTTTCAGTAATCGCATGTATATTTTCCGAACGTTTTAACAAGCCGTGCATTCTAGCGGATAACCTTCAGTTCCCCAAGTTAAAGCATAAAAGTATTCATCCGCTTAACCATTGTTAACCCTGGCGTACAGTCATACAGTCTCAATGCTGTTAGCACGCATTGCACCCCGAGTATTGAGCGGTTAAACACATCACCATTTTCACTAAATATGGTCGCCACCCCTTCGCGTAGCAGTTGGTTCTTGGTCTTCGTCGGCAACGAAAACTGCCACTGGTTCGCTTTCGGTTTATCTACATCAATTGGGCATGGGATATGGCCGGGATAGGTTTGCCATGGTGTTTCTAGGGCTTGAGGGTAGCTGTGCTGCAGCCACGCTATATAGACACCATGCTTTAAAACCCAACGAGTATCCATTGAATAAATAGCCTTGAGCACTGACTTGCTGTAAAACGGAAGGCAAAAGTCGAGTTGGAATAGATCCATGTCTTCAAATGGTAAGGCGACATGGTGATGTTGATCGTTTTCCCATAAGAATAATTGGTAGGCTTTTAGCAGTGGCAAATGCGAATACTCACTCAGGCTAACCATGATATTTTCCCGCAACCGCTGCTGCAGTTTGGCGCCTTGCTTGATCAATCGCTGTGGTATATAGGCCATCTGTTGTTCTATATAACAGTCAACTAATCGCTCAAGGTTTTCTTGCTTGCAGGCCTCTACGATAGCCTCCCCGGTGTAAATCTGGCCAACACAGACACTCCCACCATTTCCTGACCAAAAAAGCCGAGGACGGGATAATTTGTCGTAGTACTCAAAGCTATTCGCTTTCCAATGCTTTCCAAGTCGCTGCTCTACGGTCAGTTCTTGGGTATCTGTCACTCGAATGCTGTGCAGGGGGATTTGGTGGTGGGCTGCAAATTGCTGCCCAAAAGAAGCATCTTGTGAATGGTTTCGGGAAAAGTTCAAGCATTCTAGCTCCACACCACGCCTTTTCAGCTCCGTCGCTATGGTGCGTGAATCCAACCCACCCGATAATGTACTGATAACAGCAGTGTCAGACCCAAGATAACGCTCAACAGCCTGTTTAAAACCGTAGTCCAAATGCTTGATCCCCTCCTCTAATGAGCAGGCTTCTAGGTCATACTCGGACCACTTGAAATAGCGCCTTCTGTTTACACAAACCTCAGGCTCAGGGCGTTTTGAAACCGCGATCTGCATCATTTCACCCGGCCGTGAAGCAAGGACTTGGCTATACGGCGTTTTGCTGCCTAGCGGATACCCTAGAGTCGCAATTTCAGTCAGCGCTTCGAGGTCGTTGTCGATAGGGATGCCGAGTTCAGGGAAGATCCGTAAGCAAGTACTGAAAATGACCGCGCCTTGAAAATGCATGAAGTAGTAGGGGCGTATGGCTAAGCTATCTGTGTATATGTTCAGACAGTGCTTTTTTTTGAGGTAGTGAAAGGTACAAAACGTCCCCTCGCCTTCGAGTAATAATTTCTCCGGTTCAGTACTTTCCTGAAGGTGCTCTAAATCCTTTTCTAAGCAAGATGAGAGCAGCGGATGGCCAGTTGTAACAATAAAACTGTTCTCGCCGTCTACCTTCGCTGGCTTTCCGAAGCTTTGGTAATCGACATGGCAGAGAAACAGGAAAGGGTCAGAAAAGCTGTCCCGGACGTCTCCTTGATTACGTGATATATGCCTCTCGATATTGTGTTTTACTGCTGTTAGCTCCGGCGTCCAGCGAGTTGAAAAAATGCCTGCGACTATACTCATTGCCTACTCCTTTTGATCTATATGAACAATTAGGCAATTTGTAAGCCAACTCAGGCACAGCAATAAGAATATGTTTTTATTAACTTATTTACAAAAAACCATGAACTAATAACTGCTATTTGCTAATTGCAAAGCAATACAAAAACACCCCCAATCCAAAATTTGGATTGGGGGTGTTCCGACGTTATGCTGGTTGTTATTTTTCAATTAAGATGACTAATTAAAATCAAATAGCCGCTTGAAGAAAGTTTCTACCTTCTTAACACAACCCTGTTTGAGTGTTCCTTGCGGATCCCAGGCAGGCAGGTGGGTTTTGCCCACACAGCTTTGCGATAACACCCCTTGCTGATCCCGGTAATAATCAAAATCAGTAATTTGAGCTGGGGTTTGTATAACCAGCGGTTCAGGATCACGGCTCTGTATATAGTCTGCATACAAACGCAATGGCCCAGATGACCCCGTCAGTTTCACCGCTTTGTTATCATCACGCCCCATCCATACCGTCACCACTTCACGGCCATCGACACCAACATACCAGCTATCTCGGCCTCTATCTGAGGTACCGGTTTTGCCAGCCAAGCGTGAAGATGGCAGCAAAGAATTCAGGTAACGTCCAGTACCTTCAGTGACAACACGTTGTAAGCCATACATGGTCAACCAAGCCGCCTGCATGGAGACCGCCTGAGTCGACACAGGCAAAGACTGGTACAAGATATTGCCTTCACTATCAACCACCGCACCTAGTGCCGAGAGTTCAGTTCTATGCCCGCCGCTAGCAATGGTTTGGTACATCTGGGTGACCTCTACCGGAGTTAAGGTGAATGCCCCTAGCAGCATTGACGGTAACTTCGGTACTTCATTTTTATCAATACCGAGCTTTTCCATGGTATTAATGACTTCATCCAAGCCAACAGCCATCCCCAAATTCACCGTCGGAATGTTATAAGATTTTGCCAACGCACTATACAGCGGGACTTCACCCCGGTATTGGCGGTCGTAGTTACGTGGAGACCAGTTTTCGCCATTTTGTCCTTTCAAAGTCAACGGCCTGTCTTGAAGGCTGGTTGCAAGAGAGAAACGCTTTGGCATCTCAAGCGCTGCCAGGTAGACCGCTGGTTTTACGACCGAGCCAATTTGACGCTTTGCATCGACCGCACGGTTAAAACCGTCGTATCCAGGTCGAGAGCCTCCAACCATGGCTCGGATTTCTCCACTGACACGGTCGGCAATAACAACCGCAGTTTCAAGTTGATCGCCAGCCTTAGATTCAAGCTTCGGGATCACTTTACGTACCGACTGCTCTGCCATGGCCTGCGAGCGGGGATCAAGCGTTGTGAATAGTCTTAGCCCTTGGCCCGGCTGATAGTTTTTCACTTTCGCCGCCAGTTCACGTTGCAATTGGCCAAAATATGCAGGCTGACGGTTAGAAATCGTCCCTTTTTCTTGAATATTTAACGGCTTTTCTACGGCAGCAAGGTAATCCTCTTGTTCCAGCACGCCATTTTCGAACATCAGTTGCAATACCAAGTCACGGCGGCGCTTGGCACGCTCAGGGTAACGCCATGGGTTGTAATAAGATGGTCCTTTTACCAGTCCAACCAACAATGCTTGCTGGTCAACACGTAATTCAGACAGCGGCAAGCCGAAGTAAAACCGCGCACCCAATTCGAAGCCATGAACGGCATCTTTACCACTTTGGGCTAAATAAACCTGATTTAGATAGGCATCGAGAATTTGATCTTTGCTATAGCGATAGTCAATGATAAGCGCCATATAGGCTTCGCGGGCTTTACGCCATAGACTGCGCTCGCTGGACAAAAACATATTTTTGGCCAGCTGCTGAGTCAGTGTACTACCACCTTGAACCGTGCGCCCTGCTTTTAAGTTAGCAATAAATGCCCGTGCAATGGCGGTAGGTGACACACCATCATGCTGATAAAAGTCACGGTCTTCCGTTGCTATCAACGCATCAATCAAACCTTCCGGCATTTCATCCATAGAGCGATAAATGCGCTGCTCTTCAGTTTTTGCTTCCAACATACCGAGCAGCTTGGGTTCGACGCGGACATAACCAAGTTCGCGGCTTGAATCTACCTCAACGATAGATTTTACTTTGGAGTAATCAAACTCCACCACAACATGCCTGGCCTCTTGCTGACCATCACGAAATTCAAATGGACGACGAATGAATTCTACTTTCAGCCGACTCGTCGTATATTCTCCCGGACGCGTAGGCTTACTGACTTTACGGTACTTCAGTGCTTCAAGTTCATTGATCAGATCGTCATAACGGATAACCGCTCCAGGCTGAAGAGCGAGTTCACGCGCATACACAACAGAAGGAAGTTGCCATAGCTGCCCTTCAAACTTCGCTGTGACTTCTTCATTGAGATCCATGCCCATTTTAATCAAGCCTCCCGTAGTCAGTAGGCAGATACCTACTACGGCAAACTTTAACTTCCGGTAAGAACGACGTGGCTTAACACTTTTCTTTGGTGTCGAGGATTCAGATGATGAGATACTCAGTTCAGTTATTTGAGGCTCAATGCGCTTCTGTTGCTTGGTCATAATATCTGTTTCGTTACAAATTCGCGCCGACCTTACCGCAAGGTTCCGCGTATTTTGTCAGTACTTTGTCAAAGCACACCAAGCCCAAAATCCACTCTGACACGTCCAATGACGCTAAGCCCGTTCCACAACTGGAAATTGTGATCAAAATCGCGCAAAATACGCGCCCCACTACTGATAGCCAAGCAGAGATAAAATGGAACGCGATTACAAACTAGAGTGCCTGTTAACGATGCCACGTCATGAGCTGGAAGAATTCAGCTTACGTGTTATTGGCCGTATGGTGCCTGAAGATATGATGCAAGAGATCTTTACCTTCGAACAGGAAGAGATCGACAGCGAAGATCGTATGAAATCTGCCCAGTTTGATGCCATGCTGCGTATGACAGCCATTGCACTCGGCGAAGTCAGTGCCGCATTTGCCGAATCAGAAAATGCCAAGCAAAACACCGAGCGTATGACCCGCCTTATCCTATGGCACTTCTACGCAATGTCATTCAATTTGGAAGAAGCGGTAACACTTGAGCAGCACTGCGAGCAAGTGGAAAAGCTGCTCATCAATGCCCCGCAGGATGCCTTTGGCTGGATTAAGGTATTGACGGATCTGCTTCACACTTACGCTGAACTCAACGAACAGCGAAATGGCAAATAACCCGCCATTCGATTTCTAAGTCATTAATTTAATGACGCTGGCCCAGCCAGTTCTCATCACACTGGCTGGGCAGTTAATGGCTAACTGAGTGACATCTGATGTTTGCTGATCAGATCGTTCATTGCCTCTTCAGCGCGTTGCTGAACATGATTGAAGCAATCTTCGTGGCTCATCGCCTCAACCACCTCATAGTAGCACTTGAGCTTTGGCTCAGTCCCTGACGGTCTCACTACAACCCGAGAATCATCGTCAAGGTGATAAATCAACACATCACTTGCAGGTAAATCAATGGCCTCTGTTGTGCCATCAGCATAAGTCCGTATCGACGTTTTTAAATCATCGGTCATGGCAACACCACGACCAGCAACATGGCTAGGCGGTGATGCTCGCAAGCTATCACCAACCGGCGGGGTTCCCGGTTGCAGAGCGATGCTGCGTTGAGCATTGATATACAAACCATGCTCCCGATAAATCGACTCAAGCTGCTCCCAAACCGTTTTCCCCTTCGAAGCCAACTCTGCTGCTAACTGGGCAAAAGCAACTAACGCAGACAGACCATCCTTGTCCCACACCACATTGCCCACGGTGTAGCCTAGCGCTTCCTCATAGGCAAACAAGAACTGGCTCTCCTCCGTCTGCTTTTCCATGGCAACGTTGGTTAGCCATTTGAAGCCAGTTAGTGTCTGGTAAAACGAGGCGTCAACCGACTCTGCAACCTTGTTGAGCAAAGTAGAAGAAACGATGGTCGTTCCCACCAAATTTTGAACCGGTGAGGCATGGGTCAACAAATAATGCCCCAACAATACACCCACTTGATCCCCCGTCAGCATTCGATAAGCCCCTTCTTCGGTTCGAACAGCAACCGCGAATCTATCCGCATCGGGATCATTGGCACAGGCCAAAGTCGCTTGGTGTTTTTCCGCCTCTGCGATCACCATATCCATCGCACCAGGCTCTTCCGGGTTAGGGAAATTAACGGTTGGGAATGAACCATCGGGTTCACGTTGCGCAGCAACACTATACACCTTGCCAAAGCCCGCATCGGCTAGCAATGACTCAGCCATTTCAGCGCCTACGCCATGCATCGCCGTGTATGCAAGGCTGAGCGCTTCAGGTTCATTATGGTTTGATAACAGCGGGCTATTATTTAGTGCTTTGCGGTATTCGGTATAGAAATCTCCGTTAAGCCAATGCAGGAGCCCTTCCCGTTCACCATCTTCAATGGAGTGCTTAGGAAGCGACTCAGAAGCCGCAATATCAATTTGCTCAGCAATACCAGAGTCATGAGGCGGGATAATTTGTGCACCATTGCCCCAATACACCTTGAAGCCATTATAGGCCGGCGGGTTATGGCTAGCAGTGACAACCACACCTGCCGCTGCATTCAAATGGCGGACACCAAAAGCAACCACTGGAGTCGGTGCCACTTTTTCAGTCAGGTAAACCTTAATACCCAACGAAGTCAGCATGGCGGCGGCATCACTGGCAAACTGGCGTGAGTCTGGACGACCGTCGTACCCAATCACCACCCCTTTCGCTGCCGAATGCTGATCTACCTGCAACAAGTACTTGCCCAGCCCCAACGCCGTTTCATGGATCACAAGGCGATTCATCCGATTCGGGCCTGCGCCGACAATCCCGCGCAGCCCTGCCGTACCAAACGCCAAGCGAGCAGAAAACCTATCTGCTAACTCTGTTTGGCGATTAGCATCAACTAATTGCTGCAACTCTTCACGTGTTACCGGATCAGGATCCCGTGCTAACCATGTTGAGATTTCTGGAGACATGTCGGTATTCCCTCTAACAAACCATTTGGGAAAGTATAGAGGGTGTGCCACAAGGAACAATTATCTCTGTCTCAAAATGCAGACTTATCGGTATCAAAAATAAGTCATTGGAATAGCTGAAAGAAGGGCCAACTATCAAGCAAAAAAAATCCAGCCCCTTTCGGAGCTGGATTTTCAAATCATCTGACTAGATTGTGAAATCTGCGTCGATTAGTCTTCGAAGCGAGGCTTACGGTCGCGACGAGGGGCACCATGGTTACGCTCACCACGGTAGCTGCCACGGTTGTCACCACCACGGTTACGATCGAAACGGCGCTCGCCGTCACGACGTGGGCGGTTACCATCACGGTTGCCATCGCGGTTGCCACGGTAGCCACCACGGTTACCATCACGGTTGCCATCACGGCCGCCACGACGGTGCTCACGCAGTACATCGTCAGCAACAACAACTGCTTTCGCTTCGTTCTGGCGAATACGTAGCTTCTTAAGCTGTGCAGCCACTTCGCTAGTCATCTTCTTAGGAAGCTGAACATAAGTGTGCTCTGGTGCAAGCTTGATAGCACCGATGAACTCTTTGCTTAGGCCAAGTTCGTTTGCGATTGCGCCAACGATATCTTTAACCTGAACACCTTGCTCACGGCCAACTTGAAGCTGGTAAGTATCCCAGTCAGCGTTGTTGTAGTTACGACGCTCACGACGTTCGCCACGCTCACCACCACGATCATCACGGCGGCGCTCACGACGCTGCTTGTCACGCTCGATAGCAGCGATCATTGGGTCTGGACCTTTGTAGAACAGAGGACGGTTACCCTGCTGGCGCTTAAGTAGCATTGCTGCAAGCGTTGACGCATCAACTTCGATAGTTTCTTGTAGCTTCTCTACAAGCTCAACGAAAGCTTCTAGGCTTGATTCTTCTTTCTGTGCTTCAAGCTCCTGACCTAGGCGGTTCAGGCGAGCTTCTGCAACAGTGTCACGTAGAGGAAGTTGGATTTCTTCCATACGAGACTTAGTCACTCGCTCGATAGTACGTAGCATGCGGATCTGGTTAGTACGAACCAATAGGATCGCTTTACCGTTACGACCAGCACGGCCAGTACGACCAATACGGTGGATGTATGACTCAACATCGAATGGGATGTCGTAGTTAAACACGTGTGTAATACGTGGAACATCAAGACCACGAGCGACAACGTCAGTTGCTACTAGGATATCGATAACACCCTTCTTGATGTGATCAACAGTACGCTCACGTAGAGACTGAGGGATATCACCGTGAAGAGCAGCAGCTTTAAAGCCACGTGCAGATAGCCAATCAGCTAGACGCTCGGTGTCCTGACGAGTACGTACGAATACGATAGACGCATCAGTATCTTCAGTTTCAAGAAGACGCATCATTGCTTCGTCTTTCTCTACGCCTTTAACAACCCAGAACTGCTGCTCAACCTGAGAAACAGTACGGTTTTCACCAGCAACGTCGATGCGCGCAGGTTCACGAAGGAAACGGTCAACGATTTCTTTAACCATTGGAGGCATAGTTGCAGAGAACAGAACACGCTGTGCTGTTTCTGGCGCTTGCTCCATGATCCAAGTAACGTCGTCAACAAAGCCCATTTTCAGCATTTCGTCTGCTTCATCAAGTACAAACGTGTGTACTTCATCAAGGTGTAGACGGTCACGCGTGATAAGGTCTTTAACACGGCCTGGAGTACCAACAACAATGTGGGCACCGCTCTTAAGGGCACGCATTTGATCTACGATAGATGCACCACCGTAAATCTCTAGAACTTTAAGGCCCTTAACGTTCTGACCAAGAGTCTTGATTTCAGCTGCAACCTGAATCGCTAGTTCGCGAGTCGGTGCCATAACAATAGCCTGTGGCTTGTGCTGGCCAAGATCTAGTTTGTTTAGTAGAGGCAGTGAGAATGCCGCTGTTTTACCTGTACCTGTCTGCGCTTTACCTAGTGCATCAGTACCAGTAAGAAGAAGAGGAATAGACGCCGCCTGGATAGGAGTCGGCGCAACGAAGCCCATTGAGTCTAGTGCGGATAGTAGTGTGTCGGCCAGGTCTAACTGGCGAAATTCTGTAACAGATTCTTGCATTGGGATCCCAATAAATGATCTAACGGAAACGGGGCCCCTACGGCTATAAAACGGTTCTGCAACAGCAACCACAAGCTTGGGCCTCGACTATAGAGGCGCGCATTGTGCGCCAATACAAGATAAAAAGCCAGAAAAAATTGAGCACTGTCACAAAATACCCCTCAAGCACCTATTATTTATACAAACAGGTTATTAAGGTCGCCCACTTCATGCCATTTATGTAGATTTTTAGTTTTCAACAATAGCCATTTTTCAATGTAAGGTACGATGCAAACAGCCTTTTAGACTGTCAACATATCGAAGTTCTTTATACAGGCTTGATTTCTTCCTGCTTTTTTAGCCTGGTACAAAGCCACATCTGCTTTATTCATTAATAGGCTAGCCTCTTGCCCATACACAGCCGTCAATTGTACCTGACGTTCGGTACTGCCTTTTTTATTACTATTGATGGTGTCTATCGGCAATTGCGCAGGCATCAAATAGCAGCCACCCGCTGTCAACGTTACCAAACCATATGGGCTTTTGGCATGGGCTAACTTCAGCGCTCTTGCTCCTGCCACCATACTATTTGCCAACGCTTCAAGTTGCTGCTGGCTACAACTAGGCAAGATACAAGCAAACTCCTCCCCGCCAAAACGTGACAAGACAGCCCCTTCATATTCTTCAGCAACGGTGTTTAGCATATTGGCAATTTGCTTTAGGCAATGATCCCCCTGCAGGTGGCCATAGTAGTCATTGAACGCCTTGAAGTGATCGATATCGAGCATAATCACCCCAACAGGCTTCTCCCCCTCCAGCGCCTCAGACCAGATCCTTTGATAAGACGCATCAAAAAAACGCCGATTTGATATTTGAGTGAGACCATCTTGCATCGACCAACGCTCCAACTTTTGGTTGGCAGCTTCTAAAGCAGCATTGGTGGATGTCAGCTCCAGCGTTCTTTGAGTCACCCTCTCTTCCAATTCATGGTTGAGCTGGCGCAGTTCTTCATATTGTTGGTGGATCACTATCTGTTGAGCTAGCGATGCGCCAAACAGTTTAAATATTTGCTTTACGTGTTCTGTGATGGGTTGGCGTTTGAGTAGGTTATCGGCAGCAATCCAGCCGATACAGCGGTCACCGTTCCACATTGCAATCATCGCGTTCCAGCCCGTACCCACTTGTTCAGTGCCGTAATATAGCGGGGCATTTTCTTTAACAACAACGTGATCTTTTCGGCTCAGTGCTTCATTGACCATTGGGTGATCGGGTACGGCACTGCAGAATGAACGCCTGCAAACTAGCTCTCCATCGGGATCGGTTCCGTAAGTCCCCCGCATTTCATTTTTCTCGAAGTCGATAAGAAAGACGGCCATACGATCAATATCGAGCTTTTCACGCCCCTGTTTGACTGCAGTTTTAAAGAGTTCATCATTGGTACTGACTTTCGACAAAGCCAAAGTTAACTCATGTAAATTTTTTAGCAGCCTCAGGTATTGGTTTAACGATGTATTACGTAAAGCAAGTTCCTCTTCTGCTGTTTGCCTGCTTTGGTGCTGCGAGTCCAGCTCTTTCAGCAACACCCGAGCACTGACATCAGACGCGATGACAGCAAAAAACTTTTCAACTTCCTTTATGCTTGCTTCAAAATACTCAGGCTTATTGGTTTCTGCATAAATGTAGCCCACTGTTCTATCGTGCATCACAATAGGCAAGACTAACTGGCACCATTCATCAGAATCGTCATACCAAATGGCTTTGTAGGGCTTTTTTACATACGTCCTAACAAACTGGCCACTGTCACGGGCAAACTGGATCACACCCAGTGGTACCCCGTTATATTCATCTAACCGTAGCGTTGGGGAGTAATATTGGAATTCATCTTCTACGCAACTGGCAATCACCATGATTTCACTACCCTGCTCAATCATGAAGGTCATATTGCTTAGGTGGAAATCATCCTTGAGTGCCGCTAATAGAGCTTGGCACCACTGTTTCATATTTGCCTGCCGAACAAGTTGATCCACTAACTTATCCAGCCCTCTATTCGCTTCTATTCCCATTAAAATACCTAGCCATGCTGTAATATCTCTTCAGCTCAACCTATGCCACATCGCTGAAATTTGCTTGCAACCTTTTGATATTCCACTTATATCTTATAAATTCACTAATAACTTCGCCTTTATTTGTGTATTGCTACCAATGTTATAAATTGCAGGACTGTTTGTTTATTTTTTCGCCATCAGGCTTGCCTATTTTGGTTTACAGCACAGGCAGGGAGTCAGTAAGACAATTTGATGACATTCCGTCTTACGCTTGGTTTTACGGGCTGAAAACTTTATAGTGTGGCTGTTAACCACCTGAGACCGGGCATAATGTTTCAAGATAATCCTTTATTAGCACAGCTTAAAAAACAAATTCAGGAAACACTTCCTAAAAAAGAAGGCAACATCAAAGCTACTGACCGTGGTTTTGGCTTTCTTGAAGTCGATAACAAAGAAAGTTTCTTCATTCCACCTAACTATATGAAAAACGTCATGCACGGAGACCGTGTGACAGCCGTTATTCGTACCGAGAAGGAACGTGAAGTTGCTGAACCACAGGAGCTGATCGAGCAGTTCATCACTCGTTTTATTGGCCGAGTGAAGCTGATCCGCGATCGACTGCATGTTGTTCCCGATCACCCGCAGCTGAAAGATGCCATTAAAGCTCGCCCTGTCAAAGGTCTGAACCCGGAGCTGCTTAAAGAAGGCGACTGGGTTGTTGCCAATATGACTCGCCACCCATTGGTCAGTGACAACAAGACTTTCTTTTGTGAAATCAAAGAAAAGATCACTGACAGCAATGACAAGATTGCGCCATGGTGGGTAACGCTTGCTCGCCACGACCTGCCAAATGCAGAACCTGCACCGCAGGAAAGCTGGTCGATGCTCGAAGAAGGCTTGGAGCGTGAAGATCTGACCGAGCTTCCTTTCATCACTATCGATGGTGAATCAACCAAAGATATGGATGACGCGATTTACACAGTTGCTAAGGAAGACGGTAGCTTTGAAATCACCATCGCCATTGCCGACCCAACGTCATACATCGAAGTGGGTGACAAGATGGACAAAGAAGCACGCGAGCGCGGCTTCACCATCTACCTGCCTGGCCGTAACATCCCAATGTTGCCTCGTGAACTGAGTGACGAACTTTGCTCGCTGCTAGAAGGCGAGAAGCGCCCAACACTTTGCTGCCGCGTAAGCATCGATAAAGACGGTGTTATCCAAGACGATATCCATTTCTTTGCTGCATGGATTAAGTCACAAGGCCGTTTGGCTTACGACAATGTGTCTGACCTGCTTGAAAACGGCGCATGCGAAAACTGGACGCCTAACGACACTATCCTGGAGCAGATCAAAGCGCTTCACGGCTTTGCCAACGCACGTAGCGCTTGGCGTGCCGCCAATGCAGTCGTATTCCCAGATCGCCCAGACTACCGCTTCGAACTGAGCGAAGACAATGACGTAGTTGCAATCCACACTGATCCGCGCCGCACTGCAAACCGCATGATCGAAGAAGCGATGATCACGGCCAACATCTGTGCTGGTCGTGCTCTACAAGAGAAATTCGGTTTCGGTGTTTACAACTACCACAACGGCTTCAATCCAGAAAAGCTGGATACTGCGATGGACTTCCTGACCAACGCCGAAGCACCATTTGAAAAAGAGCAACTGCTAACCCTTGACGGTTTCAGTGCGCTTCGCCGCTGGCTGAACGCCCAAGACTCGACTTACTTGGACAACCGCTTACGCAAGTTCCAGGCATACAGTGAAGTAGGCAACAAGCCAGCAGCTCACTACGCAATGGGCTTGGATGTCTACGCCACATGGACATCACCAATTCGTAAGTACGGCGATATGATCAATCACCGCCTTATTAAAGCGATAATCTCTGGCCAAGAGCCAAGCCAAACGCCGGATGACAGCGTGGGCGAAGAAATCGCGATGCACCGCCGTAGCCACCGCATGGCTGAGCGAGATGTTGCTGATTGGCTATACGTACGCCTACTGAAAGACGCAGTGAAAGAGGCAACGATATTTACTGCTGAGATCTTCGATATCAACCGTGCGGGTATGCGTGTTCGCCTGCTTGAGAATGGCGCTGCTGCTTTCATCCCAGCACCATTGATCCTTGATAACAAAGAGCGTATCGAGTGTAACGGTGAGCTAGGCATTGTGAATATCGACAAGGTTAAAGAATACCAGCTTGGTGATCAGCTTGAAGTGAACATTGCTGAGGTGCGCACTGCGACACGCCAGCTAGTTGCCAAGCCAGTCAAGCAGTTCCCGGCGCCAGAAGCAGAGAGCACGCCAGCTAAAGAATCCGCTGAAGCTTAATAAGCTCTCGATAAGCAACACTTAAGGGCCAGCGCTTGCTGGCCCTTTTTATATAATTACCACTATAAATACGAAGTACCACATTGCTCAGTGGTCTAACAATAAGTCAGCTATGAATAATCAAAAAATCGACAACGTACACCAGCAAGTCCAGCAATGGTTGGAAAATGTCGTCATCGGCCTAAACCTCTGCCCGTTTGCGGCAAAGCCTAACCGTAACCATCAAATTCAAATCTTTATCTCTGAAGCACAAGACGAGGAAGTTTTGCTTGAAGAGATCTATCAACAGCTCAAAAAACTAGACAGCACACCTGTTAATGAACTAGAAACAACCCTGGTTGTTACGCCTCATATGTTCGAGGACTTTGCTGACTACAACCAGTACCTTGACCTTGTCGACGCCTTATTATTCCAAATGGGCTACCAAGGCACTTACCAAGTGGCGAGCTTCCACCCAGACTACTGCTTCCACGGTACCCAACCTGATGATGCGGAAAATTTAACCAACCGCTCTCCGTACCCTGTTTTCCACCTGATCCGAGAAGACAGTATGGAAAAAGTACTGAAGCACTACCCAGATCCTGAAGGAATTCCTGAAAGGAACATTGAGTGCGTTGAGAGCTTAAACGATGAAGAAGTCGCCCGCTTGTTCCCGTTCTTGAAATAAACATCATAAAACTAGGCTGAGCCAATCAGCCTAGTCTTGCCTCATCACTTCACGTTCATAAAAAATTACAATCTCAGACTATTCTCAACCATTCATACGCCTATCAGAGAACTATAATGTAAATATGCAACAATAGTCATTTTTAGGTATATACTGAACCTTATCAATAATGAGAGCTGTGCTTTACTCGCTTGATAATAATGAACAACACCATGGAAGAGGTCGTAGTTATCATATAATGCAGCCAGTATCTATTTCCCTTTACCGAAATAGCTTCGTCCGGTTTGCGCTCCCCCTGATACTCGCTATCGGGTTACCCATAGGACTGCAGCAAGCTCCGCTTGATTTAGGCTCTTATGAGTCACTCTTGGAGAGGCCACCTTACATCCTAATGCCCGTAGTCATAGTGCTTGGCCAAATATTCAACCAGTACTGGATATCTGTCGCTGCCATTGTCATGGTTGCAAGCTACTATGCCATTGACACTCAGCTCATATCACCTTTAGCTGCCAATACGCCCAATGAATGTTATATCCTGCTGGCAATACTGCTTCCCCTCAACCTATCAATACTTCACCGATTACCTGAGCAGCGCTTACTTTCTCGGCCGTACGTAGGGTACTTGGTATTTTTCTTTAGCCAGTTGATGGCTTGCCATTACCACGTCAACAATGATACCGCCATCAATATTTCTCAATCATTGGAGCAATTTCAATTTACATTCCCTTTGATCTCACCACTGCCTGTCGTTTTCATCTTATTATTCATTGGCGCTATAACGATGAACTCATTACTCGTTCTCAAGAGCAACCAACCTCATGACCAGGCACTTTTCATTTGTACATTGTTCTCTGCAATCACTTTGTTTTTCGTCAATCTCCCTTTGATTGATTCAGTAGCCTATTCCCTTGTAGCCATTCTCTTGCTTGTCAATCTCATTAACCGTAGCCATGAACTCGCCTACATCGACCAACTCACAGGCATACCAGGAAGACGTTCACTTGATACTGAACTCAAACACCTAGGTCGGATCTATTCTATCGCAATGGTTGATATCGATTACTTCAAAAACTTTAATGATACTTATGGTCATAAGACAGGTGATGACGTGTTGCGCTTGGTTGCAAATATCCTTTCAAACCAGAGCAATGGTGCAAAAGTATACCGTTATGGAGGCGAGGAATTCACCATCATATTTAAAGGCAAACCCCAACAACACTGCCTAAGAGCGCTTGAACGGGTGAGAAAGCAGATAGCAAATTACCCTCTTGAGATCCACGGGTACCATTCACAAGCCGATGGTGCCGATGCTTCACCGTATAAAACCAATGTGACAGTCAGCATTGGCATTTCTGATAATCACCGTCTTTCAGACCCTGTGGCGGTTCTGAAAGCCGCGAATAAAGCCCTATACCAGGCCAAAGATGATGGTAGGAACCGTGTTTGTCAACGCTTGTTGTTCTGAGAAAGTGAAGTGAGATACAAAAAAACCCGAACAGGCATGTCGGGTTTTGGTTACTAAATAAACTTACTTTTTTGCAAAGGTAAGCCCAGCTATGCAGCAACGCCAATAGATATGTGAACTTAGCTTACCCTAACAGATCGGCGGCCAAACCAATGCTAGGCACTAAGCCCGGGAGTTGCTTGCCTAAGTGAAAACAAGCATGTTGTTATTATTTCTCGGGGTTATTTTTCATACCCCACTAGAATGATTCTATCAGTCATTCTCGAAATGTAAAACAATATAGAAGGCATAAATGCCTAAAATTCATCATTTATTCAATTTTATTCTTTTAACTAATTAGACAATAACAGAGAGAAAATTCGTTAGGAATATTTCATAAAATCATGGTGATAGATTTGAAATTTATTTTTATTTTATAAATAAAAAAGTGACCACTATGATGATCACTTTTATAAAAACGAGGCGAATTTACTTAGCTGACTCTTCCTTCATCTCTTTTTTCAGCTTAGTGCATTCATAAACAGGAATAGCGGTAACGCCCAATATCTTTCCTTCATACATACATATAATTTGTGGAGTGGTGACGGTACTCCCTCCACTATGACCGGTTGAAGAATTGGCAAAAGTAAATCCAGAAAAAGCAACCATCATCAGAACAAGCAGTTTTTTCATTACAAGCCTCCGCGTATTTAGGTTTATTCACAACGTAAACCAACTTCTAAAGCGTAGCATGTATTACATAGAGTAAAAGCAGCGTGCTACTTGTAGTGATTTATATCGTATCTCTCGTATTAATAATGAGAAACCACGTTTCACTTTATGGCATACCTATATTCATTTTAGGTATAAAAAAACCGGATACCTAAGCATCCGGTTGTACTCTTATAATAGGTTCTTTGTGGAGGTTACCCTTTCACACCACCAGCAGTCAGACCACCGACCAAGAACTTCTGCGCCAGTAGGAACACGGTCGTAATTGGAATCGCTGATAGTACCGCGGCCGCTGCAAAGTCACCCCATAGGTAGTTCTGCGGGTATAGGTACTGCTGCATACCAACGGCAAGGGTGTAGTTATTGACATCAGTCAATAGCAGTGACGCCACTGGTACTTCTGTTACTACCCCGATGAACGACAGGATAAAGACTACTGCAAGGATTGGCACAGAGAGTGGCAACAGTACTAAGCGGAATGCCTGCCACGGTGTTGCGCCATCCAATGCTGCCGCTTCTTCCAGCGAGCCATCAATCGTTTCAAAGTAGCCTTTGATTGTCCAAACGTGCAGGGCAATACCACCAAGGTAAGAGAAAATCAGGCCACCGTGCGTGTTGAGCCCCAAGAATGGGATGTACTGGCCCAAACGGTCAAACAAGGCGTACAACGCAACCAGAGCAAGTACCGCAGGGAACATCTGAAAAATCATCATCCCTTTCAAGATGGTGCTTTTACCTTTGAAGCGCATACGGGCGAACGCATAAGCACTGGTTGTTGAAAGTGCAACGATGATAATGGACGTAATACCTGCCACTTTCACTGTGTTCCATAGCCACAGTAGAACTGGGAATGGAGGAGGTGTCACGCTACCGTCGCTGTTCGTCACCGAGAAGCCTAGCGCTAGGCGCCAGTGATCTAGGGTTGGATTACTTGGAATTAACTCACCACCAGCAAAGTTACCTTCACGCAAGGAGATAGCAACAATCATCAGTAGCGGGAAAATCGTTGCCGCCAGGAACAAACACAATCCAATGTGTGTTGCCCATACCCGATATTTTAATGACTTAGGTTGAACCATTGGCATGACGTCTCTCCTTAGTCCTGCTCAAGCTTAGTGTTGGTAAATTTCAGGTTAAGTAGTGCCATACCACCTACCAAGATGAAGATAATTGTTGCGATTGCACCGGCTAGACCGAAGTCCTGGCCACCGCCACCTTCGAACGCGATGCGGTAGGTATAACTTACTAGCAAGTCTGTGTAACCCGCTGGCTCTGAGGTACCGACCATGTTCGGACCACCAGAGGTCAATAGCTGAATCATTACGAAGTTATTGAAGTTAAACGCGAAGCTTGCAATCAATAGCGGCGTTAGCGGTTTAATCAACATTGGTAGTGTAATGTTGAAGAAGTTCTGGATTGGGCCGGCACCATCAATGGCAGACGCTTCATACAAATCTTCAGGAATCGACTTCAACAGACCCATACATAGGATCATCATGTAAGGGAAACCAAGCCAGGTATTAACCAGAACAACCATCACTCGGGCCATAACAGGGTCTGAGAACCACGATGGCTTGATGCCGAACATGGCTTCAAGCAGCATGTTTATCTCACCAAAGCTCTGGTTAAACAAACCCTTGAAGATAAGGATTGAGATAAATGACGGTACTGCGTAAGGAAGGATAAGCAGCACGCGGTAGATACCACTGCCCTTTAACGGCTCCCACTGTACGATAACGGCCAGAATCATACCCAGAGCCAGTGTCAGAGCAACAGCTAGGAAAGCAAAGACAACTGTCCAGACGAAGATACCTAGGAAAGGTTCTTTGATGCCGTCATCTGTAAGCACGCGCTCAAAGTTTGCACCACCAACGCCGACAACAAATCCAGGCGAAATTGGTTTTTCGATGAACTTGCCATTGGCGTCAACAGGTTGGTAGAAGCCAATCTCATAGTTTGGCTTAAACAGCTGGTTCGTTTGATTGTTAAAGAGTGACTCACCGTCTTCTTGCAACGTGAAGAGTTCAGTCTCAGCGGCGAATTTACGTAGCCCACTCATGCGGATATGTTCACCGCTAGGCATTTCCAACTCAACCTTGTTCAGGTTAGAGCGGTTTTGCACGATAGTACGGATCACTTCTTTCTCGCCCTGAACAGCATCAACCTGGCGTAGGTTCATGTGATCTTCAGCAGGCGGGTTAGAAATATCGAACACGTCTGAGGCCAAAAGGTCACCATTGGATTTAATGATTAGCTGGTGACCGTTCTCAACCTTGTACAAATCGAAACCGTAGCTTTCCCCTGACAGGAACGAACGCTGTTGCAAAACGCTTTGCGCCCGCTCGAGAGACAACTGGTTGGAGGCGCTGTAGTTAGTAAAGGCCAACCCGACCGTATAAATCAGCGGGAAAATAACAAAAATAATCATCCCGGCGATACCAGGATAGATATAGCGATGGGCGTAGGTTTTCTTACTTCCGAAAATATAAAGAGCAAGAGCTGTGAGAACAACGGTAAGAAGCGCGAAGGGAATTTCACCCTGTGCATACATTAAGACAGTGGCATAACCGTTAACCGTACCAATCATGCCAAGAAGTGACCATTTCAGCCACTTACGATAATTTAATTTCGAACTTTCTTCCGGAGAATCTAAAAGTTCTGCACCTTGAACTGACTGCATCTCAGCTCCTTGCTAGCAAAATGACAAATAAAAATGGGGAGAGTTACCCCTCCCCGTAAAACGTATTACTTAAGGATGTGACCCGCTGCTGCGTCTAGAGCATCATCAACACTCTGGCGACCGTCAACAACGTTCTGGATGGCGTTACCTTGTGCGTACCAGAAAGCAGTCATCTGTGGAACGTTCGGCATGATTTCACCGTTCATTGCGTTGTCCATTGTCGCGGCAATGCGGGTGTCTTTATCAAGCTTCTGCTGGAAAGACTTAAGGGCTACTGCACCTAGAGGCTTGTCAGCGTCAACTTTCGCCAGACCTTCGTTAGTTAGTAGGTAGTTTTCAATAAACTCAACAGCCAAGTCTTTGTTAGGAGAAACTGCGCTGATGCCCGCGGTTAGTACACCAACAAAAGGTTTAGACGGGTTGCCGTTTAGTTTAGGAAGCAGAGTTACGCCGTAGTCGATGCCAGACTTCTCAATGTTGCCCCAAGACCATGGGCCATTGATTGTCATTGCAACAGTACCTTTGTTGAACTCGGCTTCAGAAATGCTGTAGTCCATGTCTGGAGAGATAACTTTCTTATCAACCAGTGACTTGATGAAGTTCATGCCGTACTTCGCACCAGAGTTGTTCACACCAACATCTTTAACGTCGTAGCCGTTCGCAGTGAACTTGAAGGCATAACCACCGTCAGCAGTTAGGATTGGCCATGTGAAGAACGGTTCTTTCAGGTTCCACATGATCGCTTTCTTGCCATCTTTTTGAAGCTTCTTGTCTAGCGCTTCAATGTCTTCCCAGTTCTTAGGTGGGTTTGGAACAAGATCCTTGTTGTAAATTAGAGAAAGAGCTTCTACAGCAACAGGGTAACCAACATATTTGCCGTCGTATGAAACCGCGTCCCAAGTGAAGTCGATGATTTTGTCTTTCATCTCTTGCGTTGGGTTGATTTCAGCAAGCAGACCAGCTTTCGCATAGCCACCGAAACGGTCGTGCGCCCAGAAAACAATATCAGGGCCATCGCCAGCCGCTGCTACCTGTGGGAAACGCTCTGCAAGGTTATCAGGGAAAGCGACAGTAACTTTTACGCCAGTGTCTTCTTCGAACTGTTTACCTACTTCTGCCAAGCCGTTGTAACCTTTGTCACCATTAATCCAAATGGTAAGTTGGCCTTCTTCAATTGCTGCATGTGCAGAAACTGAACCAAGAGCAGCAAGGGTACATAATGCGACTGTGCTGAGGACTTTCTTCATTATTAACATCCTTCATGATTGTTATTGGTTGTATTGCAGAAGCCTGTCTGCGATACAAATTTCAGTCTGTATCTTCCAACAGTATCAAGCACTCGGCATCATCCTGTGTCCTACGCCCCCACCCCCTATGTGTGAAAAGCGTGATCTCCGTCGTTTCGCTTAGTGATGCAGATCTAATAACGACGATTGATTGTGATACAGCGCACATACTATAGGGAATAAAACATACCTTCAGCCCTTACAATGACAAAGTGTGATCTAAGCACTCCTCCCCCCCTCATCCCCCTTTTTATTTATCAATAAGGAGGATGTTTCCTCACTAATCCTCAGCAAGAATACAACCATACCCACTGGGTAGTTGAAGACACTGTTCTTTTTCTTAGGTAATGCACTATTTGCACTAACCACTCTTTTTAAAGACGACAGCGCCATTTTATTTCTTGGGGAAGTAGATAATTTGGATTTGGTCAGGGTAGACGTCAATTCCCATAGAGAATGGCGCTCTACCCGATTTTTCTTCAATTACACTGAAAAATTCTTTACCCGCAAGGCCACGCGCGAATAAGATGAGGCCTTGCTGGCAACAACAACTTAGAGGAATAGGCTCGATGACGAGTGTTACTTTACGAAATGTATGTAAAGCATATGGAGATAACCTGATTTCCAAAAACGTTGATCTCGATATTGCTGAGGGTGAGTTCGTTGTCTTCGTAGGCCCATCAGGCTGTGGTAAATCAACACTTCTACGTTGTATCGCTGGCCTTGAAGACATTACTTCAGGTGATTTGTACATCGGTGAAGAGCGCATGAACGACGTCCCGCCGTCGGAGCGCGGCGTGGGCATGGTATTCCAGTCTTATGCACTTTACCCTCACCTTAACCTGTTCGATAACATGTCATTCGGCATGAAGCTGGCTAAAGCCGACAAGGACGAAACCAAGCGCCGCGTAGATCACGCAGCCGAAATTCTTCAGCTTGGTCACCTTTTAGAGCGTAAGCCTAAGGCACTTTCTGGCGGTCAGCGCCAGCGTGTGGCAATCGGCCGTACCTTGGTATCGCAACCTAACGTTTTCCTACTGGACGAACCGCTATCTAACCTTGATGCTGCACTGCGTGTACAAATGCGCATCGAGATCGCCAAGCTTCACAAGCAACTTGGTTGTACCATGATCTACGTAACTCACGATCAGGTTGAAGCGATGACCATGGCACAAAAAATTGTGGTGCTGGATGGTGGCTATGTTTCTCAGGTTGGTAAACCGCTAGAACTATACCACTACCCGCAAAACCGCTTCGTTGCTGGTTTCATTGGCTCACCGAAGATGAACTTCATGAGTGTCTTCATTGAGCAGGTTGAGGAAGACCGCGTGATGGTACAAATGGCGAACGGTAAAGCATTCTGGATCCCAGTTGACGGTACAACCGTCACCAAAGGCGACCGTATGTCTCTGGGTATTCGTCCTGAGCACCTTGTATCAGAAGGTGAAGGTGATGCAACCATCGAAGGTAAAGTTCAGGTCGTAGAGAAACTTGGCTACGAAACCCAAGCTTACCTTCGCCTTGAGCACATGGATGCTGATTTCATCTACCGCCGCCCAGATACCATCGACGTTGATGCAGGCGACTCGTTCAAAGTCGATATCCCAGCGCACCGCTGTCACCTGTTCCACAGCGATGGCAAAGCCTGCCGCCGCTTGTACAAAGAGCCAGGTGTATAAGAAAACGGGTTCCCCCTCGTATGATCAAGTGACTTGATATCACTTGAATCCAAGCAAGCGCTGTTGATTAAACCCAACAGCGCTTTTTTTATGCCCCGCCCTCGGAGTACCTATGCCGTTTACCCTAGACCCAACACAAAAAACCTATGACCCCGCACGGATGATTGTCCATGAGAATATGGATATCCCGCAACTAAACCGCCAGCGCCATGTTCGCGTTTATCTACCAACAGGCTACGAAAACACCACACACCGCTACCCTGTCATATACATGCATGACGGCCAGAACGTCTTTGAGCCCGAGCTATGCATTGCCGGTGCTAGCTGGCAAGTCGCTGAGCAGCTAGATGCGCTTCATGCCAACGGCGAATCAACAGGGTTCATTGTGGTCGCTATTGATTGCAGCCAACGCCGAGGCCACCTCGGCCGGCGGGATGAATACTCGCCCTGGGCATTCGCCCCACCCGCAGTACTGGCCAGCTGGGAGCAAGCAATTGAGCCGCAAGGTGGTGAAGGCGAAGCTTACTGCGATTTTATCGCCCAAACCCTCAAGCCTTTCATTGACCACCATTACCGAACCCAGCCAGAACGGACATCAACGACTATCGCTGGCAGCTCAATGGGAGGCTTTATCAGCCTCTATGCAGTGTTGAAATACCAAGATACCTTTTCCAAAGCTGGCGTGTTCTCACCAGCCTTCTGGTTCGCACCAAAGGCTATGAAAGCCTACCTCGAGCAAGCATCTATCGAGCATCCTATCGATATCTATATGGATATCGGCACCAATGAGACCAGTGACCCCTCTATTGAAGCATTCCCGGCACTTTACCATGACCTTGCCAAGGAGTTTGCGAGTATCCTGAGCACCAAATCACCCCAGGTAACTTGCCAGTTCAATGTTGATCATGGCGGTATTCACAGTGAAACGGCCTGGGCACGGCGTTTCATCAACCTAATTTGCCCAAGCTACCCTGCACCTTGAGGTAACTTGGGTATATATATTTAAAGCGAAAGTGATCCAAATCGCCCTTAGTGGAGTTAACAGGTGGAACAGGAGTAAAAGTGCTCCTACACTGAAAATGAAACGGCAAGTAGGTTGTACCACTTCTTTTCTTATGCAAGCACTGAACCGCGCATGTGTTTGCCTAAGTGGGTATGGCTTTCTAATGGAGGATCATGACATGAGCAGCCATGATAGGATCGAAGATATCGAACAACGCATCCACCTAGCGTATCAAGAGGGTAACTATCAAGAGGCAAAAGCCCTTGAAGCCAAAGTACAAAAGCTCAGAGGGCAACGGAATTTATATGATGACAACGAGCCCTACTCCCTAGAGGGGCGTACTTATATGGACTACGACTAATACTCATGCTGCTCCTTTAGCTGACTAACCGACGACCCAAAACAAAAGCGCTGCCCATTGGCAGCGCTTTCCTTTTCCCCGTAGAAACTAACTAAACTAGTCAGTCGCTTGAGCAAGGTTGGCATTTTCTACTTGCTGCTGCAGCACGTGCTGGCCCTGTAGTACTGGGAAAACCAATGAATGATCCGGTTTGGCAAAAGCAAGATCACCAATCACAGGGACAAAGCTTGGTTGAATTTGAGCAAGATCACGAACCTGACCATTCACAGCAACGGATGAATCAACTGGATCAAACTCGATCACTGCTGGTAGCTCGTTGGCCTCCAGCACAAGCTGATACTTCGCCTTATCAGATGCCATCAAGTGAAGTTCAAGCTGAACAGAACTACTTTCCTTATAAGCAAGCTCGAATCGCTGCAAGCCTTGAACAGTGCACTGGTAACCTACCGACAGGGCATTGAACTGCCCAAAACGAAGCTCGGCATCAAACTGCTGCCAGCTAGACGGCAAACATGGCGCCAAAACAACTTTCCCCGATAATAATTCTGGTTTGAAGCCAATGTAGTCCTGGTAACCATTACGGCTAAACTCCGATACTGACCACGCTTGGGCATAAGTACCTGTTGTGGTTAGCGCACCCTGCTCATTCAAAAATGCATCAAGGTTTTCACTCATAGTCCCACGGTGGCCTAGGTATAAGATCTGATCGGACAGGTTCTTGGTCAGCTGGTAGGCAAAATCGGCGTAGCCATATTCAATTAGACTTGAAACCGTGAAACCCGCATTCCACCCCCAAATGGTTCCATTATGGTAAGCAGCATCTTTGTGGTATTCCTCACGGTTGGCATGGTAAGGATGGAAGATCGGATCGTACTGTGACAGCGAAGTGATCCCCCAAGGGAACAGCAACTCACTCACGGCATTCTTCACTACCTTGGCACCAATCGCTTTGTCCAGCAGACCATTATCAAATGGCACGGTAACGGCCATCAGCTGGTTAGTTCGCACCTGAAGATCACGCTGATCATCACTATACAAACGATCAGCCAGTTTTTGCTGGCCTTGATCCCAGAACAACGCCTGGAAACTTTCACTTACCCGCTCAGCCATTTGCTGATAGCGCTCAACATTCTGCTTGTCATCTGTCAGCTTGGCCAGTTCAGCAGCGACCAACAGGCTGGTATACCAAAGCGCTTGGATATCGTTTGCACGGGTACCACGAGCCGACCAAGGCAGTTTGCCTTCAAGCTTGGCATCCATCCAGGTATCCGGATCACGGTGAGTCATCAGCCCATGAGCATCGAGATAATGCTTTTCGATACCTGCAATGTAGGTCTGTACCACCGGGTAGATAGCTTTGGCGTAGTCTTTATCGCCGCTATAGCGCAAGTAATCCCACACCTCACGTACCATCCATGGGGTACCGTCGGTCGTGTTGTAGATAATATTGGTTAGGCTGGTGACCCGGTTAGGAATGCGGCCATAATTCACATTGGTTTCATCAGCCAGCTGCATCGATGCGAAATTGTCGATAATGGTCTTGGCATCGTCAAAATCACCATTGACCAAGGTAATACCCGGTACAGCAATAAAGGAATCACGCCCCCAGCAGTCCTTGAACCATGGAAGGCCGGCCCAAATGCCCTTGCCAAACTCGGTCGAAACAAACACTTTGCCAGCAGCCTTCGCCCACATCAAAGCACGGTTGTATTCGCGATCGGATGTCCAGACATAGGAATGGGTCAGCATGTCGTAAACCTGCTGCAAGTGAACACTCACCCCATCCTGCTCGACCAATGTGCGAGCATGAGCAAGCGCTTCCGCTTCCGTTTCCGCAAAAGCCAGATACAGGGTCAGCTCTGTTTGAGGGGCTAATGACATTAGCAACGGCTTCACATGGTGGCCACTTAAGTGAACCTTGTCTTTAAGATCTGGCGTTTCGCCAAAAGTCGTTTCACTGAACGAAAAAGACTGGTCAGCACAAAGCGCAATAAACGATGGCGTACCTGCCTGGCGGAGCTCTTCTGAAAGTGCATACACCACCCCGCCATCAAATGCTGTCACTGATGAGCTGTCCATTGCGAGGTTTAGCTGGGGCGCTATCGCTAAGAGAGCTGGTTCAGCCGACTTAACCCTGATAGCAGCACTACGCTGGCGGCTTTGTTGCCCGGAAAACAACATGAAGGTCTCTTCGATATCTTTTCCAGTTCCAGTTTTAAAACTATGGGTCACTCCATACGGGTAGATACGCGCTTCTTTGGCGATGGTTTTGTCATTTAGCACGCCATCAACAAATGAGGCCATTGCACCAAGATACCAACCTTGCTTGTGGCGGTACTTACCTGCCGCAACGTAACCGTGGGTCACACCATCAAAGTAACCGTCGATGTTGTCCCCGAATACAAATGGGGCGCTCTGCTCAACAGCGATGGCAAGCTCATCAAACAGCAACTCAGGGCTAAGCACCTTATTACCTTTGCCTAGCACGTTCCCTTTCGCAGCTTTGACCGAGAAAGTAGCGTTGAACAATGCACGGTTCGGCTCGCTATCGAGGTTTTCGCCACCCGCCTCTATCACCATATCGACTTTCTCATCGGAAACAAAGACAGAGATTGTATATAAACCGGTATCTGGTGCCATAAAGGTAAGGTCGTTGCCGATCCCCTTGGCTGGGATAAGTGCCTGTGGCTGCTTCAACTCACAAGCCACCGCTTTGTATTTATCGGCTGCGAAGCTAAATGCCTCAGAGCCTTGTTGATCAGATATTTTGAAGTTATGAAGATCGGCAGAAAAGCAAACTACAGCTTGGTAACAGCCATCACCAATATATGCCATTGGTGTGTCGTCACCCCAGCCATTGAATGTCCCTTTAACGTATAACTGCTCTGCAAAAGGCGCTCGTTCAATTGTGCTCACGTGTATTCCTTGGGTCATCGTAAATGACAAAAAAGCGCAGACTCATCAAAGATGAGCTGCGCATAATGTTGTGTCTATTGGTTTTCAGACATGTATATCGGGTTAAATTAACGGATCTGAGAAGCTGCCGTATCCAATGCTTCCTGAACAGTCTGACGACCTAGAAGCGCATTCTCGATTGCGGCACCTTCAGCGAACCAGTAAGCCGTCATTTCAGGGATGTTCGGCATGATTTCACCGTTTTCGGCGTTGGTCATTGTTGCTGCAATACGGCTATCTTTAGAAAGCTCCTGCTGGAAAGATTTCAACGTCACAGCGCCCAGTGGTTTGTCATCGTTCACTTTCGCCAGACCTTCATCTGTGATCAGGTAATTCTCTAGGAACTCAACTGCCAAGTCAGTATTTGGGCTAGCTGAGTTAATACCCGCACTCAATACACCAACGAATGGGTTAGATTTACCGCCGTCAAGGGTTGGGAATACTGCAACACCGTAGTTGATATTTGACTTCTCAAGGTTGCCCCAAGACCAAGGACCATTGATGGTCATTGCCACGTTACCTTTGTTGAACTCAGATTCTGATACTGCGTAGTCCATATCCGCTGACACAACACCTTTCTTGGACAGATCGACCAAGAAGCTCAAGCCAGCCACACCCGCTTCGTTGTTGATACCGATTTGCTTGCCGTCAAAACCGGTTTCGGTTTTCTTAAAGGCATAACCGCCGTTTGCGGAGATCATCGGCCAAGTAAAGTATGCATTCTTCACATCCCACATGATGGCTTTCTTGCCCTTGGCCGCCATCTGCTTTTCAATCGCGTATAGTTCTTCCCAAGTCTTCGGTGGCTCAGGAAGTAGGTCTTTGTTGTAAATAAGTGAAGGTGATTCTAGTGCGATAGGGTAGCCCACCAACTTGCCTTCGTATGTCACCGCATCCCAGCTAAAGTCAACCAGCTTGTCTTTGAATTCTTGCGACGGTTTGATTTCTGTCAGCAGGCCTGATTTGGCGTAACCGCCAAAGCGGTCATGGGCCCAGAAGATGATGTCAGGACCGCCGCCTGTAGGCGCGACTTGCTGGAACTTGGCTTCCAGTGATTCAGGGTACTGAACATTCACTTTCACCCCAGTGTCTTCTTCAAACTGGCGGCCAACTTCAGCTAGGCCTTCGTAGCCTTTGTCGCCGTTGATCCAAATAAGAATTTCACCTTCCTGCATGGCAGAGGCCGCCATCGGAAAAGTAAGAGCAGCAGTCAGAGAGCACAGAGCGAACGATTTCATCACACGTTTCATAGTTGTTTCCAAATTATTTTTATTCGACCCGAGCATTTTCCTCCTCCCACTCGAGATGAGCATCATCCCCCTCGCCTACGCCCCCCTATACTTAACTCAACACTGTGAAACTGAACACATTTTGTAGATATTCATATCTTAAGGTAGCGGAGTTAGTCGCAGAGGAAAGATAGAGAGATCCATAAAAAAACAGCCACAAGAACTGTGGCTGTTTATTTGAGGAGAGTCAGGAGTCGATTACTTATCCACTAACCCCAACTTGTTCGATAAGGGTTCGATAGCCCAGCCTTGCAACACGACTGAGATAAGCACAATAAAGAACACCATATGCACCATTTCTTGCGAGCCTGCAACGCCCGCAGAGGCAGGGATCAAGGCAAAGACAATCGGCGTTGCCCCTTTTAGGCCAATGGCTGAAATGAACAATTTCTTTTTGAACGATACGCCCCTGAATGGCAGGTAGCTCAGGAATACGGCTAATGGCCTTGCAATGAAAATCAGCGCAATGGCAGGTAATATCGCAGACCAAACATCCCCGAATAGCTCGCTCGGGAAGAACTGCAAACCAAGGATAATAAACATCAGTGCCTGTGCCAGCCAAGATAAACTATTAAAGAAGTGCTTACTGACTTCGCGGCCACGCTTGAGCTCATTGCCGATAAACACACCCGCAACATAAGAAGACACTAGAATATTCCCGCCCAGCAAATCACTACCGTAAGCCGCAATGAAGAAACAGGCCAAGATAAAGACAGGGATCAAGCCGTATTCTTCAAGTTTGATTTTGTTCAGTAGCCATACACAGCACCAACCTATCAAATAACCCGCACCGAGGCCGACGATGATTTGCTGTACAAGTTCAATGCCAATCGATATACCGCTAATTTGTTGGTTAGTATTGACCAACATTTCGGTAAGAATTGCCACCAGCAACAATGCCACCGGGTCATTGGTGGCTGATTCAAACTCCAAGATAGTATCGGTGGACTCTTTCAGTTTGAGTTTCTTCGATTCAAGGATTGAAAATACCGCAGCGGCATCGGTCGATGAGACGACGGCAGCAAACAGTAAACAAGTTAAGATATTAAAATCAGTAATATAGTAAAGTAACCCACCAAAAATGGCGGTGGTAAACAACACCCCAACGGTTGAAAGCACCCCGCCTTCTTTGTAAGCCACTTTGATGCTGGCCTTAGAAGTATTCAAGCCGCCGACAAATACAATGACATTCAAGGCTAGCGAGCCAATAAATGAAGTCAAAGCCAAATCGTCATAAACAAAATTAAATTCACCATTACCAAACAGCAGGCCGACACCAATAAAAATAAGCAAAGAAGGCAAACCCAGTGTTTTCGATGGTTGATGAAGCAGGATCCCGATGGCAATCAACGCCGCCATCCCTAGCATAATTAATTCTGTACTCAATAGACTTCTCCCAACAACACGGATAAATAACAATCTGGTAACTCAAATTGTACCATGCGCCCTGTTGCTTTGAGGCTAATGTTTGCTGACAGATTGAAATTATTAGCTAATTTCATGTAACTAAACATTACATTTTTTTGTGATCCCGCTTAGATTTCTATGCTGGTCTTTATAAGCACACTAAAAACAACAAAAGGCCGCAAAATTGCGGCCTCCAATGCTGTGTAATCAATAAGCCTTTTCACTATCGGCGCTATGAAAGTGCAAGTTATATGAAAGTGATCGCTCTATGGAAATGATAGTTTTATTAAAACGATAGTACAGTGCTTTCTAAAGCTTTCACATCTAGCGTGATACGCCCCTCGCCGCTTTCAACCACCAGCACAGCATTTGCCGAATGATAGAGCTGCTCATCCAGTTGGTATTCACCGTCGGCCAACTGCCATTGGTCAATCAGATCCTCAGGGAGTGACAGCGTCACTGTACCCTTTGGACTATCAGCAAAGTTAGCCAGCATGATCAGCTTCTCGTCATCATCAAAACGCGAGAAAGCAAACAACTGCTCATCGTAGCCGATCCCATGCTGGCGGTTGTGGGTATGCAGTTCTTGGTACTGTCCCATCAGCGCAGGGCTGCTTAGAGAGAAATTCATCAAGCGCTGGTAGAAGTCTCGTAGGTTGCGTTCATCCTCGGTCAACTGGCCGCCATCGAACTCGCCATGGTTCATCCAGCGTTGATGATGGGGCACACCGAAATAGTCAAAGATGGTCGTACGTGAAGCTAAGCCAAAACCAGCATCTTCAGCGCCAGGTTCTCCGACCTCCTGGCCAAAGTACAGCATAGTCGGTGACGTGCTCAGCAAGGTGGATACCAGCATGGCTGGCTTGCCTTTATTGGCATCTCCTGCAAATTCCGGACTTGCAACCCGCAGTTCGTCGTGGTTATCCAAGAAGTGCAGCATATGGTGTTCAATATCCATCAGCTGCTCCTGGACATCCACGATAGCATCCGTTGAGCTCTTGCCTTGCATGACCAACTTGAGCGTATCGTATAAGTCGACCTTGTCGTACAGGTAATCCATTTTGCCAAGGTGAATGTAATCGCGGTAGAGATCCGGCTGGTAAACCTCTGCCATCAAGAAGGCATCTGGGTTAACCTGTTTGATCGATGAGTTCATGTAACTCCAGAACTCCACTGGTACCATCTCGGCCATATCATATCGGAAGCCATCAACTCCCATTGCCAGCCAATACAGGCCGATATCTCGGAACTTCACCCACGAGTCAGGCACTTCCTTGCCTTGCCAAAAAGCAAAATGGGCTGCATGATCTTGCTTGTCGAAACCAGCAGGGAGTTCATCGAAATCTTTGTTGCCATCAGGACGGATACCGTAGTTCACCTTGACGGTTTCATACCAATCATCAAATTCAGGCTGGGCCAATCGCGAGCCATTCCCCGTCCATTTGGCTGGGTTTTCTTCGAAAGGCGTCGCTAGCGAAGAATGCGCTTCCCCACCAAGCGGCAGGTAGCCTCCTTCCGCTTCAGGTACTGAGAAACGTTCCCCTGGAATGTAATAAAAGTTGTTGTCTTTGTGGTAAGCAACGCTGGAATCATCAGATGCACCGAAATCTTCCACGCCCTCAGGGTTAGTCAGGCTCTGGTAACGCCTTGCAACATGGTTAGGTACAATATCGATAATGACCTTCAGCCCATGTTGATGTGAACGCTCGATAAGTGCCTTGAACTCTTCAAGCCGATTGGCAGGGTCAACGGCCAAGTCGGGGTTCACATTATAGTAGTCTTTAACCGCATACGGAGAGCCTGCACGACCTTTCACCACACTTGGGTGGTCATCTTCGATGCCAAACTCGGTGTAATCTCGCACCAAGGCATGGTGAGGAACACCGGTGTACCAAATGTGGGTTACCCCTAGGGCCTTAATTTCACTTAATGCCTTATCAGTAAAATCAGCAAACTTGCCAACACCATTTTCTTCCAACGTACCCCAGGGCTTATTGGTCGTGTTGGTGTTGCCAAATAGGCGTGTGAATACCTGGTAAACCACTTCTTTGTTTTGCTTTGCCGTACGCTTGAAAGCGGATGAATGCATAGGATCTGTCATGAAATAAACTCAATACAAGCAAATAGAATCGCTATAGACAATAGATAAGAGAACGGGCAGACGATTGTCTGCCCGACATACCCAATGCTTTGCAAGGTGAGGATTCGAAAAACACCCTGCCTTCGTAGGTATTGTTTAAAACTGCACCCTTACTTTTTAATCAACTCAAGGAAGGTCGCTTCCGCGGTGCTTGAACCCGCACGCTTGGCTTCTTCCATTAGGGTAAGGGCTTTTTGCATATCATTGCTTTCTACTGCCGCTTTAATCTGGCTGTTATAAAAAGCTTCGCTCTCAGGGAGCATCTTAGCCGATGTAGGCGTAGCAACTGCCACGCTTGCTGCCGTTGCCGCAACCGGTGCCGCCGCTGCGACCGCAGGTTTTGGCTGGGTGACAACAGGCGCTGCCACTACCGCTTTAGGCGCTTCACTTGCGCGATATGAACGAAGCGCTGTTGGCTTCATGTCTAATTCAAGCGAGCCGAATTTCTGGTGCTGGATAATAGGATCGGTCACCATCGGGCGGGCTAGTCCAAGTTCTTCCGCTCGCACCCTTTCCGGGTGAGGAATTTGGATTTCACCTTCGCGGTACTCCAGTGGAGAGTACACCACCATATAAGGTGTTTCTGTCTGGCTCAGCTCGAAGCGCTTTTCATAGCGCGATAAGCGGAACATATCAGATGTCTTAACTTCAAACTCATCAAGCTCGATGGAATCGACTACCTCGAAAGTCGGGCTAAGCAGAAGTACCTTAGGCGCAAACACACCATTGGCACGCATCCAACTCTTTAGGTCAACGCGCATACGTTCCACATTCTCAGGCAGTACAAAGCCTGCAAAGTAACTTTTGCCCTCTGCAAAGTTACCGATTTGCGAATACTGATCAACGGCAAAATCAATGCTGTCGCCACTCATTGGGATCCAGGCAAACTGGCTGAAGGCTTCACAGCAAGCCTGCTCTGTAACAGTGATGTCTTTGATTGTTTCTGTTGAAGGGGAAGATGCACAGCCAACAAGCGAAGCTGTCAGCAGTGCTGCTAATGTTAGTTTCATTATTTTCATTTTATCTCCTACACCCATATTACTGACTTGGTATATATTTATTTGGGCATATATCTATTTGCTTTCACTCTACTTAAAAAAGCGAATAGGTATAGAACCAATCGTGACGAAAAAAGGCAGCCCGAGGGCTGCCTTAACAATTTTGTGATTTAGAACCAGATTTCAGTGTGGACACCAACAACTGTTTCACTGTCACCGTTCTTGATGCCGATTTGCTTAGCACTCGCACGATCATCAGCCATAATGTGGCTCACGTAAGGTTTGATCTGTGGTCGACCGAAGTAGTCAGAGTTAACTGTGATTGGAGTTGCTAACTCAACGTTCCAGATATCGCTCTCAACGTCATCACCGGTACGCCCCCAGTAACCTTCTTTACCTTCTTCATGTGCATAAGAAGCAGTCATTTCAACGCGCAGGTTGTCATTCACTTTGTATGAAGGGCGAACTGCAACAATGTAACGTTTCAGGTCTTCCGCACCCCATAACTCATCTAGCGCGCCGATGTAAGTGATTTCAGAGCCCATCTGCCAGCGGTCAGAGATGTTAAGCACACCGTAAGAGGTGAAGAACAGAGATTCTGCATTATCGTCACCACCAGACCAGCCACCGAAATTCACACCACGGTTCTGGGCAATACCTTTACCGTATGCAACGGCAGTCTGAGTCCAACCATCTAGGCCGTAGTAGTCTCGGTTATAGGTGATAGACGCACCGATACCGTCATCATCGCTGTTAGCTTGCGACATGAATTTCAAGTCGAAATCAAAGCTACCGCCAAGCGCCTGAACACCGTAGTAGTACAAGTCAATAGAAGTTAGAGTGGAGCGCTCATCGGCACCGTCTAGTACAATTTTACACTCATTCGGGTTTGTAGAAATAGTGCCGTCTTCTTGCTTACAATCAAGGCTGTAAGAGTCCGCAGAACCTGCATCTGGGTCAGCAGATACAACAGCTAAACCCGCAGTATTGCCACCAAGCTTGGTTTGTACACCGGCACCAACACCTGATGACTGTTTCCAGAATTCACCAGATAGTAAACCTGCAGAACGATTTAGGAAGCGCTGACCACCCCAAACAGATGTATCTTCACCTAGGAATGAAATACCACCAATTTCAACAAAAGTTTCTTTGATTTCAAACTGTGCAGTTGTGTTATCTTTCTGGCTACCTGAAGATGTATAAGCGTAAGAGTTACCATTACCGTACTCAGCTCGAACAACGAAATCAGACCACACACCATTTTGGTGCTCTGTATGTTTCTTAATTACGAACTCAACTTGGTTTGTGCTCTTACCGTGTGTACCAGCAGTTTTGTAATCTGGCTTTCCATATTCAGTATCAACTGTTTCACCTTCAACCATACGGTAGTTCATAGATGCGTATCCATGTACTTCCCAGCCATCGGCAATAACATCAGTTGCAGATTCAGCGGCTACATTGTGTGAAGCTAGCGCGGTAAGTAATGCCGCTGCTACAGGTACTAACTTGTGTTTCATAGGAATGTCCCTTCTTATATTTTTATCGTGACTGCTCTCTAGCAATCTTTTCGGAACTCATATTCAGCCTTGATACAGTTTTCGACATCCTCCTGAAACAGGGAGTAGGAGGGAGGATGAGAGGGGCGTAGTAAATGGGGTGGAGAGGGGTTCCGTGATAAGCCTCACGAAGGTTAGGCGTAAAACTGAAAGAAAATTACAGAACAACCGATAAAAACAAGAAGCCAATCACCTTTATTAAAGTTTGGTGAAACTATTGGTAACTGAATTTTTTTTAATTTTTTAAGAAAAAAAAACTTTCCTTGACTGAAATTTATTTCTCGCTTAAATAACACTATAGATATGTAAAATTAGCAAAGAGATGTACAGGATGTTCGCTAAATTAGCTCAACCATTTCCACTAGGGGCTACATTATGTGATCAAGGGTGTAATTTTTCTATTCATTGCCCAGAAAGCAAAGAAGTCAAACTGGTTTTATTTGATTACAACAACAAAAAAACCTTTATTGAATTAGAAAACCAGCACTTAGATATACATTACACCTTCGTAGCAGGTATAAATAAGGGACAGGTATACGGTTACCAAATTAAAGATAAAAATGAAACCCGCCTTATACTCGATCCTTATGCCCAAGCCCTGAATAAAGTTCCCTATTATATTGAACCCTTTACTGCCGACAGAAGCTGGCATTTCGCCAAATCGGTAGTGGTCGACCACAGCTTTGATTGGCAAGGCACCACCCTGCCCCAAGTTCCGCTCGAAGAAACCATTGTTTTCGAAACCCATGTCAAAGGCTTTACCAAACAGCACCCTGAGATTGAAGAAAAATATCAAGGTACCTATTTAGGCCTCTGCCAGCCAGCCATGATCAACTACTTCAAACAGCAAGGTGTCACTAGCCTGCAGCTTCTCCCGGTTACCTCATGCATGTCCGAGCCCCATTTGCTGAAAATGGACAAGGTTAACTTCTGGGGATACAACAGCCTGTGCTTTATGGCACCAGAGCCTCGCTATGCCACCGAAGACCCGGTCACCGAAATGAAAACCATGGTGAGGGAGCTCCATCGCCACGGTATCGAAGTCATCATGGATATTGTCTTCAACCATACCGCAGAAGGCGGCAAGGGAGGGCCGAAATTCCACTTCAAATGCCTGGACAAGAACTATTACCTCCAGGACTCCGTCAAGAATTACAAAAACCATACCGGTTGCGGCAACACCTTTGACCTGACGTACCAACCGAGCTTGAACATCGTGCTAGACACCTTGCGTCACTGGGTCACTAACTACAAAATCGATGGTTTCCGCTTCGACTTGGCGGCAACCCTAGGCCGCCATGGCGATCGCTTTAATGCCCAAAGCGCGTTCTTCAAGGCTATAGCCCAAGATCCTATTCTCCAAAAGGTAAAGCTCATTGCCGAGCCATGGGATATTGGTCCTGATGGCTATCAACTGGGCTACTTCCCTCGTGGCTGGAACGAATGCAACGACAAATTCCGCGACACGGTAAAGAGCTACTGGCTATGCCAGGAAAACAATGTCAAAGAGTTCGCTACCCGGATCATGGGCTCTCGAGACCTATTCAGTGCCGGTAACTGGCCTGATAAGCTGCCGGTTAACTTTGTGTCTTACCACGATGGCTTTACCTTGCAGGATCTCGTTTCCTACAACCAAAAGCACAACCATGCCAATGGCGAGAACAACCGTGACGGCCATGGCGATAACCGCTCAAACAACCAAGGGGTCGAAGGAGAAACCACTAATTACGCCATACTGAGCCGTAGGGAGCGCCAAAAACGCAATTTGATGACAACCTTGCTGTTTAGCTTCGGTATTCCGCATATCTTGGCGGTCGATGCCCTCTCGCATACCCAGGGGGGCAATAACAACGCTTATTGCCAAGACAATGAGATTAGCTGGGCAGACTGGTCACCGAGCATTGACAAATCTGAGTTTAGCCAATGGCTGGCAACCATGCTTGAACGGCGTAAAACCTATATGTCCCCGTTCATCCGTGCTTTCAGCGGGCAGAACCGCGGCCATCACCGCATTCACTGGAACCGTTCCAATGGCCAGCCAATGAATGCCGAAGACTGGCAGGGGCTAGAAGCGTTTTCTTTATACCTCGGCTTGTTCAATACCGGCAAGGAGCTGCTGTTTTTAACCAACAGTTCGCCGATACCGACTCGCTACCGTTTACCAGAGGGCAGCAAATGGCAAGTGATCTGCGATACTTCTGAATCCAACTTAGGTTCACGGCAAGTCCAAACAACCTATATGCAAGGTGCTCACTCAATGACTATTTTGTACCGTGATTAAGCCCGACCGCAAAGCAATCAAAGATTCAAACTAAATAAAAACAGCCCAACGAAGTCGGCTCTGTTGGGCTGTTTTGTTTTTTCACCTTTAAGCGTCATACGAGGTTGCTTTTAGCCTGCTCAATGATTGATAACGGCAGGCCTAAGCTTAATAGGTATCTCAATGCCTTTTCTTCGCCATTTTGGAAACAGTCATCCCCAACCGCAGCCATTAGCGCCCTTTCCAACAACCTAAAGCTTCGGTATTCACCGATACCAAGTTGGTTCGTCATAAGGTAGTTGTCTGCGATACCCTCTTTCTCAGCCCCCATCAGTAACTGAATGAAAGCACAGATCACCCCGGTTCTATCTGAACCTAGACGGCAATGGACTAAATATGGCCCAGAAGTGGCTGCGATTGTCTCAATCAAACAGCGGATACCATCTTCGAACCCCAGCTCATCGTCGTTTAACGGCTCGTTTCTGTTGGACATGAAATAAACCGTCTCGTACGCGACCGGAATACTATTCACCCTACCTTGCTGCCAACAATGTTTGTAATAGCTCTCAGGTACTAACGGCATCAATTGATCAAGCTCTGCGGCGGTATCGGACAGGTTAATCACATTCCCGATGTGATGCTGTGCCATCAGGGCGAGCACCTTAGCCTGCCTTACTGGCTCAATGTGCTTTAGCTCAGGATGGTTTTCCCTAGAGGCAATGACTGGATGATAACTGCGATACAACCAGTCTGGCTTTATCTTTCCGCCAACTACACTGCGAAAATTAGCTAACTGTGCATCAGAAGAAAAGTCATCTTCATGGTTTTTTATATGGAAGGATTGCCGAGAGGCTTCATAAATCTCTGTTAGTTCATCTTTAGTAGGAGGATGTAAAAATAATAACTGGTTGAAGCCACCATTAAACTGGTTGTTAAAATAATGCCCTTTCATGGCAGAGCTTATTTCAACTGAGACTTGGGCTATATCATCCCATATGACATATTCTATAAATCCGGAATTCCCTATTTTATTAACATCCTCAAAGTGTTTAATTAAACGGTAGCCCTCAGGACTTTTTTCAAACCGGAAATCTTCATCAACCATCCAATTTGTAAATGTCCCTTTTAAATATAAACTTTCACATTGAGACTGAACGGTGAATACAACCTGATTATCTTTGACTTTATAATGCATAATTTTGCATCCGTATACCCCACCGCTTAAAAGCAGTATCCACTGACCATAAATAAAAAGGGCTCTACTTCAACCAAGAAATAGAGCCAAGCCTAACAACAATAATGACAATTAACTGCAGTTACGGATATTAACGATTTTCTGGCAGCAACACGGCAAATGACTCATAAGGCTTAAGAGTCATCGTCGCTGGCAACGATTGATGATGCTCGTAGTTCGCAATCACACATTCAACTTGCTGAGCCTGTAGATGTGCAGGCAGATCAATACTGATCTCTTCTGCGGTAAAGTTGTTGAGCACAAACAAACGCTGGTTTGCATCTGAACGAACGTAGCCAAAGATCTTGTCATGCTCTTCAAACACTGGCTCAAACTCACCGTAGACGATAACAGGCAGCGACTTACGCAGCTCAATTAACTTCTGGTAGTGATAGAACACCGAGTTTTGGTCATCCAGTGCTGCACTGACATTCACTTCAGGGTAATTCGGGTTCGACTTGATCCAAGGCTCAACTGACGAGAAACCGCCATTGGCACTGTCATTCCACTGCATTGGGGTACGGCCGTTATCGCGGCTGTTTTCATGTACCGCTGCCAGCATAGTTTCTGGTGCCACACCGTTTTCGGTACGCTCTTTGTAGAAGTTCAGCGTCTCGATATCCCGGTATTCATCAATACTGTCAAAGGCGACATTGGTCATGCCGATCTCTTCACCTTGGTAAATGTAAGGTGTGCCTTTCATCATGTGCAGTGTCGTCGCCAGCATTTTGGCTGATTCAACTCGGTACTGGCCATCACAACCGTATTTCGACACCACGCGAGGTAAATCGTGGTTATTCCAGAACAAAGAGTTCCAGCCTTCATCAGCCAGTTCTACTTGCCATTTGGTCAATACTTTCTTGAACGTTGGCAGATCCAATGGGATTGGCTGCCACTTATCACCATGCTTCCACGTCAGGCTAATATGCTCAAATTGGAACACCATGGAGAACTCTTCGCGAGCAGGGTCGCTGTATAGTTTGGCAATCTCAGGTGTTGCATCCCAAGTTTCACCCACAGTCAGAAGATCTTTATCACCGAAGGTAGCGCGGTTCATCTGCTGGATAAGCGGGTGCAAGCGTGGGCCGTTGCCGGTGATTTTCTTGTCGATTTCCTTACCAATAAGGTCGATAACATCTAAACGGAAACCACCGATACCCTTGTCGATCCACCAGTTCATCATCTTATGGACTTCCTCTTGAACCTTAGGGTTTTCCCAGTTCAAGTCTGGCTGGCGCTTGGAGAAAATATGCAGGAAGTACTCACCGGTTTGCTCGTCGAACTCCCAGCCGCTGCCACCAAATACAGAACCCATTTCATCTGGAACACCGCCGTCCTCGGCAGGCTGGCGCCAAACGTAGTAATCACGATAAGGGTTGTCTTTCGACTTGCGCGCTTCAACAAACCAAGGGTGCTCATCAGAGGTATGGTTCACCACTAAATCCATAATAAGGCGAATATCACGCTTTTTAGCTTCCGCCAGCAATTGATCCATGTCTTCCATGGTGCCAAACTCCGGTGCGATATCCTGGTAGTCAGAAATATCATAACCATTGTCGTCCATTGGCGATTTATACACCGGCGACAGCCACAGGACATTCACGCCCAACGCTTTCAGATAATCCAGCTTGCTGATAATGCCCTGAAGATCCCCCATGCCATCATTATTGCTGTCGCAAAAGCTGCGTGGGTAGATCTGGTATACGACGGCATCGTGCCACCATTTAGGTGTCATGTTCATGGCAAACCCTCAAAAAAGGCCCTCAAGGGGCTCAGTTTTAGTTGTGTTGTAGTCTAGGTTGATTTCTAGGACAGAAATCGAAGTTGCCGATATCTTATGACGCCGCTTTCACTATGAAAAATACACCACCACACTTGTGATATAGTTTTTTTCTATATCATAAGGGATATTGCCGACAGAGATCACAAGTTTGATTCCTTTCTCTTTGTGACGGATTTCAATAAATGTGAGACTGCTTGCAAAGATATTTTCACTGGTTTTATCGATGGACAAGCACTACCGCCAATTTCTCGCGATAGCCGAATTAGGCAATATCAGCTCGGCAGCACAGCAACTTAACCTTAGCCAGCCTACACTGACCAACAACATGAAAAAGTTGGAGAGCGGCTTGGGAGTTTCCCTGTTCACGCGCCGCTCCAAAGGTGTTGAACTCACCGAGTACGGCAAGCTTTTCCAAGAACAGATCCAAGACCTCAGCCGCCGCCATGACGCCATGCTGGACAAGCTCGCCGATCTCAAAGCGCGGAAAACAGAAAAGATCAAAATGGGTACCGGCGATGCTTGGTGGGAAGTCTTTGTCAAAGAGGCCCTAAACGCCTATTGCGGCCAGCACCCAGGTATTTCAATCCAGCTTGAATTTGGCAATCACCTCAAGCTGATGGACATGCTTATCCATGGCCACATTGACCTTTTCATTGGCCATGAGATCCAAGGGCTATCCCGCCGCTACAATGTGAAATTCACCCCGATCCTGCAAGACAAAGAAGCGCAATTTGTCCATCGCTCCCACCCTCTTCTCATTGCCGGTGATATTGAAAAAGACTATGACGTTTACCCGTTACTGCAAGTCACCCCTGATCAGGACAATTACCAACACCTAATTGAAAACCCGCAGCCTAAACTGCAAGAAAAAGAAAGGAAAAAACTTAGTGAAAGAATTAGTTATGAGATTAATTCGCTAAGTGCCAGCCTAGACTTCCTTGCCAGCTCCAAAGCCATCATGCCCTACACCCAAAGTATGGCTGACTACTTTGCTAAATTTGACATTTTCCCCCTGCCTGAGGCCCAAGCACCGCAAACGGGCATCGTTGGCATTTATCACCTCAATGAATCATTACCAACTCATATATCTGACATTAAAGAAGTTTTAATAGATTTCTCCTAATTACCCCATCTCCGGGGATGTAAGGAGAATGTGAACCGACTTACGTGGTGGGAACATTCCCATTTACCCGCTCGCACTTCCCTGCCATTATCTGCCATCAATAAATGGGAACATTCCCACAAAAATAATTCCAATATTTATGACCAACACATTTCCATTAAAGGGATGAAAAATGATGAAAATGAACCTTACCGCGCTGGCTGTTTCTGCGTCTCTGCTTGCCCCAACAGTGTTTGCCGACGACAGCTTTGTCTTCCACGGCTATGCCCGTTCAGGTATCGGTATCAGCGGTGACAATGGCCAAAACGTTGAATTCAACAAGCAGCAACTAGGCCGCCTGGGTAACGAAGCCGATACGTTTGCTGAGTTTGGCCTCGGCAAAGAAATCTACAACGAAGAGGGTGCCCGGTTTTACTTTGATTCTATGCTGGCTGTGGGCAGTGATGGCTCTAACATTTTTGAATCACTCAAAGATGACGAAGAAAACGGCTTCATAGATTTTCGCCAATTGAATGTGCAAGCGACAGGCATTTTAAAATTTGCCCCAGAAGCCACACTCTGGGCTGGTAAGCGTTACTACCAACGCCATGATGTCCACATTACCGATTTTTACTACTGGAATACATCTGGCGCGGGTGCAGGTATCGAGAACCTAGACCTCGGTGACGGCCGCTTCTCATTTGCCGTCATACGAAACGACGATAACGATATTACTGACACTGGAAACCGCGGTGAGGGACTTAACGTCAACGTTGTCGACATGCGCTATGCCGGTATTGACCTATGGAACAGTGCAGACTTGGAACTGGGTATCAACTACGCCATCACTAACCCTTCCGAAGACGCCCCACAAGAGGCAAAAGACAGCAAAGACGGTGTAATGGCAACCGCGCAAATTACCCAAAACCTAGACAGTGGCTTTAGCAAAACCGTTCTTCAATACGGTACTGAAGGCTACGCCACAGAACTCGCTACGTTCGGCGCCGGTACCACTTACCACGCGAACACCAAAAGCGGTGGTAGTGCATACCGTTTGATCAACTGGGGGGTGGTTAACCTAACCGAAAACATTGAGCTTGGCCACCAACTACTATGGTCTGCGACTATCGACGATGTTGATGCCAACCAGAATGACGACCTGACCTACTTTTCTGCCGTGCTACGTCCTACCTACAGTTGGGACAAACACCACAAAACCATTTTTGAAGCAGGTTACTTCAACAACCAAGATACCAGTGGTAAAGACCTTTCTGGCCAGAAAGTGACAATCGCCCAGGCTTGGAGTGCCGGCGAAGACTTCTTTGCTCGTCCAGAAATCCGCTTATATGGCACCTACTTCTCTAACATCGACAGTATCGACGAAAACAATGTTGTCTCAACGGTAGACTCTGAGTTTAACGTCGGCGTTCAGTTCGAAGCTTGGTGGTAAGCGCTTTTCAATTACCCAAGGCCAAATAAAAAACGGGAAGTGAAAACCACTTCCCGATAAAAAGTGGCAACAGCAAACGCTGTTGCCAAAAAGGACTGAAAAGAACAATAGATAACAGTATTTAAAAGAGGTTTAACTTAGAAGAAGTACTTGAAGCGTACACGAGCACCTTTGTCGTCTAGCTCGCTGAACATTGCACCGTCGTTCAAACGCGTACCTTCTTCATTCAGGCTTGTGTGGAAAGCACCTAGGTAAATTGAGAAGTCTTCCACATCCAGTACATTGGCGAACTCATAAGATGCGTAGAACGTACCAATCTTCACTTTACCGTCATAGAAATCAGATTTTGCATCGAAGTCATTCACACCGTAAACATAACCCGCACCGTCTCGGTAGAAATCATTAGCGGTATCACCCGAGTATTCTAGGAAGGTATCTTGCCCTACTGGGAACATGTCATACGCTTCGAAGCGACCCATACGCAGCTCCCATCCCCCTTGCTCACAAAAAAATAGCTGATTACTTGCTAAAATCGATGCTCCCCCCTTGCCAGAAACCCATTCCCTGCAAAGGTGTATCGGAGGCATTTGCCACCTCAATGAGACTTTGGCTTCACATGTAACATCACTTAAAGAAATACTCATAGAATCAATTTAAAGCCATTAGTGAAATGATTTATATGATTAAGGGCTATTACTTTATAGAGGTAATCTATTTTTATAATTAGACATTTAAAAAGTCACCATTGCCATGGTTATTCACATCACACTAATAAAAGCACAGTTACTACGTGCAACTTACGTATTTTAATAATTAGTTCAAGTAAAATCGCATAAATAAATTCTTACAATTAATAAGAAAGCAGTTTCATACTTTTTTTACAAATAAATACAACAAATAAATGTTTAAAAATGTAAGTTATATAAAGTAATTACATCAACAGAAATATTTCAGAAAAATATTACAGTTACTGAAGGTGATTTCGCAAATTTTTGCCTTTACTTAATATTTATAATCACTTAGAAGAAAACCCATGTCATGACAATGTAAAATTGTGATATTGCTTCCTTTTGTGAGGGTGTTTAGAATTCGCACGACAATGATGTCTTCTAGCAGGGTTATATTGTGAAATATAAATGGACTATACTACCTCTCACACTAGCAATTATTGGCTGTGTTGATGAGAAAGATAATGAGCCCACACCAAATTATAAAGAATTTACTATTAGTGGTGAGCTTCACGGTGCAAGAAATAACTATGGTGCCGTAGCAATTTATGCAGGCAATCAACTTTTAGGTTCGGTTGATTCAAGTCACCGAGGAAGTTACAACTTACCTGTAAACATTAATGACTCAATTTACCAAAAAGTAAGAAACGAACGCCTATATCTAATTTCAACGGCTGATTCAATTCAATTGGCAAGTTATTTAAATTTTTCGCTTCAAGATGCTGTTAGCCTTGGTCACCTTTCGGGCAATCTTTCATCACTGTCAACATCACAATATATTGTGGCTGACTTAAATGACGATGGGATAATTAGCCAAGAAGAATGGCGTCAATTTTCAGAAAACAAACATTCTGATACTGTCAATTCTTCAATCCTTCAGTTCAGTAGCTCACTACAAACTGTCCTTGAAGGTTTAGCAGACAGTAACAGCACAGGCTCACTAAGTTGGCTTACCGGGCTAAAAAGTGGTACGCAATGGAACACCTGGTCTTTAGAAAACAGTGAAGCTCTCGCTCAGAGCTGGTCACTTCTATTTTCTGAACCGCTGGCATCTGAAATCAATAATGTGCTCGAGTTAGGGACAGGGATCCTTGATGACTGGTATCAAAAGAATGATGAGGTTCTTGGCAGTAAACCAGCTCGGTGCGACCTTACTATTATTCCTCCTGGGGATGTTGACCCACATAAAGGCCGAGTGGGTGATAGCTGGACACTCTCTAGCTATATCACAGACCGTGTCACAGGTAGTCAAATTGCCGGCCAGTCACCTAGCTGGACGACAGATAACACTTATGTCGCATCAGTTTCATCTAATGGCTTAGTTAACCTCAACGGTGCAGGCAGTGCCTCTGTTTCAGCATCATATAGTTATGGTGGTGAGAGCTGTATTGATACATTCAACATTACAGTATTTGAGCGTGATGAAATCGTTGACCTTGATAGGATACAAATTGATCTTGATGTAGAAGAAATCAGTGTAAATGAGCAAGTCCACCTATCAGCCATTGCTTACTGGTCAAATGATACAGCCTCTGATATATCCAATGTCATTACTTGGTCTACTGAACCTGCTGAGAATGCGGATATTGATGACCAATGGCTAACCGCTATCAAGCCTGGCACTTTGATTATTCGTGCTAACTATGACGGAAAGCAAGATGTCACGACGCTGACCATCCGTGATGAAGACGTACTTCCACCTCAACTCGAGTCACTATCTTTATCTGGTTACGACTCACCAAAGAAACCGGGTGAAAGCTGGCAGCTTACAGCTACGGGGTTCTATGATGATGAGTCATCCCGTGATCTGACCTATTCAGCAACTTGGACATCATCCAATTCCACTATTGCCACAGTTGCTAATGGTACAGTAATTGCTAACGCCCCAGGACAAGCAACAATAAAAGCAATGATTAGCGGTTTCGAGCAGAGCCAAACAGTTACCGTACTCGAAGAGGATATTGTCGAACCAGAAATAGTATCTATCACGCTTCTTGGAAATAATGAAAATAAACCTGTTGGTGAAAAATGGCATCTATCTGCCGAGGCACTGTTTGATAACGATGATACACGAGACGTTACCACTCAAGCCCAATGGCGAAGCAGCAATAGTGATATCCTAACTGTTCACCAAGGTGTCGTTGAGGCTGTTGGCGAAGGTAGTGCAACGATTACTGTTTCACTACATGGTTTATCAGATAACACCACACTTACCGTTGAAGCCTACGAGGCAGAGCTAGTTGATATTATACTAACCACCGGTGAAACCATTCTGTTTGCTGGTGATAGTTCAGTATGGGGGGCAACAGCAACATTTGATGATGAATCTGAACTCGACTTTTCACGTCGAGCTCAGTGGACATCAAGCAATGAGGCCATTGCCAGTGTTGTTCACGGTATCGTGACTGCACACGCAGAAGGCAAAGTTACCATTACAGCTTCTCACAAAGGCAAGCAAGACAGTACAGAACTAACTGTTGAGGCACTATCACTTGAGTCAGTATCAATTAGCTCAGGTTCTGAAGCACTACGTGTAGGTGAGTCAACCACCTTCGTTGCCATGGGTAGCTATAACAATGGTCAAGAAATCGACGTATCACGCCGTGGTCAATGGAGTTCAGACAATTCAACTGTTGCCCATGTCATGTCTGGAGTGACAAAAGCTATTGGTGTTGGCCAAGCTTCAATCAACTTCGAACTTGATACACAAAGCGCTTCTGCCGCACTGACGGTTACCACAGATGCACCTCAATTAGTGGGTCTTGCAATAAACGGTGATACAGGACAGATCGAGAAAAACGATAGCCGCCAGCTAACAGCCAGAGCGTCATTTGACAACAATGATGAATTTGATGTTATCCCTGAGTGGATTTCATCTAACTCGAATGTATTGACTGTCAATGCTGCGGGGATGATTAGCGCAAAAGAAATTGGTTCTGCAACCATTACCGCGAAGTACCAAGAGCAAACTAGCGCAACCGTAATTGAAGTTATCAGTGACGAGCCAGTACTGGTTGGCCTCGAGATTTCTGGTGATGTCGGTCATTTCCGAAAAGGTGATATCCTGCAGTTGACGGCTACTGCCCACTTCGACCGTGGTGATAGCCAAAATGTTACTACGGATGTTAGCTGGCGTTCAACGGGAGACCAATATGTAACTGTTGAGCACGGGCTAATTGAAGGTATTGCTCCTGGTAACGCCAATATTATTGCTGAGTGGCAAGGTGAGCGTGACTCTCTTGAAGTAATGGTATTATTACCAGATCTAGTGTCCATTGAGCCATCAATTTTCAATAATGAAATGACGATGGTTGAAGGTGATATTCACCCAGGCCAGTTAGTCCTAAGTTTCTCTGATGGCACAACGTTAGATTACTCCCATGCTATTTCAAATTATTATGTAAATACTGACTATGACCAGTCATCAAAACGCATTGCTAATTACCTCAATTCGAGTGCTAGGAAAGAAGGGTTTAGGGCATTCAGAGCAGGCGAAACAAGGTTCAGAATTGACCTATCTGGAGATGAAACCGAACTAATAGAAAGCCTCCGCTATGCTGGTATTGAGGTTTCAGGTTCAGCAAGTTCTCCTCAAGTTAATGTTGACCTGACAGTTCAACATAATGCTAATACTTACATGTGGCACCGTATGAACCTCGGCAGCGAACGTAACCATACAGCTACAGGACAAGTTTTTTATGACGAGAAATTATACCAATTCTGGAGTAAGTCAGAAAACAGTGTCCTACAAGGCATCTATGTCACAGAGTTTGATGGCGAATCAATCAGTGACTATACCTTAATTCTTGAGGGTCTAAAGCTTAACTCAGATATGTCTAGGGTGTTGAGTGATGGTGGTGGTAATGGTTACGTACTGCTTAAAACAGAAAATGCAAACAGGGTTACTGACCAGTACATCTACAACTTAGAGACAAGTGAAATTCACCTAATTGACTTTAGCAGTGTTGATTTTACTCAAGTTGCCATGACTCAAAGACGAGACGTATACAGTTTTACTGAAGATGGACTGCTAAATTACCACCAATTACACACATCAAATCCACGTCGGCTTGTAACATACCAATACAATCCAGAATCGAAGGAATGGATAACGTTAAACGAACGTTCGCATGATCACGGTAATTATACTTGGATTCATCAATTCGACTCAGACAAACACTATATTTTACTTGATACCAATAGTTCAACAAACTCTAGTGGTGGCTACCGCCCACCTGAGCTGAGTTATGTCAATCGAGATTCAGGAAAAATAGATAAGGTTAAAACCTTTGTTTATCCAACTCAGGCTGAGGGGCGTTACTGCTACAATATGACCACCTCCATGAATACAGGGTTCCAGTTACAGTTCGAGAATGGTGTAGTACGTGCATACTGCTTTGCATCAGTTTCTAATGGTCATGATGAGTACTGGTTATGGGATGATATTACTAAATTCCCTGAGGTATTTACGCGAGATGAACGTGAAGCGTGGTCAACTCGAACTCAATTCAACATTGCTAAACATGAAGATCTATTAGTTGCACATGCCACCACTTATAAAGATTCACCAGGAAATACTTGGCGGGAGGCTCATGAATGGGATACGTTTGAATTTACGACGAACGTAGTTCAATTGCCTAATCTTTCCAACTCTACTAGTGTCAATAATGAATTCAACGACACCCATAAAAACTATGATGTTTCTAACTTGAGTCTGCTAAACCCTAAAGCAAACAATGAACTATTAATGATTAGTTACGGTACTCTCATGGTGCAAGACTCTGAAACTGGTGAGTTCCTCGATGATGAGGCTCTATTTGGCCTTCCAACATCAATAACGAGTAATAAGCGTCTATATAAGATGAATGGAACTTGGTACCTTTTCGAAGCAGTACACACTAACAGTGGTACCAACTACTTCTGGCGACTACAACTTCGTGACCCAGAAGCCCTTCCTCATTAATTAGTACTGAGCTAACCGCGGTCCTCGCGGTTAGCTCTTTTTTCCGGTTATATACAATGAAAAAAATGAATCAGAGCACCCTTGGTCTGCTAGTGTGTTTCAGTGCCAGCGGACTTGTTCATGCTGATGCCGATGCCCGAAAAATGGCAATGGGTGGCGTTGGGGTGGCGTCGGCCAGTTATCTTACTGCACCTATGTCTAACCCAGCCATGCTGGCGAATTATAACTCAGATCGTGACAACTTTGGCTTGCTAATACCTGCAGTGAGTGGTTACTCCAACGGTTACATTGAACATGCAGATCGTGAAGACGACCTGTGGAATGCTTCCGCTCAAATATTGCGCTTTCAGTACGCCCAACCTGGTAGCCCAATCCCCCCCCATTTACTTTCAGGCTGGCAACATGCGTTAGTGAACTATGATAGTAGCTTTGGTGTTGCTAATACGAGTGCTGCTATTGCCTTAGCCATCCCAAATAAGTATATGAGCGCTAACCTGTTTATCTCTGCTGAGTCGACTTTCTTCTCATTTGCCAATGTTGATGAGAATGACTTTAATCTTGATTTCAATGGTGGCGATTCAGTCAGTGATATAGGGAGTACTTATAACGAACTCCTTGTTGCCACCGTTGATGTCGGTATTTCTATGGCTAGCCGACATGACTTCAAATGGGGCGAACGTGACATGGCTTGGGCCTTTGGTATCACACCTAAATATCAGGCAATGTACGCAGAATTTGAAAGTGCCCGCATGACTGCCATGTATGATCCTAATGAAATCATGCATGATGTAGACTCCAGTGGGATCAATCTCGATATCGGTATGACATTTAACCCAACCGATAATTTAACTATCGGTATGGTAGGTAAAAACCTGATTTCCCAGTCGATGACCCTGCCTATCGATCAGTTAGGTACCGAATATACAATGGTTGTCGAACCAGCCTACCAACTAGGAATAGGTTATAAAACCAATGTATTCCAATTCGGGTTTGATCTGGATTTGAATGCGCGCCAATACATTGAAGAATTTGGCTATGACAGCCAATTTGCCCGCCTAGGTGCTGAAATTGATCTTTGGCATTGGTTGCAATTTCGCTCTGGTTATAAACACAGCTTGAATAAACACCATGATGATACCATTTCTGCAGGTTTCGGCTTTACACCATTTGGCCGCTTTGGTGCTGATATTGCCTTCGAGTATGGCGATGACCAACTAGGAGCATCAGCCCAATTTAAGCTGACATTCTAATAACCCATTTATCAACTTCAAAAGCCGCTCTCTAGAAATATTGGGTGGCTTTTTTACTTTACAGTAGCCCAAGCTCTTTTTTCGTGGATGCCATTTCGCTAATTTTCAATAAGAGATAAAAAACGGGAAGTGAAAACCACTTCCCGATAAAAAGTGGCAACAGCAAACGCTGTTGCCAAAAAGGACTGAAAAGAACAATAGATAACAGTATTTAAAAGAGGTTTAACTTAGAAGAAGTACTTGAAGCGTACACGAGCACCTTTGTCGTCTAGCTCGCTGAACATTGCACCGTCGTTCAAACGCGTACCTTCTTCATTCAGGCTTGTGTGGAAAGCACCTAGGTAAATTGAGAAGTCTTCCACATCCAGTACATTGGCGAACTCATAAGATGCGTAGAACGTATCAATCTTCACTTTACCGTCATAGAAATCAGATTTTGCATCGAAGTCATTCACACCGTAGACATAGCCAATACCGAAGCCTTTCCACAATACGTTTAGGCCTACAGATGTATCTTTTTCATTTAGCGCATCCATGTAAGCAACGTTTGCATTCACAGATAGGTCATTCATTGTGTAGTTTGCGGTAATACCGTAACCAATACGGTCGCTGACATCATTACCTTCGCTATCAATCACAGCGTCTTTAACAAGGTTTGCTTCAATCGCACCAGCAATGCGGAAGTCGCCCATCTGGTAAGCAACAACCGGACGCAATACAATCGCATCTTTATTCGATTCTACTTCACGACCATGGTAAGTCACTTTCTCATCTGAGGTATTTGTACCGAATAGGTCAGCACGCTCGCCAATCACACTTGCCAATTCAACATAAAGGTTGTCAAAGCTTTGGCTATACATTAACTGGCCTGCTGATGTTGCACGACCACGCGCTTCTTTCATCTGGTAAACATAACCCGCACCGTCTCGGTATAGGTCATTGGCAGTATCGCCCGAGTATTCTAGGAATGTATCCTGACCAACTGGGAACATATCGTAGGCTTCGAAGCGGCCCATACGTAGGTCCCAACCACCTTGCTCACCAAAAGAGAAGTACGCATCATCAAGGTTTACGTCACCGTTTGAATCCATCAACGGCTGCGCTTTGATAGCTAGGTAGTGACCAGTTTCAGTCTTGCGCTCGCCCGCAAATTCTACAAGGACACGGCCGGTTTGGTTATAGTTTGAATCTTTGCCACGGTTTAGCTGATCGGCCTTGTCATTGTCTTGGTAGTTAAAATCAAACTCAACATCACCGCCAATAGAGAAGCTGCCTTGCTCATTATCTACGATGCTGATCCCTGCCGTAGCAGTGAAAGAAGTTGCGATCGCCAAAGCGGCTAGGGACAGTTTGAATTGACCACTGCGTTTCATAAAAGATACTCCGGATAATTGTTATATATGCTAATCATTGTGTTCGCTGCAATTATTGCTAAACTGTTTTAGCAGATCGAGAAATACTTGCTAAAACCATTTAGCTTTGTGATCACCAAAACAATTTGGTGCTTTTTTGTGATCAAGATATATGTCGATAAACACACATGGAATGGTCGAATGCTCTACAGTGAGCAATGAATCCGTTAAGGAAGGTATATTCAGCAGTACGGAAGGAGCAATTTGGTTTACTGGATTTAGCACGCATTCGCTTATCGCCATACAGATAAGGCGATAACACTGTGAGCCTGCTCAAATTATTTTTTATTAATTGATAAAGCCAACAAGTTTATCGTTTTACCAAAAGCCATTAAATTAAATTTCCTTAAAAACAACAACTTAATAAACTTACCGTGATAGTTTTCCGCTAACAATAATAAAATGCCCCTGCCAATTTTTTAATTAACAAGGGCAACAAATACATTCAGCAAATAATTATTTGCTTCGCCAGTGGATGGTGGCATCCAAAGCAAAAGCGGTTGGACTGACGTTTTGACTCGACATCAAGAGCTGGATAAGTTGAAAACTGCGTTTCGCTAACTCTTCACTGTTTTGCGCTATCGAGTCTATGTTCAATGGCAGGCAATCGAGGAGATCGTGGTTATCGAAAGTGACTAGGCGCATTTCTTTGTTTAGCAATGCATTTAGCAAGTTATGTTCATTCAGGTAGCGAAGTACCCCTTCAAGCAAAGTATACGATGCTGTAAACAGTGCCTGAGGTAATCTGCCTAGCTCTTGATGAAGTTGTTCCATCAAAATATAACCAGATTCGGTCTGGTAATCACGATGACGGATCCAGTTATCATCTAACTCCATACCCGCCCTATTCAAACCCAACTTGAAACCGGCCATACGGTGGCGGCTTGGCGATAATTCCAACTGACCACCGAAATAGTAAAACTCGTCAACAGACTCTGCCGTTTTGCTGATGAGTTCCGCCGTTACCTTGGCGGCATCGGTGATCACCATTGGCAGAGTGGATTGCCCGATATGGCGGTCGAGTTGCAGAACAGGAATTTGTTTCGTTAATGCCTGGTAATCATCATCTTCAGTTTGGCTTGAAGCAATGATTAACCCATCGACCTGGCGTTTGACCAACCCGGCTACTGCCTGCCGCTCGATGTCTGGATTATCTTCTGAACAAGCGATAAAAAGCTGTAATCCAGCTTCACGGCATAATCGCTCGAGCTCGCGAGAAATAGAAGCAAAACCAAAGTTGGTCAAATCCGGGATCACTAATCCAATGGCATCAGAACGTTTAGCTTGAAGAGATTTTGCATGGACATTAGGCGAATAATTTTGTTCTTTCGCCACGGCTAAGACCCTTTCCCGAGTCTCATCCTTGATCCGAAAAGTCGATGCCCTTCCGTTTAGCACCATACTTGCGGTTGTTTTGGAAACCCCTGCCAGTTTGGCAATATCGGCTATGGTTATACGTTTTCTTTTTTCCACAACTAACCCGTTTTAGCTACATCTTGCCTCTCATTATGTGTAGAGAGTGCAAAAATGAAAAGAAAAACAGGCTAAAAGTTAGGGTTAGCGTCAGGAAAGTTAACGATTTAGAAAGGACTGTCTTTGTCTAGTTCGGCGCAAATACCGGAAACAGCCAAAGCCATGGCCGATTTAATCACTTGCTCCTGCCGGGCAATTTGCATCTGGTAAAAAGTAATATCGGTATCATCATCAGGCGGCGCGACATCAAGCAATACAACGCCCATGGTTTGTACCATATGTAGCATTTTGATTGGTTCGAGAATTGCGGGCTCGGCAAAGCTGTATTCCTTGCCTTCTTTATTCAAAAAATCACGCAGCTTAATAATCGCTTCGATATCGTGGTACACATTGTCTTCGACCACGCCCAGACCAAACAATAACTTAAGGCGAACAGAAAGCTCCCCTAGCGGGCCTGACTGACTTAGCAAGGGTTCGACAACAGACTTCACAGCAAAGTCATCTTTGCGAAATATCCGTTGGATCAAATTTTCAACTGCTTCATCAAACACCTCAACCGAGGTAATGAAAAAACCTCTCACTGTCGGGGCATCATTAAGCCGCTCTAAAATGTCAGATTCTTGGTCACTATGTGCCATAAATTAGGTATCTCTGTAACAAAAGGATAGCACTTAGCCTCCTTAACCTGTTGTTATAAAAGTGATTGTATCATCACAACTGGCAAGATTTCACTTTATGATGCCATATCTGCCGCTTTTTCACTCTTCTCGTCCGTATTCGGTTCTGTTTTCAACAAAATACCTGCCACTGCGAATGACACAAGCGTTGCCGAAACAATAGACAAAACAACGCCAAGCAACGATGACTTAGGTGTTAGCAGTAATATCGCAAAGATTGAGCCAGGCGAGGCCGGCGACACCATCCCCGCATCAAAGAAAGACAAAACAAAAACGCCTGTCATACCGCCCGCAATGGCAGCGAGGATCAACCTCGGCTTCATCAAGATATACGGGAAGTAAATCTCATGGATACCACCAAAAAAGTGAATAATCGTCGCACCACCCGCCGTTTGCTTCGCCATTCCCTGACCAAACACCATGTATGCCAGCAAGATACCAAGCCCAGGGCCTGGGTTAGCCTCAATCAGGAAGAAGATAGAGTCCCCGGCTTCACGTACCTGCTGTACGCCCAGCGGCGAGAAAATGCCATGGTTGACGGCATTATTCAAAAACAGCACTTTGGCAGGCTCGACAAATATCGAGGTCAATGGCAACAAACCAATATCGATCATGGCATTCACCCCGGTAGCCAGGGCAACCGAAATGATCTTGACCGCCGGGCCAATCATAAAGAAGGCAATAATGGCGCACACCATACCTATGATGCCGGAGGAGAAGTTGTTGACCAGCATCTCAAAGCCACTTTTGACCTTGCCCTCTACGGCCTGATCAAACTTTTTGATGACCCAACCACCCATAGGCCCTAAGATCATCGCTCCCATAAACATGGGGATATCCGTACCAACAATCGCCCCCATGGTGGTGACGGCACCGACGACTGCACCGCGCTCGCCCCCAGTAAGCTTACCGCCTGAATAGCCGATCAGCAGTGGCAGCAAGTAGATAATCATGGGCTCGACAAGCTGGGCGATGACCTCGTTTGGCCACCAGCCAGTTGGAATAAATAAAGCGGTTAAAAAGCCCCAAGCGATAAATGCACCAATATTAGGCAAAACCATATTGGTAAGAAACCGACCGAAGCTGTGTATTTTTATTTTTGTTGTTGGTGAAAGCATAAATCATCCCATCATTTTTCTTTCTTTAACCACTATACCCAAGTCGAGCTAAACCACATAATTGCTTATTTCAAAATATTGTTTTCAGATACTTAACAAAATGCAAAGCCGGCATAGGAAAATGCCCGCTCACGCCTTGGTAACGCGAGGCATTGCTGAATAAAGTGCTTACCCCGTGCTGAAGAGTGAAGGGAAAGTTCATTTTCAAGCAATTGCATGGTTTCAAACTCTAATCCCAACTCTTGGCAAGATACCCTTAACACACTATTTTCCTGTAGAGTTTCGTCACTCCAACGTAGTTTATAGATATAGCCTATCTCTTCATCAAAATGGCATTTTTCAATCGTACCAATCCAGCCAGAGATCTCTTGGCCAAAGTCAGGATCAACCCTGCCACAGTTAACGATAACCATATCGCCTAGACTGAACTTATTCTTCGTCAGGTTCATGACTCTACCCCACTTCCTACTTCGAGATTTATCATTTCATGACAAAAAAGAGGCGCTATTGCGCCCCTTATTACCAAAACTTAAAGCGACTGGAACAGTGCCTCAATCTGCTTGGCTTCTTCACCATCCGCATCAAGGCCTGTGTATTTCGCCAATGTCGGGCGCAAACCAATCTCTTTAAGCGATGTTTGCAGCTCGATCGCTTGTGGATCCGTATCGTTCGTGTATTTAAAGGCAGCAGCAATACCTTTTAGCAGCATACCGTTTTCAACACCGTACTCCATCGTACCTAGCAACGGCTTGATCAGACGATCATTCGCACCTAGCTTACGGATTGGCTGACGGCCTACACGGTCGATTTCATCACGTAGATATGGGTTGGCAAAGCGGCTTAGGATCTTATCGATGTAGGCATTGTGCATATCACGATCAAAACCATAACGGCGGATCAGCACCTCACCACTTTCCTGCATAGCAGCTTTAACTTGATCATAGATTTCTTGGTCTTCAATCGCATCGCGAACAGTCTCGTGACCTTTTAAGGCACCAAGATAAGCAGTAACAATATGACCAGTATTGAGAGTAAACAGCTTACGCTCTACAAAGGCCATCAGGTTATCGGTTGTTTCCATGCCTTCAATAGCAGGGATATCACCTTTGAACTGCTGTTTATCGACAATCCATTCGCTAAAGCTTTCTACTGTGACTTCCAATGGATCATCATTAGCGGCTTCCGAAGGAGGTACGATGCGGTCAACTGCTGAATCAACAAAGCCTACCAACTCATCAGCCTGGCTGTGGTAAATGCTATTGAGGTGCTTGTAGACTTCTTCTTTCAGGTGAGTCGTACCACGTACCATGTTTTCACAAGCAATGATGTTTAGTGGTTTGTTGTTACCCGCCTCGAAACGGTGGGTTAGACCAGTGGCAATAGTTTTTGCAATGATATCCAGCACGTTAGGACCAACGGCTGTGGTCACCATATCTGTGTGAATAATCTGATCAATCACGTCCTGGCTTGCTGAGTTAACGGCTGTTACGTGAGTAACCGTATCAATTTTACATTCGCTACCAACTACTTTGACCTTGTATGACTGGTCATGGCTTAGCTGGTCAACCAACGGCTCATCAACGTCGGCAAACGTCACGGCTACATTAGCGTCTGCTAGCAATTTACCAATAAAACCACGACCGATGTTACCTGCACCAAAATGTACTGCTTTCATAATAATTCCTACCTAAAAATGTGTTCTCTATTAACGCGCTAGAGGGGTGAGGCCGGAGGGGGAACACCGGCCTCGATGTTACTCAATGATTGTGTTGATTAAGCGGCTTTCTCACCGGCTAGGATTTCTAGCACTTCGTTGACATCACTGGTCGTGGTCAAGCGCTCAATCGCCTCTGGATCATCAAGTGCATTGGTGATGGTAGTAATTACCTGAATGTGTTCATCATTTTTGGCTGCGATACCGATTACTAGTTTCGCTACATCGTCCTCGTCTTCTGTAAACTGCACACCATCTTGGTATTGGCAGATAATGATGCCGGTTTTCATTACCTTATCTTTGGCTTCCACGGTACCGTGAGGTACTGCAATTGACTCGCCCAAGTAAGTTGGAACCAGTTTTTCACGCTCGAACATGGCATCTACATATTCGTCTTGTGCGTAACCAAGCTTCACTAGCTGCTCACCAGCGTAACGGATTGCTTCTTCTTTACTGTTCGCTTTCAGGCCAAGGTGGATATTCTCAGCTTGAATCTGGAATACCTGTGCTGGTTGCTCTTCAAAGCTGTCATCGTTGGCGGCAATTGGAGACACTTTTACCATCTCGCCATTTACCATCTCATCATCGTTAGCCGCTTCTGGGCTGCCTGCAGCTACAATGCTGGTTACGAGGTCGTTGTACACCTGGCTATCAAGGAAGTTAGTTAGCGAAAGGTGCTGGGCATTAGCGGCGTGCTTACGTGCACGGTCAGTTAAATCTTTATGAGTAATCACGATATCCACCTCTTGCGGCAAGCTATTGATAGCACAGTTGGTCACACTGATATTTAGGCCCGCTTCCTGAACTTTCTTACGAAGCAGGCTGGCACCCATCGCACTGGAGCCCATACCGGCATCACAAGCGACGATGATGTTGCGCACATTGGCTAGATTGAATTCTGATTGAGCAAGAACTGTTGCTGGAGAACCTTTAGACCCTTTTGAAGAAGCTTTCATGCCTTTCATCTTGCTCGTTGCTTCTGCAAGGTCGTCGCCTTCTTCATCTGTCACTTTCTGCGTTTTCATCAGTAGCGCAGCAACACAGAAAGAGACGGACGTTGCAGCGATAACAGAAAGGATTACCCCGACAAATGATGCTTTAGGTGTCATCAGCAAGATTGCGAAGATTGAACCCGGAGATGCTGGAGACACAATGCCTGCATCGAAAACTGTTAGGGTGAACACACCCGCCATACCACCTGCGATAACCGCAAGGATTAGACGTGGGTTCATCAAGATGTACGGGAAGTAAATCTCATGGATACCACCGAAGAAGTGGATGATAGATGCACCGCCAGCAGTTTGTTTAGCCGTACCGCGACCGAACACCATGTAAGCCAGTAGGATGCCTAGGCCAGGACCTGGGTTAGCTTCAATCAGGAAGAAGATTGACTGACCCATCTCGTTTGCCTGCTGGATACCCAGAGGAGAGAAGATGCCGTGGTTAATTGCATTGTTGAGGAACAGGATCTTCGCTGGCTCGACAAAAATTGACGTCAGAGGAAGCAGGCCTGCGCTCACCAGCATGTTTACCCCACCAGCCAAGGCTGATGACAATACCTTCACGAATGGACCAATCATGTAGAAGGCAAGGATAGCACATAGCATACCAACGATACCGGCAGAGAAGTTGTTAACCAACATCTCGAAACCGCTCTTCACTTTGCCATCAACCCAGCGGTCAAAACGCTTGATTGCCCAGCCACCCAGCGGTCCCACCATCATGGCACCCATGAACATCGGGATATCGGTACCGACGATCACACCGATGGTTGTAATGGCACCGACTACGGCACCGCGATCACCACCTACCAATTTACCACCGGTATAACCGATGAGTAGCGGCAGCAAGTAAGTAATCATTGGACCAACCAACTTAGCTAGTTCTTCATTCGGGAACCAACCCGTTGGAATGAAAAGTGCAGTGATGAAGCCCCACGCGATGAATGCGCCAATGTTAGGCATCACCATGTTAGATAAGAAACGACCAAAATTTTGTATCTTGATCTTTGCATCTGGTGATATCATATCGATTCCCCGTCTGATGTTCAGTTATAGATTTTGTGTTAGGTACGGTTCGCCAAAACCGTCCAATTGCTTAGTACCCAATTAATCTAACACAGAATTTTTAAACCGATCTGATGACGGGTTTTTTGTGAGCCACATCCCCGAAATCCCCCTCCCAACCTTTTTCTTCGTGATCTTTATTGCAAAACTGTAATGAAACTTTTCTACAAATAAGCCCAAATCAATTTGTCAATAAAAAACAAACGATCAACATCACAGAACCAGTCAGGACGCTTGTTAATCAGTTGGTGATCACGATCACATAAAGAGCAATTTAGCTCTATTAAGTCGACCTTGATGGTGATGCAGATCACATTCACACAGCCAATACCAGCCCCCTTCAACTTGTCAGCCGTTCCAGTGTTACGTTTTGTAACTCACTTTCAGTTGAAGCAAGCGAAAAGCCATATCTAACCACTTGCTTATAAACATAAAACACACCTGATTTCCCACCACAAAAGGGGTAGTCTCGCTAGCTGATATCCCTTTATCTGTCAGGTATAATTTGGGGGTTCACCAGGAGGGATGATGACGAATTACATTGCGCAGAAACAATCACTGCCGCTCTATGTGCAAATTGCAGACTTTATTAAACAAGAAATTGAACGCGGTAACTTCAAGCCGGGTTCGATATTGCCTTCAGAAAAGCAACTGGTGGAAGATTTCAATGTCAGCCGCGTAACTGTTCGAAAAGCAATTCAGATACTGAATGATGAAGGGCTGACATACAGCGAAAAAGGTAAAGGGACTTTTATTGCCCAGCAGAAACTCAAGCACAGCTTTGTCAATGTGGTGGGTTTAACAGAAGAAAGCCAGTTAGGCGGCCAGAAAGTCAGTAATAAAGTGATTGATTTCGCCATTATTGATGCGTCTGCTGCAGTTGCCCAGAAACTACAGATCGCAGAAAACAGCCCAGTCTACTGCTGCTCCCGTCAACGCCTATTAGACAACCGTGTCGCGTCTTTCGAAACCTTTTATATCCCGGTCAGTTACCTCCCTGAAATGACCGAGCAAGATATGGCAGGCTCCAAGTTCGCTTACCTAGAAGCCAAAGGCTACAGCATCGGCCAGATCACCCAGAAGCTAAAACCAGCCTTGCCGGAAAAACGTATTCAAGGCTATTTCGACATAGATCCTTTGACACCTATTTTGATCAACGAATCGCTCTCATACCTTAAAGATGGTCAGATTTTCGAGCTTTCTACGGTATACTTCAAAACCAGCGAATACGATTTCGAGCTTGTTGCTTATAACGATTAATGTCGATAACAAGTAAACAAGCCTATTAATAGATAAAGAAAAGTAATAGATAAAGAAAAGGCGCCCAGAAAGATGGAAGGGGCGCCCAAAACACTACCCCCAACACGGATAGTGTTTTATTAGAGTAAAAAGGCTCAGGGGAAACCTTAGTACAAAGAAATAGCCGACATTTCAGAGATGCTCACTTGTGCAGCACCAGAAAACGCCAAGTTATGGATCCGGTTCGGGATAAAGAATCGGGATGTCGTCACCTCTTCTCCACCATTGATGAAAATCTCAATCACTGAGTTATCAATGAAGATTTCCAGCTGCTGCAAGCTTTCCAATGTCACTATCCGCTCAGAGCCAAAACGCTTCATATCATCGGTTTCAACTGTCTGGCTACGATCAAGCAATAGGCTTCCGTCTTGATAAGTCAGAATGAGTTTGTATTCAGCGTCTTCAAACAAAGTAAGGCTAAATGCTTGGTCAGCAATGCCATCAACTAAAATGTGAGATTGGCTGAGATTACCGTCAATGTCATAGCGGCCAGGCTGCTCTAAAGTCACCAACGGCTGTTTGAGTTGATCGAACTCTGCTAATGGACGCTGTATCAGTTTACTGCCTTCCACCACCAACTCACGCGGCATGGTAAGCATGAATTTCCAACCCAGTAGCTCCGTCGGTATGCTTAATGAGCCATTACCGCACCAAGCCAGCATGATGTTACGCTCACTATCGGTGAAAGTTTGCGGGGCATAGAAATCAAACCCTTTGTCTAGTTCAATCACCTGCTCGGCATGCATTTCACCTTTCTGGTATTGGCCAATCATCAGCTGGGTACTGAAGATATTGTTGTAACGCTCTGCCTGTGGTTTCAAGCCCATTGGCGAGAGGATAAACAAATCTTTGCCATTGGAATGGCTGATATCCGGGCACTCATGCATGTATACATCAGCTTGCTGGGCAAGATCCGACTTCCCACCGTAACTAACCTCTCCAATTAATTCCGCTTGGGTAAAGGATGACATCTTATACAGTAGTGTCGCGCCGGTTTGGTCTTCACGCTGGGCACCCACCACGAACATCAGATCGCCCTCATCGTTGATAAATGGGCTTGGGTCACGGAAGTTACCGGTATACCCAGCAGGCGCTTCAGGCACAATATTCCATTTATCAAGTAGCTTACCGTCGGTAGAGTACTTGGCGACATTCTGGTTCTGGGAGAATGTCTCGCCATCCTCATTCATCACATTGCCGCTGTAGAAGCAGTAGATGAAACCATCAATACAGATTGCGCCGCCAGAATAGATCCCATGTGTTTCAAACTCATTTTCTGGCGTCAGCACATCCCCTTCTTCAAAGTGGATGAAGTCTTTAGTGATCAGGTACTTCCAATGCTTCATGCCATGGAAAGGGCCAAACGGGAACCACTGATAAAACAGGTGGTATTTTTCACCATCAAACACCATTCCATTTGGATCATTCAAGTGACCCGTTTTCGGTGCAATGTGGTAAGCAGGCAGATAATCCGTATCCTGCGCCAGCATCTGCTGGCGTAGGTTTTCTAGTTCTCCGGGTTTAGCTGTCCCTAGCGCTCGGAATCGATTCGACTTATCAATCATTACGCTGTTTCCACATTACTTTCTGTTACTGACTTCTTTATTGAAGGCTTGTTTCGAGATGATTTGCTTTCAACATCCGCAGGGTAGTCTTCCAGCATTTTCTTTGGAATACCCCACAAGCAAACTGCAATGAAGGCAACCACAGATGTAATGAGCATCAGCGCAGCATAGGATACGAACTGGTGCATATCATAGGTGTAGAACAAGATACCCGGTAGCATACTGATACCGTTGCCCTGTGCCGCTAACTCCAGTAGCGCCGCTGCCATACCACCGAAGCCACCGACAATCGAAGCCACGACGAAAGGACGAATACCAAAGCGAAGGTTCATACCGAAAATAGCAGGCTCTGTAATACCCAGATAAACCGTGGCACCCGCTGGAATACCCGCTGCACGGATCTTCTTGTTACGTGAACGATAAGCAAGTGCCAGAGCCGCCGCACCTTGCGCCGCCATTGAAGGCATACCCAGCGCGATAATTGGGTTCATCCCAGTCTGGCTAACCAGCATAACTTCAAACATGGTAATGATGTGGTGCATACCGGTAACTACAATCGCTTGTAGGAACAGGCCATAAATAAATCCACCGATACCAAATGGGATATCAGCAAGGCCAACCAAGACAAAGCCAATGCCCTGCTCTACGACCTGAAGTGCAGGACCAAGCACGCTCAATGCCAGGAACAAAGTAATAGAGACAGACAAGATAGGAACAAGGATCAACTGTAATACATCCGGTACCACCTTGTTCAAGCGCTTCTCGATTTTCGCGCCCATCAAGCCTACAACCAGTGATGGCAATACAGAGCCCTGGTAGCCTTGCCACGCAATAACATCAAATAGCATGATGGCATTTACATCTGGATTCAGCGCCACTTCCCATGCATTAGGGAATGCTGGGGAAATTAGCATCAAGCCCAGCAGGATACCCAAAGATGGCGAACCGCCAGCAACTCGGTATGCCGACCAACAAACCAAAGCGGGTAAGAACACAAAGGCGGTTTCAGTTACTGCGGCCAAAAATGCGGTTAAAGGCTGAGGTACGCTCTCTGGCGTTAAACCCATCATTGCCAAAATAGCTGGGTTAAGCAGGACTGACTTCAAACCCAAACCGACACCAGTTGCAATAATGGCAGGTAGGAGCGGCACAAAAACATCGGAGAAAAAACGCATAGCACGTTTGTGTGCAGGCTCTCGCTGAATCGCTTCCTGTTTTACTTCGCTAGCCGATTTTGCTGCAAAGCCTTTGTCGGCCAACTGATCGTAAACCTTGTTGACGATACCTGTGCCAAAGATCACCTGGTACTGACCCGATGTGAAGAATTGCCCTTTCACCAAATCAATATCAGAAATTTTCTTGTCATCGATAAGATCTTTATTTTTAACGATGATCCGTAGTCGTGTCGCACAATGGGCAATCGACTCGATGTTGTCTTCGCCGATCACCTGAATAAGCTGATCCGCAATCTTGCTGTAGTTTGCCATAACCAATCCCAACCTGTATTAAACATGTATACAGTAATACAGGTGTAATACATGGTGAATTCTTTTCGTATATTTAGTCTATATAACGTGCTGCAACTCACATCTTTTCGAACCTTCGTACGCCTGAGTGTAAGCGCTATAGTCAACACTTCACATATTGCAGAGACAAAAAAGGCCAGTTAAAACTGGCCAAACGGGATAGTGCGGAATTAATAGGAGTTAATTAGGTATCAGCTTTGAGCACTCCCCTTCGGATCTGATCAAGCTCGATAGATTCGAACAGTGCCTGGAAGTTACCTTCACCGAATCCTTCATTACCTTTGCGCTGGATGATCTCGAAAAACACAGGGCCAATAACGGTGTCAGTAAAGATCTGCAGTAATATGCCGGTCTCATCACCGTCTATCAGGATCTTCAGATCTTGGAGTTTGGCGACATCTTCGTGATGGCCAGGGACGCGCTTGTTGATCCCCTCGTAATAGGTATTAGGCGTGTCCATGAAGATCAACCCACCTGACTTTAATTTCGATACGGTGGCAAAAATATCATCGGTGCTCATGGCGATATGCTGGATCCCTTCGCCATTGTACTGATCGAGGTACTCGGCAATCTGCGACTTGTCATCGCTGGACTCATTGATCGGAATGCGGATCTTGCCACAAGGTGCTGTCATCGCCCGAGACAGCAAGCCTGTCATTTTGCCTTTAATATCGAAGTGCCTGATCTCCCTGAAGTTAGCAATACGTTCGTAGAAACTGGCCCATAAATCCATATTGCCCTGCTTCACGTTGTGAGTCAGGTGATCAATAAAGTGTAAACCAGCATCAAGCTCTGCCATTCTCGCTTGGTAATCCGGGTAGAAATCGAAGTCGATATCATAGATATTGCTATCGCCATAGCGATCGACGAGGTAAATCAACGACTCACCAATGCCATAGATAGCAGGGATATTGAGCTCCATCGGCCCCGCCTGAGCTGGACAAGCCGTAGCACCTTTCTCAACAGCATAAGCCAGTGCCTTGGCTGAATCGGTTACCCGAAAGGCCATTGCGTTTACGCTGGCACCATGTACACCAGCAAAACCAGAAGCCTGAGAGTGTAGCTCCCCATTAACGATAAAATTGACATCTCCTTGGCGGTATAGCCATACGGATTTGTGCTTATGTTTAGCGATTTCAGCAAACCCCATATCGTGAAAGAGCTGTTTGAGGTTCGCGATCCCTTCAGGTGTTGGGGCGGTATATTCCACAAACTCAAAGCCGTCCGTCCCTAGTGGGTTTTCAATCATCTTCATCATCCTTTTCAGCCACTAACGTGCGGTCAACTGACCTTTACTAAAGAATTAGCAGTTCTCTGTTTGGATGAGAAATTCGTGCTGCAAACCATGTTGCAAAATTGTAAACCCGCAACGTAAAGCCAAATTGCCAACCTGATACATACACCAAAAGAGACAACTGAGCGAACTATCACAAAAATCATTTTCTTCTTATTTCTCAGTGAGATTTTCGCAGTCTCACCGCCAAATAAAGAAAATTAGCACTACATTTAATATAGGAAGGAGGTACGTCATGACAGTCACCAAGCGGGACCAGCTAAAGCTACCAAAACGAAAAAAACCAGCGGTTCTGCTGACACCGGACGTAGAGATTTACCTCCCCACCTATCATTTCCTTGTTAACGAGTTTGACCACGCTAGAAAACACGAGCTAGGCATTATCCGCGATGATCATGAAGAGTTTATTCATCAATATCGTGTTGCCCTGAGAAGAAGCCGTGCGTTAATCAGCCTGCTGAAACCGCTATTTCGTAGTAAAGAAAAAGACATCCTAAAAGACACACTCAGGCAACTCATGCAGCACACCAACCTGATGCGTGATCTCGATGTGTTCCTCATCAATATGGAACAATATTTTTCTTTGCTTGAACATCAACACCACAAAGGCCTGATCCGCTTCTTCGATGATATTCAGTCACAACGGAGGAAATCTCTGAAGACACTCAAAGGGTGGCTAAAGTCTGGTGAATATAAATCGGCTTGCAACCAAGTGCTAACCCAGCTTGATAGCATGCGGGATAACCCGACCACTGAGGGCAAATTAGGCTGCAAAGCCACAGCCCACAGTATGTTATGGCATCAATTTAAGCAGATAGAAAGCCAATGCCACAACATTGATACCAACAGCGATGACGCCATCATTCATCAACTTCGAATCGACTGTAAAAAGTTCCGCTATCTCCTAGAGTACTTTGCGCCAATACTCGCTTCACGTGATACCAAGCAACAAGTTGACCGACTCAAAACACTGCAAGATACGTTGGGAAGTTTCAACGACTCTTCTGTTCAGTTAGAGTTTTTCAAGCATTACCTGACCGAGCAGAAAAAGAAAAGTGGCCGTTACAAAGCCATTGAGGAGTTAATCGATATATATGGGGATTACCACAATAAAGCAAAGCAGTTAACGGTAGAGCAACTCGTCCAATTTAGACAGCCAAAGAGCCTAGATATTTATTACACCCAATATCAAGAACCTCAAGATTAGGCCGTCAAAAATCGAACATGCTAGCCCACACAGACTTTGGGCTAGCTTTGCTGACGGCTTAGCGATCAAGCGCTCGAACAATATCTTTCTCGATTGCCTCGGGGGTTTTGGTTGATGCAAAACGCTTCATCGGTTTTCCATCACGGCCAATCAGAAACTTAGTAAAATTCCATTTGATCTTCTTACCCATTAATCCAGGGAGCGCACTGGTCAGGTATTTGAAGACTTCATGGCTATCAGGTCCATTGACATCAACTTTTTCAAACATCGGGAAACTTACCCCGTAGTTAAGCTGACAGACTTGCTCAATTTCGTTGTTTTCACCAGGCTCCTGCCCGCCAAACTGATTACACGGGAAACCAAGGATCACTAACCCCTTCTCCTGGTACTTATCAAATAATGCCTGTAGTCCTTTGTACTGGGGAGTAAAGCCACACTCACTGGCGGTATTAACCACCAAGACCACCTTCCCTTCGAACTCGTTCATATCAACCGTATCACCGTTGATTTTATTAGCTGAAAGCTCGTAAAAGCCTGACATAACCTATCCCTCTGTTTGATTAGAATGTTTTTCTATCATCTATTTATATACATGATTTATAGTAAATGAATGATTTAGAAAGTGAGCTCTAATTTTGTATACTGGCTAAACTGCACCTTACCCGTAGCCCAGTATGAAATCATTAAAACAACTATTGAATGAATTTGGCTTTGAGCAATTGCCATTTAGTGAAGTCGAGCGCGAGTTTGCGGCAAGTTTTATCGACTTCCGTTCTGATTTTTTCCTCAATGTTTGCCAGCAAAAAGCAGACAAACCGCAGCAAGACTTAGCCCTTGGGCTGTTCACCCACTCGTTCCAACAAATCTTGGATGAGTTTCATGCCACACAAAGCAAAATCAGTGAAATGGATGCTTTGTTCGAGCGGCATGTCGGCGAGCAACATGCTAAAAAGTTTCACACTATGAATGAGTTGGAAGTCAAAGCTATCGCCATGGTTTGGTTCCTATGCCAGGGGTTCAATGGCATTGATTTCAGCTATGCCAATGATCACGCCACTGAAATTAGCCAACAGCTTGCCAGCAATAGCAGTGACGACACCAGGGCAAAATCGCTACGCCAGCAATTGATGCAATCCTATTACATAGGTGTTGATCAAGCTCACAGTATGAAGCCCAAAGCCAGTCTGCTGTTAACATTACAAAACGCAGTAAAATCATTATTTAAATAAGTTACTTAGCTCACATAGCGGCGTTGTGGTTACGAATTCAAGTTAGCAGCCAGCATTAACCGTTGAAAAATAAAGGTTATTAGAGGTCAGCGACATTCATAAAAATAATTTGAATGTTTAGTCTAGGCTAACTATCTAAACAAAAAGAGATTTAACAAAATAATATACAACTTTTACATCACTGATCGTTGCACGATTTTTGCCCAGATCGTATGATTCTCGCACTTCAAATATGTTGTTCCTTAATCGATTTATTGCTCGCCTATCATGGACTTGATAGGCGTTTTTTTTTAAATAATCGGCCGGAACTGAATATCTAAGTAATGCGCTAGTTTGTTATGCAGCGCCTGCTTCTTCTCATCACTCAAAAAGCTTGCCTTTATGGCATTGTCACTCAACAATGCAACATCCTGTTTGGATAGTTCAAAAGTCTCTGCAACGGCTAAATAATTGTCATTGAGATAACCACCGAAATAAGCGGGATCATCTGAGTTAATTGTCACGAGTACCCCTTGTTGAAACAGCTCAACAATATTGTGCTTTGACAGATCATCAAAAACATTGAGCTTCACGTTAGATAGCGGGCAGACTGTCAAAGGGATCTGGTGCTCAACCAAATAGGTCACCAGCTTGGGATCATCCGTGCATCTCACGCCATGATCGACCCGATCCACCTTTAGCGCTTCGATCGCTTCCCAGATATACTCAGTTGGCCCTTCTTCACCTGCGTGGGCAACGGTTTTGAAACCTGTATTTCGCGCCATGGCAAACACACGCTCGAATTTCTCTGGCGGGTTTCCCTGCTCCGATGAATCCAATCCTATGGCAACAATATCGTCTTTAAAAGCAATCGCTTGTTTTAGAGTCTCTATCGCCTCCTCTTCCGGTAAATCTCGCAAGAAACACATGATCAACCCTGAAGAGATCCCCAAATTTGCCTCTCCATCTCGCAATGCTTGGATTATTCCTGCGGCTACCGTATCAAAAGACACGCCGGCCCGGGTATGGATTTGCGGGTCGAAGAACACTTCAGTATGGATAATATGCTGTTCTTTACAGCGCTGTAGGTAAGCATAGGTAAGGTCATAGAAATCCTGCTCGGTTCTAAGTACCAAAGCGCCTTGATAATACAAGTTTAGAAAAGCTTGGAGATCGTGAAATTGATAAGCCGCTTTTAACGACTCGATTGAAGAATAAGGGATTGTGACGTTATTTCGGTGAGCCAGAGCAAACATTAACTCTGGTTCAAGCGTTCCTTCTAGATGAAGGTGGAGTTCTACCTTGGGCAAACCACTGATAAAGCCTTTCATTACTCTTTCTCCACTGGAAGGGGAAGAGAACTCCCCCTCGGAGTCTAAGGTGGTATTGAAAGTAGTGTAGTTAAACTTGTGTTGTCCCGCTTAGTCGCCTTTCGCTTAGTGATCTTCCACTTATTAACGTTGCCACTTAGTAGCGGTGCCACTGGCCGCGCATCATGAAACCACCAATGGCCATCATCACAATGCCGCTGCTCAGCAGTAATTGGTATTTGTGCTTCACTTCGCTCGCTGCATAGTCTGAGCTAAATGAGTGGAGATAATCTCCTCCACCAGCACTAATAAAGGTGCTCATATCAGAGACCACCTGTGTTTGACCAATCATTCCGCCAATAGTGACAAAACCAAAAATCAAAGAAACGCTACCGATCAGTAGCGAAAGGAAACCCCAAGTACGTTTGATGTCCATGTCTAGCCTAATCTTTTGTTCGATTCAGTTTATGCTAACGTGATTACGAAAAATCAATGTCAACATAACGTAGGAAACTGAAAATATCAGGCGTTATTGATATTTTTATGAACAAGGTTCCAAAAAACACAGTATTGGTTACTTAGGCTATGCGATTTAAGGCATCAAAGAGAGGCATACACCCAAGTTAATGCGTATTACTCGGGTGTATGAGAAGTGTTTAGTAGGTATATATACATAAACAAGGTAAAAAGTGCTACTGCTGGGTTAAATCAGTATCAATCCAGTATTTTGAGCCGGAAATATTAGCATCAAGCAACAAGCCTTTTTCGCCAATCTGGTAAATCGCCATCCCGCCATTGTATTTCGCGGTTAACTCGGCACTGTCCGTACCTGCCACCACGCCCATTTCTGAAGTGGCTTCCCAGCCGTCGGTGACAAAGCCGTCAAAGGTTTTCTGGTCTTCGAAAAAGATAACCTGCTGGTAGAACTTACCCCCAAGACCAACTGCAAGCCCGGCACCAAACATCTTCATGTAAGTGTGTTGTTCAGTTTGTCGATTAACCGCAACACCGGCCCCTTGGTTGGTATGTAGCATCAATGAAAACTTGCGGGAGTCAAACACCGCGTAGCCATAGGCACTATCAAACAGTAATTTAGCTGACGGCTGCTCATTGAATAAACGCACCAGTGCGGTATCGGCCACGGTATTCAAGGCAAGGCGGGCTTCTTCTGGGGTTTCTGGCTCGAGCATTTCATCTAGCTTGGCATCGGCGACATCCAGCCATTCCTTACTCTTCTCTATCGAAGCATCAGTCCATTCACCTGCAGTGTTGTAGGCATCCTCTCCCCACTCAGAAACTGAATCCCATGTTTCCTTTGAAAAATCCGACACAGAATCCCAAGCCTCTTTAGAGCCCTTGCCGACTTCCTCACCAAGCTTTGAAGCTGCATCTTTAATTTCATCCCAGCCCGCATAAGCCGGGGCTATTGACGTTGTAGCCAGTGTTGTCGTTGCCAGTGCTATGGCAGCAACCAATGAACGTAACTTCACAATCGTCCCTCCTATACCAAGACCAAGTTTAAGCCTAGTCCAAGCAGATAAAAGAAAGGCCAAGCACATTGCTTAGCCTTATATCCCAATACTCCCTCAACCTTGAATTAAGCGAGTCATTACTTCTTCTTAGGGCGGAAAGGCTTCATCACCTCTTCGTTACACTCGAGGTATGGCCCCTCCATCAAATCGATGCAGTAAGGGATTGCAGGGAATACCGCATCCAAACACTCACGAATCGATTTAGGCTTACCCGGCAGGTTAACAATCAGGCTATCACCACGTAGGCCAGCTGTCTGACGCGACAAGATAGCTGTCGGTACAAACTTCAACGACTCAGCTCGCATCAGCTCACCAAAACCCGGCATCATGCGATCACATACCGCTTCAGTGGCTTCAGGAGTCACATCACGCTTGGCAGGGCCGGTACCGCCGGTAGTGACAATCAGGCTGCAGTCTTGCTCGTCGGCCATTTTGATCAGCGTCGCTTCGATCACATTCTGCTCATCAGGAATGACTTCGTACACAGGCTCCCACTCAGAAGTCAGGTAATCATTCAACGTATCGATAATCGCCTGTCCAGAGATATCTTCGTATACACCTGCACTCGCACGGTCGCTTACAGTAACGATACCGATTTTTGCTTTAGTCATTGGTTATTCCTCAGGCTGAGCCTTGTTATCCATTTCTACTTTCTTGCAAGCAGGAAAGTAATGTTTCTTCATGCATGCAAGTTTAAGAAATTCTCTTGAATTGTTAAACACCTAAAACGGATAAAGACGATTATAGGCCGCCCATTAAAGTGTATTTGGTTTCAAGAAAATCTTCTAAGCCTTGCCTTGCACCTTCACGGCCCAGGCCTGATTCTTTAATACCGCCAAATGGGGCAACCTCAGTAGAAATCCCCCCCTCGTTAATCCCGACCATACCGTATTCCAGCGACTCACTGAATTTGAAGGCGCGAGACAGAGATCTCGTGTAGGCATATGAGGCAAGGCCAGAGCTGACATGATTAGCCCGGCGGATCACCTCATCGTCATCAGAGAAGCGGAATAAAGCAGCAACCGGGCCGAATGTTTCATCAGAAGCAATCAGCATGTCGTCGTTCATTTCGGTCAGTACTTGAGGCGGGAAGAAGTGGGTGCCTTCAGGTTGCGGTTCGCCGTAAGCAAGGGTTGCACCTTTTGCCACAGCATCATCAATATGGCTTTGCACTTTAGCAACCGCAGCTGCATTAATTAGAGGCCCAAGGTTTGCTCCTTCCTCAAACCCATCCGCGACTTTAAGGGCTTTGACTTTTTCAACCAATTTCGCCGTAAACTCGTCATACACTTTGTCATGGACATAGATCCTGTTAGCACAGATACAAGTCTGTCCGGCATTACGGAATTTTGCCAGCATCACCCCGTCAATGGCTTTATCGAGATCGGCATCATCACAGACAATAAACGGTGCATTACCACCCAGTTCCAGTGCCAGCTTCTTCACCGTATCAGCCGACTGCGCCATCAAGAGTTTTCCAACACCGGTAGAGCCGGTAAAAGAAATCTTCTTCACTACAGGGTTTTCGGTCAAAGCCCCGCCAATCGACACCGCATCGCCGGTGATCACGCTAAACAACCCAGCCGGGATCCCTGCTCTATCAGCAAGCTCAGCCAACGCCAGCGCCGTCAGGGGAGTATCCGGCGCAGGTTTGAGCACAACTGCGCACCCAGCCGCAAAGGCCGGCCCGCATTTACGGGTGATCATTGCTGCTGGAAAGTTCCATGGCGTGATTGCCCCCACGACACCAATAGGCTGCTTCGACACTAAGATCCGAGCATCCGGCTTATGGCTAGGAACCATTTCCCCGTAAGAGCGCTTCGCTTCTTCGGCATACCATTCCACAAAACTGGCCGCATAGGTGATTTCACCTTTTGCTTCCGCCAATGGCTTGCCCTGCTCCAATGTAAGGATGGTTGCCAAATCTTCGGTGTTTTCGACAATCAGCTCATACCAGCGGCGCAAAATGGTTGCCCGCTCTTTCGCCGTTCGTACTGCCCACTCACCCTGAGTTTTCTCGGCTGCATGGATAGCAGAAAGTGTCTCATCACGGCCAAGACTCGGTACTGTTGCAATCAACTCGCCCGTTGATGGGTTGGTCACTGGGGTATAAGCATCATCAATGGCAGTCACCCATTTACCTGCTACGAAGCAAGCCTGTTTCAGTAGTTGGGGATCATGTAGCTTCACGAAGTTTTCCTCTGGCGGCATCTGTTTAGCAACCAGCATAATGACTTACGGGGATAGTTTGAAGTTAGCTTGATCGTGTTTTCAGACATGGGTGACATTTTATGACTAAGTAACCAAGCAATCTGTTACATCCAATCACAAAATAGCAACCACAGAGACATATTACGGATATCAATACGATTGCGTCAGGTTACACAGTCAATTATTCTGTTTGAACAAAGACAAACACACACAACAAAAGACAATCGAATGAAACGCGAACATAACTACCCAATCGGAACACCAGGCACGCCATGGGGCGACGAAGAAAAAGCACAATGGCTGGCGCAAACAACCATTAAGCGCTCGTACCAAGAAGAAGTGGTATCTAAAATCAAAGCGCTAGAAGCAGACTTCGACCTAGTCCAGTACGGTGCGCTTAGCTACGATGTAGAGAAATACCCGCTGTTTTCCATCAAAACCCGCAATTGGGACAGCAGCAAGCCCGTTGTTCTAGTTACTGGTGGTGTTCACGGTTACGAAACCAGTGGTGTACACGGTGCCCTGCAATTTGCACAAAACAAAGCAGCGCAATACAGCGATCGTTTCAATATTGTGATTGCGCCTTGCGTCAGCCCTTGGGGCTACGAAGTGATCAACCGCTGGAACCCTAACACGGTCGATCCAAACCGCGCATTCTATGCCGACAGCCCTTCTGAAGAAGCAGCCAACCTGATGAAGATGGTTAACGAGTTGGAAGGCGAAGTACTGATCCATATCGACCTGCACGAAACCACAGATTCCGATGAGCTGGAATTCCGCCCGGCCCGTGAAGCCCGTGACGGTAAACTATACATTGAAGACGGTGTGCCGGATGGCTTCTACACCGTTGGTGATACCGAGAACCCTCAGCCTGAATTCCAAAAGGCAATCATCGACTCTGTTCGCAAAGTGACTCATATCGCGCCGCCAGATGCCGATGGCAATATCATCGGTAGCCCTTTACAGCAAGAAGGTGTGATCAACTACCCACTGAAAAAGCTGAGCCTGTGCAACGGTATTACTGATTGTACTTACGGCACCACCACAGAGGTCTACCCGGACAGCGACCGTGCAACACCCGAGCAATGCAATGACGCGCAAGTAGCGGCTATCACTGGCGCGCTGGATTATGTCGTCACGCAACTGGGCTAACTGCTACGGTAATAAGCAATAGACTCAAGCTGGAGCGAACCACTCCAGCTTGATCCCCCCTTAGGCGCAACGTTCAAAATACCTTCCCATATTATAAGTTTCGATTCACCTCTCGCTTTATCCCACCCATTTCACTATTTCAGCAGCTATAATTTATTACTTTCAATGTGTTATAAATTTTGGTGGTTATGCGTTTTTTCTTATTTGTCACATTGACGGCTCTACTGAGTGCGTGCGCCACTCCATATTCAAATTTTCACACCCAGGATCTACAAGGGTGCTTTAACCGGCTGGTGACTTTCAAACAAGAAGTAAACCGCCAACAGGTCAAAGATGCTCAGGTGGTTAACCACAAGGCTTTCCCCTACCTTGCTTTTGATCGTTTCAGCCAATCACAACTCAAACGATTATCCACCCAACAAGACCGCGAGCAATGGCTCGACTACACAGCTCGGCTTGCTTCTGACCAGCGCCGTGCCGAATACAACAACCTGATAGTGAACAACTTTGACTTGCCTGCGCTAGATGCCTGTGCTGAACAACTCGTGGCCAAAGCCAAAGTCAACAATGAAGTTTGGACAGCCATTACCGAACGACCAGTCACAATTGCTGATAGCTATGAGCCTTGGCTGCGTGTGTTTGGGCTCTACCCCATCAGTAGCCAACTCGCCCAATCGTCTATCAATACGGAAAAAAAGCGGATTTTGGCTGGCTTTAATGAGCCGACAAACGAAACAACTCATTACCAGCTAACTAAAGAAACGGTTGGGAATCAGAGGCATCTAACCCAGCCAAAAATAGTGCAATGGTTCAACGAGGCACTCGATGCATCAACCATGCACTGGCCACAATTAAACGATGATCAAATTTCACAGCTATACCACTATTATTCGCCATTAGTATCCGTAGAACACGCTTCTGGTGATGATATCCCGGGGACGGTGTACTTCGATGGCCACCAGAAGAAACCAGCCGTTAATACTTCACAGCCGGCTATCTATTTTCACCACAGCTATACACAGCTCTACGGTAAAACCTACCTACAACTGAACTACAACCTATGGTTTGCCAACCGCACGGCGACATCTTCTTTAGACCCTTATGCAGGAAAGTTTGATGGCGTATTACTGCGCCTAACTCTCGACCACCAAGGCCGACCTATGCTGCTCGACTCAATTCACCACTGTGGTTGCTACCATATGGTCTTCAATTTCAGTAAAGGGTTAGCTTTTGCCAATGCAACCCCCGACATTGAGTCGCCTTTGATCTTTCAGCGCACAGCCCCCAATGATCTTGTTGAAGCTACACCGGCTTGGTCTGTCACCCTATCCCATGGCGAGCATATGATTAAACAGGTTGAGTGGCTAAATGAGGGGGATTTAGACACCGACCTTTCAATCCAGCCTCTTGCCGGCCACAGCTATAACCAGCTACGGCAACTCCCGATGCAAAAGCACCATTCAATAAGCCTTTTCGATCAAAGTGGAATGCTTCCGAGCAGTGAACGGCTGGAAAGTACCTACCTGTGGCCTTTTGGCATTCCGTCTGCGGGTGCTATGCGCCAACTCGGCCATCATGCTATAGCCTTTATCGGTATTCGCCATTTCGATGATCCTCAGGTATTGGAACAAATCCTTCGTCCGGCCCCTCAGCCCTAGGGGAGCGATCACACGAGCAAGACACGATCAATATGAGAATGAAAATAAATTTGAATTGGTGTTAGGATACACGTTTGCGATATCAGTTTGTTTTCGCTAGTAAAGGAGCTACCTGTGCAAACCTCATTCATCGACGGTGATTTGCTTTACCGTCAGCATACTTTTGAAGTCCCTCTCGATTACAGCCAGCCAGATGCACAAGCCATCTCGGTATTTGCCCGCGAAGTGGTCGATGTTGCAAGGCAAAATGATGACCTACCTTGGCTAGTTTATTTCCAGGGGGGACCCGGGTTCCCATCACCTCGCCCCGATAGCCGCTCAGGCTGGCTGAAGCGAGCACTGCAGCAATACCGAGTGCTATTGTTGGATCAACGCGGGACTGGCAACAGCACAGTGATCAGCCATCAAACATTGGCTCACATGTCAGCCTCTGAACAAGCCGACTACTTAAGCCATTTCCGCGCCGACAATATTGTCCGTGATGCAGAAACCATCCGGGAAAAACTCGGTGTAAAGCAGTGGGCAACACTAGGCCAAAGCTTTGGCGGCTTCTGCTCGCTGACCTACCTGTCTTTCTACCCGCAAAGCCTGAGCCGTGCATACATCACCGGTGGGGTGCCTCCGCTCTCCCGTCATGCCGATGATGTGTACCAGGCGACTTACCAACGGGTACAGGACAAGAACGATGCGTTCTTTGCCCAGTTCCCATCAGCACAGGCGCAATGCCAGAAAATCGCCGATTACCTGCTTGATCACGATGTCCGCCTGCCTAATGGGCAGCGCTTCACCGTAGAGCAGTTCCAGATGATTGGGATTAACCTTGGCCGCAGCAATGCCAATGTGCCAATGTACTACCTGCTTGAAGATGCCTTTGTGGAAGCCAATGGCAAAGAAACCCTGAGCTACGCTTTCCTTAACGCCATGCTGGCCGAGCAAAGCCACCAGACTAACCCTATCTACGCAATTTTGCATGAGCCTTTATATTGCCAGCATTCAGCATCGAATTGGTCAGCTCACCGGGTACGCAACAGCTTCCCGCAGTTCAACTACCAGAAAGGGAATGTTTTCCAGTTTACAGGGGAAATGGTCTACCCTTGGATGTTTGAGCAGTTTAAGTGCCTCAAGCCATTGCAAGAAGCCGCTAACCTACTGGCAGAGCGCACTGATTGGGCGGATTTATATGACTTACAAGCGCTGGCTAACAACACCGTTCCAGTTGCATGTGCGGTTTACGCCGAAGATATGTATGTAGAAATGCAGTACTCGCTGGAAACTTTGAAAGGCGTTCCAAACAGCAAAGCCTGGATCACCAACGAGTATGAGCACAACGGACTTCGTGCCGACGGTGAGCGTATTTTGGATAAGCTGATCCAAATGGCTGATGGCGTGGCGAACTTGCCATAAGCCAGGATAAATTTATCCCCTGCTAGCCGATCGCTATTTGGGGATAAATTCCACAGTTAACCCATTGAAAAACCTTTTCCACCAAAGTTTTGCAAGAGTTCTGTCAGATTTACTGAATCTCTGCTGAATTACAACCAATAAGCCACTTCCGAGCTACCTTTAAACAGTACACTTAAATCAATTGAATTTTCCTTCGCTGATTGATACAGGAAACCTATGACTTCCTTACGACTGTTGACCACCTTGTGCTTGGCAGCCTTTGCCTCCTCACCCGCCATGGCACAAAACACCCAGTATGAAAGCATTATCAAAAGCCGCAGCCAAATTGATGATAAAGTCGTCCTAGGCCGCACTGAACTCGTTTATTTTCCTGCTATTGATTCGCTCGATAACATTGGCATCCCCGCCAAGATTGATACTGGTGCGGATTCAACCTCTATCCATGCTGACAATATCGTTATTTCTACCGATGAACCGAAATTTGAAGGATTGAGTGGCGACAAGCTGCTTGATGCCATCGCCGTGGAATACGACGCCCTTGGCAGTACCCAGCTGCGAGACCGGAAAGACAAAACCAATATCATGGTGAGCTTTGATATCATGCACCCATATACCGGTGAGCTGATCCGCCTTGAGAACCCCCTTTTTCGTCTAGCCATGATCAAAAGCCGGGGAGATGGACACCTTGCTCGCCCAGTGGTTGAACTGGATCTGACCATTGCAGGGCAAACAGTTCGAACCGAAGTTAACCTAACTAATCGCGACAGGTTTTCGTACCCTATTCTGATCGGTAAAACGTTCCTGAAGAATACAGCCTGGGTTGATGCCGGGTTCGATTATCTTCAATCGCAACCCGATGCGCATATTATTGGCCGCAAAGAAAAAGCCACTATCGACAATGTACCGCTTGAAGTCAGTACCTCCTTTGATAGCCGTTACAGTATTCTCCATGCCCTTGATATCAAGGTCGATGAAGAAAGCCGCAGTGTTACCTTTACACTGGTCGGCCAAGACAAGACGCGCAAAACGATGACCAAGCCTCTGAGCCGTATGCTGCGATTTAGCAATGCTCAACGGCCAATGGTTTACCTGCCAGTGAAGCTAGGAGACGCAGAACAGTATATCCAGGTATACCTCAAAGACCGTTCAAAGAATCACAGCCAGCTTCGCCTCGGAACAGAAGCCCTTAACCAATACTTTGTAGTCAACCTCGGGGCGAGCTACTTGGGTAAGTCAGATTTGGCCCCTATATCGACCATGGCCAATGACGATTCTATTTTGATGATAAGCGGTGAAGAAACCGTCAAAATAGATGGTGTAAACATCAATGCCGGACCTTCGGGGATCATTAAAACGCCTCTGCTAAAGGTATCGCAGATTGATGAGCAGAGAACAGAATACGGGCGGATGATCCAATACACCATTAAAGATGCCGATGGCAAGACTCATCGTCTGGACAAGCCGCTCAAAAGAAAGATCCGCGTGGACGATCAAGTTCGTCCGATTGTCGGAACAGAGATTTCACTGCCTTCATCCATGCTGCTTCGTGACATAGCCCTTGAAACACGAGAGCAAGATGACAGCACATACAGCCAATTAGAAATCAGCCCTGACCTTGTCCCTGGAGCCCTGCTCATCAATACCCGGACAACGCAATTGCTCGAGAAAGATACCCCAAAACAAGCAGGGTATATCGAACAACTGGATATGGATAAAATGCGGTTCCCGGTCAAACTGGATACCGGTGCGGATGTTAGCTCCATGCATGCCACCGACATTGAAACCTTCACCGAAAACGGAAAGGAGATGGTCACTTTCACCTACGGTAACCATCAAGGGGATGAAAAAACCTACACCCGTGAAGTCGTGAAAACCATGCGCATTAAAGCCCGTGCGGGTGAGAAGCCAAGCACGCGTTATGTGGTGAAGATGAAGGTTAAATTGGATGGGATGGAAAAGGAAATCAATGTAAACCTGCGCGACCGTAGCCGGTTCGAATACAGTATGATTTTGGGCAAGAACTTCCTTAAGCACAATGTCGTCGTCAGCAGTGATGACCAGTTCCTACTGACTAAACAGAAATAGTCTCTTGCTAACCTCGCCCACTGAAACAAAAGGAGCTAAAAAGCTCCTTTTGTTTTATTTACTACTGATTCCGTTATCTATTGGCGTTAAGACTCACCAGCGAAAGTAAATCAATGTCAAAGTGCAGGACTTTTTGCGTCGATTAATTACAATTAAATAATTATTAAATTGATGATTACTTTCTTAGGGAATGAGTATGAACACTCAAAAGCTAGTTTTGTCTGTTGCAGGGATGCTAATTACCTTCCCCACGCTTGCCGTTGGTGTCTCTGAATGGCTCCACTGCCCCATTATTGAAATGATGTACTAAGCCTGTGCTTAGCGTTATCAACCGGACAGCAGAACCCATTCACCGTTATTCAGACTAAATCGATACTGATTGCTTGTCTTCAATCGTCAAGGTACGGATAGGTTTTGCTGGCGAACCAACGCACACCGTATTGGCTGGCAAATCTTTCGTTACCACACTTCCCGCACCAACAACCACGTTATCACCAATAGTCACCCCCGGGCAGACGGTCACATTGGCTCCAAACCATACGTCATTGCCTATGGTGATCTCTTTTGCAAATTCTTCACCGGAAGCGCGCTCGACGGGATCGAGCGGGTGGCCAGCAGTGGCAATCACCACCCCCGGCGCCAGTAAGCAGTTATCACCAATATTGATCGGCGCGCAATCTAGGATGGTACAACCATGGTTCGCATAAAAGCCCTTACCCACCTTTAGGTTGTAGCCATAATCACAGTTAAACGGCGACTCGATCCATGCATCGGTCTCTTTGCCTAACAGCTCATTAATTAAGGCCTGGCGGGGATCTTTTTCGGTAGGGCATGTTTGGTTCAGCGCGAAGCAAAGCTTCTTTGCTTTTTGGCGGTCTGCGACAAGCTCTTCATCCCAAGCCTGATACATCTCACCCGTTATCATCTTCTGTTTTTCGGTTAACGCCATGTTGGATCTGCACCTTATCAATCCGGCAACGCCGGTAAAAAAGAAGCCAACATTATTCCCCAGCAACATTCCTATTGCTGCTTTTACGCTGTTTTACGTTGCTAAAAACTAGAGCGGATCACATTCAGCGCAGGCAATTGGGAAAGTTCCCAAAGCGTGTAATACCCCAATAATTAACCGACAACAATCTATTCACTAGACAACTAGCTCGTTCACCATCGTTTAGTGGCTCTGTATTGACAACTTACTTAGAAATGTACAAGAACGTGAAGTTAGGCATGTTTTATCGTGGAAGGCATCCCGATGAAAATGCCTAGTTATTTATTAGATTTTTGATATCTGCCTAGTTTTATTGACATTTTGCATGACAAATATCAAAGCCTGAAAATTCATTTCTGCATTCTTCAAAAGAAGATAAAAAGATGCTCCTTTTGCTTTATTTTGACTAAAACTGAGAATGTTTTTCTCCAGCAGCTAGCACTATTATGCCTGCACAACGTTTCCAACTCACATTGCGTTGATTAAGTGCTTGGTGCTGTGTTTCAACCTTGATTTCATATACATCAAACACTTAAGCCAAAAAGTGATAATAATAAACCTTACATGGAGTAGCTATGAGCACGCAAACAGAAACCCTTCGCGGTACCCCCGAGCACCTCCCTCCGCATATCAAAGCAGGCATGACTGAATCGGAATGGAAGCAAGCCATCAAGTTCGACAATGTGGATATCGGTTGGGTCGTCATGAGTATCGGGATGGCCATCGGTGCAGGTATTGTATTCTTGCCTGTCCAGGTCGGTATCATGGGTATTTGGGTATTCCTCCTCTCTTCGATCATTGGCTATCCAGCCATGTACCTGTTCCAAAAACTCTTTATCAATACCCTTGCCGAATCAAAAGAATGTACAGATTACCCAGCTATCATTTCTGGTTACCTCGGAAAGAACTGGGGCATTGCTCTAGGGGTACTCTACTTCATCATGTTGGTGATCTGGGTATTGGTCTATTCGCTGGCAGTCACTAACGACAGCGCTTCCTACCTCCACTCTTTCGGAGTCACCGAAGGCTACTTAAATGAAAATGCGTTCTATGGCCTTGGGTTAATCTGCGTACTCTCATTCATTGGTAGTAAAGGTGAGAATTTACTATTCAAACTATCCGGTTTCATGGCTGTCACCGTGCTATCACTCGTTGCCGTAATGGGTTTACTACTGGTTGCACGCTGGGATTTTAACAATATCCCTGCTGTCGGTGAGTTTCTACCAATGTTCAAAGATGCCATCATCACACTGCCATTTACCCTAACCTCAATCCTGTTTATCCAGTCCTTAAGCCCGATGGTAATCTCATACCGCTCTCATGAGAAATCCATCGAAGTGGCGCGCTACAAAGCCACCCGAGCCATGAAAGTTGCCTTCAGCATTCTATTTGTGATTGTGTTCTTCTTTGCCATCTCTTTCACCTTTGCCATTAGCCAAGAGCAAGCCCTGGATGCGATGAACAAGAACGTCTCTGCGCTGGCTATTATTGCCCATTACTACTCAGGCAGCTGGGCGACAGTGGCAGGAATCGTAATAAATATCTTTGCTGTGGTTACCTCATTCTTCGGGGTTTTCCTCGCTTTCCGAGAAGCATGTAAAGGCTTGGCAATGAACATCTTGCTTCGCAAGTACAAAGAGGAAGAGATCAACAAGGAGTGGGTCAATAGAGGCGTTATCACCTTCATAATCCTGCTTGCTTGGTCCGCCATTGCCTTGAACGCACCAATACTGTCATTCACTTCAATCTGTAGCCCTGTTTTCGGCTTGGTTGGATGCTTGATCCCGGCTTACTTGGTTTACCAAGTACCATCACTGCACAAATACAAAGGCCCGGCAACCTATATGATTATCGCAACAGGCATCTTGTTGTGTATCTCACCAATCTTGGCTTTCATCTGATTTAACTTACTATCATAAGCCCGCAAGCCCACAACCACTTAATCGTATTGTGGGCTTTTATTTGCCATCAGCTCAATCTCAACACAGCTTCCAAAACGACAAGCACATTTACCCCGCCCAACAAAAACAAACTGAAGTGACTCGCACAACACAAAATTGCTTATTTTCCATACAGGCAGATATAGCCTCTACCACAATGGATTAGAAAACCCTTCAATAGATAATTAATTCAAATATTCACTACTGGTTAGATAGTTCACCCAAAAACTACCAGCACATTGGTTTATCAGACCACTGCGGTAGTTCTAACTCTTCCTCTAACATCACTTTATAGTTAGTGAGTTACATACTTATTGTGCTCGCAAATAGGGCAATTCAAACCTATGACGCTCGTGCACTCTCCTGAGTCATGTTGAGCGATACCGTCAACATCAGTAGTCACACAGGATCGGCATGGATTAGCACAACTTACAGACAACAATCTGGATTAAAGGATTAATGACATGTTGAAACAGCAATCCCTCCTCGCCTTGCTAGGCTGTGCGCTATCAGCAAGCAGCCTCGCGATGACCATCCAACCTGATCCCGAGACGCCAGGAGGCTATCTCGTATTGCGCGCCGATGTCTTAGCGGCAGAGCAAGCTAAGACAGCCAATCCAATGTACGCCCTTTGGGCCGATGCTCTCAGAACCTTGCCAAATAACAAAGTTGAGGCGATACAACCCGGTTTAGCGAGCAACCCAGCTAACGCTATCCGTGCAGAAAAAGTGTTTCCCGAGACCGAGTGGAACTACCTCACCCAGATGGCTGCGCCAGAATATACCTATACCCGCTTCCTAAGAGCGATTGGTAAATTCCCCGCTTTTTGCGGTGACTACACTGACGGCAGAGATGCCGATGCCATCTGTAAGAAATCGATCGTTACCGCCTTCGCCCACTTTGCGCAAGAAACCGGTGGACACATTGCCGTTGATAATACCTGGGATAACCCAAAAGGCTTGGAGGAATGGCAGCAAAGCTTAGTCCATGTCCGTGAAATGGGCTGGTCAGAAGGTCAACCAGGGTATACCACTGGCTGCGGACAGAATGACTGGCAAAATAAGAAATGGCCATGCTCGGCTGGGCAAGGGTATTTTGGCCGCGGTGCCAAGCAACTCTCTTACCACTTCAACTACGGCGCCTTCTCAGAAGTCATGTTTGATGGTGATGCCACGATTCTCTTGAATAACCCGGGATTGGTTGCTGACTCTTGGCTGAATCTGGCTTCTGCCATTTGGTTCTTCCTAACGCCGCAAGCGCCGAAACCCGCGATGCTCCATGTCATTGACCGTACCTGGTCACCATCCCAATTAGAGATCGACGCCGGTATCGGTTATGGCTTCGGTACCACTATCAATATCATTAATGGTGGCATTGAATGCGGGGAGCACAACAAAGACAAGGGGCAGCCGGTCAACCGTATCCGCTACTGGGAAGGGCTATCAAACTACTACCAGATCCCTGTTCCAAGTGATGAGGCAAATACCTGCTGGCAACAAACCCCTTATGGCAGCTTGAATCTTCAGGGTGCTGCCGATGTCCTATACACCAACTGGGACGGCGATTGGTCTTATCATGCCGACCGACCTGAAGGAGTATCGTTTGAGTGTAAGCTAGTTGGCTACCAAACCGCTTATTCAGCCTTGGTTGAAGGGGATTACGAGAAGTGTGTCGCCAACCTCTATGAATCCCATGCCGGCTGGCCGAAAGTCAAAGTGGTTAATGACCTAGGCACTATCGATCCTCCTACTAAGCCTCCCGTGACAGGCGACCATCCTGCATGGAATAGCACTGCCGTTTATGTGGGCGGAGACAAGGTCAGCTACAAAGGCGTTAATTATCAGGCCAAGTGGTGGTCGCAGGGCAACGAGCCTACCAAGGGCGATCCCTGGAAAAGAATATAAGTAAAAATGAAGTAATCAAACGCCCACCTTAAAAGTGGGCGTTCTTATTCAAGCAAACGCTAAATAAGTTAGCCTTTAACTGCAATCACTTCAATTTCGACTTTAGCATCAAGAGGTAGTCGAGCGACTTCTACGCAACTACGGGCCGGGCAGTTTTCACCAAAGAATGCCGCGTACACTTCATTTACCGTGGCAAAATCATTCAGGTCTTTAACAAATACTGTCGCTTTCACGATGTCAGCTTTTGTCATACCCGCTTCGTTGACTATCGCTTCCACATTCGCCAGCGACTGCTTTGCCTGCGCCGCTACGTCTTCAGGCATGGTGTTGGTTTCTGGGTTCAGCGGCAGTTGGCCTGAAGTGATCAGCATATTGCCAAAGTGCTTGCCTTGTACATATGGGCCAACGGCTGCAGGGGCATTCACGGTATTGATTGTTTGAGTCATTGTTTTTTCCTTTTCGCGGTATCGGGCTGATTAGCAAGTCATTACCTGCTGCAATAAGCCCTTAATCTTGATAGAAATATACACTGCAATCAGGAGAAATTATTTTCTAAGTTTTCTGCAAATCTCCACAGAGATAGAATATTTTTCTCTGGCACAGGACGAACTCTGATAAACACTAATCAGCACTGAACTGGGTCCGAAACCAATTTCTTAATGCCAGTACACTCTCTTCTTTAAGCTTTTCCGCCAAGCAGACAAAATAGAACTCTTGATGCGGGTTCAACACCGGCGCCCCCACCTGCACCAGCATATTGTGCTTGATATCGTCTCGGACAAACTGCTTGTGGGTAATGAGCACCCCCAACCTTCTAATGGTTGCCTGAACGGCTTGCACCGATGCGGTAAAAGTTAAGTTTTTCTGTTGGCTCGGCACTGCCAGCTGATGATGGTCACACCATACTTGCCAGTCATTCTGCCTTCTTGGATTCGTCGCAAAAATTGCCGGATAGGTTGCCAGCAGCTGTTGGGGAGTTGGCTGCTGGATACCTTCCAGCAAATGAGGGCTGCACACCATAATAAGCTCATCATCGCCAAGCTTTTCACAGTAATAATCCTGCCAGTCATCAGTTTTACCGTGCAGCAAAGCCACATCAACGCCCTCCCTTTCCAAATCGAAAGCGTGGATGATATTGGAGATACGGATATCAATATGGGGAGCGTATTCGTTGAAGTCAGGAACGCGGGGGATCCACCAGTGCAGGGCCAGGGAGTTAACCATGTTCAACGTAATTCGGTTGCTTGGCTTCTTACTGGCTATCGCTTCACTGGCTTCAACAATTTGAGCCAAAGCCGGAGCAACCTTGCGGTAATACTTGCGTCCCACCGGGTTCAGCTCGACCCGGCGCCCTACCCTACGGAACAAGCTGACATCAAGCTGAGATTCCAGCGCCTTGATCGCCTGGCTGACAGCCGAGTGACTGACGCTGAGTACCTCGGCAGCATCGGTCATACTGCCGGTTTCCGCGACAGCAACAAAAGCATAAATTGACTTCAGAGGAACCAGCTTTCTCATATGTAAGTTTTTCTAACAGTTTTAGTCAGTATTACTCGCTTTTTTCCTCGAGGCAAGCAACCTAAAATCAAACCATATAAAACTCTACAGCAAGCTCAACCATCAAAGACATTCAGAGCAATTAACACCAGCAGTAGTAAATACCACTGAAAACCCACGCCTTAACCAAATTAGGAGTTTACATTCATGCCGACAGACCTCAGGCCCGTTCTTTTTATGCTTATCTCAACTTTCAGCCTGTCGTTTAATGGCCTTATGGGAAAATTGCTGACAGAGAGTTTCAGTACCGAAGTGCTCGGTTTCCTGCGGTTCATTCTTCCTGCTAGCATTATGTTACTCATGCTAAAAAGTACTGGCTGGGTGATACCGAATAAACAAAACAGCCGGCCAATTATTATCCGGGCATTGTGTGTAGTTGGCAGCCAACTCTGCTTTCTTGCCGCATTAAACGAACTAACCCTGGTTGAAAGCGTGGTACTTTTCAGCACCGGGCCACTGTTTATCCCAGTGTTAGAAAAGTTGATGTATCGAACACCTATTCAAGGCTTCACTTTAGCCTGTCTCGCCATGACATTTTGCGGGGTGTTGCTTCAAGCTGGAAACCCGACAGGTTTTGAATTACGTCCTGAATTACTCATTGGCCTAGCTGCAGGCGGGTTCAATGCCCTTTCGCAAGTCACCTTGTTCAAGGGCACCAAGTCAGACTTACCACCAGCGGCCTTGAATGGGTGGTGCTTTTTGCTGGCAGCAATCATCATATTGCCAGTCGCAACGATGAAAGTTGTCACCACTGACAGCCTGTTGATCGCCACCAACCCTTTTGATAGCAAAATGCTGGTCGGGCTCCTAGCTACACTGGCGGTGAGCATCGTTAGCACCCAAATGTTTCGCGCAAAAGCGTATAAGCTGGTGTCAACTGGGTCTCAGCTAGCCCCGTTGATTTTCACCAACTTGTTGTTTGCACTTATTTGGCAGATCTGCTTTTTTAATGAAACCCTTGAGGCCAACAAAGTACTAGGGATCAGTCTCATCGTACTTGCAACCATCATCAATACCTTTGGGCCAAAGTGGCTCCAGCACCAAAGGGCGGCAGCACATTAAGCTAAGCCTTAAGTTCTCTTCTTACGATTTCTGCACCAGCACTGAGGGCATGAAGTTTGGCTGCCGAGACGTCGCGGGACAACGGTGCCATGCCACAGTTGGTGCAGGGGTAGAGTTTATCGGCATCGACATATTTGAGCGCTTCCCGCAATGTATTGGCGACGTCTTCTGGCGTTTCAATGGTATTGGTTGCGACATCTATAGCCCCGACCATCACTTTCTTACCACGAATAAGTGCAAGGAGCTCGATGGGCACTCGAGAGTTGTGGCACTCTAGCGAGATAATATCAATCTTCGACTGCTGTAATTTGGGAAACACTTCTTCGTACTGCCGCCACTCAGAACCCAGCGTTTTTTTCCAATCGGTATTGGCTTTGATGCCATAGCCATAACAAATGTGGACTGCCGTTTCGCACTTTAAGCCTTCAATGGCCCTTTCTAAGCAAGCTATCCCCCAGTCGTTCACCTCATCAAAGAACACATTGAATGCTGGCTCATCAAATTGAATAATATCAACGCCAGCGGCCTCCAGCTCTTTGGCTTCCTGATTAAGGATTTTGGCAAACTCCCAAGCAAGCTTTTCACGGCTTCCATAATGATCATCATAAAGTGTGTCGATCATCGTCATGGGACCTGGCAATGCCCATTTAATGGGTTGCTTCGTTTGCTGGCGCAGAAACTTAGCGTCTTCCACAAAAACGGATTTGGGACGGCTCACGGGACCTACAACCGTCGGAACGCTGGCCTCATAGCGGTCACGGATTTTAACTGTCCTGCGATTGTCAAAGTCCACGCCGCTAAGGTGCTCTATGAAGGTGGTGACAAAGTGCTGGCGTGTTTGTTCACCGTCACTAACAATATCAATGCCTGCGTGTTGCTGCTCTTGCAAAGACACCCGCAAAGCATCTAGTTTGCCATCAATCAGTTCCTCATCTTGCAATTTCCAAGGTGACCAAAGTGTTTCGGGTTGAGCCAGCCAAGAAGGTTTCGGTAAGCTTCCAGCCGTAGACGTCGGTAATAATGTTTTCATTGCCAATGCTGCCTTTTATTCTAATAATTTGTTTAGGTTCATGTCGTTATGAATCAAGCGTAAGTTGCAGACCATTGCTCCAAGATCGCCTGGTAAGGCTTGATGAAATGCCGCTCGGCAAACTTCCCCTGCTCAACCGCTAACTGGCTGCGCTCTTCTCGGTCATAAACGATATGGGTTAACGAATGATCCTGATTCTTCAAATTAGGCTGGTAGCACTTACCGGCAACCGCATTGGCATTATAGATTTCAGGGCGATAGATCTTCTGGAACGTCTCCATGGTGCTAATTGTGCTGATTAGCTCAAGGTTAGAATAGTCATTAAGCAAATCGCCAAAGTAGTAGAACGCCAACGGTGCAACACTATTCGGCGGCATAAAATAGCGAACCTGCAGACCCATTTTTTTGAAATATTGCTCAGTCAACGAAGATTCATTCGGGAGGTATTCAAAGCCCAGAACCGGATGTTGATTCTCTGTGCGGCTATACACTTTATTGTCCGACACGCTCAGGCATATCACTGGCTGCTTTTTGAAGTGCTTCTTGTACGATTCTGAGTTAACGAAATACTTAAATAGCTTTCCATGCAGATCGCCAAAGTTATTCGGAATACTAAATTGAGCTTGGTTCTTGTTATGATCCAGCAGCAGTACACTGAAATCATAATCTCTCACGTAGGAGGAGAAATTATTCCCGACAAGCCCTTCAATCCGCTCGTCTGTTTTGCGGTCGATAATATTGGTTTTCAATACTTCAATCGATGGGAAGGCTTCCTCTGTGCCTTGGATATTCATATCCACAGAGATGATTTCAAGCTCGACGGAGTATCGATCGCCTTTGGGGTTATCCCAGTGCGCCAGCGCATTGAAACGGTTGTCGATCATTCGGAGTGCATTTCGCAGGTTCTCTTGGCGGCAGCTTCCGCGAGCCAAATTAGCAAAATTAGTGGTTATACGCGTGCTGTCTGATGGTTGGTAATTCTCATCAAAGCGAATGCTCTTAATAGCAAATGTGAAATCATTATTCATCGTGATCTAGTATCCTATTTCCTTTGAAAACCGCTGTACTTATTCCTGACTCTTTTTATGGGAATTGTTATGTTTATATTTTCCCAAGCATTATTCTTCACAGTCTTTTTTATACGTTGAACACTAATTGAATAAAATTGTTTTTGTTTCACAAAGAACATGAGGAAAATTCATGACTCATAATCGGCAGGTATCTGTTCAGAATAATAGCGCCAGCCATAATTTTTAATGTATTGCTGGCGCTCTCGCTGAGTTATAGAAGAAAAGTGGCTAGGAAGGAAGAATAGTCGCTAGGAAGAACAACTGTAATGAGAAACGCCACCTGCGTTGAAAAACGCCAGTGGTCTTAGCTGGTAATATTTATCCTCTACCTGTTTAGATTGTTCTTCGTATGGCTTGGCTAACACTTCTTGCAGCTCATGGATTAGGCTGAAATCGCCCTTCGCCGCTTGTTCATAAGCGGGGACAACGAGCCACTCACGCCAAGTATATTTGGGGTTCACTCGTTTCATCTGGCTCGAAATCTGCTCGAGACTCTGTGCTGGATTCAGCTTTTCACGCCATGCAGTCAGCCATTGGGACCACGCCTCTTCAAGCTCTCCACTCGGTTTGGCATAGAAGCTAGCTGTTATGCCTGATATATCATTGGGTACATGTGATAGCTCGCGGAAAAAGAGGGTGTAGTCAACATGGGTTTTCATCATCAATGAGAGAAGCTGGGTAAACAGCTCGCTATCAAGGGTTTCTAGGCCGAGTTTCGCCGCCCACATTTTACTGACTTTATCTTGCACCACAGGGGAAAATCCTTCGATGAGCTGTTCCAACTGCTCTAACGCCGCTGGATTTGATTGCAGTAGCGGTTTCAACGCAGAGCAAAATGACTCGAAGTTCTTCTCGGCAGCCAATGGCTGGTTAAAGAAAGAAAAGTGACGGCCGCCACCAGTCCAAGGTTGGAAGTAAGGGTCAAAGTATTCACAAAAGCCAAATGGGCCATAGTCCAGGGTGAATCCCCCCACTGCGCAGTTATCGCTATTGAAGTTACCTTGGCAGTAGCCAACCCGAAGCCAATGGGTGACCAAGGTTGTCAGCCTATCTCGAAATTCAGTCGCTAGAACGAGTAATTTGTCAGCCATTGGCAGGCCAGCATCAATCTGGTCTTTGTATTCCCGGTCGATGATGTGGAGCACCATCATTTCCAGCTCAGCCAACGCATTGGGATGAGCATTAACGCGAGCTCTTCGACCAAACAGCTCCAATTGACCAACACGTAAGAAGGAAGTCGCGACACGGGTAGTAATGGCAACAGGGTTGGAAACCATAACATCAGGGTTCTCCGAATGGTTACCTTCACTGTACCAAGGCCGGTCTACAGTTTCAGATTGCGATACAAATAGACTTAACGACCGTGTAGAGGGAACGCCTAATGCCTGCATATACTCCTGAGCAAGAAACTCTCTCACACTCGAGCGCAGCACTGCCCTGCCATCTGCCCCTCGGCAATAGGGTGTTGGCCCGCCGCCTTTTAACTGCATCTCCCACCGCTTGTTATTGAATACACCTTCAAACACCGAAATCGCACGGCCATCCCCATAACCGTTGCCCGTTTTAAAAGGGCACTGCTCGGTGTACTCGTTGCCAAAGATAGACAATGCATAGCCTGTCGCCCACCCCACTTTTCTCATTGGTGCAGGTACATCGGCCATGTCTCCTGAGAATAGTTTTGCAAACACATCCGTAAGCGCCAAGCTATCGTCTAAGCCCAGTTCGTGAAAAAACTGATGGCTATGGCTGACATAAACAGGGTCTGCAATAGGAGTGGACTTTACTGGCACATAGTGCCCTGAAAAAACTTGCCTTGGGTAAGAGTCGGCACCATATTCCGTGGCAGCTGGGTCTGGGCTTAGTGTATCGAGCAAAGAGTAATCCGACAGCTGAGCAAACTCATTAAGATTGGACACCCTCACAGCATTATCAGCCATCTCTTGTTTACTCATCGCTTAAATCCTTTATTAAATTAACGTTGACCTATCAGCAATCATACGTCTGAGTAGGCTAAAAGGCATTAATTGCAGGCGTTAAATCATAATGATTGATATCGGCTTAATCATATATGGCGATAAACAGCAGATAACAAAAGGATCTACCTAAAGTAGATCCTAAATACTTGATAAGTAGCCAATCATATTGGCTGCTTCGAGGGTAATAGCACATCGCCCAAACTAGGCAGTTTGCTTAGCTGGCACCGAGGCTTCTTGCTCACTTTCTTTGGCATAACGGTTTGCTAAAATGGCGCAGTAGAAAATCTGGATTTGGTGGTAGAACATGATCGGTAGCAGCATCATGCCCAGCATCGGATTAGCACCGAAAATCACCTTTGCCATCGGCACACCAGCAGCCAAGGTCTTCTTGGTACCACAAAATACAGCGGCAATTTCATCTTCGCGATTAAAACCTGCCTTACGGGCGATCCACTGCATACTGTGAACGACTACGAGAAGAATTAATGTCGTCACCAGCAAGGTCATCGCCAAGGTACTGAGGGCAAAATCCGTCCAGATTCCATCTTTAACTGAATCACTAAAGGCATTGAACACAATAAGCAGGATCACCCATTTATCGATTTTGTTAATGATTGATTTGCGCTTTTCCAGCATGTTGAGCAATACAGGTCGCAGCAACTGACCGACAACCATAGGCAACAGCAACATGGAAGAAATTGAAACCACCGTATCGAGAATATCCATCTCGACCCCATCCATGCCCATGAACCATTGGATCAACAGCGGAGTGATCAGTACACCCAGCACACTGGACAACGACGCATTGAAAATCGCTCCCGGTACATTGCCTTTGGCTGCACTGGTCATTGCCACCGATGATGAGATAGTACTTGGCAACACAAACAGATAGCAAAAACCAAAAGCCAATGCCGCTGGCATCATGGCATGGAACACATTACCAAAAATCAGCCAGAGCAAAGGGTAAGCAATAAACGTCGCGCTCTGGACAAAAATATGCAGCTTCCAATTGGTGATACCCGCCTTGATCGCTTGTGGCGATAGGCCAATACCATGGAGAAAGAAAATAACCGCGATGCCGACGGCGGTCACTTGATCCAAGTGCAGCAAACCGCCCGACTGACCGACTGAAGGCATCAATGCAGCCAACGCGACCGCTGACATCATGCCGGTTAGGAACCATTCTTTTTTAAAATAGTTAAGGATTTTTTTAATCACTCTCTTCACCTATTATTCCAAACTGCCATCCATTGGCAACGTATCAGTAATAGGATACGCTGGTGATGATTTCCTGCTATCGCAAAGAAGATAACTTTTGTCGATAATAGGACAAACTAGCCCGCATTTTTCCCCTCTCGGGTTAAGCTCATTTTATAAAACACCAACAATCAGGCGAAGGAAAGCTCTAAATGGCTAATCAGGTAACCAAGATCCCACAAAGGCAACATCGGCATGTGCCTTCCTTATCTGTGCTGCCCCGCCCCGTTTATGCTCGTGTCGAAAACTGGCAGCAATCTGGCAGTCAAACCCACTGGCATACCCATAATTGGGGACAATGGTCCTATGCGGTAGAAGGGATGCTTATCGTCCATACCCGCCAAGGCCAGTATGTCGCCCCGCCACAGTTTGCGATTTGGATCCCCGAAGGTGTTGAGCATAAGGTGATTTCCAACGGCGCAGCGCAAATGCGCAGCCTGTATATTGAAACAAGTGCACTTACCGACAAATCATGGGCAGAGCCGAAGGTTTGCAGCATTACCCCTTTGGTACGTGAGCTGACTCTACAATTTTGTGCCCTTCCAGCCGACTATGATGATGAAAGTGCAGATGGTCGTTTAGCCCAGGTGCTCATAGACCAGATTGCCGACCTATCTTCGGCCTCAACCCAATTAACTATGCCAAGCGATAAACGCCTTGCAACCATTGCCGAGCTTCTCCAGCACCACCCTGATGAGCAAAGGGATATCGAGCAGCTGGGTGAGCTGGTTGGGCTTTCTGGCCGGAGCGTAAGCAGGCTCTTCAAACAGCAAACCGGGCTGACCTTCCAGCAATGGCGGCAGCGGGCAAGATTACTGGAGGCATTAAATCGGCTTGAATCTGGTGCGCCGGTCACCCAAGTCTCGATTGAGTGTGGTTACGATTCTGTCTCTGCTTTTGTCTCCATTTTCAAAAAGCAGTTTGGCGACACGCCAGGGAAATACTTGCGCAAGGAGTAGCCCCCTCTGCACCATCAACTAGTGAAATCCAGCTACCCGTATTAGTCTTTAAAGACCTTATTGCAAAAGGCGTACGTGATGACAACCAGCAAGGAAATCCATTGGCCTGAGTATTACCACCCCAAGAATGCCCAGCTTCATGTCAGAAACGAAACGCTGATCCCTGCGCAAGCCGATGCCATCTGGTCCAGTCTCACCCACGCTCCTTGTTGGCCACAGTGGGGACGTGCCCAGACCTCAGTACAAATTCTCAATGGTGACGGTGTTGAACTGCATAAAGGCAGCATCTTCCGCTGGAGAGCAAGAACCCTCCATTTCGATTGCACCGTGGTTGAATTTATCCCCCATGAGCGGTTAGCCTGGAAAGGCAAATGCGGAGATGTCGACATGTACCACGCATGGCTCATTGAACCCACCGATGAAGGCTGCCTGATCCTCACCGAATCAACCCAGCGCGGCGGCATGACATGGCTCACCAAATACTTCACCAGCAGGAACATCCAATCCTACCACCGGCGGTGGCTTGCCGAGCTGAAGAAACAGCCAGAATGTAAAAAGCAGCAAAAGTCTTAGCCTTAACCTTAGCCTTAACCTTCTTGAACGATCACTCAAAATAAAATTGAACAATCATTCAAACCCACTTATATTAAAAACCAACTAAACGGCAACCTGCCGCGATTTCGTTTGAGAGACCACCATGACTGCATCTACTATCCATATAGCTAAAACACCTCTCGATGGTGATTTCGAGCCATTCGCTTGGCAGAAAAAGTGAGACTAAACATGGCAGAGAAAATTAAACTCGACATTATTTCCGACGTGGTTTGCCCCTGGTGCCTTGTCGGCTACAAACATCTTGAGGCAGCCATCAATGAGTTGGGTCTTCAAGATCGCGTCGATATTGAATGGCAGCCGTTCGAACTGAACCCGGATATGCCGCCTGAAGGGGAAAACCTACGTGAGCACGTTGCGCGGAAATACGGCTCAACAGCGGAGGACAGCCAAAGAGCACGGGAAAGAATTGCCAAGCTGGGTGCTGAGCACGGATTCATTTTCAACTACTTTGATGAAATGAAAATGGTCAACACCTTGGATGCCCACATCATGCTGGAATTCGCCAAGGAATATGGCAAGCAGACAGAGTTGAAAATGCGCTTGTTCAGTGCATTTTTCAGCGAACAAAAGGATGTTTCCGACAGGAAAGTGTTGCTCGATGAAGTGGCAACCGTTGGATTAGACAAGCATGACGCCCAATCTAGGTTAGAAGATACAGCACACCGTGATGAAATCCGTTCGGTGATAGCTGACTGGCAGCAACTTGGGGTATCAGCAGTACCAACTGTAGTGTTCAATCGCACCAGTGCCTTGACTGGCGCGCAAGAAGTTGACACCTATAAGCAGGTACTGACTGAGCTACTTGATGAAGTGAATAACTAATTCGCTTTGAAACCCATTGAGGAATGGTTGTTATAATTTACTCAGCCATTCCTCGCTGTTTGCTCCAATGACACATTCATCATTTTCCCGCATCGCAAGGCGCAGCTTGCAGCGGGCTGAGACGTCAATAAAGCCCTGCTCTGGCAAGGTTCTCACTGACTCAACTAATGCCTTCCAATGCGGCCGCTCTTGCTGGGCTAAAGTGTAATACACCCACTTGCCTTGCTTTTGCTGAGAAAGTAATCCCGCCTTAAACAGCATTTTCAGATTACGTGAAGCGTTATACTGGCTGTCACCTGTTACATCCATGGCTTCGGCGACCGTGATCCTTTGATCAACATGCACCAGTAGCCAGAACAGACGCAGCCGGTGTGGTTCAGCCAATGCCTTCAGTGCATCGAGATATTGTTCATCCATCTATTTTTGTTGCTGTTTTTTAAGACTAGCCACCATTATAACGACTCCAATCAAGAAAACGATCCCCGAGTGTGTTGCATGGAATGCTAACGATGACGCCTCAGCCCCGGTAAACAGTGCAATCCAAAAGAACGGGCAGAATATGCCAAGCAGGGCGATATTTCTCCCAGCTCGCGTCTGCTCCGAGATCTGTCCGCCATTTACTAATACAACTAAGGCTTTGAAAATATGACTATAGGCACACCATTTGGTGAGTCCAGATATTACCGCTCTCATCACTAAATCCCACTCTTATAGTTTATAAGATGATGGAAACAACATATGATCACTTGCGCATTTATGCAAGTATTAAGCAAAGTAAATAGATAAACTTATGAAACTAATCAACAAAACGCTCACGATAAGCCGTGAGCGTTAAAACACAACCACTAAGTAATGTAATGACTAAGGCTTAAGCTTTTGCACATCGTCTATATCACTGGCAGTATGTCGCTCGGGGACTTGTTCCCACTCCTCCCCCCAGGTGCGATTGACAATCTTGCCGCGCTGTACCGCTGCACGGGCATCAATTTCTTTGGCCCAGCGCACTAAGTGGGTGTATTGCTCAACCTGCAAGAACTCTGCAGCATCATAAAGCTTGCCCAGCACCAGGTTGCCGTACCATGGCCAGATAGCCATATCGGCAATGGTGTATTCGTCGCCGGCAATGAAGGCGTTTTTGGCCAACTGTTTATCGAGTACATCAAGCTGACGCTTGGCTTCCATAGTGAAACGATCAATCGGGTATTCAAACTTTGCCGGGGCGTAAGCATAGAAATGACCAAAGCCACCGCCCAAATAAGGTGCTGATCCCTGTAGCCAGAACAGCCAGTTCATAACCTGGGTCTTGGCGACAACATCTTGGGGTAAAAAGTGACCAAACTTCTCAGCAAGGTAAAGCAAGATACCGCCAGATTCGAAGACGTTAATTGGCTTTTCCAACGAATAGTCAACCAATGCAGGAATTTTTGAGTTTGGGTTCACCTCAACAAAGCCTGAAGAAAACTGATCACCCTCACCAATTCTGATCAAATGGGCATCATACTCAGCTTCTGATACCCCAGCTGCCAGCAACTCTTCTAGCATAATTGTCACTTTCTGGCCGTTGGGTGTACCCATTGAATATAACTGCAAAGGGTGATCACCAACAGGTAAAGCTTGTTCATGCCTTGCACCGGAATCAGGCCGGTTGATGCTCGCCCACTCGCCACCATTTTCACTGTCGTAAGTCCAAACTTTTGGTGGGGTATATTCTGTACCCATTTGCCGTTCCTCGCTTGATTTACTAACCCGTCTTGTTCATGGCTTGCTATTTAGCATCACCCCATGAACAATCGTTCAAAATTAAACATTAGCTAATAAACCAGCTTAGCGCAAGATTTTTGAACACTTGTTCAGAATTTTATCCATTTTCCCTTTTCAGACTAGATCGAGTGCCACTCAATCGCCGCTTTCATTTTGTCTGACATTACCCGCGCCTCTTGTTCATCCTCTCCTAGTACGACCAAACTCGCATGATTAACAGGTACCTGCACCCCACTCATATTGCCACGGTCTAGCATGTCTTCATCAGAAGAAGACTGCGGCACAATATACACGCTGACCTTCTGCCCTTGCGCGTTAGCCAAAACCATCTGGAACACAGTCTTTTTACCAAACTGGCAGTGATTAACGTAATAAACATGGCCTGGCAAATGGGCCAACTTCGAACCAAATGGCAGCAGCTTCATATTCACCTGCTGCAAAGAAACGGCTTCATCAATCCCTTGAATAAAGGCTTGTTGGGAGCAGGCATGAGCCATGGCATCTTGGATCAGGTTACCAGACGTAATTAAATTCGACTGCTCAAGCATTGGGTACATGCCATAACCTGTCAGCGCCATCAACAAGGCAGCAGCAACACCTAACCACGGGCGAGAGCGCTTGCTTCCAGAGTTATTCCGCTCAGGGATCTGCAACAAGCGCCGCTCCAATCCTTCGGGCATATCAACCGACATCGCCGTCCGTAACTGGATCTCCTCTTTTTCTTTTTTGTTGCGATAGGCTGAAATAGATGTGATTTTACGCGCCATACCTCGTCCTTAGGTCATTCGTATCTGTATCATTATCAAACAGTTGCTTCTTACCTCTTGAAAGCCTTGTGAGAACTGTATTGAGGTTCAATGCAGTGATCTTCGAAATCTCATCAGCGGTGAAACCCATTACGATTTGTAATAGTAACGGCTCTCGGTAGATATCAGGCAGTGCAATAATCTTTGCTCTTAACGTCGCATCGAGATCAGGCCTCTCGTGTGATAAAGAAAATCACAATCTTCAATATTCACATGTTCTACTGGCTGTCCTCTAAACCGACGAGCATTTTCCCGTCGTAATATGGTGATAAGCCATGGCTTGGCCAATTCATCATCTTTGAGGTTATCAAGAAAGCGCCACGCGCGAAGATAGGTTTCCTGAACCAGATCCTCCGCATCATGAGGGTGATGGCAAAACCAATAAGCATATCGGTATAAGTCTTGGCTATATTCCGCGACCAACTTCTCGTATCGTTTTTTCTTACTACGTTGACCGAACTTATCAACGGTCGACTTAATTATATTGGTGATCATCCTGAACTCATTCTAGCCATCAATAGAAATGAGTTAGTGCAGAAAAAAACAGGAATAATTCATCGAATCTATCATTTTAGATGTATCCGAATATGAAATATAAATAGATACAATGAATTGCTATCAAATAAAGCTCACTGGATATTCCTATCTTATTTTCCACAAAATTAATAAGGATTAGATGCGTTAATTTGTTGATATTTTATCTATTAGAAATTTTTTTACCGGGAAGGAAATAATCTAATTGATATGGGGGTTTTTATGCTCAGGACGTCCAAACCAATATTTATAACTATATGAATTCAAGTGAAAAAGCCCATTTTTTCAGCTTTATCCTTGGTGCTTCGATCAGCTTTAGCCCACTAAGCATAGCGTCTTTGCTTCAGCACCACCTCTCAACCACTAACGATAAAAATACCCAATCAAGCATAGAACTTAATGTTAACAAAAGTCACAAAGACGATATTCATAAAGACCTGTTCAAATTCCATCTCAAAAACCTATAAACAGCCCATATATATTATGGGCTATCAACAACGGAAGTCTAAACATGCCTATTAAATTACAGAAAAACCTATCAATTAGCCTACTAACGCTGCGACTGGGTATATTCCTCGTCTTCTTTATGTGGGGATTAGATAAAATCATTGCGACCGATCATGCCGTCAAAGTTTTCTCTGGTTTTTACGGACTTAACCTATCACCTACTGTGATGGTTATGTTGGGACTATTGCAAATGGTGTTTTTAATTGCCTTTGTATTAGGGATGTGGCGCGATAAGACTTACTTGGCCATTTTGGTTTTACACTTCGCCTCTACTCTTTCGTCCTTTGCCAAGTACCTAGATCCTATGAACAACCTACTGTTCTTTGCTGCATGGCCTATGCTTGCGGCTTATTTGGCTCTTTATCTACTTAGGGACTACGACACCATTACGTTTGGTTTTAAGGCTAAAGCTCAAACGGTACCGAATTAACCGTAATTCGAAGCATCCTATCTCCATAATCGAAAAAGGAAGCCAGCATGATATAAGTTGGCTTTCTTTTCATTCTATTTCTCCTCCTCAAACTTATTCACTTTTACGTTTATTTATTAGTACTTTATTCCCTTTTGACATATTTAGTTACAATCACCACTAGTGACGCAAACGATTGCGCAATGTATATTCCGTGCCGCACACGTTAAGCGTTTAAGCTAATAACAAGGATCCCCCCATGCTATCGCAAACCAAAAAAGTGATTTTCGTTATCGGAGCACTACTTCTTTCTACCGTTGCAACAGCTTCAACAGTAAAGAGCGTCACGGTTCCAGCCAATACCGCTCCTAAGCAGCCAATCCTAATCCAGGGTCCAATGCCAATCGAAGCGGAGTACTTCGCTGATTTGCTTGAAAATGTTCGCATCGAGCGCACCGGTAACTTTACTTTCTACATTGGTACTTTGAACGATTATCCGATTGTTGTAACCAAAACCAGCAAGGGTGTTGAAAACACAGCTGCAGCAACTGCGATTGCAATCGAGCGCTATAAGCCACGTGCCATCATCAACCAGGGTACATCTGGCGGCCACGACAAATCTTTGAACGTAGGTGATATCGTTCTAGGCAAGCGTTCATTCAATGCCGGTAACTTCAAGACCCCTATACTGGCAGAAGGCGAAGGTTCAAACCCAATGAACTGGATCCCAATGGATGTTATGGCGTCTGAAGGCAGTGCCGGAGAAGGCGACGGCGCCGTTGATGCAGAAAAAGTACGTTACTACGAAGGTAACCCAGAACTACTGGCTTCTGCACATGCAGTAAAAGAAACGCACAAGCGCGGTAAAGTTGTTGAAGGAACTATCGGTTCTGCCAACTTCTGGAACAACGAAATCGACCGCATGAACTGGCTGAACAAGCACTTTGGCTCTAGCGTTGAAGAAATGGAAACCGCTTCTGCTGCAATGATGGCTGAAGCTTACGGTATCCCTTTCCTAGGCATCCGTATTCTGTCGAACAACCTGACCAACGGCGGCAAGTACGACCCATCAACAGCGACTGACAACCAAAAGTTTGTTAAAAATGTAGTGCTGCACTATATCTCGACTCTGAAGTAATTCGTCGTTAACAATCAACAAAGAGCCTCATTTTGAGGCTCTTTTTGTTTTTAATCGCTCTAGCATTAACCCACTCGCGCAACCTTATAATCCTTGATCGCCCAAAGCCCATCATTGAAACAGTCGTCGTTTGTTGGCGAACATCGCTAAATTCTCTAGCTAGACAGACTTTACCAAAGTCAATCGGCCTGACCTATCAAAGTAATTGTTTATATCAATTACATAAATCACTCCGCATGCTGAATAATGCAAGCGCTAATTTGTTAGCACTTTTACATATAGAAGAGAAAATAAATGTTCAAAACAAGCTTGCTAGTGGCATCACTAGCCTTAGCTATGTCTGCTAATGCGACAACATTAACACGTGACAATGGCGCACCTGTTGGCGATAACCAGAACTCAACAACAGCGGGTGAGACAGGAAGCGTACTGCTCCAAGATATGCATCTGATCCAAAAACTACAGCGCTTTGGTCGTGAGCGCATTCCTGAGCGTGTTGTGCATGCGCGTGGTACGGGTGTGCATGGTGTATTCACCTCAACGGCAGACCTGAGTGAAAACACTATGGCAGCCCCGCTACAGCAGGCCGGAATCGATACGCCTGTAGTTGTTCGCTTCTCAACAGTTGTTCACGGTAAAGGCTCCCCTGAAACTTTGCGTGACCCTCGCGGCTTCGCAACCAAGTTCTACTCTGAAGGCGGCAACTGGGACTTGGTTGGCAACAACCTACCGGTTTTCTTCATTCGTGATGCCAAGAAGTTCCCTGACATGGTTCACGCATTCAAGCCTTCGCCAGTAACAAATGTGCAAGACCCAAACCGTGTATTTGACTTCTTGAGCACACAGCCAAGCGCAACACACATGCTTACACAGGTTTACTCTAACCTGGGCGTGCCAGCTTCTTACCGTCAGATGGATGGTTTCGGTGTTCACTCTTACAAGTTCGTGAACGCTAAGGGCGAAGTTCGCTACGTTAAATTCCATTGGAAGAGCCACCAAGGTATCAAGAGCTTGCGCCCAAATGAGATTGCCAAGGTGCAAGGCATGGATTTCAACCACCTAACCAATGACCTTTACGGCGAGATCGAGAAGGGTAACTTCCCGAAGTGGGATCTAATGGTTAAGGTGCTAACACCTTCTGAACTAGCCGGTCTTGATTACAACGGCCTAGATGCAACTAAGGTTTGGCTAGATGTGCCTGAGAAGAAAGTAGGCACGATGACGCTTAACCGTGTGCCAGACAACTTCTTCCAAGAATCTGAGCAGTCCGCTTTCGCGCCGTCAAATGTGATTGCTGGTATTGAGCCATCAGAAGACCGACTTCTTCAGGGGCGCGTATTCTCTTATGCTGATACACAGATGTACCGCCTGGGTGCTAACCACACGATGCTGCCAATCAATGCGCCAAAGAACGGTAAGATCAACTACAACCAAGATGGCGCAGGTAACCACGGCAACACAACAAGTGATGTTAACTACCAGCCAAGCAACCATGTCGAGCTTAGTGATGATGCTCAATACAAGGTTGCATCAATGCCGCTCAATGGCACAACGCAGTCCATGCCAATCAAGGCTGAGCGCAACTTCTATCAAGCAGGTGTGTTCTGGAATAGTCTAAGTAATCAAGGTAAGAAAGACCTTATCACGAACCTGTCAGGTGACCTTGGCAAAGTAGAAGATAAGCTTATTCAAGCCAAGATGCTTAGCTACTTCTACAAGGCTGATAGCCGCTATGGTGAGCGCCTAACAAAAGCTGTTGGCGCTGACATCAAGCAGGTTAAGCAGCTAGCTTCGAAGCTTTAATTAAAAAAGCCGGTACAAGTTCGTACCGGCTTACTTTGGTACACCTTATGAAAACTATATTGCTAGCATTTGCCCTGCTCTGGCCTTTCGAATCAGCAGCAAACGAACAACTCATTAAATATTTCTTCAGTGCTGCAAGGATTGGCGAAACGGAAGTTCTTGAAGAGTACCTATCACACGGATTCCCAGTAGACGTGAGGAACAACCAAAGCTATACAGCTCTTATGGTAGCAGCTTATTCAGGACAGATAGAGTCTGTAGAAGTTCTTCTCAAGCATGGTGCAGATGCTTGCCTTCAAGATAAACGCGGCAATACGGCGCTTATGGGAGCCCTAATTAAGCTTGAGCGAGGCATTGTGCTCAGGCTGCTTGACCATGAGTGCGACGAGGGAATGAAGAACAAGTCAGGATTAACTCTAGAGCAATTTGCAGAGATGTTTGGTCAGGAAGATCTAATCAAACAATAAACCAACAACACTTGATCCATCGATTTGCACATTCTGCCGGAGCGCAAAGCCCATTAATGACTAAAAACGAAAATAATGACTAAAATAATGCGCCAGTGTTATCCCGCTCACACGATCTTAGAAAACGGGATACCTGTGTGATTAATCGTGACGATTTCAGCTGGTACCGCATGCCAAGATACTTGCCAACGTGAACAAAACGACAACAACAAGACATGAGGTCAATATGAAACCTACATCTTTGGCAGTAGTACTCTCAGGTATCCTTTTAAGCGGTGTTGCTAACGCTAGCGAAGGCAATGTAATTCATAACCCAGGCTTTGAAGATAAAGGCCTGGGCTGGAGTTATTGGTTTTCAAATATTCGCAGTGATGGCGCTTACGAAGGCACCTACCGTGGCCGTATTGCGATTGGCGCAGAGCACCACATCAGCCAAGTCATTACCGTTCCAGAAACGGCTTATTATGATCTTTCAGCTTTTATCCAAAGCGATAAAAAAGGCGGAAAGTTCGGCCTGAAGAACCTCGCTGGCGAAGTATTAGTTTCTGATAAAATTGGCAAAAACAAAGAATATTCGCTTAATAAAATCAAGGACATCGCCCTTGAGCAAGGTGAGATCCTATCGGTATTTTTCTCAGGCTCAGACAAGAGTGCGGTCAGTATTGATAATGTCTCCCTGACCAAATCGAAGAAAGACAAACAACCGAAATTCAACCAGATCGTCCAGTTTAACGTGGCAGAACAATCTGGCACCACCACCATCAACCGCAATAAACAGCGGATCGAATTTACCGTGCCTTTTGCCACTGACCTTAGCCAGCTCACTATCAGCAACTTATTGGCGTCCCCAGAGAGCCAAACCAGTTTGCGTCAAGGTGATATTGTTGACTTCACCAACCCCGTATCAGTGTATGTGGTCAATGAAAAAGGCAAAGCAGAAAAATGGAAGATCACCGCCATTGAGAGCGAAAAAGAAGTCACTATCGCTTCATCGAACGCAGCGCTGGAAGATTCCTTTAATTGGGCTATTGATAAGACCAAGCAGTTTGTTATGACCGGGCAAAGCGGCCTCGTTAACCGGGACGAAAACAACAACGATGGCAGCGGCACCGCAGATTATATCCGCTCCTACTGGGCAGGATATTTTGACCGTACCGCCTTCTATTCACGAGATTTTCTTCACCAAGCAAGCGGTGGCTGGCTAGCAGGTTTAGGCTCAGAGAACCTATCAATGTTCCAAACCTTTGCCCGCCACTCTACCGAGCCGCGCAAGTGGTATACCCTATGGGCGATCAACTTCGACGGTACGCCGCACACGATTGATTACCACCACGATGAGTATTTCGTTCGTGAAGTTCCAGCCCAGTTCGAATTTGTCGAAAAAGCCCTCGAGCAATACCGCTGGACTGGTGATGATCGCTATATCTACGATCCTGATCTTTGGCAGTTCTACACCAAAGTACTGACTGACTATATCGCGCTTCATGATGACCAAGAGCCAAATGGGATCGCAGAAGGCTACGGCGGGATCTTTGAAGGTTCAGCTACCTATAACGAGCGCGGTGAGTTCCCCATCGAGGCGGGTGACGGCATTGGCTCACAATACCAAGCGACAGTCGCATATGCTGAAATGCTTCGTGCCCGTGGCGAAGATGCCCTTGCTGACGAGTGGCAGGAAAAAGCAGTCGAGCTCAAACGCTTCTTCAACGAAGAATGGAGTATTAAAGATCCGGCCAAACCGAATGACAACTACGTCAATATCATCCAGAAAGATGGATTGCGTCTGAACGATTTCGGTAAGGAAAACAGCTGGTTTATGCCGATGAAGCTCATTACTGAGCCGGGTGAGCGCAACAACAAATACCTCGACTTCATTTCAGCTAACTTGGGTGAAGGCATTGGCTCAACCCCTGAAGCGCCACACAATATCGAGGCTTATACCTATATTCCAGAAACCTACTTCCCATATAACCAAAATGAAGAAGCCTGGAAATGGATGAACTACATCATCAACAAAAAAGATATGCCTCACGAGCGCCCAACCCAAGGTACCAATGGTGATTACCCGGAGATTTCCTTCACCTTCATATCCAACACCATTGAAGGTCTGATGGGGATTGAGCCAAATGCACCCGAAAACCGCGTGGTTACCGCTTCCCACCTACCGCAAGACGTAGAATGGTTGGAAGTTGACTACCTACCTATGGGGGCTCACGAACTGGCCATTCGCCATGAAGGATTAACAGAAACCAGCTTGGCCAATTCGTCTGAAGAACCTCTTGAGTGGGAAGCACGCTTCTACGGTGAGCATGACAGTATTACGATTAACGGAACGGCAATGACGGCTCAAATGAAAGAAGTCAATGGCGTTAAGCTAAGCTACGTGGTTATCGAGGTACCAGCTAACGGCGAAGCGATAGCGAGCGTGGCGTCGAATTAAATCTCTGTAGCCTCAACAAAAAAAGAAAAGCTCAAGCCAGCGTACGGAAGTCTGCTGGCTTTTCTCTTACTACCCGTTCCACGGCAAATGCCAAAACAAGCACCAAAGCAAGCGCCGAAGCAAGCACCAAAACAAGCGCAGTAAACTAAGATTTTTGCGTTAATGAACGCACACACTCAAACGACAAGGCCAACATTAGCATGCCAATCACCAGCGCAAAGCCTACACCTGCGATATAGTCGAGCTGATCCGGGGAGATCCCCATAAAGGGATCTTTGGTCTCGACCTGAACCTTGGCCTTAAACTCCTGCCGTACCTGAGTAACTTGTTCTGGGCTTAAGATGATGTCTTTCATAGTAATTTTCACATTTATCGAAGACATTTAAAGTATTCACTAAAGCGAAGTGAATAACCAACACATGCATTTATTTGCTAAATAATAGCCGCGATAATATGCCACCACATTATAAAAAACAATGTTTCAATCATGCTGACACTTTACATGGTCAAATAACCGCCACACCAATGACGCAACAAGCTCAACTCTCACCCATTAAGTATAACTAAGCAGCAATCCTGTTCCATTCTCTCTATCAAAGCAATATATCGCATTTACAATACCCCTACAGCTTTTATAGTTACCGCCAATAAATTGACAATCAAAACACAAAATGATGAATAACAAAGGCTTTACGTTAGTTGAGATGGTTGTGGCTGTTGTCCTGCTGAGTATCCTCGCGGTCACTGCTGCCCCTCGTTTTTTAGGCACTTCAACAGAAGCAAGAATTGCCAGCCTGGATGCATTTGCTGGGGCTTTTTGGTCGGCTAATGAGCTGGTTAAGGGTAAAGCAAAAATCCACGGCCTTGAGCACACTAAAGATAAAGTGACAATTCCTGATACCAATATTGATGTTCGAGATGGCTACGTAGCTCTTTACCCTGACAATATTAAACGTATCATGCAAACTGACGGCTATGGAATTTTCCAATTCACCAGTGGCAAACGCTTCTATAGCCAAGTGTGGATTAAACTTGGTGAAGAATATAATGATAAAGCTTTCGCTATTAATGTTAAGAACTGTGCTCTCTTGATTGAACGTAAGAGAAACTTTGAAGATTTAAATGACGGCAATCTTGGAGAGTTAAAAGTCCATAAATTTTACGATGGTTGCTAGCCTACAAAAACGCCACCCAACTGGGTGGCGTTTATGCTTTTCAGGCATTAAAAATAATAAAAGAATAGTTAGTTAAACGTCCTAACTGCTTTCCCCGTTCCTTTGTAACTGTACTGTCGGCTGCTGTATGGGATAAACGCAGATTCGCCAGCAATCAGATTAATCTCTTTGCCTTCACTTTCCAGTGTCAGCTTACCCTGCAAGCACATGATAATTTCAGCACTGCGGACAAACTCGGTCTGTGGTTTATCGGTCAAAGTAATCACTTCAACTTTGAAGTCATCAACCGGGACGTTGTAGCAAATCTTGTTGTCTTTTACTTGCCCTTTCAGCCTCAGGTGCTGGGCAGGGATTGGCTCGAAACGGGTATTTTTCAGCAATTCCTCGACATCCATGAACTTAGGCGTCAAACCAGCACGAAGCACGTTATCCGAGCTTGCCATCACTTCAATCCCCGTGCCTTCTAGGTAGGCATGCGGTGTTTCAGCATCCAAGTACATGGCTTCGCCCGCTTCTAGCTCAATGACATTGAGCATTAAAGGCGCAAATAAGCCGACATCACCAGGGTACTCAGTGGCAAAACCTGTAATCAATTCAAAAATGGCTTTTGCATCGGTCGATAGGCCTTTCGAGCCGATGTTTTCCATCAGCTCAGCAATCGCAGCCTGCTTTTTCTCACCCGTTAGGGAAATGACTTCACGGAAGAAAGCCGCCAACTGAATCGGCGTTGGGTTGGCTTTCAGCGCCTGAACATCTTCTGCCAACGTTGGGCAATTGGCTTGCTCAAACAGCTCTACCATCTCGTTAATCACGCGGAAGCCGTTCATTGCTTTGTAATTGGTCAGGGCGTAAACCATCTCTGGTTTGTGGTTAGGATCTTTATAGTTACGCTCAGCAGCGTTAAGTGGGATCCCGGCAAGGTTCTCACGGTGATAACCTTCTTCGGCTGCTAATTTCTTTGGGTGTACCTGAATTGACAGTGGCTTAGCGGCTGACAGCACTTTTACCAAGTATGGCAGCTCACCAAATTTATCATGGGTGTAACGGCCTAATACTGTTTCAGGTGACTGCTCAATCACATCTGAAAGCAGCTGGCTTTCACCCTCACAAACAATGCGAGAGCAGCCATTTGGGTGAGCCCCCATCCAGAGTTCTGCTTGTGGTTGGTCATCAGGATTACTGATTCCAAACAAGGCTGTCATTGCGGTTTTACTGCCCCACACATAGTTTTGAATTACATTACCTAGCTTATACATATCATCGTTATCCGGATAAAAAGCTGCCGGGCAAGCCCGGCAGAAAGTTGGAAATATTTAACGTAGAAAAAACAACTATTTCTCAGGCACTGACAGGGTTCATCACTCCCTGTCAGTGTTTTGCGCTATGTTAGAAACATACTCGGAACGTCTTAGCCTGACAAGGACGTAGTTCGCCGAATTGACCGGCTTCGTAGCCTTGCTCTTCCAGTACCACTTCGTCCATACGGGTTTCTACCCACTCAGTGATAGGGCGGCTGAAGCGGATACCATCTGTGATAGTTTCTGTTTCCGACGGGTTGTAAACACGTACGATGAGCGCATTTTCGTCTTCCGCTTTCTTCAGTACGCTCAGAACGGCGCCTTTTGTGCCTTTCTCTAGTAGTGAGAAAGTCAAAGGTTTGTCTTGTTCACCCACGTTTAGCTTCATCGCGTTGTATGGGATCTTGTTGTAGCACTGGATTGGCGTCACATTGTCACGCGCCATTGCCATAACGTTAGCTTCAATGTGATTGCCCACAAAGCCACTCAAAGTGAAGTTACACACAATTTTACCGCGCACCTGTGAATCAGGTGTTGGGATCTTGATACCAGACGGACGGCCAGGGCGAAGCAGAAGCTCTTCTTTACCCAGTACACCCACACCGCGAAGCAGCGTTAACGCGAAGGTATCTTTTTCTTCGTTGCCTTTAGAAGAAATGACCTCGAACTCACGTAAGCCGTTGCTCATGATAGCCATACCTGCTTGACCACTCTCCAGCGCTGCAAAGTTCATCAGCTGGTAAACAGGTACTGGCGCTTCTTTCCAACCGTCTTTTTCCCAGTTTGCCATTTCTGGGTCGTTAACCGGACGGGTGATCAAACCAAATTGGTTATCAGCAACTACAGTCTCAGACATGAACGGGGTTGGAACCAATACACGCACACGGTGATCATCGGCTTGGTTGTCCAGCTCCATGCGTACTTCAATGCGGCGAGAGCCAGCTTTTAGTACCACTTGGCAATCCACATCCACAAAGCCATCTTGGTTAGTACGCTCTTCACGGGCTTGCAGGTTGTCAGGCACATCCATACGTAGCTTGATGCTGGCCACTGACTGGAAGCCTTCATGTTTGATGTTGGTTTCAACCTTGAACTCATCAGAGTACAGCAGCCACTCTTTACGTGATGGTGAATAGTCATACTCGTCACCGTCATCAGAGCCGTCTTCTAGGCGAAGCACCTGGTCGAAAGTCTGCTCTGTTTCCTTGTCGAAGATAGTTAGCGTACCGTTGTCATTGACATTGATACGGTAGAACTCATTCTCCATCAGGTATTCTTTCTGCTCGGCAACCTTCACCTTGCCTTTGGCATTGCCTTCGATGTGAAGCGTGGTGAAACCCATTGCCGGTACGATGTGCTTGATTTGGATATCGTATTCTACGAACGGGTCGTAGTTTCCGTAGTGCACGATCTGGCGGTCAATCTTACCTGGGTCAATAACGCGCTGATCTTGGATGTAGTACTCAACCTCATGGCCGTGCTCATCAAAGATCTTGAACTCTTGGGCACGGATCGTGATGGTGGTATTGATCACTTCTTCACGGTCATATGGCGACAGGTTGAACATCGCTAGCTTGTCACAGCCTTCACGGGCTGGCATGTGGTCAACAATCTTACGCTTGTAGAAGTTGATCAGGTTTGTTGCCATATCATCGGCAAGGATGTAGCGGTTTAGGATCTCGGCATGGACTTTATCCGAGCAGCAGCAACCAATTGAGTCGTGGGCATGGTTCTTCATGCTCTCTTTCCACATTTTCTCAATCAGGCCGTGGTGGTAATCAAAGCCAAGCGTCCAGGCAATCGATGCCAACGGCTCTAGGATGTTTACAATCTTGTTCTCTACTTCCGCGTGGATCAATTTGATATCCATACGGGTAGAAGAAATCGTACGGTGAACACGCATGTATTTACCGTCGTTGAACTCGCCTTTGACAGTATCAAGCTGGTCGCGAACTTCTTCGATACGCTCAAACACTTCTTCAAAGCGGCTCATCTTAAATTCGCGGTCAGGATAGATTTCGCGTAGGTTGTCCATCACCTCGAAGATATCTTTTTGGATCGGCATCTGGTCGTGGCCGTTAGGCAGCAGGATATCTTTGGTTACCGATGGTTTTTCCAATACTGGGAAGTATTTGTCCAAACGGGCACGTAGGCCTTCTTCGTCTTGTGGCAGGTATTTACCAATTGCGTAACCCAGCGGAAGTACCTGTGCAGTCACTTCACTGCCGTCGTTACTCTGCCACACAAATTCTGTTTTGTTGGTACCGTGACGCTCAGAACAACCCCGCCAGAACATCGCGCGGTCAATGCCAAAGCCGTTGTAGATCATCGGCAGCTGTGAGCTCATTGAGAAAGAGTCTGGCAGGTAACCGATTTTCATGGCTTCGCCAAAGTTCATGCAGTCACGGATGCCGTACATCATGTTACGGACGATAGATTCACCCGCTACCTGCATGGTATCGGTCTGTGAATACCATGGACCAATAATAAGTTTGCCCGCTTGTACTTGCTTGCGTACACGCTCTTCGTTTTCAGGCATGATGGCGAAGTAGTCTTCCAGAACAGCTGTCTGGCCATCAAGTACATAGAATTTGTATTCAGGATCTGACTCAAGGCGAGTCAGGATTTCTTCCATGTTGTTTACTAGCAGAATTCGCGATTCTTCTGTAGTGAAATACCATTCACGGTCCCAGTGCATGTGAGGAGTAATATGAACGCGGGAAGTAGCCATAATAATGTACCTGATATTTTTTCTTTAATGTCGGGCGCAGATTCCCTGCACCCGATGATTTAGAGTGTTGTCAATAATGTGACGTAAGTTATTCTTTACTTGATGTAATCAGCGGGATTAAGCGTCAGCGGTCACTTTAAATGTGCCCTTTTTTGTCGCATGTGCCCTCCAGCTCACTAGCATCACGGTAGAGATTGCAGCACCAATCAACGCGGCGCCCAACCAGATACCCGCAGCCATGAAGCTACCGATACCCGCATCGTGAAGTAGGAACATTGAGAAGATACCTGCACCCGGAGTTGATAGACCGATACCCGCCGCACCGACGATGGCACCCGTTACCATTGAACCCGCAAGGAATGAGCCGATAACACGGATTGGGTCTTCAATCGCCATTGGAATCGCACCTTCAGTAATACCCGCCAGGCCAAGTAGCCAAGTCGACTTACCGGTTTCGATTTCGAAGTCTTTAAATAGGCGTGGCGCCATCATGGTAGAAGCCGTTACTGTGAAGGCAGATACCATCTTCACCGAACCGAAGATTGCATATGGACCATAAACACCGTTCGCCATTGCACCTAGGCAGAATGCGTAGGCTGCTTTGTTTACCGGGCCACCAAGGTCAAACGATACGAAGATACCGATGATTGCGCCAAGCAGAAGTGCGTTAGAGCCAGACAGGCCGTTTAGCCAATCAGTCAAACCTTGGTTCAGCATGGCTACCGGCTTACCGATAACAAACAGCATCAAGCTACCGACAACAAGCGTACCGATCACAGGGTATAGGTAGAATGTCAGGAAGCCGTTGAACGCAGGGCTAAGACGGATGTTCTCTTTTACCCAGCGCATCACGTAACCGGCGATCAAACCACCGACAACACCACCAAGGAAACCAGAACCAATCATGTTTGCGGCAAGGCCGGCAGCAAAACCAGGGCCCAATGCCGGCTTATCGGCGAGGGAGTATGCGGTGTAGGCTGCAAGTACCGGTACCATCAAGGTGCCAAGCAGGCCACCGCCTAGTTTACGGTACATGTAAAGCCATGAGTTTTCTGTTGCATAAAGCTCTTGCAGGTCAAAAATCTGCGCAATCAAAACAGCAACCGCGAGAACCGTACCACCCGCAACAATAAGAGGAACAGCAAAAGAGATACCGCTTAGCAATGCTTGCTTAAGCTCGGTCTTGAATGGGAGTTTCTTCGGCTTGTCGCTCGTTGCAGCAACACGCTCTTCACTTGTACCATTCTTCGCCGCTTCCATCGCATCGTTCAAGATACGCTCAGCATGACGGATTGGCTCGGCTACAGGTGTTTCTACACGAGGGATACCATTGAAGCGCTCGATTTCTTTTATCGCAACTTCAGCTGCAAAGACAACAGCATCAGCTTTGTTAAGCTGTTCAGCCGTCAAGCGGCCTTCGATACCGTTGGCTCCTTGCTTCTCAACGTGGACATTGATGCCCATTTTCTTGCCGGCTTTCTCAAGGTATTCCGCCGCCATATAAGTGTGAGCAATACCTGCAGGGCAAGCAGTAACACAAACGATAGTTGGGTTGTTTTCATTTGTATTAATGTTGTCTTGTTCTTCCTGCTCACCCGCACCATCGAGTAGAGTCATCAGCTCTTCGGCACTTTGTGCGTTAAGTACCGCTTCACGAACATCATCATCAACTAGTGTCGTGGTTAGCTCAGTCAACAGGTGCATATGGGTTGAACCGGCTTCCGCATTTGGAATGGCAATCAAGAAGACAAGGTTTACATCTTCATCTTCGTCTTCATCAATGCCTTTCCATTTAAGGTCTTGTTTTAGCGTCGCAACTGCAAAACCGGCTTCTTTTACCGCGTCAGTCTTGCCGTGTGGGACAGCTAGGCCTTCACCTAGCGCTGTAGGGCCTTGCTCTTCACGGGCAAATACTGCATCAAGGTAAGCTTGCTTATCATGCAATTTGCCTTGTTGATCCAGTTTGTCTGCCAGAGCATGGATCGCTGCTTCACGACTTTCAAATGTCGTTTGGATTGAAATCAGCGACTTATGGGTAAGGGTAGTCAGTTTCATCGTCGTCCTCTGTACCGTCATCCAGGTGGGCGTGTATCGCCCTTAGTTGTATTAATACAAATATAATACGTATTCTGACAATGTGTTCTGTGATCTCATTCACACAACCTTACAAATAGGTATTATTGTTGTATTAATTTTAGGTTCGGCTTGTATATGACAACTTTGAATGACGCGATAAATACAGGTAAAATACAGGCATTAGCTAACTATAAATGTATAGGGCAAGCTTAAAGCCCTAACTATAAGCGGTAATTAACAGATTTGCCTTCCAGAGGAGAACGATGTGGCACGCCTTCCTATGTATCGTCAGATCGCTGACGCAATAAAGGAAAAGATCCAATCCGGTGAATACAAGCCGGGTGAGGCCTTGCCGACTGAAGCACAACTGCGAGAAGCCTTCTCCGTGAGCCGTGTGACGGTTCGCCAAGCCTTAAAACTACTCGTAGAGCAAAATGTGCTGGAAAGCATCCAAGGAAGTGGGACCTATGTTAGAGAGAACAAGGTCAACTACGACATGTATGAGTACTCGAGCTTCTATGAAAAGCTGAGCCACCTTGATGTCAAAACCCACAGTGAGATCCTTGCCTTCGAGATCACCTCACCCGCCCCTGCGATTGCTGAGGCATTACAGATCACTGAAGAAGACAGGATCTTTTACGTCAAGCGCGTCCGCTTTATTGACGAAAACCCGGTGACCCTTGAAGAGACCTGGATGCCACTTTCGCTATTCCCCGATCTCACGTATGAAGTGATGCAGGGCTCGAAATACGAGTTCATTGAAGGTACCAAGAAAATGGTCATCGACCGAAGTGAGCTGGAAATCATCCCAGTATTGCCGCCACAAGAGGTGGTGAACCAGCTAGGTATACCTGCCGATCAGCCTATCATCGAGAAAATCACCCGAGGTTACTTGGTTGATGGCACGGTTTTCGAGTACAGCCGTAACTACTTCAAATCATCAGATTACAAGTTCACCTTGGTGGCGAAGCGTAACCATCATTATTAAATGACCTTTGCATCAAGTAGAATAACCTCAGCTCTAGTTCATAGTAATATGAACTAGAGCACAAATTCCTATCACAGCTTCCCTGCATATTTCATCCTTGAAAAATTCACTCTCTATGACATAGAAAAGCCCCTTAAAGATCTATGACACTAGTTCCAGAAGGATAGTGTGAGAATGAAGAATAAGTATTTCTAAATACTATTAATTAATCACGAGCGGTTAATATACCCATGCCATCACAGCCCTAATGGCATAAACCAATTCAAAACACTTTCTTTGCTGTCAGTTATAGAGTGGTGAACTGCTTTTTAAAAAAGCAAGTAACCAAGCTGAACTTACATTTTTATGTTGTAGAAGCAAGGAGTTATATCATGGAAAACGACCGCCCCAGAAGTAAATTTAAAATTAAAAGTTTGGCAATATTTATAGTCAGTTCCATGCTAGTCACCGGATATAGTATTGCTAAAGATCCCACCCCAAATTTGTATTTAGACGTACCAGCGCCAATCTTGTCAAAGTGGAATATGGATAACGTTCTAACTATCGACGATACAGTCGATGGTTACAGCGGTGCCACCGCAAAAACCTATATCTACAGCTCTAAAGAAGATGCAGACGCTGCTGAAAATGATGATGAGCATTGGGATACACACAGTGTCGGCTACATCACTTGGGAATTAGACAACGGCAGCGGACGAGCACCAGGAATGCAAGTTCTTAATGATAACCTAGATTACAAGTATCATAATTGCATTATGGCTTCAGGTGAGATGGAACACCCAAGTTTTCCTGACACGATAGTCTCAAAAGCATGCAATGACCCACAAGGCAGTTCCAAACGAGTCTTTCTGCAGTTAACCAAAACGGAAACTCCTGTTGATTTAGTTTTTGACCTTGGTGTAAAAGACATCCGCTATAAAGGATTAGTAGACTCAACCGATAGTGAAGATGATTCCAGTTCTAATGGTGGATCATCTGACAAAGAAAATACGATTGAACAGTTTAGGGAACAATACGGTGTTGGTCGTCTCTACCGAGTAATCCAAAAAGTTCGAAATGATACAGACAAACGGGTAGTCAGTTATAAGTTCGAGCTAGGTACAGGAACCGGAGATCAATTTGAAGCCTTAAGCTTTGAAGAACACGGTGTGGGCTTTGAGATGCAATCGTCTGTGCCTCGTGAGTTTTTTGATGGTCGTACGGGCTCTGCCCCTGATGTAGACGTTTGGAATACGGAACGTTTTGCGACATTCGCTCCTAAGTTATTCGATGATGGTGTGCGACCTCGATTTTCTCCAGGCTTTTTGGATCATAATGCCGCAGGATTTATGAAGCCGGTATACTCCGTAGACGCTCAGTGGAAAGTACAAAACATTGACAGTGGTTTATCGTTGGAAAACGGTATTATTGGTTCGCTTAGCCAGAATTTCTTTAGTGTAAATGACACCCATGGTGCAAATCTTCCATACGATATGCTTGGCTATATGCTTCCAAATAGCCAAGTACCAAGTGTTATCGGCTACTGGCTGGTTAACGACGTTGATGCGGAATCAGAAGGCGTTGTCGCTATCTGGGATGGACACAACTGGCGTTCAGGACGTGCTGGTCTTGATGGTGATCCAGAGACTCTTGGCGATAATTTTGCAATCATCCCTCCGGAGCAACTCACAGAGTGGGCAGATAAGCCCTTAGGACTGGATATCCCCGGTGAAGATCCAAGTGAGTTAATTCGCTATGCGGTGATTCCAAGCGATGACCTTGCGGGGCTTAATACCGATATCTTTATTCACATAGGTGAAAAGCTACTTGATGAGCAAAACCAGCCTATTTTTGAAACGCTAACACTGCGTGTAACGGCCAGATCCGTCGATGATGTTCTCCCTGGTGTACCTGGCAGTGGTTTACCTGAATGGATGCTAGTAGGCAATACTGCTCCAGATCTGTCTATATACGCAACGGTAGAAGATAAACTGGTCGCGTTTAATGATTACGTTACGACTGACGCGCAAACCTCGGTAGAAATCGATGCTCTAGTGAATGACATGATAAATGGGGTACCTGTCGTTCCTGCTGGTACTGAAATATCTATCGTAGAAGAGCCTATCAACGGTAAGGTTGAAATCAGCACTGAAAAGATTATGACTTACACCCCAGCAGATTACTTTACTGGCAATGAAGTTTTCAAATATCAAATCAGTATGGGTGATTCCGCTTCAAACCTAGCCTCTGTTCGAATTGTTGTGAACCCAGAAGTAGTTCTCGGCGCACCAGTTGTAACTAATGATAATGTTATGACGATGCAAGAGACCTCAGTACAAATTGATGTACTTGCCAACGATCAATACGACCCTAATATGCAACATATGCTGCGTTTAAGAATTAACAACATGCCAGTAAATGGTGATGCATATATTAATGAAGACATGGAAATAGTGTTCACTCCAGATGCTGGTTTTAGCGGAATTGAGCAGTTCACATATGTTCTGGAGGAAGATGGGGTTATATCAAACAATGGTGTTGTTACCGTCCGCGTAGATGAGCCTTTTAATGAAGATCCAATATCGGAAGAACCAGTCCCAAATGACGAAAACTCAGGTTCTTCAGGAGGTGGTTGTACTATTGGGGATCCTAATGCGCCATTAGATCCTACGTTACCGCTTCTAATGTCTGTTTCGATAATCGGATTAATCCTTCGCCGTAAACAAAAAATACACTGAAGAAAGTAACGTCTCAACCAAGAGCCTTATAGGCTCTTGGTTTTTAATTAACGTAAGCCAATATGAAGTCCCCATTATGAGTTCATATAACATTCGACTTAGTCTAAAACAGGGGCTTAATGACAAAACACTGCTGGTAACCATTTTTCTTAGTGTTGTTATAGGATTCGGATTTTGGTCTCTGCTTCCGTGTGAAATAATCTCCATTCAGCACAGAACAGCAATGGCCTGGTTCAATACATTACTGATTTATCCAGTGTTTGAGGAGTTGGCATTTAGAGGAACTATTCAAGAGGTACTGTTAAAACTAAATCGCCTAAATGAAGTTAATTATGGCGTGAGCAAAGCAAATCTCATTACTTCTGTTCTTTTTGCAGGCTTTCATATCATATACCAACCAACATTTCTTGTAGTATTAATACTATTCCCATCCCTTGTCTTAGGATTTTTTAAAGAGCGTTACACTTCTATACTTGTACCGATTGGGTTACATATTGTATTCAATCTTGTATTTTTATTTTCTAAGTTAACAAATACCTGCTTATAAGAAAAAACCTCAAGATGAGGTTTTATTTGCTAAATATAATTTAGTAAGAGCTATCGGCCTAGTATTCTATCAACTTCTTCTTGAGGAATAACCTGCGCTTGGTAAGCTCCTTCTCCTATGTATTTTTCAATTTTACTTGCAAAAGCTCTTAAGTGATTTTCAGAGCCATCGATTAGATTTCCGTATAATGAAATAATAACTCGATTATCTGTGTAAACTAAACCGCAGTCATTTGAGTTTTTAATTGAATCTACTTTTTCAATCATTACTTCAGGGCAAGTTTTAATATCTATTATATCGAACTCTTCAATCAAGGCGCCTATATACAAGGCATCTAACTCACTAGTAGCCCCAATGTTAGTAAGATCCTGATATTTAATAGTAAAATATTCACCAAACTCTTCACTTGAGAATACACCGAGATTATCATTTACAACTGGATCCTCGATACTGAATCGCTTTAGAGTATCGCAAACTTTACAAGTATGGCGGCTTTCTGAAGCTGCAATTTTTCCGAAAACATTTGAATTTGGGTAGACCATGCTTAGTTTGATGTAAACATCACGAGCAAGTTTCTCTTCTTCGCGCATAAAAATGAGGTGAAGCTTTTCGTGCTCATCAAGACTTTGACGGAAACGTTCAGAGCTTGGTTTATTTTTGTGAAAGCCACTTGTATCATCATTATAATCAGCATTAGAAAAAAGAGAAATAAACAACAAAGTTGCGAGAGCACTTCTAGGTACATTCATAATAACCATCCAATTTATTTACAAGTGATATTACCTTATATATATTAATACCAATCGATTAAAAAAACTGGCATCAAATCACATTTATAATATTTTAATTACTTATAATTCCCATTATTTTCATATATATAGTGACAAAATCAAGCTGCAACAAGTAGAGAAATAGCCTTGAATAAACATATCAGTTGATATTTAACTTGATGCAAGTCACATAAAATATCATATTCGTGAAATTTAAAAAATAAAGATAATTATATATCACTACCAAATATTATCTCCTTAATGGTATAGCTATTTATACAATCACCATTTAATATTAGTTAGAAAGTGATAAAAACGGAGAGTAATAAATTATGTCAACATTAATAAAACATCAGTTCTGCTTAATTAGCAATAACTTAAAAAAATCTAAAGTAATTAAAAACATAATCAATGATCTTTACCAAAATAATAGTCAATTTTTTGTGCTAAGCGATTTATCTTCGATAAATAACATACGAAATCATATATTACTTATCGATTACCAGACAATCCAGACTAAAGAAGTCATTGAGATCGACACTTCAGTTAACAATAACTATTGGTTTATGATCAACATAGACAAAAGCTGCTTACTCTCATCTGAATTTTGGATTGAAAATGGGTTTTGTGGAGCACTATACGAGAAACAAACAATTATATATTTAGCAAGTGCGTTAAAATGTCTTTTGGAAAGAAGTGAATACTGGTATACAAGAAGAGAACTTACAGATGCTGTGAAAAACCATCAACAGAAACACATTTCAACAAATAGACTCATTGAGGGAAATGTAAGTCAACATCAATTAATAAAACATGAGAAGACTTTATAATCTCTATATGCTCGGTGGCGACACTATCAACAATTTTCACAAAAATATCTTATCAGTATACATACCGCCAAACCCACGTAATGCATATGACAAAGTTTAGCAAGGCTCAGACGAGTTTTTCTTACAGAATATCTAAGGCCTAAATATTTAATTTGAATTATGATGCTGAAATCGTTCTACAGTGATCATATTATATAAGTATACCTTTCAATCACTAAAATAACTGTCTCTAATCAGCCAAAACTACGTTCCTTATTCATTAAATCCTTATTAATACCATTCTCTAATTCAACACTATTGTCAATCATGTTTTGATAGCTCATCAAAATAAAATCTTGTTTTTTTAAGAATAGTGCTTTTATGTAGGGATTTGTAAAAAAGTCTCCTGTATTAAATCTATATGTTACCGCAGCCTCAGTTTTGGAGACAGCAACACCATAAATTGATAATAGAAGATGCTTGATAACAGGAATTGTTGCATGCATTTCAATTATCTGAACATTACATAGATTTTCCAGTTCAGACAGAATACTACTATGTATGTCTGAGTTCATTCCCGCAGCACAAATATAATAGAAAACGCCATCAATCAAACTGTACATAACATGACCTACAAGCATGTTGTCATAGTAGTAGCATTTAACTTTTGCACGCTGTAGGCCCTTCCTTACTAAGAAAGCATCTAATTTATCTTTATGCCTTACAAAGAAAGCATGTCGAATTTGTACTTTAGTGAACTCATCTAACGCCTCCCAATCAAGATCTTGCGTTTTATTAATTATAATCGGATAAATCGTTAAGTGAGGGTCATAAAACATTTCATTTTTTAGTGAGCGTTTAAGAACATTCAATTCTGAATTTGAATAATTATAATCAACATTAAAATACGTTGCGACTCCTACTCGCCTAATTAAAGATGGTAAATTATTACCTTTTTCCCAATTACTAATCATTGGCTGAGTTATATTTTCGAAAAGTTTATGACTTTTTGATAACGAAATAGATAAATCATGCTGAGATAACTTACTGCTAGTTCTCAAATTTCTAAGTAAATTAGGGAAATTTTCACATGATAAACGTAAGTTTCTTTCTTTAATAGTCATAAATTACAGCACTCTTTGTTAATCAAGTTATCAATCAGCGTCTTTAGCCAAATTATCTTTTCATTAGTTCTATTACTCTGCTGATAAAATAATGATGTATATACCCTATCTCCTTCAAAATATTTTACAAACTCATTAACATCTATATTTACTTCCCTAATTTTATTAGAGTCTTGCTCAATAAAATTACCTGCACCTATTAATATAGAATTTGTATTAAAAACTATTTTCTTCAGTAATTCTATGTTATCTGATCTATGTTTAACTTTTAGTTCATAACCTAAAGTTTTTACAATATCACTTGCAATGGGTTTACTATCATTGAAACCTTTCAAAATAGAAACACAAAAATCATATTCGAAAACATCTTTTAGAGTATAATTAAGTTTATTGAATACTGGGTGTTCATTTCTAGCAAAAAGGTAAAACCTGTCCTTTTGAATTCTTTCTAAGTAGATATCTTTGGGAGTAGTTACATAAGAATAGTTCATACCTATATCTATAAAATTAGAGGAAATTGCAGGCAGAGTTTTTTCATCCCAAGTTAAGAAATTGAGCTTTGCATTGGGGGCTTGTGTAGACAGTACTTCTGATAGATTATAGGCAAAATCATTTTGAAAGACTGGTGATAAGGCAATTGATATTTCGTCACTATATGAAGTGGGATCAAAGGTTGAGTTGTTTGTTTTGACTGAACTGATTGAATCTAAAATGTTTGGTACGATTTTAGATAAGTTATGTGCTAAGGGAGTTGGGGATAAACCATTCTTTGATCGAATAAAAATTGCATCATTGTAATAGATTCTTAACTTTTGTAGCGATCTGCTTACCTGTGATTGACTGATGTCCAATTTTTTAGCCGCTACAGATGTGTTTTGAGTTATATAAACAACTTGAAAAATCCTTAAAACATTAAGGTCAATCGAATTATCTCTTCTATCTGTTTCCATGTGTAAATCACTTTGTTTTTTTTGTAAGACTAATTACATGTAATCACCTTGTCTACCACTATTCGATTTTTGAATATTTCATATCCAGATAATGTCTGCTTAAGCCCTTAACGCTAGCAAAAATATACTTGCTAAGTGCATATTAAGTACAGCTTACTTATTTATTAATTAAATACCATTATAAAACCATGCGCATATAATGTTTCTATTGCATAATATACATGAAATCATTCCAACTCAGACAACCAGGTGAAGCCTTCTCCGTGAGCCGTGTGACGGTTCGCCAAGCCTTAAAACTACTCGTAGAGCAAAATGTGCTGGAAAGCATCCAAGGCAGTGGGACCTATGTGAAAGAGAACAAGGTCAACTACGACATGCACGAGTACTCAAGCTTTTATGAAAAGCTGAGCCACCTTGATGTCAAAACACACAGTGAGATCCTTGCCTTTGAAATCACCACACCCGCTCCTGCGATTGCTGAGGCATTACAGATCACTGAAGAAGACAGGATCTTTTACGTCAAGCGCGTCCGCTTTATTGACGAAAACCCGGTGACCCTTGAAGAGACCTGGATGCCACTTTCGCTATTCCCCATCTCACGTATGAAGTGATGCAGGGCTCGAAATACGAGTTCATTGAAGGTACCAAGAAAATGGTCATCGACCGAAGTGAGCTGGAAATCATCCCAGTATTGCCGCCACAAGAGGTGGTGAACCAGCTAGGTATACCTGCCGATCAGCCTATCATCGAGAAAATCACCCGAGGTTACTTGGTTGATGGCACCGTTTTCGAATACAGCCGCAACTACTTCAAATCATCAGACTATAAGTTTACGTTGTTCGCAAAGCGTAATCATCATTACTAATTATTATGCAGTCACCACTATGACCGAATTCGAAAAAATGCTGAAAGGTTTGGATTTCAACGATGAAGATCCAGAGATCCTGGCTATCAGAGCCAATGCCTACCAATTGAAAATGGCCATCAACCAACATCCTGGTGATGCCCCCCGCGACCTGCTTATCCGACTTTTCGCGTCATTCGGCGAAGACAGCCATGTCATGCCGCCCTTTCTCTGCGAGTTCGGCAAAACTATCCATGTCGGCTCCCACACGTTTATTAACATGGGAGCGACCATGCTCGACAATGCCGAAATCCGTATCGGCAACAATGTTCTGATCGGTCCCAACGCCCAGTTCTATACCCCGAGCCACTCGCTCGATTACCAGAGCCGCCGTCGCTGGGAGACCTTTGCCAAACCCATTGTGGTTGAAGATGACGTCTGGATCGGCGGCCATGTCGTGATCTGCCAAGGGGTGACCATCGGTGCCCGTTCGGTGGTGGCCGCCAATGCCACGGTAACCAAGGATGTACCGCCCGACACCCTGGTTGGGGGCTCACCGGCAGCAGTAATCAAGATGCTCAATAGCAACCGATAGAAATAACTATCCTGTGTGCGGTTTATGGCTTGGCAATAACAGATATCGTTAGAACATCTCGATAGCTACCAGCAACCGCATTCTTGGTATTACCCACTTCTACACCAAACGCGATAATACTGGGCGTTCGCGCCGACATTCTGCCTAGTTCAAATCGTAAAGGCTGTTTTGATGCCTTAACCCTTTGCCGATCTACCCATAAATAGTAGGGGATACTTCCTTGTGAATGAGTATGAAGCAAAGCGCCATTCTCAGGCTCTACTTTCAAAACAACATGAGCATTACTCAATACTTCAAAATCAAATTGCCGCTTGCTGCCCGTTTTCAAGTGCCCGAGCATCAGTTGATAATGCGAACCGGCATTATTCATCCAAGGGTAACGTGTACTATCCAACCTAATACTTGCGAAGGGCGTGACAAAATAGTCAATATTCTTGGTCTGAGTAGATATCGCCTTGGTGCTCTTGCCGGAAAATAGCTGCACGTCTATAGACGCACTATACATACCAGCAGAAAGGAATTCCCCCTGTGGAATTTTCAGCCAAAAGTATGTAATTTTCGTAGGGTCTAATTTCAACCTAACACTTTGACTATCCACTAATGGCAAAGGGATCAGGTGTTTGTTGAAAAATTGCAGTGCAACCTTGCCTTGCGGCCCCTTTAGCCAGAATTGCGGTTCAGCTCTGGTCGATATCACGGCAGAATTAGCACACTGATATAAGGAAGGTCCCAACTCAATGTAGGCTTGGATCCATGTCGACTCACCTAATCTAGGCTTAGTCACCGGGTCATCCTCAATAAACCTTATAGTCCAAGATCCTGCACACTCATCGCTTGCATGAGAAATTAGCGGCCAACACAAAAAAAATATCCATAACCACCTTTTCATGTTCATTCTCCACTGTGAAATTACAAATCAATAATTAGAGTGAAATTCGCATCGCTTTCTCATAATCAATTACAAAGCTACTCAAATCAGGAATCCATATTTCTTGCTCTGGATGAATGATATTGCCATCCATCAAATCATTGACACTTACAATATGATCACTCAACGAAAGAGTAAGTCGGTATTTTTCAGCTTTTGAAAAATCAAACCCGTACAATTGTCGAGTTCTTCTGATTTCATCAAAGGTATATCGCCAGATGGAATCACCTGGTTGTACACGTATGACTTTTCCTACGGGTTGTATTTCATCGTGAATTCTGGCATTCCCGCTCTGTTCGCGCGCTTCAATTTCGATGACCTCGGGATCGGGCAAGACGATAGGCTCCAGGTAAACTAGTGGGTTGTCAGTCTCTTCGACACTGAAAGATGCCCGTACTGAAGGGTCCTCTTTATGGTGTATCAAATAGTTACCCGGTTTAATACCCTCCACGACAAACCGACCGTTGCGGTTGGTAAAGGTTGAATATCGACCGTTTTCACCGATGATAACGAAACTTTTTAGGGATACGGGAGATTGGGAACTGTCAAGCAACCGTCCGATGACAGTATAGACAGCATCAGAACCAATATGAATGGCATACCCCGTTAAGCTACCAGGGACAACAGAGTACCAAGGGTTACCGTAGTCTAAACCAGGAGGGGCATCAGGTATATCAACGCTGACAGTATTATTGGTAAATGCACGATTAAACGTCACGATAGCAGGAAGCTCATTGGTTGCAATCGCACTTGGATTATTGCCTTCGTACCCGTTAACTTCAATATCTAACCCATCTAGGGTCTGATGGGCCGAAACAACCGCAAATGGACCGACGGGGTCACTACCTACGCCAAACCGTCCACCGCTATAGCCAACGGTTGTCGATAGATAAACAGAAGCAGCTAATTCATCGCCGTAATAGCTTGACCCATATCTAGAAATATTGGCATTGCCTCGCCACCTGTTTGCAACATAATTAATATTTCCACTATGCCTATCATAATTATCATGATACTCAGTCGAGACTCTGTAGCCCAACCCACCGACACCATAATCACTGGTACGTGAAAAGTCTCCCGCTGCAAGATTACCATCTGTATCATATCTTAAAGATGACGAATACTTTCTGCTTTCGGATAACCAATTCCAACTTACATTCAAATTGACAGAGTATTCATCATCATCGGTGATAGATGCAGAGCTATACTCACCTCGTACACCAACTCTAAAACGGTTTGTACGATCGCCGAAATTATAATTAGCGTATAGATAGTAAGACTGGTAGCGACCGGTATCATCATAATCACTAGAACGAGCACCTAATGAAAAGTCAAAAGACTCTAAAGGATATGCTGAATAATCAATATAAGTACTATAACCATCTTGCTGATTACCAATCAACCACGGAACTGATGAAAACCTATTTTGATATTCATAGCCTACTCTTAAATTTGCAGAACTGCTAATACCACTTCCGATTACTGATTGTTCGTAATCAACAGAACCGATATAACCGTGACTATAAGTATCGTCACTGTAATAGCCATATGTTAATCTGAGTGAAAAATTCCCCAAAAAATTACCCGTTACAGCAGATATACCGAGAAGACCGCCACCATCAGAGACTAACCCGCTGGAACCAAGTGTTAATTCCTCTGTCAATCCATAATTATAATAACCTGAAGCCACATATTCATCTGAATAGCTTATATCTCTTTTATCAAATTCTGATAGAGCACCCAATGACAAACCAAAGTCACTTAACCCAGACTTAAGTAAAGTTGCGTTATAATAACGGGAAAAATAGAGTGTGTCAGTTCGGCCTGACAAATAGTTTATCTCTAAACGAATATCATTATTACCTGAAGATAACGGAAGGTTATTAATATTATACCTTCCTGGTTCTAGCCTATAACGCGTAACATAAATATCATTCACGAAAAAACTTACTTCGGCACTTTCGTTGAGTTGAAAAAATTGACTCCCTGTATTTTGAATATTTCGATCAGGTTGTAAATCGGAAAAGTTTCTATAAACCGAAAATCCACCTAATTCATAATTTGGTAAATGACCAAATGAGGGGCTGGAAACATCGCCTAGAGAATATCGTGCGGGTTGACGGTAACGATCATGGAAAAGAACAATTGGTCCTCTTACAGCATCCCAATCATCCTTGTTCTTATCGTCATCATATGAGTACGCCAAAGAAGTATTAGTCGTCAAATTAACACCGTCAAAGCCTCCCCAATTAAAACCACCCAACCATTGAAAATAGTAAGAATCTGATGAGAGAGATGAATCGCTGTAATCATACTCCAGACTAAAACTTGATATAGCAGAAAAAAATTCACCTTGTGAAGGAGTAGCTCCCACATAGTTATCTTCATTATTCAAATTTCGTATTCTTTCATTACCTCTTTCAATTATAAATGATATTGAAAAGGTACTTGGAACAAAATTTAAAATTAAGCCATGTTCTTTTAAATCATCTAAAGTTATGTCATTTTTATTATATGACCGTGCCCAGGTTATCGCTGTTTCATCAATAAAAGGCGCAATCACATAAAACAAGCTATTTTTGTCAACTGAACAAATTCCATCACCATTCGTTTTTGTTAACACCTCACCTAATTCACGATCATGATAATATAAAGGTAACGGCATCTCAAATGAAGCATTTGAGCAAGAAGGTGCAGATGCAATTGAATAAGAATGACTAAAATAAATTAATAACACTGACACTATTAAACAAAAACAGCTTCTTACCGTCATCATAACACACCTACTTGGCCACTAATGAGTTCAGGTAAACCTTATTTTCTACTTCACTTTCAATCCCTTCCATTTTGAATTCATTAACAATCAATGCCGAACTGGGCATTAAATAACGTTGATTAAATGTATTTTCCATTTCTAACCAGTTGTATATTCTTTTATTTCCATTTACATTAAAATTAAACTTCCAGTCAGCAAGATCAAGCACTCCATCACCCGCATTTTTTATTTTAACCACTTGCTTACCAGAGGCATTATCATTTGAAATTACCGGTAAAGCCTTCGTATTAGGCGTGTTGACTATTACTATAGTAGAAAACCTCATCATGAATTCGACATGACTTTGATTACTATCATCAATATCTAAAGGAAGCTGATCAAAAACAACACGATAGGCTGTGCTTTCTGTCATTTTCGTATTTGGCAAGTACCTTAACCTAAAGGTTTGACTAGATTTTGGTTTTATTATTGATTGAGGAGGCAAAATCAAAAAGTCATCATCCGCAGGTATCAGACTTTCGTTAACTTCATCAATAAATTCAATTCTATATACTGATATTTCTATTGTAGTTTCAACATCATTATCATTGGTCAAAAGGTATGTGCCATAGCTACCACGTCCAGTCATATCCACTTCTTGTAACATTGGCTGTACTTGGTAAGCATAAATAGATGAACAGAATAACATCAATAATAAATAATTAAATAAACGCATTCTGTACCCTCCGATAAGTTGAGGTGGGCTAACCCACCTCATAGTTACAATTACAAGAAACTTGACTCAACATCTATACGGAACTTGGCATTATAAATACCATGAGTCTTTGGCTGTCTATCCACTTTGATATAAAGATCTTTCTTGAAGTCATAATCCCAAATCTTATATGCCTTCAAATCTTTATATCCATCTGTCCAGCCATAGCGTTGATCAAAACTCAAGTCATACCTTGTATCTGAGACATACTTCGAGTTTGGATTTTTGAATTTGCCGTCAGTCAATGGAGATACAGTAACGACAGTTTTTGGTAGATTACATTCAACTTTTAACTGCCCCAACTTTTGTGGCTCTTTTGAGGTTAATTCGACGTAAGTTGCACCACCATGATATTTAGTAAGGCGGCGCTCAGCATAAAATTTCGCTTCACACTTACGAGGAATAAAACCAAGTAACTCGACTTCTTTTTCATATTCAAAGTTAGGGTCTACAACATAGCTTTTCTTCGACCAGTAATCTCCCCCACCTTGACCACCACCTTGACCACCACCACCTTGACCTTTCGCAAATGTGCCCATACTACATGTTAAGGCTATTACTGATAATGCAATTATTGACTTTTTCATAATCAAGCTCCCTGTGCGTTTATCATTAGTACTGCGTTAATTGTGTTTGTATTTCGTACTGCCTTGTTCATTGTTAGAATATGACATTGAGTCAACTAAAACATCGCCATTTGGATTGAAAATATTTATATTTAATGTGTTTTGAGGTTGAAAAAAGAATGAAAGCAAAAGACCGCAATCAACGTGATTATATATCTAGCAAAAAAATATACAGTCGTATAAAGGATAGTGATTAAAAAGAGGAGAAAATGACAAGGTTTAAAGATGAGAAAAGCAGCCTAATTGCATAGGCTGCTATAATAGACTAGTTGGCATATTCATTTTCTTTATAGTCGTTGATAATCAACCCCAACAATTCGGATCTCGAGCTGACTGACAGCTTGGTCAAGATATTGTGGACATGGCTTTTTACCGTGTGGATACTGATGTTTTTCTCTGAGGCTATCTGCTTGTTGTTTAAGCCACTCAACACCAAGCGGCATATATCCTGTTCTTTTGTTGTAAGCTGTGATGTTGAAAATAAGTCATTAATTTTCATATTTTTTTTTATGTATTTTTCTTGATAAAACTGTATAACCAATCGTGTATGACTCTTAGGAATACACATTTGCCCATGCTTTATAGCATTGATTACATTGGCAAAATTGTTTATAAGCTCAAGTATTGAAAGGACGCCAACGAAGCCTTTATCTATCCATAGGATCGTGTCTGTAGCCTTTGCATCATCGATGTTGACTAAGAGCCAGGATCTTTTATCACCCTGAATGTGAAAAATATATTTTTCAACTTCCGTTAAACTTTTATAATCAACAATATATATATTTTCACTTTCTTCTATGGATTCTGATTGATGCATTTCATAAAGTGAGTCATAAACTTGACCATTATAGTCTTGTGGAAGATAGAATATTAGCTGGTTAATTGCCTCTCTTATTTCTTTATTTTTTGTGTATATTTTTATTGCTGGTATCATAGCTTCATCCTTTTATGCCAGTCAGACCATATATATATTATGCACTTGATAAATATGTTTTTTGTGACTCTGCTCCCAAATCAGTACCATTGCAAGAGGTAATAATATGCTTCTAACTAGAACCTCTATCATAATGTATTATTAACTAAGCAGTAAAATGCTAACATTCTCTATTTTGTATATTAATCTAGGCAACACATAGTATTAGTTAGCATAAAAATAGATATTTATAATCAAATTTGTTCTATAGAAATCACCTAAATATATTTTTTGTAAACGTTTTAGTATTGATTATGTTGCTTAATATATCAGCTATACCGATAATTAATCCATCTTCACTCCTATATTTAATAACACTTCTGTCAATTAAAACCTGCACTTTATTTCTTATATTTATTGCTTTTTTGTAATTTCCTTCATTTCCTAGAAAAATTTAACCTGATTATTTCATGTTAAAAAATCAATAGATGTGATTTTACGCCTATAGTTAAGCTAGCACCTTAGTTTAGAGGGATCTTCAATGGCAACAGGTTTGTTTCTGTTTCAAAATGATTTAAGGCTACATGATAACCCCGCGCTAGCATTGGCAACACAAGAGGCGGATCACCTCATCTGCGTGTATTGCTTACCCGTCGACAATATCAATCGCTACCCCTACCATATCGACAAACATGGCATTTACCGAAAGCAGTTTTTATTACAGTCGCTTAATAACCTTGCTGGACGGCTGAGCGAAAGGGGACAGAGCCTACATGTCCTACTTGAACATCCCCTCAATGTACTGCCCGAGCTCATTAGCCAGTACAATGTCTCTATGATTTACACCAGCGAAAATGCTGGGGTTTACGAAAAACGCAATTGGCACACGCTCAAAGGTAGGTATCCGTATATCACGTTCCGCCAAATTTCGACCCATACGCTATTTGACAGAACTGAATTGCCTTTTGATATAAATGAATTACTCCCCGAGACATTCAGTCAATTTCGTAAACAAGTTGAAGATTTAGACATTCGTTCACCGTTAACAACCATTGCCAAACTTCCCCCACCGCCAGGCAGGTTGAAAGCCTTTGATGTGATCAGCTCTATGATCAACCCAAAACTATTAGCCGATTTTGAAGGTGGTGAGAAAGCTGCGCTAAATCACCTTGAAAAATATTTCTCTTCTAGTGCTCCAAGCAACTACAAACAAACACGCAACGAACTCGATGGGTGGGAGAATTCCACCAAGTTTTCACCTTGGTTAGCCTTGGGCTGCTTATCTACCACTATGCTTATCAAGCATCTGACCAAGTATGAACAAGATGTCGAATGCAACGATTCTACTCAATGGATCAAATTTGAGCTGTTATGGCGTGAATACTTCCAGTGGTATGCCCATTATCACGGCTCCAAGATTTTTAGCTTTTCAGGGATCAATAAAAAGAGCCCGCATACGGCTTACTACCCTGAGCGTTTCCGCCGCTGGAGTGAAGGAAACACGCCCTACCCCATTGTGAACGCACTGATGAATCAATTACGCCAGACAGGCTACATGTCTAACCGTGGTAGGCAGATCGTCGCCAGTTGCCTTGTCAATGAACTTAGTGTCGATTGGCGTTATGGTGCCGCGTATTTCGAGGAACATTTAATAGACTACGATACAGCATCCAACTGGGGTAACTGGCAGTACCTTGCTGGTGTAGGTGCTGACCCTAAAGATAGCCGTCATTTCAATTTAGTTAAGCAAACCGAAATCTATGATCCTAAAGGTGTATTTATCCGTAAATGGGGAGGTAACAAACACGACGGCAGCATAGACTCTATTGACGCTGCGGATTGGCCGATTTATTAGTAATAGTTCCTCAGGAGAACAAATCATTCATACAGGTTGAGCCACCGCGGTCAGCCTGATGATTTTCGGTGTAAAAAAATGAAAAAGTTAATTTTAACATCAACCAACATTTCAAAATATTATTTTAAATAGCATTTAACCACTAACAGAGTTTACACTTTATTACACACTGAAAATCAAGCTTACTAAGCTTGTAATAATTTAATCATCTTTTTGTGAATCAAAAATATGATATGGATTATTAAATATTAATGGGACGATGATCACATTTTATGCCTGATAATATGTATAGGATGTCGCCAAAATCGTTCATGGAAAGGATATTTGTATGAAGTGCTGCAACAACCCCTCTGCTTATCAAGTAAAAAGAAATGCTATCCAAAAGATTTTTTATAGTGCGATTTACAAATGTAGAAACTGTGGAAGCACAATTAAGCTATAATAAATAGTAATTATTTACTGTCAACCTCAAACAGCTTTTATAACAAAAAATCCAATACAACTATGTATTATTGACATAAAAGCTGAACTGGATTTTGTCAAACATGTTTTTTGAATACTTAACAAAAACTCCTCATATGAAAGAAGCTCACTTTTACAATGAGTTAGGCCAAGCAGCAACAGGTGCATTTCAATCACCTAAAACTGTACGCCGCCAAAGTTACCGTACTTCACTTTCCTGCACTCGTAGCCAAATTAAGTTAAAACAACCAATCGAACTGCTTGTATAACTTGTGCGTTAATTTTATCAATGACTCTCAGAGTGTATTGCTAACAAAAAGGATGAAAGGCCAGCACCCTTCATCCTTTTACAAATAACAGATTTACAACATTTTAGAACTGCTGTTGTACCTAGTAAATTATAAAACCACAGGTTCCGAATTCACTTGTCGATTCTGCTGTCGGCGCTTCACAACCAATAGTACACCGGCACACAGCATACCTGCCGAAGAGACCAACAGGCCAATACCAAAGATCATTTGGTAAGCCTCAATCTTATCAAAAGTATCAATGATCCAACCGTTAAGTGCGTATGCCCAGAACACAGACGCGTAAGTTGCAAACGAACCAACACTCATTGCTGCGCCACTGCACTGGTCGGGAACACCCGCTTCCGCAACTGGGGCAAGGATAATGCCTTTTGCTAAGAAGATAGAGAATGAGAAACACATCAGCACCTTGGTCGATGACTTGAATAGGAAATCAGACAATGAACCCGCGACAAGCCCCATAGCACCAGTATTGATGATCCCGAACATCGCTTCTTGGAGCGTAGCGTGTTTTCAGGGATAAAGAGGCATTCACGCCATAATGCTCAATTAATCGCCGGGATTATTCTTCAATTGCGAAGGCCGGTATCCAAAATGCTTTTTGAACACTTTACAAAAATAACTCACGTCAGAGAAACTCACTTCATTGGCAATATCAGACAGGCTATTGAAGGAGTTTTGCAAGCGCCAATGGGCATGCGACATCCTCATGGCTGCCCAGTACTCGCGAGGGCTAACCGACAGCTCCGTTTTAAACACCCTATCGAGTTGCCGACGACTTAACCCTAATTGAAGCGCCAGTTCCTCAACACTCAAAGGCACTGATAAATTCTGGCGCATCAGAGAAATCGCCCGTGACACATGACGATTATGTTGACGCACACCATTTTTATCATCACCTAATGACTTTAAATAGTGCTGCCGGTTTCGTGTTTCATCCACCAGCATATCGGCGAGGCCCTTCAACGCCCTTTCACGTCCAGACATACGCGCCAATAACTCAATGGCCAATTCAATAACTGCCGTTCCTCCGGCACAACTTATTCGCTTATCGTCAATACAGTAGAGTTGATCTGAGCTTGCTTTCAGCGTTGGGTAGTCAGTCTCAAACTCTTGTAAGTGTCGCCAGTGAACCGCTACTTCACAGCCATCAAACAGTCCAAGTTCGGCGAATGTAAAACATGCATTGTCTACCGTAACTAAGCTAAGGCCTTTTGCCGCCGCCTTTTTGAGAAAAGGCCTATACAATGGTGCTATCACCTTCATATCGTTGGCACTACGGCCGCCAAATACAACGATGTAGTCATACTTCGATAGTTCTACTTGCTCAAAGGTATGTTGCACCGAAAGATGCACCCCACTACTTGATATAACTTCCCCCTGAGCCAGTCCTGCAACATCCCACGAGCAGTACCTCTGCTGACTATAGTCCTCATCGTCAGCAGAAAATCTTAATTTATCGAGGAAACTACCAAAAGGTAACATGTTGAATGTCGGCAATGGTACGAGAAGAAACCGCACATCAGGTTGCGAGTCTAAGGGCGTTGAAATGCGTTGAGCAAATTGCATGTTATTCATTACGTATAAGGTTCTGATTGAGTTTAAGCGGATTTCACTCTCAATGTCCAAATATTACCTTAAGTGGTCCTAAAAATACCAAATCAATTGATTGATATGCTCATATACTGCCAACCACTAACTTCACTTTTTAAGGTAACTTCATGGCATTGGAAACTTGGCTGCTATATTTGGTTGCAGTGACCGGTTTGGCTTTCGCGCCTGGCCCAAACGGCCTACTGGCATTAAGTCATGGCGCACTCTATGGCCGTAAAAAAACACTCTCAACCATCCTGGGTGGAGTAACAGGTTTTGTTGGTGTTATCGCGCTCTCAATGTTTGGGATTGGATCACTGATGATGGCATCAGCAAATATTCTTTACTGGCTAAAGTGGCTAGGAGGTGCATACCTCGTTTATCTCGGCATTCAGTTATGGCGTTCACCAGCCATTACTCTTGAGAGAACCTCAGCTGCCAACCTTAGCCACACGGCTAGATTCAGACAAGGACTATTAGCTGCCATTGCGAACCCGAAAGTGATACTGTTTTTTGGCGCTTTCCTGCCACAGTTTATGACGCCGGATGCTTCGCTATTTATGCAGTTTGCGATTTTGGCGACGACATTTGCAGTGGTTGAATTCAGTGTGGAGTTCTTTGTTGCCTGTATCGCTCACCAACTGCGACCATGGCTACAACAGAGTGGCCAGCGCTTCAACCGTGGGTGCGGAACGGTGTTTGCACTCTTAGGAGCAAGCCTGCCACTGAGCCAATAGCCCTCTTTATACTTGGCACCTTATTTATCAATAAGGTGCTTTCTCACAGACATTCTCAGCAGTTCGTATCAAATCCGATATACTTAAAACCATGCTATTTTTGTGACGCATGTAACACTTTGTATTCATGGTTAGTGTTTCTGCTTTTTCATGTGGTTGGCGTAGGAGGTAGATGCGTGATGTGTTCATTGACTCGAAAACTCTTCCCTTTTTCCCTCATCATTTCCTTGCTAATCAGTGGCTGTAGTTCCGACCCTAACACCGTAAGGCGCACAGGGGAATATAGCTTCTACGACTCAACCCAAAGTTTTATTGCCTTAACTGATGCTCGCCGTAACGGTGCTGTAGTAGACAAAGGCGTGTTCTATCCCAAAAATACCTTTGCCTATACCTACCGCTACTGCTCCGATAGCCCTAAACAAGCAGCAAATGACATTGCCGAATACCATGCGCTAGCTAAACGTGTCTGTGACACCAATAGCGGCCAGTTGATCAATCAAGCCAGCGGCACATGGTGCGTTGTTGGCGCGAATACACCTAATGAACAGCCGCTTTTCTCAGCCAAAATTACCAGTACTGCCCTATGGGCTGACCTATGTCTAGACGGTCCTTTTGTCACCTTACGGCTAAATGAGAATACTCAAGCCAATCAAGGTCAATGGTTCGAAAGTGCACAAATACTGGGTTATGAGCCCTATTCACCCTTGCGTAAAATGGCACCTGCGGGTGTAACTATGCATGCGATAAACCAACCTGCATCACCGACTACAGCCCCTTGGAGCGATGAAAGCCGCTACATTTATTCCAGTGTCGGAGCAACAGTCTGCCTGTACGATCACCCGCATCAAACCAATATGGGGCATACATACCGCGGGCAAGTGTTTAGTGTTAATGATGGCTTGGTAAAAGTGTCAGTCAAAGACAAGTTCAAAGGGGATATCCGTACCGCCCCAGCGTTAGAAAGAGTGAATTGGCACAGAAGCTCTTATATAACCGCCCCGGCTAACTCTTGGTTTGTTTGTTCATAGATTAGAGAGCCGCTTCCAACAAACACGACAGCGCAATGTTTTTCGGGAGAGCAGGATGCTCTCTCTTTATATACTAGTAAGATTAAGCTTTGACATTATGTATAATATTCAGGCATTCGTAGTTTAGTTTTGCACATTTTGCGAACCGTTCTCCTTCATACATTCAAAAGTCCCCACCAACATCACAAAACATAACCCTACAAACAATGCTATCAATTTGGCTGAATATACTTACCTTACTCAGCTGGAGGTAACAGAATGTTTGATCGGACTAAATGTTTAGCTTCAAATGAACACCCCGAACTGAACTTGGAAAAATGGCAAAAAACTGTCGATTTGATTTCACAGTTATTCAATTGTGCCTGTGGTGCGATTGTTCAATTGCGTGATGAGGAGTTTTTTACCGTCCGATCAAGCCAAAATAGAGATAACTTTCTCAAACGCTGTGATGCCTGGCCCTATGAAATGAACAGCTTTTGTCGCCATGTTATCGAAAAAGGAGATGCATTATATGTTGCTGATCCAGAAAGTGATCCCGAATGGAGTCAAATCCCCTTTGTGAAAGAAGGGCCAATTCGATCCTACTTTGGCATGCCAATATACTGGCTTGCAATACTGTGTTTGGCACCATATGTGCTATTTATACTAATCCGACTGAGTACAATGACACTCTATATCAACTGCTCGATCAGCTCAGGGAGCTCATCACAGCAGATCTTAAACTCATTGATGCGTATGAAAATGTCAAAACCTCGCCCTGACCGATGAGTTAACCGGCTTATACAATCGCCGAGGGCTATCCTTTATGGCCCAAAAAACACTGCAAAATAAAACGGACATCGACCGTTCTATCGCCATTGCCTATTTTGATTCTGATAACCTAAAACAAATCAATAATCAGCTTGGCCATGACTGCGGTGATATTGCTATTCAAGCCTTGGCATCTGAAATACGAAAGCTAACCCGCTCTACCGATATTATTGCCCGTGTAGGAGGTGATGAATTTATTCTTGTATTGAACAATATCAGCGAGACTTTATTGAAACAAAGGTGCCGTCAAATCGAAACCAACTATCAAGCCAACCTTGCTAGCCGAAAAGAGTTTGAGCCATTCACCGAAGGCTATGGCGTAAGCTGTGGCTGTATATGCGTCGACTTCAATGAAAAGCTGGATCTTACCGAGCTATATATCTTGGCGGATAAACTGATGTACACAAATAAAGAAAAGAAAAAAGAAAAGGAATTGCTGAGCAACAATATGGCTCAAGGAACTGGTTGGTAGCAGTTCTATTCCACATAACGCCACCCAACAAATCTATACTTTAGCTTTAGTACTTTAGGTACAGCATTTTACGTAGGCTATCGCAGCGCTCTTTATCTAGACGATCGCCTAAGTACTCACCATCTTCAGCTGCTTTTTTCATAAACAATGCTGTGGCACGCTCGTTATCTGGTAATTTTTTATACTCATCATATGTATGAAGTTTAAGAAGCTTGTATTTCGACTGCTGGCTTGACTGCGCTACATTGTCATAGCAATAGATCATCGCTCCCGCATTGGCCCCCACCTTTGCGGCATCTGAAACGGCATAGGCATTACCGATAACAAACAACCAAGCCGTAGCTACGATAAGCGTCATAACTCTTTTCATTTAACCCACCTGCATTTTCAATGTTTATAAAGCCCCTACGCATATGACATACGAATATGGGAAGCTGCAGCACAAAAATATCAAATACCTAATGACGGTTATTACCATATGACGCCAACCATTAGAGAAAGGGGTTGTATGTGGTGGCGTGCTCTGGGTAAGGTGTATTTACTTCGCCCTGCGGGCCGTTGCTTTAAAGCACCTTCAGTTAGCAACGTTGGCTCGTTTCACTCGGCTGAACCCTAGATTCCAGATGCAAAAAGGGCCTGCATTTCTGCAAGCCCTTCGAATGTGACGGAGTGCTCTAGGTATGGCGGATTTGATTCAAATCCCTTACTCAAAGCCCAACGCAAACAAAAAAGCCGCTGATTTCTCAGCGGCTTTTTCAGAATGTGGCGGAGAGATAGGGATTTGAACCCTAGATACGCTATTAACGTATGCCGGTTTTCAAGACCGGTGCTTTCAACCACTCAGCCATCTCTCCGTAAGTGCGGCGTATACTAATGTAGGATTTTCTTGTTGTAAATACCCCACGCAACCAACTGCTCAGAGTATGAACAGTTTTAATTTATCAACAATAGCTGCTTTGATGGCAACCTCTATTTTTCAAAAAAGAAACCAATACAAATACGCCTAACCATCCATACAAATTATCACTTCATGAAGCAAGCTCACATAACCTTACTGGATTGAAGGTCTAATTCCATTACCCTTAATTAAGCACTTATATGCAATTAGCTTATTTTAATCATTCACAACACTCGACATGATTTTTTCGCAATAAAAATAACAACTTTCCCCGCAACGACAGTAATAAAGGAATTATCTATGACGAAAAAACTCGGCCAAATCGCGTTTAATATATGGGCATTAAGCTGCTCATCGGCTATAGCCGCTCCTATAGCACTAGAACTAGAACAATTAGCCGGACAAGCCAATCAAGCTCTTGCTGATGTCTATATGGCTTCAGAGACTGCTGGTATCAGCGAGTTAGGTGATTGCTCCTATAGTTGTGGGGGACACTCAAATTGGGATCCCATCGCAGGGTACTATTTTGTCAATGTGAACGACACGAAGGTATATGTTCACTATGGTGCCCCCGTACGCTTTTCTACACCCATTTATCGTAATGAGGGGGGACAAACAGACTTCTTCAGCCAATTGGCTGGTCTCGATCTCGACAATTACCATACTGGGGTCATAAGACTGGATAAATGGCCTGATTTCTTCGTTGATAAAAGCTTACCTTCGGACTTCACTCAACAAGCTCAGAATTCGCATAGCGGCTGCTTCTTAGCTTACCAACCCGTCAATAGCTACGCCCCCCAAGCTAGCTTCTATACCGAAACATCAGGTTGCCCTGATCCCATGGATGCTGCAGTTGAGTCTGGCAATGCCCTTCTTATTCCGGATCGAGAATCAATCCTACAAGCGATCCTCAACGTCATTGATGCGAACAGCACACAATATCAAGATGCAAAAAATGCCATCTTTAATCTCACTCCTGAAGGGTATGCCAAAGAGGATGGCAGCAGCTTAACCAGCCTGTCTTGGGACCCAACCCATGATGCCAGCACCTTTATCCCCACCTATGGGGTCAACGAGGCCATCTTGTATACCAATGATGTCTATGTGTCGGGAAAAACAGTGTATGAAAAGGCAATCGGTATTATCGGAGAAACAAATAACAGCCGTTATTTAGTACTCGGCTCTAATCCAATGCGCACTTGGCAGCGTGGTTTCGAGACTAATGAACAAACAGAGGCTTTTGTTGAAAATAGTATCCAGTGGCTAACCGGAAAAACACACAGTGATATTCTTTCAGGCGGCCTGAACGTCGTTATTGCACAGATGGAAAACGGGTATTACTTCCCTGATGAAAGTGCGACAAGGAACTGGCTAGATCAGCGATTTCCAGACAACGTTACTTACAACCCGGCCAGAAGCTGCAATGGAACAGCTCTTGGAAGCTGCCTTACCGCAGAAACAGATTTATTGATCATCTCCCAATATCTTCGTAGCGGGGAAAACGCTGAGGCCATTGCTAAGCAGGTACAAGCAGCCCAATCCCAAGGTATCCCCGTCATGTATCTGCATCATGACGGCAATCAGACCGCGCTTGGTAAGCAACTGTTCCTGAATTTCAATGTCAGTTACGAGTGGGATAATTATTGGAAGAAACTAGGACTGAAAGGTTTTGATATTACCGTGAGGCAAGGGGGACTGCCTAATGATGTCGAGAAGGTCAAAACCATGATCACGCATTTCCGTGATCAGAGCTTTAGCAGTGACCTGAGCCAATGTAACTCAAGCTGCTCAAATATCGATAGCTTCAAAGCCGAATTCCAAGAAGCGGCTACCCTAGCCAAGAACATGGCCAACAATCTGGACAGTAACAAGACTGATTTATTTGCACTAGAAGGGTTCGAGTACCAGAAGCTGTTGATCTTACTCGCTGATTATTTCCGTCAATCTATAGTATTTCCTATGGACATGGCCTCAGGAGAAACTACGCGATTCCTAGAATCGTATTACGCTGATCATGTTCAATACAACTATCGTGGCCTCAGCCCTGCACAGCCAGATCTGGGCAACTTTAGCCGTGGTGACTTCAGCCATATCACCCCAACTGACCGAACTGTAACCCTGACAAGCAAGGGGCATTTCCAGTCTGCCGGGGTTTACGCTCTGCCGGGGCAGACATTTGAAGTCACACGCCTTGATGATAACCTCGCTGCTAATACCACAGTATTTGTCAACTCATTACGTTCTTCAGCTTCTAAACCCTTCTCCTCTGGAGGTTACAAACGACCGAAGTACCTTCAATCGGTAAAGATTACCTTACTGCCGGGTGAAACCCTCAAGTTCACATCTCCTTATGGTGGACCTGTTCAAGTTGGATTTAGTGGGGAAGCTGGGTTACCGATTGAGCTGGCATTTAAGCACATTGGCCGCCACCCTCACTGGCGTAACAGCGAAGATAATACCCATTTTGCCCTCGCTATGGAGCAAGAGGACTTTGACTGGGCCGAAGTGGCAACCCCCTACTTTGAAGTCCATTCAACCCTGTCTAAAATGAAATCCACCTTGTCCAATGCCAATTGGTCAACGGCTGAAAGCCTGGCAGCAGCCACTGAGGCTTACATGCATGACTACCCGCACGTACTCGCTGGGTTCCAAGGTGATGGTATTAGCCAGATACCTGAAATACATGATTTTGCTGCCCAACAAGGTTGGACTATAGACAGCCATACTATCGTTAAACACATGAATGCGGATCAGCCGACTTGTGGCTATGGCTGCTCGGGTAACCCCTATGATGCCGGCTGGGCCTTTAGCCCAACAGGTCATGGTGATATTCACGAACTCGGACATGGTTTAGAAAAGGGTCGTTTTCGTTTTAGTGGCTGGGAAGGCCATGCCAGTACCAACCCTTACTCGTACTATTCTAAATCCCAATTCTTCAAGCAAACTGGAGAAGCTCCAAGCTGCCAGAAACTGCCATTTAAATCACTGTATGAAACACTGCAGACCGCGCAAAGTCAGCCCGATCCTTTTGCCTATATGCAGCAAGCTAACTTAACCAAGTGGAATCATGGCGTCGCCATCTATATCCAAATGATGATGGCTGCCCAAGCACAAGGGACATTGCAAGACGGTTGGCACCTACTGGCTCGACTGCACATACTTGAACGTGAATTTAATCGGGCGAAAAAGAATGAATCCGAGTGGTTGCTTCACAGGGCTAACTTGGGATTCAGCCAGTATTCTTATGATGAGATTAAATCTATCAGCAATAACGACTGGCTCGCGGTCGGTATCTCCTACGTTACCCGCCTCGACTATGGTGATTACTTGAATATGTGGGGGATCTCAGTCTCTGAGAAAGCACTACAGCAATTGGCTGAACATAACTTCGCCCAAGTCATACTTCAATATTATCAAGCTGACGGTAATAATTACTGTTACGGCCTAGACAAGCCGGTATTACCAATCAATGGCACCATGAGGTGGTCTGGAATTGATCCAGGTGAAGGGGCGGATGTTGCGTTCGGTAAGCCTGTAACGGCCTCTAGCTATTATGATGAAAGCCGCTTCCCAGCTAGCCATGCCGTTGACGGTAAGTCATCGACTTTCGTTCATACTCAACGCGGTAGCAATGAATGGCTGGAAGTCGATCTAGAGGGGAATGTTGAAATCAGTGCCATCATTCTGACCAACCGTACAGACTGTTGCCAGTCACGCACAGAAAATATCACGCTTGATCTGCTCGATGATGCTCGAAATATCCTCTGGTCCTCTGGTCCACTCGGCACTCAAGATGAGTGGTTATTTGATTCACAGCACGGATTACCAAAATCGGCGGCACGTTATATCCGTTTGGAGTCAAACAACCAATATATCAACATTGGTGGTCTTATGGCATACAGCCAACCATAAGCTCAATTCTTGAAAAAAACCGCCGCACTCGGCATTGAGTGCGGTGCTCTATTATTTCTTTAGGCCACAGCGTCCCTGACCCTGCGATAGATCGTCACCGCAAACAACACAACCGCTCCACTAAATAGCCCAATAGCCGCATTTACAAACGCGGGAAGCATCAAAGCACCACCAGGTACGACCGAGGCTTGATGTGTTAGATGTTCAATCAGCACGTGTGAGTGCGGCATGCTGTGCACCACAATACCTCCACCGACCAAGAACATCGCAATGGTGCCGACAATAGCCAGAAACTTCATCAGATACGGCGCAGCTGTTACCAATGTCTCGCCAAATCCCCGCTTTAACGTGCCCGGCTCACTTTTCCGGACGAGGTACAATCCTGCGTCATCCAGTTTTACGATGCCCGCTACCAACCCGTACACCCCAATAGTCATGAGCAAGGCGATCACACTGACCACCAGTACTTGGGTCAGCATGGCGGACTCCTGCACCGTCCCCAGAGCGATCACTATGATCTCAGCGGATAGAATGAAATCTGTCCGGATTGCGCCCTGTATTTTCTTTTTCTCAAACTCGGCAATATCTTGTGGTTCGTCTAGCTGTTTTAGCTCTTCGTCTTCTTGTGGGCGTGATGGGTGGAGCATTTTCTCCACCACTTTTTCAAACCCTTCAAAGCATAAGAACAAACCGCCAATCAGCAGCATCGGCGTAATCAGCCACGGGGCAAAGGCACTGATCAGCAGTGCGGCCGGCACCAATATCAGCTTATTGCGAAACGAGCCTTTGGCAACGGCCCAGACAACAGGAATTTCACGCTCAGCACGAACCCCCGACACCTGCTGGGCATTTAGGGCCAAATCATCTCCTAGCACCCCGGCCGTTTTGCGTGCCGCCACTTTGCTCATGACCGCGACATCATCGAGCACGGTGGCAATATCATCTAACAGGGTTAATAAGCTCGCTCCGGCCACTGATCACCTCTTTATCTTTATTGTACTGATTAAATGTAGTGAATATTTATCGGTTCTAGCCACCACGATGAAGCAATCAAGAGACAGCATCTAATTAAGAAATTCATTGAAGATCTCGCGGCATCGAGGATCCCCCGCTAGAATGTAACAAGATATTACCATTAATCAGCCTCTTGGCGAGATAGATATTATTCAGCGATGATCTACCCAATCGCTGCTTTGGGAACTCTTTAAGTCACATTTCATTATCACGGAAGCTAGCTTACCTATTTGCGAGGTGACAGGCTTATGGCGATTGCCATTGTCTTGATAGTGATAGTTGTGGCATCCATTGCCTTTCATTTCCTCAGCCCTTGGTGGCTGACACCTGCTGCCTCCAACTGGGGCGAAATAGACGATGCCTTCAACCTTACATTGGTGATCACCGGTGCCTTCTTCATTGTCATCAATCTGATGATCGCCTGGTTTGTGTTTAAATATCGGCACCGCAAGGGGCATAAATCCACTTACCAGCCTGATAACAAACGCCTTGAAGCTTGGCTTATCGGTTTAACCACAGTGGCAATTATTGGTTTGTTAGCACCAGGATTGGTGGTTTACGGCAAATTCGTTGCTGTGCCTGATGATGCCAAGGAAGTGGAAGTCGTCGGTGAGCAATGGAAGTGGAGCTTTCGCTTTCCCGGCGAGGATAACCAACTGGGCAAATCAGATGTGCGCTTTATTAACCCTACCAATCCGCTAGGGATTGACCCCGATGATCCCGCTTCCAGCGATGACAAGATCATACTGACCCCCGAACTGCACCTTCCGCTGTACTCCCCCTACAAGGTGCTGCTCAGATCCAAAGATGTGCTGCATGATTTCAACGTGCCGCAATTTCGCGCCAAGATGGATATGGTCCCCGGAAGCGTCACCTACTTTTGGCTCACCCCTACCCAGCGCGGCACCTTTGATATTTTATGTGCCGAGCTATGCGGTGTTGGCCATTACAATATGCGCGGCAGAGTGGTAGTTGAAGATGATGCACAGTTTGGCCGTTGGCTCGCCAAACAGCCTACTTTTGCCCAAACCCAGCAGCCCGCTTCAGAAAGGGGGACGCCTATCACCGACCCTGTTGAGCACGGTAAAACCCTCTCTGAAGTCAATGGGTGTATCGGGTGCCATAGCATTGATGGCAAACCCGGTGTGGGGCCAACCTGGCTTGGGCTATACGGCAAGACTGAAATCATGTCAGATGATTCAGAAATACTGGTTGACGACGAATACCTCAAAGTCGCCATTCTCAACCCCAACGCAGAAGTCGTCAAAGGCTACCCAGCTATTATGCCTGCCTACCAATTTAGCGAAGAGGAGTTGGAGGCCATCATTGCCTATATCAAGGCAGTATCATCGCCCCAAGCCGAACCAGAAAGAGCTGATAACGGGGAAGAAAACAACGAGGGAGCACAATAATGTTTGAAACCAGCCCCTATGCCGTGAAGAAACGCCCGCAGTCTTTCTGGACCAAATATGTCTGGAGCCAAGACCATAAGGTTATTGCCATCCAGTACACGCTAACGGCCATTGCCATGGGGATGATAGCACTGGTGCTGTCCTGGATTATGCGGTTGCAGCTCGGCTTCCCCGGCAAATTCGACTTTATCGACGCCAACTTTTACTACCAGTCGATGACCCTGCACGGGATGATCATGGTGGTATACCTTCTGACTGCACTATTCTTAGGAGGGTTTGGTAACTACCTTATTCCCTTGATGGTCGGCGCGCGGGATATGGTTTTCCCTTACCTCAATATGCTCAGTTTCTGGTTCTATTTTCTGGCATCACTCATATTAGTCGCCAGCTTTTTCGTCACCGGCGGCCCGACAGGAGCAGGCTGGACCCTCTACCCGCCGCAGGCCATAATGCCCGGCACGCCTGGTACTGACTGGGGGATTGTGCTGATGCTGATCTCGCTGGCGGTGTTCATTGTTGCTGCCACCATGGGTGGCCTGAACTATGTCACCACGGTGCTGCAAGCCCGTACCGAGGGCATGACCTTATTGCGCATGCCGCTGACTGTGTGGGGGATCTTCACCGCGTCGGCCATGGCGTTGCTGGCCTTCCCTGCTCTGTTGGTCAGTGCAATCATGATGCTGTTCGATAAACTGCTAGGCTCCAGTTTTTTCATGCCCGCCATTTATTCCATGGGCCAACAGGCCGGATACGACGGCGGTAGCCCTATCCTGTTCCAGCACTTGTTCTGGTTCTTCGGCCACCCTGAAGTCTATATCGTCGCCCTGCCAGCGTTCGGTATTGTCTCTGATCTCATCAGTATTCATGCCCGCAAAAATATCTTCGGCTACAAAATGATGGTCTGGGCGATACTGGGCATTGCGGCCCTGAGCTTCATTGTTTGGGCCCACCATATGTATGTCAGTGGCATGAACCCCTATTTTGGCTTCTTCTTTGCCACCACCACCCTAGTGATAGCAGTACCCACGGCAATCAAGGTCTATAACTGGCTGTTCACCCTCTGGCGCGGCGATATTCACCTCAGCCTGCCGATGCTTTTCGCTATCGCCTTTATGAGCAGCTTCATCATCGGCGGGCTAACCGGCTTGTTCCTCGGTAATGTGATTGTCGATATCCCGCTATCCGATACCTACTTTGTCGTGGCTCACTTCCACATGGTGATGGGCGTCTCGCCAATATTGGTCATCTTCGGTGGGATTTATCACTGGTACCCGAAAGTAACCGGCAGGATGATGAACCAGGCCATGGGTCATATTCACTTTTGGGTCACCTTCCTCGGTACCTATGCGATTTATTTCCCGATGCATTATCTTGGCATCCTCGGCATGCCAAGACGCTATTACAACTGGGATGATTACAGCTTCATCCCCGAATCGGCCCAGTCCATGAATGCCTTTATCACTATCGCGGCTTTGGTGGTCGGGGCTGCGCAGATCATTTTCTTGATCAACCTGTTCTGGAGCTGGAAATTTGGCAAGGTGGCCGATAGCAACCCTTGGAAAGCCACCTCGCTTGAATGGCTTACCCCAAACACACCACCGAAGCACGGTAACTGGGGTGAAGAGCTGCCTCTTGTCTATCGCTGGGCTTATGATTTCAGTGTTCCGGGGCACGATAAGGACTTCATCCCGCAAACTCAGCCTCCTGAAGCGGTACCAGACCCAGCAAACGCCCCTATTCAGTCAGGCGGTAGCGGTAGCGAATCAACGGCAAAATCCGATAAGGAACGGTCATGAGCAAATCATCACAAACACTGACCAAAGATCCTAACGCTCGTTACATAAGCCAACTGCAGGCTCCAACATCAACGGCAGTCTGGTTGATGATTGCGGTCATCACCATGTTCTTTTTCCTGTTTGCCGTCGCCTACCGGATCAGAATGTCATTGCCTGACTGGCAGCCTGTCAACGAGCCCTGGCAGCTCGCGGTCAGTACCGTAATGTTGGTCATGAGCTGTGTCACTATGCATTTGTGCTACCGAAAATCAGCCCTTTTACCTTCACTTCGTGCTAACCATGCACTGCTAATCTGGACAGTGGTCTTTACGCTGGGTTTTGTGTTCAGCCAGTTGTGGGCATGGCAAGCCTTACTAGCTCTCAATCTAGGCGTGGGTAGCACACCGGCCGCCAGTTTTTTCTACTTGCTGACCGGGCTTCATGCCCTGCACGTGTTAGGCGGGCTTATCGCCCTTAGCTGGGTGGTGTTTCACGCTGGCAGCGGTCATCGCAATCAGCTTTATCCCGCTCTGCGGCTATGCACCCGCTACTGGCATTTCTTATTGTTTGTCTGGCTGTTCTTACTCGGCCTACTTCGATTGACATAACGGGAGGTGTTCCCCATGCCTCGTTCGGCTTATTCCGATGACCATCCTACTCACCATGCGTGGGCATCGATAGTCAATGACTACTCTGCCGACAAGGCAGTGTTCAATGTATCAAGCAACAAAACCATGATGTGGATATTCCTGCTCAGTGATATCTTCGTCTTTGGCTGTTTCCTTGTCGGCTACATGGCGGTAAGAATGACCACCACCGAGCCATGGCCGATCCCCAGTGAAGTCTTCGCCCTCACTATTGCCGGGCATTCCATTCCGTTAGTCCTGATTGCAATCATGACCTTCATCCTCATTACCAGCAGCGGCACCATGGCGATGGCGGTTAACTGTGGCTACCAGAAAAGGCGGGGGGCGACCGCTTTATTGATGCTGGTCACTGCCTTGTTTGGCCTCAGCTTTGTTGGTATGCAGGCATTCGAGTGGAGCAAACTGATAGAAGACGGCTTCCGGCCTTGGGGCAATGAAGACGGTGCCGCACAGTTTGGCGCCTGCTTTTTCATGATCACCGGTTTCCATGGCCTGCACGTGTCGGTCGGTGTTATCTACTTACTCATTGTCGCTTGGAAAGTCTGGCGGGGTGACTATGAGCGGCGAGGTAACAAGTCGAATGGAAATTACGAGATCGTCGAAATTGCAGGCTTGTACTGGCACTTCGTCGACCTTGTCTGGGTCTTTATCTTTGCGTTTTTCTATCTCTGGTAGCGAACTGCTGTAGGAGGACACGCATATGGCTAGTTCAGCGAAAGCTAAAACTAAAACACAGCAGAAACACCCAATCAGCCTTTATCTGGGAATCTGGTTGCTGCTGTTTGTGCTCAGCGCCCTGTCTTACATGGTGGATTACTACCAATTGGAAGGAATGCTGCGCTGGAGTTTGATCTTACTGTTCATGGCTCTCAAAGCGGGACTTATCGCCAGTATCTTCATGCATATGCTATGGGAGCGAATGGCCTTGGTCTGCACCATCTTCCTGCCACCACTGGTACTCATAGTCCTTATTGCCCTGATGGCCAGCGAGGCCGGCTATATCTTTGCGCTCAGGGAGATGTTCTTTAGTTAGCTGACAGCACTTCAGCTTCAACACGATAAAATTCTGGCAATGAAGGAGGGATAGCCTGCCAGGCTTTTCCTTCTTTCATTTTTTGATAGCTGTAATCAAACAGCTCAGTCATAAACTCACCGCTATAAGACGACACCTCATCAGGCGCCTGAAAGTCTTCATCAATAAACGCTAAGTTGAAATGAATCCCCTGCTGGCGGGCGTTGTGGTATATATGCTCAACATCACCGATCCCCTGATTGAGCATTAGCGTATTGATAGCCCGTTCGCTAATACGACTCAACCGATAAGAAACAGGCTGGAACTCTGATTTTAAGCTGCCGTTGCGGATAACGTAGAGGTTTTGCTCAACCTCCACGTCGCGTAAATCGACCCAAGATGGCGCAAAGAAAACCTGCCGCACAACACCACCATCAACATGCAATTCATCGAACTTCTGGCCATGCTGTTCAAATTCAATCTTTCTGGCCGGGAACGCCCCTGGTACAGAGCTGCTGGCAATGATCAGCTCTTGGATCAATGCTGTCGCTTGAGGTGTGCCGTGTTCCGCAATCCTACCGATATTCCACAAGGCAAGCCGCTGGTTATCAATATTGGCTGTCCCGATAATAAGGTGCCGGCCTTTTTCACTTTGCTTGGCAATCTCAGCCACCAGTTCATCAGTCACTACTTGGCGAACCTTTTGTTCAAAAGGAGCGGTATCAAGCAAAGATTGGTATCTGGCTAGGGTAAAAATATTTCTTAAACGGAATAAATCGTTAAACTCTGTCTCGGTATAAAGCTCAGTCAGCGTATCGTCATAGTCACTACCAAGAAAAGCAAATACCGACACGATGGCTCCGGTGGAAATCCCCGTCACGACATCAAATTCTGGCCTGTCTCCCTGCTCAGTCCAAGCCGTTAACAACCCAGCCGAAAATGCGCCATTAAAGCCTCCGCCTGATAGAGCCAAGTAATTCAGGCTCTGCTTGTCTTGGGCTTCTTCGATCCAGTTGTCAGTCCTTGTTTGGATCTTGCCATTGAGGGCCTCGGGATTAAATTCATCCCACATTCTGATCCCCTCCAATGAGTGGGGCATCATGGTATATGTAACCGGATCTGCGCTTCGCTCCGTGCTGCTGCAAGCAGAGAGCAATACTACCAATAGTAAGTATTTCCAACGCCGCATCTTAGTTCCCTCAATAATTCACGCCACATTATTGTATTGGCTACGGCTTTCACATAGCTGAATCAAAGTTCGTTCATAAATCACACAATCAATATTTAATACCATGGTAAAGCCTATGGCTTTGGTCATTTTGATCCACAATCATCCAAAAAACTCCCCCGTTGTAATGCGCTGTAATACCCAAAATTTATCGCATAGATGATAGTTAACTTATTCGATTGGATAGCTAATTCACTTCATTAGCTATGGCAACTTCGACTCATTGACCGATAGGGATATAGCATGTGTACTCGTATTTTTAACAACCAGAACGAAGACTACCTAACAACGGCAAGGAACATGGATTGGGCAACGCAATTACCTACCTCTATCTATACATTCAAAAACGGCCTATATAAATCCGGTGAAAGCGAGCTAAAGCAAGATACTCTGACATGGATGTCATCTATGACAGCGTAGTAACTATGGTCGTTGGCGATGAAAAAGATACCGGCCACTTTGGTGCCTCCGACGGCATGAATTCCGTAGGATTAGTCGCAAATGTGTTGTACGACAGCAATGCAGATTATGAATGTAAAGAACATCATAGCCCGTCTTATAAAAAGCTCGATGTGTTGCGCTGGGTGCAATATGTCTTAGATACCTGCTGTTCTGTTAAAAATGTGGTTGAGAAGTTCAACGATCACAGCCGTATAGAGCTTGTTGGCTCAAAGGTTCCAGCTTCAGATAAACAAGCCTCATTGCATTTATCTGTGTCGGATGTCACCGGCGACTTGGCGATTATCGAGGTAGTCGAAGGTAAATTTCAGGTTCACTTAAGCCCTTCTTTTCAGGTTATGACCAATGAACCTAGCTACAACGAGCAGCTTAGTTTAAACCAATATTGGCGTTGGCAATGGAGCGATAGCAACCCTTTTCCAAGCCACACCATTCCTGGCGGCCCATTTCCAACCGACCGTTTCGAACGCGCTTCATTCAATATGCATCATCTGACTCGCCCTGAGTCAATGGCTGAACCCTTGGCCCAATCAAAATCAGTTATCATGAATGCCTCAGTCCCTATCGGTTTTGACTTTGGTACAAACGATCACCCCAACATCGCGCCTACATTATGGTCTACTATTTCAAGCCATAACGAGCTGAAGTATTACTTTTGCAACGCTCGAACCACCGGAGCTTGCTGGATTGATTTGGCTAACCTCGACTCTGATATGCAGGTTGCCAAAGTCAATGTGATCACACTTGATAACAATGAATTTATCAATCCCCCATACGATGGATTGATCAATAATATGCTCTCTGCCACCGACGATCCTTTTGCCCTACCCGACGAAATACACTCGTCATCACGCTTTAAAAATACGTTCGATCTGGTTTAACGCATACCGAGTAGTAAGACCAAGCCTCATTTACATTTGATGAGGCTTTCTTCTAATACTGGTGACAGATCAAAGTAGAAATACTTAATTATAAGCACCCGCTGAGTAGGTCAGCTTATCGCTATGCGAATAGATTCCCCAATATAGCTGAATGTTTTGCCATGTAAATCATGCGGTAAGGCTTTTCACCCGGTAGTTGTAACGTAGCTCTTTCAGTATCTTTTTAACACCAGCTGCGCCTTCTCGCCTAAGGTTAGTTTCTTCATTTCAAACACTTGAGAATCTAGAAGCCATTGGGTCTCACTTACCTAACTTTGCTTGCAGAATAATAATCTATAATTTCATGCATTGATTTCGTCGGACAATCGGTGATAGGACGTAAGCGATGCGAAGTATCTTTCATTCTGCTGTGTTAATTAGCACATTAATATTCGCTGGCTGCGCGGGAATTACTAGAAATGAAGCGGTTCCAGAATACTTGACAACCCAGGCCGTAGTACCTGGTATGGAAGGTATACGGTATCGCTTGGGTATTGACACCGAGGCACTTCAAAAAGATGCTATCGCGTCGTTTTGGCGAGAAATGGATCATCTCAAAGCACGTGGCCACAAAGGGCCATTACCGCCGGTGCACTTTCTGGTTATATCCGGTGGCGGTGATCAGGGTGCATTTGGTGCCGGACTGCTAAATGGCTGGACAATCGCAGGAAACAGGCCGCGATTTAAACTGGTAACAGGTGTCAGCACCGGTGCTCTTATCGCTCCGTTTGCCTTCCTTGGTCCTGAATACGACTCCCGGCTGAGAAAGCTATACACCAGCATATCCTCTGAGGATATTATCAAAGAGCGCTGGTTTCTCGCTGCGCTGACTTCTGATGCGATGGCTGATACCTCCCCCCTCTGGCAGCTTCTAGAAAAAGAGATCGACGAAACCCTACTCGAGGCCATTGCCGCTGAACACGAGAAAGGTCGGATACTGCTGATCGCGACTGTCGATCTGGATGCCCGGCATTCTGTCATTTGGAACATGACAAAAATTGCGGCCAGCGGAGATCCCAAGGCGCTGGATCTTTTCCGCTCCGTTTTAATCGCCTCCGCGTCAATACCCGGCGCCTTTCCGCCGGTCATGATTGATGTTGAAGCCGGTGGCCGTTCGTACCAGGAGATGCATGTCGATGGCGGTACTATGTCGCAGCTATTTATCTATCCGCCAGGGTTACATACCAAGGAAATATCAGATAAAGAACATGTCGATAGGGAGCGTTACGCTTACATCATCCGCAATGCCAAGCTGGGCCCCAAATGGGCTTCGGTCGAGCGCCAAACAATGAGTATCGCCGAACGTGCCATCTCCTCACTGATACAGACTCAGGGTATCGGTGATCTGTACAGGGTCTACCTCATCTCCCAACGCGATGGGGTGGACTACAACCTGGGCTATGTGCCTGATAGTTTCGACTACCCTCACCGCGAGGAGTTTGATACAGAATATATGAAGGCACTATTTCAGACCGGCTATGAAATGGCCGTTGAAGGCTACCCATGGAGCAAGACGCCGCCAGGTTTCTGATGCCATTGCCCCAATGGCAACGGGGCTATCGGGGCACTGGCGTCTGGCATTTTTGTTTATATTCGCCCCTGCTTTCAGAGAGTCACGAGGCGCCATCAGGCATTCTGATCACCAATGGCCCTTCTATTGCCTGCATCACATAGGATGCCGGCAAGCCGTTTTCCAGCAGCGTAGCCATGGCACGCAGGTATTTACGGATATGGCGAAAAAACTTCTGGTAACCGGGACAAAGATAATGCAGTCCCGGCTCTCCATCTGGTGATGTCGCAAACCGATGTTTCGGGCAGCCCCCCCAACAGGCGTTCAGCACGTCGCACTCACGGCACCAGCGTGGCAAGGTTCGCTCTTTGTGCGGCCCGAAGCCTTCTGCCACCGAACGCTCAACCATTTGTGCCAAATCATCGGAAAGTACGTTACCCAGCCGGTAGTCGGGATAAACATAATGATCGCAGGCAAAGACGCTGCCGTCGTGCTCCATGGCAACCGCGCGGCCACACTGCCTCGAGAAAATACACACCGGCGACGGCTCCCCCATCCAGGCAGTCAGGGCCCATTCGAAATTCATCACAAACATTTCTCCCACGTCCTTGCGAACCCACTCCTCGTAGACGGCAATCAAGAAGTCACCGTATGGCTCGGGCTCCACCGTCCAGGGGGTCACTTCCGTGTTGGGCTCGATCTTCTCTAGCGTTGCAGGGGATGCGAACCACAGCCCGAACGCCGACGTCTCCTCATCCGGCTGGCGCTCGACAACGGGGGAAAATTGAATATATCTGATCCCTGCCTGTTTAAAAAAACGATATACCTCAAGTGGCTGGTAGGCCGTTTCGCGACCGACACAGGCAAGCGCGTTGAATTCCACCTGGTGTTTCTGCAGCAACCTAATCCCCTGCATAACACGTTCGAAGGTTCCTTTGCCGCGCCGATCCTTGCGATAACGGTCATGGATTGCCTCGGGACCGTCCAAGCTAACACCAATAAAAAAATCGTTGTCCTTGAAGAACTCGCACCATTGATCATCCAGTCGCATGCCATTGGTCTGCAGACTATTCCTGATCTCCTTGTGTTGCCGGTAGGGTGCCTGCAACTCGACAACCTTGCGGAAGAAATCCAGCCCCAGCAGGGTTGGCTCACCGCCCTGCCACAGAAACTCGACCACCGGTGTCGACTGCGACTCGATATACTGACGAATATACGCAGCCAATACCTCGTCCGACATTCGGTAGCGCTCATTCGGTGCAAACAGCGCATGTTTTTCGAGGTAGAAGCAATAGTCACACTGAATATTACACACTGGACCTATGGGCTTGGCCACCACATGAATACCCTGAGCCCCCTCATTCTCCGCCAACGTATTACTCGGCTTCTTTTGGGCCATGTTTTTTCTCCTTCCTTGCAACGGGCAGGAGTGGATGCACAAGGTCATCCACTCCGGTCAAAGCTTGAACTTATATCAGCACGGGCTAGGGCCCTGACGGTCTATTCCACCGGCATGGCCTCGACGGTCACTTTGTTTATATTGCCAGTAAAATGCGACTCGGCCTCCGAGCCAATTGCCTCCACCACCGGGGTCGCCAGATCAATTCCAACGTCCGCCGTCTCGTCAGCAGAGAAAATTATCGGCTGGGTCCGTGAAATCCGCCCTTCGGCCACTTTCTCATCATTGACGAACAAGGTGCCCTGGCCCCCCTTGCCCAGACCGTCGCCATCATAATCGAAGACGAAACGGATAGTGGACTTGCCGGGTTTGAGCTTGTCCTTGGCGGCAACGGTAAAGCGTTCAAGACCGAGGAAATTGTAATCGTAGGCTGGCACGCCGTCTTTCACATACAGCGCCCACCCGCCGAAACGGCCACCCTGGACAATAATCGCGCCGTTTCCGCCACCCTCGGCCACCTCGACCTCGGCAGTAATGGTCTTGGACTTGTTTTTGATATTCAGGAACACATTCTCGGACATCCCGGTCATCCCTCCGGCCAGGGTCAGCGAGGTGCGATCCCCCATCAGATCCGGCCTGCCAGCCAAGGCCGGATTCACCCGCTCCACAACTCGGTCATCGATGGGCAGTACCCTGTTCTTTTCTGCCTCCTGCATAAACAAGTCTTGCATTTCAGCCAGTTTCTCTGGGTTCTCTTGCGATAAATCATTGATCAAGCTGAAGTCTTTACCGGTATCAAAAAGCTCCCAAATATCCTCGCTAAGCCCACGGCGCGGCTGCATTTCCCACGGAGCCCGGTGAATAGTCCGGGCAAACCAGCCATCGTGATAAATCGCGCGATTGCCGAACATCTCGAAATACTGGGTGACATGCCGTTCTTTGGCATTGGCATCATCAAAACTATAGAGCATGCTTACGCCGTCCATGGGGCGCTGCGGAACACCGTTGACCTGTTTAGGTTCAGGCAGGCCGGCGGCCTCGAGAATCGTCGGCGCAACGTCAATGACATGGTGGAATTGCTCACGCTGTTCGCCCTTGGACTTAATGCCCTTAGGCCAGAGGACTGCCATACCGACCTTGGTGCCACCATGATCCGATGCCACCTGCTTGGTCCATTTGTAAGGGGTATCGAACGCCACCGCCCAGCCTGCAGCCATGTGTGGGTAGGTCTCGGGGCCACCCCACTTGTCGATGACCTTGAGCATATCCGGCACCTTTTCCTGCACCCCGTTAAAATAGGTCATCTCGCTGAACATACCGTTGCGACCACCTTCGGAGCTGGTACCGTTATCCCCGTAAACGAAGAAAATTAATGTGTTCTCAAGTTGCCCTATCTCCTCAATCGCTGCAACCACCCGGCCAATTTCATGGTCAGTCATCTCGACGTAGCCGGCAAATACCGCCGCCTGATGGGCGAACAGGGTCTTTTCATCCGCACTCAGCGTGTCCCAATCCGGGATTGCCTTTGGCTTGGGGGCGATCTGAGTACCTTTGGGCACAATCCCCTTTTCAATCTGACGTTCCAGGATCTCCTCTCGCAACTTATCCCAGCCATGATCGAATTTGCCTTTCCAGCGCTCGATCCACTCCTTGGGGACATGATGCGGCGCATGGGTCGCCCCCGGGGCGAAATAGACAAAAAACGGCTTATCCGGTGTCAGGGCCTTTTGGTATTTCATCCAGGCAACGGCTTGATCTGTCATATCAATCAGGAAATGATAGTTCGGATCATCCGGCAACGTCACCGGGTGAGTACCGTCGTAAATAAACGGCGCCCATTGATTCGTCTCTCCGCCAAGAAACCCATAGAACTTATCGAAGCCCTGTTTCGTCGGCCAGCGATCCAAAGGTCCCGATACACTGGCTTCCCAAGCAGATGTCTCATGCCATTTACCGAATGCCGCGGTACTGTAGCCGTTCTGGCGGAGTATTTCGGCAACTGGTGCGACATCACTGGGGATCTGGCCAGTGTTACCAGGGAATGCGGTGCCGGTTTCAATAATCCCGCCCATATTGTTGACGTGGTGGTTGCGCCCACTCTTGATAGCCGCGCGGGTGGGTGAAGAGACCGCCGTGGTATGGAAGTTGTTATAACGAACCCCTTGCGCTGCCGCGCGGTCGAACGTCGGAGTATCAACCGGGCCGCCGAATGTACTGGTACCGGCAAAACCAAGATCATCAACCAAGACGATTACCACGTTGGGGGCTCCCTCGGGTGCCTTTACCTCAAAACGCGGCGGAGGGGTTGCGTTGCGAACATCAAGCTCGGTATAAATAGGCGGCACAGGCTCAGGAATTGGCAATACCGTTCGATCAAGTGATTGCTCCGCGCCTACAACCGGTGTCGCTCCGAGCGCAACGACCGTCGTGGTTAGAATTGAGCCCAGCGCGGTTGCACCACGACTTGGCCAATGCGGGTCATCAGGTGCGTTGATTTTCCTGATCGACGCCGTGAGGGTCTTTAATTTAGCATGTTTCATTATTACTCCTTAGAGCCGACATGTAACAGCACTTTTCGTTGAGCTAACAAGAGACACTCGCTACGCAACATTAGCCCCGGGCCACTCTAGAAACGGATACCTAGCCCCAAATAGGGCCCTTTTGCCGCCATGTCCCAGACAAAACCGTCGTCTTCATAATCCCAGTACAGGTACCGATAGCCAAGTTTTGCCGTATACCCCTTGCTAAACTCCCAGTTGACCCCGGCCATCAGCTGATAGGTCAAATCGGAGCCCCCCCCGCCGATATCCAGATACCCCGTTAGTTTGACCTTGTCCGACAAGGCATGCAGAGCATGCATGCCTATCACGACATCAGCCCAGTTCTCGGAGTCTCCAGCAGAGGCATCACCGCCGAATGGCGCCGGCGGATCAAATGCGATAACGATATCCATGTCGACTTCCATGCGGGTATAGCGAAGGGCACCAAAACCTTCCAGCGTCGTTTTGCCGTCGTCGACCAACTGATAGCCCACCGTGCCCTGGGCAATATTCATCGTGCTCGATACATCCAGTTTGCCGTTACCGGTCAAAAAACCTGCGGGGCCCTGAACCGAAGCGGAACTCTCATTATTTAAGTCGATATACACCCCTTCCAGCCCCAAAACCCAGCGGCCCTTTCTGGCCGTAAACAATCCCATAAATCCCATATCGAGATCACTAATAATGTCGCTGAAAGACGCATCAAGATCGGTAGTAAAGCCGCGTACACCCGTCGTGCCTTCCATTCCAGCGACAAGCAGGTAGGGAGTGAACTCATACTGCCATTGAGAAGCTTCACTCGCGTTGGAGACCGAGCCAAAACTAAGCCCAGCCAATAAAAGGGGAAGCGCGGCTATAATGTGTGTTTTCATGACGTTGTTCCTATTGATTTTCTCTCATGGAAAACAGCAGTGCTTACACAGAGCACACCCGTCAGGGCCACATGCTGTGCGTGTTAGACTATTGTGCGACTAGGTCAACATTGAGCCCAGCCCGGCGTTTGTTGGTGCGATGGACAAACGGACTGTCAGCGTGGTCATAGCGACACTTTAGTGAGGAATGAAGCAGTAAATAGTCTTGTTTATGTTGCATCCCCCCTCCCGACGGCGATCCAGACCATATCCTTTATTGAACGCCTTACTGCATACCCCCACAAATATAGATGCTAATCAGGCTTTGCTCTCAAAATGGTTGTTTCTTTTTTAATACCTCCCGCTTATTTGCTCAACTCAAACGGGCAACGGCTTTTCACACTTGGGAGAAATTATTTTTGGCGTCACTCTTATTACGACACACCGTAAGAATATAAAACCAAAAGTACTTGCTGCCTGGACTTTATGAGTGCTTCTGGTTAAGTGGCGCACCTCAAAGCCCGCACAGAAGGGTCAATCAGCCACCACTTCCTGATTGAAGGCAAGGACGACTTGGCATAATAGAAAAGAGCCACCATTATAGATGGTGGCTCAGACTGATGACAAAGGTCTGGCTTTTAAGCTAGGCCTTTGATCTAATAGAGATATCGAAATATGGATATCTCGACATGTTAAAAGAACCCTCACCCCAACAGTACGAACTCGAAATGGTCACAATGGAACAGCTGGTTCCGAAGCATCATCTCGTACGTAAAATCGACCAAGTTATAGATTTCGAATTTATTAGAGACGAAGTCGCTCACCTATATTGCCAAGACAATGGCCGGCCTCCTGTTGACCCCGTCCGCTTGTTTAAAATCATCCTGCTGGGCTACATCTTTGGCATCAAGAGCGAGCGTCAGCTAGTCAAAGAAATCGAGGTCAATGTGGCCTATCGGTGGTTCCTTCGCATGTCACTGACAGAGAAAGTTATCCATGCCTCGACGCTCAGCCAAAACCGCATCCGCCGCTTCAACGGGACGGATATTTTTGAACGCATCTTTACCAATATCGTACTCCAGGCCATGGATAAAGGGCTCGTCGCCGGGAATGAATTATTCACCGACAGCACCCACCTCAAAGCCAATGCTAACAAGAAGAAATTTACCAATGAACAGCAAGCTGTCCGCACCAGTGCCTACCTTGAGATGCTCAACGAAGATGTGGCCAAGGAGCGGGAAGCCGAAGGGAAAAAACCTTTAGCTGAGCGAAAATCAGAGCCTAAGCTCAAAAATACCAAAGTGAGCACGACTGATTCTGAAAGCGGCTTTATGACGCGGGATAACAAGCCGCAAGGGTTCTTTTACCTTGACCACCGCACCGTCGATGGCATGCATGGGATTATCGTCGATACCTATGCGACCGCAGGTAACGTCAATGACTCCCAGCCTTATATCAATCGGCTAGACTACACGCTCAACCAGTTCAACCTGAATCCTATAGCCGTAGGCCTTGATGCTGGATACTTCACGGCTCCTGTTGCTGAGAGCCTTGAACGAAGAGAAATCCTTGGCCTCTTTGGTTACCGTAGGCCGCCTCGCACCCAGAATGCTATCAAGAAGAAGCACTTTATCTATAACAAAGAAACAGACACTTACCTGTGCCCAAATGGCCAGGAACTTATCTATAAAACCACGTCAAGAGAAGGCTACAGAGAATACCACTCGGCCCCCAAGGAGTGTGAGCTCTGCTCGATGAGAAATGACTGCACCCAAAGCAAAACAATGAAGAAGGTGATAACCCGGCATATCTACGCGGAGGCTGTGGAACGAGCAAACAAAATACGGCTGACACCTTATGGTAAAAGGACCTATCGGCGAAGGGGAGAAACGGTAGAAAGAAGCTTCGCAGATGCGAAACAGCATCATGGTCACCGATATGCACGGTTCCGGGGGTTGAACAAGGTGCAGATGCAATGTTGGTTGGCCGCTGCTGCTCAAAATATCAAGAAGATGGCCTTGGTGCTGGGCTGCTTACAGAAAATAGGCCTTATAAACGCTCTAATTAGGTTAATACGAGTCAATATCAGGCGAGAAGAGCAAAGGAGCCTCCAACCGAGCTGGTAGGTAAAAAAATCGCGATCGCGGCCGCTCTCTAAAAAGAACCCCACTTAAAAAGTGGGGTTCGTCAGCAATCTGAGCCACCATTATAGATGGTGGCTCTTTATTAGTTGCTAAACAGCTTCAACCAATTGCTGCAGGCTGTGGAAAATCTCACCGCCTTTAAACTGGGCTTTACCCCCAAGCTCCCGCTCTATACGGATCACTTCATTCCATTTGACCATCCGCTCACTTCGGGTAAATGACCCCACCTTAAGCTGACCGGCATTGGTAGCAACAGCTAGATGGCTAATGAAAGCATCCTCGGTTTCACCCGACCTGGCGGATACAACAGGTAACCAACCGGCTTTTTGGGTTAATTCAATGGCCGCTAAGGTTTCCGATACGGTACCGATCTGGTTTAGCTTGATTAGCACGCTATTTGCCAGCTTCTGCTCAATGCCTTGCTTGATCCTATCGATATTGGTGGTAAACAAATCATCACCAATCACCTGGATACGATCACCCACCAGCGCGGTGAAGCGCTGCCACATTTCGAAATCGGTATCAGCAAACGGGTCTTCAATCGACAATACCGGATATTTTTCACACCAATCTAGCATCAGCGCCAAGAATTTCTCAGGTGTATAGCTTTTGCCATCCAGAGGTAAATGATATTTGCCTTCTGAATAAAGATCACTGGCGGCAATATCAAGCGAAATCGATACTTCTTCACCGGGTAGATATCCGGCTTTTTCTATAGCTTCGACGACGAATTGGAAAATCTCATCATGGCTATTGAAGGTTGGCCAAAAGCCCCCTTCATCCGCGGCACCCGCCAATAAGCCCCTGCTCTTGAGCAAATTCTCTGCCGTCCGGTAGATGTTGTAGGTCACCTCCAATGTTTCCTGGTAACTTTTCGCTCCATTGACGATTAGCAGGAAGTCCTGGATATCCGTACGCCACTGGGCATGAGCACCGCCCCCGACCAACTGAATCTCAGGCAGTGGTAGCAAATGACCTTCCCCACCAGGCGTAAGCGACTGAAATATTGGCTTCTTGCATAGATTTGCCCTAGCGTCGGCGACAGCCAACGAGACAGACAAGATAGCATTCGCCCCTAGGCGGGACTTGTTTGCAGTACCGTCGAGATCGCACATGATCTTGTCGATCACCGCCTGCGAATCAACGCTCACCCCCTGCAGAACAGGACCGATCTCATTTTGCACATTGCCAACTGCCTTGAAGACAGACTTACCAAGGAAAGTATGCACATTGCCATCACGGAGTTCCAATGCCTCGAACTGCCCTGTCGATGCCCCAGAAGGCACCATGCCTACTCCCTTTATGCCGTTTTCAAGTTCCACCACCGCCTCAACCGTTGGCTGCCCACGGGAATCAAATATCTGATACGCATCAACAGACTTGATTTTCATTATGCTGCACTCCTTCCATCAACCGATCCAGTTTTGTTATTTCCTTGCCGAGCAGCCTGATAACACACTCTCGAATTTGGCTTTTCTCTTGTGCCGATAAATACTCCACCGGAGATTTTCCATCTATACGGGCCAGCATCATCATCAAGGTCAACTCAATGACGTTATCCTCGCCGACAATAAGGAACCGGTCTTCACCAATGGCCCTCCGGTAGCAGGTATAAAACGCAACAGCTAGGTCGAGGTAAGCGGTATTATTGAAATGGCAGTATTTGAGCAGTAAATGGTGCAATAAAAAGGCAACGTCAAAGGATGGGTCGCCATACCAGGCTACCTCACAATCTACGATTTTGATTTCTTCCCCCGACACCAGAATATTTTTCGGGCTGAAGTCCCCATGCACCAAGCAGTGCTTTGTCCCTGCCACTCGGCAGCACAATGCCGTAATTTGCTCAGAAAGCTGCGGATGGACACCCATCATAGACTCGAAATATGGCTCAAGCCGAAGTTGATGAAAATTCTCATCGGATTTAAACAACCCTTCGGCAACGGGCTCATGCCAACTGACTTTATGAATTGCCCCTAAAATATCGCCAATTTTCTGCGAGACCACTATCGATGCTTGTCCCCGCATTAAATCCTTTTTCCAATCCTTGAATCGTTCAGGGAAAAATTCCATCGTAAATAGCCTTTCTTCCTCAAAGGAGTGCAAGATCTTTGGGACATATTTGGGAAACTGATTACCGACATACTTTAAGTAACGCTGCTCAAACAGGTTCCTGCTAGTATCTGCGAACCAGTCTTGTTCAACTTTTAGTTTCTCCAGCGCCCGTTTCGCCACCAGCTTCTTTTTTGGGTCTTCGACAAGATAAATTTCACAGCTAACCCCACCGGTCAGTGGGGTTGCTGTTGCATGATCTTGTGATACCACCTGGTGTTTTTTCAGGATATCAAGAACCATGCCTTTACCTTAGCGGATGGCCGCAACTGATTGATGACGCAGGTAACCTTCGAAAGTTGCCTTGCTGTTTACCCCACCACCACAACCACTCTGGTTGCAGGCACCGTAATGCAAACCGTACTCAAACACGTTGTGAGCATTGATCCAGCTATTGCCCGCAACCAACTCTGCGGCAATCCACTGGGCTTTGTCGCTGTCTTGGGTCCATACGCTATTCGACAGGCCGTAAGGGTTGCGGTTAGCCCTCTCGACGACTTCCTCTTCATCGCTAAATTTCAGGAGGAAAGCCACAGGACCAAAGATTTCTTCCTGTGCCCAAGGGTTATCATCACTGCCAGCCAACAGCGTCGGTTGGATGAAATAGCCTTTTTCCAGCTCTGCTGACATCAAGCGTTGACCGCCAGTTACCACCTCAGCGCCATTAGCCTGCGCTTCAGCGATACACTGTAGTACCTTGGCCATCTGGCGGTGGGTACACATCGGCCCCATCTGACTGCTAGCTTTTAGGCCATTGTCCACAACCACAGCTTCGAGGGTTGCTTTGGCCTTGGTGACAAACTCATCGTAGATAGACTCATGGATGTACCAGCGCGAAGCGGTACAGCACACCTGACCAGCATTCAACGAAATAGCACCGCACAACCCTTCGACCGCTTGGTCAATATCCGCATCTTGGCAAACAACCGCGGCGCCTTTACCGCCAAGCTCCAATTTAGCCGGGACTAAATTGCGCCCGCACACTTCACCAATATGGCGGCCAACTTCAGTAGAGCCAGTGAACGACATCAGCTTAATATTTGGATGGCTGGTCAATGCTTCGCCCACCACACTCCCTTTACCGGGAATAACATTGACCGTACCAGCAGGGAAGCCGGCCTCTTCAACCAATTTAGCGAGATACAAGGTCGAAAGCGGTGTTTCAGAAGCAGGCTTTATTACCACTGTGTTGCCTGCTGCCAGGGCTGGAGCAATCCCCCAAGCACATAATGTTAAAGGGAAATTCCACGGGAATATGAAACCTGCCACGCCATAGGGGCGTTTGATGGTTTTGCTATCTGTAACCGACAGCCCCAATTCCACTTCGTATTCTGCGTCTAGGGCTACCTGGGCAAAATACTCAAAACACTGGGCAGCAAACGGCACATCAAACCCCATTGCGGCAGCAACTGGCTTGCCGACATCAATGCATTCCAAATCAGCCAATACCTGGCTGTCCCTTTCTATTAATTGGGCAAGCTTGCGTAGCTTTTCACTACGAAACGCCACCTCGGCCTTGCTCCAAAACGGGAAAGCTGTATCGGCGGCCAATACGGCTTGATCCGTTGCTTTTGCATCGGCAAGGCAAACATCGGCCACTCTAGTACCTGTTGCAGGGTTCTCAACCGTCAAGGTCTGATCTGACTGGCTCCAGTTGCCATTGACATAAAATGGCAGCGTTGCAGGCTCAAGAAATTCGAGGGTTTTAGGGTCTAGCGTTTGGATGGTCATGTTTAACACTCCTGTGCTATTTATTATTTGCTTTTAATTCATAAAAAAGTCACTACATGGCTTGTAAGCCGTCAAAAGAAATATCCAATAAACAAATATATTGCTCTATCATTTCGGTTAATTGCGACTCCCCAGTTATCGGCCTGCCGTAACGTTCAGGGGAGAAAAAAGAATTGATGCAAACAAAAGAAGCGGTGCTATTTCCGGCTAATTCGAAATACGTCGGCTTATTGAGAAACTGTGGGTTTTCTCTGCTCCATTCATAGCCTTTGCAAGAGCCTCCAATGGCACATTCAAGCCCCAAGGCATAATTACGATCGCAACCTCCTTCATAATCAGCCCAAGGCATAATTTCCCGGCCGCCGCTATGAATCCAATAGTTCATAAAAGACGGTGATACCTGATCCTCTAATTGTTCGAGGGGGATCACACTGACGTACACTAGGTTGTAATAAGGGTTGTAGCAGGCACTCCAAAGTAATTGCCGGCTACTTGATACGCCGCTGATAAATTCTGTATGGCCGTTATAACCTGGCATCAGTGACAAGTCATTTCTGCCCCCAGTACGGGTTGGGATATCACTCAATGAATCAAAACGGGCGCCAAGCTCAAGGCTTGAAGTTGCATCGAATTCAGTCCCTTGCGGGCTCACCTGGTATTGGGAACAGTTGTCGAGCAACCAACATCCCCGCTCGACAAAAGGTGCCCCCAAGGTCGTATGCCAGGCCATATTTATCGGTACTGCATAGTCATGGTTATTCTCAACCGACATCACCATATAATGGCTACTATCACCTTGGCGCAGGTAATCTGTTTTTTGGTACTTTAATTGCTCAAACTCCCCTGCCAGATGCCAAACAGCTTTGGCATAGCTCTCACCGCCCGAGTCCACCAATCTTGCTGACGCTAATGACCAAACATTGTTGGCTGTATCACCGTGGGTAGGTATGTTGTCAGTACCCGGGCCAAATGCCGGAGCGCAAGGAAAGGTGCCGGCAGCCTGACGTAGCAGTTCAACTTGCCAGTACGCCAGTTGTTCGGGATCGCCGCTATCCATCCAGCCGGAAAACGGTGCTTTAAAATGCGGCATCCAATGGGCATTGAGCCAATAGTCCCCAGATTGGCTGTACATTTTTCGTGAGAACTCCGGAGTCATCCCACCGAAAGACTGGATAAATAACCGCGTCTCATCATTTTTAAGCCAAACGCCGTCCTGACCTAAATACTGGCCAACTTCTATATACATATTTAGCTCCTATTTTGCCGGGGCGTATTTCAGCCCCAGCAATCCAGAGGAACACCCGCTTATTGCGCGATGCCAATCGGTGAGAAAATGATATATAACACTACAACGCCAACGCATATCACCAAAGAGAAACGCTTGGCATGTTTCCATGGCGTTAATTCAACCACGCTGGTTTTCTGTGTTTCAGCCGCTTTTTCTTGTGGGAAGAAATAACCAATCAGTATCATCAAGGCCGCCACTGCAACAAACAGTATGCCTGTCAAGTGAAGGAAGTGAATATCAGGCTGGAAGACAAAACTGGTCAACGCATAAGCCAACATGAATACCACGATACCAATATTTGCTGCCATGGCTGGCACCTTACGAGTTACCAAACCCACCACAATAATGGTGAACATTGGCGCCATATAAAAACTATTAATTGTCTGGAAATATTGGAAGAACCCTTCCGGTGCATAGAAAATAAAAGGAGCAACAAAGATGGCAAATAGCCCAATTACCGCACCGAAACGCTTACCTACTCTGACTAAGTCACGGTCATCGGCTTTAGGGTTAATCAAAGGCTTATATACATTGAGGGTAAACAATGTAGAGGTACTGTGCAGCACACTGTTAAAGGAGCTGAGGATTGCACCGAATAACACTGCGGCAAAGAACCCGACCATAGGTGTTGGCAGCACTTCACGGACCAGCATAGGGTAGGCAACTTCGCCGTTTGGCAAATCCGGGCCAAACATCGCGTATGCGATGATCCCTGGGATCAACAGGAAGAATGGCCCAAGCAGTTTTAGCATCCCCGCCCAAAGTACCCCTTTTTGTCCCTCTGCGAGGTTTTGTGCACCCAGCGCACGCTGGATAATAGACTGATTCGTTCCCCAGTAGAAAAGATTAAGGATCAGCATCCCGGTAAAGAATGTAGAAAACGGAACAGGATCGTCCTTGCCACCAATCGCATTAAGTTTTTCCGGATGTTCTGTCATCAAATGCTGGAATCCGGCAACGACACTACCATCGCCCAGTGCTGACAGGCCAAACAGTGGGATAAGCACGACACCGCCGACCAATAAGCCAATTCCATTGAAGGTATCGGAATAGGCTATCGCCTTTAGCCCGCCGAAGACGGCATAGGCAGCCCCGACTAAACCAATCGAGACGACCATGATCCATATTCCGCCCCAATAAGAGACATCAAATATCCCGGAGATATCAAATATACCGCCCAATGCGACCGAGCCGGTATACAATATTGGCGGAAGCAAATTCAGCACATACCCGAATAAAAACAGGAAAGTACAAAAATACATGGTACTTTTGCCAAATCGCTGTTCAATAAATTCAGGAATGGTTGTCACCCCACCACTCAAATATTTCGGCAACAAATAGAGTGCTACAACAACTAGGGTTAATGCCGCACAGACTTCCCACGCCATTGGTGTCATATTTGCGGTATAACCTTGAGCGTTCAAACCGACCAATTGTTCCGTCGACAGATTTGTCAGCATCAGGGATGAAGCAATTAACACCCCAGTTAACCCTCGTCCTGCAAGGAAATATGAGTTTGCTGATTCTTGTTGTTTTTCTTTTCTTCTGACCTTGTACCAAGAACCTAAAGCCACGGCTCCCGTTACCAAGGCAAATGAGATTGGAATAATCATAATTCGTCCTTTTTTCACGTTATTGGAAGCTAAATAGTTTTAAAGGCACTATTTAGCTCGGACCGCATCCTTCCTTAGCGACACTTATTATATTTATTTTGAGTTTGAATTAATTTGCATATATCTCTTACCGGTTAAACAACTTGTGATGGATTTACCATTTCAAAATATTTAACGACTTCATTTTTAACTTGCGGCAATATTTCGCTAATAGTGGCTGGGGGGTAAGCATCAATGCCGTCTTTTGCTATTTGCTTACCTAGGTTTTGCATATATGCAGTGTGGATTGCCGTCCCAACATTAATCTTGGTGATCCCCAAATTCATGGAGTGACGTATATCTTGTTCGGGGATTCCGGTACCGCCATGCAGCACCAGTGGGATGGTACTGACAGACTGATGGATTTGCTGCAGGCGTTCAAAGTTTATCTCGGGTTTCCCTTGATAGTGACCGTGGGCTGTACCAATACCTACCGCTATCATATCGACACCGGTTTCTTCCGCCAGACGCTTTACGTCCGCAACGCTTGCAAGGTAATCGTCATCGGTCATTCCACGGCCACGAATTTTTCCTATTTCCGCTTCAACGACCGCCCCTTTGGCATGGGCATAATTTACAACCTTGATTGTCCTTTCTATGTTTTCCTCCAATGACAAAGCCGAGCCATCAATCATTACCGATTCAAAGCCGGCATCAACCGCCTGCATGCACATTTCAACATCATCACAATGGTCAAGGTGGAGGTAGATCGGCACTGAGTATCGTGCTTTCATCCTCTCTACAATCGCTTGGATAAGATCAAGCCCCAAAACCTCCACGACCTTGGTGTATGCCATCAACATGACAGGTTGTTTTCTCTCTTGTGCCGCCTGGCAAATCGCTTGTACGTCCCACACATCATTGAAGTTGAAGCCAATCAGGCATTCACCGGTTTGATGATATTGTGCCAGCAACTCAGATAGCGTCTTCATAATCTTTCCTTGTGATATCAATTTGCTCGAAACTCTTAATCGCGCCGCTCGAACCGTATTGCTGTACGACCCTCGCCCCCGCACGGTTGGCAACCTCTAAAGCCTGTTCAAGTTGGTACCCCCTCGAGATCGCCGCCAGAAAGCCACTGACAAAACCATCTCCGGCCCCTGTGGTATCGACTACTTTTGAAACTCGCTCTCCTTTTACCCAGTAAGCCGATTGACCATCATTGACATAAGCGCCCTTGGCACCGGCTTTGATTACCACATTTTCAACCCCCCGCTCGATAAAGAAGGCCGCGCATTCCTCTATTCTCTGATAGCCGGCAATCTGCTGTGCTTCGTTAAGCGTCGGCAAGAAATAAGTCAGTGATGGCAAAACCGGCGCTATTTTTGTTAACCATTGCTTATCAGCGTTCCAGCCGACATCCAAAGAGGTTATTTTTCCTTGCTGTTTAGCGGTATAGAACAGCTCATTCAAGCCGCTGTTTTCCAAGGCTGGGAGTAGATAGAATCCGCTAACATGCAACATGTCGTGGCCCAGTAAATTGCCAATATCAATGTCGGCCATGGTCATTTCGTCAATGGCACCGCCGTTATAGATAAACACCCGTTCGCCATCCTGTTTGACCAAAGCAACCGCCGTTGCGGTTTGGTGATGCTTGGAAACCTTGACGGCACTTTCAATACCCTTGGCCTGATACACCTCCTGTAGGTAACGGCCAAACATGTCGTCACCCAACATAGAATGCAGACTGACCGGTGTACGCATTGCCGCTAAATTGAGCGCAACATTTGCCGCGTCTCCTCCCGGCTTGACCTGAACGTTATCCACCAGGGTGACATCCGTTGAAAAACTAAATCCGTCTAATGGCCCCACAATGACATCTGCGACCGCCATCCCTAAGCACGCAATACTTTTCATTGTTAGCCTCCAAAGCCGCAGCTGGCACCGGCGTTAGAGACCTCTATCGACTCAACCCCGAGCCAATAATTAAGTACTTGGAGATCGTTTAAGAAGTGCCCTCGGCCGACAATCCAGTGGTGATCCAACCCTTTATCCATAATCGTGCCGACAATCTGTGCCGCTGTGTAACCAGCGGGGATCACCTCACCGTAAGTGCCCCGGAACTTCATATCAGATGGGACTATCTCACCTTCGAAAGCCAGCACACTATCTATGGAAGGGGCTTGGTATTTGGCGATAGTGACAGGCCCTGGCTTGACTAAAAATTCAAACAGCATCCCCCAGGCCGTTTCTTCATCGTAGTTTTCCAAAATGCCGTGTTTGCGGCATTCATAGCCTGTAGCTGGGTTTCTCAAGCAGGTCGCGGCAGAGCCGTTGTGCCAAACACCTAGCCGCTCGCCATCGTCAGAGAGGTAAGAAATATCGGAGAGCATGGGGATAGTGGCTAGCTCGGAGCCATCTGACATTAATTCTTTGAACAACAGCATGGTGATCATGGCCCCAGTATCCGCCTCGTCGGCCACCACCAGGCCTTGGTCATTCATCAACGCCATTGCCCCATCGCCTGCAATCTTGAAATGATCAAACAGCTCAGGCCAATTTTTGAAACTTACCGCAACATATTCACCTTCTCGCGCCACCACCATGAGGGCTAACGCCAGGCGGATAGTATCGTCGACTTGATCCTGTGGGACATTATTAAACTTACAGTCCTCGCTTGAGAGGATCAGACGTTTGATCTCGGCAACATCTTCACCGCGGAACTCTGCCATGCGCGCGGTAATATCAACCAAGTTAACCCGGTCAAACCCCAACTCCAGCTTCTTCAAAATGGCAATTTCATTGACTTCACAATCGTAAAAGCCCGGTACTCGGCTTGCCCCTGCAATCAATGCCTTTTTGCCCCGGAGGTAGCCCAGCGTCCGGCATACTCGGGCAAAGGACTGAATATCACGCCCTACTTTTGGGTCTTTAGGATCGCAGAACTGCCATTGGTATTTCACGCCTAGCGAGTTGAGAATACCCAGAACAAAATTCTGCGAGCATAGACGGTTAGCCTGAAGGTTTAAGCCATTGCCCATCGGCTCTGGCATTGCCAAGCTGAATATAGGTGTCTGATGTTTGGCGAGCCATGTACCTAACTGCGAAGCAACTTCACCCGTTGTATAGGCTGAGTGGCATAAAATAACCCCATCAAGACCACCGTGTGCCGCATCATCTAAAAATGCTTTCAGAGCTAGGTGATCCTGGAATGGCTCATCAGCAACAACAAGATCGTAGTGATCTTGCGGCAGCATCTCGCGCACCATCCCCGCAACATTCAGAGTGGTTTCCTTGGCCAGTTGCCAATTAAAGTGGATTTCAATCGCAACTGAAGCAAAGGCTATCCGAGACTTGCTACGCGCTTTTTGTTGAGGAATAAGGGTTGAGATAAAGTCAGTTGCAACGCCGCTCAAAGTGATATCTGTTTTTTCCATGGTGCATCTCCAACATCCGCTTTGATAATCATCATAGGGCTGAAGAGATAGAGAATCTGCGCAAAAATTTGCCGAAAATAGCCAAATATTAGCAATAGGGAGAACCGTGAAATGGATCACTACCGCTCAAAAAATACACCTTTTACAATTTAAACAACAAGGAATGGAAAGGTTAGGAGGGAGTTTGAAGGCCACAGCTGAAAACGTTGATCGCATGGATCGTTCATTTGCTGCTTATGAGTTTCAGTCTAAGGAATTTGAGCACCCCTATCATTTTCATCATGAAACTGAGCTGGTATTTATCACTAAGGGACAGGGGGTGGTTCTGATTGGCAATACCGCGAGCTATTTTGATACCGGCGATATCTTCTTTATTGGCTCAGACGTTCCCCATCGCTTCAATTCAGAAGCAGATCAGAAACAAACCCCACTTCACTCTTATATCCTTCAATTTAACCCATGCTGTTTTGGCTCACTGTTTACTAACACTCCTGAGCTTACCCGGATAGCGCGTATGATCAGCCATTCCAAACATGGCTTAGTGATAAGGAAAGCGCCAAAGCAGTTGTTCCACCAAATGAAAGCATTAATAGACTCCTCTGGGGTAAATTCTATAATTAAGTTTTTGCAGCTGCTCGCCGAAGTTGATAAAAGTACCCAGCTTGAATTTATTTCTGCCCAGCCAAACTCAGAAGTAGAAGTCCTCTCCACCACCAAAATCCATGCCTCGATTGAATGGATCAACGAAAACTACCACCGCGATATTAATTTGGAAGATATTGCCCTTCGCACCAGCATGAACAAGAATGCCTTTTGCCGGGCCTTCAAGACCCAAACCGGCAACTCGCCGATGAATTACATTAACAACGTCAGGGTTGAAGCTGCTTCAACCCTACTGCTTGAAAGCAAGCAGGGCATTGCCGATATCGGCTTTACAGTAGGCTTCCCTACTGTCTCTAGTTTCAACCGCAACTTTAAGCAGCTAAAGGGCGTCTCACCCGGTATGTACCGAAAAATGACATCGGTGTTCACCGAAAGCTAGCAGCTAAACCTAGAGCCTAGAAATACTTAAGCAAAAAGCCTTTCGCCGAGGAAAATAAAGCCGATACCTGCTTAATCAAATATCGGCTTTATTTGAGTTTCATCGTATTAAGGCAAAGTATGCATCATCCGATCCCAGCGGTTGTGCATTGACACCAACCAGCGTGGTGGGGCTTTGCCCGTCCCTGCCGGTTTGAGTTTGTCGTGGGCCAAAGTCACATTGGCCAGCATGATCTCTTGCTCGGGTTCGACATCGACCATCAACACATGGCGCCCAGACTGGAGTACCTGTTTGAAGCGGCGGAATTGGTAATGAAGCTCTTGGAAACCAAATAGCCCCCCTTCCCAGGTAATAAAGCCCATCATGATGATTGCTAGCATAACAAAAGGCAGCCAACCAACAGTGTCCACCACACCGGTGGCATAAGCAAAGAACAATACAAGTGCAGCTACAACTACGCCAATTACAGCACCTATCTCGGTGGAGTGGATAACGTCATTGCGCATAAAGGATTTCACCGGATGGAGATGTTGATGGCTGGCAACCTCGGCATCATTGTCGGTGAGCACATGGATTTGCGACGGGCCGAGCCCACTAAGCTCCAACTCGTATTCCACCAGCTCTAGGTCGTCTAAGTCATCGCTAATGTAAAAAACCCTAACCATAAGGGCCTCCAGACATTTCGATTCGACGGGGTTGTCATTAAATATTAAACCATCTTTCACATTCGTGAGGGGTTTAACAGCTAATGCCAATTGCTTTGCCTAATACAGAACAAAACGAAAACAGCCCGATGCAAGCACCGGGCTGTTTCTCGTTAGTTAGCAGAACTTATAAAGCAGAAAGGAAACGGTCAATTTTCTCTTTGTGTTCCGTTTCAACCTCAGGGGTTGGGATGTTCATGTCTTTGTGGGTGAAGTACACCAACAGCGCCATTTGTGCGGTTAGGCGGTTCTCGGCCTCATCGAAGATCAGCGAGTTATCGGCTTCCATCACCCCGCGGGTACATTCGCGCTGATCATTGGCTGGCAAACAGTGCATAAACATGGCGTTTGGCCCGGCTTTCGCCATCATCTCTTCCGTCACCACATACTCAGGGATGAAGGTCGATAGGCGGATCTCTTTTTCTTCCTCCTGACCAAACCAATAGAAGCTGTCAGCGACGATGATATCGCAGCCTGCGACTTCGTCTGTATTGTCAGTGATGACCAATTTCCCGCCTGATGTTTCACAGTTGCCCAGCGCAATTTCAACCCACTCCTGTGGTGCCTTGAAGCGCTCTGGGCAGATGTGCTTGAAGGTCATGCCAAACTTGGTACATGCGAACATCAGTGAAGACGCTACGTTGGTCGCATCGCCCACAAAGGCAACAGTCAAATCACTCAGCGCTTTGCCTTCCGGTAGGTGCTCTTTCATGGTGAATAAATCAGCCATGATCTGGGTTGGGTGCAGCCAGTCACACAGGCCATTGATAACAGGTACGCTGGCATTTTTCGCCAAGCCAGCCACGGTGTCATGCTCATCAACACGAGCCATAATCACATCAACCATGCGTGACAATACGCGGCCAGTATCTTCCAGTGATTCTTTGGCACCTAGGTGAATATCCTTCGGTGATAGGAACAATGCATGGCCGCCAAGAATTGTCGCTGCGGTTTCGAAAGACACACGGGTACGGGTGGAAGGCTGTTCGAAAATCATCGCAACCGATTTGCCTTTGAATAGCTGGGGAACCGCATTGTCTCGGCGAGCCTGCTTCAGCATCGCCATCAACTCTAAAATCTCTTCAAGCTCTTGTTTGGTAAAATCCTGAGTTTTCAGAAAATGGCGCAGATTTGGTTTATTTAGTTCAGTTGCACTAGAAGATGGAAGTCTCATTTTCGTATCCTTTTTACCAGAGTTAATTTATTCATCGAGCAATCACTATTTGGTGTATTGCTTGGTTGAATTCAGTATCCATAAAAAGAACCATCGATTCTAAAATTAGAATCACTAATCGGTAGTGTTATTTCAAGTAGAATAATCTGGTTGACGCAAGTCACATTGATTTAAATTAATTACCAGTATTTTCCGATATTCATTTTTAATTGTTTATCCAAGCAATAAAAAGCCTGCTATTGCAATGGCAACAGCAGGCTTATAAGTAAAAGCTACGGTAACAATCGTCGATAGAAATAATTAGTTGAGAGTGACTGCCCTAGGTAGTTGCTTCGGCAAGTATGTCCCTAAATAAGCCTCGGTGATCACAATGGCTTCCCTAGCCATTTCGGGGGCAATATCGCCATTCTCCCGGTAATTCATCGAATAGACCTTATCAGCTACCTGCAACGCGATAGCAAAAATATTCACATCACTCGGTAGCTCAGGAAGAGTAAAGTACTGCCGGTAAATATTTTCTACCTTCTTGCCCAGTACCAGATCATTTTGAGCATCGGCCTGCCTGACGGAGGAGTATGTATGTTGCCCTAATAACGTGTGCTGCGCCAATGGCGCCAGACGGTAATAGTCAACGAAACTCTGCTCAATCATCCGATTAATATCAGACCAATGGTGGACTTTTTCTGCCACCACAGCATCATCTAATACTTGCTCAAAGTCATCAAATACCGAGTTCATTAACTCGCAAATCAAGGCTTCAATATTCGGGTAATGATGATAAACCGTTGAGGCAGCAATCGCAGCCTCCTTGGCAACATCATAGATAGATATTGCGCTCACCTCCCTCTGTGATGCCAAACGAATTGCCGCTGAATGGATCCTCTCAAGTCTCTTCTCTGTCGACTCTTTTCGCATTGAGTTACCTATCCGTGTATATGTGTTCCAGAACGGTTTGCCATGATCTCTGCCGCTTTATGAAGCGAGCCTATATGCCCGATCCCCGCACCTTTTGTATAGGTCGCAAATTCACAGCAGGCTTCAACCTTCGGCGCCATAGAGCCTGCAGCAAAGGTGTATTGCCCCAGTTGCTCAACCGTTACATCATAGAGTGGCTGCTCTGTTGGCTTACCCCAATCGACACAGACATAATCACCGTCGGTGAGGATAAGCAGGTGCTGTGCATTCAACTGCTTGGCCAATGTCGCCGCTGAAAAATCCTTGTCTATCACAGCCTCAACCCCGGTCATTTCACCCTCTTTCTCAACCACCGGGCAGCCGCCACCACCACAACATATTACTGTATGACCCGCATCGAGTAATGTGCGTATACTATCAATTTCAATAATTCCCTGCGGGAATGGTGAAGGAACAACCCGACGCCAGTAATCGCCATCCGGTTTTATATTCCAGCCATATTGTGCCGACTTGGCTTGTGCCGTTTCTATGTCGTAAACCGGTCCAATAAATTTATTTGGCGCATCAAAAGCAGGATCGGCTTGGTCAACCGCTATTTGTGTCACGACCGTACTTACATGACCCGTTTTCATATATTTCTTCAGGCTCCTAGCCATCATATATCCGATCATTCCCTGGGTTTCTGCGCCCAAGACATCGAGTGGATAAGGTGGTGCATCGGTATAAGCTAAATTTTGTAGTGCAAGCAAGCCAACCTGGGGGCCATTTCCATGTACCACAACCACACGGTAATTCTCGCTTAATTCTGCCAACGCCTTAGAGGCGATATCAATATTATTGGCTTGGTTTTCGTAACTCATTAATTCGCCACGCTGTAATAGTGCATTACCACCAACAGCGACCACAATAATTGGTTTATCCTGTGCCATACTACCAACCTGTCTTATTTATCATTGAGAACCTGCCATTCAATTTATCGCTAATAATAATTACCATTATTTGATTAGAATCAATTTTCTCTCCCTGGCCATATTAACTTAGTTTATTTATGGTAAGAGTCACGCCTTTGGCAGCCATATATTAACGATGCCCGATAAGTGATTCTAATAACGAATATCTGCCCGCCGTAGTCATAAGATAATTCCGTGAAATAGAGAATTGGACATCAAGCATAAATAACGTGTAACAATCACGGAGATATAATTATGGAAACTCAAACCTCAGGCGGAAAGATGGGAGTAGGCAGTCTCGCCCTCTTTAGCCTATGTGCTGTTATCGTCGTTGATACCTTGACGGCTTCTGCCTCCATAGGCGTTAGTGCTATCGGGTGGTGGCTGGTTACCCTCATTGTTTTTGTCATCCCTTACGGATTAATCACTTCTGAACTCGGCACCACCTACCCAGGCGACGGCGGTATTTACGACTGGGTCAAAAAGGCTTTCGGTTACAAATGGGCGGTCAGGACAACCTGGTTTTACTGGATTAACGTTGGCTTATGGATGCCAGCGGTCTACATCATGTTTGCCGGTATGTTCGCCGAACTCTTCTTCCCCGGCCTCTCCCTGATGTGGCAAATCGCCATTTGTATTGCCCTTACCTGGCTCACTATCTGGATTTGTAATGTCTCGGTAGATGTCGGTGTCTGGGTCACCAATATTGGCGCAATCCTTAAAGTCACCGTTATCGCTGTACTGGGCTTTGGCGGTTTCTTCTACGCTGCCAAGCATGGTGTTGCCAATGAGTTTACCTTCTCAGCCATGATGCCTAGCCTTGATACTGGCGTGGCGTTCCTTCCTGCCTTGGTGTTCAACCTGATGGGGTTTGAGCTTGTCGCAACCATGACCAAAGAGATGAAAGACGTCCGCGACATGCCAAAATCTATCTTCCTCGCTGCTGCTATCACAGCCTTCCTGTATGTCTTTGGCACGGTTGGCATTTTGATGGCGCTGCCAGTACAAGATATCGGTTTGGTTGCGGGCATTGTTGATACCCTACGTAAACTGTTTGGTACCGGCGCCTTCGGCACCATGATGGTGTACCTGATTGGCACCATGGCATTGCTGACCTTTATCGGCAACATGGTGACCTGGACTATGGGTGCTAGCCGAGCTGCCGCCGAAGCCGCTAACGAGGGCGAGCTACCTGAAGCTGTAGCCAAAATGTCTGAAAAACACGACACCCCAGTGGGCGCCAACACCATTACGGGTATTCTATCGACCGTGGTCATTCTAGCCTATGCACTCTTTGCCCAAACCAGTGACGATTTGTTCTGGTCTGTATTTGCCTTCTCCAGCTGTATTTTCCTTCTGCCTTACCTGTTTATGTTCCCGTCATACCTGAAATTGCGTATCAGTGATCCAGAGACAGAACGCCCTTTCCGCGTACCGGGTGGCCTAGGTGTACAGTGGGTACTTAGCATTATCTGCTTCATTGTTATTGCCCAGGCCGTGATCTTGTTCATCTTCCCTGAGCTTATCGATATGACCGTTAACTGGACATACAGTGCGCCGGTACTTATCGGGGTCATTTTGACAGTGGGCATCGGTGAATACCTACTGAAACTCGCAGTTGCCAAAAAGAATGCTGAACAAGCAGAGCCATCTAGCCAACAACCTTCTCATAGCCATTAATTAAGGATGTCTAGCCATGAGCAAACGAATTAATTCAACACCAAGACAAGACGGCTTCAGAATGCCGGGCGAACATGAACCACAAGCAGCCATTTGGATGGCTTGGCCAGAGCGAACCGATAACTGGCGCTTCGGGGGTAAACCGGCACAGACAACCTTTGTCAAGGTCGCGGAAGCCATTTCCCAATCAACCCCAGTGAATATGGTGGTCAGTGCCCAGCAATTTGAAAACGCCCGCCAGATGCTGCCTGATAACGTCCGATTGGTCGAAATGAGTACTGACGATTCATGGATGAGGGACATCGGCCCATCTTATGTGGTTGATAAAGAAGGCCATAGACGCGGCGTCGATTGGCACTTCAACGCTTGGGGCGGATTGGTCGACGGTTTGTACTTCCCTTGGGACAAAGACGATGCGGTGGCGCAAAAAGTGTGTGAGTTCCATGGCGATGCCAGCTACCGGGCGCCCATTGTGCTCGAAGGCGGCTCTATCCATGTCGATGGAGAAGGCACCCTGTACACGACCGAAGAGTGCTTACTCCACCCAAGCCGTAACCCTGACTTGTCCAAAGAAGAGATCGAACAAGTCCTTTACGATTACCTCTCAGTGGAGAAAGTCATCTGGATCCCGAGCGGTTTGTACAATGACGAAACGAACGGCCATGTCGATAACCTGATTCATGTCGTCCGCCCTGGCGAGGTGGTACTGACTTGGTGCGAAGATAAAGATGACCCGCAATATGACATCTCGCGCCAGGCACTGGATGTGCTTGAAACCCAGACGGATGCCAAAGGCCGGCAAATCAAAGTCCATAAACTGCCGATGCCGGGTCCTTTGTTCATATCGGAAAATGAAGCCAACGGTGTCGATGTGTCCGATGGCATGGAGCGCACGCCGGGTGAGCGCTTGGCTGGCTCTTATGCCAACTACCTCGTCACCAATGATCAGATTGTTTATCCGCTGCTTGATGACAACCTGGATACAGAAGTGGAAGACTTGCTCAACGACCTCTACCCTGGCTACAAAGTCACCGGCGTCGATGCCCGGGAGATCTTATTGGGCGGTGGCAACATCCACTGTATCACCCAGCAGGTGCCTTGTGTGTAACACCCATATCAACCATTAATGAAAAAGCGAACCTACAACAGGTTCGCTTTTGTTTCAACAGCATAACGATGATGTTTAGTCGAACGGCTTAGTAGTAGCTCGGGCATACCGGCTTCTTGAACTCCCTTTGCAGTTCATCACACAGCAAGGTGTAAGCAAACAGCGCACGACTTGGCACTCGGCGACGCTCTAGCAGGTTATCCTCTTCATGCGGGTCATTTTTCAAGTCGTACAATTCAACTTCGGTGACACTCCGATCCGGGAATAGCACATTTGGTTGCCCTCTTGATTCAAGACCGGTTTGGACGATCAACTTATACCGCTTGTCACGAATCGTTTTGCCTTCTCTGAGCGGTGTTGGCCCCAATATTGGGTTGCCCAATACAGGTGTATTGTTATCAATCAATGCATCTGGATAACCTTGCTCGGCAATGTTAAACAGCCTAGATGAATAGCGTTTGCTGGTGTTCTTTAATGATTCGGCAAAACTAACTGAATCTATTTCCTCTTTCGGTGTAATGCCGGCAACCTCAAGCAGTGTTGCATACAAGTCAGTCACATTTACCAGCGCATCACTTCTTCTACCTGGTTTTCGAACCCCTGGGCCTGCAACGACCAAAGGAACTTTTATGCCCAGCTCATAGAAACTACCTTTTGCCCTCGTCCTATCAAACGGAGCAACAACCACATCCCCAGGTGTACCATTATCACCGACAAATACGACAATGGTGTTTTCCATATCGATAGATTCAAACAACCTCTGTAAACTGGTATCAAAGGCAGATACAAGCGAGTTATATACAGCCCTTGCAAGTTTTATATTAACGTCACCAATACTAGGAGAAGGCACTATTACAGGGAATGTCACTAAATCGTCAGGCAAGTCTTCGTAGTTCTCAATGGGTGTAGAACCTAAGGTGCAAGTACCATAGACTTGTACCGCAAGCTGACAATATAAATTGTATGCTTCAATAAGGGCTTCTTGTACTTCTATTCTTACATGCCCTTCGGGAGCTGGCTGATAAGGAAAGTGGGGAGCGGTTAAAGATAGCCAGGCGAATGCTGGCATCCCATAGCTTTGGGCTTCATTAAACAACTCAATCGTTTCATCAATTTCGACAATCGATGTAAATGTGTTTTCAAAGCCGCTTGGACTGCCATTTTCTACTTTGGGCCAATTGTAATAACTCGGGAATGGCGCTCCTTGAATAATCCCAGTCCACTGGTCGTAACCCGCCTCTAAAGGCGCTTGCATCGCTCTTGGATCAAAAAATCCTTGCCCATCAGTCAAGTGCCATTTTCCGATATGCTTGGTTAGGTATCCTTGTTCTCGCAGTAAGTACGGTAATAGCTTTTCGGGGTTATCAGTATCAAGATCGTTAGTGTCGTCGGTATTTGCCCCAAGAGGGAATATGATGTTGGTCCTGCTAGGATACTGACCCGTCATAATAGTGCCGCGGGTTGTGGTACAGGAGGGCATCGACCAAGAGTTGTTATAGGTGATGCCATCTGCTGCCAGTGCCTCTAAAGTTGGCGTCGGCGGTACATCTTTCCCTTTGGTGTAGAGGCTGGATGCATCATAGCCATAATCATCTACGGTAATCAGCAGGATATTGGGTTGCTGATAGTTGCTGATTGACTTTGGCACTTCATAACTCGGTGGTTCAAAGCTTGGTTCTGGGAAGTAGAAATTTGCCTGCGCAAAAGGAGAAATGGCAAACAGGCCAAAAAATATAGCACCGGTTGTCACCGCCTTTTTCCCTAAATCGATCCTTTCGGTTAAATGAATATGATGTTTCATTGGTGTCCCCTGTTTTTATTGTCGGGCTCGACACCATTAACTTACGAAACGGTTCACTACCTCTTTGGTGTAATCTTAAGAAAATCTTGCTGATGAAAAAATATTTATCTTTGAGGCAATGACTAAGAGCATTACATTGCATGAAGCCGCAAATCGAGCGGCTTCACAGCTTAAGTTCCCACTCCATATAAAAAAGCCATACACTACAGACTGTTAAGTTATACTGATATAGTTACTTAACTGCATCACTGAGGCGTATATGGATATCTCTGATCAGATCTATTGGCTCCTAATGCTAACCGGAGCAATCTGTTTTATTGCAATTCGCCTCATCGAAAAAGTCATGAAGCGTAATAAAAACAAAAGCCAAGACTAGTGACATATCAGTTGATGTAACGATACACATCCAGGCCATTGGTATCGATATCTGTTTCTGTACCGCTGACAATATCGGCCAGTAGCTTGCCCGAGCCGCAGGCCATGGTCCAACCTAATGTGCCGTGCCCCGAGTTAGTGAACAAATTCTTGATGGGTGTTTTGCCTATCACCGGCGTGCCATCTGGCGTCATTGGCCTTAGGCCTGTCCAGTATTCTGCTTTTTCAATCTCGCCACCTTGCGGGAACAAGTCCTGAATCACCATAGCAATGGTTGCCTTACGTTTCTCGGCCAAGTTCAAATCAAACCCTGCCAACTCTGCCGTACCGGCAACCCGTATCCTGTCGTCAAACCGGGTCATGGCAACTTTGTAGGTCTCATCCATCACTGTAGAGATAGGGGCGGCATCGCCATTTTTGACCGGCATGGTGAGTGAGTACCCCTTAACTGGGTAAACAGGAACAACAATACCAGCCTGGGATAAAATCTGCGGCGAATAGCTTCCCATTGCGACTACAAAGGCATCGGCTTTGAACTCATCACAGCTCGTGTGTACTGAGCGTATTCGGTTCTCGTCGACTTCTAACCGGGTTATCTCAGTATCAAACTTAAAATTTACACCAGCCTGTTTCGCCAGCTCTGTCAGTTGCTGACAGAACAGATAACAGTCGCCGGTTTCATCATCAGGCAGTCGTAATCCTCCTACCAACTTATCTTTTACTGCAGCCAAAGCGGGTTCGGCAGCAATGCACCCTGCCACATCCAGCTCCTGATAGCGGGTGCCACTTTCGGACAGTAACTCAATATCTTTTGCAACCGCTTCTAACTGCTTGTCGGTACGGAATACCTGCAACGTGCCCTGTTGGCGCCCTTCATAATTCAAATCAAAGTCGTTGCGCAGCTGCTTTAAGCATTCGCGGCTGTAATTGGCGATTCTCAGCATCCGGGACTTATTGATTTGATATCGGGCCGTATTGCAGTTCGCCAACATCTTGCTGGCCCAGAGGTATAACTCAGGCGAGACCGAAGGCTTGATTTTCAAAGGAGCGTGCTGTTGCAACAACCATTTCATCGCTTTGATCGGAATGCCCGGCGCCGCCCAAGGTGATGAATAGCCATAGGAGATTTGCCCTGCATTGGCAAAGCTGGTTTCCTCTGCACTGCGTGGCTGTCGGTCAATGACCGTGACATCATGGCCCGCTTGGCGTAAATACCAAGCCGACGTCAAACCAACCACACCGCTACCCAATACAATAACTTCCATCTGAATCCTCAAAACTAAAGCAAATCATCCAGCCAATCTGGATGAAGCACGCATTATTGTGCGAGCAAGGATCTTTCATTTACATTCTGCTAACAATCGATATTATTTAAGGGCTGCGTTTAGAAAAACTAAACACAGTGAATTAACTATCTCGAGGATTACTGTGAGAGCAAGTACATTCGCTGGTCTCGCCACCTTTGCGGTTGTGGCCAAACACCAAAGCCTTACCAAGGCAGCGCACGAGCTGCACCTAACAACAGGGGCGCTGAGTCAACAAATCAAACAACTAGAGCACCGATTGGATATCACCTTGTTCCACCGCCATTCTCGCGGGCTCACCTTGACTGACAGTGGCAAGCAGTTGTTTGATGTGGTGGATCTTAGTATTGGGCAAATCAAGCAAGTATTAGCTGAACTAAAGGCCCCGCAAACCAGTACGGAAATACGGCTTAAACTCACACCGTCTTTTGCCTTCAAATGGTTGGTGCCCAAGCTCCATGACTTTAACCGCCAGTACCCAGAACTCAAGGTACAGACCTTTGCCGATGGTGCACTCGTTGATCACCGGTGTGATGATGTGGACTTGGTGATTGATTATTGCCAGTTCGGCGCGGATACCAGCGGCGGTAATATCAGCTACGGTGAACTGTTGCTTGAAGAACACCTCGTCCCAGTCATGAGTCCGGCGTATTACAACAGTTTCAATTGGCAATCTGAAAGCATATGGCAAGAGATCACTTTGCTTCACGATGCGATGCCATGGCAGGGTGCCCAGAAAGATCAGGAATGGCAAAGCTGGTTTGATTCGATGGGCCTGACGCTTAGTCATTTGCCGCAGGGGCATTACTTCAACCGCACAGATATGGCAATGGCAGCGGCAGAAGCGGGGCTGGGCGTGGCGCTTGCGAGGCAGGCTTTGTTAGGGAATGAAGTTGAACACAAACGGCTCGTTGCCCCCTACCCCGCCATTAAGGCGCAGGCAGGCTATTTCCTCTATCGGCAGCACAATACAACGGCTGTTGAATGTTTTTGTCAGTGGTTGAGGCAAACCATCGCACAGCAGTACAGCCAATAGAAACAACAGGCACAGTAGACACAGCAGGCACAAAAAAGTCACCGCCACCAGCCCAAAGAAAAGAGCTGCTGACGGTGACTTAAATCAGCTATACCGCGATATAATTGTAAGGTGAGCTAGTTACAAGGTGAACAAGCTACAAGGTAAACAAGTATTTCGTGTATTTACACTGAGAATGCTGAGAAAAGCACGCCCAGGGAACCGATAATGAATACGGCCATAACCGCTTTGCTCGCCATCGGGCCATTGTTCTCTGCCGCTTTACCAAACAGGCCAAATACCAGTGGGTGAACTAGGAATGGCGTTGCGAAGATGAAGGTGATCATACTCGCCGCTTCCGCACCGAACATACCGCCCTGGGTTGCTGCAAACAGACCGAAGTGAGATAGGCCAGAAGCTGCTGCCATAGAAGCGTTTTCGATTGGCATACCGGCAAAGTGTAGGATGGTGAAACTACCGAATACTGCAGTGATCTGCCAGCCGAACGAGAACTGCATCAAGCCTTTGATTTCCATCTCATCGTTGCCATCAGCCTTACGCAGGTTCTTGGTTGCCAGGTAAACACAGCCCAAACCGACTAGAACAAGAGGAATCACCCATTGCACTAGAAGTACGCCGCTTTCTGCACTTGCTGCCAAAATGGTAAATACAAAGATGTGACCAAGGAAAGGTACGTTAATCATGATCGGGGCACGACCTGCAGCCGTTGCACCAAGGTCACCTGCTGTACATGCGCCGGTCAGGCCTGAATGAGACAGGCCACCTGCCATGCCCGGAGCCAAGTTACGCACATGGTTCGCATTTGCTAGGAAGATTAGAATAGCAAGACCACCGAACATCCAGAACATCTGGCCGGCAAAGCCGTATACGATTACGCTCTGTAGACCTGGGATACTGAACGCTTCCATCATGTGAGAACCACCCACCAAGAAGCTACCAGTTAGTACGACAGGGATACCGGCAAAAAGGAGCGCGTTCATTGTTGGACCCAACTTCCACTTAGGCATTGCCATACCTAGGCCAGAAGAAAGCACCATCGCGAAGAAGATTTGCGGTAGGCCGATAAAGCCTGATACCAACTGCGAGATTCGAAGTGAAATGATCAAAACAGCAATAATAGCGATGACTTCAACCACACCTCGTACAAGATAGTTACGCTTGTTGGCAATTTTCGCCTTGCTATCGATAAGGATCAGGGAAATCGTCATGCCTACATACGCTAGCGCCATGTAAGACTCACCTAGGGGGTGAGAACCACTGCGGCCTGAAATCAGCGCAGAGACCATCTCGATGCTCATCAGTAGCACGAATGCACGGATCACATACACCAATTGGGTGCTTGTGGTACCGACGAACACTTCATGTTTACCCGGTTCAACCAAGCTTTCCACACTGCCCAACTGCTTCATCAACAAGCGGCGGATTTCCTGTCCACCGACGAAGAATGAGGCAATAAGCGCAATGACCGTAGTCTGGCCCAACAACACAATAACCGGGAAATCACCCAAGCCAGGTTGAGCAAGCCCACTTTCTACAAATAGCGTACCCATTAGCAGACCGAAAACAACGATCATCAGCACTGCTGAATACTTAGTGCCCGCAACAACGGTACGAGCGAGTAAAACCATGATAACGACAGCAACCATGGAGAAAAACAAGTGATTGAAAGCCACTAGATAGGATAAGTTTTCCATCAAAACTCCAAATAAAACCGCCTCAAAAAAAGCGGTAATTAAACTTATTTACCAGTAAGCATCCTTGCTTGCTCATTAAACTTTGAACTTAAAAAAAGTGCTCAAAAAAAAAGGCGCCGAACTGACGTCCGGTGCCTCGCTATATTGTGTATTAACTAGGGTGTTTATCACTATTTCAAAAGTGTTACAGTGCAATTCAATCGTTACTATTTCTGTCAAAGCGAGCAGCCCGCCCCCATATGAAACTACGATCAGTTTAATCCTGTTCTTATTTGAAAAAAAACTCTTTATTTGCCCCTGTGAGAAACGGAAAAAAACTGTGACTTGCTAATCAATTTAACATTTGGACATATTTATATCCGAACTATCGAGATCAAACTGATTTTCCTGCTCAACTTCCTGCGCCAGCCAGCGGGCAAAAGCCTGGAATTTAGGCCGCTTCTGCATCCCTTCCGGACATACCAAGTCATAGCCCAAACCGTTATTTATCGACTCAAATGGAGCAACAAGCTCACCGGATTGTAAATATGGCAAAACAAAACGAAGTCGGCCCATCGCAACACCGAGTGACTGCCTCGCCGCCATGATGTCATGCTCGTAAAGGTTAAAAGTGCATGTCCGGCGGTAGCAATTGATATCCAGCCCCATCTTTTCCAGCCAGCGAGACCAGATTTGTGAGCGGTCACCATGGATAAATGTCACGTCCTCCAACTGGTTCATTTTGCCCTCCTCAAGTTCAAACTGCCGCGCATAGTCAGGGGAACACACGGGGATACGGCGCTCGTCAAACAACCGGGAGCTGTAACAATCTGGATAGTGGCCGCTACTATAGAAAATTGCGGCATCCAACGGTTCATATTGAAAATCTGGCCGGTAACCTTTTACCTTCACCCGCAAATTTAACTGCGGATACAGTTCACGAAACTTACCAAGGCGTGGCATCAACCAACTACTGGCAAAGGCCGGGGACGTTCCGATATATAACTCGCCACTCAACTCATTGCTGATAATATCCTCAAGTTCATTGAAGATACTTTCAAATGACTGGTTCAAGGTCAAAAGCAGCCTTTCCCCTTCCGGCGTCAATTCCATTCGGCGGGTCAACCTGACAAACAACGGAAAGCCCAGCTGCTTTTCGAGGTTTTTGATCCTATGACTTACCGCACCTTGGGTGAGATTAAGCTCGTGCGCAGCTTTGGTGAAACTGAAATATTTGGCCACCACGCTGAATGAATGCATATTGGCCAGCAGTTGTTGTTTTCGCTCCACTATCCCTTCCAATCATTAAGCTGCCTACATCGGCATGCATTAAATTATTTAATACATTCTACTGCACTTTTCGTTTGTCCGTCTCCCTGAAATTACCGATGATGAGCGCCATTAAATTCACAGTTCATTTCTGGCAAGTGGATTGCCGGGCGCGCTTGCGCCGCCTGAAAAAGTTTCTTCACCTCACAAAATAACAAGGTAAATCATGAACATACTTGGATATCTACAAAAGGTCGGAAAGGCCCTTATGGTACCCGTTGCGACCCTACCCGCTGCGGCTATCCTAATGGGGATTGGATACTGGATGGACCCCGTCGGCTGGGGTTCGGAAAGTGTCGCTGCAGCCTTACTCATTAAATCAGGAGCTGCCATCATTGATAATATGGCGGTGTTGTTCGCAATCGGTGTCGCCTTTGGCTTAAGCCGGGATAAAAGCGGCTCTGCGGCGCTGTCCGGTTATGTTTGCTTTATGGTACTGACCACATTGCTTTCCCCTGCAGTGGTTGCCCAGCTCAAACACATTCCAGCCGATGCGGTACCTGCGGCTTTCTCAAAAATAGCAAACCAGTTTGTCGGTATCCTGGTAGGTATTGTCTCGGCTGAAATCTACAACCGCTTCCACGAGGTCGAATTGCCTAAAGCACTGGCTTTCTTCAGCGGCAAACGTTTGGTTCCTATCCTGACATCAATCGCCGGTATCGCAATGGCCTGTATCCTGCTGGTTGTCTGGCCGGTCATTTATGATGCATTGATTGCATTCGGAACCCAGCTGCAGTCTATGGGTGCAGTGGGTGCAGGCCTGTTCGGCTTCTTCAACCGTTTGATGTTGACCATCGGTATGCACCACGCCTTGTACCCTGTGTTCTGGTTTGACGTCGTCGGTATCAATGACATCCCGAACTTCCTTGGCGGTGCGCAATCTATCGCCAACGGTACTGCAGTCGTCGGCCAGACCGGTATGTATCAGGCAGGCTTCTTCCCTATCATGATGTTCGGCCTACCGGGTGCAGCTTTGGCTATCTACCAGTGCGCCAACAAAAAGAGCAAAGACAAAGTCTTCTCTATCATGCTGGCAGCGGCAATGGCTTCTTTCTTTACCGGCATCACTGAACCACTAGAATTCAGCTTCATGTTCGTCGCCCCTGTGCTTTACCTGATCCACGCCGTACTGACAGGTATTTCACTCTACATCGCCGCGACAATGGAGTGGATGGCAGGTTTCGGCTTCTCGGCAGGCTTGGTTGACCTAGTACTTTCGAGCCAGAACCCATTAGCAACCAAATGGTACATGCTAATTGTGCAAGGCCTTGTGTTCTTCGGCCTTTACTACAGCATCTTCCGAGTAACTATTACCAAGTTCAACCTGATGACACCGGGACGTGGTGAGGATGAGCAGTCAGGTATCAACAAGGAAGATATGGGCGAACTAGCCAATGCCTATATCGCAGCTATCGGCGGTAAGGAGAACATCCTAGAGGTTGATAACTGTATTACCCGTCTGCGCCTAACGGTGAAAGACTCATCTATTGCTGACAAAGAAGCGATGAAAGCACTAGGCGCTGCCGGCGTAGTAACCATAGGCTCTGGCGGCCTGCAGGTTATCGTTGGCATGGGCAAGGTTGATAAGGTTGCCCAAGAAATGAAAAACTTGTTGAGCTAATTGCTTGGAGAACTAATCGCTTAACAACTTACCGTCAAACGGTTCCCCCGAGAGCGAAATGTTAAACGCATCAATTCCCCCTGATGCACACCCAAACATTTCGCTCTCACCCTTTATGCTGTTCTTTATCTTACAGCAATAAAAAAAGGCCCTAGGTTTTTCAACCTAGGGCCTTTTAGCTGTGACTTGAACAGGCTTAAACTGTTCGGTCGATTACAGCTCGATAGTGACCGTTTCGCCGTCAACAGTCAGCATTAGCGTGTTACCTTCAAGCTTGTGAGACACCTCAACCTGCTCGCCGTTGTTCTTGTTAGGAACAAGCAGCGTTAGGATGTTGTGCTCTTTAGCTGCGCCGAACTCAACTTCTACGTGACGGTGGATATCTAGATCCTTGAACTCGTATGGGTCAACGTCGCCGAAGCCTTCAACGTTCTTAACAGATAGGATGTTGTCTGCAGATTCGTTGATGAAGTTCACGTCTAGGTGCGCGTTCTCACCACGGATAGTGAACGACTTGTCAGCCACTTCGTTAGCGAAAGTGGTGTGCATCAGCCAAGTCATGTCTTTCTCTTCAGATAGAGATGCCTTGTCCTGCATTACGAATACTTTGCCCTGTACGAACCAAATCTTACGCTTGTAAGACTCGATTTCAGGTACGAAGTACTTGTAAGAAGCCGTTGCATCACCTTCAACCATCTTCACATCAGATTCAGTGTCGAAGTCAGTGATGTTACCGCCAGCTTCGATACAGAAGCGGTCTTGGTGACCTTCGTAGCCGGTGTTCTTGTTCTCGCCGTACTGGCCCTTACCGCCAAATAGAGGTAGGTTCTTAGAGAACGTTTGACGACGCCACTTAGTGTGCATGTCTACACCGAAACCACCGTAGTAACCAGTGATTGAAGCCAGTGTTTCACCGAATGCGTGAAGCGTGAAGGCGTTCTGGTCACCGTGAGAGTGGCTGATTGAACCAAATGGTGAACACTTGAATACCATGTGGATGTGGTTATCACGCTCAGTCATCTTGTTATGGAACGCTGCCCAACCAGTGATTGGGAACACTTTCAACAGTGGATCGTTAGACGGTGCTTTCTCTTCAGGAGCATCCCAAAGGATGTTGAAGCGAAGATCGTCGTAGCCGAAGTCCCACCAACCGAAGTTGTAGAATTTAGTGTGCGCTTCAGTATCACGGCCTTTCAGCTGATTGTAGTACCAAACGTACTCAGGCTTCTGGTTAACACCCGCGTAGTGCTTGATGTTGTAAGCCAGTTTCAGACCAGGGAAGTCACCGATTGATGACTGGTCACAGAAGCTCGCGCGCTTAGAGTGAACAGGCATACAGTAAAGCGGGAAGTCACCGGTGTTTTCGTAGAATGTCTTGTTGAACATGTCTACGCCACAGTAGGCCTTCAATAGGTCGAATGCTTCGCCTAGGAATGCAGTCTGGGTGTTCCAGTAGTCAGGACCTTCAGCCCAGCCACCGTCTTCACCCCCCCATGGCGGGTAGTGTACTGCGTAGTACTCTAGTGCGTATGCGATGTACTCGCCTGCTTTCGGGTGATCGTGGTAAAGCGCGATACACGTTGGGATGATCGCAGAAGAAATCGAACGAACACCGTGGCTGTTCAGTGGGTTGTTCAGTAGATCAACCGTCACGCGTAGGTGGTGCATGATTTCGTCTAGACGCTCAATCAGTGCATCTTGAACTTGCTGACGCTCTTCGTCTGTGAAGTGAGCGTGTAGCCAGTCGTAACCCCAAGCCATTGCTGCGATGACACGGAATGCTGCTTCATCGTTGTAGCCACGAGACGTTACGCCTTCTGGATCGTAAGTAGATAGCTTCAGAGTCCAAGCTTTTGCTTTAGCAATTAGCTCTTCGTCTTCTTTCACGATACCAGCGATAGCCAGGTTACGTGTCGCGTTAAGTGCCATCTGGCAGTCAACGTACATTTGACGCCAGTAAGGACGCCATAGAGAAGCTTTACCTACTGTTTCTTCAGGGTAAGGCTGTGGCTCTGCATACGGTTCTGTATCTAGGAACTTAACAGTCGAGTTGTTCCAGAAATCGTCGAACATGCAGTATGATTCGTCAGCCTGCACCTTCGCTTTAAATTCTGCTAGATCTTTAGCTTGAACCAGAAGACGAGGACGCTCTTCGCTCAAGTTGTCTAGGAAAGAAAGGTCGAAGTCACGTTTCTGTACTTCGATAGGGAGTAGGTCTACAAGGTTACCAGCTGAAGTATCGTTTTCCAGCTTCATCTTCCTGATCGCATCAAGAGACTTTTGGTTGCTCATGCTAACTCTCTTATATCAATGAAAGTGTATGGGGATTCGTAAAAATCAATTAATGCTATTGTAATACAATAAGGGGAATAGTCACTAGCCTGACATGAATTTTTACGTATTTCGTGATATGACGATATGAAACAAAGCACATTATCAATGCCAAAGTAAAATGATGTTGTTATTGATTCAAGCTGAGTTTAGCCAATACAGAGGGACGAAGAAGAAAATGTGATATCCACTCCCCATTCAAGAAGATGGGAAGTGGACATAAATTTAAACAGGGAGGGTTGAGAAGCATTGTCGAGTCACAGGGCCCCAGTATGGGTCTTGGTAGGTGTCCTCAGCATACTGGTCATGGGTGAAAGCACCTATTGCCCTGCGCCAAAAAGCGATAGCATGCACTGCCCCTTCAATTTGCTTACTTTCCCACTCGCCGGGCATCATGGTAAACAACTGATGGGCAAACTGCTGCCCCATCCTATTCTTGCGGAAAATCGGCACGACATAGAAATCACAGACTTCATAATGGCCTTCAGAGGTTTCTGCAATCGCCGCCAAACCCGCTGGGGCATTATCGATATAAAGCAGAAACCCCATCACGTTGCTGCCAATTAAGGTATCCATCGCGAACAGCCCATTTTCATCAGGTACTTTTTTTGTATAAACGGAGAACTCTGCCTCATAGGGTTGCGACAGGTTGAGGTAGATTCGGATGTTAGTCTGATCGACACTGACTATTTTCACGATGTTTTCCACTAGGCTGATAATCATTATCTTCTTAGGCTATTACAGCCTAGTGGATCTCGCAATTAACACCGCAAAGCAGGTAGTTAAGTTACTTACTGCAGCTCAGTAAAATCATGCTTGGAGGCACTTCTGTTTGACTTGAGAAATGAAGGGATACAGGAAAGCAAAACGGCCGACATAAAACAACGTAAAGGCTAGCCAAAGGCCATGGTTCCCCATTGCCTCAACAGCAAAGTAAATCACCAACAGGAACACTAACAAAGTCGCGATGCTTGAATTTCGCACCGGGCGAGTCGTGCCTGTGCCAGTAAAAATGCCATACACCGTCAAGCCATAGCCCGCCACCAACGGGAACAGCAATAGCCAAGCTGACATATCCTCAAACAATGCAATAATCGATGGGATTTGGGTAAACAGCAGTACCAAATCATTTTTGAACAAAGCAATAAAGGCCGTCATTACCACCACAAACAATGTCGTCCATTGGAAGTTGAGCCGCAGTACATCTTTAAGCAACCCAGGGTTCTTTTCACCCACGGCTTTACCGGAAAAGACACTCGATGCATTAGCAACACCATCGAACATATAGCTGACAATAAAGGTCACTTGCATCAGGATAGCATTGGTCGCCAGCACATCGGCACCAAGACGAGAGCCGGTTCTGGCCATCATGTTGAAGAAAATAAGAATACACACGGTACGCAGCATCAAATCAGAATTCGATGCGATAATGGTCTTGAGATCTGCCTTGCTCATTCGCGCCAAGCCAAGGTACTGCCATAAAGAAAAGTCACTCGATTTGAATACCAACACCATGCCAATCGCAAAGGTCGTTGCTTGGGCAATCAAACTGGCAAACGCAACACCGGCGACACCGAAGTCAAACCAAAGGACAAAAATCGCATCAAGGATAATGTTAAGCACATTACCAAAGACCTGGGTAAACAAAACTTCCTTCACCTTAGCCTGCCCCATCAACCACCCAATCACGGTGTAGTTGAGCAGCACCAAAGGTGCACCGAAGATCAAGATATCAAAGTAAGTCTTAGCGTGAACAGCCACATCCGCAGCAGGCTCTATTACCCATAGTGCCCCTTGCCAAATTAGCGATTGGGTCAAAATAAAAATCAAACCGACGAGCCCAGACAAAACAAATGGGCGCAGCAAACTGCTTGCTTTGGCTTTATTGCAATTCTTGCCCATGGCAATCGCACTCTGGCCGGTGGTGCTCACACGGAAAAAGCCAAACAGCCAGTAAAGGGTATTCATGATAACGGTACCGATAGCAACACCGCCAATAAGCTCAGCAATTCCCAAGCGGCCAATAACCGCCGTATCGACAGCGCCAAGCAAAGGCTGGGTCACCGTCGAGATAATGAATGGAATTGCAATCTTGTAATAATCTTTGTTTGTTAACGCCATGATTTTAATAGTTCAGATCAAATAGTTAGAGACGGTATTTAAGCGTCTTCAAAGCGCAAAATGGCGCTTAAAATTGAGATGGGAAAGCCGATTTTTCTCTGTGTTCCAAGCGCATATTTCGTTGAAACCAGCAAGAAATGAGAACTATTACCATAAAACGTTATTTTTTCCTATTCTTTTCACAAATTATAAAACTGCAAAATCTTACACTTTCAGGGCAAAAAACTGCATAAATGCGTTTTATTGTTCTTAAAAATACACTTTTTTATTCAATACGCCCCCTTGTCATACTTTTAAAAATGATTATCATTGTTACTTTATAACATTACACTTATAGCCAGATGACCGCACCACTACTTACCGTCAGCCAGTTGAGCCTTAATCACGATAATGGGTCGCTGTTTAAAAACATCGCCTTTGAAGTTAATGCTGGAGAAATCTTGGCGGTTATGGGGCCATCGGGTATCGGTAAATCGATGATGTCGAAAGCCATTGCTGGTTTTCTCCCGAAAGGAATCCGACCACAAGGGGAGATCTGCATTACAGGCAATGAGGTTGCGCAAATTGCATTGCTCAATCGTACCCCTGAACAACGTGCAGCAGTCATCTTCCAGGATCCCCTTCAGGCACTGAATCCTCTAGCCCGTATCGGTACCCAGTTGAGCCTGGCGCTAAATGCCGGGAAGTCAAAAAAATGTACGGATAAAGAAACCATCTGCCCTTTGCTTATCCAGCTTGGTTTTGATCAGCCAGAGCAAATCCTCAAGCATTACCCAAGCCAGCTTTCAGGCGGGCAGCGCCAGCGCATTTGTATTGCCATGGCACTGCTTGGCAGCGCCCCTGTCTTGATCGCTGATGAACCTACCAGCGCCTTGGATCCTGTAACTGAACGGGAAATCCTCGACTTGCTGCGCAGCAGCATCAAACAACAAGAGATTGCTGGTGTCTTGATCACCCATGACCTGCACAGTGCACTAGCTTGCGACAAGCTCGTGGTTATCGATGAGGGGCAAATGATTGCCTACGGCAAACCACAACAAGCTCTACTAGAAAGCCAGCACCCATTTTGCCACCAGCTACGCCAGCTGATGGTATAGGAGCACACATGCATCATCACAACAGGGGCTCAGCCCAACTTCGTTTCGACAATGTCAGTGTGCACTATTACTCAAGGCCGCGCTGGTTAGGCGGAAAGCCCTTTGTCGCGCTTAACAAACTGAATTTGGATATTGATCAACAAAGCCTAGCGGTTGTTGGCCCATCTGGAGCAGGCAAATCCACCCTGATTGAATTGCTGTTTGGCCTACGCCAGATCAGTGAAGGTGAAGTTTACCTTTGCGAACAAGCGCTTTCGCAGATCTCAGCGCAACAGCGCCAGCAGTTGTGCCGACATATCCAGCTTATCCCACAGGAGCCGCACACCAGCCTTAACCCTCACTACACTGTGAGGGAAATCCTGACCGAACCGCAACATTGCGTCGGTTTGACTGAGGATTGCGAGCAGCGCCTGCTTAACGCGCTCGCAGATGTCAACCTAAGTGCTGACCTGCTTGATCATAAATCAAACCAACTTTCTCTGGGCCAAGCCCAGCGGGTAGCAATTGCCCGAGCACTCGTTGTTGAGCCTTGTGTATTAGTCGCTGATGAGCCCACCAGCAGTCTTGACCCTGTCAGCCGCCAGTACATTCTTGACCTGCTAAGTCACTTGCAGAAACAAAGAGATATGCGGCTACTGCTGGTTACCCATGACTTGAGCGCGGCCAAAGAATTATGTGATGAGATCTTAGTCCTAGATAAAGGCCAAGTCGTTGAATACGGCACTGCTACTGAGATTTTTGACAACCCAACCCACCCTACCAGCCAATCGCTGATAGATATGCAATTTCCATCGCAAGCTATTGCGAGCTAACTATGATTATCAAGGACATTATCATGCCCTCAAACCTGCTTAAAACCACTGTTGCCGCTGGCCTAATGCTAGCCCTGAGTGGTTGCTTCGACTCATCAACAGAAAACACAGCCGAGAACGAAGGCGCTGAAATTCATCTTGCCATGATGCAGCCTCCACGTACTGGCCTTTCGCCTTTGTCTGATGATGCGTTCAAGCTTTCTCGTTGGAGAACAGCTGAAACGCTTATTGAGTTGAACCCACAAGCGGAAGCTTTACCGAAACTCGCGACTGAGTGGAAACAGGTTGATGATCTCACTTGGCAATTTACACTCCGTGATGGTGTCACCTTCCATGATGGCAGCAAACTGACAGCCGAAACTGTCGTTAATTCTCTAGAGAAGGCCTTCGCGGCAGCACCGAAGCCACGTATTATCGACGGCATCGAATGGCAAGTACGTGCCTTGGATGACATTCGTGTAGAAATTAAAACCGAGTTTAACGATCCACTTCTGCCAAGCCGCCTTTCTAGCCCGCAGCTTTCTATCCTTGCCGCAAGTGCCTACCAAGATGATGGCCGGGTAAACCCAACCCGTGCCGGTAGTGGCCCATTCATCCTGACCGAGATTAACGGTGCGACCAGCGCCAAACTAGAGCGTTTTGATGATTACTGGGGTGAGAAGGCGAAAGTCGCGCGTGTTACTGCTGAGTATGTGCCGGACGGTTTTGCCCGTGCCGCTGCACTGCGCACCGGTAAAGCAGACGTCGTGGAAGCCGTGCCTGTTTCCCAGCTAGCAATGATTGACCCTGAACTACTTCACGAAGTCAGCATGCCTCGTACCAATACGCTTTACCTAAACAACTCGTCTAAAGTATTTAGCCAGCTTGAAATGCGTAAAATTGCTGCCGCAGCGATTGACCGTGAGCAGATCATCAAAACGGTTTACGAAAATCGTGCGGACAAAGCAGAAGGCCTGTTAGGTCCAGCTCTGGCTTGGGCAGCCCCACTTCGCCCTGACGCGTCAGCACTTGAGCAAGGCAAGGCTAATGGCGAGAAAATTGTCCTAGGTACTTTTACCGACCGAGCAGAGCTTCCGGAAGTTGCGGTACTGGTTAAGCAGCAACTTGAAAGTGCAGGCTTTAATGTAGAGCTGGATATCCGTGAGTACGCCCAGATCGAAAATGATGCCCTTGCCGGTAACTTTGATATCTTCATGCTATCGCGTGCCACAGTACTCGATTCAGGTGACCCAGTCGCTTACATGATGAGTGATTTCGGCTGTGAAGGCTCATTCAACTTGGGCCAATTCTGTTCAGAAGAAGTGGATAAGGCACTAACCCATGCAGATCTTCAACCGCTAGGTGAAGCTCGCCAGAAAGCGACCATTGCCGCTGAACAGATGATTCTTGGCCAATACGCAGCAATTCCTCTGCTACACGAACGTGTTATCCAAGGTGAAAGCCTGCGCGTTCAAAATGCTGAGCGTGATCCACGCGAACGCCTGCTGGTCACTGAATTTACGGATGTGAACTAAGTAAAATGCGATTTGCCAACCTATCAGGTTCTCCTATGCTAAATCGCTCGCTACCATGGCTGTCACGCGCAGGTGCGCTGTCGGCCATGGTCGTGCTGGTTGGCTTATTGCCGGACATTGCCGGCATTGATCCTACCCAGGCGATTCTGCGTGCCCGTTCGGGGCAACAGCGTATGATGACACCTGAGGCCTTAGAAGCAGTCCGCCAAGATCTGGGACTGCACCGAACTAGCTTGGAGCGACTTTGGGACTGGCTCACCTCATTATTTCAGGGTGACCTCGGTGCCTCCTGGATTGACGGCAGTCCTGTCAGTGAATCAATTATGAGTGCCGCTGGTACCTCGTTACTGTTGATGGGTTGTGCATTTGGCCTAACCTTGTTGTTCTGTGCTATCAGTGTCCAGCACACCATGTGGCAATGGCGACGGAACCGACTGGATAAGCTCAATGGTAGTATCAGTACGGTACTCATCACGCTGCCTGAGTACGTGATAGCCACCTTGCTGATCTTGTTTTTTGCCATTTGGCTCAATTTATTGCCGCCTTATGGCTGGCAGGGTTGGCAGAACATCTGGTTACCGAGCCTTGCACTGGCACTGCCAGCAACTGGCCTGTTTACCAAGCTGCTCAACGATAGCCTTCGTCGGGTGTTGGATGAACCTTGGGTTATCACCTGGCTCAGTGCCAATATAAGCTCAGTACATATTGGCCGCTATGCGCTGCGCCGTGCGCTGACTAACCTATTGCCTCAGATAGCGATGATCGTCATTGGCCTGACTGGCGGGGCGGTAACTGTTGAACACATATTCTCTATCCCGGGGATTGGCCGACTAACGCTAGGGGCAACCGCTGCGCAAGATCTACCAACCTTACAGGGGGGCTTGCTGTTCCTTCTGGTGCTGTCGATAGCCATCAGTAGTTTGACCATCCTTTTCCAGCATCTATGGCTAGGACAAGGGTTGAAAAGTGGCAAGTTGATCAGCAGTAACTCACCACTCGGCTTTACCAAAAGTCGTACTAAACGTGTAGTCAGTGCTTCAATCTTTATTTTGTTAGTTGGATTTGCCTTGTGGGCAGAAATGCGTGATCCCTACACCAGCCAGTTTGCCCGCTTGATCTCACCAAGTTTGGCTGCGCCATTAGGTTCTGATGCTGTCGGCCGTGACTTGTTGGCTCGAGTTGGACAAGGGATGCTCTCCACCCTGAGCATGGGTGTGCTAGCGACACTCCTTAGCTTACTGGTCGGGCTTATCATGGGTTTCAACACCAAGCTCAGCCAAGGCTTGATTGAAGTAACAAAAGGGACGCCGTATATCGTCGCGGGCCTGCTGGTTGCCGGGCTTTCAGGTATGCATCCCAACAGCGCGTTGATTGCGGTGGTCTTGGTATCCTGGGCGCCGTTGGCTTCCCATTGTTCCAGCCTATTGCTTGAGGCTAGGGCACAGCCACATATCCGGTTAGCGCCACTTTGGGGTGTAGGTCGTTGGCGAATGTTGAGGCACTATCAACTTCCTTATATTTTACCGCCGTTACTTAAGCACACGGTCATGCGTTTTCCGCCAATCACCTTAAGCCTGACGGCATTGAGCTTCATTGGCTTGGGCGCAAAGCCGCCTCATCCAGAATGGGGGTTATTGATTGCCGAAAGCCTGCCTTACATTGAACGTGCGCCACTGGCGGTTCTAGCGCCAATCCTTGGCTTGGTATTGGTGAGCATTGCCATCAACCTGCTGTTTGAAGACCAGCAGGAAAAATAAACGGGTATAAACGACAAACCCAGCGGCAATCATTGATTGCTGCTGGGTTTTCTTTTATCAAACTAAAAAATAGTAAGAAGCTTACATGAGCCTAAACGGCTTCTACTCCTTGGGGCTTGTCTACCAACTGACCTTTGTTCACTAACAGATCTGAGCTTACCAGTACCCCGTTGAGATCGGCATAGACATACTGCCCCGTCTCCACTTCCGTCCCAGCAAGCAACAAAGAAACATTCAACTCCCCTTTGCCATGCTTGTCAGCGCGGAACGGACAAGGGGCCAACGCTTTAATACCGATAGGCATTTGGGATAATTCGGCAACATCACGCACCGCACCGTTAATGACAATCCCTTCCCACCCATTGTCGATGGCCAACTGGGCAAACTGATCACCAATCAAGGCTCTTGCCAACGAACCGCCTCCGTCGACCACCAGCACTTTCCCTTTACCATCCAATTGCAAAGTCTCAATCAGCAACTGGTTATCATGGAAGCAGCGCAGGGTGACGACTTGGCCAAAGAATACCGGCTTTGCGCCAAAGTGCTGGAAAAGAATAGGAACCAACGTGACATCGTCACCATATGCATCACAGAGATCGGGCAGTAGATCCATCAGCTCACTCATCATTGGTTCCCTCCCAGCAAACTCTCTTTATCTAAAGCCAGACCAAGTACCGATTCACTTAGCACTTCCAGGCCAGCCGCAACATCATCAAGCAGTACCGCTTCGGCTGGGTGATGGCTGATCCCTTTATGGCACCGCACAAACACCATGCCTACCGGGCAGCAATGTGCCATAGCCATCGCGTCGTGGCCAGCGCCACTTGGCAAGCTCAAAGGACTCTTCCGGGTGATCTTTTCACAGGCTGCCGCAATAATCCCAGTTAACCCAGGCGAGCAATTAACACTGGGTGCCTTGTGGATTTCCTGATAGCTCGCAACCAAACCACGTCGGGCAGCAATTGCATCGACCTGCTGGAAGATCGCACGTTCGGCCTTAGTCAGTTCAGCTTCATCCAGACTGCGGATATCCAGGCTAAAACACGCCTTGCCCGCAATCACATTTATCGCCCCGGGCGCAGCAGAAACCTGCCCTACCGTGGCGACAACATCCTTGACACTGTTAGCAACCGTTTCAATTGCCAGTATCATTTCAGCCGTACCTGCTAGCGCATCTTGCCGCTGCGCCATTGGTACTGTGCCAGCGTGGCCTGCCATCCCTGTCACTTCAAACTGATACCTTTTGGCACCGGCAATGCCCGTCACCGCGCCAACCGGTAAGTCTTCAGCTTCTAATACTGGCCCCTGCTCAATATGAAGCTCCAAATAGGCAGTAACAGGTTCTTTAGCACAACTGGCTTTTGCAGCCTCAGTTGGCTCCAAGCCAAACTCGACCATCGCCTCTCTCAGGCTGACGCCATTACCATCAACCAACTCTAGCCAATTGGGGTTCCACTCACCGGCAACGGCCGATGAGCCAATCAATGTCTGGCCGAAGCGAGTCCCTTCCTCGTCACCGAAAGCCACGATATCGAGGTGAAAGGGTAAAGCCTTAGACTGGATCTTCGCTGCAACCGCAATGCCTGCTAACACCCCCAGCATGCCGTCATACTTACCGGCATTACGGACAGTATCAATGTGGGAGCCGATAATGACTCTGGGGATCAGAGAAGTGTCTTTTGCTTGGCTTTCTGAAGCAAGCAATCGTCCCCAGACGTTGCCCACTTCATCTGTCCATGTCTGCATTCCAGCATTATGCATCCATTCATGAACCACCTGATTAGCTTGCTGGTGTTGTTTGGTCAGGTAGCAACGGGTTAGTTCAGTTGGGAATTCACTCAGCGTAGCAAGGTGCTCAGCTTGAGCCATTACGGTTTCAGCCAGTTGGCGGAAGCTTATATCTGACATCCGCCCTCCTACAGTTCAAGTGCGGCATAACAGGCCATTGCTGCCTGTACACCCACACCGGTATTGATCGCAGCTTTATGCTTGACTAATACTGCTTCCAGCGCCGCCAGTGTCGACAACACCGCTTCCTGACGGGCGTTATATCCCATGGTGCCTATACGCCAGATTTTTCCGTGTAGAGGGCCGAATGAAGTGCCGATTTCAATACCGAACAGGTTCAGCAACTCACCGCGAACCGCTTCGCCATCAAGCTGCTGTGGAATATAAACGCCCACCACATTGTTCATCTTATATTTCTGGTTACCGAACAATTTGAGCCCCATTGCTTTCAAGCCAAGTGCCATTGCTTGACCAGCCACTTCATGGCGAGCAAGCACAGCCTCTTCACCTTCTTCTAAAAACAGGCGGGCACACTCACGGGCGGCATAGAGCATCGTCGTCGCTTCGGTGTGGTGGTTCAGCCGCTCTTCTCCCCAGTAATCGAGGATCATAGGCAAATCAAAATAGTTTGAGCAGATCATCGGTTCGCTTCCCGCACTGTGCTGATCGGTACGCAAACCTAATTCAATATGGCGGCGCTTGCTGATCTCGCTGACAAAGCCATCGCTCAGCGTGATCGGAGCGCTACCTGACGGTCCGCCCAGGCATTTTTGCAAGCCGACAGAGACCGCATCCAACTGCCATTCGTCCACCTTCAGCGCATTACCACCCACTGACGCGGTAGCATCGCAATAGAACAACACACCATGCTGACGGCATATCTCACCGATTTCAGCCAACGGCTGATTCATAGTGGTAGAGGTATCCCCCTGTACCGTCGCCAATAGCTTAGGCTGAAATGCTTTGATTTCTTGTTCGATCAAAGCAGGATCGCACACCTCTCCCCATTCCACATCGATAGTCCGGATCTCTGCGCCAACACGGTGGGCTATTTCACACAGCAAGTGGCCAAATCGGCCAATGACAGGAATAAGTACCTTGTCGCCCGGCTTCAGGGCAGAAACCAATACCGCTTCAATACCGGCACGAGCAGTACCATCGATCAATAACGTGGCTTCGTTGCTGGTATTAAAGACCCCGCGGTAAAGCTGCTGGACTTGCTGCATGTAACCGGTCATCACAGGATCATATTGGCCAATCAATTGATTGGACATCGACTGCAATACCCTTGGGTAGGCATTGATAGGGCCGGGCCCCATCAGTAGACGCTGTGGTGGATTCAAAGTTTCAAAAGTTGTGTTGGTCATGGTTACTTCCTTATAAAAAACTGTCCGTCACTGCGTGGATCGGTGGCTGCTTCAATCTGGCCATCAGGCTGGCACACAATCGCGCCGGCGTGGCCCATCAGCTCTGAAAGATCATCGATACAAGCAATTTGGTGGCCTCTTCCAGCTAACTGGCCTGAGGCTTGTTGGTATAGTGATTGTTCGAGGCGAAGATGGTGGTTGTCATCACCCCAAGTTCGACCCAATAACCAGCGGGGCTTGGCAATAGACTGCGCTAAGCTGTCACCTTGGTAGTGGTATCGGCTAAACAGGCAGGCCTGGGTTTGAGGCTGGCCTTCCCCGCCCATGGTGCCGTAAACCATCCTGCTGCCGTCACTAAGCTCGGCATAGGCTGGGTTCAAGGTATGAAAAGGTTTCTTCGCGGGTGCCAGTGCATTATGGTGCGAAGAGTCTGTACTGAAAGAAATGCCCCGGTTGTTCCAGACAATACCGGTCTGCGGTAATAAAATGCCCGAGCCAAATTCCCAGTACACACTCTGGATAAAACTCACCATGGTGCCGTACTGGTCAATTGCTCCCATCCACACGGTATCGCCAGGCACCGCTAGCTCAGGCCATGGGGCTGCAGTATCGAGAGAAACCTCAGCGGCTAGCTGGGCTATCTGATCGGCCTGAAGAAAATCGGCCAGCGGTTGTGACAAGCAGTGCGGATCCGTCACCACACGGTTGCGGATCTGAAACGCTTTTTTGGTCGCTTCCACCAGCAAGTGCATATGGTCAATGTCGGAGTTTGCCGACTCAGCCAGCAAGTCATAAATGGCCAATATCAACAATGAAGCCACGCCTTGGGTCGGCGCATCCATATTGTAAAGACGCCCTTTGGAGATATTCACAGACAAAGGCGCTACATACTCCGCCTTATGTTGTTGAAAGTCAGCCAGAGACAACACACTGCCCGCAGCGGCCAAGTCCTCGGCCAGCAAATCTGCCAACTGGCCATGGTAAAAGTCATCCAATCCAACATCAGCAAGCCGGCGAAGGGTATTAGCGAGCGCTGGGTTAGTCACTCTTTCCCCCGGCTCAAGGGGGCGGCCTTTAGGCAAGTAAGCAGCCGCAAAAGCTGAATTATTTTTATGGGATTCAAACGTTTTACGGCTCGCGGCAGCCAGGCTTCCTGTTACCTCAACACCAGACTCTGCGCCTTCAATCGCTACTTGGAGCAAATCAAATAGTGACGTTCCCGAGTTGTCTATCTCCAACGCTTTTTGCCAACCAGAGACCGTTCCAGCCATGGTCAGCGCAGCACCCGCACCTGAACTAGGCAAACCGTTTTTTTCAGCCTGTTGGCAATAAGCCGAATCAATACCCAGTGCGCTGCGGCCACATGCATCAATCGTGATTGGCTCCTGCCCCGCTTTAGCAACCAACCAAAAACTGTCTCCACCCAGACTATTCATATGCGGGTAGTAAACGGCCACCGCCGCTGCGGCGGCCACCATGGCTTCACAGGCAGTCCCGCCCGCTTCTAGCACCGCTTGCCCTGCTTCAGCTGCTTTAAAATGTGGCGCGGTAAAACTCACTCCTTGCTGACTCATGCCCTCTCCTTGTTATTTTCTTGATTGCCTGGTTTTCTCAATAGCTTTTATCTAAATGACCTTTTATCTCAATGATTTGGCTGACTACCAAGACAGGCCATCAGCCTTTTCCCTTGGTTTATCAGTGCCAAATCAGTTCCTGGTAACCCCAGCAATGACACTCCATAGGGCTTGCTATCCAGCGTTCCCAAAGGCAGGTGCAACTGAGGCAGGCCGCATAAACCTGCGATTGCAGTAAAGCCCAACAAGGTTTGCCGGTAAGTCGCCAAGCTTTCCGGGCTGGCATTTCGAAGAGGAGGCAAGCCCGGAGTCGTCGGGATCAACAACCAGCCACCTAAGCCAACTAGCTCTTTTAACAAGCGTTGCTTAAACGCGACAGCTTGCTCTTGCGCCTCACTGTATTGCTGGTCGGTAATGGCAAACGCCATCTCGACCCGCTCGGCAATGCTGTCACCCAGTGTGCCTTTATGGGACTTGAGCCAATCACGGTGCTCATCAATGATGCTTCTGCCTTGGATCAACCTAAACCACTCAGCTAACTGGCTGGTTGTCACGTCGCATTTTTCTAAAATGCTGGCATAACATTGATCACGGTAGCCATCTTCGAGCTTGTCCAATGACGATTGGATCTCGTCTGCGGCAGGCTGATCAACAAGATCAAACAAGCCACGGTCTATCGCTATGCCAAATACTGTCTTTTCATCAATCTCATCCGGGCTTTCCAGCTCCGGCAACAAGGTATGGACGACTTTATCCAGTACAGCAATATCCCGTGCGAGTATCCCAGCAGTATCAAAACAGGCTGCCAGCGAAAAGGCATTGTCCAATGACAACGCGCCGTATGTCGGGCGCAACCCGAATAATCCGCAGTAACTTGCTGGCACCCTGATAGAACCACCGGTGTCAGTCCCCAAAGCAAAGTGGGCATCACCGCGGGCAACGGCAACCGCCGAGCCACTGGATGAGCCTCCCGGCAAACACTGCGGTGCCACTGGATTAACAGGGGTGCCATAATGGGTATTTTGGCCATTGAGGCTGTAGGCCAGTTCATCCGTCTGCACCCTGCCGACACATTTGGCCCCGCTAGCCAATAAACTCAAAATAAGCGGCGATGTTTGCTTGGCAGGTTGATGGGTTGCCAGCCAAGCCGGATTTCCCGCCCCGGTGATATACCCTTCAACATCAAACAAGTCTTTGAAAACAAATTCATAGCCTTGCAAAACCCCACACTGCTTTAAAGGGGGTAATTGGCTCGGGCCTTGGCTGCAATAAACGCTTTGATCCATCACGCCTCCTACAATACCGATGACAAGAACTGCTGCAGCTCAGGTGTTTGAGGGTTGGCAAACACCGCTTCACTCGCGCCGGTTTCCCACACCTTGCCCTGGTGCATAAACACCACCCTGTCACCGACATCTCGGGCGAAATTCATCTCGTGGGTCACCAGAACCAGGGTCATGCCATCTTTGGCTAGGTCTTCGAGCACCTTGAGCACTTCACCGACCAACTCAGGGTCAAGCGCAGAGGTGATTTCATCGCAAAGCAATACACTCGGCGCCATAGCCAGCGAGCGGGCAATCGCCACCCGCTGCTGCTGGCCACCAGACATACTGGTCGGGTACTGATCAAACTTCTCAGCCATGCCGACCTTCTCCAGCATTGCCAAGGCCAGTTCACGGCACTCTTCAGGGCTTTTGCCCAACACCAGTTTAGGTGCCAGCATCACGTTTTCGCCTGCCGTCATGTGCGGAAACAGATTAAAGCCTTGGAAGATCATGCCGACCTTGCGGCTTAGTTGGCGCAGTTGGTACTCGTCGTCAGTCACCGCTTGGTTGGCAACGACAATCGCCCCTTCCTGATATTTCTCAAGACCATTGATACAACGTAGCAGCGTGCTTTTGCCTGATCCCGACTTACCGATGATGGATACCACTTCACCGGCCTTTACCTTGAGATCTACGCCTTTAAGGACATGGTTCTCACCATAGAATTTATGTACTTGATCGATACTAACCAGCGACATTGAGCTTCCTTTCTAAATATTTGCTGTAACGGGTAAGTGGGTAACAAATCGCAAAGTAAAACAGGGCAACAAGGGCAAAAACCTTGAACGGCTCGAAGGTGGCATTGTTGAGCATGGTGCCTGCCTTAGTGAGTTCGACAAATCCGATAATCGAAGCCAGCGCCGTATTCTTAATAACCTGAACCGAGAAACCGACAGTCGGGGCGGTCGCAACGCGAATAGACTGCGGCACAATCACATAACGCATGGTTTGGAAGTAATTGAGCCCCAATGTACGGCTTGCCTCCCACTGCCCTTTTGGCAGGGAGTCGAGACAGCCACGCCAGATTTCACAAAGATAGGCACTTGTGAATAAGGTCAACGCCAGGCTGGCAGCAGTCCATGCACCTAAATCAATGCCCAACAATGAAAGGCCAAAGAAAGCCAAAAACAGCTGCATAAGAAGAGGCGTGCCCTGGAATACTTCGGTATAAACCCGGACTAAGCCCACCAGCAGGACATTCTTGGTCATGCGCAACATCAGCATGATGCCTGCTACAATGCCGCCGCCGATGAAAGCAATAATAGAGAGCAATACTGTCCATCTTGCGGCAAGCGCTAGGTTTCGAAAGATATCCCAGTCAGTAAATTCAACCATCAAGCTACCCTCCCCATCACATGGGTCTTGAATAACTTGTTGCTGATTTGCACCAGCGCCCAGCGCATGACCAATGCCAGCCCAAGATATATTGCCGCCGTCACCAAATAAGATTCAAAGCTCAAAAAGTTACGTGACTGAATAAAGTTAGCGGTAAAGGTAAGCTCTTCGACCGAAATCTGTGACAGCACGGATGAGCCCAGCATCACGATGATGCACTGGCTGATCAGCGCCGGTGAAATCCGGTGGAAGGCTTGCGGCAAGATCACCCGGACAAATACCTGCACGGGTTTTAGGCCTAGGGTTTTCGCCGCTTCCCACTGTCCTTTAGGAATTACCTCAATACCAGCCCGGAGGATCTCGGTACTGTAGGCGCCAAGGTTAACCACCATGGCAATCATCCCAGCTTCCCAGGCGGAAAGTTTCATCCCGATAGCCGGTAGGCCGAAAAAGATAAAAAAGAGCTGAACAATAAAGGGGGTGTTACGCACTACTTCAACGTAAGCGCCGACAACTCGCTTAAGCATCCCTGCGGGGCGGATACGAACCGCCGCCCCGAGGATACCCACACCGACACCCAGCACCGTGGTGACAATGGCTAACTGCACAGTCAGCCAGATACCCTGAATCAAATCACCGTAGTATGGTGAAAGCCCTGAAAAATCGAGTTGGTAATCCATTGCCACCTCTTATGATGCTATATCGGTAGCTAGGTCAGTTAGCAATGGCGCTTTAAGCCAGTTAACAGACATATCATTGAGCTTGCCTTCTGTATGGGCTTGCTTGATAAGGCCGTTGACTTCGCTCAGCAAGGCTTCCTGGCCTTTGCGCACACCGATAAAGCATGGCGAATTCTTGATAGCAAACTTGGTTTCCGGGTGGCGTTTAGGGAACTTGGTGGCAATTTCACTGGCAATCACATTGCCGGTTGCAATCAAATCAACCTGGCCGGACACATAAGCCGAAATCGTCGTGTTGTTATCTTCAAAGCGGCGGATAGTGACATCCTTTCCAGTCAGTTTGCTGAGCTCAATGTCTTCTACCGAGCCACGGGTCACCCCGACTACCTGGCCTGACAAACCTTCTACTGAACTAACATCGCCCCCTTCCGTACCGAATACTCCCAAGAAGAACGGCGCATAAGCTTCGCTGAAATCAATTGCTCGCTGACGCTCAGCATTTTTACCCAGGCTAGAGATGATCAAGTCAACTTTGCGGGTTTGTAGGTAAGGCACCCGGTTGGCACTGGTAACCGGCACCAGCTCCAAGCGAACCCCCATCGACTTAGCAATATACTCGGCCATATCAATATCGTAGCCTTGCAAGCTCATATCACGGCTAACAAAACCAAAAGGAGGGAAGTCCTGCTGTACGGCGACTTTCAGCACGCCGCTTTTCTTTATATCTTCTAGTTGTGTCGCATTGGCAATAATAGAAGTGGAACACAATAACAGGCTGACGACACCGACTAACGCTTTCTTGAACATAGCTATTTCCTTTTTACGTTCATTGATACTTAACTTTCCATTCCAGCCAACAGGTTATTTCTGGAGTAGTTTGTAGATATTATTTTCTTATTCTTATGCTTCATTCATGCTTACATGATTGCGCTTTTTTACATTCAATTGCCACTCGTAGCTCATCAAGAACCAATAACTCACAGCACCAAGAATACCGCCAATAAACAGTGAGAAGTTGGCCAATTCAACCACAATAAACGAAGAGAACAGTGCCGCTACCGTTGAAGGAATCAACGCATACACCGCGTGTTTGTTTACGCCACCCTGATACCAATAACGGCTGGTTTTGTCTTCGGTATATAAAGCAGAAATATCAATTTCTTGTTTTCTGATTTTGAAGTAATCAATAATAATAATGCCGTATAGTGGACCAATAACTGCTGCCAGAACATCAACCGTGTAGTGAATAACTTCTGGGTTATTGAACAAGTTCCAAGGTGTAATTAATACCGAGCCGATAGCTGCAATAAAACCACCTGTTTTAAAGCTGATCTTTTGTGGTGAAACATTAGAGAAATCAAAGGCCGGGGCAACAAAGTTAGCCACTATATTGATACCAATCGTTGCCAGAATAAAGGTAAAGGCGCCAAGAATAATGACCAAGCCATTATCTAAACGGTGAACGGTTTCAATCGGGTCAGTAATGATTTCACCAAATACCGGCATAGACGCAGCGACAATAATGACACTGAATAGCGAAAACAACACAAAGTTAATCGGCAGGCCAAGGAAGTTACCGAACTTCAATGCTTTATAAGAACTGCAGTAACGGGAGAAATCACTGAAGTTCAAGGTAGGCCCGGCGAAGTAACCCGCTACCAGTGCTGTAGCTACCGCCATTTGAGTAAATGCATCCCACCCCGTAAGTGATGACTCACTTAAGTTGAAGTCGATGTTCTGCCAGCCTGCCTTGTAGACCATCCATCCGGTCAACAATGTCATTGCCAAATATATAGCCGGGCCAGACCAATCAATCAGTTTACGGATTGCACCCATACCGAACATAAAGACCATCGCCTGAGTGATCCACATAAAGATAAAACCAAACCAACCCAATGGCGATAAGCCTAAAAATGAGCCTTCGGTATAACGTCCATATTCCGGTGCAAAGTACAGGATAAGAACAATAAAGGCACTGGATGCTAAGAAAGTTTGAATACCATACCAAACGACAGCAATTAACCCGCGGATTACCGCTGGAATATTTGCCCCTAATACCCCAAATGACATTCGGCAAACAACCGGAAATGGAACCCCTGCTTTTTGCCCCGGTTTACCCATTAAATTTGCAAAATACTGGACAATCGAAATACCCAATATTAAGCAAACAAAGACTTGCCAACTGGCCAAACCCAATGCAAACAAACTGGCTGCAAATACATAGCCACCAACGGAATGAACATCTGACATCCAAAAAGCAAAAATACTGTACCATCCCCACTTCTGCTCTTTCTCCGGCGCCAGATCATCATTAATTAATCTGGGACTGACTGTAACACCTATAATTTCCTTATCCATAATAACTCCCTCTCACAATCGTATACAATCAGTGTATACAATCATCATGCCAACATTAGAAATCGTTTAAAACAAAGGAGCAAAGGGTTATATGAAGAAAAAATAAGGCATTAGCTGCATCAACATGATGCAGGCATGCTCCTTATTGGCGCGCAAGTATTGTGGTATCGCATTTTATTATTTGTTTAATTGCTTTTTTTGTGAAAACTAAATTATGCTAATTGTATACACTCTAACGTTATATTGTATTTAATGAGTTTAATGGATTACTACCATGATTCAATACGATGCTATTTACCTTAAAATTCGTGACGCGATTGTGGCCCAGCAATTAGAGCCAGGTGTTCGCCTACCAGAAGATAAGCTGGCTGAAAGGTTCAAGGTTAGCCGTACCGCAATTAGGAAAGTCCTCCAGCAACTAGCGATAGAAAACTTCATTACTATCCAGCCCAACAAAGGTGCTGAAGTCAGGACACCGTCAGCGACGGAGGCGCAAGAAGTCTTCGAAAGCCGTATCTTGGTCGAGACAGGCTTGATCTCAACGATTGCCAACTATTGGCAGCCACACCATGCAGAGGCCTTAAGAAAGGTTATTGAACAAGAGGACAAAGCCAAGGACAACAATGATTTTGCCGCCACTATCAAATATACCGCCTTGTTCCACATTGAATTGGCCAAGGTCGCGAATAACGACACCCTGACCCAGTTTGTCGAGCAGCTGGCCTTTCGATCTTCATTGATCATTGCCGTATTCGGCACAAAACACAGTGTCGGCTGTGATTGCGGCAGCCACATAGAATTAATTTCACTGCTGGACAAGGGCGAAGTGCAAGCCGCCACGATATGGATGAAGCACCATCTAGAAGTGATACAAGATAGCCTCCAATTCGACAGTGACAATAAGCCTGTCGATTTCGATGCCCTTTTTCATTAGACCCGAATTTTTATTTATTAGGAGCCCACGGATGCGGATCCAGCTTATCAACCCCAATACCTGCCAGGGAATGACAGATAAAATCGCCCTATGTGCCGAGCATATTGCCCTGCCAACAACCCAAGTTATCGCCTGCTCCCCACAGCATGGTCCAGAAACCATCGAATGTGCCCGTGATGAAGTATTGGCGTCCGCCGGGTTACTGGAAGTGATCAGGGAGTGCGAACAAGAGGCAACCAAACCTGATGCTTATATCGTGGCCTGTTTTGGCGATCCCGCACTCGATGCTGCCAAAGAGCTTACCGAAGCACCCGTGATCGGTATTGCCCAAGCGGCCTTTCATACTGCCAGCTTAGTTGCTCACCGTTTTTCTGTCGTCACCACCCTCGCGCGCACTATTCCAACAGCTGAGCATTTATTGCAACGCTATGGCTTGGCAGAACGCTGCAGTGCTATCCGAGCTATCGAGTTGCCGGTTATGGCATTGGAGCAAACTGACAATGCGACCTTCCAGCAGTTGTTAGCCGCTTGCCGGGAAACCCTGCACTACGATGGCGCGGAAGCGATTGTACTCGGCTGCGCGGGTATGTCTGATCTTGTGTCGGATTTACAAAGCGAACTAGGTGTCCCAGTCATCGACGGCGTCACTGCAGCCGTGAGCCTGGCAGAATCACTTCATCGGCTATCCTTATCTACACCCAAGATTGCAACCTATGCCCCACCGCCAGCTAAACATTTCACCGGGCGCTACCAGCATTGGTCAAATACTGTGGGCAAGGAGAAATAACCATGAGCAATGATGATGCACTACTGTCACGCAATGCCACCCTTAAGCCGCGTGACATGGCAGGCTATGCCGGAAAACCGCCGCACGCCAACTGGCCCAATAATGCAAAACTTGCGGTGCAGTTTGTGCTGAATTTCGAGGAAGGTGGTGAGAACTGTATCCTGCATGGTGATACCCACTCCGAGACATTTTTGTCTGAAATCGCCGGGGCGGAAGCCTACCCTGATCGCCATATGAGCATTGAATCTTTGTATGAATACGGCTCGCGCAGCGGGGTGTGGCGTATTTTCAACGAGTTTGAAAAACGTCAGTTGCCGTTAACTATCTTTGCTATCACCACTGCGCTAGAACGCAACCCTGCCGTTACCCAAGCCATTATCGACAATGGCTATGATGTGGTATGCCATGGCCTTAAATGGATCCACCACCAGAATATGCCGGTAGACGAAGAGCGTGAGCATATGGCACAAGCCTTAACCCGTTTGGAAGACCTGCTCGGAAAGCCTGTAGTTGGTTGGTATACCGGACGGGACTCGAAGCATACCCGCCAGTTACTTGCCGAGCACCCATCGATTCTGTTCGACTCTGACTACTATGGTGATGACCTGCCATTTTGGACTTCGCTTGATACCCCGTCTGGTGAAAAGCCACATTTAGTGGTGCCCTACACCCTGGATGTCAATGACATGCGCTTTTCCTCACCTTTCGGCTTTAGCCATGGCGAAGAGTTCTATCAATATTTGAAAGACACATTTGATTGCTTATACGAAGAAGGGGAAACCTCGCCAAAGATGATGTCGATAGGCATGCATTGCCGGATTTTGGGCAAGCCCGGGCGGATTCAGGCACTCAAGAAATTCCTCGATTACATTAATGGTTTTGACGATATCTGGGTGACCACCCGCACTGATATCGCCAAACATTGGATGGCCCATCACCCTGCTGATGGGAAGTGAAGCCAGTTAAGCCTTAGCGCAACCACATTTCAAGTTGTTGGGTGATCTGCGGATCGCTCAACAGCTGGTTGTGGTTCATGTCATGAAAGACTTTCTGGTTTGAGTCGGCAAACAGGAGATGTCGCTCTTTTACTGGATGCTCCCCCAACGCACTATTGAGTGGAACAAGACCATCCCCAATCAATCGCTCAGCTAACATACTTCTTTGACTGGCAGTTGTCGCTGCAATAGTGAAACAAGCGATATCCTGGGGCAAAGGCACACCTGTCCGTTCGTCGGGTTTATTATGAAAACGGTCAGTACCTTGCCAATCTTCATCAATGACATACCCATAACGGAGATCGGTGATCCCCGAGCTTCGAAGGTTACTAAGCAGATTAAAAGGCGCGGTATATGGCGTTTTGCTAAGGATAATGCCCAATTTATTGCCGTAACGCTCTAATGGCGCCCCATGGTGGGGAGTCCCCAGAAACACCATTTTTTTCAGCTTATCAGGCCAATTCATTTCCTGCTTCTGGCCATAATGAACGGCACTTCTAGCCACCAGCCCGCCCATACTATGAGCGACAATCGACAGCTCCTCTATAGGGACAGGCCATTTTTGGACGAATTGCTCAATGAGCTCAGAGAGTTGCCGTCCATTTTGCGAGGTATGCAAGCCGGTATTATAGCGAAGATAAACAGGGGTATAGCCCAGCGAGGCGGACAACTGCTGGCCATGATCGACCTCAACCCCGTCATGCTCCCCTCGCCAGAGACGATCATTCATACACAGCCCATGGATCATCAGGATAACTTTCGTTGTCGCTTTCGTAATGTTGAAGGGTTGCAAGTCGTCGAATGGCAACCGCTCTTGCTGGTGATAGAAACTCATCGGGATCGCAAATTGACTGTTCTGCTCGACCAACCTATCCCCCATCACACCGTTAAGGGCTGACAGCACTGAAATACGCTCAAAAGTCTCAGGCTTGTCTTCATCGAAGGACTCGAGCCAAGGTTGATATTTCTCCAGAACTTTATCGAACCCACTCCCCACTAGCTCGGTTATTTTATAGATGTTCTTGTACACAAACCCTGTGATACCGCGGGTTCTGTCCGGGGTTGAGCCACCCGGCACGCCCATCGTACGCCAAACTGACTGATGGACACCTTCAGCGATTCGGGTTGCACTCACTGTTGCTTGCGTTGCTAGTTGCCCGACCCCTCTAAGATCGGAGGCGTAGAAATGCTTAAAGCGTTTTTTTAATACTTGAGTAACCACTAAGAACTCCATTTCGCGTAGTTATAGGGGGAAACGCGGGGAATCAGGCTTAGCTTTACGCAATACCACTCAGCGTAAACATAAAATTAAGCCGCAAAGCTCATAGTGGGGAAATAGTTTAGAATTGTGAACCTAGATAAACCAATTACCGCTCTTTCGCCCCAAACAGTTTATTGCTCAGCCTGAGTTTCCAGCCATTGCAATGCAGTCTCAGTAAGTTGTTCGGTATAAGGATTGATCTTCCAATGATCCGGGCACCAGCCTTTCATAAACCGCTGGAAATCAGCCCATGCGACGCAGTACATTGGGCGCCATTGCTGCTCAACATCGTTGCCGTCTATATCTGGCTGGTATTCTTGCAATGCCTGCTTCAGCGCCGCAAAGTACTCATCAAGGTACCCTTCAACTTTACGCTGATTGCTCTCCACGCTTTCACTGAAGTCCAGCACACTGCTGAGGAAAAGGCTGACATCCTTCATACCACAGCCCCCGCCCACATATTGGAAATCAACCGCGGCGACAGCTGTACCCTCAGGGGTAAAACAGCAATTAGCCAGCTTGGCATCACCATGCACCAGTGTCTGGTATCGGCTATTTGCTAGCGTGCTGTCTAAACGCTCAGCAGCGGCTTTAAGGGCTGGGTCTTCAAGCACAGCTAACTCATCCGGACGGGTAGCCAAATGCCAATATGTTCCCGTTTGCCAGAGTCCTTTGGTTTCAATGGCTTTGTCTTGAACCAGATATTGAGCATGAAACTGAGCCAGCCAGCGCAGGCAAGCCAAAATACTAGTCTGCTCAACACGCTTATGTACCTCGCAATATCCCAGCGTGTTCAAATCCTCCAGCACCAACAAAATTTCATTCTCTTGTTGTTCCATCAGCAGGCACTTTGGTACTGGGACATGACAGCCGTTGGCGTTATCTTGATACCAATTCACTTCAACTTGGTAAGAGTCCAATTTGCGCTGGTGTGAACGTGAGGTATTCCAGCCTCTTGGGTGATCCTTTGGCTGAGGCAACAGAATGTATTTCACAATAACAGAACTGTAGCGGCCACCTTCAAGGTGTAACCGCACCAACTCCCCATAACCGCCCCACAGGCTTTGGATATGCTCAACATCCGCGACGTTGTTAGCGCCGATGGACTGAATGACTTTTTCAATGATATTTGATGGGATATTCATAATTAAAAGCAGGTTATAGATCCTAGTTACTGGTTCCTAGTTCATGAGTTCTGGGTACTGCAACTTGTGTAAAAGCATTTCATATCAGGCTCTTGCTTTTCACTCTTCCTAGGCACTAAGCTCTTTAGCTCTTATTCTTTTCCCAGGAACTAGGATCCAGGATCCAGGATCCGCTCTTCCCAGGCTCTAAGTTCTAGGGCCTAGCATTTATTCCTACACTTCTTCCTCTGTTCGAAGTCGATAATATTACCATGGCTATCGACCTTCATCTCACAGCATTCACTAAACAGACGGCTAAGCTTTTCCCGGCTCTTCTGGACACGTGATTTCAGTGTCGAGTACTTCATTCCATGCTGCTCGGCATAATCTTTTTGCGAGGTGCCACTGATTTCAATCGCACTCAGCAGCTGCGCGTCCTCTTCTGGCAAAGCTTGGATAAACGGCAGAATACAATGGGAGAGCTGGCGGTGGACACTCTCCCCACCCTCGGTATACCAGAGCTCGTCTTCGGTAACACCTATACGCCGGGCTCGCTTGCGGTAGAAATCAATAATGGTGTTATTGGCTAGCTGAAACAGCCAAGACTTCAGCTTGTTCCTGTCTTTTACCGTACTGATCTGCTGGTAGGTCTTAATAAGGATATCCTGCAGCAAATCATCCACATCATCCGGGCACGAAACGTTCGACTGCAAGAAACGCTTAAGGCTTGTCTGGTATTGCTGCCACACATCCTCAATGCGAATTGCACTTTCCGGCAATACACTCTCAGGCATTTCTTTCTCCAGCACAGCTATTCTCCAAGGCAAATGGTCTCCAAGGCTACTCACCTCCAACGCGGAAAGGTTATGGGAATCCCCATAACCTTAATATTGTTAATAGTAAATTAAGATATGGCTACACGTTAGCCGCAGCAACTGCTTGAAGCGCAAGTTGAACGGCTTTGCAGCTCATTACCTGTCTTTAGGTATGTCTCGGACAAGTAGAAACTGGAGAAGTGCAGTTCAAAATCCTCGGCAACGGTTTTTTCAACCAGACCTGACTCCATAACAGCCTGCTGCCACGCCTGTGCTTTCGGCAAGCCACACAGAAAATCAAACCCCGTATGCTGTTTGATGATATTCGCACGGTGCAGCAAAGGTAGCCATGCAATATCCACATTGCTAATGCTATCTGATTTGAAGAAGCGCGATTTGCCAGACAGTTGCTTCTCTACTTTGGCAAATGCCGTCACAAATTTTTCGTTGCGCTGCTCGAATGTTGCCTTGTCTTTGCTACTCATGGTGCCGCACTGGGTCATGTAGTTCTTCGCCCCCAAATAACTCCAAGCGCGATCAAGTGCTCGCTGCTCGTTGCTGACACCTTCTTCAAGCGGGCCATATTGATCTTCAATGTATTCAATAATGGCATCGGATTCGAATAGCGCCGCACCTGACTCAGTAATCAACAAAGGCACCTGGCCGTTTGGCGAAATATCCAAGAACCACTGCGGCTTGTCCTTCAAGCTAATATATTCAATTTCATAAGGGATATTCCGTGCAGCCAATGCTGCAGTCACACGTTGGACGAATGGGCAAATTTTAAAACTGACAACTTTAAGCATCACTAAATCTCTCTTCAGTAGTTTGTATACCCGTAAGACGGGCACCATTTAGAAAAGACGAAAAAAAGATGAAAATTGTTGTCTCCAGGCCATTCAGTTAACTTCAAGGTGGCTTAGCATACAGTGCCATTATCATTCACCACGTTTATGGAACATGAGTTCACTACCCGTTTGCCGCGCAGCCCTTAGCGCCCCTTTTCTTCAGTTTCTCGACGAGCATGATCGGGATCCTTCTGTATTGCTGAAGAACTTCAATGTTGATAGGGATACCTTGGTCAACCCAAAGCTATACCTTCCTTCGCATTTACTCGGGCACATTGTGGCTTCAACTGCGAGTGCGACACAGTGCAACTATATTGGCTTTCATGCTGCGCAATATGTCGACAACCGAGGGATCCACCCGCAATTCCAAGAGCAACTGTTAAGAAGTGAAGGAGTAACGGACTTACTCAATGTTTTACTCTCGCTTCAGCACCTCCAAGGCTCACACTTCAAACTATGGTTGGAGTACCAAAACGGTGAAATGCGGATTTGCCATCAAAGCTCCCTCAAGGCGACAAGCAAAGGCTACGAGCACTCAAATGAGTTCACTGCCTTTATCATTATCAATCAGCTAAAAAGACAGCTGGGTGAAACATGGCAGCCTAAATACCTCGCTTTTCATCATCTATCAGCTCCAAAAGCCAAAATCGTCGGACAAACCGCCGAGAAGAAAGTCTTTTATGGGACAAAGCACAACTATGTACCCGTCGATATTGATATGAGGGACATGGAACCCATGTCGTTGTTCCCCAAAGAACGTCCTAGTTGCTCCATAACCAGAGTAAAGGGAGTGATTGATACCTTTTGGCAGAGTGAAAGTTTCGGGATTGATTTCGTTGCCCAACTTTTTGGCGTGTCCGAAAGAACATTGCAGCGCTTGTTCATCCAGCACGATACTTCATTCAGGGACTACTTAAACCAAAAGAAGGTTGAGAGATCACTCAAGCTATTGCAGCAGGGATTGAGCGTTCAAGATGTTGCTGAAAAGCTTAATTACTCCGACCCATCCAATTTTTCTCGGGCAATGAAAAAGCACCTGAACATGACGCCCACCCAATACCTCAAACAAGTTGCGCAGGTCGCCTAAGTTAAATAAAAATCATCACATAAAAAAAAGCCCCTACATATCAGTAAGGGCAAAGACCTAAGAGTACTACTTTATTATTAAAATAAAATCGACAATAACGATCTTCATTGCTTATTAATCTGATACAGCACAAAGATTATTAATTGTTGATTTTATTCAGATGCACTTATTTTTATAGGAGCAGAATGTAGTGATTCATCAATACTGCTATTGACTTCCAACCACGTTTCAGTATCGGTATCAAAGATATGAGGCTGACCGCTAATTGGGTTCTCACCTGTCCAAAACTCCAATGAGTTCAGTACCAAGTAATCGGCTCCTACAGTTACCGCATACAATGGCGACATCACCATATTCAGGCCACCACGGGCATACCGGTTATCCACTGCTTTTACGTTATATTCCATTAACTTACTGGTTGCCACATTACTGCCCACACAACCAGTTAACAGCGCAGAAGCGATACCCATCACTACACATCGTTTAATAATATTGATAGCCATACAACTTATAATTAAAGGCAAATTTATCGACGAGGGGAATACTACTGACTGCTCAAATATGATCTAGCGATAATCACAATATTTGTTAGCCAGCTAGCAATTTTTCCAATTAAAAAACAAATGTCGTAAAATGACCTGTACAAGATAAAAATATAAATAGTGAATATTGATTTAATTAACAACCCAAATATATCTATACTAAAAAAATCACTCGCAATGCATCAGGTATTAATACTTCATCAATCGAAAGTGTATTTTATGATGCTTCATTAATATTATTTACAGAAGCAACAAAAGCCTTGCTGAAGCAAGGCTTTTCCCTTTAAGTTATTTATTCACTATCAGGAGTGAATGATTGATACATCTCGACGACATGCTCATAGTAACCTTTATGCTTAAGGTAATTATCAACCTTCTCATTGATGCTTGGAGACAAGAAAGAGCCAATCATCATACCTTGATCCAAAGAGAGTATCTTGGTTGAAATCTTACCTTCAGTATCGACAGAGTCATACCAACCGTACGGCGATTCAATATTTGGATGCTGCTCTTTTATTTTATTAAGCAAGTTCACTGCATCCCATGAATTTACCATATACGACAATGCAGTCGCATGTGGTGTACCAGTGAACTCACCCGGACTTTCATGACCAAAACGAACATAGGCTTCAGATATATCATTAATGCCAAAAGCAGCATAACCATCATCAGTTGTCGCAGCCGAAGAAACAAATGGAATATTGTGCTTCTCAGAATGCATTTTCTGCATTTTGGTCATATCTTCAATGATAGAATAATCTGGAATCAAATTTCTCTCATTCAATAATACTGAAGGTAACATCCCCTGGAAATAAGCTCCATCCCAAGTCAGCATTGGATAGTAATTTCGCTCATCAATCGTATAGTTTCCGGTATAGAGTTCCATATCACTAAATGCAGTTTTAGGAACTTCCTTTTCAGAACCCTTTGTTACCAGATGAGCCCAAACCGGTGCTAGGCGGCTTTCGTTGGCTTTACGGTCAACATAATATTCAAGTGGCTTTTCATCTTTTGCTGACCAGCCTGCATATAACAACCCTCTTTTCGGATCATAGATTTTGTACCACCCTTCAACTTGACGAGTGATAATTTCTTCAACTTTTTCAACAACTTTTTTCTCACGCTTGTTATTTGAATCTAGGTAAGCGCCAGCAACCCCTGCAAGAGAAAAAGCAAGGTTGGCATTATCAACAGCGGGAACGATCCCTTCTTCAGTTGGTTGCAACTTCCCACCCACAATATCATATGGCCAAAAATACAAACCATTCCAAGTTGGCGTCTCCAGCAGTACATCCAGTGTTTCAATGATCCGCTTTAACGCATGATTACTACCATTTTTGTGGGCTTCGACCAGAATATTTAAATAAAATCCAATTTCTGTTGTGTTGACATAATATTGGGGGTCGACAATGCCATCCCTGACAAAAATAGTATCGTAAGGGACTTTGGCTTTTTGGTCGACACCAACACCATCAAGGAAAAAATCTAAATTATTTTGAAACTCTTGCTCAAAGCCATATGGAATAAGTTGGTCACTAACTGATAGTTCTTTTATTGTAACATCAGAATAAGCAGAAAAGCTCGACGATAATATAATCGCAGATAGCAATGATTTCTTAATCATGGTAGACCTTTAATTTCAATAAATAAAAATATATAGGGAAGAATACAATTTGTTTGATTTTCATATTATGCCTAAATAATTAGGCGATTTGTATACTATAAGAGCCTTTATATTAATAATGAGATCTTGATACGAATACAATGAAATATAAAACAACAATACAATTCATTATGTGACTCTATCATCAGCAAGCTCACCAAATAAAATAATAAAAAAAGCCACCTTTACGGTGGCTTCACTTAATGCACAGATATAAAAAGAAAACGATTAAATAATTTCAAATGATGTCGAAAAATCTATTTCAGAGCTACCACCAATATAAATATCAATAATGCCTTTTTCATTTTCAAATTGTTTACTCGCCCCGTAAAACGCTAATTGCTCCGGGGTAAGCGTAAACTCAATTTTTTGGCTCTCTCCTGGCTCTAAGAATACCTTGCTGAACCCTTTTAGCTCTTTGAGCGGGCGAGTTGTACTCCCTGCCCGGCGATGGATATAGCACTGTACTGTTTCTGCAGCCGCAACATCGCCTGTATTGGTAATAACAACGCTGACCTTTTGTTCACTCTCTGCTGACACAGCAGTTTGCTCAACGGCAGGTTGCCCATATTCAAACTGGCTGTAGCTCAAGCCAAAGCCAAACGGGTACAGCGGAGATTCACTCAAGTCTTTGTATGGCATGTAATCAAGGAAATCACGCTTCTTGCCAATTTGCTTACGGCCGTAATACATCGGGATTTGGCCAGTTGAGCGTGGCACTGTCATTGGCAGCTTCCCGCTTGGTGAAACCTCACCAAACAAAATCCGTGCAACCGCAGTGCCTGTCTCTGTGCCCGACTGCCAAGCGTACAAAAGGGCATCAGCGTATTGCTCTACGGCAGCAGATGGCACCGGGCGGCCAGTACATTGAACAACGACCAAGGGCTTGCCAGTGTTGCCAATTGCTTGGATAAGCGCTTCCTGGCCGGCAGGCAGCGTCAACTCAGCAATATTGCGTGCTTCACCGGTACGGCGATGGCTTTCGCCAATACACAAGACCACCACATCGGCACGGTGGGCGCACTCGACCATCTCGTCACTGAATGCCGCAGATTCGGTCAGCACTTCTGCCCCAGGGGCTACTTGGCGGATCCCTTCAGCAATACTGGTGACATCTTCAGCATCGCCATCAAGGCACCACGAGCCAAGGTGTTGGCGTTTTGAGTCTGCGTGAGGGCCAATTACTGCCACTTTTAGCTTGTCAGACGCCAGCGGCAAAATACTCTCTTTATTCTTGAGCAAGACCATACTCTGCTCAGCTAGCGCCAATGCCTTATTAATATGCTCTGGATGGCGCAGGATCTGGCTATGAATACATGGGTCGACATAAGGGTGCTCGAATAAGCCAGCACGAAATTTAGCGGTCAAAACGCGAGAAACCGCTTCGTCTAGCTGCTCACTGCACTCAGGGTGATCAGCAATAACCTGGGCAAGATGATCCTCATAAGCCTCATGGGTCATTGCCATATCGATGCCGGCCTCCAGTGCTTTCTTCGCTGCGCCTTGGGCATCAGCCACAACACCAAAATAGGCCAGATCAGCAATCGAGCCCCAATCACTGACCACCATGCCATCAAAAGCTTGATCCTGCTTTAGCCAGCCCTTAATTAGCTTCTGGGCAGATGTCGTCGGCGTTCCTCCCAAATCGTTAAAACCCGACATCAAGGTTGCCACACCGGCCTTAACCGCTGCAGCAAAAGGAGGCAGGTATACATTTTGGAGTGTATTGTCGGTGATCTCTGTCGTGTCGTAGTCACGCCCGCCCTCAGCAGCCCCATAGCCGATAAAGTGCTTGGCACATGCCAGCAGGCGGCCAGGTTTGCTTGGATCGTCCCCCTGAAAGCCCTTAACAACAGCCTGGGCAAAACAAGATGATAAATATGGGTCTTCACCACTACTCTCTATAACCCGCCCCCAGCGAGGATCACGGACAATGTCAAGCATAGGGGCAAAAGTCCAGTTAATACCTAACGAAGCTGCTTCGCTCGATACCGCCTGATAGGCACTTTCTACCAATTCAGGGTTCCAAGAGGCCGCCTGGGCCAATGGGATAGGCAACACAGTCGCCTGCCCATAAATAACATCCCTGGCAAAAATGACCGGGATGCCTAATCGGCTCTCCTCGACAGCCGCGCGCTGGATTTCATTGATTTGTTCTGGGTTTACCGATTCACCCGGCGCATTGCCAGCCCAAGCCGTATCAGCAAGGATCCGCGAACCCCAAAGACCATGGCGAACCTTATCAAGGTAACGCTCACGGTTGTCATCGTAATCAAGCATCGGTGACTGGCATAGCTGGCCGATTTTCTCGGCCAAGGTCATACGCGGCAAGAGATCCGCCACACGCTCATGAACAGTAAGAGAAGCATTCTGATATGGGTGCATTAGGGTGTTTCCTTGTTCGCAGGACGTGTAACTACTTCAACCGATTGGCTATTGAGTGCATCTTTGTAAAAACGCGGGAAGGCTTCTTCCAGGAACTCTTGCATCTCGAGAGCCAGCTCCATCTCGCCTTGCTGCTCGGCACGGCTGAGTAACTCTAGTGCAGCCTCAGGGACATAGCGCATATCCAGCTCAACGTAGATCTCAATAAACAGCAGCAGCTCTTCGTTGGTTAGCTCTGGCAGCATTTTTGGTGCCAGCTGTTTCGCCTCAAAGTAAAACGCCGGTTTTGGCCCCCACAAGGCATTCTCCCACGTTTCAATCACCTGCTGATATCCACCCAAGTAGACATCGTCGCGGCGCAGCTCGAGTTTATTCATGCCTTTGAGGGCAACCATATAATTGCCTTCGGCTTTCTGCTGCTCGGCAAAATCAAAATAGTCGGACGACATGTTGTAGGTCTTGACCCAAGCAACGGAAAAAGCCGCTAAAACCAGGACTGACAATACCGATAGCTTTAAAAGTGTCTTTTTCATTATTTCACTCCCACCCCGGTGAAGGCTTTAATGAAGTTCTTCTGCAGGCAGAAGAAGACAATCACAACAGGAATAGCAATCATGGTGGTCATGGCCCACAGCTGTTCTAAGTTAGTTGATGGTATTTCAGCCTTGAAGTTGTAAAGCGCCAACTGCAGCGTCATCAATGAATCATCCCGGACATAAAGCAGCGGCCCCATAAAGTCGTTCCACGCCCCCATGAAAGTCAGGATCCCCACAGTAGCCAAAGCCGGGCGCATCATAGGCAAGACGATGCGGGTGAAAATACGGAACTCACCAGCGCCATCAATACGCGCCGCTTCCAGGTAGGCATTGTCAATTTGCTTCATGAACTGGACCAGAAGGAAAATGTTATAGGCACTGATCGCACCCGGTATGATCAATACACGGTAGGTGTTAATCCAGTTCCACTCATACATCATGATGTAGGTAGGAATGGTAAACAGTATTGCAGGGATCATCATTGAGCCCAAAATCAGCTTTAACCAGAACTCACGGCCAGGCAGATTCGTTTTCACAATCGCATAAGCAACCATCGATGAGAACAGCGTATTGAGAAACGTCACTGACACCGAAATAAAAATAGTATTGAAGAATACTCGACCTAGATTTACCGTTTCGAAGACTTTCAAATAGCCGCTGAACGATAGGCTCGTTGGCAAAGAGTTAGGCGAATGCAAAATCTCCGGCCCAGTCTTGAACGAGTTCATAATCATATAGAAGAACGGGTAAATCACTAGCAAGCTCGCAATGATAAGCGCACCGTAAATCAACGCGTCCTTTTTCATTTTACTGCTCATTCATCTGCTCCTTTGCTGGTAATTTTCAATTGCATGATAGTTAGCAGGTAAATAACGAGTGCCAGCATCAGACCAATCGTCGAAGCCTCACCCATCTTCATTTGCTCAAAACCTGTCTGGTAGAGGTAAAGCACTGGTGTCAATGCTGACTGGTAAGGACCGCCGCTAAGATCGAAGTTCATGAAGACTTCGATAAACATCTGCAAACCATTGATGATATTGATCGTCATAACAAAGATAATCTGAGGTTTAAGCATCGGCAGGGTAATTTTGCGTACCTTCCGCCACCAGGAAGCGCCATCAATGTCAGCGGCCTCAAAGAGTGATTTATCGATACTGGCAATACCGCCTAGGAAGATGATCATCTGTACACCAAACCATTTCCATGCGCTGAAAACTGCGATGACAGGCATAGGCAGCCACTGCTCAAACTTCCAGAACACTGGCTCAGCCAACATGTTGGCATTAACCATGACATTCTGAACCGGACCAGTCGGGCTTGAGACAAACTCAAAGATGATCATGGCAACGGTAATTGAGGTGATCACCGGAATAAACATGATGGTACGGAACAGGCTTGAGCACCATTTAATTTCATTCAATAGCAGTGCCAAACCCAATCCCATGATGAAACTCAATAAAACGAAAATCACCTGGTTAAATACCACATTGAATAGTGACTTCCAGAATAAGTGGTCCGATACCACACTTATCCAGTTATAGAAGCCAACAAAACGGGTATTTTCCGGGGTTAGGATATTCACATCCAAAAAACTACTTTCAAAAGAAAGATAAAATGGGTAAAGCAAGAAGACAAGGAAATACACTATCCAAGGTGCGAGAAATATATATCCCACGCCGATATTTTTCAGCTTCATAATAGAACCTTATTTCAGATAACAATTAAAGAAAGAATGAATTATGATTATTTATTTTCTCAACACCTTTCTTGCTTTTTCCCCTGCTTCAATAACAGCATCTTCAGGCGATATGGATTTTCTCAGTACAACTTGTGAATATTGATCCAGAATAATATTGGCAACATCAGAAACTTGGGCAAAGGGCTCACTGCTCAAACTATATTGCAACTGTTCAACAAACGGTTTGACATCATCTTGCTGGTAATACTCACGGTCACTGAGGGATTTCAACACCGGCAATTGCGCAAGCGCTAAATTTGCCTTGTGGTTGAGCTCGTCTTCCATCAGGAGTTGGACAAATTCCCAACCTAGCTGTTCTTTCTCTTCTGTACTCTTGAACAACATCAAGGCACGACCATCAAGTGTTGAGTATGACGTATCACCGAGGTTCCGAGTAGGAATAGGTGCAACACCGATATCCTTGCCAATCATCATTGGCCTTTCCGCTGCCTCAGGGAAATTAGCCTTCCAACCAAAACCAAATTGCGGCCACATACCAATGGTACGGGAGAAGAAGCTTTTCTCCATGGTCATCGGAGCAAACTGCTGGGCTTTTTGCATCGTTGCCAAGAACTCAGCCATGTTGGCTTCTGGCCGGTCAAATACTGGGTTGGTACCAAAACGGTTCAGCAGTTGGTACTCACCGCCATTGAAGTTGTAATACATCTGCGCCAGCATATTCCAGTACCAGCTACCGGTTGACAGTACCTCGTTCCAGGCAACGGTACCGTAGACCGGGCTGCCGTCAGCCCGTGGTGGTAGCTGGCTGATTTTCTCTGCTGCATGCAAGAACTCATCCCAAGTGCGTGGCGGCTGATCAGGGTCAAGGCCAGCCTCACGGAACAGCTCTTTGTTGTAAATCATTAATTGTGTGGTGGCATTCCACGGGATGTAATAGGTTCGGCCGTAGTTTTTGCGCAAGAACAATGGGTCGATGCGCTCAATCAACTCATCATAGCCTTCGAACTGATCAAGGTAGACCAGCCGTCCCATCTTGGCATAACGAGCAGGTTGGTAACCAAACACCCCAGCATAGAGATCTGGCAAGTCGCCAGCGGCAATTCGGGTATCGAGGTTTTCATCGTTGGAAAGCACAACCCTTACCCCGGGATGCCGTTTCTGGAATTCAGGGATGACTTCCTGTCTCATGAAATCCATATAGTTCCCCACTGGCGTCATGATTTCCAGTTGGGTAGCGGCAGCCGCTTGGCTGCCAAGTAGCATCAATAATCCACACAACCACTTTTTCATATCAACAACCTTTTACAAGGTATCCCTTGTGATCATTTTGGTTGGCAGCATTCTTAAATCTTCTGGCTCTTTACCGTTCATCGCTTCAAACAATGTTTCTGCCGCGATTTGGCCCATTTCGTGCTTTTGATGGGAGACGGTGGTTAGCCCAGGCATAATCAATTCCGCCAAGCGGATATTATCAAAGCCAACGACTTTCATCTCTTCCGGAATATTAATTCCATGTTCATTAGCCGCTCGGATAATACCAATTGCCATCTCATCATTAGCAGAGAATATTGCCGAAGGTACCTTCCCGGATGCCAGCATATCTTTCATTTGTTGATACGCTGTTTTTTCAGTAAAGTCAGATGAAATTAATAAATTGCTGTCAAAACCAATTTTATAATAACCTAATGCAGCGATATAACCTTCAAGCCTTTTTTGGTTGTCATAGGCGTCTTCCGGACCACCAAAAAAGTGTACGTCTTTACAGCCGGCTGCAATTAGTGCCTTCGTTGCGGAAAAAGCGCCACCAAAGTTATCAATCAAAATATTGTATATATGCGGTGCTGATATTTCTCGGTCTAACACCACCAGCGGCAAGTCTTTGCTTGCTGTCGCCTTGAGGAACTCATCATCAAGAGAGTTAGTCAGGACAATCGCACCATCTACCATGTTGTCGCGCAAGTATTTATATGCCGTTGAGTTCTCATCCCCATAAGAGCTACAGGCAACCAAATCATACCCTTGCTGGTGCACAACTTGCTCAATACCCCGAACCAGTTCGCTATATACCGGACCAAACCACGAATTGAAAAACAGACCTATGGCTTTGGTTTTCTTTTGTTTTAATAACTTGGCGTTGCTATTGGCAACATAATTCATGTCGTTTGCTACCTTGAGCACGCGATCTCGGGTTTCTTCACTGATCCGTTCACTGCCGTTGATGGCGTAAGAGACAGTCGATATCGAGACATTGGCTTTTTTAGCCACATCTTTAATCGTTACCTTCACTCTCTCATCTCCTTTCAATCATTTCCCATCCAAACAGTGGATAGCGTTGTTGAAACGATTCTATCAATTTACGGCAAGAAGCTAAATAAGAACCCCGAAGATCGGCCTAGTTTTTGACATCGCACAGCTTTTATTTGTCGAAACCAATCACCAGGCCGAGGCCTAACTCGCTATTACAAGGTGACAACTAGGGTGTTATTTGTTTCTAGAAGCTTATCTTTCAATAGGTTACTTGAGATAACAGCACCACCGGTACGGTAACGGTTTGATTCAAGTTCAAATGGCAAAGTCTCACCATTCAGTTCGATAGATTTCGGTGTGTACTCGCCCTGGTAAGGTTGAATGACAATATTCACCGGGCGGCCATACAAACGGAACTCAAGCGTTACTTCACCCTGCTCACGGTCGATTACCGGATCGAGGATTAAGTCTTGCTGGTCATAACGAATACCCAATACGCTAGCGATAACCTGGTTGATGTAGATCCCCGGGCCACTAGAGTAGATACGCCATCCGCCTTTCACCTCTACCTCGCCGCTCATCACCTTATCCATGGCCCCGTATGCCTGGTAACGGTCATTGAAACGGGCATCCGAGCTTGAGAAGTAAGCGTTAGACTGGCGCAATGCCGCATTCGGTACTGAAGATTCAATACCCATAGGCACAATCTTGAACAGGTTTTCGAACACAGACTTGGCGCGGCCCATCTTACAAAGCGCCTCGATAAAGCGAATGTGCGCGTGGCAGTACTGTAGGCCTACTTCACGGCCCAAGTTGGCAGCAAGCTCGGCACGCTTGAAGTAAGTCTGCTGGCCAGCTTTGTACTCGGCCATCTTGTCCATCAAACGTACACCATCTGGATAGACCAGCTTGTCTTCGATCACGGCTAGGTGCGACTCAGCCATTTCTGGCGAGAAGGTTTCAGAAATGATCGAGCGGCTTGCAGGCAGCAGGCGGTGCTTGATACCCGTTTTCTTATCGGCTGGATGCAGCAAGTACTCGATCTCTTCGACGTCACCCTGCTCGTCGCGGGCAAAGTGGATAAAGCCTGCGATGGTTTCGTCTTTGATCAGGTAGGCATGGTAGTCACGCTCCATGTTCTCTGTCAGCTCAATCAATTGGCCGACGAACTCAGCGTACTGCGTGTTGCCAGCCAAGGCTGTTGTCATTGTCTTCATTGCTTGCAAAGTCAGCGGAATCGTCCAGCCACTCACCATATTTTCGCGCAAAGACTGATTTGCTGGTTGCAGGGTGTCATCCCAGTCACCATCGCCATAGCATGACAGGAAAGTACCTGGAACAAGGTTATCGATGATGTGTTTCACTTGGCGCTGAACATGCTGGAACAACGTGAAGGTTTCATCGGTAAAGCCAAACTGCTTATCGATACTGGTAAACGGCAATTGGGTTTCAAGAATTGACACATTGCCTGTTGCAGTGATGTAGTCTGCCAGAGCTTTCAGCGGCCATACCACGATATCGCCGTGGGCTTCTTCCTGCTGGATAGTGCCGTAGTTATCAAACATGAACCACTGCGGCCAAGTACCTGTTTCTTGGTACTGGTGGCTGTAGATAGTCTTCAGCAGATCTTCAACCTTGGTGTACTCATGCATCGCCATGAAGAACTCGAATGGCCCCTGTGATACATCGCGAGTCCCCCATGCAGCCCCCGAGTATTGCTCTAGGCCATGTGGTGTGCTGTAGTGAACCAAGGCATTGTGCGAGAACCACTGCATTACATCATTCAGTTTCTGGCCGCTCTCTTCGTTGTCGCTAAACTTGATCGCAAAGTCATTGACCAAGGCATTTTGGTTGTCTTGGTAGTTGGCTGTTTCAGCAGCAAAGTCCAATACCTCCCCTTGGGTGTCAGCGCCGTTAAATACACCACCAAAGCTAATTTGAGCAGCTTGATCAACCTTACCTTTAAGCAGGAGATATTGAACAGAACCGGTTTCTGCATCGGTGATCAGTTCTGCTTCTGCCAGTTCGGCACTAGGCGTAATGGTGAACTGCAGCTCAGGGCTCTTCGCTGCAATTAATTCATCATCACCATTTACCACAAAGCCTTTTTCGCTGTGGGCAACATTCACTTTGCCAGTGTTTTCGTTATTACCGAACACCAACTGATGAGAGACGACCACTTCCAGCGGCTGTGCCAAGTTTTCTGTTGTAATGTTTAGCTGAATAGCTGGAGATGCCGCGCTGCTGAATGAAGTCACAACAATATAGCCAGCTTGATATTTATAGACCCAGCGGGAAAAGTTCAAGCCGACTTCGTAAGCAGATGGCATTGCCAGCACGTTGAAACGATCGCCCTCTTTTACCCAGATACGCTGGCCGCTGTGCTTGAACTGATTCAGCGAATTACGGTTAACACCCAAAAGCTTGTTAAATGAAGTATTACCTAGGGTTAGCTGAGAGTTGAACACACCAAAAATATGGTGCGTTGAGCTCATGATTGGCTGGTTGCAATCGTGGTTGTTGCCCGATGCCACAACATGACCCGTTGCGCGCTCTAGGTGTTTTTCTTTCTCTTGCAGGGTGACGTAATGGTTTTCACCATAGAAGAAAGAAAGCAATTCACCGTCTTTCTGATCATTGAAGCGACGAGCACTAGGGGCACAGAAAAAGCGCTCGAGCTCTGCTGTTGAAAGTGGCTCACCAGTAATAACACCCGAGTTGAATTGCTCTACATTATCCAGAACAACAAGTTCGCCACCCGCAAAATCAGTTACCACGTACGCTTGCTTAACCGTCTCTAGCGCCAAAGGCTGCTTGACGTTGGCATTTGGGCAATTGCCTTGGTAAACACCGTAAAATACCGTGCTTTCATTCTGCCCTTTGGCAAGAGTAGTTTCCGCTGTCTGCAGGGCAATATAGCCCATCTCATACTGGTACTTTTCATTGGCCAGTTGCGGTTGTTGCAGTACTGGCAGTTGTTCATTGACTTTGTATTCTGTTCCGAAAAACTGGTAACCATCTGTGCTGTAAGAAACAACAGGGCTGAATGAGCCAATTTGAATTAATGGGTTGCCGGTGCTTTGCGGCAGGTTTTGACGGCTACAAACCACATAGCCAGCATCATCAGTATTGAATACTTCATGATCAAGGTACTGACAGCAGTAGGCTTCATTGGTTTTGACCGCACCTTCGTCAGCCAACGCTACATCCTGACCATATACCAAGTCGTAAGTCAGTGACGCTTCACCTTTAGCTTCAACATTTACCGTATAGAAATATTGCGGGCTGGTTGGTGAAACAGAAGCAATAACCGTTGCTACCCATTCGCCGGTTGTTGTTTTCCAGCCGATACGGCCATCTTCAAACTTGAATGTTTCAATATCATTGTTGAAAAACAAAATCGGTGTAACGCTATATCCGTCATCACCTTTGACCCGCAGAAAGATATTTGAAATCGCCTTTTCTGTGGCCGGCGTTTCAAACTGTGTCACCATCACACCACCAGCACGGATAGTATGAAGGGTATTGTTGGCATTGAATTCAAGAGCCAGATGACTATTTTCAATCCGGTGTCTCTGGTTTGATACGCTATACAACATTGCGGTTAATTCTCCCAAATAGCTTAATCAACAATTACTTGTTGTAAAAAATATTAAATTCTGTGGACTCGTCAAATAGATGGCATTTGTCCATCTTCAGACGCAACAAGCAGGTGTCGCCAGCCTTTAGCTGCTTCTCATTGTTCATGAGCTTGCAAATCACATCATGGCCGTAAACGTGGGTATGAATGAATTTCTCAGAACCCAGTTCTTCAACCGCGGTAATGGTTGCCGCCAGTGTATTTGCTTCACCGTCTTCGGCGAGTTCAAGGTGCTCAGGGCGAATACCCAAGAAGACGTGGCGGTCTTCCCACAATGCAGCTTGGGTCTGCTTATCCTTAGGAAGGACAAAATCGCTGCTGCCGATATGGAAAACCAACGTTTCATCGCGCTTTTGAAGCTGGCCAAACAGCATGTTCATGGATGGTGAACCGATAAATTCCGCTACAAACTTGTTTTTCGGGTTGTTGTACACTTCCATTGGTGTATCAACCTGCATCAGATGGCCTTTGTTCATGATGCAAACCCTGTCGCCCATAGTCATTGCCTCAACCTGGTCGTGGGTAACATAAATCATGGTTGCTGGGTTACCAGCCGACTTGAGCTGTTGATGCAATTTGCTGATTCGCATTCGCATAGAAACACGTAGCTTTGCATCCAGGTTTGATAACGGCTCATCAAACAGAAAAACATCTGGCTTCCGAACCATGGCACGACCCAGCGCTACACGCTGGCGCTGGCCACCCGACATCTGCTTTGGCTTACGTGAGAGCAACTCAGTGATTTCTAGCAACTCAGCCGCTTCCTGAACCCTTTTTTCAATCTCTTGTTTCGGTTTTTTCGCCGTTTCAAGGCCAAATGCCATGTTTTCATAAGCTGTCATGTGTGGGTATAGTGCGTAGTTTTGGAATACCATCGCAATACCACGGTCCTTTGGCGCAAGATCGTTACAAACGGTATTGCCAATAGACAGCTCACCATCGGAAACACTTTCCAACCCGGCAACCATACGCAACATGGTTGATTTAGCACAACCTGAAGGACCAACCAGCACCATGAACTCACCGTCATCAATATCAAGATTGATATCGTGTAGTGCATGGAAGCCGTTTTCGTAAACTTTATTGATTTCTTGCAGTTTGACTCTCGCCATTATCTGCCCCACCCCTGTAGAAACGTTTCAACTAAGATATCGTTTATTTCGACAGGGTCAATGAGTAACAAACTGAAAATTACAGTTTCGTGACTGAGATCTCGTCGACAAAGCGCCACTATCATTCACCCTAACAATAATGCTTTTTTGTTTACCACCAATGACTTAAATGTAATTTTAGCGTATTTAAACCAATTCACATTATCTGATAAGCCATTGTTTAGATGGCTCTTTTTTATTTCGACAGCGAGTAACCTATTGACCAAAAACGAGAATAATTTTGCTTTGTCACAACATGTATTTTTAGCTTAACCCTTGCTGAATACAAAACAAATACATTAAAATCAATAATTTAAAACAAAAACACCAACCTAGTTCAAAAATAAACTAAGAGCCAGTTCACATTTCCCCAAAGTGCCATTTGAAATATTGATGAAATATATCAATCATTCCTACCGAAACGTTTCAACAGTCAAATCTAAATATACAAGAAGCGGTTAGCACATGAACAGAATGAACAAATCTTTGATCTACCCAATGGCCCTCTTCTCGGCAGTGGCTTTTGCCGAGAATACCCAACAAACAGAACCTGAGCTTTACAATCCACTACTGACAGCAGCTGAAGAAGAACAAAAAGGATCACCACAGGTAGAGCCTGTAGATATCAAGCCCGTTCTTCTAGCATCTACAGATGAACTAGAAAGTCGCTACATTTCAGAAAGCTTCAATAATGAGCCTCAAATTGAACGGGTGGAAAACCGGGATTTTCCTAAACGCACCCGTGCCCTTACCGGTATTGAGTATGAAAATATCGACTTCAAGGGTGGCGGTGATATGGAGTACCTGCACTTCATCTATGCTGATGGTTTCACTAAGGTAACTGATTATTTCAGCATGGGTTATGTGTTGAAAGAGATCCATTTCTACAATGATGGAAAGTCGACAGGCCAAGCGAACTACTCTGAAATCATCCCGGCGTTCTTCTTCCCGATTACCGATACTATTCGTGGTAACGTCTTTATGTCGTACGAGAAAGTGATTGGTAATGGCAGTGGCTGGAATTACGACAAGTACATGATCAAGCCAGGCCTAGATTTTGACCTTGGCCAGCACTTCCTCCATGTAAACTTGGAGATGGGTTATGAAGATAGCCATGGGGATAATGGTTCATTTATCGAAACTGAACCGCTGTACCTCTACAAGATGAACGATAAGGTTAATCTTGGTGCCAAGGTGATCTATGTCGATGTGAACAATGATTGGGCATACCGAGAATTTGCAGTTAAACCACTGGTGCAATTCAATTTTGATAACGGCAACTACCTTGAACTTCGCTACGAAAATGGCAGGGTAGAAGGCAATGGCGGCAACCAGCGCCACGACTATGACATCTACGCGCTTTATACTGAACTGCCTATCAATGACACCTTCTCGGTGCTGGCTGATATTCAGTACAAGATGCTAGAAACCAGCAAAGGCGATGCGGCTGATCAGGATATCTTCTTCTCCAAAGTCGGCCTGGTCTGGAAGTTTTAATTTACTTCCCTCCTTGTAATTAGCAATCCTTAAGCCCTACACACCTGAGTAGGGCTTTTGCTATTTGGCTCCTTGCCAGCAAAAGCATGAAACAATAATTGAATTGGCCAACCATTAAAAATGAAATACAATTTCATTGTATAACCATCGTTCTGCTGGCAGGTATTGGCGTGACATATCTAGACTGGGCCATGATTGGCCTATATTTTGTTTTTATAATCAAGGTGACACAAGCATTCAGGCACCAGGCCTCTAATGCGGAAGGTTTTATTACTGGCGGTGGGGCGATGACCTGGTGGATGGCAGGAGCAACGGCCTTCATGACCCAGTTTTCAGCCTGGACATTTACCGGGGCGGCTGCCAAGGCCTATGCCGACGGGCTCAGTATTATGTTCGTTTTCTGGGGTAATGCGCTAGGTTTCTTCATCTCGGCCCTGTACTTTGCCAAACGCTACCGCCGCTTACGTGTTAGTACGGCAATGGACGTTATAAAACTTCGTTTTAATAAAACTTCCGAGCAAACCTTTACTTGGTTGAGTTTTCCTATCACGCTGATTGGTGCTGGTATTTGGCTTAACGGGCTTGGGGCGTTCTTGTCTGCAACATTCGGGATCAGCATCGATGTCACCATCATTGGGATCAGCCTACTGGTCACCTTCATCGCTATCTCGGGCGGTGTGTGGACAGTCTCGGCAACCAATGTCATTCAGCTCGTCCTGCTTATTGCCATTACCATGATCGTAGGACTTACTGCTGCAAATGAAGTCACGTCGCTACCTGTCGAATCGTTATCTCATACCATCATGGGTGAAGGCATCGCCATCTGGCAGATCTTTGTGTTGTGGATAGGGGCAATGCTGTTGAGCCAGACCCTCAACACCAACAACGCCCTGAGCAGTTACCGGTTCTTAATCACCAGCAATGAAAAAGAGGCAACCCGGGCGGCAACACTGGCTGGGGTGCTGTTTTTATTCGCTCCTCTTCTTTGGTTCTCCCCACCTTGGTTTGTTGCCTCGCTGGATATCAATCTCGTCGACAGCTACCCAAACCTGGGGGCAGGCGCTGACAATGCCGCCTACCTCTATTACATCGACCACTATATGCCAAACGGCCTGCTCGGGCTGGTCATGGTCGCGATGCTAGCTGCAACGGTTTCACCGATGACAACTGCCTTAAACCGCAATGCAGGCATTGTGGTGAACAACATCTACCTGTCTCTGATCAACCCTAAAGGGACAAACCGGCAGCAAATGCTTCTTGGTAAATGGGCAACACTATTAACCGGCGTCATGGCCTGTGTTGTGGCACTGTTCTTTTCACGGTTAGAAGGCTATAGCTTATTTGATATCATGATGCTGTTTACCGCCATGATTCAAATGCCAATTTCAATCCCATCGTTCTTGGCACTGCTCAACCTTAAAACACCGGGTTGGTCTGGCTGGGCAACGATCTTAGTTGGCCTTGTTGTTTCTTTCACCGTCCATTTTGGCTTTAATCCCCAGTGGTTTGCCGCCCTATTCGACCACACATTGACAGGCCGAGAGCAGGTTGACCTGAAAATTGCCGCTACCTTCATTTCCCATGTCATCTTTACAGGAGGTTTCTTCATGCTGACACCTTGGCTATCGAGCAAGAAAAAAGACAGCAGTGAAATTCGCCGCCGCCTATCAACGCCAATGAGTAGTGAGGAGCAAAGCCCGATAGATCATACCAACGGTATTTTTATGGGCCGCGCCTTGGCTGTACTGGGAGTGCTGGTAAGCTTGATTGCAATGTCTACCGAGACGTGGCGTGATGCCTCAATTTTCCTCGCAATAGGCGGGCTGATTTTGATCTGTGGTTTCGGGCTGGCCTATAAATCGAGCCGGTTGCATAAGATTGCAATGGCTTCCTAACCCTGAGTAGAAACAAGCAATTTAACGCCAAACACGCCGAACAGGCTCGCTGCAAGGCGGCTAAACCATTTGCGAGCCGATTGACTCGCAGATAGTTTGCGGCTCATTGATGACGACGCCCAGGAGATAAAGTGGCACCAGATCACGCCGGTAAAATTGAAAATCATACCGAGTACCATAAAGGCGAGGGCCTTGTTGTCGCTCGAGCTTGTAATAAATTGCGGCATAAATGAAAGGAAAAACAGCGCCACTTTGGGATTGAACACATTAGTGATCAGCCCCTGGGTATAGATACTCAGCAGTGAGCTCTTTTTTGAGACGGCAGATGCCGACTCAGTAAACGTCGATTCAGCCTGCAAACTACTGTCTTTGAACATGCTAAAGGCCATATAAAGCAGGTAGAGCCCGCCCTAAAGCCCTGACTCGCTGCCCTACCGGCAATCAAAATAGAATCAGGCCCGGGGATCATGTTAAGTACAATCCCAGAAACCACAAACAACCACAGATTCTCTATCCCAAACACTGCCTCAACTCCTCTTCCTTGCAATACTTGTTCGTTGTTAACGGGCTAGCAGAAGCTAGATTCTACTCAGGTGACTTTTGACGAAAACTGACCACTCAGCTCATCGATATCAATCAGATCGACATCTCTACCCAGTACCCGCTTGTATCGTATTAACTCGGCAACCGGTATCGTTGGCACTTCAACGCCCAAATAACGTCCAACAACAGATTGGGAAAAATCAGTTTTAAGCTCAATCCAATTACCAATGCCAGCTGCTTTGATTTTGGTTCCAGGTGACAATCCAATTTCGATTTTCTGCCCCTGATATATCAACTGGAAATATTCCAAATCCCATCCACCTTCAACATAGTGGGCTATAGGCTTAGAAATATAGGTACTCACTAAAGGTAGGATTTTGTCGGCATCAGCTCTTCGAATGTATAGGTCAATATCGGCTACCTCCCTGCTACCACCATGAATGGTTGCAGCAAGACCGCCGACTATCTGGAACTGCACCTGCTGCGAATCGAGTGTATCCTTTAACCACACCAGTGCATTTTTTACTTTTTCGCTCATCCTAAACCTGTCTCCTATTTGCCCTAAACCCCTTCAATAAGTGCTACGAACCGGCTTCAAACACGCACTGAGATTTTTTCCTCTTAAACCCGATAGCTTCGTAGAATTGATGAGATTCAAGCCTTTTATCATTGCAGCGTACTCTTAACTTTCCCTTGTTTGTTGCTACTGCATAATCGACTAACGCACGGGCAATTTCATTGCCGCGAAAATCAGGGTTAACAACAAGCCCACCTATTTCGAAAAAATCGTCTGATGCTAACCGGCGGGCATAAAACAAATGTAGCCAACCGACCACCAACCCGCCCAACTCGCAAACATAAACTTCATCAGACATAGAGGCGCACATCTGATACAGCTTGTCCCTTACTTCATCATCTGAAATCCCAGAATAGCCAAGATACTTTGAGACTTGGTTGATCCTTTCAGCATCAGCTATTGTTGCTAATCGACATATGGCGTTCAATCTAACCTCCTTGTCAGTCTCGCCAAACAACCTGCGCTATACCTGCCCAATAGCTTTCATTCGGGGCAAGGGGAAATGACATTTACCAGCACATTATCAGAACCTTGTTTTTTATTGCCAAGACAGAGTCTCATTTAGAGGCTGATTAGTCGATATATTTAGGGATGGAAGGTTTACTCTGATAGAATCCCGAGCCCATACCAAATAGCCCAGCCAATCTTGGTTAAGTTAGAAACTTAGGAACTCGTTATGATGACCGATGAAGAAAGAATTGAATTACAACAGAACAACCCATTGCATGGTCTTAAGTTAGAAACCTTACTGCAAGAGTTGGTGGACTTCTACGGCTGGGAAATCCTGGATACGGCGATGCGTATCAACTGCTTTCATACCAACCCGTCGATTGCGAGCAGTGTGAAGTACCTCAAGAAGACAAATTGGGCGAGAGAGAAGTTAGAAAACTTCTACCTCTACCGCTTCAAACGCATGCCTCGCGCTTCCGCAGAAGAATACGACCTGCCACCGCGTGCACGTACCTTCCCGCATGGCCTTAAGCCCAAAGAGCCGATGGAGCTAACCGTGGAGTCGATCTTGAAGTCACAGGCCAAAGCAGCATCAGCTCACAAAGAGCGTTCATCTCGTGGTGGCCGCCAACGCCGCTGATGGCTTGAAATCATTTGCACACCAATACAAAAAAAGCCAAGCAGGGAAAACCCTACTTGGCTTTTTCTTTTAACGATTTATTTATCGATTACTTAGCTAGGAAAGCTTCAAGCTCTTCGCTGCCACCGATGTGCTGACCACCGATGAAGACCTGGGGCACAGTGCTGCGGCCAGAGATTGCACGTAGGCTAACGGTTGTTGCGTCTTTGCCTAAAACAACTTCTTCATAGTTCAGACTGTTATCGATCAGGTTCTGTTTCGCTTTAGTACAGAATGGGCAACCAGGCTTGGTAAATACCGTGATTGATTGCTGCATTTTGTGCTCAGGAGCCACGTAAGCCAGCATAGTATCGGCATCAGAAACCTTGAACGGGTCGCCCGGCTCGTCGTTTTCGATAAACATTTTCACTACCACACCATCTTTAACCAGCATGCTGTAACGCCACGAGCGATCACCGAAGCCTAGGTCATTTTTAGCAACCAGCATACCCATGCCTTTCGAGAAGTCACCGTTACCATCTGGAATGAAAGTAATGTTTTCAGCTTCTTGGTCAGCTTTCCATGCATTCATCACGAATGTATCGTTTACAGAAACACATAGGATGTCATCAACACCGTGCTCGGCAAATACTGATGCCAACTCGTTGTAGCGAGGCAGGTGGCTAGAAGAACAGGTCGGGGTGAATGCGCCCGGCAGTGAAAAGACGATAACGGTTTTGTTGGCGAATAGCTCTTCTGTTGTCACGTCTACCCACTGGTCACCTTGGCGTGTGTGGAAAGTAACCTGAGGTACTGCTTGGCCTTCTTTTGATTCAAACATAATGGATTCCCTAAATATAAATAAGTCGTTGTTGCAACTGGAGCCTTTTCTTCATTGCTCCCTGTTGATGAGTCCATTATGCCACGTTATTGGAACAGGTCACGCGGATTACATTTATCGTTTCAATAGGTAATATCTATTAATAATTACAGATATTAGTACTTTTCCTTCCGTACCATACATTCTGATCCTGAGTGGTTTTCCCATTTCATCAATTACGGCGAGTGATCATTTGCTAGTCGCTACTTATCACAATATTCATAGCTTCAGACTATGAATTGTATTGTTGCTACTCCCTATATCTATTGTGACCCACCATTAAAATAGTGTTCACCCCCTTCACATCGATAGTCGGTACAAAGTCGTATTTTTCCTATTGAGGGGGCAAGTGCCTGTCTGAGCATTCCTATTCACAACTTTGAAGCAATCAGTTTTGTTAATTATTTTTATCAACGTTGGTCATTGATATGAGAGATAAATTCTTACTTACAGCAATAACACTCGCGCTACCATTCAGTTCATACGGTGCAGGAAGCGTTCTGCCACACGAAATCCCAGAATTTAACGGGAAGATTGGACGCACTATTGCACAGTCGCAGGAAGACTACCCACAACCCGTCGAAGCGCCTGAGGGGGCACCAAATATTATAATGGTCATTCTTGATGATGTTGGCTTTGGTCAAGCCTCCACATTGGGAGGACCCATTCCGACTCCAGCTTTGGATGAGTTAGCAAAAGAAGGGGTGACGTACACTCGTTTCCACACAACCGCCGTTTGCAGCCCAACTAGAGCCTCGTTGCTCACTGGGAGAAACCACCACCAGCTTGGGTTCGGTACCATTTCCGAGATGTCTTCCGGGTATCCGGGATATCACAGTATCTGGGGGAAGGACTCTGCAAGCGTTGCTGAAATACTAAGGCAAAATGGATACAACACGGCAGCTTGGGGTAAGTGGCACAACACGCCTGATTGGGAAACTAACCAAACAGGGCCGTTCGATCGCTGGCCAACCGGGTTAGGGTTTGAATATTTCTATGGCTTCATGGGTGGAGAAACCAGCCAGTATGAACCTCAGCTATTTAAAAATACGGTGCCTGTAGAGCCAGAAAAGAAGCCGGGAGAGACTTACCACTTGACCGAAGATCTCGCAACGGATGCCGTCAAGTGGATTAAGCAACAGAAATCCCTAAATCCAGATAAGCCTTACTTCGCGTATTTCTCGACAGGTGCTATCCATGCACCATTCCATGTCGGTAGCGAATGGATAGATAAATTTAAAGGACAGTTTGACGATGGTTGGGATGCGATGCGTGAACATACTTTTGAAAGACAAAAGCAGCTCGGCATCATTCCGCAAGACACCAAACTAACCCCAAGACCTGATGAGATCCCATCATGGGATGAGCAGTCGGAGGAAGAGAAAAAACTCTTTGCTCGTCAAATGGAAGTAGCTGCTGGGTTCCTTGCTCACACCGATCACTGGGTCGGCAACTTAATCGATGCGGCAACCGATATTCCCGGCGCAGAAAATACCATGGTTATCTACGTTGTCGGTGACAACGGAGCCAGTGGTGAAGGTACGCTCATCGGTACAACCAACAATATGATGGTGCAGAATGGATTCCCCGATACCGTTGAAGATCAACTTGAGGTACTAGATGGCATCGGTGGAAAAGATTTTGAAAACCACTATGCCGTGCCTTGGGCTTGGGCGGGTAGTTCACCTTTCCAATGGATGAAACGCGTGCCGTCTCATTTTGGTGGAACCCGCAATGGACTGGTTGTTTCCTGGCCTGAAGGGATCGAAGCAAAGGATGAGAAACGAACCCAGTTCCACCATGTGGTTGATATCGCGCCAACGATTTACAAAGCAGCGGGTATTGAAACTCCAACTGAGGTAAATGGCGTTGAGCAGTCTCCAATGGCGGGGGTTCCTATGAACTACTCTTTCGACAACGCTGGTGCAGAAGGTAATAGAAAAACACAGTACTTTGAAGTCGCTGGGCATATGGCTATTTATCACGAAGGCTGGGTTGCCTCTGCTTTCCATGGTGTACCTTGGGCATTTATCGGCTCGAAAGGGTTTGATGATGTTAAGTGGGAGCTGTACAACATCGAAGAAGATTTTTCTCAGGCAAATGATCTTGCTAAGTCTCACCCTGAAAAGCTCGAAGAACTGAAAAAAGTGTTCGACGAAGAAGCGAATAAGTACGGGGTATATCCGTTGGATGACCGGTATGCAGAGCGCGTAGTAAACCCAAATCGTCCGTCGATTACCCGAGGTAAAAAGCACTTCAGATACTATCAAGGCACAGTGCGTATTCCGGAAGGGGGCACACCTCCGGTTTATTCTCGTAGCCATACGATTGAGTCAGAGCTGAATTACAAAAAGGGTGATGAAGGGGTTATTGTCGCTGTCGGAGGGAATGTAGCTGGCTACACCCTATATGTTAAAGATGGCAAATTGCACTACCACTATAACTTCTTCAACAAGGGGCGTTTCCATGTGACATCAGCAGAACCCCTGCCAAGCGGAACCCTAAAGATCAAGATGGAATATAAACAAGAGTCTGATGAACATGGCGGCGGTGGTACAGCAACCCTCTATGTGAATGGCCAAGAGGCGGGTTCAGGGAAAATAGGAAACACAGTACCGCTTCGCTTTGCCGTTACGGAAACCACCGATATCGGTATGGATCTGGGCTCTCCGGTTACACCGGAATATAAAGCGCCTTTCGAGTATACCAACAGCATTGAGTTTGTTGATTATACCCTGAACTAACGGTCGTTCTTTGGCAATCTATCGCTATCATCTGGGTTTGTATGAACCCGGTTGATAGCGACGTAGAACTGCCACTGACTACGGTACGACATCACCCCATCGCAAGCCCCCCACCGGTCATGAGGAACCTTCATGCAAACACCTACGAGTTGCCATGTAATGGCGAAGCCAACGGGCTCAGTCTGCAATATTGACTGTGACTACTGCTTCTATCTAGAAAAGGAAAAGCTCTATCCAGAGCGTAGCCAGAACTGGCGTATGAGCGATGAGACACTGGAAGCTTACATCAGGCAAACCATTGAAGCGCAGAAGGATGGCTACGTTCAGTTCACATGGCAAGGGGGTGAGCCGACGTTAATGGGGCTGGCGTTTTTCGAAAAGGCAGTAAGCCTGAGTAAAAAACATGCTGGAAATAAACAAGTTGAGCATAGCTTCCAGACGAATGGCTTGTTGCTCAACGATGACTGGTGCCGTTTTTTTAAACAGAACGATTTTCTTGTCGGTTTATCTGTTGACGGGCCTGCTGACCTGAATGACTGCTACCGTAAAAATCGTGCTGGTAAGCCAACTCACGCTAAGGTGATGGAGGCAGTTAAACTCCTAAAAAAACACAGCGTAGCATTTAACACGCTGACTGTGGTCAACCGGGAAAATGTAAAACATCCACAGCGCGTCTATCAATTTCTTAAAGATATCGGCTCTACTTATATTCAGTTTATTCCACTGGTTGAGCGGGAAGCAAGGGAGGAGAATGACGATCAATTGCGACTGGTTCTGCCTAACGAAACATTGGCGGATGTGACAAAATGGTCGGTGCCAGCGCGTCAGTATGGCGAGTTTTTGAATGTCATTTTTGACATGTGGGTACGCAAAGACATTGGCCGCGTCTATGTAAATATGTTCGACAGTGCACTGAGCAGTTGGTTTGGTGAGCGCCAAGGCATCTGCCATTTCTCAGAGCGTTGCGGGCACGCATTTGCGCTGGAGTCCAACGGGGATCTCTATAACTGCGACCACTATGTTTACCCTGAGCACATGTTGGGCAACATTCATGATAAATCCATCTCAGAGTGTAATGCGAGTGCTAAAGCGATACAGTTCGGAAAGGACAAGCAGGAGACGCTAAACTCTGACTGCAAGCACTGTAAATACAAATTCGCTTGCAATGGTGGATGCCCGAAACACCGATTTGCGGTTAGCCCGAACGGCTTACCCAATCACAATTATTTTTGCACGGGCTATAAATTGTTTTTTGAGCATACCGCCATTTATATGCAGGAAATGTGCAATTTGCTCAAGCAAGGCCGTGCTCCCGCAGAGCTGATGTGGACACTGAATTACAGGCAGCCAGTAACCAAAGTTATGCCAAACGGTTCTGTAGGCCGAAACTCACTTTGCCCATGTGGAAGTGGCAAAAAGTACAAACGTTGCTGCGGGCAAAATAGCTAGGATTTGGAATCCGATAGCAATTACTTCGTAATTCTTCGCAGAATATTCGCTCTGAGCGACTTGTGTTGCTCATTGTTGGCATATCGTTTGTGGTAAGCAAAGCTATAGCTAATGGCGCTAAGCTCAATCGGACAAGCAAGTAGCTTCAATCCTAGGGTGTGTTGCCAATATTTTGCAAAGCCTTCAGATACAACCGCTATTGCATCCGATTTAGATACCAGCATTAACTTAGCAGAAAGCGAACCGACTGTACTATGGATCTTACGTTCTTGTACTATCGATTTAGCACCATGCTCAAAGCCTGACATTCTTTCCCATTTGGTGGAGAGAATGACATGTTGCTGCTGATAGAACTCCTCTGCCGTCAATACATCTTCGATTGATGGATGATCAGCCCTGCAAATGACGACAGCTTTTTCTTCAACAATAGGCTCAACAACCAGAGATGGATCTTTGATAGTAATAACGGATAGAGCGAGATCCAATGATTGGTCACGCAAACGTTCTATAATGTGTATCTGTTCGGCAGGGGTTTCTTGTATCTGTGTATGTGCAAGATCCACAACTTGGTGAAGGAACGCCTCACTAACATGGACATCAAAGCTAATCTCGTCAGCCACCGCATTAATGATTTCATTAAACCCTTGCTGACAGCGAGCAGCGAGCTTGTGCGCATTCGCTGTTGGACTGATGCCTCTGCCTTGCTTAACAAAAAGCTGGTAGCCAATGTCCACTTCCATTTTTCTAATCGCAGCACTCACTGAAGGTTGGCTTATCCCTAGGTTGTCTCCCGCTTTGGTAAACGAGCCCGTGCGATAAACTTCAAAGAAAGTCCTGATTAAGTTTAAATCAAATTGGTGAGTGGTTTGCATAGGCTAAGATTTCAAAGGAAAAGTTATCTCGCCCGTTATATTGCCATAAGAGTGTACAATATGCCGAGATAATTTCTAGGACAGAGCCCTGAATTGATTGAGGTTGTGGGTAGGCTAATAACGAAAAAAGCCCAACATTTCTGCTGGGCTTTTTCTAAATGTGGCGGAGAGATAGGGATTTGAACCCTAGATACGCTACAAACGTATGCCGGTTTTCAAGACCGGTGCTTTCAACCACTCAGCCATCTCTCCGTAAGTGCGGCGAATAATACGGGCTTACTCGGGTGATGTAAAGGATATTTCAAGCCTCTTATCACCAACCGGACAACAAGCCCGCATCCCGCTCAAATACACAACGATTAATTGTAGGCGCGGGCAAACTTACCGTTTGATGTCGCCAAATACGTACCTGCATTGGCCGGGATGAAGACAGACTCGCCTTTGGCAATCGTCAGTGTTTCACCGTCCGCATGGGCAACTGTCAAAGGTGCATCCACTGCAAGCAGGATTTCTGCACTGTTTGTTTCTAGCGCCACATTGTCCGCCTGCTGGTATACGCTGAACTTGAAGTCAGGCACTGGGATTGGGTAGTGCAAAGCGCCTTCTTCAACTTGTGGGGACATCAATAGCGAATCAAAAGGAATTGGCAGGCAGGAAGTACAAGAAACCAACTCTGGCACGTCCATATACTTAGGTGTCAGGCCAGCACGTAGCACGTTGTCTGAATTCGCCATGATTTCAAGGCCAGTTCCCTTAATGTAAGCATGTGGGGTGCACGCATACAGGAACATAGCTTCGCCTGGTTGCAGGGTCAGAGTGTTTAGCATCAGCGGTGCAAACAGGCCGATATCACCCGGGTATTGCCCTGCCAAATCCAAGATAAGCGCAAACAACTCTTGGTCTTTGTGTGCTTCGGCATAAGCCAGTAGCTTGGCAACGGATGACTCTTTGATTTCACCGTCCAGTGAAAGCATTGATTCAAAGAACGCCTCTAGACCCGACTCATTCTGGTTCGCTTCAAGAGCGTCAACCAACGCATTGATCTCGGCAATATCCAGTTTGCGGAAATTAGCGACAATCTCAGCAAAGCCACGGAAACCGTTCATTGCCTGGTAAGGTGTCAGAGCATAAACCAGCTCTGGCTTGTGGTTTGGATCTTTGTAGTTTCGGTTACCTGCCGAGCGAGGTACGCCCTGCTCTTCCTCTTTGGCAAAGCCCGTTTCAGCTTGGGCTTTGCTTGGGTGCACCTGGATAGACAGGGCTTTTTCAGCAGCCAGCACTTTGAATAGGTAAGGCAGCTCGCCAAATGTCTCGGCAGTCTGCGGCCCAATCAATGTTGCTTTATCCGCATCAATAAAATCAGATAGTAAAGTTGGCTTACCATCAACGTCAATTTGCGAGCAACCATTCTGGTGTGCGCCCATCCAGATTTCCGCTTGCGGCTTACCTTCAGGGTTTTCAGTACCAAACAACTGGCCAATCGAGGTTGTGCTGCCCCATGCATAATCTTGAATGACATTATGCATACGATAAAAACGAGGGGAGGTAGACATAGCTTTCCTTATTTCTAATGCAGATTTCATCAAGGCCCCAACCTATCGTTGAGGCACTGATGGAATCCGATTAAGCTTCTTCGTCTTTTCCTGTTTACTTGGTTACCTGTTTAGGCCGTCGCCATGCCAGCAGCGCATACTACCAAAATACGCAAGTAAAAAGAGGCTTTTCATTACTTTTCATCGATTATTCATGGTTAATCAAACTAACCAATCTTGAATAACAAATGAAACTATAACAACTGAAGCCATTCGAGGAATAAGTCTTCAAGCCAAAAAGCTCCCTCGATAAAGGGAGCTTCAAGGACACAGTCACTCAGGTTTACTGTGCAGTGCTATTGCTAGCGGGGGAATTAAGCAACAGCAGTTTGTTGTGCTTTACCCTGGCGCATCTTTTTCAAAGATACTGCAACCAGTGCTGTTACAACGGCACCTGCTGCCATACACGCTAGTGCCAGAACCGGTTTGTTCATCGCGCCCAGTAGAGCCACAACAGGACCACCGTGAGCAACGCTGTTGGTAATACCGAATGAGAAGGCCATTACCGCAGCAACCATAGAGCCCAGCACGTTCGCAGGGATAACAGACATCGGGTCTTGCGCCGCGAATGGAATCGCGCCTTCAGAGATACCCACCAAGCCCATTGCACCAGAAGCTTTACCGGCTTCAATCTCAGACTCTTCGAAGATATTAAACTTGCGACCGATTACAGTGGCTAGCGCCATACCTAGCGGAGCAACTGGGATTGCACATGCCATCGCACCCATAAATTGAGTCTGGCCACTGGCAATCATACCTACAGAGAATAGGAAAGCTACCTTGTTGAATGGACCACCCATATCGAAGCCAGCCATACCACCCAATACAATGCCTAGCAGTACAACGTTACCTGTACTCATGCTGGTCAGTAGTGCGTTCAGGCCATCCATCAGGCTCGCAATCGGTGCACCGATAACGAAGATGAACAAGCTCGAGATGAACAAACTACCGGTTATTGGCGCAATCATAATTGGCACAAGTGGCTGAATGAACTTGTGGTAGTTGCGAGTGACGATAAATTTAACGAAGTAACCGACCAACAGACCCGCGACGATAGCACCAATGAAACCTGTACCGGCTTCCGCACCGTAGAACGAACCGTTGTTGGCAATCCAGCCACCAATCAAGCCCGGGGCAAGTGCAGGACGGTCAGCAATGGCATAAGCGATGTAACCTGCCAGAATTGGGATCATCAATGTGAATGCAACGACACCGACATCCAGTACCTTGTTCCACATGCTGCCATCAGGAATGGCCATGCCCGCTTCCGTTGGTTGGCCACCAATCGCCAGCGCCAGGGCGATCAACAGACCGCCGGTAACAACAAACGGGATCATATGCGATACGCCGTTCATCAGGTAGCGGTAGAGATCCGAACGAGCCTGGGTCACTTTACTTTCTTTCTCGGCTGGCGCGTCATCGCCACACGCTTGGTATGCAGGCGCAGCCAGCGCTTGGCCAATCAGACCTTTGGCATCTTTGATAGGCGCTTTAACACCGGTTTTAATCAAGCGTTTGCCAACAAAACGGGTCATGTCCACTTGCTTGTCACAGCTGACAATAATTGCTTCAGCGCGCTCGATCTCTTCGGCTGTCGGGCTATTCTTCACCCCGATAGAGCCATTGGTCTCGACCTTGATTTCGTAACCTAGCTCTTTCGCACCTTTTTCCAGCGCTTCCGCTGCAAGGTAAGTGTGGGCAACGCCAGCTGGACAGCCGGTTACGCCGATGAGGAAACCATTTTCAGCCGCTGGTGCTTCTGCGCTTTCTGTTTTTTCCAGCAGCAGAGCCAGGGCATCTTTTTCAGATTTTGCTGCAAGGAAAGCGTCAATGAAGCCGTCCTCGATCAGCTTAGAAGATAGCTCGGCCAGTACTTCGATATGGTGGTTGGCGCCACCGTCTGGAGAGGCAATCATGAAGAAAAGCTTAGAAGGCAGGCCGTCTTCTGCGCCGTACTCGATACCGCTGCGGCTGATACCGATAGCGACAGCAGGCTCGCACACAGCGCCACTTTTCGCATGTGGTAGGGCAACGCCATCTTCAAAACCGGTATTGCCTAGCTCTTCACGGGCATGGATGTCTGCCAAAAACTGTTGCTTGTCGCTGACTCGACCCTGCGCGTGCAGGATATCGATCATTTCAACAAACACCTCTTCTTTCGTTGTTGCCTTAAGGTTTAGGCAAATCAACTGCTCATTAATCAGATTGGTGATCATGAGTGTTCCCCCTTTGATTATTTATATCGGCATACTGTTTGTTGCCGTTGGGGATATTTTCGGCTTTTTAGCACACCTCTTATAGTGTACCAGAGGGGCATTTACTGGATATTTGTAACACCTGCATTGTTGTGTGATCGTACTCTCACAATGATAAGGTTAACAAAACCCAACCTAAAACCCAATATAACCAATTAAAATCAGCAATTTAAATGCAAACAACCAACTATAAACACTGCATATAAAAAATTAAAAATGAATAATAGCTAGACTTAAGTAACACGTTTTTTCATCCTAGCACTGTTGGTTTTAGTGATCAGCTTCACGGTATCTCACCGTGAACAAGGACAATAGAGGCAAGAGCAAAAGATAATAACGGCAATCAGCACACTTAAGCGAAGGCCAGTTTGTACCATGAGCCAAGTTTTCCACCAACTACTCGAAACCCTGCTTGCCGAACGGGAGCACTTCAATCGAATTTGGTTTGCCAGCGATCATGTCACCCCGCCGCCATTTAGCTACCAAGTAAACTTCCCGCGGTTGGAAATGGTCATCAGCGGTGAGTACCTCAATGAGCTGGAGGATCCTGATCATGGCATCACCGAAGTCAAGATCATGGCCAGCGATGCGTTGTATATCCCGCCGAACAGTTGGAACAAGCCCAACTGGGATACCGACTGCTCGGTACTCAGCCTGCTATTTGGTAAACGCCAACTCGGGTTCAGCCTGGTTAGTAAAGCCAAGGGGCAAGCGAGCTTCTATGATGTGCAAAAGCACAGTATCCAGACCCGAACCGGTTTTGCCATCGACCATATTCTCGCGGCACTCAATGCGTTGGCCAAAGAGCCTGTGCAAAAACCGATGGATGAGCACCTGCTGCAGGCCTTAATGAGCTATTGCCAGCAGATGCTTGCAGCCCCAAACAACACCAACAAAAAGCGCAGTGAAGATCTCTACCAGGGGATCTGTATTTATATTCAGGAGAACTTCCACCGCCCGATTACCCGCGACTCGATCGCTAAGCGCTTCAACATTACGCCCAACCACCTGTCACGGCTGTTTCGCCAGCAGGGCCACATGCGAATGGCCGATTACATCACTTGGGTAAGGATTGAACGGGCAAAGTTCATGCTAAAAAAATACACCTTCCGTTTGAACGAAGTGGCGACCCGTTGTGGTTTTCAGGATGTGAATTACTTCTACCGGGTGTTCAAGAACAAAACCGGCATGACCCCGTCAGACTACCGGGGAAGAGAGTAGTTTACCTAAACGCCTTTTTACCTAAACGCCTTTTCATCTAAACGGCTTTTTACCGAAACGGCAGGGACAAGCTATCTAGGACAACAGCTCGCAGTACCTCTGGGCGTGCGTTTTCAGTAAGCAGTTGACAAAAATCAGGCTCTAGCAACCGCTTGGAGAATGACGAGAAAGCGAGTAAATGCTCACGTTGTGGAGGAGCAGGTAGTACCAATCCCACAATACTGGTCACAGGACCGCGCTTTGAGCCCCAGTCTAAAGGTTGTTCTAAAGTCGCCAAGACCAAGGTTGGCACCTCGACATCTGGGGTTAAGATATGTGGCAATGCAACACCATTGCCCATTGCCGTTGATGAGATAGTTTCCCTCGCATGCATTTGCTCTAACAACCGGTTGGCTTTATCGGGTTGGTTGGGGGCGCACTGGCGGCAGATCTCGGTAAGGACATCTGCTTTTTCAAACGTGCTGACTGATAACTGGGAAAGCGGCGGCAAAAAACTCAGTTCATAGTCAAACGGTAGGGTGATGCGCCCCGTCCCTTCACGCTGGCTGATGTGACGATGGCCAGTGCAAATCAAATGGCAATGCTCGGAGACAAAGTCGGTCAACACCATACAGGCCAGCTCGGCATCCGAGCCTTCAATCATCAGCTGGCATAAATCACCCGGCATCGAGCCCAAGCTCATCACCCGCATCGCCTGCTCGGCATTAGCCATCCTAAGCTGAGAGATATTTTGTATCACTACCACAGAACGGAAAAAACCCGCCAAGGTTTTTAGCCGGTTGAGTTTCCAAGCAGGCAAGCCCTCTTCATCGAGAGTGAAGGTGATACGGCGTTCAATCATAAGTCGTTTAGGCGATTAATCATCAATAAGTAGGTGTTTGATTACAGCTCTTTGCAGCGGTTGATCACCCCTACCGGGTCGGTCAGCACCTCTTCAATAGTCACGCAGTGGATCTTGCTACCGGTAAATCGAGCACGGTGTTCGATTTCGATATCTGATGCAATCAGAACCACATCAGCCCGACCGATATCCTGAAAACTCAATTGGTTTTCGATTCCCATCGCGCCTTGGGTCTCAACCATCATCTGCACCCCCAACTGCTGGGCGGCCTTGGTCAGTTCAGAAGCAGCCATGTAAGTATGGGCAATCCCAGTAGGGCACGCGGTGACAGCAACAATTTTCATTGGTATCTCTTCTCTTTATTTTTCTCTGTTTTTCACAATACCCAAGAGACTTGAGCCTTTGCTTTGTACCGTTTTCACCGTGAATAATCTAGCGACAGAGAAAAGATTGGTGCAAATTTCAAAACAGAACTTGATCTACCCCACCAATCACCCGCCTTTTAACCCGTCTTTCAAGCTATAAACCCTAGCCAGACCGCCTTGGTTACTGATAAAATCCGCCTCCAACAGAAATCCCAAATATCTAAAAGAGAGTGATTCCTATGGGACGCAGTTTCGAAGTCCGTAAAGCCTCTATGGCAAAAACACAGGGCGCAAAGATCAAAGTTTATTCAAAGTACGGTAAAGAAATTTACGTAAGTGCGAAAAACGGTGGTATTGATCCCGATAGCAACCTTTCCCTGAAACGCCTAATTGAAAAAGCGAAAAAAGATCAGGTTCCAAGCCATGTTATCGAGAAAGCGATCGACAAGGCGAAAGGTGGCGGTGGTGAAGATTTCGCAACAGCTCGCTATGAAGGTTTCGGTCCTGGTAACACCATGGTGATCGTTGACTGTCTAACAGACAACAACAACCGTACGTTCATGGACGTTCGCCAAGCGTTCGTTAAGAACAACGCAAAAATCGGCTCTCCAGGTACCACTGCTCACATGTTCGAGCACCAGGCTGTTTTCCAGTTCAAAGGTGACGACGAGGAAGTAGTACTTGAGAACCTAATGATGGAAGATGCTGATGTATCTGATATCGAGTGTGAAGATGGCGTGATCACTGTATTTGCCCCACACACTGAGTTCTTCAAGGTGAAAAACGCACTGGCTGCGACAATGCCTGAAGTAACACTAGACGTTGAAGAAATTTCTTTCGTTCCTCAAACCATGACTGAAGTTGCTGGTGAAGACGTAGCGAAATTCGAGAAATTCCTTGATGCGCTAAACGATTGTGACGACGTTCAGAACGTTTACCACAACGCAGAAATTGCAGAATAATTGCTTATTCTCGAAAAAAACAGCCGGCAATGCCGGCTGTTTTTTTATCCACGCTTTTTACCGTCATCTCTTAGAGATTCAACCATTAGAACTTCAACTGGCCATAGCGGTTGAAGGCAGAGCGGCTGGCAACCGTCAGGGTCGTGGTGACTGACAGTGTGGCTGAGATAAATATCGCCACCATAATCACCAATTGGTATTTCACTGCCAGCAAAGGCTCGGTACCACCGAGGATCTGACCTGTCATCATACCTGGCAAGCTGACGATGCCCAGCGTCGTCATCGACGCTAGCTGTGGGGCCAAGGCGGCTTTTACCGCCGTACGGATAAATGGTTGTTCTGGCTTAGGTGCACCCATCGCCAAGTAAAACTGGTATTCGTCCTGCTTGTCTTTCAAGCTGCTGTACCAACGCTCCAACGCCAATACATTCGCGGCCAAGCAGTTACCCAACAGCATTCCAGCGACCGGAATCAAGTATTGTGCCTGCCACCAAGGCTCAGCCTGGATCACACCCGCCAGTAACAAGGGCAATACCACCAGCAGCGCAACGACATGGCCACTCAGTACAGCCGGCAACACGGATTTCGGCGGTACGCCTGCACGTCGGCAAATACTGAACCCGGCCACAATTACCATCACTGACAGCCACAAGGTGTTGAGCCAGGGGTTCTGGAAAGAAAACAGGGTTTGTAAGTAAATACCTACTATCGAAAGTTGGATTGTCATCCTTAGCACGGCTGACACCAAGGTCTTGCTCAGGCCAAATTCCCAACGGTGAAATAAACTTAGCGGAATGAGAAACAACAGATAAAAACCAGCCAATGCCCAGTTGCTGATCACCAAGGTATCACTCATCGCTTACTCCCATCACATGCTGTCGCTGTGCCGAGTTAACCCATACCGGATCGTGGGAAACCGAAATCACGGTAAGTGACTGCTTGGCAATGAGCTCAATCACCTTATTCCGGCTGGCAGGATCAAGCGCCGAGGTCGGCTCATCCATCAACCATAAAGTACGCTCCATCAGCACTGCACGGGCAATCGCCAAGCGCTGCTTCTCCCCACCAGAGAGTTTGTGTGTTGGCTGCTCGAGTGAATGGGTAATCCCCAAGGATACCAATACCTGTAGGCACTTTTCATGTGTGGGCTCTGGAAGGTTAAGGGCTTTAAGCTGCCAAGGCAGCAGTAGTGCCTTTAAGATTGTCTCACCGCCCATCACGGCTTGCTGCGGCAAATAGCAAAACTGCTGGCGCCACCAAGGCAGGTTCTGCTCTTTAATCATATTTTGTTGCCAGTGAATGGCGCCACCTGCAGGGGGACGCAAACCGGCAATGACTTGCAGCAGGCTTGACTTGCCGCAACCAGAAGGGCCACTGATTGCCAAATGCTGCCCGGGCTGAAGGCTTATTGTCAGGTGCGCATCCTGATCGGCTTCAAAGCCAGATCCTAGCCGCTCAGCGGTGAATATTTCTGTACGTTGATCTGTCATACACTACTCCAATCGTACAGAGATTTTACGTCCCTATTCCCTATCACTCAAACCGTTGGGAATCATCGGAAACATTAATTCTAATAATGATATAGCCAAGCTACTTCAAGATGCAGGTTCAGGGAGGCTATCAGCACTTTTAGGTAGCTTGGGTATATTACCGATTAACAGTCTGAAATAACCGTCAGTGGTGTGTAAATTCCGTCGGCGCTTATCCCTTCGAAAGCTATTTCATGGTATGGTTGCCGGTGCTAATAAAACAACATCCAAAATAGCGCGCAGACAGTTTTTCTGTGCTTTTCCTTTTGTCTTTCGCCTTCTTTGCAATCATTATGCGCCCAGAAAAAAACAAACATACCGCCAACAGGCAGACCACGTCGACAGACGCACCAGATGCACTAAACAGCACCGCGTCAGCCCAAAAACAGGCTTCGACAAAAACGGTAAAGTCACCCCTTAAGAAGATCAGCAAATGGGTAGGCCTTGGCCTGCTTACACCTGCTGCCGTTATCACTGCTGCGCTCGCCGTAGGCATAAAGGTTGACCTCACCCCGTACCGAGATGATATCAATCAGTGGCTAACCACCAACCTTGACCGCGAGACCCGAATTGACGGGGAAATGGGCTTGGTGCTGTCATTCCGCCCCGAGGTACACCTTGAAGGGGTGCACGTTGACAATATTGATGCCTTCAACTGGCAGCCGATGCTGACCTCCGGCAAGATCAATGCAAAAGTCGCTGTGCTGCCACTGCTCAAAGGCACATTGGCTGTTGACTATCTCGAGCTTGAAAATATTAATCTGCACCTCGCCAAGGCCCATGACGGGCAAGCGAACTGGTTGCTGGGTCCTCAAGCTAAAGCCACTAGCCCAGATGACGATTCCGAAAATGAAACCGATAGTGAAAACGCCTCTGACGAAGAGGCTGTGGCTGATGGAAACTCATCGCTGCAGTTAGCACTTACCGACCAAATCAGAGCCAGCAACCTCTCGGTTGTCTTCGAAGATCAGAGCCAAGGACAGTATTTCGACTGGTACCTTGATTCACTTAACCTGAGCCAACCCAATGAACAATGGGAGTTTACGGCTAAAGGGGCAATGATCGGCCAAGCCTATGATATTAAACTAACTGGCGATCTGGAGCAGCTCGTCAACCAGCAAACCGGTAAGGTTAAAGCCAAAGGCTCATTCGCCGGTGCCGAGTTGAATATCGAGGCCGATGCGTCAGATATCGTCAACGCTGATATTAAACTGCAATGGCAGGATACTGGCCCGATTGAAGCCCTGTTCGGCTTAGATGTTAAACACGTGGCACCATTGACAATTTCCACCCACGTCAGCGCGGCCGCCAACACTATCAAGGTCAGCGATCTTGTCATTGATAGCCCAATCACTCATGGGGCTGGCTACCTGGATATCGAGCTTGGCGATTACAATGTCATCGACGGCGAACTGAATATCCCATTGATTGACCTGCGCCCATGGTTGCAGCCCGAGCCGCAGCCTATGATGCGTGCCTTTGCCGCTCCACCTCAGCAGTCCCCCCTGCAACGTGCGCTTGAGCAATGGCTGGAAAAAACCACCACCCGTGTCGATCTCTCCATTGATGAGATCAAAGGGCTGGGTACCCCTGTTGAAAACCTGTCCCTGTCAGTCAATGGCAAGGCTGGCGTGCTATCGGCCCCAATGACAGCAGATATTGCCGAAGTGCCTTTCCGAGGCCAAGCGTCGCTCGATGCCACTGGCTGGGTGTCTAACCTAGATATCCGTTTGGGTGCCGAGCAATCCCCATTGGGCGAAATGGCCCGCTGGCTAACCGGTATGCCCTACTCCCGCGGCCACCTTGACCGCGCTGAGCTTGCCGTCACCACCAACGGCACCAAGCTGACCGAATGGCTGGAGCGTGCCGAGCTCTCCCTTGCTATCGACAAAGCCTTGGTCGAATGGGGTAGCGAAGCCAGCTTCAGCATTGACCAAGCTAGGCTTAACGCCGGTATCAGCCGTCCGTTTCAGTCAGATATCCAAGGCCAGCTAATGGGTATCCCGGCCCACGTCCAAGCCGAAGCCGGTACCCTGCAAGATATCATGATGGGCCGTGACTGGCCGACAACGCTGACCTTCGATTCACCAGCGATCTCTGTCGAAGCCAAAGGCTTGCTCAAACATACCCGCTGGGAAGAAGGCAGCTGGTTTGATCTCAAGGTCAACAGCAAGAACGCCAGCCTGCTCAACCCTTGGCTGGGCACCCAAACCAACATCTCCGGCACCATCAATATTGACGGTAAGCTCAGCTACCAAAACGGCTGGATTGATCTTGCCATACCAGATCTGGCCTTGCTGGAAAGCTACGGCGATGTCACCCTGCGTTGGCAGCCTGATCAGCTACGTCCATTCCTTGTGATGGATGCCCAGTTCTCACAGCTAGATTTCACCCAGTTCGGCCAGTTCATCAATGATGAAGAGCTGCCACAGGTCGAGCAGACAGTACCGACCCAAGGGGTCAACCTTGATGTACCGCTGTTAGGCAGTGAGCTAGTCATTGCCGATGCTGACCTGATCTTCCGAGCAGACAAACTGAAATGGGCTGACCAGCAGCTAGACAAGTTGTCTTTCAATGGCAAGGTTCGTGACGGTCAAATGAGTAAAGCGCCTATCAGCGCAAGCTTTGCTGGTAGCACTTACCAAGGTGACTTGAGCTTGGGTGTCAATGCAGCCAATATCGAAGCCAACCTCAACCTTGCCGTAAACCAGCCGGATATCGGGGCTATCCTGAGCCAGTTCGATGTGACCGATGATTTTGATATGCGCCTTGACCGTGCCAAGCTCGCCGTGTCTCTATCGGGCCGCACTATCTTGGAGCTGATGGAACACACAGAAGTCGATGCGGCTTTGATTGGCGGACAGGCCAATATTGCCGACAGCTACACCGGCAAAGCGCTGGCCGTTAAATTGGATCAAGGCCGTTTCGTAACAGGCCCTGACACTTCAACCCACTTGGCCATCAATGGCATGGCAGCGGGAAAAGCAGCCTCTTTCAAACTGTCATCGTTATCTCTCAAAGAAGCCAATGACGGTCGCTCGACGCTACCGGTCACATTGGCAGCCAATCTGGGTGACATGCGTTTCAATGCCAGCTCTAACCTGACTCTGCCGATTAACCCGCAAGCGCTCAATCTTACCTTCGAGGCATTTACGCCAAACCTCGACCGACTCGAAGCCTTCAGTGATATTGATTTGCCGCCTTACGGCCCCATCACACTGGCAGCCAGCATGTCGATGGATGCCAAGGGATATCACCTCAACAATATGAAGGTTCAGGTCAACGACAGCCAGCTGACTGGCAAGGGAGCATGGTTACCACCGCTCAAAGCGGATCAACGTCCTCGCCTTGAACTGGCTTTCCGAGCGCCATTTATCCAGCTTGACGATTTCAAGGTTGGTGACTGGCAGGCTTGGGAGAAAGCAAGCACAGAGCAAACAGCTGGCAACGAGCAACCAACTGACGAGACGGTGAAAACTGACGACCTTCAGAACACCGCTTTGATCAGCACCGACGGTCTGGACATGCTCAACGCCAACTTCGCGTTGGATGTCGATGAAGTTCGCTCTGGCAAAGACTGGTTAGGAGCAGGCCAATTGCACTGGGCGCTGGAAAACGGCGTATTCACCCTCAAGCCGATGACGGTCCAACTGCCGGGCGGCAACATCGAGCTTGCCAGTGAAATCAAGGCTAAGGACGATATGTTCGACATCCAGCTCACGGGTAATGTCAAAAACTTCGATTACGGGATACTGGCCCGTCGCTTAGCACCGGAAAGTGGGATGCACGGCAATATTTCCACCCAGTTCAACCTGACCAGTTTAGCCAATTCACCAGATACCCTGATGAACAACGCCAACGGCTTTATTGGTTTTGCGGCTTGGCCGCAGGAGTTTGAGTCAGACTTGATCGACCTTTGGGCTGTTAGTTTAACCGATGCGATCATTCCAAACTTTACCAACAATGATCCGTCTGTGCTCAATTGTGTCGCTGCCGGTTTGGATATCCGTCAAGGGACGATGAGTCAGCGTGACTTGCTGCTTGATACTTCCCGAATCCAGGTCAATGGCCAGTTCGATGCCAGCTATGCCAACCGCGACTTTGCCCTGTACCTAAGGCCACAGTCTAAGCGGGCGCAGATCTTCAGCTTGCAAACGCCGGTTGAAGTCTATGGCAAGTTCGAAGACTTTGACTTCTCGGTACCACTGTCTGCGATTCTGGAAACCTCGGTACGGTTCACCACCAGCCCAGTTGTTTCCCCACTGCGTTGGCTGGTTGAAAAGCCGATCGCCCAAGATGGCAGCCAGCAATGTGAACTGATTTGGCAAGGCCAGAGTTAGAGAAAAGGCTATAGGCTACGGGCTATTTAACCTAGTGGATTAAAAAAAGCCGCCAGCATAAGTGCTCATGCTGGCGGCTTTTCTTTTGCTTAATCGCCTGAATTAATCACCCTGGCGATAGCGCTGTTCGACCTCGTCCTGGGCTTCAAACTCATCAAACTCAATCGGCGTCACTTCGTTCGAGCTGAACTTGAGCACCGCAGGCGCCGAGTAATTTGGCACATTGTCGTAGTTGAACACCGAATAGTATTTGGCCAGGTTGGCATTGCCGAACTTGTCAAAGGTGTAGCCGTCTTTACCAGCATACAGCTTGACGCCATCAAACGGTGAACGCGGTGGATGGAAGCTGTTACGCACTACGTAAGTGCCTACCCAGTCGCTATCATCGGGGTTATCCCATGTCAGTTTGACCATGCCGCCTTCAATGCTGGCTTGGAAGTTCTCTGGTACCTCAAGCGGCTGCTTGCGGCGCTCAATATACTCAACCACCAGCTGGGTCGACATGGTGCCGTCATTGGAGTCCGTTTTCCACTCAACAACCGCATCTTGCTGCCTGGAAGCCGAGGTCGCTTTGATCACCAGCTTCACCGCCCGGTTTTGGTCGTAGCAGTCTTCAAGGTATTGCCGGGCTGAACTGTCGAACATAAACGTCTGGCGAGCGGTTTTGGCCAGCCCTTCGCTACTGACTTCATAACCAATAAACTCTATTGGCTCACTGGTCGTCAGCAGCTCAAAGTCCGGCTCTTCCACATCGACCATTTCGACCAAGAAGCGCATTGGCTGGTTGATACCCGTCAGCGATGCACTCTCCAGTACAAAATAGGCATCCGTGAACACCACATCACTTTGCTCAAACATCCTCGGCAAGGTGAAGTCCACCACCCCGAAAATCCGCTCACCGTTGGCATCGTAGCCGCTTTGCAGTTTGCCCACCTCGACAGCGTCGGCTTTGACTGTATGGCAAGCGCTGGCTCCCACCGACAATTGGTACGGCTTGCGGTGGTAGATTAAATCCAAGCTCGGACGATAATGGATGCCACCGCCGAAACGGCCATAGCCAATATCGAACTGCATCATCTGCGAGTCATTGCCCATCGGCAAACTCACCGGGCCTTGTAGCCTAAGCAACAAACGTCCTTTCTCAAGCTGCTGCTCAATCAGTTCTTTTTCCATCGCACTGAAATGCCAGCTTTTCCAAATACCCTGGGTCAGCTGATCTGAGTCAATGGCATCACCCAGCGTCTGGATAGGCGCTGCGTTGTGGATTTGCTCGAAGTCGGTAATGTCGCTGATGTCGTCTGGATCAAGGATCGATACCGACCACTCACCGTAATTTTCGATTTTTGCCCCGACCCGGTTCATCGGATAGAGCGAAAACAGCGCATCTTTGATCTTGGCATCCGCCGGTAATCGGCTCATGTCGTAATCAATCACCCCATAGCAAATCCCTTTGGTTTTATTCACCCCGATAAACAGCGAATTATGGCCAAAGTGTTCAGCATTGTTGGCGCGGGTCAGCTCCCCGACATAACCGATTTTTTCCGGGCTGGGGAACAAGGTAAACGAGAACTCATCACGCTCCAGCAAGGTTTTGATCTTCAACTCTGGGGCAAACGGCGATTTAATCCGCGTTACCCGGTTCACCTTGCGTAGGTTATAAAAATAACGGCGACCAGATTTGAGCTGCTTGTCGGTATAGCGGAGCTGTGAGGTGATAGCGATCAGGTTATCCCGGGTACAAGCCGCTTTCGGCGTTTCACTACGGTAGATCTGGTAATAACAGCCTTCATCTTCAGCGCCCGCCTCCCAAATCAAATCAACCGTATTGGCGGTGATTTCCTTGGTCGAGAAACTCTCCGGACGGCTGGGCGCCAACTTTGAATAATCGATAGTGGTACGCAGGGCATAGAGCAGTGCAGGAATGTTTTCATCGACACTCTGTGACATATTGATCAGGTAATCGGGAATATTCCGGCTCCCAACCTCAACTACAGTCGATAAAATCCCCCTGTCATAGTAATACTCACGCCCACTACCGTGTATCAGGTTCGCCGGCGGCTTACCACGGTGAATACCATACTGGCGATTGGTGACCTTGTAGATTTCCCGCGCCATGTTGGCACAGAGAATATTGAGATCGGTACCCTCGATTTCAGCCTCATGGTTGAACTTGTGGGCAGGGAAAAACACATTGCCTTGCGAGTGGTAATCCAACGCGACACAGATATTGTCACGGCTTTCGACAAACTGTTTGATCGCCTGGGTTTCCGGCTCGGAAAATGGCCCTGGACCACCGTAAATATTCGAGCTGGTTTGGGCCGACTGGCGGAAATTAATGCCGAAGTTACGGTTGAGATCGACCCCAAACGTGCCATCACCATTATCACGGCGGTTTTTACGCCAGAATGAGAAGTGCTTACGGGAATACTCAAAGCCATCAGGATTGAGGCAAGGCACCATATATAAAGTGTTGCGGGTCAACGCCTCCACCACATCCGGATTTGACGGGTAGTTATCCAGCAAGTACTGGACGAAGCTTACCGCCAACTCAATGCCAATCCACTCCCTGGCATGAATAGTACCGGTATAAAGTAATGCCGGTTTGAGATCGGCATATGCCACATCCTGCGACATAGTGACCATCATAATGGGTCGCCCTTCATGGGTATCACCAATACTCTGTAAGCGGATCAAATCCGGGTATTTCGCCATCGCCTCTTCCAGGAAGTCCATCATGTCCTGGTAAGAGATATATTGTTTTTTCATTCAACCGCCTCTTCATAGCGATATTGGTGTTCGGCACAATACTCACGCCATGCATCCATGATTATGGCTAACTTCTTGTGCTTGAGGTTTCGGAACTGCAGCAGAATTTCGGGTTGGTGATTGAGCACCCGCAGTGTCTCAACCGCTCCTAGCGTAGAGACGATATCGCTAGCTAAGGTTTTGCCAACGCTCTTCACTTGTAGGAAAAACGCCAGCAGTTCTTCTTCGTTCAGCGATTTGCTATCAGCAGCATTGCTTTGTTCCGGGGCAATCATCACCTCTTGCAGCTGCTCGATACCAGTATCAACCTCCTGCTCTATGTGTGGGTTTAGGCTTGGGCTGGCTTTCTCAATTGGGCTGCCATCTGCTGCAATCACTTTGTAAGGTGTATTGCCCTGGAAGTTCCAGGCTTCACTCGGCCACTCTTCCTCGCGCTGGTAGCTCGTCTCAAGCAGACGGTAACGGTCATCGGCAGGCGCATATTCGCCAGTATCAGTAGAGTAATCAGCCTGGCCGAAGGTGATATAGCGCATAGTTCGAAGCAGCGAAGAATCGATTTTGCCTATTTCTTCCCAATTGCGTTGGGCAAAATACGGTTTACGGAAGTCTAGCGGCGCTAACAGCCACATCAAGTACTGGCCGATCCAGTCACGGATATACGGGAAGGCAGCAAAAGCGGTCGCACATTCCAAGATGGTGTAGTCATCGTCCATGCTCACCGCAATATCGCATGCCCAGTATTCGGCATTGGCCGCCTTTGAGGCTTTTACCGCCAGCTCAAGCACCCCATCAGGTACCGCCTGATAATCCATACTGCCGCCCTGGCTGGTATTGGTCAGCCACTCGCCTTCCGGCGGACGGCGCCAGAAGGCACAGACAGGCTGGTGGCCTACTAGCATTACCCGAATATCTGCCTTCATCGGGACAAAGTCTTGGATATAGGCTGGGTAGTACCGTTTTTCCGAGAACAGGCGCAGCGCCTCCTCGGCATCATCGACCTTATGGACGAAGTAGCCACCGTAATTGGACGGGCCGTATGAACGCTTGACGATTTTCGGGTAATCGGTGCTGGTCAGAAAGGCCAATGCCTCTTCAACTTCGTAGAAAATACGGGTGCGCGGTATCGGCAAATCGTATTTTTCACAAAAGTGAGTCACGTTTTCTTTCGATTTGTTGCTGAACTGGCTATCGAGGGAAGGCAGGAAACGGACGCCTGGCAGCTCGCGGGCTATCTCACGGAATGTCTCGTAGGCAGTCGCCGGAATGTTGCCGATCAGCACATCGATTTTCTTGTGTTTGACCTCGGCAACAAAACGGTCTTTGTCATTACCCCAATGGTAAGTGACCTGTTCGATTTTGTCAGGCCAGCCCTTGAAATTAGAGCGGTTAAAGAAGCGCAGCACATGGTCTAGATACAACAGGCCGATTTTTGGACGAGTGTGGTTCTGGGTGTTCATACTGCAGCTTCCTCGGTAAGCAGGTTAGGTTTGATAAGCGCTTCAGAAAGAGAAGGAATAAAGCCTTTTGCTGGCTCTTTCGTGTCTTTGGTAACGGTGCGGTCAATCAGATCCACTAGGTAGTCTATCTTGGTGTCATTGAAATCAAGCCCGAACAACTCTTGATCCGGAGTGGCAAACGCGGGGATACCGTTAACTTCAATCACCACATAACGTTGGTGCTCAACGTCATAGATAATATCCACCCCGGCGACTTCCAGGCCGGTCACCTTCGCCGCCTTGAGGGCCAGTTCGATAACTTCAGGGACAGGCTCACGTTTAATCACACTGCCACCGCTGGTGACATTGGTTTTCCAGCTTCCTGGTGCGGCTTTGCGGCCATAACAGGCGACAAATTTGTTATCGACAATATCGATTCGGTAATCCGAGAAGTCATTCTCGATAACCCGCTCGATATAAAACTGAGGTGCATGTTGCTGGTTGATAAACGGCGTCAACAAGTCTAGATCCCGCTCACTTTCCAGCTTGATAATGCCATTGCCACCCCAGCCATCAACCGGCTTGCAGATAGCCTTGCCGCCCCAGAAATGCATGTGGGCTCGCACTTGCTCCAAGTTATGCTTATTGCAGATCACATAGTCGGTCGTTGTAATACCGTTGGTCTTCAACACATGAGCAGTGCGGAATTTATCTTCCGTCAACGCAAAGGATTCATAGTTGTTGATCATCGGCATCATCGAATTGAGTACCTGGTACAGGTACACCTGATACGGCGTCTGCTGGCCCGCGTTATATGAGAAAAACAGGTCGAGTTCGTTCAGTTGTTGCCCATTGCATACAATATTGCCGTCAAATGCTGTTGCATACGCCAAGTTCAGCCCTGTTAAAGCATCAATTTCACGTTCTCGCAGCTTGGTGACGATTTTTTGTTCTATTTCTTTGCCTCCACAGTTCTCATACATCCATAAACCGACCCGGTGCCTTGCCATGTGTCACTCCTTTTGTGAGCAGTTCAAAAAAATGCCTCTACGGCATTATGAGTAAAACCTTAATGGTATTAACATAGTTTTATATCATAATGTTGCATATATGTGGTAACAGTGAGCTATGTGGAAATTTCACTCAAACAACGCAGAAAAAACACAAAACCTGTGCAAGGAATCAAATAATGGCACTTATCGATTTCTCTGATTTAAAAACAATTGTTGAAATAAACAGCTGGACTGGAAACAAGCAAGGCGTAGATTTAAGTGGTCAGACCATGAAAAGCTGGTTAAAACCACTAGGCTTTAATGTTGAGGTGTTCCTACGGGAAACTGTAGGAAATCATTTACTGTTCACGACGCCGCAGCAAAATAACGCACCCAAACTGTTACTGCTTGGTCACCTAGATACGGTATTCCCTCCAGGGATTTTTGAGAGCTTCCGTGAAGATGAAGAGTGGGTCTATGGTCCAGGCACTTGCGATATGAAAGGCGGTAACTTTGTTGCCTTGAGTGCGCTACGAAACATTTACCAAAAACACGGGAAAATTCGTAATATTGATGTCCTGCTGGTCAGCGATGAAGAGACAGGAAGCGATGACAGTAAGTTTGTCACCCGTCAGATAGCCCACCAGTATGCCGCCTGCCTCGATTTCGAAGCCGCGGGTTCCGATCATGAAGTGGTTGTCGGCCGCAAGGGGGTAGCCACCTATAAAATAACGCTCAAAGGTGTTGCTGCCCATGCTGGCAATAACTACCATCTAGGCAGAAATGCCAACCTTGCTGCCGCCAAGTTGCTGATTGCTTTAGATGAATTAACAAACATTTCGCAAGGAACAACGGTCAACATCGGGAAAATTCAAGGTGGGATCAGTACAAATACCATTTCACCCAATGCTGAATTAATGGTTGAAGCACGCTTTACCCAACCAGATGAACAAGAAAGAGTACTCGGTGCCATTCCTGAACTGATCCACCAGCATGGTATCGAAGGCGTCACGGCAATTATTGAAGGTGGTTTGCAGCGAGATGTCATGACACCGACTCCCGAACAACAAACCTTGCTCGATAAGATTGCGTCTATTTTGGGCTATGAACTGAAAACCGAGCAGCGCGGCGGTGTCAGTGACGCCAATATTATGGCGGGGGCAGGCGTCCCGACTCTTGATGGATTTGGCCCCTTTGGCGATGGTGATCATACCGAACACGAACGTGCCTCCAAGGCCAGCTTCGAACGGCGGATCAATGAGGTCACGGCCATTTTACAACATTACAGCCAGGGCAATTAACGCCTAAGTGATAGGAAATAAGCGGGCAGCTTTGTTAGACGAACCTGCCCGCCATAATATCCCCCCAAAAAAATAAATATTTCATCCTGGATTTCAAGACTGTGATGAAAAATAAGTTTCCATTTTATTTGTGAGTAATAAATAGGGTAAATGAATGATAGGCTGGGGAAATTACAATATCTTTTTGTACCTCACTTTATATAACTCCACCTATTGAAACCTGTGATAGCAAAATTAAAAAAAACAGCTTGATCACCGCGTAATGCCCCCAAAGGCTGTTCTCAACGAGCTAAAGCCTTTACTGCTGAGCGTATTGCAAAGCAACATTGACAGTTTTTACTGTCATGACAAATATATTTGTTTATATAAGTGATTGTGTTAATTGTATCTCAATATGAAATAGCTCATAATGCTGCGCCTTATAGACAAAGATAATAATAGACAGCTACAAGGTTGAGTGATGGAACAAAAAGTATTGGTCGTCGAGGATAGCCGCCCATTCCGTCGAGTTATTGAAAGTGAATTAAGGCAAGCCGGCTATACCCCAGTTATCGCCAACTCCATTGCTGAAGCAGAAGCTGTTCTCGACAACAGTACAGACTTTCTCTGCGCCATACTCGATTACTGTCTCCCCGACGGGCAAGACGGAGAGATCATCGACGTCTGCCTCTCTGTAGGGATAAAAGTCATTGTTTTGACGGCACTGATGGATGAGATGACACGTGAAAAAGTGCTAGCAAAAACCGTCATTGACTATATTCCCAAAGACAGCCCAACCTGTATCGCCAGTATCATCCCTATCCTGCAACGTCTTGAGCGTAACCACGAACACACCGCACTTGTCGTGGATGACTCGGTGACGGCACGCAAATACATTCGCACCTTGCTGGAACGGCAGTACATGACAGTGCTGGAAGCAAGCAACGGCGAGCAGGCATTGGAGATGGTTAACGCTAACAAATCAATCTCCCTCGTCATTACTGACTATTCTATGCCCGTCCGCGATGGCGTCAGCTTGATCAAAGAGCTGAGAAAGCGTTTCCGCCCAGGGCAGCTTGCAGCTATTGGCCTGTCAGCCAGCGATGAACCAGCTTTGACAGCCAAATTCCTTAAAGCGGGTGCCAACGACTTCCTTAAAAAGCCTTTCAACCAAGAAGAGTTCTACTGTCGGCTGCACAGCACACTGAATATCCTTGACTCAGAGCGCAACCTCTACCTTTTGGCCAACCGCGATTACCTCACCCAAGCTTGGAATCGCCGCTACTTCTTCAACCACAAGTTGGTCAAAAAGAACAACGGGCCCCGCTGCCTAGCTTTGCTTGATGTCGACAATTTCAAACAGCTCAATGATAACTATGGTCACCATATCGGTGATATGGTGCTGATAGAATTGGCAAACACCTTGAAAGTCTATTTTCCTGATGCCTTAGTCGCACGTTTCGGTGGCGAAGAATTCTGTATTCTCTATGGCAACTCGCCTGAAATATTCTCCCAGAGGCTGAACCGCCTAGTCGAAGAGATTGCCAGCTCTGAGCTGACCATTCTAGGCAATACCATCAAGTACACAATTAGCCTGGGGATGACCCATGCTGAAAGTGATATTCACAGCTTGATCCGACGCGCTGATAACTGCTTGTATCAGGCTAAAGAAGAAGGGCGCAACTGCCTTGTTGTTGAATAACTTGGGGAGTGATGCGCCCGATATTTAAAGCTGGCTTAAAGAACCGTTACCAGCGGCTCTTCAATACCCTGCCAATTAACTTGAGCCGTGAGTACCTGGCCTGGGCCATTGGCACTTTCGGCACTGGTTACAACTAGCTGATCCCCTTTCTCACCACCATGTGCAACCATAGTTGGGTTATCCGCAGGGACGGGGATGACATGGGTCACTACACCATCAGTGCCAATGCGCACAACAGACTTACCGCTGTACATCGCGACCCAGTAAGCGCCTTCACTATCAACGCTGGCGCCATCAGGGCGACCATCAAAATCAGTCAGGTCACAGAACACTGTGCTTTCGCCATACTCGCCGGTTTCAGGGTTGTAGTCAGCACGGTAAACCAAACTCGTCCCTGTATCTGCCCAGTAAAGGATCTTGCCGCAAGGAGAGAATGCCAAGCCATTGCAGGTCCAGGCAAACATCGGCATTTTTTCGAGCTGGCCACCTGCCATCAACTGGTGGAACTGGCCTTGATCGCCTTCTTTGGCACCATTTCGGGTACCAGCCATGAAGCGGCCTCCCGGTGCTGCACGGCCATCGTTGAAGCGCATTCTCGGGTGTGTTTTTACCAAAGGGGCAACCTGCTGGCGTTCCGCCTCCCAGCTTTCCAAAAGGTAAACACCCGACTTGGTACCTAGAACGAAGCCACTTTCACCCCACATTGCCGCACAGCCAAGCATATCATCCCACTGGCGTGACTCGACCTTGCCATCTTTCAAGCGCCATAGCTCACCGGCAGGGATATTTACCCAGCACCACGCTTGCTGACGCCAGTCCCAACGAGGGCACTCAGCAAGGTCAAAGCCCTGCTCTACCAAAGGCGAAAATTGGAGGTTTAACTGCTGACTTTCTTTCATGGTTCTTCCTATTTTATATTTTCCGTTCGGTTGCCATTAGCGTATTAGATACCTTGGCAATCTTGATATTAAACCACCCATTACCGGTAACATCCAGCCGAATTATGTTTATATTTCTCATTTCATTCCAGACGCATTGCCATTTTGAAATAAGGCACCTCGCCTTTGTAAAAGCGTTCGCCTTCTAGCACCATACCGAATCGTTGATAAAACCCGCCAGCCGACTCCCGGGCATCACACCAAAAATAGCCGACGCCTTTCTTTTTAAGATCCGCCAATATATGCTCGATCACCGCTGATCCTATTCCTCGCCCTTGGTGTGCTGGCAATGTAGCGAACTTACGCAACCTCGCCTGCTCTCCCAAGATAAATACCGAGGCCACACAGACCAGCACTTCGCCCTCATAGACACCGTAATGCAGCCCATCAGCATCATCAGGGACTCGGCAAAATTCAACACTCTCATTAGGCCATAGTACCTGGTGTCGAATAGGCAATGTTTGCTCTGCGGATATTTCAGTAATTTTCACAATATTGTCTACCTATTCCTTTAAAACAGAAGCTTAATTTCAGACAGATAATCAAAACCTATCCCGATGGAACGCAACATATCAGGAAAAAAGTAGAATTAGGCAAGATTGATATAGAATTAAGTCTTAACCTCTTAGTTGCACAAATGTACAATCGATAACCATAATGTGTATGTCCTTGCACATTCCTTTTTCCTGTCGGGATATCGCTCCGGTTTCATTTCTCCCTATGCCTTTCATGCAATGCGCATCAAGTCATAGTTTCCCCGAGCGTTAGCCTTCGATAGAGCTATTTTGCCAAACACATCTGCCAGACTGGAACCATCAATTTATGTACAAACGTTTCGAAAAGCTCGCACAGGCATTTCCGCCACACGAGCCAGAGCAGCCCCCCAAAGGGCTCTTTGCTTTCTGCCGCCACTATACCCGTGGCTTTGAGTTACCCCTGCTGGCCATGTCAGTGCTTAGTGCGTTGATAGCTATCGTAGAAGTCTCCCTATTTGGTTTCATGGGCCAGCTGGTTGACTGGCTCGCCGTACATAACCCAGATACCTTCTGGGCCGAAGAAGGCGGCAAGTTACTGGGCATGGGGTTATTGGTAGTGATCGTCGTCCCGATCCTAATCACCCTGCACTCTCTGGTTGTGCACCAAACCTTGCTGGGCAACTACCCGATGTCGATTCGCTGGTTGGCTCACCGCTACCTGCTGCGCCAAAGCGTTTCCTTCTACCAGGATGAATTCGCCGGCCGGATTGCCACCAAGGTGATGCAAACCTCCTTGGCGGTTAGGGAAACTGTCATGAAGCTGCTCGATGTACTGGTTTATATCACCGTTTATTTCACCTCAATGGTGGTGATGATTGGCCAGTCTGATGCCCGCTTGATGATCCCAATGCTGCTCTGGCTGGCGGCGTATGTCGGTATCCAGTTTTACTTTGTTCCTAAACTGAAAGCTGTTGCGACCGAGCAGGCCGATGCACGCTCGATGATGACCGGCCGCATTGTCGACAGCTATACCAATATCTCAACGGTGAAATTGTTCTCGCACACCAACCGCGAGACCGAATATGCCGAGCAGGGCATGAGCGGCTTTATGGACACCGTGTACCGCCAAATGCGTTTTGTCACAGGATTTAATATCTCGGTTGAAGCCATTAACTACTTACTGGTATTTATCATTGCCGGTATGTCTATCTGGTTGTGGTCGAGCGCTGCTATCTCAATCGGTGCCATTGCGATTGCAGTCAGCTTGGCACTGCGTATCAATGGGATGTCCAAATGGATCATGTGGGAGGTCGGTAGCTTATTTGAAAACCTCGGTACCGTGGTTGATGGCATGAAAACCCTATCCAAGCCGGTTGATATCCAAGACAAACCAAACGCACCAGATTTGGACGTGACTAAAGGCGGCATTGAATTTAACGATGTCAGCTTCCACTACGGTGAAGGTAAAGGGGTAATCGAAAAGCTCAACCTTAATATTAAACCGGGTGAGAAGATTGGCCTGATTGGCCGCTCCGGTGCGGGTAAGTCGACCTTGGTTAATCTACTGATGCGCTTCCACGATGTTGAATCTGGCGCTATCAAGATTGACGGTCAAACCATTTCCGATATCACCCAAGACTCACTGCGCGGCCAAATTGGCATGGTGACTCAGGATACCTCACTGCTACACCGCTCTATCCGTGAGAACATCCTTTACGGCCGCCCGGATGCAACAGAAGAAGAACTACTGAGTGCCACCAAACAAGCCCACGCCCATGAGTTCATTGAAACCCTGAGCGATCCCCATGGCAATGTCGGTTACGACGCACAAGTGGGTGAACGAGGGGTGAAACTCTCTGGTGGCCAGCGCCAGCGTGTTGCGATCTCCCGGGTACTACTGAAAGATGCCCCGATCTTGATCCTGGATGAAGCAACGTCGGCGTTGGACTCTGAGGTAGAGGCCGCTATTCAAGAAAGCCTGTATCAATTGATGGAAGGTAAAACGGTTATCGCTATTGCCCACCGCCTATCGACAATCGCCGCAATGGATCGTCTGATCGTGCTTGATCAAGGCGAAGTCGTCGAACAGGGCACCCACCAGGAGCTGCTGGATCACAATGGTATCTACGCCCAGCTGTGGGAGCACCAGACTGGTGGATTCATCGCTGAAGAAGTGGAACTGAAACAAGCCTAGCCCCCAGCCTTTCCCTTAACCCCAAACCCTGCTTCAGCGCCTCGCGAAGCAGGGTTTCTTTTATCTGTAAAACCAATATAAAAAGCTGATCTATAACAAGTTATAATTAATATTCTTGGTAGATAGGTCAGCTCTATCACAACTATCGTTACAACCATCTGTGACTATTCTGCTTTGTCGCTATATTCATATTGAGTTTTCCAAATACTTACTCTGTCGCAATATGAGCCGACAGCACAGGAGCTTACAATGAGTAACGATAAAACAAGTTCTGCAGGCAAATGCCCAGTTATGCACGGTGGAAATACCACCCTTGGCGGGAAAGCAACCAAAAACGTCGATTGGTGGCCAAACCAACTGAATATCAAAATACTGCACCAGAACGACAAGAAATCAAACCCGTTAGGTGAAGACTTCAACTACGCAGACGCTTTCAAAACGCTGAACCTAAAAGCCGTTAAAGCAGATCTTGAAGCGCTCATGACCGACTCCCAAGAGTGGTGGCCGGCAGACTATGGCCACTATGGCCCGTTCATGATCCGTATGGCGTGGCACGCTGCAGGGACATACCGTACTTCAGATGGACGCGGTGGCGCTAACACAGGCAACCAGCGCTTTGCACCGCTTAACAGCTGGCCAGACAATGGCAACCTAGACAAAGCACGACGCCTGCTATGGCCTATCAAACAAAAGTACGGCAACAACCTATCATGGGCTGATCTGTTCATCCTTGCCGGTAACGTTGCCATTGAGTCCATGGGGCTGAAGACCTTTGGCTTTTCAGGCGGTCGTGCCGATATTTGGGAACCAGAAGAAGACATCTACTGGGGTGCTGAAAGCGAATGGCTGGGTGATGAGCGTTATTCAGGTGACCGAGACTTAGAAAAACCATTAGCCGCAGTGCAAATGGGTTTGATCTACGTAAACCCAGAAGGACCAAATGGCGATCCAAGCATCCTCGCTTCGGGCCGTGATATCCGCGATACCTTTGCCCGTATGGGGATGAACGACGAAGAAACCGTTGCACTTGTTGCCGGTGGCCACACGTTTGGTAAAACCCACGGCGCAGGCTCTGAAGAAGCAATGGGGCCAGAGCCAGAAGCCGCGCCATTGGAAGAAATGGGCTTTGGCTGGAAGAACAGCTTTGGCACAGGTAAAGGCGATGATACAACAACCTCCGGTATTGAAGGCGCTTGGACACCAAACCCTATCGTTTGGGATAATGGTTACTTCGATATGCTATTTGGCTACAACTGGGATCTAGTGAAGAGCCCAGCTGGCGCATGGCAGTGGGAACCGATTGGTGTCAATGAGGAACATATGGCGCCTAAGGCACATGATGCTTCCCAGAAAGTCAAAACCATCATGACGACCGCTGATATGGCCATGCGTATGGATCCTATCTACGGTCCAATCTCAAAGCGCTTCCATGAAAACCCTGATCAGTTCGCTGATGCCTTTGCTCGCGCCTGGTTCAAATTAACACACCGTGATATGGGGCCAAAGAGCCGCTACATCGGCGAAGACTCCCCGTCAGAAGATATGATTTGGCAAGATCCACTGCCACAAGCCAGTTTTGCAGCTCTTTCAAACAGTGATATTGCAGAACTGAAACAAGCGGTTCTAGACTCAGGACTTACTGTTTCTGAACTGGTATTTACCGCTTGGTCTAGTGCTTCAACTTACCGAGGTTCAGACTACCGTGGTGGTGCAAACGGTGCCCGCATTCGCTTGTCGCCACAGAGAAACTGGGAAGCAAACCAACCTGAGCAGCTAGATAAAGTACTGGCCGTTTTGGAAGCTATCCAAGCTAACTTCAATACCGGTGAGCGTGGTGTATCCCTTGCAGACCTCATTGTACTGGCAGGTAACGTTGCTATCGAGAAAGCCGCGAAAGACGGTGGTTTTGATGTAGACGTACCATTCACAGCAGGCCGTGTAGACGCTACCGCAGAGCAAACTGACCAAGAGTCGTTTGCGGTACTGGAGCCAGAAGCTGACGGATTCCGCAACTTCGCTAAAAAGCTGTTCTCAGTGCCTGCCGAAGAGATGCTGCTGGATAAAGCGCAACTGCTGGGCCTAACTGCGCCAGAGATGACCGTGCTCATCGGTGGCCTGCGTGTACTCGGCGCAAACCACAACAATACGGCACACGGCGTATTCACCGATAACGTTGGCGTACTAAGCAACGACTTCTTCACCAACCTAGTGGATATGGCGACAGAGTGGAAACCCGTGTGCCCTAACAACAGCGCTTACCTAGGTACAGACCGAGCGACTGGCGAGAAGAAATGGACGGCAACCCGTGTAGATTTGGTCTTTGGTTCAAACTCACAGCTACGTGCCATTGCTGAGGTCTATGCGCAAGATGATTCAAAAGAAAAGTTTGTAAATGACTTCATCTCAGCGTGGACTAAGGTAATGAATGCAGACCGTTTCGATCTCAAATAAATAGCTGAAAATGCTCGAGCTTAGCACCCGCTAAGGTACGGCAAACCCTCTGGCCCAGTTTCGCTCCCACTAGCATCCGCTAGGCCGAAGCTGGGCCTGTTTTGACTAAGTTTCTTTGCTGCATCCTGCCATATTAATCCATAAAGCGTTCCTTTCTTCGATGATATTGAGATCAGAATTATTGTTTTCCTCGCCATTATAGCTATGTTATAACATAACAATACCTTTGCGTTCGTATCCGTGCGAGTGAAGGGATTGGAAGACATAAGCAATTCGTTCAAGAAATGGGAAAACGCACAATGAATGCTGCTTTAACAGAACAACTAACCACAGACAGCGGTATTGACGTTGAGGCCGAGGTTAAGATCGAAGTTAAGGTCAAAGATCGGTTCAAAGATGGATGCAAGAAAGAAATAGAACCTGCTCAAGGGCAATCTTTGTCCTCGGGGCAATACCCGACAATATTGACTGACATCTACAAGGAACAAATCAATATTGCCATCTGGCAGCGTTCGATAAGCAAAGAGCTCCGCAATGCCGTTAGCCATTTTCTTGAAGCCAACGAGAAATTTGAAAAGTCCCTCACCCTCTCTCCTGAAACGGCTTACACCGAATTAGAAGCGATCACCAAAGGTACAGCTCCAAAAGTATTTCTCGACAATATGGCAGAGCTTGTCGATATGTTCTGTTGCCTGTTTGACCTAAAACGGGCTGGCCTTCGCCTGACGATATTAGACACCGCAATGTGCCCGCGTTTTCATACTGATAAAGTACCTTGCCGCTTGGTCACGACCTATCATGGTTTAGCGACAGAGTGGCTTCCGAATCATGCTATCAACCGTACCAAGCTAGGGCACGGCAGCAATGGGCGGCCAGACTCGGTATCAGGTTTATATGTTCGAGAGGCAAGTGTTCAACAACTCTCTTCGGGTGATGTGGCGCTCTTAAAAGGAGAACGTTGGGAAGGAAACGAAGAGACAGGGCTTGTTCACCGCTCACCGACATTGCTCAGCGATGACAGGCGATTATTCCTGTCGTTGGACTTCAGTGACTGAGGTCACCTGGTCACCCAAGCAATCGCTATTGTATGTCGCTCTTTAATTAGTACACGTACCAGAATGCTTGCGCTAGCTCGTTTTTGGACAATTCTGAGTTACGGAGATCTAAAAACTCTGATCTTTCGGATAACCTCAATTATACAAAATCTCGCGACTTATCTTCCCCCACTTGTCGGTTAAGTTCTCTAATCCACCACCTTGTTCCATAGCCTGATGCTAATTGCTATCTGAGCATATACCGCTACGTCCGACTCAACAGCATCGACAATGGTCAATGATCTATCAACAATACTCATACTGAACGCGTAATTAAACCGCTGGTCATTGACAGTAAAAATTCTGTTCTCGACCACTCCAAATGGAACTGAAGCGAGCGCGATGCTTTACAGTATCCTGAAGGCTGTGAAAGACAACGGTATTATCCTCTACTATTTCATAGTCAAGTGCATGAAGGAACAGGCTAAGTTGAACCAGATTTCGATGCGCTGCTACCTCGGAACTTCAAACACTAGCAATATCACCCCGTGGGTTCATGGGCGGATACTTATGTACAACAACCAACCTCAGTACGCTCGAAAGCACCTTTCCATAAATAAACATTAATAAACACTATGAAACAGTAGCTTACAAACATAATGTAAAGCCTGACACTAACGTATCACAAATATGATCTAGCTTACCAACAGCGTTTTGGTTAGCTCTTATCATTCAGTGAGGTAATAAAATAAAAAAGGAATTACTGTGAATTATAAATATATCCTATTGTCGATAGCTTTTGCGTTAGGTGGCTGTGATGGGTCATCAGGCGACTCTAATAATGGAGGCGGAGATAATGGAGGAGGCTCAAATCATGAATTGATGGCTAACACTCTTGATGCAGCGGGTTTTGCTTTTGTTGAGAATTCTAACCATACTGCAACCAACAGCCGTCAAAGCCAAATGTTAGACACTATCTCAAATGATGAAGAATCGTTTTTTAGTGGGTCTAAACAAGCTCATTATGGATGTGAACAATTGGTTAAGCTTGTTGAAATAGGCATTCAGCACTCTATTGAAGTCCCCGAGGATGAAGAGGAAGCTGAAAATATTTCTCAAGGCTACCAAACCGTCAAAATATTCCAAGAAATGGATGAACACAGCTGTACCATCGAGGAAGCAATAACAACAAAAGAGAATCTCATCATTAGAGGCTACTTTAACGACCTCGCTGACGCTCAAGGAGAAAAACTCGATAATTGTCGGCTGATTGCGTTACCGCTTGAAGCCAGGTTAGCTGCCCCTCAGTGCTTATTTGTTAGCGATAGCCATGATGAGGATGGTAACTGGTACGCACAACGAGCTGAACCTTCAAACTTAAAAGCAAGCTTAGACGGTAATTACTTTGTCTTTAGCCATGACTTCCCTCGATATTCAGAAAAAGATCTTTACCAATCTACTGTAAGTCAATGGGATGGTATCGGGGATATTGAGCCTGTTATTAACTATCAGATAGATTCGGGGTCAACTCGATATCGCCACCCTTTTAAGCACTGGACGCTAAATGGACAATATCACGGCCTCTTTCTTTCATATAATTACTCATTATTTGGTAAACATCTAGGTCAAGATACTCACCTATTTCAAGACCTCGAATACTTTAATAATGGGTTGTGGGATGATTGGTTAACACTAGGGCATTATCTTGTCACCCCTTACTATAAAACATCTTATGATAACGAGTATCTCGGCAACCTGATTATCAATCTATTCGACGGTAGCCACAGTTTTCAACGATATGGCCCTGAAAACGGTCTATGTGATGAATTTTTTGGATGCGATGGATTGAGTCGAGTATATGCAACGCAACAAGTCCAGGGGGGAGTTTACGCCTTTGCTAACATTGGTCATGATTTCACTTCTAATCCTGGTCGGGGCTTCTACTTCTTTGACAATGAAACGCTTGAAGCTGAGTTGATACATTTACCCGACTCAGCCTACCCTCAATTTAGTCACCTAGGAGAAAGTCATATTGCTTTTTTGCCTGAGGAAAAAGACTTCAGCTTAACTAAAATGACCTATTTTGATATGAATACAGGGCTTTATTATGGAGATAACTTGTTGGATAACAAAGTTTTCGAAAATTCAATGAATATTGCATTTAGGCAGAACACAAACGGCTTGAAATTCATCGTTAATTACATCGACGGAACAGCAAAAGAAGTCTTCTATAATCAAATGACCGGGGAGTTTTCTGATGATCCGATTGACCATCAAGAGATCGGTTCAACGATTCCTCTAATGCCTTCTTACTAGTTGAAAATATAAACAATACTGAGTTCAATACAAAGCTAACACTCAATAATTTCTGATTGTTTTGTGTTAGCTTTATTCCATTTCCAAATATACCGAGCCACGGCTACTCATATTTACGTTGCAGGGCGGGAGAACACTTTGATGGATTTATAACCCAAAGAAGACTCGTGCCCGATAATCATCGCTCCATCCAGCTTTCTTCAACTTCACTTTTTGGCTTGGCGAACCACTATCACATTGTTTGAGCATGTTCATCACGAAGCGTCTAAACAGCGCTATGTTTTCCACCGCACCGTCCAAAGCAATACGAGAGTTATCTTCTTTAAAAACAACGTCTAATACGTAATGCTGGCTGTTTTCAAATCGCCAGTGCTGACGAATATAATAACCTAACAATCTGTGATTAGATGACATTGAGCTTATGTAATACGAGGTATCAACAGTGCCTTTTCCATTAATCACGTAGTGGCGCTCCACTGCTATGATGCTTCTTACCGTTAGCCATTTTTTTGCTAACTCTTCAGTATGAGCGCACCAAAGCATGGATGAGATTAATTTGGTCTATTGCAATGCTCGCAGAACGCTCAGTTCGTTAAGCCTAAGAAGCTTTGGGGCAGATGTGAGTTGTGGCAATTTTCTGCAATCACTGAGCTTTCTCGTTGCTCAGGCAACTATTGCAGAAATTGCAACAGTTCAATTACCGAGCATCCTTCCTGGTTGCCAGCACGGAATGGGGCAAAGGTGAGTCAGTTGGAATTAGCCAGTACGAAGATTGAGAGTTTCGTGCCAGCCTGAAGGGGGGTCAGCTGACACGTCACCAGATTACTCTTTTAGAAGAGTTTTTTATCGCTTCCGTGCGTTTCTATTTTCCTGTTCTACACGTCATGTAGTTGATTGATGAAAAAGTGACCATTATCACATTTCAGCTTGTTCATGAGTTTACATGAGTAATTATGAATTAGTAGGAGTATGGCTATCGATGATTAACAAAAAGTTACTGAGTTAATACTCTAAAACACTTTGGTCGAGTAGACGACACTTGTTACCAAGTGCCGCCCCTCTAAGAACCGTACGTGCAACTTTCACTGCATACGGCTCAAGCCTCCACTAAGGCATCGTTTGACACCCAGCAACTTATAAAGCAGTTAGAGCAGGATCAACCCATGAGTTACGAGCTTGTCTTTTTGACTTCCGCTTTGCCAAGTATTCTTGGTATTCAGGGTCAAAAGGAGTCGCCGCACTCCTGATTTTCACATGTCGCTCGATGGGCACTTTTGCTATTTGGAATAGGTTGAACAGGCAATCCATGTTCATGATCTTCTGCCAGCCGTGAAATTGCCATTGGCCTTTACGGTTGAAGAAGTATTTATGAACAACCCAGTCCTTGGACTTGGCTGGATGACGTCTAACTGCCCAGTGCCATAATGCTTGGAATAGTTTGTGGCCGACATACCCGAATACTTGTTTTGCTACGCAATGGCGATAGTAATTCGCCCACCCCCTAAGTTTTGGATTTATCAGCTTGATAAGATCGTTAACATGGACGCTTGCGTGCCTTTTAATGAGTTCACGTAGGTTTCTCAAAAATAACAGCGTGTTGGATTTGCTCGGTTTAATAAGCAATTTTCCTTTGTACTTCCTATGGTTGAAGCCAAGAAAGTCAAAGCCATCATTAATGTGAGTAAGCTTCGTTTTCTCTACGGAGAGGGTTAACCCTCTTTCTGCCAGAAAATCAGAAATCAACGGTTTGATGTCGTTCACTAGCACTTCCTTTGAAGAGCAGGTGACCACGAAATCATCTGCGTAACCAATAAAGTTGGCTCTAGCGCTCTTTTTGAGCGCAGTGGATTTTATGCACTGCTCTAGCCCTGCGAGAGTCATTAACATCAAGGTCGGAGATATGATTCCGCCTTGTGGTGTACCCTCATCAGTATCATAGAACAGACCTTTGTCCATAAAGCCAGACTTTAGCCATTGTTCCAACATTCGCTTATCTACAGCGATGTTATCAAGAAGCCATTGATGGCCGATCTTGTCGAAACAGGCTTTGATATCCCCTTCAAGTACCCATTTGGCTGATTTCTTTAGAGCCAAACATTTGAAGACTGACTGCGTCAGCAGTACTGCGATTAGGTCTAAATCCATAACTGTTGGGGTCAGCAAGTGTTTCAGACACAGGCTCTAGTGCTAGTAGATGGAGTGCTTGTTGCGCTCTATCAATCATGCATGGAATGCCTAATGGCCTGAGTTTGCCGTTCTTTTTGGGAATGTAGATGCGTTTAAGTGGTTTCGCTTTATAAGTCTTGCGACTAAGCTGATTGACTGCTTTCATACGGCGTGCATCTGTGTTCCAGATGACACCATCTATTCCAGGCGTTTTACTTCCTTTGTTTTGAGATACTCGCCTAACCGCAAGAAGCTTAGCTGAGCGAGAATGAGTTAAGAGCCACTGTAAGGAGTTCACCTTACCGTATTTCTTTTCTCTAGTTGCTTTTGCGATCCGCATTTGAAGCTTTAATACGTGCGCTTCAACGGATTTCCAGTCTATTGACTGCCATTGAGCACCGTCAGAAGATGCACTAATCTCTTTCGAGATCACCATTTGCTTTTATCCTTGAATAAAGTTCTTCAAATTCTCTCGCAAAGGGAGACCAGTCGGAAGTGGGCTCACTTTCGTGATCAGGTATCAACCTGTATCTGCATCATTACAACACAGCTTTCGCTTTTTCCGACCTCCTTTACCTGCATCACTATCGGCCACAAAGGCTTTCCCATAGGGAGCGATACAGGCTTACCCTGTTCCGTATGTTACGTAAATGTCAGGTTAGATGCCCACTCTACTAGTGCGGGGAGCGTGTCGATCACGAAAGAGCATTGCCCAATCCCTTTCCAACTCCCATTGCCTTTTGGCTACAGCGTAATAACCACTTCCGCTGCTTCATCACATAACGCACCTTGGATGGATTCACATTTGTTCATCGTACTGACTACCTAGAACTCACCCGATTTGTGTGGTTATCAGGAGGATCGCCCTCTCACGATTCAGATCCCGAGAGATTTAAAACACTCTTCGTTACATTGTCTGAGCCGCTGCTTTATTCAGGCTCATAGGTTCATCTGGTGATACAGATGGTTCACTCATTAAGCGGTGAACAACGCTTCATACGACTTCAGGTCGCACGGGCACAAATGAGTTAGCTCCCACAGCCTAGCGAGTGACTTTCATGTAAACGTCATAAGCATTAACTGTTCAAAGGGTTATCACACCGATGACGACAACGGATGCGCTTTAAAGAAATCAATCAGCGCCCTCACTTTCTTCGGCATCAGTGTTTTGTGCTGGTACACGGCATAAAGAGACACTGTAACACTATGCAACTCCGGTAGCATCCGAACAATCCGCCCAGTTTGCAGCTCATTCTCAATTATAAAACTTGGCATGACAGCGAAACCTTCCCCCGTTAGGACAAAATCCCTCAGCATAGCCGTGGTCCGCACTGACAAAGCGGGCTCTTTATTCAATACGGTGGTAGTTCCCTGCCCATCATTCAGCACCAAATGCTTGCGCCCATGGACGATGGCATGGCTGAGCCAATTCATCGCAACCAGATCCTTGATATCTTTAACCGGTGGAAAACGCTCGAGGTAGCTCTTTGATGCACAGAGCATGTCGGTAAACTCTCCGATCTTGACCGCATAAAGGCTGGAATCACCCAACGCGGTAGAGGCACGAATCGCGATATCACAGCGTTCCTCGGTCAAGTCTTGGTAACCATCGCTTTCCAAGATATCCAGGCTGATTTTGGGGTGGAGCTTTAAAAACTCGCTAAGTAGCCTAACCAAATCAGGGCTACCCACCGGGGTCGAAATACGTATCAGACCACTTGGCTCGGCAGTGTCTTGCTGCACTTCTGTGTTGGCCAAATTGGCGATTTCCTGTATCTCTTTGCATTTTTGGTAATACAGCGCCCCAGCTTCAGTCAAAGACAGAGAGCGGGTGGTACGGTTAAGCAGCCTTGTAGCCAAGTTAGACTCCAGCCTCGACACCACCTGTGACACCCGCGCCTTACCAAGGCCCAGTGCATCAGCCGCCTTGGTAAACGACTGCTGCTCCACCACCACAGCAAACACCACCATGTCATCAATTGAGATATTCATGCCTGCCTAATTGTTTATCAAAACTAAACAGTAAGTTTATCCTCAAGCTAATTATCAATCAAAGAGTAAACGATATAGTTATTACCAACAGCACATTCGACGGTACAAGCCGTACGATGACACAACCAGGAGAAACACCATGTCAGATCGCAAACTACTAATCACTGGCGCATCCGGTAAACTTGGCCAGCAAGTGATTGAGTACCTTTTGAATGATTTCAATATTGCAGCGAGCCAACTGATTGCAACAACGCGTAACGCCGTAAGCCTCGCTGAACTGGCCGAAAAAGGTGTGGACGTTCGTGAAGCTGACTTCTCAAACCCAGCCTCACTGGAAGCCGCTTTTGCCGGTGCCGACAACCTGCTATTGATCAGTATTGATGCTATTGGACAGCGCAGTGAACTTCACCGTAATGCGGTACTGGCAGCGCAAAATGTCGGTATTAAGCACCTGACTTATACGTCTATGCCTGCCGCTGATACCTCACCGGTTGTCTTTGCCTTTGAACATGAAGCAACAGAAAGAGCGGTTGCTGATAGCAAAATCAACGACTGGACTATCCTGCGCAATAACTGGTATTTCGAGAACTTGGCAGAGTTCTTCGCCAGCACGCTGCAAACCCAAGCGTGGCTAACCGCAGCGAAAGAGGGTCGCTCCGCACAGCTCAGCCGCCTTGACCTTGCCTATGCGGCTGCAGCTTCTGTTGCCAAAGCGCTAAAGGGTAAAAAGACGCTGACGCTTAACGGTCCAGAGTCTCTGACCACCGATGAAATGGCAACCAAGATCAACCAGGCTCTGGGGCTTAATATCCAGGTGATCCACCAATCAGATGAAGAGTTGCAGGCACAACTTGAATCATTTGGTCTACCCGAAGGAATTGTTGCCATGGTCACCACCATGGATCAGCACGCACGTGGCGACTTCTCTGAAGGAACAAGCCAAGAGTTTGAAATGCTGACAGGCCGCAAGCCCCAGAGCTTCTCTCAGTGGCTTGAAACCAATAAAGCCATGTTACGCCAGATCGCACAGGGCGTATAACTCACAAGAGATAAAAATGGGAAGTCTCGATATCGATGTCCTAGTTTGTGGACATCGATATCAATTGTGCACATCACCACACTTTTCATACATTTAACGGCATTAATGCCGATTTTGGCTACACTTTAGGCATCATAACAAGAAAAAGGGTAGCCCATGGAAAGCCAGAATATCCCACCCTACTCCGATCCCAAACAGGCTGCCCATTTATTACTCGAGTTGGTTACTGAACTGGCCAAGGAAATCAATCCGGACAACTTCGATAGCAGCACTGTTCAACTTGATAGCAGCCTCGACCAAGACCTTGGCCTCGACAGTTTAGGTCGGGCAGAGCTGATCCAGCGAACCGAACAACAATTTGCCCTCACCCTGCCCTCACAAACACTGGCGGAAATCGACACCCCACGAGATTTGCTTAATGCCATCTTCAATGCCGAGCAACATCCGACAGCAATTAAAGCTACTGCTGAGAAAATAGAATTACCAACAGCGTCGAGTTATCCGGATCAAGTCCATACCTTGCAAGAGTTGCTGCGTTGGCATGTTGATCAGCATGGTGACCGTCCGCACCTGTATGTCTACCAAGATGCCGACAATGTTGAGTCGATCAGCTACCAAACCCTTTACCAGCAGGCGAAGATCATAGCCAGCCGGCTTCAGGATCTTGGTATCGTCCCCGGTGATACCGTGGCGATCATGCTGCCGACCTGCAATGCCTATTTCTATTGCTTCTTCGGGATATTATTGTCGCGGGCGATCCCAGTTCCGATATACCCGCCCGCAAGGCCATCGCAAATCGAGGATCACCTTGTCAGGCACAGTAAGATACTGCAAAACGCCGAGACAAAAATGCTAATCACAGTAGAACAGGCCAAGGGCTTGTCCACCCTGCTTAAGCTCCACGTACCGGCACTCGAGCACATTGTCACAGCAGAAGAAATTGAAATGCTGTCAGCTGAATCCGTTTCTTCCGAGCATCAGCAAATAGGAAATGCCCAGCCCGACGACATCGCTTTTTTGCAATATACCTCAGGCAGTACTGGGGTACCGAAAGGGGTGCAGCTCACCCATGCCAACCTGCTTGCCAATATACGGGCCATGGGCAAAGCCGTCGGCGCAACCTCCGATGATGTGTTTGTCAGTTGGCTGCCTGTCTATCACGACATGGGCTTGATCGGCGCTTGGTTCGGCAGCCTTTACCATGCGATCCCCTTGGTGATCATGTCTCCGCTCAACTTCCTGACCCAACCCAAACGTTGGCTGTGGGCACTGCACCATCACCGGGGAACCATTACCGCCGCCCCTAACTTTGCCTATGAATTGTGCGTGAACAAGATACCGGATGCCGATCTAGAAGGCTTGGATCTCTCTAGTGTCCGGCATTGCTGGAACGGCGCCGAGCCTATCAGCCCGGCGACTATGAAAGCATTTACCCAACGGTTCCAGCCGCATGGTTTCACCCCAGAAGCCATGACGCCGGTTTACGGTCTGGCAGAGTCTTCGGTGGGGTTGACCTTCCCGCTCAACACCCGTACCCCGAGGGTTGAATGGGTCGACAGACAAACCATGATGAACTCGGGTAAAGCGGTGATGAACTCAGGCGGAGCGGTGATAAATTCAGTCAAAGCCTCTACAGACAAAGCCTTAAACCCTGAAGGAAACCATGACGAGCAACAAGATATCAACGCCCTGCTAGAGCACAGTATTCCCTTGATCGGCCTAGGCCACCCCCTTCCCGGGCACCAAATCCGTATTGTCGACCCCCAAGGTAGGGAGCTACCAGAGCGCCAAGAGGGCGAGTTGGAGTTCAAAGGCCCCTCTTCAACATCGGGTTACTATCGCGCACCAGATAAAACCGCCGGGCTTTACCATGGTGAATGGTTGCGCACCGGCGATCGTGCCTTAACGATGGAAGGTGAGCTTTTTCTGACCGGGAGGGTCAAAGACATCATCATCAAGGCAGGTCGCAACATTTACCCGCAAGAACTGGAGTCTGCTGTTAGCCAACTGGAGGGGATCCGCAAGGGCTGTATCGCTGTATTTGCCAGTGCCAACCCAAAAACCGGTACCGAGCAACTGGTCGTTTTGGCAGAAACCAAACTCAATGATGAGCAACAAAAGCAAAAACTCCGGGATGAAATACAAAACCTGTCTATCAACCTGCTTGGGATTCCCACTGATGTAGTTGAGCTCTGCCCTCCCCATACCGTACCTAAAACCTCCAGTGGTAAAATCCGTCGCTCTGCATGTAAAACGTTATTTGAGGAAAACAAACTCAATGCCCCACAACGTGCAGTATGGTGGCAAGCAACCCGTTTGTTTGTATCCAGTGCCAAGCCAGCATTTAGCCGGTTCAAACGACTGGCCGCTGACTGGGGTTTTGCCTGCTATATGTGGCTGGTTATGGCGCTGTTAGCCCCACCGGTGTGGGTTCTGGTGGCAGCTTTACCTTCTCGGCAGTCCTGCTGGTCAGTAGCACGCTGGGGAGCCCGTTCGCTCATCAAGCTTACCAGAACTAAGATGGAAATAACGGGTATCGACAACCTGCCCAAAAATGACTCTCCCTACCTGGTTATCGTCAACCACGCCAGCTACCTTGATGGCTTGGTGCTCTTGGCTGCAACAGGCAAAGAACATCAGTTTGTTGCCAAATCCGAACTCAAGGAGAACTTCTTCGCCAGAACTTTCCTCGGCAAGCTGGGAACCCATTTTGTAGAAAGGTTTGATACCCAAAAAAGCATCACTGACAGCCGGCAGTTAGCCGCCTTTGCTGATAAACCAAGCCCGCTAACCATTTTCCCTGAAGGGACGTTATACCGTATGGCTGGTGTTCATGACTTCCATCTCGGCGCGTTCCAAATTGCAGTTGAAAAACAGCTCCCTATATTGCCCGTAACACTCAAAGGCACCCGCTCAATACTGAGGGATAAGTCCCTCTTCCCCCGCAAAGGGGATATCGAGGTCATCATTAGCCCCTTTATCAAACCTGAAGGCAGTGACTGGCAGGCAACACTGGCACTACGTAATACCGCAAGGAAAATTATTTTGGAAAACAGCGGCGAGCCCGATCTGGCAAGGGAGAATACCCGCTGATAGAAATAAAAGAGAAAAAGTAAAAAGAGCACCTATCTCTATTTGAATTACAGGCGCTCTTTTTCCATATAACACTCGCTTTCAATTATTAAAGCAAAGCAGCTTCAGTCTCGATATCAAAGAGATGGCAATGTGACATATCAAAATGCAGCGGCTTTAGTTCGCCGTGGCTGATTGACTGCTGAGGAATAAACGGTACCCGCGCCACCAGCTTCACATCACCAATATTGAAATAAAGGTAAAGCTCGTTACCCATCGACTCCACCACATTGATTGTTTTCAGCTCAATGTCCTGGGTTGAGTGCGCCATGTCCTGCTCGTCCACCACACTGATGTGCTCGGGACGGAGGCCTAACCAAACCTGCTGGCCAACTTTATCCATTACTTTACTGGCCTTGTCTGCCGGTAATAACAACTTTGGACCGTTTTCCGGCTGCAGGTAAATATTGCCCTCTTCGAGCGATACTGCGGCCTTGATCATATTCATCGCCGGCGAGCCAATAAACCCTGCCACAAACTTGTTGGCTGGGTACTGGTACAGGTTCATCGGCGTATCGACCTGCATCACCTGGCCTTGGTTGAGGACACAGATCCGGTCGCCCAGCGTCATCGCTTCAACCTGATCGTGTGTCACATAGATCATAGTGGCTGTTTGGCCTTCATTTTTCAGATCATTGTGCAGCTGGGCAATGCTCACTCGAGTCGATACGCGTAGCTTGGCATCAAGGTTGGACAGCGGCTCATCGAACAAAAAGACATCCGGCTTCCTTACCATAGCGCGCCCCAGTGCCACCCTCTGGCGCTGGCCGCCAGACATCTCACCCGGTTTGTTATTTAGCAAGTGGGTGATCTCCAGCGTTTGTGCCGCTTCGCGAATACGACGGTCAATCTCATGGCGATCCAGTTTCTGCTGCTTGAGGCCAAACGCCATATTGTCGTAAACCGACATATGGGGATACAGTGCATAGTTTTGGAACACCATTGCGATCCCACGATCTTTTGGCGGCAGATCATTGACCCGCTTGTCACCGATCATGATGTCACCGTCGGTGACCTCTTCCAGACCTGCAATCATTCGTAACGTCGTGGACTTTGCGCAGCCAGACGGGCCGACAAACACCATAAATTCGCCTTCTTTGATCGTAAGGTCGACCCCTTTCACAGCTTTAAATCCATTTGGGTAGACCTTCTCTACCTCACGAAGTACGACTTCAGCCATAATAATTTCCGTTATGTCTTTTGTTCTAATTAATCACTTACGCGGACTTGAGCAGGCAAGGTGTAAACTCTGCCACAGAATCAAGCACCAACTCAGCATGGGAGGCCAACTCTTCTTGAGACGCTGTACCGGTCAAAACACCCACGCTTCGCGCCCCGCTGTTAATGCCGAACTTCATATCCGACACGGTATCCCCCAGCATTACCACCTCGGCAGCCTGCAAATCACAGTGCTGGCAGAAAGCTTCCATCAATGCTGGTGCAGGCTTTGGCTCAATGTCGCCATCGGAGTAACCGATAAAGTCAAATAGCTCAATAATCCCTGCCTGCTCAAGGGAATAGAGAGTGGCATCTTTGGTATCAGCGGTGGCAATGCCAAGCTTAAATCCCTTTTGTTTCAGATTCATGAGTGTGCTTTCAATCCCTGGTAGGGTTTGGATCAGCTCCGGCATCTGCTCGACTTGCTGGTTGAACAAGCCTTTCACTTCATGATTGAAAGCCACGAAATCGCACTGTGGGGCCAGCATGTCAAACCACTTTTTGGAGGTATCCTCGACCGGGTTCGAAGCCAACAAACCGTAGTTGTCAACCTGCTCACCATAGACACCAATCGCTTCCAGCAATGCCGTTGCCGTGACTTCATCTTGCGCCGGGTAACGGGTCAACAATGCCGCAACAACCCCTTGTGACACCTTGAGCCACATCTGGTGAAATTCGAGCAAAGTCCCGTCTTTGTCGAACAATACGCCTTTAATTTCCATTGTTTTCCATCGTCTCCATCAGCTCACCCCAAGTCGCTACCGAAGGTTGAGCAAATACTGCTTGTAAACCGTTAAATACTGGGTTAATCACCCCTTCAAACTCGCCTTTTTCATCCGCTGCCATGTTAGCCAGATCACCGCGACGAATATCGATACGCACCCAGTTGTGGTGCTGCATATCAATAGCAAATTCAACGCCTTCAGGGCTGATTTGATAGCGTGCTTTCACCTCGCCGTCTGCCACACATTCGGCATAATAAGGTGATGCTCTATCCGCAACTGCAAGCTGGTAATTCAACTCACTTTCACCGACATCCTGCCCCGGCAATACACTGCCGTTATTGATTGAAATTGCCAATCCACACCGGCGCTCCAGGTAAACATGGCCTTGTCTCAGTCCAGCCAAAATACCTTCACCACTCAAGCCATGGGAGAACACAAAGGTTGACGGATCGCCATAGATGGAAGGTTCGGTCGCTTTGGGGTTGCGCTCGTGGGGTTCGAGATGCGAGTCGCTGCCGCCCACGGCATAGATTCGGTGGCCGCAGTTCCACATAGCGCTGAGCACGTCCAGCGCCGATTCAGTAGAAGCCGGAGAAGTCGACCACGTCGGATCGCAGCACAACTCCATAGTGTCGACGCTTGCCAAAGGCATATCATCGTAGTGCCAATGCCAAGGCTTCATCATCGGGTGGTTAATACTGATATTGCCAGCAATCGCCAAACCCTGATGGATCAATGCTTCGCTGCTGTAATCTGCATTACGCATCGCAAGACCAGCCACTGGCCCGTGGACATTGAAATGGCCTTTGTCGGTCGTGACCTCGACACCCGGCAGGATCAGGATTCGGTCACTATCAGGCAAAGCCGGATGGCAAATGTTGTGCTCGGTCAGGAACATGAAGTCCAATTGCTGGCGCTCGATGATCTCTGTTGCCGCCTCTAATGTGTTATGGCCATCAGACAAAACGGTATGCGCATGCAAGTCGCCCCGGAACCAGCGGGACTCTGGCGACTTAATTTTGGAGTAATCAAACTCGATTAGATTCGCTGCGTTCAAACTGGCTGTGGTCGGCACGGCAATGGCAGGAACTACAGCTTGTTCGCTAGGCTCATCGGTCGCAACGTCAAACGCAATATCAGCCTGATACTGCATCGGTTTATGGTTACGGCCTTCGCCTTCCAGGTTATAGATATGCAGTTCCCACTCACCGGCAGGAAGTTCGCCGGCAATGCCGCCAAGTGAAGCCATATCTTGGCTTATTACTACCTGCTTCTCTGGCTTTACCCACAAGATCGCCGTGCGCAGTTGCTGTTTGGCATCATAAAGGTAGGCGTAAAGGAAGCCCTGTTTTACCGTCGTCCCTGTCAACGATATGTTTTGGGTACCTACAGGCACCACAAAGCGTTCGACTTGATGGCCAAAGGCCAACTCACCCGAAAACGTCAGCATGAAAAATTCTCTTAAATGTGTTTTTCGATAGTGAACAGGCATCAAGCACGGTTGGCTTGATGCCTGTACATCAGATTAAGAGCGGTTCGCTCTATCCAAGGCACGTTGCGCACGCTTGGCAGCATCTTTTAGGGCTTTTTCAGCCGGGATGTTCTCAATCTGCACCTGATCTGCGGCGATAGACAGGGCATCTTGGATTCGGCCATTGGTTGGATCCATGAAATCAACCGATGCCGTAGTCGCCTGCTTCAGCGGGATCAGCGCCTGTGGATTCTCTTTGGTGAATGCTTGATACTCAGGTACCTCATTCACGCTCTGGCGGACTGGGATATAACCGGTGAACATTGACCAGCGCGCGGTGTTTGCCGCATTGGTGTAGAACTCCATGAATTCAAACGCGCCCTGTGCGGCTTTGTCATCAGTACCCTTAGGCATGACAAACATCAACGAGCCTGCCTGAGGAGCCGCAGGGTGATCGCCCCAACCCGGCTGGGTCGTTGCAGCCAACTTGGTGAAGTCCAAATCACCTTGGTCACCTGATGAACCGGTGTAGCCCAGTGCATTGTCTTTCATCACATCATCAATAGTCTTGTACCAGTATTCCCAGCCTTGGCCACCGTGGTGGATACGCATCACATTGTCATCATGGATCCACTTACGAAAGCTTTCCCACACTTCAACCCACTCTGGCGAGTCAATCATCACAGTTTTGCCGTCATCACTGATCACCTTGGCACCGTTGGAGAATGCGGCATCAATCAGATTGTCCTTGCCCCACATTGGCTCCCAGCCGTAGTACTCGGTATTGCCGCGGGCATCTTTGACTGCTACTTTTTCAGCAACCTTGGCAAGGCCCTGCCAAGTAGCTAGATCCGCCTCGGTAAAGCCGTGCTCAGCCAGTTTTGCTTTGTTGTAGTAAAGTACCTGCGTTGTACCGTAAGCTGGCAGGCCAAACACCTCACCACCGTCGGCGGTTCCCTGAGCACGGAAAGCCGGGATAAAGTCATCGTAGTTGAAATCATCCGTGATGAAATCTCGCAGGTCACGGGTCAGGCCGCGGTTTTCCATGGAGCTAGCTTCAGAAGCACCTACCAAAACAAACTCTGGCGCGGTCCGTGATGCCATGCCAGCCTGCAGCTTCTGGAAAGTCTCTTGGTAGTTGCCCTGCAATGCGCCGCGAATAACGTACTCGTCCTGGCTCGAGTTAAACTCTTCAATAAGCTTGGTCATCATCTGCTGGGGCTGGGTACCGCCTGAGTACCAGAAGTTCACCTCAGTCTGGGCCATTGCAGTTCCTGAAATAGCCATAGAACCTGTTGCAATGCTTGCACATAGAATTGCGAGTGTTTTTAGTTTCATATCCATTTACTCTTTAACACCGTTATCGGCAATGCCGGACAAAATCGTTTTTTGACAAATCATGAATAGAACAAGCAGAGGCACGACAGCGATAGTGCTGGCAGCCATGATCTGCGACCAGTTAAGGCCGTAGTTACCCTCTGCAATAAAGAACTGGCGGATCCCGGTTGCAATCAAGTGCAACTCTTGGGTTGTGATCACCAAACTCGGCCACATGTAGCTGTTGTAGTTGGTGATAAATGTAATCAGAAACAGGGTAGCCAATGCTGCCTTGCATTGAGGCAGTACGATAGCCCACAGAATTTTCAGCTCCCCAGCACCGTCGATACGTGCCGCCTCAATCAAAGACGGGTGGATTTTCAGGAACACCTGACGCAGGTAGAACACCCCAAACACGCTAGCGGCGCTGGACAAGATAAGGCCGGCATGGCTATCAAGCAGCCCCATATTTGCCAAGGTGATATACGACGGAATGTAAGTCACCGCCCCCGGCAGCATGTAACTACCCATCACCACGAAATACAGCAAGGTACGTGAGCGGAACTTAAGCTGGGTGATGGCATAAGCGAACATGGCCGAATTCACAATTACAAACAGTGTGGTGAAAAATGCCACCGAGAAGCTGTTGAATATGTATTGGCCAAACGGAGCCAACTGGAACGTATCGACAAAGGTCTCCCAGCGGAGCTGCTCAGGAATGATGTTGAGCGGGTTGCTGAAAATCTCATCATTCGACTTCATCGATCCCGATAGCATCCAAATAAATGGGAACACCATGATCAGACCGGAAAAGGCCAGGAATACATGTTTGGCAATGGTCGCCTTGGCAAGACTGGCCGTAACAGATAGCTTGCCGAAAGATGGAGACTTATCACCTGCCGTTATTGTCGTTTCAGCCATACCGCCCTGCACCGACTTGGCCAATTTGAGCGCCTTTGCCGCAGGCTGGTTGCCGGTTGGAAAATCTACAGATTGCATTGTCATAGCGCTGTCCTTAGTAATACACCCAACGTTTACCCATTACGGTATTGATGATGGTTAGCACACCGGTAATAAGCAGAATGATCATCGACGTTGCCGCCGCAGGCCCCATGTCGTATTGCTCAAAGGCTGTCTGGTAGAACAAGTACAGCAGAGTACGCGTGCTGCCGCTCGGGCCACCCTGGGTCAAGATTTGGAACTGATCAAACGCCTGTATCGCATTGATGACATTGACGATAACCAAGAAGAAAGTGGTCGGTGAAATCAACGGTAATGTGATTTTGAAAAAGCGGGTCAGCGGGCTGCAGCCATCAATCAAGGTCGCTTCATACAAGGACGTCGGGATCTTATTAAGCGCGCTGATATAGAACAGCATGGTCCAGCCAATCGCCTGCCACACAGTGACAATAATGACAGCCACCATGGCGGTATCGCCGCTTTCCAGCCAAGGGATCGGGGCTAAGCCCACTTTATCCAGCAATAGGTTGGCGAGGCCTGCCTTGGTCTCGAACACCCAAGACCACACTATCGACACCGCAACGGTTGGCGTGATCCATGGCGAGAAAATCACTGCGCGGTAAAATTGGCTTCCGGCAAAGTTCTTGTGCAGCATCAAGGCGAATACCAAGCCGAGCCCGACGGTAGGAACAACGACTCCCAACGCAAACCAGAATGTATTGAGCATCGCTTGGTGGAAATCGCGGTCTTCCAGCAGATACTGGTAGTTTTCAAAACCGACATAATAGTAGTCAGGTGAAATATAATCCCAGTCGGTAAAGCTGATATAAACACTCCAGCCGAAAGGGATCAGCCAGAATGCCATCAGTGGCGCCATCAAGGGTGCGATAAACAGCAAGACCCTGGCCTTGTCAGTCAATATTTGAGGTGTAATTTTCATGGAATAAGCACTTCCTTTATTCTATGCCGCTATCTTATTTTCCGTCTATGACAAGCTCGTTTGGCTCAACGTCATATTTTCCGATGCCAGCCATAAGAAAAACTTAGGGGGTAATCGAGTTAGAATTAGAAATGGTATGGGGAGCAGCAGATTTGTGCTATGTCTGCTTATGAAGCCAATCACAAAAGAAATTCACCTTGGCATCACGCTTATTGGCAGTGATCAGGTAGTGGCCAGATTCCGAGGGCATACTGCCATCAATGGCGGTGACTACCTCGCCGGACAACAAATCCCGCTCGGCGACTAGCGAGCGCACCAGCATCATACCTATCCCCTGTTTGACGGCTTCAAGGCCATGAAGCGAATTGCTCAGCTCCAACTGGATATTCGGCAATTCTGGCAAGCGCTGATTATGGGCCAGCCACTGCATCCAGCTCTCTTCATAACCTTTAACTTGTATCGCGGGCAAAGAGGCAATATCACCGCGAGCAAGTTGTTCGGCATGGGATTGCTTGAATGCCGGCGAGCACACCATTAACCATTGCTCTTCAAACAATCGTTCAGCTCGGGTCGTCTCGGTCTCCAAGTAACCATTGGTAATTTCAACATCGGCATCAATACATGGCTTCCTTGACGGCCAATCGACCAAGGACAAATCCAGCCGAATAAATGGAAACTTTTCGGTGAAGTCTTTGAGCTTGGGGATCAACCAGTTATGACCAATAGAATGGTTGAGTTTCACCCGCAATACATCGGGCTGCTGCTTGCCAAACAACAGCTCTGTTTGCAGCTTGAGATGATGTAGAGAGCCTGTTACCGCCGGCAAGTACTGCTGCGCACTGGCTGTAAGCATTACACCACGCTGGCTACGCTCGAACAGGGTGCAATCAAGAAACTGCTCCAGGCTTTTAAGCTGCTGACTTACTGCAGCTTGTGTTACATGAAGTTCTCTAGCTGCTGCCCCGATAGAACCTAGCCGGGCAACCGCTTCGAAAGCCACTAGGGCGCGTAATGGAGGCAACATATTTCACCTTTATTTCAGACAAAGGCAAAGTAATTCAGTTATTTGACGCTAAGGTGACAGAGAAAATAAAGTATAATGACAAATAAAATGCAGCTCGATTACAGACTCGAACAATAGTTCGCAAAATTATTCACTGTTTTTGCCTATTCATGATTGTGATCAACAAACTGCCAACAATTCACCCCGCATGCTGGTCACACCACAACAACGGTGATATTACATTGCATGCCTTTTATTTCTGCCGTTTTGGCACATTTTTTGTGTCACACACTTTCGAGACATAAAAGGCATAACAGCAAAGCTGACATGAAGTCAGTAGAAATTATAAGGAGTGTTAAATCATGTTGTGCCCAGATTGCAAACAACCTATGGTCAAAGCAAAGGATAACCAGAACCACTGTGTTGAACTCAACTGCCCACCGACCCGGACCCACTGCCCGAAGTGCGATTCTGAAAACACCCAGATCATCAACAAAAGCATCAGCGATGCCGAAGTCTGTTGTAATGACTGCCAATCAACTTGGGTGATCTCGCGCAGTTAGTCACTGTTGAAATAGAAATGGCTGCACAAGGCAGCCATTTCATTGCTCACAAAAGATGAGCTCAAGATGAGGGCGGCAACGAACTCCTTCTATGCCGCCTGTTCTGCCTTATTTAACTGGATATAAATCCGCTCTTCGGTCTCACCATCAAAAAGCAGTGCATCAGCCACGTTGAAGCCGACATCAATGCTTTGCCCCTCTTCAATTCGGTACTGACGATCAACACAAAGCAAGAACTTATGCCCATCACAGCGGCAATGGATGATTCTATCGCTTCCCGTGGTTTCAACCAGCTCCACATCAGCCTGCCAGCGAATGTCTTTGGTGTAGCTGGCGTCTAAAATTGCCATCTTGTCTGGTCGAATACCCAGCAGGTAGTCTCCTGAAACAAGGCTGCTGTCAGGCACCATCCAGCTTGCAACATCACCCATGATACGAGCGTGACCAGCCTTCACCGACAGCGGCAAGATGTTGGTTGGTGGCGCGCCAATAAATGAGGCGACAAACACATTGGCTGGATTGTCATAGATCTCTTCCGGGCTGGCGAATTGCTGCAGCACACCGCCTTTCATTACCGCGATCTTGTCGGCCAAAGTCAGGGCCTCAATCTGATCGTGAGTAACGTAAATAGTGGTATTGCCCAAATTACGGTGAAGCTGTTTGATCTGCGCCCGCATCGAATTACGCAATTCGGCATCCAAATTCGACAAAGGTTCATCCATTAGGTAAATGCCTGCATCACGGGCGATAGCCCGCCCCATGGCGACACGCTGGCGCTGCCCCCCCGATAGCTGGCCGGGCTTTTTATCCAAGTATTCTTCAAGACGCAGCGTTTTAGCCACTTCCTCTGCCCGCTGATGACGAGTTTTCTTATCGACGCCTCGCAGCTCCAAGCTAAACGCGATGTTCTCACGGACACTCAGATGCGGGTAAAGGGCATAGTTCTGGAACACAAAGGCCAGATCACGATCTTGTGGCAGGACATCATTCATCCGCTGATCGTTGATGATCAGATCGCCACCGGTGATCTCTTCAAGCCCTGCGATCATGCGAAGCAATGTCGATTTACCGCAGCCCGATGGGCCGACGATAACGATAAACTCGCCGCTCTCAATATTCATGTTTACATCGAAGACAACTTGGTTGCCTTCCTGATAGGTTTTATCTACGTGCTGCAATGAAATAGCGGTCATGATGCTTTCTCCAACATGAAGGCGTCGCGAAGTTTGATGGCCAAATCTGGGCGGTCAGTAGTAAATGCGTGTACACCGTGATCCAGTGCTGTTTGGATTAATTCTGCAGTATGGGCACCGTAACAACCGTATTTCAGGCCGCTCGCCAATACTTTGGTTTTGGTTTCTTGGCTCAATTGCGAAACATGGACTGAGATTTCGTTAACCTTCATTGACTGGGCAAGGCTTATCGAAAATTCACTACCGAGCAGGCAAGGCATGTTTCTTTGCATCAACCAAATGGTGAATAGCTCAGGGGCTTTTCCGGCAAGCTCAGCCAATACCTCGCAGTTAAACGACGAGATGATTGTCTGCTGGAACATACCGGTTTGCTTAAGGATTGCCAGCACCTTGTCCACTACACCCGGGTATGGCACCTTATTGACATCTGCTTTGATCTCCAAGCGCAGAATGATTTCGCTGTCCTGGTATAGCTCACACAGCTCTTCCAGTGTCATGATGCGCTGACCACCGGAGTAATTCACACTGCCTAGCGCTAGCTCTTGCCAGGTTTTTGCATTCACCGGGCCAGTCATATCGGTAGTGCGATCAAGTGTGGCGTCATGATGGACAACAATAATCCCATCTTTAGTTGGGTGAACATCAAACTCCACCAGCTCAACTGGCAGGTTCAAGGTATTTTCGAAAGCACGGCGGCAGTTCTCACCCCAGACGAGTGTTCCACCACGGTGGGAAGCGATTTGTGATTTCATCATTTTCATCTCTTACTTTAACGCGCCCATGGCAATACCACGGACCAAGTGTTTTTCTACTAACTTAAAGCACAGCAATGTCGGCAACATGGTGAGCGTTGCACCTGCCATCACCAGCGGCCAGTTCACCATGCCGTCATCGGCGGCACTGGAGTAAAGTCGGGACAGTGCAATCTGAAGCGTACGTACTTCTTCGCTATCAGTGGCAATCAATGGCCAGATATACGAGTTCCACTCTCCTAGGAAGGTAAACAGTGCCATTGCTGCAATAGCAGGGCGGGCCATAGGGACAATGACCTTCCACAGCACCTGCAAGTGGTTGGCTCCGTCAATCCAGGCCGCCTCATCCATCGCCTTTGGGATCCCCTTGAAATACTGACGCAGGAAGAAGGTGACAAAGCCGCTCGCAATAGAAGGTAAAATCAGCGTCCAGTAACTATCCAACAAGCCAACTTTTGCCATGTTGAGGTAGTTTGGGATCAAGCTGATGTGTCCCGGTACCATCAGGGTCGCCACGACCAGCCAGAACAACAATTCACGACCTTTGAATTCAATCCGGCTAAAGGCATAAGCCGCGCAGATCGATACCGTCAGGCTCAGAACGGTCACCGCAATAGAAACAATCGCGGTATTGAGCAGATACAGCGGGAAGTTCATCTCGGTAAACGCATAGACATAGTTTTCCAGCGAAAAACCAATTTGCCCTGATGCATAGGCATCAAACGGCATGAATGAAAGAAACACGCCATAGGCAATCGGAAACAGGAACATCAACGCCATCGCTGTCAGGATCACCATCGACAGTGACCACCGTGTTTTTTTCGGTGCCAGTTGAATCGCTTTAGCTGCCTGCATAGTGCACCTTCTTACCAATCAATTTCGATTTCACCACTGCCAACAGCAGCAAAATGACAAACAAAATCACCGCCAGCGCCGAGCCCTGACCAATATCAAACAAAACGAATCCAGTGCGGTAGAGCAAGTTCACCAGCATATCTGTCGCAAACGCCGGACCACCATTGGTCATCACATTAACAATGGTGAAGATCTGGAATGACTCAACAACAGAGATGATCAACAAGAAATACGTCGTTGGCATAACCAGCGGGAAAGTAACGCGACGGAACACATGCCATTTCTTACCGCCATCAACTTGAGAGGCTTCATAAAGCTCATTTGGGATCGCCTGCAGACCGGCAACGTATATCACCATGTCGTAGCCAAGCTGCTTCCAGGTGTTAACGATAATCACCACCCACAGCGCAAGCATCGGTGATTGCAGCCAGGTGATTTTCTCCATGCCAAATGTGCTCAGAATGCTGTTCACCAAGCCAAAATCAGTGGCGAAGATCCAGCTCCAGATCACCGAAATAGCAACCGTCGAGGTCACCGACGGCAAAAAGTAAGCACCGCGCAGGAACCGAACCAGCTTGGTTTCATTAACCAGGAAGTTGGCCAGCAACAGTGCCAAACCCAATCGCACAGGTACCGAAATCACCACAAAGATCAATGTGATATATAGCGAGTTACGAAACTCCTCGCCTTCTAGCAAATAGCGGTAGTTTTCCAGCCCAACGAAGGGCATATCGCTGCTGAGGAAGTTCCAGCTATGGAAGCTGTAAATAAAGGACGAGACTATCGGCCAATAAGTAAAAATGCCTATTAGCAACAGGCAGGGTAAAACAAATAAATAAGGCGCAATTCTTTTCATGGTCATGCTTTTTAGGCGGGATATCTCCCGCCTATTTCAAGTTAAAGGCGGGACTCAACACGGCGGTTAAAGGCTTTCAGTGCCTTATCCGCATCTTGTTGACCCAGTGCAATTGACTCCCAGATCCCCTGCTCTTGGGCACGGATCCAAGCCATTGCTGGCGGACGGGCACGCCCCTGGGCAACAGGTAGCTGATCCATTGCTGCAGCAAAAACAGGATTTTCTTCAAGCAACGCTTTAGAAGAGTCGATCTCTAGCGCATGTTTGTTTACTGGCATGTAGCCAGTATGCTGGAACCAGGTTGCACTCTGGTTTGCTGACGCTAGGTATTGCATAAACTGCCACGATGCTTCTTTTTTCTCATCGCTTACATTGGCCATCATACCGACACCTGCACCACCGATTGGCACTCGGCATTCAGCGGTACACGGCATAGGTAATACCACCAAATCATCGCCCAACAGACGTTTGTAATCACCTAGGTTGCCCGTGCTGTCAAAATGGATAGCAACACGGCCTGAGCTGAAGTGTTGTTTTACCAATTTCTCATCGGTCACACTTTCTGCTGAAGCAACACGGTGCTTATGGTAAAGATCGCCCATCCACTGAAACGCTTCGATGGTTGCCTCATCGGCAAGACCCGATTTATTAGTAACAGGGTCAACCCAGTCACCACCGTTTTGCATCACCAGACCAAAACGGGTGAACTGGCTCGGCGTATTGATGCCGTAAACATTGTCAGCACCCAACTCGCTTTGTACTTTCTTCGCAACTTCAAGGATTTCATCAAACGATGTCATAGCCGGCACATTTTCGTACCCTGCTTTCTCAAGCAGTGCTTTATTGACATACATCAGCGGTGTCGAAGAGTTAAACGGCATCACGTAGTTACCGTCTTTGTAGTTACCTATCTCCAGCGCAAATGGCTGCAGCTCTTCAGCAAATTCGGCATTGGCTTGGTAGTAACCATTCAAGTCGTTAAGCACACCCGCTTCGGCAAACACACCATACTGAGTCACTTCCAGTATCGCCATTTCCGGGTTACGGCGAGCAGGAATAGAAGCTTGCAATTTAGTGATGATATCGGCATAGCTGCCGTTGTAGGTCGCTTTAACCTCAATGCCATCATTGGCAGTATTGAAGTTATTGATCAGGTTCTGAAGGATGACTTCATCGTCACCCGATTGGTTATGCCAAAGTTCAACTTGTACCGGTTTTGCCATCGCCCCTGCCGCAACAAGCGAAAGGGCCAAAGCTGAAAGACGCAGTTTCATGATTCATTCCATGTTTATCTGAAGGACTGCGGAGAATGCTAGGCAGGAAAAGTGACAATACTGTTTCAGTTATTCGTCTGTTCATTGAAGAGAACTCTGCAACCGTTGCAGAGCTAATGTAATACCCTGTTTATCTGCGGCTTTCATACTTTGCAATCAAAATTGCAATTGCATGAATTCTGCAACTTTGCCATTTAACAGTCATTTTTGATGATTATATTCAATGGCTTCAAGGTGCTAGGTTATAAATGACGATAGAACAATGAACGACAGACAAATTAGTTACCAGGTTAGATTTCGCAGTGCCATTCAACAGTTGATCACAGGGATTGAAGGCAAGCTGACCAAATCAGAAGTGAAGGTGGTCGACTATTACCTTGCCAACGCCGAACATGCTGGCCAAAGCGGCAAAGACATCGCACATGCAATAGAGGTTCACCCCTCTACATTGGTCAGGCTAGCGCAAAAACTGGGCTTTCGCGGTCACCCCGAGCTCAAGCAATATCTGATCAAATTTGCTAACCAGTCCGCCGATGCCGGTGACCGCCACCAGCATACCTTGTCGCAAATGGAAGGCTCGGTATTGCAATCAACCATTAACCAGGAAATCGAGCACCTGAAGTTAATTGCCAGTGCAGTAAACCAACCCCTGCTCGATGACGCTTGCCACATGATCCTCTCTGCCAACAAGGTATTTATCAACGGGCAGGACAATACAGAAGGGTTTGCCGAGCACTTTTCCCGCCGCCTCAATCGTTCCGGTATCGACGCAGAAACCGTGTCGCTCGGACGTTCGAAACTGGCCGAGTGCCTAACGACCTCAAAGCCGGAAGATGTGCTGATACTCATTTTCAACAATACGATGAATGAGATGACAGAAAAGCTGATCAAGATTGCCCGTAATTTGCAGCTTCAAGTGATTGGTATCAGCGATCTTAGTTCACTGAGTGTACCGCAGGATGTATTGCTACTGAGGGTATACCGCGGTGAAACCAAGGGGACAAAGTCTGTCAGCCCACCGCTGGTGATCACCAATGCGATTATCCGTAACCTCACTGTGCTAGACGAAAAAAGAGTGATACAGGGTCTTCGCCGTTTTGAAATGATACGGGCGCTAGAAAACTAAGCCCAAAAGGCATAGTTGCAACATCACGGATTCCTTCACAACCCAATCTCATAACCAAAAGGAAAGGGAATATATTATTACCACTTGTTATATGAAAATTTTGTTACTTCAGGCACAATCAAGGGTATGAAACTATTGCAGAAATAATGAGAAAGCAATGAAATTACAGCAACTGCGTTACCTTAAAGCGGTGATAGACAACAACCTGAATATCTCGGTTGCTGCCAATTCCCTGTTCACCACCCAACCTGGCGTCAGCAAGCAGATCAGGCTGCTTGAGTCAGAATTAGGCGTTAAGATCTTTGAACGCAAGGGAAAATCCATCAGTACGGTAACCCCTATCGGTAAGCAGATCATCGATGAAGCCATCGAGATGCTGGAAAAAGAAAGCCGTATAAAGACTATTGTTCGTGATCACATCAAGCCCGAAGAAGGCTTTTTGAACATCTACACCACCAATACCATTGCCCGCTATCTCATTCCGGAAGCGGTAGAACGGTTCGTCAAACGTTACCCGAAAATCAAATTTCACATCGGGACTTCCCAGCTCGATAAATACGGCCATATCCTAAAGCGTGGCCAGTCTGATTTCTCGATACTGGCGCAGAATGTTGAGCGAGAAAAAGACATCATTGTACTACCGGCCTATAAATGGAACCTGAGCCTTATCGTGCCCAAAGACCATCCGCTGGCCAATGACAGTGATATTTCCATCGAGAAAATAGGTACTTACCCACTGATCAGTTACGAACCGGGGTCAACCGGGCGCTCGGCACAAGACAAAGCCTTCAAGGAAAAAGGGATCTCGCCGTATTACTTCATGACGGTGATGGATGTCGAGGTTATCAAGAAGTACGTTAACCTCGGTTACGGGATCGGGATAATTGCCCAAGTAGCTGCCCAAGATGTGATAGACGAGAACCTAGTCAGCATTCCGCTCAATGATATCATCCCAGCCTGTGACGCCTGGCTTTGCTACAGCCGTAACCTGTTCTTGCAAAAGTACATGTTAGATTTCATCGAGCTGTTCTGCCCTCACCTCACCCGAGAAGTGATGGAAGATATTGCCCACTGCTCGGATAATGAGATCCTTAAGATTTCCGAGCAATTTGAGCTACCTGAGTATTAAAACTACTCATTCATCTTCTTAGTAAACTCATCTTTCGATATGCTGATATATCGAAAGATGTACTTCTGATATCTCCCCCCTTTCTAGAATAGTATTTAAACTTTTCTAACTATTCATTGTTGTTTCACAAAACAATTTAATATTTGCTTAATATTTAATCACCCTCAATAATTTCAAACTTCTTTACGCCTATTCTATATCCCATAAAGAAATACAATAAATACGAAATAATGCTTCGATACAAAAGAGGTCAATGCAAGTTGTAATGTTATTTCTTGCTTTATGAGCTAAAACATTTTGCCGACCTTAATATCAGGAATATAACTGAAATGAGGGAACGAGTATGTCACTTAGTATGTCTGAACCCAAACCAAGACTGTCAATATCGTTGACAAATCAGATACTTATTGCAACTGCAGCAGGTATAATCTTTGGGGCAGTAGTTGGCCCTTGGGCTGAGAACATCAAATTTATTGGGGATATCTTTATCCGCCTAATTCAGATGTCCGTTGTTCTGCTTGTCATGACTGCAGTCTCCGCTGCAATCGGAAACGTAGACAGCAAAGGCGCCGGTAAAATGAGCCTTCATACATTCAAATGGATCATTTCAATGACCATTGTCTCTGCTTTTGTCGGATTATTTCTTGCCCTCACAATAAAGCCTGGGGAAGGAATAATTATTGAAGGTGCAGCAACAGCGGTCGCCACACCCGATGCTTCGATCAAAGATACCATTCTGGGTTTCTTCTCTACCAATATCGTTGATTCGATGGCAAATGGCGCCATGATACCTTGTATTGTCTTTGCCATTATTTTCGGGCTAGCCATGGGTTCATATTCTCGAACCAGTGGTAACAAGGTTATTACGGAATTTATCGTTAGTTTTAATGCCGTGATCATGAACATCATCAAGATGGTTATGAAACTGGCTCCCATTGGTATTTTCTGCCTATTGGCTAACGTTTCTGGTGCTATTGGCTTTAAGGTAATAATACCTATGCTTAAGTTCCTTGGTGCACTAGCAATAGGCGATATTATCTTGCTGTTAATGTATGGCCCTCTTACAGCTATGTTAACCAAGGTAAGTCCTTTCAAAATGCCGAAGAAATTTGCAAAGTTGTCGATTATGTCAATGACCACAACATCTTCTGCAATTTGTTTACCGACCAAAATGGAAGACTCAGTGACTAAATTTGGCGTTAGCCGCAAAGTCTCAGACTTCACTGGCCCAATTACCATGTCAATGAATGCTAATGGCGCGGTGATGTGCTACGTCCTAGCCATTTTCTTCATGAGTCAAGCTACCGGTATTGTCCTCGAACCCTTCCAAATGGGTATGGCTATCCTACTGTCAGTGTTGATGTGTATGGGAACCATAGTCGTACCCGGCGGGATGATTATTGTATACACCTTCCTTGCCAGTTCGATGGGGCTTCCGCTCGAGAGTGTGGCTATCCTTATTGGTATTGATTGGTTCTCAGGCATGTTCAGAACCCTGCTTAACAATACGGTTGATGTCATGATTGCCATGCTTGTTTCAGACAAACTAGGTGAATTTGACCGGGATGTTTACAACGAAGAGAAAAGAGCGGAATACGTGCAAGCATAAGCCGTTTTAATAATTAATCCCAACAAAAAACTAAGCCAGCAAGCTATTATTGCTGGCTTTAGCATCTTAAAGTTTCATTATTTCCCTCAACCTACCCACCTCTTAAAACAGATGAAAAAATAATAATAAAACCTAACCCTTGAGGCAATTGATATCTAAATGGTTACTATTAATCAAGAGACAATTATATTATAAACCTAATTAATCTCACCAAAGAAAAAACCAAGCCTATTCTGCCGCTATATAGTCAGTTTCAGGAAAGTTATAATTTCATATAACCAAGCCACTTCAAGATGCAGGCTCAGAGAGCATTTATAGGATTATAGACAAGGTATTGTTTTAAAGTATTGTGGTTATAAACCGGAAAATATCACCCTATAACAGATCAGGAAAATCGCCTTTAGAGAGCCCCCATCTCACCCTCTACAGCGAGTAAGCATTAAAGAAAGAATGCTATTGTTTCAAACCTGTATATTAAATAAACCAGCAACCAGAACGCTTTTTGCGATGTTATACCGATAAACCCAAAAGTGTCCTACTTCCTTACGTTTGGCTTGCTACTTTTATCCGTACTCAACTCACAAGCAATTATAAAAGACAACCTACTGAGGTTGGTGGTTTAGGGCTGACAATAAAAAAGCAGCCATTGGCTGCTTTTTTATATCACTTTTATTAATCACTTATACAGTAACAAAGTCACCTTGGTAAGGGTTAGTTACCCCAATCTCAAGATCATAGACAACCTGGCCTCGTAGCAGCGTCTTGGCAACCTGCGCACCAATATTACGCCCTTCATAAGCACTAAATTTATTACGGTATTCCAAATCGTCTGCGGTGAGTACATAAGATGAATTCGGTTTGATGATGACAATATCGGCATCTTTACCAATAGCAATTCGCCCTTTCTGCTCTAAACCAAACAATTCAGCTGGGTTGGTGGCCATCAGCTTAGCGAACTGAGTCAACGCCATACCACGCTTTTGTACCCCTTCGTCAAACATAATATCAACGCTATTTTGCAACGAAGAAATACCGCCCCACGCATCAAAAATGCCTCCCTCTTTGAGATCTGGCGTACAAGGTGAGTGATCTGAGGTAATAAAATCAATCTCTCCGTTTAGCAGCTTCGCCCACATACGGTCCTGGTTGTCCTTATCACGGATAGGCGGTGAACACTTCGCCTTGGTACCGATTTCCTCAAACTGATTATCATCCAGAGCAAAATAGTGACCGCAAGACTCACAGGTTACATCCTGGCCTTCATTGCGCGCCTTGGTAACTTCTTCAATTGCTTCAGGGCTGCTCAAATGACAAAGATGCAGCTTACAACCTGTTTGTTTCGCTAGATAGATCGCACGACGCACAGCCTCAACTTCAGTGAAGACTGGACGAGAAGCAATGTAATCCTTGGCTGTTAAGCGGCCTTCTGCCACCGCTTTCTTGCCCAAACCATCACAAATCTCGGCGTTTTCTGCATGCATCAGTAAAATTTTGCCCAAGCGGGCTAGTTCGGTCATACCTTCATAAAGCTGATAGTTGTTTACGTTACAGAAGTCACCTGATGTCGGATCTGGGTTACCGCAAGTCGACACAAAGCATTTGTAGCCAACCACACCTTCCTCAGCCAATTCATGTAGGCGGTCAATATTGTGTGGAACGAGCCCCCCCAGAGAAGCAACATCAACCGAGAGCCTCCCCTTACCGGCCTCGTATTTAATGTGTAGAGTTTCCCGATCTATCGTAGCGGGAACCTGATTCAACGGCATTTCAACACAGGTCGTTACCCCCCCTTTAGCCGCTGCTTTCGTTGCCGTTTCATACCCTTCCCACTCACTACGAGGGCCTCCTGGATCGGTGATATGAACGTGACCATCAACCATGCCGGGTGCAACGATCAAACCTGCTGCATCAATGTACTCAGAAGCCTCTCCCAAATTGTTGCCAATAGCGGCAATAACACCATTTTTTATCGCGATATCCGTTTCAATCGCTTCATTTTCTAAAATAACAGTACCGTTTTTAATAATTTTATCGTAGGACATGTTTCACTCCATTTTATTGGTTTAATTTAAACTACTTTGAAAATAATGTTAATTATCGGAACGATAGATAAAGATCTGGATTACGTTTTTCGTCAAGCTTCATCAGTGCAACGTATGTCACAAAGGCAACAATGACACCGGTGAACCAAGACAGACTATTTAAAGCACTTAGCGAAGAAATATACTGACCGCCTAATGAAAGCACACAAGCAAAGATCGTGGCATAAAAGGCAATGAGGTTAATGCCATTTTTATAATAATTAAAACTGTCGCCAGATACATAAAGTGAATCCAATTTAATCTTCTGCTTCATAATAATGAAGTAGTGACCCAGCATAACTCCAATTACAGGGCCCAGAATACCGCCGATAGTATTAAGAAAAAGGAAAATACTTTCCTGGCTTTCCATCAATTTCCACGGGCAGATTATCACGCTGATCACCCCAGCAATCATAACCCCTTGTCGGTAAGTAAGGCGTGGGAAAACCGCTACAAGCTGATATCCGGCCGGGATAATATTACCCGTCGCATTGGTTGAAATCGTCGTCATCAATACAACAGCTCCGGCAAATATCACCAAGAATAAGCTGTCCCACTTAGCGATTATATCGAGTACGTTCCAGGTATCAGTTTCGAAATGGATACTGGCTCCAGCCAATACGCAAACACTAGAAACAGCAAAAAGCAGATAAGCTACCATTAGGCCGCTAAACTGACCTGCAGCTTGGTCACGAAAACTACGGGCATTCTGAGTAAAATCAGAAGCACTCACCGCTGGAGCAGCCCATACGGCAACAATCGCATTGATTACAATGAGGAATTCGAAGAAGCCTGCATCACCCTGCTGAACTTTAGCGGGAACGTAAGCGAGGATACTATCAAAACCTACCAGGTATACAGCCCAAATTGCCATGCCACCGAAAACAAGGTAAATGCACGGATTAAGAAAAGCCGTAAAGCGGTTTAGGATAGCGCCTCCGCCTAAACCAATAAGCATATTAATGGCCCAAAACGCTAAGAAAGCAATCAACCCTGGCGCAGAAATACCTATAAAGGACCAGTCACCACCAATCGCCAGAAACTCAGGCCAAATCTTGGTAATAATTATGAGTAAAGCGATAGAGCCAGCGTAGTTTTGTAAGCCAAACCACATAATAGCGGCAATACCACCGCGCAACACGCCTGGGAAAAGTGCACCTTTAACACCATATGAAGCCCTTAAGAGCATAGAGAAAGGAACACCATATTTAGAGCCGGGAGCTCCATTGAGAATCATCGCCAGTGCAATCACAGCACCACTTAACAATATGGCGGCCATAATACCGACGGTGCTAAGGCCGAGCATGAAAAAACCACCCACAGCAACATAATTAGGGACGTTATGTACCGATCCCTGCCATAAAGTAAAATAATTTAACGCTCGCCATGTTCTTTTGTCTGTGGACTTCGGTAATAGATCATTGTTATAACCTCGAGATCGATATTCATCGATTAACTCCTTAGTTATTTCAGTCATGGTATTTCCCTTATTATTGGACATCAATTCATTTTGTTAGGAAAACTATACCGATTAGTATTTCACTTGTATTAGAAAGTAACCACACTATATGCAATGTTTTTATTTTTTTGCTTATTACAATGTTATTGTTCAATCTGTTTTTATACTCCACCTTTATTTTTTAAGTATTAATATACGGTTAATATAAATTCCAATTTTAAAAACATTGAATTTTGAAACGCAAAAAGCCAGCTAACAGAGTTAGCTGGCTAACATAATGAAAATTAATATTATGCTGCTTGTACTTCTGTTTTTTGGTTGGATCGTAGGTTGATGACGATAAATAACAAGGCCCCAACAATCAGCAAGCCTGCAGACAAATAGAAACCAATCGCTTTAGATCCTGTTATATCTGAAATAAGACCTGTCAGTGGTGGCGCAATAATCGACGATGACATGCCTGACAAGTTAAAGATTGCCAAAGCCCTTGCCATTCTTACTTTCGGTGCACGGCCCGTAACATAAGAGATCAGGATCGGATCCAGAGCCATCTTGCCTAGGAATCCATAAACGACAAGGCTAATCATCAAAGCCGTAGTATTCGGCGATAACACCGTAAAAGCCAACATTAAGCCACCTGCGATTTCCATCGCAACAACCAACTTGATCATTTGTGACTTAAATTTGTCAGCCAATGAGCTGAAATACAGTGCGCCCGGAACAGCAACCATGGCAACTAAGGCGGATGCCCCACCGATTGCAGCACCTTCGAACCCACGCTCTGTTTGTAAGTAACTCGGAAGCCAAGTTACGATCATGTAGTAACCATAACAAGTACAGAAATATAGGAAATATACCGCAATCAGTTCCGGGCTAAACAACGAAGAGCCTTGCTGCTCTAGCTCTGTGCCAGCAGAATCATCTTGCTTAGACCCGGTAGAAACCTGCGCTTTCTTTTGCGGCTTTATCATCATTGCAAAGACAATAAGCATTGCGAAAATAACAGCTGCAGAAATGTACAGCACACTATTCCATGCCACTCCCATGTTCTTTACCAGAACACTTGATCCTATCAGACCAACCCCCATCCCTAGAGCAGCGCCACTGTTGACGATCGCAGAGGCAAATGCACGCCGCTCCTCAGGAACATGCTCACCAGATAGTGAGTAAGCCGAGCAGAAAAATGACGCACACCCTAATCCTGACAGCAAGGAACCTGCGTAGACTGTATTGATAGATGGAGCATTCGCAATAACAAGCGTACCCACAGTAAATAAGCTGAAGCCACACAATAGCGTTAGCTTCTGCCCCATTTTTTCAACAACAATCGAGGCGGGTATTTGACCTCCACAGTATGCTGCAAAATAGAATGTGGCAATAAGGCCAATCTGGGTATCACTGATATCACCGAGTGCAGATTGGATTTCTGGATAAATCGGAGTTAAAACAGTACGATAAATCCAAATAGCAACCCAACCAAAGCAAAGTATTACGACAAGCTTTTTCCAGTACTCAGTACTGGACTGATTTTTAATTTCCATATTAGTTTCCGCATATTATTTGTATGCTAGCTCGTAAAGCACACTGATAAGTGCTTCGACACCAACGGTAAGATCATCAAGATTGGTTTGCTCTGCTGGGTTATGGCTAATACCTGCAACACTTGGAATAAAGATCATTCCTGTAGGAACGCGAGGAGCAAAAATCTGCGAATCATGCCCGGCACCACTGTGCATGCGCATATAGTTTTTGCCTTGCGACTCAAACGTCGTATCGATGAGATCAACCAACGTTGGATCCATAGGGATAGGCTCTTCATCCATAAACAGATCAACATCGATTTCAATGTCCATCTCGGCACAGATTTTCTGCATATCTGCAATAATCTGATCACTGAAGCCGAGTAGCTTTTCCTTATCGGTATGGCGACAATCCATGCTGAATAAAATATCACCAGGCACGACATTAACGGTATTTGGTTTCGGTACCACCTTACCAAAGGTTAATACAAGTGGATCGCCCTCTGCTTTGGCTTTATCGATAGACTGGCTACAGATCTTACTGAATGCGTAAACAGTATCTTTTCGGTATCCCATCGGGGTGGTACCCGCATGATTCGCTTCCCCTTTGAGGGTAATATTGTAGCGTCGTTGACCTGCAATACTGGTTACGACACCAAGTTGCTTACCCTCTGTTTCTAGTACTTTACCCTGCTCGATATGGAGTTCGACAAAGGCTTTAATATCTTTTCTGACCGTACGATCTGTTGCAAAATCAAATCCGCACTTTCTCATGGCGTCAACAAAGTTCACACCCTTATTGTCGGTCAGATCTTTAACCGCATCATTATCCGCAATGCCAACAATGTTCTTGCTTCCCCAGAAAACATAAGGAAAACGGCTACCCTCTTCTTCAGCCAAAGAAACAGCTTCAATCGTACGCTTTGGAGAACCATGCTTGTCTTTTAAGTATTGCATGGCAATAAATGCTGCCTCGATACCAAACTGACCATCGAGATTACCGCCGTTCACCACAGTATCGATATGTGAGCCAGACATGATCACTTGGTCTGGGAACTCCCTTCCTTCCAAGCGTCCATAAATATTACCTACATCATCCGAATAAGCTTGGAAGCCGCTTTTTTCAAATAACTCTAAGAATGTATTTTGTGCTGATAACCACTCTTCGGTATAAAGCAGGCGGGTCATACCAGCCCCTTCTTGATAGCCGTATTGAGTGATTTTTTTCGACGTCTCTTCTACTTTAGATTTTAATAGCTCCATCTTTTCATTCCTTATTTTGTTTCAAAATATGTATTTATCACAGACAGCTCATAACGATAAAGGTACTTATTTAGCTATTTTTATTATGAACATTTATTCTATTTATCCATTAAACGCAGATTTGTGATCGTAGGAGTTAATGTAGGTATGCTCAGATATTAAGTAATCGTAAACTTCATCTACAATCTCTATTCCATCTTTTCTTGATTTAGCTTCAATGAGGTCACTGTTTTGTCCAGGGTATAATACCTTATCAAAACCTGGGGCTGGACGAATCTCACCCAATTCCTTCATAGTTTGAGAAATCGATTCAATGAAATATTCTTTTGTTGTGAAAAATTCAGGGTTAATCACAATATGTAGCTGACCCAAATTTCGCCCTTCGGTTAAATCGTCATACATTGAACTGACATTTTTACCGAAAGGTAACCCCAGCATCACACCAGACAGAATATCCACCATCATCATCAGGCCGTACCCCTTCGGTCCAGCAATCGGTAATAGTGCTCGAACTGCATGTGGGTCAGACGTAGGATGACCATCGCTATCCACCGCCCATGTATCTGGGATGGATTGGTTCCGGGAACGAGCGTCCAATACCTTACCCCAAGCCTGTATGGTGGTAGCCATATCAAAGTTGATTGTCTTACCATCCGGCCCTGGCGCTGAGAAGGCTATTGGGTTGGTGCCATAGTAGACTTCGCTGCCTCCAAATGGGACTACCATTGGGTCTGATTGGCACATCGATATTGCTATAAGTCCCTGCTCGGCCGCATATTTTGTAAAATACCCAAGCGCACCGCTGTGACTCATGCGCTTTACACCAATAACAGCAACACCTTTCGTGTTTGCCATCTCAATGGCTTTATCCATTGCTTTTTTTGCAATGACATGGCCTGCGCCATTATCGCCATCATAAAGCGCACTACAGGGGCCTGTTTCTTCATAAGTAAATTGAGGGTTCGCATTGATCCCCCCTTTAGAGATACGCTCCGAGTAATATTCTACCCGCACAGCGCCATGTGAATGCACGCCTCGCGCATCAGCAAAAACGAGGACATCTGCAACAATATCAGCATGTTCATCAGATAAACCGGCTTGTTTAATTTTATTTTTAATTAACTGATGAAGCTGCTCACTGGAAAGATTCATAAGATACTCCATGATGAATATTCTAATTCACGGGCTAATAGTTTTATATCACTTATAGATAATTCTATAATAGTGAAGGAAATATATTGTTTTGTGATCCATAAACAGCTCATAAAACTGCATGATTTTTTCTGTTTATTGACGATCAATAATTAAATCGTTTTATATAGTTTCTTGTAACTTAAGGAATAACCACATACCTAATAATGTATCGGCACCAGAGTAATGACCATGACTTAGTAGTCGAGAAGCAAAATAGCTAAATTCATCTGGATTTGAGTTAATTAGGTTTAATAGTGAAACAGAGAAATACCCGTTTCGTGCTTGCTCTAAATACCCGGCACTAACTGATGTCGTCCAGAAATCTAAATCTAATGATAAAGGCAACATTCTGTGTGCTTTGTGCTTCAAGTCAGGATTACTATAAGCACAGGCCAACATGCCAACGAGCATGTCATCGTGACTAGGTGTTAAACCAGGTCCTGCTCCGATGATATTTTTCCAGCATGGCGTATCACCATTAAACCATCGGTACAGTTGCACCAAGATTGGATAAAATGGTGTTTTATCTTCACCCTCCACAACTTTTGCCAACGAACCATATAAGCCCGTTTCCTGCTTTTGCCTGGAAAGGAAGTCTGTCAATTCCGCTAAGGAAATAGACGATACGCCCTGTGCCTTTAGCCATACGCCATTTGTCCCTTTTTGTAGGTGTAAGCCATTAACGATAAGCCCATTACTGACCAATCGTATATGACTCGCCTTTGGCACAAGTGCAGTCAATTGATGGAACACCGGGTCAGATACTGTCCAGCCAGAAGGGCTCATCCCCGTGTCACTACGATGTAAGGTCAGTACCTTGTTATCTTCAGTTAGAAAATTAATCGCCTGGCTGCCACCTCCTGCAAAGCGTAACTCCCCTTGCTTACTAGGGGCAGACAAACTGTAGGCTAGCGCTTCTTTTACCATCTTCTTCTCCGTCGGCCTTAGCAAGGCAGCCTAGAGGCCGCCTTATTTCCCTTACTCAGCCTGCAGATCCATCTCTTGAGCCAACGCTTCAAGCGCTTTTTCAAAACATGCCAACGGCGCCCTTACGGTTCCCGCTCCAATTTGGCCAATACCAGCTTCCTTATGGGCGATACCTGTATTAATCACTGGGGTAATACCGGTCTCCACGACATGACGCACATCCAATCCAAGGCAAGCACCTTGGAAATTCCACGATGGAATTTGTAGCAAAGAGTTATTTTCGATGAAAATCTCAGCCATTTCTTCTGATACATCGAGTGCAACATCTACCCCGCCAACTCCAACAAAGCGTGTTACCCCCGGTGCAGCGACCATTGCGGCACCACCTATCCCATAAGTTTCCGTAATAGCGCTATCGCCCACATCCGTATTGGCCTGCTCTTGAGAATAACCGGTGAAGTACAAGCCCTCAGGTGTATTGACTGGAGCTGTGAACCATTGATTGCCTAGCCCACTGACTCGAATACCAAAATCCTTACCGTTTCTCGTCATCGCGGTAACAATACTGCCCGCCTCTACATTTGCGCCAGCGTCCATCGCACACTTACAAAATGCCATCGCCAAATTGAGGAAAAACTGGTCGGTAATACTTAAGAAATCAAACACCCGCTTCAATACGCTCTTGCTGGTATCGACAGCAGCAATGCTAGGTGCAAGTGTTCTCAGTAACAGTGAGGAGGTCGCAATATTACGTTGGTGGAACTCATCTCCCATCGTGATCCCTTGGGCCATGATAGAGCCTAAATCTACACCGCCATCTGTTTGCTTCAGTGCATCCTTAAGAACAGGCATCAGCTCTTCACGCATCCAATGCAATCGTTGCTGAACTTCTTCGCCATAAGCACCGAAGCGCATCACTTTGCCAATACCTTCATTCATATTACAGTATGCAAAGTTCCCATCGTTTTTATTCTCAACCACAACGACCGGCATATTTGCAGAAGTAATCCCCCCCATTGGGCCAACAGCATTGTGATGATGACATGGACTAAATTGAACCTCGCCTCGTGATAGCATTGCCATGGCTTCAGTGTCAGACGTTGCCCAACCTTCATACAAACAAGCACTGACGCAGGCGCCTTGCATTGGGCCGGTCATCTCTTCCCAGCAAATATTCGGGCCAGCGTGGAGCAGGTGCCGGCCTTCTGACAACCAAGGTATTACTTCACCGGCAGAGGTTACATCGACCCAAAATGGACGAGCGGATTTCACTTTTTCCAGTACGGCTGCGTTGGCTTCATTAATTGATGAATACATATCTTTGCTTCCCTATTGCATTTGTTTTAGTAGATTGGCTAATTTGGTGTTCCCGCCCGCGATTGGCGCCCATTGATAATGCACAACAGGCGTAGAAGCAGACTGCAAGTCATCGGCAAAGCTACGCAAACCTGCATTCACCACCTTGATCCCATCAAGGAGAGAAGGACGTTCATTAACTATTTGTCTTTCTTGTTGCTCAATTAACGCTTCAGACAACAACACAGCTTCTTCTAGGGTATTAACGACCGCGACCCCAGCTGCAACCAATTTGTCAATTTGTTCCGAGCGCTGCTGTGGATCTTCTTGTGTACCTGTTACTGTGGCGATAACGTGCAGCGGGCTTTGGCGCTTGGATTTAACATTTTCGACGGCATCAACAAGTGCCGCGGCAGGATCTGCTGTCGCACCATAGCCAATAACTACATCCAGCAGCAGCACTCCGACAGTTTCATCTGCGGCACGCTTTTCTATTTCTAAAGAGCGGGTTGTGGGGTCAATCATTGGATGAGGTCGGCCAACCGTGTAATGGTCATCGCCTAAATCGATAATAAGGTGGCCACTGTCATTAAGCATCACGCCTTGCTCGTGCGTATCATCCACTCTCAACCCTAACTGCTCAGCGGTGAGCATCGCGGCCTCAGCAGCCAGCGTACCGCCAGTGTAAAGACCTAGAATGCTTTTTCCCGCTGTATGGTTACAACCAGGAACATTCTGGCGGACATTCGCTAGCATCGCGGAAAGCCTGCCTGCTTCAGCGAGACTTTTAGCAAAAAAGACATTGCCTTCACGGGCCTTGGCTTGGCGCGTCCCCAAAAATAGCGCAACAACAGGCTTGCTCATCCCTCTCATTGCCTGAATCACTTTTTGTTCCACTTCTGGAGCTGGCGGCTTGGAGACAAAAGCAACGACTTCTGTTTCTTGGTCATTTTCCATCATCTTGAGGGCGCTCAAAGCACTTGCCCCGCCGACCTGTGCAGATAAATCGCGGCCACCTAAACCAATGGCATGGGTGATACCTTGGCCAGACAGGCAAACTTGCGAGGCTAACTCTTGAATACCGGTACCAGAGGCACCGACAATGCCAATAGGTCCTTTGGGTAACACGTTAGCAAAAGCCAGTGGCGACCCAGCAACCATTGCAGTACCGCAGTCAGGTCCCATAACAAGCAACCCTTTGCTGGCAGCTTTATGCTTCAATGCGACTTCAGACTCAACAGGAACATTGTCCGAGAACATCATCACATTCAAACCATGATCTAATGCCTCATCTGCCAAGTCAGCGGCATAATCGCCAGCTACTGAAATCAACGCCAGATTTGCTTCTGGCTGTTTCGCCAATGCGGTCTGCCAACGGCGAGCTACATCTAACCGCTTTCCGCCCGAAGATGCCTGCGCCACCGAGGCAAGTGCTTCATTTAACTGCTGGGCTATTTCATCTGCTACATTGCCACTATCATCGGAGGGACGAATGGCCACACAAATATCATTTGGTGTTGCTTCAGCGAACAGTGGATGCCACAGACCTGTGGATTCCAGCAAAGACTTGTTGGCGGGAGTGCCCATCATAACCGAGACTTCTTCAACCGCGTCCCCGTTACTCAATTGCCTTGATATCAGCATCAGGCTCACCGAGTCCTGAAAACAACCTTTTTTTAAAAATGCCTGGACCATGTATGACCACCTTTCTAATCCCAATATTTAAAACATCGAAAACTCTTTTATCTTCAATGTGATTACCTGTATTTAGTTAGAGATTAAGGCAGTCATGAGTTAAAAATATTGAGCAATGTCACACACGATTTATTGTTATAATTTTTTCAAGAATAGAATTAATATATTTCAATCAGTATTAATGACGCAGCATCAATGAACTGTGACAATTAAAATTATTTATATAATCAAGTATTAATTATTAAAAATGATTATTTACAATAATATTTGTAACGCATATTGGAATATCGACATAGATCAATTTTAATATCTTATATTCTTTTATAAGATGAATGGAGTCTCATCAACTTTAAAGGGCTCACATGCTTGACAAGGAAACTATCCGATCTTTTATGAAAGTAGCAGAGTATGCTAATTTTTCTAAGGCTGCTGAAGAATTACATAAAACGCCGGCTGCCATCAGCTATCGGATTAAAGTATTGGAAGACGCTGTAGATACTCAACTTTTCACTCGAACCACACGCAGTGTCCACCTCACCCAGGCCGGTGAGCACTTACTAAGCCAATGCCAAAAATGGCTTGATTGGATGGAAAGCATGCCAGATGAGCTACGCCAAATCGCAGATGGTGTAGAGCGACATATCAATATAGTAATCAACAACTTGCTGTTTGATGAAAATGCTGTCTCTCAGCTCATTTTTGCCTTGCATGAAGCATTCCCTTTTACCCAAATCAACATTTCTAATGCTGTATATATGGGGGTATGGGATGATCTTTTAAATAATGATTACCACCTGGCAATCGGTGTACCGGGCCTTGATACGATTGATAATGCGGTAAAGCTAAAGCCACTTGGAAAGATGAGTTGGAGCTTTATTCTGGCCCCCGACCATCCATTAGCCGCGCTTAACGTGCCACTCAAAGAATCTCAACTCAGGCACCACCCCGCCATAAACATTGAAGACACATCGCAGCATATAAATAAGCGCACAGCTTGGTTGCTACGCGATCAAAAGGAAATCAAGGTGCCAGATTTATCGACAAAGGTAGCTTGTCACAAGAGCGGAACGGGGATCGGCTTCTTACCTAAAAACTTGGCTAAGCCTATGATTGAAAATGGGGAGTTAATTGAAAAAGAGGTGCAATGGAGCCGGACTCCTTCTCCACTATCGATTGGCTGGCGTCAAAACTCGGCTGGTGAGGTAACCCAATGGATTATAGAACTATTCAACAATAATGATCCCATAATCCAAGGGTTCCTGAAAAATATCGACCAACTACACCACTAGTGGTTCTTCGGGGACAACAGTGCATGCCGGCCTGACACATGTCCCCTTTTCACCCAATAGAATTTGCTCAATGTCTTGTAGCGCGCCGATAAAAGCGCGTTGACCTGTTCGCTCAACAAACTGAATCACAGCCTCGGCTTTTGGCCCCATTGCGCCATCAGGGGCGGCAAAAGGACGCATCTGGCTAACAGTTACATCCCTCAGCGCTTTTTGGTTCGGTGTACCCCAGTCTTGATAAACGGCATCTGCATCGGTAAGAATCATCAAATAATCTGCGCCAATTTGCTCTGCGAGCATGGCTGCTACCAGGTCTTTATCAATAACAGCTTCTACCCCAAGATAACCAACCTCCTGCTGCACGACAGGCATACCACCACCTCCACAACATACAACGGTCCGCCCCTGTTCCAATAAACGGATAATTGAATTTGATTCAAGCACTTGAACTGGTTTTGGCGAAGCAACAACTCGGCGAACAAATTGACCATCTTGCTTCATTTTCCATCCATATTGCTTTTCCAGATCGGCCTGGTCTTGTGGCGAATATACCGGACCTATGTACTTTGTTGGCTCCAAAAAAGCGGGGTCAGAGGCTGACACTTCAACACGTGTTAACAAGCAAGACACATCGCTCATGCCTTGCTCCGTTAAGGCATGCAATAACATGTAACCCAACATACCTTGTGTTTGCGCCACTAAGTTGTCCAGCGGATAGGTTGGTACTTCATTGTAGGCAGAGTTTTGCAGGGCCAATAAACCAACTTGTGGGCCATTTCCATGTACGATTGCAATATCACAATCTTGCTCAAGTTGCTTAATCAGTTTGGCGGCCATATTGATGTTGCGCTGTTGATTTTCAGCCGATAACACCTCACCACGTCGAAGCATAGCGTTGCCACCTAAAGCTATAACAATTCTTTTTTTATTCATCATACACCTACTAATATTCTTCATAATGACTTTTAAATACAATGAGCATTTCCAGACCACATATTTAAAATATTAACGACTGTATTTCATGTCTAGCTCCAGGATATAAATTACATCTTTATAAAACATTTTTATTTAATTATCGCCCCAACATACAATTAAACCTTTAAGTGAAAGATGAGTTACCAAGATCACATTTTTATTATTCATAACCGATAATATTTCTATACCAACACAGCTTCTGGTAATAGGGCCCAACGA